>NZ_JBBOYN010000001.1:2550000-4105000 GCF_038008165.1 Paenibacillus sp. FSL L8-0644
GAAGCTATGGCTTGATGCTTGCATCAGGGGTAGGGGAGCGTTGAATGCGGGTTGAAGGTGTACCGTAAGGAGCGCTGGACTGCATTCAAGTGAGAATGCCGGTATGAGTAACGAAAAGATCTGTGAGAATCAGATCCGCCGAAAGCCTAAGGGTTCCTGAGGAAGGTTCGTCCGCTCAGGGTAAGTCGGGACCTAAGGCGAGGCCGATAGGCGTAGTCGAAGGACAACAGGTCGAAATTCCTGTACCACCGTAATCCGTTATGAGCGATGGGGTGACGCAGTAGGGTAGTGACGCGGACGGATGGATGTCCGTCTAAGCAGTGAGGCTGGTGTGTAGGCAAATCCGCACATCGTTAAGGCTGGGCTGTGATGGGGAGCGAAAATTGTAGTAGCGAAGGTCATGATCTCAGACTGCCAAGAAAAGCCTCTAGCCAGGAGAAGGTGCCCGTACCGCAAACCGACACAGGTAGGCGAGAAGAGAATTCTAAGGCGCGCGGAAGAACTCTCGTTAAGGAACTCGGCAAAATGACCCCGTAACTTCGGGAGAAGGGGTGCCTCGGTAGGGTGAATAGCCCGAGGGGGCCGCAGTGAAAAGGCCCAAGCGACTGTTTAGCAAAAACACAGGTCTGTGCGAAGCCGCAAGGCGAAGTATACGGGCTGACGCCTGCCCGGTGCTGGAAGGTTAAGGGGAGTGGTAAGCTCGCAAGAGCGAAGCTATGAACCGAAGCCCCAGTAAACGGCGGCCGTAACTATAACGGTCCTAAGGTAGCGAAATTCCTTGTCAGGTAAATTCTGACCCGCACGAATGGCGTAACGACTTGGGCGCTGTCTCAACGAGAGATCCGGTGAAATTTTAATACCTGTGAAGATGCAGGTTACCCGCGACAAGACGGAAAGACCCCATGGAGCTTTACTGCAGCTTGATATTGAATTTGGGTACGATCTGTACAGGATAGGTGGGAGCCGTCGAACTTTGAGCGCCAGCTTGAAGGGAGGCATCCTTGGGATACCACCCTGATCGTATCTAGGTTCTAACTTGGTACCGTAAACCGGTGCGAGGACAGTGTCAGGTGGGCAGTTTGACTGGGGCGGTCGCCTCCTAAAGAGTAACGGAGGCGCCCCAAGGTTCCCTCAGAATGGTTGGAAATCATTCGAAGAGTGCAAAGGCAGAAGGGAGCTTGACTGCGAGACCTACAAGTCGAGCAGGGACGAAAGTCGGGCTTAGTGATCCGGTGGTACCGCATGGAAGGGCCATCGCTCAACGGATAAAAGCTACCCTGGGGATAACAGGCTTATCTCCCCCAAGAGTCCACATCGACGGGGAGGTTTGGCACCTCGATGTCGGCTCATCGCATCCTGGGGCTGAAGTAGGTCCCAAGGGTTGGGCTGTTCGCCCATTAAAGCGGTACGCGAGCTGGGTTCAGAACGTCGTGAGACAGTTCGGTCCCTATCTGTCGTGGGCGTAGGAAATTTGAGAGGAGCTGTCCTTAGTACGAGAGGACCGGGATGGACGTACCGCTGGTGTACCAGTTGTTCCGCCAGGAGCACCGCTGGGTAGCTATGTACGGAAGGGATAAGCGCTGAAAGCATCTAAGCGTGAAGCCCCCCTCAAGATGAGATTTCCCAATTAGTAAGACCCCTTGAAGACGACGAGGTAGATAGGTTGGGGGTGGAAGTGCAGTAATGCATGGAGCTGACCAATACTAATCGGTCGAGGGCTTATCCTAAGATAAGACGCAAATGAGTTTCGGATCCAGTTTTCAGGGTGTAACCTTGAAGGTATGTAGAAATACATACGAAATACGCATTGAAATTCATTCACACAGCTGTGATGAACCGAGTTTCAATACGGTAGAATTTGCATAGCAAATTCATGTTTGGTGGCGATAGCGGAGGGGTTCCACACGTACCCATCCCGAACACGACCGTTAAGCCCTCCAGCGCCGATGGTACTTGGACCGCAGGGTCCTGGGAGAATAGGACGTCGCCAAGCACGATAAAAAGAGCACAGCCTTAATGGGCTGTGCTCTTTTTGTATACCATAAGGCTTTCGCATTTTGGAAATTATATATACATGAACCCATACATATACTCCATTCCACTAAATTAATAAGATTGGGGGATAACTACAATAAAGCTTACAACACTCTGCATATCGACCGATAGTGAAGTCAAACATAATGAAATTTATAAAGCAGCAAGTCTCCAACAACGGGGAGCCTTGCTGTTTGCCGTTACTGTTTTTTGAGAGGGTGAAAGATTAAAAGTAAGGCTATAAATTTCTAGAGAACAGGTACTTTTGAAGCGAGATAGAAACGTTTTTATTAGAGTTTGAAAAGAAAATTCATAGATTTAGGAGAGAAAAATTCAATTCGAACTGGATTTTTTAGACGAAGAGTCAGAAAAAAATATGAAAAAAATGATTCTTTATGACTATGGAATAACAATATTTATTACAAAAATAAAGAGTTATTAATTTTGTCTTATGTGAGCTTGATACAAATCCAATCCAATATTTAGGTGATTGAAGAGAGCTGCGGAAAAAGTCGGAATTTGTCGGATGATATCAGGTTGAATTTGTTACATTTATGTTAATGGCAAGTAAAGATAAAATTGTTGTAGGATAAGGGGTTGGGACCTCAATGTAAATCAAAATGAGTTTAGTTTTACAAAATTCGTGAAAACCTGAAATCTTGTTTTAAACTAAATTAACAGATCATGATTGACAGATAACTCATACAAAAAGTGAAATTGTTGCTTTTGAAGTTTGGAAACAAATAACATAATATGGATTTTATTTTATTTTTATGAGCTCTATCAATTTAGCCCTTTTGTCCCATGCCAAGTGGTTTTAAAGTTTGTATATTTAAAAACAGTTAGAAAGTGTTGGAAGAAAAAAAGAGATATAAGGATTTACTGTAAAATTATGAACTACATAGAGGATGGAGGAATTCTTATGACAACTCGATCACAATCTTGGTTCGCGAAAACAGAGGTCCAACCGACTACGAAGCTCCAACTATTTTGCTTTCCCTACGCCGGTGGTGGTGCTTATATATTTAACTCTTGGAAGTCCAGGTTTGCACCTGACATTACCGTGTTGCCTATACAACTTCCAGGACGTGAAAGCCGCTCAACAGAAGCTCCAATGGATACTCTTCAAGACATCGTTCAATCGTTGGTTCCAGCTATGGCTCCATACATACATAAGCCGTTCGCTTTTTTTGGACACAGTATGGGGGCACTGATTGCATTTGAAACAGCACGGCAATTGTACAGCAAAACTGGAAAGCTACCTGAGCATATCATCATATCCGGTAAATCCGCACCACATATTCCATATTCCAAAAAACGACTCCATGATTTAGCAGACGATTCTTTCACCGAAGAGCTTCGTTTGATGCAGGGAACACCTGAAGAGGTGCTGCAAAATGCAGAATTGATGCAAATTATTATGCCTCGTCTGCGTGCAGATTTTAAGGTATGTGAAACTTATGTTTATCAGCCGGGAAATCCATTGATATGTCCGATGACTGTTTTAGGCGGAATGAAGGATTTTGAGGTTAGCACAGATTCACTGCATGCCTGGCAACAGCATACGACATCACCTATGGATGTTCGAATGTTCGAAGGTAATCACTTTTTCATCCATGAACAAGAACAAGAGGTTATGAGCACAGTCGAGAACATTCTTTCTACATCCTCGCCGATGGCCCACGCGGCGGGAGCTCATACAGCTTACAACACAAGCACCCTACAACCACGATTCAGACAGAGTTAAATGTCCCACACATCACGATACACTTCGTTATTACCATCTCAGCAACAATCAACAACCAACCCACACCAAGATGCAAATTCCAGCATAGTTCAAAATCGCATTTTATTCTGTACGGATACTCATGCATCCAAACCCAGAGTTTATCTCAACGACGTCCACAGCCAATATAAAAAGTTCGCACTGAAAAAGTGTGGGCAGCGAAAAGAGGGATGCCCTTGTTTCGATTAAATTCTGCTTTTCGGAGACTCGCACGTTATGTAAGGCCGTATAATCTATGGGTTTTCATAACGGTGATCACCTCCTTGTGTTTGGCAGCTATTGACATTATTTTGGGTAAGGCCATTGAGCAAATGGCACAGGGGACATTCTCCTCTACCCAGAACATGATCTATCTGGTTGTTGGTATGACGCTAATTGGAATGCCCTGTAAGTTTGTGATGAGGTACGCTTCAGCGCGATTTAGTGTTAGTGCTCTGCGCGACTTGAGAGGCGATCTCGTACATAAGTTTTGCGATTTACCGGTTTCCAGCGTGGAAAGGAAATTTACCGGAGATTTGGTATCCCGTCTAACCAATAATACGGCAGTATTACAGAACTTTTTTATCCAGCAGTTTGCCAATCTGTTCTATTTACCGCTCGTGTTTACGGCATCACTCATATTGCTTTTACTGACAAGCTGGAAACTGATATTGGCAAGTCTTGCGCTCATGCCAATAGGAATGATCATAACATCACTAATGAGCAAGCCAATTGAAAAATACTCCGCGGATCTTCAGGAGAAAATTGCTCATTTGAACGCTGTGGGGCAAGATGCAATCGGAGGAATCCCTATCGTCAAGGCATTCAATATGCAAGCTGTGCTGTTGAAGAAGTATATGGTGATTATGGAGGAGGTCGTCAAGCGCGGCTTACGGCTAGAAAAGCGCTATGCAGCCATTACTCCGGTAGGTGTGATGATGCTAGCAACACCGATTATTTTGGTCATTGTATACGGAGGATACCTGATACAACATGGAGAGTTGAATGCTGGAGGCATTGTACTTTTTTTATACCTGATTTCGTTCATATTGCAGCCGATTGCCATGCTGCCGACGATCATTTCGCAAATGAAGGAAGCGGGTGGAGCCGCAAAGCATTTGTTTGAGGTGCTGGATTGGCAGAATGAACGTCAGGACGGCGAAATGACCTTGGTAGATCAGAAGCGAGAGAATAGGGCGCCTCATTTGAAAGACGATGCAGATGGGGAAGCCAACCGAATGAGTGAAGGCGGAGCAGAAAGTGATGATGACGTTGATAGTGTTGCTGTAGTCAGCTTTGAGCATTTGACCTTTGGCTACGATGAAGGGAACACAGTGCTGAAGGATATCAGCTTCCAGGCAGGGCAAGGGGATATGGTCGCGATTGTCGGTGCCAGCGGTGGGGGTAAAAGCACGATTTTCAAGCTGCTTTGCGGATTTAATGAACCTGGAGAGCATGCTGGAACCATTCAACTATTTGGAAAGAGTTTGACAGATTGGAATTTAACAAGCCTGCGCAGTCATATTTCGATGGTATCTCAGGAGCCGTCGCTTTTTCCGGCCACCATTGCAGAAAATATCGGATATGGACGTTTGGAGGCGACTCGAGAAGAAATTGTCGAGGCGGCGAAAGCGGCACATGCGCATGATTTTATTGTTCAACTTCCCGAGGGCTATGAAACCCTGTTGAGCGAGCGGGGAGGCGGATTGTCTGGCGGTCAAAAACAGCGTATTTCCATAGCAAGAGCATTATTGAAAAATGCTCCGCTACTTCTATTGGACGAGCCGACTTCAGCACTCGATAGTCAGTCGGAGGCTCAGGTGCAGAATGCGATGAATGCGGTAATGCAAAACCGGACGGTACTGGTCATTGCTCATCGACTGTCAACCGTACGTCAGGCGAACCGCATTATTGTACTCGATCAGGGGAGCATTGTGGAATCGGGTTCTCATGAGGAATTACTGGGTCGTGATGGTGTGTACCGAAAGCTGTATTTGAAAAATTTTGAAGAAGAACAGCATACGGCGGAAAACGGTAATTCGTTGCCTGAGGAAAGGGGTGAGCGTCGTGACCTTCAAGCAGGGGTTTTATGAATTTAAGCAGTTGATGTCCCTGATGAAGCCGCACCAAAAATGGTATTTTACCGGGCTGGTTGGCAATAGTCTGACCAATGCCAGCATCACGATTTTACTTTCTTTTGTGGTGCATTATTTGCTGAATTTCGCGGTTAATGGCAATGTACAGGAGCTATACCGAGCGGTCTATTTGGTCAGTGGTACATTTTTGGCATTAAGTCTTATCTCCCCCCTGTGCAGCTATATGTATAAACGGTGTGTAAAGCTGGCGATTGCTGATGTACGAATGAAACTATTTGGCCACATTGTCAAGCTATCGTACGAAAAAGCCGAAAAACACCATTCGGGTGATCTTGTATCCCGTATGACGAACGATGTACAGGCGCTAGAGCAGGCTTACACCGTTCATATTCGCTCGATTATACTGGAAATTTCGCTTTTCTTGGGCTCGTTGGTCATTTTGATGGCTTTGGATTGGCGATTTGGGATTATGGCGGTTGTACTTGGGCTGGCTTCAGCCTGGATAAATGCTCATTTCGCGAAGAAAATGCGAAAGACGAGTGAAGAGTTACAGGGACGGATGAGCAGGTTCACGGAACGATTGAGTGATTTGCTTTCCGGTTTGCAGACGGTGAAGTTGTTTGGGTTGAGGACGAAGGTAGGTGGACTATGTAACGATGCAAGCGAGGACATCAATCGCATCAGCATCCGGCAGGGACGTCATATGGGCTTGCAGGATATGTGCAATTTTGTCATAGAGTTCATTACGCTGGGCGGTGTGCTTGTCGCCGGATTGATTCTGGTATCGCAGAAGCAAATGGAACTGGGAGTATTGGGACAGATTGTACAACTGCAAACCGGTATTTCAACGGTGTTTTTGGAGCTAGGGGCGGCTGTAACACTGTTACAAAACTCCTTGGCAGGCTTGGCGCGTATCCGCGAAATTCTGGATGAGTCGAAGGAAGAGGAGCAGTTCCCCGCGGCTAAAAAGAAGGGACCGCTGACTAGGCTTAGCGATCCCGAGACGGCAGCTTTATCAGCCCGTGAATCTGGGGAATTCTATGGCGATGTTGAAACCTTACGTTCAGACCACGCCATTGAACAGACTCCGGCTGCGCTGGAGCTGCACGACATCACCTTTGGCTATCAGCCTGACCATCCAACGCTGCAAAGGTTAAACTTGGTCGTGCCGGAAGGGCAGGTCACTGCACTTGTCGGTCCGAGTGGTGGTGGCAAAAGCACAGTCATGAAGTTGTTGCTGGGATTTTACCCACCGGATGAAGGTGTGCTGCGGGTTCGTGGTCGTTTGGCAGAAGAATTTCCGTTGGATGAGGTCAGGGATTTGATGGCCTATGTACCACAGGAGGCTACGCTGTTCCACGGTACAGTAGCGGATAATATCCGTTTTGGCTCACCGACTGCCACGGATGAGGAAGTGGAGGCTGCAGCCAAAACAGCCTATGCCAGCGGCTTCATAGCCGAGTTGCCAGAGGGGTACGACACGATTGTCGGTGAACGCGGAGCCAATTTGTCCGGCGGTCAAAGACAGCGGATTGCAATTGCCCGTGCTTTGCTCAAAAATGCACCGATTTTGCTATTGGATGAAGCGACCTCGGCTTTGGATGCAGAATCGGAATATGAAGTCCAGCAGGGCTTAAATGAGTTGATGAAGGATCGTACGACATTAGTTATTGCCCATCGATTGTCTACGATTGAACGGGCGGATACGATCTGTGTCCTTGCCGATGGCGAACTGAAAGAGCAAGGTACCCATGATCAGCTCCTTGCCGAGGGCGGCCATTATGCAGAGCTGTATGAGCTTCAATTTCGAAAGCATCCCGAGGAACAAACCGCATGAATATGCGAATTTCCTTTTTACCAAATATCTATTTTGTGAGGAGAGAGACGGATGACACAGCAAGATGTTCAATTGTTTTCCTTAAGCCAGCCACAGCAACGTATTTGGTATACGGAGCTTTTGTATCCTCATCGGAACACTTCAACAATTATTGCTACTGTAAAGATCAGGGGAACTGTTCGCATAGATGCCTTGCAGCAAGCAATGAATCGGGTAATTGCCCAAAATGATTCTTTTCGTATCAAAATTACTGCTCAGGATGGGATTCCATATCAATATGTAGAGCCATTTACGGCAGAAAGTATAGAAACGATCCAAGTTACCCCGGAAGAAGCGAATGTATGGTTAAAGCATCATAATCCACAGCCGTTCTCATTGTTGGATTCGCAGCTGTACCGATTTGTTATCTTGCAGCTCGGAACAGAAGAAACCTGGTTTAATTTTAAAATGCATCATATTATTTCAGACGGCGTGTCCATGAATCAGGCCATTAATGAAATCACAGGACATTATATGGATATTGTGCATGGTACAGGCCAAGATGCGCCGACCAAAGGCAATCCCTATCTGGATTTTATCCAGGTAGAGCAAAGTTATGAGCAATCAGACCGTTATCAAAAGGACAAAACGTACTGGACGGAAAAGTTTGCCGATTTGCCTGAGACTACAGGTTTGAAATCATATAACCCGCTGACACTGAGTACAGCTGCACGCCGGGAGAGCTTTATACTGGAACATGAGTTGTATCGTGGTGTTACGGCTTTTTGCGAAGAGCATAAAATTAGTATTTTCACGTTCTTCCTGGCGGCTCTGTATATTTATTTGCATAAAGTGACGGGGGAGCAGGACTTAACCGTGGGGACACTCTATGCCAACCGTACGTCTAAGAAGGAAAAGGATACCATCGGTATGTTCGTCAGCACCGTGGCTACGCGTCTGTTGGTCGAACCAGAATCCGAACTGCTGACCTTTCTGCAAGGTGTAGGGAAGGAGCAGGCGTCCATTTTGCGGCATCAGCGTTACCCGTACAACAAAATTATTCAGGATTTGCGTGAACAGCAAAGCAGCCTGGACATTCAGCGTCTGTTTGGTGCTTCCATTCAGTACCGCACCTTGAGTTTCTCCCGGTTTGATGAAGCGATTCAGCAGGTGGATAACGATTTCTGCGGAGATACGGTGAACGACTTCGATATTCACATGGTTGAAATGCTGGATGATGATAGACTCGTGCTGTATCTGGATTATCGTACCGAGCTGTTTAGTGAACAGGAAATTGCTCGAATTATTCGGCAATTTTTGAGTGTGGCGGAGCATATGGTGCAGGGCCCACACAAGCGGATACAGGAATTGTCGCTGATCAGTGAGGAAGAACGGGCGCAAATCGTCGACGTATTCAATGCTACAGCGGTGGAATATCCACACGAAGCAGGCATTCATGAGTTGTTTGAGGAACAGGCTGAACATACACCGAATCAGACAGCAGTTGTGTTTGGAAATGCCCGTTTAACTTATGGCGAACTGAATGTAAAAGCAAATCAACTGGCTCACACGTTGCGCGGACACGGTGTTACCGCCGAGCAAACTGTAGGTATCGTTGCTGAGCGTTCCACGGATATGATCGTCGGCATGTTGGCGATTCTCAAAGCGGGCGGTGCATATGTACCCATTGACCCTGATTATCCGGCTGAACGTGTACGTTACCTGTTGGAAGATTCGGGAGCGAAGTTGTTGCTGGTGCAGCGTGCAGAACAGCAACCGGAGGAATACACCGGAATCGTACTGGATCTGAGCGATGCTAAGGTGTACGCGGCAGAGGATGACCAAGGCTTGAATACCGTACATGGGGAGCAAAACGAGGCTTATCATGTGGATTATGCCGATTATACAAATCCGAAAAATGAGATTTTAAATGAGATTTTAAAGGAATCGTCCTCGTCTGTCGTAGACAGCACTGCTGGGACACAAGAATGGAAATTTGGAAACCGACTAGCTTATTTGA
This sequence comes from Paenibacillus sp. FSL L8-0644, assembly GCF_038008165.1. Taxonomy (NCBI): domain Bacteria; kingdom Bacillati; phylum Bacillota; class Bacilli; order Caryophanales; family Paenibacillaceae; genus Paenibacillus; species Paenibacillus sp. FSL L8-0644. The sequence continues at coordinate 2,559,732 of NZ_JBBOYN010000001.1, forward strand.
TGTATACTTCGGGCACGACCGGACAGCCCAAAGGGGTTATGGTAGAACATCGCAATGTCGTGCGCTTGGTAAAGCATACAAACTATGCGCAACTGGGTGCTGACACGCGCATTTTGCAAACTGGCGCCGTTGTCTTTGACGCGTCCACCTTCGAAATTTGGGGTGCACTATTGAATGGTGGACAGCTCGTGCTGGTGAGTCAGGATGTTATTTTGGACGCTCCCAAGCTCAAGGAAGCCGTGCGCAACCATGGTATCACGACAATGTGGCTGACTGCGCCGCTCTTTAACCAGCTATCTCAGCAGGACTTGGAGCTGTTCGAGGGGGTAGAAGAACTGCTGGTCGGTGGTGATGTGCTGTCCGTACCGCATATTAACCGGGTGCTGGAGGCTTATCCGTCTCTGCGGATTATTAACGGCTATGGTCCGACGGAAAATACAACTTTTTCTACAACTCATGCGATTGCTGGAGTGCAATCAGAAGCGGTGCCGATTGGGCGTCCGATCCACAACTCCACAGCGTATGTTGTAGATCGTTCCATGCAGCTTCAGCCTGTAGGGGCATGGGGTGAGCTAATCGTCGGCGGTGATGGGGTGGCACGTGGCTACCGGAACCGTCCTGATTTAACGGCTGAAAAGTTCGTAGATAGTCCGTTCCGTAGCGGAGAGCGCTGCTACCGTACAGGCGATTTGGTTCGCTGGAATGAGGATGGAACGCTGGAATACAAAGGACGGATCGACGCACAGGTGAAAATCCGGGGCTATCGGATTGAGCTGGGCGAGGTGGAAGCGCAGCTCTTGAAGCTAGATGCGGTACAAGAAGCTGTCGTCATTGCACGTGAGGATGAGCAGGGACAGAAACAGCTCTGCGCATATGTAGTCACCCTTGTGGATATCGCGGCTAGTGAGTTGCGAAGCACCTTGAGCCAAGAATTGCCGGGTTATATGGTGCCGTCGTATTTTGTGCAGATGGAGCAATTGCCGTTAACACCAAATGGCAAAGTGGATCGTCGGGCGTTGCCGCAACCGGAGGGAAGCGTGGATTCCGGCGAGGATTATGTAGCAGCCCGTAATGAGGTAGAGCGGACATTGGTATCGGTATGGCAATCTGTACTGGGAATCGAACAGATTGGTGTTCTGGATAACTTTTTCCATTTGGGCGGCGACTCGATCAAGGCCATCCAAGTGTCTTCAAGACTGCTGCAAAATGGTTACAAGCTGGAAATGAGGGAGTTGTTCCAGTATCCGACGATTGCTGAGCTGAATGGACGGGTGCAGCGGGTGACCCGCGTTTCCGATCAAGGAGAAGTTAGTGGAACCGTGGCATTGACACCGATTCAACACTGGTTCATTGAACAGCAGCCATCCAATCCTGAGCACTATAACCAGGCTCTGATGCTGCATCGTGAGGATCGACTGGACGAAACGGCGCTTCGTCAGGCACTGCAAAGCATTGTCGAGCATCATGATGCTTTGCGCATCGTATTCCGCCAGAATGCAGACGGTGGGTATGAAGCATGGAACCGAGGCGTGCAAGAAGGAGAGCTGTATAGCCTCGAAGTGGTGGATTATACAAGGGAGTCTGACTTTGCTCATTTGCTGGAGAACAAAGCCAACGAAATCCAAAGCAGCATCCGTCTAGATGAAGGACCGCTGGTAAAGCTGGGTCTGTTCCGTTGCAACGATGGAGACCATTTGTTGGTAGCAATCCATCATTTTGTGGTTGACGGTGTGTCTTGGCGTATTTTGTTGGAGGATTTGGCAACCGGCTATGAACAGGCTTTACGGGGCGAGTCTGTCCGTTTGCCAAATAAAACGGATTCCTTCCGCCTTTGGGCTAATCAGCTGTCAGCTTATGCGAACAGCACAGCATTGGAGAAGGAGCGTGCGTATTGGGAGCAAATTGAGGAAGCAGGGAAAAGCCAGGCATCCTTGCCTAAGGATTACAATCGTAAATCTCAGGCCAAGCCACAGCTTCGCGATGATCGGACGCTGACCGTAGCGTGGACGGTAGAAGAAACAGAACAATTCTTGAAACAAGCTCATCGGGCCTACAATACGGAAGCAAACGACCTGCTGCTGACAGCTCTGGGCACTGCAATTCAGGAGTGGGCGGGCATCCGTCAGGTGCTTGTAAATCTGGAGGGTCATGGACGGGAAGCCATTTTGCCGGATATGGATATTACGCGCACAGTCGGTTGGTTTACCAGTCAATTCCCGGTTGTACTCAATATGGGCGAGGATCGGAATGTAGGACGGCGTGTCAAGAACGTCAAAGAAGGGCTGCGCCGTTTGCCGCATAAAGGGATTGGATACGGGATTTTGAGATATCTTGCTAGCGGTGAAGGAGAAGCAGCTTTTGTTGCCGAGCCAGAAATCAGCTTTAACTATCTCGGACAATTCGATCAGGATTTAAAGAATAATGCCTTCCGCATGTCTCCTTATTCCATCGGAGCTTCCATGAGTGACACGTTGACCAAGCGGTATGCTCTGGATATCAACGGCATGATCACGGACGGTGCACTGGAACTGACGATCAGCTACAGCAACAAAATGTTTATGAAAAAATCAATCAAAAAGCTGGCTGATCTGTTGCAGGAGGGCTTACGTGAGATATTGGCTCACTGTGTGGGTAAAGAGTTGCCGGAGCTGACACCAAGCGACTTGTCCTTCCAAGGACTGACGGCTGGAGAGCTGGATCATATTGTAGAGCAGACGGCTAATGCGGGAGAACTGGAAAACATTTATTCGCTCACACCCATGCAAAAAGGCATTCTGTTCCACGGCTTAATGGAGCCGAAATCCGGGGCGTACTTTGAGCAGGCGACATTTGATCTGCAAGGCAGCTTTCAAGTGGAGGCTTTTGCCGAAAGCCTAAATCAGCTGGTGGATCGCCATCAAATATTCAGAACGAATTTTTATAGCGGATGGAATGAGCAGCCTTTACAGGTGGTGTACCGTCACAAGCACGCCGGGTTCCGTTTTGAAGATGTACGTTCGATGGAACAAGGTGAGCAGGACGCATACATTGCTGATTTTGCTGAACGCGACAAAGCCGAAGGCTTTCATTTCAGCTCAGGCGAGCTGATGCGGGTGTCTATTTTACGTACAGGCGAGGAGTCGTATCGTTTTGTGTGGAGCTTCCATCATATTTTGATGGACGGTTGGTGCTTGTTCCTTGTTGTAGGGGAAGCATTTAATACGTACTTTGCCATACTCGAAGACCGCAAGCCGGAGCTCGCCCCGGTAACATCATACAGCGAATACATTGAATGGCTGGATCGGCAGGACAACGTGGAGGCTGAACGGTTCTGGAGTGATTATTTTGCTGGCTTTGAGCAGCAGACCGTATTACCGCAGGTAAAACAGCTGGACAGTCACGCTAAAGAATATGAAGCGGACAAGCTTTCGTTTACACTGGGCCACGAAGTGACGGAACGGATGAACAAGCTGGTTAAGCAGAAGCAAGTAACGGTCAATACCCTTCTGCAAGCAGCGTGGGGCGTTGTGCTGCAACGGTATAACAACAGTCGGGATGTTGTATTTGGCAGTGTCGTATCCGGCAGATCAGCGGATATTCCGGGCATCGATAAAATGATTGGTTTGTTCATTAATACGGTTCCTGTACGAGTTCACAGTGAGAAAGATATGACGTTTGCTGCGTTAATGAAGCAGATACAGGAGCAGGCACTGGCTTCCCGTGCCTATGAAACCTATCCGTTGTATGAAATTCAGGCCCTAACAGAGCAGAAACAGGACCTGGTGAACCATATTATGGTGTTTGAAAACTACCCGGTGGAACAGCGCATGGAGCAAATGGGCAGTCGTGGCACGAATGGCTTTACGATTGCAAATGCTTCCGTGTCGGAGCAAACGAACTATGATTTCAACATTACGGTTGTGCCGGGCGATGAAATTCATGTCCATTTGGAGTACAATGCGCGAGTATTGGAACGCACAGCTGTAGAGCAAATCCGCGAGCATTTGCTGCATATGATTGAAGAAGCGATTAACCGACCAGATGCGCTGGTAGATGAACTTGAGCTGGTGACTGCTGCGGAAAAAGCAAAAATCATCGATGGTTTTGGATCCGTGGGCGTAGCTGCATGGAGTGATGAAAAGCAATCAGAAGGGTTGTTCCACGTCTATGTGGAAGAACAAGCGCAGCTTGTGCCGGATCATGTGGCAGTGGTATACGAGGAGCGGCAGCTTACGTACCGCGAGCTGAACGAGCGTGGGAATCAACTTGCTCGTAGATTGCGGAATGAAGGCATTGGGCGTGAATCCATTGTTGGTATTTTGAGCGAGCGATCGGTGGACATGATGGTCGGCGTACTGGCGGTATGGAAGGCCGGCGGTGCATACGTGCCACTGGATGCAGATTATCCATCCGAACGTATCCGCTTTATGCTCGAGGACAGCGGCGCTACGGTGCTGCTTACGCAAACAGGTTTGCAGGAACGCGCGCAAGCATGGCTGGAGGAGAGCCGACAGGTCTTGGCCGGTGGGCAGTCTGAGGGCGAGTTGGAAATAGCGGCTGGCGCTGAAACGATGGAAAGAGGCAGCCTGAGTGAAGGCGTAAGTTTTAAATTAGATTCGAGTTCTGACAACGAAGAAGCATCCGAACCGGCAACAGGGCTGCGTCTGCGTACTGTATTGGCGCTGGACGATGAGTCGTTGTACACCGGAGATGCCACGGATGTGGAACCTATCAACGAGCCGCAGGATCTGGCATATGTGATCTACACGTCCGGTACAACGGGACGTCCGAAGGGTGTCATGATCGAGCATCACAGTTTGGTAAACACAGCTGTGGCATACCGACGGGATTACCGTTTGAACCAGTTCCCGGTACGGCTGCTGCAACTGGCAAGCTTCTCCTTCGACGTGTTCGTCGGCGATATCGCGCGGGCGCTCTATAACGGTGGCACGATGGTCATCTGCCCGAAAGACGACCGCATTGATCCAAGCCGTCTGTATGGCTGGATTCACGATTATCAGATTACGGTGTTCGAATCCACACCGGCTTTAATCGTACCGTTTATGCAGCATGTGCATGAACAGGGCCTTGACATGAGCAGTCTGGAACTGCTGATCACCAGCTCGGATAGCTGCAGCGTGACGGATTATCGGGTGCTGCAAGAACGGTTTGGCGCAGATATTCGCATTATGAACAGCTATGGCGTCACGGAAGCGGCGATTGACTCCAGCTTCTACGACGAAGAACTGTCAAAGCTGCCAAGTAGCGGCAGTGTGCCGATTGGTCAGGCATGGCTGAACGCACGCTTCTACATCGTGGACAGCCAGCTGAATCCGGTGCCGATCGGCGTACTGGGCGAGCTGTGCATTGGCGGTGCTGGAGTGGCACGTGGATACCTGAACCGCCCAGACCTGACGGCCGAGAAATTCGTGGCGAATCCGTATGTAGCCGGTGAACGATTGTACCGCACAGGTGACCTGGCGCGGTGGATGCCAGACGGCAATGTGGACTTTATCGGTCGGATGGACTACCAGGTCAAAATCCGGGGCTACCGGATTGAGCTGGGCGAGATTGAAACGGCGATCCAGCGGGTACCGGGTGTGCGTCAAGCCGTAGTCATCGACCGGACGGATGAGCGTGGACACAAGTACTTGTGCGGGTACATCACGGGAGAAGCTGAGCTGCGGATCGAGGAAGTACAAGCAGAACTGGAATCCGGGTTACCAGCGCACATGGTGCCAGCACGCTTGATGCGACTGGAGACGATTCCGCTGACCAGCAACGGCAAAATCGATCGCAAGGCCTTGCCGGAACCGGAGGGAAGCATCCATACGGGTGCAGCCTATGTGGCACCACGTACTACGGCAGAGCAAGTACTGGCTGCAGTGTGGGCCGGAGTACTCGGCGTGGAAGCGGTAGGCACGCAGGATAACTTCTTTGAACTGGGCGGCGATTCGATCAAAGCACTGCAAGTATCGTCCCGCTTGCTGCAAGCAGGCTATCGATTGAACATGAAGGATCTCTTCAGCAATCCGACGGTAGCGGCGCTCAGTCCTTTGCTTCGTACAGATGGTAAGATGGCCAGTCAGGAAGAAGCAGTAGGCAAGGTAGATCTGACACCCATTCAGCGATGGTTCTTCGAGCAGCAGCCTGCTGATCTGCACCACAGCAATCAGGCGATGATGCTGTACCGAGCTGGGCGCTTTGACGTCAACGCGCTACGCCGTACAATGGACCGTATTGTCCAGCATCATGACGCATTGCGCACGGTATTCCGTGAGATGGAGCAAGGCTATGCAGCTTGGAACCGCAGTGTAGAGGAAGGCGAGCTATACACGCTGGACATTGTAGATTTTAGTGGAGTTGAAGACGAATCCACCGCTGTAGAAGCTAAGGCGAGTGAAATTCAAGCCAGCATTCATTTGAGCGAGGGGCCGCTGGTGAAGCTCGGTCTGTTCCACTGCGCTGAGGGCGACCATTTGCTAATCGTCATTCATCATTTGGTTGTGGACGGCGTATCGTGGCGTATTTTGCTGGAGGATTTGGCATCCGGTTATGAGCAGGCTGTTGCAGGTAAAACAGGCACAGCTATTCGGCTGCCGCATAAAACAGATTCATTCCAGGTATGGGCCGAGCAGCTGTCGGCCTATGCGAATAGCGCGACGATGGAGCGGGAGCTTGCTTACTGGCAGCATATCGAACAAGCAGAAGCCAGTCTTGCGAAGCCTTTGCCGAAGGATTTTGCGAATGACAATGCACTGCTTGGGGACAGTGAGGTTGTGACGGTCCGCTGGACGAAGCAGGAAACCGAGCAGTTGCTCAAACAAGCTCATCGCGCATACAACACGGAAATGAATGACCTGCTGCTGGCTGCGCTCGGAAAAGCCGTATATGACTGGTCTGGTTCTGAACGGGTGCTGGTCAACCTGGAGGGCCATGGACGGGAAGCTATTGTACCGGATGTGGATATTACGCGGACAGTCGGTTGGTTTACGAGCCAGTTCCCGGTTGTACTGGATGGAAGTCTGGGACAAGGGGGGAATACGGCTCGTCTGATCAAACGGGTCAAGGAAGGGCTGCGTCATATTCCGCAGAAAGGCATCGGCTATGGTATTTTACGATACCTGTCGGATACGAATGTGCTGGAGAAAGCAGGCGTGCAGTTAAAGGCTCAGCCTGAGATCAGTTTTAACTATTTGGGCCAATTCGATCAGGATTATAAAGGCAATGATCTGGAGCCTTCCTCCTATTCCATCGGTGTGCCTGTCAGCACGAATGCGGCTATGGATTTTGCACTGGATATCAATGGAGTCATCGAGGATGGAGAACTGATTTTCACGATTCGCTACGGTACAACGCAATTCCGTCATGAGACGATTGCACGACTTGGAGAGCTGCTGGCATCCGGCTTGCGTGAGGTGATTCATCATTGTGTCGCTCAAGAAAGAACGGTGCTGACCCCAAGTGATGTCCTGTTAAACCATGTAACACTGGATGAGCTGGAGCAATTGGTGAAGGATACGCAAGATATGGGTGAGCTGGAAAATGTGTATGCTTTGACGCCGATGCAAAAGGGCATGCTCTTCTTCAGTCTGATGGATGAAAATTCGGCAGCTTATTTTGAACAGGCCACCTTTGAGTTGAACGGTCGTTTTGATGTGGTTGCTTTTGGTAAAAGCTTTGATCTGCTCGTGCAGCGTCATGAGGCATTGCGGACGAACTTTATCAGTTCATGGAAGGATGAGCCTGTACAGGTCGTCTTCCGCAACCGTAGCGGACAAATATATTATGAAGACTTGCGCGGACTAGAAAAAGAGGAACGAGAAGCTCGTGTTGAAGCTTTTGCCATCGAGGACAAAGCGAAAGGATTCAATCTCGCAGAGAATGCACTCATTCGTGTCTCCATTTTGCAAACGGGGGATGAAACGTATCACTTTGTTTGGAGCTTCCATCACATTTTGATGGATGGCTGGTGTTTGTCCTTTATGACACAGGAGGTATTTGGTAGCTATCTGGCACTGCGCGCGGGTCATGAGCCAGCACTAGAGCCTGTCACGCCGTTCAGTCGATTTATTGAATGGCTGGAACGTCAAGACCGTGAGGCAGCCTTGCAATACTGGCGTGGGTATCTGGCGGACTATGAGCAGCAAATTACGCTTCCCCAGCAAAAAACACAGCCGAAATCGATGCACACCGGGGAATATGTCGCTGAAGATCTGGATTGCGAATTCCAGCCAGAGTTGGTTGCGCAGATCGAACGGATGGCAAAACAAAATCAGGTGACGATCAATACGCTAATTCAAACCGTATGGGGCGTTCTGTTGCAAAAATATAACAACAGTACGGATGTCGTGTTCGGCAGCGTTGTGTCCGGTCGCCCGGGAGATATTCCAGGCGTGGAGCACATGATCGGGCTATTTATCAATACAATTCCAGTGCGTGTGCAGTCTGAACAAGGTGAAACCTTTGTCGAGCTGATGAAACGAACACAGCGGCAGGCGCTGGCTTCCAATGCCTACGATGCGTTCCCGCTGTATGAAATTCAAGCACTGACCGAACAGAAGCAGGATTTAATCAATCATATTATGATTTTTGAAAATTATCCGGTGGAGCAGCAGGTAGAGCAGTTGGGCAGTGATGGACAGGATAAATTTACGATTTCAAACGTGGTGTCTACAGAGGAAACCAACTACGATCTGAACGTCGTCGTGATGCCGGGTGAAGGCATCAAGATTCGTTTTATGTATAACACGCTCAGCTTTGATCAAGCAGGCATCGAGCGTTTGTATGGACATTTTGCACGTTTGCTGGAGCAAATTTCGCTCAACCCGCATGTTCGGGTGGAAGAGCTGGAACTACTCACAGCAGCAGAAAAACAACAGATTACAGCGGCCTTTAATGATACCGCTTGTGCATTTCCGTCCCATCAGACGATCCATCAGCTGTTTGAGGAGCAGGTGGAGTGTACGCCGGATCAGGTGGCATTGGTGTTTGGACATCAGCGTCTGACGTATCAGGAGCTGAATGAACGGGCGAATTCATTGGCTCGAATGCTTCAAGCCCAGGGAGTAGGACCAGACAAGCTGGTCGGTCTGATGGTACAGCGCTCCGTGGAAATGATCGTAGGTCTGCTGGCCGTGCTAAAAGCAGGCGGTGCTTATGTGCCGATTGATCCCGAATTTCCATCCTCTCGTATTGCATACATGCTGGAAGACAGCGAGGCCGCAGTGCTTCTAACCCGTCGTGAACTGGCAGAAGAACACCATTGCCATGCCAATACCCTGTTTCTTGAGGATGCCGCATTGTATCAGGGAGAAAGTAGCAACCTGGAGACGATTGCCCGCCCAGAACATTTGGCTTATGTCATCTATACGTCGGGTTCGACTGGAAATCCGAAAGGAGTTATGCTCCAGCATCGCTCGGTCCTCAACTTTATTACTGGGATGCGCGAAGTCATTGATTTTGAAGCGAGCCAAACCATGTTGTCACTCACGACCATTTCATTCGATATTTTCGTATTGGAAACCATTCTCCCCCTGTTGGGTGGAATGACGGTTGTGCTTGGCGACAGCCAGCATCAGGTGAATCCTCAGGCACTTGGTGAGTTGATTACTCAACATTCGATTGAGATGTTGCAAATGACACCATCTCGGCTGCAAATGCTGTTGGGTCATGAAGCAGGTTCCCGCGCGCTGCAAAGCGTGAAGGCAATTATGGTTGGGGGCGAAGCACTTCCATCCAAGCTGCTCGCAGCATTGCAAGAAATAAACGGTCCCCGTATTTATAACATGTACGGACCTACAGAAACGACGGTGTGGTCGACCGTGCAGGAACTGACCCATGCTCAACATATTAATATTGGACGTCCTATTGCGAATACACAAATCTATATCATGAATGCGAATGGGGAATTGCAGCCCGTCGGCGTGCCGGGCGAGTTATGTATTGCAGGGGAAGGCTTGGCCCGTGGGTATTGGAAACGTGAAGAACTGACGGCTGAGAAATTTGTAAATAATCCGTTTGCTGGTGGCAAGGCAGGCCATGAGCGGATGTATCGTACAGGCGATTTGGCAAGATGGATGCCGGACGGCAACATTGAATATTTGGGGCGGATGGACCATCAGGTGAAAATTCGGGGCTACCGAATCGAACTGGGCGAGATCGAATCGCAGCTGTTGCAGGTGGAGTCGGTGCAAGAAGCGGTCATCATGGCTCGTGGGGACGAAACGGGTCAAACACAGCTCGTGGCGTACTATGTGGCGAGTCAAGAACTGGGAGCCGGTGAGCTGAGACATGAGCTGGGACAAGAACTGCCAAGCTATATGATGCCGTCGTATTTCATCTGGTTGGAGCAGATGCCGCTGACACCGAACGGTAAAATCGACCGCAAGTCCCTGCCAGCACCGGAAGGCAATCTGCACAGCGGTGCGGATTATGTAGAGCCACGCACTGCACCGGAACGAGCGCTTGTAGCGGTCTGGCAGTCCGTCCTGGGCGTGCCAACCGTCGGTATGTTGGACAATTTCTTTGATCTGGGTGGCGATTCGATCAAGGCGATTCAGATTGTGTCCCGTGCGTTCCAGGCCGGCTACAAGCTGGACATGAAGGATTTGTTCCGCTATCCCATCGTCGCAACCCTGGCACCGCATATGCACGAGGTCAGTCGTAGGGCAGATCAGGGAGAAGTAAGCGGAGAAACGGCGTTGCTTCCGATCCAGCACGAGTTCTTTGCGCAGGAGCAAGTAGACGTGCATCACTTTAATCAGGCGGTGATACTGCACCGGGAGCAGGGTTTTGACGAGTCTGCTCTGCGTCAGGCGCTTGGCAAGCTGACAAAGCATCATGATGCTTTGCGAATGGTGTTCAGCAAGACCGAGCAAGGCTATCAAGCATGGAATCGCGGAATACAGGAAGGTGAGCTGTATCATCTGGATGTGGTGGACTTTACGAACTTGACGGATAAAGCCACGCTCAGCGCAGCCATTGAGGCGAAAGCCAGTGAAATTCAAAGGAGTATCCAACTGCATGAAGGGCCGCTGTTTAAAGCAGGTTTGTTCCACTGTGTAGATGGCGATCATCTCCTGATGGCGATTCACCATTTGGTCGTGGACGGGGTATCCTGGCGTATCTTGTTTGAGGATTTGGCTACTGCCTATGAACAGGCCGTTCATCAGAAAGTGCTTCAGCTGCCGGACAAAACGGATTCATTCCGTTCCTGGTCACAAAAACTTTCCGAGTATGCGAATAGCGCAGCCATGGACAGTGAACACGCCTACTGGGAACAATGGAACGCAGCTGCTTTGGCTGACCAAGTACGTTTGCCTGAGGATCAAGCGCAGGCCGAAACATTTACCTTAGCTGACACGGATACAGTGGCCTTCCAGCTTACGGAAGAAGAGACAGAAAGATTATTGAAGCAAGCACACCGTGCGTATAACACGGAAATGAACGATCTGCTTCTGACGGCTTTGGGCATGACGCTGTATACGTGGACGGGTCATGAACGCAGTCTGATTCATTTAGAGGGACACGGACGTGAGAACATTTTGCCGGATACGGACATTTCTCGTACGGTAGGCTGGTTTACGAGACCATATCCGGTATGGCTAGACATCGGTCGTGATCAGGCTTTGTCGGGATGCATCAAACAGGTAAAAGAAAGTCTGCGTCATATTCCGAATCAAGGAATGGGCTACGGAATCTGGAGATATTTGAGTGAATCCGGCCAAGCCATGGCTCAGCAAGCAGATGCACTGCATCTTGGTCAACATCAAGCTTTTGCCGAGCCACAAGTGAGCTTTAACTATCTCGGACAGCTGGATCAGGACTTGCAAAACAGCGATATTCGTATGTCTCCTTACTCGATGGGATCGGTCGTTAGTGACCGGACGAAGATGAAATATGCGCTCGATGTGAGCGGGATCGTAACGAACGGCATCCTGGAACTGGACATTCGGTATAACAGCAAAGCCTTCCGTAAGGACACCGTCCAAATGCTGGCTAATCTGTTGAAATCCAATCTGCTTGAGATTATCGAGCATTGTGTCACACGAGATCGGATCGAATTAACTCCAAGTGATGTACTGTTCAAAGGTCTGACCCTGGAGCAATTAGATACGATTAAGGAGCAGACCCAGACGGTTGGGGAATTGGAAAATGTATATCCGTTAACCCCCATGCAAAAGGGTATGCTGTTCCACAGTTTGATGAATGCAGAAACAGGCGTGTATTTTGAGCAGGCGACCTTTGATCTGGAGGGCCACTTGGAGCCTTCCCTATTCGAGGAAAGCTTGAAGCTGCTGGTGAGCCGGCATGCTATATTACGGACGAATTTCTATAGTGGCTGGCATGGTCAACCGTTGCAGATTGTCTATCGTCATAAAAATCCGAGCTTCTTTTATGAGGATGTCAGAGGGTGTGAACAGGCTGTAGCTGAATTTGTGGCCCAGGACAAAGCTCGAGGCTTTGATTTAAGCAAGGATGCGCTCATGCGTGTAGCTGTCTTCCGCACGGGTGATCGCTCATACCGTTTTGTATGGAGCTTCCATCATATTGTGATGGACGGCTGGTGCCTGTCCCTGATGACGGACGAAGTATTTGGTGCATATTTTGCCTTGCTGGAGAACAAGCAGCCAGAGCTCGAACCTGTCAAGCCGTATAGTGACTATATCGAATGGTTGCAAGATCAGGATGCACAGGAAGCGACCCGTTATTGGAGTGACTATTTGGCAGGCTTTGAGCAGCAAACCTTGTTGCCTGGTGAGAATGCGCAAGCTTCTGTAGCCGCACGGGATGAAGAACCAGACGGAAGTGGTGGAAGTTCAAATTCTGGCTATGTTTCGGAAAAGCTGCCATTTATGTTGGGTAAAGAACGGAGTGCCGCATTAAAGCAAATAGCCAAGCAACAACATGTCACGATTAACACCTTGCTGCAAAGTGTGTGGGGCGTTATTTTACAGCAATACAATAATAATCAGGATGTTGTGTTTGGTGGTGTGGTATCCGGTCGTCCGGCAGACATTCCAGGTGTGGAGAACATGATTGGATTGTTTATCAATACCATACCGGTTCGGATTCAAAGTGAACGGAATGCTACATTTGCTGAAGTATTGCAGCGCACACAGGAACAGGCTTTGGCCTCCAGTGTCTATGATACGTTTCCGCTCTACGATATTCAGGCACGGACTGAACAAAAACAAGACCTGATCAATCACATCATGGTCTTTGAAAACTACCCGATTGGGCAGCAGATGAAGCAGATGGGCGGCTCCGGTGAGACCAAGGCACAAACCGGCTTCTCGATTGCCAATGTGGCACTTACAGAGCAAACCAACTACGATTTCAACCTGATTGTCGTGCCTGACGAAGATATCTCTATCCTACTTGAATACAATGCGCTGGTGTATAACCGGTCTGCAATGGAGCGTATCCAGGGTCATATCGACCATGTCATCAGGCAAATCGTAGACAACCCGCATATCTGTGTGAATGAGCTGGCATTGGTGACAGCGGAAGAACAGGCACAGATCGTTCAGGTCTGGGGCGATACGGCGGTAGCCTATCCGCAGGATCAGACGCTAAGTGCGTTGTTCGAGCAGCAGGCAGCGAACACGCCGGATCAGGTGGCAGTGCTGTGTGGAGCGGAATCGTTGACCTACGCTGAGTTGAATGAGCGAGCGAACCGTTTGGCTCGGACGCTGCGTGCGGAAGGTGTTGAACCGGATCAACCAGTCGGTATTCTGGTCCGCCGTTCGCTGGAGATGATCGTAGGCATCTACGCGATCCTCAAGGCAGGCGGAGCCTATGTGCCAATCGATCCGGAATATCCGGCCGACCGCATCCGCTTTATGCTGGAGGACTCGGGCGCGAAGCTGGTGCTGACGCAAGCGCATCTGGCGGAGCAAACATCGCTGAGTTTCAACGGCCAGGTGCTGGTACTGGACCGCGAGAACATCTATCACGAAGATGGCTCGAATCTGGAGCCTCTGGCGGGGCCGCATCATGTAGCCTATGTCATCTATACCTCCGGCTCCACAGGAAAACCGAAGGGCGTGATGGTGGAGCATCATTCCGTGCTGAACCGGATTTTGTGGATGCATGATCGTTACGGCTTGAGTGCGGAGGATACGATCCTGCAAAAGACCGCCTTCACGTTCGACGTGTCGGTGTGGGAGCTGTTCTGGTGGTCAATGGTCGGCTCGAAGGTAAGCCTGTTGTCCGTGGGCGGGGAAAAGAACCCGGAAGAGATCGTGGACACGATTGCCCGCGATGGCGTAACCACGATGCACTTTGTACCCGCTATGCTGCATGCGTTTCTGGAGTACGTGGAGCAGCAGCCTCGGGAAGTGATGCAAGCGAAGCTGGGCACGCTGCGCCATGTCTTTGTCAGTGGTGAAGCTTTACCGCCACAGCATGTGGCCCGGTTCCAACGACTCGTGTCGAGCCTGACCGGAGCGAAGCTGATCAACCTGTATGGACCAACCGAAGCGACGGTGGACGTATCGTACTTCGATTGCGAGCCGGATGAGGAATATGCGGTGATTCCCATCGGGAAACCGATTCAGAATATTCGTCTATACATTGTGAAGGAAGGCACGGAACAAATGCAGCCGATTGGGGTTGCGGGTGAGCTGTGTATCGGCGGTGTCGGCGTAGCCCGAGGTTATCTGAACCGTCCAGAGCTGACGGCCGAGAAATTTGTGAAAGACCCGTTTGCCGGAGGGGAAGCCGGGTATGAACGGATGTATCGCACCGGCGATTTGGCGAGATGGATGCCGGACGGCAACATTGAATATCTGGGCCGGATCGACCATCAGGTGAAAATCCGGGGCTACCGGATTGAGCTGGGCGAGGTGGAATCGCAGCTGCTCCAAGTGGAATCGGTACGCGAAGCCGTCGTCATGGCTCGTGCGGATGAAACGGGACAAAAACAAATGGTGGCCTACTATGTCGCTGGGCAAGAGATCGGTGCCAGCGAGCTGAGAAGTGAGCTAGGCCGGGAGCTGCCAAGCTACATGGTGCCATCGTACTTTGTACAGCTGGAGCAGATGCCGCTGAGTCCAAATGGCAAAATTGACCGCAAGGCCTTGCCGGCACCGGAAGGCAGCCTGCAAACTGGAGCTGATTATGCAGAGCCGCGTACGGCGCAAGAACGCGCACTGGTAGCGGTCTGGCAGTCGGTACTGGGGCTGCAGACAGTCGGTATTTTGGACAATTTCTTTGATCTAGGCGGCGATTCCATCAAAGCCATCCAAATCGCATCGCGTACGTTCCAGGCCGGTTATAAGCTGGACATGAAGGATTTGTTCCAGTATCCAACGGTTGCAACACTGGCACCGCATATGCATGAGGTCAGCCGTATGGCAGATCAAGGAGAAGTGAGCGGGGAAACCGCGTTGCTACCGATCCAGCATTGGTTCTTTGCGCAGGAGCGCGAGCGTCCGCAGCACTTTAATCAAGCGGTCATGCTCTATCGCGCTGAGGGCTTTAACGAGGCAGTGGTTCGGCAAGTCATGGATCACCTTGTGAAGCATCATGATGCGCTTCGTACGGTTTTCCATCAGGCTCCCGCAGGTTATACGGCTTGGACACGCCCTGTAGAGGAAGGCATGCTGTATACGCTGGAAACGGTGGATTACCGTGAACAGGAAACTTATGCAGAAGCGCTGGAAGCGAAGGTAACGGAAATTCAAAGCAGCATGGACCTGTCCGCAGGACCTTTAGTCAAACTCGGATGGTTCCGCACAGCCGAAGGCGACCATCTGCTAATCGCCATTCACCACTTGGTGGTGGACGGAGTGTCGTGGCGGATTCTGTTCGAAGATTTCTCGACAGGCTACGAGCAAGCGATCAAAGGCGAGCCTGTACGATTGCCGTATAAAACGGATTCCTTCCAAGCATGGGCACGGGAGTTGTCGTCTTACGCCAACCGCCCTGAGGCTGCCTCGGATGAAGTTTATTGGAAGCAGCTGGAACAGGCCAAAGCCGAAGCGGCGCCGCTGCCTAAGGATTTTGCCTATGAGGGCTCTTTGAATGCAGACAGCGAAGTGCTGACGGTAGAATGGACCGAAGCTGAAACGCAGCAGCTGTTAAAGCAGGTCCATCGCGCCTACAACACCGAGGTCAATGATTTGCTGCTGACCGCGCTGGGACTGGCGGTGCACAATTGGACAGGCGCCGGACAGGTACTGGTGAACCTGGAGGGCCATGGCCGGGAAGCGATCCTGCAAGAGATGGATATGACACGTACCGTAGGTTGGTTTACGAGCTTGTATCCAGTGCTGCTGGAGACCGGCAAGGAAATGACACTGGCTCAGCGGATTAAAGAAACGAAGGAAGGTCTGCGCCGGATTCCACATAAAGGGCTGACCTATGGAACTTGGCGCTACTTGTCTCCTGCGTCTGCATCGGATGAAGCGCATACGATTGCAGCAGAACCGGAAATCAGCTTTAACTATTTGGGTCAGGTCGATCAGGATCTACAAAACAGTGGAATCGCATTGTCACCCTATAGTGCAGGGGAGACAGAGGATGCACATTCACCGCTGCAATATACGCTGGATTTAAACGCGATGATCTCGGAAGGCACGCTGCGCTTGACGATTGCTTACAGCCGTAAGCAGTATCGTAAAGAAACGCTGGAACGTGTGGCAGGACTGCTTCAATCCGCTTTGCAAGAGGTGATTACGCATTGCGTCGCTCAGGAACAGCCGGAACTGACCCCGAGTGATGTATCCTTCAAAGGTCTGACGACTAGAGAACTGGAACAAATTGCGAAACAGGCGGCACATACCGGTGATTTGGAAAATGTATACGCACTGACGCCGATGCAAAAGGGGATGCTCTTTTATAATCTGATGGATTCGCAATCGGGAGCTTATTTTGAACAGGCCTCCTTTGATCTGCGAGGACATTTTAATATCGCTGCATTTGCGGCCAGTTTGGATGTTTTAATGCAGCGGCATACGGTACTGCGCACGAACTTCTACAGCGGCTGGCAGGATGAACCGCTTCAGGTTGTGTACCGCAATAAGCGCAGTGAACTGTATGTGGAAGATTTGCGGGATATGAAGGACGAGCAGCAAAACGAATACATGCTCGAATTTACGCGTAAAGACAAGCAAAGAGGCTTTGACCTAGCACAAGACGCCTTGATGCGTGTCGCTGTGTTGCGCACAGGTGAGGAGACGTACCGTTTTGTATGGAGCTTCCATCATATCGTGATGGATGGCTGGTGCTTGTCGCTGGTGACCAACGAAGTGTTTGCGAGCTATTTTGCGATCCTGGCCCATAAACAACCGGAACTGGCCCCTGTAACGCCGTACAGTCAATATATCGAATGGCTGGAGCAGCAGGATCGTCAGGCCGCATCAAGCTACTGGAGCAAGGTTCTGGAAGGATATGAGGAGCAGTCTCGTTTGCCACAGGCTAAAATTCAGGGCAAAACGGGGTATCAGTCGGAGCGTTTAGATTTTGATTTGGGCGCGGATCTCACAGCTGGTATTCAGCGCATAGCCAAGCGTTATCAGGTGACGATCAATACGTTGATGCAGACCGTTTGGGGCCTTTTGCTGCAAAAATATAATGGCACCGATGATGTCGTGTTTGGCAGCGTGGTATCTGGACGTCCGGCAGACATTCCGAATGTGGAGCACATCATTGGTCTGTTTATCAATACGATTCCGGTGCGTATCCGCAGTCAAGTGGACAGTTTATTCTCCGATGTGATGAAGCAAACCCAGGAGCAATCGATCGATTCCCATGTCTATGATACGTATCCGTTGTATGAAATTCAGGGACTGTCGGAGCTTAAGCAGGATTTGATCAATCATATTCTTATTTTTGAGAACTATCCGGTCGAGGAACAAATCGAGCAATTAGGCAGCGGTGATGAGTCCAGCTTCACGATCACCGGAGCCGAGTCTGTCGAGCAGACCAACTATGACTTTAACCTGGTGGTACTGCCCGGGAACACCATTCACATGAGCTTTGGCTATAATGCCCTGGCCTTTGAACGGGAAAGTGTAGAGCAAGTCCGAGGCCATCTGGTGCAACTGCTGGAGCAGGTGACTGCGAATCCGGACATCCGTGTACATGAGCTGGATATGTTAAGCGAGCAGGAGCGCGAGCAAATCGTTAAGGTTTGGGGGAATACAGCAGCAACCTATGCAAGCGAGCAAACGATCCATGGCTTGTTCGAGACGCAAACGGCGCAGACACCGGAGCAGACAGCCTTGTTCTTTGAAGGAGAAACGCTGACTTATCGCGAGTTGAATGAACGCGCCAATCGCCTGGCTCGTACCTTGCGCAGTCAAGGCGTGACGAAAGATCGTTTGGTGGGTCTGATGACCGAGCGGTCGGTGGATATGATCGTGGGCATCTTCGGGATTTTAAAAGCCGGAGGCGCATATGTCCCCATCGATCCAACCTACCCGGAAGAGCGTATCCGCTATATGCTGGACGACTCGGGTGCGAAGCTACTGTTGACACAAAGTCATCTGGTGGACAAAGCAGTTATCGATGGCCAAGTGCTGGTGCTGGATGGAACGCAAACGGTGTATCACGAGGATGGTTCCAACCTGGAGCCGTGGTCCGGTCCAAATGATTTGGCGTATGTGATTTATACATCGGGTACAACAGGGCAGCCGAAGGGCGTTATGCTGGAGCATCACGGGCTGTGCAATCTGAAAACGTATTTTGATCAGACGCTTCGAATCCGCACGTCGGATCATGCGTTGCTGTTCGCTAGCTATTCGTTTGATGCGGCTTGCTGGGAAATCTTCCAAGCGCTGTTCTGCGGAGCCACGTTATATGTGCCAACGACAGAGACGATTTTGAACTACGAGCGGTTTGAGCAATATATGGCGAATCACCGGATTACGGTGGCCGCTTTGCCGCCGACCTATGCGGTGTATCTGGAGCCAGAGCGGATGCCACACCTGCGTATTCTGTTCACGGCGGGTTCAGCATCTTCCACCGAACTGGTATACAAGTGGAAGGATCAAGTGGCGTACTACAACGGCTACGGTCCAACTGAAAACTCAGTTGCAACGTCCATCTGGCCGGTGTCCGAGGATGCAAGGGCTGGACAACTCATTTCCATTGGACGTCCTGTGCCGAATCATCGGGTATACATGGTGGATGGGCATGGACATTTGGCTCCGGTAGGCGTAGCAGGTGAGCTGTGCGTGTCTGGTCCAGGTCTGGCGCGTGGATATCTGGATCGTCCAGAGCTGACGGCGGAGAAATTTGTAGCGAACCCGTTTGCGGTTGGTGAAGCAGGCTATGAACGAATGTACCGTACGGGGGACTTGGCGAGATGGATGCCAGACGGCAACATCGAATATTTGGGCCGGATTGACCATCAGGTGAAAATCCGGGGCTACCGGATCGAGCTGGGTGAGGTCGAGGCACAAATCTTGAAAGTGGAAGACGTGCAAGAGGTCATCGTACTGGCCCAAGCGGACGAACAGGGGCAAAACCAACTGGTGGCGTACTATGTCGCTGAAAGAGACGTAAGCGCTGGGGAGCTGCGTAGCTTACTGGGTGAGGATCTGCCCAACTATATGGTGCCTTCGTATTTCATCCAGCTGGAGCAGATGCCACTGACACCGAACGGTAAAATCGACCGCAAGGCACTGCCAGCACCGGAGGGCAGCTTGCAAAGCGGAGCGGATTATGTAGAGCCGCGCACAGCACTGGAGCAGACGTTAGTGTCCATTTGGCAGGCTGTATTAGGAGCAAAGAGAGTCGGCATTTTGGATAATTTCTTTGATCTGGGCGGCGATTCGATCAAAGCGATCCAGGTATCGTCCCGCTTGCTGCAAGCGGGCTACAAGCTGGAGATGAAGGATTTGTTCCAATATCCGTCCATTTCACTGCTGAGCAGTCATGTACACAAAGTTAGCCGCACAGCCGATCAGCGGGTGGTCTCGGGAGCAGTTAAATTGACCCCAATACAGCAATGGTTCTTTGGACAATCCTCAGCAGAGCCACATTATTTCAACCAATCGGTGATGCTGTATAGAGCACAAGGATTCGATGAAGCCGCATTGCATCAAACGGTGACCCAGGTGACGGAGCATCATGATGCATTGCGTATGGTCTTCCGTCAGACCGAACAGGGCTATGAAGCGTGGAATCGCGGTGTGAACGAAGGCGAGCTGTACAGTCTGGACGTTGTTGATTTGACAGGCGTCGAAGACACGGCAGAGGTGGCGATGGCGATTGAAACGAAAGCCAATGCCATCCAAAGCTCTATTCGTCTAGATGAAGGACCGCTGGTGAAGCTGGGACTTTTCCGCTGCATGGATGGAGATCATTTACTGATTGCGATCCACCATTTGGTCGTAGACGGGATTTCATGGCGGATTGTGTTTGAGGATTTTGCCACTGGGTATGAGCAGGCCGTGCGGGGAGAAGCGATTCGCTTGCCATATAAAACGGACTCTTTCTCTGCTTGGGCAGAGCAGTTGTCTCAATATGCGAACAGTCCGGCGATCGACAACGAACGCGAATATTGGCAGCATCTTGCCCAAATGGAAGTTGCATCGTTGCCTAAGGATCAAGAGAGAGCGGAGGGACAACATTCTCTAATCAGAGACACTGCGACGGTGAGCGTGGCTTGGAGCGAACAGGAAACCCGGCTACTGCTTCAGGAATCGCATCGTGCGTACAACACCGAGGTCAATGATCTGCTGTTAACTGCACTCGGCACCGCGTTATATAACTGGAGCGGTCAGGAGCGCGTACTGGTCAATCTGGAGGGCCATGGCCGGGAAGCCATTGTTCCAGATATCGACATCACACGTACCGTGGGCTGGTTTACGAGCCAATATCCGGTGCTGCTTGATGTGGATGGGAAGGCAGAAGTAGGGCAGCGAATCAAGCGGGTGAAGGAAGACCTGCGCCATGTACCGCATAAGGGCATTGGCTACGGCATTTTGAAATATATGTCTCAGCATGATGTCCATCCTTCCTTGACCTTGCAGCCTGAAATTAGCTTTAACTATTTGGGACAGTTTGATCAGGACTTGGAAAATGGGGATATCAGGCTGTCTTCGCATCCAGGTGGAGAGCCGATGAGTGATCATACCGTTCTGGAGCAGCCGCTGAATGTGAACGGCATGATTACAGCAGGCGGGCTGACACTGGACATTCGCTATGACAGTAAGGTATATCAACAGCAAAATGTAGAGAACTTTGCGCAGTTGCTGCAGGAAAGCCTGCAGGAAGTGATCGCGCATTGTGCCTCCCAAGAGCGGAGCGAACTAACCCCAAGCGATGTCTTGTTCAAAGGCTTGTCGTTGGAACAACTGGAGCAATTGACGGAGCAAACGGCTTCTGTGGGCGAACTGGAAAATGTGTATGCTCTTTCGCCGATGCAGAAGGGGATGCTGTTCCATAGTCTGATGGAGCCGGACTCAGGTGCATACTTCCAGCAAGCGTCGTTTGATCAAAAAGGCAGCTTTGATGTTGAAATTTTCCGCAAGAGTCTAGATGTACTGACACAGCGTCATGAAGCACTGCGGACGAATTTCCATCGATTTGAAACAGGACATGGTCCGGAGCCATTGCAAATCGTGTTCCGTCACAAAGATAGCGATCTGTCCTTCCAGGATATACGCGAAATGCAGGAAGCGGAGCAACAGGCGTATATCCAGACGTTTAAGCAGGAAGACCAGGCTAGAGGCTTTGATCTCGGTACGGATGCGCTCATGCGCGTACAGGTATTGCAGACCGATGAAGAAACGTATCACTTGGTCTGGAGCTTCCATCACATTGTCATGGATGGCTGGTGCTTATCGCTTGTTACAGGCGAAGTGTTTGGTACGTACTTTGCGCTGCTGGAGCAGAAGCAGCCGGAGCTTGCTCCTGTTACATCATATGGTCAATATATTGAATGGCTGGAGCGTCAGGATGAACGTGCGGCAAAAGAGTATTGGAGCAGCTATTTGGCGGGCTTTGAACAGCAGACGTTGTTACCTGGATCGGATACCGCATCAAAAGACCAAGCGGCTAATACTGTATTCGCTACAGCAAACGAAACCAGGGAATATGTTTCTGAAAAAATAACGGTAGATCTGGATCCAGCGTGGAGCGAAGCGATGTACCGGATTGCAAAGCAGCAGCAGGTCACGATTAATACGCTGATGCAGAGCGTGTGGGGCCTTATTTTGCAGAAATATAACAACAATGAGGATGTTGTATTCGGCAGTGTGGTATCTGGACGTCCGACGGATATTGCGGGTGTAGAGCATATGATCGGTCTGTTCATTAATACGATCCCAGTGCGGATTCAAAGTGAACAGAATGCCACGTTTGTGGACATCATGCGCAAAACGCAGGAGCAGGCACTGGCCTCAGGAGCCTATGACAGCTTCCCGCTGTATGAAATTCAGGCGCTGACCGAGCAGAAGCAGCATCTGATTAACCACATTATGGTATTTGAGAATTATCCGGTTGAGGAGCAAGTCGAGCAGTTGGGTGAAGTTCGTCCATCCGCTTTTGAAATTACGAATGTAGAGGTTGTTGAGCAAACGAATTATGATCTGGACTTGATTGTGATGCCAGATGAGCTTTTCCGCATCATGTTCAGATATAACGCCAATGTATACGATCGGTCTACGATCGAGCGGATGCAGGGACATGTACTGCATGTCATCGAGCAAATCGTGAATAATCCGCATATCCGTGTGAATGAGCTGGAATTGGTGACACCGGAAGAGCAGGCGCAGATCGTTCAGGTGTGGGGAGATACGGCGGCAGATTATCCGCAAGATCAGACGTTAAGTTCACTGTTCGAGCAGCAGGTAGCGAGCACACCGGGGCAAGTGGCAGTGCTGTGTGGAGCGGAATCGTTGACCTACGCGGAGCTGAATGAGCGCGCGAACCGTTTGGCTCGGACGTTGCGTGCGGAAGGTGTTGAACCGGATCAGCCGGTAGGCATACTGGTTCAGCGCTCGCTAGAGATGATCGTAGGCATCTACGCGATCCTCAAGGCAGGCGGAGCCTACGTGCCAATTGATCCAGAATATCCGGCCGACCGCATCCGCTTCATGCTGGAGGATTCGGGAGCGAAGCTGGTGCTGACGCAATCGCATCTGGCAGAGCAAGCATCCTTGAGCTTCGACGGCAAGGTGCTGGTGCTGGATCGTCATGAGCAGGCTGGCAAGGACATTTACCACGAAGACGGTTCGAATCTGGAGCCACTGGCCGGGCCGCATCATGTCGCCTATGTCATCTATACGTCTGGCTCCACGGGAAAACCGAAGGGCGTGATGGTGGAGCACCATTCCGTTCTGAACCGGATTTTGTGGATGCATGATCGGTACGGCTTGAGTGCGGAAGATACGATCCTGCAAAAGACCGCCTTCACGTTCGACGTGTCGGTGTGGGAGCTGTTCTGGTGGTCGCTGGTCGGCTCGAAGGTGAGCCTGTTGTCCGTGGGCGGGGAAAAGAACCCGGAAGAGATCGTCGACGCCATTGTCCGCGATGGCGTGAGCACGATGCACTTTGTACCTGCCATGCTGCATGCGTTCCTGGAGTATGTGGAGCAGCAGCCACGGGAAGTAATGCAAGCGAAACTGGCAACGCTGCGTCATGTCTTTGCCAGTGGTGAAGCCTTGCCGCCACAGCATGTGGCTCGCTTCCAGCGGCTCGTGTCGAGCCTGACCGGAGCGAAGCTGATCAACCTGTACGGTCCAACCGAAGCGACGGTGGACGTATCGTACTTTGATTGCGAGCCGACGGAAGAATATGCAGTCATTCCGATCGGAAAACCGATTCAAAACATTCGCCTGTACATCGTGAAGGAAGGCACGGAGCAATTGCAGCCGATTGGGGTTGCAGGGGAGTTGTGCATCGGTGGTGTCGGTGTGGCACGTGGGTATCTGAACCGTCCGGAGCTGACGGCCGAGAAATTTGTGAAAGATCCGTTTGCCGGCGGGGAAGACGGGTATGAGCGGATGTACCGCACCGGCGATTTGGCGAGATGGATGCCGGACGGCAACATTGAATATTTGGGCCGGATCGACCATCAGGTGAAAATCCGGGGGTACCGGATTGAGCTCGGCGAGGTCGAAACGCAGCTGCTCCAAGTAGCGTCCGTGCGAGAAGCGGTTGTCATGGCTCGTGCAGACGAAACGGGCCAAAAACACATGGTGGCCTACTATGTCGCCGGGCAAGAGCTAGGAGCCAGCGAGCTGAGAAGTGAGCTGGGCCGGGAACTGCCAAGCTACATGGTGCCGTCCTACTTTGTACAACTGGAGCAAATGCCGCTGAGTCCAAATGGCAAAATTGACCGTAAGGCCCTACCAGCACCGGAAGGCAGCCTGCAAAGCGGAGCCGATTATATCCCGCCGCGAACGTGGGTGGAAGTGAAACTGGCACACATTTGGCAGGAGGTGCTGGGCCTCACGCAGGTCGGTGTGAAGGAAAACTTCTTCGAGATTGGCGGACACTCGCTGCGGGCGACGACACTGGCCTCGAAGATTCACAAGGAGCTGAACAAGCCGCTTCCCCTGCGCAGTATTTTTGAAGCACCCACGATTGAACAACTGGCAGCCGTTCTGGAAGGTCTGGATCAAGTGGTGTACGCGTCCATTCCGGTAACAGAAGAACGCAGCTTCTACCCGTTATCTTCAGCACAAAAACGACTGTATGTACTGCATCAGTTTGATCCAAGTGATGTGAACTACAACATGCCGTCAGTGCTGCAAGTGAGCGGTCCGCTGGATGTGAAACGAGTAGAAGACGTGTTCCGTCAACTAATCGATCGTCATGCAACCTTGCGTACCCGCTTTGAGCTGGTAGACAATGAGCCGATGCAATGGATTGAGGATACCGTGCCATTCGAGGTGGAATATACGAAGGTACAGGTAGAGAGTACGACTACGGCTACGGATACGGATCAGGACACAGCTACAGGATTGGATACAACTACAGCTACGTACACGAGGGTTAACCAGGAAGCACAAGAACGGGTCCGACAGTTTGTCCGTCCGTTCGATCTAAAAGCTGCACCGCTGCTACGGGTAGGCTTGGTGGATCTGGGTGTCCAAGGAGCAGAGAAAGAATCACAGCATCTGCTCATGCTCGACATGCATCATATCGTTTCGGATGGTGTGTCGATGGAGGTACTGACCGATGAATTTGTCCGCTTGTATGGCGGTGAAGAGCTATCGCCATTGCGGATACAGTACAAAGACTATGCGGTATGGCAGCAAAGCGAAGCCCATCAGGAGTGGATGCAGCGTCAGGAAGCGTACTGGCTGAGCACCTTCCAGGGCGGAGTGCCTGTGCTGGATCTGTCAACCGACTTTGCCCGTCCGGCGGTGCAAAGTACGGCAGGGGCTACGATCGAATTCGGACTGGAACGTGAAGTGAGCGAACGCCTGAAAGAACTGGCTTCGCAAACAGGTTCAACCCTGTATATGGTGCTGCTGGCGGCGTACACTACGCTCTTGCACAAATATACAGGCCAAGAGGACATTGTCGTCGGCACGCCGATTGCAGGACGACCGCATGCGGAGCTCAGTAATCTGGTGGGTGTCTTCATTAACACGCTGGCGATTCGCAATTATCCGTCCAGCGACAAAACGTTCCTGGATTATCTGCAAGAGGTGAAGGAGCATGCGCTCAGTGCTTATGAGCATCAAGACTATCCTTTTGAAGAACTGGTTGAACAGCTGAATTTGACGCGGGATACGAGCCGAAATGCGCTGTTTGACACGATGTTTGAGTTGAAAACCTTGGAGCAGCAGGCGTTGCAGTTGGAAGGTCTGACCCTGAATTCGTATCCGCTGGAAAATCATACGGCCAAGTTTGATCTGACTTTAGATGCAGTGGAGCAGCCAGAAGGCATTCTGTGCAGTCTGGAATATAGCACGGCGTTGTACAAGCCTGAGACCATGACGCGATTGGCACAGCATTTTGCGGAAATCGTTCGAGCTATTGCATACCATCCACAACAGCCCCTGGCAACTTTGAATATGGTAACCGTTGAGGAAAAGGAGCAACTCATCTACGGTTTTGGAGAAGTGGGAGTAACGGATGGTGCCGCAGTTGAAGCAGGAGCCCTGTTCCATACCTATGTGGAAGAACAGGCACAGCTTGTAC
The DNA here is from genome assembly GCF_038008165.1 of Paenibacillus sp. FSL L8-0644. Taxonomy (NCBI): domain Bacteria; kingdom Bacillati; phylum Bacillota; class Bacilli; order Caryophanales; family Paenibacillaceae; genus Paenibacillus; species Paenibacillus sp. FSL L8-0644. The sequence goes on from NZ_JBBOYN010000001.1 coordinate 2,585,829, forward strand.
CAGATCATGTGGCGGTGGTATACGAGGAGGAGCAGCTCACTTACCGGAAACTGAACGAGCGCGCGAACCAATTGGCGCGGAGATTGCGGAATGAAGGCGTTGGACGCGAGTCGATTGTCGGCATTTTGAGTGAACGCTCGGTAGACATGCTGGTCGGCGTACTGGCGGTGTGGAAGGCTGGAGGCGCCTATGTGCCGCTGGATGCAGACTATCCGTCTGAACGGATTCGTTTCATGCTGGAGGACAGTGGTGCGACGGTATTGTTGACCCAAATCGGCTTACAGGAGCAAGCACAGATATGGCTTGGGGAAAGCCGACAGGCCTTGGCCGGAGGGCAGACTGAGGGTGAGTTGGAAACAGCGGCTGGTGCTGAAACGATGGAAAGAGACAGCCTAAATGAAAACTTAGGCTCGAAATCAGATTCGAAGTCTGACAGCGAAGCAGCATCCGAACCGGCAACAGGGCTGCGTCTGCATACCGTATTGGCATTGGACGATGAGTCACTGTACACCGGAGATACGACAGACGTCGATCACATCAACGAACCGCACGATTTGGCGTATGTGATCTATACATCCGGGACAACCGGACGGCCGAAGGGCGTCATGATCGAGCATCACAGCTTGGTGAATACGGCTGCGGCGTATCGCAGGGATTATCGCCTGAACCAATTCCCAGTCCGACTGCTGCAACTGGCGAGCTTCTCTTTCGACGTATTCGTCGGGGATATCGCGCGGACGCTCTATAACGGCGGCACGATGGTCATTTGTCCGAAAGACGACCGGATTGATTTTAGCCGTCTGCACGGATGGATTCGCGATGTCCAGATTACCGTGTTCGAATCGACTCCGGCCCTGATCGTACCGTTTATGCAGCATGTGCATGAACAGGGGCTGGACATGAGCAGTCTGGAGCTGCTGATCACGAGCTCGGATAGTTGCAGCGTGACGGACTACCGAGTGCTGCAAGAGCGGTTTGGTGCGGATATCCGCATTATGAACAGCTATGGTGTCACAGAAGCGGCGATTGACTCCAGCTTCTACGACGAAGAGCTGTCGAAGCTGCCAAGCAGCGGCCATGTGCCGATTGGTCAGGCGTGGCTGAACGCACGCTTCTACATTGTGGACAGCCAGCTGAATCCGGTGCCGATCGGCGTACTGGGTGAGCTGTGCATTGGCGGAGCCGGGGTGGCACGAGGCTACCTGAATCGTGCAGACCTGACAGCCGAGAAATTCGTAGCGAATCCGTATGTACCAGGTGAACGGTTGTACCGTACAGGCGATTTGGCGCGATGGATGCCGGACGGCAATGTAGACTTTATCGGCCGGATGGATGATCAAGTCAAAATCCGGGGCTTCCGGATTGAACTGGGCGAGGTGGAAGCGCAGCTGCTGACCGTGGACGGCATTCAGAAAGCCATCGTCACCGCCTGGGAAAACGAAGACGGAGACAAGGATCTGTGTGCGTATGTCGTAGCCTCGGAGGCGCTGAATTTGCCGGATCTGCGCAGCACACTCCAGCCCAAACTGCCGGGCTATATGATCCCGACCTATGTCGTACAACTGGATCGTTTCCCGCTGACACCGAACGGAAAAATTGACCGCAAAGCGTTGCCTGCGCCAGAAGCGCGCCTCGAAGGAGGCACGGCGTACGTGGCACCGCGCACACCGCTGGAAGAGCAGTTGGTACGTATTTGGCAAAGTGTTCTGAATCATCCGCAGATCGGTATTAAGGACCATTTCTTTGAAGTCGGAGGACATTCTTTGCGCGCGACAACACTGATGGCGAAAATCCATCAGGAGCTGAATTACAAGCTGGCTCTGCGAGATATTTTCCAATATCCGACGATTGAACAATTGGTGCAGGTGATGGGTGAAGATCAGACCCAGCAAACGTATGTATCTATTCCTGTGGCGGAGGAGCGTGAATATTATCCTGTTTCCTCGGCGCAAAAACGGATGTACGTGCTGAGTCACCTGGAAGGTGGAGAGGTTAGCTACAACATGCCAGGAGCGTTGATTATCGAAGGTTCCTTGGATAAAATGCGACTGGAACAAGCCTTCCGCCAGCTGATTGCCCGTCATGAAGCCCTGCGAACCCGATTCGAGATGGTGGATGGTGAGGTGATTCAACGGATTGAATCGGGCGTCGCATTCAGCGTGGAGCATGTGCAGGCAAGCGAAGAAGAGACCCAGCAGTATGCCCAAGACTTTGTACGCGCATTTGATCTCGCACAAGCACCATTGCTGCGGGTTCAGCTGGTGGAAACCGGACCGGAGCGTCACGTCATGCTCTATGACATGCACCATATTATTTCGGATGGCGTCACGGAAGGAATTATCGTGCAGGAGTTCTCTCAATTGTATGAAGGCAAGGAACTGCCGCCACTCCGTATTCAGTACAAGGACTATGCGGTTTGGCAGCATGCAGATATGCAAAGTGAGCGGCTTCGTGAGCAAGAAAGCTATTGGCTGAAAACCATGTCTGGAGAAATCCCGGCGTTGGATATGCCAACAGATTTTACAAGACCTGCTGTACAGCGTCTGGAAGGAACTCGATTTGAGTTTGCGATCCGTATGGAGGACAGTGAGAAGTTGAAACAGCTGGCCGCGCAAACCGGTTCCACCTTGTACATGGTGTTGCTGGCCGCGTATAGCACGCTTTTGCATAAATATTCGGGACAGGAAGACATTATCGTCGGCACGCCGATTGCCGGAAGACCACATGCGGAACTGGAGGGCTTGGTAGGCGTATTCCTCAACACGCTGGCAATCCGCAATTATCCGTCTGGTGACAAAACGTTCCTGGATTACTTGCAAGAGATCAAAGAGCATGCGCTTAGTGCTTACGAACATCAGGAATATCCTTTTGAAGAACTGGTTGAAAAACTGAATTTAACGCGGGATACGAGCCGGAATGCGCTGTTTGACACGATGTTTGAGTTGAAAACATTTGAGCAGCAGGAGTTCGAGCTGGAAGGTCTGACCTTTAAGACGTATCCGACGGATAATCATACGGCCAAATTTGATCTGACCTTGGATGCCGTGGAGCAGCCGGAAGGCATTCTGTGCAGTCTGGAATACAGCACGGCGCTGTACAAGCCTGAGACCATCGCGCGATTGGCACAGCATTTTACCGAGCTCGTACGTGCCATTACCCTTCATCCGCAGCAGCCACTGGCAGCTTTGGATATGGTAACTGTCGAGGAGAAGGCACAAATCATCTACGGTTTTGGAGATGTGGGAGTATCGGATGTTACTGCTGAAGCAGGAGGCTTATTCCATACTTATGTGGAAGAACAGACCCAGCTTATACCAGATCATGTGGCGGTGGTGTACGAGGAACAACAACTGACGTACCGCACACTGAACGAGCGTGCGAACCAATTAGCCCGTAGACTGCGAAATGAAGGCATTGGACGCGAGTCGATTGTTGGCATTTTGAGTGAACGTTCGGTCGACATGCTGGTTGGCGTACTGGCGGTGTGGAAGGCAGGAGGCGCCTATGTGCCGCTGGATGCAGATTATCCGTCCGAACGTATTCGTTTCATGCTGGAGGACAGTGGTGCGACGGTACTGTTGACCCAAATCGGCTTGCAGGAGCGTGCACAGGCATGGCTCGAGGAAAGCCAACCTACATCCGAACCCGCAACAGGGCTGCGTCTGCACACCGTACTGGCACTGGACGATGAGTCGCTGTACACCGGAGATACCACAGACGTCAATCACATCAACGAACCGCAGGATCTGGCGTATGTGATCTACACCTCAGGGACAACGGGACGTCCGAAGGGCGTCATGATTGAGCATCGCAGCTTGGTGAATACGGCTGCGGCCTATCGCCGGGATTACCGTCTGAACCAGTTCCCGGTACGACTGCTGCAACTGGCGAGCTTCTCCTTCGACGTGTTCGTCGGGGATATCGCGCGGACGCTTTATAACGGCGGCACAATGGTTATCTGTCCGAAAGACGACCGCATTGATCCGAGCCGTCTGTATGGCTGGATTCGCGACTATCAGATTACCGTGTTCGAATCGACTCCAGCCCTGATCGTACCGTTTATGCAGCATGTATATGAGCAGGGACTGGACATGAGCAGTCTGGAATTGCTGATTACCAGCTCGGATAGCTGCAGCGTGACGGATTATCGGGTGCTGCAAGAACGATTTGGTGCGGATATCCGCATTATGAACAGCTACGGCGTCACGGAAGCGGCGATCGACTCCAGCTTCTACGACGAAGAACTGTTGAAGCTGCCGGACAGTGGCAGTGTACCGATTGGACAGGCATGGCTGAACGCACGCTTCTACATCGTGGACAGCCAGCTGAATCCGGTGCCGATCGGCGTACTGGGCGAGTTGTGCATCGGTGGAATTGGGGTAGCACGGGGATACCTGAACCGTGCGGACCTGACGGCCGAGAAATTCGTAGCCAATCCGTTCGTGCCAGGTGAACGATTATACCGCACAGGTGACTTGGCGCGATGGATGCCGGACGGCAATGTGGACTTTATCGGCCGGATGGACTATCAGGTGAAAATCCGGGGCTATCGGATCGAGCTGGGCGAGATCGAAACGGCGATCCAGCGGGTGCCGGGTGTACGTCAAGCGGTAGTCATCGACCGGACGGATGAGCGTGGACACAAGTACTTGTGCGGATACATCACAGGAGAAGCTGAGCTGCGGATCGAGGAGGTACAGGCCGAACTGGAAGCCGGACTGCCAGCGCACATGGTGCCTGCACGTTTGATGCGACTGGAGACGATCCCGCTGACCAGCAACGGTAAAATCGACCGTAAGGCCTTGCCGGAACCGGAAGGAAGCATCCATACGGGTGCAGCCTATGTGGCACCGCGTACCACGGTGGAGCAAGTACTGGCTGCGGTATGGGCCGGGGTGCTCGGCGTGGAAGCGGTAGGTGCGCAGGATAACTTCTTTGAGCTGGGTGGCGATTCGATTAAGGCCTTGCAAGTATCCTCCCGATTGCTGCAAGCAGGTTATCGACTGGAGATGAAAGACCTGTTCAGTCATCCAACCGTGTCCGCCTTGGCACTGAAAGTTCAATCGGTGACCCGATTGGCGGATCAGAGCGAAGTGGTGGGCGCTGTGAAGCTGACACCTGTTCAACACTGGTTCTTTGAGCAAAACCTGACGGATGCTCATCATCATAACCAGTCCATCATGCTGCATAGCAAGGATGGTTTTGATGAACCGGCCCTGCGCACGGCGATGGATCAAATCGTTAGCCATCACGACACACTGCGGATCGTTTTCCGTCCTACGGAGCACGGATATGAAGCCTGGAATCGCGCAATTGGGGAGGGCGAGCTGTATACGCTGGAACGTATAGACCTCAGCCATGAGACTGAGGTGTCAGCGGCGATCGAGGCTAAAGTGAATGAAATTCAGGCGGGTATTCAGTTAAGCGAAGGACCGCTGGTGAAACTGGGGCTGTTCCATTGCCCAGATGGTGATCATTTGCTGATGGCGATTCATCACTTGGTGGTGGATACCGTATCTTGGCGCATTTTGTTCGAGGATATTACAACCGCCTACGAGCAGGCATTGAACGGACAAACGGCTCGCCTTCCGCACAAAACGGATTCGTTCCGCACCTGGGCGGATGGGCAGTCTCAATATGCGAATAGTCCGGCTATGGCAGCAGAACTTGAATTCTGGAGGGAAATGGAACAGGGCGTATATCAGCCGCTTCCAAAAGACGAGTCCCCTTCTCATTCCTTGAATAGGGACAGCGAGAACATGACAGTTACGTGGACAGCTCAGGAAACGGAGCAGTTGTTAAAACAGGCGCATCGTGCCTACAACACGGAGATGAATGATTTGCTGCTTACCGCATTGGGACTGACGATTCATCGCTGGGCGGGCCTGGAACGAGTGCTCGTGAGCCTGGAAGGCCATGGGCGGGAATCCATTCTGCCAGAACTGGATATTACGCGGACGGTGGGCTGGTTTACGACGCAGTTCCCGGTTGTGCTGGATATGAGCGTGGGGCAAGACCTTTCACAGCGCATCAAACAGGTGAAAGAAGGACTCCGCCGCATTCCGCAAAAGGGCATTGGCTACGGGATGTTGAGATATCTGTCCGCAGCATGTGAGCCAGAGCGTTTTGTAACCGAACCTGAAATCAGCTTTAACTATTTGGGACAATTTGATCAAGATATGCAAAGTCAGTCCTTTGGCGTATCTCCTTACTCTAGCGGTGCAGAGCTTAGCGCCCATGCAGCCAGAACGCACACGCTGGATATGAACGGACTGATTTCGGAAGGCAAGCTGCAATTGACAATCAGCTACAGCAAGCAGGAATATCGCCATGAAACGATGGAGCAGTTAGCTGAACAGTTCAGAACCAGCTTGCAGGAAATCATTACGCATTGCACAGGCCGCAAACAGCAAGAACTGACGCCAAGCGATGTCATGCTTAAACATGTAACGATGGCCGAGCTGGATCAATTGGTAGAACGGACTCGTGACATCGGGGAACTGGAGAATGTCTATGCGTTGACGCCGATGCAAAAAGGCATGTTGTTCCATAGTCTGATGGATGCAGCATCAGGTGCTTATTTTGAACAAACGACCTTTGATTTGCACGGACGTTTCCAAGCGGATATTTTCCAGGATAGCTTGAATCATTTGGCGCAGCGGCATGAGATCTTTAGAGCCAATTTCATCAGCGGTTGGCAGGATGAGCCTGTGCAGGTTATTTTCCGCCGCAAGGAGGTTGGTTTCAGATGTGAAGATTTGCGTCATTTGGATGAGCAGGAACGTGACGCGTATGTGAAGGAGTTTATTCGCAAGGACAAGGCAGCTGGATTCGACTTGTCTCGGGATGCGTTGATGCGTGTGGCGATTTTACGAACAGGTGATGAGGATTATTATTTTGTATGGAGCTCGCATCACATCTTGATGGATGGCTGGTGTGTGGCTTTAGTCACGGATGAGGTGTTTGAGGCTTACTTTGCAGCCGTGGAGCATAGACAGCCGAAGCTTGCCCCCGTGACTCCATACAGTCAGTATATTGAGTGGCTTGAAGCACAAGATGTAGAAGCAGCAGCTTCCTACTGGAAGGATTATTTGCTCGACTATGAGCAGCAAACTTCGATTCCGACCGGAAAAGTAGGCGTGAAAGCGGACGATGCCCAATTTGAGCATATCCTGTGTGATCTGGGCAAGGATTTGACTGGACGTATGGAAATGGTGGCCAAGCAGCACCACGTGACCCCGAATACATTGCTGCAAACAGCTTGGGGCTTGCTGCTCCAAAAGTACAACGGTAGTGATGACGCTGTTTTTGGTGGTGTAGTGTCGGGTCGTCCAGCGGATATTTCGGGGATCGAAAACATGGTGGGCTTGTTCATTAACACCATTCCAATACGTATCCGCAGTGGGGCTGACGATACCTTTGCCGACCTGATCAGAACGAATCAGCAGCAGGCGCTGACTTCTCAAGATTATGAAACGTATCCGCTGTATGAAATTCAAGCCTTGACCGAGCAAAAGCAAGACCTGATCAACCACATTATCGTGTTTGAAAACTATCCGGTGGAGGAGCAGGTCGAGCAACTTGGGGAAGGTGCAGCGTCGGATTTTGAAATTCGCAATGCCGGCATGATTGAACAAACCAACTATGATTTCAATCTGGTCGTTATGCCGCAGGAAGCGATGAAAATCCGATTTGAATACAATGCGAAGTTATATGATCGGGAAGCCGTTGAACGGACTCAGGGTCATCTGATACAGCTGTTGGAGCAGGTGGTAGCGAAGCCGGACATTCGGGTGCAGGAGCTGGATATGGTAAGTGAGCAGGAGCGTGAGCAAATTCTCACCGTATGGGGCAATACAGCTGCTGAGTATCCAAGCGAGCAAACGATTCATGGCTTGTTCGAGACACAAACGGCGCAGACACCGGAACAGCCAGCGTTGTTCTTTGAAGGAGAGCAGCTGACCTATCGCGAGCTGAATGAACGTGCGAATCGTCTGGCGCGCACCTTGCGTAGTCAAGGTGTGACGAAGGATCGTTTGGTGGGACTGATGACCGAGCGTTCGGTAGACTTGATCGTGGGGATCTTAGGCATTTTGAAAGCTGGGGGCGCATATGTCCCCATCGATCCGACGTATCCGGAGGAGCGTATCCGCTACATGCTGGACGACTCGGGAGTAGAGCTGTTGTTAACGCAAAGCCATCTGGTGGACAAAGTAGCTTTTGATGGTCAGGTACTGGTGCTGAATGGAGCACAAAGTGTGTATCACGAGGATGGTTCCAACCTGGAGCCGTTGTCCGGTCCGAACGATCTAACGTATGTCATTTATACGTCAGGTACGACGGGGCAGCCGAAGGGTGTCATGGTAGAGCATCGTAATGTCGTACGTTTGGTGAAAAATACAAACTACGCGCAGTTGGATGCTGACACGCGCATTTTGCAGACAGGGGCTATTGTTTTCGACGCATCCACCTTCGAAATTTGGGGCGCTCTATTAAACGGTGGACAGCTGGTGCTAGTGAGTCAGGATATCATTTTGGACGTGCTCAAGCTTAAGGAAGCAGTGCGCAGTCACGGTATTACCACGATGTTTCTGACCACACCGCTCTTTAACCAGTTGTCTCAGCAGGATTTGGCGCTGTTCGAGGGGATACGGGAACTGCTGGTCGGCGGTGATGTGATGTCCGTACCACATATGAACCGGGTGCTGGAGGCCCATCCGTCCCTTCGAATCAGTAACATCTATGGCCCGACTGAAAATACGACTTTTTCCACAGTGCATGCGATCACCGGTGTGCAATCGGAATCGGTGCCAATTGGTAGACCGATCCATAATTCAACAGCGTACGTCGTGGACCGTTCGATGCGGCTTCAACCCGTCGGGGTATGGGGTGAACTGCTGGTAGGCGGTGACGGGGTGGCACGTGGATACCGCAACCGTCCGGACCTGACATCCGAAAAGTTCATTGATAGCCCGTTCCGCAGCGGAGAACGCTGCTATCGCACAGGTGACACGGTACGCTTAAATGTGGACGGTACGCTTGAATATAAGGGGCGGATCGATGCGCAGGTGAAAATTCGGGGCTACCGGATCGAACTGGGCGAGGTAGAAACGCAGCTGTTGAAGCTGGAGGCAGTGCGAGAAGCTGTGGTCATCGCACGGGAAGATGAGCAAGGGCAGAAGCAGCTCTGCGCTTATGTGGTCGCCGATGAGGAAGTTGTCGCAAGTGAGCTACGCAGCGATTTGAGCCAGAAGCTGCCGGGTTACATGATCCCTTCCTATCTGGTACAGCTGGAACAAATGCCGCTGACACCGAACGGTAAAATCGACCGCAAGGCTCTACCAGCACCAGAAGACAGCCTGCAAAGCGTAGCCGACTATGTCGCACCGCGGACGTGGGTGGAAGTGAAGTTGGCGCAAATCTGGCAGGATGTGCTGGGCCTGGCGCAGGTCGGCGTGAAGGAAAACTTCTTCGAGATTGGTGGACATTCACTGCGGGCGACGACGCTCGCCTCGAGGATTCACAAGGAGCTGAACAAGCCGCTTCCATTGCGCAGTATTTTTGAAGCACCAACGATTGAGCAATTGGCAGTCGTACTGGAATATCTGGATCAAGTAACATATGCGTCCATTCCAGTAACGGAAGAACGCAACTTCTACCCGTTATCGTCGGCGCAAAAACGACTGTATGTGCTGCATCAGTTCGACCCGTATGATGTGAACTACAACATGCCGTCGGTGCTGCAAGTGAGCGGACCCCTGGATGTGAAGCGGGTAGAAAACGCGTTCCATCAATTAATCGCCCGTCATGCGACCTTGCGTACCCGCTTTGCACTAGTGGACAGTGAGCCAATGCAATGGATTGAGGACACTGTGCCGTTTGAATTGGAATATACAAAGGTACAGGCAGAAGCTGCGACTATGGGTACAGACCAGGACACAACCACGGATGCGGACACGATGGTCAGCCAGGAAGTACAAGAACGGGTGCGGCAGTTTGTACGACCGTTCGATCTGCAAGCTGCTCCGCTGCTGCGAGTAGGCTTGGTAGATTTGGGCGTACAAGGAACCGAGCAGGAACCGCAGCATTTACTCATGCTCGATATGCACCACATCGTTTCGGATGGCGTGTCCATGGGTGTACTGACCGATGAATTTGTCCGCTTGTACGACGGTGAAGAGCTATTACCATTGCGGATACAATACAAGGATTATGCGGTATGGCAGCAAAGCGAAGCCCATCAAGAGTGGATGCAACGTCAGGAAGCGTACTGGCTGGGCACCTTGCAGGGTGAGCTGCCAGTGCTGGATGTACCTACGGACTTTGCCCGTCCGGCGGTGCGAAGTACGGCAGGCGATACGGTGGTGTTCGGACTGGAACGTGAAGTCAGCGAACGGCTGAAAGAACTGGCGGCGTACACAGGCTCCACGCTGTATATGGTGCTGCTGGCAGCGTACACTGCACTCCTACACCAATACAGCGGGCAAGAAGATATCGTAGTCGGCACACCAATTGCCGGACGGCCGCATGCCGATCTGGAGCCGATGATTGGGATGTTCGTCGGAACGCTGGCATTGCGGAACTATCCGACGTCAGAGCAAAGCTTCCGAAGCTTTGTGGAGGATGTGAAGACGCGTGCCCTGCAAGCTTACGAGCACCAGGACTATCCGTTTGAGGAGCTAGTGGAAAAGCTGAACGTGAAGCGGGATATGAGCCGCCATCCGCTGTTCGATACGATGTTTACGCTGCAAACGACTGAGGAAGGCGAACTGCAACTGGCAAACCTGAGCTTCCGTCCATACGGCCTGGAACAAACGCCAGTCAAGTTTGATTTGATGATGGAAGCTAGAGAGGAAGAGGCAGGCATTCAGTTTGGATTGCAGTATGCAACTGCGTTGTACGAGCGCGAAACGGTAGAACGGATGACGCGTCACTTTGTTCGCTTGGTCGAAGCCGTGGCGGCGAATCCGGATGCGAAGCTGGGAGAGCTGGAGTTGATTACGGCGGAAGAAACCGAGCAGATTCTGAAGGTGTTCAATGATCCGAATGCACATAGCGTGCGTTGTGCTGAACACAGACAGGTGCAAGGCCATTCGCTCAGCGAACGCTTTGAAGAGCAAGCTGAGCGCAACCCTGAGCGGATAGCCGTTGTGTCTGGGAACACCGCGCTGACCTACACTGAGCTAAATGAGCGTGCGAACCAATTGGCTCGTGTGTTACGAGCGGAAGGGGTCGAAGCAGATCAACCGGTGGGCGTATTGCTGGAACGTTCTGCGGATATTCTGGTGAGCATTCTGGGGGTACTTAAGGCCGGAGGTGCGTATGTGCCGATGGATACGATGTATCCACAGGAGCGCGTTGACTACATGCTCCAAGACAGTGGGGCCAAGGTCGTGATTACAAGCAGAGTTGCCAACCTGTCGCTCAGCTTGCCATCCACAGTTCGAGCTGTAGTCTTGGATGACGAGGATGTTCAAGCTCAACTGGGAGCACAGGATGCGAGCAATCTCATCCCTGTCGCCCGTCCGCATAACCTGGCCTATATGATTTATACGTCAGGTACCACCGGTCAGCCGAAAGGGGTCATGATTGAGCAGGGCAGTGTCAGCAATCTGGTAGATGCTTTATGGGAACGAGTATACAGCCGTTATGAACAGCCGCTTCATGTCGCATGGCTGTCAGCATTTGTATTTGACGCTTCGGTGAAGCAAATCTTTGCCAGCTTGCTGTTAGGCCACACCCTGCACGTGGTGTCCCGTGACGTCAGTCTGAGCGGAGAGCATTTGATCGCCTACTACCGCACACACCGGATTGATTTGTCGGACGGCACACCTGCGCATCTGCATATTTTGAACGAAAGTGTCAGTGTGACGGAAGCACCGGAAGTGAAGCATTACCTGATCGGTGGCGAAGCATTATCCGTGCAGCTGGTACAAGTGTTCCTGCACAAGTGGTCCGGGTATCGTCCGGTGATTACGAACGTGTACGGTCCGACCGAAACGACGGTAGATGCGACCGCTTATACGATTGAAGATGTGGAGTCCCTGAACGCACTGCTGGAAAAAGGGGAGCATACGGTATCCATCGGAACGCCGATCGCGAACCAGTCGGTGTACATCTTGAACAGCCAGCAACAGCTGGTGCCGATCGGTATCGCAGGTGAGCTTTATATCGGGGGTGCAGGTGTCGGACGAGGTTACCTGAACCTGCCGGAGCTGACGGCAGAGAAGTTCGTCCTGAATCCGTTCGCTGATGCGGCAGCAACCGATCCAGCGGACAGCACTCACGCAAACCGGATGTACCGCACGGGCGACTTGGCACGGTGGATGCCAGACGGCAGTATTGAGTATTTGGGCCGGATCGACCACCAGGTGAAAATCCGGGGTTACCGGATCGAGCTGGGTGAGGTGGAAGCGCAGCTGCTGACCGTGGACGGTATTCAGAAAGCCGTGGTCACAGCATGGGAAAACGAAGACGGACACAAGGATCTGTGTGCCTATATCATAGCTGCAGCGTCCCTGAGTTTGCCGGAGCTGCGCAATGCGCTGCAGCCGAAGCTGCCGGATTACATGATCCCGACGTATGTGGTACAACTGGATCGTTTCCCGCTGACACCGAACGGGAAAATCGACCGCAAGGCGCTGCCGGCGCCGGAAGCACGCCTCGAAGGAGGCCTGGAGTACGTTGCACCGCGGACGCCGCTGGAAGCCAAGCTAGCCCAAATCTGGCAGGATGTTTTGAAGCTGTCCAGCGTAGGAGTCACCGACTCATTCTTTGACGTGGGTGGGCACTCCCTGCGGGCAACGACGCTGGTGGCCAAAATCCATCAGGAACTGGACAGCCGGATTACGCTGCGTGAGGTGTTCCAACACTTTACGATTGAGCAGCAAGCCCAGCTCATAGCTACGCACGGCACAGACACCTATACGGTGATCCCTGCGGCGGCGAAACAGGCATACTACCCGGTTTCCTCGGCTCAAAAAAGACTGTACATTTTGAGCCATCTGGAAGGTGGGGATCTCAGCTACAATATGCCGGGTGTATTAACCGTGGAGGGACCGCTTCAGGCCGATCGGCTGGAGGATGCGTTCCGTCAGTTAATAGCCCGCCATGAAACGTTGCGGACTTCCTTTGAAATGGTGGAAGGCGAGGTCGTTCAGCGGGTGTATGATCAAGTGGAGTTTGCAGTAGAGCACTTGCAGGTTAGGGAGTCTGAAGCCGAAGCCTATATCGAGTCCTTTGTACGCAGCTTTGATCTTCGCCAGGCACCACTGCTGCGTGTCCGTCTTATTCAAACCGGACCAGAGCGTCACCTCCTGATGTACGACATGCATCATATTATTTCAGACGGTGTATCGTCGAACAATATCGTGCAGGAGCTGGTACAACTGTACGAAGGGCAGGAATTGGAGCCGCTGCAAATTCAGTACAAGGACTACGCCGTGTGGCAGCAGCAGGAGATGCAGCGTGAGTCATACCAACGCCGGGAACACTTCTGGCTGGAGCATTTAGCCGGAGAATTGCCGGTACTGGATTTGCCAATTGCTTATCCTAGACCTGCTGTTCGCAGCTTCGAGGGTGCGATGTATGAATTTACAGTGGACGCGAATGTATCCGAGCAACTGCACCGAATTGCGACACAAACCGGAAGTACACTGTACATGGTGCTGTTGAGCGCCTACACCGTTCTGCTGTCCAAATACAGCGGTCAGGACGATTTGATCATCGGTACGCCGGTAGCAGGCCGCTTGTTGCCTGAACTGGAGCCACTGATCGGAATGTTCGTCAACACGCTAGCCATCCGGCATCAGCCGAGGGGCAACCAAACGTTCCACAGCTACTTGCAGGAAGCCAGAGATCGTACGCTGCAAGCCTTCGAGCATCAGGATTATCCACTGGAAGAGTTGGTGGAAAAGCTGGATGTAACACGGGATGCAAGCCGTAACCCGTTATTCGACACCATGTTTGTACTGGAAAACACAGAGTCGCCGGAAGCGCAGCTTGAAACGTTGTCCTTCAGCCCGTATGTTCGGGAGCATCGTATTTCCAAATTCGATTTGACTTTGTCTATGAGTGATGAAGATGGGGAGATGAAGGGTTCGTTTGAATATTGCACGAAGCTATTTGGGGCTGACGCTATTGAGAGATTAACCAGAGATTTGATAGCGATCCTGTCCCAGATTGGAATCGATCCAGATTTGCTGTTAAGCGATATTCAGGTGAACTCGGACGAGCAGCCGGAAGGCTTCTCACCGGATTCCATCGACTTTGTTTTCTAAAATGCAATGATTTCACTTTGCGTGTGCAGAGGGTGGCGGCTTGTCCGACTGCCCTTGCCTGCAAAGTATTCTTTTTCCGACACAATGATCATCTACTAACATTAAAAAAATAGCAAAAACAATTCCATTTGAAAATTTAAGTATTATAAAACAATTCGTCGAGTTTAGGTTGATTATGCACATTATATATTAGGGGAAGAGTATAAGATGGATTAGCTCCATTTTATGCTCCGAATTGTTTAGATTATTTAAAAGGTACCACTTTGAATAAGCTCAATGAACTCTAACAAAAGAAGACCCGCATTTCAATAACGCGGGTCTTCTTTTGTTAGAAATTGCTGGTTTGATTCATATGCAGTTTAAAGACCAATTTGATTAAACCATCATTTTAATTACGATAATTCCAATCAATGCAAGAATTAAGCCGAATATCTCTTGACGACTCATTTTTTCTTTTAGATAGAATTGAGACACGTTCTAAAAGTGTCCCTTCATTTTTTTGATTTTTTGTTTTGCTCATTAAAAGTTACATCTGTTGAAGAAGGAACTTGTCTAATCTTAATTACAAAGGCTATAAAACAAGATGGCCAGTATGCCCCATTGCCAGTCTTGATACTGTCCTACTTGCAGATCTCGCTTGTATCTAACGACGCTAAGAGAGGATAATGATGCAGAATCCGACTAGCTGCACTAAAACGGCGTCTCTTCCCAAAACAAAGCAGCTAGGCAGGATAACAAGCACAGGCGTTAGTCCCGAAAAAATGCTATGACTGAAGCTCGACCAAGAGAAACTTAAGATCGAAACAAAGAGATATGAGCATCAAGCTTCAGTCTCAACTTGGATATTACATCTTTTATCTTTCTCATGATTTGGTGATGTAGCAGAGTGTGTTAATATGCGGTCAAGTATTTTTTTAGTAAATGGCATAAAGTAATTGAGTATTAGCCCCCCTAAACAAACGGTTAACAAGGTTCCAATGCCAATGGGTCCGTTTAAAAGGACTGCTATGATCAAGAATATAAGGTAGATGAATGTTCTCGAAAAAAATAGATTTGTTTTAGTTAATTCCTTTATGATTAATGTTAATCGATCAACTGGAATGGGTGCAAAATTTGTCTGTAAATATGTTGCAGTTCCTAATCCTACAACAACTAAACCAATTCCAAAACAAACAACTTTGCTGTACCATAGTTCAGGTGTTATCAAATTGTGCAGTAAAAAAAGCCACATATCAATACCAATACCCGTTATAAATGCTGTTAACAACCCCAAAACTTCTGGTGTTTGTCTTTTTAAAAGCGAATTACAACCTATCAATATTATAGCTATTATGATTTCCCAACTTCCCACAGTAAGCCCCACATTTATAGACAGTCCTACTAAAAGTGCATCAAAAGGTGAAGCCCCAAGGTCTGATTGTATAGTGAACGAAATTCCAAGGGATAATATAAAAATTCCTAATACGAAAAAAATATATTTCAATTTACTCGACCTCTTTAAAATATTTTTTGTTGCAAATGCAATAAAAATAAGGTAAATTCAATATATATCATTTTTATTGCATTTGCAACAAAACAGGGGTAAAGGAGTCCATTATGAAGGAAGTACTTCGTGAAATTGGAATGATCGCAAGAGCATTAGATTCTATAAGCAATATCGAATTTAAAGAATATGACCTTACAAAAGGACAATATTTATACCTTGTACGAATATGTGAAAACCCAGGAATCATTCAAGAAAAGTTAGCCGAGATGATAAAAGTAGATCGAACAACCGCATCTCGTGCTATAAAAAAACTTGTTATTAACGGATTTATTGAAAAGGAAGAGGATCAGCATAACAAAAAAATTAATAAACTCTTTCCAACAGAAAAAGGGAATAAAGTCTATCCTTTTATAAAAAGAGAACATGATTATTCGGATAATGTTGCATTAGCGGGATTTTCGGAAAGTGAAGTAAACACCATTTTTAATCTTCTTCAAAGAGTAAGAAAAAATATAGGTGATGAATGGGAATTTGTAAAAAAGGGGAACAAGAGAAATTACTGATTTATATGAAAGGGCGATAATTTAAAGTGACTGTAAAAATAATAAAGTGCAGCCGTGAAGATCTACAAATACTCCAAGAAATAAGTATTGAAACATTCAACGATACTTTTAAGGATCAGAATTCACCTGAAAATATGAATGCCTATCTGGAAAAAGCATTTAATTTTAAACAGTTGGAGGAGGAATTGTCCAACGACTCTTCAGAATTCTTTTTCATCTATTTCAATGAAGAACTTGCTGGATATTTAAAGGTAAATATGAACAATGCCCAATCCGAAAAAATGGGTAATGAGTCGCTCGAAATTGAGAGAGTTTATATAAAAAACAGTTCTCAAAAACATGGGCTTGGTAAATATCTGCTAAATAAAGCTATGGAAATTGCAATGGAACATAATAAAAAGAAAATCTGGCTTGGTGTATGGGAAAAAAATGAAAACGCCATTGCTTTTTATAAGAAAATGGGGTTTGTTCAAACTGGTGTACACTCTTTTTATATGGGTGATGAAGAACAAATTGATTTCATAATGACCAAAACAATGATATAAGTTTAGGGAGATATACGAATTTTTATTGATTTTATATTGTGATTGATTCACTACTGTGTATAATGTTAACTAAAATTGAATTCAAAAATGTTTTCTAGGGTTCCGCGATGTAATATCGGCTGGTCCGAGAGAAAACTCACAGTCGTCGTACTGTGCCACGGAGGGATAAAAGCCTGGGAGAAAAACTGCTGTATGCAGTATTCTCTCAGGCTTTTTTTTATTGCTGCTATAAATTCATACTACATTTCCAGCATTATCTAAAAGGAGGAAGCACAGAATGAACAAGACATGGTTATCTGTTGTAGTTGCGGCATTATTCGAAGTTGGATGGGTCATCGGCCTGAAACATGCCAGCGGCTGGTTAGAATGGGGGGGCACTTTAGTTGCCATTTTAGTAAGTTTCATACTCATGATTATGGCTTCCCGTACGCTTCCGGTAGGTACGGTGTATGCAGTATTTGTCGGGTTGGGAACGGCCGGCACTGTATTAGCAGAAATTTTGTTGTTTGGTGCTGAGGTAAAGGGATCTAAATTGTTGCTAATCGGGGTGCTTCTGCTCGGAGTTGTAGGACTCAAAATACAGAGTAAAGAGAAGAAACAAGGAAAAGAGGTGCACTGACGTATGAACTGGGTATTTCTTATTTTGGCAGGCGTATTTGAGATGATGGGAGTTCTCATGATTAATAAGCTCCATAAAGACCGGAATTTCCTGTCTGCTTTTTACTTGCTTGCAGGCTTTGGATTGAGCTTTTTGTTTCTATCCCTGGCCATGGAAACACTACCAATGGGAACGGCCTACGCTGTCTGGACCGGTATTGGAGCTTCTGGCGGAGCCATATTGGGCATGATCTTCTACAGTGAACCGCGTAATACCGCGAGGATTCTGTTCATCGCGATGGTACTCGGTTCAGCAGTTGGCCTAAAGCTGGTAAGCTGAATAATGATGGAATTAGAAAAACTGCTGCTCATCTTAGAACAGCAGCGAACTATCTGAATGCTTATGGTAGCTAGAAAAGACCAGCGTGCAGACAAAGTATCGATAAGAAATTTTGTCTGCATGTTTTTTTGCATACTCTTAGCCTTCTATCTCTGATCTTCAGGATCGCCGCGTTGTGTTTTCAGTTTTAGAAAATGAAGAGTCATTTGAAGCTTCAGGCGAATATCACCATCGCTTAGATCAACCTCGAAAAGCTCACGTATCCTGTTGATTCGATAGAACAAAGTATTTCTATGAATAAAAAGTGTTTTAGCAGCAAGATTTGGAGTGTCCACATATTGAAGATAGGCTTCAAGGGTGGGCAGTAAACTTGTTTTGTGGCCATTGTCATAAGCAATTAACTTTTGGATAACTGGATGGCAGAAGTCAGCGAGATCGTTCTGTTCCGATATGATCTTTCCAATATGCTCGCAGAGATAGTCCTCATACATATACACTGGCTTGTTTGAATTAAGTTGGAAATCAATCTCGACGGCGGTTAGGCATTGCTTATAATATTTTCGCAAAAAAGTTAAATGACTAAAGCAGTTACTCAGCGAAGCAGTTAGACCGTTTACTTGGAGAAATTCTAGAAATCGTTTGTCTTCAGCAATGATTTTACAGGATGAATCAACGAGGGAAATGAGAAATACAATGCGTCCCTGATATACGATCCAGCGGCTATCCGGTAGCAATTGGATCATATGCTGTGCAACTAACTGAACTTTCCCGTCAAAAAAGCTGTTCTTCAGGTCTGTCAAGGTCATCACTCTTAGGTAGGTGTAAGCGTCCAGTCCAGATGAGCCAGTCGCATTGCGATGACATTAGCATCATTGAGCTCGCCTGTGAGCAGTTCGGAAAGCAAAAAGCTATGCATCATTCCTTGACTACAATTATAAAAGTCGTTCTTTTGCAATTCTACCGAAACCAGCTCACAAAGAAATTGCACTAGTTCAAAATCAATATCTGTAAATTTACGATCCAGTTCCATAACACTGACCTGCGCGAATTCTATACCATGTACGTACACCAAAGCTGTTATCCAACAGTCGTTGGTCTCGGGATCGCGTGAATAATAAACTGCATTTCACCGAAGGTCAGCGCGTTACTGTTCCAACAGGGGTTTCCTTATTTCCCAAGGAGCTGCCCACGCCTCCCCGAAGCTGGGTAGAACGCGTCTATAATATTACGTACTGGGAGAAAGCGAATAAAGGCGGTCATTTCGCCGCTATGGAAAATCCTAAATTGTTTGCCGACCATCTAAATCATTTTTTTTCATTCATTAAGCGTCTGATAGCCTCTATCCTTCGGGGAGCAATGCAGGGGGGATAAACAACAACGGAATGGACAAGAGAGCAGGGTACGTGCTCACGCTTTATAAGTTCTAGGGGCGGGATAACCCACTAATACTTGATGGTTGTTGGTCATTAAATATACGGAAGAATTTACGCACATAGAAGCTGTCGTTGGGGCATCTTGGTTCACTCCCATCCGTTAAAAATTTAGTTCAGAGCAATATCCTGCCTCTCTCTCTTAGATATACTTTTTAATTGGAAGCAACCTTAGCACAGTGCAATACCGAACTGAGGTTGCTTCAGTTATCTAAGACATACTACCGTTTACTTCAGATAGGTTCCCGTTTCTCCAATTCCACCTCTACCATTCAATACATATACCCTTGCATTTCCTTTGCCGGAGCATGTCAGGGTAATCTTGCCATCAGTAACGGTTTTGGAATCACCGGTCACCGCATCCACATAGGTTCCGTTCGGAATTCCGGTAAACGTGGCGTTTCCTGAAATCGTGACCAATGCAAAGCTGTCAATGCCTTTGGCACTGTCGGTATATCTTCTCTTAAACGCCAGATTGCCCGACACATTCTCTGTGGAATACTGGCCTTTTTGCAAGGCGGGAACAGCTCTTCTGATTAAATTAAGCTGTCTGATATGTTTCGCCAGAGGATGGTTGAGCGATTCCGCAAGCGTGCCAGTAGCATTTGTGTATTTGCCGTAATCTTGTACCGTAACATTGCCTTCCACGTGATCGCCGAAATATGCTCGTCCCGTTTTGCTTAGCGGTGCGTTTGGACCTGTATCAATAGTTGCCCCTTTTTGAAACTCGATTTCGGAGCCGTAGAAGATAGCGGGTATTCCGCGGAAGGTGAACATCAGATCGAGATTCTCAGCCCAAGTGTCCTGTGTGCCCGCGAATCTTTGATTTTCCGGAGCCTGGTCAGGAGCATAGTCATGCGAGTCGACATAGGTTACATTCCACGTAGCATCATTATAGTATTGGTCGCCACTTCTCATATTGAATGCTTCATGCGCGGTCTTGAATGCCCAATGCATTGGAAAATCAATCACATCCATGCCCGATTTCATCGAATAGTCAGGCGTATGATAGGTATTTCCGTTTAAGAGAGCATTGTTCGAGGTTGGCTGTCCTGCTGTAGTAGAGTTGTCCGTCCACTCTTGTTCAACTGACGCTTTATTGGAGGCGTAGTCATTCTTTCCATCGCCCGGATACGATTTCGAGCTTTTCCAAGTATAGAATGGCGTCGAGATCGCCGGAATTCCACTGTTCCAAACATCTCTGTAACGTGTGGCTACTTCTCCAAAAATATAGAAATCCGAGCCGCCTCTTGTTTTCCAGGCAGGAATATAGTATTTATTGAAAATATACCGGCTCACATGCTTCACCGTATCGACACGGAAAGCGTCAACACCCATGTCAATATAGTGATTGTAGGTATCAATTAAATATTTGTTAACTGCAGGGTTTTCCGTGTTCAAATCCACGCAATCTCCCGCTATCTGACCAGTCTGAACCGTATAGGATTCCCAGGAAAGACTTTTCTCTGTATGGTAAATGTTATTGTTCGTTCCCTCGTTCTTCATTAAGGCGAGCCTTGCCTGATACTGCTGATCGGGTGTCATAGTATCATAGTTTGGTGGCAGCTTATCCGTAGTTTTCACCAAGTTGTTAGCAGTATCCGGTTTAGCCGGATCTTTCTTGAACATGGGGTACAGATTCTCTTCACCGAAATTACCCGTATGATTGACGACGATGTCCTGAATAACCTTCAGCCCTTTGGCATGGGCTGCATTGATCAAATCCTGATAAGAAGCTCCCGCCGATTCATACCGTGGGTCTACTTTGGCAAAATTTAAAGCATGGTAACCATGGTAATCATAACCGCTGGCATTTTGCACAACAGGTGTAATCCAGATGGCGCTGAATCCGAGGGCTTTGATATAATCGAGCTTTTGAATCAGCCCCTTAAAGTCTCCTCTCCAAGCCGGGTCCGAATCTGGATTGCGCGCCTTTCCATCATCCCATGCGTGCACGTTGTTGCTCGGATCACCGTCATAGAACCGAGAAGTAATCACGAAATAGATGGTGTCTTCCCGAAAATCCTTCTTATTTCCAATATTATAAACAAAGCTCTGCTTGGTTTGATTACCAGCGCCGTCTATAACGAGAAATTTTAATGTCGTAGTCTTGGAGATAAGAATAGACGGTCCAGTCAATCCGGTCAGCGCGTTGCCGAGAATATAGACTTTTGAGCTTGTGGTTGGTTCTGTACCATCCTCCGTATAGTATGCCTTGGTCGTTGCCGCCTTGTTATCTTTCAGGTTAAAGGATACAGTCACCGAGGAATCAGAATGCCCGGCAGGCAAATTCGCTGTGATTGTCGGAGCTTGCAGATCTGCATTCAGGTCAATTACATAATCAAAAGAGGATGCATTTCCAGTTTGACCGATTGAGTTGATACCGAAGGCCTTAATGGTCAAAGAGGAAGCAACTTGGATTGGAGAGGTATACAAGGTCGAGGATGTCGTAGGTGTCGAACCATCTATCGTATAGTAAATCTTATCATCACTGTTGGTGCTGGAAAGCGTCACCGTTTGGGACGAATCATATGTTTTGGGTACAGGAGAGGCGGAAATCGCCGGAATTTTAGGCATTTCCGGGCTGACATCATACCATGTGTTATCTGTGTAATACCAGCCCTCTTTCACACTGCGGGACAAGTCGGCCGTTTGTTTGCCGCTACTGTCATTGAAAATGAGGCTTGAGCCTGTGGCATCGGCAATGGTGTAGCTGTACCAGTCATTTCCATCCGACTTCATCAGGATTCCCGGCCACGCCCCGCTTATCGGAACGCTTGCCGGATTCAGGTTCCAGTAATGGATTCGAATCGCTGAATTCCAGCTTGAAGGTTTCTTAAAGTGAACCGTTAACCCAGTTTGAGTTGATTTAGTTGTTGTGGTAGGTGTATACGTTGCGGTAACGGTAGACGTGATCGAAGCGGTTGTCGATGGAAGAGCAGTCGCTGTGGAATTCGTGTAGGTGGCTGTATAATCGTTGTTACTCGAAGCTACGCCGGGTAAGCCGAAGAAGTTGAAGCAAAGCGATAAAATAATCAACCAAGAAATAAAACTCCCAGTTTTTTTTCTTAGCAAGTTAACAACCTCCTGATAATATTTAGTGGAATGGATTTTGCAACCGGTTGCATTAAAAGTAAAAAAAAGAAAGGCATTTATTTGGATAAAATAGATTCATTGATCGCCTCCTCTATGGTATGTAGGGAAATAATCATTGTACGCGCTTACAAAAGAAAATATAAAAAAAAATCCACAGGGCACTATACCAATGATTTTTCCTTTTATGATTATATCAACCATACTTTTACTAGTCAATGCAATTGCAGGGACATTATTCAAATCTAAGAAAACCAGTTCGTAATTGAAGTCAACGTCCAAAAAGTCTTGAAGGCACAGTGAATAATAATGAGGGAGAAAAAAGGCCGTTGGAAATTTATCTTTAATATAAGCATTGACAAGTTGTCAAATAAATGAAATCATGTCATTGAGCTCAATTATATGCAAACGATTGCCCATTTTGGAAGCGTATACATGTTGTTTTGCCCTCTTTTATTTACTCCTAATCTCTCAAGAGAGGTTGGTTGTAAAATAAAATTTAAAAGGAGAGTTTAGTATGAGGAGGAAGACAAGCCCCATCTTGAGGCGTACCTGGAGTATCGTTCTTTTTGTCGTATTGTTGTTGCAAACGATTGGCTTTACTCCCGAAGCACAGGCGAATGCCGATGTTCGGCAGTTAGGAGGTTCGGATGCGAAGCTATCGGCTGTCGCAAACTACGAACTCCCGGAAAGAACGAAGGATGGTCTTATTTTTCATGCGTGGAACTGGTCTTTTGACAACATCACCAGGAACCTTCCGGAACTGGCTCAGGCGGGATTTAAAGCGGTGCAAACTTCGCCAATCCAAGCCAGCAAGGAAGGGTTGACAGAAGGCAGCAAGTGGTGGATTTTGTACCAGCCCATCAACTTTAAAATCGGCAACTCTCAATTGGGAAGCAGGGATGATTTCAGACAGCTTTGCCAGGAAGCGGATAAATACGGCATAAGTATCATTGTTGATGTTGTCGCCAATCATACGGGGAATGCGGGCGGTGGAAATCAGCAGTATCAGCCGGCGCATAATGTTGATTCGGCAATCAAGAATAACAGCTATTTCTGGCATGAGGCCAGAGGTGTGGAAAACTGGAATGACCGTTGGCAAGTCACACAGTGGGGAATTGGTCTGCCCGACCTCAACACGTCTAACCAGGAATTGCAAGATATCATTATCGGCTTCCTGAATGACGCCATTTCCTTGGGCGCCGACGGCTTCAGATTCGACGCCGCCAAGCATATTGAGTTGCCCAACGATCCGGGGGGCTCCAACTTCTGGCCCCGGGTACTGGGTTCGTTAAACAATAAAGATAGACTGTTTAATTACGGAGAAGTGCTTCAAGGTGGAGCTGACAACTTTGCCGGCTATGCCAATTACCTCAGCTTGGCCGCCTCCAGCTATGGGGACAGTGTCAGAAGCGCCGTTGGTTATCACGGTGGCATCAATGTTGATGCGGCCAAATCTTTTAACGCTAATAATGTAAGCCCCTCCAAATTAGTTACCTGGGTCGAATCGCATGACACTTATGCCAACGACAACAGCGAATCGACGGGGTTGAACGATTGGCAAATCAAAATGGGCTGGGCAATCATCGCCTCCCGGGCGGAGACGACCTCTCTGTTCTTCAACAGACCGACAGGAGGTGGGAAATTTGCGAATCGGCTCGGCGATGCGGGGAATACGCTCTGGAAGGACCCGGACGTCGTTGCCATTAACAAGTTCCACAATGCCATGGTAGGTCAAGACGAATACATTAGGACGCAAGGGAATCAAATTATGCAGGTTGAACGCGGTACCAAAGGCATGACGATTGTGAATCTTGGAGGCAATGCTCAAATCAACTCCCCTACCAGACTGGAGGACGGCGTTTACCAGAACAAGGCCAATGGCGGTGGATCGTTTACGGTGTCGAACGGCAGAATTACCGGCCATCTGGATGGAGGCAGGATCGCCGTACTGTATAGCGCAGCGCAACAAACTCCGTCAGTATCCGTCGATCCTGGGGAAGGTACCTTCTTTGCAGATTCTGTTAACGTGAGAATGAACTATTCCAATGCAGACTCGGCAACCTACACTTTGAACGGGGGGCCGGTGACTCCGTTCAGTTCGGGAGATATGGTCAGCATTGGCGCTGGAACTCCAATCGGATCGACGTTTGTTCTGAAAATAGTCGCCGCGAATTTGTCTGGTCAAACAGAGAAGATGTTCAGATATACGAAGGAGGAACCGAGCTCGGGCATGACCGTTCATTTCTACAAGCCTTCCGGCTGGGGAGTACCGAACATCTACTACTACGATGATTCCGTGACTCCGCTCAGGGAAGGCTCAGCTTGGCCGGGCGTGGCCATGCAGAATGAAGGCAACGGCTGGTATGTGTATAGAGCCCCGGACTGGACGCAGGCGAAGGTCATATTCAACTCAAATGGAAATCAGATACCCGGATCGCAAATGCCTGGATATGCCGTAAGTGGCGAGAGATGGATCAAGGAAGGACGGATTACTCCGCAAAATCCCGATGGGACAAAACCGACGGTTACGATCGATAAACCGGAAGGAACATTCCAAGGGGATAGTCAGGAAATCACGCTCAATTAC
This sequence comes from Paenibacillus sp. FSL L8-0644, assembly GCF_038008165.1. Lineage (NCBI taxonomy): Bacteria > Bacillati > Bacillota > Bacilli > Caryophanales > Paenibacillaceae > Paenibacillus > Paenibacillus sp. FSL L8-0644. The sequence goes on from NZ_JBBOYN010000001.1 coordinate 2,610,752, forward strand.
ACCGATGTCGACAGTGGTACTTAGAGACTGAACGGCGGTTTTTTACTACCGACCACAAACTAACGATAGGCACGGGTGATCTGCCCGGTGCCCGCTATACGCTGGAAGTGACAGCTAGCAACGCTATAGGGAAAACGAACAATAGCTATACTTTCGCCAAAGCACAAAGCCCAAGCGAGAAGATGTTGACTTCCAAGAAAGAAAATACAGCTGGGTCGGGAGGTCCAGGGGAGCGGCTTGTATGAATGGCTTTTGGGAAACCTATCTCATTGCATGAATTCTTTTACCCGCTAATGCAAGGTTGCGGCTCGGTCGTTTTGCAATGCAATATTGAGCTTGGCGGTTCAGATCAGCATTTGTCGAGGGACAAGAACATAGTCCTATTAAAAGTCGCTATTTTGGCGGCTTTTTTTGTTGTATAGGCTTTTCAAAAAAACTGAAACTTATTTAAGTTCGCACTTAGCCAGCTTTAGAAAGTTTTTTATATTATTTTGCTGCTATCCTTCCACTGAGAAAGCTAGTATAGAATCAGGATTTTGAGGCTTCTTTAAGGATGTTATTACATAAGAACGGATCTTAATACAATCTTAATGCTGTAGGCAAATTCGTAATACGGTACTGATTTTGCCCATGATATACTAAGGATTGAGAGATATATAATAGAGGGTGGGCACAGGATGGCAGCAAAACAGAACGATGCCGAGTCCATATTTGATCAAATTACTGACTTGCCGGTAAGGAAAAGAAGAGGAAGATTGAAGGTTTATGTTGGATATGCACCAGGTGTTGGGAAGACCTGTGCGATGCTTAGCGACGCCCACGAAGAGCAAAAAGAGGGTATAGATATCGTAGTTGGATATATTGAACATTATGCCCGGCCATACACTGCGGCGCTGTTGGAAGGACTTGAACTTCTTCCTTACATCAAAATTTCAAATAAAGAATCCTCAACTAAGGAATTTGATCTGGACCAAGCGCTCCAGAGAAGCCCTGACCTTATATTATTGGACGATTTGGCCCATACCAACGCGGCAGGATGCCGACATAAAAAAAGATATCAAGATGTCGAGGAGCTTCTTCGCGCAGGAATTCATGTATATACGACGATGAATGTTCAACAGCTCGAAAGCCTAACGGATATTGTTTACTCCATTACTGGCATTTCCGTTGACGAACGCATACCGGACAGTGTATTTGACAGTGCTGATCAGGTGGAATTAGTCGATATTGAACCGGATGATTTAATAGGACGTTTGAATAGGGGAAAGATTTATCCTGAGGGGGAGAATACACAGGCTCATTTATTTACCAAGGAGAAGCTGACGGCTCTACGTGAAATTGCTTTGCGTAATACAGCAAGTCAGTTAAACCGAATTGCGGAGCAAATCAGTGAGCAGGCGATAACAAATGAATCTGATACGAAAGAACATATTCTGGTCTGCCTGTCTTCGGCTGCTTCCAATAAGAAAGTGATCCGAACAGCAGCAAGAATGGCGGCAGCTTTTCATGGTCATTTCACCGCGTTGTTTGTGGAAACACCAGAAGTGAGAGAATTGACATCAAAAAATAAAGCGGAGTTAAGGGAAAACCTTAGGCTGGCTGAGCAAATGGGTGCACAAATCGCAACGATGTATGGAGACGATATTCCAGGACAGATTGCCGAATATGTCAAAACAAGCCATGTATCGAAAATTGTCCTAGGACGCTCCCCTTACAAGAGGAGAGGGCTTGCAAAATCCAATGTAATGGATAAACTAACGGCCTTGCTTCCTAATATTGAAATCTATATTATCCCCTATACTCAGTCCTCCTTATATAAAAGATTGCCTTTTTACGAAAAATACCCAATGCTGTCGTTGGCAGATACTATCAAGACCATTGTTATCTTGGCTGTGTGCACAATTATTGGCTTGTGGTTTAAGTATTTGGAATTCCGAGAAGCTAACATTATCACCGTGTACATTCTAGGGGTTTTGTTAAATGCAATTGTGACCAAGGGCAGAATGTATAGCGCCATTTCTTCGGTTATGAGTGTACTTGTGTTTAATTATTTCTTTACCGAGCCTTATTATTCTTTACAGGCTTATGATTCAGGCTATCCGGTCACCTTTCTGGTCATGCTGGCTGCTTCTTTCATGACGAGTACACTAACTATGCGAGTAAGAGAGCAGGCTCGGCAATCCGCGCAAAAAGCTTACCGTACCGAGGTGCTTCTGGAAACAAGCCGGAAATTGCAACAGGCCAAAGACTCTCCGGCTATTATTAATGAAATGGCGCATCAAATGGTGAAGTTGTTGGACAGAATGGTCATTTTCTATTCAGTTGACCAAGGGGTACTGTTGGCGCCGCAGTTTTTTCCAAAGAAAGAATCTGCAGTTGATCCAGGGGTCTACACAGGAGGCTACGAACGTGCAGTTGCAGAGTGGGTATATAAAAACAACAAGCGTGCAGGAGCTACGACGGATACTTTTTTTGGCGCTAAGTGTCTATATCATGCGGTGCGTGGAGGAGATCAGGTTCTTGCGGTGGCAGCTATTGTAATGGATGAGGAAGAACCTTTAGAAGTTTTTGAAAATAGCCTAATGCTTGCCATGCTGGGAGAATGCGCGCTGGCGCTGGAGAAAGAAAAACTGAACGAAAGACAACAAGAGATCTCCATGCAAATCCAGCAGGAGCAACTCCGTGCCAGTCTGCTTCGGTCCATTTCTCATGATTTACGCACTCCTCTTACCAGCATCTCAGGCAATGCGGGGATTCTTCTTGGAAACTCAGAGGTACTAAACGAGGAACAAAAAAAAGGTCTATATACGGATATATATGACGATTCCATGTGGCTGATCAATTTAGTAGAAAATTTGCTGTCCATTAGTCGAATCGAAGGTGGTACTCTAAATCTTAATTTTCAGGCAGAATTAATGGAGGAAGTCATTTCGGAGGCTCTGCTTCATGTGAATCGCAACAGTGTGAAGCATGTCATTCAGACGGAATTGGATGATGAATTGATGATGGCTCGAATGGACTCCCGACTTATTGTTCAGGTATTGATCAATATGATTGATAATGCAATCAAGTATACCCAAGATGGCTCTCACATCACGATTTCCGCAAGACACGAAAGACATATAGTCGTTGTAGAAATCTCAGATGATGGCCCCGGTATTTCTTCAGAAGAAGTCAAGGTCAGACTGTTTGAGATGTTTTATACGGCAGACAACATTCATGGGGACGGACGCCGTGGATTAGGGCTGGGGCTTTCTCTGTGCAAATCAATTGTGAATGCTCATGGAGGTACTATTGGTGTTAAGGACAATGTCCCTAAAGGGACGATTTTTTATTTTACCCTGCAAGCTGAGGAAGTGAATGTTCATGAATAAACCTTTTATCCTTGTTGTGGAGGACGATAAACCCATCCGCAAGCTGATTACGACAACCCTGGAGACACAGGGTTATAAATACCATACGGCTGAAACAGGGGAAGCATCGATTTTAGAAGCAGTATCCAAGCAGCCGGACCTAATGATTCTGGATTTGGGGCTGCCGGATATGGACGGTGTAGATATCATAAAAAAGCTTCGTGCATGGTCGAATATGCCTATTATCGTGGTCAGCGCACGCAGCGAAGATCGGGATAAAATAGATGCGCTGGATGCTGGAGCGGACGATTATCTAACAAAGCCCTTCAGTGTAGAAGAACTGCTGGCCAGACTTCGAGTCAGTTTACGAAGAATTCGAAATGACAGTGATAAGCTCCTGAAGGATGCTTCCAGCTTTATTAATGGAAATTTGAGAATTGATTATGCAGCAGGATGCGTATGGATTGGTGAAGAAGAAATTCACCTGACCCCAAGCGAATATAAACTGCTTTGCCTGCTGGCAAAACATGTAGGCAAAGTACTGACCCATAATTTTATTCTGCATGAAATCTGGGGCAGCCACAGCTATGACATTCCTGCCCTGCGTGTGTTTATGGCAACGCTGAGAAAAAAAATAGAAAAAACATCATCACAAACTAAGTTTATTCAAACACATATCGGAGTTGGTTATCGTATGCTTCAGGTTGGAGATGATGGCTAGGTAATCATATTATAATGATGTAATTAGAGATCATGCTCTTTTGGAGCATGGTCTCTTTATTTTTCATCTGTCATCTAAATCTTAAGGTGATCTTTATACCTATATGAAAACCCTAATCCTAAACTAATGGTGAAAATGTTACGCTGAATTCGGAAGTAGAGAGGATAAGGAGGTTTGGCATGTGAGATGGGCACTCCCATGTTCGTCTGTTTCATCGGCTAAGCTGTCAACTGAGTGGAAAGGGAAAGAGGTATGGGGAATGAATGAAATTTTAACAATTGCGGGTCTGATCTCAATTGTGCTGGCGGTGCTGTATTTCGTTAAAAAAATATATGATTTTATCGATTTGCAGAAGTTGACACGGAAGGATATCTATGAGAACTATGATATCTATGAGAACTATGATATCTATAAAGCAGCTCAGAAGTTTGCTCTCGGTACACCCGTCGATGAGATCAGAGAAATCCTGACAAACAGCTATGAGTTAGACGATAACCAGGTTGAAGAGACAATGCTTTTGGCTCTTCCTCATCGGCACGATACAGATGGTGGTTATCTTGCCTTTATCAAGGCTGTAAATCGGGTGCTGGAACAAGAGGTTTACAGCTAAACGTTAGTAAGAAGGAAAAATATGAATCGTTAGGCCGCGTTACTGGTGTTTGCTCCCAACTTGGCCAGAGAACAATTTCTACAAGTGCTGAGTGAAGGAGAGAAATTATTTGTTGCTTTGGCATCCAATCCTGATCAACAACAACATTTGTAAGAATTAGGAGTAGAAAATGTTATTGAAAGCTTAGAAGGCTTATTCCACTTGTTGAAGACGGAGTGAGTCTTTTTTACATGCAGAAAATTCAACTACAATAAGCAATTAAAAACGGCAAGTCGATGTATGCAAAGAGGAAGAGAGAATAAGTTCTATGAATTCCATGAAAGCGTTTGACATATTTGAATATCAATCTATAATTATGAACAGAATTGGACCTCCCCGAGATGGAGGTATCCTGATTTTTTCAATCTGAATCGGATTAAGATGTCGCCAATTTTCAAATAGGTCGCTGCCTATGAGGAAGACGATAATTGATAGAGCTGTTATTCATAAACAGCAAGCTCATAACCAGGGGCTTGCTCTTTCATTTACCTAAGGAGAATGGGTCGGAATGACACTTAAAAAAAGAATCTTTTTATTGTTTTTTCTCAGCGCATTTATTCCCTTTATCAGTATATTTGCAATTTCTTACTATACCATTGATTCCATTTTTGCGAATAAAATCAATGATGGAATTAGGAGCAATCTACAGCAGGTAACTTCATCACTGGAAAATTCAATTACCAACCTGAATCATGTTACTCAGCAATTATCCTATAGTGGTACATTAGGCAAAAAACTGGATGAAGTCTTGAAGCCTTCCTCCAATATATTTGAATTGATTGAGGCTAGAGATGAATTAAAGAATGAGTTAAATGTCGTAACGTTTACTAATCCGAATATAGGTCTGACCTTATACTATTTCCAGAAAGAAGGCACTACACAGTTCGCTAACTTTCCCATCAAAGATCGTTTTTCTCCCGAGTCTTTGCCTGTGCTTTCCAAATCATATGGCATTGCGTACTATGGTCCCCATATGAGTATGAACCGATTTGATGATCAGCTTGTTTTATCTGCTATGCGAAAGGTACAGCTGCCTCAAAGGGACGATGTATATATTTACATCGAATCCGGCTTTCGTCTTACACAGGATATACTGGGTTACAATCAATACAAAGGAGCTTTATCGCATTTAATCCTGAATGGTGAGGGCAACATTGTTTACAGTGAAATTCCAGAAGCGATGAAGGTCGGAGAGAATTTTTCCAGCATATCGAAAGGTACTGCAAAAGATGGAATATCCCGTGATTACCATTGGTTTAAGGAGGACTCCACTCAGAACTGGAGCGTCATATCGGTAATTTCGCAGGCTAAGTATCAACAGGAGAAAAACCAGTGGTTGCTTCAAATATTACTGGTCGCTTTATTCTTTCTCGGCTTTACCGTATTTCTGGCTTGGCTTCTGTGGAAGATGGTTTACAAACCATTAGGTCTGTTCCATTCGGAAATTAACGGAATGTCTCAGAATCCACAAAAGGCAGGCAGCCAGACCCGCACTCAAATTCCCGAGTTTGATTTTCTATTGGGGGAATTCTCAAATATGCAGCATCAAATCGGCGACCTGTTCAAGGAAGTGCAGCAGAAAGAGAAGATTCGTGCAGATTTGGAAGTGGAAAAATTGTTATATCAGATCAATCCTCACTTTCTGATGAATACGCTGGATACTGTGCACTGGCTGGCCGTCATGAACGGACAAGGGGAGATTGACAAGTTGGTGCAATCCTTAAACAAGCTGTTGTATTACAATTTGGGTAAATTAGGGCAAGTATCCACGATGGAAGAGGAAATTGATGCGCTAAGACAGTACCTAATCCTGCAGCAAATTCGATATGACTTTGAATTTGACGTACGTATTTCAGCGGATGATCAAGTGCTTCAAATACCTGTGCCTCGTTTTATTTTGCAACCGTTGGTTGAAAATTCACTTTATCATGGACTGAGTGACGAAGGTTTTATTCAAATTGAAGTTACACTTGCTAAAACGCTGAATATTTTAATACAGGATAATGGAGCAGGCATGACCGAGGAAGCGATTCAAAGACTTCTGAATAATCGTATAACTGAACATAAAAAAGTAGGGATGGGCATTGGACTCAATTATGTCCACCGCATGTTGAGGGCACAGTACGGAGATCAAGCACAACTGGTGATCGAAAGTGAATTGGGTACAGGGACAAGTATACTGCTCATACTTCCTATCAAAGGAGAAGATGTCTGAGGATGATTAAGGTATTGATAGTGGATGACGATAAATTAGTACGAAAAGGAATAAGCTCTGCGATGCCGTGGAACGAGTTCAATATGGAGGTTGTAGGAGAAGCAAGTAACGGGTTGAAAGCACTGGATTTTCTGAAAGCCCAACCGGTCGATCTGATGTTGACCGATCTCGCGATGCCGGTGATGTCAGGTATTGAACTGATGCGAGCTGCAAGGCAGCTCTATCCAGAACTACATATTGTCGTATTAACACTGCATCAAGATTTCGATTATATCCAAGAAGCGCTCAGACTTGGAGCCATCGACTATATAGCCAAAGTTCAGCTCGAGAAGGAGCAATTCGAACACGTGCTGCATCGAATACATGCTCGGATTGACGAACTGGCGAATACAAGACGAAAGCTGCCTCTGCTAAGTGAGACCAATGTCCATTATCGCCATGTGTATGCACTTGTTTCACTGGATCGCAAGTCAGGACAGAGCTGGCCGATTGAACTGACATCCAATGTAGACGAGATCCGATGGGAGGTTGAACGGAACTGTTGGATGTGGACGGCACCCATGGACGTAGAGGATCAGCTGTTCCATAAACTGAAGGAATCCCTGGATCAAGTTCCCCAAGGCGCCTTGCTGGTTATATCCGATGTACAAGACCGAACATGGTCGCAAATCCAAAACTGGATTATGAATTATACAGAAACGTCCTTATTCTATGCATACAACCCTTATGATCCTGTCATTGCCGTTTCGATGGATGTGGAGGACTCTTTTCCAATAGAACCGAAGGATGAAGACATGGATCGTATTAAGCAAAGTTGGTTCCTATCACCATGGACCCACAACGATAGTTACTACAACCAACTGATTGAACAGCTCAAATCACTAAGACTGCATAAAGGCCAGCTGATGGGATTGCTATACTCTATAGTTATGGAATGGAATCACCTTTTTGCCCAGACTACGCTGGGTAGAATCTCAATGATCCATTCTTTTCAATCCTGGTACGAGGTAGAAGAGTGGATCAAGCAGACCTCTGAGGGCATTCGTAAGTCAGATGAACAGACTTCGTATTCACAGGAAATTGTAGACGCCGTGAAAAAAGCGATTATGATCATGCACAATGATTTGGACCAAGCTTTTACAGCTTCAGGTCTGTCCCAGCAACTGAACATCAGCCGAAGCTATTTCAGTCAATGCTTCAAGGATCTGATGGGGAAAACCTTTAATGAGTACTCCCGATTTATACGAATAGAGAAGTCTAAAGAGTATTTATTGAATACAAACAACACGATTTTCTGGATTGCGGAGCGAGTGGGTTATACGGATGAAAAATATTTCAGCCGAATTTTTCGCGAATTGACAGGTCTGCTGCCAAGCGAATATCGACACCTCGGCAGAGGGGATAAATAGCGTACTCTCCCAGATGACCAATAAACCGGGCGAAAGAGGGGAAAGCGATGATTAAGAAGATGGCTGCATGTGTTCTTGTCGTCAGCTTAATTGCAGTGACCGTATATTTCAGCAAACCATACTTCCGGGAATCACCAATGGGACCAACGAAAACAATCTCGGACACTGCCGCTGCCGATCCATTTGGGAAATATGAACATCCCGTTTCCATCCGACTGGGATTTGCGGTAGACCCAACAGGCGCGGATCTCTCTGGAGGAGAAACACTTGAGAAGAATATATGGAAAACGGTGATTAAACAAAACCTTAACATTGATGTCCAGGTATTATGGCAGGTATCGAAGGAAAATCTGAGTCAGAAAATCGACCTGGCTATCGCCAGCAATGATCTGCCGGATGCCATGATTGTAAATCAGCTGCAGCTGAACGAGATGATCAAGGCTGGTGAAATTGAAGATCTAACCGAGGCATACAATAGCAGCGCATCACCGGAAATAAAAAAAATTATTGATAGCACAAACGGATTGGCTATGGAACAAGTGACCTTCGCTGGCAAGATAATGGCTGTTCCTTCTGTGACAGCGGAAGACTTCAGCATGCTCTGGATTCGACAGGATTGGCTGGACCGTCTTGGACTGAAACCGCCGAAAACGGTAGATGATCTGGAAGCTATCGCCAAGGCCTTTGTGGAGAATGACCCAGATGGAAACAGTAAGCGGGATACGATTGGCCTTGCTTCAAGCACTGGACTGTATAACGATTTCAACAACAGTGCTTTTTCTTTTGATCTAACGCCAATCTTCGCAGCATATGGATCTTTTCCGGGATATTGGCTGAGCAAAGATGGAAAACCTGTATACGGTTCGGTTCTACCGGAAACGAAGGACGCCTTGGTCAAACTGCGTGAAATGTACGCCAAAGGCCTTCTCGATCCAGAACTGGGTCTCCGCAAAGAAGCGGAAGAAACAGTTATTAACGGTCAGGCGGGGATGTTCTTTCAAGGTTTTTATGCTGGGTACTGGCCCCTTCCGAGCGCTTGGCAGAACGAGCCGGAGGCGAACTGGCAAGCATACGCACTCCCACTGGATGCAAACGGTGCATACCATGTGAAGGTGGATAATCCGTCAAGTTCATTCTTGGTGGTACGAAAAGGATATGCTCATCCCGAAGCGATCATAAAAATTAACAATCTGTACCTTCGTGATGAGTTCAAGTACGGTACGCGTTTTATGCTGGGCCGCAATTTCTTAGCTCCGACAGATGAAGCACGATTTGAAACAAAGGCCGCGCAGGATATTCTGATGGGAACCAAAACACCCGCCGATTTCAAGGACAAGTCTGAATACAAATTGCTGGAAAATTTGGTTTCGACAATAAAACAAACCAAATTGAAGCCTTATGATCAATATGGTATTTCCTATTGGAATGAACACAGCAACAGCTTTATGCGGGGTTATTCGCTTCTAGTAGGCGGAAGAAATTTTTTCGATCCAAACATCCATAAAGTTCGAAGCCTTACCTATATACGAACTCCAACGATGGAGAAGGCTTGGGGTGAACTATCAAAACTGGAACATGATACATTTTTAAAAATTATTTTAGGCGCTGAACCGACCGATTCATTTGATCAATTTGTCGAGGAATGGAAGAAACAAGGGGGCGATCAAGTGACTGTGGAGGTGACTGCACTCCATAACCATCGCTGAAGACCATCATGAATGTGATACGATAAATTCTATAAGCACGTTTATAATTCCATTAATCAAGCCGACGATTCCTGTTTCAGGAGCTGCCGGTTTTTTTTGTTCTTCACTTTGATTAGTAAGTAAGGATAGACAAATGTATGTCGGTAGGTAGGATAAATGCTTACAAGCCAACATTGGCTTTTTGATCCCAAATGAAACCGCATACATTCCTCTATCCAAACAGACGTTCAATCCCTATCTCGATTTGTCTTCTCCGAGCTTTATAATGAAAGCGCAAACAACAATGATAGAGAAATATTCAGAACGAAGGGGAATCGAATGTGATGAGAACTAAATGGTTCATAAAAAGCAAATTGTTGACGAGACGTCTGGCTGCGCTGTCGATGTCTGCCCTGGTGATTTCAACCCTTGCAGCCTGTGGGGGCTCCTCCAACCCTCCCACTGCGGAGGAAGCGGGCAAGTATGAGGCAACACCGGGAGACCCATTCAGTGCCTATAAAGACGAAATAACCGTAACGATGGGTCGTGTAACTACAGCCAACCCGAAACTGCCGGCTGGAGATACGTATGAGAACAACGCGTATACTCGGCTAGTTAAAGAAACGTTTAACGCTAAGATTAAAGACCAATTTGAAGCCAACGGAGAAGATTACAGCCGTCAGGTTTCTCTCGCCATCGCCTCTGGGGAACTGCCTGACATGATGCGTGTTGATTCCAAGGATGAACTCAAAGAACTGGTTGATAATGATCTGATTGAAGATATGACGGAAATTTACAAACAATATGCCACAGATAACATCAAGAACATTTACGACTCTTATGAGGGCCGTGCATTAGACAGTGCAACGATAGATGGACGTTTAATGGGACTTCCGGCTACTTCCCTAGATTCCGCGCCAACCATGGTCTGGGTTCGTCAGGATTGGCTGGATCTACTGGGAATCCAACTTGACGCAGACGGAGACGGGGCCATCAAGCTGGATGATGTGGAGAAAACGGCTGAGGAATTCCTGAAAAGAGATCCTGGCCAATCCGGGAAACCGGTAGGTATTCCCTTTGTGAACACCCTGAATACAAGTGACTATAATGCTTCTGCCTATACCATGCTGGGAGTTGCCTCCACCAAGGGTGCATTCCCTCAATACTGGATGAAGGGGAAGGACGGCAGCATTATTTATGGCTCGACAACAAAGGAAACCAAGCAGATGTTAGGCGTCATGGCAGATTGGTTCAAGAGAGGCCTCATCGACCCGCAATTTGGAACACGCACATTTGATGATATTACGGCACTGTACACCAACGGCCAAAGTGGTATTGCTTTTGGACCATGGCATATTCCTGACTGGGGTCTGAGCAGCGTGAAGCAGATGGATAAGAATGCGAAATTCACGGCTTACACTTTGGAGGATGCAGACGGAAAGGTAAACGTGGCACACGCCAATCCAGCTAATCAGTTTATCGTTGTGAGAAAAGGATATGAACACCCGGAACTCGCCGTTAAAATAGTAAACCTTTTCTACGATAAATTGGCAAATGATAAAAATGTGGAAACATCTATGCCAGAAGCCGCCAAGTATCAAGAGAACGGCGTAGACGGTTCTACCAGACCTTTTAATATTGAAGTCAACTCGGCTACCTCGCTGCTGGATGATTACTCTGACATTGTTCGCGGAATTAAAGGGGAGATTAGTTTGGATCAGGTCCGGACAACAGAATCAAAGAACAATATTAAAAGTATTCAAACCTACTTGAGCGATATGGATACGGATAACGTAACATCCTGGGCGAAATATCACTCGCGTATCAACGGAGTGGGACTCATCGACAAACTGACACGGGAAAACAAATTCGTTTGGATGACACCCGCCTTCTCTGGCACTACACCAAGCATGAAACAGACATGGGCTAATCTGACCAAGATGGAGCAGGAATCTTTCATCAAAATCGTGACTGGTGCAGAATCTCTGGATTACTTCGATACTTTCGTTAGCAATTGGAAGAAACAAGGTGGTGACCAGGTAATTCAGGAAATTGAAGACGAAGCTACATCCGAAAAATAAACAATCATGAACTGCTAGAAGGGCTGCGATAAGCAGCCTTTCTTCAGGAAAGGGGTCCATCCATGAAACAGGGAAATGATAGAGCAAAAGGTCGGTTGGGCACGGGTGCCATGTATCATTTGATGATGCTTCCGGGGATTTTATTTTTACTGGTATTCAGCTATGTTCCGATGGTCGGTGTCATTACGGCGTTTCAGGATTATATACCAGCCAAGGGGATGTTTGGCTCCAAATTTGTAGGGCTGAAGCATTTTATTTATATGTTTAAGCTGCCGGACATCGCACAGGTTTTTAGTAATACGTTGGTGATTGCCATTGCCAAGATTCTATTGGGAACAATGATGGCTATCATTTTTTCCATCTTGTTAAATGAGATCCGCATCAAATTCGTTAAAAAATCCGTACAGACAATTGTTTATTTGCCACACTTTTTATCCTGGGTAGTTCTAGCATCCGTGGTTGTTAACATGTTCAGTTTGGATGGAATAGTGAATCAAATTTTGGCTTTTTTCGGTCTGGAGAATATTAATTTTCTCGGCAGCAACACCTGGTTCCAGCCGCTGATTATTGGGACAGACGTGTGGAAGGAGTTCGGTTACAGTTCCATCGTCTATTTGGCTGCAATTACTTCGATTGATCCGGGTCTGTATGAAGCGGCAGGAATGGATGGAGCCAGCTGGTGGAGAAAAGTATGGCATATTACATTGCCAGGTATGCTGCCTATTATCCTGCTCATGGGAGTGATGAGTCTGACCAATATTTTGAGTGCCGGCTTCGATCAAATTTATAATCTGTATAATCCGGTTGTCTATGAATCGGGGGATATTCTGGATACTTATGTATATCGGATTGGACTCGTTGGGCGACAGTATAGCTTCGGTACGGCTGTTGGTCTGTTTAAGTCAGTGATCGGTATTGTTTTGCTATTATCCGCCAACCATTTGGCCAAGAAATACACCGACCGAAAAATATTCTAAGGAGGCAAAGCCTATGCCGTATTCTGTAAGCCTAAAAGATCGAATTGGCCGGTTTGTCATCAATACCATCGTCATATTGCTGGCATTGATCTGCCTTCTTCCTTTATGGAATATCGTTGCGATTTCATTCAGCAGCAGCGAGGCCGTGTCAGCTAATGCTGTAGGTCTCGTACCGGTCAATTTTACAACAGCAGCGTATACGAAAATTATTGATGATGCTCAGTTCTGGCGTTCCTTTGGCATATCTGTTCTACGTGTTGTGCTTACACTTATTCTCAACATGATTCTTATTATTTTAATGGCATACCCGCTCTCCAAGTCGAAAAGGGAATTTAGAGGCAGAAACATTTATATGAATGTCATGATTTTTGCCATGCTGTTCAGCGGCGGGATGATCCCGAGTTATCTACTGATCAAAAACCTCGATATGCTTAATACAATTTGGTCGCTTGTTCTGCCGGGTGCGGTCCCTATATTCAGTGTCATCCTTGTCATGAACTTCTTCTCTGCTGTACCTAAGGCGCTAGAAGAAGCAGCATTCATCGATGGGGCGAATCCGCTCCAGGTCCTGTTTAAAGTGTATGTTCCCGTGTCCATCCCTGCGCTGGCGACGGTAGCACTATTCAGTATCGTGGGAACGTGGAATGATTTCTTCAGCGGTTTGATCTATATGACCCAAGTTAGCAATTATCCGCTAATGACTTATATTCAGTCCCTTAATGTGAACATTGCGGAACTTCTTCAATCCGGCACCAACTCAGCACAACTCAGCAACTTGACTGAAATTTCAAACAAAAATTTAAATGCGGCCAAAATCGTAGTCGCTGTCATCCCGCTGCTGCTGATTTATCCGCTGCTTCAAAAATATTTTGTGACTGGAATTGTTGTAGGATCGGTAAAAGAGTAATTATATGCTGTGACTTGCTTAAGATAAAAATACTATTTGTGTATTGGAAGGGTTGTAATGAACAATGGAAAATAAAAATTGGTGGAAAGAAATCGTTGTATACCAGATATATCCACGGAGCTTTCAAGATAGTAATGGTGATGGAATCGGCGATTTGAAAGGAATTGTTTCCCGTCTGGACTATTTGCAGCAACTTGGTGTCGGTGCAATTTGGCTATCACCAGTTTGTAAATCCCCTCAGGATGATTTTGGTTATGATATTTCGGACTATCGGGATATTGATCCGATGTTCGGGTCTTTGGATGATATGGGGATGTTAATTGATGAAGCTGGGAAGCGTGACATTCGAATCATAATGGATTTGGTGTTAAACCATACTTCCGATGAGCATCCCTGGTTTCAAGAAGCAAAAAAAAGCAAAGAAAATCCGTACCATGACTATTATGTCTGGAGAGATGGCGTTGAAGGAATACCACCAAACGATTTGGGTTCCATCTTTGGTGGTTCAGCTTGGGAATGGGTACCCGAGATAGGGCAATATTATTTACATCTTTTTTCTGTAAAACAGCCGGATCTCAACTGGGAAAACCCAAAAGTCCGACAAGAGATTTACGAAATGATCAATTGGTGGATAAGCAAGGGTGTAGGCGGTTTTCGACTTGACGTAATTGACTTAATCGGAAAAGAGCCAGATTTGAAAATTACCAGCAACGGGCCGAATCTGCATAAGTATATCAGGGAACTCAGCAAGGAGACGTTTCAAAAAGCTGGAGACCTGCTGACGGTTGGAGAAACATGGGGCGCTACGCCAGAGATCGCCAAATTGTATAGCAACCCGGACGGCAGTGAGTTCTCAATGGTATTTCAATTTGAACATATTAGTTTGGACGAACAAGAGGGGAAAGGGAAGTGGGATCTTAAGCCTCCAGATTTTCTAGAATTAAAAAAAGTGTTGTCTAAATGGCAGACAGAGCTGAAGGGGGATGCCTGGAACAGTTTGTTTTGGAATAATCACGACTTACCCCGAATCGTTTCTCGTTGGGGAGATGACGGAGAATACAGGATAGAATCGGCTAAAATGTTGGCAACCCTTCTTCATGGCATGCGAGGCACACCATACATTTATCAGGGGGAAGAATTAGGAATGACGAATGTTCAATATCCAATTGAAGACTATCGGGATATTGAGTTACTAAATTTCTACAAAGATAGAATTGAGAAAGGATACCCTGAAGATAAAGTTATGGAGTCAGTCTTTGCAAAGGGGCGTGATAACGCTCGAACACCAATGCAGTGGGACGCTTCCGACAACGCTGGTTTTACATTAGGGAACCCTTGGATTAAAATAAACCCGAATTATAAGGATATCCATGCACAAGAAAGTTTAAATAACCCTGAATCCATATTCCATTATTATCGGAAACTAATCCGATTAAGGAAAGATCATGAAGTGATCATATATGGGGATTATGAGCTGATGTATCCCGAGAATAAAGATTTGTTCGCTTACACTCGAACGCTGAAAGGAGCCAAACTACTTGTAGTATGTAATTTTCAAAAATACACAACCCATCTCCCACTTCAGAAAGAGCTGGCAGAGACTAAGCAGTTGCTAATATCCAATTATCCAAATAACATGTCTGAAATAGAAATGCGTCCTTATGAAGCGAGGATGTACCTTATCGATACACTCCATAAATGAAAAGGTCTCAGCTTTTTAGATTTCTTTTTTTGATGACAATAACCACAAATAGTAACAAAGGGAGGAGAATTTGAAAAATAGGAAACCAGGAATTAAGAACAAATTTCCGACCGATTACCATGTGATGAGTATAGTTAGGCGACAAAAAAGAAAGCCCATAAATAAGTGCAGCAAGGGGAAGAATCCATTTTTTAAATCCGACTCCAGTTATTTTTTCAAGTCCTATCACTGCACCGTTAAAAAATAAAGACATTTTGATGATCAAGCCAAGAAAAAGAAGCAAGGTGAAAAGGGCATCCATTCGTTCGAACAGATCTGCTAATTCAATCAACTGAACGGTTTCCAAAAGTGGAAGTGTGCTATTAGCGGCGATCTTAGGTCCGAGAACAAAAATATCCAATTGATTAATAAATGTTAGAGCAAGTGCGGTCACTATATAGGCAAAGAAAACGGGTTTTGTGAGATTCCGGCCTTTATGTACGAGCGGATAAAATACAAGAAATAACACAGTTTGTCCGAATGGAAAGGAGATAAGCTCAGGAATAGCGGCTTTAAATATGGGTTTCCATCCTTCCTCTAAAACTGGAAGGGAATTTTCCAAGTGAAAGAGACCAGTTGCCGGAATTAATATACTAATTATGGCGTATCCAAGTACAAAAAAAGGGAAAAGGAACAAGCAAAATAAGAAAAATGCTTTGTAGCCGTAACGAACCGTGTTGGATACAACCACGATTGTGATCAAGATGATGATCCACAAAGGGGTTTGGCGGAGCAATGTCATTACTGTCACCTCGCCTAAATCGCGTATGTTCCGAGAAGCTTCATATGTAAAATACAGCACAAAAAGTAAATTGATGAGTGTGCCCACATATTTCCCAGTGTAACGGCGAAACAACATGAACAAATCTAATTCAGGATCTTGATGGTGAATAACAAGATGGAGCTTTAGCAGAAGTAGTCCTGCTAAAGCTCCTATCAACATGACTAACCAAGCATCTTGATTTGCTTCAGCCCCCATTAAAAACAAAGTTGTACTTCCAACTTCAAATAAAGACATACAAATGATCAACTCGGATAGTCGGATTGTATTTTGACGCATGGCTTCAATTCACCTCTCCCTGTTTATCTTATTTCAACAGTTCGTTAAAAGATTTTTCGAATAATCCTGGACGTGCAAGCTTCATTTTTACATCTATTTTTATATCCATGTTTGCTAACTCTCCAGGCCACGTCTCTTTTATTTTTTTCCAGTCTTTTGGATACTTGTGATGGATTTTATTTCCAATACCGATAAGGTCGATATTCTTTTGCTGTAAGGCTTTCCAGCCTTCCTGAATTTGCAATTTGATCGTTTCTGCTGCTTGCATCTGCAATTGATGTGTACTTTGCATATTTTTCATTTCTCTTTGGGAAGAGGCTGACAGAAGATCACCGGTAGCTTTAACGTCAACGTTTAGGTAATAATGATTTAAATTCTTGATTGGCGTAACCTTAATCTTGGCTTTCCGGATGAGGAAAGCGGACGTAACATTCCCATCTACATAGTTTACAGTAGTGTTTTTAATCTGGTTGTTTAACCATGAAACCCCCATACTTTCCTTTTCATTTAGAAAGCCGACTCTCTTGTCTTTCTGAAAAATGCTTAAACCCGATAACTTGAGTTTATTTTTGGCGGAGGTTTCCTTGAAAACATCAACAGAGTCTAGTTTCTCCGGCTCTGAACCCTCAAGAGATATTTCTGGAACTCCGGCTGCGCCACTATCGGAGCTAATTTTCGAAATAAATTCATACATGGATATTGCGGGGTAGATTGATCCTAATTTGCTATCTCTTTCTATAATCTTTTCTAAAGCTTGACCAGGAATTTTCTCTGGTGGTACAAGCTTTTTTAAAAAATCACGAGCCTCTCCGTTGGCAATGAATACTTTTACAGTTTCTCGTGAATCAAGGTTGCGGAGGTAAATATCAATAATCTCTTCAATGCCTTGTTCTGCTGCTTTTTTTCCAATAACGAGTATATTATTTTGGGCAAAATATAGTTTACGCGGGTATTCCAGGCTACTCTTCGTAACGGTTTCTCTCAATGTTTTTCCATGTGTAGAAAAGGTATGTACAGCGCTTTGCGATGCCCCGGTGGAAGAACCACCTGATCCAGTCGTCATAGCTGATGGAATTATGATTTGATAGGTATTGATCCAGTCGCCCTTATGGCCATCAATTCCAGTTGCTGTTGTGATGGCTAATTCGTTCAATTCTGTACGATCTACGCACCCTGTAAGTAATAACCCTGCAATAAACAGAACATAACTAACTCTTAATTGCCGCACCATTGATCTCTCCTATTTTTGGGTATCAGACTTGTCATTATTTTTGATTTCATCCGAACTAGCAGGGTATTGGTGAGCTGCCTGTCTTGTCTGGTTATGGCCTGATTTTTCGCTAGGTCTGGTTTTCATAGCCCACCACGGAGCTCTGATGATAAGGTCCTTCATATTAGATTTAAAGGTGGGGCTGTAGGGCACAAAATAATCAACTCCGAATGATTTGAGAGATACAAGATGAACAAGAAGGGGGATAATTCCTATCAGAATACCGAATAAGCCCAGAGCCCCCGCCAGTAGCATAAGTGCAAAACGCAACAACCTGACTGCTGAAGCCATACCAAAATACGGGATGACAAAGTTCGATATAGCAGTGAAGGCAACAACGATAACCATTGCACCTGAGACCAGTCCGGCTTGCACCGCTGCCTGCCCGATAACCAGAGCTCCTACAATGGAAACGGCTGGTCCGATGACCCGTGGCATTCGCACACCTGCTTCACGAATCACTTCAAACATCAATTCCATCATTAATGCTTCAATTAATGCAGGAAAAGGAGTTCCTTCCCGTTGAGCCATCAGCGTAATTAACAGCGTGGTGGGGATCATTTCCTGTTGGAAAGTCGTCAAGGCTATAAATAGAGAGGGAAGCAACAATGAGACTAGAAAAGATACCACACGAAGAGCCCTTAAAAAAGTTGAAATGTCATATCTCTGGTAGTAGTCTTCGGCCGTTTGAAAGAAATTGAAGAAAGTTACAGGTGCAATCAGAGCGAATGGCGTCCCATCAACCAGAACAGCTACTTGTCCGTCTAAAAGGCTACCTGCGACAGTATCCGGACGCTCTGAGTTTAGCATGGTGGGAAAGAGACTAAGTGGTTCATCCTGTATGAATTCTTCGATATAGCCACTTTCAAGTATGCTGTCTGTATCAATGGATTGAAGCCGTTTTGTAATTTCCCGTATTACTTCTGGATTAGCGACATTTTCAATGTAAGCTAATATGACTTTAGTTTGTGTATATCGTCCAATAACGTGACTTTCAAATTTAAGGTCAGGTGTCCGCAATTTTCTTCTGATCAGTGTAATGTTAGTTGAGACATCCTCTGTAAATCCTTCTTTAGGACCCCGTACTACGGTCTGAGTACTGGGTTCCTGAATAGCCCGTCTTACTCCGCCTGCGATGGAAACTGCCAAAGCATAGTTGTTTCCGTTGATGACAATGACAGCATTCCCGGAGAGAATGGCTTGATATACCTCATTTTGCGAATGTATCATTTGAATATTTCCTGCTGGAATTGTCTTCTTTAATAGAGAGACCGTGCTATTTTCACCAAGCTTAGAGGAAGATTCAGAGAGTTTTTCTGTAATTAAACCTTCCATTAAATCGGAAAGTAAGTTTTGATCAATTAATCCCTCGATATAACATACTGCGAGATGACCGGCATGGGCAGGATTTTCGGAAAAATTACGAATGATAAAATCAGGACCTTGTCCGAGTTTCGATTTGAGTAAAGACAGAGTTTGGGGCAATGACGGATTAATGGGGTCAGTTGTTTGCTGATTGGACTTTTCACTATCTTGTCTACGCCTTCTTTCAGGTCTCAGAACGTTTCTAAACCAACCTAACAACACAAGTTAACCCCCTTGCTTTATTGATAAAGCATATTTTATCCTCTAAGACCTAAAATATACTTCTTAAGAGCAGTTGATTCCAAAGTTAACCATTAAAATCCAAAAAATCAAAAGCGGGCGCCGTCCAACAGAGGAGAGCGCCCGCTTTTGATTTTTTGGAAATAACTAAATTCAACTAGCAGGTCAGGGAATCAACTCGAGCCCTTCTCCCGGTTCCAACACTTTCCCTACCCCTTCCTTTAGAAGCGAGGCGAAGTAGTGAGGGTCTTGTTTGATATGAGGGAACGTATTGAAATGGATCGGCACAACTTGTTTCGCTTGAAGCCATTCAGTTGCCAGCGCAGCATCTTCTGGACCCATAGTATGGTTGTCTCCGATCGGCAGAAATGCCAAATCGATATTGCTGAGTTCTCCAATCACCTTCATATCGTAGAACAAACCTGTGTCTCCTGCGTGGTAAATCGTTCTGCCCTCTGCTGTGAACAGAATCCCTGTAGGCATTCCCGTATAGATGATTGTTTTAGTCTCCAGATTAACGAGGCTTGAGCTATGAAAAGCCTGGGTTAATTTCACTTTTCCAAATTCGAATTGATAAGCTCCCCCAATGCTCATGGCGTGGGTTCGTACACCTTGCCAACTGAGAACATCCGCTAGCTCTGCCGATGCGATTACCAGCGCGTCATTTCGTTTTGCAATTTCCACAGTATCTCCAACATGATCCCCGTGGCCATGGGTCAGAAGGATTACATCAGCCTGCACGTCGGCTGCTTCCAGATCGGTGTTGGAGTTGCCTGTAATAAAAGGATCAATAAGAATAATTGTGCCGTGGGTTTCGATTTTTACAACGGAATGTCCATGATAAGATACTTTCATTTTTCTTCCCCCTTGGTCAAATCGGCGGTGCCGGGTTTATTCAGATTAATGTGATGTAACAAACCATTGCCACGATATTGACTAATCTCCAATCGCTATCGAAACATACTCTTAGAAATTCTTCGCAGCATTGCGCGCTTTTTCAATTGCTTCGGCTTTGATTTGGGGAGCGCGGTCTCCCGCCGTGGACAGACCTTCCACAAACAGGCTATCAAAGTCTGTTACGCCGACAAAATTCAAAACAGTCTTCAGATGACGGCTTCCATTCTCGCGTTCTGCCACAGGACCTTCCGAATAGATGCCGCCGCTAGCTTGAATGTGGAATGCTTTTTTGTTATGCAGCAGTCCAACGGGGCCATTCTCCGTGTATTTGAATGTTTTGGCTCTGACGCAAAAGGAATCAATGTATGCCTTCAATACCGGAGGGTAAGAAAAGTTCCACATGGGTGTAACGAACACGTACTTGTCCGCAGTGACAAACTCTTCGAGCAAATGATTCAGTTGGGTTATTTTTTCTTGCTGCGCGGCAGTCAATTGATCAAACGATGCTCCCGTTTGAAGCTTGCCCCATGCCTCCAATACATCTGCATCGATATGCGGAATGTCTCGTTGATACAGATCTACGTGCACAATCTTATCTTCTGGGTGACTTTCTTGATAGGCTTGTACAAATTGCTCGCCAACGGAAAGGCTGTAAGA
This sequence comes from Paenibacillus sp. FSL L8-0644, assembly GCF_038008165.1. NCBI lineage: Bacteria > Bacillati > Bacillota > Bacilli > Caryophanales > Paenibacillaceae > Paenibacillus > Paenibacillus sp. FSL L8-0644. The sequence goes on from NZ_JBBOYN010000001.1 coordinate 2,631,979, forward strand.
TGCTTCAGGATTACCAGGATGCGCAGTGATATAAAGAATAGTCGACATAATTATATTTTCTCTCCTTCTTAAATAAAATTACGATTTAAACAATAAAAGGGGCGATGCCGTTGCCATAAGACCAGTTGTCTTTCGTGACTTCAATTAAATTGATAAAAACATCCTCGGTTCTAATGTTGCACTGCTCATGCAGTTGTTCAGCTAATGCCGCATAGAACTCTTTTTTTACTTCAGACGATTTGCCGACATTCAAAATGATTTGAACAATGAGAAATCCATCGCTTCTTTCAATGTCCAGACAGTTTGGATCAAAGTTGAAGTTCTCTCGGTTGTGTTCCTCGATAATCAAAAAACGATCATTTTCAGGCACTTGCAGTTTGTCCACGATCGTTTGCGAGACGACCTCTTTAATACGGGCTTTAGCTTCGCTCGAACGTCCTTCCAACGTGACGATACGCGTTAAAGGCATGTAGATTACCTCCTCTTTTTGTTGATATGCTTTATTCTATCTGTTAAAATCCAGAACACGAATGTACATGAGTTCGTGTTAGTTCGTGTCAGAGATGCTCAAACTATTGAAGCCAGGTGATAAGATGGAAGACGAAAAATCTTTGAAAGATTGGCCCCATGATTGGATTAAAAAAATTCGTTCCAGGCCCGCTAGACATAACCTTTCCAAACGAACACGGCAAGTTGACTTGGCAAGGCAAGTTGGCGTCGATCCACGAACCGTTCAACAGTGGGAGAACGGAGATCGTCTTCCCAGCGTTGGCAGCCTCAAACGTTTGATTCAAGTCTTTTTGGAGGAAGGACTCTTCCTGGAGGGAGCCCAGCGGAAAGAGGCTGAGGAGCTTTGGCTTGCAGTAAAACGCTTTTCGGAAGTGCGCTCTGCAACAAAACGGGAGTTTCCGGATTTTGATGTCACTTGGTTTGAAACCGTTGCTTCGTTCGAAGGTTCCGCGCAGGAAGGTCGGGTTGCCACGCAAGCCGTTTCACTTGCAAGGCAAAGTCAGTTACCGAAGCCTCCTTCTCTCTTTATAGGAAGAAACCAATCCATGGCTGACCTGAAAGAACAGCTGAAGTTCCATTCCCTTGTGTCAATCGTAGGACCCGGAGGGATAGGGAAAACATCACTTGCTGTTCGAGTCGCTTCAACGCTTGCTGAAACGTATCCGGACGGTATTTGGATGTTCGAATTCGGCGCCGTAAAGGATCATCATTTTTTGGGCCAGTATCTGTTATCCACTATGGGACTGCAAAATCAAGGGAATCGAACTGATCTCCAAACCATATTAGATGTAATCTCCGAGAAAAGAATGATGTTTATTTTCGACAACTGCGAACACATCATTGATGCATGCGCGGCTTTAGCTGAATCACTCCTGATGGCTGCGCCAACACTAAGCATCATGGTCACGAGCCGAGAAGCCTTGAACATTTCGGGGGAATACGTCTATCGGATTCCCCCGTTATCCTTTCCAGGTGAGGAGTATTCGCTGGAGGTGCTTTCCGAAGAAGAAATCAAGGAATTTGAAGCCGTGCAACTGTTTATGGAACGTGCGCTTTTGGTTGCTCCTAAGCTTCAACCCACGCTGGCAAACTTGCAGCTTGTAGGTGCCATATGCAAAAAATTAGAAGGGATTCCGTTAGCCATTGAGCTTGCGGCTTCCAGAATGAGTATGTTGACATTAGAACAGATGGAAGAACGTCTGGCGAGTCTGCTGACATTATTGACTGCTGGAAAACGAAATGCTGTGCCTCGGCAAAAAACGCTGAAATCTACAATCGATTGGAGCTACGATCTACTAACCGGCAAGGAGCAACTGCTTCTGAGAAGGCTCAGTGTATTTTCGGGAGGGTTTACGTTGGAGGCAGTGGAGCGGATCTGTAGCTGCGAACCCACATTGCCCACCCGTGATGATAAACTTGCTCGGGAAGATATGCTTGATCTGTTATCCGGACTGGTCAACAAGTCACTCGTCTCAATCGAAACCAGTGATGACTACCGCTACATCCGTTATTTCATGCTGGAAGCCATTAAGGAATATGCTGGCGAGAAGATGCGGGAAGAAACTGACGGCCGTAACAGACATGTTCTTCTTGAACGTCATGCTCAATATTACAGCCAAATTTTGAATCGTGCCGAGGCCAAGTTCAGGACTCGAGAGCGTGATGCCTGCCTTGATGAAGTGAGACAAGAATATGCAAACCTGCGCTCAGCCATGCAATGGTGTTATCAGAATGATGCACATACCAACTCAATTGGATTTCATATGGTTTCAAACCTTTACTGGTTCTGGCTTCATGAAGGCAGATTAAAGGAGGGGATTTTTTGGCTTAATCGTTTTCTGGAAAGTACCGTTCATAAAGAACTGCCTGGTGGAGATTTTGCCAAAGCATTGCATGGGCGGGGCGTCATTCAATTGGTTCAAGGAAACGTTGAAGAAGCCATGGTTTCAGCTGCACGCAGCGCTGAGCTCGCCCGTGATCTGAACCATTCTGCACAATTAGCCTCTTCTCTTCGTCTCATGGCATTTATTTATATCAACCAGCTACTTTTGAAAGATGCCGAGCCTCTCGTTAAGGAGAGCGTTGATATTGCCAGGAAAACGAAGGACATGTGGAATTTGGCGGCTTCGTTGCATGCTTACGGAAAGCTAAAGCTGGAACAAAAGGAGTATCATGAAGCATCCATGCTTCTAAAAGAGAGCGTGTACTTCTTCGAATCGGTTCAGGATAAATGGGAAGTATCCGGTCCGTACGAAAGCCTCGGTTATGCTGCCTTGAAACTTGGGCAGACCGATCAATCCATTGAATGCTTCAAAAATAGCATTGCGATCAGCCAAATTTACAAAGGGACATGGATTCTCTCTCGCGGAATAGAAGGGTTGGCTATAGCTTTATGGGCAAAGAAGGCTTATCCAGAAGCGGTCATCCTTCTGAGTGCTGCTGAGAAATGTCGCGAAAGCTTCGGAGGTGCTGCCGTTCCGAATTTTCCCGTGGAGCATAATGCAGTGCTTCTTGATCTTCAACATGTTTTAATTGAACAGGAAATACGCGATATTTGGAACAAAGGAAAGAGTCTAACGAAAGACCAGATTCTCGCATATTCTTTAGAAACTTAGGTGTGCAAGCCTCCCTGAAAATCTGATCGTCCAAACGATGGACAGCCTCATTGACAACACGAACAAGGTGATAGTACAAAGAAACCGTTCCTTTCGTAAATGGTGGGTCGCACTTCCATTTACCAAGACGGTTTCTTTTTGTTTTACATCTTTGAGAAAAGCGGTCTTCCTGTGGGGCATGCAGTTTATGAACGGCCAATAAAAGTCAAAAAATTGGTGTCTGCATTTCATGATCCTTCTTGACACTCATTTTTTTCTGTAACTATAATGATTACATTAAGAAGGGAGTTAGTAATGATAATATTCAGCGATTTTCAATAGGACTCGAAAAAGTTCCACTGCTGAATGTTTACCAGACAGTGGAAGTCATGGAGTAGGGGAAGCTCTTTCATATCCACGAACAGCATAGCTAGAATTGCTATTAATAGCATTGTATCCTCAATTATTTTAATCATAACATAGGAGTGGATTTATCATGGCAACTGTATTGTACGTAACCGCTCATCCTTTAAAAGACGGTACATACAGCCTATCAGTCGGCAAACAGTTTATCGAAACCTATCAGGAGGCCAATCCAGGAGATGAGGTCATTCATTTGGACCTGTATCGCATGGATCTTCCGCAAATCGACGCCGATCTTCTAAGACGCTGGGGGCAGCCACCAAGTGGTCTTTCTTTCGATGAACTGAGCGAGGGATCGAAGGTCAAAGCGGTGCGAATGCGCGAGATTACGGACCAATTCATGACTGCGGATAAAATCGTCATTGTCAATCCGGTATGGAATTATTCTTTCCCGTCGGTTCTGAAAGCGTACATTGACGCGGTTATAGTTCCGGGAAAAACTATTAAGCGAGCCGATAATGGGCTGCGGGGTTTGTCCGGTTTGATTGGGACGCAGCAGGACAAAAAAGTGATGCACATTCAGGCTTCCGGCACGGTTCTCTCCCATGGGAAGTTCAAAGATGTAGAGTACAGCCATAGTTATGTAAAAGCTATCATGAATTTACTGGGCATTGACGATGTGCAGGCTATCTTTGTTGAAGGTATCAGTGAGCAGCCGGACCAAGCGCAGAGCATAAAGGAATCAGCAATCCGGCAAGCCATATTGGCAGCCAAAGCGTTTTGATGTGACAGCCTAAAGAAAAAGCGGAAAAATTCCAGGATTTTTTTCTGGTTTTTCTTTCTCTTTTTTGACCATGATGGGGGAATGTATTGTTGTTACACCTGATGTACGTTACCCAAATAAGTTGCATTATTACAATCCTTGATACTTAAGGCAATTCCTTTGTTTTGGCGGCCACAATGCGGTCATCATTATGGAGCGCTATGAGCCATAAGTGGAAATATAATGGTTAAACCCCAGGGACCTTATCCATCTGGAAGAAGCCCTGAGGTTTTTTGTTATTGAGCAGGGAGGTCTTGCCTGTAGTAATACGAAGCGGTCTCAAAATCTTTTTGGTGATAATAAGCTTCAGCTATAAGAATATACAATTCACTCATTTTTTTGTGCGCTTGCTTTTGTTATTGAGTTGGGCTTTTAAATCAGCTTCTTCCTCTGTGATTTCTATACTCTTTATTATGTTTAGAAACTCATTTAACAAATTGCTTTCAAGATATTGTTCCGCCCTTACCAATTGAGTAGGAATGGAGGGAGGAGGAGAAACGGTTTCCGAGGCCACTTCTTCTAAGAGAAAAGTAATAGAGCAATTTAATCGCTCCGCAAGCTTGCTAATGATCTCAAAAGAGGGCATCGCATTTCCTTTCTCAATTTGACTAATCAATATCAGATGATGAATTCACCCGCAGCTGGTTAGCAGCAGGGATAAGCAAGGATTATGCTGAGATCATGACCGGACTCGACCGTAAAATTCGCGAGGAAGGAGCGGAAGATCTAAGTACTGATACTGTAATGAGGGTGACTGGGAAGGCGCCTGTCTCCTTCCAACAATTTGCACAGAGACACGCAGGAATCTGGATGCGGGAATTAGACAGTACTATGACATTTTAGCCAAACTCAAACAGCGTGCACCAAGCTTGGAAAATTCCCTTGGAATCCTCGGCACTTCGCGTAGATATTTGTGTGTCCCAGCTTCCAACTGACAAAACCGAAAATATCTAGTTACGAACACAAGCTGAGAATTGCGCTAACAGAGATGCTCGTTGAATAAATTAGTCTAAATCTTCTATTAGAAACAGACTAGAATTATTGCTTTAATAGGGGGGATTATGATTAAGCGAAAGGTGGCATCTTATAAAGCGGAAAAGCGAATCCAAGGGTCAATTCAAGTAAAGAAAGGACAGGGTTCACTTTAAACCGCTCTGCCCTTTCTTTATAGATGAGGATAAACGAGTGATAAGTTTATGGTTCGATCAAGGTTTACAGATCGATTCTCCAGTTGCCCATCATCTTGGCGACTTCCGGGTCGCGATACGATAAGAAAAGACTTTCCCGCGTATCGAGGGCCGAGATTTGTTCGATATGATCCGCGCTCAACTCAAAATCGAAAATGTCAAAGTTTTCGACGATCCGCTCTTTTCTCACCGATTTTGGAATTACAACGACTTCACGCTGAACAAGCCAGCGCAATACGACCTGAGCGACGGACTTGTTGTATTTTTCTGCGATCGAGAGCAACACTTCGTTTTTGAACATGTTGTTAAGTCCCTCAGCGAATGGGGCCCACGACTGGTGTTGAACTCCGTGCTCTTTCATAAAAGCTGCGCTCTCTGTTTGCTGGTAGAACGGGTGCGTTTCGATCTGGTTGACGGCGGGTACGATTTCGTTATGAACGATGAGGTCCATCAGGCGGTCGGGTAGGAAGTTGCTGACACCGATCGCCCTAATCTTGCCTTCGCGGTACAGGTCTTCCATCGCACGCCATGCACCGTAGTAATCGCCAAATGGCTGGTGAATAAGGTACAGATCGAGATAGTCGAGTTGAAGCTTCTTCAAGGATTTGGCAAATGCGTGCTTGGTACTCTCGTAGCCGGCATCCTGAACCCAGAGCTTGGTCGTGATGAACAACTGCTCACGCGGTACGCCGCTGCGGTTAATCGCACGACCGACCGCTTCCTCATTCAAATAACCGGAGGCGGTGTCGATCAGGCGGTAACCAGCCATCAGCGCTTCATATACAGCGTTCTCGCATTCTTCAGCATCTGGAACTTGGTAGACACCAAAGCCGATGATCGGCATTTTCACACCATTGTTTAATGTTACGGTTTGCATTGTATTTCCTCCCATTGTCCAAATGTAAAACGCAAACGGCCGCAAAACTCGGAAATCGGGCACCTCAGTGGGCTTCCGCTTACGGTCGACTTGCATTACAATAAGCCTAACGCCTTCGTGTTACACGAAGTCAAGCCATCTTCAAAAATTTTTATTTTTCCAAGGAGGATTCCACATGCATACAGTCAAAGAAGCTGCCCAGATAACGGGACTCACCGAGCACGCTGTACGCTTTTACACGGATAAAGGCCTGGTACCAAGCGTACAGCGCAATCAAAACAACATTCGGATGTTCGACGAAGAATCGATCAACTGGTTGCATGGCGTCAAATGTCTCAAGCAATCCGGGATGCCGATTGAAGTCATTAAAATGTACGTCGATTTCTGTCTCGAAGGGGATTCGACCATTCCGCAACGCTACACACTCATGATGGAGCATAAGGAAGCGGCGCTCATTAAGCTCGAAGAAGCCAAACAGCACGTTGCCCATTTGGAACAAAAAACGGCTCTATATCAGGCCATTCTGGAGCACCGCTCTCCAGACACGACCAATCCTGGCAACTGGGATAAAATTCAGCATATGCATAGTGACGTTTTTTACTCGCCCTCTGTTCGGAAGGCTAGAGATCTACGTGAGACACAACCACTCGAAGAAAATCCTCTGTTTTAAATTCCTGGTTGGCTTAGGATGAACAAGATTCAGAACAGTCTAGATTGGACTAACGAGAGACGATAACTTAATCATAACGAGAAGGCAGCAGGCCAAATGGACCCATTGCCTTCGTTCAAATCCTCTGTTTTTACACTAAATAACAGCACTGAACGCATCGTAAAAGATCATAAAATGGTAGCGTTGTTTCAAACATGAGTCGAACCGTCTGGGTAACTTAGTTCTCGGACTGATCTTCCCAATGTATGTATTTACCTTTTTGCGGGATCAGTCGATCAGCTAACGCACTTTCGGGAAAGCTTTCTATGCATCGTATGTACACATGATTAAAAGGAGGGCAGCACCCCACGCCAGCGGTAGAATTGACTACTACAGAGATTAGAATGTAAAGAAACGTAAGTCTGAAATAACAAGGGGCAGACTGAAAGATTTAATGGAACTGCGTCCAAGACTTAAACAGGCACAGTATGCAAAAATACTTGGGCTAAGCCGATTCAGTGTCTCACATCATATGAGAAAATTCAGAGAAGATTCAACTTGTGAATAGCTCACTTAACTACGTAATTGACCATTGCCCAATTATAATATACTATTGGTTAAAAATGTAATCAGGAGGCAGCTATATGTTTAACTCGGCAGTTTTAGAATCAATAAGTGACATAAACCTTTTGTATGAAATGCTGCAAGCAGAGTTTTCACTAGATGGTTGGGATGCTATGGTACATATTGCGGATAAACTCCACCACTCAATCAACGCATTCTATGAGGAAGACCAACTTAGACAAGCAAAAGGGCAGCCGAGAATTGATACTAAAAGACTTAAACGAAGTGTTGCTTTTTATTTTGGATATTCTATGGTGGCGAAAGGTATCGCATTGCAAAAGATGGGCGATTACTCAGCAGCAAGGGATTGTATTGAAAAGTACTCTGAATTGGGATGGATATCTGGATTGGACGATGAGGGGAAGGAGGATGTAACACATTTGAGGATGATTGCAAATGCCAATACATATGTTTTGAATTTGCTGGAAGGTAATATGGAGACGCTTCCTGAATATGTGCAATTTATACACAATGCCGAGGAAGAAGAGTTGTTGCCGGGGATTATTACGATACTGGAGTCAGCTTTAAAACATAACTGTAACGTTGATTGGGCATTAAAAGAATTTGAACCTAATTTGGACGCTCTGGATGGAGAGTACGAAACGGAAGCCAATATTCGTTATTATATAGATCATTTATATCTTATGTCCCTTTACCACTTTACTAATGGTAATATTTACAATGCATTAAATATATCCCTCAAGGGATTGCGAATGTCTGATAAACTTAAGGATGATACTGGATATAAAAAAATCAATGCATTATTTGTTTCATTTAGTGTTCATGCAACTAAAGAACAGCTGAATGAATATAATGTATTGAACAAAACTATCCTAGAAAGGGTGTTAAAAGATGAAAAAGGCATTAGGTATGATGGCAGTAGTATTGTTTCTGTTAGGTAACGTAATCATCCCTACTGGTGCAGCAACGATCCAACCTAACAATCACGGCATGAATAGCTTCCAACAACTTAACAATCATGGCATGAATAGCTAGGTTCGTATATTTGAAACCCCTTCTACAAAGAAGGGGTTTTAATTTGGCAGAATAGTTCCAAAGAATCATAACAATCTTCTAGAAATCTACTGATTTTTCTGAAGGATTTCCCCTCAATTCACAGAACACTATCATTGAGGAGAGACGTGTCGAGGCAGGGGGTGCTTCGTGCCCTCATAAAGCCATTTCAGCAGCACAAAGACTTAATGTCTCGGCCGTCAATTCAAATCTATCGGTTACATTGGGCGTTTTACATTGCAATAAAAACGATGGAGGGCGCTCAACGTGATAACACTGACTAGTAATCGTTACTGATAATATTCCCTCCATTCCTATTCCAGTCATAGGTTCAATATCAATTAACCCCATGCATACTAAATAATGAAAAGTTAAGTGTCGTTCAGTATTTAGTTCTAGCGGACCTGACAAAAGGCATTGTCAAACAGTTTCCTGGGAAATTTTAAGCGATCGTTATAGACGCTCCAAAGCAGATTAGCTTTTTATAATCACCCGAAAAGGTGGCTATGGAAAGCTTTTTTACCGGTTTAATGAATCATTAATACAATGATGGATGTAGTCGGTACGACGTACATACACAAATTTCGTTAGAGCGACTAGCATAGGTTTTGCTGAAATACAATAGTTCTTTGTACAATAAAGTTGTTTTCTAATGTCTAACAATTTCTTAATCCTGATGTCATCGGACTGTCCAATTAAGTGCAGCCTAAAAAAATTCGAAGAAAATCTCCCGAGCATGATACAAAAAAGGAAGAAGGTTCGTCTTCCTAATAGCTGCAGCTTAAAAGGAGGCAATTACAAAATGAGTATTCCGGAATCCTCACCATTCCGCAACATATTTTATGAGCATTATCCAACCGTACGCAGAAAACTGGCTGCGCTTGTGCGAGATGAAGCAGCAGCCGACGATCTGGCGCAAGAAGTATTTCTGCGGCTGTACAGAAATCCGCCGGACAACCCGGCAACCCTGGGGGCATGGCTACACCGGGTACTGACAAGAATCGGATACGATTATTTAGAGAAGAGAGCAAGAGAGAGAAAGCTGCAGAATAAGCAGGAGATAATGTATGAAGGGGAAGTCGCTTCTGAATCCGGCGAAGAGGCGCTGATGCGTCGATTGGATCAGGAAGAGGTTCAGGCTTGGCTGGACAGACTGCCCGAACGAGACCGCCAAGCGCTGCTTCTGCGCTACTCCGGCTACAGCTATGCGGAGATCGCGGAAGAGCTTAATGTCAGGTCGCCGCTAATAGGCAGTCTGCTCCAAAGAGCGACACGCAAGCTGCAGGCCACATCCAGCAAGGCTATAGCAAGGCAGGACTAATCAAATATTCGGAAAGGATTGAAATGATATGACAACTAAATTGCAGCATTCAGAAGCTGACAAAAGTACACATGAAGCCTGGGAGAGGTTGCTACAGAAGCTGGCCATGGAGCCGGTAAACGCCAAGTGGGAGACCAGGGACGCAAATGACAAAGAGGACGTTCTGAGGCTTGCCGATGCCCTTAGGCCGCCAGCGGACTCAGTTGCAATTCAGGATTCGGAATCCAGTTTGAAAGTTGATGCTCCGGCTCCGGTTGCTTCTTTCCGCCGGCGAGCAGGCAAGGGCCGAAAGTGGGCCGCAGCGGTGGCGACAGCCGTTATCTTTGGCGTCGTACTTACAACCCCTGTGGGAAATAACGCGCTGGCGGCATTTTTAAATCAATTCCGGGTGCAGGATATCGCTACAGTTGACGAAAGCACGCTCGAAGGTATGTTTAATCAGCTGGTTCCGGGAAAATCGGCCGACATAGAAAACACCTTTGGCCAGTTTACATCGGAAAGCGGAAACGTACAGGGGGATTTTACGCGTGAACAAGCCGTCTCTAAGCTCGGATATCAGCTTCTTCCAGTAAATGTGGCCGGAACGAAGGAAAGTGTGTACGTTACTCCTTCGCAAAAAATTACAATGATGCTGAATGTGGATGAGCTCAATAAAGCTATGCAGCGTGTAGGGGCAACGAAGCTGCTGCCGGAGTCGATGGACGGTAAAGAAATAGCGTTTAGTACACATGAAAGCGTAAATTACGATTTGGGTACCGATCAGGACCACTGGGCAACTCTGACACAGATGCAGGCTCCAGAAATTACGGTAGATCCGTCCGTTGATACAGAAAAAGCGGTGGATGCCGTTCTTCAGCTTCCGATTCTGCCTTCCGATCTGAAAGAGAAGGTAAAGCGCAGCCGCATTCTGGCAGGTTCCATTCCTATGCCATATGTGGTTAATAAAAGTGCTGAAACTTCTGAGATTACCGTTGGAGGAACCAAGGTTCTGGTTACAAACATGAAGTACAGCTCAATGACGAATCGTACCGCTATCTGGATCAAAGACGGACAGTTCTTTTCCTTTGAAGGTGGGAGCGCCTATGAGTCAGAGTTTGATTTCATGAACAAGCTTAAGGAGCTGGTTGAGGCATGAGTAAGCCGACAATCGACGCTAAAGGATTAACCAAGGAATACAGCAACGGGCGCGGCTGCCGCAACGTGACCATCACCGTAGGGAAAGGGGAAGCCTTTGGCTTCCTCGGCCCCAATGGAGCCGGGAAAAGCACATTTGTGAAAATGCTGGTCGGGCTCATCCATCCGACGGCCGGAGGAGCAACCCTGATGGGTGCACCCATCGGAACGCTCGAAGCGAAACGGCAAATCGGGTATCTTCCCGAGCTGTACCGGTATCAGGAATGGCTTACAGGTGATGAGGTCGTCCGGTTGCATGGGCGATTATGCGGTTTGGACAAGCAGGTGATCGACAAGAGAGTTCCTGAGCTATTGCACATGGTAGGTGTGGGTCAGCGGGGGAAGGACCGTGTTAAGCATTATTCCAAAGGCATGCAGCAGCGGCTTGGACTGGCTTGCGCGCTGGTGAATGATCCGGCCGTGATTTTTCTTGACGAGCCTTCTTCCGCCATGGACCCGGTTGGACGAATGCATGTACGTAATATACTTGAGGAACTGAAGCAGCAGGGGAAAACGATTTTCTTAAACTCCCATCTGCTTGAGGATGTGGAAGTATTATGCGACAGAATGGCACTCTTGAATAACGGACAGGTTCTCCGCCATGGGCGGGTAGCCGAAATGCTCCAGAAGCGAGTCTGCTGGCGTTTTAAAGTCGGCGGATTTTCGCCTTTTTTGCTGTCCTGGCTTATGGATACGACAGAGCTCAGCTTTCGAGTAATAACAGATGGAAAAGCCGAAGGCGGATTTACAGGAGAGAGGGGCATAGATGATACCGTCTGGCTTGAAGCGGAACTGGAGAGCGAAGAACAGGCAGGCTGGATCAATACGTTGCTGATCGGACAGGGGATGACGTTATATGAAGTCACCAAAGTTCGAGAACGGCTTGAAGAGTGGTTCATGAAGGCTGTTGCAGGGCTGAATCATAGGGGGGAACTGGAATGAGGATTATTTGGACCATGACCTGGAAGGAGCTACTGCGCAAACGGGTCCTCCTGCTGACACTTTTATTAACTGTTGTATTCCTGCTGGGATTTTGGTTTATTGCCGGCGCCATCGCAGGAGATTCTACCTCTAGGGTGATCACAGGCGGTACGAATAATGAAACTATGATCCAGGAATTTACGCTCGGGATGTTCATTTTGATGCTCGGTTTTTTCTTCGCAAGTTTTGTACTCGCCTTTTTAGCGATTTTCAGCTCATTTTCCACGATTGCGGGTGAGGCGGAGCAGGGGGTCATGCAGGCGATGCTGCCACGGCCGATTCCGAGGTGGAAATGGTATACGGGCCGCTGGCTGGGCTATGTTTCGCTTGGTGTAATCTATGCCTTGGTATTGTACAGCCTGATTTTGTGGATCACCGATGTGCATGCTTCGATCCCGCGTGATCCGGTAGTGCTGGTGCAGTCTTTTTTGCTATTTGCTTCAGTCGTTCCCTTGCTTGTAACCGTGTCCATGTTCGGATCCGGCTATTTGTCATCGGTTGCGAATGGTGTCGTCATGACGATGCTTTATGGGGCTGGTTGGCTCGGTGGCATGGTTGGAAAAATCATCGGCTCTGTGGGTCTGGAGTCAGGTCCCATGCAGACCCTGAACAATATAACGGGTGTCCTGTCCCTGATCATGCCTGCCGATGGACTGCAGCGTAAAATGCAGGCAGTGTTGTTCAGCTTTGAGAATATTAATGGACTCATCCCGGTAAGCACAAGTGGACCGTTTGGTATCGGCGAGATTCCTTCAACAGCCTTTTTGATATACGCGGCATTTTACACGGCTGTGCTCTTTGGACTCGGGCTGCGCCGCTTTGTCCGCAAGGATTTATAGGTTCTACTTTGAAGTTTCAGACTTCAGCAGCCATTCAAAAAAATTGTTTTAAAAGACCTTCTGAGAATAAAAAAGGTGGTCTAAAAAGACCGCCAAATTGCTTGCTTTATTCCAATAAATGAATCTATGAGTCTGTTTATCTATTTCGATCGTTCATTAGTTTCAGCCTCGTCTTTACGCCATAATCACGCTTAAAGCGATCAAAAAGGGCGCTAAGGTCTCCAAGTCTAAAGAAGGTGATAACGACATTATTGCAACCATATCTACACAGCGATAATAATATTTTAATTGGGGCAGAACAAGATGGACTGCTGCTAGTTACTATTCTGACAATATGCATCTTAATTACAGTTTGATGTTACCCGTTAGAGAGCATCGGGTACAAGCTCAAACTTTAATCATTTGATGTTGACCTCTATGGATAATATTTCTATTTTCAAAAGACGTTTTAGGATAACCTAGAGCGTTTTTTTATTTTGAAAATCACCTGGGTATATGCCCATTTCTGCAAACGATGCTTATCTTTCCAGCGTAACAATCAATAGAAACCTACTATTTTGATTAACCATGTCAAGTTGGAGTTTTTCATCCTGTACAATAGAAAAAGACAGTGGTTTAGAATTTCTATTTGGCCAAAAGTATTCAAATATGACAGGCGAAGAACTGGTCATGGACGTGGAAAAACTATTAATCGCTTGAGCTTCATAAAATACAAATGCAATTGCTCTACATAAAAAGTTGACCTGATTTTTGCCCGCCAGCTACAGCATCTTCCGAAAATATTTTTCCACATCGTAGCCGATCATGGCAAGCATCCTTCCATCACAGGTTGCAAGTGAGCCGTCATTTGTTATCTCCCCAAATCAAATGTTTGAAAGGCCAGAAGTTTGTCAAAAATGGATATTATATCCTATAGTTGCAATTCGAATAATCTCCAAAGGGGAGCTATACATGGTAAAAAAAATTCAGTTGCCATTGCAAACCCTTAGTCTGGTTGTCTCCTTTATGGCCTGGGTCTTGATCTCTTCCCTGATTTCTTACATAAGTCAGGATATTCCGCTGACGCCTGGGCAAAGAGCGTGGTCTACCGCGATCCCGGTAATCTTGGGCTCTTTGCTGCGAATTCCGGCGGGGATTCTGACCAACCGCTTCGGGGCAAGGCTGATGAATACAGTCAGTTTCTTGATTTTGCTTGTTCCTGTCTACTATTTGAGCCAGGCCAATACTTTTCTGGATTTGGCGGTTGGGGGCTTCTTTCTTGGGATAGGCGGGGCTACGTTCTCGATCGGTGTGACTTCACTGCCTCAATATTATCCCAAAGAAAAGCAGGGCACCATCAATGGGATATACGGGATCGGGAACCTGGGTACGGCCATCTCTACCTTTGGCGCACCGTGGGTGGCTGATGCGATCGGCTGGTCAAGAGCCCTTCAGCTTTTTTTGATTTTGCTTGCCCTTTTCGCTCTGCTGAATCTGTTTTTAGGGGATAAGCGCGAAGAGCGTGTACGAAGCTCCTGGAAGAATCAACTCAAGCAGGTTTATCGCAACGAAAAGCTGTGGTTTTTCAGCATATTTTACTTCATTACCTTCGGCTCCTTCGTAGCTTTTACAATCTATCTCCCCAGTTTTCTGGTCAGCTATTTTGAATTAAGCAAGGTGGATGCCGGACTCAGGACGGCGGGTTTTATCGCCTTGGCTACCTTTCTCCGTCCAGTAGGCGGGATACTGTCCGACAAGTCCAATCCTTTTGTAGTTCTTATGTTCGTGTTTGCCGGCCTAACCTTGTCAGGAGTTTTACTCTCTTTCGGATTGACCATGCCTCTTTTTACGTTGGGTTGTTTGATGGTAGCCGTGTGCGCCGGTATCGGGAACGGCGCGGTGTTCAAACTGGTCCCGCTTTACTTTTCCAAACAGGGGGGCATCGCCAGCGGGATCGTCTCTGCAGCGGGCGGTCTGGGCGGTTTTTTTCCTCCACTGCTGCTTACCCTGCTGTTTGGGTGGACGGGCCACTACGCAATCGGCTTTATGGCCTTGTCCGAAGCCTCGCTGGCCAGCCTGATACTTGTTCTGTGGGTATTTTTCAGCAACAAGCTGGAGTTTGCGTCGGATATTATCAAGTCCACAGCCGATGCCGTGATGGTCACTGATGCCAAGGGCGTGATCCATACCGTAAACGCTGCCTTCACCGAGGTCACCGGATATCCCAAAGAAGCGGTGATCGGAAAAACTCCCAATATACTCAGCTCCGGCTTCCATGATCGCTCTTTCTATAATGCCTTTTGGGACACTTTACTGACCACCGGAAAATGGCAGGGAAAGATCGTCAACCGCAAGGCAAATGGGGAGGTTTTTCGGGAGTGGCTCTCCGTAACGGCGATCACGAACGAGCAAAATGCCACCCATTATGTGGCTATATTCAGCGACCTTTCGCATTCTGACTCCGTAATCGGGGAAGGTGAAGGCGACAGGCTGGAAAATCAATTCTCAAAAAAAGCAACAGGAAAGGAGGCGGGGGCTTCATGTCAGGACCCGCATTGAGACATGTGGACAGTCATTCGATGATTCATGAGGCGGCCTTAGGCGAAGCAAGAGAGCTTACCGAGCTGTTGAATCGAAGTATAAAAAAAGGTGAATTGGACAAAGCGGAGGAAATTGCCTACATCACGGTGGAGCATTGGGAGGGGCGTACGCTTCAGCACGCGGCCAGCGAAGAGGAAGGATTATATGTAGAAGCTGTGGGCATCAAGCCGGAGTTGAAGAACGTCATTATTTCTCTGACTCGCGATCATCAAATAATGCGAGAAATTGTCGCTGAGATTAAGGAACTGCTGGTGCAGGGCAAGGTGGGAGGCGAGCTTCTTGCCCGTTTTCAGGCTTTGATTGTCGTTGATGAACTGCATAACCGGGATGAAATGAACATGCTGGAAAAAGAAGTGGAGGGGCTGCTTCATGATAAATGAGACCTATACACTGGCGGCGATGCTTCCCGACAAACCGCTTCAATCCGTGGAGCCGAGGCTGTATCGGCTACTGGTACAAGAGCTCGAGAGGCTCCACCTTCATCCTTATGATGTGAAGGCGGGTGGCCGGGCTGATGCTCAAGGTATCACCGTCTACCTCCGATTTGGAGAGGAATTGGGACAGGTCACCAGCAGGAAATTTTTATGGGCATTGGTGGAAGGTGGCGACGAGGAGGTCTTGGCCTTTTTTAAACAGTCGGCGGAAAAGATTAAGAAATCGATGATTGCCGATTATTTTAAAATGATGAAATTCTGACAAGGGTCGGCAGATGAGTGTAGAAAAGTAGCTACGAAAGAAGGCGAACCAGATGAATCAGGTGGAAACGGAACAGTTTGTCCGGGATGATCGGAATGATTTGCTTGCCTTGCTTGAGATGAGATTCGGCGGAGTGCCGCAGCCTGTGCAAGAACAAATCTGCCGGCTGCAGGATCTGAACGAGCTTCAGCGCCTGATTATCGCGGCTTGCAACGCAGCGGATTGGGAAGTGTTTATGGAAGAGCTTCAGTTGGGACAAGACAGCTTTAAACTGACGGGGGAAAGGTTTAACCCGGTAAACCAGCAGGGAAAGGAGCATCTGTGCAATGGCTGAACATAAAAACAAGCTGCTTGAAGCGTTGAAATACTTAAAACGCGGAGAGGCCATTAACGAGGGATGGACCGAGGAGAGCCCCAGATCCCGGGATTGGGAGAGCCTATACCGCGGCCGCTGGCAGCATGACAAGGTCGTCCGGTCGACACATGGTGTCAACTGTACCGGTTCCTGCAGTTGGAATGTTTACGTCAAGGACGGCATTATCACCTGGGAAACACAAAAAACGGACTATCCGACCACGGGGGTCGACAGCCCCGAGTATGAACCTCGGGGCTGTCCGCGCGGGGCTAGCTTTTCCTGGTATACCTATAGCCCGATCCGGGTGAAGTATCCCTATATCCGCGGCGATTTGTACGACATGTGGCGTGAGGAGTTGGCAGTTGTGGAGGACCCGGTCAGGGCCTGGAAAAACATCGTCAGTGATCCCAAAAAGCGTGACAGATATGTCAAGGCCAGAGGGAAAGGCGGCTTCGTCCGGGCGGATTGGGATGATGCCTGTCAGATGATCGCCAGTTCTATTATCCATACCATTCAACAATACGGTCCGGATCGTGTCGTCGGCTTTAGCCCGATCCCGGCCATGTCCATGGTGAGTTATTCGGCAGGGACACGCTTCCTATCGCTGATTGGCGGGACCATCCTCAGTTTTTATGATTGGTATGCAGACCTTCCCCCTGCCTCGCCGCAGGTTTGGGGAGAACAAACAGATGTGCCGGAAAGCGGCGACTGGTATAACTCCAAGTATTTTATTATCTGGGGGACCAACATTCCGCAAACCCGGTCTCCTGATGCGCATTTCATGGTGGAAGCCCGTTATAACGGCACCAAGGTGGTCGGAGTCAGCCCCGATTATGCCGAATATGAAAAGTTTGCGGACATTTGGCTGCCGGCTAAAGCCGGAACCGATGCCGCGCTTGCCATGGCTATGACCCACGTCATTCTTAAAGAATTCTACGTGGATCAGCAAGTCCCTTATTTTACGGATTACGTGAAAAAATTTACAGACCTGCCTTTCCTCGTGATACTAGAGAAACATGGCGATGCGCTTCGCTCGGGCCGCTTTCTCCGGGCCTCCGACTTGGGCGATGCCCAGGAGTTGGCTGAATGGAAAACGGTAGTCTGGGACGCCGTATCTGGAGCGCCGATGGTTCCGAGCGGCAGTCAGGGCTTCCGTTGGGATCAGGACAACAGGTGGAACCTGGATCTCGAAAATCCCGACGGGACAGTAGTGGATCCTCTGCTGTCATTTATTGATGCGGCGGATGAAGTGGCTCTCGTTGACTTTCCTTATTTCGTGGAATCGGAGGGAGGGACAGTTCGGCGTGGAGTTCCTGTAAAGCATTTGCCGAGTGTGGAAGGCAGGACGCTCAAAGTCGTGACGGTTTATGACCTTATGATGGCTCATGTGGGTGTACCCAGACAGCAACTGCAAGGCGATTATCCGGTCGATTATAACGATCCGAAGCCTTACACTCCGGCTTGGCAGGAGGCGATTACTGGCGTCAAGAAATCTCATTGCATTCAGGTAGCGAGGGAGTTTGCCGAAAATGCGGCCAAGACAGGTGGAAAATCGATGATCGCCATGGGCGGAGGAACGAATCATTGGTATCACAGCGACCAAATCTACCGTTCCATTCTGAATTTGGTTCTGCTCACGGGCTCCCAGGGAGTAAATGGCGGCGGATGGGCCCATTACGTAGGTCAGGAAAAGGTGAGGCCAGTGGAGGGGTGGCAGCAGATCGCATTTGCAGGAGATTGGATCAAGCCTCCCCGCTTACAAAACGGAACCTCCTTCTTCTACTTCGCGACGGAGCAGTTCCGCTATGAGGCCAAGGTCAATGAGGAGCAGAAACCATCCTGGGGCGGGCGGTTTAACCATATGCATCCTGCGGATGTCAATGCTCTGGCCGTAAGGCTCGGGTGGCTGCCTTCATTCCCGCAATTCAACCAGAACTCCATCGATGTGGCCAGACAGGTTCGAGAAAAAGGGTTTTCGGACGATCAGGAGGCCGTACAGGAAATTGCGAGAATGGTTAAAGAGGGAGAGCTAGATTTTGCGGTGGAGCACCCCAATGATCCGAACAATTTCCCGCGTGTCTTTTTCAACTGGCGGTCCAATCTGCTTGGCGATAGCGGTAAAGGGCATGAATACTTTGCCAAGCATTTGATCGGGACGGACAATCAGGTGTTGACGGACCCGAGCCATTCGTGGCGGCCGGAGACGGTGAAGACGGATGATGTTCCGCCGGAAGGCAAAACCGATTTGTTCATCAGCATGGATTTTAGAATGACGAGTTCAGGGCTGTTTTCGGATATCGTGCTGCCAGCAGCGACCTGGTACGAAAAATACGATTTAAGCACGACCGATATGCATCCGTTTGTCCATCCGTTTAATCCAGCTATTGAACCACCTTGGCAAAGCAAAAGCGATTGGGACGCTTTTCGGGAAATCGCCAAAACGTTCTCCCAATTGGCAGAGAAACATTTGCCAGCCTGCGAGGATGTTCTCATGACTCCGCTCGGACATGACAGTCCAGATGAAATCGCCCAAGTTCACGGAAAAATCCGCGATTGGCGCAAGGGAGAGACGGAGGCAGTGCCCGGCAAAACGATGCCCCATTTTTTATTGGTGAAGCGTGACTATCCGAACGTGTATGGAAAAATGATTACCATCGGACCGAACATTAAAAAGGGCTATGGAACAAAGGGGATTAAAATTCCCGGCGACAAGGTGTACGGCCAGCTCATGGAGCGGCTGGGGGCATCGAAACATGAGGGGATTGGCAAAGGACAGCCGGATCTATTCCGGGATAAACAGGTAATCGAAGCGATTCTGCTGATGTCTGGCGCCACGAACGGAGAACGGGCCGTGGAAGGCTGGCGTTCGTTAGAGACCAAAACCGGCAAAAAGCTGGAGGACATCTCAAAACCTCGGGAAGAAGAGGCTTTCACACTTCTGGATATTACTGCTCAGCCCCGGCATACGATCTCAACTCCGGTCTGGAGTGGCTTGGAGAAGGACAATCGGAGATACTCGCCCTTTACCTTAAATACGGAGTACAGCATTCCATGGCGCACTTTAACAGGCAGACAAAGCTTTTATCTGGACCATGAGATGATTTTGGATTTCGGTGAAGGGCTGCCGCTTTATTTGCCGCCGCTGGAGCACGTTCCTTTTTTTAAGGGTGAGAAAGAAGTGCCAGCGAATGGAAAAACGATGACGATCCGTTATTTGACCCCGCACCAAAAATGGGGAATTCATACGATGTTCATCGACACCAATCAAATGTCGACGCTGTTCCGCGGATGGCAGGTCGTCTGGCTGAACGAAAAAGACGGGGCTTCGATCGGGATCAAGGATAACGATTGGATTGAGGTATATAACCGGAATGGAGTCATCGCAGCAAGAGCGGTGCTGACTTACCGGATTCCAGAGGGGATCGCTTATATGTATCATGCCCAGGATCGCACGCTTGGCGTGCCGGGTACCTCTATCACCAAGCAGCGCGGCGGTACCCATAACAGTGTGACTCGAATTACGATGAAGCCGACACATATGATCGGAGGCTATGCCCAACTGAGCTACGGGTTTAATTACTACGGGCCGACAGGAAGTCAGAGAGATACGATGACAATCATCCGACCGTTGAAGGAGGTTGACTGGCTTGAGGATTAAAGCGCAAGTCGCCATGGTCATGAACTTGGACAAATGCATCGGCTGCCATACCTGTTCGGTGACCTGCAAGAACACGTGGACCAATCGGCCCGGAACGGAATACATGTGGTACAACAATGTGGAAACCCGGCCGGGTCCCGGTTACCCTCGGGCATGGGAAGACCTGAGGAAATTTAAAGGCGGGTGGGTTCTGCGCAACGGAAAGCTGGCACTCCGGGCGGGGGGGCCAATCACCAAGCTGGCGAATATTTTTTACAATCCGAATATGGCCAGTCTGGACAACTTCTATGAGCCGTGGACCTATGATTACGATAACTTGATTCATAGCCCCAAGCGGAAGCATCTTCCGGTCGCCCGGCCTGTATCACTGATTACCGGCGAATATATGGACAAGCCGGAATGGGGCCCGAACTGGGATGACGACCTGGCTGGCGGAAGCGAGATCGTACCGCTGGACCCAAATGTCAAGCAGCTTCAGGAACAGATCGCCATGGAGTATGAGAAGACGTTCATGATGTACCTGCCCCGCATTTGCGAGCACTGTCTGAACCCTTCCTGCGTGGCTTCCTGTCCATCCGGAGCTTTGTACAAGCGGGAGGAGGACGGTATTGTACTTGTGGATCAAGACGCCTGCCGGGGGTGGAGATTTTGTACCAACGGCTGCCCCTACCACAAGGTATACTACAACTGGAATACGCACAAGGCGGAAAAATGCAATTTCTGCTACCCGCGGACAGAAGCGGGCATGGCCACGATTTGCTCGGAAACCTGTGTGGGCCGGATTCGCTATATCGGTGTCGTCTTCTATGACGCAGATCGAGCCAAGGCGGCAGCTTCCGTGGAGAATCCGCAGGATTTGTATGAATCCCAGCTTTCGGTGTTCCTTGACCCCTTCGAGCCGGAAGTGATCAAGGAGGCGAGAAGAAGCGGGATCAACGATTCCTGGATCGATGCGGCACAGCGCTCGCCGATCTACAAGCTTGCCATGAAGTGGAAGGTTGCTCTGCCACTTCATCCGGAATACCGCACGCTCCCTATGGTGTGGTATGTTCCACCGCTTAGCCCGATTATGAACCATATTGAAGAAGACGAGCTTCAGACCGATCACTATATTCCCGCCGTCGATCAAATGCGGATTCCAATGGAGTATCTGGCATCTCTGCTTACGGCAGGGGATACCTCCGTCATCCGTAGAGTGTTGCTTAAAATGACCGCCATGCGTGTACATAGGCGGCAGCAAGCCGTTGGCGGCATGGATGATCTCAGACACAGCCAGCTTTTGGGAGAGGCGGGAATTACAGTGGAGGAAATTGAAGAGATGACCCGATTGTTCGCTGTTGCCAAATATAACGAAAGGTTTGTGATCCCAACCGCTCGGAGGGAAATGGATGGCGCGAAAGAGCTTCATTACAAGCAGGGGGCCTGCAGCATTGAATCCATTACCCCGTCAAGCGCGGTCACGTCACATCTTTTCGCAAGGGAGGACATGGATGATGGAACATAAGCCCGTTTTGCTGGCGGCCTGCGCCAGATTGCTAGGATATCCCGGTGAGGATTTTCAGGAAATGAAGGAGGAACTGCTTGCAGCTGTCCAAGAGGAAATGAAAGATAATGAGCTGGCGAGCAGGTTTGGCCAGGCGGCCGAGGCTATCTTCTCGGTTCCTCCCAAGGAGCTTCAGGAAATTTATGTTTGGACGTTCGATTGGAAGGAAAAGACCGGACTCTATCTGACCGCTCATGAATTGGGTGACAGTCGGGAACGTGGGGCAGCTCTGATTTTGCTTCAGCATATTGTCCGGGATGCGGGCTTTATGATGCCGAGCGGGGAGCTGTGCGACTTCATTCCGCTGTTGTACGAGCTACTGGCCGTAAGGTCCGACAATGTTCATGTACGCGCGCTTGAACTCCGGCTGGCCGCAGCCACAGAGCGGATTCGGAAGCATCTGTCTGAAGACAGTCCCTATTCCAGGTTGTTGAACTTTCTGATGACCGATGTTTTCGAGGTCCCTACGGAAGAAGAAATTCGCATGCTGGAGAGCAAGCGGGAGAGCGCCGATCTGGATGAACTGCCTTATCCTATCCTGTTTGGCATGGACGGTACGGCTCGTAGCGATTCGGGCTTACCTGTCTACAAAACGTGCGATGGAATGGAGGTATAATGATGACTGGTATCTTTTGGTGGGTCGTGTTTCCCTATCTCACCTTGACGGTGATGATCTTTGGCTTGCTCTATCGGTTTGCTTTTCGTCAGGTCAGCTGGACGGCGCCTTCCACGGAGATTTTTGAAAAAAGATGGCTCAGAATCGGTTCGACTGTGTTCCATTACGGGATCATTTTCGCGTTTGTTGGCCATATCATGGGTGTGTTGATCCCGCGCAGTGTTTATCATTTCTTCGGCATATCCGATGAGACCTATCATATATTTGCGATCGCGGGGGGCGGCTTTGCCGGTCTGATGGTCGTCATCGGTCTGGTTCTTCTGCTTATGCGCAAAATCCTTAACCGTCGGGTAAGGGCCCATGCGGGTTTTGGTGATTATTTTGCAGTGATTTTAGTCCTGATCATCGCAGCCATCGGTACCTATATGACCATCGTGTATAATACGACTGTGGTGGCCTATGAATACCGTACGACCATCGGGCCTTGGTTTCGCAGCCTGTTCACCTTTAATCCGCAATACGGGTTGATGCACATGGTTCCTTTCGTGTTTCAGCTTCACATCATCCTGGCGTTTCTTCTGTTCGCTTCCATACCGTTTACCCATCTGGTCCATATGTTTTCTTTTCCCGCACGTTATCCGGCAAGATCTCCGCAGCAGTACCGTTCCAGAAACAGTTACCGGAAACGGGAGAGAACCTGATTTCTATTTCGATATGGACGAAAATTTCTGATGACAATAATAGCTGTTCATGAAGAGCATCTCTGCTTAACCAATGAGAAACTGATTGAAAAATATGCTTCAGCTTTTGGAAAACCAGCTTTATCCGTGCATTCTCTGAGACATTCATTTGCAACCCGTTATCACCTAGAGAACATTAATGTGCCCAGATTGAAAAACAACCTTTATTGATGGTGGGCGATCAAATTAAGATTGAAGCTCTTGGAGGACAGAACATAGGATGTAGAAAGTCGCCCTTAATGGCGGCTTTTTTCTATAGTAATGGATTCAGAATGATGGTTTGCGTCCAAGGAGAATTCTTTTATGGAATACATAGATAAAATTGTATAATAATATATAATTCACCACTTGCAAGAGGTGATTTCAGTTTCATCATTGATCAAACGACCAAAGTGATGAACTTATAGGTGGGGAGGTTTATCAGTGCTTCTGAACTATTGCCATGACTATATTATGTTTTTTGATTGGTTAGTTTCAGAAAACTTTACTAAGGAATCTATGATTGATGAGGTAGGATTCAATGCTCAGCGCGTACTGATGGAGTACATGAAGATAGCTTTTGCAGACATTACAGATTACGTGGAGTTTGGTCAAAAGGAAGAAACGTTCTTGGATTAGAAGGAGAACCGGTTCTTGATTCAGAGACTGGAGAAACGAAGGAGTACAGATATAATTATGTCTCTTTAAGAACAGTGATGAAATTGATGGACTCTGGTTTCAGAAGTCGAGCAGGGTAAGGATGAAGTAAGTGTAGAGCTACACGATAAAACTAAGGCGTTGGACGTACTGAGTAAATATATGGATTTGTTACCAGATAAACATAAACGGATGGTTGAAGACGAAAAAACTTAAGATGCAGCGTGAGAAACTTGAGCTTGAAAGGGCAAAGGTCACGGGAGAAAGATGATCTAATTGACGATTGGCAGGCAAGCACTCTTATGGATTTAATCCTCGTGTTTCAGTCTGTTCAGGTCAGGGTGTAGGGAAAACCGGGCTGGAAGCAGCAACGACCCTTTATTTTCTGCGGTGGATTTTTGTGTTAATGAAGGGGCAATTTTTTACCCTGCCATCGCATTAACTTACCATTGAGGATGACATGGATAGTGTTTTATTATCAAATAACAGCCCCCTTACAAAATTTAATATAAAACAAACATTTTGAATTGAGCAATTTTTTTCCTATGGCAAGGGTTGTATGTCTATCCAATCCTACGGGTGGTCAAAAGGGGCTTATTGAAGGGAGCGAGAAGTGGTGAAGTAGGGCAATAACCTTCTTCGGAGAAAGTAATAGGAGGGCAGTTGTTTTCGAACAAAAATTACCGGCCAATGTCGGTAACGAGCATTTTTTTAATTAAATTGGAACCGGTTTCATAATATTAGGAGGAGAGAAATATGGATTACAAGCAAGTTGCAGCTGACATCCTGGATGCCTTGGGAGGTAAGGAAAACATAACGGCAGCTGCTCATTGTGCGACGCGATTGCGGCTCGTTCTTGAAGATGAATCTTTGCTTGATCAAAAAGCGCTTGATCAAATGGACGTTGTTAAAGGGACTTTTTCTATAGCAGGGCAATATCAAATTATCCTTGGAGCCGGGATTGTAAATAACGTGTATGGCGAGTTCGCCAAACTTACGGGTCTCGGAGAAATGTCCACCGGCGATGTAAAGACGGCAGGAGCAGCTAAAATGAATCCGCTTCAACGACTTGTGAAAGCACTTTCCGACATTTTTGTTCCGATCATTCCGGCGATTGTTGCCGGGGGTCTATTAATGGGGATCAACAATGTTCTGACTGCCAGCAATCTGTTTGGTCCCAGGTCTCTGGTCGAAATGTACCCTGGTATTGCCGATTGGGCAAGCATTATTAATTTATTCGCCAACGCTCCTTTTGTTTTCCTTCCCATCCTGATCGGCTTCTCGGCCACTCGCAAGTTTGGTGGAAATCCTTATTTGGGTGCGGCGCTGGCCATGATTATGGTTCATCCCGATCTGCTTAATGGTTACAGCTACGGCCAGGCACTTGTAGATGGGACAGTACCCACCTGGCAACTGTTCGGTTTCTCAATCGAAAAGGTTGGCTATCAGGGAACGGTTCTGCCAGTACTGGCCGTATCCTATATTTTATCGGTAATCGAGAAAAATTTGCGAAAGGTAATTCCATCTTATCTTGATAATCTGTTGACTCCCTTGCTGTCTGTCCTCGTTACCGGCCTCTTGACCTTTGCTGTTGTTGGACCGGTCCTTCGCGCCGCGGGCAACGGACTGACAGATGGTCTCTTCTGGCTCTATGATACGACGGGTTTCATTGGAGGAGGTATTTTCGGTTTTTTCTATTCTTCGATTGCCATAACGGGAATGCATCACAGTTTCCTCGCTGTGGATACCCAACTATTGTCGGACGTTGCTAAGACGGGCGGATCCTTCTTGCTTCCGATTGCCTCGATGGCGAATATCGCTCAGGGCGCGGCTACGCTGGCCGTCTTTCTCATCACACGCAACAGCAAGACGAAGAGTATCGCCTCAGCTGCCGGCATATCCGCGCTGCTCGGTATTACCGAACCTGCAATGTTCGGAATCAACCTGAAGCTTCGCTACCCGTTCATTGCTGCGATGATCGGTTCCGGCCTGGCTTCCGCCTATATTGCTTACGCACATGTGCTGTCCATTTCAATGGGACCGGCGGCGCTACCCGGTATTATCGCAATCCGTCCACAGTCCATCGCTGATTTCTGTATCGGCATGGGCATCAGCTTTCTGGTTACGTTTCTCATCACCCTGCTCTGGGGCAAGCGGAAAAATGCGTCAGCCTCAGGGGAGACTTCAAGCGAAGCAGCGGATCGACCGTAAGTTTAAGCATGCTTGGAACTATTTTGCAGTAAGGAGGTTGCTGTGGAGTGGATAAAAGAAGAGAGATACAGAAGATTAGAAGATACCAATACGGAGGAAATCTCCGGTCTGGCCGCCAGAGTGGCAAGGTGCCCCTGGCGCCAGGGGTATCATATCCAGCCTGAGACAGGGTTGCTGAACGACCCGAATGGATTTGCTTTTTTTCATGAAGAGTATCATTTGTTCTATCAATGTTTTCCTCTCGGTACTGTGCATGGTCTCAAATATTGGTATCATACCAGCTCTCGGGATCTCGTTCACTGGACGAACCGGGGAGTGGCGTTAAAACCGGACCGGGATTTTGACAGTCATGGAGTATACTCGGGCAGTGCAATCGAACACAATGGGCGATTGTACCTCAGGTACACCGGCAATACACATGATAAGAGTTGGGAGCGAGTGCCTTATCAGTGTATGGCTCAAATGGAGAGAGATGGACGTATACACAAGTTCTCCTCCCCGGTTATAAGCGGACCTCCGTCCGGGTATACCGATCATTGTCGCGACCCCAAAGTATGGAAACAGAAAGATTGCTTTTATGCCGTTTGGAGCGCAACGTTCCAATCTTACCGGCTGAGCCATGCTCTATCGCTCCATTGATCTTTACAAATGGGAAGAGGGTTTACTCTACGAGTTCAGACCGGTGACAAAATCAAGAAAGGACAGCTACTGGAATTTGATATTTCCGAAATCGAGCAGGCGGGCTTTCCGGTGATCACACCAGTGTTGGTCCCGGACGACCAGGAAATGGTGAAACCGGTGGAGACGATGGAAGGCGCTGGGGTGGTAGACGGTGTCCCCACTGCTTCGTGTTCACTTAAAATGATGGTGTAGCTTGGATTTATCGGAGAACCGGCAAGCTGTTACAGCACATTTGCCAGTTGATTTTTGCTTCTCAAAATAATATAACCACGGCGAAGGGGCATAGCGAGCAGGGCCTGAAATCTCATGATTTCAGGCCCTGCTTTCTGTTGGACTTCTAATTTTTTTGCTTTGATACATTCATTGCTCGTCGATCTTACTAAACCGCCAGAACAGGCTGATAAAATCCCCTTTTATTCTTGGAAGTGTCAAACCGGCGTACATCAGCTCGTCACCTCCGTATATCTTTCCAGTTTCGTGATGGCGGTACAGGTAACGCGAATTCAATCCTTTGCATTTCAGAATAGGCACCCTTTCACCCGGCTGGCTCAGCACTCGGAAGAAAGCAAGTACAGCTTCGCTCTGGTCATCAGAAACAAAGGCCCAGGCCACCTCGTTGCCCTCGAACGGACTTAAAATGCGATAAAATTCTCCGAATTGGATAAGGGGGCGAATTGCTTTATATAGCGCAACTTGGGACTTGATCGCTATCTTTTCCTGCGGCGACATCTTGGTAAGATCGAGTTCGTAGCCAAGGTTTCCCGACATCGCGACATGTCCTCGGGTGTCAAGAGGAGTAACCCGGTTGACTTGATGATTCGGTACACCCGAAACATGAGCGCCCATAGACACAGCCGGATAGACCATACTGTTGCCGTACTGGATTTTTAGCCGACTGATCGCATCGGTATTGTCGCTTGTCCACGTTTGCGGCATGTAATAGAGCATGCCGGGATCATAGCGCCCTCCTCCGCTGGAACAGCTCTCGAACAGTACATCCGGAAAGACGGAAGTGAGCTCGTCCAATACCCTGTACAGACCGAGGATATACCGGTGTCCCGTTTCGCGCTGGCGCTCCGCCGGAAGCAGGGCAGAGCCGATCTCCGTCAAATGGCGGTTCATGTCCCATTTGACATAAGTAATCGGTGCGGAAGACAGAATATCGGACAGCGCTCCAACAATATAGTCGCATACATCCCGCCGCGACAGATCGAGAACAAGCTGATTTCGCCCCACCGTGTGGGGACGATCTGTCACATGAAGACACCAGTCGGGATGGCGCCGGTAGAGTTCGCTGTCCGGTGAGACCATCTCCGGTTCGAACCACAGACCGAACTGCATGCCCATTCCGGTTATCCGCCGGGCCAGATTGTCCAGCCCCTCCGGAAGCTTGCGACGGTCAACGGTCCAGTCGCCCAGGGAACTCAAATCATTGTCCCGCTTGCCGAACCAACCGTCGTCCAGGACAAAGAGCTCCATACCAAGTTCTTTCCCTTCGCGGGCGATCGCTTCGATCTTGTCGGCGTTAAAGTCAAAGTAGGTGGCCTCCCAGTTATTAATTAGAATCGGCCGTTCGGCGTCACGAAATTTGCCGCGACTGAGCCGCGTGCGGTAGAGCCTATTAAAGACGCGGGACATCCCGCCCAAGCCTTGTGCAGAGTATACCATGACGGTCTCGGGCGTTTGAAAGCTTTCTCCGGGAGCCAACTGCCAGGAGAAGCCAAACGGATTGATGCCGATCGACAACCGAGTCGTCCGGTACTGCTGAACCTCGGCCTGGGCTATGAAGTTTCCGCTGTAAACGAGATTGAGCGCGTATACCTCGCCATTGTCTTCATCAGCGCCAGGACGAAGCAGGGCCAGAAACGGATTCTGCTGGGGACTGCTGGCACCTCGCCGGCTTTCCGCATTCTGGATGCCGGGCATAAGGGGTCTCCGCGCAATATTTCGCTCATTGGTATGCGTACCGTAGAAGGTCAACATGTCATACTCGTCATCTCTGAAATCGATACTGGCGCTGAGCGCGCGAAGAAGGACCAGATTGTCGGAGCCGGTATGGTCGAAACGAACCGACCGAGCGATGGCGTCGTATTTGTTAAAGACAGTATAAATTAAGGTAGCACGCAGACCGGTCAGTGCATCTTCAAGCACAAACTCCAGCGTATCCGCTTCGTCTTCCCTCTCGATGTAAGTGGCAGGAAGACCTGGAAGCTTTGGCTTGCCGGCGAATATCCGATGAGTCTGGTAACGGAAATCACAGATTTCAGATCCATTAGACTGGCCGACCTGATAGGCGGGTATGCCAAAATCGCCGTTCCCGTAACCCGGATACTCCTGCGGAAGGTTGTCCAAGGAGAACCTTCGGTCAGCAGGGTCAGGATTCGGCGAAAAGCCCCGATCGATAAAATCAAAAGGTACAGAATCCTGGTAGATGGCGATTCGTCGTCCCCAGTATAAATGCCCAAGGTAGCCGTCGCGAACAATCTGAATGCAGTAGCTGGAACCGGGGGTTTGCAGGTGAAATACCATGCGTTTCTCATCGTAATGAATGCCCATAAGTGAAATCGTGCTCCTTTTAGTGTTATAATTTAGTAAGCGTATGAAATAACTGATTATAGAAAATTCGTCTTCATCATTAGCGTAAAGGTGCAGAAGAACCGAAACAAGAGTAACTTTATAAATTGAGGAGGGTGAAATATTGCTGTGAATCATGGGGAGGGAAACGGGAAAGAGAAGCAGTCCTCGATATCTTTTCACTTTATAACACCTATGCCCTATATCTTGTTAAAAGGTGCTGGATATGAGCTGATTACTTCGCATGATTATATCTGGGATGGACGGAACCGTACCGGAGACCATTGTGTGCTTCAATATACATTGAATGGTCGCGGTGAGATTGAAACGGGGGGGAGGAGACATTCCCTCGAGCCGGGGGATGCTTTTCTGGCTGATGTTCCGGGCGACCATATCTACCGTCTCCCCTCTGATTCTCCCAGATGGGAAGTGCTTTACTTCGAACTGTCACACTTGGCGCTGCATCTCCTCAAGGAATGGCTGGACATAAACGGCTACATTTTCAAGATTGAGCCGGGGACCGATTTGGAGCATCTCCTGTGGGCCACTTATCGGGAAGCTATTGAGAACAGCTACCGCGATATGTATCAGTGCTCACGGGCTGCTTATTCACTGGCCATGTCACTGGCGAGTCATCTTGTCACTCTTGCCAGCAGCGTCCCATTGCCTCCGATTGTAGAACGCTGTAAGACCTTCATTGACAGTAATCTGCATCGAAGCATTGGCCTTCAGGACATGGCGGAGGTCTCCGGATGTTCTAAATTTCATCTCACCCGTGAGTTTGAGCACAAGCTTGGCCTCTCTCCCGGCCGCTATTTAACTCGTATGAGGTTGGAAAGAGCGGCTGCGCTTCTGCTGGAGCCCGCAAATCTGACATTGGAGCAGGTGGCGGAACAGTCCGGTTTCTCGAATGCGAATTATTTCGGCAAAGTGTTCCGAAAGTATACAGGAATGGCCCCAGGCGAATTCCGCATGGAGGGCGATTTGTATCAAATTCGGCGGTTGATCCGGAGCGATCAATGAAAATAGGGTGAAAAAAGTCAGAAAAAAAGCGCTTCAAAGATTATTGAAACGTTTCCAACTTCGTGCTATTATAATTCCCATAAGAGATATGGGGGGGTTAAATGCCAAGTATTAGAGATGTAGCTAAGATAGCTGGTGTTGCTGTGGGAACGGTGTCCCGCGTTATTAATAACTCGGGCTCTGTAAAACCAGATACACGAAGGAAAGTGGAGAAAGCTATACAAGAACTGAATTATTTTCCTAATGAAGTCGCTCGAAATTTTAAAATGAGGAAATCCAAGATGGTAGCCTTGCTGCTTCCAAGTATCTGGCATCCTTTTTTTTCTGAACTGGCTTATTACATTGAGGATGAGTTAGATCGGGAAGGCTTTAAGCTCATGTTATGTAATAGCGGCGGCAAGCCAGAAAAGGAACTGTATTACCTGGATATGCTACGTCAAAACAAAGTGGCTGGTATTGTCGGCATTACTTACAATGATATAGAAAATAGCGTAAGCAATGACATTCCGATTCTAAGTATTGACAGACATTTCAACAAAAAAATCACTTGTGTGACCTCAGATAATTATGAGGGAGGCCGTCTAGCTTTGAGGGAACTTGTTAAGGCAGGGGCCCAAAAACCGGCCTTTATAGGAAGTGTAACTTCAATTTTTAGTGAAACCATGAATCGAAGAAAAGGTTTCATTGATGAGGCGAAAAAATTGGGTGTAGACCATGTTGTATACGAGAAACCAGATCCTATTGTGGACGACGAAGCCTATTTTGGCGAATTTCTATCTAAGCATCGGGATGTGGATGGCATTTTCGCTATTACCGATATGTTTGCCGCCAAATATATAGAAAGAGCAGGTAGGCAGGGTATTCGAGTTCCAGAAGATGTAAAGGTCATCGGTTATGACGGCATTCAGGATCATCGTTATTTTCATCCGATATTGTCTACAATTAGGCAGCCAGTGGAGGAGATGGCACGTCTGACAATCAGACTACTGTATCAAAAGATGGATGGTATAACTTTAGATCAGCAAGTGTATCGTCTCCCCGTTATCTTCAGGCAAGGCGAAACGACATGAGTTTTATTGTATAAATATCAGCTCATTCAGTTGGATCTCAGTCTGGATCTGCAAATTCGCCTTTTTTTTTATAATAAATTGGAAACGTTTCATTTGACAATCAGACTACTCTGTTAAAAGATCCAAGGAATAAGTTTGGATCAGCAAATGTATCGTCTCCTGCTATCTTAGGCAAGGTTGTTTTTGACTTTGGAAAAACTTTAGCTCATTCGGTGGATTTATGGTATGGATCACCGGCTGACGTTTTTCTTTTAATAAATTGGAAACGTTTCAAAAATGAAAATATTCTTTTACAAGAAAGGGAGTGTAATGGTGGATTCAAGAACTAGTGAGTGGGATCATTCTACGATCAAGCCAAATCGCAAAATATGGAACCAGATCAAACGTGACTATGAACTATATCTGTTTTTGCTGCCAATCATTATTATTTATCTCGTATTTAAGTACTATCCAATGTATGGAATACAAATTGCTTTTAAGGATTTTTCACCAAGTCGGGGAATCTGGGGAAGCGAGTGGGTAGGCTTTAAGCACTTTATTGATTTTTTCGATTCCTATAACTTCTGGACGATCATGACTAATACGCTTACACTCAGTGTTCTATCGCTTGTATTTAGCTTCCCAGCTCCGATTATTATAGCGATTATGCTCAATCAGATGCTGGCCAAGAGATACAAGAAAATTGTACAAACTGTAATTTATGCACCACACTTTATTTCGACCGTAGTGCTCGTCGGTATGCTTAATGTTTTTCTGTCTCCAAACAGCGGAATTGTGAATCACATCATCACTTGGTTTGGAGGGGACCCCATTATGTTCTTGGCCGACGAAGGGTGGTTCCGCCCTTTGTATATTTTATCAGGGGTTTGGCAAGAGACAGGTTTTGCTACCATCATTTACCTTGCTGCGCTGGCAGGGGTCAATCCAGAATTGCATGAAGCCGCGATCATGGATGGAGCAAGCAAATGGAAGCGCGTAATGCATGTGGATATTCCAAGCATTTTGCCGACGATCGTCATCTTATTGATTCTCGCACTCGGTAACATTATGGGTATCGGTTTTGAAAAGGCTTTCCTTATGCAGAACGATTTGAATTATGCCACCTCCAATATTATTCCGACCTATGTTTATGAAATCGGGATTCAAAAAGCACAATACAGCTTTTCTACAGCAGTTGGCCTGTTTAATTCAGTTGTAAATATTATCCTGATAGTCACCGTCAACCGGATCGCAAAAAAATTGACAGAAACCAGCCTGTGGTAAGGGGGAGTTCATTTTGAATCAATTATTAAAGAGAAAAAGCAAGGGAGACATGTGGTTTGACATCGTCAACTACGTCATGCTGACCATAGTTATGTTGCTTGTATTATTCCCGCTGTATTTTGTATTGATTGCTTCACTCAGTGACCCCAATCTCATCTACTCAGGTGAAGTATGGTTCTTTCCAAAGGGTTTTACGCTGGATGGATACGGGCGAATATTCAGCGATTCATCTATATGGATTGGATATGCCAATTCGATCTTATATGCGAGTCTAGGAACATTAATCGGAGTTGCCGTGACCGTATGTGCAGCTTACCCGTTAGCTCGTAAAGGACTGGCAGGAAAGTCGGTAATAATGTGGTTTTTACTGATTTCCATGTTTTTTAGTGGGGGGTTGATCCCGACCTATTTGCTGATTAAAGATCTTCACATGCTGAATACGATCTGGGCACTTGTTATTCCTGGAGCGGGAGGTGTGTTCAATGTCATTATCGTAAGGACTTTTTTTCAGTCGACCATCCCGGATGAAATGTGGGAGGCCGCTTCCATTGATGGTTGTTCCAATACCAGATTTTTTTGGAGCATCGTATTACCTTTGTCTAAGTCCGTTATAGCCGTAATGGTACTGTATCATGTTGTCGGGTTCTGGAATGGTTTCTTTGACGCTTTGATTTACTTGAACGATGAAAGCAAGTATCCATTACAACTGGTCCTTCGCAACATTCTTGTCCAGAATCAGGCCAACTCGAGCATGATGATAGACGTGGAATCCTATGCAGCGAAGATGCGCGTTACAGAGCTTATCAAATATGGTGTCATCATGGTATCCAGCCTACCGTTGCTGATTTTGTATCCTTTCCTGCAAAAATACTTTGTTAAAGGCGTGATGATCGGCTCGATCAAAGGCTAACATTGTCATGGTGCCTGAAAGGGGGGAATGTGCAACAGAATACCTAAATTCAGCATTCAGACAAGTAAATAACAAGGACAAGGGAAGTTCTCAGCTTGTGGACTGACATAAGGAGGTTATGTACGATGAAATTATTCAAAAGGGCTGGAATTCTAATGCTGGCTGGAGTGTTTGCTCTTAGCGGATGTTCGGGAGGCGGTGGCGAGTCAAAAAATCAGACGGTGAATCCGGATCAGGATGCAAATTTTAATAAAACCGGTCTTCCGATTGTTAAAGAAGCGGTGACATTAAAGATGGTATCCCCAAAAGCTGCTTTAGCGCCAGATTACTCAAAAATGGAAATATTTAAGCGGCTGGAAAAACAAACAAACGTAAAAATTGATTGGGAAAACATTCCAGACACTGACTTTGCAGAGAAGAAAAATTTGTTATTGGCCAGCGGAGATTTGCCAGATGCCTTTTACGGAGCCGGATTCACAGATTACGTTCTAATCAATTACGGTAAAGACGGAACCATTATTCCGCTGGAGAATTTAATTGATCAATATGCGCCTAATTTGAAAGCGCTTCTCGATCGACGGCCTGATATTAAACTAGCCATCACAGCGCCAGACGGTCACATCTATGGGCTGCCGTCGTGGGAAGAGAATAAGCTCGATACCAACCCCTTCTTTCACGTCATCAATAAAAATTGGCTCGATAAACTGGGCTTAAAATTACCTCAAACGCTGGACGAATACACGCAGGCTTTGATTGCCTTTAAAACGAAGGACCCGAACGGCAATGGCAAGGCTGATGAAATCCCATTAAGCTTTATGCATATGCAGTGGTGTAGTGACATTGCTGGCATATTCGGAGCTTTCGGTCTTCCGGATAATTTGGAACATCGGATCGTCCGCGAAGGTAAAGTGATCTTTACCGCTACGCAACCTCAATATAAGGAAGCATTAAAATATATTCATGATAACTGGTATAAGCAGGGGCTGATTGACCCTGAATCGTTCACCCAGGATGCCGCTCAGTATTTAGCAAAAGGCAAAACACCAGATGAAACGCTCGGCTCCTACGTTTGGTGGGAAGTCGAAGAAGTTGTCGGACCGGAGCGTAGTAAGGATTATGCTCTGCTGCCCCCGCTTAAAGGCCCAAATGGAGATCAAATGATTGGTCGCAACAACGGCGGCGGTCCGGGACGAGGTAGCTTCGTGATTACAAAGGAGAACCGTTATCCGGCAATGACGATGCGTTGGATCGATCAACAGTATGACCCTTACATGGCGGCTCAAATTCACTGGGGTCCGTTGGATGTCGTATTCAAGAAGGACGAAAAAGGAAAATTGGTGAACCTGCCGCTTCCCAAGGGAGTCTCCGCAGGTGAATTCCGTCAAAAAGTGGCTCCAGGCACAGGAAATCCGGGCGTCATTACTTTCGATGACTTCGGAAAAGTTGTTGATATGGAACCCCGAGCTCAGAAGCGTGCTGAGTATTTGGAGAAATATTACATTCCATATATGAAAAAGGAAAACTATCCGAGCATCTTCTTTGAACCGGATGAACTAGATAAAATCAATCGGATTGAGCCAGAACTTATTAAATATGTAAATACCCAAAGAGGCAAGTTCATCGTCGATGGCGAGGTAGATGAAAAGTGGGACAGCTATGTGAAGACACTCGAGAAGATGGGGCTGAACGAATTAATGGAGATCTATCAAAAAGGGTTGGATCGATATAATGCAAATTTAAAAAATAAATAATCAAACGATAGGTGGGGAGAAAACTGTGCTTGATGTAATAACCATTGGGGAAGTATTGATAGACTTTACGCCATCAGGTCGTACCACGGGAGGCAACGAGCAGTTTGAATGCAATCCTGGAGGGGCTCCGGCTAACGTAGCAGCTGCTCTATCCCGTTTAGGAGCTAGAGCGACATTGATTAGCAAAGTTGGGGATGATCAATTCGGTTCCTTGCTGCACGATACCTTGATGAACGGCGGCATCGACGTGTCTGCGCTTACGTTTACAGATGAAGCCAATACAACGCTGGCATTTGTTCATCTGGATGACAACGGAGACCGATCGTTCAGCTTCTACCGGAAACCAGGAGCGGATACATACTTGCGCACGCAGGATGTCCCGTTCGATAGGATTGAAAACTGCCATGCACTGCACTTTGGTTCTTTGTCGATGACCCATGAGCCGGCCCGTACGGCAACAAGAGCGGCAGTTGTGAAGACTAAAGAGGCAGGAGTCCTGCTTTCATTCGATCCGAATATCCGGTTTGCTTTATGGGAGAGTAAAGAGGAAGCGAAACAGAATATCCTTTGGGGCATGAAGTATGCAGATATCCTGAAAATATCGGAAGATGAGCTCCACTTTATAATGGGTACAACTGATGTGGAAAAAGGCTCGCTAGAGCTGCAACAGCAATTCGGCATCGCCGGGATCTTCGTAACTTTAGCGGAAAAAGGCTGCTATTACCGATTAGCTGATCATGACGGATATGTGCCGGGTTTTCAAGTAGAGGCCACTGATACGACAGGAGCCGGCGACGCTTTTCTGGGCTGCTTGTTATATAAGATACTGAAAGCCGGTGTTTATTTGAATCAGCTGACCAAACAGCAAATCATCGGTATGCTAACTTTTGCTAATGCCGGCGGTGCATTAGTAACCACACGGAAAGGGGCTCTTCAATCTATGCCGACGACAGATGAAATTACCCAGATAATCGAGACAAATAAACAGCACGATGATGATAGATTTAGGCCGGGTTTTCATTTTTCACCTCACTCCCATTGGTTGAATGATCCCAACGGATTAGTCTATTACGAGGGAGTCTATCATCTGTTTTATCAGCACCATCCTTATAGTAACCAATGGGGACCAATGCACTGGGGTCATGCTGTAAGCCAAGACCTGGTTCATTGGGAGCATATGCCTATCGCTCTGTTCCCGGATGAGCATGGCGCTATTTTCTCCGGTTGCTGTGTGGTTGACTGGAATAATAGCAGCGGACTGTTCGATGGTTCCCATGGATTGATCGCACTCTTCACTCATGCAGACAGCTGTCCGGAGACCGAACAACCTCGCCAGCGGCAAAGCCTGGCTTACAGCAGCGATAAAGGCCGAACTTGGCACAAATATGAGGAGAACCCAATACTCGACGAGCATGATCTGGTCGACTTCCGGGACCCCAAGGTGTTCTGGCATTCGCCAAGTGCATCCTGGATTATGGCTCTTGTCGCGGGAGACCACGTTCGGTTTTATCGTTCCGACAATTTGCGTGAATGGTCGTTGTCAGGCGAATTCGGAAAGAGTGAAGGCTCGCATGACGGAGTTTGGGAATGCCCTGATCTCTTTGAATTGCCGGTTGATGACAGCGGACATTCCAAATGGGTACTTATCATAAGCATCGGAGATAATCCCAACTGTCCAGAAGGCTCACGCACGCAATACTTTATCGGAGAGTTCGACGGAAATACGTTCATCAATGACCATCCGGCCGATCATATCCTGTGGCTGGATTATGGCCGGGACAATTATGCGGGGGTCACCTGGTCGGATATAGCTGAGCAGGACGGACGGCGTGTGATCATCGGATGGATGAGCAACTGGAAATATGCTAACCAAACGCCTACCGGGGCCTGGAGAGGCACAATGACTCTGCCTCGCGTCTTGTCATTGACCAGTCGAGACGAGGGCGTAGTTCTGACCCAAATGCCTGTTCGGGAAATAGAGCAGCTGCGGAAAGGAACGCTCTGCTGGAATGAGGTTAAGGTTACGCCAGAGGTGCCGTTTACGCAAAAAACGAATGATGTTCTGCTTGAAATTGAAGCGGATATCGACATTCGTTCCGAAGACGAGGTTCATATTAAAATGAAGTCCTCTGGGCAAAGTGAGACTATTATCGGTTATGACCCTGTGCGCCAATGGCTATTCATCGACCGCTCGAAATCGGGCCTGAGTGATTTCCACCCGTCGTTTGCGTGCAAGCACGGTGCTAGAATGGTTTCGGAGAATGGGAAGATCAAGCTGCATATCTGGCTGGATCGCAACGCGGTTGAAGTGTACGCGAATGAGGGCTTGGTTGCACTGACGGATCAAATATTCCCTGATGCTCCGATGGATCGTTTTGAGATAAGTGCGAAATCAGGGGAAGTTGTAGTGAACTCGTTTTATATGCATGCTCTTAACTCCATTCATATTCCTAATGGTCCAACGGAGCAGACATCCAGGAGGGTTGAAGTATGAGCCATGCAACCGATAATCGGGGATTGATTATGTATTGGGCCTTCAATGAAGGAACCGGTACAAGCGCTCTGGAGAGCGTATCCCAAGTCCAGGATAATATCCAGTACGTGTTTAACCAAGCGGAGTTTACTCAACCTTGCCCTCCACGGTGGAGACAGGGGGTAATTGGAAATGGGCTTCTGTTCGATGGTTATTCGACTTACATTGCGCATTCGTTCGATGAGGGAAATCAGAACACCGAGCCAGAGTATCGATCAGCGTTAAGCATAGGAGTATGGGTAGCCCCACGCTCCTATGAATGGGGGGATGATGGCAAATTGTCCGCCATCGTGAACCGCTACAACCTGGATCGCAAGCAGGGTTATCTGCTCGGCATGTTCCGTCACGGTTCCTGGTCCTTCCAAGTCGGGCTGGAAGGAGGAGACTGGAAGGAACTTTGGTCGCCGGACGGCCATGAACTGCCCAAGAATGAATGGTCATACGTGAATGCTGTGTTCGATGGGAACCAAGGGGAAATCAAGCTGTATTTAAACGGCAGTGAAATCGCTTCAGCTGCCGTGCCTCGTGGTTCCCGCCTGGCTGAGGCGGCGGACACGGATCTTCTTATCGGCAAGAATAACCATAGCAGCCTGCTGGCGGAAGTGTTCAGCCTGCACATGTTTAGCGGTATCATTGATGAACTCAAGATTTATAATCGGGCGCTGAGCGCGGAAGAAGTGGCCGCTTCTTATCGGCATGTGCTGGATACCTTTCATGAAGGTATCCGGCCACAATTAAACTATGACGAGATCAAGCTGGACCGAACGCCACTGCTACTTGATCGGCACAGACCGCAATATCATGTTAGCCCGCCGGCCCATTGGATGAACGAACCTCATGCACCGATCTATTTTGACGGGCAATATCATTTGTTCTATCAGCATAACCCGCAGGGGCCGTTCTTTCATCAGATCCATTGGGGACATTGGGTAAGTCAGGATTTGGTGCATTGGCGTGATCTACCCGTGGCCCTGGCGCCCGAAAAGGATCAGCTCGCACCGGACGGGATCTGGTCGGGAAGCGCAACCTATGATGCTGACGGACTTCCTGTCTTGTTCTTTACGGCAGGTAATGACAGCGCTTCTCCGAATCAGAGCGTAGCGCTTGCCCGAAGCACTTATACCCTTGACGGAAACCCGGATCTGGTTCAGTGGGTCAAACATCCAGAGCCGTTGATCGTGCAGAAGAAGGGAATGGGCGCATTTGGGGATTTCCGAGATCCATTCGTATGGAAGGACGATGACGGCTGGTATGCTCTGGTCGGGTCCGGAATTGAAGGTGGAGCAGCACTGGCATTTGCGTCACAGGATATGCTGAATTGGACGTATAAAGGGCCGTTTTTTAAAGCGGATATTCAGAAGTTTCCTTACCTTGGACCCATCTGGGAGCTCCCTGTGCTTCTTCCCCTTGGCAGTGACAAGCAGGGAGTGAACAAACATCTGCTGCTTGTCAGCCCTGTGGGGAAGGGAGCGGATGTCGAGGTGTTCTATTGGATCGGACAACTTGACAAGCAAAATCTTTCGTTCATCCCCGATCAAGAAGAGCCTCAATTGATTGATGTCGGGGATTTCCATTTTACCGGACCGAGCGGAATGGTTGATCCGAAGACCGGCAGAAATATCGTCTTTACGATAGCCCAAGGCGACCGGACCTCCGAGATGGAATATAAGTCGGGTTGGGCTCATAACGGAGGCTTGCCGTTAAGCGTGTATTTGAGGGATGACGGACGTCTGGGAATAGAGCCGATTCAGGAGCTTCAATCGCTGCGTGGCCCTAAGCGGCTATCGCTTCGGGACCAGTCATTGGCTGAAACTAATGTGCAGCTTAGGAATGTTCATGGTGACATGCTTGAGATTCAATTGGAATTGGAGCCCGGCAGCGCCAAAAAATTCGGAATCAAGGTCCGTTGTACGCCGGACGGAGAGGAAGAAACTCTGCTGTATTATGATTGGAATCAAGCGTTGCTCATGGTCGACCGCTCGAAAACGACCCTGCATCCTGGAGAAAAGTGCGGAGGGATTCAAGGCGGTAAGTTGGAGCTGCTTGGGGAGAATCTGAAGCTTCACATTTATTTGGACCGCTCCATGGTCGAAGCTTATGCAAGCGGATTGAAAAGCCTGACAACCCGGGTATATCCGAGCCGTATGGATGCTTTGGGACTCGAGATTTGGGGAGATGGAGAACCGTTTGTTAAATCCTTGGATATATGGGATATGCAGTCCGTTTGGTAAGACGGTTGTTTAGGCGCTCCTTACGAATGGGGTATGCACAAATGATCAAGAAACTTTGCATTCCTCCGTTTGGAAACGTTTCATTCATATTCTCCCTTCTTCATGACTATTCATCTTTGTACAAGGAGAGCATTTCGAAATGAGGTATCGATGTTCGCAAGTATAACAAGTTTCGAAGGAGGCTCGAGAATGAGGAAAGTCAAAAGAGGAAAATGTTGGATATCGGGAATGGTTATATGGGCTATGGTGCTCCAGCTTGTTGTTCCGGGAATCTCTGTCGCGTCCGAAAATAGAACTGTTGCTGGAGAAACGCTCATTCCTAAGAATGATGTGAAATCATCGGTTACGGATGCGATTTATCAAATCAAGAATATTCCTAAGAATGACATGGGATTGTCAGTTACAGATTCAGTCTATCAAATCCGGAATCCTGGATTTGAAACAGGAGATTTGACGGGATGGACCGTTATCAAAGGCGATGCGTTCGGTCCGAATAGCGTAACCGACGAAACGACTTGGTGGGCAGAAAAAATACCGTATAACCAGGAAGGAGCTTATCATTTAAACGGCTGGAAGTATGACGAATCTGCGACAGGTGTACTTCGTTCCAGCACTTTCGAGCTGGGCGGAAGCGGCTGGATCAGCTTCAAGCTTGGCGGTGCAAAGAACCCAGACAAGGTATTTATAAATATTGTGGAAGTCGATACGGGACAAGTTATTGCCCGATACGGAAATAGCGCATTCGCCGACGTTGGCTTCCCGGATCCTGCGCAGGGCATGCGGCTTGCCAATATGGTGCAATACAAGGCGGATCTTTCCACACAATTGGGCAAGAAACTGTATGTGGAGGTCGTCGATAATGCAACCTCGGATTGGGGAGTCATTTTTGCGGACGCATTCTCCATGTACCATGAGTCGGAGCCAGCTGAAGGAATTGTTGCGACGGATATCAAGCCGGATTTCAAGCGCTATGAAATCGATAATCCAAGCTTTGAAACCGGAAATCTCGATGGCTGGACGGTTGAGGAAGATGCTTTTGAAGTGACTGATGAAGCTCATGCGAGCAAAGAAGGGAACTTTTATGCCAAATCCTCCTTGCAAGGAAAGGGCTCCATCACTTCTAATACTTTCACGCTTCAGGGAACAGGAACAATTAATTTTACTGTTTTGGATATCCTCAAACCGGAAAATGCATATGTTGCACTTTTCGATGCGAACAGCAACACATTGCTTATGAAAACCGGGAATGTCAGCGCGAACGAGAAAATCTCATGGAAAGTGCAAGAACACTACAACAAGAAGCTCTATGTAAAGGTTGTCGATCATTCCAATGAAGCCAGCATTGCCGTTGATAGTTTCCAAGCAAGTGGTAGGGGGACTATTTTCTACTTAAACCTTGATGAAGGCGCAGGAAAGAAAGCGTTGGAGAAAGTACACAATCTTAGGCACGATGTGAACTATGTATTTAACAACGCCAGGTATATGGCATCGAAGGATCCGAGATGGACTCCGCGTGGAATAAAAGGCGGCGCCTTATTGTTCGATGGATCCTCGAATTATATTGAGGTCAATGCAAACGTTACTGTGCCTGTAAGCGACGCGTTAACCATCGAAGCTTGGGTTGCACCGCGTAGCTATGAGTGGGGAGACGGAAACAAGCTGTCTGCGATCGTAAACCAATCCGACCAGGATAAAGCGGAAGGCTTTTCTCTTGGTATGTATCGGCACGGTACATGGTCGATGCAAGTAGGCATCGGCGGTCAGTGGATTCAGGTATGGGTAAAGGATCACCCGTTGGAAAAATACAAGTGGAATTATGTGGCCGCTACTTTCAGTAAAGAAGATGGAAAAATTAAGTTATATCTAAACGGTGAGGAAGTGGCTTCCCAAGCAACCCCCGTCAACGTTCCGATCACACCATCTACCGAAAGCCTGATCATCGGGAAAAATAATAAACCTGTAGAGTTAGCAGGGGTGTTCTCCTTCAATATGTTCAGCGGACTCCTAGATGAAGTGAAGCTGCATAATAAAGCCCTTACGAACCAGGAGATACTTGCTGGATATGAGAGCGTGAAGGCGCTTCATGGAGGTTCAATTCCGAAAATTCCGATTGCGGACATTGATGAGGATCCAAGTGTGTTTGACGGAGATCAGCACCGACCCCAGTACCACGCGATGCCTCCGCAAAACTGGATGAATGAAGCACATGCACCGATTTACTATAACGGCAAATACCATTTATTTTATCAACATAACCCGCAAGGTCCATTCTGGCATCAAATCCACTGGGGGCATTGGGTGAGTGACGATATGGTGAACTGGGAAAATGTAAGACCTGCTCTTGCGCCCGAAGCGGGCACCCTAGATCCGGACGGCACGTGGTCAGGCAGTGCAGCGTATGATCGAAACGGCAATCCTGTTCTGTTCTATACCGCTGGCAACGACTCCTTGTCGCCGAACCAAAGAACAGGGTTGGCAACTCCGGCGGATTTGTCCGATCCCTATTTGGAAAAATGGGAGAAATATCCTAAACCGGTAACGGAGCAGAACGGAAAAGGCATCCACAACGAGTTCCGCGATCCGTTTATATGGTACGACAAAGAGGTGGACAAGTGGTATCAGTTAGTGACATCTGGTCTTCCAGACTTCAGCAGCGGCACAGCTTTGGTGTATGTATCCGATGATATGTACAATTGGAAATATAAGGGGCCGTTATACGTTAGTGACAGAAGCCGTTATCCGGAGTTGGGTACGGTATGGGAGCTACCAGTGTTATTGCCGTTAGGCACGGATAGTACGGGCAAGCAAAAATATATTTTCATGATTAATCCCCATGAAAAGCCGGAGCATGTTCCTCCAGCGAACGATGTGCAAAGAGATGTTGAGGTCTTTTACTGGATCGGGACCTGGGACCGGGATAACTTTAAATTTATTCCTGATCAGGAGGCACCCTCCAAAATGGATGTAGGTGACGGCTATTTAACCGCAGAGAGCGGTCTGGTCACACCCGACGGAAGAACGGTCGTATTCTCTATGGTGCAAAATGTAAGAACACCGCAAGCCGAATATCAATCTGGATGGGCTCATAATTTATCTTTGCCGGTTTCCCTAAGCCTCGATAAGTATGATAAATTGCATATCGAACCGATTAAAGAACTGCAGAGCCTTCGAGGGGAAAAATGGGTTGATTTTTCGGACAAAAATTTGGAGAGTGCCAATCAATTGATTAAGAATGTCAAAGGCGACATGCTAGAGATTGTGATGGAGATTGATCCGCGTGAAGCCCAGAAATTTGGTCTCAAGGTGCGACGCTCGGAAAAAGGCCAAGAAGAGACGCTCATTTACTACGACAAGAAGAACGGGACGTTTAATGTGGATCGAACCAAGAGCAGCATTGATCCGGATGTGCGTGTAGACGGCATTCAAGGAGGATATGTAGATCTTG
The DNA here is from genome assembly GCF_038008165.1 of Paenibacillus sp. FSL L8-0644. Taxonomy (NCBI): domain Bacteria; kingdom Bacillati; phylum Bacillota; class Bacilli; order Caryophanales; family Paenibacillaceae; genus Paenibacillus; species Paenibacillus sp. FSL L8-0644. The sequence continues at coordinate 2,675,450 of NZ_JBBOYN010000001.1, forward strand.
AAGGAGAGAACTTGAAACTCCATATCTTTCTTGATCGCTCGGTCATTGAAGCCTTTGCAAATTACAAGAAGAAGCTGACAACTCGTGTCTATGTAGGCAGATACGACTCCTTAGGCTTACAGATCTGGGCCGATGGCGATATCAATATCAAATCCATGCAAGTATGGGATATGAATGCCTTAACGGGTAAACCGGCTGCTCCGGTCTATGTACCCGATAAGTGGGATAATTCTGTGTATAAGGATATTACAGAGCTGCCTAACCATGATTTTGCTACGGGCGACTTAACAGGATGGATGACGGAAGGAGACGCCTTCCAGAATGTCCATGTGACCAATACCCAGTTCTTCTGGGACAACATTTTCTTCAACCCGTCGCATAAAATTCCGGGCAGCTACCATTTGTGGGGCTTCAACGAGCAAGCCGGCGGCGACAGCTTAACAGGAGCGCTAAGATCTCAAAATTTCGTCCTTGGTGGGAACGGTAAGATCAACTTCCTTATCAGCGGAGGCCGGGATATAGATCGTCTGTATGTTGCGCTGGTTCGGGCGTCGGACGACAAAGAGTTATTTAAAGAGACAGCGACCAATTATGAGGAATATCAACGTAAGATTTGGGATGCGACGGATTATATCGGGGAGGAGCTTTATATAAAGGTGGTTGACCACTCCAAAGGCGGGTTTGGACATATTAACGTCGATGATTTTAATGTACCTGTTCAGGTAAAGAAGAAAACTAACAACTGACTCTTGTTAATACAGAATACCCGTGAGTCCTGTAGTCACTCCAAGCAAATCGAATAGTCAAATAGCTTATCATTCGAAATGGCATCGGTATTGTATCTGATTCTGGAATTGAGCTTTTGATAAATGGGAAGTAAATAATGTAAATCTCGAAACCCCTTATCTTATCTATGGATAGGGGGTGAATTATTGTTGTCAGAATGCAACGTATTGTGTAGAATTAAAGAAAATTATGGAAACACAATTGAGGTGGGGGTGGTCCCTCTATACTCAACTTATACAGAGGAATGAATAAAAATGCTTGGGAGAGGGGGGGAGTGTGTGTATAAAGAGCTTCTGAGCATAGCACAGCTAATGGGGGAAACAATGCGATTGGTTGGGTATGCCCGATACTACAAATCCCTTAACATTGATGGTTTACATTACATACATCAAGTAGAAGGTACCCAAGTGATCGCTATTGTTAAACCAAATCATAGTACTCATCATGAAGCTACAACATTTTTAATGAATCTATTATTAACGGAAAAGCTAAAAATGAATACGGTTACAGGGCATGCCCAGAATCTGAAAAAGTTCTTGGATTACATGATGTTCTGGAGGCTAGAGGAAGATTTTGAACATATCCATAATATCGAAGTAAAAGCAGGTAAGACCGTATCCTATTGAAGTAATATTACTGGGATTTGCGGATTACCTTCGATGTTTTCCAAAAGGTTACAAGCCATTTGAAGATTTAAAGGTGGCGACTCACGGGATTCATTGGTCTATGTTAAAGAATATCCCCCTTAACAAACATGCAATGGCAGAAGGGAAGCTATCAACCGTAATTCGAAGCAGTCATAACGATTTAAAGAAAACCAACTGGTGTGAGTACCCGTCTGGTGCACTTGCTCCGATCATCTATACTGCATGTGCATATCTGAAGTTCTTGCGTGATAGAACAACAAGATTTAAATACCTGCCATTAGAGCAGGTTCCGAGAAAAGAAATAAGAGATAATCATTCATTAATAGCGGGTACTGCGGGTAGTAGGGTGCGGATAGTGTTTGATGTGGAAAATATTGCTCGAGATTCCGGTACTGCAGGACCTGGAGGAGGGAAGAGCAGGCAAGCCTCTCCCATTAACCACGACAAGGTCTTTAGTGAGACCGAAGCAGACATGTTCTTTGAATTGATCGATCCGTATGAAAATGCTTTGGATCTTCTTCTCTTTGCGATATTGCGTTACTTTGGATTACGCCCTGGTGAAGCAGCTGAGATTCGAATTGAGCCGTCAACAATTCCTTCCAACTTAAACGTGTATCATACAGCAAGAGAGGAATTAACCGAGTCTCTTTCCGGGAACTTGCAGTTTGTAAAAGAACGCGGGTTGCGGGGGAATTGGGTCATTGATACGGGATGGAAAACGAAGGCTTCCTGCAGGGACGTGGCGTTGATAACTCACAAAACAATTGATCCATTTAGCAGGAAAAATATCCGATTTCCAACACAAGAGGAGTTCACTGATCTTCTGTATTGGGCACTTCTTCAGCGGCGGGAACTTTTGTCTTATTACACAAGTGAAGATCATGGCTATCTATTTGTATCAGAGTCAAACAATTCAAAAGGGAAGCCATTAAGTAAGAAAGGCGTTTACAGTAAGTATAATAATTTGGCTGATGACTTATTTCAACGAACTGGGGGAAGCGTAGACCTACGTTCCTACTATCCACACACCTTCCGACACTTATTCGCGACATCACTTCTCCTAAGATATCGCAGACCATTCGAAGAGATCAGCAAGTGGTTGGGGCATTCTTCTGTCGTGATTACGCGCGATACATATATTCATTAGATACCTGAGTCAAATAATGACACAGAAAAAGGTAAAGTAGATCATTTAGGGAGGGTATTTATGCGACAGGCGGAGATCTCAGAGGGAATCCACGCGCATGAGGAGGACTCGGAATGACACTAGAATGGACTCCATTATCGGAATTTCGCAAATTTTTAAAAAACACGCTGCGTTTGAATCATGTGAATCAAGTATTTTCTTCTATAAAAAATCCCGTCCTTCAATTATTTACTACATTTCCGGCCCCGGATAACTGGTTAGCTGTACCGCCTGAAGAGAGACCAACCTTTCGGCATCGCGACAGTCGAGACCTATGGTATGTCATTTTCTGGGCTTGGCATACAGGTTTTTGCAAGGGAAATGATGTAGTAGCACAATATCGTCGAAACGACTTGGTTTGTTACCTGTCAACCAGAGGTCGTGTTAATCTGTCGGATTTCCCCGTCAAAATGGGCCTCCTCAAAAATTCAGAAGCAGAAAACATCCGCAAAAAAGACTCAAACCGTATAGGTTTGTTCAACAAACTATCTATACACCTTCTAGGTGTTATGAAACCGCTGGGCGATTTCACGGAAGAAGATATAGCGTTAGCGGATGTAATGCGTCCGAACGACAAACGTTATAACGCCAAGTGTTTAAAGGACATTCTTTTTGAGCTTGGATATTCGGATGAACCAGGAAGACGTAGGCAAAGAATACTGTTTGACGATTGCTGTGAGCATCCAAAGTGGGGGGATATCGCACGTGAGTTTCGCGAGCATTTAAAACGAAGTAATTCGCTAGACTATTATATTCGTAAAGCGGGCAGTGCTTTGCATAAATTTTTCAAATGGCTTGACCAGCACGGGGAGTCGGATGCTTCATCTCTCGAGTATGAAGATTTTCTCGATTTGTTTGATTACATTTCAAAGAATAACGATGGAGAGGAGTTTTCAGCTAAGTATACCGGGAACAATCTTCTACACATAAAGTTATTCTTTGATTGGGGGAAAGGTTCTCATACATTTTTTCCAACATACGTTGACTGGCCCAGTGATTTATATTCTGGAATTCATCGTGAGGCCCAAGAAGAAACATATTCCGGTGATGGCCTCGCTTTTGATGACCCAAACTTCCCGATGCTCATGAAGGAAGCAATTGAAAATTATCATCCCGAAGATGATGTTGAAGTTTTATGTCGCGCTTTTTGGTTAATTATTGCCTCATCACCGGTGCGTAAAACGTATCTGCTCAATCTTCAGGCTGAAGAATGTATGCTGCCATTGCCTAATGCTCCATCAGCGGTAGGATTATACAGCCCATATTCAGGTATTGAGAAAGCTAAACATCGTAACGGCCAATTTCCTATAATTGATTCTGCAGGTCTTAGAGCGGTCGAATTTTTACAGAAAAGATCGAGCGATAAAGCCTTCCGACCGATACGGAACGAAAGAGCGGATGCATCGTATGTGCATCTTTTTCAATTGGAGAAATATCCCTGTATTTTGAATGAAAGACAAATATATAGGTTTTTTGACAAGATAGCAGAATTTATTGGACATGGAGATAAAAAAGGGAAGGCTCATGGTTACAGACACTATCTCATAACTCACATTGCAATCGAAACCGGGAACAGTGAGTTAGCACGACTTGCTGCAGGTCATGAAAATCAAACCATGCTGAATCGATACTTACGAAGTAATCTCTCCCGTCAAGCATTGTTATTTGCTACTATTAAGAAATATCAGGATGGTGAGATTGCGGGACGGTTTATTTGGCGAATCTTCGAAGCACTTGCCAGCGAACAAACTGAGCCTGACGAATTGATAAAAGCTTTGGGATCTGAAGAGCTATCTTTAGATGAATTCTTTGCAAAATTCGGGCTTCCAGCTCCTACAGGTGTAGGAAGATGTTTAATACAGGGGGCTTGCCTTTTTGAGGCAAAGTGTTTTTCCTGTCATCATTTCGCCATACGAAAAAGTGAAGCAGCACAGGCATTTCATACTTTGGCCAGATTAACCAAGGACATGTGGAACATGATGCGAGGCAGTCGGGATTTTACAACCAAAAACGCCAAGGCGGCCGGATTAGCTACGCAAATAGCGTTGCTTGGGGATATGATTCGGCATTTCGGCTATAGTGACGAACAGATTCAAATAGAGGTTATCAGTCGACTAGTCTGAGCTTAGATTGGAAAGAGGTGAAATCGTGTCGCAAATATTAGCTTGGCAATCCCTGAGATTTGGACCCATTACTGTAAGGCGAAAGGGACAATTCGAGAGTAGAGAGCATCTGACAAGATCGGAGTATGAACAATACAGATCGGCAGAGACTTGGGGACGGGTTGAACCTATTTTATCAAGCTCCTTAACGGATTTGGTACAACCCACAATATTTTTCAAGTTACCCGGCACCCAAAGAGATTACGTATTACTGCTTGCCTTTTTACAACGGATCAGTTTGCCTTTAGAGATCGTATTTCCAACCAAGACCGAATTCAATAAATTTCCTTTTCCCGAGTTACCGAATTTTGAGTACTTTGATGCGCTTTACGATAAATACTATCCGGTATTGTATCCGATGGATAGCGAATAACAACTACAAAAGGCAAAGAAAAGGATTCCTTTGCTTCGAACTGTAGTTTGCTTATGGTTCGCAGGTTACGCCCTTAAGGAAGGGTTAGAGGGTAATCATATTATTACTTCCTCTGTATTAGCAAAAGCAAGTAAGATCGCTAAAATATCATAGAAGTAGTTTAACCCTCCTAGGTAAGATGTTAGCTAAAGAAACAGATTCCTTGATTGAAAATAAACCGGTCATACCTTGCGATGAAGCGGAAAGAAGTCTCTGGATAGCCGCGGGAATATATCCAACCCAAACGCCGTTTGAGGAGAGTCTCTATACCTTTGCATTTTCTTACTTGAGGCAACGTGTGAATGATTCAATAACTGATGATTATTACGACGATGAAGGAAATTTACTTTTCAGATACGGTAAAAAAACTATCAGCATAAATTATTGGAAAGCGATAGTCAAGTACATCCGGTATTTTGCAATCAAATGTCGATCAAAAGGTCTTACTGACATAAGCGAGAATTCAATATCAGAAGTATACACAGAGATTTTTGGCCAGATGAAGGGACAAGAAGATAAGACGTTTTTCCGAGTGGCGCTTCGACATTGGCTTAGGTGGCTTATAAGAACTACAAATGCTTCATACAACATAGAACGGATTATGCCAAGACCTAGACGTGTTATGTCAAAAGATCATGGACGAGTATTTAGTATGTCCAAAGCTTATATTCTTGTGCAGACCTTAATGAACGATCAAACTCCTTTAATTAACGAGAACATTCTGATGGACTTTCGTCATAGGCGGGCTTGCCTGTTGATGTTATCAACTGCAGCAAGGCCTCATGAAATAGTTAATTTGCTTCAGAATGCTTTATTTATAGATTCGCAGGATAATTCCTGGATTCGTTTTCACAAAACCAAGACCATTCGCAATCAACCCGATCGAAACGGCTATGAATGGGTTCATCACGCTCTAGTGAAGAGCGATGCTGCAAGATGGTTTAACGAATTGATTCATTTTGCCCCATCAGAACCTATATTTTTTCCAAGAGAGTGGGGTGGGGATGGCCTTACGGAACTTCGTTTACTGGCTTCAAAACATAATGATGGCCCTATACGAACTAGCGGACTGTATAATTTTTTAACTCGCATTCAATCGAAGTTATGGCCTGAACTTAGGAAGCCATATTTCACACCCCATAATCTAAGAGCGCTCCATCTTACTTATCGGCGTATCTTAGGAGACAATGATGAGCTACTAGAGAGGCAGGCCGGACATAGTCATCCTTCCTCAAAAAAGCCTTATACGGAAACAATGCCTGCAGAAGAAGTTGCAAAGTTTGGTCATCTACTTCAAAAAGGCGTTTGGAGAAAGAAACCGGAAGGGGAGGATGCTGATAAGACAGAAGGGGCTGGAATTTCGTCTACTGAATATGTAGCCATTGATGAGATAACCGAAATTTCATCTAAGTTTGAGGTCACGCCTCAAAAGCTAGATGAAGCATATAAATTAACCCAGAAAATTATAGAGGAATCACCACGTTTCCAAGGTAAAGTTATTGATTTGGAAGGTGAGTTACACGAGGTTAACGTAGGTGGTTATACGCATAATTGTAATGCACATGTCTTGCTAAACTGTGGTCATACACCCGGGCATTGTAGAGCATGTGATGATTATAGTCCTGATGAGGATACAGAAGATGTGCACAAGGCCGACATATTTCGTGAAATGTTGTATTATTACTATTGTCTCGATGCAGAGAAAAATTTCAAGTCCACAGGACAACGAAAAATGGTTTTTCAGAAGGCTGAGGATATAAAGGAACGGTTGAACAAAACAGAAAGAAGTCTCTGGGTAAATAAATTTAAAATGCCGCCAAATGAGGCGAAAAAACTGCATTCATTGCTCTTTAAGAAAGCAAAGGCATACTTTCGTGAACAGTCTAAAGAGAAGCCTAATCCAACTAATGCAGAAGTGCTTTGTTATATTTTAAGTGGGGAGGTAAAGTAAATTGGCTCGTCCGGTTTCTTTCAGTAGCAGCGACTTGGCATGGGAATGTGCACAAGTAAAAAGAAAGCTTTTAAATGATGTCAAAAAGGGGCGATTATCGCGTCTTTCAAAATCAGATGTGTACGATATGATTGCAAAACGCCCGCGAATCAGATTGAAAAGCTCGCGAATGTTGTGGACGGGTTCCTATAAGGAATATTTGGAAAAATGGTTCACCAAATTGAATGAGGAAATACAATTAATCCTAGACTCGGCCTCTGAAGGAGAACCAACGATTACAAGTCCTGAGATTGTAGCCCAGGAGCACCGGGAATTGCAAGCCAAGGTTACTCATTTAACACAGCTTATAAGTACGTATAAAGATGCTTTGGACGAATTACGCATAGAGAACGGACAGTACCGAGAATTAATCAGCCAGCGTTTCGGAGATATTGACTTATTCTAATGATCCTGAATGTCCCGTGTACTGATACCCTTCGCATACATATGTGCTCCTCAATGCCGGTCACATTCGTTTGATTTTTCTTCACGACTACAGGTTCAAATTCTACATCACCGTATTCGGAGGTTACGGTTTTCTTACTGTTGTAGCCGTCGCGGCTGTTTCTCGTTTGTTTGTTTTTACATCATGTTTCTCATAACCGGGATGCGTATCCAGTTCGGCTTCTAATGCTTCTTGAAGTACATCTGCAAATAATTCCTTTAATGTCCATTGAATATCTTCTGCCGATTGAAAATTATGCTCTTTTACGAATTGACGTAATTCTTGTTTTGACAATAATCCGCTTCAGGTCACCATGTGCTTATTCCTCCAACTTTGATCTAGTAGTCAGTATTGACAAATTTATCTCAGTTGAAGTAAAGATTATGTCCAAACTAAATTGTTACTTCAAGCCTTGTACGGAATTGAATTACAAATGGGTGAATCTCTCCCGGAGCGACTATTCTTTGGTGTGACGGTTCACTCGCAATTAATGAAAGCAGGCCGCGTGATAGATTTGAGGGCTGAACGCATTCTTATCATTGGAAATAAAACTGTATTTCATGAATATATCCAATCGTTATCGAGAATTGGTAATTTGTTAGAGAAGAAGATCATTGTTGTTTATCTTGGAGGTTTTCCAGGACCGGATAAACGATTTTTTCTTCGGCAAATCCAAGATAAATTTGATAAAAATGGTCTTCAGATTGAAGTTCAGTTTTGGGGCGACATCGATTGGGGAGGGTTCCAAATATTCCGGCATTTGCAAAAATCAGTGTTTCCACAACTACGACCCTATCGTATGGATAAGACTACTTTCCATCAGCATTTGGATTGGGCAGAAACCTTCACTGCAGATTATCAAGTCAAATTGGAGCAGCTACTGGAAAACACGGATAATTCCTAGTTTCACGGATTAATTCGAGAGATGTTGTGTACGGGCAAGCGTTTAGAGCAAGAAGCTATATTATTATAAACTGTATTTCAGCCACTGGTTGTTGCCGAATTCTATAAGATTCGTGGTAATACTTTGTATTGACAGTGTATTTCACAATAGCCGCGACTTTTGCGGCTTTTTTCATTTATTGTTATTAGTTGTTTTCTTGGACTGGGACAAAAATCAAAATTGAGCCTTCTATTTTTACCATAAAAATGCAAGTAAATCCGTAACTGGCCGATCAAGGAAACAAGGTTGTTACCAGGTTGGTGTAGAGCAAGGTAACGTCTGGGTATCTTGGCGGCTTATTTAAATGGGGGATGAAGAGCCAGTTGCAGACTACATTCTCAGTTCCCGGCTACAGCAAGCGATCAAAGCGTGATCGTGTGCTGACACCGGCGGTAAGCTTGTCCCTAGACACCAACAATAAACAGCACGCGATTCTCCAAGACCATGACATCTTCTTTTATTTATTCTTTGTACCCCCGGTTGTTTCAAAAATGTCATTTGTAATCCGATAAATCATGCTGATTTCCTCTAAGCTTTTTTGAATTAGCAGTTCCTGAAGCAGTTGAATGACGGTCATTTTATTTGAACGTATGCTGTCTAGTTGAATATTCTCCAATCTTAGTAACTCCAGCATCGTCACATCCAAAGCCCTCGTTAATTTATCCAATGTCTCTAAAGAAACGTTCACTTCTCCACGCTCGATTTCGCCGATATAGGATTGTGACATATCTACTTTTTCGCCAAGTTGCTCCTGTGACAATGATCTCGCTCTTCTGATTTCGCGGATTTTATAACCAATAATTGTCTTCAGTTCAGACATGTTACTCGCCTCCAATATTAGGTTAGGCAAGAACACCAAAAACTAACATACTGTTATAACATCTGAAATATTGATTTTAATAACTAAAACATCTATATTTAGGGTATAATTTAATTTAAGTGGTAAGGAGCTAAGTTAAAATATGAATGTTTTACCGACACAGTCAGTCATCGAAAATGTTCTGCAGTATAAAATGCGCGGTAAGGTAGCATACCTAGGTCATGTAACGGCTTCAGTTGCTGTTAATTTAACATATGTCAAGCCGTATAACGATCCATCTGGGAAAGGATATCAGAGACCAGTAGATCCCAAACGGTGCCACGATTTTTCGCTTTATTTATCAAAAGGGGACGATGCTTTATTTACTCCCGTTCTACTCAATGCCAATTCACAATGAGAATTTGTAGCGTATGATAAATTTAGATCTTCGTATGGAAGATTAATTTGCAAAGGTAAAGCATCTTTAATGGACGGCCAACATCGCTTGGGTGGGATAACAAAGTACATTAAAGAAACCAATTCTGAGCTTAATGTGCCATTTCTAGCATTTCATTGCTTAGACGAAGACGAAGAAATTCGTTTGTTTGATGTCATCAATACGAAAGCAAAAGGAATTGGTTCGTCTTTAAGTCGATTTCTGCGCAGAGATTCAGATGAGCTAAGTTGGGTCGCTACCGAATTAATGGTTCAGAATAGTAGCCCCTTTTTTAGTATTGGGAGTATAATCGGGAAACGAAATAAAGATAGGCATATCACGCTCCAAAACTTATATAAGACGCTTCATTATCTGACAAAAGAACCGCGAATTGCTTCTTTATCCAAAGAAGAAAAACTATCTTTATCTTTGAGTTATTTTGATTCTATTAGACAAACATTTGAAAACGAATGGAGCAATTACAAGGACTATCGACTGACACATATCGTTTGTTTGGATGCTTTGTCGATCGCAGGATCTGGAATATTGGATAGGGCAGTACACAATCAAAATAAGCGGTTCGACTACGCCTTAATAGAAAAAGCCGTAAGAAAATTAAAGAGAGTGGACTGGTCGATGAATGGCCCGCTGAAATATCTTAAAGGGCTCCCAGGATCAAGGAGTTTAGCAGAAGAACTTAAGGAACAAATGCTAAAATAATTTGATAGAGGTGTATACATGTCTGGGACGAATAGGAGAGTTGAGTCGCTAGTCATAGTAGATCCAGAGGGGAATCTCCAGCCATTTCATTTTATTGACCATTATAGAGAGAATGACCAATTTTATTGTATTTTACGTCACTATAACGAAATTAAAATTTTCAAGTTGGTTGAAAAAGATGGAGAGTCTGTTTTGTTTATGGCACCATTGTGCGATGATGATTCAACCGTTGTGCCAACTGAATATAAAATTGCCGGCATCAGTTTTGATGCATTAACAACAGATAGTCAATTGTCCTGTAAATTCCAAGTATCACAAAATGGAAAATCAATAAATATACAGGAATATTTATAAAAATAGATGTTTTTCTAGGATTGTCAGCAGGTTCAATGGTTGGGGGACTGATCGTAAACCATTATTCTGTCACGACAAATTCCTGGGTTGGCGGACTGATTGTTATTTTAGCTATCATATCAGCAATCTTCTCCTTAATAACAAAAAGCAAAGGAATTGACCGTTACATCTTAGGAAAATAATAATTGGAACTAACCACACCTAATGAGCCAAACAATAGAGCGACGGTCGGTGTCAGTAAGTGCATAACCGTCGCCCTGAATCTGTGCTGGACTTCGAATCGTTCTAAATACCCGAATAAATAATATTCCTCAACTGGATGACCAGACTTTTGAGCTCTTTCTCTCTTTCCAAATAATAGAGCGAAGCTTGCAGCAACGGGAGATTCGGTTCCGCTTTTCTAACCTCCGTCTGGATAAAATGGCAAAGCTCACTCAGCTCCGAACGATGCTTGGCGCTGGACGAAAGAATGTTAAGGGCCGAATCCATCTCCCGGAACAGTTCGGTAAGGATCTGCTCTTTCTCCCCTTGGCGGTTCCCGAGCCCCCAGTTTAAATACCTCTCGAACGAAGCTTGTTTCAGCAGAGGCTTCGGATCGGAAGCCATCATATGCTTAACGAGCACGTTGAGCTTGTCAAAAATAAACTTTGCCGTTTCCTCGAGCGATAACGACTTTTCTTCATAAACAATCCAAAATAGATACTCCTTCAGAATCGCTCGATAGATGGAAACCAAATCCCACAGATACGGATGGATTTCTTCGCCGTACACATGCAGCAAACACTCACTATGCCATCGGATGAGCCGCCCTCTAACCTTGTGTCTAAGGGGGTGGAACTTGGGATCCTGTTGGATAGGGAGCTCCGTAAATTCGACCAGAATATGCTTGTATTCTATAAAATAACGGAATCGAAGAATGATCTGCTGTATAAACTGCTCTTCCGGCGAGAGTCCAGGAAGGCGCGTCAGCTCATCGACTTGATCAAAATAGTCGTTATGGCATTGATCAAACACCTCGCTGAATAGGTCTTCCTTGGAAGGGAAAAATTTATAGACGGATCCTTTGGCAATACCGCAATCCTCGGCAATATCCTGTATCGTCGTTAAAAGAAAACCCCGTTCCTTAAAAAGCCTCGTCGCCGATTTTAAAACCTCTTCCCTTGTCACACTCATAAACAATGTCTCCCCACTTGACTATTTTTGAATCATAGTACAAAATATAAGACATCAAGTCAAATGACCAAATGTTTAATATTTTAAACTTCAGGTCAAATCCAAAGGGTGAGGAGAACATATAGAATGGAAAAATTATTGGATCCGCAAAAAACAGCGTTAGTTGTCATTGATTTGCAAAAATGGCTTGGTAATCAATACGCCCCTTATTCCGCCGAGCAGGTAGTATCTAACGCTGCCGCCTTGGCAGATGCTTTCCGTGAGCAAGGCTCAATGGTTGCCCTGGTCCGGGTATCTAGCAAAGATCTGAAGGATATCCCGAGACCGAAGTTGGATTCGCCTGCACCACCACTGAATCTGCCTGAAGGATGGGATCAAATCGTCCCGGAAATGCGGGTCGCCGAAACAGACCACATCATTACTAAAAAGCAATGGGGAGCTTTTTACGGAACGGAGCTCGACCTGCAGTTGCGTCGCCGGGGAATCGACACCATCGTCTTATGCGGCATCGCTACCGGGCTTGGCGTGGATACGACCGCGCGGGAAGCGTTTATGAATGGGTATCAGCTGATTTTGGCGATCGATGCCATGACCGGGTTTTCTCAAGCCGAGCACGATCACGTGAAAAATTTTATTTTTCCACGCATCGGGCGTGTTCGGACAACACAGGAAATCATTTCTGCCTTTGCTGAAGTTTGAACCCAAAGGAGATGTGCCCTTGGATTTATCAGGTTCCAGGGGTCGTTTTTTTATTTCAGGAGGTTGGTCTCTATGACCCAAAAGAGAAGTCCCAAGTCCGACAGGATGTACCCCTGGTATGTCTTATCTGTAACCAGTCTCGGAGCGTTCCTGGTTCTGGTCAATATCGGAACGCTTAATGTCGCATTGCCGGAATTAAGCCAGCAATTTCATGCGAATGCGGCAGCTTCCAGCTGGATTTTACTTTCCTATATGCTGGTAAACACTATCCTGATTTTAATCTTCGGACAAATTTCGGATATTTTCGGAAGAAGCCGAATGTATTTAATAGGAATGGCCATCTTTACCGTATCCAGTTTACTACTCGGTTATGCTTTTAATGTAGAGGTACTAATCCTTCTTCGGATCGTACAGGCTGCCGGAGGAGCGCTCGTAGTGACGAACACAACACCGCTGATTACCGATGCGTTTCCCCAATCGCAGCTGGGCACCGGTCTCGGTCTGAATTTATTGTCCGCTTCCGTCGCGCAGGTGCTTGGCCCGGTCGTCGGCGGCGTGGTCACGACCGCCTGAGGCTGGAGGTGGGTGTTCTGGTCTAATGTTCCCTTCGGGATCATTGCTCTCATCTGGGGGCTCTGGATTCTAAGGGTGAAGCCCCTAGCGCAGCTCCATAAAAAAGTGGACGGATATGGAGGCATCATGATCTTTGTCGCTTTAGCGGGTCTAATCATTGCTTTATCCAAGGGGGGAGAACTGGGCTGGGGAGACAAGCAGGTGATCGGAGGTTTTGCGATATTCGCCATATTTACTACTATATTTTTATGGCATGAGCATCGTTCAGCATCACCTCTACTAGATTTAAGCCTTTTTGAAAGCTGGACGTTCAGTATGGGGAACATCGCTACATTCTTTAATTCTTTTGCCCGTACGGCGGTTGCTCTGCTCTTCGCTCTCTATTACCAATTTGCCTTCCACCAAAACGCGCTTAATGCCGGTCTAAGGATCCTTCCAATTACGATAGGGATGTTGGTCATTTCTCCGATTGCTGGCATGTTGACTAAGAAGGCGGCCATTCGAGTTCTGGCCTCACTTGGAATTCTTATTTCTATAGCAGGACTACTACTACTCCTATTCGTGGTCGGTGGAAATTTCTCTTACGGGGTCACCGCTTGCGGCATGTTGTTAATCGGGGTCGGGACCGGTTTATTCCTTACCCCCAATACGACGGAGATCATGTCAAGCGTTCCGGAGCAAAGCCGCGGGGTGGCGAATGGACTGCGGTCCATGCTATATAACTTGGGTCAAGTGCTGAGTACGGCTCTTTCTTTAACCATCGTCGGCGCAGCGCTGCCAGCCCACCTGAAGAACGTGCTGTATTCCGGAAAGAACAATGTGATTTCTGCCGTTGATTTTGCTTTCGTCATTCACGGTTACCGCTGGGTCATCATCGCACTAATAGGGACTTCTCTACTCGCTCTTGCTGCCTCGTGGTTCCGTCCGCAACAGAAAAAAGCTTACGAAAGCTCTTCAGCGGCCTCTTGACTTTGACGCATTGATGCCGCGTCAATCCGTCCGATCCTCATCGATCGGTCCTGCGGCTGCCGCCATAACCCCAGCGCGTCCGGTAAGCCCAAACTTCTGGAGCTAGCGATATATATCCGGCGGGTAGTGGAGCGTTGACGATAATATTGCTTACCAACCTGTAACTAAAGAAGTTTTTATTAGAAGGATACCTTTTTACTTCTACAAACCCGATACACGCTCAAAAAATGTAGGTGGCTTCCTTGCTATAATACGTTGCTCTCATTTTAAGATTTCCAGCCTGATAAAAATTTCAAGTAAAGTAGAACTTATGACCTATTGGAATTATTTTCATATTACTGTATTATCATTGAGTGTAAACATGATCGATCAGGACTTTTTAAAAGAACACATAAAGGATAAATACGGATACGAAAGACTCATCACTTATTTCTCAAGACATGAAGTAATTGGGGAAGAAATTTTTCCGTATCTTGGTACTGCCATTCACTAAACGGACTGGTATATTTGCGTTTATGGGAGGATTTCACGGAATGTCGCTGGGGAGTCTGGCTGTTACCAGCAACATTCAGAAAAGATCTTCCTCCGGCATAGTATTATCCGATGTTACCTTTTTCCCATACTCCGAGAGTCCAATTGACTCATTCGATACTATTGAATACATGGAAGCCGTTCTAAACGACGGTCACTCGGGAATCGAAAAACCGGCGGCTATTATATTTGAAACCATTCAGGCGGAAGGCGGCGTAAATATAGCTTCACCCGAATGGATGCTCAGGCTGAGGGAACTTAGCGACAGACACGGTATTCTACTGATTTGCGATGACATTCAGGCTGGCTGCGGACGCACCGGACCGTTCTTTTCATTTGAACGTGCCGGGATGATCCCTGATATTGTACTGCTTTCCAAGTCAATCAGCGGGTATGGCCTTCCCATGTCTATTCTGCTGATGAAACCGGAACTTGATGTCTGGAAGCCTGGTGAGCATAACGGTACGTTCCGGGGAAACCAGCTTGCTTTCATTGGAGCTACAGCTGCGTTGGAATATTGGGAAATGAATAATTTGGAACAGTCTGTGAAATATAAGGAAGCATTTGTAAGAGAATATTTAACCAAGCAGATTTTGTCATTACATAAGGGCCTGACCATTCGGGGTGCAGGTTTGATTTGGGGTATTGATTTTTCCAATGTGGAGGATGAGCGAATCACGCAAAAAGTAGTAGAGGAATGTTACCAAAACGGTTTAATCATCGAAAGCGCAGGAAGAAAAGACAGTGTTATAAAACTTATGCCTCCGTTAACCATCGAGCTTGAACTTTTGCAGCAGGGTTGTTCAATTATCAGACAAGCTATTCAAGAGAATATAAATAAAGTATTGGAGGTCGAAAGTTATGGATAAAATAGCCATTATAGGAATAGGATGCCGTTTGCCAGGAGGAATAAGGGGGCCTGAGGAGTTCTGGGAAGCATTGACTGCGGGAAAAGATATGACTTCCGATTTACCCGAAGGCCGCTGGGATTTAGAAAAGTTTTATGATCCTGACAAATCAAAGCCAGGCAAGCATTACACCTGTCATGGTGGATTTTTAGATAAAATAGATGAGTTTGACCCTTTGTTTTTTGGTATTTCTCCAAGGGAAGCGGCCTTTCTTGATCCACAGCAAAGACTGATGCTGGAGACATCATGGGAAGCAATGGAAGATGGAGGCTTGGATCCGGCCAAGCTAGCAGGAACCAATACCGGTGTCTTTGTAGCGGGCTTCACCCTTGACTATCAAGCAATACAATTTAAAAACGAATCGGTTGAAAGTTTAGATACACATTCGGCAACGGGTATGATGATGACAATGTTGTCCAACAGGATTTCATATATATATGATTTCAGAGGTCCAAGTTTGTCTGTAGATACAGCGTGTTCGGGCTCTTTGGTTGCAACACACCTTGCATGCGGGAGTTTATTGAATAATGAATGTAATCTCGCAATAGCAGGCGGAGTAAGTGTTATAGCTACACCTGAGTATACCATAGCGGAAAGTAAGGGTGGTTTTTTATCTCCCGATGGACGGTGCAAAACTTTCGATTCCAGTGCAAACGGTTATGCAAGAGGAGAAGGAGCCGGCGTTGTGGTTTTAAAACGCCTGTCAGATGCTATCGAAGACGGAGATAGGATTTATGCCGTAATAAGTGGATCGGGTGTAAACCAGGACGGCCACACAGACGGGATTACTGTTCCAAACGGGCAGGCTCAGGAAAACTTAATGAAGGAGGTATACAAAAAGGCAGGAATATCACCTTCAGATATAACATATATTGAAGCTCACGGCACCGGCACTCCGGTTGGAGACCCTATTGAGGCTAATGCAATAGCACGAGTGGTTTCAACAGACAGGCCAAAAGATAAAAAGTGTATTGTCGGATCTGTTAAGACAAACATTGCCCACCTTGAGGCCGCTGCAGGAGTTGCCGCACTGATAAAAGCTTCACTAATCATAAAGCATAAGCAAATACCTCCACATCTGCACTTTAAGAATCCAAACCCTAAAATTCCCTTTGACGATTTATGTATACGAATTCCTCAGACCCTGGAGCCTTTGCCGCAACCCGCATTGGTTGGCATAAATTCATTCGGTTTTGGAGGAACAAATGCCCATATCCTCTTGGAGGAAGCTACAGATCTCCAAAAACAGGGTACTCCTGAAGTTAATGTAAATACCGGATGGCCATATATGATTCCCATATCTGCGCGCTCAGAAAAGGCGCTAAAAAACTATGCGCAAAAGTATGTTGATTTTATTAATGGAAGTGGAGAAAGTATTTCTTTATATGATATTGGAAGCATGATGAGCAAAAAGCGCACCCATCATGACTATAGACTAGCAGTTTCGGCATCTTCAAAGGAAGAACTTGCAGGAAACCTGGAAGCGTATATTAAAGGACAAGCACGCCAGGGGATGTCTGCGGGAAATGTTGAGGCAGGAAAGTACAATAAAGCTGTTTTTGTATATACAGGTATGGGGCCCATATGGTGGGCTATGGGCAGACAGCTCCTTGAAAAAGACCCTGTGTTTAGAAATATGATAGAAAAATGCGATAAACTTACACGTCAGTATGCTGGATGGTCTCTACTGGAGGAACTTCTCGCCGATGAGGAGAATTCACGTCTGGACCAGCCCCAGTTTGCTCAACCTGCCAATTTTGCTGTTCAGGTGGGTTTGACTGAAGTATGGAAATCCTTGGGTATTATACCCCATGCGGTGGTAGGACACAGTGTTGGAGAAGTGGCTTCTACATATGTTGCAGGAATTTACAGCCTTGAAGATGCAATGTTGGTAAGTATTCACAGAAGCCGTGCACAGCAAAAAGCAGTAAACAAGGGCACAATGCTGGCGGTAGGTTTACCAGAAAAAGAAGTTGTGGCCCTGCTGGATGAGAACATAAAAGGTGTTTCAATGGCAGCAATCAATAGCCCAAATTCGGTAACTTTGTCAGGTGATCCTGATGCCCTTGAGCAGATCCAAAAACAGTTGCAGGATAAGGGGGTTTTTGCGCGGCTTTTAAAGGTCAATGTAGCGTATCACAGTTACCAAATGGAACCATATGAGCAGGAGCTATTGGGGGCATTAAAAGGAATAAAGTCCCAGCCTGCCGGGATACCGATATATTCCACGGTTACAGGGAAAATGCTGACGGGTACAGAGTGTGATGGACATTACTGGTATAAAAATGTAAGAGAGCCGGTACGTTTTGAAGCAGCAATGTATGAAATGATTTCGTTGAATTATAACTTATTTATTGAGGTGGGCCCTCACCCTGTTTTAGCAGCTTCTATTTCTAATTGTCTGTCAGCTAAAAACGTTGAAGGTAAGAAGTTGTTCTCTATAAAAAGAAATGAAAACGAACAGGTTTCAATACTGGAGAACTTAGGGAATCTATATGCACTGGGATACCCTATAGATTGGAACAAGATTTACCGGTACCAAGGTGAGTTTGTAAGTCTCCCTCTTTATCCATGGCAATGGGATAAATACTGGATGGAAACGCAGGAATCAAGTGAATTTAGGCAGGGAAAAAATAAGCACAAGTTTTTAGGACGCCGTTTGAAAACTTCCAGCCCTATATGGGAGATTGAACTTAATACTACCTATATGACGTATCTTTCTGATCATAAAATACAAGGTATAGAAGTTTTCCCCGGAGCAGGGTATGTAGAGCTGGGAATGGCTTGTGCCAGAAGCTATTTTGGAGAGGGTTTTTATACAGTTGAAGATATAAAGTTTGAAAATGCTTTATTTTTAAATCAAGGAGTATCACCTGTGGTGCAGGTGGTTTTGGATCCAAAAACCGCAAAATTCGAGATTTCAAGCAGGATACCGGGACAAGATAAGACTTGGACATGCAATGCATCCGGCACAATAAGAAAACGGCAAAACATAAAGATCACTGCTAAAGATGAGTTGATTCAAATACTTGGCAATTGTACCAAAGAATACGGAAAAGAAGTATGTTATAAAACCTTCTATCAAATGGGTTTCCATTATGGTCCTTATTTCCAAGGTATAGACAAGATATGGAAAGGTGATAACGAAGCTCTTGGCAGGATCGAGATCCCTAAAATACTGGAGATTGATAGCTCTATCTACGGTCTTCACCCGGCGGTATTGGACGCCTGTTTCCAGGTTACCATTGCGGCAGTTGCACCACTTAATGAAGATGAAAATAACGAAGGCCAATCATTCCTACCTGTAGGAATAGACAGGGTGCAGCTTTATGGAAGGCCGGAGCCTGTCATGCTTTGTCATACGCAGTTGGTAGATAGGAAAGATAATAATTTGAACGCCAACATCCGTCTATATAGTGAGGACGGAAATCTAATCGCCGAAATACTGGGCATAAGAACTAAGGAACTTGGAAATAGTGGAGGGTCTGATGCTGGAAGAGTTAAGGATTATCTTTATGAGATAAACTGGGAGCTTCTAAAAAGTGAAGAAGTTGATACCCGCACAGCTGCTGCTAACTCTGGAGCATGGCTTATTTTTGTGGATCATAAAGCAGCAGGAAAAGAACTGGCAAATCTCCTTGAAAAAAGGGGAGAAGAATGCTTTATGGTATATCCTGGTGAGGATTTTGGTTGGCAGTATGAAGAGCGTGAGATATATATAAACCCTCGAAGCATTGAGGATCTTAGAGCGTTGTTTGATGAATTCTCAAAAATTAAAACGAAGCTAACAGGTATTGTATATATGTGGAGCCTCAATATCCTTGAGATCCAGGAAGTTAGCAATACAGCTATAGAAAAAGCTTGTTTTGAAAACCTGTTTGTATTAAAACACCTGGTACAAGCAACCACAAATCTGGGATTAAATTTTAAGCTGTGGGTTATTACAAGAGGAGCCCAAATGATCAACAGGGCTACTCCAAATTCTGCATTCTTACAGTCGTTGGTATGGGGCCTTGGCACCGTCATAGGTTACCATGAGTTGCCTTCAAATTGGGGAGGCCTTGTAGACCTTGACATAGAGGCCAATGCGGGTGAAATGGAAATGCTGTTAAAAGAAGTCTTAGGTAATGGAGAGAACCAAATTGCTTTCCGTAATGGGAATAGACTTGCAGCAAGAATCGATAAACTGCGGATTGATATGCAGCATCAAGTACCCGTACATCTTCGCCCCGATGGAAGTTATGTTATTACAGGTGCTTTTGGTGGCATAGGTATGATTACAGCCCAGTGGATGGTTGCCAAGGGAGCAAGACATCTGGTACTGCTTGGACGCGGAGAATTTCCAAAACGTTCTGAATGGAACAATGTAGAGCCAGGCAGCAGCCTTGCAGAGAGGATTGAGTTTGTTCGTAAGCTGGAGTCCCAGGGGGCAACAGTATATATTGGATCAGTGGATGTAACTGATGAGGAAAAGCTTGCTGGATTTTTTAAAGATTTTGATAAGGAAGAAAGGCCTCCTATTCGAGGTGTTGTACATTCTGCTGGTATTACGGATGATCAATTTCTTGAGGTTAGTAAAGATGAGACTTTTTATAGGGTCCTTTCGCCTAAGGTAAATGGTGCATGGAACCTTCACCGTATGACAGAGGGACGGCCTATTGACTTCTTTATTTTATTTTCTTCAGTTGCTTCTGTATTTGGTTCACCAGGCCAGGGAGCATATGCAACTGGGAATGCCTTTTTGGACTCACTTGCACATTATCGTTTATCGAGAGGACTTCCTGCACTGAGTATCAATTGGGGACCATGGTCAGAGGTTGGAATGGCTGCAAGGTTTATGGAACGTGATCCGGAGTATTATATACAAAAATCCATAGAATCTGTAACGGTAGAAAAGGGAATTAGGGCTATGGAGCACCTTGTTGGAGAAGCTGTTGCACAGTCTGTGGTTCTACCTATACTCTCGTGGCAAACGTTTGGGGAAAAATGGTTCTCACCCATGAGTTCTCCACATGTGCTTAAAACTCTTTTGCAAGATGAGTCAGGACAACAAGAGAATATAAATAAATCAAAGGTGGATGTTGATATCCTGGAGGATATTATTTCATCTCCAATACAGAGCAGGCAGAATATCGTTGAAATGCATATTAAAACAATAGTAGCGAAGGTTTTGCGTTATAATCCTGAGGATCTAAGTACCAAACAACCACTAACTGTTTTTGGGATGGATTCATTAATGGCCACCGAAATAAAAAACAGGATGGAGGTTGCCTTTAAAACACCTGTTTCCATAGTAGAACTTCTTAAGGGTTCCAGCATATACGATCTTTCCGAGCAAATGATATCAAAGCTATACGAATCGGGAAAGATTTCAGAACAGGGTTCCCTAAATATGGGTAAGGCTGAGCTTGAAAGAATACCTAAAGTTTCTGAAAAAGAGTACTATGAAACCTCATCTGCACAAAAGATGATGTATATCATTAATAATCTTGAGGGTAACAACATTGGGTATAACATACCTGTGGGAATTTTATTTGAAGGTGGGATTGAAAGGGTTGCCCTTGGGGAAGCATTAAAAACATTGATACAAAGGCATGAAGCATTTAGGACATCCTTTGAGATGATTGATGGGGAGCTTGTGCAAAGGATACAAGATGAAGTTGATTTTACTATAGAATATTTTGAGTCTGAGGAAGACGGAGTAGAGAAAATAATCGATGAATTTGTAAGACCGTTCGATTTAAGCAAAGCACCCTTAATAAGAGTAGGTCTTATAGAAATCCATGCTAGCAGGCAAATACTTTTGCTTGATGTACATCATATAGTCTCGGATGGAACTTCAATAATCAGGACTTTTGATGAAATAGTTTCTATATTAAGTGGTGAAAGCCTTCCGGCAATGGAGGTGCAATATAAGGATTTTGCCCAGTGGCAGAATGGCTTGTTTAGCACTGAGGTTTACAAAAAGCAGGAAGAATACTGGCTTAATAGGTTCAAGGGTGAAATTCCTATCCTTGATATGCCTACAGATTATCCTAGGCCTGTCCTTCAAAGCTTTGAAGGAAATAGGTTGCTATTTGATTTAGACAGTCATTTGATGGATAAATTAAATGTACTTTCCTCCCAAACAGGAGCCACCGTGTATATGATACTTCTTGCGGCATTAAATACACTAATGTATAAATACTCAGGACAGGAAGACATAATTATTGGTACTCCTATAGCGGCAAGAACTCATTTTGATACTGAAAGAATACTGGGGATGTTTATAAATACCCTGGCATTAAGGAATTTCCCAGAGGGAAATAAGGCCTTTACTGAGTTCTTGGAAGAAGTAAAAGAAAGCTCCTTAGAAGCATATGAAAATCAGGAATACAGGTTTGATCAGTTTGTGACAAAACTTAACGTAAAGAGAGATTCAAGCAGAAATCCTTTATTTACTGTTATGTTTAATATTGTTCCTTCTGATGAGCATATTATGGAACATCGTGGTGAATTAAAGTATTCCAAATATCCGGTTGAAAGTAAAACATCAAAATTTGACCTAACATTCCAGTTGATACCAGATGGTCATAATATAATATTATGGATGGAATATGCTACACGTCTGTTTAAGAAGGAGACGGTAGAAAGGCTTGTTCAGCATTACTTTAATATCCTTGAAGAGATAACCTCAAACCCTGAAAAAAAACTATCAGAAATCAATATGTTATCCCAAGAAGAAAAGGAGCGAATAATATACGGCTTTAACGATACGAAGGTTGAATTTGAACATCACCTGACGGTACACCACCTGTTTGAGCAGCAGACGAAAGTACGTCCAGACAATATAGCAGTAGCGTATGAAGGCCGTAGATTTACATATGGCCAGATCAACCAAAGGGCAAACAGGATAGCAAGGTACATGCTAAAGGCTGGCACTGGTAGAGAAGAAGCCGTAGTTGTCATGCTGGAGAGGGGACCCTTATTTGTAGAATCGGTACTTGGTATATGGAAAGCAGGGGGGGCTTACATACCTGTAAATCCAAAATACCCTACACAAAGGGTGCTTGATATATTTAAGGAATCTAAAGCTGCCTATGTGTTGACCTTATCAGATTATGTGACCCAGCAGCTTAGTGAGAACTATAAAGGCCGAATTATATACCTTGACCAGTGTGAAAAAGAGATTGAGGCTGAAAGTGGCGAAAACCTAGATCTAGATATAGACATAAATAGTTTGGCCTATGTTATATATACATCTGGTTCAACTGGTGTACCAAAGGGAGCTATGATAGAGCATCTTGGCATGATAAACCACATCCATGCGGAAATAAAGGAACTTTGTATAACTAACAACAGCATAATATCCCAGAACTCGCCTCAATACTTTGATGTATCTGTATGGCAGTTCTTTGCAGCCCTAACCATAGGAGCTCAAATTATCATCTATCCAGATGAAATAGTAAAGGATGTTGCAAGGTTTACGAATCGGATCATAGAAGATGGCATAACGGTCCTTGAGGTGGTACCTTCATACCTTGCTTTAATGCTTGAGTATGTGGAAAACACAGGGAATAAACTGGAAAAACTTCATTACTTGCTGATAACGGGAGAAACCGTAAAATCCGGCATAGTAAGGAAATGGTTTGACCTATGTCCAAATACTAAAGTAGTTAATGCCTACGGACCTGCAGAGGCAGCGGACGATATTACTCTATATACTATGGAAGCTGCTCATGAAGGAGAGAACATTCCTGTAGGCAAGCCTATACAAAATATGAATCTATATATAACAGATAAAAACATGAACCTGTGCCCTATCGGAGTAAAAGGAGAGATCTGCGTCTCTGGAACAGGTGTAGGAAGGGGTTATTTAAATGACCCTGAAAAAACAGCCCATGTATTCCTTGAAGATCCTTTCAGAGAAGAAAAGGGGATAAGGCTGTACAAAACAGGAGACCTGGGAAGATGGCTGCCTGACGGGAATATCGAATTCCTGGGCAGAATAGACCATCAGGTTAAGATCCGCGGATACCGAATAGAGCTTGGAGAAATAGAAGCTCAGCTTCTAAAACATTCTTCAATAAAAGAAGTTGTGGCAGCAACAAGGGAAGACCCCCAAGGGAACAAGTACATCTGTGCATATATAGTTGGAGAAAGTGAATTGACAATACCGGAATTAAGGGAGTATCTCTCCAAAGATCTGCCAGACTACATGATCCCTTCATATTTTGTACAGTTGGAAAAACTGCCTTTATCAGCGAATGGCAAGGTAGATAGAAATGCCCTGCCTGCCCCTGATGGAAATATTAATACAGGGGTAGACTATGCTGCACCATTCGGTGAAATTGAGGAGAAGCTTGTACTGATATGGAGCCAAATCCTTGGAGTCCAGAAGATTGGAGTAAATGATAACTTCTTTGAATTAGGAGGAGACTCATTAAAGGCAACCAATCTTGTATCAAGGGTTCATAAAGAATTTGACATAGAATTTGCATTAAAAGAAGTGTTTATGGGTCCTACAATTTCGGCAATAGCAAAAAGTATTAAAAATAGACTTAACGATACAGTGGAAATCGAAGAAATTTTAAGCATGATTGAAAATCTATAAATAGGAATTAAAAGAGATGAAATAGAGAAGAGGGACGAAGTTATGGATAATTTGATGAAAAGAATAGAATCTCTTTCTCCAGAAAAAAGAAAGCTATTTGAGACGATGCTAAAAGAAAAAGGAAAAGATGTTTCAAAATATACGCCAAATGCCTTTTCTGGAATACCTTCTGCCAGAGAGCAGGAATTTTACCCTATGTCATCTGCCCAGAAAAGGCTGTATATACTAAACGAGCTTGAAGGAGCAGGTACTGCATATAACATGCCAGGCGTCGTACTGCTGGAAGGAAACATTGATGCAGTACGCTTCGAACAGGCATTCAAGGAGCTAGTAAAAAGACATGAGGCTCTGCGCACATCATTTCATATGGTTGAGGGTGAACCAGTACAAAAGGTTCATGATTACGTGGATTTCAGTATTACGTACCTGGAACTGGATGAAGAAAAAGCAGCAGAAATAGTCAAAGAATTCATAACGCCCTTTGATCTTAGCCAAGTTCCATTACTGAGATTAGGACTTGTAAAAACGAACGAAGACAGGCGTGTTATGATGTTTGACATGCACCACATAGTATCAGATGGTATATCAGTCAATATACTTATGAGTGAGTTTTTGGATTTGTACCAAGGGAAGACCCTTTTGCCACTACGGATACAGTACAAGGATTTTTCTGTATGGCAGAAGGAGATGTTTGCCGGAGACTCAATAAAGAAGCAGGAAGAATACTGGCTCCAGACATTTAAGGGTGATATACCGGTACTGGATATGCCTACTGACTATCCAAGACCGGCGGTACAAAGTTTTGAAGGAGATGCTGTAAGCTTTGAAATAAACCCTGAACTTTCAGTCAAACTAAATAAGCTTGCAACAGATAATGGAGCTACCTTATACATGGTACTGATGGCTGCATATAACGTACTCCTGTCCAGATACACTGGACAGGAAGACATCATAGTTGGAAGTCCTGTAGCCGGAAGGCCCCATGCTGACCTGCAGGGTATCATTGGTATGTTTATAAATACCTTGGCCATAAGGAACTATCCTGAGGGAGAAAAGACCTTCGTCCAATTCTTGCAGGAAGTAAGGGAAAATGCGTTTTTGGCTTTTGAAAATCAGAACTACCAGTTTGAAGAACTTGTAGAAAAACTTAATCTCATGAGGGACATGAGCAGGAATCCTCTTTTTGACACTATGTTTGCACTGCGCACTTCAAACAAGACAGAATTTGCAGCATCGGGTATAAACTTCAAACAATACAACAACTGGCTGGAAGGCAGAAAGGCAAAATTTGACCTTATGCTTGAAGTGGTAGAGGGTCCAGAAGGTATAACATTTAACCTTGAATATTGTACCAGGCTGTTTAAGAAGGAGACAATAAAAAGGTTTGGTACCCATTACATTTCCGTTCTTGAAGAGATAACGGCATGCCCTGAAAAAAGGTTGTGGGAAATTGATGTACTGTTACAGGAAGAAAAACAGCAAATCCTATATACCTTTAACGCTACAGAGGCACAGTATCCTAAAAACAAGACTATCCATCAGCTTTTTGAAGAGCAGGCAGAGAAGAACCCTGATCATGTAGCTGTGGTATTTGAGGGTAAAAAGCTTACATATAGTGAACTCAATAAAAAATCAAATGGGTTGGCCCATGTATTAAGGGCTAAAGGAGTCAAACCGGACAGTATCGTAGGTATTCTGGCAGAACGCTCACTTGAGATGATAGTAGCAATCCTAGGGGTATTAAAAGCAGGAGGGGCATATCTTCCCATAGATCCAGATTATCCTGAGGAAAGAATAAGACATATGCTGGAAGACAGCCGGGCAGTGATCCTGTTGACCCAATCACATTTTATAGACAAATATACATCAATAGGTACAGTAATAAATTTAGAAGATGAGCAGGAATATTCAGATGAACAATATAACTTATCGGAGGTAAATAAACCTTCCGATCTAGCTTACTTAATATATACCTCAGGCTCTACAGGTAAACCCAAAGGGGCAATGATAGAGCATAGAAACATAGTAAGGCTGTTATTTAACAGTAAAATGCAGTTTGATTTTAACGAAAATGATGTATGGACTATGTTTCATTCTATGAGTTTCGATTTTTCCGTATGGGAGATGTACGGGGCGTTGTTATATGGGGGCAGATTGGTGGTAGTTCCTAAAATGACAGCACGCAGCAATGTAGAGTATCTGAGACTTCTAAGGAATGAGAAGGTGACCGTATTAAATCAGACACCTTCAGCCTTCTATAATATAGCCAATGAAGAAGTATCATATGAAGAAAAAGAACTTAAGATAAGATATGTCATATTCGGAGGGGAAGCATTAAAGCCTGCATTGTTGAAGGAATGGAGAAAGAAGTACCCGCAGACTAGACTCATCAATATGTATGGAATAACCGAGACAACAGTGCATGTCACATATAAAGAGATAGAAGAGGAAGAAATTAGATCTAATGTGAGCAGCATAGGAAGGCCTATACCAACCCTTACAACATATGTAATGGATAAGAACATGAAAGTTGTTCCCATTGGAGTAGCCGGAGAGCTTTGTGTAGGAGGAGACGGAGTTTGCAGAGGATATCTTGGAAGACCGGAGCTTACAAAGGAAAAGTTCGTTCAAAATCCGTACAAGCCGGAAGAGAGGTTATATAGATCTGGAGACCTGGTCCGGTTATTATCTGATGGAGAAATGGAATACCTGGGTAGAATAGACCACCAGGTAAAGATAAGAGGCTTTAGGATAGAGCTTGGTGAAATAGAAGCACAACTGCTAAAGCATCCTTCAATTGAGGAATCTTTGGTGATTGCAAAGGAAGACCATCAGGGCAGTAAATACCTGTGTGCATATATAGCGGGAGAAAATGAGCTGACAATATCAGAACTAAGGGAGCATCTCTTAAAAGAACTGCCCGAATACATGGTACCATCATACTTTGTGCAGCTTGAAAAAATGCCATTGACAGCTAATGGCAAGATAGACAGGAAGGCATTGCCTGAACCCGAAGGTAATATAAATACGGGAATAGAGTATGAAGCGCCTATAGGCGAATTTGAAGAGAAGCTTGCACTGATTTGGCAAGACATCCTTGGAATTAAGAAGATAGGAAGAAATGACAACTTCTTTATGTTAGGTGGACACTCTTTAAAGGCTACAAGCCTTGTAGCGAGAATTCACAAAGAGTTCAATATAGACATGCCTCTTAAGGAAATATTTAAGGCTCCAATTATAGCGGAAATAGCAAGGTATATGAAGGAAGCAAAGGAGAGTATATATCAATCCATCCAAACTGCTAAAGAGATGGAATACTACCCTATGTCATCAGCCCAAAGAAGGCTGTATATATTAAATCAGTTTGAAGGAGCAGGGACAGCATACAATATGCCAGGCAGCTTGCTGGTTGAAGGCAGTATTGATCTGGAGCTTTTTCAGAAGACCTTCCAACAGCTTATAAATAGGCATGAGACCCTTCGAACATCTTTCCATTTCATAGAGGGTGAACCCGTCCAGAAGATCAATGATCCTGTGGGTTTTAGTGTAGTGTATCTAGAATCTGACGAAGAAAAAGTGGGGGAAATCGTAAAAGAATTTATAAAGCCGTTTGATCTTGGAATTGCTCCGCTGCTAAGAGTAGGCCTTGTGAAAACGGGAAAAGACAAGCATGTCATGATGTTTGACATGCACCATATCATATCTGACGGTACGTCCATGGATATACTGGTACATGAGTTCATGGATATGTATGGAGGAAATAACCCTTCTTCCCTCCGTATACAGTACAAGGACTATTCTGTTTGGCAGAAGGAACTATTTGCTGGGGACAAAATAAAGAAGCAGGAGGAATACTGGCTCCAGGAATTTAATGGAGAAATTCCTGTGCTGAATATGCCAGTAGATTACCAAAGGCCTGCGGTTCAAAGCTTTGACGGAGGTTTTATCCGTTTTGAAGCAGGCAGTGAGCTTACGGGAAAACTTATTAAGCTTGCAAGGGATAATGGGGCTACTCTTTACATGACATTGCTTGCTTCATACAACATACTGCTGTCTAAGTATACGGGGCAGGAAGATATTATAGTGGGAAGCCCTATAGCTGGAAGACCTCATACAGATTTACAAGACATAATAGGTATGTTTGTAAATACTTTAGCCATGAGGAACTATCCCCAGGGAGAAAAGACCTTTGCTGAGTTTCTAAAGGAAGTAAGGGAAAACTCTATAAGGGCTTATGAAAATCAGGACTACCAGTTTGAAGAACTGGTGGAAAAGCTTAATGTAAAGAGGGATATGAGCAGGAATCCTCTTTTTGATACTATGTTTGTATTGCAAAATACCGGCTCATCAGAATTGAAGATAGATAGGCTTAAGTTTATACCCTATACAAATGAATTTAGAATATCCAAATTTGACTTGACATTAAATGCTCGGGAAACCCAGGAAGGTATTGCATTTGATTTGGAATATGCCACAAGGCTGTTCAAGAAAGAGACTGTAGAAAGGTTTGCAGCCCATTACCTTAATGTTCTGGAAGAGATAACGGTTTATCCTGGAAAAAGGTTGTCAGAAATTGATATGCTTTCACAGGAAGAAAAGCAGAAAATACTATATGACTTTAACGATACAAAGGTCCGGTATCCTAAGGATAAGACTATACATCAACTGTTTGAAGAGCAGGTAGAAAAGACACCCAATAATATTGCTGTAGTGTTTGAAGATAAACAGCTGACTTATAAGGAAGTAAACGAAAAGGCAAACCAACTGGCCAGAAAATTAAGAGAAAAGGGAATAAAACCTGATAGTGTAGTGGGAATTATGGTAGAACGTTCCCCGGAAATGATCATAGGGATCATGGCTGTCCTAAAAGCTGGGGGGGCTTATTTACCCATAGCTCCTGAATACCCTGAAGACAGGATCCAGTTTATGCTTGATGACAGTGGCAGCCAAATTATTCTGATACAGGATAAATTTATAAATGCTAAAGGTAGTTACAGAAATGCTGAATTTATTAGCATAGAAAATCAGGAACTATTTACTGGGGATGTATCAAATCCAAAGTTAATTAGTAAACCTGAAAACTTGGCTTATGTAATATATACATCCGGTTCTACCGGCAAACCCAAAGGGGTAATGATAGAGAACTACTCCGTAATCAACCGGATCAACTGGATGCAGAAGCAATACCCGATAGCTGAAGGTGATGTGATCCTGCAGAAAACTCCCTATACCTTTGACGTATCGGTATGGGAATTATTGTGGTGGAGCTTTACTGGGGCCAAAGTCTGCCTGCTGATACCGGGAGGAGAAAAAAATCCGGAAGAAATCGTGAAGGCAATCGAAAAAAATAAAGTTACCACAATGCACTTTGTACCATCCATGTTGAGTGTATTTTTAGAGTATGTAGAGGAAAAGGGGATAATAGAGGAAATAGCAAGCTTAAAGCAGGTATTTGCCAGTGGAGAAGCACTGAACCTGAAGCAAGTAGAAAAGTTCAACAAGCTGCTGTACAAAGAAAAAGGAACAAGCCTGCATAACCTGTACGGACCAACAGAAGCAACAGTAGATGTATCCTACTTTGGCTGCTCTACGGAAGAAGAATTGGAGCTTGTACCTATAGGAAAGCCCATAGATAACATTAAGTTGTATGTTGTCAGTAAGGAAAAGGGCCTGCAGCCGATAGGAGTAGCGGGAGAACTATGCATAGCAGGGGATGGACTGGCAAGAGGGTACTTGAACAGACCGGAACTTACAGAAGAAAAATTCGCAGCAAACCCATTCGCACCGGGTGAAAGGATGTACAGGACAGGTGACCTGGCAAGGTGGCTGCCTGACGGCAACCTAGAATATCTGGGCAGGATCGACCATCAGGTAAAGATAAGAGGCTACAGGATAGAACTGGGTGAAATAGAGAACCGGTTATTAAAGCATGAAGCAATAAAAGAAGCGGTGGTATTGGACAAAGAAGGAGCTGACGGAAATAAGTATCTTTGTGGATACGTCGTACCGGATCAAGAAATAACCGTACAGGGGATGAGGGAACACTTGTCAAAAGAGCTCCCGGACTACATGATCCCTTCCTACTTTGTGCGGATGGAAAAGCTGCCATTGACCCCTAATGGAAAAATAGACAGGAAAGCATTGCCTGTGCTCGATAGCAATGTTAATACCGGCGTAGAATACGTAGTACCTTCGGGAGAAATAGAGGAGAAACTTGCGCTGTTGTGGCGGGATATCCTTGGAATAGAGAAGGTAGGAAGAAATGATAACTTTTTTATGCTTGGGGGACACTCGTTAAAGGCAACAAGCCTTGTAGCAAGAATTCACAAAGAGTTCAATATAGACATACCTCTTAAGGAAATATTCAAGACACCAACCATCTTAGAAATTGCCAGATATATTAAAGACTCAAAGGAGAGCCTATATCAGTCAATCCAACCGGCAGGAGAAATGGAATACTACCCTATGTCATCTGCACAAAGAAGGCTGTATATACTAAACCAGCTTGAAGGGGCAGGGACAGCATACAACATGCCTGGTATTATGCTGCTGGAAGGAAGCATTGATACAGCGCGTTTCCAGGAAGTCTTCAGGCAGTTGGTAAAAAGGCATGAGACTCTTAGAACATCGTTCCACATGATCGATGGTAACCCGGTCCAGAAGGTTCATGACCATGTGGAATTCAGCGTGATGTACTTTGAAACTAACGAAGAAAAAGCCGCAGAGTATGCTGGGGAATTTGCCAGACCTTTTGATCTTGGCAAGGCTCCTCTGCTAAGGGTAGAGCTTGTAAAAACGGGAGAAGACAGGCATCTTATGATGTTTGATATGCATCACATTATATCCGATGGTGTCTCCATGGACATACTGATTCGTGAGTTTATGGATCTTTATGAAGGAAACAACCCTCCAGCACTTCGGATACAGTACAAGGACTACGCTGTATGGCAGAATAAACTGTTTGATGAGGGCGGAATTAGCAGCCAGGAGGAATACTGGCTCCAAGCATTCCAGGGAGAAATACCTGTACTGAATATGCCGCTAGACTATCCAAGGCCTGTAATACAAAGCTTTGAAGGGGATTTTTTTAGCTTTGAAGCAGGCAGTGAGCTTACGAATAAATTAAACAAGCTTGCAAGGGATAATGGGGCTACGCTTTACATGACACTGCTCGCGGCATACAACATATTGCTGTCTAAGCACACCGGACAGGAAGACATAATCGTTGGAAGCCCTATAGCCGGAAGGCCACATTCAGACCTGCAGGATATCCTTGGTATGTTTGTAAATACCTTGGCTATGAGAAATTACCCCAAGGGAGATAGTACCTTTGTAGAATTCTTGAATGAAGTAAGAGAAAACGCTCTAAGGGCTTATGACAATCAGGATTACCAATTTGAAGAACTGGTTGAGAAGCTTAACTTGAAGAGGGACATGAGCAGAAACCCACTGTTTGATACTATGTTTACCATGCAAAATGCCTCTAAGGTAGAATTTGCAGTACCTGGTATAAGCTTCAGACCTTTTAATAACGGGCTAGAGTATAGAATATCAAAATTTGACCTATCCATTGATGCAATAGAGCGTGAAGATGGTATGGCTTTTAGCTTTGAATATTGTACTCGGCTTTTCAAAAAAGAGACTATAAAAAGGTTGGCGGCTCATTACCTTAACGTGTTGGAAGAGATAACCGCAAATCCGTTTAAAAGGTTGTCGGAAATAAATATGTTGTCCCAGGAGGAAAAACAGCAAATAATCTATGGCTTCAATGATACAAAAGTAGAATATCCTAAGGATAAGACCATACAAGAGCTATTTGAAGAACAAGTGGAAAAGACGCCTGATAACATAGCAGTAGTATTTGAAGATAAATACTTGACTTACGGAGAACTTAATGAAAAGGCCAATCAACTGGCTTGGATCTTAAGGGACAAGGGATTAAAACCTGACAGTGTAGTAGCTATAATGGTAGACCGGTCCATAGAAATGATAATAGGTGTAATTGCTGTATTTAAAGCAGGAGGCGCGTATTTACCCATAGACACCGAATATCCTGAAGAACGAATCAGATATATGATCGATGACAGCTTGGCTGGAATTATTCTTACGCAAGAACATCATAAAGAAAAAATTAAATTTGATCTTGATATTATAAGCTTTGATGACTGTGTGAATTACAACGGGAGAACAGAAAATCTTCCTGTCATTAATAAATCTTGTAATTTAGCATATGTCATTTATACATCAGGAACCACAGGAAAGCCAAAGGGGATCATGATAGAGCATAGAAGTCTTGTCAACATATCTTACGCATGGAAAAAGGAATATAGGCTTGCGGATATGGATGTAAAGCTGTTGCAAATCGCAAGTTTTTCTTTTGATGTATTTGTGGGAGATGTTTCGAGAACGCTGCTCAACGGAGGCCAAATGGTTATTTGTTCATCCGAGGAGAGATACGATCCTGCACGATTATATTCACTTATTAAAACCCATAAAATAACCATCTTTGAATCCACACCGGCACTGATTATTCCTCTTATGGATTATATCCATGATAATGCTTTGATTATTGATAGCCTCAAGTTGCTTATACTTGGATCAGATACTCTCTCTGTGGAAGATTATGAAAGATTACAATCCTGGTATGGAGAGAAACTGCGGGTTGTTAATAGCTATGGGGTTACTGAGTCCACCATAGATTCCAGTTATTACGAAAAGAGACAGGGAAGCTATTTGGAATCCGGGAGTGTACCTATCGGAAAGCCAATGCAAAATATAAAATACTACGTTGTTGACAAACACTTGAGACCTCAGCCTACAGGGGTTTTGGGTGAGTTGTGCATAGGGGGAGAAGGGCTTGCAAGGGGATATCTAAACCGGTCCGAACTGACAGCTGAAAAATTTGTACCTAACCCGTTTATACCAGGGGAAAGGATGTATCGTACAGGGGATCTGGCCAGATGGCTGTCTGATGGGAATATGGAATTTTTAGGAAGAGTAGATCATCAGGTAAAGATAAGGGGATTTAGAATAGAGCTGGGGGAAATAGAAGCACAACTGCTAAAGCACGTTTCAATAAAGGAAGCAGTGGTTATTGCAAGGGAAGATCAGAAGGGAAACAAGTATCTGTGTGCCTATGTGGCAGGGGAAAATGAATTAACAATAGCAGAACTAAGGGGACATCTCTTAAAGGACCTTCCAGACTATATGATACCATCCTATTTTATGCAGTTAAAAAAGCTGCCGCTGACTCCCAATGGCAAAATAGATAGGAAGGCATTGCCCGAACCTGACGGCAATATCGATGCTGGAATAGAGTATGTCGCACCCTTGGGTGAAGTGGAGGAGAAACTTGCGGGGTTGTGGCAGGATATCCTTAGTATAGAGAAAGTGGGAAGAAACGACAATTTCTTTGAGCTGGGGGGACATTCCTTAAGGGCAGCAAATCTTATTGCCAGGATTCACAAAGAGTTCAATGTAAACATACCGCTTAAAGAAATATTTAAGAGCCCAAATATGTCTGAAGTTGCCGAGTGCATCAAGATTGCAAAGGAGAGTGTATTTCATTCTATTGGGCCGGCTGGGGAGATGGAGTACTATCCAATTTCATCCGCCCAGAAAAGGCTGTATATTCTAAACCAGCTTGACGCAGTTGGGATGGCATACAACATGCCTGGTATTATGCTAATTGAAGGCAAACTCGATAAACTGCGCTTTGAACAGGCTTTTAGGGAGCTTGTTGACAGACATGAGTCTTTCCGTACCTCATTCCATATGATAGATGGTAAACCGGTACAAAAGGTCCATAGCAATGTGGATTTTAGTGTTATGTATATGGAAACCGATGAGGAAAGAGCTGCGAAAATAGCCAGTGAATTTATTAGGACCTTTGACCTTGATGAGGCTCCTTTACTTAGGGTTGGGCTTATAAAAGTTGGAGAAGACAGATATATTATGATGTTTGATAAGCACCATATTATATCTGACGGGGTGTCTGACGACATACTGGTAAGAGAATTTATGAGCCTGTATGAAGGTAAGGAACTTCCGGAACTTAAGATTCAGTACAAGGATTTTTCCGTATGGCAGAACAGGCTGTTTGCTGATGGGACAATTAGTAAGCAGGAAGAATACTGGCTCCAAGTATTCAAAGGAGAAATTCCTTTGCTTAATATGCCGCTAGACTACCCTAGGCCAGCTATACAGAGTTTTGAGGGAGATGTGATCAGTTTCAAAGCAGGCAAGGAGCTTGCTGTTAAACTGAACAAACTTGCAGTGAATAATGGTGCCACGCTCTACATGGTACTTTTAGCTTCATACAATGTCCTTTTATCCAAGTACACCGGACAGGAAGATATTATAGTTGGAAGTCCCGTTGCAGGAAGGCCGCATACTGATCTTCAGGACGTTATTGGTATGTTTGTAAACACGCTAGCCATGAGGAATCACCCTCAAGGTGGAAAGACTTTTGTGGACTTCCTTAATGAAGTAAGAGAAAACTCCTTAAGGGCTTACGAAAACCAAGATTACCAATTTGAAGAACTGGTAGATAAGCTTAACCTGGAAAGGGATCTGGGTAGAAATCCACTTTTCGATACTATGTTTGTACTGCAAAATATCGAGGCATCAGAAGTGAAGATGGATGGGCTAAGGTTTATGCCCTATGACAGTGAAGTAAGAATATCCAAGTTTGACTTGACTTTAAACGCTGAGGAAACAGAGGACGGTATTGCATTTGAATTGGAGTATGCTACCAGGTTGTTTAAGAAAGAGTCAGTTATAAGGCTTATTGCCCATTACCTTAATGTATTGGAAGAGGCAGCAGCCTTTCCTGAAAAAAGGCTATTAGAAATTGATATGCTGTCACAAGACGAAAAACATCAAATATTATATGAATTTAATAATACAAAAGCAGGATACCCTCGGGAAAAGACCATCCATCAGATTTTTGAGGAACAGGTGGAACGGACACCCAATAATATTGCTGTAGTGTTTGAAGATAAACAGCTGACTTATAGGGAGCTAAACGAAAAGGCAAACCAACTGGCCAGAAAATTAAGAGAAAAGGGAATAAAACCTGATAGTGTAGTGGGAATTATGGTAGAACGTTCCCCGGAAATGATCATAGGGATCATGGCTGTCCTAAAAGCTGGGGGGGCTTATTTACCCATAGCTCCTGAATACCCTGAAGACAGGATCCAGTTTATGCTTGATGACAGTGGCAGCCAAATTATTCTGATACAGGATAAATTTATAAATGCTAAAGGTAGTTACAGAAATGCTGAATTTATTAGCATAGAAAATCAGGAACTATTTACTGGGGATGTATCAAATCCAAAGTTAATTAGTAAACCTGAAAACTTGGCTTATGTAATATATACATCCGGTTCTACCGGCAAACCCAAAGGGGTAATGATAGAGAACTACTCCGTAATCAACCGGATCAACTGGATGCAGAAGCAATACCCGATAGCTGAAGGTGATGTGATCCTGCAGAAAACTCCCTATACCTTTGACGTATCGGTATGGGAATTATTGTGGTGGAGCTTTACTGGGGCCAAAGTCTGCCTGCTGATACCGGGAGGAGAAAAAAATCCGGAAGAAATCGTGAAGGCAATCGAAAAAAATAAAGTTACCACAATGCACTTTGTACCATCCATGTTGAGTGTATTTTTAGAGTATGTAGAGGAAAAGGGGATAATAGAGGAAATAGCAAGCTTAAAGCAGGTATTTGCCAGTGGAGAAGCACTGAACCTGAAGCAAGTAGAAAAGTTCAACAAGCTGCTGTACAAAGAAAAAGGAACAAGCCTGCATAACCTGTACGGACCAACAGAAGCAACAGTAGATGTATCCTACTTTGGCTGCTCCACGGAAGAAGAATTGGAGCTTGTACCAATAGGAAAGCCCATAGATAACATTAAGTTATATGTTGTGAGTAAGGAAAAGGGCCTGCAGCCGATAGGAGTAGCGGGAGAACTATGTATAGCAGGGGATGGACTGGCAAGAGGGTACTTGAACAGACCGGAACTTACAGAAGAAAAATTCGCAGCAAACCCATTCGCACCGGGTGAAAGGATGTACAGGACAGGTGACCTGGCAAGGTGGCTGCCTGACGGCAACCTAGAATACCTGGGCAGGATCGACCATCAGGTAAAGATAAGAGGCTACAGGATAGAACTGGGTGAAATAGAGAACCGGTTATTAAAGCATGAAACAATAAAAGAAGCAGTGGTATTGGACAAAGAAGGAGCTGACGGAAATAAGTATCTTTGTGCGTACGTCGTACCGGATCAAGAAATAACCGTACAGGGGATGAGGGAACACTTGTCAAAAGAGCTCCCGGACTACATGATCCCTTCTTACTTTATGCAGATGGAAAAGCTGCCATTGACCCCTAATGGAAAAATAGACAGGAAAGCATTGCCCGAGCCTGACGGAAGTATGAGTACGGGAACAGAATATGTAGCGCCGCGGAATGAAGTGGAAGAGAAACTGGTTGAAATATGGCAGGAAGTGCTTGGAGCAAAACAGGTAGGAATAAGGGACAACTTCTTTAAAATAGGCGGAGATTCTATACGTGCAATATCATTAGTCAGCACAATATGCAAAAAGTTGGATATAAACATCCAAGTCAGGGATATATACATGAATCCTGATATTGAGAGATTGTCTGCATTCTTAAAAGTAAAAGATACGGAAGCTTTTAACAGTAAGATGGGTAAAGCAAGGGAAGAACTGGAGTTATTTAAACAGCGAATATTGATGAATGAAACTCTCTCAGAAAAGTTACCTTCGGACATGGAAGATATATATCCGATGAGTCACATAGAGCTGGGTATGATTTATCATTCCAAAAAAGACTATGAAAATGCAGTTTATCATGACCAATTTGCATTTCATCTGAATGACAAAGACTTTGATTTCCCAGCATTTAAAGAAGCGATGCTTCTAATGACGTCAAAACATGATATTTTAAGGACGGTTTTTAATTTAGAAGATTTTGAAACTCCTGTGCAAATTGTTTACAAGGGCAGTAGTCTTGATATTGAGCAGATAGATATCATGAATTTTAGCAGGACAGGGCAGGTTGAGTATATAAACAAATATTTGGAAAATGACAGAGCGAATCCGTTTGATATATCAAAGCCCCTTTGGAGGATAAGAATATTCAAACTTGACGCAAACCATATTTGTCTGGTTCTGATATTCCACCATGCTATCCTGGATGGCTGGAGTGTTGCTTCATTGATTACGGAAGTTTCAAACCTATACTCTAAGCTTAAGCAAGAAAAAGATTATATACCAACACGGCTTAAATGCAGCTATAAAGATTATATAGCAGACCAAATGACAATTAAGGACAACCAGGAAGTAATTAATTATTGGAGAGAGGAATTAAGTGAATATAAAAGGTTGAATATGCCTGCAAATATTCATGGAAAAACAAAAAAATCTTATAAAGTAGACCATGTAACACGCCATTTAAGTCAGGAATTTTTAGGTGATTTAAGAAGTACTGCCAGAAGATATGATGTAAGCTTAAAGACACTTTGCTTTGCTGCATACACTTATATGCTCAATATGCTTTCATACGAGGATGACTTTGTCGTAGGTTTGGTAGAAAATAACAGACCTGTATGCGAAGATGGAGATAAGATGCTGGGGTGCTTCTTAAATACGGTTCCCGTCAAAATGTGTTTTGATAAAATCGATATATGGGAGGAATTGATAAAAGTTGCAGAAAAGAAATTAATAAACTTAAAGCTTTATGGAAGACTGCCTTTATTTGAGATCATAAATATCCTGGGCGGAAAAGAAAACAAAGAGGAAAATCCTTTATTTGATACCATATTCAATTATGTGGATTTTCATATATATAACGAGATAATAAACAAAGAAATCGGTGATGTTAAAGATAGAATTTCAGTTGATGAATATGAAGCAACCAATACAAGTCTTGACTTTACAGTAAGTAATACATTCGATGATCTTAATATAAGCTTGATCTACTCGGACAAAGTATTGGAAAGAAAACAGGCAGAAGAGTGTATAGACTATTTTATTAATATTTTAAATATGTTTATCCATAACCCCAAAGGGTCAGTTGACAAGCTTATTATATTAAGTCATGAAGAAAGAAAGCAGTTGCTGATAGACTTTAATGATACTAAGAAAGACTATCCGCAGGACAAAACCATACATGAGCTGTTTGCTGAGCAGGTGGAAAGGACACCTGACAACATAGCTGTGGTATATGAAGACAAGCACTTGACTTACAGGGAATTGAACGGAAAGGCAAATCATTTGGCCAGAGTATTGAGGAACAAAGGGGTAAAGCCTGACCGTATTGTAGGAATTATGGCCGAACGTTCATTTGAGATGATTGTGGGGATATTTGCCATATTGAAAGCTGGAGGGGCGTATCTGCCGATAGATCCTAATTATCCTGATACAAGGATAAAGTATTTGTTGGACGATAGTGGTTCCCAGATCCTTTTGACCTCCAGGACCTTTATGGAAAATAAGCAGATTGATGCGGATATTATATATCTGGAGGAAGAATATTTAAATGAAGAGAACTCAAAGCTTGAAAATGTAAACAAACCCTCGGACCTTGCGTACGTCATTTATACATCAGGTTCGACAGGGAAGCCCAAAGGTGGAATGATTGAGCATACTAGCGTTGTAAACATAATTACAGCCCTCCAGGCCATGTATCCGCTTAAAGCGGAAGACGCTTTTCTATTTAAAACAACTTATACCTTTGACGTATCCGTAGCTGAGATATTTGGCTGGTTCCTCAACGGAGGAAAGCTTGTAATATCACGCCAAGGTGTGGAAAAGGAAGCTATGGAGTTAGTAGAGGTAATAAACAAGCATAAGATAACCCATGTAAACTTTGTACCATCAATGCTGAATATAATGGTACAAACTTTAAAAGATAATGGTATAAAACTGCCATCAACTCTCAGGTATATTTTTGCTGCTGGAGAAGCGCTGCCCAAAAAGCTTGTCCATGAGCTTTTCGATGTCTCAGAGAACACATCTCTGGAAAATATCTATGGGCCTACAGAGTCCACGATATATGCAGCGGGTTACAGTATAACAAAGAAAATAGCAGAAGAACTTATAACAGTACCTATAGGGAAAGCTTTACAGAATGTATACCTTTATATACTGGACAAGCACAACCAATTAACTCCTGTAGGAGTGGCCGGTGAACTTGTGATAGGTGGAAGCGGTCTTGCAAGGGGCTATTTGAATAGACCTGAACTGACAGCAGAAAAATTTGTACCTAACCCGTTTATTCCCGGCGAAAAAGTGTACCGCACAGGGGACTTAGTAAGGCGGCTTCCTGATGGGAACATCGAATTCATGGGCAGGATCGACCACCAGGTAAAGATAAGAGGCTTTAGAATAGAGCTTGGAGAAATTGAAGCACATCTGGTGAAGCACACTGCTATTAAGGAAGCAGTGGTTATTGCAAAGGAAGAGCAGCAAGGGAAGAAGTACCTGTGTGCATATATTGTAGGGGAAAATGAATTGACCATTTCCGAGCTAAGGGAGCATCTCTTAAACGAACTACCTGACTACATGGTACCAGCATATTTCATGCAGCTGGAACAGCTGCCATTTAATGCCAACGGTAAAATTGATCGGAAAGCATTGCCTGAACCACAGGGGAATATTAATACCGGAGTAGAGCATGTAGTTCCTAGAAACGAAAGAGAAGAAATACTGGCCAAAGTATGGGAAGACGTACTAAAAACTGAAAACATCGGGGTAAAAGATAATTTCTTCAGCCTTGGAGGAGACTCAATAAAAGCCATACAGGTAATGTCGCGTCTTAACGTCCATGGGCTAAAGCTCGAAATGCGGGACTTATTCAAACATCCTGTAATTGAGGAACTCGTCGAATATATACAATCTACAAGCCGAAGAATTCATCAAGGCCCGGTAGAAGGCATAGTACCGATAACACCTATACAAAGATGGTTGTATAAACAAGACAGCAAGGATATCCATCATTTTAATCAGGAAATAATGATATATGGGCGTAACGGATTTGAAGAAGCTATTATTCGAAAAGTATTGTCAAAGCTTGTAGAGCACCACGATATTTTTAGAACAGTGGTAAAAATAGAGGATCAAAATATACTCCAATACAACAAAAACCTTGAAGGTGAACATTTTTCATTGGAAATTGTAGACCTTAGGGACAGCTATAATTACCGGGAAAAAATAGAGCTGGAAGCGTCGAGGATTCAGAGGAGCATGGACTTGTATAACGGTCCTTTAGTTAAGGTTGGTCTGTTTAAGACTAAAGAAGGGGACCACCTGCTAATAGCTATTCACCACCTTGTAGTTGATGGGGTATCGTGGAGAATCATACTGGAAGATTTGGACATAGGATACAGACAGGCGCTAAACAATGATGAAATAAAATTCAGCAACAAGACCGACTCTTTCAAAGATTGGGCACAGAGGCTTGATGAGTATGCCAATAGCCCTGAACTATTAAAAGAAATAAATTACTGGACCAATTTGGAAAAAACTGAAACAATACCGCTTCCAAAAGACCGAGAGATTGAAGAAAGAAGGTATATGAATAACAATAGCGTCAAGATCGAGCTGAGTATTGAAGAGACTGAGAAGATGCTAAAGCGGGTAAACCATGCTTATAACACAGAAGTAAACGACATATTGCTTACCGCCTTGGGATTAGCAGTGAGGGAATGGACCGGAAATGATAAGGTTCTGATCAGTCTGGAGGGGCACGGCAGGGAGGAAATCATTAAAGACATTGACATAAGCAGGACCGTGGGATGGTTCACCACCCAGTATCCCGTGGTGTTAGATGTCAGCGGACAACTCGATATTTCCCGCATGATCAAATCGGTAAAAGAAAACATCAGGCAGATACCTAACAAAGGGATAGGTTACGGCATACTAAAATATCTTACCTTGCCGGAAAACAAAGCCGATTTAAATTTTAATCTAAACCCTGAAATAAGCTTCAATTACCTCGGTCAATTCAACCAGGATAATGTAGACAATTTATTTGGAGTGTCTGATATTCCTGCCGGAGAGTCTACAGGACCAAACTATAAAAGTGAGTATTGTATTGATATTAACGGCGGAACTGTAGAAGGCGGGAAGCTGGAATTAAACTTTAGCTACAACCAGGGCGAGTATGAGAAGAGTACTATTGAAGGGGTAGCGGTGAGTTTTAAAAAGCATTTAGTAAACATAATAACCCATTGTGCAGAAATGGACTATTCAGAAGCTACACTCAGTGATTTTACAGTAGACGATCTGAATATGGATGAGTTTGAAGACGTATTGAATAACTTCGAATAAAAAGAGTTTGTATTTAAGGAGGAGTACTTATGAGTGATTTGAAGAAACAAAACATAAAAGATATGTACCGGCTCACTCCTATGCAGCAAGGGATATTGTACCACTATATGATGGATAAAAATTCAGACGCCTACTTTGAGCAGATATCACTTTCTATAAAAGGCATCCTGGACATTGATTGTGTTGAAAAGAGCGTTAATATCATTATTGAAAAGTATGACGCTTTGAGAACAATTTTTTTGTATGAAAATGTAGCCAAGCCCTTACAAGTAGTCATGAAGGAAAGAAAGCTGTCTGTCAGCTATGAGGATATTACCTCCCTTGCCGAAGAACTAAGGGATAGGTATATAGAAGAATACAGGGTTAAAGACAGAAAAAAGGGCTTTGACTTATCAAGGGATATTTTAACAAGATTAAGTGTAATTAAAACAGGCTACCAATCTTATAACATGGTATGGAGCTTTCATCACATCATTATTGATGGGTGGAGTCTCGCAA
The DNA here is from genome assembly GCF_038008165.1 of Paenibacillus sp. FSL L8-0644. Taxonomy (NCBI): domain Bacteria; kingdom Bacillati; phylum Bacillota; class Bacilli; order Caryophanales; family Paenibacillaceae; genus Paenibacillus; species Paenibacillus sp. FSL L8-0644. The sequence goes on from NZ_JBBOYN010000001.1 coordinate 2,717,635, forward strand.
ATATATTTAGAGAATTTATGGAAAACTATGAAGCCCTGATGAATAGCCGGGAGCCGGAGTCAGGAAAGGTATATCCTTACAGCCGCTATATCAAATGGTTGGAAGGCAGAAATCAGAACGAGGCCGCAGATTACTGGGAAACCTATCTTAAAGGTTACGAGCATCAGACAGTCCTTCCCCAAAACGGCAGGTCTGCAAGTGATGATTTCAGGATTGAAGAAACGGAGTTTAAAATATCTGAACAAATAACTAGCGATCTTGAGAAGTTTGCAGCCAAAAACAATACAACCATGAGTACCATTATAAAGACCATATGGGGGATATTATTACAGCGGTATAACAATACCGATGATGTGGTGTTTGGTGAGGTGGTATCGGGAAGGCCTCATGAAATACAGGGAATTGAGAGCATGGTGGGTTTATTTATAAATACCGTTGCAGTAAGGGTGAGTTGTGATGAGGATAAAACTTTTACCGAACTGATCAAAGAGATGCAGCAATCGGTGCTTGAATCTGACCGGTACAGTTTCTATCCTCTGGCGGATGTGCAGTCAAAAACATGCTTGAAAGATGCCTTGATACATCATGTTATGGCTTTTGAAAATTACCCTATGGATGAAGCGGTTAATGCTTCATCCAGTAATGGCATTTTAAATGTAGTTGGAATGGAAATATTCGAGCAGACGAATTATGATTTTGGGATACTCGTTGATGGCGGTAAGGAATTATCTATTAAATTCAGTTACAACTCACTGGTATATGATGGTAATTTCATAGAAAAAATCAAGGGACATTTTCAGTCGGTAATAGAAATTGTAACCGATAGTCCCGATATGCATATTAGGAATATTGATATACTCACCGAAGTGGAAAAGAAAGAAATAGTACACTGCTTCAATAATACAACGGAGGAATACCACAGGGAAAAGACCATTCACCAACTATTTGAGGAACAAGCGGTGAAGACACCTGACAATGCGGCAGTGGTGTTTGAGGGTAAGCAGCTAACCTATAGGGAACTCAATGAGAAGTCAAATCAGCTTGCAAGAGTGTTGAGGGATAAGGGAGTTAAACCAGACAGCATAGTGGGTATTATGGTAGAACGCTCACTGGAGATGGTCATAGGTATATTTGGCATACTTAAAGCCGGAGGGGCATATATGCCTATAGATCCTGACTACCCTAAGGCAAGAATCGAATATTTACTCGAGGACAGCGAGATAGGGGGGCTGATTTCCCAAAAGCAATTCCTGGAGAAAGTGGAGTTTTACGGGAAGTATATAGACATAGAAGATGAAAGCCTTTATGCCGGAAACCCTATGAACCTGGAAGTGGTATGTTCACCGCAAAATTTGGCATATATCATTTATACATCTGGGTCTACAGGAAAACCTAAAGGGGTTATGGTAGAACATAAAGGGGTAGCAAATCTGGAGGCGTTTTTCAAGACCCGCTTAAATGTAAGTGAAAGCGATAGGATTATTCAATTTGCATCAATTTCATTCGACGCTGCAGTTTGGGAAATATTTATGGGACTATTGGCAGGAGCAACACTATATATATCTTCAAGCGATATTATCAATGACTATCGAAGATTTGAAGAATACCTAAATGAAAATGAGATAACTATTGCTACTTTACCACCTCCGTATCTGGCAAATCTGGACCCGGAAAAAGTAACTTCCTTAAAGAAGGTAATTGCAGCAGGTTCGGCTTCCACTCCCGAACTTTTAAAGAAATGGAGCAACAGGATTTCATATATAAATGCTTATGGACCTACTGAGACAACCGTATGTGCAACGGTATGGAAAGCAGATGATTGTGAGACGGCCGATAAGTCGGTACCTATTGGTAAACCTATTACCAATACCCGGGTGTTTATAGTTGATGAAAACAATAATCTTAAGCCCATAGGTGTTGAGGGTGAACTCTGTGTTTCCGGGGCAGGATTGGCGAGAGGATACTTGAAAAAACCGGAACTTACCAGGGAAAAGTTTGTACCGAACCCATTTATGCCTGGAGAACTGATGTATAAAACAGGAGATCTTGCAAAGTGGCTTCCTGACGGGAATATTGCATTTGCCGGCAGAAAAGACCACCAGGTTAAAATAAGAGGGTATAGAATCGAGCTTGAGGAAATAGAAGCAGCCCTTTTGAAGCATGCTGATATAAATGAGGCGGTGATCATTGACCGGGAAGATTCAAGTGTAGGCAGGTATCTTTGCGCTTATATAGTGTCTGACCGAGAAGTGACAGTGACCGAAATAAGGGAGCTTATATCTAAAGAGCTGCCCGATTATATGATTCCATCCTATTTTATGAGGATAGCAAAAGTACCGTTAACCATAAATGGAAAATTGGACAGAAAGGCGCTGCCGCTGCCTGATGGAAGAATAGATACAGGAACAGAGTATGCAGCGCCTTCAGGTGAAGTGGAGGAAAGGCTTGCGCTGCTGTGGCAGGACATCCTGGGAATAGAGAAGGTAGGAAGAAATGATAACTTCTTTATGCTCGGAGGACACTCGTTAAAGGCAACAAGCCTTGTAGCAAGAATTCACAAAGAGTTCAATGTAGACATACCTCTTAAGGAAATATTCAAGACACCAACCATCTTAGAAATTGCCAGCTACATTGAAGACTCAAAGGAGAGCCTATATCAGTCCATTCAACGTGCTGGGGATATGGAATATTATCCCATACCTTCCGCCCAGAAAAGACTATATATATTAAACCAGCTTGAAGGAGCTGGAATCGCCTACCATATACCTGGCATAATATTGCTGGAAGGTACTGTTGATAAAGCACGTTTTGAGCAGGCTTTTCATAGTCTAATAGAAAGGCATGAGAGCTTTCGAACCTCCTTCCATATGATCGAGGAAGAGCTGTCTCAGAAAGTCCATGACAAGGCGGACCTAAGTATCATGTACCTGGAAACCAGTGAAGAGAAGATTCCCGAAATAGTGGAGAAATTCATAAGGCCCTTTGACCTTGGAAAGGCTCCACTATTAAGAGTTGGACTTGTAAAGATTGGAGAAGCCAGACATATTATGGTGTTTGACATGCATCATATCATATCGGATGGAGTGTCCAACGACATACTGGTAAGAGAGTTTATAAGCTTATATGAAGGGAAAATACTTCCTCCACTGCGTATACAGTACAAGGACTACTCAGTTTGGCAGAGGGAATTGTTTGCAGGAGCTGCCATAAGTAAGCAGGAGGAATTCTGGCTCCAGACCTTTCAGGGAGAGATCCCTGTGCTGGATTTATCCACCGACTACCCAAGACCCGCAGTACAAAGCTTTGAAGGAGACTACATCAGCTTTGAAGCTGATAGCGAGCTTGCGGTTAGACTTAACAAGCTTGGATCAGACAATGGAGCTACATTATATATGACGCTTCTTGCTGCATACAATGTGCTGTTATCTAGATACACTGGACAGGAAGATATTATTGTGGGAAGTCCTATAGCTGGAAGGCCTCATGCTGACCTTCAAGACATCATAGGTATGTTTGTAAACACTCTGGCCATGAGAAACCACCCGCAAGGAGAAAAGACTTTTATTGAATTCTTGAAAGAAGTTAAAGAAAATGCTTTGAAAGCATACGACAATCAGGACTATCAGTTTGAAGAATTAGTGGATAAGCTGGACATAAGGAGGGATATGAGCAGGAATCCCCTCTTTGATACCATGTTTACCATATACAATGTTGGAAAAGCAGAGCTCATAACGTCTGATCTAAGCTTCAAGCCGTACAACAAAGGGATAGAAGGCAGAATATCAAAATTTGACATCACCTTAAATGCATTTGAGACTGAGGATGGTATAGCCTTTGAACTCGAATACTGTACAAGACTGTTTAAGAAAGAAACAGTTGAAAGACTTGGGGCTCATTACATCAATTTGCTGGAAGAAATTGCAGCATACCCCGAAAAAAGGCTTTATGAAATCGAAATGTTATCACAGGAAGAAAAACAGCAAGTATTATACAGCTTTAACGATACTGCTCTCAAATATCCCCTGGATAAAACCATACACCAAATGTTTGAGGAGCAAGTGAAAAAGACTCCTGATCATATTGCAGTGGTTTTTGAAGGTAAACAATTAACCTACCGAGAACTGAATCAAAAGGCAAACCAATTGGCCAGGGCATTAAGAGAAAAGGGAGTAAAGCCTGATGATATTGTAGGCATAATGGTGGACCGCTCGCCTGAAATGGTTATAGGTATAATGTCAGTAATCAAGGCTGGGGGGGCGTACCTTCCTGTAGATCCTAATTATCCATTGGAAAGAAAAAGGTATATGATGGAGGACAGCAAGGCCAAAATTTTACTCACACAAAATCATCTTATGGATCGTGATGATTTCGATGGTGAGATTATTGATTTATCTGATTATGATTATAATTTTATAAACGATGTGAATATAAAATGTATAAATAAGCCTGGTGATACAGCGTACATCATCTATACCTCTGGCTCAACGGGAAACCCTAAAGGTGTTTGCATTGATAATAAGAGTGTATTAAACCTGGTAGAGGGTCTGTTCCAGAGAATATATAGCAAATATGAATCACCGTTGAATGTTTGCCTCATTGCCCCTTATGTTTTTGATGCTTCGGTGCAGCAGATTTTCGCAGCACTGCTAATGGGGCATGCATTGTACATTGTACCGGAGGAAGCAAGGAAAGACGGTAAAAAGCTGCTGGACTTCTATAGTGAAAATAGGATTGATATTTCGGATGGAACGCCCATACACGTAAATATGATGTTAAATTCTCCTCCTATAGATAATAACCTAAAAGTGAGACATTTTATTATAGGCGGAGATGTTCTTCCATTTGATGCAGTAAAAGACTTCCTAAGCAGATTTGAGGATGTGCAACCTTGCATCACAAATGTTTATGGTCCTACCGAATGCTGTGTGGATTCTACGGAATATTTGATTACTGCGGCGGGGCTTAGTAGATTGGATAATATCCCCATAGGCCGTCCTTTGCCAAACACCAGAGCATACTTACTTGGTAAGAAATTAGAAGTAAATCCTATAGGTATCGCTGGGGAATTATATATATCTGGGGATGGTCTTGCCAAAGGCTATTTAAACAAGACGGGGCTTACTGCAGAAAGATTTGTATCTAACCCGTTTATAAAGGGAGAAAGAATGTATCGTACTGGGGACTTGGCAAGATGGCTGCCTGACGGGAATATAGAATTTTTAGGCAGGATGGACCACCAGGTAAAGATAAGGGGATTTAGAATAGAACTTGGAGAAATAGAGGCTCAGCTATTAAGACATGCTTCAATAAAAGAAGCTGTGGTTATTGTAAAGGAAGACCAACAGAAGAACAAGGATCTGTGTGCATATTTCGTTGGGGAAAATGAACTGACAATAACTGAACTAAGGGAATGCCTTTCAAAAGAATTGCCCGAGTATATGATCCCGGCATACTTCATGCAGCTGGATGAAATGCCTTTGACAGCCAATGGTAAGATAGACCGGAAGAACTTGTCCCACCCTGCTGCTCATTTAAATACTGGAGTAGAGTATGAAGCACCTTCAGGTGAAGTGGAAGAGAAGCTTGTACAATTGTGGCAGGATATCCTGGGGGTTGAGAAAATAGGGAGAAATGATAATTTCTTTGTGCTTGGGGGGCACTCATTAAAAGCAATAAACTTTGCAGCCAAAATTCACAAAGAGTTCAATGTAAATATATCTCTTAAGGAGATATTCAAGCTGCCGACAATTGCAGAAATTGCCAAGTACATCCAGGAAGCCCAAGAGAGTATTTATCAATCTATCCAGCCCACTGGAGAAATGGAATACTATCCTATGTCGTCTTCCCAAAGAAGGCTGTATATATTAAATCAGCTTGAAGGAGCAAGGGTGGCATACAATATGCCAGAGTTTATGTTGTTAGAAGGCAGTATTGATATAGAACGTTTTGAGAAAGCCTTAGATCAGCTGGTAAAAAGGCATGAGGCTTTCCGGACCTCCTTCCATATGGTAGATGGTGAACCGGTGCAGAAGGTCCATGATGAGGTGGAATTTAGTATCATGTACATGGAAACCGGCGAAGAAAAAGCCTCAGAAGCAGCAAATGAATTCATAAGGCCATTTGACCTTGGCAAGGCTCCTTTACTAAGAGCAGGGCTCGTAAAAATTAGAGAAGACAGGCATGTCATGATGCTTGATAAACACCATATCATATCTGACGGGGTGTCGGATGAAATACTGGTAAGAGAATTCATAAGCTTGTATGAAGGAATGAATCTTCCAGCACTTCAGATTCAGTACAAGGACTATTCCGTATGGCAGAATAAATTGTTTGCTGACGGCACAATCAGTAAACAAGAAGAATACTGGCTCCAGGCATTTAGGGGAGAAATACCAGTACTTGATATGCCGGTAGACTACCCAAGGCCGGCTATACAGAGTTTTGAAGGCGATATGGTCAGTTTTGAAACAGGCCGGGAACTTGCACATAAACTGAACAAGCTTGCCGTGGATCATGGAGCAACACTGTATATGGTGCTTCTAGCTTCATACAATGTGCTTCTTTTCAAATACACCGGACAGGAAGATGTCGTAATTGGAAGCCCTATAGCAGGAAGGCCACATACAGATTTGCAGGACATCATAGGCATGTTTGTCAATACCCTAGCTATGAGGAATTACCCTCAAGGTAAAAAGAATTTCAGCGAGTTTTTGATGGTAGTAAAAGAAAATGCTCTAAGGGCTTATGAAAACCAGGATTACCCATTTGAGGAACTTGTGGAGAAGCTTAGCATTAAGCGGGATTTGAGCAGAAATCCGCTGTTTGATACTATGTTTGTCTTGCAAAATAAAGAGGCATCAGAATTTAAGATGAATGGGCTAAGGTTCATGCCCTATGATAATGAGTTCAGGGCGTCCAAATTTGATTTGACCCTAAACGCCCAAGAGACCCAGAATAATATTGTATTTGGGTTAAAGTATGCTACTCGTCTGTTTAAGAAAGAGACAATAGAAAAACTTGGGGTCCATTTCATCAATGTACTGGAAGAGATCACAGCTTACCCCGAAAAGATGCTGTCCGAAATAAATATACTATCTCAGGATGAAAAACAGCAAATACTAAATAGTTTTAATGATACAAAGGCAGAATACCCTAGGGATAAGACTCTACATGAGCTGTTCCAAGACCAAGTGGAAAGGACACCTGATAATGTAGCTGTAGTGTTTGAGGACAAGCAATTAACCTACAGGCAGCTCAATGAAAAGGCAAATCAGCTTGCCAGAGCACTAAGAAGTAATGGTGTAAAGCAAAACAGCATAGTTGGAATAATGGTAGAAAGATCCGTAGATATGCAGGTTGGAATACTGGGAATTTTAAAAGCAGGAGGTGTCTATTTACCAATTTCAACCAAACTTCCTGAACTAAGAATAAAAAAATTACTGGAAGATAGTAATGCAACTATGCTGTTGACGCAATCACATTTAGCGGATAAAGCAGAGTTTTACGGTAATATATTACTGCTTGATTCCCCTGAAATATACATTGGAAGTGCTGAAAACCTTGATAAAATAAATAAACCAGAGGACTTAGCTTATATCATTTATACATCGGGATCTACTGGAGTTCCGAAGGGTTCAATGATAGAGCATCGAAGTGTAGTTAACTTGGTTTATGGACTAAGAAAGCTTGTCTATGAAAATTATGATAATTATTTAAATGTTGCCCTTGTGTCCCCTTACTTTTTTGACGCATCTGTAAAACAAATATTTGCGGCTTCTCTCCTTGGCCATACGCTGTTTATAGTTCCTGAGGATACAAGGCTAGATGGTGAGGGCCTTCTAAAGTACTATAACAGGAATTCAATTGCTGTTTCAGACGGAACACCAGCACATATAAAGCTTTTAACAGATACTGCCAGTCCTGGCGAAAGTCTTTCAGTTATGCAGTTTATTATCGGAGGGGAAGAACTTTCATGTAAAGGTATACAAGGTTTCTATGATCGGTTTAAAGATAATAACCCTACTATAACAAACGTTTATGGTCCAACAGAATGCTGCGTAGATTCAACTTATTACCATTTAAGCCGTGAGAAGGTGAGAAATCTAACAAGTATACCTATAGGTATGCCATTGCAGAATTATAAGATATATATACTTAATGAAGACATGAATATCTTACCGGTTAATACAACTGGTGAAATATATATATCTGGAGATGGGCTGGCAAAAGGCTATTTGAACAAACTTGAATTGACTACGGAAAAATTTGTAGCTAATCCTTTCAGCTCTGGAGAAAGAATGTATCGTACCGGTGATCTTGGAAGGTGGCTTCCTGACGGAAACATCGAATTTATAGGCAGAGTAGACCATCAGGTAAAGATTAGGGGCTTTAGGATAGAGCTTGGGGAAATAGAAGTGCAGCTATTAAAGCATCCTTCAATAAAAGAAGCTGCGGTAATTGCAAAGACAGACCAGGAGGGCAACAAGTATTTGTGTGCTTATATAGCAGGGGAAAGTGAATTTACAATATCAGATTTAAGGGCGCTTCTCTTAAAAGAACTTCCCGATTACATGATACCACAATACTTTGTTCAGCTGGAAAAGCTGCCTTTGACAGCCAATGGCAAAATAGATCGGAATAATTTACCCCAAAATGACGGTACTTTAGCTACATCAGTAGAGTATGTAGAGCCTTGCGGTGAAGTTGAGGAGAAGCTTGCACTGCTGTGGCATGATGCCCTTGGAGTACAAAAAATTGGTGTGAATGATAACTTCTTTGAACTGGGAGGATACTCACTGAAGGCAATATCCCTTATAAGCAGAATTTATGAACAGTTAAATGTTGAGGTACCACTAAAAGACTTTTATATGGCCCCAACCATAAAGGAAATTGCCCGTTTTATACACAATACGTACGCCAATGATTATATTACACCAAGTCCGGCAATTCATTTTAATTCAGCAATGGAGAGTCTTATGTTTGCATTCCCTCCAGGAGGAGGAAATGGAATAGCTTATGGTAGTTTATCAAAACAAATGAATGCTTATTCCATATATTCCTTTGACTTTATAGAAAATGAGAGCAGGATGGAGGAGTATGTGAAGGCAATTACTTCTGTCAAACCCGAGGGCCCATATATTCTATTTGGTTACTCGGCAGGAGGTAATCTGGCATTTGAAGTTGCTAAAGTATTATTTGAAACTGGACATCATGTATCCGATATAATCTTTCTGGATTCGGCTAAATCATTTGTCCTTATTGAGGAAGAAAGCGAAGATGCTAAGAAACTTGCTGAGCAACAGGATAAAGAATTTATAGAAGAAAATGAGAAACTTATAAAAGGCATGTTTGGAGATAACCAGGCAGTTATTGAAAAGGCCATTGAAAGAATGAGAAATTATCATAAATACACTAGAAGTGTTATAAACTCGGGACAGATAAACTCCAATATCCATCTTATTATATCACAGCAGCAAGACAATGAAGGTGAAGCTGATTTATGTGAAGGATGGAGAGAGGCAACAACGGGAGAGTTCAAAGTATATAACGGATTTGGCAGTCATTTTGATATGTTAAGTACAGGATATATAGATAAAAATGCGGCTATTATTAAAGAAATATTGGAAGAGATCAACCAATAGTTCAGATATAAGGGGTAGATATAATGGATAAGATTAAATTGTTTTGTCTGCCGTATGCAGGAGGTTCTGCAGCAGTATATAAATATTGGGAACAATACTTGCATGATAGGATTGAGCTTTTCCCGATTGAGCTTGCGGGAAGAGGCAGCAGGATTGGTGAACCGTTTTACGGAAGTGTTGAGGAAGCGCTTGAAGATATACAACGTATTATCATAAGCAACCTTGAAGAACAACCTTATGCGTTGTTTGGCCACAGTATGGGCAGTGTACTTGTATATGAACTTGCCTATAGAATAAAGGAGCTCGGACATCCATATCCTGTCCATATGTTTATTTCCGGCAGATATCCTCCGGGTTTTGTAAGTAAGAAGAAGGTACTCTATGATTTGCCGGATAAGGAGTTTGTGGATGAGGTATTTAAGCTGGGAGGCACGCCCAAAGAGGTTCTGAAAAGCAATGAATTAATGGAGTTGTTTTTACCGATACTCAGAGCGGATTTTAGAATTACTGACACATACAGGCACATTGAAAAAAACACTAAGCTTGACTGCGATATAAGTGTATTGTGGGGAAAAAGAGAAAAGGGAGCCACTATTTTTGACGTTGCAAAATGGCATGATTATACGTCCAAAAGTTGTAAAATTCATATGTTTGACGGGGATCATTTTTTTATACACGATTACAAAAAGGATGTAGCAGCAATAATAAATAGTAGTCTCATCGACTTTGCAGACAATGGTATGTGAAGACTGAAGTTTATTTAAAATTTAATATGAAATCAAGAGGCTAAGTTTTTAGGTTGACTTTAATGACCTGTAGACTTAGCCTCTTTCCAGTCTAATCAAAAATTTCAAGAAAGTAGAACCTACGTCCTATTGGAATTATTTCCATGTTTCTGTATTACCAGAATTGTAATCATTTGTTTAAGCGCTTTAATTATGGAATGAACTTGAAGTATTTGTGAAAACAAAGGGGGAAATAGTGCTGATAAATGTTGAAAATGAGCAACACAGGAAAATATCAGAAGAAAAATACAAGGAGGTTTGAAAATGACTAGCAAAAAGTTTTCTTTTAAAGCCACATCACTTTTGGTAGTTTTAGCAGTATTCTTATCCACCTTTTGCGCAGTCTTGCCGGTGAGCGCAGCCGCTAGGGGAGCATGGGCACCAAATACTGCCTATGCAGTAAATGAGACAGTAACATATAGTGGAAGTACTTATACCTGTCGTCAGGCACATACTTCCCTCGTAGGTTGGGAACCACCTATTGTTCCTGCTTTATGGGAGAAAGGCGGCAGCGGAACTACGCCACCTACAACACCGCCAACAGGTCCTTCAGTAACAAAGCCTTCCGAAGTTCCAAGCCACATATGGACATACACAATGAATGCGGGCGATAAATTCGGTAAAGGCGGAGATTTTGCTTTATTGCTGAGTGCTGTGATCAAAAAGGAAAGCAGCTTTGGAGCAGGCTTACCAGGCAGTCCATCAGCCGGCGACGGATTGATGCAGGTAGAACCAAACACACGTAATGCTTATTTATCTCAATTCAGTTCAAAATTTGTCCCTGCTTATAATCACGGCAGTGAACAAGATCAGGTATACTTGGGCGCCCTGATTTTAAATGAAAAGATTATTAAATTCGGCAATATATATAACGGCTTATTACACTATAACGGAGGAGATTACTGGTATCCGGGAGCTACAGATTCTTATGGCCGTCCTATTCTGGCCAATCAATATGCAGATGCAGTTTACTCTACTTATAAGGGCTATGGCGGTAAGAACTAAGGTGGATTTTAAAAAAAGATAAGCAAAATCGGGCTGAAAAATGCGTTTTTTCAGCCCGATTTTTTTAGGGCCTGTACGCAAACTGTACAACTCGTAGAAATCTAGTAAAATAAGGCACATGAGACGAAGATACGAGTTAACGGATGAAGAATGGAATATAGTTGACCCCCTGTTGCCCCCAGCCCGAAAAAAACAGGGAGGACGTCCGCCCAAGGATCGGCGCCAGATGCTCAATGCCGTGCTTTGGGTTGCTCGAACGGGCGCGCCATGGCGGGATTTACCGAGTTACTATGGCCCTTGGTTTTCAGCCTACAGCTTTTTCTGGCGGCTACAAAAAGCGAATATTTGGGGTGAAATACTGAAGCATGTCGCCATCGAGCCGGATTGGGAGCAGGTCATGGTCGATGCCACCATCGTCCGCGTCCATCAACATGGAGCGGGCGCAAAGGGGGCAGGACCGGCAAGCAATCGGACGTTCGCGCGGAGGATTAACTACCAAAATTCATGCGATGGTGGATGCGCTCGGCTATCCGCTGCGTTTCGAATTGACGCCAGGACAAGACCACGATTCTGTCACCGGCTATCGCCTTCTTCATGAACTGGACTTCTGCCCGGGCGAAGTGTTGGCTGATCGCGCCTACGATACCAATGCCATTCTGGAGCTTTTGCAAAGCCGAGCGATCACTCCGGTTATCCCAAGCAAACGCAATCGGCGGGTAAAGCGCCCGTTAGATTCTGAAACGTATAAAGAGCGACACTTAATTGAATGCTTTTTCAACAAAGTAAAAAACTATCGACGCTTGGCCACTCGCTATGAAAAAACAGCGAACATGTTCATGGCTTTTTTGACGCTGCTTTCAATTCGTTTATGGCTCAAATAGGTTTGCGTACAGGCCCTAGAGAATTGTACAATTAAATTTTTGAATAAGAACAAAGAGAAGGTTCTAAAACAGGCATTCTCTCTAAAAAATATGTACAATATACTATTTGTGAAAAGTTATGTAGATACTCGAGCATTTGAAGTCCAAAGAAGAAGCGGTTATTATCAACACGACTTCGTCACTTGGATTCGTGCCACTGGCGGGTGCTGCTGTTTATAGTGCGACGAAAGCAGCGCTCCATTCCTATACGCTATCCCAACGGTACATGCTTAAAGACACATCGGTGAAAATCCTGGAAATTGCGCCGCCAGGGGTTCAAACGTATTTCAATAACGATCCGAGCTCTATGCTACTAGCATCATTCATTGATGAAACGATGAAGGTACTTGGTACGGATGCGGACGAGGTTCTAGTGGAAGAAGTGAAAGTATTTCGAAACAACCCGGGCCCGAACGAAGGTATTTTTGTGAACCAGTTAAACAATATGATGTTTGAGCCGCCAAAGGGTCATTAATCCGTTTAATACTTAGCGTATATTTTCGTTAATTATCTCAACTCGCTTTTAGAAAATCCTTGATTATCAAGGGCGTGTACATCGAAGACATGTAAACAACGTATTCGCCTTGACAATGAGCCTCGCGGCATCGGAGTCTAAACACGTGCGCCGATGCCCATAGGACACGGTTTACCTAGGGCTTGCTGAACGAATCAAAACTCCAACAGGCACAAGGGTTTAGGGCCTCTTATGTCGAAGGAAAACGGGGCAGCCCCGTGAAAAACCGTGCACTTGGAGGCGTCAGGATTGTATCAGCGAACCGAGAACCAGATGAACCTGCCCGTCGACTTTTTTCTGCCGTTCGGCGGAAAGCTCGCAGAAGATAACCGCTGGGTGCTGCTGGCCCAGATGATTCCGTGGTGGATGCTCGAAGAGAAGTATGCGAAAAACTTCAAGAAAAGCCTCAAGGGCCAAAAAGCCGTTTCGATCCGTATCGCGCTCGGCGCACTCATCATCCAGGAGCGGCTTGGCACCGATGATCGGGAGACACTTCGTCAGATTCTGGAGAACCCGTATCTGCAGTACTTCCTCGGTCTGCCGGAATATCGGTACCGCCGTCCGTTTCATCATTCTCTCATGACGCATTTCCGCAAGCGATTGGGTGGCGAAATTCTGGATGAAGTGAATGAATGGATCGCTCTGGAAGAAGCGCGCAAGTGTCGGATGATTCATCGGACGACGATGAACCTGGCAGCGGAACTGACGCAGCGTCCGGTAAGCCTTCAGAAACGCAGCTACAGCAGATGGAACTGACGAACGAGGGCGAACTGCTGCCGGACGCTACCTGCGCGCCGGCGGATATCGCCTACCCGACGGATTTGTCGTTACTGAATCAGGCCAGAGAAAAGCTGGAGAAGATCATCGACATCCTGCACGAACCGGAACGTGGAAAGACCCGCAAGCCCAGAACATACCGAGAGCGTGCCCGCAAAGCCTATCTGGCGGTTGCCAAGCAGCGGCGCGTGAAGCCGCGCGCGATGCGAAAAGCGATCGGCAAGCAGCTCAGGTTCGTTTCCCGTGATCTGCGCATGATCGCCGAACTCGCCGATATGACGAGCGGCCTGCCGCGGCGTTTGTACAAGGAACTGCTGGCCATTCAAGAGCTTTATCGTCAGCAGCAAACGATGTATGACAAGCGGACACACAGCATATCGGATCGGATTGTCAGTATCGCACAGCCACATGTCAGACCGATCGTGCGCGGCAAAGCCAGGGCAAACGTCGAGTTCGGAGAGAAGCTGGCGATTAGCGTGGTGAACGGCTACGCTTTCCGCGAGCATCTGTCGTGGGATAGCTACAACGAAGGGCAGACATTGCAGGACGCCGTAGAGCGTTACCGCGCCAGATTTGGTTATTATCCCAAAGCGGTGCTGGCCGACCAGATCTATCGAACCCGCGACAACTTGCGCTTCTGCAAAGAGGGAATTCGCTTAAGCGGACCGCAGTTGGGTCGTCCGTCAGCCGATCAGCAGGAGAAAAAGAAAATCGCCAAGACGGATGCAGCCGCACGCAATGCGGTGGAAGGCAAGTTCGGCGAAGGCAAGCGCAGTTATGGGTTTGGCCGTATTCGAGCACACCTTCAGACGACGAGCGAGACCGTGATCGGGCTGCAACTGCTGGTGATGAACCTCGAAAAGAGACTTCGGGTTCTCTTTTTGTCTATTTTGCAATGGCTGTGGTTGAGACTCGCGGTCCGCTTGCTCGTTCCACTGTAAAATGTGACCCGTTCAGCAAGCCCTACCTAGCAAGGTTATCCGATGCCTCTCATTGTAAAGGCACCACTACGCTGAATACGTTGTTTACAGAGTTAAGATATCCCGTAAACAAAGTAACATTATCGGTGAAATTCGTTACTTTGTTTACTATTAATAGCATGGTTTAAGCTAGTCAAGATAAAGTTAAAATGTTGGCGGATCGCCAATAGGACTAATGACAAATTGAAGGTGAAATTGCATATCGACAGCGGACACGATGCCGGGGCGATGTGGTTTGCGTACTCGACCGTCTATTCTTCACCGGACGGAAGCGGCTGGTATTCGCTCGTTATCATTGAAAAAAATGGTTTTTTTCCAATGCGCCACACGGAGCAAAAGCCAGTGCAACGATCTACAGTGTCATTGAAACAGCGAAGAAAAACGGGCTAAATCCTTTCAAGTATTTGACGGACCTGCTCGAACAGCTTCCGCAGCTTGCGAATCCGAAAGATCCGGTTGAGCTAGACGAATTGTTGCCATGGTCGCCTTCGCTCCCACTGACGTGCCGCCTATTTCAATCAAACTAAGACTAACAGGCCCTCATCTTGGGAACAAGGTGGGGGCTATTTTGCGCTTACACAACTGCTGGTGATGAACCTGAAAAGAGACTTCGGGGTCTCTTTTTGCCTCTTTTGCAATGGTTTTTGTCAAGGCTCGCCGTTCATTTGCTCGTAACATCGTAAAACATGATCCGCTAAGAAAGCCCTAATTATCAAGATTCAATGTGATGTCTGAAAAGAAAATTGAATTTACCTAAGAATGGATATAAAAAAAGAGGGAGTGAAGCCCAGCAACTATTTCATACCACTTATTATCATTTTGCTGTATATAATTCTAAGTCATGAAATTGAACCGATTTGCTGATATAATCAATTTATAGTTCTCTCAGAAAGGTCCGTGACATATTGAAACTTATTATTGCGGAAAAACCGGATCAAGGGGCGAAGTTGGCTTCACCTTTTAAACATAAAAAAACAACAAGGGTATATTGAAATCTCACCGAACGATACATTTCCAAAAGGAGCCCTAGTGACTTGGGCTGTTGGTCATGTTTGCGAATTGGTGCCTCCAGAGGAATACGATCCTAGTCTTAAGAAGTGGAGTCTAGACACTTTGCCGATATTACCCGAATAATTTAGACATCGCGTTTCTCCTTCTAAAGCCAAGCAATTTCAAGTGATTAAATCCCTTTTAATGCGTCCAGATATCAAAGAAATCGTCCATGCCGGGGATGCCGGGAGGGAAGGAGAGTACATAGTCCGCATAGCGGTTCAGCTTGTTGGAGTGAACAAACCTATGAAACGGCTATGGATATCATCGTTAACACCCAAAGCCGTCGAACAAGGTTTTATGAATTTGAAAGGTGAAGAGGATACCCGGTCCTTATATTATGAAGCCGTTAGCCGTTCTTGCGCTGATTGGCTCGTAGGAATGAATGGTTCACGGGTATATTCACTTCTGTTCCAGCGTAGAGGAATTAGAGAAGTATTCTCAACTGGGCGTGTACAAAGTCCGACATTGGCGCTAATCGTAGCACGCGAGAAAGAAATTCAGAATTTCAAACCGGAACCGTTCTGGGAATTAAAAGCCAAATTCCTAATAAATGATACTGTCTATGAAGGCACATGGTTTCGGGAGGAGCAAACACGGTTTGCAAGTCGGGATGAAGCGGAGTCCGTCAAAAGAAACTGTGAAAATAAGCTGGCATCAGTCAATGAAATTGAGAGAGAGCGAAAAGAATTTCAACCGCCACAGCTCTTTAACTTATCTTCATTGCAAGCAGTTGCCAATCAAATTTATAAATATTCGCCTCAAAATTGTTTAAATGCGCTGCAGCAGCTTTATCTGGAAGGATACATTTCCTATCCGAGATCGGATTCGGCTTATGTAACACCTGAAGAAGCCAGGCAATTTCCTGAGATTCTTTCAAAGTTAAGTCGTCAAGAATCATTCAAGGATTTCTTTCCTTTGCCCATACAATCTATTGCCAATAATAAGAGATTTGTCAATGCGGCAAAAGTAAGTGATCACTATGCGATCATTCCAACAGAAGTGATCCCCCAAATCGGACGATTGAAACCAGAAGAGCGTAATTTATACGAGCTGATTGTCAAGAGGCTGATAGCTGCGCATTATGATAAGGCTATTATTGATTATTCGCGCTTAATTACAGTCGTAGGTGATCAAGAAACATTTCTCACCAAAGGAAGACTTATTGTGCAGGAAGGTTGGCGAAAAGTTCTGTATGATTCTGATTCTCAGGAAGAATCCGAACCAGATGTATTACCTCCATTGGAGCAAGGCGACTCAGGAACAGTTGAAGAATTACTTGTAAAAGAAGGAAAAACTCAGGCTCCAAAGCGATACACCGAAGGGCAATTGATTACTTTAATGAAGACGGCTGGAAAGCATCTTGAAGACACAGAGTTAGAGAAAATTCTTGAAAAAACAGAAGGATTGGGCACGGAGGCCACGCGTGCCGGTATCATCTCAGTTCTTAAAGACCGCAAGTATATTGAGGTAAAGAAAAACATGGTTTATGCTACAAGCAAGGGGATTGTATTGATCGATGCTTTAGGCGACAACATATTAGCATCCGCAGAAATGACAGCCAAGTGGGAACAACGACTTCATGATGTCGGGCAAGGCAATGCGTCCCCGCAATCGTTTATGGAGCAGGCTAAAAGATTGTCGCAAAAAATTGTCGATGATGCAATTCGAAACTCGATGACTTGGACTTTTACAGCAAAAAGTATGGAGAGTAAAGAGCAGACTGAAAAAGCGGATAAGGTTTCTGGAGGTTTAGGTCTTGGTCCGTGTCCGAAATGCAAAGAGGATGTTATAGATAAAGGGGCGGCTTATAGTTGCTCGGCAAGGCCGCGATGCGATTTTTCATTTTCTAAAAAAGTATTGGGTAAAACCATAACAGAAACGCAGATCAAGAGGTTTTTGGGGAAAGGGAGGACAAACCTTATTAAGGGATTCAAAAAAGGTGACAAAACTTTCGAGGCCGCACTTGTCTGGAAAAAGGAAGAAGGTAGGGTCGGTTTTGAATTTAAACCGAAGTAAGGATATTATCTTGACAAGACTAGGTAAAATAATTAAATTAAACGTATGACTATGAATCATTATGCGAGATGTGACAAGAGTTGCATCGAGCTCTAGCCAGGCGGCAAAAGAGCACTTGTAAGATTTCATTACAGGATTCAATCGAGTCCCGTATGATTTCTTTTAAGTTGCTCTTTTTTTATTGAAAAGCGTGCGTCATTATGACTCAAGTACTACAACTCAAAATGTATAAATATGCATTTGATTCTATGTATCCTTTAACTGGTTTAATCCAGCTCTCTAAAAGACGAAAAAATCCCTATGCGAGGAGTGAAGTTATGAAGTTATTAGATGTCGTTGGATTAAACGGAGTAGGACATATAAAAGGTTTTTTCACAACATGCATATGCGAACTTTCCATTAAAGAAAAAAGGGAAAGTTATAGGACAGCATTTGCGCCTAACACAATCAAGGGCCAATATGTTGATGGAACAAAGGAAAGTCAAGTTTCCCCAGATGGCTATACTCTAGATATTGCTTATATGTCCCGGCCGGGAAATGATGAGAAACAATTGGATTTAATTTTTGATTACCAAAATAATGTAAAAATGTACCCGGAGTTTCAACAGTATCTCCGTGAATATCAGCCGCCCTTGCTAGCAGTCTGGGGTGAAAATGATGTTTCCTTTATTCCGGCTGGTGCTGAGGCTTTTAAGAAAGATTTACCTAAAGCCGAGATTCATTTATTAGATACTGGGCACTTTGCATTGGAAACACATGCATATGAAAATGGAGAACTAATGTTGGATTTTTTAGGAAAACAATAGAATTTGAAGATTCAAAAGTTGGTAAATCCCGGATGGTTTCTACCGTCATTTCTTGTTATAGGAATTGATTTTTTTAATGTTAACTAGGATTTATGTTCATATTAATTGATGTATTGAGAGGTAAATTGAATTTAGAAGGGTGACAGGTCAGTCTCATGGAGAATTCAGGAGCTAAAAATGCGAAATTGTTTAATTCCACAAAGACCATGATCGGTGGTTTAGTTATGCTCATTATTGCAATGGGAATCGGACGTTTTTCATATACTTCCATACTTCCATTGATGCAATCACAAGCTCATCTATCCGCTACGGAATCCGGATATTTGGCAGGGAGTAATAACTTGGGTTACCTTATCGCTGCCTTTGGTGCAGGTTTCATAACCTGGGGATCCCGAAGAGCCTATCACTACTTCTTGCCACTTTAGTGCTTGTTGTTGCTGCTATAATATTGCTATCCGGTGCAGTCATTTCAAGTCAAAAAGGAGCGATAGGAAATTTAAACCATGCTCGTATTCATCCTAATCAAGAGCTTAGTTAGATCCTGGGTAATTTACATTGGAACCAGATACAAATGGAATTGGTGAATTAATTTTGAATTAACCGTTAGATATATAAATTGATTCCTTTATTGGAGGAATAGAAATGCAAATAGGTTTTTTGATTCTGGTATTGGAGGCATTACTGTATTGTATGATACATTAAAAGTTTTACCTAATGAAGATTATATGTATTACGCAGATACAATAAATGTTCCATATGGGCACAAAACGAAAGATGAAGTTAAAAAGTATGTTTTAGATGCTATAGAAATTATTAGCCAGCAAAAAGTAAAAGCGATAGTGATTGCTTGTAATACTGCCACAAGCGCAGCAATCGAAGAAATAAGGGCAAAATACAGTATTCAAATCATTGGTATGGAGCCTGCCGTAAAACCAGCTGTTAAAACAAAAAAAATATAGATAAACGAGTTTTAGTAACTGCTACTGCTTTGACTCTAAGGGAAGAAAGACTTCAAAATCTTATTACTAAATTAGATAACGAACATGTTGTTGATTTATTACCTCTTCCGAAATTAGTTCAGTTTGCAGAAAGTTTTGAGTTTAACGAGCAAATAGTGCTGCCTTATCTTCAAGAACAATTATCTATATATGATTTAAGTAAGTATGAAACTATTGTTTTAGGATGTACTCACTTTTCTTACTATAAAGATATATTTAGAAAATTATTTTCATCGGATGTTAATATAATTGATGGAAATAATGGTACTGCAAAAAATCTAAAAAAAGCACTGGAAGAAATGAATTCTTTAGATGAAGGCAACGGTAATATTTCTTTCTATTGTTCAGGGATCAAAGTCGAGGATAAGGCTAAATTAAAAGAGTTTAATAAACTGTTCAAAAGATTGGATGCTATTAACGAATATAATTGAAAAGTCTGAGATTTTATTATCATTGATTATTGCGCTGATCCTGCAAGTCGTTGGTGTCATGCTGCCAGTATGACCTTCCCAATATATTCGGCATGAGGTTAGGGTCTGTTCTTTTTTGAAGGCACGAGTTCATCTAATTTTCAATAAAAGGAGGTTTTTAAAGGTGTTTGAGACTGATTTGACGCGTGCTCTTAAAATTCGATACCCGATTTTTCAAGCGCCGATGGCTGGTGGCGTTTCGACGCCCGAATTAGTAGAGGCTGTTTCAAATGCCGGTGGGCTAGGCAACCTAGGGGGCGGATACTTAACACCGGAGCAGCTCCGTAGCGAGATCCAAAAGATCAAGCAACGAACGGACCAGCCTTTTGGAGTAAACTTGTTTGTGCCTGAGCAATCAGAAGATTCGGAAGAAGCAATTTACCAGATGACAGATTATCTGAATAAATACCGCATCAAACTTGGCACGGCTCAAAATCCATCTCTTATGAAGTTTTCAGAATCATTTGAGGAGCAGCTACAGGTAGTGTTGGAGGAGCGTGTACCTGTATTTAGTTTCACTTTTGGCGTACCATCCCAAGACGTGATCCAAACCATGAAACAGCATGGAATATTCATCATTGGAACTGCAACAACTGTTGATGAAGCCAAGCAATTGGAAGCAGCTGGCGCAGATGCAATTGTGGCTCAAGGGAGCGAAGCAGGCGGGCATAGGGGGACCTTCATGAAAGACCCTTCCCATGCTTTGATAGGCACTATGGCTATTGTTCCGCAGATCGTTGACCATGTGTCGATCCCGGTCATCGCAGCAGGAGGAATCATGGATGGGCGTGGACTTGTAGCAAGCCTTACATTAGGAGCCGCCGCAGTACAGATGGGCACTGCGTTTCTAGCCTGCCCCGAGAGCGGCGCCCATGAAACGTACAACCAGAAAATCCTCTCGTCAAATGAGGACTCCACTGAAATTACACGTGCTTACTCTGGAAGAGCTTCAAGAGGCATTCAAACAAAATTTATGATTGACATGCATCAGTACCCCGGAACAATCCCGACTTACCCCATTCAAAACGCGATGACCCGGGACATTCGTCAGGCAGCTGCAAAAGCGAACGACCCCGAGTATATGTCACTTTGGGCGGGCCAAGGTCTTCGGTTAGCAGGCGACCAACCTGCCGCTTCAATTGTAAAACAAACCATTGATCAAGCCAGTGTTCTTGTCCGGAAATTTTCTTTTATTTAGAATGGGTGATAATAAATAGGGAAAAATAATTTTCATTAAAGGGAGGAAGTTAAAATGCCATTACTTCGTTTTGATCTTATTAAAGGACGAGATAAAGCAAGCCTGAAAAAACTTTTGGATGTTGCTCACCAAGTTGTTGTGGAAGCTTTTGACGTTCCTGAGCGAGATCGTTACCAAATCATTCACGAACACCCGGCGGACCATATGATTATTGAGGATACTGGGCTAGGATTTAACCGTACCGATAGTCTAGTTATTCTCTCCATAATAAGCAAAGCCCGGCCAAAAGAGAAGAAACAAAAGCTCTATTCCTTGCTGGCTGAAAGGTTAGAATCTGAATGCGGCATCGCACCAACCGATTTAATGGTATCTATTGTTGAAAATAATGATGATGATTGGAGTTTTGGACTGGGGGAGGCACAATTTTTGACCGGTAAGTTAAGCTGATTCAATGCTAGTCGTTTCGATCTTAATCGGTAATATCTCTAATTCTAATCGCCCTTCAACTGGCCTGGTAGGCTAGTTGAAGGGCGATTTCCATGAGGTTTGGTATTGAGATGGTAAAATAGGCTTATGGATGGTCCAAAATTACAATTACATCCAATCATTCTGATGTGTAACAACCCAATTCATAGTAAGTATTATTGTTGTAATCAAAGCTTTTAATCACGTCAAGACCAAGCTTTTTGGTGTGGGCAGCGTATGATCTGTGATTGATGTGGTTTATAAAAGTTATCAATATCGGATATTTTTTACTCATTTGCATTCTGGAAAAATCAAAAACCTTTCGGAGTACTACCGTCCCCCTGTAATCCATATCAATGCAAATTGGCCCATACTGATAAGTGTTTTCAGTAGAAAGCGTAGTTCCCTTATATTCTGTATCTTTCAAATCGTCAATCATAAATTGAAAAAAAGGCCACTTAGCCCAATACTTCCATGAGGCAGCCATCACATAAGCAACAATCTTCTGGTCATGACATGCAATTGTAATTCCATTTTCTTTTTCAATTAATTCCTTAAATTGTTCTTCTGTAAATAAGGTTGTTACGAAGCCATCAGGTTTGTCTTTTTCACTAATGGTTGTAATGTGATATTTTTTTTGTAATTCCACTATAGCAGATATATCATCAACAGTAGCGTTTCTATAAATCATTGTTATCCTCCTATATGAAATGAGCTTAAAAAAACTTTACTTCAGCATTCGACATATTGCAACCATTTTAAGTTGTAGGTTTTTGCGAGAGGAAGGCTACACTATGATCAGGAGAGCGTTAACAGGGGGAGAGCGACTGGAATTTCTATTATCCTACCTGTCTTACAAGGGAACATTGGAAAAGTTTTTTAACAATTTTCCCAGGAGGGAGAGGATTTTCAGATCGACCCACTGCAGATTAGTGTAGCCCCTGACGAATAAGCAAATGGAGTTAGTTATTAGATCGCGGCGGGTAAAAGAAAATAAAGTTTTAGACTGACGATGCTTCATTAAGCTAACGGGCAAAATTTCAATGCTAAGTGTATAATTTAGAAGACGTAAAGAATCTAATTTGGAGGCTTCTATGATTAGAGATCGTTGGTTTACAGTGCAACGGATTGATGATAATACATGCGCAATTAGTGAATACGGACATTGGGAGAAAGTACATTCATTTTTATTATTGGGAGATCAAGAAGGGGTATTAATTGATACAGGGCTTGGGATTGATAGTATCAAAAGAATAACAGAGCAGTTGACATCTTTACCTCTAAAAGTTATTACGACACATGTCCACACTGACCACATAGGTAACCATGGCGAATTTGAACGGATCTTTGTCCATAAAGGAGATGAAGACTGGCTAATTAACGGGATTCAAGGCTTAACAATAGAGCAAATCAGGAAGAATATTAGAAGAGATATAACCTTGCCTACTCCAGAAAGGTTTAATCCGGATACATACCAACCCTTTAAAGGAAAGCCGACAGGTTTGTTGAAGGATGATGATATATTCGATCTAGGGGACAGAAGATTAATTATATATCACACTCCAGGACATTCTCCTGGCCATATTTCAGTTTTCGATGAAACAAAAGGGTATTTATTTACTGGCGATCTGCTCTATGATGAAGTGCCAATATATGCCTTTTATCCTTCAACGAACCCTGTTGATTTAGTGAATTCATTAGAAAAGATTGCAAGAATACCCAACGTCAAAATGGTATACGGTTCTCACAATACATTAGGACTTAATCCAATAATTTTAGATGAAGTAAAAATTGCAGTTAAATTTCTGAGGGAACATGATCTCGTCAAATTTGGAACTGGGATTCATAAATTCAACGGATTTAGTGTTCAGTTCTAATAATCTTGTCAAACTAACGGGAAACGTTAGCTCAATAAAATAGCGACAGTCTAGGACTTTATTTCGTGTTATTAGGTCAATCAGAGATTTCTGGTTGGCCTTTTTTCTTAGGCACCATATGATGGCGGTAGCCGAGAGAACGTTGACTTTATTGGGGCGGGCCCGTCGTGAAAACAGTTCTCTCACTGCCCTCAATGACCATGTTTGAGCTGGTTGAGACAGGGATCTCGTATCACAAGCGAAGCTATGAGGGAACCATCGTGGGAGTGGCCGCAACTTTAATATTAGGGAGTGTGTTATGGAGCCGGTTGTAGGATTAGATGTGGATTAGTTTCCTATTTTAATACGCGAGGAGTGCAAGCATTTTATAATCAATCCACTTCAAACTAAACGTGCGAGAAACACGCAACTACGAAAAGTAAAAACCGACACTGCAGATGTCAAAAGATTGAATTTATCAATAAATAGGCAAAATGAATAAAGTCCCTGGACTCTTAATGCGATGTGCATGCGGACCGGGGACTTGCTATGTGAAATACACAATATAAGCAATTTGCTTATCTTTTAAAAAACACTTATAAACACTTAACAAAAAGCGTGTAATCGCTTATGATGAATATAGGGAAAGGGGGAGGGGTTATATTTACCAAGAGGAACGACTTTTAAAAATTATGGAGTATCTCCAAAGCCGTAACCAATTATCAAATTCGGAAATTTGCGATTTATTGAACATCTCGAGAGATACGGCAAGAAGGGATATTATTAAGCTTGTTCATGAAGGGGGGGTTATCAGAACCCATGGAGGTATTGCCTTACCCTTATTAAAAGAAGAAATAAGAGCCTATAAGGAACGTGTAACCTCAGCAACAAAGCAAAAGATGCTTATTGCAAAAGCAGCTTCTGAGCATATCGCTGACGGAGATGTATGCTTCATGGATGTATCGACTACCATTCAACTGCTCTGTGGGCAATTGGACAAGAATCTGACGGTTTACACACACTCGTTGGATAATGCAGAAGCTTTATCAGCAAAAAGTGAAATTAACATAAATTTGCTCGGGGGCAAATTTAATCATGAAAACCGTTTTTTTTATGACTACGACACGGCTATGCAGTTGAACGATGTTTTTTTTGACAAAGCTTTTTTAGGAGCTGCCGCCATTATGGAAGACGGAGTGTATTTTGCGAACCGTGATGATGCTTTAGTTAAAAAGCTGGTATCGAGGCGTGCCAGAGAAGTATTTTTACTTGCCGATTTCAAAAAATTTAATTTAACAAGCCCGTTTAAAGGTCTGAATTTTTCCGAAATTGATATTCTAATTACAAATCAGGATGCCCCGAAGCATTCATTGCTGATGTTGCAGGATAGCGGAGTAGAAGTTATCAAGGTGCTTGAGGAAGAAAAGTGATAAAAAATCGCAAGGGAGCATGGGCCATGATACAAGCAATCTTTAGCGATATTGACGGGACGTTGTTAAATTCAAAACATCAAATTACATTCGACACCAAAAATACAATCCAAAAGGTTGTGGGAGGAAATATCCCTTTTGTACTCGTTTCAGCGAGAATGCCAAGCAGCATTTTTCCTCTTCAGCAAGAGCTCAATATTAACGCTCCCGTCATTTGTTATAGCGGTGGTCTAATATTGGGCTGTAATAGGGAAATCCTCCATAGCATCTGTTTATCGAAAAAGAGCATTAAACAAATATACGATATTGTATCGGATCATTATCCTTCTATTAGTTTTAACTTATATGGCTATGACCAGTGGATCGTTGATAACACTCAAAATCCTTGGGTAATTCAGGAAGCGGGAATTATTAATGGCTCTCCCATACAGAGGGTGCTTTCCTCATATATAGAAGAAGATCATGATACTCACAAAATTTTATGCATGGGACCTCCCGAAGACGTTGAGCGGCTTGTACAACAAATCAAAAATGAAGTTACTGGTATCAGTGTCTATAAATCCAAGGGAACCTATCTGGAAATTATGGATGAGATGGTGTCCAAATCGTATGCCATTCAGGAACTCGAGGGGATATTTAATATTACTTATCGTGAATCGATGGCCATTGGAGACAACTATAATGACATGGATATGATTTTGTACGCAGGCCTAGGAATTGCAATGGGGAATGCGCCAGAGGAAGTTAAGAAAATTGCCGACTGGGTCACATTGAGTAATGATGAAGACGGTTTGAAAATAGGCTTGGAGAAATACATTTTGTCCGTTTGAAATGATCCAGTGACATTGTATATCCAAACACCAAAAAACTGTAGGCATTAGAAATAGAACAGAGGGGGACACATAACCCTGAGGATACTGAGTTTGTATCTTCTCGGTCTGCGAGTGACGAGAACGGTAGAAAAAGAAAAGCAGAGTGAGACGACAAAAAGAGATCAACGTGTTCCGACCGTTGATCTCTTTTTTGTTGTGCTCAATCAGCACGACAGATTACAAAAGAGATGAGGAAAGTTAGGTTGGGAGTTTGGTCGTCTGGATTTGTAGTGAAGAGCTTATTTACCTGTAATGCAGAAGAGCAGAAGGGATTAGCGATGCACGTTCTTATTATGCGCATCAAAAATCAAGTTTAATGAATATATAAGTATACTAAATATCACATTCACATAGGAAATCATACGAAAAGGTCCCTAAATATCCATTTTTCATCAGTAAGATCAGAAAATAATTTGGCAAAGTTCATTTACTTCTAGATGGAGGTGAGTTGCATTTTGTTTTAGGTGTGTTTTTAAATAATCTTCTCCAGCTAATTGACAATTTATCATTTGTCGGGTGACAAGAACATTGTTACATTCCCGATAGGATTTCATCGACGGCGACAGAGGCCCTTTTATTAAACTAAAGGGCAGGATAGTCAATTTTTTCACAAATACTTTACATTTGAAAGAAATTTGCGAAATTCGTAGATAAGAGGTTATGAGAAAGTAATGTAAAATAGATATTAATTGTAATTTGCAAGAAATATGTCGTACCGTTCGGCACAATAGCATGCAGCGCTTCCATGAGCTTGAGTGAGGAAACTAAATCATTTCCAGGGAACTTAATGATTAAGTGGATCAATTCGAAAGATCCCAGGAAATAAAGAAATGATCTCGCCAAATTTGGAACTGGGATTCATAAATTCAACGGATTAGCATTCAGTTCTAATAATCTTGTCCAACTCACGGGAAACGTTAGTTCAATAAAATAGCGACAGTCAGTAAGAAGTTCTCTTGTTTTCAACTATCCATTCCCCTTTATATATTAATACCAATTACAAAAAAGTCCCAAAAACAAATGTTTTTGAGACTGGGTTAAAAACCAAGTTTTCTTGTTTACTAACTGGTACCCTATGCTACATATTCATTTTTTCCTGCGCCTATACCCGTGATAAAGATAATAACAGAAGTTAAAACTAACATCAGTAAGGAAGTATTCCAATTATGTGTCACATCATGCAACCATCCAAATAAGACAGGGCCGATAGCAGACAAAAGATAACCTAATGATTGAGCCATACCGGATAATTCTGCTGCCTCATTCGTATCTTGAGTGCGTAAACTAAAAAACATCATAGCTAAACTAAAGGCAAATCCCACTCCAATTCCAACCATAATTATCCATATTGGAATAAGGATCGTGCTTCCGTGTAAGATACCGAATACCCCTCCAATAAGCAAGATGACTGAAACCAGTACTAATGGATGCTGCTTCTTTAAACGTCCAGCTAAAATAGAGACAATAAACGTAGTAGGAAGCATAGCAAATTGCATTAAAGACAACATCCAGCCAGCTTCATGAGTGTTCAGCCCTTTTTGTTCAAGAATTTCAGGAAGCCACGTTATCATGGTATAAAAGATTAAGGATTGAAAACCCATAAATAACGTGACATTCCATGCTAGTTTAGAATGCCATAAGTTTATAGATTTAACTTTCTTTTTAGTTTGTACAAATCTAATAGATTTATGTTGATTTTGTATTAGTGGTAACCAAAAGAAAAGTGTAAGAAGAGATAAGATTCCCCAGCATCCGAGACCTCCTGACCATCCTAACCCTGATAATGAGGAGATGGAAATACTTATACCGGATCCAATAGCTCCACATAAATTCATAGAGACTATATAAATCCCTGTTATCATTCCTACATTTTGTGCAAAGTTATGTTTAATAAGACTGGGGAGTAATACATTACCAATGGCAATACATGAACCAATTAAGATTGTTCCTATAAATAAGGTTATTACACCACCAAAAGAACGTATTCCAATTCCAATGGTTAATAAGATTAAAGAAATAAATAGGATAAACTCCGTACTAAAACGTTGAGCTAACTTAGGGGCAAAAGGGGATAAGAATGCAAAAGTAAGTAAAGGTACTGTAGTTATTGTCCCTGCTAGTATATTAGATATGCCTAAACTGTCACGTATAGAATTTATTAGTGGACCCACTGATGTTAGTGGGGCTCTGAGATTGGCTCCCATTAGGATGATACCTATAATAAGTAATCCTATTCTAGGCTTTAGATCCGGTTTCGGTTGTCCTAGTTGATTGGTTTTTTGTGAAATACCCATGATCGCTATAGATCCTCCGTATTTAATACTAAAGCTTTTCTAAATTAGGTAATCAATTCATTTATTGTTTGGATTGCCACACTTCCATATTGTTCCACAATAGTAACCGTAAAGCAGAGAACATAATAAAATGTTGTTTTCTACTTGACGGTTACTTTTAAACATTTTAATTAAATTAAGCGAATTTTTGGACTTCTCCCGTTAGTTAATAGGAGAACGACAAGCACCTACTTTTATACCTAAAGAATTATAGTGATTTTTTATGTTTATGATGGCTTGACCACTTGTAACTTTATTAATTAATTGTTTTATCTTCCAAAGGTCTACTGGTTTATTCATTAATAAGTCATTAAAAATTTGTTTGATTTCTTGTGGGTAAACATTTCCTACCATACTAGAAAGTCCATTACATCCATTCATTATCTTTTCTGTAAGATTTACATCTCCACCAGCGAACATGATGAAATCATCTGGTAAGTCAGTATTATGGTGACGTTTGGCATCACTCTCTTCTTTAAGTCCTACAAGGTTAGAGTACTTCTGGTTAATAACAGTCTTTAATGATTCAGCACTTAGCTCAAATCCTGTTCGGAAAGGATTATTATAAAGGACAACGTTTTTGGTGGTATGTTGTAGCAGCTCATTGATATAAGAAATAGCTTGTTGTTGTGTCGGCTGAATGTAAGGTGGAAACTGAATTAGAATAGAATCAAAAACAGATTCCTCAAGCTTTTTAACCAGTTTTATTGCATTTCTTGTTGTTGTAGCTGATACGCCAAACATCAGTTCAACATTTTCAAATTTTTGTTGATTAAAATAATCAATAATATGGATACGCTCTTCAATGCTCATTGAATTTTGTTCGCCTGTCGTAGCAGACACAAGTAGTGAATCTATCCCGTTATCTGTTAAATGTTTAACAATAGGATTGAATCCTTCTAAATATAAGCTCTCATCATCACGAAAGGGAGTTGGAATAGCAACATTAAAATTTTTCATCAGTTATATCCTCCAGTGTATATACATTACAAGAACTAATTTGTACATAACGTCAAATACTAAATCCTTTCAGATAATTTTTAAAAGGTATATTTGAATGACTAAATTGTTCTATGTTCATGTTGTTTAAAGTTTGGTTACATTCTTCAGGTCAAAAGTATTAACTAATCTTTTCTAGTTATTCTTTATTTGTGTATCTGGTTTGACTATGTGACGAGGTGTATTACCCACCGGTTTCTCTAAAAACCAAGTGCCCATTGAAGTAAGAACCGGTACATTTTGAAACGTGTAAATAATAGCATCCTCTGTTTGCTAAGTGTTGCAATGCTCATGAGCAGAGCAAGGAGGAGCTAAGAATAGGTCGCCTTTTTTCAATTCAATCTTTTCTCCATCCACGATACTATAACCCTCGCCCTGAAATACTAGATTGAGAGCTACATTAGTATGACGATGAGCTTTATTATGCTGATGCTCACAGAAACGATTGTTTCATAAGCATCATTAAGCAAGGACAAATGAAAAAGATAAATTTATTCGAGGTTACAAGAAGATTGCTGAAGGGGCAATACTGAGTTAAAGTTAATATAATTACGTAAAATAATAATTTGACGAATAAATAATAATAAGATATGATGGAACCATGGAGGTTCGTACATAAATGGATAAACTGATGAAAAGTCACTACATGCAACGAATTGATGAAAAATTGTCCGATTTACCTTGGTATGTTACAGAGTTTATAGATAGCAAAAAACGCAAGTTATCTCCAACAACACTTCTTAATTATTGCCATGATTACATTATTTTTTTCGATTGGCTTATTGCCGAGAATCTAACTTCATCAAGTCGGAAAGAAATAAACTTAGAAACATTGGAGTTATTAACAATACGTGAAGTGGAGAATTTCTTGTCATTCCTGGATTATCAACTTGGAAACAAGAAACTTACGATAAATCGCAAATTATCCTCGCTAAAATCGTTGTTTGATTATCTTCAGAATAAGGCTGAAACAAGTGACTTGAAGCCATATATTCAACGAAATGTAATGGCCAAAATGGATTTGAATGCTATCAAAGAAAGCCAAGAAACCATTGCAAACCGTATTGAAGGAAAAATCCTAAGAAAAGATGATTTCGAATTATTTAGGAAATTTGTAGCTTATGATTTTGGTGAAAAATATAAAGACAACAAGCGTATTTTTACGTTTCATCAGTTTAATCGTGAGCGTGATACGGCGATCGTTTCGCTGATATTAGGTTCAGGGCTTAGATTGTCTGAGGTTGCAGGGATTAATATGGATGACTTAGATATGAATAAAGCTTTAGTTCGAGTGATACGTAAAGGTGATAAAGAACAATACGTTTACTTTAGCAAGCAGGCTTTAATGGATCTAGAAAGTTACCTGGAGATCAGAGAAGCAAGATATTTACCAGATAAACAAGAAAATTATTTATTCATTGCAGCTCCTGTAGGCCGTAAAGGAAAAAGCCGGCGTCTGACACAACGATCAATTGAAAAGCTGATTGAAAAATATGCAACTGCCTTTGGGAAGCCCTCTCTAACAGCACATTCGCTTAGGCATTCATTTGCAACGCGATATCATCTTGAAAATAACGATGTCCCAAGATTAAAGAATCAATTAGGGCATTCATCCATTCAAACAACAATGGTATACACACACTTAACAGATGAAGAGATGCGTAATGCTGTGAATAATATGGACCGATAAACCCGCGTTGCTACGCGGTTCTCCTTATACATATTCACAAAACCCGTATTTTGACTAAATATCTAGCGACGCATTCACTCATAACGAGCATTGCGATTTTCAAGATTATTTGATAAATTATACATCTCTAATTTATTTCATGATAAATAAAACTTTATAAAAGCCCCACTTCATTGATTCAACATTTTCATCATTAATTATATAAGGTAAATCTAGATCAAATGCTTTTAGATACAATACGCTCATCTCCCTCTATTCTTCCCATGGACGTGGTTGTTGATGAATTGCCTTTTTTCCATAGACTCATAGCATTCGCTTTCTCCCAATCAAGGGCTTCCTGCCTGTTACGCATTTTTGTAAATATTTTACAAAAAAAGGTCACCCGCTGGGAGTCCTCTTAGATGATGCTTGCCGTCAACGTCGTTTTCAATCCAAATCCGCAGTAAAGGACCTCGAAATTTTTCAGTTTCTGAGGTCCTTTTTTACTAACTCTCAATATTCAAAATCTGACTTTAAAATTCACCGAACCCCTTGATCGGTAAAAAGCACTTTCAACTCCCTGTAACTTCATCCCACAATAAAAGTCGTCCTATCCTCCTAAAATAACACTTGTTACAACCCCAGTATTTTGCCGTTCAGCATTTCTCGACACTGAATTGAAATAAAAGCCACTAATCCAGTGACGATGATAAAACCCCATTTAATTTTTAGACTGATTTAACGAATTTGATCAGTCATTACTTTTAAGAGTAGTTACAGCTCCTAATTGCTTAACGTGTAGCCAGGTTCTCTTGACCAGTAAACACTATATCTGCCGTCTTTGCCGCTAATCTCTTTCCAGAGTCAGAAGAACCGGCCTGAAATACGACCGAATGACCTTGTTTAGAGCCGGCAATGTTAAGTGGTCCTGCTGACGAATAAGTATTATGTTCATGTCGGCAGATTACCTTTACTCTTGAAGTGATTGGCCAAAATGACTAATCTTCGACCGTCAGGTATAACAATATGAAACTCAGCAGGTAGTTCCACTATCAATATTTCGCTTTCTTAATTCCTAACCGCTCGTTTTTAGCTTTTATCGAGTCGTTTAATCCATAAGAAATGTGAAAACTGTCCTGCATTATGTTGCCTATTGAGGTTCTCACTAAATCACTTTTCGTTTAGATACACATCTAATCGGCAATCGGACTATGTTCTTGTCCATTCCGGCAATCGGTAAAAGTTCTTGTCCTTGGCTCGGGACACGAACTTTTACCGATAAAATAAAAAAGCCGCTAAAATAGCGACTTCAATGACACAATGTTCTTGTCCCTCGACAAGAAGCAATATCCCGAGGTCACGATGGAGCGCATGGAAAAAACCAATCCTTCTCCTAAATGGCCTTGGTAAGATGGTGGGTACGAGGAAATTATGTTCGTCGTAACTTCAGTTGGCTTGCACCGAAGACTCCAGCATCGAACGTGACGACTTCCATCTCCAGATCGCTTGTAAACTCTGATTGGTGCAGTCCAAGCTTTAGGATCGGTTCAACTGCGCTTTTTGCTCCTGCTTTAACGTTGGTGCCTGGAAGCTTACGGCAGCTTTCAACTCGATAATCACCGGCCATAGTCGATACACCGATCAGTGCGGTCATACTCAAGCAACTCCCTTGTTTGTCCATATGATCCGGAATGAATGAGTCGGCAATGACGCAAAGAGCATGATTTTTTGTAACGCTATTGAACATCCAGTCTAATAATGTTAATGCATTAGATAGAGAAAGGCTACCCGACTGCCCGACGGAAATGGGCATAACCTCATTTAGCCCTAATTCTTGTCTCAGTTTAGCACAGCCATTAACACCAGTTTCAAAGTCCGTCTGATGACAGTAACAGAGCAAGTCAATTCCTTCGGTCCAATTCCTATTCGTTTCAATTAGATCGGTTATCCGTCCCCATGGCTTTTCTAATCCCAAAGTTGCCTCAGCATGATGAAATGTCAAATACATAGCTCGTTCACCTTCTTGGAATACCGATGAATCGCACAACCGTAATAGCCTCCAAAGCCAACGGAAATCGTCATATACAAGTCCCCTTCTTTCAAGAAACCTGAACGGATAGCGTGATCGATATTATTTAGGATATCGGTGTTATGAATATGTCCGTCCTTGGAGAGGGTTAGATTGTAGAAGCGTTCCAGGGACACCCTCAGCACTTGAGCCAGCATACTCCATACGTGTAGCCCCAGATTGGTGCAAAAGATCACGGCGATCTGAGCAATGTGAATACCGGACTCGCTTAATGCTGCTCTTACTGCCTGTCTGACCCCTAAATAAAACGTTGAGTAATATAATTGAATACGATCTGGAGACAGATCGTATACGAGACCGTCGACTCTCATAACCGAAGCAAGTGTCTGCTGTCCTTGACGCTGCCCCATCATATATAAAGCAGCACTCGCGCCGTCACCGAACACCATGAACGGATCGCTCCGTTCATAAGAATTCATAGCTCTGTCGGCAGTGATGAACAAGATTCCTGCACCTTGCTGACGCGGGGCCATGAAGTAGTTCGACGCCAGGCTCAACGATAAGTGCATCGTGGAACAAGAATATTCCTCCAAAGGGATAAATGGGACTGTCTCAAGGGCGAATTCATCTGCTAGGCGATCAAAAAGATTCCGTTCACCGTTTTCATTATTCGTTACACTAGCAAACATGACAGCCGCGATCTGTACATTCATTTGCAGAGCCCGGCGCAGAATTGGCCTACACACGGTAGCAATCATCTGTTCCAATTCAAGTTCCTCTTCTATGGGCACCAGCTCAAAGCCTTTGTTCAAGTATTCCGAATCGCTCATTCGAAATTCAACGCCGTCAGCCTTCACCTGCTGAATCGCTTTCGTGACATGGATACGGGACTTCGGGAGATAGACGGAATAATCGACGATCGTCACGTGGTTCTCATACATTGTGATGAGCCCGCTTTCGGAAATGCATGATCTTGTACTGGCGTTCCCCGCTTTTCATTTCATCGTACAAGGACGTGCCTGGCACACCAATTGTTTTCCAAATCGCAGTATCCATCTGATCTTCAGTTCCAAAAGCGGCTATGCGATTCTTTAGAACTTGATCACTTGAAAGCAAAACTTCCCCCGTGATATCGCGTGATATAAGCAGCTCGAAGCCCAGTTCAAGCAAATACCGTTCACCATCGTCAAACTTCCAGGTTGGCAAATCGTCCGCATAAACGAAAGTCCCGCCCGGTTTCAGCACCCGGAAGACCTCGTCATAAAAAGACTTAATCGATGGATATAGATCAGACGCTTCCATGTTGAGGACAAAATCACAGCATGACGAACCGATAGGAAGCCTCTCAGCATCCCCAACACAAAAATAGGCATTTGGGAAACGATTGGTCAATTGGCAAAATGCAATATTGGCTTCGGTCAGATCTAAGCCAACAACGCTTCTCACACCGTAACTTCGACAGAGCTCTCTTACGCCTCCCCCCCTGCCACAGGCTACCTCCAAAATGTTCTTATCCTCGAGATATAAACCATCCAAGCACTCCTGCAGAAGCCGGATGGAGTTTCGATTGACACTTGCTGGGGCCTGGTTGAACTCGGAGGCGAACCCCCAATTGATAAATGTCGAGAAACGGGAAAAGCCACTCTCGTCCAAGGACCGATTATAGTTAGTGAACATCTTCATGATATCCTTTTTGAGGACTGCAGTTTCCCCGCTTTCCTGCCCTTGCAGATCAGCCAGCATAAACGGAACACCACCATCACCGAAGAAGTAACTGACCGCGCACTCCCCGCACACCAACATCTGATCCGATGTGTTTAGCTTTGACTTGCAAATAGGACATACTAAGGCAATGCCGGTTGCCGGCCAACGAAGCATATGCATGTCATTCCTCCCTCCCTCAATTAAGTTGTCAGCCTTTAGCCACTTGCACTGTTATAATTACGTATTGCCCGGCTCCAAACGAAGCGAACGATTACAAGGAGCACAATTGGTACGATAGCGCCCCATACCGCCAAAGCAGGTGTCAGCTGATTCATCACCATCATAGGCGCAAAATTCGTAATGACGAGAAAAGGCAATAAATACACGCCGATTCGTTGGATGAAACGTGAATAGATCGGCATTGGCATATTATTGGCGTCCCAAATGGAATAGAAAATTCCCGCCAGCCCTCCCGTATTAACAAGCCAGAAGGATAACAAGGCTGGGATGAACATGAGACAGTAAGTAATGATCAACGCTGTCCCCAAGTAAAACAAAAATGAGAATAAACTCCATGCCGTTACCGGGATATTTAATGCATTCCAACTGATCACAACCATCGTTCCACCCGCGATGAAATTCGGAATTGGCATCCCAAGATCGATGTATCGAAGCGAAACCAAAAACTGTAGTGAAATTGGCTTAACCATGAGTAGATCCAACGTCCCGCTGCGTATATACTCGGATACCCTGACGAAATTAGGGAAAAAGAGCCCGGAATAAAGACCGGTCATAATCGTGTATGTGCCGACAAACATCAAGATACCATCAGGCGTGATCGATCCGATATGCAAGTCCGTCTCATAGACTACTACGACGTAAAGTAGCTTGGCAAACAAGTATGCGATTTCCACAGCAATCCCGAGTATGAAGTTCGTCCTGTATTCCATTTGAGCAATAAAGCAGTTCTTAATGAACAAAAAGTAAATCATTAGGTAGTTGCGAAGCGTTCCCAGCCATCCTCTCACCGGTCAGCCCCCCAATCCGAGATACTTCTTCATTCCGGCGCGCCATACGATCCGTGAAAAGGCAAGCAGCGCGATCATCCAGAAGAACTGCATCCCGATTCCTTGTACTGCCTCGTCCATTGACAATCTGCCATTAATAACATTCGCAGGAAAATGGATCGTATACTTGAATGGCAAGTAGTCTAAAATCTTATTTATGGTCTTACCAAACACCTCAATCGGAAAAACACCACCACTTAAAATGATGACAAATAAGCCGGTCATTTCAAAAAAATAGGAGATTTCAGACAATATAAATGCAACAGCCGCGAGCGTATAAGAGATAAGAAAGTTTAACAACAAAGACATGACCATTGCCACCATAAAGAGTAGAATATGTGCCAAGGGAATCCGTATACCATAAGTTCCGGTCAAGTAAACGAGTGTAAACAGCAAGATACATAGCATGGCTGAAAAAAAGAAAATCTTTTGCCCCAGCATAGTAAATAGCTTCAGAGCGAAAAAACTGACCGGTTGAACCAAA
Organism: Paenibacillus sp. FSL L8-0644; assembly: GCF_038008165.1. Lineage (NCBI taxonomy): Bacteria > Bacillati > Bacillota > Bacilli > Caryophanales > Paenibacillaceae > Paenibacillus > Paenibacillus sp. FSL L8-0644. The sequence goes on from NZ_JBBOYN010000001.1 coordinate 2,753,706, forward strand.
TATTTATTCAACCCACCATCCTTGATCTCGGTGGCCACGTTTTGACCTATATCCGTTGTCACAATTTTCGTCACGATGGCTGCCGTTATCGTGTATAAAATCATTTGGCCGTAGGTATATCCGAAAAATTCCGACGATTCCGATCTTCCATAGACCGCTGACCAAATATAATATTGGATCAGAATCGGAAAGAATGCACTGATCAAGGAAAAGAGAAAGTCAAATCGATATTCGAGTGAAGACTGAACGCCTAACTGGAACACGCGTCCGTATTTGGGAAAGGCACTCATCCGGATACCCGATCATCCCGCTGATACAAGGATACAACGACTTCCTCGATAGGAATATCTTCGATCGTAATATCTTCAATCGGGTAGTGTTCAAGCAAATCCCTGGAAGCCATGCTAATGCGCTCCTTACTTATCTCCAGCGTGGCATGAAATCCGTCCGATTGACGCACCTTCCCGTACAACTGCAGCTGTCCAGTCGCTACGTGTTGCTTAAATTTTAACTGTATGATTTTCGTGTCGTTCAAAACATCGTCGATTCGCTTCAGATCCCCGTCGAAGACGAGCCTGCCATCATTAATAATGATCGTCCGCTTGCACAGATCCTCGATGTCCTTCATGTAATGACTTGTCAAAATAATCGTTGTCCTATGCTGTTCATTGTAATACTTCAAAAACTCCCGCACCTTTTTCTGTGTAACAATATCGAGCCCGATCGTCGGCTCATCCAGGAAAAGCAGGTTCGGTTTATGAATAAGCGCTGCAAGGAGCTCCATCTTCATACGCTCACCTAGCGATAAACGCCTTACCTGAACATTCATAATGTGCTTGACGTCCAACAGTTCGATGAGTTCGTTCAGTGTTTGTTTGTAATGCCGATCGTCAACCTGATAGATATATTTGTTTAGCAAAATGGATTCCGCCGCAGGCAAGTCAACCCATAGTTGGCTCTTCTGCCCCATTACAATAGCGAACTGCTTCTTGAATTCCTTATTTCGCTCATAAGGCTTGAAGCCCAGTACAGTAAGTTCGCCGCTAGTTGGATGTAAGATGCCAGAGAGCATCTTTAGCGTCGTCGTTTTGCCTGCCCCATTAGGCCCAAGGAAAGCAACCATTTCCCCCTCTTCGATCGAAAAGGAGATATTTTTCACCGCTTCCTTCGTCAAACTTTTCCGATAAAAGAGGTTTTTAATGGAATGAAGCATTCCGACCTCTTTGGTGTAATAGGTGAAGTTTTTAGCTAACTGCACCACATGGATCGCTGTCAATTGCGCTCCTCCTTAACAATTAAATCGAACTAGAAGGTGGACGATAACGTTTACCGGCCATAATGATAAAGTAACCCGCATCGGGAACAGACCGGCATCAGTCCGCAAGCTAATACCTCTCGGTGTTTGGCAAAATTTTCTCCCTTCCAAACCTCCTTCACATCCACATCACTAATGTTGCCGACCGCCATCTCAGGAAAGAACTTGCACGGAGTGACGTTTCCGCTCGGCAATACGTCCATTCGGGTGGAGATCGCCAAGCATTCCTTCCGATTCATCCCGGTTCTCTGCACGCCAGTGACAAAATCCTCTATCTCGTCTTGCTCCAATGCGGGCATAAATCGAACCCGGCTTCCCCATGTTTGCTCGGAGATGCGGAGAACCTCCTCCTTGAGTGCCCCCACCTTCTCGCCGGAGATATGATAAGTGAATGAATTCCAACTGCAGCTACCCTGACGGATTGGATCAAGCCAGTCAAACTCTTTGATGAAGAAATTGTCCATTTCCTGAGCAGACTCAGGTGCGATATACCACGGATATACAAAGTAGACCGAATCCACGCCCATCTCCTCGAAAAACTTCATAAAATCAAACATTTTGGGAATCATGAGATCATTCATCGTCAAGCTGACGGATACTCTGCCCTTGAAAATGCCCTGCCGTTGCAACTCCAGCAGACGCTCTATGGCACTAACCACCTTTTTGTAAGTCCCTCTGCCCCTAATCGCGTCGTTCTCAGCCTCGAATCCCTCCAGACTGGCTAGTACAACAAGTCCCTCACCGATCTTAAGCAGTGAATCTAACTTTTCCTCCAGAAGAATCGCGTTTGTACAAATCGTCGTCGTCCGCTGATCGCGTTCCAGCAGATTCGCAATCTGATCGAACTTGCTATGGTACAGCGGTTCTCCGCCCCAAAGATAGACTTTCGACTTCTTCTCATGGGTAAAGGCAAGGAGCTTATCGACCAACGCGACATCGATTTCTTTACCTTGCTCCTCCTTGGACATGTCCCAGTGAAAGCCGTCCGAGTTCCACTCGTAGCAATGCTTGCAACGCAAGTTGCACCCGTTGTTCAGCTTGATCCCGATATCTTCCGGGATCTCCATCGCATAGCGACTATCGGTCGCTCGAAGCCGACTGACCCGGGACATATTCATAATTGTACGCTTCAGATCGTTAAACACACGCTCATCAAACTTTCGACTCGTTTTGGGTTGCATAATTTACACCTCCATAAGTTTTGCAACGCTCGCGGGCATGTAGTAGGTTACAATGAGCACGTTCCAATATCTCGATGTTGAATCCCTGCGTCTTCCAATCCGTAAAGGACACGCCAAATCCTTGCTTAATCCAATATTCAGCATTGGCGGTTTCGTGTCTTCCAAAGGGCTCAAGAAAAACCATAGGCGTCGCAGCGGCGAACGATTCCATCAAGGAATAGCCCCCCGGCTTACTGACAATGGCTGTGCAACGGCGAATTCGTTCAAATAGCAGGGGAACAGTTCCGCTGTCTAAGTAAATGGGAGTCTCTCCATGTTGGATCTGAGCAAATGGAGGAAAACCGAACTCCCCTCGTCTATTCCTCAGCCACGGACTCCACGAGGGGTCGTTCCGATAATAGCAAATGCGTGGATCAGGCTGGATATCCTCGTCAAAATAAGCCAGAACATCCAGCTCCATACCGCCTTCAAGCAGGTCTCTAACAGCCTGCGGGTAGGTCCCAATCCCCCAGCCGCCACCATGGACCACCATTCTCTCTTCTCGCTGGCGAAACGGGATCGGTGCTTCGTCCGTCATCGGAAGTTGTAATTCAAAACGTTTCTTGGTCGGTTCGTAAAACCAAATGTGGTTGTACCGCTCGCTTCGAGATCCATAGACCAAATAAGATGGCGAAAGCGTAGCATCGAGATGAAGCATGTCGACCTCGAGCCGAGTTCCAACAAACCGTTCATATTGTTCCAAAATCGGGATCCAGAACCCAGTCAACGCAATGAACGACGTCCGGCGCTCACGGGACCATTCTTCCAGCAGCAGCTGTACCTTGGTGGGATCCAGGCAATCTGAAATATCGCGAGCCAACTCCACACTCTTCCGAGCGATAGCGAAATTATCATGAAAGGCTTTACGATAAGCCGGCACTTTGTTCTTTAAGCCGTCGACATACACATTTTCGAGCACACAGACTTCGTTTGAAATGCCGGAACGCTCCAGGTAAATGCCTAGCTGTACGGCGGGCATGTACACACCTAGTGAGTTACCGGATCCAAGTATAGTGACACAAGGCTTCAAATGACTATCCATACCACTTGCCTCCCTGGACTTCAAAACGTTCCTTTAGCTTGTCGATTAAACTTTTCTGCTCCTGCACATCTCGCGCGATTACAAACAGATAAAGCCTGCCCTTGATGAAACTGCCTTCGCTTAATGTCTGTGGGTAATCTGATTCCCCATAGCCAGCAAACATGCACGCCGGGGAAAGCGGAATGATGCCCTCACCGGTATGATTAGGGTATAAAACGCCGTCATCATCCAGCTGTCGCAGCCACTGCCCGTAATCAAACCGATGGCGACTGCCTACCGTTCGAAACGTAAATGTCCCGTGCTTCCCATTTTCCAGCCGTTCGCCCAGTCGATGACTGACCAGTCCCATCGATTGACGGGCGTTGATTTCTACAATCGGCACGATTGTCCCGTCCTTTAGTATCATGGAGTCAACACAAACATGGCCGAAGTACCTGTCCTTGTATAGTGAGGAAGCAAGCTTCTCAATGACATCGAAATAACCGTTCCGTATTAGCGAATGACTGTTCTCCTCCTGCATCGCTTGTGACCCCACATAAGCAAACTGTCGATTGATGATTTGCTGCAAGCCGACGATCTGGTACGACCCGCTCTCATCAATTGAAAATTGGCAGGAAAAATCATATTTCACGTCAAGGAACGGCTCGACAAGAAACGCCGTTGAGGAACCGGCTTGCTCTTGTTTGCGCAAATAGCTTACTACACGTTCCAAGGATGATAGGTTTTTAAACAGCATATTGCCTTTTCCAGCTACGCCAAAGGGGTCTTTTAACAGGACCCCATTCGACAACCCCATAAGCTCTAGCCCTACTGCAGCCAATTCATCCGCGCTGAACACTGGCTGGCTATAGGAGCTGCCCAGAAGTCTCTTAGCAAGATCGGCGGAATACAACTTAGAATTTACCCGTTTAACGTCTTGAAGGGTGGGCAGCTTGTTGGAATAGTTGTACCTGTCGAGAAGCTCGTGAACGTAAGGTACGACTGAAAAGGGAGTCATTTCACTAAACTGCTTCAGCCGCTCGTCGGTCTCTGAAACTTCGTACAAAGCGCGAAATAGATTTGGTACATGGCTTGGGACATTCGCACTAAGCTGTGTAAAATGAAAGCCGATGTGCGCCAAATAATCCATGTGCGCCTCATCCATCTCAAAGCGGGTCAACAGTGTGTCCTCCGGGCCACATAAGGAAGCCAGCAATTCATCCATAGCCATTACGACCCGCGACCGTGAAGGATCAGGAATAAAAGGCAACCTGCTACTCCCTTCTTCACGCCAATAGGTTTCCGAATCAAAGGTGCTGGCAAGCAACATACTACCCGACCTCTTGATTCATGCCTTTTAGGAATGCCATGAAGGCACCGATTGAGCGCAGACAAGCCAAGTCCAGGTCCTCGTAAACGATCTCCACCCCAAAAGCATCTTCAACTCCGAGAATAAACGTTATCATCTGTAGGGAATCTAACTCGACGTCGTTAATCAGGTCGCTCTCCATTGTGAGAGTTTCACGAAGCGAGTCATCCTCGAGCACAGTTGCAATGATATTTTTTAATGTTTCAAACATAAACGTCATCCTTTCAACTTGTAGTTTCGATTTTTTATTTAATTCCAAAAAAAATAAATGAAAGGTATAATAGTAATATATTACTTATCACTGTTAAAGGGAGGGTTTGAAGCCTTGAATCACCACTGTCTGTTTGTCTCCGCCCATCTGGACGATGCTATTATTTCTTGCGGCGATTATATCGATTTGCTTGTTCGTGCTGGCTATCATGTGACCATAGCAACTGTTTTCACTGGTACTGGCACAGATCTATCCCTACTTGCTCGCATCCTGCACAAAAAGTTCGGACTAAGCTCCGACGTGATGAAGGTACGGCGAGAAGAGGACATTAGTGCATGTGATCTTCTCGATGTGGACACGATTCATCTGAACATGCAGGAATGTATCTATCGTAAAGATCGCAGCGGTGCCCCCTCATATGAAAAGCTGGACGATCTGTTCCGTAGTGACTACGAGACCGAGCTGGACGTGATTTCTGAGGCAACAAAAGTGCTTTTGACACGACTCTGTCTTACAGACTACGATCATATTTATATTCCGCTTGCAATCGGAAGACATGTGGATCACGGTATCGTGCGGGTTGCGGCCGAACAGGCTGTACGAAGTATTAGTGATCTGGAAGTCTCTGCCCGTTTGATTTACTACGAAGATCTACCGTATTTAAACTATGGTCAAGATATAAAATGGGAAATTGACCTAGCTCGGAATCTACATCCAGTCTACATTTCACTTCCCAAGTGCAGTTTGAAACAGAAGACTGCGGCCATCCTGGAATACCGCTCCCAGATCCGTCTATTATGGCACTCCCGATGGGAGATGCTTAGACAAGTGATTCAACATGCGCATTCGTGCCGTTCGCCAGAGCATCAGCCTGATCCAAACTCATATTGCTTCAGACTGCATGTTGTGAGTGTGCATGATCAAGTGCCGCTTGCTATAAGCGTTCCTGGTAACTTTTAATAAGATCAGCCAAGTCGCCAAGGGTTAGATGACTGCCTGCCATGTTACCTACCAGTTCGTCCGGGAGCTCTAGACCGAATTCGGTTTCGAGCTCCACGACGAATGTAATCATCTGCATAGAATTCATTTGGATCCATATCTCTTCAAGTAACGCATTAGCGTTTATACGTTGTTTATCGTAGTCCGGAATCTTTTGATGAATAAGGTTTTGGATGCGTTCCAAACAGGTTTGTTTTCTCAACGTTAGACCTCCTCCTCTACGCCCATTGGAGTTATGTTTGACACAAGGCTCAAGTTGTAGATCATAAGTTCGATAGTCTCGCGCTCACAGGCTTGAATACGCCTAATTAACACTTCCACTTTTTTGAGGTTATCTTCGTTTTTCGTCAGTGAATATTTGATAATCAAATTTCGCGCTAATAGAGCATCGTCGGCAATCGTCTGATAGCGAACCTTGAGCTGTTTACTTTCCCCTAGAACACCAGTTTGATTCATGAAGTCAATTCGTTCCAACATCAAGATCTTGTGATCATAGATCATTTGAAACGGGCGATTATCTTCCTCAATTTGTCCACTGCGTATGCGGGTTATATCCAAAATCAGCTCGTCATAAACACGAATTCCCCATACACATGGATTTGTTATATAACCCAACTCTCTGTATTTGTCGGCGGGATTTTCTCCATTTAAATAGTCCTTAAGGTGCTCAATAACATAGTTTAGATTAAAGTCATAAGCTGCTCGCTCGTTGAATTGTAACAGAGAGAGACCACCCTTCCACGCATACAACCAATCTCCATCATCATCGATTCCCTCGTAGGCACGTCTCATTTGCTCAAATGTTATTTCGTTAAATGAGTATTTCCCCCCCATGAATGTAAAATCGGCGATATGAAATATATCCCTCTCCTCGTCATAACCAAAAATAAATGAGTCATGTGAGAAGAAAGATTCAATATCCAAAAACTGCGCTTGATCAAGAAGCAAATAAATATAATTATTCATGTCTATACAATCCATCAGAAAAGTGCATATATCCTTGTTGAAATTTCGGACCAACTGACGACTTAAATGTTGGCGAAGCAGCCAAGGACAAAATTCAAAGGTAGGAGTACGGTAGAAGTCCACGTAGGAACTTCCCTCATTTAAGGTGAGCTGCAGCGGAATGAAATGTGTCATAATCCACGGCTTTGCTTGCGGGTAATTGGCTAGGACGGCAAACGTATTTGCCTGCCACTGCCACGAGGTGATTGCCGGATACTGCATCGGTAATATCTTGGATCGCAATTAGACACCCCCTTGGGAGAGAATTTGATTTAGTGTCAATTAGCTAAGAACTACAGACTGACAGCACAGATAGAGTCAAACTTCCTGGACCACCGCAACGCTGTAGTCCTTATTCGTTTTCAGGAGTGATTCTTCGTTAATTAGTTTGGGGCACCAAGTTCAGATCCGGGTGCCCAAAACCGGACTGTAACCATTTCTTCGAATCAAGCCATTGCTAAAGTCAAAACCGTCTCATTTTCCCAGATGCTTACCAGATCATTGATTTGAAGCGACCTTTAGTTCTTTCCGCCAAGGGCATAGAGTTCTAGTCCTCTACTTTCCAAGTCCGGGAAAATCATGTCTGAAACGATTTGTTTTTCCTTTATTGCCGAAGACCTCGACACTAGACCAATCAACGTAAATGCTCAAGGTTATCCGTTCATGCTCTGGCTTCATGGGGGCTTGGTGCTTTGCAGCAAAATCAGGATGGAAATCAATTGCGCTTGACTTCGTCCTATCGACAAACAGCTCCTCATTCAAGACATCATATCCGATGGTTGTCTCCTGAGTAGAAGAGGAACGCACCTTGAACCCGAATTCCACGGCAGTACCGATCTCAAATTCCGCAATAATTTCGGCCTTTGCAGTAGAAATATCAGATAAGACGGTTGCTACCTGGCTTAATCGTTAAGTCTTGCAGAGACATAATCGGTCTTCTGAGTTGACTTAACTCTCTTATAGGTACTTGGATTAAGCGAATTCCTTCCGGATATGTCTTAAGCTGAATCTCTCGGGGGATTGACATGTGGCCACGCCATTCCTTTGAAGGAAGGTTAGAGGCATAACGCCAGTTGTTCATCCAGCCGACCCAGATCTTTCGTCCGTCTTCTTTCGGAATACCATCCCATGTCACGGCCGCGTAAAAGTCAGACCCGTAATCTATCCATTTGATCGTATCGAATGATTCCAACGTTTCATCCCTTGTAAATACCTTACCGTCAAAGTTGCCTATAAAATACATCATGCCAGAACCGCCTGCTGGTGGTTCTGAATCGTTTGGATTCACACCATTTCTATCCCCGACACTTAGCATCAGAACCCACTTAGTGATATTGGGATCCTCATCCACTTGGATTTTAAATACCTCAGGACATTCAAATATCCCTCGATGGATACCCGGAATATCGGAACCGAAATCGCTTGCAAAAGAACATTCCTTCAGATTCGAAGACGTGTAAAAGTCGACGCGGTCTCTTACGGCAAGAACCATAACCCACATTGACGATTCTTCATACCAAAACACCTTCGGATCACGAAAGTCTAGCGTTTTCGTTGGGAACAAAACAGGGTTACCTTCATATTTTATCCAAGTTCGACCTTTATCCCTGCTGTAAGCGATGCTCTGCACCTGTGGTTTGCCGGGCTTAGCCACGTTGCCCTCATTCGTATAAATTGCAACTAATCCTGATCCTTCTTCGCTGAAGAAACCGCTTGTGTTGTTCTTATCAACCACTGTACTTCCCGAAAAGATCGCTCCGCCTTCCCCCGGCGGGATGGCTGGTGGAAGTTCCCCCCCAATGCACCAAATCCTCACTTACCGCATGCCCCCAATGCATGCTGCCGAAGTCAGGCTGTGTATCATGTGGGGTATGTTGAATGAAATTGGGGCCTATATGTCTACCAGTAATACAGATTTCCTGATCCTTTTCTGCTGCTAATATCATCTGATAAGTGCATTTTGTTAATGTTGCTCACGCTCCTTTGGGTTTAAATAAGATCCATATTAGAATTGATTCAACTCGTTCGGGACATATTACGTCCACCTTTCTATAGAAGCAACCAAGAAAAACTACAAGAGCACTCAAAACAACATGCCCATATTTAACAAAATAAACCACATGTGTACAAATGTCAAACTTTTTTTCACATTCGCATTATTTTTTAAATTAAAATAAACCTTTTAGTTTACATATGCACATTTTAATAGTGTTTCATCTGAAAACGGCTGTTTTTATTTGAGTTCTCCTTATCGCATTTAATTATTCAGTAAATAAAATGTAAACCATTGAATACCCAAATGATGTTATGATTTTCAATAAACTATCCAATTTATCAAATAAAATTTAGACATTTGGATTTTTTGACTAATTCTCTGAATAATTTTTCGTTTTTGAAATGAATAAATAGGAAAAGCAGTTCCTTTTAGCTTTCTAAAGCTTTATTATCTCTTTGACATTCTCCTGGAGAACACAGGTTGTATCTCTAGATCGCTTACCACCACGTGCGAGGTCTACTAAACAATATGATCCATCATGGTGGACACTTCGCTGATTTTGGAGTTCATCGCGTCTACGGTAAGGTGATATCGTCGAAGAGGTGGCTCACTACAGTCTTAATACAAAAGGCACCAAAAACCAAATTACGGTTTCAGGTGCCTTTTGGCTTTATGCGTTTGTGCTTTGTAATGCTTTTATAGCCAGTCCCAACCCTCCGCAATGATTTAGAGGTCATTTTTTTCATTGTTAAAACTCATGATTTTTTTATCTATCAAATCCATCCATATGTATTTAGTCAAGTTACATTTACTATATATAGAATTAACATATCTTTATTGGTGATGAACTGTGACCCCATTTGTGGATCCTTTTGAAATGGGTCCCTATTCATCAATCATCAGGAGTCATCTTTTTTAATGTCCATTGGAACCGTTCGGTATTGTAATAGGTGATGTATTCGTTGACACGAACTCGCAGCTCTTGTAGGGATAAGCAATCCTTGAACTCTAATTCATCCTTCATATGCCCGAAGAACGTCTCCATCGAAGCATTATTCCAACAGTTTCCTTTTCGTGACATCGATTGTTTAAACCCAGCTTTAGCGATAATGGAACGAACTTCAGGATGTGTGTAATGGAATCCCTGATCAGAGTGAAAGATAGCCTTCGGATGTACTTCCAAACGATTAAACAGCCGCTTCAGTGTTCGTTGAACAAGAGACAATTCAAATGAAGAGGACAGGTAGTGAGCTAAAATTTCTTTTGTTGCACCATCCTTTACACAGGACAAATAAGCCCGTTGGCCATTTCCATAATGCATATAAGTAATGTCGGTGAGCAATACCATTTTAGGCTCTCCCCGGTCAAACCGACGCTTCAGGAGGTTCGGGCAGGTGCGGTGCTCTTGCGTCGCTTTAGCCATTTTACGGTAGGGATTCGCTTGACGAATCACAGCAACGAGTCTGAATTTCCGCATCAAACGGCGAATTTTCTTATGATTCATAACGATTCCATGAAGCCGTTCTAACCTCATTTTGATGACCAGCGCGCCAGCCATCCCTCTAAGTGCATCAAAGTGCGCCTTCAGAAGTAAAAAGTCTCGTTCATCGGCAGCCTCTCGAAGCTGGCGGTGTTCTTCCGCCGCACACCAGCGATAATACCCGCTTGTACTTACCTCAGCAAGCTTACAAACTTTGTGCCTTTCGAGCGCTTCTAGCTTTTTTTAAGAGTTCATTCTCGGCTTCCAAAAGCTTGATACGAGCCTCGGCAAGACGGAGCTTTTCCTCAGCCGATAGCTCACGACTAACCGGTCTTTCTGAGCTTCCCTTCCCCTACGCTCTTCCAGCAGCCCAGCTTCACCTGAAGAAGCATATGTTTTCCACCAACGCTCCAGACATCTTTTTGGCGTCTCCTGTCCGATCAGTTCCAAGTAAAATCCTGTCTGTACGAAGATTTCCATGGGTGTATGCCCCGCTTGATTGGCCTGTACAGCCACAATCTTAAAGGCAGGGGAATACGTGATATTCTCTGATACGCGAAGAACGGATGGATTCGACTCCAGTACCTTGATCTCTTTCTCCGTAAAAACCCGTCCGATTTTCTTCATAATCTACATCCCCACAAACTTTTATAATCTGATTAAAACGCAAAAGACCCGTAAGAGGGTACTTTTTTCAAAGTGTCCATCTTACGGGTCACAGTTCATGACTTAGGAGTGGACTTTTTTTTATTTTTCAATAATTCTAGCTGTTTAGCTTCGCCTGCACGTACATAGCGGTCACAAACTCATGCTGCCTGGTCAAGTGCTGAAGCTCACTGTAGGACTCTTCCCACTCGCGATGCGCTTTAACATCCCCACGGTAATACATCTCGGCAATATGCCAAGCATCTGCTGCATCGGTTTTCACTTTTCGAAGTTGTGTGCCTTTGGATCGTTTCGCTTGCAAAGGATTGATGATGTAGTGAATCCATCCGCTACGTTTCAGATATCCTGCCAAACCTCGATGGTAATGTTCGGTTGCCTCGAAGACAACGACAGGCTCCACACCACTTGCCTCTTTCAGTTTGCTAGGCACTTCCTCTAGCCGCTCGAAACCTTCTTCACCATGCTGGAGGGTCTCCATCCTTCCATATGGTTCGTTACGCTTTTTGAAGACCTGAATAACACTACATCCTTTCGCCACATCAATTCCAACAACGGGTTGCATAAAAACCTCCCTAATTCGATTTACCGGCATTCCCACCTGGTTTCCAAACCCATAGCTTAGCTTGTGATACGAGGTCATAGCCCACAACCAGCTCAAACATGGTCGTTGGATGGATTTTGTACAGGTTCTTTGTCCCTAAGCCGCCCTCGTTCTCCGGGCTACCACCATCGTAAAACACCCATTAAAATAGGCAAACCAGAAAATTTCTTTCTGGCTGTCCTAATAATACGAAAAGCCGATATAATAGTGACTTTAAACGGTGCAATGTTCTTGTCCCTCGACACGTTGGCAGAGATTATTCATCACTATTGTAAAATAACTGGAAACATATGCATAAAAGTTGTATATTTAATTCATATTCTTGAAATTAATTCTAAATTTTAAAGGGGGGGATTGATCGTGGTAAAGTGTTCATCCTAGCGCCAGGTAAGTAAGGATAAAATATCGCGCATCAGAAAAAGCAACAAATGGGGAGTAAAGATTATGAATGCAGAAAATTATTACGAATTTTGGTCCACTTTTCTTTATGAATAGGCTGGATGAAGGGCTTATGCTATGGGGCGGCGCTCGTCCCGATCCTTCTTCTGGTAAATGTCCGTTTGATTTGGAGAAAGGCGATAAATAATTATAGCAGCGCAAGCGGCTAAAACGATGAGGAGATGTAGATATGAAAACGACTTGGCCTTTGTCCGGTATTACCCTGGTATGCACTGAATGCAAGAGTGATCTTTATGAGACGGACAACTGTTTGATCTGCGAGACCTGCGGCCTCGAATACGCCTGGGAAGAGGGCCTCGCAAGTATGTTAATTGACCGTCCTGTAGCGGAGAAGCTTGCCGAAGGCGCGGCGCAAAAGGAAGCGATCATCGGCATGTTTGACTCTATTAACCGGTCGCTTGAGGAGAAAAGACTGTCCAGATTTTCCACCTTTATTAACTGGGGTTATGCATCCGATAACGAACTACCGGGCGGCCCTCAAGGTATTAACCACAGCAGTATCCAGCTGCTTCGCGAAATTATTGGCGGCCTGGATGTTTCAGGCAAGGATATTCTGGAAATCGGTTGTGGACGGGGAGGCAACGTGAGCGAGCTATGCAAAAACTATGGGACCGGCAGCGTGGTCGGCATTGATCTGACACCGTCCAATATTCAATTTTGCCAAAGGAATAACCGATATGAGCAGGCTTACTATTGTATTGGCGACGCGGAGCAGCTGCCTGTTAAAACGGAAAGCTGCGACATTGTGCTGAACATCGAGTCCTCGCATTTGTACCCTCATATTGAGCTGTTCTTTACGGAGACCTACCGTGTATTAAAGCCAGGTGGGACATTTTTGTATGCGGATATTATGAGCGCTTCCGACGTGCCGCGCTATGAAGAGCAGTGGCAAAGACTAGGCTTTCACACCTCGTTGATCCGGGATATTACAGGCAATGTATTACAATCGGGAGACGATGCTCTGGATACCCGCCTGCATGCGCTTGAAGGCTCCTTAGAAGGGGAAGATCGAGTATGGGAATGGCTGGAGGCACCCGGCACGCAAAATCATACCGATATGGTCGCAGGTAGAAGAGTATTCAAAATTGTCCATTTGGTGAAGATGCCTCCGGCACCGAAGGAGAGCCTAGCCATGGTTGAAGGAGGAGCAGCGGTGAGTAATACTTGACCATTAACAGACGTTAACTGGGCGTGTCCGCAGTGCAAGCAAACGCTTGTGACGAGGGAGTTCTCATTCGACTGTACGTCATGCGGCGAAAGCTACCTCATGACCGCTGGCTCGATTCCATGTCTGCTTGTGGAAAGTGACGCGTTAGAAACGATGGAGCATAAGGTGCAGAAGGAGACGGTTAAAGAGCTGGCAAGCGACAACACAAGGAAGACTCGATTTATTTTCAAGATTACAGTTCCAGACTCGTTCGCCCTGTTTTATTTATAGACCGGATAAGAAACTGACTTAAGAAGAGCTATCTTGCAAAATGAAATTACAATTGTCGCTAATCCCAACGGCAGCTGACATGGCAAATTCGGTAGCGTTATCCGACAGTGGAATTCCTTTATTTATGTTGATACTTAGCATTGTATTAATATCATAGCCCTCATTTTTGTATAATCCGACGGTCGATCCGCAGCCGGCTACAATTTTTAAACAGCGGTTCTCCAATATCGGAGAACCGCTGTTTTGTCTAGACAATATTTACGGGGCCTACTTCTCCGCAGATAGGGCGCATGTCTTTTATTGCACGGTGTGCTTTTGGCCAAAACCTCTTCAGCGCTTGATAGACTTCCTTTTTGTCCTTGATAACATATGCATGAACTGCTCCTACTTCAGATGATGGTGGGCGGACATCAACGTGCTGCTGTTGTACTGGTTCACCTCGCCAGCCAATCCCGAGAAACCCCAGATCTTTTCTTTGTTCATGTATAGTTCTCTAATCGGTCCCATTGCTTTGGAAACAGGTAACCACTTATTTATCGCCCACAGACGATTTACTCGCATGCCAATAATAAATACGATAGACTCCCCATCGATCTCGGCCTTATATCTTACCTTCTGAATTCCTCACTTCACTTCTCCTTTTCACCCAACATGGTTCTCTGTTCAATAAACTTGATGTTGCTGGCAATGTGATAGACTTCGTTCTTCGTCAGGCCTTCTTTGTTGAGGTGACCCGCAGGATCGAAAGCCTGTACGTTGGTCCACATGAAATCCAATGTCTGATGTCTGTGCTCTTCGATCCTCATCTGCCCGATGTTTATATGACCAGCGCACCCGATGCCTGATATGTTGGTACCCACTGTGACCTGAGTTTTGTAGGAAATATCCTTCTCGATTCTTTTTCCTCCCTTGGCCATGCCATACCAAGGGACTTTCAGCCATTCCATGACAATATAAAATGTATACCTTGGCTCCTGTTCGCAGTTGATTGTCCTCTATTACATTTGCAATGACAGCATACATACGTCTGACCTCGAGATCAGAGAATTTATTTGTATTATTTCTCCGCTGTATATATCACCCATCCTTAATCCATTCTTCTATGAAAAACAAACTGGATGCCGTGTGTCCCAATCCTCCAAATTACCGTGTCGCGAAAAACCCGCTTTTATATACAGCCTTTGTGTCGCAACATTCTGCTCGTTTACAGCGAGCATTACTTCCTTGATCTCTGGTTCCAGCTGCTGAAGCAACGGGGTGAGTGCGTTCATAGAAGCCAGCGCATAGCCTTTGCCCTGATGTTACAGCGTAATAGATAAAGCTCCTATTAAGATAGCACGGGAGTATCTCTTTCCTTTAGCGTATTCGGAATTTTTATGTAAAATAAAGAATCCAACCGGCGTCTCCTCTTTTACAATAACAATGGGATACTTATCGGGGTTCGAAATGGCCTCCTCAATGACTTCTGCAGGCAGCGCAGTAAATCCGAACTGTTCTCCGGTCAGTGAAAATTAGCCAATGCCTCATTATATTGTTTATGATGTATAGTGAGACGTATCAGATTTTCCATAGGGATCCATCTCGACTTTCACTTTGATAGGTCCATCCGGTAAATAGCTGTTTCAGTCCCAAGGCAGTGGTATGAATGAACCCTTCTAAAACTTCCATGGATAAAATACTTAAATCACCTAAAGGTTCATTTTCAGGATTGTTTAAAAAGCTCCTCCCGATGGGCCGACAATCCTTCGAAGTGGGTGGTATTGTAATAAGCCGCGTGAGCCTGAGACGCCTGCGTCAATCTCGCATCCAGCTCCAACGGGCCTACGCCTACCTTCGCCCGGGTCTCGTTCAGATAAGCCAATCCGTCGAGTTGATCCTGCGTAAACCCTCCTTGCGAGGCCATCGTAGCCGAGGCCGCCGATGCGCGTTCTGCCGGATAAACCGGTACGATGACCGTAAGGGCCAGAACCGCGGCGCGCAGACAGGCTGCCCACCTGCGCCTCGATCTCCGGCCAATCCCCCAATTCAGCCTGTCGTTCTTGCTGCGTTTGCTTCCTTTCATTGTTTTTCTCCCCTCATGTTCCCCTTTTTACGAATCTTGCTAACCGACTTTCGACTGTAAAGCTATCGCCATTTTCCCTGAATTTCCTGCCTCGGCAAAAAAAGCTTCGGACGCGTTAGTGGGGCTATATACTGCTTGTTGAGGTTTTAACTACATTATTTAGATATTCACCTAATCGGCAATCGGATGATGTTCTTGTCCATTGCGGCAATCGGTACAAGTTCTTGTCCTTGGCTCGGGACAAGAACTTGTACCGATAACATAAAAAAGCCGCTAAAATAGCGACTTCAATGGGAATATGTTCTTGTCCCTCGACATCTCTGTTGTTTTATAAGGGTTTATTGGTTGGTGAATTTATGTCATTACAGGCGTATTTTGCTTTAACTCTTTGCTTTTATGTTCATCTCAAGTTTCTTCGTCTTTATGCTACTATTACAACACATTTAAGTTAGAATTAAGCCTCTATTGCCTCCTCCCGCGAAAAAACGGCACCAAAACGGTGTCGTTTTCATTTCAAAACTTGAATCAGCGATGATGCAACAATCTGAATCATGGATTACTAGATTTCACATTTAAAGTAGCGAATTCCCTTGTGTTTCTCATTACAAAAATTGACATTTCATATGAAAATAAGTAATATAATTAGAAACATTTATACTGTAAGGTGCCCTTCTCATCCCCCTCTTTTTAAATTCCTGATACTACCTAATTTTAAGGAGTGAAATGCTATGTGCGCACGAACGCTAAAAGCGAATAAAAGGAATGTAGTCAGCAACTATTGCAAATGGATTGCAGTTGGTATGATTTTAACTTTCACGGGATGCCCGCTTGCATCCGCCGCTCCTTCACCCTCATCCTCTAGTAAAACTAGTGACCCCGCCTCCTCTCTAGTCACATTTCAATTGCAAGAGGCTACAATTGCTCAAATGCAGGAAGCAATGAAGTCAGGAGCACTATCAAGTGTCGAGCTCACCGCCCTGTACCTTAACCGGGTATATGCCTATGATTCTAGTGGCATTCGACTGAATTCCATCCCTGTTCTGAACCCCGACGTACTAAAAGAAGCTGCTCAGGCTGATCAACTAAGGGCACAAGGTATTAAGACCGGGCCTCTGCAAGGCATCCCCTACACGGTTAAAGACAGTTACAAGGTTAAGGGACTCACTGTCGCTTCTGGATCTCCGGCTTTCAAAAACCTGATGGCAAAAGAGGATGCCTTTACAGTAGAGAAGATACGTAAATCCGGTGGGGTGCTCATTGGTAAAACCAACATGCCGCCAATGGCAGCAGGGGGAATGCAAAGAGGTGTTTATGGCCGTGCTGAAAGTCCGTACAATCCAAATTATTTGGCTGCAGCCTGGTACTCCGGCTCCTCTAACGGATCTGGTGTATCAACAGCCGCCAACTTCGCTGCCTTCGGCATGGGGGAAGAAACGGTATCCTCTGGAAGATCACCAGCATCGAACAATGGTTTAATTGCCTACACGCCATCGCGAGGCCTAATCTCCATTCGGGGGAATTGGCCGCTCTTCCCTATACGGGATGTCGTTGTCCCACATACGAGGACTGTCGAGGACATGCTCCGCTTGCTTGACGTGATCGTTGTAGAAGATAAGATTACCAAGGGTGATTTCTGGCGAGAACAGAAAGCCGTTCGGCTCCCTTCTGTCAACAGTGTCCGTCCCAAGTCCTATTTAGAGCTACGAGACATTCAAGCTTTGCAAGGCAAACGCATTGGCGTTCCGAAAATCTATATCGGTAAGGACCATGAAACCTCAACTCCGATCAAATTCAGACCTTCGATACAGGCATTATGGGAAAAAGCTGTAAAGGATTTAACTGCTCTTGGAGCTGAGGTTGTGGAAGTTGACTTCCCCTTGCAGGCCAACAGCGAGAAGGACCGGGCAACAGCGAAAACACCTGAAGAACGTGGTTTAATGCCGGCAAAGTGGGCTGAAAAGGAATTCGGGCTGCTTAATCCCTATGCAGCTGAGGAATTCCTTAAAAGTGTGGACGATCCGAATTTCCCGTCATGGGCTAATATAGACCCTGCAACCGTCTTCCCGAATCCACCCGATTCGGTAGATGCCAAACGTGGCAGAGACCTTGGCCACTATGACATATTTATTGAAACCATAAAGAAAGGCGTCACCCCTTACGAACAAATTCCTCAGTTTCAAGAAGGACTACGGGGGCTTGAAAATGTACGAAAGATTGATTTTGAAAATTGGATGAAGCAAAACAACCTTGATTTTATTGTATTCCCGGCAAATTCGAATATCGGTAAAGCTGACTCCGATGTGAATGAAACATCCTATGAGGAGGCTTGGGAGAATGGCAACTATTTCTCCAATACGAATTTTATTCTACGCGAGTACGGGATCCCAAGTGTGTCTGTGAGTATGGGCGCTATGAAGGATACCGGAATGCCCGTTAATCTGACAATGGCAGGTGCCGCATACAGCGATAACGACCTGCTTCGTTACGCTTATTCCTATGAGCAGGCTACCAAAAACCGTCCTATTGCAGCACGCACGCCAGCGCTTGAGGATGAAACCTTTTCCTATAACCCGCAAACTTCTCTCCCACCCTCTAAACGCAAGGAAACAGGAACCCCTGAACTTAAGTTGAATGCTTTAATCACGGATGATGTTCTCGCTTTGGAAGGTTCAGTCACAGATCAAAGCGATATCGCACAGCTTAAAGTTTATGTCAATGGCATTCGTGTCGTTATTACAGAAGATAAAATCAATTGGTCAGCAACGCTTCCAACTACTAAATATAAACAGGATGGTGCCTCCCAGGCCGATACGCTGCATATTCTCGTGCTGGCTAAAGATATTTACGGAAATACCTCTGCTCAAGTCAAGTCTGTCACTTTACCCCAATAACGTAGGACATCATAGAAATCACTTTTGGATTTTGTTGAATAAAAACAATTCGGTGTGTCTTCCTCTGCATGCACGCATAAATTAGATCATCATAAATAATCACACAGCAGTACAAGAGATTTAGATCGGATCAGCTATGTATAAATCATTGTGTTGATCGCAGCAAGGGAAACCATTGATAACTCCTAAAGGTTCCTGATTATTGTTACACATTAAATAATGTGTTTTTTCGATCATCAAATAAATAAGTTCTTAAATTATTCCCCCCCAAAATTAAAATCAGTTGATATTTTTGGGGAGTACTTTGTGTCATGGATAAAAAGGACGACAGGATAATCGCCCTTTTATCCATGACAGGTTGCATTTAATACCGTCCATTATGACAGAGGCTATTACTTAGCGTATTCAGCCATTACAATATTTCGATATACCCTTCGGTTCCATGCACGCGAATTCGTTGCCCATCTTTTATCAGTTTGGTCGCATTCTCCACTCCGACAACGGCTGGCAAGCCATATTCACGTGCGATAACGGCTCCATGGGTCATCAGTCCACCCACCTCCGTAACCAAGCCTTTTATGGATAAAAACAATGGAGTCCAGCTAGGATCGGTAAAGGCGGTGACTAGTATATCGCCATCTTCCAGATCAGCCCCTTCTATATTCAGGATCACACGTGCCCGCCCCTCTACAATACCCGAAGAAACAGCGAGGCCTACAATAGCTTCGGCAGGGATATTTTCTCGTTTGTACTGACCCGTAATGATTTCCCCATCAGACGTGATAACACGTGGCGGAGTTAGTTTTTCATATAATCTGTACTCATCTTTTCGTTTGTCGATGACCTGGTAATCCAGTTTATTTGTGCGTATGGTTTCCTGCAATTCTTCAAAAGCGAGATAGTAAATATCTTCTTTTTCATGAAGAACGTTGGCTTGTACGAGTCGTTCCGCTTCCTTTAGTAAAGCCTGTTTATAAATAAAGTAGCGACTAACAATGTCGTATTTCGGATATTCACGATAACCGATGAAGTTCCGGATCAGGTCGATCATTTGTTTTGTCTCTTCGGCTTTTTGTTCACCACCCGGTAATTGTTTCAATCGGGCTAATAAGTCCTGTTCTTTGTTCAAAGCTTCCTGTCGCCCTTGCTCAAACTTTCGTTTACTGGCGCCAGGATCAAGGTTTTTGATGTTACTGAGGATCATAGGTACCAGTGTACTTGGTTTTTCACTCCAGCGTGTTCTTGTAATATCGATCTCCCCGGCACATCGCATTCCATATTTGTCGAGATAAACAGCAATAGCATCACGCACCTGCTGCCCACCTTCGAATTGAACCAGTTCATCCAAAAAGTTATCATCCTTTACCTGTTGTAAATACTCAATTATTTCCGGATAAGGACGAATCACATCTGCAACATCCAGTAGCTCCATACCCATTTCCGAAGTGACGTTGTTAGGTACAGATAGGGAAAGTGTGTCTGCTACGTTTTTTTCACCTAACCATTCATTCATTTTTTCATTGATCCATGCTGAAGCATGCATGGCGGCCATAATCACATTCAAATTTTTCAGTTCTGACGCTCGCTGCCTCCGTTGCTGCATATCTTCCAGGATACAATCAAATACATCCAATCCTGATTTCGTTTGGATATTATGTTTTAATGCTGATAACGATGTCTCACTACTCTTAATCAAAACAGCAACAATTTCCGGGTCGTTTCCTGCTTCTTCCAAAATATCCGCAGACGACATACCCTTATGGCTTTTAACGGGCCCCGGTTCGCTTGTGTCATATGGGTCCGATTTTATAAAATCTCCCCGCTCTATGATGGTAATAAGCGCGTCTTTTATGAGCGGATCGGAGTGCCCTAGAACATCCAATAAATTTTGCCTGCCAGCCGGTGAAGCCAGGCCCATCGTGATATCCACAAACAGCCTTCCGCCACCAGTTCTAAACATGGGCGTGGCACCTGTTAATATCCAAACAGATATCCCCAGTGGTTTAATAGGATCAGTCATCATTTGCTGATGGCCGACAGATACATACACGTGATTCTCCTGGTCATTTGCTTCAGGAATGGGATATAAAGTGGTGATCGGCCGGCTCTGGACAATATAAAATGTATCATCAGCCAAACACCATTCGATGTCTTGGGGGCAGCCGAAGTGTTCTTCGATCTGTCTTCCAATTCGTGCCAGTTGTAAAATTTGTTGTTCCGTAAGGGTTTGAGTCCTTTGCTGATCGAGATCAATTTGTTGAGTCTCTGTTCCGCCTTCTCTTCGTCCATAGATAGCCAATTTTTTGGTTGCTATCCTCTTATCGACGATTTCCCCTTCCTGTACTTGATAACAATCGGCAGAGACTAAGCCAGAGACCAGTGCTTCTCCAAGTCCGAAACTGGCATCGATAGAGAGCAGCTTTCGGTTGCAAGTGATGGGATCAGCGGTAAATAAAATCCCTGAAGCCTGTGGGAACACCATTCTTTGAACGATAACAGATAAATAAACTTGGCTGTGATCAAATCCATTCTGCATTCGGTAAATTACCGCGCGTTCCGTAAATAAAGAAGCCCAACATTTGCGGATATGCTCCAAGATGGATTCTTTGCCGATAATATTTAAATAAGTGTCTTGTTGACCAGCAAAAGAAGCATGCGGCAAATCCTCAGCGGTCGCACTAGAACGCACGGCATAAGCATATTCATCGCCAAACTGGGAGAGATAGTGAGCAACTGCTTTCACAACATCGGAAGGAATGGCTACTTCCATAATGGCCTGTCGAATCTTCTTGCTGATTTCATAAATTTGTTCTCGATCTTCTACTTTAAGCGTAGTTAGCCGATCCAACAAAGCATGAATCATTTCGTTTTGTTCGATCGCTTTTTGATATCCCACTGTTGTAACACAAAACCCTTCTGGCACTTGTATTCCTTCCATTTTGGTTAATGCCCCTAAGTGTAGCCCTTTTCCACCAACAAGCAAAAGCTGAGTGTTATCCATTTCTTGAAAATCGAGAACCAGTGAATTCATTCAACATCTCTCCTAACCATTAAATTGAGAAAAAAACACTTGACAAGAGTTTAGCGGCATGGTAAGATTTAATTGTAAGATGTGTTATTTATGTCTACTACATCTTTATAAAAGATAATCTGATTATATCATCGTGTCTGTTTTATATGCAATATAAAAGAACCTGATAAAACTATCCAGGTTCTTTTTTGATTTCCGCTATCACTTCTTAAAATAAAAAAAGCCGCGATTTCGCAGCAATGAATGGGATGAAATTCTTATTACCCGACAGGTGCTGCATGACATAGAATATTATCTCATTCCAAGTCGATCTACCTTACAACACCTGCTTTGCTCGATCAAACAAATTCCGATAGAAAACCTGTCCACGAGTAGACTTCTTCGAATTGTTGGATACGCTTCAAAATACGTTTGTTCTAGCTTTGCAAAAGCCGGTACAGCAGCGCCTCTCCCTTATTCTCAAACGTTCGCTGTGTTTCCAGAAATTCAGGCACCTCTATCAGCCGAGAGGGTCTGTACCCGGGGCCACCACAGCCGCAGGAGTGGTAAGTGTATCCTTGTTGATATAGTAGCTCTACCTTTTTCCACTGTTTGATATCCGTTTGCTTCGGGGCCTGAAAATCATGACCCATGTCATGCATGGATGCCTGGCATTGCGGACAGACATGGACAATCCGTTCATATTCATCCTTCGGCATTTCAAACCGTGATGTCTGCTTATATACTTTCCTGCAGGTAAAGCAGGCAAAGATATCTTTATATGGGCCGCATATTGCATATCTACACATACGGTTACCCCCTTTATAATCTAGAATTGGTCTGGCATTTTTCACTTAAATCATAGAAATATTTCAGTATTTTTTCAATTGACATGTATACAAGTCTGAAAACTCCTGTGAGAATTCCTCCAGTTTGGCCACCGCCTGACGGTAAATAACAATACTCACGAGCAAAAACGGAATGACAAAGGCCAGCTCGTTTCCGCCCATAAATTTTGCTGCAGTCTCGCATTTCTTACTCGCTCTTTCACCGATATATCCAACTCGTAGAACAGCCTCCATGACTCCCCCACTTCCTCAATATTCATACAAGTTAATTTAAGCTAGCCGCCTTATTTCTTGATATAATCAGCGAACTTCCGAAGAAAATCGAGCGAATGGATATCCTCTCTAAGATGATGATGAACCAGATCATCCATTTTGGTTGTTTCCTTATTCAGCATGTATTCAAGCATAGCTTGGTGCTCATGCCAGATGCCCATCAGCTTCCCTGTTTCCAGCATATGCAGCTTGCGATATCTGATATAGTGAACATTTGACTGCTGAATGAGCTGCCAAAGAAACTCCCGCCCCACCAATTGGAACATGGTTTGGTGGAACTGATCATCCAAACTGAGAAATTGATCCGTCGCATGATCTTCTTCGATCACAGCTCTCTGTCTGTCCAGAATATCGCTCAGCTCCTGCACATCGCTTAATGTAATTTGCGAAGAAAGCTCCTTCATAATCTCCTTTTCCAATGCGCTTCTTAAGTAAATAATTTGCTCAACGGACTCCAGATCAATATAGGACACAATGTTCCCCTTCTTGGGATAAATATCAATGTAGGACTCGAGCGCAAGCCACTTTAATACATCGCGTAGCGGAGTTCTGGACAGCTGGAAGCGTTCTGACAAAGTCGTCTCACTCAGTAGAGTACCCGGCTTTAAAGTCAGTGACAAAATATCATTTTTCAAAAGCTGCTTGATTTCTTCTTTCGTCAACATTTCATTCCTACCTTCACTTTATAAATCTAGAACTATTATAAAGCATTTTGAGGTGATAAATCCCTTTATAATTATCATTGACAAGAACAAACCCTATAATTTATGATCAACTCAATCTTGTATACAAGACAGACGAAATATAATCAGGGAGGTATCGTTATGAATATGACCTGGAGATGGTATGGAGAAGGCAACGACAATATTACGCTGGACCATATCCGGCAAATTCCTGGAGTTATGGGCATTGTCTGGTCTTTACATGATAAGGTAGCTGGTGAAGTATGGGAAATGGAGCGAATTCAGGAGGTAGCTGATCAGATTACGAGCAAGGGCTTTAGTTCGGCGGTCGTAGAAAGTGTAAATGTCCACGATGATATCAAAATCGGCCTACCATCCCGCGATCAATATATTGACATTTATATCGACACCATTCGAAAATTAGCCAAAGTGGGAGTTAAGGTGATTTGCTATAACTTTATGCCTGTCTTTGACTGGACCAGAACAGAGCTGTACAAGGAACTGCCTGACGGGTCCAATGCCCTCTTTTATGAAAAGGCTGCCATTACTGATGATCCCCGCCAAATGGTGGATCGGATTCTCAAGGGAGCTGGGAAGTTCACCATGCCTGGCTGGGAACCGGAACGGTTGGCGAGACTGGATGAACTTTTTGCTGCTTATGCGGATGTCACAGAAGACAAGTTGTTTGACAACCTAAAGTATTTTCTTGAGCGCATCATCCCGGTCTGCGAGGAGTCTGACATCAAGATGGCCATTCATCCTGATGATCCAGCATGGCCCATCTTCGGATTGCCGAGAATTGTCCGGAGTCGTGAGACCATCCGGCGCATCCTAGACGCAGTGAGCAGTCCATATAATGGTCTAACCTTCTGCACAGGCTCACTGGGAAGTAATCCTGAGAATGATTTACCAGCCATGATTCGGGAGTTTCATGATCGTATTCATTTTGCGCATATTCGTAATGTCAAGGTGTTTGAGAATGGAGACTTTATTGAAGTGTCACATCGCGGGAAGGACGGAAGCGTCGATGTACCGGAAATAGTTAGAGCTTATCACGAGAACGGCTATCAGGGATATGTACGTCCAGATCACGGCAGACATCTATGGGGGGAAGAAAAGAATTGTCGGCCAGGCTATGGTTTGTATGACCGTGCACTGGGAGTTATGTACTTGCTTGGTGTCTGGGATAGTCTCTCTCAAGGCAAAGGAGTGAAATAAATGCTCCAACTTGACCGGAAAGGCCTTTTAGATAAGGCGGCCTGGGAAGCAGCAGGTATTGAATTGCCGAAATATGATCTGGAGCTTGTAGCCCATAACACCCGACTTCGACCGCAATGGGTGCATTTCGGAGCAGGCAATATTTTTCGAGGGTTGATAGCCAATGCGCAGCAACAACTACTGAATAACTTGAAAGCGGATACAGGTATTATTGCAGCCGAAGCCTTTGATTTTGAAATGATCGACAAAGCCTATAAGCCTTACGACAATTTAACCTTACTGGTGTTGATGAGTGCAGACGGAAGATTTCACAAGAGCGTGGTCGCAAGCATCGTTGAGGAAATCGCGGCAGAGCAGAATCGTCCAGGCGACTACCTCCGTCTGATTGAAACATTTGAGAATCCGTCCCTCCAGATGGCCAGCTTTACCGTCACGGAAAAAGGATACGCTCTGACCGGGCCCGATGGCAAGTATCTGGCTGTTGTGGAGAGGGATTTGACGAATGGTCCCGAACAGCCAGTGCATGTGATGAGCATAGCTACTTCGCTTGCCTATCGGCGTTATCTGAAGGGGCAGCATCCAATGACTTTTGTGAGCATGGATAATTGCTCCCATAACGGCGATCTGTTAAAGGATAGTATGATTGCCATCGCCAAGGAGTGGACTCTCAGAGACCTGGTAAAGGAAGGATTTGCAGACTATCTGCAGAATGAAGAGAAAATAACCTTCCCCCTGACCATGATCGACAAAATTACCCCCCGCCCTTCCTTGCAAGTACAGTCTGCTCTTCAGGAACTGGGGTTAGCCGATATGGAGTTAATCGTTACCTCCAGGCATACGTATACGGCTCCCTTTGTCAATGCTGAGGTTAGCGAGTATTTGGTCATTGAAGACAAGTTTACGAACGGGAGACCTGCACTGGAGGAAGCTGGTATCATCTTCACAAATCGGGATACGGTGGACAAAGTGGAGAAGATGAAAGTCACTACCTGTCTCAATCCGCTGCATACAGCGCTGGCGCTAGCTGGGTGTCTGCTTGGGTATGAGCTTATTGCAGATGAAATGAAGGATCACACATTACGTCGTCTGGTGGAAACTATCGGCTACAAGGAAGGGTTGCCTGTTGTAGTTGATCCCGGTATTATTCAACCGAAACCATTTATTGACGAGGTATTGCAGGAACGCTTCGCCAATCCCTATATTCCGGATACGCCACAGCGGATTGCAACAGATACCTCTCAAAAGATGAACATCCGTTTTGGTGAAACCATAAAGTCTTATGTTGGCACAGTAGGACTTGATCCTGCGAACTTGACTGCTATTCCCTTGACCATTGCGATCTGGTGTCGCTATTTGCTGGGAGTGGATGATCAAGGAGAACCCTTCACACTCAGTCCGGACCCGTTACTGGATACGTTGCAGGGATATTTGAAGAATACGAAGCTGGGCGATCAGACCTCCAAGGTTCGCTGCCTCCTCGAAGATGACAAACTGTTCGGTGTCCGATTATATGAAATTGGTCTGGGCGACAAGATTGAAGCCATGTTTCATGAAATGCTGGCAGGTCCCGGAGCAGTCCGAAGCACGATAGAAAAGTATGTGAACTAGAAATTACTTAGAAGGTCACAATCACTTTGCCCTGGGAGTGGCCCGTCGACACATTAATCAGCGCCTTGTTAATGTCACCAAACGTATAAGTTGAATCTATAGAGGGCTTTATATTTTCTTTTTCAACAAGTTTAGTGATTTCTTGTAATTGACTTCCATTGGCTTGCACAAATAAAAAACGATATTCATTTTGATTCTTGCGCGCTAAAGAATCTAAACGAGCACCCACCAGACCAAATAATGCTTTTTTCCACAGGGGAAAACGATTGTCAACCGCAAAGCGATAATTAGGTCCGGCTTTCAATGATACCAATTTCCCTTGTGGTTTTAAAATACCCAGTTCAGCTTTGATCTCTTTGGTACCCAAGGTGTCGATCACATAATCGATATCGGACAGTATGTTAGCATAATTCTCTGTCTTATAATTGATGAACTGATCAGCCCCGATCGACAGTATACGTAACCTGCCTCTTTCACTTCCACTTGTAATAACAAATAACCCCAGTGATTTGGCAATGGGGATTGCCATAGCGCCAAATCCTCCGGTTCCTCCAGGAATGAATAGCTTTTTATTCGGCTGGACATGGAGTACATCGTGCAATGCTTGATAAGCAGTCAAGGCAGTAAGGGGTACAGCAGCAGCTTCAATAAAAGATAGATTTTCAGGCATGATGGATAAAGCATCTTCATTTACGGCCGCATACTCAGCAAAAGCACCGATTTTATTAAGCGGCAACCTTGTATAAACAGGGTCTCCAACCTTAAAATTTAAAACATCATCACCAACAGCTTCAATAACGCCAGACAGTTCATTCCCTAAAGTTAATGGCAACTTATAGTCAGCAATCATCCGAACACTACCATTCAAATTTAGGATATCCAGTGGATTTACACCTGCTGCCTTTACTTTGACAAGCACCTCATGGTTGTTGATCTGTGGCATGTCAACATCATTTAACTCCACTTGGATTTTTTTTGAATATTTCTGTATTTGTGCTGCTCTCATATTCATCCTCTTCCTTTGCTAATTTGGAGATAGCATAACCATGAAACTATTGGCTAAAAACATGGCGTACAATTTACGGTTGTACGCCATGTTCCACTCTTTTGCTATTGTAGTCCCTCTTGCGATTCTAATTCTCGTATCGTCGGATAGTCCGTGTAACCTTTACTCCCCAGACCAAAGTAACCTTTTTCCATCCTTCAATATGTTTATCCGTATAAATCCCAGGTGTCCATAAGTACCCTTGACCATCATCAGAAGGTTGTGTACCCTCCGTAATAATGAGTCCCATTGACGCTCGTTGAGCATAATAAAGAGATGTTAGCTCTCCCGGTGTGCCATCTTCTTGCGATCTGCTACGTGTCATTGGTGCCATTGCTAAACGATGTGGCAGCTCCATTTTTCCAATCTTCGTTTTACTCCACAACTTTTTCATTGGATACTCTCCTCTTTCAATAAACTCAACAGATCTATAAATTGAATTTAAAATTCTGAAATGATCGGATATATTTGACCTCTGAGATTGAAATTATAGTTCTGGTCTACAATCCCTACCCCTTCGTTGCTGTCATAAAGATCCACCATGAAGCCCGCCATTTGTTTGGCAGTGTGGTACTTAGGCATGTTTGCTTTATAATCAAAATCTTCTGCATCTAATGATTTCTTCACAAATTCCGTTTCTGTTATAGCTGGTGCCAAAACCTTTGCCTTTAGTTTTGCACCTTTTATTTCTAGTTCTTTTGCAAGTCCTTCTGTGAAGGCACTAACGTAATACTTAGATGCAGAATAAGTAACACTCCCAACAGCAATGGCATATCCAAGTCCAGATGAAACGTTAATTAACTGAGTTCCTTCTACATCAGCATAATCTCGTACATATAGTGTAGAAAGGATGGTCAAAGCTTCGATATTAACACGTAACATGGTTTCAACTTTATCTAAATTCTGTTCTGCTACAAAAGAAGATTCACCGAGTCCCGCATTGTTTATCCAGGTCTCAATTTGGTATTCCTTTAAATCGTTATATAGTGTGTAGGCTTGATCTGTAACAGACAGGTCACTTGTATGAACAATAACATTTACATTAGGGTCAATATTGTGAATTGCTGATTTGAGTTCTTCTAATTTATCCAATCTTCTAGCTACCAAGATTAGGTTTTTGCCACGTGCCGCAAATGCCAATGACGTTTCATATCCAATCCCCGAGCTTGCTCCTGTAATAACTGTATACTTCATAATATTCTCTCCTTCATAACATGCATATTAGTGTAAATAAGTTTTAAAGACGATTTTAGAACGACCATTCTTATTAGGGTAAAAAAAACAGTTAGATCTGACTTGCTATTAGCATATCAATTTTAGAACGAACAATAAAGAATTTTTTCGTGGCTAAGAATTGTAATTTTGGAGCGGTATTCCTTGACATGTTTGAGGCGTAAGATACAAGTTCTTTCTTATGTTAGAGGGACAAGAAAAAACTTGTATCACGGAAACAAACAGTCCTCCATTGAGGTAACTCCTTTTGCCTGTCATGCTGTAATTTCACTTTTAATCTAAAGCGGTCAGTGTCATATCAATAATATTCTTTAATTTTTGCTGATCCGTTGTTGTCTTAACCAACGTACGTAGCCCTAACCACGCATTCATTAAATAATGAGAAATAACTACAGGATCCAAGTCAGCCTTGAATTCACCCGATTGTTGACCCTTCAGAACAAGGTTAGTCAAGAGTTCCTCAGTTCGCGAATAACTTTCATCAACTAAGGATGCAACTTCAGGATCCAACACGCCGAGTTCCACACCTGAATTCACGAGAAAACACCCTAGAGGTTCTCCTTCGTTTCTTACTGTCGCCTCAAACAACTCCCGAATTGATTCTTTGATCGGTTTTTGTTTTTCAATCAGAAACCTCATTTTGCTGGTCTGCTTCGTTTCATATCGTTCGAGAGCTTTCATAAATAAGGCATGCTTATCCCCAAAGGTATCATAGATACTTCTTCGGTGAATGCCCATAAACTCAACCAAATCTTGCATTGAAGTTTTCTCATATCCTTGTGCCCAAAACAGGTGTATCGCTTTATCTAATACTTCATTAACTTCAAATTCTTTTGATCTTGCCATCGTCATCACCTCGAATAATCATTATACAATGTAGTGAAGGATCGGCAAACTAGATTTAAAATATGTGAATACATTACAGCTATGAGGTCTGTCTTATATATTTAACCCAGGATTCTTCGTTTGTCTGCTTGTAACCAATCAGGCGTCCATCCTTTTTCCAGGGCATCCAGGGTTACTCCTGGCGGAACGATAGCATCTATCGCATCCAGAATATCAGTGCTTAATCGAATGTCACTGCCTTTTAACGTTTCACGTAGTTGCTCAATTGTTCTTGCCCCCACTATAGCAGAAGTAACTGACGAATGAGCTTGTGTAAATGCCATGGCAAGATGAGGCAAAGTTAATCCTGCTTCATTTGCAAGGGTTTGGAGCTTAGCAACGGCTTCGAACTTGGTTCGGTTTTCTTCTCGATTTGGGTCTACAACAGTTGAAAGTTTCCCTAGAGAACTCGCTGCTCTTGAATCTGGGGCAACCGCTTCTCCTGAGCGGTATTTTCCCGTTAGTAGACCACCCGAAAGTGGGCTCCAAACCATTACGCCCATTCCATATTTTGCAGTTGCAGCAAGCAAATCGAATTCGATACTCCGATTCACAATGGAATATGGGGCTTGCTCGGATACAAAGCGTGCTGTATTTTTACGTTCGCTAGTCCACTGTGCTTCGGTCACTTGCCATGCCTGAAAATTGGATGTACCAATATAGCGAATCTTCCCTTCACGAACCAGGTCCGTAAGTGCGTCAAGACTCTCTTCAATATCGGTATGGATATCTGGCTGATGTAGTTGGTACAAATCGATATAGTCCGTTTGCAACCTTCTCAAGCTTCCCTCTACTGCACGCTTAATCCAATATTTAGAGTTACCGGATTGATTAAGCCCACTGTCCATGGGCATTCCGCCTTTCGTGGCCAGTATAACATCCTGTCTGCGTCCTTTTAGGATCTGACCCAGAATTTCTTCGGATTGACCACTTGAATAGACATCCGCTGTATCGATCAGATTAATGCCTCCAGCCAAAGCCTCATCTAACATGACTGCAGCTTCTTTCTCCGTATTGTTGCCCCAAAAACCAAAAGTACCTGTACCTAATACAAAACTGCTTATTTTAAGGCCTGTATTTCCTAATACACGATATTCCATGTTCAATCCATCCCTTCTCCATCTATTATATTAAGAATGATCATTCTAATATGCATAGAAGAGCACCACGGCAAGATCTCACACTCACACCACTCCCCATAACTTTTGGCTTCTTATCCGTGTACTCCTCCCACGCCAACAATATAACATATCTAGAACGACCGGTAAAGAATGATTTTATACCCGCAATTAAAATCCTTCCTGAAAATGAACTAAGAAGACTCCAAGCCCCGGTCAAAACGGAGCTGGAGTCTTCTTTTTAATAGAAATGAACATTCAAAGCGGGATGTAAAATTTACATTAGTTTACACATCTAACGTATACAAGGGCAGGTTTTCCGGTAAAGCCGCCGGGCGCTGACATGTGCTCTGCATTGTATAAAAGGTCTGCTGATCGGAAGAATCATGGAACGCCCACATCGCTTCCAGCACATGGTAGGCCAGTTCTCCACTAGCGCGGTGAGGCCGTCCGCTGCGGATAGCGTAGGCCATATCGGCAACACCGATGCCCCGTGTATTCTCCTGGTATCCTGGCAGCAGCGGTACCTCTGTCCATTCTTGCTCGCCTAGCAGCCTATAGCGAACTGGCCCTCCGAACGTGTTCGGGTCAGGCACCTGCAGCGTGCCATGAGTACCGTAAACCTCAATCGGTGGCAGAGTGCTTCCACCAAAGATGTCAAAGCTGGTAATCAGCGTACCGACAGCTCCCTGCTTAAAGCGCAGCAACCCGGCCACATGGGTCGGAATATCGACTGGGATAGTCTGGCCTTTCTTTTTCTCGCTCGTAATCGTTCGCTGGTCCATCGCCTTGCCTGTCATGCCCGAAATGGCAGCAATCGGACCCAGCATTTGCACCAGAGCCGTCAAATAATAAGGGCCCATATCAAACATTGGACCGCCGCCGACTGCATAATAAAATTCAGGATCAGGATGCCAATGTTCATGTCCACGGCTCATCATGAAAGCCGTAGCGGCTACCGGACTCCCAATGACTCCGTCTTCAATCAGCTTCAATGATGTCTGTATACCGGAACCGAAGAAGGTCTCTGGTGCGCAGCCGACAAGCAGTCCCTTTTGATGAGCAAGATCCAAGACAGCCTGACCCTGCTCACGGGTGACGGCAAGTGGCTTCTCCACATAGACATGCTTGCCTGCCTCAAGAGCTCTGAGACATACGTCGGCGTGAACGCCCGGAATGGTCAAATTAATGATGAGTTCGATCTCTGGATCAGCCAAAATCTCATCTACCGAATATACATGCGGAACGTTGAACGCTACCGCCTGCTCCTCTGCCCGACCTTGGTCCAGATCCGCTACAGCGTACAGCTCCAGAATGTCGAAACGATGGCAATTTTCCATGTAAATTCCGCTAATTTTACCACACCCGATAATGCCTACTTTCATTTTGTTCATGCCTAGACTCCCTTCTTCTTCAGAAAAAATGGATAATGGCATTCTTTTGTTACATCGGATACCATCCTGTTCACCCTAGCGTTGCTGGTTGTCTGTCATGCCTGTATAAGCCTCTGCGAGAGAGCTGCCCCGGGTGGCCACCGCCTGTTTGCCTGCTGCTGCCCACAGAAATCCGCTGCGCATCATCTCGGTCACTTGAGGCATATCTATGATATCTGCGTGATGCCCCAGCGAATTGTAGAAGACGCGGCCGTTCCCCCAGCGCTTCGTCCATACAACGGGCATATCCACTGGCCCATTAGCTGAATGGGGGCCTGGTACGATCGGAAAGCGTGTGGTTGCCAGCACTTCAACTGCTGGGTCTACGTGGAGGTAATACTGCTCGCTTTTGACCTGAAAATCCTCAATATGGTCTAGAAGTGGGCTGGAGCCGCGCTTCATGTTCACCATGTACTCTACGCCGTCATTGCCGGGATGCGCAACCCATTGCCCGCCTGTCATAAACTGCCAATCCACATTGTTCCGGAAGGCATCACACATGCCACCATGGCAGCCTGTGAGACCTACGCCGCTTTGAACCGCAGCGGAGACATTATCGACCAGTTCCTGCTCAATCTGTCCCATGGTCCACATTGGAACGATCAGGTCCAGGTCAAGCAGTTTCTCTGCATCCTGGTAGGCTTCAAGGGTATTAGACACCTCCACCTCGAACTGCTCTTCCTTCAAAATGCGTTCAAAAATGGCCGCCACCTGCTCCGGCTCATGTCCGTTCCATCCGCCCCATACAATCAGTGCCTTGCGCATCTGTAATCCACTCACCTTTCGGAATGTATTGTTATACTACATTTCTTCAATGGATACCCAGCGGCGTTCCTCTATGGATCGTTCTACCGCTTCAAGCACAGCCTGACAAGCAACACCGTCACGGAAGTTCGGCGACGGTTGCCTTCCTTCAGAGATGGCACTCAACATCTCAAGCATCTCATGGGTGAAGGTATGCTCGAATCCAATCGTATGTCCTGCAGGCCACCAAGCTTCAGAATACTTGTGTGCCGGATCGGTGGCGAGTACGCGGCGAAAGCCCTGAACGTCTTCCTCATCCTGTGTGAAATACACTTCCAGTTCGTTCATTCGTTCAAAGTCAAACCGCACACTGCCTAGGCTACCGTTGATCTCGAATGAATTGGTGCTCCGATGTCCGGCAGCAAAACGTGTGGCCTCGAAGCTGCCCAGCGCACCTCCGGCGAAGCGTGCCAGGAACAGCGTGGCATCATCGACTGTCACTTCTCCCATTGGAGCATTTGCTTCAGTGTTTCTTTTGGAGCTCAACCCGCTCATCTCCAAAGCTAACGGGCGCTGCTGGATGAATGTCTCGCTCATGCCGATCACTTCATGGAACTCGCCAACCAAGAAGCGAGCGAGATCAATCAGATGGGCGCCAAGATCACCATGAGAGCCAGAACCGGCCACGTCTTTTTGCAGCCGCCATACCAGCGGGAAGGACGGGTCCATGATCCAGTCTTGAAGGAAGAAGGCACGAAAATGATAAATTTTGCCTAGGCGACCGCTCTCGACTAGCTGCTTTGCCAGCTGGACAGCCGGTGAAAAGCGATAGTTGAAGCCTACCATATGTCTGACCCCTGCTTGCTCTGCTACCTGCAGCATGTCACGTGAATCCGCCAGCGAGAGCGCAAGCGGCTTCTCACAGAACAGATGCTTGCCATGGAGGGCAGCCTCCACGACAATTTCTTTATGGGCATTACTCGGGGCGTTAATGTCAATGAGATCAATATCGTTACGTTTCACTAGATCACGCCAATCCGTAACACTTTCGGTCCAGCCGAACTGGCGGGCAGCCGCCTGAACCCCCTGCGCGTTGCGTCCACAGATAACGGACATTTCTGGCTGCAGCGGGGCATCTGGGAAGAACATGGGTAGACTACGGTAAGCGTTGCTGTGAGCCTTGCCCATAAATTTGTAGCCAACCATTCCGATACGAAGACGATTAGACATGTCGTGATCCTCCTTATGGGTCTGAGTTTCAACGAATTTTTGACGAATGGTGTTATCGACGAATGGATGACGCCCTGATAATCAGTTCTGTAGATAGGAGTTCTCTTATTGAGTCGCACCCGGTTAGTTCCAGAGCCGGAATGAGATGCTGAGAATCGGGTATAAGCTTCGAGGCTGCAAGCTCCCCCATCTCATAAAAAGGTACGCGGACACTGCTTAGCGGCGGAACAGCCATCTCAGCCGCATCCGAATCGTCATAGCCTACAAACGCCGGAAACCGATCAGCTGCCAGTCCGCGCTCACGGAGACCCTGCATTACCCCAAGAGCCATCCGGTCGTTCGCCGCAAATACAGCATCAATATCATTCAATTGGTCTGCGATTGTAGCTGAGGCTTCGAGTCCGCTCCGACGGCTATAGTTACCTTCCAGAAGCAGTTCGTGGTCATATTCAATCCCAGCGTCCTGAAGCGCGGTACGATAACCCTTCATTCGCTCAGTACTATTGGAATAGATATCCGGGCCGTTGAGAAAGGCAATCCGCTTGTATCCCTGCTCGATGAGGTGACTTACAGCCGCCCGGCTGCCTTCTACATGGTCTGCATCCACTTCACAGAACGATTGCCCTTCAAAATGGTGATTCATGACGCAGAACGGACGTCCTTCTTCCTGAAGCCTCTTTAGAGCTTCCACCTCATCGTGGTCATCCCTGGCTCCAAGGATGATACAGGTATCGATCCTTTGCTGACGGAAAAGACTACTGTAATCAATCCGTTCCCCCGGCTTCCGGAACAATAGAAGCAGATCAAGTCCGCTGTCTCTAGCCTTGTTTCCGATACCGCTCAGCATCTCAGAGAAAAAATAGGCTGAGAACAAGTGCGCCTTCGGGACATAAGGCATAACCACACCAAGATGGCCACTCTTCCTTCGGGCAAAGTTACGGGCCAGCGCACTGGGAACATATCCAAGCTGATTGGCTGCGTCCAGAACCCTTCTTCGCGTATCCTCTTTGATAGGACCTACCGCATTCAAGACCCGGGATACTGTCGCTTCAGACACGCCGGAAAGTTCGGCTACTTCCTTGCGCGAAACAATATTACCCACCTCCAAATCATTTTATGTACGCGCGTACATTTTCTCATGCAGTCCTACCTCTGTCAATCCCAAAAAGCGTACCCCATAGATGGATAAGCTCTTTTCGTTACTAAAAGAACGTGGTCTCGTGGTTCCTACTGGCAAACAGTCAAAACACCCGATCATATACAAGATACAAAATGATTCTTTAAGGCTTGAGCATGCTGATCATTCCTACTCCTATCATCAGTACTGTAATTCCCGCAAGTATACCTATCCATTCCTGAGGACTCTTCTTTTCCTTAAATATTAAAATGCTGCCAACACAGGCAATAGCAATGCTCGCTTGAGAGATCGGAAAACTAGCCGCCATGCCGATCAGCCCATTGGAAATAAATAGTGCTAGATTCGCAATGCTCCAAACCAATCCTGTCGACAAATTGCGAACCACCAGAGAGAATCGTAGCCGCTTTTTGCCC
This sequence comes from Paenibacillus sp. FSL L8-0644, assembly GCF_038008165.1. Classification (NCBI taxonomy): domain Bacteria; kingdom Bacillati; phylum Bacillota; class Bacilli; order Caryophanales; family Paenibacillaceae; genus Paenibacillus; species Paenibacillus sp. FSL L8-0644. The sequence continues at coordinate 2,789,318 of NZ_JBBOYN010000001.1, forward strand.
TTCAGATTCATGGTCATGGCTGAGCATAGCATACCGAGCGATTGCGGCAGAATGACGGATAGCCCGGATATATGAAAAAACTGATTAATCACGACATAACTGCTTAACGCTAACCCCGAGCAAACCAACATTATGATAATGGGTACCGGCAAAGGCTTGGGCAATCCAGCAGACTTGCCCTGATAGCTGGTTAACAGAACTCCTACCAATATACACAGAAGAGAACCAACGCCTATCGCATATTGGTACCCTGTTATCCATTCACCCAAAATAAGTGCGGCAAATAGCGTCGTCCCTATCAACTGCAGACCACAAATCACAGGAATGGCGATCGATACGCTTACTTTTTGAAAAGCTTGAAACTGGAGCAATTGTCCAGCGGCCCAAAAAATACCAGATATAAAACTTACCACAAAATGAATCGGTGTTAATGAGGTAGGATGAATGGTGTACAAGCACAGGGAAAACAGCACAGCACCAATAACGGTACCTGTCAGCTGTTCTCGGGGACTGGCTTTTGTAATATGCGCCAGTATCGGCATAACTCCCCAGCCAAGGGCTGGAATAAAAGCAATAATGAAATCCACGCGCGAAATTCTCCTCCCGTAAAAAGTACTCTTCCTACAATCGTTAAAATGCCATGCAGGAAAAAATCCACAGTTTTACGATAGCAAAAAAAACCGCTTCTAAATACAAATATTTTTATAGATTTATATAGCAAAATCAAAGAAATTTTTTTCTATATGCGCTGGGTGATATGCTCATTACATTTTTAAAAGCTCGCGAAAAGGTCAACTGATCGGTATAGCCGACCGAATTAGATATGACCTGGATCGAATAGTCTGTATGCTGCAGCAATTCGCACGCTTTTTTAATCCTGAGGACTATCAGATATTGTTTAGGCGTTTCACCAGTTTCTAGTTTGAAAACGGAGGTCAGATAATTCGGATGTAGACCAAGGTACTCCGCTACTTCACTAATCTGGATGCCACTGATGTAGTTTTTCTCAATAAAGTTTATCGCTTGCACCGAATAAGGAAGCTGTTCCTTTATCGACATCGTTTCCCCCAAATTGTGTACAAGTTTGGCAAGAATATGGAATAAATACCCCTGTATAGCCAGCGATGAAGAAAGCGTGTTATCTCCGATCCGCAACATCTCAATAATCGTGGAATGAAAGAACGTAATATCTTCGATATCAATTATATAAGGGTTCTGGTGTGGAAGTGATATGTTCTGCAGGTAGATGTCGGATTTAATGCCCATAAAGCCGACCCAACTGTACTCCCAAGGCTCGGCTTCATCCGCCTGGTAATAAGCTACCCTATTGGCCGGAATTAAAAAAGCCTGTCCTTCTCCTATATCGTAATTTTTGTTGTCAATCACCAGCCTACCTCGTCCTTTTAGTACAAAATGAACCAGATTAAAATCGCGGGCGATGGGTCCAAAATCCTGTTTGGATAAGCAGAGCTCTGTGCCACAGTTATACAAAATCAAATCTGATATATTTTTATGCTCTGAACTGGTATACGTATCAACATATTGAATCATATTCTGGCCCATTGGCATCCTCCTCACTTTTCCAAATAAAGAACCTATGCTTGTTAATTTAACAGTATAGCATAAGTTAAGGATGACAAATGTCCAGAAAAAATTTGGCTCTAAACTATATTTTTTTGTAAGGTTCTTTGTTTTTCCCATATCCAACTTAAAAAAAGTCATGTATTTACTATCACTATCTTTGTTATGCTGATTCAATAATAACGCTTTCAAGTGGTTCGACATATTTTGAAAGGGGCTATGTACATGGCTAGTCTACAAGTTAACCAAAAGGAACGGACATTTCACTTAACGAACAAATACTGTAGTTATCTTTTCCGTGTCATGGAGAACGGGCAATTGGAGCATTTATATTACGGCAAAAAAATAGAGTACCTTGGTCAATATGACCGCTTTATCGAGCGAAGCTATCGTCCCGTGTCTGTCGGTGAGTTTGATAGTGACTTGGTGACATCGTTGGAAAGTATTAAGCAGGAATTTCCTTCTGCGGGAAGTGGAGACTTTCGAGAGCCAGCAATTGAGATCATACAGGAGGACGGATCTCATATAATGGAGTTCACTTATGACCATTACGAGGTAATCACTGGAAAACCTAAAATTCCTCATCTTCCAGCTACGTTTTGTAAGGAAGCACATGAAGCAGAGACACTCCTCATCACGCTGACCGATTCTCTTACAGGAACGGTGGCCGTGCTTGCTTACACCATCTTCAGCGAACTGCCCGTGATCACGAGATCCGTATCCATAACGAATTCCGGGAATAATCCCCTGAGAGTCAACCGTCTAATGAGCCTGAGTCTTGATCTTCCTGAAGCCGAATATGAAATTATTCATTTATCAGGGGCTTGGGGCAGGGAACGTCATGTGGAGCGTACACCATTGAGACCTGGGCTACAGTCGATTGGGAGCACTCGAGGAATTAGTAGTCATGTTCACAATCCATTTCTGGCGCTTGCCAAACCCGGATCACAGGAACACCAAGGAGAAGTATATGCGGTTAATCTCGTTTACAGCGGGAACTTTCTTGCCCAGGCGGAAGTGGACAGCTATTCAACTACCCGATTGATGATCGGCATTCATCCTGACAAATTCTGCTGGACCCTGAAGCCAGGAGAATGTTTTTATTCGCCTGAAGCAGTTCTGGTCTATTCTGAGAGCGGTTTAAATGGCATGAGCCAAGCATACCATAGCCTGTACAATAAACACTTAATTCGCAGCAGTTGGACCGAGCGGGAACGACCTGTATTGATCAATAACTGGGAGGGGACCTATTTTGATTTTACTGAGCAGAAAATAGTTGATATGGCAAAAAAAGCAGGTGAACTGGGGATTGAACTCTTTGTCTTGGATGACGGATGGTTCGGTCGAAGAAACAATGATACCTCTTCCCTCGGTGACTGGTTTGAAAATCCTGAAAAGCTACCGAACGGGATCTCGAATTTGGCAAAGAAGATCAATCAGCTCGGGATGAAATTCGGTCTTTGGTTCGAGCCGGAAATGGTTAACTCCGACTCTCATATTATGAGGGAGCATCCAGACTGGGTTGTGGGAACACCCGGCCGTCAACGCAAGCATGGACGTCATCAATATGTTCTTGATTATTCCCAACCGCCTGTCGTGGATTACCTGTTTAAGTTAATGGATGACGTGCTCTCTTCTGCTCGGATCGAATACGTAAAATGGGATATGAATCGCTGTATTTCAGAAGCCTATTCGTTATCTCTGGGCAAGGAAAGGCAGGGCGAATTTTTTCACCGCTATGTCCTGGGTGTATATGCTTTATATGAGAAGCTGATTACCGAACACCCTGAGATTTTGTTTGAGTCCTGTGCTTCCGGTGGGGGACGGTTTGATCCAGGGATGCTTTATTACGCTCCGCAAGCATGGACAAGCGACGATAGCGAGGCTATAGAACGTCTGAAGATTCAGTATGGCACTTCCATGGCCTATCCGCTTAGCAGTATGGGTGCTCATGTGTCAAGCATCCCGAACCACCAGGTAGGCAGAACGGCACCGCTGCAAACCAGATCCAATGTCGCCTACTTTGGTGTATTTGGTTATGAACTGGATCCATTGGCTTTGTCCGAAGAAGAGTGCAATGTAATCAAAGAACAAATACAAGTGTATAAACGTCACCGACGATTAATTACACAGGGAACCTTTTACCGTCTGCTAAGTCCCTTTGAAAAAAATGAAACAGCATGGATGACCATTGATGCAGAACGTGAGCATGCTCTCGTCGGCTGGTACCAGGCTCTCTCACGCCCCAATGCAGCTTATTCACGGCTAAAGCTCATCGGACTGGACGAAATGGCAGTATATTTCGTGAAAGAATTGGACCGACGTTTTACAGGCAGCGAGTTAATGAACATCGGACTTATACTCACCCCGCCTTATAAGGATGACCAGGATTTTAATATTGCGGAGAAATATGATTTTTCATCTGAATTATTCACTCTAACTAAAGAGACTTCCTCGTGATTGGATTATGACTTGAAGTAATGATATCAAAGACATGACTGAAGAGAGAAATCAAGGATTAAACGAAGAAGTGGTTATCCGTTATGCAGTGTCCGCTGTGTGGGAATTACGGATCAGAAGCAACTCAGTAATTGAGCTGCTTCTTTATTTATCAGGACCAAATACAAGATTGGCGGATTGCTTGGCTTTCTCAATGACATTCATGACCCTCTCGCTGTGTTCAAGCATTTCTGAGACTTTTTCCAAATCTTTTTCCTCGATGATACGGTCAAACTCAACGAATTCATCATACATTCGATGGGGATGATCTTTCTGATCTACCCGGATTGGCGTTTCCTTATTCGCAGTGTAATCAAAGCAGTCGCATATATTTGCTGAACTTGCCATGTGTATATAGCCCTTATTGCCTTGAACGTTCACTGCATTGGGAGCCGTACTGTCTTTTGAACCTATGCAGACACACTTGAAGTCACCGTAATCAAGCAGCAGCATACCTGAAGTATCAATTCCACGCTCCATGTTCGCCCAATACTGCACTTTCTTCGGGCTCCCGAAGAATCCAACAACCAAATGAATATTATATAAATTAATATCCATCAAGGCTCCACCAGACATTTCCGGATTAAACGCAGGCTGGATTATTCCCGCTTTGAAAGCTTCATACCGAGATGAGTATTGAGAATAGTTGCATTCCACTATTTTGATCTCACCAAGCTTAGGTAGATACTCCTTCATTGACAAATAATTTTTCAAATATTGATTCGTTATGGCTTCCACCAATACCAGTTTTCTTTGCTGAGCAATTTCTTTTAGCTCTAGAAATTCTTGCAAATTGGAAGTAAACGGCTTCTCACAGATGACATGTTTACCACTCAATAATGCCTCTTTCGCATATGAATAATGAAGATGATTAGGCAACCCGATATAAACTGTATCCACATCACGACTCATCAGCATCTCGCTGTAATCCGAATAAATCTGAGATATTCCATATTTACTTTGTAAATCCAGTAATTTCTCCTTGTGGCTAGGTCTAGAACAAATTCCCTTTAGTAAAATGGTCGGGATTTCCTGAATAAAGCTTAATAGATCCCCTACGATCATCCCTGCTCCGACAATTCCTAACTTCATTTTAGCTGCACTCCTCTATACCTTTTTCAAGTATTTCCATACACATTATCGTTTCTTCGTCTTTAATCACTTTTTGTTTACCAATTACGATCGACTGATAAATATCGTCATACACTCGGGCATAGTCTCCCTTTTCAGAAACGATTTTATCTTCATGATACTCGCCCTTATCATCAAGGTATGTTAAGATGCCGTAATGCTCGGGCAGGTCGATGCCGAAATCGGAGTGTCCCTTAGGCAGATAGTATAATTTCAGATGCTCCTCCTGACGATCCTTTGTCTGCTTTATAAAAACGCCTTTTTTGCCGTATACAACAAAACTCGGCCGCTCTTTTAAACGAAAAAAGCTGGATTTAATGGATACCTTGAGTGAGGGATAATAAAAATCTAGATCAAAATAATCATTCATTCTTCCAGAACCGAGCAATTGGCGCACGTCGTAATGGATCGTGTCAGGCTTCCCAAAATAGGAAAGAACCTGGTCAATGGTATGAGCGCCATGTCCATAGAGGTAGCTGTTATATCTGGAAAAATGAGAGGTGGAGTTGGGGGTCTCGGGGCGGTAATAATCGAAATGCATTTCCACCTCCAACAAATCACCGAGTTTCCCTGATTCAATAACCTTCTTGGTAGTGAGAAAATCCGAATCGTAACGTCTGTTTTGATAGCATTGAATAATCAGATTTTTCTCTTTGGCATATTGGAAGATGGACACAGCTTCTTCTTTCGTTAACATAAAGGGTTTTTCAACAAGTACATTTTTCCCGTGGTCGAGTGCCATTTTCGCATAAGTGTAGTGGGATTCTACAGGTGTACAGATAACAATCAACTGAATTTCCTTATCGTTCATTAGAGATTCAAGATTATCAGTATACTGCACGCCAGGGATTTTCTCCCACTCCCCTTTATCTGGATTACGGGCGTAGATCGTCTTTACGTTCAAATGATCTCTGGTCAATGAAAAAGGAAGATGATACCGATTGGTGCTTTTGCCATTCCCAATATAACCGATGTTAAGCATATTAATTCCCCCTAGGCTCTTTTTCATTTATTATAGAAGAAGAACGTTGATCGTAAAGGATTTGCCGCTAAAATGGTACAATCAACCGAATATTTTTAAAAATGTTTATTTATTTTCAAACAAAATGTTTATTTTAGATCCTTTATCAAACGTCATTTCAATTGAACCGGAGTTGAACTTGTTGAAAATACTGATGCAATTATCCGAAATGCAAAACTTTACACCAAATGAAAAAAGCATTGCATCCTATATTTTGCTTCATAAGGAAAGTATCCTGCACTTAAATATTCAGGAGCTTGCAAAGGCAACATATACTTCGCATTCCGCGATTAATCGATTAACACATAAACTTGGGCTATCTGGCTTCAAGGAGTTCATAATCAAACTTGCTCGGGAGTTTCAGCAGAATACCCAGAACATTTCCAATGTAGACCCCAACTATCCATTTGGTTTTGATGAATCCCCACTTCAAGTGGCGAAAGAAATTGCAGAATTAATGAAGGAAACGATAGAAAAAAACTTTACATTCATGGATGATGATTTATTGTCGCAAACAGCCCTATTGCTGGATCAAGCGAAAAGGATCTTTATATATGCGTTAGGAGATTCACAAATCCGTGCGAAAAGTTTCCAAAATAAATTAGTGAAAATTAACAAGTATGTGGTTATAGCTACGGAGCTGTCTGAGTGGGCGTACCATACGGCTAATCTTACGCCACAGGATTGCGCTGTTTTTTTAACTTACCACGGAAAATCACCGATCTTTTTAAAAGCAGCAAAGCACTTTACACATGAAAATATTCCTTTTATCACAATTACAGCAACCAGTCAAAATGAATTGGCCAAACTCAGTAATATCTGTATCCAGGTGCCTAATGACGAAGTAAAACATGCCAAGATTGGTACATTTTCGTCGCAAATTGCCTTTGACTATGTATTAAATGTGATCTACTCCTGTATCTATAAAATTGACTACTTAAAAAACATGCAATTCGCAACACAATCGTTGAAGAATTCGCATCTCAATGACATGATGAATGACGTGTAGAGGGATTAGCTTCTCTCTAACTGCAAAATAAGCGGCAATTTATAATTATATATGGTTGTTCTTCGACAAATAAGGTCTAGCTAGTTTTATGCTAACTAGACCTTTTTCTTTTATTGCTTCAAGCCCATCAGTACGGCCGACAGCAAGCTAGGAAAGCGTTCATTCAAATCAAAGTAACGGATAGAGATAAAGCGTTGGGTTCCCTCTATTCTCGTATGAATAACCCCTGATTCCCGAAGAACCTTAAAATGATGAGACAAGGTTGACTTTGGAGCTGAAATATCTATCGAGCTGCAGGATTGCTCCCCTTTTTCGTCTAAAATCTGGATGATATTAAGCCGAATGGGGTCACTTAGAGCATATAAAACTGTAGGTAGAGTAATTTCAATTACGTTGGGATGATACAGCGTTCTCAAGATCCGTTCACCTGCCTAACAAAGAATTGTAGTTGCATTATAGCATATTGGAATGCTATATTTCTATTATTCGAAAATATTCGAACTATAGAACAAATGGAGGGTTTCGTTTTGAATAAAATTATCACCTTGTTTTTCTTGATCATGTTTTTCATTGGTACAGATACGTTCATTGTGTCGCCTCTTCTACCTATTCTTCGTGAAAGCTTCGGCATTTCTATCGAACAATCAGGCTGGATTGTTTCAGCCTATGCTTTAGGGTATGCTCTGTTTGCCTTAATTGCAGGACCGTTGTCAGATGCATGGAATCGAAAAAAAGTACTACTGTTCGGCTTACTTGGTTTTGGTATCTTCACTCTACTTTGCGGCTTTGCCGTTGATTTTTGGACCATGTTTGCTTTTCGCTTATTGGCTGGCATTAGTGCCGCTTTTGCCTCACCTCAAGTTTGGGCAGCCATTCCTCAGTTAGTTCAACCACATAAAGTGTTAAAAGCCATGGGAGTTGTCACCGCAGGATTAGCTTTTTCCCAAATGCTAGGCGTTCCCATTGGCAGCTATCTCGCTACCACCGGGTGGCAAACACCCTTTATTATGATTGGTTGCTGCACCTTCCTGATCGTTATTTGGACTGCTGTTCTCTTGCCCGCCTTGCCTCCTTCTATACAGAAGCAAAAGGCTCCCTCGATTAGGAACAGATACCGTTCATTGCTGCAGGGGTCAACACCTAAGGTCGCTTTTCTGGCCTACTTCCTGTTCCAACTCGGAAATTTTGCTGCCTTCTCTTTTATTGGCACATGGCTGTCCGACAAATTCAGCCTCAATGTTGCAAATATTGGTACGGTGATGTTATTCCTTGGTTTAGGAAATACGATTAGTAGCTTATTTGGGAGCAGCTTAGTTAACAAAGTGGGGCCTAAGCACTCTTTGATCTATGGCGTAATTTTCATCGGTCTGCTTTATTTGCTTCTGCCCTATTTACCTAGTGTGACCTATGTCGAAATTACATATTTTCTGATCTTCCTTATCCTTGGAATGATTTTTCCGCTTATGATGAGTATGCTTCAAACCTTATCTGCCACAGCACGCGGAACAGTTTCATCACTTGCCAATTCTTCTATGTATTTTGGAACAATGGTTGGCTCTTTCACAGCAGGAATGCTATACGCTCACAGCGGTGGTTTTATTTCCGTTAGTCTGTTTTCTGTGATTTGTTTCGGTGTGTCACTTATCTTGTTCCTACGTAGCGGGGTTTTACTAGGTCTAAGACTAAAATAGAAACGAGTAACCTTAAAAATTGACATAAGCTCTATCTTTGGGCCAGGAAAAGAACTTATATTATTAGAAAAGCCGCCAGTATGGCGGCTTCTTATGCATATCTACTGTTGTCTAGCTTCAAGGATCACTCTTCATCAATAGCATTTCGAATATCATAATCATCGATGTTGATATCCAAGGCCATTCCAAGTACCAACTTTGCCAACTGATTTCCAATAAAGGGACCCATGGTCAACCCGGATGCTCCAAGCCCATTTGCCGCTATAAGGCCATTCCAGCCAGGAACAGCTCCGATCACCGGTAGAAAACCGGGTGTAAACGGACGGAAACCAACTCTTACCTCCTGAAAAGTACTGTTTGCTAAATCAGGGGCCATTTCCAAACCTTTGTTCAGAATTTCCTGCATCCCACCTGCTGTTACTCTCGTATCGTAACCCTCGATTTCATTTTCGTGAGTCGCCCCTATTACGATCTTTTGCTTGTCAAAAGCAAGCAGATATTGATCAGAAGGCGGCATGATTACAGGCCAGGTGCCTGTGTCTTGCCTATTAGAAACCTGCAAATGCATAATTTGTGCTTTTTGATAACTAACCTTAAAATGAATGCCCAAAGGCAGCATCAGTTGATTGGCCCATGCACCTGCACAAACAATGACTTCGTCAGATGAGAAGCTGTTTGCACCGACCGTTACTCCTGTTACATGGTCGGAATCGTATTGAAGCACAGCATCCCCATGGATAAGGGTTGCCCCATTTCTTTGTGCTGATCGGATCAACGCATCACGCAGCGCACGACCATCTATACGAGCGGCACCACTAATATGAACAGAATGGTAACCTTCTACTAACAAAGGAAATTGTTCATGGGTTTCCTTTTCATTTAGTTGCGTAATCTCACCGATTTCTGGCGCATCTGCTTGTCGTAAGTGTGCTCGCTCCTGCATTTTTTTAATTTTCTCCAAATCATCATGAATACTGAGAGCTCCAACTTGAGCATAGCCAGTTTCTGTTTCCCCCTCGCTTTTAAGTTCTTCAATCAATCCGGGGTAAAAACGTGCGCCCGCTTTGGCTAGCTGGTACCAAGCCTGATTGCGTCGCTGTGATAACCAGGGACAAATAATGCCAGCAGCTGCATCAGTCGCCTGTCCTTTATCTTTGCGGTCTACAAGAATGACATCAGCGCCCAATTTTGCTAACTGGTATGCTGTCGATGCCCCCAGAATTCCTGCTCCGATTACGATAACCCTCTTCATGAATACATCCCTTTCCTAAATCACTGTATCCATTATAGCGAATACCGCATGAATGCATAAAGTTTGAAACATTAATATTTCTATCCTTATAAAGTTCTTAGAATTGATCTGTAAAGTAGTTGTCAGAACGAATGAAAAGGATGAACTGATATGGATAACATTATTTTACAGACTAAAAATCTCTGCAAAACCTTTAGACGGCAACAGGCGGTGAACAACGTCACACTGTCTATTCAGGAGAATTCCGTCTATGGGCTACTTGGCCCAAATGGGGCTGGAAAATCAACCACCTTGAAAATGTTAACTGGTATGCTACGTCCGACAGGCGGTGAAATTTTATTCCAAGGAAAACCCTGGTCACGAAAATATCTCGCTCAGATCGGCGCACTGATCGAATCTCCTCCACTCTATGAGAATTTGACTGCTAGAGAGAATTTAAAGGTTCGTACAACCTTGCTCGGACTACCTGATTCACGAATTGATGAAGTACTGAACATTGTTGATTTGACTCATACCGGGAAAAAACGCTCTGGCCAGTTCTCGATGGGCATGAAACAGCGGCTGGGCATTGCTATTGCGCTCCTCAACCATCCCAAACTACTAATTTTAGATGAGCCAACCAACGGACTTGACCCCATTGGCATTCAGGAGCAACGCGAGCTGATTCGCTCCTTCCCGAAGCAAGGAATTACCGTAATTCTTTCCAGTCATATTTTATCCGAAGTCGAACAAATCGTTGACCATGTCGGTATTATCGCTGGTGGCATATTAGCTTACCAAGAGGCGGTTACACCAGGACAAGACTTGGAATCGTTGTTCATGCAGATTGCACAGGAATACCGAAAAGGGGATGAGTAGGATGCAGCAATATATAGCCGCCGAGCATCTAAAATTAAAGCGTACCTTCACGAAAAAGCTGGTCTGGCTGGCCCCCATCGTTACTCTTCTTCTGTGTACCGTGCTCATGGGGGGACATATGCTCCAAAGCGCCAGCTACAATTGGTGGTATTTCATGCTGCTGCCAGGTGCGCTCACCTTAATATGCTCAGGAGTGATCCAAAAGGATGGCAAGAAGCTGAAATACCGTGCTGTCCTTGGCATGTCTGTAGATTTGGCTCAGGTATGGTACGGTAAAATCGGGGTTTGCGTAAGACTCTTAATGGTTTCCTCTATTATTTTATTTATAGGGATAACTCTTGGCGGATTCGTATTCTCAACTTCCGTGACACTAGCAGAAAGCGTCGCTGCAACTCTGATCCTCTTCACCACCTTTTTGTGGCAAGTTCCACTTTGCCTGTTCCTGACGGATCGAATAGGCATGTTTGCCACCCTAATCATCAACATGCTGGGCAACGTAGCCTGCACCGTCTTGTTCGCTACGTCTTCTGTATGGTGGGCGGTACCCTATGCTATACCAGCGCGATTGATGTGCGCCGTCATCCAAGTGCTGCCTAATGGGCTTGCCGTTCCTTCAGGAGATCCACTTTTGGATGGAGGCATAATTGTTCCCGGCCTGTTGATCACAGTATGTCTATTCATGATTCTGTCAGTGCTGACGGCCATGTCTTTCCGTAAACGGGAGGCTAAGTAAGATGATATCTTTCTTCCGCAACCTGAAATCTGACGTGCTTAAACTTCGAAGGCAGCCCTTATTGCTCGTGCAGCTGCTTGTGCCGATCTTGGGGATAGCAATTTTTCTAGCCTACTATTCCTTTACTCCGTATTCACCGATTTCGAAGATAGACGGCTATTTGCAGGTCCTGGCTGTGGTTCTTCCTATCATGATTGGTATTGTATGCTCCATTGCTGTTGAGCAGGAGTCAGTCGCTGGAAATTTCCAACACCTCTTGACCTCGCCGGTGAAGCTGTTACCTTTTTTGAGCAAGCTTAGCCTACTCCTGTGCTTGGGATTTGGCAGTGTGCTGCTTGCCTCAGGCGGCTTTGGGGCTGGCTATATATATCTTATGAAAGAGTCCCCGTATGGCTTGAAGTTTTATGTGTTGGCTGCCTGCATTCTGTTTGTGTCCAGTGTGTTCCTTTATATTCTGCATTTTTTCATTAGTTTGCGGTTCGGTAAGGGAGCTTCCATCGGCCTGGGTATTATGGAGAGTCTATTGTCCGCTTTGCTTCTTACAGGGCTGGGTGATCATAATTGGATATTCGTTCCCTCTGCTTGGGCGGCCCGGTTCATCACGATCTGGGTGCAATACGGCGTAAGCTCAGCTGATTCTATCCCTGAAGCTATACAGCTCGATTTGGGAATCAGATATTGCGTAGTAGGGACCTTAGTCATCATGGTATTATTAGGGTTATGGATTTGTCGTTGGGAAGGACAAAGTTCGTTGGAGTAAAGATTAGAGTAAAGAAAGCAAGGGATGTGAATAAAGCATGGCAAACTTGTTGGCCGTTGATGACGAACCCGCCGTTTTGGCACTCCTTCAAAATATTTTGCAGAAAGATGGCCATGTTGTCACGGTGGTCTCCGCCTCCCCACAGGTTCTCACCATGCAGCTCGGAGCATTTGATCTTATACTGCTTGACGTGATGATGCCTACCATGGACGGATTCACACTCTGCCGGGAAATTCGCAGCAAGGTAGACTGTCCGATACTGTTTCTTACCGCAAAATCCATGGAGAACGATGTGATGTTGGGGCTTGGGGATGGAGCCGACGATTATATTGTCAAACCGTTCGGCACTGGAGAGCTGCGCGCACGAATCAACGCCCATCTCAGACGGGAGAATCGTGAACGGCGTAATGTATTCTGCATCGGGGAAGTTCATTTCAATCTGTCTGGCAAGGAAATCACCGTTCAGAATGTTGTAGTCCCGTTTACCAAAAGTGAATATGAGATATGTAAGTTTCTAGCTTTGAACTGGGGGCAGGTATTCTCTAAGGAGCAGATTTACGAAGCGGTCTTCGGCTTGGATGGGGACAGCGATTCCGCCACCATTGTAGAGCATGTCAAAAATATCCGGGCCAAGCTTGGCAAAGTAGAGGTTTCTCCAGTGGAGACGGTTTGGGGGATCGGCTACCGATGGAAGTAACCAAAGTACAACAAGCACGCAAGACTACCAAATTACGAACCATTTTCCTGGGTTATTTAGTTATGTTTTGTATTGGGACGATTGCGCTCGCTCTGTTCCTGGTCCTCATCTTCTATGCCCTGATATCTTATGGGGCCATTCTTCCCGCGAACTATGCGGAGAAGCAGGTACGGGAGGACAAGTCAATCATTGAAGCGGGCAAGACCCTGCAACCGAATTCTCAGATAAAACTGTATAAGTACGCGTTGTTCACTTCGGAAGGCCGCCTCATTGAAGGAAATCTTTCTGAAAACCAGGCCCAAGCCGCTTGGAGTGTTACGCAGCAGAGCAATACTGCGTATCAATTTCCCTATAACTATGTAAAAGTTCCACATCATGATGAAATTACTGTGATGCGCTATTCTGTCTCGGCACAGTTTGAACTTCCTATCCTGCGTCAATATCTGCCGAACGCAGAATTGTCCTTTTTGGCCGTGTTCTGTATCGCCTTCCTGGGGGGAGGTGCTTTACTGGCTTCCTCCTTCGGACGAAAGCTGGCACGTAAGATGAGCGGATTGCAGCAGGCTACCAAACAAATTCAAGCACAGGATTTGGACTTCTCAATCAAGTTCAGTGGCGTGATGGAGATCGATCAGGTACTACATTCCATGGATAAAATGAAAGAAACTTTAAAGACATCGCTTCAGAAACAGTGGAATCTCGAAAAATCCCGTCGCGAGCAAATATCCGCTCTAGCACACGATGTCAAAACACCACTCACTATCGTTCGTGGAAACGTAGAGCTGCTGTCCGAGACCGATCAGTCCGAAGAGCAAAAGGACTATACGGATTATATAGCGGAAAGCACCAGGCAGATGGAGCAGTATATTAAAACTCTCATTGACATTTCAAAAGCGGAAACACTAGTCACCCTGCGGGCGGAAACGATGGATGCTGACTTCTATTTATCGAAAGTGAAAGATCAGATAATGGCCTTGGCTGCTGTCAAAAAAATATCTGTAGCATTCGCTGCATATAACCTCCCTAAGACGCTGTATGCAGACCCAGTGCTACTTGAGCGTGCCATTATGAATGTTGCTTCTAATGCGGTAGATCAGGCGCCTGAATACAGCGAGATCCAGCTGATCGTAGAATCTGTTGAAAACTGTATTCGGTTCAGCATCGTAGACGAAGGCCCGGGCTTCTCTCCAGCAGGTCTCAAACAGGCCGCCGAGCAGTTTTATATGGGTGATTCATCCAGAAGATTGAGTGGACATTACGGTATGGGCCTGTATATAACAAAATCCATTGTCAACCTACATGACGGACAACTGATCATCACCAACTCCACCCAGACAAGCGGCGGACAGGTAAGCATTGAAATACCAATCAGTGCATGAATCATACAAGCGAGAATCAATCCTATCGTATACCTTAATCATTCCAGGTGCGACCAAGCCTAATCAGATCGAAACTAATCTTCAAACGCTGAGTATTCAACTAACTGTAGAAGATCTTAAGCAGCTTGATATCCTTTTTAGTCAAAATAACTTGTTTACAGAGTAGCTGATTGTCAATTTATAACTCTATTAGCTGGCGCTTATAAAGCGCCCCTTTTCGCATTTTACGTACACTTATTGGATAGTAGACAAAAAAGAGTTCTAAAGTTTTCACTTTAGAACTCTTTTAACAGATGCATTTATTTGGTAATCGTAATTTGTTTGGATGCAGTATTATAGTTCACCTGATACCCCGAAAGCTCGCTAATCACTCGTAATGGAACCAGCGTGTAGCCGTTAACAATAACCGGAGCTGTGATGTTCGTCGAATAACTTCGAGAGTTGTTTAACTCATATACGGCAAGGGTCGAATTCTTGACTTGAAGCACTACCTGTTTGCCGTCTGTAGGTCGATTCAGAATTATCTTTTTGGTCGATTTTTCATAATTCACCTCGTAACCTATCCGTTCACTGATAAAGCGCAGCGGGACCATCGTCGCCCCATTAATGATCCGAGGAGCCTGAGCCATCGTCGTAGCACGACCATCGACATAAGCTGATTTAGCTCCTGGTGTCAGGGTGAACGAAGATGAATAGGAGGAAACCGCATTGTTAGGATATGAAGACGTTGTACCAGAAGTGGTTGTCGTAGTAGAACTCGTCCCGGATGATGAACTACCGGTACCAATCGCTCTATTGCGAATAGCTTCTAGCCGATCCAGCAGATCGCTTTTACGGGTTCCGCTCGGCAGATCACTGATTGCATCTCTGGCAGAACGCCAGTCGGACGCATTTAGACTGTTTTCCGCAATTCGCATCAAATCTCTCGCTTTCTCATAGTTCGATGAACTAGAGGAAGAAGAGTAGTAACCATCCGAATTCGTGCGTTCTGATATCTTTACACCACTAGATTCCCTTCCATTACTATTTACGGTTACGACCTTAATCTCATACCAGCGTCCTTCTCGTAAATCCGTAATTTTATAGGACTCAGAGCTTGTAGTCCCCTTATAATCACCGTCCGCATATATCTTCACCTTGTCGGCTCGACTCGGCATATCATAGGTGATTTTGATCCAGGTGTCGCTTTTGCTATCTACTTCAAGATTGGACACTTCTGACGAATTGGAGGACGTACTGTCCGTTGTGGCAGTCAGTCTCACACCGGAGGACAATGTACCTGTGCTTCGCTTAGATCTTATCGTGAATGTATAGGTCTGGCTTGCCGAAAGATTGTTGAAAGTATAGGATGTTCCAGTTGAATCGGTTACCAGTTGCCCGTCCTTATACAGACTGACCGTACTAATTCCGCTAGGCCTTGTCCAGGAAACAGTAACACTATAGTTATTAACTGATGTCACTGAAGCACCTGTCACATCGGGCACGATATCGGTAGAGACCGTAGAAGTTGTAACTGGAATACTAACTCCTTGAGATATATTTCCGGATTTGTCTATCGTTTTGACCGTTACGGTATAGGCTGTGGCAGCATTCAAGACATTAAACGTGTAAGACGTGCCTGTGGTTCTTTGAATTTCTGTACCATTTAAATAGACAATCGCTTGGCTTAAGTCAGCATCCTTAGGCAATATGTAATTGATGGTAAATCCATTATATCCTACATTCGTCGCTGTCAGTCCGCTTACTTCTCCTGGTGGTGTCTTATCCACAGGACCATCAACGGAAGCCGTTTTAGCCTGTATTGTTGTACCGAGAGATTCATTTCCACTCTTATTCACCGTTTTCACGCGAAAGGTATATGTCGTGTTCGGCTGTAAACCGCTCAACATATAAGAGTTACTTCGAATGTTATCTACATACACATCGTTAGTAACACCAACCACTTTTACGTGGTCAAAATTGATGTCCGACGGATTGTTCCAGGACAAATTTACTTTTGTTGTTTCTGTAGGAACCGCTGTCAGATTGCTTACCTCTGCCGGCGCGATATTCGCAGTCACCATTTGGCTCGACATTACTTTTAGCATTTGGTTAAGATAGGTGTTCTGACCATAACCTTTGGTTAACGTAGTCACTTTCGGACCTGAAGTAACAGGCACTTGACTACCTTGAGCGGTTGCTAATTTGGTATGTAACTGTGTTGTATTTAGGCCTGTCAGATTTGAGTAATGCCTCTCAGTCGGCAACGCGCTAGCCACTGCATCGGGTGTCAAAATGCCATATCCCGTATTCAAAATCAGTGTAGCCGTTGCGAACGGAGCCATCCATTGACGCAAACGTTTTTTATTCATATTCTATGCTCTCCTTGATACCAGTATGGAAATTTTATTTGTCAAAAACTAATAAGTTAAGCTTACAAGCCCTTCTGCTGCAATCCAGCTTTTAAAATATGTACCATAATGTACACACGTTCATTTAACTGTTATCGGAATTTGCATACAAAATGTTTAGGCTTCACACCGTATTTTTACTGATAGGGGGTCGCGCATACAATAGGGATACACATTTTGACAAGTTAAATGAAATTACAATTATCGTTTCCAGGAGCGCTAAGCTGTGTGACGTTGGCATCTGCCGTAAATATTCGATATATCGTAACTTTCTACCGTTTAATAACATTGCATTATAGGATATATTAAATTTTAAGCAATAGGATAAGGAGGTTTATTATGTTCAAAAATGCCTTTAAGATGTTTGGTGTCATTGGTAATATTGAAGCGATTTCATATCTGCTGCTTGTGTGTATCGCTATGCCACTTAAATACGCAGCTGGAATGCCACAAATGGTAAGCTGGGTGGGTATGATCCATGGGGTACTGTTCGTGGCTTATGTGGTAGCGACTGTGGTCATGCTGATTATGCGGAAAATAACGCTACTGCAAAGTCTTGCTGCCTTGATTGCATCGCTGTTGCCGTTTGGTCCCTTCATTTTTGATCGTAAGGTGCTTAAGAAAGCCGAAGCACGTGCCAGTCATACCAGCCCGATAAAAGCTACATAAGCATGTACAAGGGCAAGTGCCAATACAACAACGCGGCTTTCTCTTCCCACTCATGCAGCAGTATACAAAAACAACCGATGGCTCTAAACCACTCGGTTGTTTTTGTATACGCGAATTGTAAATTGTTACTTTCCCACGCAGTAAGGGAGACTCTAACTTTGTCATTCTTTTTGTCCCTTTCTGCTATATTTATGTAATCCCAACAACTAATCTCTCGGGTAATTTACACTCATAATATCCATAAAAGGAACTTTATCCGTTTCTCCATTACTCTCTACATGAACCTTTCCTGTTCTCGGGTCCATTTTAACAATTTGTCCACGGGTTGTTTCTTCGCGTCCCCATACGGTCAATACAACTTCGGATTGCTCTCGTTGTGCTTCTACAAGCTGATTCCCGATTTCCTCCAGTACAAATTCATCCCGAGTAGGCCGTTTGGGTACCTTCGCTTTTGCCACTTGCTATCACCCTTCCTTCGTGCAAAATCAAAATCAAATTCATTCCATTTTACCATACTTTTCATCATTTGGTGCTGGTAATGTGAGTAAAATTACGTCTCAGAACCACAAAAAAGCCGAGTTCTCAAAAACGAGAACATCGGCTCTCTAAAGTTACTTGTTGGAGCTCATTAGGAGAGATTGAAAATTGAAGAGACGGGATTATTTGACCAACTGTGGAATGTAATCCACGATATTATAAATAGGAGCACTGCTCTGTTGCGTAACGGCCAAAATCAATGCACCTTCGAGCATCGAAATGATAAGTACCGCCAGACTGTGTGCCTTTTCCTCGTCCCAGCCCGATTCCTGAAGACGCTCCATATAGATGTGCTGCCAATCTGTAAACGTATTCACACAAGCATGACGTAGCGATTCACTAATACAGGAAGTTTCCGCAGCAGCCCAGAAGCCAATCGGCATGAAGTCGTTAAAGCCGGTACGGTCTGCCTCCTCAGCTGTATTACGAATAAAATCCTGAATGGCTAGTACTGGATTATCATTCCCGTCCAGTGTCTGTTTTAATTTTTGCTTTATAAACTCATTCCCTCTTCTTATGCACTCCAAAGCCAATTCTTCTTTACCACGCGGAAAATAATAATAAAGTGACCCTTTCGGTGATCCACTCTCCGCAAGAATCTGATTCAGTCCGGTCGCGTGATACCCCTGATGAAAAAAGAGCTTCGATGCGGTTTGTACGATATTCTCGTATGATTCGGGTTTAGCAGCCATATACAGCATCCTTCATTATTTAATATTTACAACTTATACTTTGACAAAAAAATAACAACATGTTTATTATATATAGACCGATTGTTATAATTCAACACTATTAATTTATTTGGAGGAACAAAAACAACATGAGTACAATGAGTCAAACAAGTTCACCCTCTGAACCCAAAACGTTCAAGGTGCTACCTATTATGATTGCGCTGCTCCTTAGCGGCTTTATTGGGATGTTCAGTGAAACGGCACTTAACATTGCACTGAATGATTTGATGCAGATTTTGCATATTACAACTGCAACAGCCCAATGGCTGACAACCGCTTATCTGCTTACACTCGGTATTTTAGTACCTGTATCGGGACTGCTGATTCAAACCTTTACGACAAGACAGCTGTTTGTGACATCGTTGCTATTCTCAATAGCCGGTTGTCTCGTTGCCGCACTTGCACCTACTTTTTCAGTGCTATTGATCGCACGTATTCTTCAGGCCATTGGTACGGCGTTGTTATTGCCATTGATGTTTAACACCATCTTGATCATTTTCCCGGCTGAAAAGAGAGGCGCGGCTATGGGGATCATCGGATTGGTCATTATGTTTGCACCTGCGGTGGGACCTACCATTGCAGGACTGGTACTGCAAAATCTGTCTTGGCACTGGATCTTCTGGATCTCCCTTCCATTCTTGGTTCTCTCGCTGATCTGCGGTGTTTTATTTATGCAAAACGTTTCAAAAACGACCAAGCCCAAAATTGATTTTTTATCTATTCTATTGTCTTCCATTGGCTTCGGCGGTGTCGTGTTTGGTTTCAGTAAATCTGGAGAAGGTGGCGAAGGTTGGGCTAGCCCGGTTGTTTTGCTTCCTGTAATCATCGGTCTGGTATCGTTGATTCTGTTCTCTGTACGCCAGTTGAAAATGAAGCAACCTATGTTGAATTTGCGTGTGTTTAAATATCCAATGTTTGTTATTGGCGTTATCATGGTATTCCTATGTATGATGACGATCCTTTCTACAATGCTGATTCTTCCACTCTTTTTGCAAAAAGGGCTGGCTCTGTCTGCTCTAACAGCAGGTTTGGTACTTCTGCCTGGTGGGATTATCAACGGTCTCTTGTCTCCCATTATGGGCTCCCTATTCGATAAGTTTGGTCCCAAGTGGCTTGTCATTCCAGGACTTGTAATTGTAGCTGCTGTTTTGTTTTTCCTGTCCGGCATTACAACAACATCAACTCTTGTACTCATTATTGTGCTTCATAGCTGCTTGATGATCGGCATTTCTATGATTATGATGCCAGCTCAGACAAACGGCCTAAATCAGCTCCCTATGGATCTATACCCAGATGGAACAGCCATTATGAGTACCCTCCAACAAGTTGCTGGTGCAATCGGTACAGCCGTAGCGGTAAGCATTCTCTCCAAAGGTATGGATGGCTATTTGAGCCAATCCAGTATGCCTGAATCCGTAAATGAAATGGCCAATGCCATGACAATCGGATCACAAAATTCATTTTTCTTTGCGATGATCATCAGCGTGATCGGGTTGATCCTTGCGTTTTTCATCCGCAGAGTTCATGTTGAACATGGCACTGCCAAAGCACCCATGCATTAATTCATAAATTTTTTGCCATTCCAAATTAAAAATATCTAAATATACTTAAAGGCTGCTAACCATCTCACTATTGGTTATGCAGCCTTTTTTATATGAATTTACATACACATTCATCAATTACATATTTACAAAGCACCTTCATTTGGTTACGATATGATTTATGAATTAAAGCGTAAAAATTACGATTACTATTAAGGAGGACTCCCTGTTGCTTAAGCGTTCGTATTTTAAACTATTTATACCTGCGGTAATGGCGGTGATGATGGCAGCCTGTGCTTCATCTCCGTCAGCTTCACCCTCTCCATCTGCTGCACCACAAGATAAAAGTGTCACCTTATTGTTTAACGTGCAAAGCCCTTCTATAGATCCTCATTCAGATGTGAATTACACAGCTGTTCGTGCTGGAGTAAGTGAAACACTGATCAAAGTGAACAAGGATCTTAAGCTGGAAGCTTGGCTTGCAGAGAAATGGGACAGCAAGGACGGACAGCACTGGACCTTCAACATCCGATCAGGTGTGAACTTCCACAGCGGTAAAGCCGTTAATGCTGCTGCTGTCAAAGCCTCTTTGGAAAGAGCGTTAAAGCTCAATCCATCGGTCAAAAATGCGCTACATATCCGTGATATTCATGCGGATGGACAGATTTTGACCATTACGACAGACAAACCTTTCCCAGAATTTGTATCTGAGCTGGTTCATCCGAATACGGCTATTATAGACACCACAGCTACAGGTGACCTCCCATCTGGGACGGGACCGTTCAAGATTGCCAGCTTCCGTGCTGGAAGTGAACTGAATTTAGATCGCAATGAACAATATTGGAACGGTGAAGTAAAGTTGAAACATGCCAAATTCATGTTTAACGAAGACGCCAATGCACGTCAGCTTGCTTTTCAAGCCAAAAGTACTGATATTGTGTATCGCCCGCCAATTGAAAGTCTGGAGCTATTGAAAGCTGATTCTACTGTTAAGGTTGACTCGCTTCCTAGTTTGCGAACGCATCAGCTTATTTACAATATGAGCAATAACGATCTGAAAAAGACGGCTGTGCGTAAAGCATTCGATAACCTGATCAACCGGGATGAGATTGCCAGCGGTATCATGTCCCGTCAGGGAACCCCTGCTCAAGGCCCGTTTTTGTCTGACTTTCCTTTTTCACCGGAATATATCACGAAAAAGTTTGATTTGAATGCTGCACGAGAAGGCTTCAAGCAAGCTGGATATACAGTGCAGAACGGAAAAGTTGCGAACCCCGACGGCAAGCCGCTTCATCTTACATTGCTAACTTACCAGTCGAGATCGGAGCTTCCACTCATCTCTCAGCTGATTCAGGCTAATGCTAAAGAACTTGGCATTACGATTGATATCCGTCAGGTTGATAATATTGACGAATATCTTACCGCTCATCAGGATTGGGATTTAGCGACTTATAGTAGCATTACAGCCCCGCGCGGCGATGCAAGCTATTTTCTAAATGCGGCTTACATGCCTGAAGGAGCACTAAATTATGGGCGTGTGCATGTACCGGAACTCGCGAGTATGATTTCACAGCTGAACACAACCGTGAATGAGGAACAACGCAACAAGCTGGCGCTGAAAGCTGTCACACTGATTGACCAAGAAAATCTGCAATCCTTTCTGGTCCATCCAAACAACGTAGTGGCCTATCGCGATTACGTACATAACTGGGTAACTAGCCAAAGTGAATATTACTTGCTAACCCAGGACCTGGATGTGAACTAGCATGTTCAAATCCATGGCCAAAAAGTTTCTTGAACTAGTTTTGTTCTTTCTTATTCTTTCCTTTGTGAGCTTCTGTCTGCTTAAGCTTGTTCCGGGCGATCCCGTCCGGAGCATTCTCCGAGTCGATGATGTAGCTGTGTCCAATCAGCAAATTACGGATATGCGCAGCCAACTAGGGCTGGACCAACCATTACCTGTGCAATATGGTAAGTGGCTGGTTCAGTTGCTTCAGTTTGATTTTGGACAATCTTATTTAACCCATCGTCCGGTATTCACAGAGTTTATGGAAAAACTGCCTTATACGCTGCTGCTGACCGGAGGCTCTCTGTTCATTTTGCTGCTAATAGCTCTACCCTTGGGAACGATGGCTGCGCTCTACCGTAACCGCTGGATTGACAGCGCCAGTCGTGTGTTTGCCTTAATCGGCTCCTCGATTCCCAGCTTTTGGCTGGGGCTTTTGTTTATCGAATGGTTTGCAGTTAAATTGCGCATTTTGCCGTCTATGGGCGAAGGAACCGCTTTTCATTTGGTACTCCCTTCTCTTACCTTGGGATTAGCAATGGCGGCCGTTTATGTACGAATGATTCGCGCAAGTCTGATTGAAAGCTCGGGGCAAGACTTTATCAAAGCGGCGCAAGCGCGTGGCATCAGCCCCATCCGCATTTTTTTCAGACACATGCTCCGTCACAGTCTAGTTCCACTCATTACGGTATTCAGTGAGAGTATAGGTAGCCTACTGGGAGGCACAGTCGTGATTGAAGTGCTATTCGCCTATCCGGGGCTGGGAAAATGGATTGTGGATGCCATTGCTGCAAGGGATTACCCCATAATTCAGGGCTATACCGTATTTATGGCTGTATTCATTGTATGTATCAATATTTTGGTAGAGCTGTCCTACCGTTGGGTCAATCCTGAAATCGCTTTGAAGGAGAAACGTTTATCATGATAAAATCCGTACATGCGGAAAACGGGCAGCTCACTAGAACGCGATTGTCCAAAACATGGATCGTGTCGCTCTCCATCCTGCTCATTCTTTCAGCAATTACAGTCGTTCCGTTTCTTGCACCGCAAGATCCGTATCGTATCCAGATGGGGAATCGACTACAATCGATCAGCGCTACGCACTGGCTGGGAACGGATCATTTGGGCAGAGATGTACTATCGAGAGTCATAGCTGGACTTCGGACGACTGTCGGAACCAGTTTGTTGATTTTGGCCGTTTCGCTGGTTGTCGGGGTCCCTCTTGGTCTGCTTTCAGGATTTATTGGAGGCTGGATGGATCGTGTATTCAAGCGGGTGGTCGATGCCTTCATGACATTACCAGATTATATTTTTGCCATTGTGCTGAGCGGTTTGCTCGGACCAGGCTTAGTAAATCTTATTTTCGCGGTAACTGCGGTAAAATGGGTTGGTTATGCACGCCTGGTGCGTAGTACCGTGCTGGCAGAAAAGCAAAAGGATTACATTTCGTTATCCATACTGGCGGGTACCTCCTCCCTGCGGATTGTCATGCGACATATTCTCCCCCATGCAATAGGGAATGTTCTTGTGCTGGCTACGCTGGATGTCGGCAAAATTATTTTAATGATTGCCTCCCTATCTTTTTTGGGCTTAGGTCCACAGCCACCAATTCCGGAATGGGGTACTATGTTGAATGAAGGACGAGCGTATTTTCAAATGGCTCCCCACCTGATGCTGGTTCCTGGGATAGCTGTCGTGCTAACCGTGCTACTAGCAAACGTATTTGGAGATAAACTACGCGACCGTTAGGATGTTAAAACCCGGACAGAGGAGTGAATTGGCACATGCTGACTATTGAAGGCTTAACGATTCGGACCAATGTAAAAACGATTGTAGAGCAACTGGAGCTTGCCGTTCGTCCGGGGGAATGGTGTGCTCTTGCCGGCGAAAGTGGTAGCGGCAAAAGCATGACGGCGTTCGCTATCGGCGGCCTTCTCCCCTCTTCTGTTACAGCGGAAGGTATCATTGCGTGGAAGGACAATAATTTACTAGATCTACCCGCTAAACAAAGGCGCTCTTTGCTTGGCAGTGAAATATCCTACATTTTTCAAGACTACCACGGGGCTTTCACCCCCTTTCTGCGTGTAGGCAGCCAACTGGACGAGCTGATGCGCGCCCATGGCAAGCAAGATCGCAAGGCGCGCAAGCAGCGCTGTATCGAGGTGCTGGAGCGCGTACAGCTTCCCGCCGAGCGTGTGTACCGCAGCTATCCGTTCCAACTCAGCGGCGGTCAATTGCAACGGGTAGCTATTGCGGCTGCACTACTACTGGAGCCGAAGTTACTTATTGCCGACGAGCCCACAACGGCGCTGGATACGCTCACAGCTCATCGGGTGCTGCAGCTCATTGACCAAATCCGGACGGAAACGGGTATTTCCGTCTTGTGGATCACTCACGATCTGCGTCATGTACGCAAGTATGCAGATCGAATCGCAGTGATGCGCGAAGGTTCACTGGTTGAAATAGGTGAAACGCAAGCGGTGCTGAACCATCCGGACCACCCGTATACTCGTCGTCTATTGGCAGCTATTCCGCCGCTGTCTCCGGGCGCTCCAGCACGTTTACCTTACAACAGCACTGAAGAACAGGACGCAATGGAAAGGAGCGCTGCACATGAATAATCAAGCCGCCTGCGCTCAGCGGCAAGACACGTCTAATCCTGTCGTGACCGTCTCCGGTTTGACGAAGGCTTACACTGGAGGCAAAACGGTGCTGCAAAATGTTGCTCTGTCGATCTCCCCTCGAGAATGTCTGGGCATTGTCGGGGAAAGCGGCAGTGGGAAAAGCACACTCGCTCGCTGTATATTGACATTGGACCCATTTGATCAAGGTGAGCTTAGACTAGATGGGCAGTCTATCCGGGGATTAAAGCGGAGCGAGTTAAAACGGATTCGCAGCAGGCTGGGTGCAGTTTTTCAACATCCATCTGCGGCTTTGAACCCCAGACTAACCATCCTGCAATCCCTGCTGGAGCCACTGGACCAGCTTAAGTACTATGTTCCTTCTTTTATGACGGGTATGTCCTCAGAACGTCGGGATATAGCAGAACATTTGCTTGATATGGTAAAGCTTCCAGCCAGCTATCTGGACAAGTTTCCACATCAGCTTAGCGGTGGGGAAAAGCAGCGTGTAACCATCGCACGTGCCATCAGCACAGAGCCGGATTTTATCGTATTGGACGAGCCAACAGCAAGTCTGGATGTGACCACACAAGCCACCGTTTTAAATCTGCTCAAGGATTTGCAGGATGAGCTAGGATTGGCTTATCTGTTTATCTCACATGATCTGGCGGCTGTGCACTTTATGAGTGATCGAATCATGGTCATGAAAGAAGGCAGTGTGCTTGAGCATTTTCCCAAGGAAGCATTATTTCATTCGGATCGCCATCCCTACACACAATCATTACTGGAGGTTTTTTCAACATGTTGCCTTCCCACCGAGCCTATCTTGCTTTAGCTATCCCTTTAATTATTTCGACGATTACAACCCCGCTACTCGGTGCGGTGGATACAGCTGTAATCGGTCATTTGAGCGATTCCGCGTATTTAGGCGGTGTAGCGGTGGGCACTCTTATTTTCAATACTTTATATTGGCTGTTTGGCTTCCTGCGAGTCAGCACATCAGCTTTCACGGCCCAAGCCGCGGGGGCACAAAATAACGACCAGGGCATAGCTGCTCTCATGCGCCCACTGGCCATTGCTTTACTCATTGGTGCGGTATTCATTGTGTTACAAAAGCCCATTCTGTTAGCTTCTCTGCAGCTAATCCATCCAGCTCAGGATGTGGCAGCGCAGGCAGCAATTTATTTTAACATTCGTATCTGGGGAGCCCCTCTTACATTGGTGAACTATGTGCTGCTCGGCTGGCTGATGGGATTATCCCGTGTGAAGGCTACATTATTTTTGCAAATTACAATGAACGTAATCAATATGGTATTAGCTATTGTATTTACACAGATGATGCATTGGAATGTCACTGGTGTAGCAAGCGCTACTCTGATTGCGGAGGCTCTTGCATGTATATTGGGTCTCGTTCTGGTGTTCCGCTCATCGATTTGGAGAGAATGGAAGCAAAGCGGACAGATGAATTGGCGAGGATGGTTTGGAGCTTCAGAGTTGAAAAGTGTCATGGCAACAAACCTTGATCTTATGATCCGTACAGCCTGTCTGCTGACGATGTTTAATCTGTTTACGGCGCGCAGTGCGAGCTTTGGAACCGATCAATTGGCGGCAAACGCTATTTTGTTGCAGATCCATTACATTATGGCTTACTTTTTTGATGGGTTCGCCAACGCCAGTAGCATCATGACAGGTCAGGCTCGGGGTGCCGGGGATCGTAAAATGCTGCAAAGGGTTATTCACTTGTCCTGGTTCTGGACACTGGTGACCAGCGTAGTGACAGGAGGATTGTATTTCGCACTGAAAGAGCCGCTTATCTCACTATTTACGGACAATGCTACAGTGATTAGCCTTACAGGCCCTTATAATGGGTGGCTTGTGGTCTTTCCACTGGCAGCCGGGCTGGGACTGGTATTCTACGGTGTGTTTACGGGGATGACGGTAACGTATCCGATCCGTAATTCGATGCTGATTTCATTGCTCTGCTTTTTGATCGCTCTCTTCTGGTGCGTTCCCCATTATGGGAATCACGGACTTTGGCTATCCTTTATCGTATTTGCACTAGGACGGTCACTGTTTCTTGTAATCTATTTACCTCGCTTGCAGAGGATATAGCAGCACCTGATTTACATCGCTCTCAAAAACAAAGGATGTCCCATCCACCATGTACGTGGTGTTGGGACATCCTTTTATTATTTATTCATACGGCTTTCAGGTTAGGAGTTTGCAGATACCTCTACTCGCCTTGAGGAACGGTCAAGCCTAAACCTTCGGCTACACGGCGTCCGTATTCAGGATCAGCTTTGTAGAAATGTCCGATCTGACGCAGTTTGATTTCATCACTTTCTACGGGCTTCATCGCATTTACGATGTTTCGGACCAGGCGTGCACGCTCTTCTTCACTGAGCAAGCGGTATAGGTCGCCCGGTTGTGTGTAGTGATCATGATGATCGTAGGCTACACTTTGAGCTTCGCCAGACACTTCAAAAGGAGCCATTTTGTGCGCAGGTGATTCTTTGGGTCCACCGAGACTATTAGGCTCGTAATAGACAGATCCTCCGCCATTGCTGTCACTGCGCAATGCACCATCGCGTTGGTAGTTGTGAACTTCCGCATGCGGACGGTTGATCGGCAACGAATTATGATTTGCACCTACACGGTAGCGATGTGCATCGCCGTAGGCAAACAGGCGTCCTTGCAACATTTTATCCGGGGATGCCTCAATACCAGGAACAAATGAACCCGGGGAGAATGTCGCCTGCTCTACCTCAGCAAAATAGTTCTCAGGATTGCGATCCAGCACCATGCGTCCAACCTCGATCAGCGGGTAATCCTTTTGAGACCATACTTTTGTCACATCAAATGGATCAAAGCGATACGTATCTGCATCTTCTACCGGCATAATCTGCACATGAAGTTTCCATGCCGGAAAATCACCTTTTTTGATGGCATTAAACAAATCTTCTGTATGATAATCCGGATTTTCACCAGCAATTTTCGCAGCCAAATCCACATCAAGATTTTGCACACCTTGCTCTGTTTTAAAATGATATTTCACCCATACTGCCTGTCCTTCGGCATTTACCCACTTGAACGTGTGACTACCGAAACCATGCATATGTCTAAGAGTAGCTGGAATACCGCGGTCAGACATTAGAATACTTACCTGATGCAGCGATTCAGGAGATAAGGACCAGAAATCCCAGACCGCATTCGGGTTTTTCAGATGGGTTTGGGGATGGCGTTTTTGCGTATGAATAAAGTCAGGAAATTTAATGGCATCCCGAATAAAAAACACAGGTGTATTATTGCCCACGAGATCATAGTTGCCTTCTTCTGTATAAAACTTCACCGCAAAACCACGCGGGTCGCGTACAGTATCGGACGAGCCCAGCTCACCCGCCACTGTAGAAAAGCGAATAAACATCGGTGTACGCTTGCCCACCTCAGACAAGAAGCTTGCTTTTGTATATGCAGACAAATCATTAGTAACTTCAAAATATCCGTGTGCTCCTGCACCTTTTGCATGAACGACACGTTCCGGCACACGCTCCCGGTTAAAATGTGCCAATTTCTCCAGCAGATGCACATCCTGAATTAGTGCGGGACCCCGCGAGCCTGCTGTGATCGAATTTTGATTATCTCCAACAGGAGCGCCCCAGCTTGTAGTCAGGTTCGTTGGTTGGTTACTCATGATTGAAATCACCTCTTGAATGAATTGGTTGACTATGTGTCTTTCACTATAAATTGTGCACAAACAAAAATCAATACTTTTTTATAATTATTATAATTTAGGATTTAGAATTAGTTTAAAATCATAAATAAAAAAGCAAGCCCCCTAAGGCTTGCCGTATATGCAGTACTGTATTTATTTACTAATAGGTATACTTCCATTTTCACGTTCTGTAATGATTCCTTTGATCACTTCTCGAAGTTTTGCCATTGAGGCTTTCAGACAATATTCATATAGAATTCATCATAAAATCATAAAAGTAGCTGCTTGCTATCGAGAAAATCCAAGATATCCTGAACCGACGGGATTACCTCCCGCCCTTCAGTGGATACGATTAAATCCGGTTCCAACGGTGCTTCATAAGGAGCATCAATCCCCGTAAAATGATGAATTTCTCCGGCGCGCGCTTTCTTGTACATTCCTTTTGGATCGCGTCGCTCACATTCCTCCAGGCTGCACTGTATATATATCTCATAGCAACCTTCTTGCTTTAAAATCTCCTTTACCATTTCACGATCTTCACGATAAGGGGAAATGGTGGCGCAAATGGTTAGGACACCCGCATGTGCCATTAGCTTTGCAACTTCAGCAATACGACGAATATTTTCTTTACGGTCAGCGGGTAGGAAACCTAGATTCCGATTTAAACCATGCCGAACATTATCCCCATCCAAAATAAACGTGTGTATGCCTCGTGCATATAACGCTTTTTCAAGTGTGGAGGATACCGTTGATTTTCCCGAACCAGACAGCCCTGTAAACCAAAGCACCGGACTTTTATGGCCATTCAAAAGCTGACGCGCTTGCTTATCAATATCGGACACATGCCAGGTTATATTCGAAGATGGTTCCATTCAGCACCTTCCTTTTTCATGGGATATTATAGTAAACGATTTAATGCACTGCCTTTACTTCAAGAAAGAACATTTTTAAAGCTGTTTAAAGTATGTTGGTCTGCTTTGTGATCCAACACTGCAAAAACAATCCGGTCAAACAGCAAACCATATCCTTCATCTACAATCACTTGCTTGAACCAGAGGGCAACCTCTTCCGGCTTATTGCGGAATACCCCGCAACCATAGGCTCCCAGCACAAGATGTTCTACGCCGTTTTGCTTAGCCATTCCAAGAATGTAACGGATTCGCTCCAGCATCAATTCACCAATCCGATTCACCTGCTCTGGCTCCCGTTCTCGCACCACTCCAGCATTTACAGCAGGTGCGGTCAGGAAATCGACTTGATACGGCTTCTCCAACAATGTTCCCTGATCATCCCGAAATACCGGAACTTCAGGCGAATAAATCATATAATCTGAATAAAAACAGCTCCGCAGCTTCCGATTATGTCCATACATCTCTTCCATTTGTGAAATGCAAGGATACAACGCTGACGAACGAGCCAAGCTTTCCTCTTGAGCCTGGCTGCCTCCGAGAAATCCACCTCCCGGGTTTTTGGCTGATGCAAAATTCAAACACGCCACGTGGGTCAGCTTCTCCTCTACCTGGAGTCTGTATGCCGCCTGTAACGTGCTTTCTCCCGTAACCTCCAATTTTGCAATGATCCTCTGTTCGTCTATGCGAGAAGAAGGCTCCAATATACTTTTTATTCTTTGCTCTGCCTCTTGTTTTACAGTTACCAGCTGAGAAGGTGTATATAACTTCGAGCCTGTGACCGCATTCCCTATGTCATTTGTCATATTTACTTGAGCCTGTTTGTTATTCGTATAATACCCATGTTCCAAAATGGATAGTGTTTCCTGCGCCATATGCGACCGGGCATCTCGGTTGCTCCGGGAATTCATTGTATTTTTCATGATGACGATTCCTCCTTTTGCAATACATCCTCACGTAAATTCGTCAATATTTCTCCTAGCCAGTTCGTGCCACGCCATAGCTTGCGGTTCCGTATACGAGCATCGTTCTCAGCTAAGCCTACACCCCAAATGGTGTCGGTTGGACTAGCCTCAACCAGAGTGGTTCCTTTCGTTTTAAGCAAGTGCTTGAGCAAATTCGGATTTTGTGTAAACTTGGCGTAATTACCGTCATACACAAATTGCCGGCAATTGGCCTCCCACAAGGATTGGTCAAATCCGCGCACACTGCGGCCGCGGGCTTTTTGTTCCCTTGGAGTAGGGGCTTGCATAATTTTCAAGGCCGCCTCTTCATCCCCAAAAAGCTGGGCTTTTTTTAACATCATATATTGCTCGGCACAGTTAAACTCCATTCCATCCACGACAAAATCAGAAGGATACCATTGCGAAAACGGCGAATGACTGCGATAAAAAAACGTAAACTTTTCCATGATGATTCCTCATTTCATATTCCTTATGTTACATAAAACGCGACCGAGGCTTAAATCGGTATAACTTGGATGGACGGTGTCCGGCCGCTTTTCTATACTCATTGGTTTCTTCCACGAGATCAGCTATTTTGCGACGAAAAGCTGCAGCCAACAGCTCCTTACCTAGAATAATTTCATACACCTGCTGAAGCTCACTTAGTGTAAATAGAGCCGGCATCAGGTGAAATGCGATATCTGTGTATTCTATTTTGCTGCGCAGACGCTCTATACCGTACGCAATAATTTTGGCATGATCAAAAGCAATTCCCTGTGACTCCAGCACTTCTCGCTTGATTTCAATGGTTCTTCCCTTAATAATTTCAGTTATTTTTACTTTGGCTGACAGATGGATGTCCCCATGCTTCAATGTGATGTCAATGTCTTGTTCCCATGTGTAACCTTCCGGCTGATTCGTCCGCGTCTCCTGAGCTACGCTGTAATCCAGCTCAAACCATTGGGCATCAGCGGCATCATCCCCCGCCTGTACCTCCAAGGAATCGTGGTCAACTAAAGCCATGTAAGCGCAACTGATCACCCGCATACGTGGATCACGTGCCACATCTCCCCAAGTATATAGCTGCTCCATATAAATCTGATCCACATTCGTTTCCGTTTTAAGCTCGCGTCGTGCAGCTTCTTCCAGACTTTCATCTATGCCTACAAAACCACCTGGCAACGCCCATTGTCCTATATAGGGATGCTCCCCTCTTTGGATCAAAAGAAGCTGTAGGGTCTTCTCCGGCAGCTTACGGTAATTTTGTTGGAGCTGATCCATTACCGTAAATAGCAGCATATCTACCGTTACGGATGGGCGCTCATATTCACTCGCATCATAAGCGGCCAAAAATTCCTCTTCCGTCAAGCCACTGTAATTATGTTTCAATCCATCTGTCACTTGCGTCACCTACCTGTTCATATATGGGTATTTCATCGCTTTTGAGTCAAAAGTGGCGAATGCTCTATGTAACTTTTAATTTGAATCAATTGATAAAAACAAAATGTTAATATCAATACAATAATATATAAAAACTGCTTCGTCAATAGGGTGTATAGACCTATTTTTAATCGTTTGATAGTACTATTAGACTGTTTACTGAATTTTACTTGTTGCTTATTGTCATATCATGTATGATGTTTTGGTCAATATAGGAAACACAACATACTAATCACGTAGGGAGAAGATCCAATTGTCTAACCAGTTTAATCCGCAAAACAATCAACAAGGAGCACCATCCAGACCAGCCCCTGTGTACCCGCCTCCAGTCTCATTCAAGGAATGGATGATCAGTTTACTTCTGATGGCTATACCGGTAGTTGGACTTATTATGCTGTTTGTGTGGGCATTTAGCGGCTCGACTAATCCGAGCAAAGCTAATTACGCTAAAGCAGGCCTTCTTTGGGCCGCTATTGTAATCGTGATCTATATCATTATGGCTGTTGCTCTGTTACCTGCACTCATAAGTTCATTGAATTCAAGCAGCTACTATTGATTCCAAGTACATAGCAAAACAACCTTCCGATAAATCAACCTGATACATCAGAAGGTCTTTAAACTAAACTGCCGACCCCGTCGGCAGTTTTTATTTGATCTCTTTTCCCTTTAATTGTACCAAAGATCATCTGTTTTAAGTTCCTGTAGACTGCTCAAAAACGATTTTGAGTTATCAACATAAAGTTCAGTATCAATATAGTACAGCTTTTTATCATGTAAGCACTGATCAATATACTCTGCATTTAATATACTTTTATCTTCTACATTGGCGGCAAAAGCTTGCAGTTTGGGAAGCGCGGTTTTCTGATATTCAAGCCATGAATGATGGAATCCAGCTGGCTCCTCCAGACAATAAATGTCATGATA
Organism: Paenibacillus sp. FSL L8-0644; assembly: GCF_038008165.1. Classification (NCBI taxonomy): domain Bacteria; kingdom Bacillati; phylum Bacillota; class Bacilli; order Caryophanales; family Paenibacillaceae; genus Paenibacillus; species Paenibacillus sp. FSL L8-0644. Next base: position 2,822,132 of record NZ_JBBOYN010000001.1, read on the forward strand.
CAGCGCTTCAGCAATCCCCTTCTTCCTGAGATAGTCGGGTAAGAAAGGCATACTTTTGAAGTACCGGCCGGTCATGGCGAACACGCGATAGCTCCAATAAGGAGCACCGTGATTAGATTGGCAAAAAAGATTCAGGAAGAATACAGAGTAGTGCATTTTAATTGTAATAACTTGATGTTTCTTCACTTCCGAAACAATACGATCCGCCATCCGGCTATCAATGATCTCATCAAAATCAGCCAAAATGATTACATCATCATCCTCAACCTTATCCTGCAAGATAGAGGTACTCTTGTTTCTTTGGCAAGCCTCATTATGAAACGCACTGTTATGGCTGAGCAGACGCCAGTACCAGCGGTCAAAGTTATCCGCACCGCAGCTATCCACATCAAAGTACAATGAGTGCTTCTCAGGTTCACGAAACATTTGATCCGCATGAAATGGATGATAAATGACCTTGGGACCAACATAATCTGGATTAAAGTTCCGAGGCTTATCTAAATAGCTGAACGTCTTGTTAGCTTCGATCACGTGCAACTCATCAATCCAACCGGAATTTTCTTTTATTTTAATATCTGCAATGCGATTTTCATTGAAAAATGGACAAAATTCATATATTTTCATAATCTGAAGCTCCCCTCCGCTATCATGGTATATGGGCGAACACTGATGCTTTGGCACAGATGTCTGGATATGAGGCGTATTAGCTCAGCGATCGTCTGATCCTTATAATGCAGTGAACTATAATAGCAGGTTAAACTTAATCTGTCGCATCTAAGACCTGCCGTCATATTTAACTTGTAAGCAGAGGGATTGTCCGCCGCGTTCGTATTTCCGTAAGATATGGGTAAAGGCTCAAACAAATCATCAGCTATCCCGTTCATTTCCTCTGATTGGTAATGGAAAAGCATGTGTGTTCCGTCCCTTAGTGGTTCCTTATCTAGATAAATTCCCTGTATCATATGTCGTAAAATAAAATAATCCAAGCCTTCAGATGGAATATGCCGCAACGTATGTGTGATATGTCTCAGTGCCGTTTCCCAATTCCCCAATAGTTCTCCTTCTGGGATCTGAATTCGAAGGGGGTATGCACCGGCAAAAAAACCGATAGTACGATCAATCATAATACCCGGCAAAAAAGACTCACGTTGATAAGACATCACATGCAGCAGCAAATCCGATTGCTTTTTCAATTGGAAACAAGCTTGTGACAACGCCGTCAGTAAGATGCTCAGTGGAGTAGTATGATGCTTCATAGCCAATGCCTTTAGAAGAAGAATATGCTCCTCTCCTTCAAGTAAATCATACGTTATAGTTCTCATGTGTCGGTGAAGAGGCTGTATCTCCGATTCCCTGTCAACCTGTAAAGATTGGCCGCCTTCCACAACCTTACTCCAGAAAGTGGATGCTTTAGGAAAAGGGTCCTTTGCCGCATATTGCGACAACGCTATGCACCAATCCCGATAACTGCTTTCCTTCTCCTCCGCATGTAACGCCAAATCACTCCTTTTTCCCGGCAAGAGAAGATGTCTCAACTCTTCTAAAAAAATGTTTATGGAAATCCCGTCAAAAATTAAATGATGGAACAGAAGTAATATCACCTGTTGTCTCTTTTCGCAATAATGGTCAAACAACACAACTTTCCATAAAGGTCCTTCCTTGATATCGAATTCATGCTGCACTTTCGAGCAGTATTCCGAAATGTAGGCGTCATGTGATCCCGAGATCATGTGCAAATCTACGTAAGAAACTACCTCTCCTGCACTTATTTTCTGCTCAAACTGATACCATTCATCATCCAGTTGAGCAAACGACAGCCGCAACGCCGCATGTTTGTTCAATAGTGGTTCAATCGACGCGTTCAGCAATTCTGTAGGAATGTAATTCTTGAGCCGAGCCAAGTAAGGTACATTAAACATGTTATAATTCACGAGATCTCTTTGGAAAAAACGTTTTTGTACAGCAGACAGCGGAAATCCGTCATCCGGGTATTCTTTTCTTATAGACTGATATGGGATATCCATGTTCGGACAAAGGTCAGTTGCTGTATCCGTCATTGCATGGATCAATGAAAGGGCCAAAAGTTCAATCGTCTGTTCGCGAAATATTTGGTTGACCGTAACCGGATATCCGCTTTTTTGCAATAGGCTGGCTATTCGTAGTGCATGGAGCGAATGGCCTCCCAACGTGTGAAAATCTTCATTCTTGCCAATGTAATCAAGCTTCAGGACCATGCTCCAAACTTCTTCTATGGTTTGCTCCAGTTCAGTCTTCGGTCCAGCATTTGCTTCCTTATCGCTGCTATGGATTTCAGGTAAAGGAAGATTTTTGCGATCGATTTTCCCGTTAGCCGTTAATGGGAACGATTTCAGCCAAACGTAACGAAACGGTAACATATAAGAAGGAAGACCTTCAGCCATAAAAGTATGAAGCTGCTCCACTCGTTGCTCCTCTTCCGCTGTATAGTAAGCGATCATCCGCAAATCGCCATAAACCTCCCGGATAAAGACCAGACATTCTTTCACTACAGGATAGCTGTTAAGACGGAACTCGACTTCTCCGAGTTCGATTCGATAGCCGCGAAGTTTCACCTGATCGTCAGCCCGTCCGATATACTCGATATTCCCGTCTGGCAGCCATCTTGCCCGATCTCCCGTACGGTATAGAATTGAATTCGTACCTCTTTCACCATCTTTGGCAGAGCGATAAGGATTCGGTGCAAACGCATGCTGTGTCAATTGGTTTTGCCGCCAATACCCCCTTGCAACCCCGTCTCCCCCCACGCATAATTCCCCGATTGCTCCGACAGGCTGAACACGACCCCACTTGTCCAGAATATAACAAGTTGAGTTACTAATGGGCTTGCCAATAGGAATATTCTGCTCAAAAGGCTTTTCGATCCGGTAGCTCGTCGAAAAGGTGGTGTTCTCCGTAGGACCGTATACATTGAGAATCGAAAGTTCCGGATTGGCAAGACGGATACGATTGATATGCTTAACCGACAAAACTTCCCCACCTATGAGCAACCATTGGAGTCCAGCAAATATCTTTTCATTTTCTTCAATCCAGTGATTACACAGTGCAGAACTTAGCCATAGTGTATTAATTCTCCACTCCTTCATCCGCTGCTCCAGCACATGTATATTTAGAAGATCATCTTTTGAAACTACAAACAGCTGTCCTCCATTCAGCAGCGTCCCCCAAATTTCAAACGTAGAAGCGTCAAAAACAGGCGAACCTGTATAAAGCAATCTGATATCAGAAGAAAACGGAAAATAACAGGTGTTTTTGACCAAGCGAATGACATTGCGATGTTCCACCATAACGCCTTTCGGTTTTCCCGTCGATCCGGATGTATACATTAGATAAGCAAGGTCATTGGGAGCAATCATGTTCTCCTTCTCTTCTTGTTCCACAACTCCATTTTGGTCAAAATACTTTGTATCCATCAGTGTTAAACGGATTCCCTTACAGGCTTCCGAGATACGTTCCGCTCCTTCCTGTGAAGTGATAATGGTGTCCAGTCCAGCGTCCTTGATTAATTCGCGGGTTCTTGCTGCCGGAAAATCGGGGTCAATGGGAACATAGGCATATCCCGCTTTCATGATCGCCAGGATGGAGACAATGAATTCAAGAGAGCGCGGCAAGTAAACTCCAATAAACTTTCCATGATTGTTATCATCAGCATCATCCGTTAACATCTTGGCAACGTGCTGGGATATGAGGTTTAGGGTGTGGTAGGACATAACCTGATTGTGCGCAATTACTGCAGGCTGTGAAGACCGCAGCTCCGCTTGCTCTTGGAATAGATCAATAATTGAACGCTCTCTGGGATATGCTGTATACGTATTGTTCCAGTCGTAGACGATTCGTTCATATTCATCCTTGTTCATGAAGCAAACGTCTCTGACGTTGTAATTCGGGTATTCCAGCACATATTCCAGCGTATTTAGCAGATGCTCTGCTAGTCGACAAACCGTTTCTTGGTTCAATCGATCTGCATCATACATAAACTTGATGGTGATCTGTTCCCCGTCATTGGCAACGGTGATCGTCATTGGATAATTCGTTTTCTCTCGTTCCTCCATAGCTGACATCTTCAATTCATTTTCTGGTTGCCGATAGTCGTTCAAATAATTTTCGAATGCTACGATGCTGTAAAACATGACATGTCCTTGAATACCAGTCCAGCTCTTCAGTTCATTCAGACTCACATAGCTGTAGTCATTTAGTTTCTGAATGGTTTGGTGCAGCTTTTGTACATATTCAGTGATGGTTTGCTCGACATTCCAGTGCATGACCAAAGGCAGCGTATTAATCAGCATACCTGTGATCTGATCCGCTTTTGCAAGATCCGATCCCCTTCCGGAAACGACCATACCAAATATGGTTGTATCCGCATCTTGATAGACTTGTAGCACTTTACCCCATGCAAACTGCACCAACGTATTTAGCGAAACTTGTGCTTGCTGAACAAAATCAGCGATCCGCTTGGTTCGTCTCGGATCAATACAAAGAGTCTCGATCTGCTGGTTCTCAATCGGTTGATGTGCCTCGGGAAGTATGCCCTTCTCTATCGGTAGTTGGGTTGGCTCCGTTACGTCGGCTAAATATGCCTTCCAGAATAACTCGGCCTCTGTGCGATCCTTATTGTTTAACCAACGAATATAAGTTTCATAAGAACGGGTCAAGCTGCGCTGTGGCATCCGGTTTTGCAGGCTACAAACATAGAGTTCATGAACTCGATTTATTAGTAGCGGCAGGCTCCAACCGTCCAGCAAAATATGGTGGTAGCTCCAGATCATCGTCCATTCGTTTGAAACAGTCTGAATCAGTGTTATGCGGAATGCAGGCTGACTCAGATCAAAACGGCGATTACGATCCATTGTCATCCAGCGTTCGATACACTCTTGTTGCTGCTCTGGTTGCTCTGCTTCAAAATCCAAAAATGTCCAATTCCATTCTACATTTCGGATAATACATTGTATGGGCTTGTCCAACGCCTCCCAAATGTAGCAAGTCCGCAAGCTATCATTTTCAGAAATGATGCTGTTCCAGGCTTCCCGGTAACAGTCTACCTCTAGCCTACCATGATATTTCCAACTAACCTGCACAAAGTATTGATCGGAACTAGGATGATCTAAATAATGGAACAGCAGTCCTTCCTGTAAGGGACTTAGATGCATCATTTTATCTAGACCATATTGCCAATGATATGTCTTTACGATCTCGTCAAGCGAATGTTGTTCCAGTGACACGGATGGAAAATCACTAGGTGTGAACTCTTGGTGTTCAGTCCGGCTACAATGTTCGATAATAGCAAGCACACGTGTTATAAAAGTATCTAACAACTGAGTAATGGTGGTTTCTTCATAGTGACGTTTGCTATATTTCATAAACAAATGCAGCTTGCTATGAACAATGGAACAGTTGAGTTCCAATAGGCTTGTTCCATGATTAAGCGGCGAGCTATAATCCTGTGCTGCGTCACTTGTAAACCCTAACCACTGGTTTAATTCGCTCGCATTCCCCTGATCAAACTGGCCCAAGTAATTGAAAAGAGCCTGAGGTTCAGAAGCTGATAACTCGGAACGGACTTCTGTATTCGGATGGCAGTATCTCAAAGCGCCATATGACATGCCGCGGTGAGGAATACAACGCAACTGCTCTTTGACAGATTTAATCGTCGCTCCCAAGGGGGAACTGTCCGTAATCTGAATGCATACCGGAAACATGGAGGTAAACCAACCGATGGTTCTTGTCAGATCTATATCGGATACAAAGTGCTCACGTCCATGGCCTTCTAAGCGAAACGCAATCGTCTTCTGTCCAGACCAAGCGGAGAGCGCCAGGGACCAGGCTGTAAGTAGCAGGTCGTTGATCTCAGTATGATAAGCCTGAGAGCAATGATGCAAAAGCAGTTCCGTATCGTCAGGAGTAAGCATTGTAACTAATTCCGAAGATTCACTGCTCTTTTTACGATCCGGGTAATGGTCTACTGGCAATACAAATGCTGCGGTTTGATGCTGCACTTTTTTCCAATATTCAATATGACGTAAAGTATCTTTATGTCTAGAATAACTCATCAATACAGAATGCCACTTCTTGTATGGATTTAAAACAGTAGGCAGCGCTATACCCTGATACAATTGATACAATTCCTGAACCAATATTCTCCAAGACACTCCATCAATGACTAGATGATGTATAGTCATAAACAGACGGGTTTTACCGTCAGGGTGACCTTGAATTACTCCTGCATACATCATGGCACCCGTCTCGTAATTCAATTGTCTGTTCCACGTATCACAAATGCTTGAAATTTCGGATTCGGGATAATCGACTTGTTGAAGGGTGTAGCTAGCCAGTTGAATGGAAACATCCTTTCGGTAGCGCTGCGAATACACATGTTCCTTGACTACGATCTCCATCGACAGCTCTGGATGTAATCGAATCAATTGATTAATGGCGGTTTCCAGCTTCACAGGATCACAATCACGGAGTACAAACAGCTGGGATTGGTTGAAATAATGCGGCTCTACAAACTGTTGCTCGAAAAACCAGTGCTGGATCGGTGTCAAACCAAATTCGCCTGTCAAGTCAATGCTGAGATCTTCCTTTTGATCATTGTCTGTCCAAGTAACCACAGCAGCTAATTTCTGAATGGTTGGATACTCCGCAACTTGTCTTGGAGTAAGCATGATACCATGATCCCTGGCCATAGATACGACCTGAATGGCAAGAATTGAGTCTCCCCCAACCGCGTAAAAATGGTCGTTAACCCCGATATCTCCTCTTTTTAAAATCTGCCGCCAAATCCAAAGCAAGCGCTTTTCGAAACCGTCCTCGTCTGCTTCCACAATTTCATCAGCTTGATTAAATAAGGTACCCCTCGGATCAGGGAGAGCTCCACGGTCGACTTTACCGTTTGTATTTACTGGAACTGACTCCAGATAACAAAAATATGAAGGAACCATATAAGCTGGTAATACAGAGTTTAAGTGCTGTGTCAGATCGGCCTCTTTCAGCTCTTCTACAGCAGTATAATAGGCCACCAGTTTATGGTAGGCCCCGTCCTTCCAGGCTTGAACGACACATTGACCGATGTCAGGATGTTGGCGGAGCTGATGTTCTATTTCACCCAGCTCGATACGATACCCTCTGATTTTAATTTGTTCATCGATACGGCCGATAAATACCAATTCACCATCCGGCGTCCATTTCACAATGTCCCCGGTTTTATATAGCCGCTCACTGTGTGGCGGATATTCACTGCTAATTACAACCTCTTTGTGAACGAACTGTTCCTGAGTCAGTTCTTCACGATTCAAATATCCTCTGGCAAGCCCTATACCGCCCACCCATAGTTCGCCGGGAACGCCGACAGGCACAGGACTGCCGAATGGATTCAAAACGAATAAACGTTTGTTATAGACGGGTTTGCCGATCGTAATTTCTTTTCCCGGTCTGCAGACGGAAGTAGAACAAATAATCGTCACTTCGGTCGGCCCGTAAGCGTTCACGAATCGTCTTCCTCTTCCCCAATAGTCCACAATATCAGGCGTACAGGGTTCTCCAGCAGATACAATTGTCCGCAATCTTGGCAGTTCTCTATGTTTCATCGTTCGCAGCACAGATGGCGTTAGCATCGCAACGTGGATATTTTTCTCTTCAAGAATATCTGAAATGTCTGCATAAGGAGGCAGTTCCTCGTCTGACAGAACAACCACTGTTCCGCCTACTGATAGCGTGCCGATCCATTCATAGACTGAAGCGTCGAAACTAATGGAGGCGAATTGCATGACTCTTGAATCTGAGGTGATACCAAACTTTTCAACAAGATAAGGGATCAACGTAACCAGACCCGCGTGTTCAATAAGGGTTCCCTTCGGTTTTCCAGTAGAACCGGATGTGTAGATGACATAAGCGAGATCATTCTGTGTAACCTTGATCTTCAAGTTTTCGTAGGGATAGTAGTCCTGCTGCACCAAGCATTCATCCACACAAATCAGCGAATATGCTCCCCTACCCATTTGAGAAATATATGGATTTAGCCTACTTACTAATTGGCTGTGCGTTATAATCATTTGGGCCTGTGCATCTTCTAAAATAAATCGCAGCCGTTCCCCAGGATATTGGGGATCGATCGGAAGATAAGCAGCGCCCGCTTTCATAACTCCAAACATCGACGGGATCACATCTGCGCTTCTATCCAAGACGATGACAATCAGCGTGCCGGTCGGCAGAACGCCATGCCCCTGTATCGAATACGACTCTAAAATCATGCGGCTGATTTGATTTGCCCGGTGATTTAACTCATAGTAGGTCAGCTTCTGCTCTCCAAACTCTAAAGCGATTGCATCGGGTGTTCGGCCAGCCTGCTCTTCGATCAATTGAACCACGGTTTTATCCAAAGGATAGGCTTGTTCCGTATCATTCCATTGTTGCATCTGTCTGCGTTCTCTTGTGGTCAGCATGGGGTGAAATAGTACCGTCTTCTCCGGAAGAAGGAGTGCATTTGCCAGCAGTGTTTTGAAATGGCCTGCGAATCTGGCGATTTGCATTTTTCCGAAACGGCTGCCATCATACTGTATTGCGCACTCCAATATATCCGGGTCATACCGGTAGCAGAGCACGATTTCTGGCTGATCTATACCATAAAGGGGAGGGGACTTTTCCGCATTTAAACTTGGAGAAGGAAAGTCACCATAAATCTCTGCGATACACACATTGAAGAAATCCTTCCCTGCCCCTGATGGAGGATCAACTTTAGTTTGCTGCGAAAAATCCTCTCTCAATTCGTCGCTACTATATTGTTTGTTCCATTCCATTTGTATCCTTTGTATCAAAGAGAGAAGATGATCTTCCTTCTGTATATGAATGAGTAATGGATAATCCAGACGACATTCTTTCCCTTCCTTGTCTGATACCACGGAATATAAAACAGGCAGAGCGTATTGATTGGAGTAATGGGATAGCAGTACGGACCATATGGCTGTTATAAAAGAAGGCATACCCAACTGATGATGCTGTACAAAACCCATAATCGTTTTGACCTGTCTTGTCCCCAAACGAATCTTGTAAAGTGCTTGATCATCGCCTTCGGGCAATCCGGCATTTCCTTTTTGCTGAGAAAATAAAGGCAAGTAACGTCGCGGCCTATCAGAACTACTCTGATTAGATGTATTAGCTGATTCCATCACGTTATTAAACCTCCCCTATCCGGGATGCCATACCGGCAGCTTGATAAAATGCAGCCCTGACTTCCTCAACCTCTATCTCGTAACTGCATCGTATAGAAAAAATAAGGCCGTCCGTGTAGGAAGAAGCAATGCAATTGAACAGTGAATAGATCGGCAGCGGATTGGGTTGCTTTATGATAGTTTCATCATAATAATTGCTGTATTTTGAGTCTGCCTTAGCGCTGTTTCCTAAATAGTTAAACATGAATAAGTCTAGTTGCTCGTACTGCTTCCCAAACTGTGCAAGTGTTCTGGCACGTTCCCACTTGTCTTTGTAATCAGGACTTGTAAGAAGATGCATAAAATTAATCGTATGGTGTTTTAATAATTCCAGTCTGCTTCTGACAGACTGCATCATTTCATCCGGATTTTGTTTCAGTTCGATCAGCATAGGTACAAAATCAATAAATTCACCGGCCGTGTTATAATAAGCCGCCTCCTCGTACCTTCTTCCATCATATAAAAATAACAATGGTAGCTTATCCATACCTAAATAAGTTTGCAAGCCCCTTGTATAGACAGAAAGCGCAAACTCCAAAGAAGGATTTTCAGCAGGGATGCTTACGTTAAACAGGTAGGCTTCTGTGCTCGTTCGAAGATTTGGTGCCTGGAAGACATTTTGCTTGCTTTTTTGGAACGCTTCCAGATTAAAGGCTGATATCAATTCTTGTTCCGTAATTCCTTTCGGTCCACTTTGGATTAGATTGACATACTCCACATAGGGCTTCACTTCATCCGTAGGAAGGGGTCGATTTTGAAGCAGACTCCTGTAGTAAGCAACCAACTGTCTTTCAGCTACTTCCGAGGTCACCCGATCGCATATCGCATGATGATAAATAGTTATGACATAATGTTCACGAAGGTTTCGTTTCAGCACAAACATGTGGAACAAAGTATGTTCTTCGGCGAAACGGGTGTTCGTAACATAATCATTTATCATGTCCGTAATGGGACCACATGGGTTGTAATCCGACACATCAATGATGTTGAGTTTTGGTAAACCATCGCTAGAAGGTACGTATTCCCTCCAATAAGTCCATTCATCTCTTTGGACCGGGACACTTCTCAGTAATCCTTGACTTTGTACAAAATGAGCGAAAGCCTGATCCAAAAAATCGTAATTCACGCACTCATCCAGCCTAAATATACCTAAACTTGGAGGTGTATCAAACGAAATTTGCATTTGCTGAATTCCACTTAGCGGATATTCTTGTGCCACTTCTCTTGTTTTAATCCACTGATCTTTTCTCAAATTATCGTCTTCCAGCTGCTTGCGTAAACCTTCCACCTGACCCAGATCCATGCTTTTTAAGCCCAGACGTTGGAAAAACACCTCTTCATCCATGGTCCAGTATAGATCAGCCATTTTAGCTTTTTGATGCAGTGGTACAATGTAGTGTGGCAGTAGCTCTTGAGTTATTTTCCCGTCCATGATCCGCATGATATGGTTAACGTCAGCCACCGTGTCGCAGTAAAGCACCTGAATATCTCTAACTTCGTGAATAAAATCCCTTACTTGGTATTTCACCAGCTCGTAAACGCCATCTGTTTCTTGGTGAAGCCAAGATATCAACTCTTGAGTTGTTTTTATGATGTCCTGTTGCTTTTTGGACCCTACAATATTATTCTGAGTTGAATGAAGATAATCAGCGAGTGCCCGAATCGTTTTATAGTGGTAAATGTCTGTTAAAGTGGCGTGATATCCTGCACGCTCCATTCTCGACATTAATGTAAGCGCATGAATAGAATGCCCACCGAGGTCGAAGAAGCTATCTAAAACACTGAACTGCTGCACACCCAATACATCCTGCCAGATGTCCATCAGCTTCGTTTCCAGTCCTGGCTTAGGAGACACATATTCTGCTCCACCATGCATATTCTCTTCAAGGGCCAACAGTGCCTTGCGGTCCAGCTTACCATTCAGTGTCAATGGCATTTGTTCTAGTTGTATATAAAAAGATGGAATCATGTAATTCGGCAGCTTTATAGAGAGAGCCGTTTTAATTTCATCTGCTGTCAGTTTTTTGGTCGCCGTAAAGTATGCTTCCAGTTGCTTTTGACCGGCCTCCTTTTCACGGGCAATAACTGCCGCTTGTTGTATATCATCTACTTTTAATAAATGCGACTCTATTTCCCCAGGCTCAATTCGATAACCCCGTATTTTCACTTGATCGTCGATCCGGCTGATATATTCGATGTTTCCGTCCGCTTGCTCTTGCACCAAATCTCCGGTTCGATACAACCTGCCTCCAGGTACCCATGAAGACTGAATAAACCTCTCTTCTGTCAGCTCTGGACGATTCAAATAACCTTTAACTAAGCCATCGCCAGCGATGTACAGTTCACCTGCAACTCCCTGTGGCAGAGGATGCTGCTCTTGATCCAAGATGTAAACCTTCGTGTTGCTGATGGGTTTGCCGATCGGTACGGTATTTGCATTTTCGTCCAAATGATCGATATGATAATAAGTAGAAAATACCGTGCTCTCCGTCGGTCCATAGACATGAATTAAGCGGCCCGGACCTAGACGGGCAAACGCTCTACGCACATGGCTGACTGAAACCTTCTCACCACCGAATAGCAAGGTTTCAATTGTTGCAAAGCAATCGGGATCCACATCCACCAATGCATTAAAAAGTGCTGTCGTGACGAAGCATTTCGTGATCTGTTGTGTCCGTAGGACGCTTGATAGCTCACGTGCATTCATGGTTTGATCTTGTGAGTTCAAAACGAGAGTGCCTCCGTTAAGCAAAGCCCCATAAATACCAAATGTAGAACCATCGAACGAAAAACTGGCCACTTGTAATATCCTATCTTTTGTCGAGAATTGGATGTAATTCGGCTTTTTAACAACACGTGTAATATTGTAGTGCATCGTCAGGGTGCCCTTAGGTTCGCCTGTAGAGCCAGACGTATACATAATGCAAGCAAGGGTATCGGAACCTTGATTAGATGAGAGATTCCCTGTTTCTTTCCCATAGTTCCGCTTGTCCATCAAATCCAGTACAACACTGGCGAGTTCTGTTTGCTGGTGGATTGGAAGCCGGGTCAGCAGGAGATTTGCACCAGAATCCGTCAGCATATAGCGTATACGTTCCCTCGGGTATTCAGGATCAATCGGCACATACGCTCCCCCAGCTTTTAAAATCCCGAAAATTCCGATGATCATTTCCAATGAACATTCGACCATCATTCCGACAGCCTCGTCTTGATCTAAACCTTTAGCCCGCAAAACATGTGCTAGTTGATTAGCCTGTTTGTTCAGATCAGCATACGTCAAGTGCTTTTCCCCAAATACAACTGCTATGTGATCCGGTGTGCGCTCAACCTGCTCTTCGAACAGTTGATGAATCGTTTTCTCCCGCGGGTAATCCGCTAACATACCGTGTACCACGCTCCACTTCATCTCCTTCTCCTATTAACTTTTTTAAAGATGGGAAACTTTCTTATGAGCCAATGCTAAAAAAGGTATATGTGCCACTTAGAAGTGATTTCTGGATAGGCAGTTGGATGAAGAGAATGAAGACTACAGAGGATAAACTATAATTCCGATATTACATTAGGTTGGGTATTTAACTGGAGAAAAAGAAATGACATCAGAGCTTGTTTTTTGACTGAAAATTTCTTTAAAATAAGTATATAGCTACTTTTTGCTCTACAATAAAATACCACAGATTGGTTACTCGACTGGAGGAAAAGAAATGACATCGGAGTGGCAGAGATTACAGACCAAACTGCCGGAATGGGTAGAACAAAGCCGTCATGAGTATATTCATGGCAAGGTAGCAGCATATATTCCCGAACTGTCCAAAGCCCCGGCCAACGCACTTGGTGTTGTTGTAATGAACGGTGCAGGTAAAACCGTGGTAGCCGGGGATACGGAAATCCAATTTACGATGCAAAGTATTTCAAAGGTATTTACGCTCATTCTGGCCTTGATGGATAATGGAGAGGACGTTGTCTTCTCTAAGGTGGGTATGGAGCCTACCGGAGACCGTTTTAATTCCATGTTGAAACTAGAACTGGTTGAGCCGGGGATTCCGTTTAACCCACTAATTAACGCGGGGGCAATCGCGATCTCCTCTCTGATTCGCGGGAACAGTCCAGAAGAGAAATTTGCCCGTGTTCTCCAATTTTTCCGCCTGCTTACCCACAATGACACATTGGAATATGATCAGGATGTCTACGACTCAGAATCAGCTACAGGCCATTTGAACCGTTCTCTTGCTTATTTTCTAATGGAAAAAGGTATTTTAAGAGGTCATGTGGAGGATGTGCTTGAAGTTTATTTCAGACATTGTGCTGTCAAATTGAACTGTACAGATTTAGCACGTATGGGACTTGTACTAGCCTACAACGGCCGTGATCCGGTGACAGGTATACCGCTGATTCCCCGCCGCTATGTACAGATCGCCAAAACATTTATGACGACATGCGGCATGTATGACGCTTCAGGGGAATTCGCCATTCAAGTCGGACTACCTGCCAAAAGCGGCGTATCAGGCAGTATTATGACGATGGTACCTGGACGCTATGGCATTGGACTGGTTGGACCTTCTCTGAACCGTATGGGAAACAGTACAGCTGGTGTACACTTGCTGGAGACGATGTCTCGGGATTTGGATTGGAGCTTGTTCTAGATATACGAAAAAAGGGTATTCCCAGCCTTTACGGCTTATAGGAATACCCTTTTCTATTTTTGTTGAGTTCCTTCTATGTTACGAGATTTGACCGTTAACCAGTTTAATTTGAATGCGGAACGGATCAGCTACATACTTGGCGCCATCGCGTTCTTGCACTCCATAGCCTGCTGCCTCTAAACGAGCCACAATGGCATTCAATTCATTCTGATCTGGTACGATCAATTCAAAATAATCCAGTCCGGCAGCGTGCTCAGGAGCTGGTGGGGCTCCTTCACCTGCCCATATATTCAAGCCCATATGGTGGTGGTAACCACCTGCGGAAACGAACAAGGCTGAAGAGCCATACCGGCACGTAATGTCAAAGCCAAGCACATCGCAATAAAATTGCTGTGCTTTGAGCAAATTAGACACATGGAAGTGGACGTGCCCGATTACCGTTCCCTGAGGTAGTCCCTGCCAAGGTAAATTCTCGGAAATCGCAACCAAATCTTCTGCATCCACGGGATCTGTTCCCATCATGTAGAATCCATTTGCATCCTTTTTCCACTGATCATGGGGACGATCTGCATAGATTTCAATTCCGTTATTATCGGGGTCATGGATATATAGGGCTTCACTTACATCATGGTCTCCCTGTCCGATTTCAATCTCATGAGCCAGCAGATTACGTAAAGACAGGCCCAGAGCTACACGGTTCGGTAGAAGAATAGCAAAGTGGTATAATCCGGCTGCGGACTGGCGCGGCAGAATAACTGCATTTTCAATATAGTTAAGGATCAGTAGCGCATGCTTCCCATCGACAGTCAATTCAGCGGTATCCGCCGTTTGACGCAACAGCTGAAAACCAACGACCTCTGTATAAAATTGAATAGAACGTTCCAAGTTGCTTACTTTTAATGAAACCTGCCCGATTTTGGTGTTGTCATGAATATGCGCTGTCATGAGATTTCCCTCTTTCTACATGGATTGGAGAACCAAAGCTATTCAAAAATTATTGTTCGGTTGACTCACGACGGCCGATCAACGAATCCAGAGACAAGCGAGTCGTTGGTGCAAATACCAGATGAAGTGCTACAAGAATAAAAGCAATATCCAGCTCATAGCCAGCTCCTTGACCATTCCCCATCAACCCGCCGGACAATTTTGCTGTAAAAATAGCACCGATCAAAACAATCACAAATAGCCCAGATACATAGCGGGTAAGTAGTCCAAGAATCAATGCAATTCCGCCGACCAACTCAATCACCGCAACAACATAACCTAAAAATCCTGGAACGCCAATGCTGGAAAACCAGCCTGCTACATTACCCAACCCCATTTGGAATTTAGCAATTCCATGTGCCAAAAACAAAATTCCCAGCGCCACCCGCATAATTGTAGAAATGTTTCTGCTTGCTGAACTCATATTTATCTCTCCATTCTGTTTGTTTATTACACTCATACAAGTGCATATGAATAATTAATTTATATTACTAATAATTTGGTTAAAAAAATAATACTGTCTGAATCTATGCCGCAACACATGAATGTGAATCAAACTCGAATTATTAGTAATAGAAATAATTATTTTGTAATGTGAATTTATCATAAGAAACTGTGGTCTGTCAACAAAATATTTGGTATGATAAATATTACATTAGTATACATTATATTTTCTTAAAGGAGGAACGCTCTATGAGTATAGGATGCAACATACGCGCTGCTCGTAAACGTAAAAATTTATCCATTCAGCAAATATGCGAACGAACCGGACTATCGCAAGGGTTTATGAGTCAAGTAGAAAATAATAAAACCTCACCTTCCATCGCTACATTGGACAGCATCGCTAATGCGCTAAACGTACCTCTCGCTTTTCTGCTTCTTAAAGATGAGGAACGCATGCAAGTGATTCGCAAGGACGAGCGCCGTAAAACCTTATATGGTAAAAACAAGCTCCAGGTCGATCATTTGGGGGGTCAGGGTAACGTCAAAATGATGCTCGTTGAAATGCCGCCCGGCTCATCTACAGAAGAAGAGCATGCTCATGCAGGGGATGAGATTCATTTTATCTTGGAGGGCACGGTATACGTGGAGCAAGGCGAGGATACAGCTACCCTGGAAGCAGGAGATTCCTTTAGCTGGAGAGCAGCCATCCCCCACTATGTCAAAAATGTGGGAGAAAACAATGCCCGAATTCTGATCTCCGTGTTTCTCGAAGCAAATAATGATGCTTAATAGATATTTACGCAAGCACGAAGCAACAAAAGTACAAATCCTATCGAAAAAAGCGCGTACCGGAAGTATCTTTACTTCAACGATCCGCGCTTCTTATATTTTCATTTGCTATTGCTGCTTTTAACTTATTCCATCACCTGCTGGGCATCTGTACGCGATTCCCACGGCAGCTTGAAGGTTTTCATAATTTGTTTGGTATTAGCCGGGAGTCCAGTTATCGGATCACCCGTAGTACCCAGCAGTTCTTCTTTTTTATCCGTAGTAATACGCCCATAGAAAGTGGTACTGCTGTCTCCCCATCCTGTAGTGAACTCGTAGATCAGCGGCTTATTTATTTTCGGATAAGTTCCCCACTGATTTTTGGCTTTATTCTCCAAAAAACGCCCCAGCGGGTCGTATTCCATTGTAAATTCTTTATCAAAGGGAGCTCCCACATACCCTTGATAGGTGACAATCGGAAAACCGTCCTTCACTTCAATCAGACTCAGCACATCCCCGTTCACTGTAAAATACCGTAATGCTTCACCTTGGGGGAACATGTAGACACTGGACAGAAGCTCAGTGTTAGGACGGTGTGGTTCTATATAAGGATGGACAGAACTTCTGTTTATGCGGATTAACGCTTCGCGTGCTGCCACGAGATCTCCCTCATATATTTGTTCTTTTAGTTTACCGTGAATCGGCGGCTGAATCTGAATCTGTGTATTTGTCTTCTCCAACGTATAACCTAAATCAAGCGAAACATCTCTCAGAGGTATATATACTTCTTCACTTACAACCTCAAAGGTAAGTTGCTGCTGGTTCTTACGTGACCGCTCCTTAAGAACCAAGGGTTCTGCCCACTTTTGTAGCGTAATCTGCTTCTTTTTGACATCCCAGTGGTAGGTTGCACCTACAGCTTCGGCTAAAGATTTAAGCGGAACCATGAGCTTCCCGTCGATCAATAGAGGTTTAGCCTTGCTGTCAATAGGTTGTCCGTTTATAACAATATCTATGAACTGCGTTGATTGAGACGCTATGGCACCCTGTTTAGTAGCTTCGGCAGCCGCCTGATGCATTGTGGTCAAGAGTAAGGATAGCATTAACAAGGCGACAAACAATCGCTGAAATCCTGCTCGTTTTAGCTTCATCATCAGTCTCCGTTCACTGAATGAACTTGTTCATTCCTGACCTATCTCTTTTTGGCTGCGTCAATGTCTCCAGGATTCAAACCTTCCCATATGTTCGGGATACTAACGGTCTCTGGATGCTCAAATACGAGAAACGCAGTCGGCAAATACCGCTCTCCGTATTCAGAAGAAGGCTTGTTTACAATGGCATTATCCTTGACTAGCACCGTTGAAGAACCTCCATCCAGATTAGCACCGATAACTGCTCCATGTTTAAGCAAAATATTTTGCATATCATACAAGTTGGCACCAATGCTGTACCCAGGCTGACGACCATCGATGGTCACGAATATAATGGCACCGTCAGCTCTTTGCCCCATTGCGGTACGGGGGGCAATTCCCCACCCCTCGCTTGCATTGCGAATCAGACCTTTCCCATTCACGATTAGACGTGGTTGAAAAGTAACCGCTTCTTGCACATTCATTTTGGACAACTCGGACAACGAATAGTGACCGGCTATCATTTTCCCCTGTTTATCAATACCTACGATTTGAACAGAGGCATTTCTCCCCATATCATTGTAGTATATCTTACCCTGGGAAATGACAACGCCAATCGGTTTAAAACCATTCCCATTCCAGTTGGGGTCAGCAAAGCCACCGCCATTTACGCCAGCAACAGCCCCCAAACGCTCGACCATGCTAGATACATGTTCTCCCCGGCCGACTTTAGCAGGAATCCCGAGCCTAATTTTAGTGGGGTCATGCACCGTCATAACATAGCCATGATAGTTACGACCCGACACTTCTTCCACTTCAACCAACGGCGTTTGCTGTACTTTGGTGGGTATCAGATCAGGCAAGTTGATTGTATGTCTATCCTTCTCCTCACCCATCTCTTCGAACCGGGCTGAATATTCAGCCACTCGTTTCTTCGCTTCTGCTTCGCCGATAAAATATTTCGCCCAGTGACGATGCTGAGTCGTAATCAGCGTGTCCGCAGCCAGATAGCGCATGTCCTTGCCAGAAGGGGTTAAAAACAACCATGCACCACCCCCAATTCCCGCTAACAGGAATACAATAAAAAGTCGCAGCATAAAGCGACCAAATTTTCCTTTTCGTTTCTTTTTCTTATTTTTCTGCCTGCGAGCTGCTGCACGCTGTGGCAAGACTTCCGGTTTCATTTATCATCTCTCCTGTTTGGTGACTTCTATCGTATTTCATCACTATTGCCCATCAAATGATCCGCAACGATAGGCTGCGACATCTAACGACAATATCATAAACTAATTTTGTAGAATGATAGTGTCAATTTTTTAACAGATTCATCCACTCTGAAAAAGAATACATTAAAAAGTCCTTCACATAAATGTGAAGGACTGTAAATATAGGGGCGATATCCTATTTACGGAGCAGCCTCCGGTTCGAGCAGCATGAACAGCTCTTTCATCTGCTGTCGCTTGAGTTTGGGACTAAGCACGTACAAAGTATCGCCCGGTTCAATCACTGTCGTGCCTCTCGGGGCAATAATTTGCTCGTTCCGAATGATGGCTGTGAATAAAATATCTTCAGGCAACTGTATATCCTGAATCGCTTTGCCCGCTATCGACATCCCATTTTGTACCTGAATGTGGTTGATTTCCGAAGTAGTTTTTCCCAGAGAAACTAATTCCAGCAGTGATGGAGACGACGTCTCGTTAGGGTCCATCAAGCCAAGCTTCACCGCTAGCCACGAAATAGTGGTACCTTGAATAATTGCAGAAGTGAGCACGACGAAAAATACAACATTAAAAAACAAAGGTCCTACATCCATCTCATCCAGTAAAGGATAGGTTGCGAGTACAATAGGTACCGCCCCACGCAGTCCTGCCCAGGATAACAGTGTTTTCTCGCGCACAGAGTACCTGGAAAAAAGCAAGCTTAGGAACACGCCTATTGGACGAGCCACGAGCATGAGGATGAAGGAGAGCGCCAAGCTTTGCCATGCAATGCCCAGCAATTGATCGGGAAAGACCAATAACCCGAGCAGGACAAACATCATAATCTGCACCATCCAGGCAAAGCCATTGTTAAAATGAATAATAGATCGCTTGTAGGTCAAGTCGGAATTTCCCAATACAATCGCCATGACATACACCGCCAGCAATCCGCTTGCCTCTAGTAACGATGCCGCCGCATACGTCAAGACCGCAAATGCCAATGCCATCACAGGATACAAACCGGATGAATCAAAATTCATTTTATTAATGGCATATACACCTAAGCGTCCGAGTACAAAACCAACGGCTAAACCAAAGCCCATTTCCCATAAAAATAACAAGATATGTATCCAAATGGATTGCTCAGGGTGATGTATCAGCTCAATCAATGTTACTGTGAGAAAAACAGCCATTGGGTCATTACTGCCGGATTCCGCTTCGAGCGTTGAGGTAATTCGTTTTTTGATGTTTTTACCTCCTAGAACGGAAAACACGGCTGCCGCATCGGTCGATCCGACAATAGCGCCAAACAGCATGGATTCCATCCAGCTTACGCCTAAAATAAACTTGGCGCATACGCCAATGACTACGGTCGTAATGATGACCCCTAACGTTGATAATGACAGTGCAGGTCGAATAACTGGCTTAACATCTGCAAACTTTGTCTGCATCCCGCCTTCAAACAAGATTACAATGAGCGCGAGAATGCCAACTAGCTGTGTGATAAAGGCATTATCAAAATAAATAAACTGACTGAGCACCATACCTACGGCAATAAACAATACGAGCGCAGGCATACCGAAACGGCTGGAAAATTTGGTAGTCAGCACACCGACCAGCAGCAAGCCGGACAGCAAAAGCACAATAAAATTAATAACGGTTGTCTGTTCCATACGGCTTCTCCTATCTTGAAAATAGATGTTCAATTTTTCGCCTTTTATCTATATACCCTCAAATCACACAGAATACTAATTCTAAACAAAAAATTATATAATAAAATAAAAAATCCAGCTCATGGTTTGTGCTAAATCGCACTCCATGAGCTGGTTTGTATATTTTTTATAAAGCTTAAGCAGAGACAATCGTCGTGCTTTAGGCTTTAGGATGAATCATATGCGCAGGTACAACATATTGATCGAACTGTTCTTCAGTCAACAGTCCGCTGCGGAGTGCCGCTTCTTTTAGGGACAGCCCTTCTGCATGTGCAAGTTTGGCGATTTTAGCGGCATTTTCATATCCGATATGTGGATTCAATGCCGTCACCAGCATCAGTGAATTATTCAAATTGTGCTCAATCTTCGTGAGATCAGGCTCGATGCCAACGGCACAGTTGTCATTAAAAGCAATGATGGAATCGGCCAGCAGATGAACAGACTGCAAAAAATTGTATATAATGACTGGCTTAAACACGTTCAGTTCAAAATTACCCTGACTTGCTGCAAAGCCGATAGCTGCATCATTCCCCATGACTTGTGTAACGACCATCGTCAGTGCTTCACTCTGGGTCGGATTCACCTTGCCGGGCATGATGGAGCTACCTGGCTCGTTAGCAGGAATCGTGATTTCGCCCAAGCCGCTACGCGGACCACTTGCCAGCCAACGAACATCATTGGCGATTTTCATCAAATCGGCAGCGAGCGCTTTGACTGCTCCATGTACGGCCACCACTTCATCGTGGCTAGTCAGTGCATGAAATTTATTGGGTGCGGAAGTGAACGTTTTGCCAGTGAAACTGGAAATTTCCGCTGAGGTTCGGGAGCCAAACTCTGGATGAGCATTAATTCCAGTCCCCACCGCTGTACCGCCAATCGCCAGCTCCTTCATGTATTGCACCGTGTCGATGATCATTCGCTTGCTTTTGTCCAGCATGGCATACCAACCACTTATTTCCTGACCCAGCGTAAGCGGTGTCGCATCTTGTAAATGGGTTCGCCCAATTTTTATAATATCCTTGAATTGCTCTGACTTCTGTTGAAAAGTCTCTTTGAGCTTATCGATAGCAGGCAACAAACGGTCCTCCACTGCAATGACACCCGCTACATGAAGCGCCGTGGGAAACGTATCATTCGAGCTTTGCGACATGTTAACATCGTCATTGGGATGCAGCTTCGCATCCTTTCCCTGCTCTTGTAACCATTGGCTCCCCAGATGAGCAATCACTTCATTCACATTCATATTGGACTGCGTTCCGCTCCCTGTCTGCCATACAACCAACGGGAAATGGTCATCAACCCGCCCTGCGAGA
Source organism: Paenibacillus sp. FSL L8-0644 (assembly GCF_038008165.1). Classification (NCBI taxonomy): domain Bacteria; kingdom Bacillati; phylum Bacillota; class Bacilli; order Caryophanales; family Paenibacillaceae; genus Paenibacillus; species Paenibacillus sp. FSL L8-0644. Next base: position 2,843,564 of record NZ_JBBOYN010000001.1, read on the forward strand.
ATCTCGTCCGCTGCATAAATAATCGCGTCCTGCTTCTCCTGTGATAGCTTACCCAGCTTATAGTTACTGATCGCCGCGCTCTTTTTAAGCACCGCGAACGCCTGTATGACCTCTAATGGCATTTTCTCCGAGCCAATCGGGAAATTTTCCTTGCTGCGCTGTGTTTGCGCTCCCCACAGACGGTCTGCCGGTACTTTGATTTCGCCCAACGTATCCTTTTCAATGCGGTAGTTCAACTCATTTCCTCCTCTTGGCCTATGTAATTCAGACAAAATATGGTGATCTCTCTTGCCTATTATACATTAAATTTCAAATGTTATCATTTATTTTGCAAGCGCTTTTTTACGATGAGGCCAGAGGAGGAAGAAGGAAAATTCGTCTACAAGCCTGACCACTAGGATCAACTAATGGTGATATTGCTTTTGGCATGTACTTCTTTTCTGCCCAGTAGCTTGTTTAGCGCATCGATGTAAGCTTTGGCGCTAGCTTCCAAAATATCAGTACTTGTGCCTCTTCCCAGAGCTGTGTACTCTCCTTGCCTCAAAATGGCGTGCACTTCCCCCAATGCGTCTTTGCCATAAGTTACAGATTGGATCGAATAATCCTCCAACTCCACCTCTTCACCACTGGCCTTGTCTATAGCATGGAAAATCGCATCTACAGAACCGTTACCCATTGCCACTTCATCAATTGCTGTCCCATCTTGTTTACCCAATCGAATGGATGCGACTGGAACCGACTGATTACCATAAGACACCTGAATGGAATCCAGTGTGTACATTTGAGGCGAGGCATTGCGGCTTTCGTCCATCAGGACGAGCAAGTCTTCATCCAACACCTGTTTTTTCTTATCCGTCAATGCTTTGAATTTGCGGAACGTCTCTTGCAGCTGTTCCTCCGTCAAAGCATCAAACCCCATGTCCGCCAGTTTTTCTTTAAATGCATGTCGACCCGAGTGCTTGCCCAACACAAGTTTACTCGTCTTCAGACCAATACGCTCAGGGGACACGATCTCATATGTTGTACGCTCTTTAAGCATCCCGTCTTGGTGTATACCAGACTCGTGAGCAAACGCATTGGCTCCAACAATGGCCTTGTTTCCCGGCACCGACATCCCCGTTCGTTTGCTCACCAGGCGACTGGTAGCATACAGTTCCTCTAAAATCAGACTCGTTTGTGCACCATAAAGCTCGGTTCTGGTGTCAAGGGCCAGTGCAACTTCTTCGATAGGTGTATTTCCGGCTCGCTCACCGATGCCATTGATGGTACCTTCAAATTGGTCTACACCATTACGGATGGCCGCCAGCGTGTTAGCTGTTGCCATACCAAGATCGTCATGACAATGTGTGCTAAGTTGTATTTTTTCGATACCGGGCACTTGTTGTTTTACAATTCTAAACATTTCACCGAACTGATCCGGGGAGGCATATCCCACCGTATCCGGTAAATTGACGATTGTCGCTCCAGCACGAATCGCCATATCTACGACCTCACAAATAAAGTCCAGTTCGGTACGACTGGCGTCCTCTGCTGAAAATTCTACCTTGCTGAAATACTTGCGTCCATAACGAATGGCAGCAGCAGCGGTCTCTAATACTTTCGTTTTATCCATTCGAAGCTTATGGTGGCGGTGAATAGGTGAGGTAGCCAGAAACAAATGAAGACAGGCATCCTCTGCTCCTCGTAGCGCCTCTCTGACCGCATCAATATCCTGTTCTTTCGAGCGCGCAAAACCAACCAGTGTCGCTTGGGTAACCTGTTTGGCAATCTCCTGCATGCTGGTGATCTCACCAGGCGAGGTTGCTGGAAAGCCGGTCTCAATCCGATCTACGCCTAATTTTTGCAGCTGAAGGGCAATTTCCACCTTTTCCGTGCTAGTTAAGCTAACTCCTGGTGATTGTTCTCCATCTCTTAACGTTGTGTCCAACACCCATATTTTGCGCATACAGATACCACCTTTGGTTTGATTTTAGGAGATGCTCAAGTAGAAGGTTTAAATATTTTATTCATCCGATCATCTGATGTTTAAGAGTAAAAAAAATTATGAACTTCCCATATGCTTTTGCAGCTCCAGCTTGGTGCCGTCCAAATGTTGAATACTATACAGCTCGGCAGCCTTGCCATCCTGATCCCGGATTGCTTCATATATTTTTTCATGCTGCACAGTAAAATGATTTTGCATCGCCGGATCGGTAATGAGATTGTTCAACGCCTTGCGAATGGCCTCTACAAAGCTGCCATATACATCTGTAAGCACCTTATTGCGTGTAGCTCCGGCAACAGCCAAGTGAAAAGTGATATCCGCATCCAAATACCCGTTCATATCTCCAGCGGCCAGGGTTGCAGCACGACGATCCAGCGCCTCACGCATCAAGCGTAGATCCTCGTCTTTACGACGTAACGCAGCCAATCTGGCAATCTCTAGTTCCAACACACTCCGCACTTCATAAACCTCAATAATTTCAGCACGGCTTAGACGGTAATCCAATGGCTCTTGAGAAGTTGTCGGTTGGCAAACAAAAGTTCCGTGTCCTTGCTTTTTCTCTAATAGACCGGCATGCACCAGAACGCTAACCGCTTCACGTACTGTAGATCGCCCGACTCCGAATAGCTTCATGAGCTCAGGTTCGGTTGGAATCTTAGTGCCCACATCCCATTCACCAGTAGCAATTTTTCGTTGCAGCTGTTCAGCTACTTCATCGGCGATTTGCTTGCGTTTGACGGCTTGAAAAGGAAAATTCATCTGATCATCTCCTGTTTCGTATCATACTATGACTGCTTGGCATTCTGCAACCTTTTTCGTCCTCCTTCCCCATTGGCCCTTACCTGTGCTTTACAACCCCAAATAAAGCCTGCACCGTTGGACACGATACAGGCCTATAAGGATAAATTTAAATGCTAGGATTTCGATTTATTAGGTGTAATACAATACAAACGGCTGGTTGCTTCAAAAATATGGCCTGGAGCCAGTGCTATCAATCCGATCTCCTCCGCTGGTAGGTCTGGACGATTCGGTGCATTGATCATGTTCATTTGCGGCTCAGGACAGATGAATTCCTTGTTCGCTTTGTTATTCCAGATCATCCAATGCTTATAAGCTGTACCTACATCGTATACGAGGGTAGCACCTGTCTTACTGTGTGTCAGTTCCATGTAGTTGCGTCCATTTTGCGGAGCTGCCGTGTAATGATTATCCATAGAGGCAAAATAAGGACTAACTCCCGTCGTCTTCAGCAGTTCCTCTTCCGGAGATAAAGGCTGGAACTGACCTGTGGCCAACAACCGTTCCGTCAGCTCACGACGCTCACCGATTGTGACCTTAATCTTGTAGTCCTCAGGCGAGCTATCGGGTACGAACGGAACGCGAATCGCTGTGTGAAAGGCAAATAAATTGGGGATCGGTTGATCGCCCTCGTTATGGATCACATAACGCTGATGCAGGCCAAATTCGTCCAGACTGTACGTTAGTTTCATGGTAAAGGTGAAGGGTAAATAGCGGAACATGGGATGTCCTTCCCTTACATGCTGATTCATTACCACATAGCTGCCCTGCTCCCCGGAACCGTAGTCCTCGACCTCCCACCGAACAGTGTGTAAAAAGCCGTGCAGATGGTTGTGGGTCGCCTCTTCATTTATCGGCAGCTCATATGTAACACCATTCCACAGGAATTTTCCATCCTCATACCGATTCGGAGGAAACAGGAAAGGAATTCCGTAAACGGACGGGCTTTGCTTAAAAGCCTCTATGCTCTCAGCATCTGGCTCACGCAAAAAGGAATATCCCGATTCATTGTCACGAAAAGAAATCAGATTTGCGCCGTTTCCCGGCAGGGCAACTGCTTCATATCGTCCAAATTTAAGACGAATCGCCGGTATTCCATAATAAAGATCACCAATTGCAGCATGTTGTTGTGTCATCAAAAAATCCTCCTTTGATGAAATGACGATGTTTAATGAAAGCGTTTAGCTTTTGGCTTGACTATACCATGCTGAGCAGAAAAATTCCACGTCCACACAAAAAACGATGCCCCGCAAGGCATCGTCCTTCACACATCACTACACATAACGTCCCTGTTTGGGTACAGCCATGTGCTCAAAATCTCCCGCCAGTCGCTCCAGCTGATCTGTCAGCTCAGCACCATGCATGTAATGGCCATGTCCTGTGACTGCAATCTCAGGCTTTAACTTGGCCAGCATTTCCACCGAACGCTGCGCAGCTTGCCAATCTGTTGTAAAATACGCAGGAGGCCCATGTATTTCTTTTTCCTGTAAAATAACGGCCAGTGCCGATTCCTGTTTCACCGTAATAAAAGCGTCACCGGCCACCATTAACCTTCTTCGCTCATGAAAAAGCGATACATGACCAGGTGTATGTCCTGGCGTATGCAGCCACTTCCAACCAGGGGCACCGGGGACATTGCCATCTGGGGGCAGTGATGTGATGCGATCATCGAGATCTATAGCATCATTAGGGTATAAGAAGGAAATGCCCGACATTAAACCTCCCCCTACACTAGGGTCAGGTTTTTGATAATCCTTCATTCCCGTCAAATAAGGTAATTCCAAAGGATGTGCATAAACAGGTGTACCCCAATGCTGTACCAACTCAATAACCGAACCTACATGATCAAAATGACCATGTGTAAGCACAATAGCGATCGGAGGGCCAGTGAACCGTTCCTCTGCCCGGCGTATAATCGAGTCCGTAAATCCTGTCATCCCCGTATCCACCAGCACCCAGGAACGGCTTCCTGGCTCCCCAATAAAACACATATTTACAAATAGCGTCCGTAAGCTCAGGAGATCGGGAGCAGCCTCTTCATTTGCCGTCATTCCTTCGGTGAACAGATGATTTGCCAAAGCTTCACCCTCCTATTCACATGGAATTTACTGTTAATATCGACCTTTAGGCTTCCCCCATGTCAGCAGATTATGCGGACACTGCTAAATATAATCCGCTTGTCACGAAAATAGACCATGTTTACATTACTCGGGTAATTTGCTCCATGCCGTATCTAGCAAATAGTCGAATAAATCATCGTTCTCTTCAATCCAGCTATCCATTTGCAGCATCTCTTCCTCCACCCGTGGCTCTCCCGCAAAATGGAGACTGTAATCCCATTCCTTTCCCCTTTTACTGTGGAATGTGATTTCATATACAGAACTCTGCCCGTCTACTCCAAATACCACTTGGCCCAAATAAGCACCATTCTCATCTCTTGTCATTTGTGCCTGTTGAATATGTACTTCTTTCACTTCCTGAGGTGAATTTTGCTCTGTCATTCATCTATCCGCCCTTTCATTTTCACTAAATAGTACCAAAACTAATTTGTGAACCTTTTCGTTACATTGTACAATATATAAGCTATGTGTGGAATTTGCAAAAAAACTGTGCAAGTTACCCAAGCCTTATTTAAGGCTTTTCGTGAAATGGAGGAAAGTTACATGTCAGATTTTCAACAAAAATTGCAAAAATATGCCGAGTTAGCCGTTCGGGTCGGCGCCAATGTCCATCCTGGGCAGACACTCATCGTTCATGCACCAATTTTGTCCGCCGAACTCGTGAGACTTATCGTCAAATCAGCGTATACTGCCGGAGCCAAGCTGGTTACAGTAAAATGGAGTGATGAGACCATTACTCGATTACAGTATGAACTAGCTCCTGATGAAACTTTTAATATTGCTCCCAAATGGTACGCAGCCGAAATGACTGAAGAGGTCGAAAATGGCGCAGCTGTCCTCCATGTCATTGCAGAAAATCCGGATTTGCTTCAGGGGATTCCGTCCAGCCGAATTACTGCTGCTCAGCGCGTGCGGTCACATGAATTACGTCAATACCGCGAATATCAAATGGCTGACAAATTCAGTTGGTCTCTGATTGCTTATCCTTCTGCAGAATGGGCTGCCAAAGTATTCCCTGATCTGCCAGCTTCCGAGCAAATGGATAAACTGTGGGATGCCATTTTCAGCACCGTGCGTGTGGATCTGGATAACCCCGTGGAGGCATGGAAAGAGCATTTAGAAACCCTTTCCAGTAAATCTGATATTTTAAATGCCAAACGCTATAAAAAGCTGCATTATCTGGCTCCAGGCACAGATCTCACCATCGAATTGGCAAAAGATCATCTGTGGGTAGCGGCTGAAAGCGTCAACCAACAGGGACATACTTTTGTAGCCAATATGCCTACTGAGGAAGTGTTTACAGCTCCGCTTAAAACGGGAGTGAACGGTAAGGTCAGCAGCACCAAGCCACTTAGCTACAGCGGAAATATCATCGACAACTTTTCACTGACTTTTGAAAATGGACGTATTGTCGATGTACAGGCAGAAACCGGTTTGGAAACTCTTCAGCATCTCGTAGAAATGGATGAAGGTTCACACTACCTGGGTGAGGTTGCTCTTGTACCTCACAAGTCACCTATCTCTGATAAAAATATTTTATTCTATAATACGTTGTTTGATGAAAATGCCTCTAACCACTTGGCCATCGGTAATGCTTATGCATTTAACCTTAAAGGCGGCAAGGATATGACTCAAGAGCAGTTGGCTGCCAACGGCCTGAATTCCAGTCTGACTCACGTCGACTTTATGATCGGTTCAGGTGAAATGGACATCAACGGCGTTACTGAGGACGGTACTGAGGAACCTATCTTCCGTAAAGGAAATTGGGCGATCTAACACAGCAAAAGGCTCTCACCGCTTCATGCGTGAGAGCCTTCTTGCTTCAACCTTAGGCTAAGTTGATCTATTTTACAACGTGTTAATCCAAGAATTCGCTGCAATTCCAAGAACAATTTGTATCACGCTGATGATGAAAAAGACAATAAAGCAATTTACAACTCTTCGATTGGTGGTTTGATGCATGGATAAAGATGATTTCACGTAAAACATGCTGCCCAATATTCCTATACACACACCGAAAATCCCCGAAAATAGCAATCCTATAACCAAGCTGACCACGACAAAAGCCCAACTCCAGCCCGGAACTTTACTCACAGGAACATAAGGTTGATTGGACCCAAGATATACACCGTCCACAGCTAAATCCGCTTTGTTGCCAATGACAACAACATTTACAGCTTTTTCTTTCAATTTAATAGGAAAATCAATCAAGTTCAAAAATGCATTCTGGCTTTTAACCTTCTGCTCGCTTCCATTCACAATAATTCTCCCGCCAGTTAAGCTACGCTTGTACTCAATAGTATATTGAATACCTTGATCTTCTACGTTCCATTTTGCCATCGCTAAACTCCTCTCAAATTTTAGGGGAGCCCTAAATATACTCCCGGCATTTCCTGATTATGTACCATAAAAATCATAACATAAGTTGCAAGTTAAATAATGGAAAAAAGGCCGCTGATCAGCGGCCTTTGAATCTACTTTATTTCGTATGGAGTTAGTTTCTATGTCCAATTTTGGCCTTATAGGCAAGTGAATACTGGTCAGCCGCTAAAATTGCATCAAGCACATCATCCGCTGTGACAGCAAATGGTAGATTGTGAGCAGTTTCGCCTTCTTTGGTAGCAGCCTGAGCTACCCGGTACAAATCCTCCCGGGAAGTTTCCTGTAGCCTAATGTCTTCCAGCGTGACAGGCAGATCGAGTTTTAGATAAAAGTCAATATACCGCTCCACCTCGGACAAAGGTCTTTTTTCCAAGGCAAGCTGGACTAAGGTGCCAAAAGCTACCTTCTGACCATGTGTTAGGTGATGAATATCTCCTTCCAGAACGGTAAAACCATTGTGAATCGCATGTGCGCCTGCCAAACCGCCGCTTTCAAAGCCCAAACCGCTTAGCAACGTATTCGCCTCCACTACCGCTTCAAGCGCAGGTGTAACGACTTTGCGTTTCACGGATTCGTATGCCTGCAGTCCGTAATCGAAAAGAACTTCCTCACACTTGGACGCAATGGCTTCTGCCGCCAAGGTTGGCAAACCACCAGCCATTGTCGTTGCGCGAGCTTCAATGACCGCACGGGCTTCAATCCAAGTCGCCATGGCATCTGCAATGCCTGAGGAGAGGAATAAGGGCGGTGCTTGAGATATGACTTTTGTGTCCACCAGGATCAGGCTCGGATTTTTACTGAAAAAGGAATACGTATCAAATGCACCTTCGTCGGTGTACAAAACGGATAGTGCACTAGTAGGAGCATCTGTAGAAGCAGTCGTTGGAATAATCACAACTGAGGAACCGAGAAGTTCATTTACAGCTTTAGCGGTATCCAGCGTTTTACCGCCACCTACACCAATGACAATGTCGACCTGGGCGCTTCGTCCCTGATCCACAATACGGTTGACTTCATTTTTGGAGGCTTCCCCTTGAAATTCAATTTTAACTGCTGTAATATCAGCCAGTTCCAGACTTTTTACCACGCGGTCGGCTGCAATCTCCCAAACCAGCTTGTCCGCAATAACCAAGGCAGTATGGCCTAATGGCTTAACATACTCACCTGTTTTATCAATCACATTTTTCCCTTGCACATATTTACCTGGACTAATAAATACTTTTTCGCTCATCGTTGAACTCTCCCTTCCAAGTTTGTACAATTTCTATTATACGGTTGAAAGGGCACACATCTCAATTTCAAAACCAAGATCTTCAATCATTTGATGATCAAATGTGACCTCTTGGCCTTCTGTCGTTAAATAATCTCCTACAAAAATTGAATTCGCTGCATACAGGCAAAGCGGTTGTAACGAGCGTAAATTCAACTCTCGTCCACCTGCAACGCGTATTTCTTTGGATGGACAGATGAAGCGGAACAGTGCCAGCACCTTCAAAGCTTGGATAGGTGATATTCGCTTTGCTCCCTCCAATGGGGTTCCGGGGACTGGATTCAAGAAGTTAACCGGAATAGAGTCAGCATCCAACTCCCGTAAGGCATAAGCCATTTGAACGATTTCCTCATTCGTTTCCCCCATCCCGATAATAACGCCAGAGCATGGAGACATTCCGTGAGATTGTGCCATTTTCACAGTTTCGACGCGTTGATCGTATGTATGTGTGGTTGTAATCGAGGGATAGTTGGCCTTACTTGTATTTAAATTATGATTGTATCGATGTACCCCAGCCTCTGCCAACCGCCGTGCCTGATCTCCCTTGAGAATCCCTAAGCAAGCGCAAATTTTGAGTGGCATTGTATGAGTAATTTCTTGTACAGCCTCAATCACCTGATCCAGCTCCCGATCTGTTGGGCCCTTGCCCGAAGCTACGATGCAATACGTCCCTGCTCTCCGTGCAACTGCTTCCCTAGCTCCAGCCAACAGTGATTCCTTGTCCAACATACTATACTTGTTCACAGGCGCCGTGGATACGATAGATTGTGAGCAATAACCGCAATCCTCTGGGCACAGGCCACTTTTGGCGTTCATGATCATGTTGAGCTTTACTTTTTTTTCGTAAAAATGGTGTCGTACTCGAAATGCAGCTTGCATAATCGGTAATAACTCCTCATCATCGGCTTCCAGTACCGCTATGCCTTCTTCCAGCGATACACGGCTGCCGTGTATTGCTTTTTCAGCCAACGAGCCCCAATCTATAACCTCGTTTAGTAAATTCATACCTTCTTGCCTCCCAAAATTTAATGATCATGTAAATGGATAAGATTTTCAACGAAGAGGAAGTTCCTTTTTTATTGTCAACCCAAATAATTATAATTAGGTTGACAATCACACGAACATCATATCAATTCATGCCCATTCTGTAAAGGAGACAAAATAAAAAGCGACCCCACATCGTTCAAGGTCGCTCTCTAGGTTTATTCCGTTATGAGACTCCTGCTTCTTCCACGACGATAGGCTGTTTTATCAGCCGAATACGTGAAATCCGCTTGTTTTCAACTTCTTCTACCGTGAACATACATCCCTCAAACATTACAGTCTGACCAGGCTGTGGGGGAATAACCTCGACATGTGAGTATAGCCAGCCCCCTACCGTATCATAATCCTCATGATCAAGATCCAGCCCAAAGCGGTCGTTCACTTCATCAATTAATAACATGCCGTCAATGGAAAATTCCTCGTCATTAATCTGCTCACAACTCGGACGTTCCTGATCGAACTCATCCTGAATTTCACCAACGATTTCTTCCATAATATCTTCCAGCGTTACCATACCCGATGTACCGCCATATTCATCAATCAAAATTGCGATTTGCGTCTTGCTACGCTGCATGCGTTTGAGCAGATCACTAATTTGCGTAGATTCAGGGACAGCAAGAATCGGTCGAATCATCGTACGGGTATCCAGTGTGTTCGCCCGCAGAAGGTCCTTAATATGGATAAAGCCGATAATATGGTCCTTATCTTCGGCGCAGATTGGATAACGGGTTCTCATGCTTTCCGTCGCAATCGCGAGATTTTCTTCTGTGGACTCATTACTGTATAAGCAGATCATCTCAGTTCGCGGAATCATGATTTCCCTGGCGGTCGTGTCGGTAAAATCAAATATATTATCAACAAGCGCCAATTCCGTATTATCAATTAGTCCGCTCTTATTGCTTTCTTTCATCAGAATGCGTATTTCATCTCCGGTATGCGCGGAATCGTCATTCTCGGATACCGGCTCCAGACGGAATAAACGCAGCAGGCTGTTCGCCATTCCATTTAACGCCCATATGAATGGATACATCAACTTGTAAAACCAAGTCATCAGCATGGCTGAATACAGCGTAATGGTCTCAGATTTACGAATAGCTATCGTTTTGGGCGCCAATTCACCCAACACAATATGCAGAATCGTAATAACAATAAATGCAATAACCACGGCAGTACCGTGCACATATACCGCTCCTAATCCAGCGGCTGTAAATACAGGTTCGATCAAATGTGCGATGGCCGGCTCTCCGATCCATCCTAGTCCCAACGATGCCAGTGTAATACCCAACTGGCAGGCAGACAAATAAGCGTCCAAGTTGTGTAACATATTGGCGGCGTATACGGCCTTTTTATTGCCCGCCTCCACCAAAGTCTCAATACGGCTGCCTCTGACCTTCACCATGGCAAATTCCGCAGATACAAAAAAACCATTCAATAGTACTAATGCAAAAACAATAAATAAGTTAAACATACTCGGTAAAGGGTCACTCAATATGCTCCCCATCAGCCGTCATTACGGCAGACAGGCGCACCTCCTTCGGATAGTTTCATCATAGACAGAACGATAACACATCATAAGCAGCGTCAACTTCCCAACACATTCACTCCTTCCGGCTTCCAAAGCCATATTCCGCATAAATGATTAGATTATTCATCAGCTTATATTTAATTATATAACTATACTCTATACAGTCAAACCACAAGCAATGTCAGAAAAAACAGCTTCACTATCATTTAGGTCGTAAAGCTCTCGTTTTCGCCGCTTACCACCAAGAAAGCTACTATATTTGAGAAAGATTATAAACAAAATACATCCCCTGCCGTCTGGCAGAGGATGTAGACTCATATATATGAAGGCATCAGCGAACCGGGGATGCACCCGGATTCCCGATGACGCCGGGATATTGGTACAACAATGGCTCATCAAAAGTAGCATAGTCCAGATTCACCATCAGCAAAATCGTCCGCTTGCCCGTAGCCGGATCACTGATAATAATGTGGTCACGACCCGCTGCTTCCAGAATACCTTTGAATATTTTCGCATTCCATTCCCGGTTATTTTCATACGTCATATAAAAGGTACCTGTTTTACCCAAGTTCAAGCGCAAAATGTTTTCAATATATGATTGCTCAAATTGTGGAGTCTGGCTCTGTACCACCATACCAGCCGGTGTCATCGCACTACCGCTGTTAACCTGAGGGGGGAAGGTGCTGATGGGCTGCATAGTTCCGACCGGATTCATCCCTCTGGGCCATTCGGGATACCCGCTACCAGCAGGATAAGAAACAGGACGGTAAGCTTGCTGTGAAATCATGTAAATTCCTCCTAAAATGGTTTTAAATTATTCAAACTCATGTTGAAGCGTTCTAATAGACGGCAGGACAATCCTGTACAGACGGGCTAAAAAAGCAATGGGCTTTAAAACGTCCGGTATTGGTCTGGTTATACCAGGTGTTCGGACAGTCTCCTGCCGGTCTGAAAAACCATAATGCATTGGACGCCGGGCGTATTTTTTCCCCATTAATGACACGACGGGCAAGACGAATGTCACGGTCACGGGCTCTTTGATAAAAGTACCCCTTTTGGGTAGCTTCAAATCCGCCTGGACTTTGAAACACCATATCGTTCATAAGGCGAATCCCCTGAAAATCCAGACAATTGCCCAAAATCCTATTTACTCCGACATTGCCAACCATGAGCATCCCCTGCTCTCCTTCTCCTTCGGCCTCTGCCCGCATCAATCGGGCGAGTGTCCTTACATCCTCTGAGTTGGTCTTGATTACAGCCAACGCGTCCCCTCCTCGCTTCTCCATCACATACCCTATCGTATGGTACAAATGCCCAATGGGTGACAGTCCAGAAACAAAAAAATAGCCCCTAGATTGGGACTACTCATTTAGGATTTTATTATGGCTCGTAAATCATTTTACGTGTCATGCCACCGTCTACTACCAGATTCGTGCCTGTTACAAAATCATTACCAGGTTGTGTCAAGTACAGACAGGCCCGTGCGATGTCTTTAGGGGTTCCTACTCGCCCAGACGGATGCTGTTGATGGTCTTCTGCACGCAGTTGCTCATAATCCCCGGTTTCAATCCACCCTGGACTGATGCAATTGACCTGAATCCCGTCCTTTCCTAGCGATATAGCCATCGCGTGTGTAAGGGCCGCAATGGCTCCTTTGGATGCCGCGTAGGCTTCTGTATCCGGCTCTGACATGAAAGCTCGTGTAGAGGTCATATTGACCACAGATCCACCTTCTGCGTTTCGTTTCATCACCTTAGCTGCTTCCCTAGTGGCAATAAAACAGCTGCGTACATTAGTATTCAAAATGTCATCCCATTCTGCTAGCGTTAACTCATATGGAGATTTCCATTTGGATACGCCTGCGTTGTTAATTAGCGTATGAATCGTGCCGTATTCTTCTACCGTAGCACGGATTAGCGCCACAATATCTTCTTCCTTCCGTACATCACAAGGAATAAAAATGGCCTGATAGCCCTCGTTCCGGGCTGCTGCAGCGGCTGCGGCACCCTCTTCCTCATTGTAGTCCGCAAATACAACATAGGCACCCTGAGCAGCGTAAGCAAAAGCGACCTCTTTCCCGATGCCATGCGCCGCTCCTGTTACAATAACAACTTGTCCCTCAAATGACACGAATCATTCCTCCTCTGAACTACTCTGTTCTAGTATATATGTACCAAAATGTGCTGAACAAGAAACATCTACAGCCCCCTACCCTGGTTTCTTACAGAAGGCTGTAAATGATTCCAAAAATAATTAGACTGAATTCTACATTTTAACCTGTTCCAAGCTATAGCGATTAAGACGCTGAAACCCGATATACCTTGTACCCTGAAAAGTAAGCCGTCCCTCATCCCCTTCAGCGCATTGGCCATATTCTTCCCCAGATACCTTAAACTCCATCCGGTCGCCACTTTCCACTTCGAAGGTTACGTAATAGAAAGTATAGGTGCGAGTCCCTTGTTCCTCCTGCCGCCTCTGTTGGAGATGTGTCCTTCTGGCCGTAATTCGGGAACCGACCGTCAGTACAGGCTGCCTTTTATTCCGACTCCATTCCATGACTTCCCTGCCTGCAGACAACACGACAATACCCAACACGACAACGAAAAATACGGGCAGTACCGTGCCCAGCCAATCGAACATCCATAATGATTCAAAACCCATGCACCGCACTCCTCTCCGCCAGGCATTCCACAGGGAAACGACCGGGCATCCTGACCTGACCTAAGCTTTCCATAACAGTATATGTATGTTCCTGCCCAAATTTGATAGCAACCCTCAAGAACGCCAAGAGCCCCCACGGAATAATCCGGGAGGCTCAAGATATGGCGATATCAGAATGATTCATTGATTTACACATGTACAAGCTGGAGATAACGTTGTGTTTCATCCAGAGCTTCATGATCTTCGTCTTCAGCGTAACGCTCTGCACACTGCTTGCAGTCCTCTTCAGTCGTGCAACCATAGGCATCCTGGCAAGTATAACAAAATTGTAGGTAGTATTGGGTTAACATATGATCCTGATTCGCTCTCATGATTATCACTCCTATCGTTGTTTACAGGTTTAGTATAACAGCGGCTTATTCGTTAGTTTGTGATTTTTTTCACATATAGTCGTATAAAATTTAAATTTTTTAAAAATAAAACGCCCTGAGAAAAATACCCCAGGGCAATCACCTTTATAGCGATTATAAAATTCTCCAGTTCGCACCGCCGTCCGTCGTTTTCAGCAGCAGTGACTTCTTGTCATCAAGGCGTTCCAGAAGCAGCCACCCCACCGAAGAAGAGGCGAAACGGAGCTTGACCGATCGTGGGTAGTCTTTTAGCTTCGAAGGTAGCACTTTGTTGCCTGTGAGACTTGTCCACGTCTTCCCCCCATCCAATGTACGGCTCAATCCGGTTTCGGTTATGATCCACCCTTCCTTTTCGTTTAGAAACGTACGGCCAGGGATAATAGAATTAATGTTGCTACTCAGACCCAAAGATACATCGCTCCATTGGGCCCCTGTATCATTTGTAAACAGTCCATTATATTTTGTGCCGTTAACCCCAGAGCAAAGAACTGGAATCCAATACGAGGTACTGCTCCCTTTCAGAGACTGCTGGGCTTCTGCTTTGGCCTGAGGGCAGCCCTGAATTCTGTTAGCTACCGGCGTCCAGGTTTTCCCTTGATTCAAAGTCTTGTACAACTTAACACTGTTATCTAGATTGATCGCTACAAATCCCTGCTTGTTGGAAGAAAAGCTCATCCCGGCCAGACTGCCCCGATCGGGTAAACCTGAGCCTGATTTGTTGGATGTCATACCAGAACTTTGCGCAACTTTATTCCACGTGGCTCCACCGTCAGTGGTGTGATACAACAGTTTTTGTTGATCCTGCTCATTCAGTTTTACATATGCCATGATCCAGCCAGTAGTTGGATTTACATATTGGATCGAGCTCACATGATCCCCGCTTGGAAGCGCTGAAACATCCCAGCTCTGTCCTCCATCTGCTGTTCTCAGAATGACGGTTGCTGTTTTATCCAAATTTTGGCGGACAACCCAACCGTGACGCGAATCAGTGAAACTGATGTCCTTTCCATATTCAAGTTTGTCTTGAAATTGGACGTTTTCGGAGGGGGAAATATTATTCCATGTCTTTCCGCCATCATGAGTATCATAAAGTCGGAGCTCATTATGGGTAACTCCCCAAACTAACCCTTTATTATTATCAATCAAATGAAAATCCGCTATTCGCGTCTGAACTACATATTTGGCGTTGGGATCGCCCACCTTTGGAGTCACTGGTGGATTAATAGTAATCGTCTGACCCTGATCATCAGGTTCCTCAATCGGAGGTTTTGTTAACGTTTCTGGGGCTTCAGCAGAACAGGCAGTCAGCAGAATACCTATCAGCAGTAGTACTCCCCCCAAGAGCGCACGCCAGCGCAGTTTCATATAAAAATCCTCCCTCGATGGCATGCTGTAATCACGTGCCAAAAGCTTATCTGAAACAGAATTATACCATAAACGCCTCTATGTGACACATTTCGCGTAATGACAAAAAAAACCGGCCCCTTCACAAAAGTGCAGGATGCCGGCTTTTTATACTAAAATTTATTAGGATTTACGGTTCAACAAACTTTTGTGGTATCCATAGAAGAAATAGATCAGCAATCCAAGCAGGAGCCACACAATGAATCCAATCCAGGTGCTAATATGAAGCTGAAGCATCAGACCGATGCAAACCAACGCACTTAAAAGCGGGAGCAACGGAACCCACGGCACAGTAAAGCCTCTTTTCAAATCAGGGCGTTTCTTGCGCAGAACGATAACCCCTACCGATACCACAGCAAAAGCGAACAGGGTTCCAATACTCGTCAAATTGGTCAGTGCATGTAACGGGAACAATCCACTAGCCAATGCGATAATACTACCTACCAGCCAAGTGCTTCGAATCGGTGTTTGAGTTTTGGCATTTATTTTAGATAAAAAAACGGGTAAAAGACCATCACGTGACATGGAGAAAATCAACCGTGTTTGACCAAACAACAGCACCAGTAAAACGGTGGTCATCCCCGCAATCGCTCCGACTGAAATCAATCCGGCTACGAAATCCTGATGAATAAAACGGAGGGCAAACGCAACAGGATCACTTACCCCCAACTGCGTATAAGGTACCATTCCCGTTAGCACAACTGAAACGGCAATGTACAATACCGTGCAGATCGCAAGAGAAGAAATAATGCCGATGGGCATATTCCGCTGCGGATTGCGAACTTCTTCGGCTGCAGTTGAGATGGCATCGAAACCCAGATAAGCAAAAAATACGATTGCCGCAGCACTCAAAACACCAGAAAATCCATAAGGCAAAAATGGTGTCCAGTTGTCAGGCTTAACATAAAAGATACCGATTGCAATAAATAGCAATACAACTCCGACTTTAACACAAACCATTATTAAATTGAATCGAACCGTCTCCTTGGCTCCGAGACTCAGTAACAGTGTGATGAGCATAATGATGCACACGGCTGGTAGATCAATAATGGTTCCCTTGGTCGAATCGAAGGCTGCGGTTAAAGCCAGCGGTAAATGTATATCAAATCCAGCCAGCAAGCCTTGAAAGTATGCAGACCATCCACTACTCACAGAGGCGGCCGCCACTCCATATTCCAGAATCAGGTCCCAACCCAGTACCCAGGCCAAAATTTCTCCAAATACAATATAACTATACGCATAAGCGCTCCCAGCTGCGGGAACTGTAGATGATAGCTCCGCATAACATAAGGCTGCTAGTACGCAGGCAATACCTGCAATAACAAAGGAGAGCATCAATCCAGGACCTGCATTTTCTGCTGCTGCCTTGCCAGTAATAACAAAAATCCCGGTACCGATAATACATCCTACACCTAGCATGGTGAGATCAAAGGCACCCATTGTTCTCTTTAAGTGACCTGTAGATCCGCTTTCCTCATGCGGGAGCAGTCCTGTTTTTTTTCGAAATAAGTCCATATGCCGAATCCTCTTTCCATAATTTCATACGTCAATATCGGTGCTGCAACGCTTTAGTGCGTGTTCTTATCATTCGATTAATTATTAGCGAGCTCGCCTTTGAAGTCAAGGAAAAATGTCATATTTCTTTGCCGTGGGTAAATATATACGGTACACTAAGTTGGAAAGATAAATTTTTAAGTAATACCCCAAAATGAAAAGGTATACAACCCGAGAAGGAGATGAGGATTTTATGAGCTTAAAACCTTACAAACGAAGTAGAGTGGCCATTGTCGGCATGGGAGCGGTTGGCACAACAACCGGCTATACCCTACTGCTGCGCCAACGCATGTCAGAACTTGTCTTTATTGATGTCAACGTCAAAAAGGCGAAGGGGGAAATGCTCGATATGAATCATGGGCTTCCCTTTCTCGGCGGTGTCAAAGTGTGGGCGGGTGATTATGAAGACTGCCGTGATGCAGATATCATTATTGTTACAGCAGGCGCTTCACAAAAGCCGGGAGAAACGCGCATTGATTTGCTGAAGCGTAATGCCGAAATTTTTGAAAGTATTATTGATAATATTGTCAAGGTCAATACACACGGCATTTTGCTGATCGCAACCAATCCAGTGGACATTCTCTCCTACATCTCTTGGAAACGCAGTGGTTGGCCTTCAAGTAGAGTCATTGGATCAGGAACGTTGCTGGACAGCGCACGCTTCCGCTATTTGATCGGGAAGCAAAAGGGCATCGATCCACGAAGCATCCACGCTCATATTATTGGAGAACACGGTGACTCCGAGTTACCTGTATGGAGCACAGCCAACGTTGCTGGAACTCCGCTTGAACTGGGTGAAGAAACGAAAAATGAAATTTTTGAAAATACCAAGAATGCTGCCTATGAAATTATAGATGCTAAAGGCGCAACTTCTTATGCTATCGGGCTGGCTCTCGACCGAATTGTAGCAGCCATTCTCGGAGACGAGGGGTCGGTACTTAATGTGTCCACCTTGCTGGAAAATTATAACGGAGTATCTGACGTATATTTAGGCGTTCCAAGTATCGTAGATCACAATGGAGTACGTGAAATTTTGGATCTTCCGCTCAATGACGAGGAACGTGCAAAGTTGCTTCAATCTGCGGACAAGCTGAAAGATCAAATTAGCAAAGTTCATGTGTAGATCGGGAACATAAAAGCTAAACAAAACTGGCCTCCACAGCGGTAATATCCGTTGAGAGGCCAGTTTTTTAGTCGTTATAATGTAAAAGTTCAGTTTGTCGTCCTGTTATGCATTCAAATTACCAAGGTGGCGTATCGCCATCCACATACTCATTTTCATGCTGGCGTTTCTCTTTTAGCCGCTCAGCCACCGTTTCAAACGATTCAGGTTGAAGCAGCTCAATCGGTGAAAATCCCTTTTCAAACGTAAATGCGTCACCTTCAATAATAAGTGCATATCGATCATGAAGTTTCGTGATATGCAGCTTGGCGCCAAAGTCGGACAGTAGCCCACGCACGGCCGTATCATCTAGTTTGAAACGCACTTCAATCTCTGGTTTCAGCTCGACAATATGCTGTGCAGCCTCTACGACTTGAAGGGGTTCCCATTTCCCTTGCAGATCCCGCTTTTCGCTCGCCGCCCACAATTCCAGATCGCGCTCTTCCTGCTGTCTTTCCTCATTAGATGCATCCGGCCACTTGGTTTCTACGTAATTCTGAACGAAGCCCATGACATGCTCATTGACGATTTCCGGCATGGATTGCTCATAGGTCACGAATTTCAAAAAATCTTCAAAATACCGGGCATGCGAAGACTGGTGAATTTTAAGCTCCCACTCATCGTTCATCCCCTCCTCAAGCATGTAAGGATACATGATGGATTTCATATTACGGGCAGAAATAGCCATTTCGACCTCACTCACCAGACTGCTTTCAGTAATTCTGGCAATTTTAGGCTCGAAATCACATTTAAGCACAAAAATAAACGGATCATCCGAGTGTGTATTCAAGGTTGCCTGTACAATGATCAGCGCTCCGCCGCGTACTGCGCTCGTATCCAGATACATCCGCACCAGATCGTCACAAGCATTTTTAAAATCTTCCTTATCCTCTGCTGCCCGCAGTCGGGCGAACATATTAAAATTCGGATTACTGCTCAATTCATGCTCCGGTTCGACGATAAAGCGGCCGATTTTGGTCGGTGCCTGCTCTGTGCTGGGATTTTTTTCAACCTTCCGCTTGCTAATACGAGTAAATTCCCCGTCCAGAAATTTTTTAACATCGCTTTCGTCATAATCGTAGTCGTCCATCGTAGCGTAATGCTTATAGGACTTACCACCCTGTCCTTCTTTTCCATCTACCTGAATTACAAAAAAAGATAAAAAATCCACTTGAAAGTTCATTTACGTTCCATTCGCTCCTTTTCAGGCATGTACGCGTAATTATATCACTATGATTTTAAAAGGTACATCGGATTCAGCCGCCTATTATTAAGATAAATATTTTTAGTTAACATAATATTTATTATGTAAATTAATTTTTCGATTAGATATCATTCCTAATTCACAAGTTTAAAGTGAGTACTTTTACTACTATTCTATTTCACGTTCTTAACGATCATTGACCTCTTTATTTTCTATGCTCTACTTTCTTCATGATTCAAAAAACATTTGACTAAATAGTAGTTAATTTATTATATTATCTATTATTACATAGACAAAAATATTTTTTGTTTATTTAAAATGACATCTCAAGGATCTTGTACCCTGGAAAAGGAAAGGAGAGTTTGTAGTTGTTTAATAATCCATATATAAGGACCATAATCGCCTCCAATGCGCTGCTAAATTTGGGCATTTGGGTGCGCAACTTTGCCATACTGTTGTATGTAACAGATTTGACTCATAATGATCCCGTATACGTGTCGCTCATTTCAGTTGCTGAATTCATGCCTATTTTTCTGTTCGCTATCATTGGAGGAACATTCGCGGACCGTTGGCGGCCCAAACGGACCATGATTAGTTGCGATTTGCTGTCCGCTGCCTCTATTTTTATTGTCTTGTTGGCATTATGGTACGGGTCATGGCAGGTGCTTTTGCTGTCCACTTTCTTTTCGGCCATTCTATCTCAATTTTCTCAGCCGTCTGCGATGAAGATATTTAAGCAGCATGTAGCACCAGAACAGCTTCAGGGAGTGATGGCCCTTTTTCAATCTCTCATGGCATTATTTATGGTTATCGGCCCCGTTATCGGTACATTTATTTATCAACACTTTGGAATTTTCATTTCAATGTCTATAACCGGAATATTGTTTCTCATCTCGGCGCTTGTCCTGACTCGTATTCCACAAGATGAACAAGCACTTGAGATAGATGATCAACCCCCTCATTTCATTCAAGAGCTTAAAGAAGGAATACGTTATGTATGGAATAACCGCACACTTCGCACGCTTGGGGGAACATTCACCGTAATTGGGCTAGCGGTCGGACTTATTCAACCATTAATGGTTTTTATCGCCATCGAGAACCTTGGACAAAACAAGGAATTCCTGCAATGGCCATTAATGGCGAACGGAGCGGCTATGCTGGTGGGAGGCGGTCTGATTATGGGGGTTGCCAAAAAAGTACAGCCGCAATTACTGCTGGTGGTCGGACTTTTGGTCAGCACACTGACAACCTTTGGAGTCGGATGGTCGCACAATATTGTGCTGACCATGGCACTACAAGTTTTCAGCGGCCTATTTTATCCTTGCATTCATATCGGTATCAACACAATGATGATGAAAAACGCCGAAGCTGCTTTTATCGGCCGCGTCGGTGGTGCCCTCTCTCCCCTGTTCTCCGGGATGATGGTCGTCGGTATGAGTATTGGCGGAACACTCAAACACGAATCCTCCCTGAACACCGTATATACCGTGAGCGCCGGCTTGTTTTTGGTCGGAGCGACGCTGTTGTTACCATTGCTTCGTGACAGGCGGCCTGTACAAGCTGTCATAGCCGATGATTCTGAATAGCAGCACAAGAAACCGCCCCTGGAGAGGTGATATGCCATCCTCCGGGGCGGTTTCTTAATGTTTGTATCATAATTTCAGACGGATTATGACTCTCTTCCTTCATGCTGTCTTTTCCACAATCGTGCATCCAGGCCGTTATCATCCAACAGCTCATCATGTTGTCCCTGCCCTACGGCCATTCCTTTGTCCAATACTACAATACGGTCCGCGTTTCGTATCGTTTTGAGGCGATGAGCAATAGCAATGACCGTTCCACCTTGGACAAGGCGGTTAATAGCCTGTTGAATATCCTTCTCATTATCATTTAATAGATAACAAAACTTTATTAGATATCGAGTTTACATAATATATGTTATGTTAATATAATGATCACCATTGTAGCGTATTAAAGAAGTAGGACTTGACTTCAACGCCTGTCCAATCGTATAGTATGGTTATATCTTCAATTAAGGGAGAGATTTTGATGTCGGTGAACGTTCTTAACTAAGCAATTGCATATTCAGGGAGTATCATCAGGCGCTTGTACCCTTCGGGGACAGGTTTGTTTGTTGCTGTGTTGTTACCCTGATATTAGTTAAGAACATGCGGATATCATAGATCGCCTTCGGGATTATCTTCATCTAGGCCCTATTCCGTGCTGTGTTCAGCGCGGTTTTTTTGTTTTCAGATTTTGTAACTTCCCTTTAAACGTCTTCCTTTCACGATCCCAATAGCTTAGCAAAGAACTATTGCGTGAATGAATTGGAAAAACGTAACTCGGAACTACAAAAGTTGAATAACAGGCTTATTTGAAGATAAATTCCCTCTTTCCTTAAGGGCGGAGAATGAACGTTTTGTTCATTCTCCGCCCTTTTTTATTTTAACAGCAAGGTTTTCTAAATCCTTACACCACACAACCAAAGGAGAGATTTATTCATGAACGAAACTACAATGCTGCGTTTGGAATATGATCAAATTAAAACAAGAGTTTCTGAATGTGCTTTTTCTTACCTGGGTAAGCGTCACGCTGCTACTATGCGGCCAATTACTGATATCCGTACCATTAAGATTCGTCTTGACGAAACGAACGAAGCGTTACAGATCATTCGCCACGGAGCAAGCGTTCCTGTTCCTTCGTTGGAAGGTATGGAGCACATTCTTCAACTGCTCGGAACCGGGTATATGTTCAGCGAGCGTGATTTTTCTCATATGGCTCAATTCATTCGAAGCTGTATTCAACTGATAAAATATATGCATTCCAAGGCGGACGCTGCTCCAACCGTCAGCGCTTATGCATCTTCCATGTATAGCATGGAGCCACTTTTATCCGAAATCGAAAGATGTATTCATTCGGGACGTGTGACGGATATGGCCAGTAAAGAACTAGCTAAAATTCGCAAAAAAATTGCGGTTACTGAAGAACGTATCAAGAGAAAACTTGACTCTCTCACCAGCCGTCACCGATCCATTATGCAAGAAAATATGATTAGTCAGCGCAATGGCCGTTACGTGCTTCCAATCAAAAAAGAATTCCGTAAACAAGTGAAAGGTAATGTACTGGATGAATCAGGAAGTGGTCAAACGGTTTACGTTGAACCTGCCGAGATTACGAATCTGCAATTCGATCAGAGCGCGAACATGGCAGAAGAATCAAAAGAAGAAATGAAAGTGCTGGGAGACCTGACGGCAATGGCTGAGTCATACAACCGGGAACTAAGCATCAATACAGAGACAGTAGGTGTATTGGATTTTTTATTGGCAAAAGCCAAATACGCCATGACTCTGGATGCTATCCCTGTCGAACTTAACCTTAACGGGATTATAGACATCCAAGGTGCACGTCACCCGTTGATGTCCCATACCATGGTGCCGCTTGATTTCTCAATTGGCGAAGGATATTCCTCACTCATCATCACCGGACCGAACACAGGCGGAAAAACGATGGCCCTCAAAAGCGTCGGTCTTTTAACACTAATGGTGCAATCGGGGCTACTGGTACCTGTTTTGCATGGCAGCCGAATGGCTGTATTCGAGGAAATTGTGGTAGACATCGGGGATGGACAAAGCATTGAACATGCTTTGAGCACCTTTTCTGCACACATCCGCAACATGATTAGCATATTAGAGACAACAGGCAACTCTACTCTGATCCTGATTGATGAAATGGCATCCGGTACCGATCCGGGAGAAGGAGTAGGTCTCTCTATCGCGTTGCTAGAAGAATTCCATCGTCGCCGGGCGACAGTAGTGGCTACAACGCACTTTAGCGAAATTAAGCATTTTGCTGAAAATACACCGGGATTTCAGAATGCTCGTATGGAGTTTGATACCGAAACGCTACAGCCTTTGTACCGACTTCGCATTGGAGAGGCCGGAGAAAGCTACGCATATGCAATTGCCCTGAAGCTGGGCATGTGGACACGTATTATCGAGCGTTCCGAGGCCATTTCTGCGGGCAGAGCATCTCAAAATACACAGGAATCGTTTGTTATTCCCCCTTGTGTTGATGATGAAATGTCTGATGATGCAAATAAGTCTCTTCCTAAAAAAGCGGCTTTTGACGATACAGCCACAAAACAGAGGAAACAAGAACTTCCTCTCAAAACCAAGCCATTTGCCCTTGGTGATAGTGTTTATGTAGGCTACCTGGATCGAACTGGAATTGTATACAAAACCGAGGATGAACGGGGGAATGTCGGAATTTTGATCCAAGGACAAAAACTGAGCATTAACAAAAAGAGGCTCGTCCTTCACATCGCTGCTACTGAACTGTATCCTGACGACTATGATCTGGATATTGTTTTAGAAACCAAGGAAAACCGCAAAAAACGGAAACTGCTGAGACGCAAGCATGTCGAAGGAGTGATGATCGAATCTCCCCCAGAAAATGAAATATAGACGCACCGGTATATTCTCAACTGAAAAATAAGCTATTTTTATATTGTCAGTGAAACTTGAATCTGCAAGCGGGCACTTAACAAGAGCGATCCACTTGCAGATTCTACCACAACGAAAAACATAATATATATTATGTAAACTAAACGGTTTCCCTCTTATTTGTATTACTCAATCCGGCACTCATCGAATAATCACTTTTGTTATCATTCTAACGTTAGGATACAAAGGCATCTTATGCTTAGATTTGTAGGATTCAAAAAATTGATAGGGATGTTCTTCTTTCATGAGAACGTCCTCATTTAAATTAACTACCATAGTACCAGGTTCAAATTTATTTCTTTAAATAAATTTGTGTTAGCTTTCGTCAAGGCAATATCATACTAACCTTTAATTCACCATTGCTTTCCAGCTTATTTTGAATTATTCTAATGCTAATCATAAGACGATCATTAAAATAAGGAGGCTAGTCTATTGAAGAATGCTGTTGAAGAACTGGCGAGAATCATCGAAGATTTATCATGATTAAGCATTCAACATCCCCTATCAAAATTGAATCGTATGCGCAAAATGAATGGGTGGCAGCTAATCAGTATCAGGAAGTGTTCTCTTACGTGGATGTCATACATCTATGGAAACTATTGAATAAGCAAATCATAAATGTTTTAAACTCATGTACATCATTCGATTCTAAGAAAAGATTTCAAAAAGATGACCACTCCACCGAAACATTACAGTGGCTAGTTGACGATTATATTCAGCATTTGCGGCATCATTTGGAACAAATCAATCAAAAACAAGACTAACGCTATGAAAAAGAATACTACGTTCATGATTGTAATGACCTAATGACGTTGATGTGATTTTCAAGTCAGGATGTAATTCTGCCCAATGAGTTTACATAATTATTATTATGTAAACTCATTTTCATTTAATCTCAACTTTCACGCTGTACTTATAATCCTGATATTGGTATCTGAATATCCAGCTTATCCATTGCTTTTTCTTTTTCCCGATCAGTGACATGTGTGTATACTGTGGTTGTCTGAATGGATGAATGCCCTAGCAGCTCCTGTACGGTACGCAGATCTGCTCCCTTACGCAATAGCATTGTCGCAAATGTATGTCTCAGCTTATGGCTGGAATAAGCCTCCCGGCGTTCTATACTCTTATCTTGCTGGAATCTTTCGAACGTTTCTGTAGCGATCTGTTGAATAGTGCGCACTGCCAGACGGCGACCTTTTTGGGATACAAACATCGCATCCTCTTTACCTCTCCACGGCGTCAATCTTTCCTCCAACGCATGCTCCACAAAATCACACACGGCTTCCGGTACCGGGAGAGTACGCCACTTACGTCCTTTACCGAACACATCTAAGGTACGTCTTTCTCGACTGTAATCCGAGACATTCAATGAGTGAACCTCCCCCACCCGCAATCCCATGTAGACCATCAGCAGAAAAATTGCCATATTACGATTTGCATATTTCCCTTCCACCGCAAGCAAAAACGGATGAATATCCTTTTCATCCAGATAGACGGGCATACGATTCTTTTCAGTCTTTGCTTTTTTAATTCCCGCTGCCGGATTTGTGCTGCATAACTCAAATTCCTGTAGCGCTTTAAAAAAACTGTTCACCGCTGCATGCTTCCGGTTCCGCGTACTATCTCCGGCGCCTCCTTCCCGCGCTTTAGACAAATACGACATAACATGAATCTTCTTCACCTGATCGAGTGGTTTATCACGCAACGTGCGTAAAAACTGCTTCACATCCCCTATATAATTTTTTTGCGTATGTATCGTATATCCAGCATCCTTCATCCAAATCAAAAAAGCTTCCAGCTCCTCAGTATATATTTCATCAATTTCTTCTGTTGTATCGAGCTCCACATGTCGCAACTCTTTTTTCATCCCGCTCGCCTCCAATTCAGTTCATATTCCGAAATATACTGTAAAACGATCATTTTCGTCTTATTTTTATCGACAATTCAATCGACATCTTACGCAGGAGAGATTCCAAAAGTCGTTTTAAACCTAAACAGCGTATAATTTATATTATACGCTGTTTTTTAAACGCTTTTCAAGGGCAAATAGAGCGTTTTTCCTCTTGTTTAGCATCCGAGCGAAAGCTTTAGCATTAAAAAAGAACCGCATTTATGCGATTCTTATTCGTTATAATTTTGTTCGCCAGTAACCAGAAAGGCACTACTACTTTATAGCAGTGTCAGAATTTGAGGACCATCCTCTGTAATCGCAACTGTATGTTCATATTGAACACAAATCGAATGATCTATTATTCGAGCTGTCCAACCGTCATGTTCCACACAAGAACCCCAACTCCCCATGATAGCCTTTAAATCAGAAAACATGAGACAGTCAAATTATATACATTAAGTTAATTGCCCCTAATCCCTTGTTATCGCCAGCATCAGGAAGTATATCTAAGAACTCATGGGGTGAGTCGCTGTCGACACGGCATGGATGATGAGAAAAAGTAATTTGCAGTCTAGCTCCGTTTTCCCTTGATCATTCAGCACGATATACTTAAAGAAGTCGAAAGGCAACCTTATATTCGACCTATGCTCATTTCAAAAATGTAGGTTTATTCATGACAAAGGGAGTGTTCATTTATTTATGAGTACCGAAATGCTGGAACGTCGAAGTGAAATTCTAAAACGAAACATCCATCAATTGCTGGTTCAGGAAAATCAACACGGCGTGACACGTCAGGAAAATTACACGTTGCATAAAATGATCAGAGAGCTGCATCAAACCTCTCATGCCTTGAATACTTCCCGTTGAGATGAAAGGCTGCTAATCAAATGAAAAAATAACCTTCAGCCCCACTTCTCCTTAGTGGTGTTGAAGGTTATTTGTTGTGTGTAGCCTTTAATTGACAGGTAGTACTCTTTCGGATGTTACCCTTTGGAGCGACTCAGCAGATATAAGAAGTATGGCGCACCAAGAATGGCTACAATCAAACCTGTCGGAATTTCTTTCTGTAAAGGTAAAGATCGTGTGATCGTATCCGCTACAAGTACCAGGAGTGCTCCGACTAAAGCACAGGTTACCAGCAACATTTTATGCTTCGGGCCCACCAGCTTTCTCGCCAAATGTGGAGCCACCAAACCGACAAAGCCGATACCGCCACTAACCGAAACACTAGAACTGGCCAATCCAACCGCAGCAGCCAGAAGGAGAATACGTTCCTTTTCGATAGGTGTACCCAACCCCGATGCGGTCTGATCCCCCAGATTAAGCACATTCATCACATTTGCTTTGTAGTATACAAAAGGAAGTAATACAATCAGCCAAGGCAACAGAGCCATTACGAATTTCCAGTTTGAGCCCCAGATGCTTCCTGCTAACCAATTAGCTACAAACGTGTAGCTTTCAGGTGTCAGCTTAAGAGTCATAATGATCATCGCAGCACTGATACCCGCCGCTACACCAATCCCGCTCAGCAGTAGCCTTGTTGGGGAAATTCCTTCGCCTTTCTTGTAAGAAAGCGCGTAGATCAGAATAGCAGCTGCTCCTGATCCAATCAGCGCAAGAGCGGGAAGTAAAAACAATGAATTCGTAGTTTGCATAGATGGAAAAAGCAATACAAACAGCATGACCATCAGCCCGGCGCCCGCATTAATCCCCAGAATACCAGGGTCCGCTAGACCGTTACGCGAAACTCCCTGCATAATGCAGCCAGAAACAGCGAGGCCTGCACCGATTAGAAGGGAAATAACCATTCGTGGCAATCGGAATTCAAATAGGATTAATTCCTGCTGTGGAGTCCCTTGCCCAAACAAGGTTCTAAATAGCTCCATTGGCGAAAGTCGGATGGTTCCCGTATTTGCACTTATGGTGAACGCAGCAATGAGCAATATGAGCAGAATGACAACAACCATCCAATCATGGATTTTTTTACGATGACTAGCTTTGGCAATAGCCCCATTCGTAACGTTATTCATTTTACAGTGCCCTCCTTTCCTTACGTGCCAGATAAAGGAAGAACGGAACCCCAATTAAGGCAATAAGTACACCCACTGGTGTCTCCTCAGGCGCATTAATCATACGGGCTGCCAGGTCGGCAAACACAATGAGTAAAGCTCCCATAATGGCCGAGCACGGAATAATCCAGCGATAATCGACGCCAACCAGCTTGCGGGTTATATGGGGAATAATCAATCCCACAAAACCTATAGAGCCAACCAATGACACCGCTGCACCCGCCAGAATCAGAACAAGAATCATCCCGACTACCTTTACCACCCCAGTTCGCTGACCAAGACTCAATGCAATTTCGTCTCCCAGACTAAGCAGCGTAATGGAGCGCGACAACATGAGAGCGCCGATAAAAGCTGCCACAACCCAAGGCAAAACTATACCGAGCTGAACCCACTTGGTTCCACTAAGCCCTCCGGCATACCAAAAAGCCAAATCCTGTCCAACATTAAAGTACAAACTGATCGCATCTCCTAAGGCAGACAGCAATGCCGTGACAGCTGCACCCGCCAATACAAGACGAACTGGCGTGAGACCTGATTTGGATATAGAACTTGTACCATATACCATCACAACAGCCAGAGCTGCACCAACGAAGGAATACAACATTAATTGTAAAAAAGAAGAACCCGGAAAAAGTGCAAAGCAAATCGCCATCGCCAAGCTGGCTCCCGAGTTCAGTCCAAGCAAGCCCGAGTCAGCAAGTGGATTTCGAGTCATTCCTTGCATAATTGCACCTGCAACGGCAAAGCAAACACCGATTAAAACCCCACCCAGAATTCGAGGTAGACGGATTTCCCAAATAATTTGATGGTTTTGCAACTCGGGTTTAAAATGAAAAACAGCGTTCCATACCTCTTCTAGCCTAATAGAGGCTGCACCAAAAGATAGGGATAGCGCGATACCGAACGCTAAAATTCCAAGCCCAACTGTCAGGATAAGCGTAGCCGCCCAAGGTCGCGAGTGGAATTGAGTCGGCGACTGGTTATGTTTACTTTGAGCGGGGCCATCTGATGATTCTGATAATTTCATAACTATTGTTCACCCTTACTGTTGAATAGTATGTAGCTATCACGAACTGTGTTGAAGATGATGTTGATAATGAGAATTATTATCACGCAATCTTTACTATTGTAAATTAATGTGGCAATAGCTTCAATAGCAAATTTCGAGGAGTGCCTAATGCTCTACCCTATTGTGAAAAAATAAAGCCCTTCGGCATAAATACCAAAGGGCTGCGAACAACACCGAAACGACTACTTCTGTGCGGCGTTCTCTTTATTCCGCTGGACGATCATATCTGCGATTTCCTCAGCTTGTCCTACAATGGCAATCGGGTCGAAGTACCAATATCGATCCTCCTGAAGCTCAAAAACCTTACCTTGCCGGACCGCATTCAGTGATTTCCATATGCTGTCTCCTTTGTAACCCCTCAAATCCTTGTTAACCGTCAGAAAGATATAAGAGCCTGCATATTGATTAATGACTTCTTTTGACACCGACTTCCATTGAGTCTCACCTAATAATTCTTTTTGGACAAGCGGCGGAGGTGTCAAATTGAGTCCTCTGTATACGGCCTGTCCTCCTCTGCCAAAATTATCACCATATACATAGTATTCTTTATCCGAAGCTTCCATTACGGTGAACGTATCCTCAGGCTGAATAATACCCTTTAGCTTGTCACGTGCAGCCTGCATCCGCTGATCGTATTGGGCAAGCCATGTTTTGGCTTCCTGTTCTTTTCCAAGTAGCTCACCAAAAGCTGTCAGTTCCTCATGCACATTTTTATACGTTCCATAAGGAATGACGATGGTCGGAGCAATTTTACTATATTTTTCATATTCAGAAGCATCTTTGGAACCAATTAGAATCAAGTCAGGCTCCAGAGTCAATACTGTTTCAATGGATACGCTGCCGCGATCTCCAATGCTTGCAATGCCCTGCACAAGCTCCTTCGAAAACGGATTATCCAGATAATATTTAACACTTCCCACAGGTTTAATCCCTAGTGCTAGTAAATCATTCTGGTACATATCTACTACAATCCGCTGAGGGTGAACCGGAATCTTAATATCTCCATGAATCGTTTTGACTGTTTTCATTTCCTCTGACTTTTGTTCACTAGAAGTTTGATTCTGCTTTTCATCCGGTTGCTTCACGTTTCCACTACAGGCGGTAAGAACTAAAATGACTGACAGAAGCATCATCACAATCCACATTTTCTTTGTCAAGCCCAATCTTCCTCTCTCTATTTACGGTGTCATATCGGCCTATTTACGTTCCATATTGAGCTTGGTGCAGGCGACTATACGCTCCTTTTACTGCCAATAACTCTTCATGTCTGCCTTGCTCGGCAATTCCTTGATCTGCAACTACGATAATGCGGTCAGCATTTTTGATTGTTGCCAGACGATGGGCGATAACGAGTGTCGTGCGACCTTGGGAAAGCTCTGTCAGCGCCTGCTGAATCGCGGCTTCTGTCTCTGTATCCAATGCTGATGTCGCTTCATCTAAAATGAGAATAGGCGGATTTTTAAGGAACATCCGGGCAATAGACAAACGTTGCTTTTGACCACCGGAGAGCTTTACACCTCGCTCACCGATCATTGTATCCAGACCATCCGGATATGAGCGAACAAGGTCTTCAATCTGAGCTCGACGAGCAGCATCCCAAATTTCTTCTTCCGAAGCATCAAGCTTACCGTAAGCAATATTTTCACGAATCGTTCCATCAAAGAGAAATACATCCTGCTGTACGATACCAATCATGGATCGCAGCGAATCCAGCTTCATTTCACGGATATCCATCCCATCAATGGTAATGCTACCTTCCTCGACATCATAGAAGCGAGGCAACAAACTGCAAAGTGTCGTTTTACCTGCTCCTGAAGGACCTACAAGTGCTACGGTTTCACCTGCATGGATAGATAGGTCTACTTTGCGTAATACCTTATCTTTGTTTTCGTAACCAAACGTTACACCTGCAAATTGAATATCTCCATTAAGATGGCTAACCGCCTTGGCCCCAGGCAGATCTTCTACATCCGATTCACTTTCCAGCAAATCCAGGTACCGTCGGAAGCCGGCAATCCCTTTCGGATACGTTTCGATGACAGAATTAATTTGTTTAATTGGCCCCAGGAATACATTAGACAGCATCACAAATGCGATAAATTCCCCGTAGGTCATCTGTCCTTCGATAACAAACCATGTTCCACACACAAGCACAAACAATGAAACCAGCTTCATTAGTATAAAACTAATCGAGGAATTCCAGGCCATAATCCGGTACGCGATCAGCTTCGTTTTACGAAAACGTCCATTATTCTCAGCAAAACGTTCCATTTCATGTGCTTCGTTGGAGAACGCTTGAACAACGCGAATCCCGCTGACATTATTTTCAATGCGAGCGTTATAATCCGCAATATCAGAAAACATACGATGGAAAGCAGCAGACATTTTACGGCTGAAATAAAGAGACAAGTAAATCATGAGGGGTACAATGATGAAAGTCAGTACAGCCAGCTTCCAGTTAATGCTGAGCATGATACCAAAGGCTCCCCCAAGTGTCATCAACGCGATGAACAAATCTTCGGGTCCGTGGTGGGCAATTTCCCCAATATCCATCAGGTCATTGGTCATACGGGAAACGAGATGCCCTGTTTTGTTATTGTCAAAAAAGCGAAAAGATTGCTTTTGTACCCGATCAAATAGCTTTTTACGCATGTCCGATTCGATGTTAATACCCAGCTTGTGCCCCCAATAGGTAACTACGTAATTCAGCGCAGCACTTATGACATAAATACCGAGTAGAGCTAGACAGGCATATAAAATCCATTTCCAGTTCCCACTGGGTAGCAAATCATCGACCACCCGGTTGACTGCAAGCGGAAAAGCTAACTCCAGCAGTGCTGCCAGCAAGGCACAAGAGAAATCAATGATGAACAAAGTCCGGTAAGGACGGTAGTATTCAAAAAATCGTCTAAGCATAGTCATGACTTCTCCTTTCTAATTTCAATTGAACTGATCACTTCGGATCAACGGAAAACATTTTAACGGCCTCATCCAGCGATTGGTCAACGGCTAGCGGTGAGTACGTAAACCACGGATCGGCTTTGATGAAATACACCTTGTGGTTCTTGACAGCCGGGAGATTTCTCCAAAGTGCACTTTGCTCAATTTGCTTAAGCATTCCGTCCTTGCTCGCTTCATCATAAACCAGCATAATAATTCGGTCTCCTGACAATTCAGGCAGCTTTTCCATTGAAATAACATCATAAACATAATTAAATCTCGGGTCCTTCGCCAGCTTCTGGCGTATGTATTCAGGAGGATTCAATTCCAGTGAACGGTAAATGACATGTCCTACATTTCGCGCCCCATATACTCTGAGCACATCCTTACCGTAGGTCATATAAATGGTGACCGTTTCATCATTTTTGAATTTTCCAGCCAGCTTCTTTCGACCTTCTTCAGCCTTTTTGTTGAAACTAGCGATCCACTGCTCGGCTTCCTTGTCCTTACCCAGCACAGCTGCGACATCCCGCAGTTGCTTAAATACATCCCCATCTCCAAACGATACGGCTACGGTAGGAGCAATTTTCTTCAGCTGCTCTTTCACTTCTGGAGGGGTATCTTCTGTTGCTATGAT
This sequence comes from Paenibacillus sp. FSL L8-0644, assembly GCF_038008165.1. Classification (NCBI taxonomy): domain Bacteria; kingdom Bacillati; phylum Bacillota; class Bacilli; order Caryophanales; family Paenibacillaceae; genus Paenibacillus; species Paenibacillus sp. FSL L8-0644. The sequence goes on from NZ_JBBOYN010000001.1 coordinate 2,876,193, forward strand.
CAGATCAGGTTGTAGCTCCAGTACCTTTTCAACATTCGTCGGGTTCCCAATATCACCAATCCCGTCAATTTTTCCTTTTAAATAGTCGTCTTCTAACACATGAGAAGCAGCCCCTACAGGCTTAACACCTAAAGTTAGCATCGCATCCAAATATTGAGTCGTGACAACTCGCTGTGGATTTGCAGGGATACTGATCTTATTACCAGTAGCATCAGTATATTCGCGCATGACAACCGTTTTGGATTGTCCGGAAGGATCATTAGTGCTGGTCTTGTCGTTTGTCTGGTTGTTGCTAACTGCGTTTCCACATGCACTCAATACAACCATCAAAAGAACCACAAGACAAAGCGTGGATTCCCATTTTAATCTGTACCTTTGTTGCACAATATACATCCTCCTTAGATATATACAATTCATATTATGATAGTGATTCTCATTATCATATAATTGTTATTCTATCTTTTACCGTCTCTTCTTACAATACAAAAATAAAAAACTTCCATTTATGTGTATGTATCGTCATCGTAGAATAGCCAAAAAAAAGAACTGATGCGCATTACAGCATCAGTCCGAATAGCTTAATATGTTAGGTCAAGCGTCCTTTTTATTTCGATTGATCCACTAACTCCAGCTTAGCGGGAATGGATGTTTTCACGGTTTTACCTTGAAGTACATCCTTGGCTGCCTGCACCGCCAATTGACCAATAAGCTCGGGTTGCTGAGCTACGGTGGCTGTCAGTTTCCCTTCCTTAATTGATTTAAGCGCATCCTCGTTACCGTCAAAACCGATGACTGGAATGTTCTTACCTGAGCTTTGGATTGCTTCGATCGCACCCAACGCCATTTCATCATTGTGGGCAAATACTGCCTGAACGTCCGGGTTGCCTTGCAGCAGATTTTCCATCACGTTCAAACCTTTGGTCCGATCAAAATCGGCCGATTGTTTAGCTATAACTTTCAGATCCTTATCTGCTACTTCATGAAATCCTTTTCCGCGTTCACGGGTAGCTGATGCTCCTGGGACACCTTCCAGCTCAATCACCTTGGCACCTTTTCCAACTTGATCAATCACATATCTGGCAGCCATTCGTCCTCCCTCTACGTTGTCTGAAGCGACGAGTGCTTTTACATCACCTTTGTCAGCAGAACGATCCAGTGTAATAACCGGGATGTTCAATGCATTCGCTGATTGTACCACTGTGGAGATGGCCGACGAATCTGTCGGATTTATAAGTAACGCGTTTACTCCCTGTTGAATCAGATCATCCACGTCATTACTTTGTTTCGCCGAATCATTTTGTGCATCCACAACAATAACCTGCATTCCTCGTTTTTTGGCCTCTGTCACAACTCCGTCTTTGAGAGAGACGAAGAATGGATTATTCAGCGTTGAGATCGATAAGCCGATTTTGATGTCCTTCAGGTTCGCGGCCGCTTTAGGTTTCGCCCATTCGGGCGGTTCCAAGGAACACCCTGTCATGAGCAGGAGCAGCAAGGCAGTCATGATTAATGTAAGCTTTTTCATATTTATGTGTCTCCTTCTACGCAGATTAGGTGTATTATGCGGATTTTTTACGGTCAATCAATACAGCAATAGCGATGACGATCCCTTTTACCACCATTTGATAAAAAGAGTTAACCCCCAGTAAGTTCAAGCCATTGTTTAGCGTACCGATGATAAGCACACCAATTAATGTACCTACGATTCGTCCGCGTCCTCCCGAGAGGCTTGTTCCACCTAATACGACAGCCGCAATGGCGTCCAATTCATAAGAAGTACCTGCTGTAGGTTGCGCCGAGTTTAAACGGGAAGTCAAGATAGCTCCCGCCAACGCGGAAAGCATTCCAGCCAGAGAATAAATCCAGATTTTTACACGCGGTACTTTAATACCAGATATAATTGAAGCCTTCTCGTTACCACCAATGGCATACGTTTTGCGTCCGAATGGTGTTTTATGCAAAATGATCCATAGAACAGCAAAGGTAATGAGCATCGTAATCGCTGGAACCGGAATACCGAACTGATAGCCACGTCCGAACAATTGAAATACCAGACTGTCTCCGAGTCCTGTAATAGGGTTACCGTTGGTATAAACGAGTGTCAATCCTCTGAAAATAGTCATGGTTGCTAGTGTAGCGATAAACGGAGCCATTTTACCTTTCGTAATCATCAAGCCGTTGACCATCCCCATCACGCCACCCAATGCACAACCGATGATAATCGCCAAAATAGGATCGAACCCGGCCAGCATCATATTTGCGACAAACGCACTGGATAGTGCTAATATGGAGCCGACTGATAAATCAATTCCGCCTGTGAGAATTACGAAGGTCATACCGAACGCAATCAACGCATTAATGGATACCTGGCGCAATAAATTCAAAATATTAAGCGGTTCCAAAAAGCTGGGATTTAAGACCGATACAATGATTACCAAAATAATGAGCCCCAACAATGGGCCAAGCTTCTGTGTGATTTGTGACATTTGAAAGCCTTTGCTGCTTTTTGATTCATTCATAGTTGTCATATTACTGTCCTCCTGTAGCTAGCGTCATAATATTTTCTTGTGTAGCTTCTTCCCTGCTCAGCTCTCCGCTGATCTTTCCCTCGTGCACCACGACAATACGATCGCTCATGCCGAGTACCTCAGGGAGTTCCGAGGATACCATAATAATCGCGACTCCACGTTCGGTCAGCTCGTTCATTAACTGGTAGATTTCCCGCTTGGCTCCCACATCCACACCTCTCGTCGGTTCGTCAAGAATGAGTACATTCGGACCAATACCTACCCATTTGGCAATAACCACCTTTTGCTGGTTACCACCTGACAAACTGCGAACCGTTGTTTCGCCCGATTGGGTTTTGATTTGTAAGCGCTTAATTAAAGTGTTAACAAAATCTACCTCTTTTTTACCTGAAATAAATCCTTTTGAAGTAAAACTGAACAGATTCGGCAGTACCATATTTTCCCGGATAGAAAAATCCAGCACCAAACCCTCATCTTTTCGGTCTTCTGTAATGAAGCCAATCCCTAGTTTCACTGCATCATCCGGTTTACGAATAGACACCTTTTTTCCACGCACATGAATCTCACCACGATCCAAAGCATCCAGTCCAAATAACGCACGCATGATCTCGGTCCGTCCCGAGCCCATCAAGCCTGAAAAACCTACAATTTCCCCAGATCGTACAGTGAAATTCACATTTTCAAACAACCCTTTATGCGAAGCATTTTTGACCTCCAGCACCACTTCTCCCAAAGCAGGCGTTCTTACCGGGTAGCGTTCAGTCAGCTCTCTACCTACCATTTTCCGTACAACCTCATCAAAATTCGTATCGGGAATCGCCTGAGTATCCACCGTTTTCCCATCACGCATGATGGTAATCCGATCACAGATCGCGAATATTTCCTCCATCCGATGTGAAATATACACAATCGAAACACCAACTTTTTTCAAGGAAGTAATAACCTCGAATAGCTTCTGAATTTCCCGTTCGGTTAAGGCGGCTGTCGGCTCATCCATCACGATAACTTTAGCATCTGTCATGAGTGCTTTGGCAATTTCAATCATCTGCTGTTGACCCACTGAACACTCGCCTGCTTCACCGTTCAATGGAAGGTTTACCGAAAGCTTGCTGAATTGTTCATTTGCTAGCGCTTTCATTTTGGAGCTATCTAGTAAGCCCCACTTGGATGTCATTTCCTTGCCGATAAACAGATTTTCCAGCACAGTCATCTCCGGCCACACATTCAGTTCCTGATGAATAAAAGCAATTCCTTTTTGCTCCGCTTCTTTGGGGTCAGCAAAATAGGTTTCCTGGCCGTCAATGATGATCGTTCCCTCATCTCGCCGATGCAGTCCGATTAGAATATTCATCAGCGTTGATTTGCCTGCACCATTTTCACCCATGAGGGCATGTACTTCTCCTTCACGAAGATCAAAGTGAACACCACTCAGTACCTGATTGGTTCCAAAGGCTTTGTGAATTCCTTTCATTTGAATCTGCATGCTGTACCCTCCTTTTTATTCAACATTGATTTATCCAAAATGAACTCCTGCCTGCAAAATACAATTGGCATACGGTTTAGCCTCTCCTGTACGAATGATCGCCTTTGCATAACGGGTCAGCTCCTTGAATTGTTCATGAGAGCAAAACTCAATGACGGCAACCTGCTTACTAATCTGTGGCTGTTCTAATTGGTCCCCTGCAAAGTTGTGCATAATATACTGTAATGCTTGTTCATTTTCTTGTTTGATTTCTTCGGCCAGCGTTACTTTTTCGATCACCATATCTGCTGCAATGACATCAACGACGTCCTGAAAGGATGGAACACCCAGTTTAAGGGCCAAATCAATTTTGGTAACGCCTTCAGGAACAGGTAAGCCAGCATCAGCCACGACAATATAGTCAGTGTGGCCGAGATCCGACAGTATTTTGGATATATGACTGTTTAGGATTCCATGTTTCTTCATATTATATTTGCTCCTCCACTTCACGACGGGTTGGCATTCCACCTTGGGCTCCAAATTTGGTAACGGATAATGACGCAGCACGATTAGCAAATTTCACACTGTCTGCCAGCGAATTTCCTTCAGCTAAAGCCACTGCAAAAGCAGCGTTAAACGTATCTCCTGCACCTGTCGTATCAATAGCTTCTACTTTATAAGTAGGAACCACGACTTCCTGTTCTCCGTCGAAGAACCGTACACCGTTGCTGCCCTCAGTCACAAACAGCTTGTTGGGATATTTGCGCAGCGCTTCTTGAAGACTTAAATCCTTAAACATAATGGCAGCTTCATGCTCATTAGGCGTAATGTAGGTCGCATTCGCAATTACGCTTTCCTCCACTTCACGAGCCGGGGCTGGATTCAGCAACAAGGGTATCTGGTATTTCGCACAAATCTCGCTTACGTAAACAACCGTTTCTGTTGGTATTTCCTGTTGAATTAGCACAATATCCGAACTTCGGATGACGTCAAGCGCTTCTTCCACATAGGCGGGTGTCACTTCATTATTCGCTGCTTTTACCACGACAATACTGTTATCGCCTTCAGCTAGTATAATATGCGCTGTACCGCTTTCCATATGTGTAACCGGTTTCACATAATCGGTATGAACATGATTTTCTTCAAAATTACGTAAAATCTGCTTCCCAAAATGATCATCCCCTACTCGTCCAATCATCGTAACGTCGGCTCCGAGTCGTGCTGCGGCTACTGCCTGATTGGCTCCTTTACCTCCAGGTACGGTTGTGAAGCTTTCACCCAATACCGTTTCACCAGCACCGGGACGTTTGGACGAAGTAACTACGAGATCCATAGAACTGCTTCCGATAATCGAAATTTTAGCCATCATTATCCACCCTTCTCGTTGTATCCCGTTCTATAAATTTGACGGGCAATTGTATGCTTGAATAGGTAAGTACTTTCGAATGAAGATTAGGTACACTTGACTTCGTTACTTGCGACTGCTCAATCAACTGAATGAGTAGTCCTGCTGCTTCCCAGCCCATTTCATAAGCAGGCTGTCGGATCGTTGACAAAGGCGGGAATAACAAACTACTTAATGGTATATCATCAAACCCGATAATTTGAACATCATCCGGGATTTTCTTTCCTAATCTATGTGCCTCATGCATCACCGCTGTAGCCACGATATCATTACTTGCGATAACTCCGTCCGTATCGGGATACTTGCTAAACAGCTCTTTGGCCCACGACTCGGCCTCCTTGAACGAAAAGGACGTTGTCTCGACCACATGGTAAGCAATTCCGGATTGCTGAAGCTCTTCAACCGCCCCGCGAAAACGATCTTGTGCTGGACGAATATGTGCAGGGCCCTGCATGACTGTAATTTGCTTGCTGCCGCGTGCAACCATTTCTTGAGCAGCCAAGCAACCGCCATGGGCTCCATCTGCATATACGGAGAGGCTGTCACTGGAAGTTCGATCGAGAAAAACGACCGGGATCTTCAGTTTGGCGTAACAATCGGCATCGGGATCATTGGTAGAAGAAATAACACCAACGACATTATTTTGAACAAAAGTATCCATGTAATCCAATTCTTTTTGGCGATCTTCATCACTATTACCGAAAATAATCCGAAAGTCATTTTCCTGCATTCGATCCTCCACCCCACGAGCTAACAAGGGAAAGTAAGGGTTCGTAATATCCGGCAGCAAAAGACCGATTAATCTAGATTTCTTTTTATACAAAGAACGTGCAACTTCATTAGGCTTGTAATTTAACTGCTTCACAGCAGCCTCAACCTTTCGCCGTGTATCCTCATGCACATATCCAGTTTCATTGATAACTCTGGAAACGGTTGCTACGGAAACCCCTGCAAAGCTGGCGACTTCTTTAATTGTTGTCATAGTGTAGGTTCAACTCCAATGTGTAACCGGTTACACATATAAAATATCACAGCATTAATTTTTTGACAAGCATTAATTATTTGCACGTTAAATCCTTTAGCTTTATAATTCTTATTGTAACTAGTGAAGTTCCACCTTTATACACATTCTAAAGTGAGGAGCAATGCTCCCGGTTACACAATAAAATACGTATACATGGAGGCTTATCCCTGATGAATATTGAAGTTTGGTCTGATTATATGTGTCCGTTCTGTTATATTGGTAAACGCCGTTTGGAGCAAGTGTTACAGAAATTTCCACATCACGATGAGGTGCAATTGACATTTAAGAGTTTCGAATTGAACCCGGGTGCTGTGAGAGATAGTGGTAAAACGATCAATGAAGAACTAGCCGCTAAATATGGGGTCAGTCTGCAAGAGGCTCAGGCTATGAATGATCGAATGAACGAAAATGCACGCTCTGCGGGTCTTGAGTATAATATTCATGCCATGGTGCCGACAAACTCTCTTGATGCTCACCGCTTAACACTTTGGGCTCAAACACAAGGCAAAATGCTGGAGCTGAGCGAGCGCTTATTCCATGCTGTTTTCATCGAAGGCAAGCATACAGGGGATCATGAAGTGCTGGCAGCGCTGGCTACTGAAGTTGGTCTAGATCAAAAGGAAGCGGCTGCTATATTAGCCAGTGACCGTTTTACCGACGAAGTTAGAGCTGATGAAGCCGAAGGCGCTGAGTTGGGTGTTCAGGGTGTACCATTCTTTGTATTTGATCGAAAATTTGCCGTTTCTGGTGCCCAGCCGGAGGAAGTATTTCATGACGCACTTCAAAAAGCATGGGATGAACGCTCACCTTTCACTATGATAAGTGGCAGCTCGTCCAAACAGGATGCAGGTGGTGTATGTACGGATGAGGGTTGTGAACTTCCAGGCCGCGAGAGCTGAACAGTCCTTGAATGAACATTTCCAACTCCCTAAATAAATTTTAAAAAAGCGTGCCAGCCCCCTATTAAACCTGAGGCTGGCACGCTTCTTTATTTTATAACGATTTAATCATTCCGCCATCCACAAGGATGGTGCTCCCTGTCAAATAGGATGAAGCTGAAGACGCCAGAAAAGCAACAACTTTACCGAACTCTTCAGGCTCTCCATACCGCCCCAATGGAATGCCCTCTTCTGCTTGTTTTCGAACCTGATCCGTCGTTTGCTGGGTTTTCTCAGCTCGATGCTCGTCCAAGCTACGCACGCGATCGGTTGCAATTCTCCCCGGTGCTACAGTATGTACCAGAATATTATGAGGAGCCAATTCCAGAGACAATGTTTTCGCCAATCCAGCGACTCCAGTACGTAGCGTATTTGAAATGATTAGTCCCGGAATTGGCTGCTTAACTGAGGAAGAAGCAATATTTAATATCCTACCGCTTTGTTGTTTTTTCATATAGGGTAACACCTCACGGATCAACCGGATATGACTAAGTAAATTTTGTTCAAAGGCCTGCATCCACACTTCATCAGTAAAATCATCAAAGGTACCTGCAGGAGGCCCACCCGCATTGTTAACCAAAATATCAACGGTGCCAAACAAATCAGCTGTACGGCGGATGGCCTGGGAGATATCTTCTGGTTTTGTTACATCGCAAACTACATATTCAACGCGGCCACTCGCTGTTTCCAGTAATTCCGCCTGCGTCCGCTGAAGCTCTGCTTCGTTCCGTCCTGAAATGATGACATTCGCACCCTCGCGTGCCAGCTCCCGTGCGCTTGCCTTGCCGAGTCCTTTACTGGAACCTGCAACAAAGGCTGCTTTTCCCGTTAATCCTAAATCCATCTATAACACTCCCTTTTGTCAGTGTTCTCTATTTAATTGTACACATGACCAGCACATAATGCGAATAGCTTGGTAGTATCATGAAGGCTATCTATCCTCTCACCATTAAAAAGAATACGGAATCATTCATTGCAAGGTAAAACAAAAAGGCCTGACATTTAGTCAGGGGCCCTTTTTGTTTACAAAATATTTGTTACAGCACGTTATGATGTTGATGCAGGTGTTGTTGGCTGCTCGTATACAACAACGGACTGGCTCTCAGGCTCCCATTTAACATTTGTCCCCAAGGCCTCTCCGATTACCCTTACAGGTACCATTGTCGTCCCATCCACTATGGATGCTGGCTGCTCGATAGAATACGGCTGACCGTTAATATATGCTTTCGGACTGTTAACAAATAATTTGACGGACACGCCGTTACGGGTGACAGTAACAGCCTTTTCTTTCGGATCCCAGGAAACCTTTGCATCCAAAGCTTCGGAAGCTGTTCTAAACGGAACAAGTGTGGTCCCATTGCGGTTAATCGGTTTGGCGTCGTATTCTTCACCATTCACGAACAGCTTCATACCCGACGGCCGTCCGGCCTTCTTCGAGAATTCACCCAGCTTTTTGTAGCTGTCCAGATCGGACACATTAGCCAGTACCGCCTCCTCCTGCATGTAAACGGCATCTGTCACATTTCCGTTTTCAGCCAGTAGCTCAGCTGCCTCAGTCAGTGCTTTACCAGAATTCCGGATCAATTCAAGTTCAGCAACCTGCTCCGAAGTCAAACGGTCCGGGTATTTCGTAAGCAGCAGATTCGCAATAACCGCTCCTGCCGGCTTATCCTTCGTATTTTCTACCGCGTGAAGCAGACCCTTGTAACCGTTGCGTCCCTTGTGACCATTATGGTCTTTGGACCCCCCGTATGTATCATCCGTTACTGCAACAGGTTCAGTTTTTCTGATTTCTGCGTGTTTGTCTTTTTTACTGTTTTCATCCTTTTTACCGGATGCTTTGTCCTTTTGTTTTTTGGACTGATCATTGTCTGAGTCATGGGGATTGATTAGCTCTTCCCCGCTCTTTTCATTCCCGTCTTTAACAGACGTCTTTGCTTCCTGTTTGTTCCCCTGATCATTTCCGCGTCCCTGCTTGGCTTCAGCGGTTCCCGCTGCCAATCCCAAGACCAGTATACACGCTAGTAAAGCTGTCCAAGTGTTTTTCATGATGCGATTCCTCCTTATAGTAAACACCGGGCTCAATCGTCCCTAGATGTATTAACGGTTTCTCTAAGCTGATTTTTTATCTTTTTTTATTTAATGTGTGAGACACCACTATAGCTGCAGTCCAGATTACCAAAACCACTATAAAATTTTATTATACGCCTAACCTATTTACACAGTATAATGAGAAAATGCCCATGCATTTATAAGAAACAGCCTTTACATTCGCATAATAGAAAGAAGATGAAACAGACATGTTCGGCACCATTCTTTTGGACGTTGTTTTACCTATTTTTGTACTTATCGGTTTTGGTTGTATCATGCAATATTATTTTCGACTGGATTTGTATACCTTAGCTAAAATCAATTTTTATTATATCACCCCCGCAGTTGTGTTTACGGGTCTATATCACTCGGAAATTTCTTTAATGCTCATGGGTGAGGTTTCACTTTTTTATGCCTTGTACATAGCTATTCTGTACGTAATCAGTACTACCGTCGCCAGATCGCTGAAATACAGCCCTGGAATGCGTGGAGCTTTTACAAACAGTGTAATGCTAGATAATTCAGGAAATTATGGTCTACCAATCAATCAGTTGGTGTTCAAAGGTGATCCGCTAGCCATTTCCGTTCAGGCTCTGATTATGACCTTTCAAAGCTTTGTTACATTTACATACGGTACTTTTGTTGTACAGAACGGTAAGGCTAACACTCGAAAAATTTTAATTAATTTTTTGAAAATGCCTGTACCTTATGCACTTGCACTAGGTTTGCTCCTAAATCTGTTGCATAGTCCGTTGCCTAATTTACTGGCTGAACCTTTGAATTATATTAGTCAGTCGATGGTTGCCGTGGCTCTGCTTACTTTGGGAGCACAAATTGTGCAATATCCCTTTCGCTTGCGCCGTACAGCCGTGTACATCAGTATGGTACTACGCCTGATTGCTGGTCCAATAGTCGGTTTTATGCTTGTCTTGCTGCTGGGTCTTAAGGGGATTCCCGCTCAAGCCTTGCTCATTGCATCGGGTATGCCTACCGGAGTTAATACAAGTATTTTGGCGGAAGAATATAAAAATGAACCCGATTTTGCCGCACAAACAGTATTACTTTCAACGATTATGAATGTCATTACGATGACACTGTTAATTTCAGTATCCCGGCATCTTGTTTGAGGTGTATGATAATATAAAAAATGGATTAGAGACGCTTTTTGTCTAAGGACAGGAGCGTTTCTTTTTCGAGATAAAAGAACATACGTTCCTGTCGGTGCTTCTTTTTTCTACTTAAGGTGGTGTGTTTGTTTTATTGAGATCGTATGCGAGAAAGATTTTTTTTCTATTGTTAATTTTTCATATAATGAAATAATTATATTATCTAATTTGAATCTCTATTAGTTGCTGTTTTCAACTTGTCGTTGCTTTTTCCTAAAAAAAGAATGCGGGACAACAAGGTCATCAAAATAAAGCCAGCTCACTCATTAGAGTGGCTGACTTAGGATTATCCTTATTAAGGTTTAGGGCTCAATTCCCCATTGCTTGCTTCCAGACAGATAAGCGGTTATTTTAGCAGAATCTTGTAAACTGTTTGCTGTAGGATTAAATGAATAATCATCGGTCTGTGTGTAACTGCTCCAGTCCTCTTTGGATATCCGGGTTTGCAAATCCACACTTTGACCAGGCTCTAAAGAACCCGCAGCCGATTTAAACCCAATTTCTGCATAAGAGTCTGCCCCTGGCTTCGCATTGGATAATGTTTTGAAGCTAGCAATCACATTCCCTGTACCGACGCTCGACCAATCCGTGAAGAAATTTTGTGTTTTCTCCCCGTTAATGGTGTAATAATAACGCAATGTCACATCTGCTAGGGAAATGGATGAGGTTCCCGTATTGGTTATTTTAAATTTGGAACTGATTGTATTACTTGTGGTGGATACATTCCCATTGAAGGTTTGCACCTTCAGAACGCCCTCGCCTGTTCCCGGCTCACTCGGCGTATCCCCTTTCACCGTAATCGTAAACAACACATCATTGCCTGTACTAAAATGGAAGTTTAGTGCTGTCTCTCCTTTAGGAAGTTTAGATAAATACTTGTTGGTAAGAACGACTGTATCCTCACTAAGCGTATAATCTTCACCTTTGTTCAACACCACACTCCCCTGCTTGATCGCTTCCAGCGTATTGCCGTTAAGTGTTAGCTTGACAGTAATATCTGTATTGTTGTTATTCACTCCATAGGTTGCAGTCGTTGGTGTAATACTTGCTTGCCCGGTAGATGGCTGATCACCACCCACACGATCTGCCACCAGAATGCCGCGGCCATTCGTTCCCAGATAAGCACGTCCATAAACCCGCGGGTCCCCAATAATTTTGGTCACTCGAGCATATTGATGTTTGTCATCATTAATGCGCGCCCAGTTTGCACCAGCATCGTCCGATCGGTAAAATCCACGTGTACCATCTATTTTACCAACGATAAATACCGCTGCATACGTGCGGTTCGGCGCTGCCTTACCAAAGCCTACAAAATCCGCTTCCTGCACATTAGAGAGCTTGGTGAACGTAGCGCCGGAATCGTTGGAATGCCATAAACCATATGGCCCCCCATCCTCGGAGCCTCCGGCGAACCACACATCTCCTTCTGCTCCTCGTACAGCATCAATATCAGCATTGCCTGCTGTCGGTAAGCCAGTTACCGCTGAAGGCGTAAAGGATACGCCACCATTGGTGCTCACATATATTTTCCCGGAGGCAAATGCGTAATATTTATTAGGGTTCACTCGGTCAGAGACGATCTTTGCATTCGCTGGAATCCCTGTGCTTGCTGTCCATGAGTTGCCACCAGTTTTGGAGTAGAACACACCTTTGTCTGAGGTACTCCACAGCAAGCCATTACCATCTGCTGCTACAGCGATGCTGCCCCCTCCTGCTGTACCAGAAGGCTCGCTATTTGCCTTATACCAGTTGGCTCCACCATCATTGGAAATACCGATGGATTTGGTATTTGGATCTTTTTTATAATCCGCTTTACCTACCCGAGCCATAAAAGAAGGATTCAGCTCGGCATAATCAATACTTTCGCTGCTTGTAAAAGTCGGATTATCCAGCATTTTAGCTGGAGCCTTGAATAAATCGTCATGTCTGAATCCAGAGACATCACCTACTGCGCTCACCAAAGGCGCGCCGATTGGAGGGCTCACCAGATCCAAAATCGCCGTTTCCTCTACCCCTTTAGCGGCTACTGAAATATCCAGCTTTCCGCCTTTATCCCAATTGGTTAGATTTTTAGAGCCATAAATCGTAGCTCCGGTGCCGTACAACATATGGTCTGAATTAAATGGATCTATCTCCAGATCACCGATCATCCACCCCAGCTTGGGCGATACTTCCGGTGGAGCCGGGTTGGCATTGAAAGTCAGCCAAGGTGCACCGCTTATATCCAGATTATATTTCAGCTTGCGAGACGGATAACCATCAAATTCCCAAATAGGACTCCAGGTTGCCCCACTGTCCGTGCTGCGGTAAATCGTTTCATCCGGCCACCAGGCATTCAACGTAGCAACCATAAGTGTACCTGGCTTCTGGGCATCCACCGTCAGTCCACCATATCCAAAATGATTGTCCGCGCTACTGCTACCTATGGGGCTAATGTTAGTCCACTGCCCGCTGGCTGTATTCAATTTCCACAGTTCACCCTTTGTTCCGTCATATGGACCGGCTCCATCGCTATAAGAAATATATAGATTGCCGTCCGTTGATAACACACCGTGATGTGGCAAATAGCCCGTAGGCTGTCCCGCTATAGCAGACCAGGTTGTCCCGCCATCTGTACTGCGATAGACACTTTGCTTTTTATCTGCTACACCTACATAGATCGTCTGCGTTGCTTTACTGGAAGAGCCTGTTTTTTTGTCAAAAGTGATCCAGGCTAAACCGACAATGTCGCTGGTATATTCATTGGAAGGGTCCTGTACATACGTCCCTGGATTTGGGAAACTGCTCACCTTGCTCCAAGTTACTCCGAAATCAGAGCTTTTCCATAGTCCATTACCACTTCGAGCTCCAAAGAACAAAATATTATTCCTATTTGGATCAATCGTCAGACGTTCCCCCATCGAGCGCCCCGGCATATTGCCCCCCACCTTAAAAGGAAGCTTGGTCGTCTGCCACGTATTGCCCCTGTCGGTGGAACGCATAATTTGCCCGTTTTGTTTATCCCATGAATTAGTATACGTACCTGTAGCTATATATACACGGTTTGGATCAACAGGATCAGTCGCTAGTGCATCGACACCATTTTTGTTCCAATCCTCCCAGCCCACAGAATCCGTCAGCGGAATCCAGCTCTCATTGGCAGCATTCCACCGGTAAGCCCCTCCAATATCTGTACGTGCATAGATCAGGTCTTTTTCCGTTTCATTAAAAATAATGCCAGGTACAAAACCACCACCTCCACCCGTAACGACACTTTTCCAACTGTAATCGTCACTTGAAGCAGCATGAGTCGGCGCTATCATTCCTGTCCAGGAAGCACCCGCTACCACAAGCGCCAAACAAGCAATCTTCAACCTGTTTTTTGCCTTAGTCAATGAATTCAACCTCCTTCTTCATAATCATTTGAATATACGAATTCGTTCCTATCGTTATCGTTGCTTCTCACAATTCTGACAAATGTTCTCTTAGACTCACCCCCATTCATCCCAATAAATATAGTGCAACACCCAATTTGTTAGCGCTTACACTGTTGTCATGCTCAATAGATTCGTCATCTTTTTTTCATTTCCTTGTACGAAAAATCAAGATCATGCGATATTATCTCCTGCTCCGCAGCTTATAGTATGAGGTTTAGACTTCCTTCAGAGTTAACACCTTTTATTTATTTCTATTATGAATTTTTCACATAGTGAATTAATTACTTTATTTTCATTCTTTATGGGTGTCAAAATACTTGGATTTACAACAAAAAAACCGCGCTATGCGCGGTTCCAGCTTCCGTTACTTCCGTTAATACTGGCTTTAGTCATAAACAAATGCATATTATTGCAAGTATTCAAGCGCCAGAGCTAAAAAAATATGCCCTGAGACGAGCAATGCCCGCTCATCAAAATCAAAGTGAGGATGGTGATGAGCAAAATGCGTTCGTTCATCCTCATTACGGGCACCTACATGAATGAAGGCTCCCGGTCGTTGCTCCAAATAATAGGCAAAATCCTCTGCTCCCATGACCGGCTTCAAATCCAAAAAAGCGTCTGCTCCATACAGTCTGCCGATGAGCTCGCGTACACGCTCCGTTTCGGCTTCGGCATTCACCAAAGAAGGATAGCCATTCAAATAGTCCATTTCGTATCCGGCATGATAAGCCTCAGTCAACCCCTTGACGATACTGCGAATTTCATTCTCGACTTCCTTACGCACTTCCTTATTAAACGTACGTACAGTCCCTTCAATTTTGGCCTTATCTGCAATCACATTAAAGGCAGTTCCAGCTTGAAATACCCCAATCGTTAACACTGCTGATTCAATAGGGTCCACCCTGCGACTAACCACCTGCTGCAACCCGTTCACAATTTGACTGCCGATAACAATAGAGTCTACCGTCTGGTGCGGTCGTGCGCCATGCCCGCCTTTACCGTTGATCTGGATCGTAAACGCGTCGACAGCCGCCATCGCAGGCCCACTCTTTAATCCAATTTTACCAAAAGGAATTTCAGACGCGAGGTGAATACCGTATACCGCCTCTACCCCTTCCAGACAGCCATCCTCAATCATAAACTTGGCTCCGCCAGGCGGTTTTTCTTCTGCATGTTGAAAAATAAACACAAGCTTTCCCTTCAGCGCCTCACGGTTATGGCTCAACACGCGTGCCACTCCAAGTAATGCAGCCGTGTGACCATCATGCCCGCAGGCATGCATAACACCCGGAACGGTCGATTTATAAGGCACTTCCTTTTCATCCTGAATAGGAAGTGCATCAAAATCAGCACGAAATGCAATCGTTCTACCTGGCTGACCGCCTTCTAAAAACCCGAGCACACCGTTTCCACCCACATTCGTTCTTACCTCAATACCAAAAGAGCGCAATTGATCGGCGATAAAAGCAGATGTATTCGTTTCTTCAAAAGAAAGCTCGGGATGCTGATGTAGATGTCTTCTCCACGCAATCAGCTCTTGTTCACCATCTTTTAATTCCTGAACCCATTTTTCTAGCATAATACCCTCTTTTCCTATTGAATTTATATGCTTCTATCCTTATCTTACCATGAACAGCCTGTAGAATGTAGCTCTCTTATCATAGAAGACTTGAATTTACAACAAAAAAGAGCCGATAGGATACTCTCCCCAACTCTTTTTCATTACTAACTTATCTATTTAGAATTTCTCAGGTATTGAAAAACTGACTAATGTTTCCTCTTACGGGATGTGTCTGTTCCCTGTACTCACCTTTCGTATAGCTTCCAATCACCTTACGCCAAAAGGATTGTGCCGGCCTATTCGTACTCATCTGGGTCACCTTCCAGCGTCCGTTAAAACGTCCAAACAGCTCATGAGCCGCCCAAGTCCCAACCCCATTATGCCGATAAGGACGAAGTACAAAGAACTCAGCCATGTAGTAGTCAGCTTCTCGATTGCTGGACATTCGGTCAACGAGTGCAAAGCCCACAGGAACATCCTGTCTCCAAATCAGAAAAGGCAACTTCTGTTCGCCGCTCGTCCAATATTGATACAAGTCTGGATAAGCCGGGAATGTCCCCTTCTCAGTGACATCAATTCGCAGATAGGCTGTAAAATCGTATAAATAAAATTGCATGAGCTGTACAATAATGTCCTTTTGCGACTCCGGTACACTCTTAATAGACAGCTTCAGTTCCGATTTGATATTATACCCCATACTTTCACCTCTCTTGGCGGTTCAATCCGTTCTTTAACTTCGAATTACATCCCATCCAGTGCTGTTCAAAATATGCTAAAATACATATATATTATGACCGGACGAGGTGGAACCCAATGAATATACAAAAGATCATCGACCGGCGCAAACTAGATGAAAAAATGCCGGGATTACCATGGTACGTGCAGCAATTTATGGATTATAAGCTGCCCGACCTGTCCCCTTCCACACTACTAGAATATGTGCGGGATTACGAAGCTTTCTTTTCATGGCTTCGCTCGGAAGGCTTGTCTGCCGGAGAAACGAATGCCCAAGTTACACTTGAAGAGTTGGAGACACTTCACATGGACAGTATTACAGGCTTTCGATTATTTCTGTCTACTAAGCTCGAAGGCTCCAACTCCCGTATAACCATTTCACGTAAGCTGTCGTCTCTGCGTTCGCTTTTTCATTATTTAAGTCAGATCGCTGAAGATGAAAATTTTTATCCATTGCTCAAACGCAACATTATGGCCAAGGTCGAAATCAAGCGTATACATAAACCCAAGGATACGGCGGCCAAGCTTAAAGGTAAAATACTGGAAGAGGAAGAATTGCTTGAATTCATCGGTTATATTTATGAAGGCTATGGTCAGGATTTGGCCGATAATAAGCAGGCGCTATACTCCTATGAACTAAATAAGGAACGGGATGCCTGCATCGCCAGCCTCATTTTGAACTCAGGCCTGCGCGTATCTGAAATCGTCAATCTGAATCTGGATGATTTAGACATAAACAATAAATTATTATATGTGTATCGCAAAGGCAATAACGACGAAACCTTTAAAACGCCGGTGTATTTCCGCGAGCAATCCAAAGATGATCTCGTACTTTATTTGTCCCTGAGACATACCCGTTACCGCGCTCCAAAAAAAGAAAAGGCTCTCTTTGTCACACGTCCTAACGGGAGTACAGAAGGCAAACGGATGACCAAAAGAGCGATTCAGGCAATGATCATAAAGTACGCCAAGCGTTTCGGTAAGCCTTACCTTACCGTGCATAAGCTTCGTCATTCCTTTGCTACTGATTATTATTTACAAAATGATATTTACAAAACAAAGGAACAACTGGGGCACGCTTCGACAGAAACAACAGAAGTGTATGCCCACCTGACTGACAAAACCATGTCCCAGGCGATCGAACGGCGGGTAGAGACTCTAAGCGACTCAGCCGATTGATGTCTCACCCCTGCTTATTCCTCATTCCTTCTATCTGCTTTTGAATCTGTTCGAGTAGCCAGCGGCCTGCGGGTCCGTTGGCCTCAGCAGGAAATATTTGTATCATTTCATCTGAGTAGTGATGTTGAGCCCAATCCATTTGATGCTCCCAAACCGCTACCCCCTGTACATTTGTCAGCTTATCGGTAAGCTGAGCATCCGATTGTTCCTTAACCATGACCAGCTTCGGATAATCCTCCTGCTTGAAGCCTTCCAGCAACACACAATCATAGGCCTGAAAATGCCGTATCAGACTGGTGACAGGCTGACTATTCTCCTCTAAAATAGCTGTTCTTCCAGCCGAAACAATAGCTACGCCTTCAGCACCCGCCTGTCGGTGCTTATACGTATCAGTACCCTCATGATCCATTTCAAATTCATGTCCATCATGCTTGATCACTGCTACGCGTAGACCTGACTTCTGCACATAACGAATTAACCCTCCGAGAAAGGTCGTTTTCCCCGTATTTTTGAATCCGACGATTTGACATACAAATGGATGTTTCGTATTCACGTTACCTGTCCACCTTGTAATACCAGTACTCGCACCTCTTCACCTTTGCGTAATCCTTCTGTTGTAGGAGGAATCACGATCAGACAGTCGCTGTCCTTAATGGTCACCATGACACTAGATTCATCTGCTCGCGCAGGAATCGCGTATACTTGTCCACCACGTATCTCCAAAGAGCTGCGTACAAAGCGTGTATAGTTGTTTACCTTCGTATAATCTGCGCCTAACTTCGCCGTCCAGGTTTGTAAATATGGATGTGCCGAAGATAACATCATTTGGATCGTCGGCCGTACAAACAGCTCACAGCCTACAAAGCACGCACCGGGGTTGCCTGAAAGCGCAAATAACAGCTTGCCGTCAATCACTGCGGCTGTGGTCACACTTCCTGGACGCATCGTAACTTTGTTGAACAGCATATTCACATCTTCCTGTCGTACCAGGTCACCCATAATATCAAAATCCCCCACCGATACTCCTCCACTCGTGACCACGATATCATAGGCAGCTATGGCTTCACGTACAGAGGTACGGGCAAGACTCAAATCATCATGAATGGCTTGTAAAATGAACGGCTCTCCTCCTGCCTCTCTGATTTGAGAAGCCAGCATATATGTATTACTGTTTCGAATTTTTCCCGGTTGTAACGGCTCATCCACTGCGAGCAATTCTGACCCTGTGGAAAAGACAGCCACCCTTGGCTTCCTGTAAACAGGCACCCGATGTACACCAAAAGTAGCCAGTACTGAGACATGCCCCGCTCCCACGCAAGTTCCCTTACTGAGCAAAAGCTGACCTTCCTTAATCTCATGACCAATTTGTGTCACATTTTTGCCAACTTCCATACGCTTCTTTAAGCCAACATATGTCTGTCCATTTTCCTCACGCAGCTGTGTCGCCTCCAGCATAACCACCGTGTCCGCTCCTTCAGGTAGTTGTGCTCCTGTCATGATGCGGGCTGCCATTCCCGTCTCCACCCGCTTGTCCGATACAGTGCCACAAGGAATTTCATCAATCACGTGTAGCCAGATTTCCTGACCGGTCGAACAGACTTCAGTGTCCGAGGCAAGGATCGCATAGCCGTCCATACCAGAACGACGAAAGCGGGGATACGGATGTGGCGCAGTCAAATCCATCGCCAGATAGCGACCATGTGCTTGCTCAAGCCCTACGTCCTCCCTTTCACCCTGTTTAACATGACTAGCTATCCTGCTTTGTGCCTCTTCCACCTGAACTGCTTTACGCTGGAATTTTTCTGCGTTTAATGATGTATGATTCATATTCTCACTCCGTTCTTCTTAAATGCCCTCTTTCTGTTATAACGCTAAAACCGTTATCTGGCAAATCCAAACGGTATTTATTGAATTGCTCCAAGTCTTTATCCGCCAAAAAACAGCCTGGATATCATATCGCGGCTGTTTTTGGTAGATTTCAGTTTTTAATTTTGCGTATCATCCGGTCATTTCTCTATTTTATTAGTTTATATTAATTTTTCCGAAATAGATTGAATCTATTGAAACCTCATATAACGAGGACATTTGCTGTGCTCGAGCTATTGTTAAATCGGATGAATCTTCCTCTATATGTTTTAATTCATTCATTGACATACCAAGTATATTGCAAGCTATTAACTCACTATATCCTGAAGCGAGTCGTGCCATCTTTATTGTATAAAAGCTAGTGCAAGTTACATTTTCATTTTTATCTGCAACCATCCAATCAACTCCACAATATAATTGATAAAAAAGTAATTTACCTGTATACTCTGAACGAAACACTTTTCCCCTGTTAGGAGCAAGTAAGGTGCAAAAACTTACTCGGGGGAAATGCCTTTTGAAAGAGGAACTCAAATCTCATGGACGCACTCAATCATGGCTCGCCCGACGAACTGGATATTCGCGGCAACAAATATCCAACTGGATCGCGGGACGTGACAAAATGTCATTCGAGGCGGCAGTCCTCATTTCTAGGATATTGGAGTGTAAAGCTGAGGACTTATATGAGTGGGAACTTGCCTGACAAACAGGCATTTCCTTCGGGGCATTTGTACATGCCGGCATTTACAATATATATCCCGCTTTCACCCTCCTTTTCTTATATGTAGATTGTTTTCACCTTTATTTAAAAGATTGTTATTTTTTTCATAATCAATTTTATCACATGGAAAATGATTAAAAACGGGAAATATGTCGAATTAAATCGAACCCGTCCGGCTTATCCTAGTCTAACTGATTATTGACTTATTCATTTAAATCTGGTAACAAAAATGACCCCTGAATTTTCATGGGTCATTTCCACAGTTTTTTAAGCGCTTTAAGTTTATTATGAGACATCGAGCAAGTGAAGTCAGATCCTTCGAATCGTACCAGCCCTCCAAATGCGTTAGACTCAATTTCACAAACCAAGTCGAGATTTATCAGGGTATCTTTATAAGCTGGATATAGATACGGAAAAGCTTCCCTGCAAGCCTGTGCGGTTAGCCCGATTGTATAAGAACGATCTCCAGAGTTGAAACGCGGGACATAATAATTTTTTTTAGGTTCCCACATATCCACACTATGCATATTCATTACCTTAAAAAAACCGCTCACTGCTGCCTTACCAACTACCTTAATTTCCGATCCGAAAATATAACGAAATTCTCTATCGGCATTCATTGCATCTGCATATATTTGTTTCCACCGAGATAAATTTGCTGAATTTATACTTTCCTTAATATCATGATTTTTAAAAACAACCTGCCCCCCTCCATAATCTCCCGTAATGATCTTGTCCACTTGTGTGATGTTAACCAAATTAGATCCGTCCAAATTGCAAAAAGTGGGTAAGCCTACGGAACATTCATGGAGGGTGGTGGGAACTGTAAATCTTCCATGAGAAGTATGAAAAAGCGGAATGTGATAATTGCTTTTAGGCTTCCACAATTCAATCGCAACTAGGTGATTCTCACAAAAAAAAGAGCAATCTCCAAGTGAATTGTCATCAAGCAATGGAGTGGCTAGGATTCGCTTTCCCTCTTCCATTAAATTCAGTTCTTTTCTGTTTTCTTCAGCTCAGCTGGTACAGGTTTAGCGCCAAAAATTGTTTTTTCTTTTTTCGTAGACTCGTTAGCGTATTTACCAAGGCTTATACTTAAAGCTCTCGCCAATTTCTTATCCATTTTCGCTCACCTCCTTTCCATAAAGGAAGAATACTGAATGCTTGTATAATTAAAGCTAAACATATTATGTGAGATTGTATAAAAAAATTTAATATGCAAACTAAAATACATATCGTTTTATAATATTTGTGATGTTTGGTCTTATTAATATAGATAAAATGATTGGGAGCATATAGTACAAACACTAATAATGAACAAGCGTTAATTATCAAAATCGTTGCTAAACTTAAAGAGACAAAAGGTATAGTTACACATATGGCCGTTGTAAAGAAGACACAAAGTGTAAGGTTGCTGAAGTGTACCCCTCCTGAAAATCTCCTTACAAACATGATCGTAGCCAGAGCTAGTAATGCCCCCCAAAAATGTCCTGTTATCCATCCTATAACTGCGACCATGAGCACTGCTGAAATTTCGGTAATTTTTATACCAATCGCATACTCCATCACTTCAACACTTGTGGGTCCATCAGGATCAGCTTTCTTTATTTCTGATGCGATGTGCCTCGATAGCGTTTCTAGCATCCTCGTAATCTCCTTTCTCTGATAAGAAGTACGATATTCCAAAAGTTAGTAATGAGATGGAAAGTAATCCTATCGTATTGGAGTTATAGAGCATATACAAAGTAACAAAAATAGTGACAAATGATATTAGGGACCCTATAATGAACATTTTATTTAGAGATGCTAGGTAATTTTCACCTTTCAAAAAATCATGTGGGGGTTGAATGATAAATGAGAATCCAAAGTTATATTTACCCATCACAAAAGAAATAAAGTACGCAGTAAGGATGGAAGACAACTGTATAACGTATATAGAAGAGCCAGCTGTATCACTTATAACACCTGGCTGTGCTACTCCGAAAAAGTTTGCAAATATATATACAAATAGCTGTAGGTTAATGTAAGCTGTAAGACCGGAACCAGCAGAAAAAGCCGCAAGATATGTTTTGATCCCTAAACCAAATCTTAAAAAGAGAACCATTAACAAATACTGAAGCGGAAAATCTAATTTAGGCATGCCTATTACTTCTCTCATGAGAAAGGAAAACAAAGTTATGCCAATTGCATAGAGAAGTATTTTTCTTCGATTTTCCCGCACGGGGAGCATATAAATCTTCAAGACCAAAGTAACTGCCGCTAAAGCATCGAAAAAACCAAGTAAAATATATAAAAAAGCAGATAACACAGTTACACCATCCTCCTATTTCGCCTGATGTAATTGTATATTTTACTAATAGATGTGGCAATGAAATAATCTAGTAAATTGGATTTTTTTGTATAAATATGAGGTGGAATTTTCTTCCCCTAGCTTTCTTCTTCAAACTCGACACCCATTTATACTAACAAAAAAAGTCACCCCAAGTGAGCGACGTTGCTTTTGCTAATGTATTATGTTGGTTTTTTTTCGATATCAAGGTTATAATCTACTTAATTTGGGGTGGAGGGATTATAGTGGCTTTAAGTGACAATTTTAAAAAATTACGTATAAAATATCATTTGACTCAACAAGAACTTGCTGAGATCGCTGGGGTTACCAATAAAGCAATTTCAGCTTGGGAGAGCGGACTTTCTGAACCACGGATGGGTGCTATAGAAAAGATAGCTCGTCATTTCCATATCAAAAAAAGCAACATTATTGAAGACGATGGTATTGAACACATAAGCTCTGATCAAGTGTAGGTCAAAGTAGACGGCAATAAAATCGAAGCAAAGGAGCACCGTTCAATTCACTTTAGGTTATATCAAACTACAAAAAAGGAACTGTGCAACAGCTCCACAGTTCCGCAAACAACTTTAGAAGAAAATAAAATTTTACCCATTATCGTCGACTTCGTCGGCTGATTTTACCTGAACCGCTACGTGTTTTGGGCTTACTATAAGATTTACGCGGCGAATCAAATATGCTGGAACCGCCGCTGTCGCTCCGGTCACGTGAAATCGAGCCTCTGCTCGGTGAACTGCTGGACCCTCTGTCGAACAAACTTCCGCTTGACCCAACGCTAGAATCCGAGTTCTTCCCTCTACGGGTAACCGAACCTTTCCGCTCCACCGTAATCGGCGGAATCGCCTTTTTCTCCTGCACTGTAGGAGCACGATATTGGCCCTGAGAAGGTCGGTATACATCTCTGCTGGAGTAGCCCCGATAGGAGCCTGAACCACGTAAGGAATCAAACAGAGCATCCAGCACAGTTGCGGTTAAGTATCCTTTTAAAAAGCTTGAACTGTAATTTTGTTCTACATACTTTTTACTGTCAATTTCAATGAGTGTATCTTCCTTCTTAGCTGGATCTTGCTGCAAATGGTACCACTCATCGCTATATACCAGAAACATCCGCTCATTGCTCTGCGGTGACATTTGTTCCGGTGTACGCTGTTCTTTCAATTCCTCCGCTACTTCCGGGACTGTCTTGCCAGCTGCCCGGTATACATACGAGGTTGAATTTCCGCTGCCACTAACCGATTCCAGCGGATACGTATCCTTTACACTTGGCGCGCCGCAACCGCTTAACACGGATACGAACAAGCTCAGCGCCACAAAGACCTTTAATGCATACTGCCAGGTGCGTTTGCTCATGTGTAACCCTCTCCTAGCTTGCCCGAATAACCTTGACGTCTCCGGTAATCACTTCTTCTCCTTCATAAAGCATAAAGCGACCGTCCTGCCACTCTACCCGCAACAAATGGTAATTATCAGACTGGTACTGCCAAACATGCTGCTCTCCACCCTGTCGGAAAGGAGCACGGCCCATGACGGTAACTTGCCCAGAATATTGCTCCTCCAAATGATACGTTGTATCATCCAGCTCTAAAATGGTCGGCACTTCCTCAGGGTTGTCAAGTCTGCCGTCGATGGCCTGATATAGTCCGAATTGCAATGTTTCCCGTTCCTCTATATGAAGATAACTGATTTGATTACCATCCTGAAGTGTCAAAACAACGGCATTCCGGGCACGATTATGTACACGACCTACCACTTCATAGGTGACAAGCGAAACTTCACAGATATCACCTGGATTTAAGTGAAGCATGCTTTTCTCTGCTTTTGGCGGCTCCGGCTTAGCAAATAGATTTGAAATTCGTTTCCAAACACCCATGGTTATATTCCTGCCTTTCTTAGCCTAGAAGCATGCTGTAATGATCAAGGCGCCAACCAGATGCAGCGCTCCTGAAAACAGGCCGAAACCAATTTTACCTTCCTGTGTACCTTTATCCAGATCAAACTGGGCCCAGTACCGCAACAGCAGACGTACAATAACTTCCAAAACAAGCAGGATGACAAAAGCGATCACAGAATACACAAGCGCTTCGAGCAAATTATTAGCTGTAGCGATAGAGCCTGACAAAATATAGCCTTGTGCAACCAGCTTCATAATCATTCGTACCGTTACGGCCATATTTCCAGCTTTCACTTCGGCAAAATCCTTATACTTCGTGAATAAAGAGTCGACATACATTAATGCGAAGATCAAAATAGCTCCCGCACCAGTCCATACAAGCATTGCTTTCATCGTTTCTAAAAAATGCATTTCATACCATCCTCCACATCTTCTTGACCTTCATATAATGTTTTACGCCTGCGGGCAGGGAAAAGCGAAGGAGAAAACGTTTCTCCTTCGCTTCCTGAGCAATCAAACTTGGCGGCACTGCTTAAATGTTCTTATTTATTTTCGTATTGCTTCAACAAAGCGGCAAGCTCATCGTCCACGGCGCTTTTCTTATCCAGCTCTTTGAACTCCTCATCCAACGATTTTTCCTTAGAAGACATTTCGTTGCTCGCTTCGGCACGTGCTTCTGCTTGCAGCATTTTTTCCTCCATACGCTTCAATCCGGCAGTTGCCGTATCAGAGCTAAAACCGTTCATAGCTTTGTTAATTTCAGTTTGCGCTTTAGCTGCGTTATAACGGGCAACCAGTGTCTCGCGCTTGTTTTTCATTTCTGTCAGCTGTCTGCGCATTTCATCCAGCTTGCCACGCAGGTTATCGGCCGCAGCTTTGTTCTGTTCGTAACCAGCTTTGAACTCGTTCATTTTTTGTTCAGCAGATTTCTTTTCTTCCAGCGCGCGACGGGCCAGATCTACATTTTGTGCTTTTGCAGCGGTATGTGCCTGTTCTTCGCGTTTCTTTACCAAAGCAGCCTGTTCTTCGTATTGCTGTTTGAATCTCTTTTCAATAGCAATTTGAGCGGCTACCGCTTTCTCTGCATCTTCCAGGTCCTCTTGCATATCACGAATGTATTGGTCCGTCATTTTAACTGGATCTTCTGCCTTGTCAATAATGGCGTTAATGTTGGACATCGTAAGATCTCTTAATCGTTTGAAAATAGACATGTGAAGTTCCTCCTAGAGTTGAATGCTTAAATTTTAAGCTCTGTACACATGTTTACGCAAGCTTTGCAAAGAGGGTTTCAAAAATTATCTAAAAGCCGCGCAAGTAAGGCTCTGGGATGTCGGCCTGTACTTTTAGCTCCCGCGATGCATGCAACGCCCAATAGGGATCACGCAGCATGGCGCGGCCTATTGCTACCAGATCAGCTTCTTTTTGCTGAACAACCCGACGGGCGTCCTCATAATCATCCAGTAATCCAACAGCAATTACAGGTACATTCAGCTTTTCACGGACGGTATGAGCTAAATCCACCTGATAGCCAGCACGCGCAGACGGCCCTCCGCCAGAACCAATTGGACCCTCGCCACCAGAAGAGATATGGAAAATGTCCACACCTGCATCACGATATCGTTCCCCTACACCTGTTATGTATTCCACATTATATCCATCCTCGACGTATTCTTTGGCAGATATCCGCATAAGCACAGGCATATCAGCAGGAAGAACCTCTTTAACAGCATGTATGACCTCAACACCGAACAGTGACAGATCCTGGCCATATTCATCTTCTCTCGTATTTGTTAAAGGCGAATGAAATTGATGGATCAGATAGCCGTGAGCGCCATGTATCTCAACCGTATCAAAACCGGCTTCCACCGCGCGGCGCGCGCCTTCTTTGTATGCCTGAACCAGTTCCCTGACTTCTGCTGTCTTTAAGGCATGCGGCTTTTTAAGGCGTTCGCTAAAAGGAATCGAAGAAGGACCCACAGGTTGCTCAGCATCTTCGGCCTTGCGTCCAGCGTGGCCTAGTTGAATGCCAATTTTGGCACCATACTTGTGAACTTCCTCTACAATCTTACGATATGCAGGAATATGTTCGTCACTCCAAATACCTAAATCACGATCCGTAATACGTCCATCAGGATGAACCGCTGTCATTTCCACAATAATAAGACCAGCACCTCCTACTGCTCGGCTCACATAATGGACATGATGCCAATCCGTCGGATTTCCATCCTCGGCCTCCACACTGAATTGGCACATCGGGGGCATAACAATCCGATTTTTTAAAGAAAGCCCCTTTAATTGATAAGGAGTAAACAAGTCGGTCACTTTTATCCTTCCTTCCTTCAATTCCATGTCTGTATAATTATGAATTGCAACCCCATTATACACCAGCTGTCACGGGATACCGAATCCGTTGTAAGGCTAAAACTTGCGAAAATGCTCTTGTTTTCGGTCATGTTTAAGAGAATATGTACGTTTAGCTCCATCATCTTCATTGATAATCATTTCATCGCGAACTTCTTTCCAGACGTTTATGAGCCTAACTTGGTAACCAGCATATTTTTAATAGGACAGGTACATAATAGTCGAGAGCACCACTAGGTACCACTGCACGAAAAGGGGGGATACATATGCCGTACAGGGGAGTGTTGCCATGCTTGGCACTGTTACTAGCATTTTCAAGTTTACCCGTTCACGCGGATGCGCCTCCCAAGATCGGAACGCCCCATCCCAAGGAAGCAGCTGTTGCTTCTTCTGTACATCTGAGTACAGATCGAGCTACTCCTACATTAGCAATGTTGCGTAAAAAACATGCGGACATTTTTAAAATGTGCGGCCCACACACCCGCCAAATTGCCTTAACCTTTGATGATGTGCCCGATTCTAGGTATACGCCGCAGGTTTTGGACGTATTACACGCCAACGGCATCAAAGCCACCTTTTTCATCGTCGGTCACCGTGCGGAAAAGCATCCGGGGATTATACGTCGTATTATCCGTGAAGGCCATGCTATAGGAAATCATTCCTATACTCATCCGGATTTTAGGAAGGCTACACCAGAACGCTTTCGCAACCAGATTACAAAAACAGAACGTATTTTACAAGCCAGCGCAGGTTTTCGCCCCAAGTTGATTCGTCCACCCTACGGTGAAATTACAGAGCCTCAAATAAAGTGGGCACGTCGTCATGGCTACATGATTGTCAACTGGAATGTAGACTCTCTCGACTGGAAGGGACTAAGTAAAACACAAATTCAGCGAAATGTGATTCCAGCTACAGGGCCTGGCTCTATTATTTTAATGCACGCTGGTGGAGGTCAAAGTTCCAACTTGCAAGGCACTGTCCAAGCTTTGCCGGGTCTAATTCACTCTCTAAAAGCTAAGGGCTACAAATTTGTGACAGTCCCCCGGCTACTCCACACATCGGAACGAAAATAACAGTATGTTTATGATTGAGGTACAAGCTAAAGCAACGTAAAAAGGCTGTCTTACCAGCAGAAGTATTCTGCTCGTCAAGACAGCCTTTTTACGGATAGGACCTGATAAGAGTCCGAGCTAGATATATACGGATATAGGCGTTAGGTTTACATAATATATATTATGTTTAATTAAACTGTATATACGTACAATGCTATTTATCAATAACGTACAGTTTCACATTTTGAAATCCAAAGTCGTTCACAAATGATTTGTTGCCTGGAATAAAGATATCAATCCGCTTTCCTGTAATGGCGCTGCCCTGATCGCGAGCGACAGCTACAAAAGAATGATCCGGCAAACCTGGATGGGAGTAGCCTGTAACCAGTACTTTCGTGCCCATCGGAATGACGTTAGGATCTACCGCAATTGTACCTAGTTTAAGCGGATTGCCGTAGTAGTCCACTGCGCCCCATTTACCATTCTCATCGGCTGCGGCAGAATACGCTGAAGCCTTAACGTCAACTATTTTGCTATAGTTGAATGTTTTACCCCAAGCTTCAATCGTTGGCGCCTCATTCGCTGCTGCTTTCTCCGTAAGAAGCTGCGGCTTCGATTCCGAAGCTGCCTTTACACTTTTTTCGTCAGGCACCTTAATTTGCAGACCTGCATATATATTGGTGGAGGCAATGTTTGGGTTAGCCTTTGTTAGCTCGTCTACCGATACTCCATAACGTTGAGCAAGCAAAAAGAAGGTATCGCCCTCTTTGGCAGTGTGAAGCGAGGCAGCATCCGCTATTCCAGCTGTCTGTGCCAACCCTGCAATAGCTGCGGCAAGCACCGCAATTTTCATCGTTTTACCAATATGTTTTAAATGTTTCAAAGATATGTACCTCCTCTTTTATGCCTGCGAAGTTAGCTGTCGGATTCGGACTCAGGAGAAGCCCTATGCTTGTGCAATTCACCCCTAGGCATATTCCTCATCGTCTTATGACGTATCGGAATGGCTGCCGTTGTTACGTCCCCCGCACTTCCCATAGTTTGGGCCAGCATTTCAGCGCTTGTCTAACCGCATGCTGTCCCGGTAAGTTTTGGCTTACTGCATAATATCACAATTTTGTAACCTTATCCGCATGAAAATGTTGGGAACCCTGAACATCATACTACACTCGTTACAATTTTGTCATTAAGAAATCGATATTTGTTACGAAAGTATGGGGAAATGGTGACAAAATAAGAAAAGCCCTCCGTCAACGGAGAGCTTTTTTATGATTAGACCAGCACTTTCTTACAATACTTTGGCAAGAAAATCACGAGTGCGATCATGGCTTGGAGTGCCAAATACCTGGTCTGGTGCACCCTGCTCCACAATTTGACCGTTATCCATAAAGATAATTCGATCGCCTACCTCGCGGGCAAAGCCCATTTCATGCGTTACAATTACCATTGTCATACCGCCTTCGGCGAGCTTCTTCATTACATCCAGAACCTCTCCAACCATTTCAGGGTCCAATGCAGAAGTCGGCTCATCGAACAGCATTACGTGCGGCTGCATGGCCAAAGCACGCGCAATCGCAATACGTTGCTTCTGACCACCGGATAGCTGGTTCGGATAGGTATTCTTCTTATCCTCGAGCCCCACGGTACGCAGGAGTTCTAATGCAATTTTTTCCGCTTCCTTACCTGACTGTTTTCTAACCTGCGTCGGTGCAAGCGTCAGGTTCTGCAACACTGTTTTGTGTGGGAACAGATTAAAATGCTGGAACACCATCCCCATTTTTTCCCGGGTTACATTAATATTATGACCACGAGCTGTAATCGGCTCGCCCTCAAATAAAATCTCCCCATCCGTCGGCTGTTCTAACAGATTCATACAACGCAAAAACGTACTCTTCCCCGAACCGCTGGGACCGATGATAACGACAACTTCTCCTTTGGCGATATCTATATCAATGCCTTTTAAAATCTCATTCTTGCCGAACGATTTACGCAATTGTTTAACGGTGATCACTGGCTCTCAACTTCCTTTCCCATAAACCAAGCAGCTTAGACAAGCTGAATGTCATTACAAAATAAATAGCGGCTGTGATTATGAACGGACTTAATCCTTCATAGGTAATATTCTTAATGACCTGGGCTTGATACATAATATCCACCATACCAATAGTCGAAATAATGGAGGATTCTTTAATAATTGTAATAAACTCATTACCGATAGCAGGCAAAATAGATTTAAACGCTTGCGGCAAAATGACGTGACGCATAGCTTTGCCTCGTCCCATACCCAATGAGCGTGCAGCCTCCATCTGTCCACGGTCTACTGCCTGGATACCTGCACGGAAAATTTCAGCCAGATATGCCGAGCTATTCAGAGACAATGTGATTATACCGGACTGGAGTGGAGTAAAATTGACACCCAGCGTCAAAGCAATCCCGTAGTGAATGATCATGAGCTGCACCAGCATAGGTGTGCCACGCAGGATCTCCACATATGTGGTACCTAACCACTCAATGATGCGTATACCACTCATCCGCAACAAGGATACGATCAGACCAATGATAAATCCAAACAGTACTCCGAGTGCAGACAGCAACAGAGTGTAACCAATACCCGTAGCGTAAAGACTGCGGTATTTCCAAAAAATATCTACGATGTTATTAGAAGAAACCTGTCGATCTGCCGAGAGTGCACTCGCTTCTGTAGAAAACTTTTCAATCGACCCGTCCGCTTTCAGGCGAGCCAACGTTTTATTTACAGAGGCAAGCAATTCTGCGTTCCCCTTACGTATACCTACAGCAGTTTCTGCTCCGGCATCCTCAGGTATCGCTTTGGCAAGTGTTACGGTCCCATCTAACGTGTACCCTTTAGCAACCGTATCTTCGATCACAACAGCGTTGATACGCTGGGTCCGCAGCTGGAGTACCAGATCGGATATTTTGTCCAGTGAGGTTACAGAGGCATTGGGTACTTTTTGAGCAATTTCTTCCTGAATACTCCCCTTTTGCGCGCCAATCTTCTCGCCTTTCAAAGCAGCCATCGTAGGATATTTGTCTTTATCCTCTGGGCGTACCATAATGACTTGCTTGGAGCGATAATATACATCTGAAAAATCAATGCTTTTTCTACGCTCATCCGTCGGTGTCATACCGGACAGTACCAAGTCTACGCGACCACTTTGCAGAGCAGGTAGCAAAGAGTCAAAACTCATGTCCTCAGGGACCATCTCCGCACCCAAATCTTTGGCGATTTCCTTCGCGATTTCCACATCGAAGCCAACAATAGTATCCTTACCGTTAATAACTTTATGAAACTCATACGGCGGAAAGTCGGCACTCATGCCCACTACAAGTTTTTTCTGTGGCTTTGCTTCCGTTCCGTATGCATTGAGCATGGGAAGACCCGTCAACAGCAAGATAACCGCCGTCAAAACCAGGGCGGTAAAACGATATGCCTTTTTCAATCTTTTTTTCTCTCCTTAAATTCTTTATAATAAATAAGATTGTGTCATTATAAATGAATATGCATGATTATGCAATGAATGTTATAGTACAATTTCAGCATACCTAGCACAGTACCTACATTACAGCTTATATAAAGGAGTTTTCAGCATGAATTTTAAACAGACCATTCAAAAGACAATTGAGCAGCATGCCCCACGCTTTAAGGACATTTCGTTATATATTGGGGCAAATCCTGAACTTGGAAACGAGGAATTTCTGGCCGCTGCCCGTTTAAAAGAAGAACTCATTTTTCACGGTTTTGAGGTCCAGGCACCCGTATTGGGCATAGAAACAGCCTTTATTGCAACTTACAAAGCTGAAAAATCCGGGCCGGTTGTCGCTTTTCTGGCAGAATATGACGCTCTGAAAGGTTTAGGACACGCCTGTGGGCACCATCTGATATGCATGATGAGTACCGGTGCTGCCGTTGGCCTCAAGTCGATCATCGACGAAACTGGTGGAGAAGTACGGGTATACGGCACACCTGCCGAAGAAACTCGTGGTGCTAAGGTCCCTATGGCCGCTGCCGGTTTGTTTGATGATTGCGACATAGCACTTATGACGCATCCTTATGATCGTTACGAAAAATCAGGCAAATCGCTGGCGATTGATGCTGTACAATTCGAATTTTTTGGTCAATCCGCTCACGCGGCTGCCAGCCCGCACGAAGGCATTAACGCGCTGGACGCTGTGATTCAAACGTTCAATGGCATCAATGCGTTCCGTCAACAAGTAAAAAGCACAGTGCGTATCCATGGGATCATTAATCAGGGTGGCCAAGCAGCCAATATTATTCCTGATTACGCCTCAGCGCAATTTTATGTAAGGGCCGCTACACGTCAAGAACTGAACCCGCTGACTCGCCGTGTTATTCAAATTGCTGAAGGAGCTGCTTTACAGGCCGGGTGTCGTTTGGAGACCTCCAATTATGAGACTTCTTATGATGAAATGGTCACGAACCGTGTACTTTCCGATGCGTTTACCGCAAATTTGGTACAGGCTGGCATTTCGCAAGAAGATATAACGGAAGGCGAAGATCATGGCTCTATGGATATCGGAAATGTATCGCTTCATTGCCCTGCTATCCATCCTTACATTCAAGTTATTGACGAGAAGCATGCCTTGCATACACCAGAATTCCGCGATTTGGCGATGCAGGACCGAGCCATGGAAGGAATGCTGCTGGCTGCGAGAACTTTGGCATGGACTGCTTGCGATGTAATCACGAATCCTGAACTGCTAGCCCAGATAAAAAAAGAATTCGCTCTGCTGAATAACGAACGCTAAATCTTAATTCCGTGTTATTTCAGAAAGGAGTAGCCAGCCATCATGGATAGTATGAGTAGCTTTTGGACGTTGTTTATTGTGATAGGCCTCATCATTTTTTGGTTTATATTCCGTGCAATACGCAGGAACCGGGGAAACAGAAAAACACGGCGCCGGAATGCTTTTTTCCTCAGCTCCCCTTCTCCTTCTTCCCTTACGCAGGAGCGTCATCCAGAGATTACGGAGCTGATGCAGCTATTGGAGCAATCCATTCCCGTCTCCTATGCTCATAGCGTAAGGAATCGTGTAATGGAAGCCCACCCAGAGATTACGGAGCAAGAATATGATTGGCGTTGGCATGAGCTAAAACGATATTTTATGCTATGCGCGATTATGAATCGTGTGCCTATGTTCAGTAGTGATGTGGATGAATTATGGCACGAAATGTTGATGTTTACCCGCGAATATCAGCAATTCTCGGAAGCTTTTTTTGGTCGTATGCTTCACCATGCGCCCCATTCTGGCGGCTCTCAGCCGATGCCGGAGGAGCGTGCGTGGTTTGATTGGTTGTATGTGGAATGCTTTGGCTGGAACCGCTATAGCGCCAGTTTGTGGGGGACTTTTTTTAATCATCCATTACCGAACGACGAGCTTTCACACTATTACAAACTCACAACTTCGGCGCAGCCAGCAGGTAACCGTTGGAATACTCAGGAGAATATAGCCATTTCACAGCAAGCCCAACAAACGGTTCATAAGATTGTACAACATCTGCGCGAGCGGGTGAATAAAGCGGTGGATGATCCTGAGGGTAAGCAATTGCCTAAGGTCAACTATTTACAGGTCGACTATCTGTTATTAGCTGTTGTATGGTATTCATGGTATCAACCTGAACAATTTTCCATACACATGCACCCGGATGCTACAGGCAATGCCGGGTTAGCTAGCTCATCTGGTTGTAGCTCGGCAAGCGGCTGCTCGAACTGGGATACGCATCACTCGCATCATCATTCCTCCCATGACAGTTCTCATCATGGAGGCTCTTCTCACCATGATTCAGGCGATTCTGGTAGCCATTCTTCGTGTAGCAGCGGCTCTTCATGTGGAAGCAGCTGTGGTGGCGGGGGCGACTGATTATAGCAAAAAAGGGAATTCCTCAGCCAAACACTGGCTAAAGGGATTCCCTTTTTCATTAATATGAATATGGTGTTCCTACTCCGTTCAGTCCGTCTTTGTGAGCAAATGGTAAATATCCATATACGCTTCGGCTGAAACATCCCAACTATATTCTCCTGCGAAAGCCGTCTGTGTAAGCTTCGACCAATGCTCAGATTGGCGATAAAAATGAACAGCACGACGAATGGTGTTCAGCATATCATGTGCATTGTAGTTCGTGAAGCTAAATCCATTTCCTTCCCCTGTAGACTCATTGTAAGCCTGCACGGTATCGTTAAGGCCCCCAGTTTCTCGCACAATAGGGATACTTCCATAACGAAGCGCTAGCAGTTGGCTGATCCCGCAAGGCTCAAACCTTGATGGCATAAGATACATATCGCTTGCCGCATATATTTTTCGTGACAGAGGTTCGCTAAAAGCAAGCTGCGCCGACATTTTCAGTGGATAGCGTCCCGCTGCCTCACGGAACCAATGCTCAAAAGCCGGATCCCCTGTTCCCAAAACGACAAACTGGATATCATCATAATACAAGATTTCATCAAGCACTCTCGTTACCAGATCTAGCCCCTTCATATCTACAAGTCGGGTTACCATGGCAATCATAGGTACGTCCGGCCGTACCGGCAGACCCAGCTCCTTTTGCAGACCAATTTTGTTTTCCTTTTTCTTTGTCAGACTCGTTCGGTACTTCGTATAAATACGATTGTCCGTAGCAGGATTATAGCTTTTGGTGTCAATTCCGTTCACAATCCCTGTTAAGCGACCCTGATCTCCCAATTTACGAAGCAGACCCTCAAGCCCATATCCGTAAAATTCCGTTTGAATCTCCTCTGCATAGGTCGGACTCACGGTCGTGACATGATCCGAGTACGTAAGCCCACCTTTCATAAAATTCAGTCTGCCATGATACTCCACACCCTCGGAGGTGAAATAGCTCCCATCCAGGTTGAGCAGCTCAGTTAAGACCTCATACGGAAAATCCCCCTGATACAGCAGATTATGTATGGTAAACACCGTGCGAATATCGCTGTAGAAGGGCAAATGTCGATAATCGGCATTCAGAAGCAGCGGAACCATTGCTGTATGCCAATCATGACAATGCAAAATATCCGGCCGAAAGTTCAGTTCAGGCAGCATTTCTAAAATCGCTCGGTTAAAAAAGGAAAAGCGTTCGCCATCATCCATATAACCGTAAATACCGTCACGACCGAAGTAATACTCATTGTCTATAAAATAAACCTTGATTCCGTCTAATGTCAGTTCCTCTATTCCACAATATTGATTACGCCAGCCTACGGCTACTTGCTTTACCGCTACCGGACGTAGAGACTTTTTATAAGTATCGGGAATCCCCGCATATTTAGGCAAAATGATTCGGACGTCGCACCCCGCCTGACGAAGTGCCTTCGGCAGTGCGCCAATGACATCAGCCAACCCGCCTGTTTTAATAAATGGATGTGCTTCTGCTGCCGCAAACAAAATGTTCATATATGCTTCCTCCTTATGTGGTTAATCTGCTTTTTTAGGCCTCCGAGGCGCTTTCTTGAGTATAACGATGCTCAGGGGTGGTATAGTCACCTCCAAGCTGTGAAGCTGACCGTGGCAAGGAATACGGGCGGTTCGTATCATTCCGGTATTTAGCTGGCCACTTCCCCCAAAGTCCTTATGATCACTGTTCAGCAGTTCGATATAACTCCCGGCCTTTTCCAGCCCAATTCGGTAGTTCTCTCTCGGTACGGGCTGAAAGTTAATAAGCACGACCAATGTATCTCCTGGCTTTTTACTTTTACGTAAATACGTAATTACGCTCTGCCCACGGTCCTCCGCCTCAATCCACTGATATCCATCCCACGAATGATCCAGTTCCCATAGTGCCTTTTCCTGAATATACAAATGATTCAGCGCTTTCGTAAAAGCGTGCAGCGAACGGTGACTGTCATAATCCAGCAGAAACCAGTCAAGCTGCTCCTCATCCTTCCATTCGATGAATTGGCCGAATTCCCCTCCCATAAATAATAGCTTTTTGCCCGGCGAGGTGAGTTGGTAACCGAGAAGCGCTCGAAGCCCGGCAAATTTTTGCTCATAGTTACCTGGCATTTTATCAAGCAGCGACTTCTTACCATGAACAACCTCATCGTGCGACAATGGCAGTGTAAAATTTTCGCTGTACGCATAAGCTATGGGGAATGTCAGCAAATTATGGCGCTCCGGTCTCTGATCGAAATTCGTTTCGATATAATCAAGCGTATCGTTCATCCAGCCCATATTCCATTTGTAATTAAAACCGAGTCCTCCATCGCTTACCGGGGAAGTTACCATAGGCCAGGCACTGGACTCCTCTGCCATCATCAGAGCATACGGATAATAGCGGAATACTGTTTCATTCAGTTGTTGAAGGAAGGCAATAGCCTCCTCATTTTCAATACCTCCCTTAGAGTTAAAACGATATTGACCGTCCTGCTTTTCAAAATCCAGCCGTAGCATACTCGTCACAGCATCTACGCGCAGGCCGTCAATATGGTACATATCCATCCAAAATAACGCATTAGATATCAGGAAAGAACGCACCTCCGGTTTGCTGTAATCAAACGTCAGCGTTCCCCAGCCGGGCTTTTCCGCAATCAGCGGATCCGCATATTCGAACAGGGGCGATCCGTCAAACAGCCTTAATCCATGAGCATCTTTTGCAAAATGGGCTGGGACCCAATCCATCAGCACTCCAATTCCCGCCTGATGGCAACGATCCACCAAATACATAAAATCATGCGGTTCTCCATAACGGCTTGTGAGTGCAAAATATCCAGTAAGTTGGTAGCCCCAGGAAAGATCATACGGATGTTCACTCAGCGGCATCAGTTCAATATGTGTATACCCCATATCAGTCACATAAGGCACAAGAAGCTCAGCTATTTCCCTGTATGTATAAAACGTACCATCTTCTTTTTGCTTCCAAGTGCCCAGATGAAGCTCATATATGTGTAGAGGCTTTCCATACGGTGCTCTACGTTTTCGGCGCCAAATCGCATCGTTCCAAGTATAACCATCTATAGAAGCTACCACAGAAGCCGTTGCCGGTCTCACTTCAGCACGTACCGCGTAAGGGTCTGCTTTCAGAAATCGTTCACCGTTTGCACCCGTAATGTCGTATTTGTAAAAAGTTCCTTGGGATATCCCCGGAAAAAAACGACTCCAAAAACCGGATTTGGGAACCCTATATAAGGAATCCTGTTCCCCATTCCAGTTGTTGCGATCTGTAGCAAGCCCGACATGGAGAGCATGAGGAGCCCAGAC
Source organism: Paenibacillus sp. FSL L8-0644 (assembly GCF_038008165.1). NCBI lineage: Bacteria > Bacillati > Bacillota > Bacilli > Caryophanales > Paenibacillaceae > Paenibacillus > Paenibacillus sp. FSL L8-0644. Next base: position 2,913,167 of record NZ_JBBOYN010000001.1, read on the forward strand.
CGTAAAACGGACGCCCTGTTCTCCGTTCTCCACAGTAAGGTGGGAACCCAAAGATCGGTAGCTGTGATAAAGCGTTCCTTCATGAAACAAATAAATATCTTCCGATGAAATAGCCTGTTGCGGAAGAGTTTGGTCTGTCATCACGTCACCACCCTTATATGTTTGTAAGTAAAAATGTATGAATCGGTAATGCATTCGCTTTTGGCTCAAAGCTGACTTGAGTTATTACCCCATTCTAGCCACAATGAACAGAAAAATGACTAGGAAAAAAATAAACCTTAGTTTTTGGGGAATCTTATATACCTAATGGTTTCAAGAGTACCCCATACCGTTTATGTATGTACTACACTGACAACTAAACCGGGAGGGAAACGAAATGTTTAATAAAGAATGCATTGCCATGCTGCTGGCAGGCGGAGAGGGACGCCGTCTTGCTCCCCTTACTTCAACGATTGCAAAACCCGCCGTACCTTTTGGCGGTCATTACCGAATCATCGATTTTCCTCTCAGTAACTGCGTAAATTCAGACATTGATACTGTAGGTGTACTGACGCAATATGAGGCAGAATCCTTGCACGAACATATCGGGGATGGAACACCATGGGGTCTTACAAAAACAGATGACAAAGGAATTACCCTGCTTCCATCTTACAACACAGGTAACGCTGAATACTTAGGAACGGCAGATGCTATTCATAAGAATATTGAATATATTGACAGCCAAAATCCGGAGCATGTGCTTATTTTATCCGGTGATCATATCTACTATATGAATTATCGCGAAATGCTGAACCACCATAAGGAAAAAGGAGCTGCGGCTACCATTTCTGTCATGGAGGTACCTTGGGATGAAGCACACCGTTTTGGTGTTATGAGTGCGGATGAAGATCTACGTGTCACAGAATTTGCAGAGAAACCTGAGAAACCGGAAAGTAATTTGGCCTCTATGGGTATTTATCTTTTCAAATGGGATTACTTGAGAAACTACCTGTTAGAAGACGCACAGGATGCTCAATCCAGTCATGATTTTGGTAAAGATATCATACCTAAAATGTTAGCGGATCAAGAATCCTTGTACGTTTATGAATTCCAGGGCTATTGGAAGGACGTAGGTACCGTTAAAAGCCTGTGGGATTCACACATGGATTTGTTACACGAGAATTGTGCGATCGACCTTCAACGTAAGGATTGGCCGATGTATACACGTGAACGCCGCACAAGGTTGAGCGCACAAAAGGTACCTAACCGTCAAACGCAGCCATTGGGCAGCTTGTTGCATGATTCCTGTCAAGTAGAGGGCCGAATTGAACGCTCCGTTGTATTTAGTGGTGTCGAGGTAGGTAAAGGATCAGCCATCAAAGAAAGTATCGTTATGCCGGACACACGCATTGGACGTAACGTCCATATTGAACATGCGATTATCGGTGAAGGTGCTGTGATTCGCGATGGTGCTGTCATTAAAGGCAGTCCGGGCGAAATTATGGTCATCGGACCCAAGGAAGTGGTATTTGGTAAAATGGCGGTACGGCCGCAAACTACACGTATGCTGAAAGAAGCTTACGAGCGCAATACACGCTTGCGTGCCGAAGGTTTTACTTCATAACGTTACCCCAAATCAAAAACAGCCAGCCCTCCCGATTTAAGAGGACTGGCTGTTTTTCTAATTGCACCTATAAGTAGGCTTTAAATCTATTCTTCAGTGAGTTGTGGTGGTTCCACGGATTGCTCTGCTTGCAGAGCAGGTAATGAAACCGTAATAGTGGTGCCAGCCCCCAGTTCACTTCTGATGAGCATCTGACCATGATGGCGCTCGACAAACTGTTGTGAGATTGCCAATCCCAGTCCAGTACCACCGTTTTGGTGGTCTACCTGGAAAAAGCGGTCTCTTACTCTGGCAAGATTTTCAGCACTAATTCCAATTCCTGTATCTTGTACGGATATCTCGATATTGCCATCAACCCGTTGAAGCGACAGAAAAATAATTGAGCTTTCATGCGAAAACTTGATAGCATTATCCACAATGTTCAAAAATACCTGTTTTAGACGGTTACCGTCTCCATGGACGAAATATGCCGCTTCTTCCGAATCAAGCTGAAGTTTTATTTGCTTCATTTCTGCTTTGGCCCATACGTTCAGCATAATTTCCTGCAAAAGCTCCCGAAGATCTACCGTTCCCATTACAAGCTTCATGGCATTTTGCTCCAGCTTGGAAAAATCGAGAATTTCCTCCACCAAGCCAATCAGCCGATCCGTCTCTTTAGAGATAATCTTCATCCCGATTTTCGTCTCTTCGGGGTCATAGCCGCCAGAATTTAACGTTTCACTCCAACCCTTAATAGATGTAAGCGGAGTACGCAATTCATGAGATATAGATGAAATAAAATCATCCTTGATTTGATTTGTTCTGACAATTTCCTGTGCCATATAGTTCAGAGTCGAAGCCAGTTCACCCAACTCATACCGATAATCGCCTTCAATGCGTGTATCAAACCTCCCCTGAGCCATCTGAGCAGATACATCGCGGATATTATTAATCGGTCTAACAATGGAATTCGCGAGCCCTGTACTGACCACAAATACAATAACCAGTACAGCTGCCATGATGCCAAGAGAAAACAGCGTAATCGTAAACAGCTTATCATTTACCAATTCCAGCGAGGTTGTATACCGAATAACGTACACCTGGTCTCCGACGATATTGTCCAGTTTTTGAGATACCGCCATCACCTGCTGCCCCGTGCTCGGTTGCTTTCCGATCCATTTGCCCGTATCCCCAGCTAATGCTTGTGTCACATCACTTGTTTGCACACTTAGATCTGCTGCAAAATTCGTTGAGTTATCAATTACATTTCCCTGTTCATCGAGCAACTGCAGTTCAGTAAAGGGCAGAGAAAATGTATTTAACAAATACGATTGCAAAGACTGTTCCGGCTCTTTAAATTTGGGTGCAAATTCACTTACCGATTCGATACGGCTTTCGATATGTTTGTAAATGGAATCGTAATAGTACGACCGGAGTGCAAACATAAAAATGACTTCTACTAACAGAAGCGCTAAGAACACTACGAAAAAATAGTGAAGCACAATCTGTCGGCGAATTCCCTTTTTGATCATTGAGACTGACCTTTCCATTTATATCCATGTCCCCAAACTGTTTGTAAAAAAGCCGGCTCGGATGGATTGTTTTCAATTTTCTGCCGAAGACGTCGGATATTCACATCTACAATTTTCGGATCGCCCATATACTCTTTGCCCCATACGTGATCAAGTAGAACATCTCGGCTGAGCGGCGTGTTCTCTTTTTCCAGAAAAAATTGAATCAGGGAAAACTCAGTCGGTGTCAGCTCAATCAGCTGCCCGTTCTTCTTAAATTGCTTAGCAATCAAATCTAGGGTGAACGGTCCAGACTGGAAGGACACTTTGGCTGCTGTTTCACGATGAACATTCACCCGACGCAATAACGATTGAATACGTGCAATCAGCTCCGTTGGGCTAAAAGGCTTGCTCACATGATCATCGGCCCCTACAGACAAGGCATAAACCTTATCCTGCTCCTGTACCTTCGCTGTGAGAAAGATAATGCCGATGCGCTCATTCGTCTCCCGGATTCTCCGACAGACTTCAAAACCATCCATACCGGGCACCATTACGTCAAGCAGTGCAATATCAATATCCCGCACCGTGTTCAAAATATTCAGAGCCTCATGCCCTTCCGACGCCTCCAGCACCTCAAAACCGTTACGTTTCAAATTAATGACGATAAAGCTGCGAATGGATTCCTCGTCTTCCATGATTAAAACTTTACTCACTCTACTCTACCTGCCTTTCCCCCAGCTTGTTTTTAATGGTTTTACGCGGTTCCAGCTCACTGGATCGCTTAATGCCAATGACCTGCGCATTCGTTCGCCACAGTTGGCTATACCCTTCGTTGTTTCGCTCCCATTGTGACAACGAGAAAAATTTAATTTCCGCTATCGTTTTGTCTGTATCATCCAAAATAAAGCGCAAATAGCTGTCCTTCTTCGAAACTTTCGGATCAATCGTCACCTTGCCATGCAGCTCTTTCGGTAATCTGAAGTAGACCTGTTCATTAGAATCACGATACTGCTGCTGCTTAAAAACCGTTCCTTTCGCCCCGTCCCACTGATAGAACGACACAAAATATGGAACCTCATCCAGCGGCTTGTTACTCCAACCTTTAGGCTTCTCCAAATTACCAAATTCCAGAATACCGTCACCATCCACATCACCACTGGCGATGGTCGCATCCTTGAAGGTGACATCCATAAGATTAAGCTTCCTAAGCTTGCCGTGATCCATCACAATAACATTGGAAACGGTAGTGGTCTGGGCAATTTTGGTGTCTATAATAATCCCCTGCCTACCCTCGGCTACCTTGCCAGCAACGACATTATAGACATCTAAGACCTGACTGTCCAAATCCAACGATCCGATTTCCTTAAAGGTTCCCCCACTGAATTGGAATGTTTTAACTGTAAAGAATTCATTACGTCGCAGCGTGATAATCGTCAAATCATTCAATTTATCCCCGTTTAAGTCCATCTTGTTATGCTTAAAATCATCTACGACGAAGTCCGTATAACCTGTAGCATATATTTTCTCCAGAGTTCCTCCGGTATAGGAATACACGATGAGTCCCTTCTGGTCCCCGCCATCGCCACTATCTCCGCTGGAAAAACCCGCTACAATATCGAGTGTTCCATCATTCGTTAAATCCACGAGCTTAAATGACTCCAGCACAGTGCCTTCCCCATCAAACGTCAGCTTCTTTACCCACGTTCCGCCCTGATCTTCAAACAAGGCACCATGTATTTTTACGCTCTCATCTGGCGTTTCATAAAAGAGCACTGCTTCGTCTGTGCCATCATTGTTCAAATCACCCGTTCGAATTGGCGTCGGGTCATCTGGATCATTCGGCCTTAAAGGCTGTACCGCCCCTAGTTGCGTATTCACTGCACCATTCAGTTCCTGCTTCTCGTCAGACATCGTCGGTGTCTCCATCAGCGAAATGGGATCGCTAATAACATTACAGCCGCTTAAAAATCCAGCAAGGAGCAGCAAGGAACAGCAGCCAGCCACCATTCTCAACAGCATTATTTTCACTTCTCTTGCCGTCCCCTTCACAATTTGTTCTTTTCCGCTTGTGTCAATCGTCTTCCCTGAATATCAAACACCAATTCACCATCATTCAACCCCCATATACGGGAAGCAAAGCGTTCAGCCATTTCCAACGGCAGTACAGTCATGATCGTCACCCGCTCGTCAGAACACAGCTTGCGAAAAGTCTCCAATACATGCGCTGCCGAAGCTGGATCAAGTCCATTTACAGGCTCATCCGCTAAAATAACTTTAGCTCCGTGCACGAGAGCACGCGCAGTCGCTACCCGCTGCCGCTCGCCACCGCTGAGCTTGTCGCATTTATCATGCGCCTTATCCAGCAGACCCAGATCCTCCAGTACGTCCATCGCTCCCATATAATCGTCGGAACGCACCATACCGGTCACCATTCTCCACATTGGAGTTTGACCGGATCTGCCAATGAGCACATTTTTAAGAGCGGTTCGATTCATATTTAGATGCGGGTTTTGCTCCAGGTATGCCCATTCCCGCTTTATTTTCATCTTTCCAGTCCAACCGGATTTCAGCACATCATTGCCACCTACAATTAAACTGCCTTCATCCCATGGCTCTTGTAAAGCAAGACAGCGAAGCAGCGTCGTTTTGCCGCTTCCACTTGGCCCCACTATGGCTATGAATTCGCCTTGATGAATTTCAGCATCAATTCCTCGAAGTAGCTGGGTCCGTTCAGGTCCCACTTGTTTGGTCAGCTTCCGAATTTTAATCATCTAAGTGATTCCCCTTTGCGCACCATCAATACTGTTTATATTTTATAGTAAATGTGAAACAAATACCATGCAAACCGCAGTTTTAAACCGCCGTTACTCTTTTTCTGGAAAACAAACCTAACAATCCGAAAACAATGTAACTACCACCAAGGACAAGAAACATGCTGCCTTGAGTTCCAAAGTCCAGCAACCCTCCGCTAATATTAGGTCCGATCACACTTCCCAGATTAAAATGAAAGGATGCCAGTACATTCGCGGCTGCTAAAAATGATTTGGGCAACAGATCAGCGGCGTAGGCCAAACCGAGGGAGAAAAAGGAGCCTACTAAACCACCTGCTAGGGTCAGCAATATCAAAGTGAACATAAAATGATTGCCGCTCCATGGTAGCAACATAAAGGTCATTCCCCCTGCTATGCCTACGCTCATTAGCACCTTTTTACGTCCCCAACGGTCACTCAATATCCCTAGCGGCAGCTGCAGCACTAATCCTCCCAAACTGACGAACGGCAGCAAGGCGGCGATTTCATCGGTATGAAAGCCAATACGCAGGCCATAGACTGGAAAGTTACTGTTCAGGCTCGCTTCCATATAGCCATATAGAAATGCAGGCAAAAGAGCGTACCATGCCCAGCTGTAGCTGCGACGAAATCTTTGAGTGGGACGCGCCTCGGACTCCAGCTTCTCTGGTCTGGAGTCCGGCAGCTTAATTAACACCAACAACAAAACAAGCAAGCACAATAAGGCCAACGCAGCAAATGGAACCAGCATTCCATAATCGAGTAGCCATAATCCCAATGGTCCTAATGCAAAACCCAGACCGTAAGACATACCATAAAAGGAAATGTTTCGCCCTCGCTTCTCTGCTGGAGTCACCAGCAATATCCATAGCTGCGCAGAGTAGTGCAATGCACTGTCACCAATACCTACTAGCAGACGCAGTATGAACCATACCCGAATATCAGGGATTAGCGGAAACAGCAGCAGCGTAATGAGCACTAGCACAAGCCCACCGGCCATCAGCTTTTTAAACCCTAACCAGCCCAATGTCCGTTCTGCCACCAACGTCATTGCGAATGAACCAATATACAGAGCAGCCGCATTCATTCCATTTAGTGAAGATGAAACTCCCATTTGTTCCAACGAGATAGACAAAATAGGTAATAATAAACCTTGGCATAATCCGGCAACAATAATAACAGCAATTAAAATAAAATAATGAACCCGTAACGACGACGACATCCTAGCTCCTCCTGATCAAACAAATAAAATAATTAAAAATCAATATTATGAAATGATTTGCATTTGATTCCATAATCAATAATAATTCTTATCACTATGTATTCCATGCCGTCCTGCCAAACCGGCAAATCACATACAAATTCAGGTGTAATTTGCGTATTAAAGAAGAGAAGAAAAAAATCGCCATCTGAGATGACGATTTTACGGAAAGAGCTTGTCTGGTATGTATCTGACTCCCTTCGGTTAAGGAGCCTCGTATGTTCAATCCGAACCCATTCACGTCACAACGCACTATTTCATATTATAGTGGACAATCCCTGGCAGAACAAGCCATAATAAATAAATGAGCAATTATTAAAATGCTCATGTTTTGCTTATGGACGGGCTTAATTACGTTCACCGCTCTGGGCTAGAAGACAGAATAGGAGGCATTGGGTTCCATGAGTTATCAAATTAAAATAGACACTTCTCCAATTTATGAATTGCTCGGCAGCTTCATGGCCTATGTGACTAAAAAGTGGGTTCAAGATATGGACTTGGGCCATGAATGGATCGACAAGGTAGATGCACGACTACAACATGAAGTTCGTACTGAGCTGGCTACAGCTCAGGATTGCCCTTTTAGCGATTATGACGCACTCTATGCTTGGGCGTTACTTCGTCCGGAATCAGATGAAATATCTGATTATATCTCTTATTTGGACCACGGCCCGGATAAAGATATGTTTGAGTTGCTCGTTCCGCATATCCCTTTTTTAACCTTTGAAGAATCTTTACGCATTCGTAAGGTATACGCACCACTCCTCAAATTGTGGGATCGTGATTATTTTCGGGCCCTGGAAGGCGAACTGCGTGTGTTGGCAGAAGAAGACGCTGCGGAAAAGCGCATGCTGCTGAGTAAAATGGAACCGGAAGCACTGGTTGAATATGCGACAGCTGGACTAGTCGTGCCACACATGGAAGACCTGGATACAGTAGTCCTATTTCCAGTTGTCCATAATCGCCCGATTAATTCATACTGTTTTTATACCCGCACACTGCTGATCCAGTATCCAGTAGATATCCCCGAGGAGAGCGAGGAAGAACCGCCTACGCTTCTGCTACGGCTCACTCGTGCGGTTAATGATCCGCAGCGGCTACGAATTCTGCGTTATGTAGCTCAAGGTCCTAAGTCTCTCGAAGATATGCGCCATGATTTGAGCCGTTTGGAAGATACACTCATGTCTGATATGATGATTTTACGAGTGGCTGGTCTGCTTCGTATTCACATCGGACGTTATCATAAGGAAAAATTCAGCATCCGTCCCGATGGCGCGGCTGATTTACAAGTATTTTTGGAATCCTATATTGGATTGTAATTTGAATTGTACTTTTAGTTATAACCGAAGCAGCGTTAAAGCTTTGGCTTGGAAGGAGTATGCATCGTGTCGTATCCGAAGCAGCACATTTTATTTGATCTTGATGACACCTTAGTCCACTGCAACAAGTATTTTGACCTGATCCTCAACCACTTTTTCGATTTGCTTCAGGAATGGTTTGCAACTCATAACCTAACCAAAAATGCGATTCGTGAAAAACAAATCGAAATTGATGTGGCTGGAGTTCATCAAGTGGGCTTTGCCAGCGAGCATTTCCCACAATCTTTGATAGATACGTACCAATTTTTCTCGGAACAATTCGGACGCCGTCTCGATTCTCGGGAAGAGCAGGAGCTTCGCTCTCTTGGCCGAAGTGTGTACGAACAGGAAATCGAACCGTATCCAGGCATGGTCGAAACGCTGAACTCCCTCCAAAAAGCAGGGCATTCCCTCCATCTGTATACTGGCGGTGAGCAGATCATTCAAGAAAGAAAGATTGAACAAATGAAACTGGCTACCTACTTTGATGACCGCATCTACATTCGCCAGCATAAAAATGTCGAAGCCCTAGAAGAAATCATCCAGATGAATCGCTTGGACCGAAGCATCACCTGGATGATCGGGAATTCTCTGCGCACTGATGTTTCTCCAGCCCTTGCCGCAGGTATTCATGCTGTATATCTCAAGCAGCCTAAGGAATGGATTTACAATATGGTTGAACTGCAAAAAAACGTGAACTCCGTGATGTATACGATACAGAAGCTAACGGAAGTACCACGGGTTATCCACGAAAGCATACAATTGCACCAACAAAAAAGGACCCTCGGATAGGGTCCTCAGGCTGTCGAGAAAGTCTCGACAGCCTATTTTATGTTAATTTTGTTTAAGACGACACCGCGTTAATGTTGTATAATATAGGTAACTATTGTAGAACGGATGGTGTTGATATGCTACGCTCCAACCGCGAAAAACAACAATCCTACGAATTTGTTTCCATCGAAGATCTGGTTCCTCAAGATCACTTGCTCCGCAAAGTAGATAAGTATATCGATTTTTCGTTTATCGATGATAAAGTTCGACCACTGTATTGTGCAAACAACGGGCGTCCTGCCATTGATCCTACCGTATTGTTTAAAATGATCTTTCTCGGTTATTTCTATGGCATTCGCTCAGAACGGCAACTCGAGCGAGAAATTCAGACGAACCTAGCTTATCGTTGGTTTCTGGGGTTGGGCTTAACGGATAAAGTTCCGGACCATACGACGATTAGCTGGAATCGTCGCACTCGCTTTAAAGACACCACGATCTTTCAAGATATCTTCGATGAAATTGTGCTGCAGGCGATCTCTCACCGAATGGTGGGTGGGCGTGTTCTCGTCACCGATTCCACACACGTCAAAGCCAATGCTAACAGGCACCAGTACACCAAAGAACAAGTGTTGCAGAATACTAAAGACTATATGGACGAGCTGAACGAAGCGGTGAAGGATGACCGGAGAAACCACGGAAAAAAGCCTTAAAATCCCGAGAGGAAGTGAACGAAGAAAAAGAAATTAAAGTGAGCAAAACAGACCCGGACAGCGGCTATGTGATCCGTGATGGCAAGCCCGAAGGCTTCTTCTATCTGGACCACCGCACGGTAGAAGCTGTTGCACTAGATTCAGGTTATTTAACAACGCCGATTTGCCGAGGTTTGCAGAACCGAAAGATTTTTGCCGTGATTGCTCACCGAAGATTCCATCCCAGACAAGGACTGTTTCCGAAATGGAAGTTTGAATACGATGCCAAACGCAATGCGTATAGATGCCCAGCCCAACAGGAACTGCCCTACCGAACGACGGACCGTAAGGGATACCGGCAGTATGCCTCTGACCCAGCTCAGTGCCAGCATTGCCCACTGCTAAGTCAGTGTACCCAGTCTCGAAACCACCGCAAAGTGGTGACTCGGCATGTCTGGGAAGACAGCAAAGAGTGGGTACGGAGCAACCGGCTGAGCCCATCTGGTAAAAAGCTGTACCGCAAACGAAAAGAGACGATTGAGCGAAGCTTCGCGGATGCCAAAGAGCTCCATGGGTTTCGCTATTGCCGTTTGCGCGGTCTTCCAAACGTCAGGGAACAAGCCCTTATGACGGCAGCCGTGCAGAACATGAAGAAGATGGCGATCCACCTAGATCGCCTGGAGAAACAGGGGTAACCCCCCCCTGCTTCTCCAGAGACCAGAGCATTATGATGTAAAAAAGAAACCCACGTCTCAAAATGACGGGGTTTCTCGACAATCTGAGGACCCTCGGATAGGGTCCTTTTTGTATTGGTCTAAACCCTGTCTCAGGATTCCTCTCGAACGCTAAGTTGTCCTGTACCAGGTTCATTCAGAACAATTCGCGCTTTGACGGTCGATCCATCTTTACGCTTAAAAGACAACAATTGCGTCTGTCCCTTCGTCAACAAGGACTTGAGCATCGTTTCGGTAATCTGCTTTCCAGCATATTCCTTCCAGACGACAAAGCCACAACCCTGCTTGTAGTGGCTGCACCCATACCCTTTACGGCCTTCAATAATGCTTCCGCCGCAATTAGAGCGTGGGCAGCTACCTAAAGCTTGCCTTTGGCTTCCTGAAATGCCTGAGGATCCGTCGGAAGAGCTGCGTGCTGGTGGTGCTGCTTGCTCTAGCGTTGCGCTTCCAGCGCTGCCACCGCGTCCTGATGTAGCACGCCCCACCCCTTTGGCGGCGGTGCGTCCACTCGCACGCGCACTACGTGCGCCTTCTTTTCCAATCGCACGCTTCCCCCTTGCTTCCTCACCAAAGGCATTTGCCGGAGCCGGCGGCTGCTGCCTCACCTTATCAATGATGGACAACGTAAATCTTTTAACGTTCTCCATAAACTTCTCTTGAGCCGCCTCACCCTTGGAAATTTGATGTAGGCGACGTTCCCATTGACCTGTCATCTCCGGGGAGGCTAATAGATCAACCCCAGCATGACGGATCAGGTCAATAGCCATCTTTCCTTTTTCCGTAATAAGAATCTTTTTACCCTTCATTTCAATATAGCCAACTTTTTTCAATCGTTCAATTGTGGCGGCCCGCGTCGCAGGTGTGCCTAAACCGGCATCCTTCATGACCTCACGCAATTCCTCATTCTCCATCTGTTTACCCGCGCTTTCCATCGCCTTAAGCAATGTACCCTCCGTGTAGCTTTTAGGGGGCTGAGTCGCCTTTTCTTTCATCTCGGCGCGAACACAATCCACGGGACGCCCCGCATCAATCTCAAACTTCTTGTCCGTCCACTCGTCCGTTTCCTCTTCATCTTCTTTTTTCGGTGATTTGCTCTTTTTACCTTTATCCTGATCAACCTTACTTAAAACTACTTTCCACCCCAAGGAAAGAAGCTCTTTAATATTTGTTTTAAACAGATGCTTGTCCACCTGTGTCATTACGGTATGCATTTTGTATTCAGCAGGCGGAAAAAAATGCGACAAAAACCTGCGAATAACCAGGTCATATACATTTTGCTCTTCTTTGCTTAGTGTTCCTGGCCTTTTTAATGTCGGCAAAATAGCATGGTGATCCTCAACACGAGATGGATTGCAGACCGATTTATTCTGTTTATGAACCAAATTGGGGTTGGCTTGTTGGACCAGATCAGCATAAGGACCTGTGCCCAGCATCCGTAGTGCCTTGTGCATGCCGTCTATATTTTGCTCTGTCACATAGTTAGAATTGGTACGCGGATAGGAAATGACCTTGTGGCGCTCATAAAGCGCTTGTGCCACATCCAGTGTTTTTTTGGCCGAATAACCGTACTTGGCATTCGCCTCGCGTTGAAGCAGCGTTAAATCGTACAATTTAAAAGGATACTCTTTTGTCTGCTTGGTGTCATATTTGGTGATTTTACCTATTTTTCCGCGAACAGCCGCAGCGATTTCCTCAGCTTCCTCTGGCTTCGTCAGCCTATCCCCCTGCCACGCACCTTTGTACTTGATCTGATCTTGCTTAAATTCTGCCCACACGTCATAGAAGGTTTGAGACTGAAATGCCTCAATTTCTTTTTCCCGGTCATGAATCAGTGCCAGCACGGGAGTCTGCACCCGTCCTACCGACAGCAGTGTGTTATGTCGTGTTGTGAACGCTCTGGAAGCGTTCATGCCGATCAGCCAGTCCGCTTCACTTCGTGCCCGCGCAGCTTGAGTCAGAAATTCAAACTCCGAAGCATCTCGCAATCGTTCAAAGCCTGTCGCAATACTTTCCGCTGTCAAGTCTGAAATCCACAGTCGCTTAACTGGCTGACGCAACTTTAATTGCTGTTGGATCAACGCAAAAATATATTGCCCTTCCCGTCCAGCATCACAAGCATTTACGATGGCATCGCAGCGTTTGGCCAGTTCACCAATCATTTTCAGCTGATCTTTTGTTTTCGGATTCGGTACAATTTTGAACTGCTCAGGGATAATAGGAAGATCCTTAATATTCCATCGCTTGTACTTAGCATCGTATGCATCCGGCTCAGCCAAACCCAGTAAATGCCCGATCGCCCAGGTTACAATGTATTTCTCCCCTTCCAAATAGGTACGGTTATTTTTAGCCCGCGGCTCCATAACAGCGGCAATCGTCCGTCCCATATCCGGTTTCTCAGCAATAATCAACGTCTTCATTCATACTCCATTCCTTCCTGACGGCCTTCTGTTTCTCCTCCATGAATCATACATATACATGGATATTAAAGAAAACACAGGTATCCCGGCCTCATGCAAAAGGAGCCTTCTCCCGACGAAAGCTCCTTTGTAAATTCATTTAGTCAAACGCTTCAACAATATACGTGTATTATACCATAGATACCATGGTTCTCTCAGGTCATGATTTTAAATAGTCAACGAAAGTTATGTATATGTTAATTTACATCACATATATATCAGATTTTATCAAATTTTCTTGTGAAATAATTCTTTTTTCTATAAAAAAGCTACACTAAACACTCTTTTTTATGTTATGATCAATTTAGATAAGAAATATATGGTGATACGATTAAATTTAAGTTATATTATATAACATATATTTCACAATGTTTCACAGCTCAATAATCATTTATTCATTTTTCGCTTCTGGCAGACTCAGCTTGAAATACAATAAAGCCCCATCCGAAGATGGAGCTTTGACTGATCCGTAACATAAAATTTATAATTACACCAAAACGGTAGCGCCCATGAGGTATTTATCAACTTCACGCGCAGCTTCTCGACCTTCATTAATAGCCCACACAACAAGACTTTGTCCGCGACGCATATCACCTGCAGCAAAAACCTTATCCACATTAGTAACATATTTTCCATAACGTGCTTTAACGTTGGAACGACGATCCGTCTCCAAGCCAATTTGCTCTACAATCGTTTGCTCAGGACCATCAAATCCAATGGCAATAAGAGCAATTTGTGCAGGGAATACGCGCTCCGTACCTGGAATCGGTTGATAGATTTTGCGCCCTGTTTCATCAACAATCCGTTGAATTTGAATGGTGTGCAGCTCTTTCAGATTACCGTTTTCATCACCTACAAATTTGGTCGTCATGATGGAGAACTCACGTGGATCTTCTCCGAACAGCGCCTTAGCTTCTTCCTGTGCATAATCAAGAGAATACACGTTTGGAAATTGTGGCCAAGGATTGGCAATCGGGTCACGCTCCATAGGTGCTTTGGTATGTGTGCCAAATTGAGTGACACTCCGACAACCATGACGCAAAGAAGTAGCTACACAGTCCGAACCCGTATCACCGCCACCGATTACAATAACGTCCTTACCTTGGGAAGACAAATAGTTGCCATCTTCCAGATTGGAGTCCAAGTAACTTTTGATGGTACCATTCAGATAATCCATCGCATAATGAACACCCTTCAAATCGCTACCTTCAATGTTGAATTCTCTTGGCTTCGTAGAACCACCGCATAGAACAACAGCATCATATTCACCAATCAACTGATCGGTAGGGATATCTTTGCCGATTTCCGTATTGGTGATGAATTGAATACCTTCAGCCTCCAGCAAATCCACACGCCGCTGAACAACCTTTTTATCCAATTTCATGGACGGTATGCCATACATCAATAATCCACCCACACGATCTGCACGCTCATACACAGTCACGCTGTGCCCTGCTTTGTTAAGCTGAGCCGCTGCAGCCAAACCTGCCGGACCCGAACCGACAACAGCCACTCGTTTGCCTGTACGCTTTTCTGGCGGATTAGGGACAACCCAGCCTTCCTCAAAACCCTTTTCGATAATAGCTTCCTCAATGGTTTTAATTGTAACAGACTGTCCGATCAGTCCCACAGTACATGAACCCTCACATGGCGCAGGACAAACACGACCTGTGAATTCTGGGAAGTTATTCGTTTTGTGCAGCCGCTCTAGTGCTTCCTTCCACAAACCACGATATACGAGATTGTTCCATTCCGGAATGAGATTATGAACCGGGCAGCCTAAAGTTGCTCCCATGATATCCATCCCCGTATGACAATAAGGGGTTCCGCAGTCCATACAACGCGCCCCTTGGGTACGCAGCTCTTCCTCAGACATATGCTTATGGAATTCTTCCCAATCCTTTATACGCTCTGCCGGGTCCCGGTCTGTAGGAAGCTGTCGTGTGTATTCCATAAATCCAGTTGGTGTAGACATGTTACGTTCCCCCATCTCTTCGCTTATGAACCCCGATCATCCATTCAGAATTTAAGTCAAATTCGAATTTGTCTGCTTGTATTATGAAAGGGTCTGTTCTCGTTGAATTTGATTTATTGTATCACAATACAGCGTAAAAGTAATGAAAACTTATGCAACTTTTTGCATCAACACCAAAAGGATTTTTTATATGGTTTATTAATTTTTCAAATGAGTGGGGTCGGATACAGTCTATTCTTATTCCATTTTCTCGTAAACAACAAAACGGTACTCATATGGATTTCTGTCATCCTTGATACCCGGAGTCTCACTAACTATATTCCAACCGTTCCAATCCAGCTCGGGGAACGTTGTGTCGCCTTCAAAAGTCTCCTCAATCCGAGTCACAATCAGCCGATCGGCATGTGGCCAAAACAGTGCATAAATTTCTGCTCCTCCAATGACCATTAGCTCCTCCTGCTTTGCTAATTGGAGCCCTTCTTCCAGTGAATGAATCACTTCAGCACCTTCCACCCGATAACACTGATCTCGAGTTAAGACGACGTTACGTCGGTTTGGCAGGCTTTTTCCTCCAAAGGATTCCCACGTCTTGCGCCCCATGAGTACCGTTTTATTAATCGTCTGCTCTTTGAAAAAGGCCATGTCTCTAGGGAGGTGCCAGGGAAGTTTGTTATCCCGGCCAATCACACCATTTTGTGCCATAGCCCATATCATTGAAATGCCCATTTTTCCACCTCCTCTAATCAGATGGCGACAGGCGCCTTAATCCCTGGATGATACTCGTAATTTTCAAAAGCAAAATCGTCATAGGTATAATCAAAAATCGAATCCGGTTTGCGCAGAATTTTTAACTGAGGCAACGGATAAGGATCACGTTCCAGCTGTGTATGCACTTGTTGCATATGATTTGAATAAATATGCACATCGCCGCCTGACCAAATAAATTCGCCGGGCTCCAAACCACACTGCTGTGCAACCATATGCGTAAGCAATGCATAACTCGCGATGTTGAATGGCAGCCCTAGAAAGGTATCCACAGAACGCATTGTTAGCATACAGGAAAGTTTTCCTCCAGCTACATAGAACTGAAATACAAAGTGACATGGCGGCAACTTCATGGATTCGATTTCTGCCACATTCCAAGCACTGACGATGTGTCGACGTGAGTCCGGATTGTTTTTAATTGCCTCTATGACATTCGCAATTTGATCAATATGTTGCCCATCTGTTGTTTCCCACGAGCGCCATTGCGATCCATATACAGGCCCCAGATTCCCCTGCTCGTCCGCCCACTCATCCCAAATGGTAACTCCGTTCTCCTTGAGATAAGAAATGTTGGTATCTCCCCGCAAAAACCATAACAGCTCATGAATAACGGATTTCAAATGAACTCTTTTGGTGGTCACCAAGGGGAAGCCCTTGGCCAGATCAAAACGGAGTTGTCTTCCGAAAACAGATAGTGTACCCGTTCCTGTACGATCCTCTTTTTTTACTCCATTCTCTAAAATATCCTCCAGCAGTTCCAAATAGTTGCGCACGTTATTCCTCTCCTTTGAGCATGAATAAAAACCTGGCATCGCCAGATACTAATCTTTAAAATTCTTTTTCTGCACCCATATCTATAGTTAGTTTATCATGTACGGTGCTTCGTTGACCATGTACTGCGTGAATTTTCATAGTAGTCCTGAAAATCCTAAAGTTTGAAAAAAAAGAGACAAAGAGCGCAGATATAGCGCCCCTTGCCTCTCTTTGTCATGTATGAAAACCAAAAACGAGATAATGAAAAATGGTATTAGCGACGTGGTGCCAATGCATGGATCGGATGACCCAGCACGACTTCCGCTGCTTCCATAACGATTTCGCCCAATGTAGGGTGAGCATGAATAGTCAAGGAGATATCTTCGAGTGTAGCACCCATTTCAATCGCCAGACCCAGCTCAGCAATAAGGTTGGAAGCTTCCAGACCTACGATTTGCGTACCCAGTACCAGACCTGTGTCAGCGTCAGCTACGATTTTCACAAAACCTTCAGCAGCGTTCAGGGAAACCGCACGACCGTTTGCTCCATAAGAGAACTTGCCAACTTTGACATTGTAGCCTTTTTCTTTGGCTTCTGTCTCTGTGTAGCCTACGCTGGAGCATTCTGGATCTGTGAAAACGACAGCTGGCATACATTTGTAATCTACTACAGACGGCTCGCCTGCGATTGCTTCAGCAGCCACTTTACCTTCGTAAGAAGCTTTGTGTGCCAGAGCAAGACCAGCTACGATATCGCCGATTGCAAAGATGTGAGGAATGCTAGTACGTCCTTGGTGATCAACTTTCACCATTCCGCGCTCATCCAGTTCTAGGCCGATCAGATCCAGACCCAGTTCACCGTCTGTGTTTGGACGACGTCCAACAGTTACAAGCAGATAATCAGCAGTTACTTCTTTGCTTTCGCCGTTAACGGAGAATTTCACTGTTACGTCTTTATCTGTTTGCTCTGCACTTTCCGCTTTAGCGCCAGTGAAGATTTCGATGCCCGTTTTCTTCATGCTTTTCGCAACGATCGAAGTCATATCTTTGTCGAAACCAGGAAGCACTGTATCCATACCTTCAATAATCGTTACTTTGGAACCGAATTTGGAGTACATTTGTCCGAGCTCTGCACCAATGTATCCACCACCGATTACGATCAGGCTTTTCGGAATTTCAGGCAGGTTCAATGCTTCTGTAGAAGACAGAATGCGTCCACCAAAAGGGAATGGTTTCAGTTCGATTGGACGGGAACCTGTTGCGATAATTGCATTTTTAAAACGGTAACGTGGTGATTCATGTTCGTTGAATACACGCGCTTCGTTTTCGTTGATGAACATGCACTCACCATTGAAAACTTCAACTTTGTTGCCTTTGAGCAAGCCACTTACGCCGCCTGTCATTTTCTTAACAACGCCGTTTTTGAATTCTTGTGTTTTAGCGAAGTCTACTTTTACATTTTCAGCCGAAATACCGAAAGACTCCCCATGTTTAGCTGCTTCGTATTGATGAGCTGCAGAGATCAAAGCTTTGGATGGAATACATCCACGGTTCAGACAGACACCGCCCAGCTCAGATTTGTCAACGATCAATACGCTTTGTCCTAATTGTGCGGCACGGATGGCAGCTACATAGCCGCCAGGACCCGCACCGATAACCAATGTGTCAATATCCAGAGAAGCGTCTCCTACTACCATTGATTACACCTCCATAACAAGCAACTCAGGGTTAGCGAGCAGCTGTTTGATATAGTTCATGAAGTTTTGAGCAGTTGCACCGTCAATAATACGGTGGTCAAAGCTCAGAGAAAGAGCCATTACTGGAGCGGCAACAATTTCACCGTTTTTCACGACTGCTTTTTCACTGATGCGTCCAGTACCCAAAATCGCAACTTCAGGGAAGTTAATGATTGGAGTAAAGAACATACCGCCAGCGGAACCGATGTTAGTGATGGAGATTGTGCTTCCTCTCATCTCATTCGCAGCCAATTTTCCATCACGACCGCGCACAGCCAGATCACGAATGGAATCAGCAATCATCCAGATACTCTTACGATCAGCATCTTTGATAACAGGAACGATCAAACCGTTGTCTGTATCTGTAGCGATACCGATGTTGTAGTATTTTTTGTAGACAATTTCGTTTGCTTCTTCGTCGATTGAGGCATTCAGAGCCGGGAATTGACGGGAAGCAGCAACCAAAGCTTTTACGATGAATGGCAGGTATGTTACTTTTGTGCCTTTCTTCTCAGCAATTGGTTTGATACGAGTACGGAAAGCAACCAGTTCAGTTACATCTACTTCATCCATAATCGTAACGTGCGGAGCCGTATAAGCCGATTTAACCATAGCATTGGAAATAGCCTTGCGGATACCTTTAAATGGTACGCGCTCTTCCTCAGCACGTGGATCTGCTGCTGGTGCGGATGCTGCTGCAGCTTTCGCTTCTTTCTTAGCAGGCTCTTGTGCTTTTGCAGCTTCTTTCGCTACTGGTGCAGCCGCTTGGCCTCCACCATTTTTGAAAGCTTCTACATCTTCTTTGGTGATTTTACCATTTTTGCCGGAGCCACTCACTTGAGCGATGTTTACACCTTGCTCACGAGCAAATTTGCGGACGCTAGGTGTAGCTAGTACATCTTTGTTAGAAGCAGCAGGAGTTGCAGCTGGTTTAGTGTTAGCTCCGCCTTGTGCAGCATCCTGTTCTTGTTTAGCAGCAGCTGGTGCTTCTTCTTGTTCAGGAAGTTCACCCTCTGCAGCGATTACAGCTACGACTTGACCTACGTTAAAGATGTCGCCGTCTTTGGCAAATACTTCTTGTACTGTACCATTAACCGGACAAGGAACTTCAACTACTGCCTTGTCGTTCTGTACTTCCATGATGATATCTTCATCTGTTACTTTGTCGCCGGGCTTGATGTGCATCTTGATGATTTCACCTTCGTGAAGACCTTCACCCAGCTCTGGGAATTTATATTCAAATCTAGCCGTACCTGCAGCTCCGCCTTGTGCAGCAGCACTTGGCTCAGGGCTAGCAGTTGGTGCTTCTGATGCTTCTGGTGCATCTTCCTGTTCAGGAAGTTCACCTTCTGCATCAATTACAGCTACAACTTGACCTACGTTAAAGATGTCGCCGTCTTTGGCAAATACTTCTTGTACTGTACCATTAACCGGACAAGGAACTTCAACTACAGCCTTATCGTTTTGTACTTCCATGATGATATCTTCATCTGTTACTTTGTCGCCGGGCTTAATGTGCATCTTGATGATTTCGCCTTCGTGAAGACCTTCACCTAGCTCCGGGAATTTATATTCAAATTTAGCCACGTTTAAAACCTCCCAAATTTACGGTGTGCTTTAATTAAAATTCCAATACTTTATTAACCGCATCAATGATACGTGTTGGCGTTGGCAACCAAGTATCTTCAATTTGAGCAAAAGGATAAACGGTATCCGGACCTGCTACACGCAGAACGGGTGCTTCCAGATGCAGGATTGCTTTTTCGTTAATTTGTGCAATAACTTCAGCAGCTACACCGGAGCTCTTTTGCGCTTCTTGAACAACGATGGCACGATTGGTTTTTTGAATAGAAGCAACAACGGTATCAATGTCAATCGGGCTAATGGTACGCAAATCAATGATTTCTACTTTGATACCTTTTGTTTTTTCCAGCTCATCCGCAGCTTTAATCGAAGTGTGTACCATCATACCGTAAGTAATGATCGTCACATCGGAACCTTCGCGAACTACATTAGCTTTGCCCAGTTCAACTGTGTAATCATTCTCAGGAACTTCAGCGCGGAATGCATGATACAAGTTCAAATGCTCCATGAAAAACACAGGATCGTTGTCGCGAATAGACGCAATCATAAGACCTTTTGCATCATAAGGGTTGGATGGAACAACAACCTTGATACCAGGTGTTTGAGCCAGCAGACCTTCCAAGGAATCTGTATGCAGCTCGGCTGCCTTAACACCGCCACCAAAAGGTGTACGGAATACGATTGGAGAATTGTAACGTCCACCGGAACGGTAACGCATACGGGATGCTTGAATTGCCATTTGATCAAGCGCTTCAAAGATAAAGCCTACGAACTGGATTTCAGCTACAGGGCGGAAGCCTTGAATACCCAAACCGACAGCAAGACCCCCGATTGCGGATTCCGCCAGCGGAGTATCGAATACACGTTCTTCGCCAAATTCTTTTTGCAGACCTTCTGTAGCGCGGAATACGCCACCTACATGACCTACGTCTTCACCGAAAAGCAGGACGTTAGGGTCGCGTTTCAACTCTACGCGCAGTGCGTCACGAATCGCTTCTTTCATGTTCATTTGTGCCATTTGCTTCATTTCCTCCTTAAACATTGACAGATCAATTTCAGTTCAGGTCAATCGAAAAGCAGACCGGATCGGGTTACGGCCCGGTCTCTTTCAAGTTCAATTATTTAAAATCAGCTTTTTGTTCTTCCAAGTGCTTAGGCGTTGTTTCGAACATGCTATCGATCAGGCCAGGAATTGTCATTTTCTCTGTTTTCTCGGCTTTTTTGATCTCTTCGTTCACTTTTGCCTTAGCTTCTTCTTTTACGCGAGCTGTATCTTCTTCAGTCCAAAGGCCTTTTTTCTCAAGGTATTTCGCAAAGCGGGCAATTGGATCTTTCGCATTCCATTCGCCTTCTTCTTCTTTAGAACGATATTTTGTTGCATCATCAGAAAGGGAATGCGGACGGAAACGGTACGTTACGGCTTCAATCAAAGTAGCACCTTCACCATTACGTCCACGCTCTGCAGCTTCTTGAACGGCTTTAATAACTGCAAGCACGTCCATGCCGTCAATTTTCACGCCTTTAATACCAGCAGCTACTGCTTTATGAGCGATCGAAAGAGCAGCCGTTTGTTTTGAGAATGGAGTCGTGATCGCGTAACCATTGTTTTGCACAAAGAAAATAACTGGCAACTTGTATACACCAGCATAGTTCAGGCCTTCGTAGAAATCACCTTCGGAAGAACCGCCGTCACCTGTATATGTAATGGCGACTTGTTTTTGTTTTTTCAGCTTGTAACCCATAGCAATACCCATA
Source organism: Paenibacillus sp. FSL L8-0644 (assembly GCF_038008165.1). Classification (NCBI taxonomy): domain Bacteria; kingdom Bacillati; phylum Bacillota; class Bacilli; order Caryophanales; family Paenibacillaceae; genus Paenibacillus; species Paenibacillus sp. FSL L8-0644. Next base: position 2,934,888 of record NZ_JBBOYN010000001.1, read on the forward strand.
GCATGCAAAATTTGCGCGCCAATGATGATTTGCGGCATCAGTACATTAACACCGTCCGGCACTTGGCCGCCGTGTTGATGACCACGGGAATACAAGAAAGCTTGGTATAATGGCAGGCCATGCCAAACGATTTGCGGAATATCGCGGTAGCCTGGAGCAATAAAGTCTTCTTTTTGGAGCGCATATTCGCTACCAACCATGGTTGCTTCTTGTCCGGATACCGGAGCATAGAAACCGAGACGCCCTTGACGGCCTAAGTTAACGGCACGGTCATCCCAAGTACGTGTAAATACCATTCGATACATAATTTCTTTCAATTGATCATCTGTAAGTTTAGGCAACATATCTTTATTGATAATTTCACCATCCGGAGAAAGTACGGACAGCGCCTCAACTTCCTCTGTGTAAACTTCATAAGGAACCTTGCTCATTTTCTTCACCTCAACAAAAAAATTTGAATATCAAGTTCCGCTGTTATAGGATTATTATACACCTGTTATACCGCTCGCGTCAAAGATTTAGTTATTTTTTTTGAGTTTGTCACATTTTTGTGTGTGTAACAGGGTATATTTTTTACTGTAACAGCTTAGTACATGATTGAAATTTTAAACATCTATTGCAATCAGGGTAATCTTAACTTATTGTGATCCCGAATGCAAAATAATACCCAAGAAAGGTGACGAAAAATGACGGATTCTCGGTATTTAAAACGAACCATCCTTAAAGACGAAGTAGACAGCCGCTTTCTTGGCGAGACCAGAACTCTCCGGATTTATTTGCCGCCCGGCTATAATGAAATATTGAGCTACCCGGTCGTGTACTGTCAGGACGGAGAAGAATTTTTCAATTTTGGCCGCATTGCAACTCATGCCAACCGCCTCATTCTAGATGAGGGCGTCGAACCCTTCATTATTGTAGGTGTGGAAGTGAATACAAAAATTCGAACGCAGGAGTATGCTCCCTTTGGCAATCGTTTTGAGGCGTATACCGCCTGTTTTGCAGAAGAGATTATTCCCTATGTAGAGCAAAAGTATCCTATAAGAAAAGATGCAGCGTCCCGTATTTTGGCGGGGGATTCACTGGGAGGCAGTGTGTCTCTGCATTTGGCTTTGATGTATCCTCAGTTGTTCAACCGCATTATCAGCCTCTCAGGTGCTTACTATGAAGCTTCGCAGGAAATCATCGCCCGTGAGAAAGATCTGTCTCATTTGCGGGTGTGGATGACGGTTGGCCTTCAGGAAGATGCATTTGAGAGTGATACTGGCATTTACAACTTTGTAGAGCTTAACCGTCAATGCGCAGATTTGCTGCGCGAACGGAACGTTGAAGTTTCTTACCGTGAAAAGGATGGCAAACATTTGTGGGGCTTTTGGCAAAACGAGTTGCCTGACGCGCTAATGTATTTTTTGGATCGCGCCTGAGTAAATTCTCCCAGGTAACTAAAAGGGAATGGAGCATTTGACCTACTAGGTCATAAAGCTCCTTCTTCTTTTTCATGATTTGGTTGCGCTTTCAAAAATGTATAACGAAAAACGGCAATGATTGCCGTCATCTGTCGTTCACATTATAGCTTTTCTTCTACGATCTTGTCCAGCAAGGCGTCGCAACCTGCGTCCATTAATCGATAGGTCTCTTCAAAATTCCCTGTAAAATATGGGTCGGGTACTTCTCTTAATTTTTCTTGAGGGAGCAAATCCATAAATTTTAGAATATCTGCCTCCGCTCCACCTGCAATCTTTCGCATGTTTCGTTCATTAGAGTCATCCATGCACACAATATAATCAAACGCGTCAAAATCACGGCCCGTTATTTGCCGCGCCTGTATGCCTTGTTCGCTGATTCCATGCAGTTTAAGTTGCTTTAGTGTTCCCTCATGCGGAGGATTTCCGATGTGCCAGTCGCCTGTCCCGGCCGAGTCCACCCCGATTTCTGCACCCAATCCCCGTTCCTGCGCTTTATGTCTCAGTATTGCCTCCCCCATCGGAGAGCGGCAAATATTGCCCAAACACACAAACAAAACGTTAATCATTTCGTTCTCCTTCCTATTACACGTTACACTTCCTTTTTTCTGTTTCATTGTAGCCATGTCCTCCAAAATTGTGCAAGCCATATTTAACGCGGTATACTTAAAAACGATGGTATATATAGGATCGTATCAGAAAGAAAGGATGTTGATTATGACAAAAAAACGAGCGATTGTATTTTCAGGTGGTCGTCTTAATGAAGAAGATTTACATCAAATACAGCCCGATGATTTTATTATAGGTGCAGATAAAGGTGCTCTTTTCCTGATCGAGCACGGTATTACACCACATATCTCTGTAGGAGATTTTGATTCAATCACACCAGAGGAAAAAGAAAAGGTAGAATCAGCAAGCCAACGTATGATTGCGTGCGATCCAGTACTTAAAGACTTAACAGATACTGAGCTTGCTTTAGAAATCGCTATGGACGAACAGGCAGATCAAGTACTGATGCTTGGTGTGACTGGCACCCGGATGGACCACACATTGGCTAATGTTCAAATATTGGTACGTGCAATGCAGCATCATATTAGCTGCGCTATTATGGACGCACATAATTATATTGAGCTCACCGGATCAACGCTTGAAATCCAACCTATGGGCTATACATATACCTCCCTGCTTCCTATGACCGCCGAAGTAACTGGCATACAACTAGAAGGATTTATGTATCCGTTACATAATGCCACCCTCAAAATGGGACAATCACGTGCTGTCAGTAATAAGCTAACGGCTTCAAAAGGTACGATTTCCATCAAAAGCGGTCTGCTACTCGTTATTCAAAGCAAGGATTAATTATGACATTATTGTAACCATTATATAAATTGTTTTTCACTCAAAACCCTTGATGAACAAGGGTTTTTCCGTTTATAGAGATCAATGAATCGATATATTTTTTACAAATTGTAATTTTTAATCGTTTTTTAATAATCGCTGTGTAAGTCTTGTCCCTCAAGCATTTGAGCGTTCTTTTCCAACTATTAGGCGGCTTCAAAACTGTTATACTCAACGCTGTCAGTTAGTTAGCAACTCAGCAAAATATTGCACAAATCAATTTTTGGAGGTACTTACAACATGAATATGCAGAAAATCATAAAAAAGGTAATTATAGCAGGGGTCGCAGCCACGATCGGCTTTGGCACTTTTGCAATTGAGGGAACAAATACGGCACAAGCCGCCACTACGACTTCGGTAGGCCAAAAAGTAATTAACTACGGTGAAAAATATATGGGAACTCCTTATAAGTTTGGAGCTTCCACAAGCACTACACGTAATTTTGACTGTTCTTCTTTCATGAAGCACATATTCAAGAAATACGGAGTAAATTTGCCGCGTACTTCTGTTCAACAGTCTAAAGTTGGACATGCCGTATCCAAGTCCAATTTGAAAAAAGGCGACTTAGTTTTCTTTTCAAGCGGTAGTCGTGCTACAGGACGCAACATTACCCACGTAGCAGTCTATATGGGCGGGGGTAAAATTTTACACACTTACGGCGGACCTGGCGTGACCATCTCCGATTTGAACTCTGGCAACTGGAAAAGAACATACATTAAAGCACGCCGCGTGCTGTAGTATGAAACTCATTTTGAAATATGCGAGCCGGGACGAAAAGTTCCGGCTTTTTTTATACCTAATACTATTCTGATACGGTTGGTGTTCTGAGTGAATAACCAATACCTCGTTCCGTACGGATCATTTTAAACTTATATCCCTTATCTACTTTAACCCTCAAATGTCTGATATAGACATCTACAACGTTCGTATCAACGATATAATCATGTTTCCAAACATCCTTCAGAATTTGCTGCCTGCTACAAACTTGGTTAAGATGTATCGCCAGATGAAGTAAAAGATCAAATTCCTTCGGAGTTAATTCCAGCTTTTGTCCCCCTCTGCTCACCAATCTGCTTGCATTGTCTATATGTAAATCACCCGCCTCGATTGCCCTTTTCACATCACGTTCAATACCAAAAATCCGCAATAAATTAGCCACTCTAGCCTGAAAAACTCTAGGATAAAAGGGCAGAACGATCACATCATGTGCTCCTTGTTCAAAACAGGAAACAATATGGTCCTCCTCATCTGATGAAGTCATTGCTAATAGCGGGACATGAGGATGGTATTGCTGCAATATGCGAAGTAAACCTTGCGAAACTGTCTGTTCATCTTTTATATTGAGCAGCAGCAAATCCACAGGATTATGGGCTACATAAGAGCTTGCATCCGTCGTATTGCTAACATGAACCACCTGATAACCTTCCTGCTCCAATGGACGAACAATTACGGGAGACGCTTCATTTACATCCACAAGCAAAATTAACGGGCTCACCTTTTCACCCACCTGGTTTGGACATAGCATTACATATTGGATACGAACAAGTTTGTGTTATAAGCCATTAAAGCATATTAATATTATTGTAACAAAAAAGCAGAAAATCATTCTCCAAAGAATGGCTTTCTGCTTTTATCGTTTAACCCAAATAGCGATGATACAGACTTCTTGCTTTTGCCACGTCCTTTGTCCCATGGATCAGCGCTCTGCCATCTGCAAAAACAACCAAGCGATGCTCGCTTGTACTAAAGGAAACCAAAAACGGATTTCGCTCTACTTTTCCTTCTCCCAAAGAAGCAAATCTATCTGCCGTTTCTGCAAGATTCAGATGGATCGGGTTTGCTGGTCTAATTTGAACGGTATCCCTACCGCACAAAACATCTGTTTTCTGCCGATGAGAGGCCGACAAATAGGGATACGTCGGTTGGCTGCCGCAAGAAGGACAGTTCTCCTTTTTAACGCTATCTACCGCTATCGCTACATACTCATTTTTCCACAAATCAAACGAAAGTAACTTTCCTCTCAAATCTTCCGGATATCCGCCAAGAAGTTTGAAGGCTTCCGTAGTTTGGTTAGCCGTGACCATCTGTACAGCCTGCGGAATAATCCCGGCGGTATCACAGGTTTCCCCACCAAACGGTACAGTTCCCAGCAGACAGTGAAGACAAGGCGTTTGACCCGGTAAAATGGTGTAGGTTACACCATAGCTGCCTACACATCCCCCATAAATCCAAGGTATCCGATGCTTGAGTGCCATGTCGTTCATAAGAAGTCGGGTATCGAAATTATCGGTTGCATCCATCAAGAGATCTACCCCTTGGATCAACTCTTCCAGCTCTTCCACCCCAACATCCAGTACATGTGCATGTATAACCGTTTCCGAATTAATATCCTTTAATCTTCGCTGAGCAGCTACTACTTTGGGATATCTTTGCGCAGCATCACTTTCCTGAAAAAGCTGCTGGCGCTGCAAATTGCTCCATTCCACATAATCCCGGTCTACGAGGCTCACTGTACCTACACCCCCGCGAACGAGCGTTTCCGCAATACCTGTACCTAACGCTCCGGCACCTATGATTAGTACGTGGGAAGAAGCAAGCCGACGTTGTCCTGTCGGTCCAAAGGGCGCGAATCTTTCCTGTCTGGAATAACGGTCACTTGAATGTGTTCCTCCTGCACCGGATTTGTCAGTTACCTTCATGCCTGAACCATACCTTCTATCGGACTGCTTGCTGAAGCGTAACGTTTTACAGGAATCATCCCCGCCTCAAAACCATATCTTCCAGCACGAACAGCCAGTTTCATGGCCTCGGCCATTTTTACCGGGTCCTTCGCTCCTGATACGGCTGTATTCAACAAAACAGCATCTGCCCCTAACTGCATCGCTATTGCCGCGTCACCGGGTGAGCGAATACCCGCATCGACAATAACCGGAACCTCCGCCTGTTCAATAATTAGACCTAATGAAAACGGATTAAGCAAACCATGTCCTGTACCAATCGGTGAAGCTCCAGGCATAACGGCATGTACTCCAAGCTCTTGTAGCCTCTTTGCTAGAATCACATCGTCCGATATGTAGGGCAGCACGATAAAGCCTTCTTCTAACAGCTTTTCACTAGCTTTCAACGTTTCAAATGGGTCCGGCAGCAGTGTCTTGCTATCCCCAATGACTTCCACCTTAATCATATCGCACAGGCCGGAGGCTTTTGCCAATTTGGCAATACGAATCGCCTCCTCTGCTGTTGTAGCCCCTGCTGTGTTGGGAAGAAGTGTATACCGGCTCAAATCCAGCATATCGAGAAAATGCTGCTTATCCCGTTCCTCCAAGTTCAATCTCCGTACAGCAAACGTCAATATTTCCGTCTCAGCAGCCTCTACGGCTTGGGATTGGATATCTAGATCAGAGAATTTTCCTGTTCCCAACAACAACCTCGAGGTAAAAGATGCTTTTCCAATGGTTAACATAATCAACCGCCTCCCACAAAATGTACAATCTCTAGGCAATCTCCATCTTTCAGTACCGCTTCATCATGATCTTCACGGGTCAATATATGCCGATTCAGCTCCACCACTACGGTTTTCACCTTTACATCAAGCTCATGTAGCAATTGATTCACATGAGTGATTCGATTAGAAAAGGTCAGGCTCTGGCCGTTAATCGTCAGCTTCATAAGCTTTTCTCCTTGAGGAGCTCAGAAGAAAAACTACTTATCCCAAGTTCTGCTGCACAAGCCCCATTAAGCATAGCTGCCATCGCACGCCCGGTAGCATCACTCAGCAGGACACCGTTACGATAATGCCCGACTGCAGCATATACGCCCTCGCCCCCAGGAACAATGCCTATAAAAGGATGACCTGATACAGCCTGCGGACGTAAGCCCGCCCAAGCGCGTATAAAAGAAGCTTCACGGACGCGCGGCAGCCAGGCAGAGGCACGTGCCAGCAACCCCTCCAAGCCTCCTACGGTCACCTCTTCGTCATATTGATGTGGAAGGCTCGTTGCCCCAATCCAAAGCTCGTTATTCTGTTTAGGCACGAGGTAAATATCATCAGCATAAATGGTATATTCTAACGGGTGATCCTTCAAGGAGACCGCTACCGCTTCGCCCTTGACCGGATAAAGTGGATATTCAAACCCAACCTGCGCTAGCAATTTCATGCTATCCAAGCCTCCGGCAATAATGACCTGATCGCAGGAAAAAAAACCACTATCTGTACGGACACCGCAAATTCGACCATCCTGTATGACCAGTTGCTCTGCCTGTGTACCAGACCATACCGTTGCTCCCAGCACCGCAGCAGCACCTGCATAAGCACGGCAAAGCTGGACAGGAGCCACTTGTGTCTCCTTTGAACGATATATTGCCCCGATCGCTTGTTCATCCAAACCTGGAATTCGTCGGGCCAATTCTTTCGCATCCCACCAGATAGGAGAATCACCCTCTCGCGTTTTAGCAGCTTTCCAGCGTTTTTGGCCTTCAGTCTCCGTACGGAAAGGGGTCACAAACCCTTCAGTACGGAATTCCACCGAAATACCTGACAAACGCTCTAGATCACAGACAAGCTCAGGGAATGCATCTCGACTTATGCGAGCAAATCGTGATAGCTCAGAGCCGGTGAACTCTTCACTTTCCGCTGCCAGCATTCCAACCGCTGCTCCTGAGGCTCCCTCACCCGGGATCAATCGTTCCAGCATAATCGTACTTCTTCCCTCCTTGGCCACATGATAAGCAATGGAACTGCCGATGACACCTCCACCTATGACCAAGCATTCAGCGTGTCCAATCACTCTTTCCTCTGTGTGTATCTTTAGCATTTGTTCCGTATCTCCTCTCCATAAACCCTTCTGCTTTCAGCTTGCCTCTACTCTCGTTTTCTCGCTACAGGCTGTGAACTACAAGGTCTGCCATTCGCCTATACTCCATTGCAGCTGCAACGGGCGACTCAGCCTCCCATATACCAGACATCACCGCAATTCCGCTTGCTCCGGCCCTATAAAGCTCCGGGATATGATGCGGTTGTATGCCGCCTAGCGCAATCACCGGAATGTTTGACAGTCTGCAAATATGTTCAAGCTGAGCTAAACCCCGCGGTACAATACCGGGCTTACAATGGGTCTCATATACGTGACCATAAAGTACATAGTCCGCTCCTGCCCGCTCAGCAATTTGCATCTCCTCCAAGGAATGTACAGACACTCCACAGCGTGTACCCTTTGGAAGTAGGCTTTTCACATCCACAACAGGTAATCCATTAGCTGGTAATTGAACGGCTCCGACCAAAGTAAGTAAAGCTACATCCACACGATCATTTACTACAATTTGTTGCAAAGGAACTTCCTGCTCCACCAGGCTGCGAGTCAAAGAAAGCAATGCAGAGGCACCATTCTGTTTTAAACGTGCGTGTACATAATGAACATACGGACAAATCACAGCAGCCACTTGGGCGGCTTGTGCAAAAGTGCCCTTTTCCATCGAAATTGCGTGTAATTCGATTTTGTCTTCACCTCACATTGGACTAAAGGATCTAAGCTTAGCCAGCCACGTCTACCAGCAGGAATGAAAGGGGATTATATGTGAATCGTCTACGGAAGCTCGAACTACTTAAAATGAACGAAACGCAAAAAAACCACTTCCCCAAGGAAGTGGTTTAACGAACGTCCAATAATCGAACGGACCATGATATCCGTATACGTGTATCGTCCCACGCACAAACAAAAATAAAGATGGTGTTGCCTTGTTTGTACGGCGCTCACTTCCCTACGCTGGCATAACCCAGATCAGGTGCAAAGGGTCCGAAATCCATTTATTCCGTCTCAGCCGCATGGGCGGCTCCCCTAGTGTGACTATTTTATTGTATAAGCTAAAGATAGCTTAGCATATTTTTCTAATTCTGCAAACCCCACTTCGTGTGAAATTTGCTGGAACTGGATTTAGCTGATTTTAGTTAACTTTACTTGACCACTCTTCCACATTCCACGTTTTGGTTACCCAATCCTCGTAAAAGTCCGGTTCGTGAGATACAAGCAATACGGTCCCTTTGTATTCCTTCAAAGCACGTTTCAGCTCATCCTTTGCTTTAACATCCAAGTGGTTGGTAGGCTCATCGAACAGTACCCAGTTGCTTTCACGCATTAACAGTTTGCAAAGACGGACTTTAGCCTGTTCTCCACCACTGAGCGCAGATAGCGGACGCGTGATATGCTCATTTTTCAAACCGCAACGCGCCAAATGCGCTCGTACTTCATGCTGGTTCAAATGCGGAAATTCATTCCACACATCGTCAATCGGTGTAATTTTCTCGGCCTTTACTTCCTGCTCAAAATAAGCGGGCTGCAAAAAATCACCTTGATAGGTTTTTCCACTGATTGGCGGAATTTTTCCCAATATGGTTTTGAGCAATGTCGATTTACCGACACCATTGTAGCCGACAATTGCAATCTTTTCGCCACGTTCAATCGTCATGGACATTTTAGGCAAAAGGGCATGTGTATAACCAATCTCAAAATCAATACCCTCAAATACCGTCTTTCCGCTTGCACGTGCCTCTTTGAATTGAAAGGTTGGTTTTGCGGCTTCTTCAGGCTTATCAATACGTTCGATCCGATCAAGCTGCTTTTCACGGCTCTTTGCTCGGCCTGATGTAGAGGCACGCGCTTTATTACGCTGAATAAAATCTTCCTGTTTCTTAATAAAATCCTGTTGCTTCTCATAAGCATCAATATGCTGGGCTTTGTTTAGATCCGCCATTTCGAGAAACTTTTCATAATTAGCTGAATAACGGGTCATCTTGGCAAATTCAAGATGGTAAATAACATTAACGACCTGGTTCATAAATTCAGTATCATGTGAAATAAGAATAAAAGCATAAGGATAATCCTTCAAATAGCGCGTAAGCCATTCAATATGCTCTACATCCAAATAGTTGGTAGGTTCATCCAGCAACAGGACGTTCGGCTTTTCCAACAGCAACTTAGCAAGAAGAACCTTTGTCCGTTGCCCGCCGCTAAGTGCGGATACATCCCGATCCAGTCCTATGGCCGACAGACCTAGTCCATTCGCCATCTCTTCAACCTTTACATCAATGAGGTAAAAATCCCCCATATCCAGTTGCTCCTGAATTTCACCCATCTGTTCCAGCAACACTTCCAACTCATCAGGAGAAGCATCCCCCATTTTGTCAGTAATCTGCATCATTTCCTTTTCCAATTCCAACAAAGGAAGAAAAGCATCCTTCAATACATCACGTACCGTTTTGCCCGGTGTCAGCTTGGTATGCTGATCCAGATAGCCGTAACGCACACGTGGAGTCCATTCCACTTTACCCTCATCCTTAAGCAATTTTCCAGTGAGAATGTTCATGAGTGTCGATTTACCAACACCGTTAGCTCCTACCAAACCTACACGTTCCCCCGCAAGCAATCGAAAGGAAACATTTTTAAATAATGCGCGGTCCCCAAAGTTGTGGGATACATTTTCTACAGTCAATAAACTCATAAGCTGTTTTTGGCTCCTTATTGTCATCGGCATTGCCGACTGTTCTTATTTCATATGCATTTCGTTTCTCTCAAAGCTTTATTGTAGCACATTCTGCAACCATATCGGAATATTGAAAACAGTGAATTTTAAGGTTTTTTGGTATGGATCTGCCTAAAAAAAGAAAAACCACCCATGAGGGTGATTATTTTAAGCCATTATAACATTTGTACTCAAAGTAACCCGCAGCTGCTGCAGATTTTTCATCCGTGAAACGTTCACTCGCTTTAAAGGGAGCTGGACATGAATCTCTATAAAAATACTTTATTCCAGTATCTGGTTCTATGCCACCGATAATGTCTTGCTTTCTAACGACTCTCCCACCACCAAATCCATAGTTATTGTAATACCTGTCTCCAACCGGAATGCCTTGGATAAACGCGATCAGCCCCACATCATCTACCGTGTTGTACCACTCCTCTTGCGGAATGATCGGTAGCGTGAACGAATAAGTTATGCCGTTACGCGCTGCTTTTTCGTTATGGACATTAATAATTCGCGCCAAGTTCTCTTGAACGCTGCGAACAATGGTGGAACGACGTATTTGCTCAAAAGTTTCTGAATTTTTCAGCAAAGATATAGCGGTCTGATCCTGAAGTTCCTTTTGAAAGCCCTCTACCCACCTGTGATTTCGAGCATCGTATGCGTGCACATAATTATCCAAGGTGAACCCCACACTGTTGCCTACTGAATCAACATAGGCATATGGCTTTTTTTCGCTCCATTTGTGGCCAATAGCAGCTTGTCCATGCTCGTCTGTATAGGCTTCTGAGGTGAACGCATAATAACCGTCATAATCCAGAATTACAATAGCCGGTATGTAATCCAATAATGCACGTTGTGCTACTATATCCCCATCAATGCCTACATTAAGAAAAAGGGTGTGCAGGAACGTGTTCAGCGCTGCTTCTTTATCTACCCGAAAAAACTTATCCGATCCGTATCCGGCCTCGCGTTCCTGACGTTCATTCTGTGAGAGCACAACCCCTGCATCCTGAACTGCGGTACGGAGAGCCGACGTATATTTCATTTCTAGCTGCTGCACTTCACGCTGATTCTGCACCCGTAAGTCACTAACTACACCAAAGGGCAAAAACAAAAGTATAAATATGACCGCAAAATCAGTAATCCTCATTCAGAACCATGCCCCCGTAAGAAGCTGTAACTGCTGGCTTGCCGCTATCTGCCCCACCAAGAAGCCATGATTTGTACAAGTCCGCAGGAGTCCGATTCGTATTATGTACCCGGACCGTAAAATAATCCCCGGCCATCAAGGTATATCGACGCGTCTGATCTGATTTTGGCTGCTGATTGTCAGGAAACAGTACAGGAAAAATTTGCGAATTATAGTACCCATCATATACAGCTTCATAATTGCCCAGAAAACTGTCTGGCTTCGCGGCATCTGCATAGTCCGGTACATACTTTTTGTGCATATGCTCCAAGTCAACTTCGTACATATTGCCTGTCAATTCCAGATCATGCATAAAATTGTTATACATCGTCGGTGTAATGTAACCTTTGGTTCTTACCATATCAACAAAACGTACAGTTGCATGATATGTATTTAACCCGGATATATCATCCTGCCGTTCAGCAGCTTGAGCTGCGGGTACGATGTACAAAAGCAATACAGCGAGCAGCGCCCCCAACAGCTTCGATATTGTTTGAACCACTTCAGTCTTCCCCCAATTTCTCAAAACGTACAGATGTTATGTCCCCATTCCCATTACGCTGGGGGTACATGGAATATAATGAGGAAGCATCCAGGGTCGATACATCAGGCTCAAACGGTTCAGAAAATACATCATACTCTGTCCCGTCGACTTGAATCGAAATCCCCTCCTGTAAGTTCATGCGAATTGCCTGTATGACCTGAGTTCCTTTAATCCGCTCCGGCAACCCCACCCCAGCAGTACGGGCTATTCGCCCTTCAGAATGCTCCTCTATCTGTGATCTTAATTCCAGTGCACCATCCAACTGCCTGGACAAGTCTGCTGCCGTTACACATGCGGTTATGAACAGAATAACTGACACACCAAGCCGCAGCATACTTGAAGCGTGTTCAGACATACTCTCATCCCCTTTATGATTATTATCTCTGCTGTAGTGCTTAGGACTGGGTAAACAACAACCCACGTACCACGTTCGATTTGTCTTTGACGATTTCAGCTTTAAATTTACCACTCGGATTTACGTATTCATTCTCTTTCTCATTAAGTGTATTCGTGATTTTCCCTGTCTTATCACTGCCACCATTCACGGCGCCATACTGTTCACTGTCTGGGCTAATGTTCAGAGCATTACCGTACCACTGGCCTGCCATATTTTTGCCGGTTTTAATCTGAATGCCGAATTGGTCCTTCCCCTGAAACTTTCGCAGCGCATTGGTCACCTGGGAACCGCTAATCGTTGTGCCGTCATATACCGTAAAAGAGGCTTGAGACAATTCGGTCTGAATATCAGCAAAATTGTTTTGTGCCGTTTTAGTCGCCTCCTGGGCTGAAATAAATAGTATAACTACAATCGTAATTAGAGCGATGGTCAAAAATATCCCAGCGGCTACCTTTAAAGCTGTTGATGCGTTATTCATTATTTTTCTCTCCTAGCTTGTTATTTTGTATTAGTCATAGGTTAACTTTCTTACTGAATTTTTTGTATTTGTTCATAATAGTTATCCATTTGAACAAAGCTCATGCCGATCAACGGAATCACCAAATATAAAAAGATAAGACCATACATCGGGGCAAAACCAATCATCCTTCCCCAGATAGCCTTACTGTCTATTATTTTTTCATACTCCTGTTTTCTTTGTTCGAAATAGTAGGACATATGGGATTCCAAATCATCAAAGGCCTCTCGAATCGTAATTTTACCTAAAGACAAATGAAGCTTATCCACGAGACGTTGAAATTCCGGCAAAGGCGCTTCTTCTTTTAGCAAGTCGAGAGCTGCCTCTGGCCCATGTTCATAATGAAGCAAACATTTTTGCAGAGGTCTTTTGAATATAACTGAAAATCTGTTCAGCCACTCCAATATTTCCTCGACAGACATTCGTTCTATAACCCGTAAAATGGAAATAACTGTTTGAAATTGATACACCTCATGCCTCATATCCAACCGACGCATTTTTCGTTGCAAATATAATAAAAGCATAGGCATTTGATAGGCTGCATACCCAACAATCAAACTAATCAGCTCTTCCCACCACTTGATGTATTCATCATCCCAATCTTTTAGCTTTTGGAGGATACGCCAAGTATTTGTGGATAACTGTTCAGGAGTAGCAGTTCCATTAGCATTATGCTCTAAAGCAGCGTACGTCTGTTCGTATGTGCTGTTTGACCTCATGTTCAGCGAATGCATGATTTTGCGATCAATCTCACTCTGCTTCAAACCTTCTTTTTGCTCCACCGGACTTAAACGTCCAAACATTTGACCCGATTGCACTGGTGCGTGAAGGATATGCGTTTTCTCAGCTTCATGTAAAAAAAATATCGTACTGATACTGAGCACCAATCCTATGATACAAAGAGCCATTCTGCGTATGTAGAGCCACTCCAGCCTAATCTCCGCACCACTTTCCTTTAATAGGCGGGTTATTTGAAAATAAGAAGACATATTCTGACGCGGAATTAAAGAATCCACCACATTACGAATGATAGGAAAACGGTATAGCTTCTGCTCCCAAACCCTCCGTCCTCTACCCGCACGATATCCTGTCTCGTCGGTCTGTTGTAGCTTCTGTAATAGGAAATAAGATACGATTATCACAATATAAACGGATAATTTTGTGATATAACCCAATTTTCCCTGATAAAACTCATCCATGGAGGGAAAGCTGGATCTCGCCCATGTCTCGATTGGGATGGTAAAGAAAACAGGTGCTAGTGCGATCACGTTTAGACTTTTTAACAGATAGTCCAGTTTATTTCTTCGCAGCAACTCCAACTGGATTTCGCGTGCGAGACTGCCGAGCCCCTTCAAGTAAATGGAGCCACCCTCCTCCACCCGATCACCAAACTCCATTACCATATACGAGATACCGGCAAAAGCTTTTAAAAATCGATTAGGAGCCGATTCATAGTATCTTTCCAATGCTTCGTGCGGATCAACATCTGTTAGCGCCTCATGGATGAGTCGTGCGTGTCTTCCGGCCTCTGCCTCCGCCAAATCGGCCGCTTCGGATATAGCTTCCTCCACCATACCGTGCTGATGGTAATAGTGACGCACATTGGCGAATAATTCGATCATCTGTGCAAGTAGCCTTTTTTCCATCCGGCTAATGGCCATATCCAAAATAAGACTGTTGATTACCACTCCGCATAAAACGGCTAATATAGCAAACTCTATTCCTGGCTTCATCATGACCAGCACAACACCACTGCAAGCAAAAGCTCCCCAGATGAACAGTGTCATCTTCATCGTCTGTAGGCGAAGCTTGTACTCATCGTAGGCATGCTGACCAGCTAGTCGCTTACGTATACTCGTGATGTATCCGGACAAGAAAGGGACCTTCATACACAGCGTGTACAACTTATGCAGTAAGGCTTGTAGCTCACGTTGCAGTACCGCTTTTCCCTTGCGACCTTCCTTCACAGAATAAATTCGTCCTCTGCGAACTGCATGACTACTGCGCTTACGCAACCCCCATAAAGCTATATATAGAAGCGTAAAGCCCCCACCTGATATAAGTAAAATCCATAATAAAATTTCTTTAAGACTCATAGTCTTCCTCCCAATAGCGGGTCAAAAAACTGCGGAAATCTCTGGCATCATTTACATTCATCTGCTCATACATTTCTTGTACACTTTTGGCTGTTAAGGGCTCCATCGGTATATAGCTTCCGTTCCGATATTCCATAACGTGGCGATAACTGTAGCTCGTTGAAGCATTGGAGCCTGCATCCGTATGATCCGGGTCACGCGGCACACATTCTGTGATCCGTTCGATGTAGCGTCGCCCTTCCGCATCACGTTTGAGATGCACATCAAAGTTAATGACATGAACTACCTGTTCCTCAGCAATGCCTTCATGCTGAAATACTCCTGTTTTGAGCAATGAATTACGAAGTGAAAACACGAGATCACGAAATGTTTTGGCATGATGAGTAAAAATGGTGAACAGACTGGCAACCTGCGACATTTGAATCATCCAAGCAGCTACTTCATCACTTGCTACTTCGCCTAGTATATTGACGGTTCCATCTGTTTTTTTCTGTAAGTCAAGCCCTTGTTGTCCTGAAATATGATCCGTTTCTCGAAAGCTAAGAATATTACGGCGACTGTAGATGCTGCGTAGATGCAGTTCAAAAGCCATTTCCTGAACGCGAAGCGTATACGAAGCATAAATGTGCTTGACCATCGCCATTAACAACGTCGTCTTACCTGAGCCCTGCGCGCCTGTGATAGCAGTAATCCGGCTGCCTTTCATTAAATAAGAAAGTAGCTGGATTGGAAAATCAGCATTTTGTCCCTTAATTAACTGTTCCAGCGATGCGCTTTGAATATCAAATTTACGGACAAAGAAAGCCCACGATTCTGAGAAAGGAGGTCGTACCACCACTACCCGTGACCCATCCTTCATTTCATTGACCTTATAACCATTCGCTTCGGAAAGCTGTCCCGGGTAATTGTATTTGTAAATATTTTGGCACACCCTTTTAAGTTCACGCTCAGATCCGAAAGAAAGGAATGAAAGATGGATCGTTTTACCTTTATAAAAAATCCATACGCTCTCATAACTATTGGCAGTAGGCATAGTTGTTTGTTCAAATACATACCCATCGGAAGCCCAGTCTGATGATGCAGGAATCCCACCTTCCGGCATACCACTGACGCCCCCACTTACACCGTCGATCCGCTGGTCACGAATATCATCAATGACGGAAAAGCCTTTGTAATGCTGATAAATCCGCTGGACAATAATATCCACCTTCTCCAAAAAGGAAAGGGGCCGGTACTCACAATCATAGATATAACGAATGTCCTCTGCGGTAACGAGATAACTTCCATCTTCTTCACCTTGCTGTGAATATCTCATTTCGGCCAAGTCATAAGTATCCAGTAAACGTGATAGTGCATCAGCGCCAAACTTCTGCTGGTATTGGTAAAATATAATTTCGAATTGATCCTGTATGCTAAACAACTCAGGTCTGGAGAATGGCATAACAGTATCGACGATTTTCTCGTTTAAGCCGTAACCGTGAATCAGAAGCTCAGCCATCAGATTTTTAACAAAACGTTTATCTCCACTGCTGCCATTGGCACAGTCCTTTAATGCCCTGCGTAGTTCCGCCCTTTGATGGATACGCCGTCTATATTCCTCTTCATGCAATCCGGCATCCGCCATCTGGCTATGACTTAGTTCATGAAGTGCATTTTTGATATACTCTATTAATGTTTCGAATGTGGCATCTTCATTCTTTTTTTCTACCCGAAGGGTTGAATGTCGCGAGTGAAAATTCCCTCGATATTTTACAATAATCAGTACGATGCACATCAATACTATACAGGTAAGAATCAATCCGTTGATCATTTGAGCGGACAGCATTTAAGCGCCCCTCTCCAAAGCCTTGAGCCGAAGATCGGACTCTGCCGCCTCCAGAATAGCTTTGCTGATATGACGTATACTCTGCGCCCATCCTACAGTCATAAAAAGCTTGCGAGGCTGCCCTTTTCCACTTCGTACCTCACGCTGCACATGGCCGATCACATCCCTGCGGTTCCATGCGTCCATAAATCCGGTGTTATAAGGGACTGTATACAGAGCACCTTTGTAGCCATATCTCCTGCGAATATTCGCTTCATTCACTTGAGAATGCACATCATATTTTCCAAGTACTATTAATAAGGGTAACGATGAGTAGGTAGATAACGGAGACACGGATTCAAAATAAGCGTCTAACTCTCGCATATTCTGAGTGAGTGAAAGAACAGCCAGTTTGGCTCGTGCACATGCTTCATGCTGTACAGCCCCCCATCCTGCTCCACTTCCTGCATCAATTAGCGTTAAATCATAATATTGGTTCGCTGTATCTATTACTGCCCGTACAAGCCCTGGAGACAGTAACGGCGGTGCAGCTCCAAAGCTGGAGGTTCCCTCAAGTACATCCAAAGTATGTTCGAGTACAGGTGTCGTATAATTACGAATATTTTCTTTAGACAGTGTCCCTCGCAGAACTAAACGTGCGGCAGCATCCCAGCCCCCTTCCTGAAGCTGTAGGGTTGGATCATCCATACCATACTCTTGTATAGGTAATCCTGATTCAATACCGGTATGTCTACGACCCAAATGAGTCAATAATAGTCTTCCTCTATATAGATTGCCTATGGTAATTGCTATTGCTGCCGCCAAAGAGCTACTTCCACTAGCCCCCTTAATGGGGCTCCAAAACAAAATGGTACTCATGCTCTACTCCTTTCCGCACGCTTTAGCGCACGACGAATCACCTTTAATTCCCAACTCATCCATTCCCCAATACAACGGCATAGTTCTTTCTTATACATTCTGGATAGCGGTTTTAGTATTAGCTGTTTTTTATGCTCATTTTCCAGTTTCAGAGCAAGCAACCCCTCATCCCATGGCAGTATATATGGCTCTCGCTGCCAAGATGCCGGGAAATGGTTCATGTATTCCCACAGATACGGCTCCTCCAGACCACAATCCACGGCCTGTAAAAATAGCTTGTGAAATACAAGATCTTTGGGAAATTCAGATTGACTGAATAAATGCTGAAGCCAATTCTGTCCGTTATGCATTAGCATGCGGCTATAATCACTGACCCAAACTCGCAGTTCTGCCCTTTTCCAAACAGAAATTGGACAAAAATCAAGTAACTCTACATCTAAAATAACAATGTCATAAACCTGCTCTGCCTTCTGATCAGCCGTCATACCTATATGCAGGTCTTCCCATGCTGTAAATCCAATTGCTACATCAAAACCACTAAACTGCGTAATGGGAAGTGGTTTGTCAAGCATCCCTATGCTATACCGATACCGTCCCCGCAGCGTAGCATCTACAAGCAGTACTCGTTGGCCGGAAGCTGCTAATATGCTGCTGATGTATAACAAGGTATCGCTTTTGTCACAAAGCCCGGCAAATATCCATGTTTTCATACTTCCGTTCCTTTTCTCTCATTTATTTGGCATACGGGTCAGAGCTTCCACCCTGCGTCAGAATCTTTGTTTGTTCTTGATGATCCTGCTCATTCTCATATTCATTTCTTGTAACATCAATCCCGCTTGTTGGGTTTTCTATAGTAGCACCCGCATGTTGAGCTGCAATTTCCTCACTCAGACTTCTTTCCACGGGTGTTGAAATTACACTGTTTGATGAACTAATTGCATTTTCAAGGGAATCCCGCAGCTGCTTAGACAGCTTTTGTTCAGCAATGTGTATCAAATTCGGATCACTATTCATTAACGCTAACACCTGCGCGTTAGGTGGATAGGTCGGGATTGCCTTAGGCTGAAATTGGGGATCAACATACGTCAGAGCATAAATGGATGCTTTATGCAGATAGGCATCAACAATCGCGCTCGAAAGCGATAATATTTCCTGCTCATTCAAAGTGACCCAGACAATTGGACCTTCCAGTCGGGAAATCTTCTTTTTGGATAATAGAATGTAATCCTGACCTGTTGGAAATTGTATGCGGATATCTACTTCGTCCCCCGACTTTAGACTGTTGGGTAGTACCACCACCTTTAGCTCACGGTTGCGTAAATCTTTAGGTGTGGGTTCATCAGCAGTAATCATAGACGATGTAAGCACAGATCCTTTTTTAAGCTCAATCTTGGCTGTGGTTCCGGAAACTTCACTTTTATTTGCCAGCAAATTTGATGGAGCCTGAGAACCGGGAACTTTAATTCCCTTCAAATCATTAGATGCAATCTGTTCACCTGGAGAAATGTCACGGACAACCGCCCAGCCTTTTTTCGCGGTTCGTTGCTCTTGTTCATACACTTTCCATTTCAGTTCTGCCTCTACCTCAGCCTGTTTCCTAACCTCATTCATTTGATGGATATTAACCATAAGGTAGCCGGCAAAGATAATGCCAACAATCCCAGCGCCAATGCAACCGGCATACAGTTTTTGTTTACTGCTTTTTCTTAGCTTGGACACACAACTTCTCCCCTGCCTCTTTTTGATATATACTTTTTCTATTTAGCGCCGTCGCTTAAGGAATGCGAAGCGTCTTCTCCGGGTGTCTGGAATAACTCCGCGAAACAGCTCGTCCAGCACCTGATCCATCTCATCATCCCGTTCGAAGGGGTCTGAGTGGAACGGTAGAGCAAATACTTTATCGTGATCCAGCTCCTTACGAAGCCTGCGAACCGCCTCCGAAGTTGCCAATGGCAAGCAGTAATTCCATTTGTGCTGTGGGTGGCGCTGAAGAGATCGGGCTAGCCCTGCTATATCCTGAACCCTCCATTCGGCCCCTGAGCCAATGACGAGCGGATAATCGGCTCTCAAGAATTCTTCCAGACGTTCATTATCCTGCCCACTCCCCAGGTCCAGTACGATAAATCTGTAAGAACCACCCAACAAAGAAATGACATCCGCACGCGATGTTTGTCGCCAGTAATGTACTCCATCGACTTCAAAACGCCGACTTGAACTCATTTGTCCAACGGATGTGCCTTCTACGACTTCTTGAAGTCGGGCAAATGCTTTGGCTGTGCTGTGCAGCTCAACCAAAGCTACGGAGCGGGATCTTCGAGCCAGATAGTGGCTCACCGTAATTGCTGTATGCGTAGCACCGGAGCCGGCAGATACACCCAGTACAGCCACTACCCTTGTGCCTGCATAATCCATTGAGGCATCATTAACGGATATTTCTTGTTGAGCAGGTTGAAAATCAGCACTGCGACGCAGTTCTCCAATGACCTCCCCGGCGGATTGAAATCGTTCCTCAGGATTCAGACGCAGCAGTTTTCGAATTACTGGAATCAAATGACGAGACAATTCCCCGCGTATATATCCTTCTACTCCCGCAGTCCACTCGCTATATTTGCCTCCTGTACAGAGATACAATAGTAGCGCTCCCAAACTGTATAAGTCTGAACGAGCATCCGTCTGACCTGCTCCATATTGCTCCGGGGCAGCGAAGCCCACTGTGCCCAGCTTTACCGTATCTTGATCCAGCTCAGCCTTGTAGCTCCTCGCTATTCCAAAATCAATCAGTATAAATTCCATTTCCGGTGTCAGCATAATATTCGTTGGTTTCAGATCCCGGTAAATGACTGGTGGTTGACGGGTATGCAAATAATCCAACACCTCCAGTACCTGCAAAGCGAATGGAGCGATTTGCTCCTGTGGAATATAGCCTTGGTAGCCCTTCATATATGCTTCCAGCGTAATTCCTTTGATGTAATCCATAACCAGGTATACCGCACCAGATGGGGGATGCTCAAAAAAATCAACAATTCTTGGTAAACGTGGATGGCTTAGTGAAATCAGCATCTCTGCCTCCGTGCGTACAAGCTTCATCACTTGTGGCTCGGCAACCGACTCCTTCACTGCCCATTGCTTGCCTGGCAGTTTTAAATCCTCTGCCATGAACACGCGGCTCATTCCTCCCGAACCCAATGTGCGCACAATACGGTAACGTTCACCAACAATTGATCCGAATTCCAACTGTGATGGTTGCTTCATTATTCTCCTACCTCCTTTCTTAAGCAGACAACGCAAAAAAGGGAAAGCTGCCGCAAAATCAAATTTCCATGTCGCCATGAAAACCGTTTTCGCGGGATGCTTTCCCTTGATTTAAACATCATTATTATTTTTAAGGAACAATTTGGATTTATTATATAGCACACCTGTATCTATTGTAAAGTGTTATTTTCCATACTTAATCATGTACAGGGTAATCTCATCTCGATTATGGAATAGCTGCTTAGCTCGCTGAATCTGCATGCCGGACTCCTCAAATGAAGCAATTACATCATGAATGAGCGCCAAGGGCTTTTTATGCATTAGCTTGACCGTAACGATAGCAGTACCACCACTTCGCAAACTATATAGTAAATCAGTAACGAGCCTTGCCATTTGCTTAGGACTCCAGCTCATATCACAAACCAGCAGATCGAACAAATTCTCTTTAAATTTGACTTCACTTGCATTTTTACGCAAAAAAGTCAGATTGGCGTACTTCATCAGTGATGGCTCCATCTTTGCCGGATCAACCGCAGTAACTTTCAGTCCCCGCTCCAGTAAGAAGGAAGTCCATCCACCCGGTGCTGCCCCAATATCCAGTCCCTGATGGAAAGCGCCAAAATCTATACCGAACGTTACTTCTGCTTCCAATAGCTTGAATTTGGCACGGGAAATTTGTCCGTCTTCTTTCTGAAAACGAACCGCACCTCCGCTCCAATCCGATAGGTTGTCCTCAGGACGTGATACACCTGCATACCACGTATCTGTATCTGCAAAAACGGACACAATAACATCGGCGCCTTGTACTGTTTGCTCCATAGGTAGATCACTTAATTGTTCACTCAAAGCCTGCTTAAGTGCACCTGCGCTTTCAGTCCAGCTGCTATTAGATCCTTTGCGCACTTGTAAAGAAACACGTTGATCCATCAGTTCCTTGCGGTTACGGATGAATGCAACCAGACGCTCCTGCACCTGAACCAGATCCGTTCCTTCTTCCTGAAAATGAACAGGAAACAAGTGACGTAAAAACATCGGCGGCTGACCTGTAATTGTCCTCACTGCCTCAATTTCTTCCGCAGGTAATGTAGCCAGAAAAATTTCACCAGGTAAAAGCATCGTACTTTTCACAGAGCCAAATATCCTTCTAAGCTCCTCTTGAGCATAGGGTGCAAAACCGTGATTGGCCGTACAAATAAATCTTGATGATGACAAAGTAGATTCACTTTGTTCATCTGTACTCATATATAGTTCCTCCAAAATAACATTACCCTCCAGCGCACACCCGAATCCAGGGACGTTCTCCATCCCAATCCAGCTCAACCGAAACTTCATATGTGTGCATAATCAATTCTTTCGTTAAAACTTCTTTTTTCGGTCCAGCTGCTGCAACCTTACCATCACGAATCAATGCAACATGTGTAAATAGGGGGACAATCTCCTCAATGTGATGAGTCACATAGACCACTGATAAGTCCCGCTTGCGGAGCCGATCAATCTCGACCAGCATTTTTTCCCGCTCAAATAGATCCAACCCAGCACAAGGCTCGTCCATAATTAGCAGACGGGGTTCCGCCATCAGTGAGCGGGCCAACATCACCTTTTTACGTTCTCCTTGAGATAACGTCCCCAGCGGATGATGAATCAAGTCACCTAAATTCATACCCTCCAGCAAAGATATGGCCTTTTCTTTTGCCTCTGTTGGAATTTCCTGATAAAAGCGCAAAAAAGCATACGCACCTGTAGCGACTACTTCCCAAACTGGATCTTTTAGCGCCAGCTTTTCCAATAAGGTCTGACTGATATATCCGATCTGCTTGCGGACCTCCCGCACATCACATTGACCATACATTTGCCCAAGCACTTCAACCGTACCACGACTTGGAAACATATACCCTGTCATCATTTCCAGCAAAGTTGTTTTACCGGAACCATTGCGACCCAGAATAGCCCAATGTTGACCTTCTCGTATATCCAGGCTTACATCGTCCAATATCCGTCTTTCTTCCCGCTGCAACGTAATGCTCTTCATGGATATCATTCCATCACGCTCCTTATTTTGCTCAGCAAGTGTTCTACAGATTCCATTTTGTAGATGATTTCAGGATTATTGTTTTCACCATTATATATAAGAAGCGCGGGAACGCTGGATATCCGGTACTCCTGTACCAGTTCAGGAATATAGTTAATGTTGCTCTGCACCACTGCTCCTTCGGGGAGCAAATGCTCTGCTACCTCCAGCATCTTACGGGCAGCCGCGCATGTTCCGCACATGGGAGTGTACACAAACAAAGCCAGCTTGCATCCCTCCCATATGGCACGGCGCGCGTCTTTTTGTCCGATCTCTTTCATTGTTCAGACCCTTTTCTGATCTCTCGCATACGCTCCTCGGGTATGGGCCCATTATGCACGGTGACTCCCTCTGGCTTATTCGCATAGAGCAGCTCATACATGGCTCGCCGCCCCTCTGGACTGGAGGAATGCAAGTAAATTTCACGTGGATATAACCGTTTCCCTGCGATAGCAGCAGCCACATCTTTTCCCGTAGGCTGACCTGGTCCCAAATCATAATCTAGCGATAGTATCGAAATAGGGTATTCATGAAGCAGCAGCAGGCACTCATCCGCATCTCTTGCCAGCTTAAAGCCCGGAGGACAAGGCCGATAATCGTCCATAAACAAATACATCAACTTCTCCTCCTTTTCCCATATATGCAAGTTCGCAAGCCTTAAAGTTATTTATTATTAATCAGACCGATTTACTCCCAGCTTAGAATCATTTGAATATCCTCCTGATGTGTCCCATCAGGTCCCGTCTCACTCTCCAAAACGATAGGAATGCCTCTTACGGCCTCCTGATCTGTCATCCAGCGCATGCCCTCAGTACCAATGTAGCCTTGTCCCACACGGGCGTGTCTGTCTTTTTTAGAGCCATACGGGTATTTAGAATCGTTCAAATGAACTCCGCATAGAGCTGACCAATAGCCGAGACGGTTTCCTTTATCGATCAAAGCCTCGTCCATTCCACCGTTCCACAATCCTGCTGCATACGCATGACAAGTGTCCAAGCAAAAGCCGATACTGTCAGGATACCGGCACAACTGACGGATTTGCACCATTTCCTCAAGCGTGGTTCCCATAGGTCCATGATCCCCCGCCTGATTTTCAATCAATATTTTAGCATTTCCCTGCCAGCCTTCCAGCACATCATTAAAACAGTTAATGATGTTACGATAGCCCTCTAGAGGGTCTAACGAATGCATGTGACCAAAATGAACGACAATCCCTTTTGACCCACAGGCTTCAGCAATATCCAGATCATTGCGTAATGAAGCAATCGTCAGCTCATAAAGTTCCTGACCACGCTCAGACCCATGAGCCGGATTAACGGGATATGGCGAATGAGCAATGGATTGAAGCTGGTGCTCTACACAGTAAGCGTTGCAAGCAGCAGCATCAGTAGCACTCCATTCCTTCAGTCTCAGACTACGAGGATTTTTCGGGAAATATTGAAATGAACGCCCCTCCTGCTCTCGCGCACGCATAGCGGCTTTGAAAAAGCCACCACGCGTACTCACATGGGAGCCGATGAGCAATTTAGGCATCATGCTGCTGTACCGGGCAATAAAATGCTTTTTTCCCCGCCAGTTCAACCCTTACAATTTTTCCGCCACTTGGAGATTCTTCTCCTTCGCGGTCATATACTCGACACTGATGATCAAATCCACCTGTTAGCGTGTCTCCCTCCATTAGAGGCATTTCCATGTACCCGCCTTCCGCAGTAGCTTCACGTAGTACGGATTGAGTGGCATGGTATAGCTTTTCCACTTTTTCTGGCGACTGCACAATGTTTTGTACTTTGGAACCCGGTGTAAATCCGGCGATATAAGCAATTTCGTCCGAATAACAATTGCCAATACCTGAAAAAATCTGCTGATTCACCAGTGTTGTTTTTAAAATCCCCCGGCGTCCCTTCAGCCGTGCTGTAAACTTTTCCAACGTCATGCGGCGGTCTAACGGGTCAGGTCCCAGGTCTGACAAAGCCTCCTCTGTTTCTTTAGCCGTCAGCAAGTGCAGATAACCTAAGCGCAGTCCGATAAAATAAAGCTTTACTCCACTAAAATCTAATTCGATCTGAACTGTACGATCTGGACGCTGCTCCTCCGTTCCCAGAAATAACAGCCCTCCCAACATCAGATGAAGTACGAGCCTCCCGCCCGTGTTTAAATGAAAAATCAAATGCTTGCCTCGACGCTCTAAATATACAACGGTCGTTCCGAGCAATTGCTTCTCAAACGTTTCCACTTCAGTATTAATGGACTTTTCACGGCTAACCGTCACTCCAGTAATCGGAATGTCCAAAATTTGTTTGGATAATAAGATTCTGTAGTTTTCCATTTCAGGAAGTTCCGGCATTTCAACATCTTTCCTTTCGTAGCTACATAGCTTTTAATGCTCGCAAGTTTTCTAAAACATATACTTTTTTCTATTATTTCAGCTCTTCTTTCATCCAGTCCTGCAATTCAGCGAGATTTTCAAACATCAGGTCAGGTTTTACTCCAACGGTACGCACATGTTCGTCCATATTAGCGCGGGTCGTCACGCCCGACAGGATCAGAGCTGTTTTACAACCTGCTGCTGCACCTGCCGCAATATCTGTAAGCATATTATCGCCCACAACCAGAGCTTCATCCGCCCTAATGTTTAAGCGGTTCAGTGCATAATTCATCAATACGCTTGAAGGCTTACCGATGACAATAGGCTTTACCTGTGAAGCCGCTTCAATTGCTGCTCCAATCGTACCTGCTCCTGGCGTTAGCCCATCATGTGAAGGCAATTGGAGATCCGGGTTTGTCAAAATAAAAGTGGCTCCTTCCCGAATCCAACGCATGGCAGCGGCCAGCGCATCATATGTAAATTGACGATCTATCCCCTGCACCACATAATCAGGATGGTTTTCAACAAGCTGCAAACCGGCTCCTGTGAGTGCATCACGTAATCCTGTCTCACCAATACAATATACACGAGCTCCAGGACTTTGCTGTGCTACATATTGTGCAGCTGCTAACGCCGAAGTATATACTTCATGGCTGGCCGCTTTAATTCCCATACCAACCAAATGCTCAGCCACCGATTCGGGTGTGCGTGAAGCATTGTTTGTAACATAAGCATAAGGTATCTGGTCTGTACGCAATCGGGATATGAACAGATCCGCACCCTTGATCATCCGATTTCCATGATAAAGGGTTCCATCCAGATCAATTAGTAACGATTTTATCGCAATCCCCTCCCCCACTTCAAATCCATTCACATCATAGCATTGAAAATTATAATTCATCCTATGAACGATGTTCTCCTTCTTATTTAACCACCTTAATGATTCAGGTTATAAAATAATCGGCTGTCTCCATTCATCCCATCTATCTTAAGTCAAAAATGCTTATGAAGTCCATGAATTGCTGGTAAACCGTGCAAAATAGCGCCATTCCTCGCTAAAAGCCGTCGCTTTCACATGACATAAGTTCACATCTTCGTCGAAATCCATCGAAGGCGCTATTTCCTCAAAGGAAATCTTCTGTATTTCCTGATCATGCTCAAGACATAAAATCCTTTAAATTCGATATATAGAAACGCGAATATGACATACCTCCATATGTGGTAGAACAAATTCATCCCCACCACCGTGTACGGGTTCTCATCTCTTGTCGCATCCTGCGCTTTCCCGGAAAATAATTTCGGTGAAAAACAAAGGCACCGGAGCAAGCCCCGGTACCCATGCACATATCTTTCTCCAATCGTTTATTAACCGATATCGGGTACCGGTAACAACACATGCTGCTCCGCAAGCAATGAATTGGGAAATATGCTTCGCGCTTCCTCCAGCAATGGCTGAAGCTGCTCCTGATCTTTATACCTAGAACTAAAATGTGTCATGATTAGCTGACCCGCACCTGCGGCTTTTGCAGCCTCCGCTGCCTGAAGCGCCGTACTATGATGATACTCGTACGCTGTATCTGCCAGTTCATGCAGAAAAGTGGCTTCATGAACGACGACAGTTGCATCTTGAGCCAGCACTACCGTATTCGGGCAAGGTCTCGTATCCCCCAAAATCGTGATGATACGCCCCTTTTTCGGCGAACCCAAAACATCCTGAGGGTGCAAAATAACTCCACCCTCTACCTCCACGCTTTCCCCACGCTTTAACTTACCGTACACCGGGCCGGGCTTGATTCCATATCGCTCCAACAGTTCTTGGTTAAGCTTACCGGGCTTATCCATCTCTACAACTCGGTAGCCATAGCTGTCGATCCGATGATCCAGCAAAGCTGACTCTACCCGGAATTGTCCGTCATCAAACAGAACCCCGCCCGTATGCTCCACAATATGTAGTTGGTAATTGATACGCGATTGGCTGATCCCTAAAGATAGCTCGATATATTGCTGGATTCCAGGCGGTCCATATACCGTCAGTGGTGTCGTTCCCCCCTGGTACGCTCTGCTCGACAGCAGCCCCGGCAGACCAAAAAGATGATCCCCATGCAAATGGGTGATAAATATTTTTTCAAGTCTGCTTAGTTTGAGCGGCGAACGCAATACCTCTTGTTGAGTGCCTTCACCGCAGTCGAACAGCCACATGCTTCTTCGTTCTTCCAGCAAACGAAGAGCGATGGACGTTACATTTCGCTGAATCGTAGGCACCCCTGCATTTGTACCGAGAAAATAAAATTCCATAACATTAACCTTCTTCCTGCTGACCAGCAAAAAACCTCCGAAGCTCGGAGGGTATTTGCTATCCCATCTGATAAAGGTGTTAAACCTTTTCGACGTTAAAATACTGCGCCTGAGGGTGGCTGAACACCATGGCTGATACAGAAGCCTCCGGTTCCATCATAAACCCTTCCGTCAGCTCAACGCCAATATCCTCAGGTTTTAACAACTGGAACAACGGCCCCTGTTCCTCCAGATCTGGACATGCAGGGTAGCCAAAGGATACCCGAATGCCTTGATATCTGGCACCGTGCCGCTGTTTCATTGTCATATCGGCAGGGTCCGGAAAACCCCAGCTATCCCTGATAATATGGTGAAGTCGTTCCGCTAACCCTTCTGCTACTTCGAGTGCTACCGCTTGAAGTGCATGCGAGCGCAGATAATCCCCTTTATCTTTCCACTGGGTAGATATCTGCTGAATCCCATGACCAGCTGTAACGACCATGAAACCTACATAGTCCATAACTCCGGATTCCACTGATTTCAAGAAATCAGCCAGACACAGATGAGGCTCTACCTGCTGGCGCGGAAATGTAAATGTGTGCAGTACCTTGCTCACATCCGACGGATCATAGATCAGAATTTGATTCCCTTGCGACTGCGCTGGAAAGAAACGATACATGGCATGTGCCTGGATGATTCCGTCTGTCACAGCTTCAAACATGATGCTGTCCACGGTTTCCTTCAACTGAATCGCTTTCGGATCTTCCGAAGCCAGCAGCTGCTCAACATTGCCTTTTAAACCAAGATGATGCCCCATTAGCATCTGCATATTCACGTAAGGCAAAATATAATTCAGTGGATAGTTACGCAGTACATGGCGATCCGTATCTGGTGGAATATAGACGGGCAGATCCTGAGCAATGTTAGAGCGCACAGCTCGAGTGAGTTTAGGGAGCGGCTTGGCTTCCACGACGATTGCCGCTTCAGCTTCTCGCTCAGCCTCCATCTCCTCGGCCATTTTTTTACGGGACTCAGGATTCATAAGCTTATTGGCAATATCTAGGCCATCCATAGCATCCTTTGCATAGGCAACCAGACCATCATACTCAGGACGGATACGATTTTTAGTGAACTTACGTGTTAAAGCAGCTCCACCCACCATTATTGGAATATCAATATTCGCATTTTTCAAATCCTGTGCGGTCAGCACCATTTGTTGTGCCGATTTAACAAGCAACCCGGATAAGCCAATCATGTCGGCCTTTTCTTCACGGTAAGCCTCAATAATGCGTTCTGGTGGTACTTTTATACCCAGATTCACAATATGGTAACCATTGTTGGATAGAATAATCTCCACCAGATTCTTACCAATGTCATGCACATCACCTTTGACTGTAGCCAACAAAATCTTACCTTTTACTGAGGATTCATTCTTCTCCATGAACGGCTCTAAATAAGCCACGGACGCCTTCATCACTTCAGCGCTTTGCAGCACCTCTGCTACAATCAATTCGTTATTGTTAAACAGTCGTCCTACTTCCTCCATCCCCTTCATCAGCGGGCCGTTAATAATCTCCAGCGAAGAATATTTCACAAGCGCTTGCTCCAGATCCGGAATGAGTCCCTCCTTACTTCCCTCCACTACGTAGGAAGCCAGTCTTTCTTCGAGCGAAAGGTTTGATATCTTTTCTTTTTTCTCCACTTTCTTGTTACGAAAAGCTGCTACAAAAGCGGATAAAGTATCGTCATTTGTTTTATAGATCAAGTCTTCCGCAAGTTTCCGCTCATGCTCTGGAATGGATGCATAACGCTCAAGCTTCTCAGTGTTTACAATCGCATAGTCCAGACCTGCTTTGGTACATTCATATAAGTAGACGGAATTGAGCACTTCACGACCCGCTTCCGGCAAACCAAAAGAAACGTTACTGATGCCCAAGATAGTATGCACTCCGGGAAGCGCCTCTTTAATAATGCGAATACCCTCAATCGTTTCCTTAGCTGAACCGATATATTGCTCATCACCTGTTCCTACTGGAAATACAAGCGTATCAAAAATTAGATCCTCCGCTGCCAAACCGTAACGGTTCACCAACAGATCATAAGAACGTTTAGCTACCTCAAGCTTATCCTCACGTGAAATAGCCTGTCCGCGTTCATCAATCGTACCAACAACAACAGCGGCGCCGTACTTATGAATAAGAGGAGCCATGTTCTCAAATTTCTCTTCACCATCCTCCAGATTAATGGAGTTAATAATCGCCTTACCTTGCGAATATTGAAGTGCTTTATCAATGACTTTAATATCCGTTGTATCTATCACCAAAGGTACTTTTACCTTGTTTACAACCAGTTTCAAAAACGCTTCCATATCCGTCATTTCATCGCGGTCCGGGTCCTGCACACAAATATCAATGACATGCGCTCCGCTTTTTACCTGAGCACGGGCAATTTCAGACGCCTCTTCATATTTGCCTTCCACAATCAAACGCTTGAATTTGCGGGAGCCAAGAACATTTGTTCGCTCACCAACCATATACGGACGATTGTCCTGTTCAATATATACAGGCTCAATGCCTGATACGGCAGGAGGATGATGACCTACCAGCGGACGCGGCTCAAACTGCGACATACTTTCACTCATAACTCGAATATGCTCAGGCGTGGTACCACAACATCCCCCAGCAATATTCAACCAGCCTTTTTCAGCGAAAGCAGCCATTTTACGTGCTAATGAATCAGGCGATTCATGGTATTGGCCATTTTCATCGGGCAAGCCCGCATTTGGATAACAGCTAATAGCTGCAGAGGACATTTCAGACAGAGAGCGAATATGATCACGCATAAACTCTGGACCCGTAGCACAATTCAACCCAATCGAAATTGGATGTAAGTGTTCCAGTGATATGGAAAAGGATTCGATATTTTGTCCAGCCAACGTCGTTCCCATAGGCTCAATCGTGCCTGAAATCATTAGCGGAAGCTCGATACCTGTCTGCTCAAAAGCCTGCCGAATTCCGATACTTCCAGCCTTGACGTTAAGCGTATCCTGTGAGGTCTCCAAAAGGAGTACATCCACGCCGCCTTCAATAAGTGCCAAGGCCTGCTCTTGATAGCTGTCAATCAGCTCAGCAAATGTAACACCGCCTGTGACAGACAAGGTTTTCGTGGTTGGGCCCATAGCTCCTACTACAAAACGAGGCTTGTCCGCAGTGCTGTATTTATCCACCGCGTTACGCGCCAGCTTGGCCGCCACCAGATTAATTTCACGGGCACGTTCTGGTATATCGTAATCCGCCAAAACGACGGATGTTGCTCCAAATGTATTCGTTTCAATTAGGTCTGCTCCGGCCTTCAAGTATGCTTCATGAATCCCTTGAATGACATCCGGTCTCGTTAAGACCAGCATTTCATTACAGCCCTCCAGCTCTTCCCCACCAAAATCATCGGGGGAAAGGTCTTCCTGTTGAATCATGGTGCCCATGGCCCCATCAAGAAGGAGTATTCTTCGTTGTAATGCATCCTGCAAGCTAACTTTATCCAAATTTCTTCACCCCCGCAAAACGTTAAATCCTAGTTTAGCAGAAACCGTATCATTTAGATAGATTGAAGTAAAAACATACGTTTTATACAGGTTGTTCTTTGTAAAAACGACTTCTCTTATCCATTTTTATAGTTTGTAGCATTATTAAACGTACTTAACCCTGCATCCTTTAGCTATGTTCATTTGCATTATAAAATGTTGAAATCCTGTATTGTACAACGTTTCAAGACATGGTATTCTTTATATAACATTAATCCAAGTGGAAAAGAGGGGATAAATACATGGCCGAAATCTTAATACGTAATACGAATGAAAGAATTAGCGGTGAAGAACAAGTACGTGAATTTCTGGAGAGTCACGAGATATTGTATGAACATTGGGATGCTTCCAAATTGTCCGGGGAGCTGCAAGAGAACTTTACCTTAACAGATGATCAAAAGGCCGCTGTTCTCAAAACATTTGAACCCGAAATCAAGGATTTAGCCGCACGTCGCGGATATAAAATATGGGACGTTATCACTCTATCTGAAGCAACGCCGAATTTGGACGATCTGCTGGCCAAGTTTGAGCAAATTCACACCCATACCGAGGATGAAATCCGTGCCATTGTCGCTGGTAAAGGCATCTTTATCATTAAAGGACCTGAAGAGATCGGCTATTTTAACGTAGAGCTTTCACCGGGGGACGTTATCTCCGTACCCGAAAATATACCTCACTTTTTCACTTTAATGGAGAATCAAAAGATCGTGGCAGTCCGCTTGTTCATTGAAGAAAATGGCTGGATTGCGGAACCGTTCGAAGATCCAACCTTCATTAAAGCATAATTACGAATTTATCCTTGTGTAAATAAAAAACTCCCTCTGCTCTGTGACAATCGAGCGAAGGGAGTTTTCTTAATACTCGTTTCCAAAGACTGTGGATTTCTTACTTTAACGATTGAATAATTCCGTCCAATTCAGACAGATGCTTGATTTGGAACTTCGGCTTGATCTCTGTGGTATTGGTTTTGGCGTTTCGGTTCACCCACACCGAGTGAACACCTGCTGCCAACGCTCCTTGAATATCAGTCGTCAGCTTATCTCCTACCATTAAAGCATGTTCAGGCTCAATACCAAGAAGCCCCAACGCATGCTGGAATATAGACGGATCAGGCTTGCCTCGACCAAATGAACCTGAAATGACCACATGATCAAAGAAAGGAGCTAATTGAGGAACTCCATCCAGTTTCTCCTGTTGTAAATCAGGGGAACCGTTTGTCAATAATAATAGCTTGTATTGTCCCTTCAATTGTTCTAGAATTTCAAACGTTTCTTCATATACATGGGGACGTGCGCGTCTTTCCGAAGCAAATTGGGTAGCCAGCTTTTCCGCCAACTTCTCATTATCTATCCCTAGTTGCTGGAGTCCTCTGCGCCATGATTCCTTTCG
Source organism: Paenibacillus sp. FSL L8-0644 (assembly GCF_038008165.1). NCBI lineage: Bacteria > Bacillati > Bacillota > Bacilli > Caryophanales > Paenibacillaceae > Paenibacillus > Paenibacillus sp. FSL L8-0644. The sequence continues at coordinate 2,967,618 of NZ_JBBOYN010000001.1, forward strand.
ATAAACAGGGGCCAACTGTTCCAATTGACGGAATTCAGGTTGCTCACCTGCTGTAAAATTCGCCCACAATCCTTCAAACGGATTAATGCCGATCATTTGAGTAAAACTAAAAGTTTCATAGGATTCATACAAAGCGCGTGCTTCTTTACGTACGGCTTCCTCCAAAGCTTTTGGATCAACACCTGCTTCACGGGAGCCTGTTTGACACGCTGCATCAAATGCCTCTTCTACACTACGTTCATCCCACAAAAGGGTATCATCAAGATCAAACATTACCGCCTGAATCGTCATCTGAATTATCCACTCTCTTTCCACAGTATATGTACGCCTATTTGCTTGATTAAGCATTTGAATCGTTATGTGTGCCCATATTAAGCAAGCGGCCGCAGCATGTTATATGAAATAACATCATACGGCCTTTGTTACAGAGTACAGGCTAAATCAGTTATTTCTTGTCAACCTGTATCTGATTGGATAGCGCAAACTTCTCAAGTCGCTCTGCAATGGCATCCGTGTCATAGCGACCTAATGATTTTGTGAAAATAAAATTACCACCCTTACCTTTTCTTTCAACGGTTACGTAACCCTTTTCAATCTTGATGGCTTTCATGTCCCCAGCGGTCATTGGACGTTCCCTACCACCTTTCAGCATATAGAGAGTATCCTTTCCCACTTTCAGATAAGGACGACGGATAAAAAAGATAACAGCCAGCATCAAGTACAGGCCGAATACAAGCCAATCCATCCCTTGCATACCGGTCTTAGTCAAAAAGTAACTCATAAGCATGTACAATACAGAAAGACCAGCCAGCATAATTGGCACAGTAATGTTACGTCCACGGAAAATATCCATTGCAGAACCTGCGCCGCTAATGGTTTGAATACCTTGCTTTTTGCGCGATTTATTTAAATGCGCTGTGTTTTTGCGTACTTTTCTTTCAAATGATCGGGCCATCTCTCAATTCCTTCCCAGATATATTACATTAAAACAATTGCCTCAAAGCTGATCTATATAGATACCATGAGAGGTACCTAAAACAAAAGGCAAATTGCAGGCTTGGGCGCTTTAACAACATTAATGCTTCAGCCCGTCATTTCCCTTCGATGTATCATCGTCCACAAATTCAATCGTTTCTAGCTGCTGCCGAAAATTACGGCGAATGTTACCTAAATAAATTTCCCGAAGGTTGGCACGTTCTGTGGTTTCCTCTTCTGTTAATCCCTCGGATTTTGCTTTGCGCGCTAATTCATTAATGCGCTGTACCAAGCTGTCTATATTCAAATTGTGTCCCCTCCATAAAAGCAAAGATATAATACACTTTGACATGTAGAAAAGAGCTTGTCAAGGCTCCCGCATTACGCTCCCTGACAAGCTCTAATAGTCTATAGATCATAAGTCAGGAAGCTTGAGTACCTGACCTGCCTGCACTCCCCGATCCTCTAAACCGTTAATCCGCACAATTCCTTCTATATATACCCGTGTATCCATTCGTTCCGGTTTATGATTCGCGGCAATCTGCCACAACGTATCCCCAGGTTGTACTGTCAGTTTAGTCACTTCTTCCTTGGAAGCTGAAGGAGCCGCGAAAACCGTAAGTACACCTGCTCCTGCAATCCAAGCAACAATCATTATAATAAGAAGCTTAAGTAAAAGAGTATGGGTAATAATCTGCATATAACGCGCCCTACCCTCTTTTCGGGTCTCCTGTAAATTTTCTATATTCATTGGAAAAATACTTTGATAGGTGCTATATTTCATCATGGTTGTGTCCTCCAAACGTTTGTTCTTATGTTTTCACAATATAACACGAACGTTTGTTTTGTTCAATAGAAAAGAGAACAAAAGTTCGCAATTATTTTTAGGGATTATTTAGAACTTATGTTTGTACGAACGGAGGTTCTATGCTATAATTTTCCCAAACGTTACTAAATGGGGTTGATACGGTATGTCTAAGATTTCGAGCCGCCAGCAGGCCATTCTTGAATTTATCCGCAATGAAGTGCGTCTAAAGGGATACCCCCCTTCTGTACGCGAAATAGGCGAGGCTGTCGGATTGGCCTCCAGTTCTACGGTTCACGGTCATTTGGATCGTTTAGAGAAAAAAGGACTCATTCGCCGCGATCCTACAAAACCACGGGCTATTGAGTTACTCGGTCAAGACGAATCGGATAACAGCAACTTGATTAATTACTCCATTAGTCGTGTCCCCGTCGTCGGCAAAGTAACCGCTGGTCTTCCTATTACGGCGACAGAAAATATTGAAGATTACTTTCCTCTTCCCCAACACTTTGTTGGTGAGGATAAAATATTCATGTTATCTGTTGTAGGCGAAAGCATGATTGAGGCTGGGATTGCTAACGGAGACTATGTAATCGTACGTCAGCAGCAGACCGCTGATAATGGCGATATTGTTGTAGCTATGACAGATGAAGACGAAGCTACAGTTAAAACCTTCTACAAAGAAAAAGATCATATCCGGCTTCAACCTGAAAATCCAGCCTTTGAACCGCTTCGTCTGACACACGTCAGTATTTTGGGCAAAGTTGTAGGACTCTTCCGGGACTTCCACTGATTTCTCGTTCTTCCTTCCCCGTTATTCTATCCCCTAATACAAAACCGGCTGCCTAGGGCAAGCCGGTTTTGTATTGTTATTATGCTTACTATGTATCTCACAACTATTCTTTCCTTTTTGCAACCTATTCCTATTGTATCTACTATAAAATCAGCCTCATCATCTCAAATAATCCCCCACTGATCTTGAACAGCTATACTGTTATGGGCAAAACTAATAGATCTTTCTTTCTTTTAGCTAAATATGGTATATTAATTACTCATAGCTCTGTAGGAGGAATTAAATGAAAAAAATAATAATTTCAGCGTTTGTTATGATATTTATCGTCGTAAGCTGTGCAGTTCCAACAATGGATCATTTGTATGCAGAAGAGAAATCACACATAACAACCTACGATCGTATTCAGTACATACAAATACCCATCCATTTCAGGTATTTAGAAAAGCAACTTGAAGCTGTAATTTCCGAAAGAAATAATTACCCAGAGGCCAGCCAAGAATATAAACAGCTCTCAGAACAACTGAATCATATTCTTGCCCAAGAGGCGTACTACGAAAAAAAACTTAACACCCTTAATAGTAAATAATTTTCATACAAACTGCATATTATCTTTATTCTACACATTAGACTCATGCCGACCTGCCTGTAAAATCTCCTGCAACGTAAAGTTGAAAAGGCGAAGACAGGTTCGCATGAGTTTTTTTGTTAACCTTTAGGGATATAGGTACTAGCTTCTTTTTGCTTCTAATAGATTTATGCTGATACATTACTATCACAATTGACATATATATATAGCAGAACTAAGCAAAGGAGATATGCAGATGATCAGAAATAGAGTTAAAACGTATAAGCATCGCATCGGGAAAAACAGATATCTGGTCGTTAAAGTCTTTCAAGCCGCAGCTGCTAAAACAGGAAGCGGAAATGCACTAGCAACCAATGCCTTGAATATCAAAATTTCCAAGCGTAAGCATAAACGCCACTAAGATTCAACCGCACCTTCATTTCTTGAAGGGAGGTGATATTATGAGCAGAAGACATTGCAGACGTGATTTAAGAAGAAGAAGATTGAACATCCGTTCCAATCAAAGAGCCACTGCGCGTGCAAGAGGTAACGCACTGGCTGTTAATTTGTTTAGCGTAAACGATAGACAACGCAGACGTTAATAATTGTTTCCATGCAAAAAGCGGGAGGAATTCTTCCTGCTTTTTTGTGTTAAATAGCACACCTAACTACTGCTATGAATCATTTAAGCAAACGGAGGGGGATCTAAAATATCACACATAGTTGAACAGTCGCTACCATTTTACACTTTTTATAAATCTAACAGATAGGAAAACGTGGTTCTCTTTTAGAATAATGTGCATAGAGAAATTAAACCAGGAGGAGACAAGCCATGATAATTAAAATGTCACTTTCAAATATGGGGGATTTTAAGAAGTCAAATGAGAATAACGGCTTTATTGTGTCCGGAAGGATTATACCTAAATACGAGAACAACAATTGGACATATATAGAAGAAAGTTTTCCCGAACCATATTTTAAACAGTATGAGGATGATGACGTCGATATCAGTTATATTAATGAACAAGGAAAATCTATTTTTTTATATTATGATGAGAACGACTGTGTTGGGAAAATTAAACTTTGTACTAATTGGAATGGCTATGCTCTAATTGAGGATATTGCCGTTGCTAAAGACTCGAGACACAAGGGAATCGGAGCAGCCTTATTGAGTAAAGCAACCGAGTGGGCTAAGCAGAATAATCTTGTTGGCCTTATGCTTGAAACACAGGATGTGAATATTTTAGCTTGTCGATTCTATGCTAAAAATAACTTTGTAATCGGCGGAGTTGATACTATGCTATATTCTAACTTTTCCACAGCCCATGAGAAAGCGATTTTTTGGTATTATAAGTTTAAGTATTCAAATTAGCCTATCCTTCTGTAATAAGGCCGAATTTAAAAACAATACCATCTTGTACGCACACTTTGCATTGCTACTTTTCCCGTATCTAGTAAAATCAAACTGATCAGCACACAAAACTCTGCCGACCAATTAAGGTTAGCAGAGCTTTTGATTTATTTTTAGAGTATTCACTTACTTCAAACGTGAGGATGAGATCATTTTCAGCATGTAATCCTTTTTTGCTTTTATCAGGAATCTGAAACTGAACGTTTATATACAATAACAGATAAAATCCCGCTAATTATAATGACCACTGAAAAAATCAATAACATATTGCTATATAAATAAGCAGATGGAAAATTAATGATTGGTATAAATTTTTGATGAATAAGACGTATTGACAATAAGCCTCCTACAACTGAAATCCCCGTTCCTTCTGATAAAAAGCTTATAAAATTAAGCAAGCTCATTCCTGCGCCAGCTTCTTCTTGTTTTAAACTACTTGAAACAATAGTGGATATTACCGTTTTAATAAAAGAAAGACCACCGAAAACAAAGACTAGAATAATAGACATCAGCCAAGGTGTCATTTCAATAAAGAAAGCAGCTACCAAAAAACTGACGGCAAGAAATGCAACGCCGACTGCTAGCACATGTAAGGAACCTTTCTTATCAACAAGTGCTCCTCCAAGAAAACCAAAGAAAATAACACTCATCGTTCCAGGAAAAATAATTCCACTGCCAATCATTGCGGTACTTAAGTGGTGAACGTCTTTCATCATATAAGGGACCATAGAAACAAATCCAGCTACGGTACCAAACATAAGCCCCCCACAAAGGATTCCTATCATAAATGCAGTATTTTCCCCCAATGAAGAATCAACAAAAGGATTGGTTACTTGTCTGATATGTTTTAAAAAGATCAAGAAAAATAGAACACTTATCACCAGAAAAGAAATTCTGTAAGAAGTTGTATACAACATAAACAATACAATACCTAGAGATATAAGCACGATTCCTGCATTGTCAAACGAGCCCTTTGAAATGACTTCCTTTTTCAATAATTTTATCAGGAAGGGAACAGTTACAAACGTTAAAACAGGAAGAAGCAGTAAATAAGACCAATGAATATAATGAGCAATCACCCCACCAATAGCCGGTCCTATCCCTTCACCCATTGCTACGATAGACCCGATGAGGCCATATTGCCTTTCCCCTGTTTTCTTTTGGGATATGCGAGCAACTACGACCATCACAAGTGAAGGAAATGCAGCTGCACCAATCCCTTGTATAAATCGTCCCAAGATAAGTGTTGGAAAAAAAGTATGTCCCACAAATCCAATTAATGATCCTATGCAATTCACTATGATTCCAAACAGGAGCAACCTTTTAATACCTAACTGATCAGATAACTTTCCGTATATAGCTGTTCCTATAGAAAAACTTAGCATAAAGGCAGTATTCACCCAATTTGTAATGGCTGGTGTCTTATTGAATTCATCAGCAATATCAGGTAAAGAGATATTAAGAACCATTTCATTTAACACACTAAAAAACGAAAGAACACAAAGCCACATTAAAATTTGGTTATAGCTCAAAACGGACTGTGAATAAGGGGTTTTCACTTTTGACCCTCCAGAAACAAGATACATTCAAGACATGAGTGTATCCTTGCTCCATATCATTGGAGGTTTAATACAGCGCCTATTTCCATACGAGAAAATGTAATGATCTTTTGGTCACCATCCCAGCCCCCTATGATTACAATATAGAGCGTATATCGCTCTTGTGGTCCCCTCTTCCAAAACCAGCAGACGCGCCTTTATGTCCATTACACTGCTACCTGTTCTTATCTCCAGTCCTTCATGTTGGACCACATCATTGCTCAGTAGAATAATTGTACAGTATTGGTAATAGCGTTTTGATATCGGGTAACAAAGCGTTCAGCTTCTTTATTACCTGTCGTTTTCCGTATACTGTACAGATCAGAACAATGAACGATAAAAGCGGATACAACTATTGTGCAACAATAGCGGAATTAGACGGTTGCCAAAGTGACACTGAACTTTTACAGATGTTTATGATGGTGTACGTGAAGCCAAGGAGAAGAATATGGGGGCGATATTCCTGTGCCAGTAGGATAAGACAAGAACCTAATTAAGCGTACAATCGCAGCACGTTAGATACATTTAAACTAATCAGGAAATTATCCAAGTAGGAGGGAATAACCATGGCATTTGAAGGTTATAGAGAAGACAAGCGAGGACAATGGTTTGACTGGCCATTCCCCTTGTCGGTATCAATACTGTATGTGGATGCGGATGTAGATGAAACAGAAACGAAATGGTACCTCATTATCGAACAAGAAAAACATTTGATCCGAATTAGGGATGAAAAGCAAATTGAACTGCTTCATCACTGCATGTATGGAATCTTGTTAAATGACGAGAATATCAACTGGATTATTGATAAAAATGGCGGTAGATTTACCTATCACGACAGTGTGCAAGATTTCATCAAATTCCAGAAAGAATACCTGGATATATTTTAAAAACCGTGAACAGTTAAAAGCTCTGCCGACCAATTAGGGTAACAGAGCTTTTCGATTTATTTAGAGTATTCACTTACTTAAATACACTTTTGGAATCAAGCCGACTTTAGAGCAGTGGAAAAGGCTACGATCCGGCGTGGATCAATCGTCGTCAAGCGGTTTGCCGAACGTTAATAGCAGTTTCATAGTCTTAATTTTCACACGCTAGGTACTAACTTCTCCATATGTATTAGTTGTGATTTCGTACTAGCAAGGTCATTATTGTGAGTTATTGGTGCTTTTTGGGCAATTAGTTAAAGCTAAAGCTCACGTATCGTCACAATACATCTATGGGCTTTGGCTATTTTTTAGAACCCCCACCGTTGTCGTGAAATTCACTATTTTGTACCGTTACGTCGGAAAATCCTTTTATATGGAGCTCCATATTTGTATTTTAATCTCTATGTTCTTTCTCAAAGAGTACCTTATCGTTCACATAGCTACTACCTCCCAACGGAATACATAATTTGTAATTCTATCATAACTAGGTGCTTTATCAGGCTCGGTTGCTGCTTCACCATCTACTGTTAAATTTTAAATAATTACATTCAATACCCGGTTTGAATTGTTCGAAGTTAAACCCTAGTTAGCATCAATTTGCAGCACTGTAGCCCCCTTACCTACTGTGGTAAAAGTAACATTACTCTTTAGATATATTGGTTTTTTGATGCTGTAATTACATTTGTTTACTTCAACCTTCATCCTACCATCTCTTTGAGAATTTTATCTAACAGAAGCCTGATAAGCCAGCAGTGGTCTTGACTCGCTACTGAAAAGATAAAATGAAATACAATAAGCGCAAAACTATTATGGCAGGAATCCACCAAGTATTTGCCGAAAGAGAAGCGAATACGGTGGCTATTGCCAAATAGCTTATGCGCTCAATGGGCTCAACTATTGAATATCCATGAGTGAAGTGATATTTTCCAACAGTTCTTTTTACAAACTAAACCCAAAGTGATTTAGTGATGATAACTAAGAGAATAAAGAGCACTAAAATTGCCGCTGTAGAAGTCCATACACCGCCGCCACCTGTATTTTCATAGGCACCCATCTCTTTTAACCTCCTTTATTTGTCGTTACCTTAATATATGTTTAAATACGTTCTATGATAGGGCATGCAGGTAAATAAAAAAACACTAGCTTAGCTAGTGGTCAAGTCCCCATTTTATAGACACGGAAAAAAGCCCCTAGACTATAAGCTGCTTTCGATATTCTTTCGGAGGCAACTTATTTAACTTTCGTTGTGATCGACTTTGATTATAAAATCGAATATAGTAGCCAGTTATGTGAGTCCTTCATTACTTGTAATTAAAGGAGATGGGAAGATATCTTTCGAATACATCGCTTTAAACATCAATATATCGGTCTGTATATCCTGTCCGTATCTGTATCAATCACGAAACCAACCTCTGTGTCATCTTCAAAACGTAATCGATCAAAATTATGAAGTCGACAAAATATATCAGGTAAATCTCTAATATTAAGACTCAGCATTTTTGCTTGTATATACTTTTGATATAGTTCTTCTTGTGTGCATAGGGGACCAGTAATCAAATTCTGAAAAAAGAAACCTTCAATTTTAATAATCATAATATCACCACTGGTGGTAACCATTCTCTTATAAATTTAAAATACTTACATAACAATAACTCAACTAAAGCACATGTTAAGTTAACCTTTGTGAACAAGTTAAAGCTCCCTTGCTATCACATTTACTTATGATAGCTTCTATTTTTCCATTAATTCATTAAATATATCTCTATCTTTGGAAGTAAAGTCAGAAATCAGTTTCTTTTGTTCGTATGTGTTGGTACTTGAATCCAATTTAATGAAGCTATTTTCACCAACCACATATACGATATTTTTTTCTATTTTATAAGACAGAACGTTATCAATCACTGAATTAGGAGCTTCAATTTGATGAGTGTATAGTATTGGAGGATCACCCGATCCTCCTCCCCTGTAAATCTGAAAAGTCCCATCTCCAAAAAACTCTAACGTATCTTTGCCATATGGGTACTTCCTTATCGTATCGTCTCCAGAATTCGCTAGAAAAATTATAGTAGTAGTTATAACTAGTAGAGAGATCAAGATGTAAATCTTGTATCTGCGTTTCATCTGCAATTCACACCTCACTTCCAAGCCTTTTTTGTATCAGTTACTGTAACATAAGATGTATACTCATTGAGTGTTCCCCATGATTCCATTAAATTTGTTAGATTGGCCGCAGCCCAACCGAGTTTGTTGTCCCCAGTAAACATTTGTTTAAAATTATATTCAAAATTATATTTATCATAATATATTGTAGTAATTTCCCATTGTCCTTTTACATATGTTCCATCTATTTTGTACTTCATTTTGTGAAAAGCGTTATACAAATCTCTGTCACTTTCAATTGCAATAGACCCATCACTTGAAAAACTTTTAACTTTTTTGTCGTTAGCTTTTTGTACTGCTTTATCAATTACATACATATTATGTTCTTTGGATTTTTTAATTTGCTGCGCCTCATACGACCACTCGTTAAAGTGTAAATGTCCTGGTTTGTAATCAAGTGAATGTTGAAGTAAATTGGCTGTGATGTCTCCGTACTTCTTTCGAGCTATAGGAACAGCTACTAATGTAAATGCTTTACGATCAGGATAATGTATTACAGTATCTGTCGAATCTTTTACCTTCTCTACGCCTCGTACCCAAGTCTTTTCTAGTTCTACCATAGGATTTTCAAACGGAAAAGTAATATTTCCTGCATACACTAACATATTCTTACTATATGCACCTTCCAGTACTTTTTGCGAGACATCAGACTGATCCTTTTCTCTTGTTTCCTTAGGTTCTAACTGAGGACTGTATTGAATTTTTCCCAATTGATCTTCTTTTTGTTTTAGAACGAGTTCAAACTCAAGGATCTCTTTGCTGGTATCAATCTGTTCTTGATACTTTACTACATAAGCGTGTGTAAACGTAATATCTCGGATTGTGTTTTCATTTCTAACGATTTGGATATTACATTTGCGATAGTAATCCTCACTATCAGGTTTATATTCTGTATTTGCCCATGTATACAGCATGTTGGAATTATCCGCATTGTCTATAACTGAAGGAAGCGAATGAAGCGGAATTTTGCTTCGAATATGTAGCGAATGAGCCAAGTTTGGAAACTTAGCTGAAAGGTTTATGGAACTATTATTCTTATAAGTAAAGCCAGTGATTTCACCTTTTACAAACTCAATTGGCTCACCACCGGATTTGCGTTCTATTCTTAATGAAATACTCATTAAAATAATCTCCTTTGTTAAATTAATCTGGTTTTGCAGGAAAAATTTATGAAGACTAATTTCCAAATATTAATATATACGAAAAATATTAAATAGTAAACATATTTTCAACGTGATAAAGGACATCAATTGAGTTTCGTAACCTCGGCAAATTATATGAAGAAGCTAAAACGAAATATAATTCAGCCTAACACGAACCTGTTAGAAACGTTAAAAGCTCTGCCGACCAATTAAGGTTAGCAGAGCTTTTTATTTATTTAGAGTATTCACTTACTTCAAACGTTAGGATACGATCAAACAGCATGTAATCCTTACGGCTGCTGAATGGACCTTTATTATTGTCATGTTTATTAATGGCATAGGATGCTGATCCAGAACCCGCCTGTTTGCCTTCGTACCAGGAGATAAAGTCATTGACCTCTTTCATGCTCAGATCAAATTCTTTCTCTAAGCCAGTTGTCATGGTGACTACCAGAATTACACGCTCTCCAGTAGTTGGCTTTGGGTCAGGTTGACTACCTCCTCCTTGTGGAGTTGCCGAAGCTTCATTGGAGTATTCAGAATCAACGCCATTCACCTTAGCACTTACAATAAAGTAGTACTTCGTTCCGTTAGTTAGACCGGGAATAACAAAGTTTCCATATGCATCTTTTGTTGCTGTTACTATTTCCGTATACTTACCAGACTCAGTTCCATATCTTACCGTGTAGCTTTCAGCGTCTTGAACCTGGTCCCAGTTTAAAGTAGCCTGACTATTATTTCCAGTAGCATTAAGTTTTATCGAAGCCTCATTATCTACAAACATTCCATCTTCATTGATATCAATCGCATCTAAATTTAAGTGTCCATCGTCACTTTCTAACTTAATCATTACTTCATGAATCGCATTTGTCAAAGCTTTCTTCTCATAAACGAGTGTTTGTCCGGCAGCCTTAGAATGTTCACTAAAATACTCAACATTTCCATCTATCGAGATTACGGCTCTTTTAGTTTTAGTATCCCAATTATCTGATAGAATCCTCAATTGTGTACCTTTAAAGGAAAAAGAAATGTACGCATCGGTATCAGTTGTTTGATGAATGGCCCCATTGTATAGTTTGATCCCATCTTTGAATATAAGCCATGATCCATGATATTTGATGAACTTATGCGTATCATCGTAACGTTTCCAACCCACTTCAGGAGTATAAAGATTCTGACCTAATGTAGCTGCATAGGAACTTGAGTTTAAAAACGTAACCATTACAAACAGAAGAACTCCAAACAAAATACCAAATTTCTTAGTAAAACCGATCTTCACAAATATTCCCCCTAAGTAATCTATTGAACAGTAATTGACTACAATGTATGTTACCCGCAAATGGACAGACCGTTGTTCATGAGATCGTCTTCGTTCTGGTTCGTTGGGTAGGTACCAACAATTTCTATAGAAAATACGATCTTTTCCCTACCATTTTTCAGGCCTGGTGTTGCGTATTATTTAGTATTCACTTACTTCAAAAGTCAGAATGCGATCATACAGCATGTAATCCTTGCGACTGCTAAAAGGTCCTTTATTGTTATTATGTTTATTGATCACATATGAAGCCGATCCAGAACCAGCCTGCTTGCCCTCATACCAAGCAATAAAATCATTCACCTCTTTCATGCTTAGGTCGAATTCTTTTTTTAATCCTGTTGTCATGGTGACTACTAAAATTGCACGGTTTCCTGCAGGTTGCTCAGGATCAGTTTGACCGCCTCCCCCTTGTGGAGTTGCAGATGCTTCGTTGGAATATTTAGAATCTACTCCCTTAACTTTAGCACTGACCACAAAATAGTATTTTGTTCCGTTGGTCAGACCTGGGATGACGAAGTTTTCATATACGTCTTTTGTAGCTGTGGCAGTTTCAGTATATTTCCCTGATTCTGTTCCATATTTGACTGTGTAACCATCAGCTTCTTGAACCTGCCCCCAGTTTAATGTAACTTGACCGTCTCCAGGGGAGGCTACAAGATTCATGGGAGTGTAGATATCAACCAATTTTCCATCTGTATCTATTGCATCAAGCGAAAATGTGTTGTTTGTGCTATTCGTAGTTAACTTTACTTCATGAACAGCGGATGGTAGATCTAAGACTTCATACACAAGTACTTGATACAGATTTGCAGGATTATTTGGATTGTATGTCGAAAATTTGCCATCGATCTCTATGGTCACATTGTTTACTCTATTGGTCCAATAAAGATCAATAATTCGCAATTTAGTTCCATAGAATTTGAATTTTATGGCGTTTGTTGTTGCTCCAGATAGTTTCATATAGTGACCTGTTTTTGCATAAACACTATTAGATTCATTTGTAACATATGCCCATCCACTACCTTCATACTTAATGGCAGGGTCCATATCGTCATATCTTTCCCAACCTTCTTCGGGAGAAGTTAATCTCTCACCGATCGACGCTGCATACGTATTTGAATTTAAAATCAAGCTCGTTGCAAACAATAAAATGCCTAACAAAATACTTATCCTCTTCATAAAATTTAACTTCACATTAAATCCTCCTACTAGGGTTTGTTGAACTATTACTAAGGTAAATTAATTCTAAAAATGTGTCTAAACATAAACTTGCTTATCTATAAATATGTTCTATATTTTTGCATATTTATTTTTTATTGGATATAAAAAAGACTCTATTGGTAGCGAACCGTTAGAGTCTCTTATCTTTATTTCACTATAAATCTCACCTTTGTTCCATCAACATACTTATCTAACTGGTGACTTACCCATGATCCTGCTCCCCGGTTATCACTAGGGGTTATGTATCGAATATCAGCGCCTGCGCCACCTTCTGCACACATTGCCATTGGCCATTCATCGCGGTCATATCCTTTTTTAGTTGGATAGCCCTTGAGCGACTCTTCCTATTTTCCTCAGTTCCATCACGGTCGATTGTGCATACCGCAGAATGTCCGGCTACAATAGCGTCCCTTATGTGTGCTCCGGTTTCAGGATACCGTGAACTTGGAAACTCCAACGTATATCCAGCTGCTTGTTGGCTGATTGCTGCCGGTTCAGCATAGACGCCTTGTACGGAAAAGATAGCCGCCAGTAAAAATACAATTAATCCTCGCGCGATTCCTCTGATCATATGACACCTCCATAGTAATTTGAATCTTCTCTATACTAAATGAAGAGTTATGTCGAAGTATCGTGCATGTTGTCGCATAATAAATAACTATATTACAAACTGCCGTTCTATACGTTTGAGTTCACATAACAATCACAGTTATATAAAAGGATAATGATAAAACTAAGTGGAATATGTAAATTGAAATAAAAAAATGGGAGGTTTTATTATGAGAAAACCATTGCCTACTATTCTTTCTGTTGGCTTGTTATTCGGAGCTTTAGCGCCTAGTGTATCAGCCGGATCTACAGAAATAACTCAGCAAGAAAGCACGATTTCATCTAATCAAGTAGTGCCTCAAGCGAGTTTACAATTCTCTAATGATGCAACCCAGGAAACCTTAAGTGCTGCAGGCATCATAAAAACATTCACATTTACAAACTTGGCTAATGAGGTTGCTAGTGCACCATTCCAAATTAATGGATCAGGCGACGTCAACATATCCGTCCACCAAAGAACCGCTGATTCAAAATATAGTCCTGTAATTCAATACACATTACAATCAAGTGATTACTCACAAAGCATTTTTATAAACGGAACATTCACAAATACAAATACAATCAGGACGTTTACCAATGTGCCAGAAGGAACATATAAAATAGTAATCACTAATTATGGTGGAGTTAGTAATGTCTTTGGTGATGGCCGTTTATACCGCTAGTAGAATTACAATAATAACAAAGGACTCCATACTGGTTACATACCAGCGGAGTCCTTTTTCACATCTACTCTAAATTCAAACTGCTTACGTAAGAAATAAGATCCGTTAATCTTGATCGACTCCGGTGTAATCTTCTCCGCTGCTCCACCGTAATCCACGATATTTATCAAACCCTCGCCCAACGGCTGTACTACATATGCTCTTACCTGGTTTAACGAAGCTGCAAATAGTTCGATATCCGACTTTAACACTTTATATGTATGGTTCATGCTGATCACCTCAAATAGCTATTCGGTGAATGGTATGTTAATTCCTTCAACAAGACAATCCACGTCTACCAATAATTAAGGGTAGCGGGGATTTGCTTTACTTACGTTTAAGCCCCTTCATGCTGTACTTGAGGCTCTATGCCATGCGAGTGAATAGGTACAGTAACAATTAACAAAAAGCTAGCCGCGACGATCATCAGAGCCATTTTTTTTAACATTGTTCATCCACACCTTTTCAATTATTAGACTGCATATGAACAAACACTCCATACTATTTATACAAACGCTCTAACTTCCTACATGCCAGCCAAACACTGAGATACCGCCGTTAGAGACAGTCTTTGGCATAATTAAATCTTGGCTACTCATTGTTTGTGCGCTTGCTGCTAACACCAATAAAAAAGTAGTCGCGAACAGCCCTTTAATTAAGCGATTCATACTATTACCCCATTTCCACTAAATTACGATATTGCACTTTTACTTCATCTGAGACAAATTGCCGACAACGTTCAAACATTCTGACGCAACGAAGAATAGAGTGCTCATTATTGACTATAGTGGATATTCTCATACAATCTAATAAGTAACTAATTCCCTTTTTGTACTGACCTTTGGTCAAATAATAGTCAGCTAATTCACTCAAAAGGCCAACAAGCTGATCATTAATATTCTGCTTGTCATTAGTTTGTCTTCCTTCTTGATCATGTATGTTGGATATTTCCCACTCAAATTGACTTAGAAGACCGTCTACATTTAACTTATAACGATTGGCTACAACCATTATATTCCACAAGCCTGGTAGTAATTCCTCTCTATTTGTTGAGATGAGATCAGTATATAAGGGAAGTACTTCTATATCTCCAGCCATAAGCTTGGCCAAATACACATTAGCCTGGCCCCACTCCCGAAATAAATTTTTCCAGCGCAATGTTTCTTCATCGTTCTCTTTAACCCAATCCAAGTCACAAGATTCATAGGCTGCTTGCAATGCTAACTCATAGTTTCCTTGTTCATAGTTAGCGCCTCCAATAAGTGAACCACTGAATGTTATATAAAAGAATAATGGTCGCAAAGGCATCTTACCTCGTTCTCTTTTAAGAGAGTGTGCCATAGAATATTGCGCTTCGCCTAAAGCTCTTAATTCTTTAGCAACTTTCTCAACCCGTTCCCATTTACGCAAAGATCGGTATACATTAGCCAAATCTACAAAGGCATCTAACTGGTCTATAGCGTCGAGACGTTTGACATATGACTCAAACTGGAGCGCTGCTTGTAAATTTCTTTCCTGATCATCTCTAATCTGAATCTTGAACATACGATATTGACAGATGGCTAGGCGTTCAGAATGTTGATACCTCTCCGCTTCAGCTACCCCCTCATAGAGCAACAATGCAGCCGCATGTCTTCCCTGCTCCAGCAATTCCTCTGCAATTTCAAATAGCTTGGGTGAATACAGTAGATTGTCCATGATGGCTCCCACCACTCGACGGATCGCATCTAACTTGTCCAACTCCGCACATCGAAACAAAAATGGCTCAATTCGCCTCATATTCGGAGGATAATCGATGATGAAGTTTTCTATAAACAAGTCGTAAAAATAGCCCTCAGGTAAACCCATAGCCTCGGTAATGCGATCTATCTGATTAACAGACATAGACTTATTTCCTGACACAATGGCACTCACCGCCCCCCCTATTCATGCCTGCAAGTTGCCCAAATTGTGCTATGCTCAATCCCTCTTGTTGTAGGTATCTGTCTAATTCCGCCCGAATCGTAGGTGTATGCTTCATGTCATATCCACCTTTCACACAGAAATCCCAAAACTTTTATATTATTGCATCCAATTGTTGATCATAATTTAACAGTTGTCAATAACCTTCCTTTTTTTCATTTCAAGCCTATACCCACCCATCACGAATCTATTAAATATATTCATATATGCCATAAAAAGGTTGACAATATCAGTAGAGTCCTTTACGCTGGCTATGTATTTACAAATATTTCAAGGAGGCATTTTGTTATGAAAGTAAAGTTTCTACCACGAGCTTTTCTGGCTGCAACGCTACTCATCTCTTGGGGAGTCGTCAGTCCAGCTATCTCCCATGCTGAGAAAGGAGATAAAATACCTGACCGCATGTTAGCAGATACCATCATTCAATACGATGATAACAATAATATGGTTATAGTGGAAAAAGGGACTCCTGTACCTGAATCAGAAAAATCTCCAGCCGCTATTGCCCCACTTACTGCTGAACAACAAATTGAATCGGAAAAAGAAGAAGCAATGATTAAGAAAATCGAAGAAGACAAGACACCCCGGCCCGTATACCATATTGAAAACCCTGCCCCACAACCTGGACTAAAAGTAATTTATGATGGTGAAGGTCTTATCAAGGACATTATCCTGCCAAAAGAAAATAGACTATCTTCGGATGTTTATGGACTTAATGCATTGCCACGCGGAACACGAAACCCAGCTGGGGATTACAGATACGGAGCATCTAATAATGTAATTTCTATTAGTGGAGACAAGCATGGCTCTGTTATAGGCACAGGGAGAGGAACCAACTTCACGGACCAGAAAGGTGAGAATGGCAATACTCTCCGAAGAGGTGACTGCGCAACAAAAGGGGCCATTGATAATCCCGAGTTTGGGACAGAAATTCGGGTAAGGAATACTGATAATGATATCGTAGCCACTTTTAATAAAGCTGACAATGGATCTCTTCCAGATGCAATCGTTGATATTTGGAAAACTGGTGTAGAGGATCTAGGTTTAACATGGCATTCGTATACTTCATTTTCAGGTAGATACTCCTATAATTTCTAATATCTTTATAGCAAAAAGGATAGGGTCTCGTTCCTATCCTTTTCCCCTTTCGCATTATATTCAGTTTGATTCATCACTTATTTCAGAAAGGAATGCATCGTTTTGAGAACACGCCGCTACAAATTCTTTATACTTTCCCTGCTCGTGCCAGCTTTATTGTCATCCTGCTCCCCCTCTTCTACCCCACCAGCAGAATCTGCTGTACCCCAAAAAACCCAATCAGGGGAAAAGACAGCTCTAGCCGGTCAGGGCCAATATCTATCCATGACCTATACAGAATATGTGAATGGGAAGAACGCATATCAAGGCATGGTTATGCGAGTTATGACGTACGACTTAAGCAGTAAAAAAATAACCAAGCTGGCTGATGTTCCGTATACCTCTCAATACCCGCTTTCTGTGGTATCCTTGCCTGATCACAAAATTTATTATTCTGCTGATGTCGGTGATAAGGGAGACCAATTATTTTCGTATGACTTGACTACGAAAAAAACCGAACAGCTTACCGATAATTTGTTTGCCATCAATCGTATTGTACCAACTACTCCAGACGGCCCCCTCGTCCTGGTTGCGGTCAAAAAAGGAGAGCGGATACTTAAAACTATGTTCTATAATAAAGCAACCCGTACCATGCAAATTATGCATGATGAAAATCAGGATGATACTACCACTTGGTCTATCACCTATAATCCAGACAAAAAAACAATTTACAGTTCACAGTATTCAGATAAGGAGCACGAGAAACAAAGAGTCATCTCAAACCGAACACAAACCATCATGGCCCCTCCGGACAACAAGGTTACAGAAATCAATAGCGTCACCAAGCAAGAACGCTCTATCATCACACTGAGAAAAGAGAAAATATCATCAATGTCCAGCAGTAATGATAAACTACTTCTCGTAACTACCAATCTAACTAATCACAGCAAACCCGAGTATAGTCTGGTTGATATTGCAACAGGTAAACGTACCAAAATAAAGTTGCCTATTTTAACCCGCCAATTTGTCTATATGTCCCCCGACGGCAAGGGTGTCTACTATTTGGGTAGCGCCTCTGAGAAAAATGAGGAGGAAGGGCGCGGCGTATATTATTATGATTTCACATCGAAAATTCAAACCCCCATCTTTATACAAGAAGAGGGTTTCATCAATAACTTCATGCTGCTGAACAAGTAATTGCTCTGATTAGCAACATGCCAAAAAGCCGGAAAGGAGCAAGTTACGCTATCTTTCCGGCTTTCCTTATCTGTTTAGTGTTTACTTTGTAACTTTAGCCGTATTATCCTTGCTCCAAAGCAGGCGCTTGTACTGATTCTGTTGGTTCTTGAATAGACTCAGTTGCAGTCTGAATCTGACCGGATGATACCTCTGCCGTAGCCTGAGCCAAGAAATCATTAAGCTTTGCAGCCAGACCAGATAAAGCCTCCTTAACTGGCCTGTACTGCATCCTCGTTTGGCTGTTCTTCAGTAGCTAGTACCGTTTTTGTTTTGGCCTTATACTCCAGATATGCCTTCTCAATCGCAGATTTTAACTCTACTTGGGATACTACAATACCTTGACTGGAAAGAGTAAGTGAAGCATACTGCAAAGCCTCCTGAAGCTTGCGTTCTCCCCCAGCTTCTTTAAATGCTGTTTGAGCAAGAGCAAAACTCTCTCCAGCAATTTTATGAATCACTTCACGTTGCGCTGCCGTTGTACGCGCTTCTATCCACACGTTAACCTTAGTCTTGAGTTTGTTCAGACCTCCTAAAACAAACGCTGTAAGTACTACACCAGCAGCGGCTGTGACATTGGTATTAACATAAGGCTGTACAGTTTCGATAATTGTTTGCATGATTATTTATCCCCTCTCGTTAATGTTGCAATTTTATTTTTTGGGTCCCATGACACTACTGTACCGTAAGCATCAGCAATTGGTCTGAGTTGCACATACGCTGTACCCTCTACAAGTTGGACAGTTTGCAGCTTGGACCCATTTAAATAGGCTTCCTTGCTGGTATTGTCCCAACGATAAGACACGCCCAAGGCATTTGCCAAAGACCGCAGCGGTACATAGGTTCTGGAGCCATATAGAAGGGCTTTCCCCCGCTTCTTTACCGTTTACGCGGAATGTGCCGGATGTACGGATTCTGTCTCTTGTCCAGGGACAATAACGCCAAATCGATTTACGCAGCTCGTCCGTTGTTCCATCAAATTCGTTCAGGTCCACGTTTCCTTTTATCCCGGATACCTTGCCACTATCGCTGTATTGCCAAATATCCCAACGTTTCCACGTCACTGTATCGCTCGGTACGCGCGTTTCACTGTAACGGGCTATCCATAGTGGGTAGCCACCTAATGAAGCATTAAAATTAGCTGCGAATGCATTGCCCGTATAGATAATGGGCTTACGTCCTGTAATCCGCTCCAGCTTGATCAGGAAGGCCAACGCCACAGTAATAAGCGTTTTGGACAGCTTGCCGGGGTTGTTTTCATAATCCATCACCGCAGGAAGGTCCAGCGCTTTTGCACCGCCTACCTGATCCACCACATCAGCAAAATGTCGCGCTTCCCGCTTTGACCAGGTTCCAATCAATATTGCCTTGATAGCGAGATACGTCGTTCCCTGTGCGATACCTTTTTTTGCTTATCTGCATTTTCCCCACCACCTTCCTTTTCTCCGCTTTTACTCTTTAAAACTTCCACAGCCTGCCGAATGATCGACGGGACTGGCGCACCAAGCCTGCCGCCATTTTCAACAATCAGCTCATTTGCCATATAAAAATAGGCGACTGCATCCCGGAAAAGATGCGAATCGCCTAAGACGCCATTAATTAGATGAGATACAGCAACTATTATAAAAATAAATACCTTTCGAGCAACACCCCCAATACTCCCGACCACCCACCGTAGAAATACGTTACCGCGCTACTACCTAAAGTGGCACTAAATTTAAAAATCTCCCACTCATCCAACCTTCTTTCCCCCGTCTCTCCGTTCAGGAAACTTTTCCTTGGCTATCATCGTTTGGTTTCTGATCTTTTTCTTCTTGGGCCTGTATCTATGCTAATGCACTTCCTATTGCTATATCCAATCCTTTAAGTATTTTTCTTTCCGGCCTGCTGGCTGTGAAGCAATGACAGCAGAAATGACTAACAGTCAATTCTTCAACTGGTCTTGTTAGATCCAGTTGTATATATCCATGTTGACTTTATTTTGCCATGGGTTTCATCACCTCCTCAAGACGCAAAATAAGCCCCTGAGTTATCAGAGACCTTCCATACTTAAATATTAAATTGGTTCTGCTGCTATAACGCTAGGTATTTTAAAAACCTATATGTTATCAACCTAATACGAACGAGCAGGATAGTTAAATAACAGTAATCAATCTAAGGAGCATGTCGAACTACGCGAGGCTTCAGCCTAACAGGGCTACGCAGGTTGTAGTTAAATTACTATTGTGATAAACTGGATGTAATTTGATGACGGGAGTTGAACGGATACATGTAGAACTTTCTTGCTTTGAGATCACGAAAAGAACGGACTCAGCGATCGGCTGTGGTCGTTTTATTCATCTCTGCAAGAAAGGTCTGCGTTTCGTTTGCGCTCCCTCTCCGGACAGTCATACGGCCCCTTGAAATGGGGCCGTATTTCCTCGTATGGATTAGAGCCGCAAGATAGCACCTTTCTTGCGGCTCTTTTTTATTTCCAAACGAAAGGATGACTGCCATGCCCGCCATTCAGGTAACCAATCTTACTTTTGCCTATCCAGGCAGCTATGACCCCATATTCGAAAATGTTCATTTTCAAATTGATACAGACTGGAAGTTGGGCTTTACGGGGCGAAACGGTCGGGGGAAAACGACATTCTTAAACCTGTTGCAGGAGAAATACGAATACAGCGGTACGATCTCCACACCAGTCGTCTTTGATTATTTTCCGTTTCCCGTCGAGCACCCGGAGTATTTGACCTTAGACGTCGTCGAAGAGATCGTGCCAAGCTATGAGAGCTGGAAGTTGATGCGCGAACTGAACCTGCTTAAGATTTCAGAAGACGTGTTGTACCGGCCATTCGAATCGCTGTCCCAAGGGGAACAGACGAAGGTATTGCTGGCCGTGCTATTCATCCAAGACAATCGATTTCTGCTCATCGACGAACCGACCAATCATCTCGACTTGCACGCACGCAAGCTTGTCGCCGATTATCTGAATACGAAGCGCGGTTTTATTCTTGTTTCACACGACCGGGCTTTTCTCGACCGCTGCGTGGATCATATTCTATCGATCAACAAAACGAATATCGAAATCCAAAAAGGCAACTTCTCCAGTTGGTGGACGAACAAAACTCGCCAAGATACGTTCGAAATGGCACAAAACGAAAAGCTGTACAAAGACATACAGCGTTTATCTGCTTCTGCTAAACGTACTAGCGGCTGGTCTTTCGAGACCGAAAAATCGAAGAACGGCACACGAAACTCCGGCTCCAAGCTTGACAAGGGATACGTCGGGCATAAGGCAGCGAAAATGATGAAACGCTCGAAATCCATCGAACAGCGGCAACACGCCGCTTTAGAGGAAAAATCGAAATTGCTCCGAAATATCGAACAGTCAGAAAGCCTTGCGATCTCTCAGCTCGTGTATCCCAAATCGGAACTGGCTATGCTGGATCACGTCACGATTTACTACGGGGAAAGAGCGGTTTGCAAGAACATTTGTCTGACGATCGAACCAGGAGATCGGATTGCAATTTCAGGTCCAAATGGTTCAGGTAAGTCTAGCTTGCTTCGCCTGCTGAACGATGAGACGCTACATTATACAGGTACGTTTCAGCGGGAGCCGCAGCTTCGCGTTTCCTATGTATCCCAGAATACTTCTCATCTGCGAGGAACGCTTTCCGATTATGCAGCAGAGCACAGAATTGACGAAAGCTTATTTAAGGCCGTGTTACGTAAGCTAGATTTCGCCCGCATCCAGTTTGAGAAGGATATATCGGCGTTTAGCGGCGGGCAGAAGAAGAAGGTTCTAATCGCGAGAGGCCTATGTGAGGAGGCTCATCTGCATATTTGGGACGAACCGCTCAACTTTATCGACGTGATTTCCCGGATGCAAATTGAGGAGCTGTTGCTTGAGTACACGCCGACCATTGTATTCGTGGAACATGATCGGGAATTTCATGACCGTGTCGCCACGAAAACGATTGAACTCGGTGGAGATTAGAAATTTACAAAGTGACTTGGAGTAAGACATGATTTAAACGGCAGAAAGCTTTGCACAACAACTTTTATGAAAAGGGAAGCGATTGAACTTAAGGGACACGAGAGTTCAATAGAACATCGGCAGTCTAGGATTTTATTTTATTTTCTTATCCATGGCTGCCGATTCTTTCTATTGGGGGCATTCTAATAGTTATTTCACTAAGACTGAGAGCTATATTATTCTACAGCGGGTTTTGCTTCCATAATATCGTCTCCCCTTATAAAAGAGTAAAAACCTCTCCAAACTGAAGCGACCCCTGTCAAGTGGACAGCTATCAAAAAGCAATATTTAAGTGCTCTGCCTCCCTCACGGTAGCCAACGAAAAATGACATCTGGCAAGAATATCTTTAAATGGTGATTTCCGGAGGACTTTTTTGTGCTTTAAATAACTTCGCAAGTGCTCCTCTTATGAGCCAGATGCTTCATTTGATTTTAATTCATTCTTTGCAACATGTATTAGAGCAGCCAACGATGTGAAAATCCACTTTTCCCGATGCCAGAGCATTTGCGCAGAAAATGATATATCCGGTAAATCCTATGGTAAAGCAACCAAATTTGTTCTCTGTGAAAGTCATCAACAATCAATGAGGAACGAGATGCCAGCAGATGATCTGGAGATACCACCATTCGAAATGACTCATCTTTTAAAAACTCTGAATGAAGGTCTTTGGCTACAACGAATCCATCCAATACAAAAACGACATCCGCAAGCCCTTCTCTTAGACTGTGTCTATACCGGCCAACAATTTTTGCCGTATGCCACTAAAAAAGCTTCTACTATTGTAAACATAGTTGAAATAAATTGATATAAAAACATCTTTTGGAAGGTGTGTACATATAAATCGTGGAATAGAAACATATTACAGTTAACCGCTATCTAGAAGGGAACTGTATTGCTATGGTTGACAAGTTAAAAAAATGGCTGTTTAAGCAGCCTTCACGATCTAAAAATGGCACGAGCTCTGAACCAGTTAATGATAAAAAATCGACTGAGTTATCCAAGGAACTGAGTGGCACGCTTAAGGACAACGTGACCTTGCTGAAGCAGGAAATAGGACATAGCACGGATTTCATTCTTCGTTGTTTGAACGATAAACAGGGCAATCCGGTTCTCGCTGTAGGTTTTCTTCAAGGCCTGATTGATCAGCAAATTTTAACGACACTGCTGGAGGAACTTACTGCAGGTATTCGAAATGGGGATCTCTCCGATCGTAATGTTGAAAGTTGGTTGATGGATCGTATTCCTATTGGGGGCATCACTTGCCTTAAAAATGAGAAAGCACTTATCCATGCCGTTCTTTATGGACAGGTGGTTCTCCTTGTCGAAGGCAGCACCAAGGCCTTTGCTGCTTCTATGAGCGGGGGGGCTAAAAGAGCGGTTGAGGAGCCAACATCGCAGACAGTAATTCGCGGTCCTAAAGAGGGGTTTACAGAGGATATATCCACCAATATCGCACTCCTCCGGAGAAGGATCAAATCAACTGAACTCCACTTTGATTCTCGAATTATCGGATCATACACGCAGACGAAGGTATCGGTGGCATATATTCGAGGCATTGCAGATCCAGAGGTGGTTAAGGAAATCTCCAGACGATTAGATTCCATTAACACGGACAGTATTCTCGAAAGTGGATATATCGAGGAATTTATTCAAGATGGGGTATGGACCCCCTTTCCAACCATATATAACACTGAGCGCCCGGATACTGTAGCAGGCAGCTTGCTTGAGGGGTTAGTAGCGATATTGGTTGATGGGACTCCATTTGTATTGATTGCTCCTGTAACCTTTTTTCGGTTCATCGCATCCAGTGAAGACTACTACCAACGTTATGATCTGGCATCTTTTCTTCGAATCGTTCGAATGGCATCCTTTTTCTTGGCATTGCTATTACCCTCATTCTTTATTGCAACAACAACGTTTCACCAGGAAATGCTGCCTACAACAATGCTCATCACTTTGGCTGCGCAGAGAGAGAATACACCATTGCCAGCCCTGCTTGAAGCAATGCTAATGGAGCTGACCTTTGAGGTTATTCGCGAAGCAGGAGTACGAATGCCGCGCGCCGTAGGGCCTGCAATCTCTATCGTTGGGGCATTGGTTCTTGGACAAGCTGCTGTACAGGCGGGATTGGTTTCTGCAGCTATGGTGATTGTGGTTTCATTCACAGCTATCTGCAACTTTGTACTACCTGCGATCAATATGGCGGGGGCTGTTCGTTTGCTCAGATTTGGACTAATGCTGTTAGCGGGTTTATTTGGATTATACGGCGTTTTGGCGGGCTTGGTTCCCATCCTCGTTCGATTAGTATCTGTGAATTCGTTCGGCGTTCCTTATATGATGCCGCTCGCACCTTTCTATACGAGCAATATGAAAGACCTGTTTGTGCGTGTACCTTGGTGGAAGATGAAGAAACGGCCGAAAATGATTGGGGATGTCAATCCAGTAAGACAGGCAACGGAACAGGAATCATTTGCAGAACAAGCGGGGGAACACAGCCGAGATCCCATGGCGTAAGGAGGAACCGATATGTCCCAATTAGGTAGATTTATTTTGGCCTTGGTCATATTATTCATTTTGGCGGGTTGCTGGAACCGAGTCGAACTGAATGAGCTGTGGGTAACTGCGGCTACAGGAGTAGATATGATGGACGACGGACAGTGGATGATGTCCTATCAGATTATTATTCCCTCCGCCCTTGCAAGTGGTACCGGAGGAGGAACGGGAGGGTCTTCTCAACCGGCATCCCATGTATTCTCAGTAAAGTCCAAAACCTATAACCAGGCGTTATCGTACAGCAATTTAAAAACATCAAGACAAATCTACATAGCACATAATCGTGTTGTATTTATCGGTAAGAGAGCGGCTGAGAAAGGAATGGACCGTTTAATTGATTTTTATCTTCGTAATACGGAAGCAAGGGAGATGGTAACTATGATTGTAACGGACGGCTTAGCATCCGATCTATTAAAGAAATTACTGCCGCCTGAAAAACTTCAAGGCGTCGCCATGGCTGAATTAGTCGACAAAGAGAGTGATATTTTATCGGTGTTTCCGAAAGTTAGGGTTTATGATTTCGTATTAAGCATGAACTCGGATTCCAAATCTATTGGAGTACCGGTCGCCGAGTTGACCGGAGAAGGGGACTATCAGGATGTGAAGGAAGCAGAGAGTCTGGATGTCTTCAAAAAAACCTCGGCCCCGCTCAAACTGGCATTGACTAAATTGGCGGTATTCCAAAAAGGAAAGCTCAAAGGGTTTCTCAACAAGGAAGAGAGTCTGGGTGTATCTTATCTGTCTCAAAAGATTAACAACAGCGAAATTTCGTTCCCATGCAGCAAACAGCCCGGTAGGGAAATGTACTCTTCCATACTAGTAAACTCTGCTAATGTAAAGCTTACACCCAGAAAAACCAGTTCTCATTACACTATGCAGGTTGGAGTGAAAATTAATGGGACTTTAAATGAAACTACATGCACTAAGGATATTTCCAAGACGAAGACCATACATGATCTGGAAGAAGAGATTGCAAAAGAAGTGACCAGTACGATAAATAAGGGCTGGGCTAAACTTCAGGAACTTGGTGTAGACGCAACTGGTTTTGCTGACCGGATTCACCGGAGGTTCCCAAGGGAGTGGGGAACGGTGAAAAAAGACTGGGATCAGGAATTCAAGAAGATAGAACTGGACATTCGAGTGGATGCACGGATTCAGCGTCCTGGCCTCCTACAGAAGCATATCGGAAGTCAAACCTAACCCATTTTGTATAAAGGGGCTTTAAAAGTATGAATAAAACCGTCACCAGGGTATCCGGGTTAGCTATCGCTTTTTCCTTGTTTCAGGTTGGCAGTACAACCTTATTCCTCTTGGGAGCTACAGCCAAGCAGGATGCATGGCTAGCCATGCTGATCGGCGCACTTGTAGGCTTCGTCTTGCTAATCATGTATTTATACATGCATAAACTTGATCCACATCGAGATTTGTACGAGCTCCTATGCCATTATTGGGGAAAATGGATAGGTAGTCTGGGTGGTCTTCTGTTCATCAGTTACTTTGCTTATGAAGCTTCCAGGAGTGTCAGGGACATTGGTGAGCTCGGCGCATTGACATTACTTAACAGAACTCCTACCGAAGTTATTACGTTTATAGCGTTAATTGTCTGTGCCGATGTAGTGTGGTTTGGACCGAGGGTCTGGTTCCTTCTATGTCATATCTTCCTTCTTCTATTGGTTTTTGGTTATGGCATTTTATTATTGCTTACTCCTTTTACAGGACTCATTCACTTTGAATTTTTATTTCCTGTATTGGAGAATGGTCTAACTCCCGTAGTGAAGGCTGCCATTCCCGAGATCGTGTCTTTTCCCTTCGGGCAGACGGTTCTTTTTCTTGTGCTGTTCAAGATTGTTACGGATAAACGTAAATTACAGCGGTCAATCGTCATTGTTTACTGGATCACTGCTGTGTTCCTTATTGTAATGAATGAACTAACAATCCTGGTTTTAGGTCCGGAATGGGCAGCATCAAGCACCTATCCCTTATTTGAGGTTACACAACTAATTCAGCTACCGAAGATCGTTGAGAGAGCTGATGTCCTGTTTTCGATGATTCTATTTATTGGAATCGGAATCAAAACGGCTGGTTTTATGTTTGGTGCCGTCATTGGGCTTCAAACGATAACCCCCTTTAGATATAAGCCTGCTTTACTGTTGCTAAGTATCATCATATACGCCCTTACGTTTCTCTCCTCTAGGTTAACCGAATTTTTGTGGTTCGGTCTTCATGTAGCCTTGGTTCGAGTTTGGCCTATCTTTCAGATTGCTCTGCCTGTCCTCCTTTTCCTGACCATGCTAATTCGGAAGAAAAAGAGAAGGACTTATAGTTAGCTATAGCCTTCTCAACACTGTCTAATTTCTTCTTTGTCTTAGCCACATTGGATTCTCTAATGACTAATGTTGAAGAACTTACTGATGTTTTCGACAATTTGTCAGCAATCTTTAGCTTCATGATTCGATTGCCTTTGCTGTTTTACTATGCTGTGCCTTTACGCTTACCACTATGGCATTTTCAGAAAGAGAATTTCCATTTACCTTGAAGGTGTCTTGGTTTATCTCACCAATGGGCCATATCCCTTAGAGCCCCAAGGGGTTTCACTATTTAGTAAAGTACAGATATTGATCACGTTCCCACTGGTGAACTTGTGTGCGATACAGATACAAGTAGCTCCGGCAAATCTCCATTAGTGTGATTCAGGTCAATTATTTACGCCCGCTGATGCTTTTTTGACAGCCAGTTAAAAATGCCTCACTGATTGGAGTTACTTGGAACTGTTCGCCCTACCAATGTCCATCTTTGACGCTAACCGATGCCGGATGGACTACATTCGCAAACTACTATAAATACAGAATAACGTCTGACTTATCCAGATTTACTATTGATCTTCGTGCGAATAAATTTCTTTTTTAAATGCCACAACAAAAAGAAGGTAGGAAAAGTTTCCTAACCTTCTTAGCATTCATATTTCAATGTTTGAATAATATCATTGTTTTTTTACAATGTTACTGCGGATTTACCATTTTAACTTTAAAGATAGGCTTTGGAGTAGTGATAGTGTTTAATGGATCTTATTACTGCCACTACGTTCTCTTGCCATGCTATACAATCCCTCCCCCATAAATTCGTCTGCTTACTATAAGTGAATTAGACAAACTGACGATATGAAATCGTACAGTCTTTTCTAAAGCGGCTACATATAATGTTCTATATATCATTAAAAATGGCTTAAACGGTCAACTTTAATATAGTAAGAGTAGTATTGGTAAGGTTATGAAGTTGGGCTGGGGTTGCATTTGCATTTACCAATTGAATAGTTGTAGGAACGACCCCTACAGTAATAATGACTTCTGCCGAAATTGGTCCGCCACCGTTACCCGTGAAGGGAACAGGAGTAACAGGGATTCCATTTACGGTAAGGTTAAAGGCAGCATCACCTTGGTTATGAATTGTAAAATCTATTAGATAGCTTCCCGTTTCGTTGATTGTTATCGTTGTAGATGGAGGAGTGAAAGTAAATGCACCTCCAACATTAGCCAAAACTCCAGTAAAGGTAATTGGTGAGTTACCCGGAACTGTGTCCGTTCCCGTACCAGGATCTGCTCGGAAGACACTTAAGAAGTCTGATATCCCGCCGCCTGCTGGCCCTGCTGCCCCCGTTGCTCCTGCTGGTCCTACCGCTCCTGCCGGTCCCACTGGTCCTGCTGGCCCCACTGCTCCTGCTGGCCCTACTGCTCCTGCGGGTCCTGTTGGTCCGGGAATTCCTTGAAAACCTTGTAGCCCTTGCTGGCCTTGAGCACCTGGAACTCCCTGTGGACCCGGCAGTCCCTGCGCTCCCTGCGGTCCCTGAGGTCCTTGAGGTCCTCGGATCCCTTTAACAATAACTTTCGGTAAAACTTTGACTTTTTTAACTACACATCTTCTAAATTTTCTCCGATGCATTTTCTTTTGCCAATAATAATGTCTAAACATAATTAATGATCACCTCCAAAGTCTAGTCAAAGTAGCTTATTGTGCAATTAACCAAAAAGATTGGGCTGTTGACTTGATCTTGGGAAAATAGGCATAGGTCTGACCCTATCGTGTTAGATTATTACTGCTTATCCTTCTAAAGCTTAATAGCCCTACTATCAACCGATCCAGCCCCTGCACAGTATGTATCTTTCTATTTCCAGCTTGCAAATTCTTTACCCAAAAAAGGAGATGAGATAATGACTAGATTGTTAGATGCTCGAACATCTCAAAACGCAAGTTACGGTAATACGATCTCAATCTCCATGCCAGCCAATACTCCTGTTGCCATCGCAGAGCTTGGCTTAGACGTGACGGGCGCTGGGGAAAATATGCGTGTACAATTATCAGGGATTGCTGAGCTTTCATTTCCCACTACTCCACCTTTTGACTCCGTTATTGCTATTTCTATTGTTAGAGGCACTCTCGACTCTCCTGTTGCATACGCCCTTTACTCTGTTAGTGTCTCCGAAGCAAACCCAAACGCTGTACAGGTCGTTACCATTAATGCATCCGATTACAATGTCCCTCTACCACCATCAAATGAATTAGTGTATACCTTATATTTATTTTGCACAGCGGATGCCACCCGAATAGGAATAGAAAGTTTTAATGCGGTTGCCTATTCAGATTAACATTACACCATCATATGGAGGGCAAAGCCCTCTTTTTTTCCATCTATCCTTGAGGGACGACACTTTCCATCTGTCGTTCTTTTTTGGTATAGTTTACTTAAGGAGTTGATCAAATGGGATTCATGCTTATTTTTATCGCGATTATTTTTTTCTCACTTGGTATTTTAAGTAAACGAATTCCCACTTGGGGATGGCGTGCAAACGAAGCCTGGAAGATCAAAGGTGACTCAGAACCAAGCGACGCTTACATTGACGACATGAAATTTAGAGGCTCTGTATCTATACTCTTTGGGTCCTTCTTTTTAGTATGTGGACTTTTGGTTATCTTCCTATAAGTTCCACTACCTGTTACCAATCACCAAAACACCATATCGAAACGGAATTTGCTGTTTGGCTGATGCTCCTCAAATATCATTTAGCATATTTTCAAAACAGAAATCTGTCTCTCATCCAAAGCTTCCAGTAATCGAATTTCCTTAATCTTCAGAGACCGACCTGCCGCTGTAGTAAGTAGTAAAGATCATTTTTCTCGCATAGTATTTATTCATCAAACCAGCCATCCTATAAGGAAGAACAATGTAAAACTCGACTCGTCACTCTCGAGAGTGAGTGGTTTAGAAGTGCCAGTATACCCGGGTGTAATGACTTGTTTTCTTTCTAAGGCTTCAAGGCATCCAACACCAACACATATGGATTGTAAACACTAAACTAGACAATTTTTTTGTGGTGTCTCTGCTTGAACTCAGCTGGACTCAAGTAATCCAGAGAACCGTGAATCCTAATATGGTTAAACCAGTGTACATAGTCATGTAATTCTGTGGTTAGCTCAGCAAGACTTTCAAAATGACGTTTCTTCACAAATTCCGTTTTGAAAATTTTAAAAGTAGCTTCCGCAACGGCATTGTCATAGGGACAGCCTTTCATGCTCAAAGAACGCTCAATCTGAAAAGCCTTTAGCGCATCGTCGATGAGCTTATTCTTGAATTCATTGCCTCGGTCGGTATGGAAGAGTTGAATGTCATTCAGGTTGCCCTTAATTGAAGCCAAAGCACGGTAAACCAGCTTGGCATCCTTGTGAGGGCCTGCACTGTAGCCAATAATCTCGCGGTTAAACAGATCTCTACAAAGAAGCATACGTAGTTCCAATATGAACCCACTCGGACGTACGTCAGATCGCTTACGACGACAGACAACGCTTGCTCTTGTTCAAATTTCCGGTCCAGTACATTCGCTTGCTTGGCTTCATTGCATCTCGTGGGATGAGGCTTGTACTGAGCAACCGTATACGAGGAAACCAACCCGTATTCCTTCATGATTCGTCCAATACTCCGCCTGGATACCGTAGAGCCTTGCTGGTGTAACGCTTTTTTGATCTTACGCGTACCGTAGTTTTGACGGCTGCTTTGAAAAATGTCCATAATCAGGGAGGGAAGCTCACCCTCCGATGTCACTTCTACTTTGTTTTCTTCATAATAATAGGTGCTTCTCGGGAGTTTTAGGACGTCGCACATTGCTGATACCGAGTATTTATGTTTATTCTGGCGAATGACATTTACTTTCGTCCCATGATCAGCGCGGCTTGCTTTAATATGTCATTCTCCATGAGCAGTTGCTTGTTCTGTTTTCGAAGTTCGAGCAGTTCTAATTCCTCTGGAGTCCGGTTGTCTTTCTCTTTGAAGGATCCAGATGTGGAACTCTGTTTCACCCATTTATCCAACGATGAAGGATTCAAATCATATTCTTGAATGATATCCTTTCGTGCTTTGCCACTTTGATAGAGCTGAACCATCTACGCTTTAAATTCAGCGCTAAAGGTACGTCTTTCTTTTTTAGTCATGATCCGTTTGCTCCTTCTAGGTTGGTCTGTAGTCTACTATATTAGACCACAATTTTTCTGTCTAGAAGAGTGTAGCCGATCCATCCCATCCAAATTGCTTTCTAAGCGTCAGCACCTTGGAACAAGAAAAGACGAGCCGGTAGTAGCTCGTCATTGTTACTACTGATTTTAAATTGTTTGGCCAATTACACTGTATTCATAAAGTCGAATCTTCAGTAACCTGTGGCTGAGTCCTTTAAGCATTACAACCCCCAAGTATCATAAGCAGTATAAATAGTACGAGAATAACCCCGACACTGGTAAACATGCCGCCATAACCAACTCCATCAGTCCCACTATTTGTATGGGGATGAGTTTTTCAAATTGATTAATATCGGTAGTCTTTCTCATCTCCAGTATTTCCACTGTACCTATGGGCGTGAGGAATTCTACCGTTTACTGTTGTATACCCTTCAAAATGATGGTAATGCCCACCACCTGTCAAGTGAATGGCTGGTCCTGTAGTACCTCTAATTAGATGCGTATGTTGATCGTTAAATGATGTTTCTGCATAATAATTATGAACATGCGGAACACTACTTGGAGCTGGTTCTGTTACTCCAGCGTAATGGTGGTAGTGTCCTACATCAAGTGATGTATTCCCATTAAAAGGATGTACGTGAACATTAACTGGTGTACCGTCCCACGAACTAATAAAAAGCTTATGCGAATGGTTAGAGTCGGAATCACGGGAATGAACAACAAAACCTGTTATTGGTATTTCCATCAGTAGCCACCTCTCTTTATCAACTGCCATATACTATGAAAGAGGTAGTGTAAATGTTCAAAAGGCTATTTGAGTTAGAGTTGGTTTCCACTATTCGGGTAGCAGGAGAACAGGCTGTCAGAGCGTGTGTATGCCCTCTCTCTGCTCTTTGCTGTACTCTTTCCAGTAATTCCGTCCGGATAACGGAAAAAGTGCTTAGAACAACTCACATATTGCGTATAAGAGCAAAAGAAAAAGCACCTCAATGGGTGCTTAACATTCTACCACGATGGTCGATGACCGCATAAGGAACCAGCAGGTCCGACCTCGTCAATGTTTTGTGTATTATTTGATAAAGAAACGAACTTCCCATCAATAATTCTTACATAAGTCATATCTCCATAGTCTGGTTGTGCTTTATCTGTCTGCGGAGACACATACGTAATAAAGACGTTACAAAGACGGTGTCCATTACTCATCCTCATATCAACGGCTTGATTCAGGTAATTTTTAACCTGATTTGGATTTATAATATGCTGTTGTGGCGGTCTACCTGCTGGGTAATACTGTATTCCCCCGTGGGTATAATACATTTTTGTCACACTCCTCAGTAAAGTTTTTACTTCCTGATAGCCTATGCATAGAAGTGTAACGTTGTGTAAGGCAAGATATTTTAGATGGGATTAATTCATTCTTTCACACAAGCTGTACGGGAACAAAACTGCTTAACTCCGTTCCACCTACCCCATAGACAACCTTTGCATTTTTTCGGCTGTTTTGGTGGGCCTTTCATGTATAGCAAAATTCCTTTCTTCTGCTTCTTCTTCAAACCAAAAATCCTTTCAAGGCAATAAAAAAGCCACCCAAATGAGTGACTTGTATCTGCCTATGTATTTAGAGCACCAAATGAACCGAGGCGCTTATTTAAAACCCGAAAAAAGAAACAGCGATAGGTTCTATTCCCGCAAGCGGGATGCAAAACGCTACGTTGTTGCATAAAAGCATTTGTACTTAGTAACAAACAAGACCATTTTACTGATATTAGAAAATGGCCGTCAAAGAACTAAGACCGGACAATACCGGAAAATGGGCAATTAAACCATTATAAGCTGGCTTTTGCTCACTTTCTCGATATTACTCGCTATTAAGTAAAAATAAAGTCTTAGACTGCCGCTGTTATCATTCTATTAACGTTCTTCGTTAGCGTAGCGCATACTTGACCAAATTCGATATGTTACCGGCCAATAACCTACGTTTTCGTATGATTACTCAGCATAGTGATGTGTAGGTGCACTAACATCAACAGTCTCTTAAATCAAAAGCTTCTTCTAGTGCGGCAGTATCTTCGAAGATTTGAAAAAACATTATCTTCTCCTGTTCTACTTCACAAATAATTGCCCAATCACTCTCGAACACTTTCCCGGTTACATTGACCTTGATGCGGAAATTCCCCCATGCACACGCTGCTTCCTTATTACCGATGAGTTTGTGAAGGACAAAACTCTCTATTTGTTCTGCTTCTTCTAATAAGTTTAAATAATTTCTAACACCTTCTTTTCCATGAAATGTGCCGTATAAAGGAAATTTATTAGAAGGCTCTTTTTTAAGAATAATAAATTTCGCTTCATCATGAACCAATTCGATCACTTTATCAATCTGTTTGCTTCCTAATGCTTGAAAATAATTTGTTAGCACCTGTTGAGCACTTTGCATTTCTACTAATCTCCCTTCGAATAGGCGGAATAAACTTTGCACAATCCAATAATAACATATTTTATCTACCATCCTGCCCGTTGGCTTAACGCCGCAGCTGCCAGTCTAGAACTATATTTTCACGGTCTAACACTTTATTTCCATCAAACACTCGTCCCAGACAATTCTCTCACCCAGTTTATCCTCATCACCGGACTTCATAGTTTCCCAGCACGTATTACAAAAGGATGCGCCCATTGTTGTGTTCTCCCGGTTCGGATTAGGGTCATTGCAAAGCATACATTTTCCTGTTTTCGGACTCTTTTTCACAATACCTCTCCCATCGATGGAAAAATAGAAGACACGCTGCGGAATTGAACCGCGCAAGGGTTCTGACCAGGCTGTTTCATGTTTCCGCTGGTTAACTGGTTCCTTGCCGCCTGCGCGTGCCATAAAACCCCGGAATAATCCGAGGAGTAATTCTGGAAACTGCTCAATTACAGAAGCTCTGCTGCGAGCTGCTTGAGCACTGGCGGTGTTGGGATAAGCTGACCATCTTTCTTGTTACCCTTAACATAAGCCTTATCATCATTGGCATAATACACAACGCCCTGACCCTCAACGACTGGATAGCCGCTCTCGTCGTCAGTCAGGCTTGTTTGTACGTACTTGCCGTGCTGCGAAGCGTGCTCCTCATCGTGTAAGTGCAAGATTCCCTCCTCACTCAAAAATGCGAAACGTGGTTTTGCAGACATGATCATGTCCTCCTAATATATTTTGTTGAAAAACCAAAAAGGCCGGCACATTGGC
Organism: Paenibacillus sp. FSL L8-0644; assembly: GCF_038008165.1. Lineage (NCBI taxonomy): Bacteria > Bacillati > Bacillota > Bacilli > Caryophanales > Paenibacillaceae > Paenibacillus > Paenibacillus sp. FSL L8-0644. Next base: position 3,002,416 of record NZ_JBBOYN010000001.1, read on the forward strand.
CGACCTGATCACCGAGGCTGAAAAGCTGCGGTTCGTTCCTTATTTGATTTTCCATGATACAACTTCACCATATCAATGGTCCAATGGCAGGTCATAAAGCCCTCAATTCTTGGTCAAATAACGGGCAATATTTTTAAAATTATCAGGTAGTTGAATCCTCTTTTTGTTGTAGTTAGCTTTCCTATCTTCTAATTGTTTTTGCTTAAGTTTCTTATCTAATTGCTCCTGTCTTTTCTGGTGGTCTTTAGCTTCCTTTTCTTCTCTTTCCTTTTCCTCATAACTTTGAGCAACTATATTCTCTAAAGAAGATAAAAATCTCGTTCTAACATAATAGTATGCTAATAAGATAATCATACATAAAGCCAAAAAATAAAGAATCCATGAATAAATATGACCAAAGAAGTAGCTGGCGGACAAATCATTAATTTTTTTCAACGTATACTCCCCAAATGTATTAACTTTATCTTGATGTGGATATTGTTCCGTAACAATATCCATAAATTTCATTCTTAAAGTATTCAATTGATTGTCTAAGCTTGTATTCAAGGTAGTATTGTTACTAAGCGTACTCACTAGTATTGTAATTACAATAGTTATCATTGGTATTGAACTTGCAAGAGATTTGTGCTGATCTAGTTCACTTTTTATATCAGATTTTATGGTGCCAAGTTCAATTAGAGAATGTTCTTTTTTTAAAGTTGTTTTAACAACTTCAAGTTTTTCTAGCGTAAATGTTTTTTGAAATCTCAGCCATTTCCTCTTTAATTCAAATCTTTCCTTTAAGTATTCCCTTGTGCTCGAATAATCTGTGTATTTCTTAAACATAGTATTCCTCCTTTTTTGTTATATATCGGAATTTTCCGCAAAAAAAGTAGACCGACATTATGCTATCTGCACAATATTAAAAAAGAGGGCACCTTAATAGGCACCCTCTGGTATGTTAAAGTATGGAAGAAATTATTAATTCATTATTTTTAAATCTCTCCAAAAATTTCTTGCCGTCAATCAAACCTTTCTCTACCATCTCTTCATACGTTTCGAAAGTAGGAGTTATCGCTTTGTTTTCACAAACAAGCACGAATCCTCCATTGTAAGAAAGAAAGGCATACAACTTATCGCGATAATAAAACTCTATTTCCCTGTGCTGTTGAAAAAATTCTATAATTTCTTGATGGGTAATTTCATTCTCGCTCATTTTATATCTCACCTACATTCTTCGTCCGTTTACCCATTTGTGTCGATGTGGGAAGGTGTGTGATCCATCTGCATTCGAATGATCATAATCTATATCCTCATCTGCATTACCATTTTTATCATAATATCTTCTTTGTTTCAATCCTTTACTATCATACAAATCTTCAGAGGAACGAGATTTCCCGTTTATACCTAACTTATTAAAAGGAGGATGCTTTTCAGAATGTGTGCCAGCAGGAACGCCTCTTTGTTTAGCGTCTTGATAACTTTTTTCTTGCGCTGCTTCTTTTTCTGCTGCTTCTTTTTCTGCAAAGTAAACCCGAACCTTTTCATAAACAGCAGAACCAGCATAATAAGCTGCCCCTCCGACAACCACTGCTCCAGTAGCTACCAAAGCTACTTCACCAACACCAGGAATAAAGTAAATTCCTGCTGCCGCTGGTATGAACATTGGCTGAACTTCTCCAGGCTTTTGTTTCTTAGGGAAATACTTATCAGGTATGTACTGAATCTCTCCATAAGTCACAGACGTTACTGAATTAACATTAAATTCATTACTTTCGAGAACAATATCATTTTTTGCCTCAGAATCACCTAAATCATTCTCAGCAAATACTTGAGGACCTGCCAAACCTAGGGTTATAGCAAATGCAACTGATAAAGATATAATTTTTTTAAAATTCATTCCCTCACTCCTCATTAATAAATTTCCATTAAATTGTAACATTTAGGAATTTCAATTTACATAGTCTATATTTCATAATTTACATAATATAATTACAGTATTAATAAGAGTGTCTTAAGTACCTTTCATTCGACAAACAGCGACACTGAAAATCGACAAGTTGACAATAAAGGTCGACATCAGCCGACCTCAACCGTTACACCTTTTATTTCCTGAGATACTGTCAGCTTTAAAGCAGCCGCTAATATTCCGATTGCTTCAGCCTTAATCCGGCTGAAGGAACTCTGGCTAATCCCCATCTCCCCACAACTGAAGTAATCAAATTCACCCTCATCGTCCAATTAGCTCGAAGAATTACCTTCTTCTGAATGCAAGACAGTTTACTCATGCTAGATCAATCAGTCGATCCTTAACTGCCAGCTCTGCTTCCTTGACCACGTTGTAAACGGCGATGTTCTCTGTTTACTGATTGCGTTAGTAGATTGATGCTCTCCATATGAACGCCTGTGTAACCGCTATCTTTTGTCTTATAAAACCGCTCTACCACATTATCTTTTTACTGCTACACTACCTATTGAAGGAAGCATAATATGTGTATCTGGTTCCATCAAATATTCCCCAAATGTCTAAACAAAAGCGTCAGCTCGGTCTGGTGACTTGAGCCCACGCTTTTTCATATCCTTCTTACTTTCAAGCAGCATTTTACCCTTGCTGGTCATGTTCCATTTACGTGCTGTAAGTTGGGTTATTAGTACATCATCATCAGGCAATTGTAGAACGCTCACATCTCCATTTATGAAATTATTCATATTCTGTTCCAATTGATCCTTAATAGATGCCCACATTTCAGTAACTAGGTTCCCATAGTGCTCATCTAAAGATGAAGAACCATTGTTAATTGGAATGATTTCATATGGTAGCCCCTCTTCAGCTACGATTTCATTTAGTCGATCCGTTACACCTCCACCTACACCGCTATCATCAACTCTTATTCTGATTCGATTTAAATATGGATGAGCTATATGTAGCTCTTTAGCCAGACTGATTACCCAACCAGCAGTAACCATTGTGTCTTTCTTGAAATGATGGTGTTCCCCTACAACTCTTGGCCCTATACCAGCAAACATTGAGGTTTCATCATCACCAAACCGTGCAACGTCAACGCCTATGGTTAGCATTTCTCCGCTCGGTTCCAGCTTCACTTCTCTAGCTGCGAATTCCGCCACTTCCAACGAAATAAATGTATCTGATTCTCCCCGTGGGAATTCACCCAACATCCGAACGCGCCAAACATCACTACCCTCACCATATTTCGCCTTGAGCATTTCGATGCTCTCTTTACTGGTTCTCGGGCTGTCCAAGCAAGATACACGGTGTGTCCTGTATATCGCTCGATCTCTATTATGAGAATCAAAAAAGAACCCGCTCGTTTTAGTCGGGTTCCCGCACATGAAAAGTTTATTGTAATCTCCTGATAGCGTACCAAATATTGCAGCCATAATTCTGTCATCTACACCAGAAGCCTCGTCCACAATAAATAGCATATAATTCTTCGTGAAAACCCTGCATGTTCTCGGGCTTTGTGGCTGTACGTGCTGTTGCAAACCAGCGTTCCTCATAATTGTTCATGTATATCTTCGTTTTAGTCCATTTGAGGATACGTTTTAGTATCGGACTTTGGGACTGCCATTTACTGATCTCCGCCCACAGCACATCATTGAGTTGTTGCCTCGTTGGAGCTGTACAAACAACGCGCGGAAACGGGAAACAGCATAAAAACCATAGTGAGATTGCCGCTTCAAGCGCAGTCTTACCCACTTCCTGACCGGACCTTACGGAAACAAAACGATACTTTGCAATGTCATCTGAAACGTTCTCTTGCCACTTATCAGGGTTAAAATTCAAAATCTCTTTGAAAAATGTTTTAGGACTTTTTCGGTACACTGGCATCCTTTTCTTGAATGCCGCCATCCGTTTGGTCAAGCTCACCGTTTTCTTCGCCATCATCCATTATCGCCTCTACCCAATCATCAATAAGGTCTTCTTCCGAATCACCTTTTTCGTTTTTCAATTCTTCAATTTGAAGACGCGTTCTCGACCTGTGCTTGCATTTGATCAAGCTTCATACGACGTTCATCTTCCTCTGGAGCAATTGCTAGAAACTGCTTTATGGCACCTCGAAGTTCGGACATTGCTGCCGATTGAGCTTTCAGATAAGTAGCGTAACGGTCCCATGAAAATTGAAATTCATGTTCTTCTTTAATTGCTACTTGCTCAAGCTTCTTCTCTTTCCTAGTGCCTGTATTGTGTATTTCATATTCGACTTTTTTAAGTTCTTTAATCATTTCCCCCTTTATCCTCAACAAACATAATTCGTTGTGCCCATACGATGCCTTGGAATTGGGTTGTTATGTTGTACCAGATCATTTCAACTGGGTCCATTTCTTGAACTGCGTCCATGATTTCAAGAAACTCAGGATTCTGAGGCATAAATTTACGGAAGAATCCATGTGTGACTGCTTTGTCGTTCCCAGGAGGGCCACCACTTCCGCCCTTATTCCCTTTTGCATTCCTATTACCTGTTTGCCCCCCGCGTTTTCTTTTTTCGGGAAGCTCGCTCCACTTGTCCAGTGCCTTCCATTTGCGGATGCTGGAATCGCTCACACCCAGCTTTAACGCTATATCCTTAAGTTTCATTTCACGTCCGCTATCCAACCACATTTTCAGCGCCTTTTTCCGGTTTGGATTTCGTTCTCTGCTCACTTAATTTTCACCACCACCAAAGTATTCGAGTTGGTTTTAACGCGGAGGCCTAAAAATAAATCTAGCGCTCCACTTGCATTTATTCGTGATGTTGTTCTAACTACTAGAAAACTAGCACTTGTTAAACTAAATAATGTAAAACTAATTCACTATACTATATATTCTCGGTAACTCATAAAACACGTAGATTGCTTGGTGCTATTTGTTTTGTTGTCCTTTTCCCATTTTGAATTCACGGTTACCCTATTGTAGAGAATTGCTACAACTCAAAATCCTTCAAAACATCGTCTAAAGTGTCCTGAAGGATACCTACATAACGTAATGTCACCTTCTGTTCAGTGTGATTGAACAGATCCATTAGTAACGCTATATCCTTCGTTTCGTTATAAAAATAGTACCCGAATGTCTTTCTCATAGATTTAGTTTTGAATACGCCCTAACCCTCCGTCATGCGCTTGCCACTGCCGCCCTTATTGATGGGGTATTATGACTCTCTTTACGGCTGTCTCGAATTAGTTGTAGTTAGTTTCGATGTGGGCGAGGCATGTATCACGGCCTTGCGTCTATTCCGCCACCACGTTTAAATCTTAACGATTACAGAAGTTGATCAGCTAGTGTTTTAAGGCCACTTGGTACAGCAATTTGTTTGCCATCATGTTCATTTCCGTTTACATAAGCTGTGTCTTTGTCTACATAGTAAACTACACCTTCACCGCCGATAATCGGGAAGCCACTTTCGTCGTAATCCAGATTTGTACCCATATACTTGCCATGCTTAACTGCTTCATCTTCCAACGGATGGAGATGGAGAATTTTTTCCTTGTCCAAGTAAGCGTAACTATGTGCCATGTTTATTGCCTCCTAGAATGGATTTTATTTGTTCCTGAATAGAGTGTAAATCCTTTCTACTCCGTACCTACTACGGATATACATAGTTCTTACTATCAGAAGAAAATAAAGTAGTAGACTGAGCCTAGAAATTGAAACAGCGACAGCAAAGGACGAAAAAAAGTCCTAGACTGTCGCTGTTCCATTGAACTAACGTTCCTCGTTAGCTTAATCCCTAAATCCCTCGGGCAGACCGAGGGGCGTAGCCCAATGTTTGAATATGGTGTTATCTGGTGAATACGCCATCTAGGAAACACTAACATTTCTTTTACTTAATTTCTTAAAAATCGAGTATTCCTTATTGGACTTAATAAAACTTAATATCTTTTCGGCACATTCTATTGGATTCATCTCTTCAGTATTTACTTCGAGGTCATATTCATCAAAGCAATATATTTTGCTAAACTGTGAAGCTACTAGTCCAATCTGTCTATCTCCTCTTGTTTGCTCTCTTTTTATGAGTTCTTCTTCCGAGCATATGACACCTATAAATAACGTAGGCTGATCGAAAAATTGATCAAGAAACTCATTAAATCTCTTGTCATTGTCGATTATGGTATCTGCTATTACATTAAAACCCAATTCTAATAACAGTTTAATTGTCGAATGGTACACTGAGAATATGGAATCATCAAGGATTTGTGAGACAACTTGATGATCTATTTCTTTTGGAGGATCATCTGGAAATTTATTATTAATAAAATCATAGTAATTATTAAAAAAATCATCAATTGATAAATGATAAAAAAGGATCTCTTTCTGATTTATGAGTTCAGTCGATATGGAGGTCTTTCCAGAACTTGAAGTTCCATTTAGAAAAACTAATATCCCTTGCTTCAATTTAATCATCCCTTCAAAAAATAATTATTTCGTATCTTTCAGATAACGTTATATTCACAAAGTTCATTAAATTATCCAACTCAGAAAATATTCGAGAAACGATTGAGCTATCCTGTCAGTTAGTTCAATAAAAAGAACGCTCGCGCGCCTTCGCTTGGGCTAAGTCCTCCTCATTTATATTCCATTTCCAATCACCTATTAAAGTACGTACGCGGGTAGCATGTAGTGCTTAAACAGGGGACTTATCTTAACCTAAGCACTAAGAAAATACTTTATTTTTCAGTCTAGACTTTAGACATCAACAATAAAGACCGCAAAGGCTTAAGCCCTTACGGTCTAATTTACTTCTGGCATTCTAAGTCCAATTTCTCCTTCCTTATTACGGCCCCGTCCATAGTCGATGATCACAAAATCCAAAGTTCGGTTGACTTTAAGACTTTTCGCTAAATTTTCTATGGCCTTACGTCTTTTATCAGCGAATGTCGTAGCTGATATACCATGAATCCCTTTTTTATACTCTCTGCTCATATACTGTTGAGCTTTTAGATACTTCATCCCATCTAGGAACAAAAGTTTTGCAGCAAGCTTTTCATGCGCATCCCTAATGTTAGAGATTGCAAAACGGATATTGTTTGTAATGAGGAGATAAAACCTGTAATTTATGTGACGCTGATCCTTGAGCAAAACAGTATTTGCCGTCACGTCTGCCGTCAGTTCTTGACCTGTTACCCTTTTTGCTACAGAGCCTTCGGCTGAAAGCAAGTCATAAGCCGACATTCCGTTTTCAATTTGCTCTAATGAATGTTCATAGTTTTTGATTACATCAATTAAGTCAGTATATTTGTTTAGCAGCCACTTTGTTTTTCTTATATCTACTGCATCTATATCATCAAAGAAGATAACTGAAGTAACACTTAGTATAGAGGTATAAGCGTAATTCATGAGTCACGCTCTACTGAATCGCTTATATTCCGCTGCTCTTCTAGACTGTAGAAACATCTTGGAGGCGAGCTTTCAGCCTGGCTATCTCTGCATCCTTTTGTTGTATAAGGGATTCAGCCTCTTCCAATTTCTTATATACAGCGTCCCGATCTCGGAGAGCAGCCTCATGCCGTTCTGTTGCTTTGTCAGCTCGTCCTTCCTCATATTTAGCCCAGTTGTAATTGCCAATAGCTGTTTTCTTCCATTCTTGTATGCAATTCCTCAAGCTGTTCATACGTCAATTTTGGATACTGTTGTTGTTTATCTGTCATTGTTGTTCCTCCCAAATACGGTATCATAGAGTCTTCCCGGCTTTCTTTCATGGTTGTCCTGTATATATTTCCAAAGCTTGCTGCATCATGGGCAAAATTCAAGCCCGCCATAAATAACCATGCATTCCGTACACATTTGGTTATTGCATGTTTCATGTTTCATGTTTCATGTTGCATACCGATCATTCGTCCTTTTTCATCCTTAGCTGTTGTGAAGTAGTGGTCAATTATGAAATCACAAAGCTGTGTCGCCTTCGCTTTTTACAGAATGCACATGGATACTTCGGCATTTTAAATACTTCCGGCATGTCCTTGCCCCGTTCTATCCATTATAGGTATGGTTATTGGCGTCCAATGTGTATGATAATCCGGCCAGTCTGCATCCAATGGTGTACCGCAATATGGTGGTTCTTCAATCGGGAAGTTCCACCAAAGAACGTCTCCATAATACGTTGAATCTTCATGAGTACAACATTGAAAAGCACATAAAACCCCACTTCAAAAAAATTACATTACAAAAATTAAAGCCGCTCATGTATCAAAAATTCATAAATAAGCTTTCTGAGAGTAAAGGTAGAGGGGATAAAGTTTATAGTAGACGTACAGTAGAACTCATACATTCCACTATGCATGACGCGCTAGAAAAGGCTGTTACGCTCGGTAAACTGGATAAGAATCCGTGTGAAGGTGTGACTATCAGGGGGATTAAGAAATCAGATAAAGTAAAATTTATTGAGTCAGAGCACATTCCTGAATTTCTAGCAAATGCAAAAAAATACGGATATATTTATTGGTTTTTCTTTATGTTTATGTTAGAGACAGGTATGCGAAAAGGAGAAGTTGGCGCGTTACAGTGGCCAGACATTGATCTAAAAAATGGCTTGGCAACCGTTAGTAAAACTTTAGATTACGATCTCCCTGAGAATCCTGATGATTTATTTGGTGATACAAAGACATTCAACTCAAAAAGAACCTTAAAAATAAGTAACACCTTATTGGCTGCATTAAGACACCACCTAAATGTTCAAAATCAAAACAAGATCACTTTAGGCGAAATGTATAGGCATGATCTTAATCTAATTATGTGTCGTACAGATGGAAGTTCGATCCCGAAATCGTCTTTGTTCAATTCATTTTCTAGGATATTAAAACGAACGGCACTCCCCCCCTTACCTATCCATTCTCTTCGACATACGCACGCAGTATTGCAATTAGAAGCTGGTGCTGATATGAAATATGGCAGGAACGCTTGGGACATGGTAGCATCCAAGTAACATCAGACATCTATGCTCATATTTCAAAAAAAATAGAATCGAATAACATGGGGAAATATGAGTCTTTTACTGAGAATTTATTTCGATAATAAAAAGTTTGGGGGCAATTTGGGGGCGCTTTATAATTCAACTTCATAATATCCATATACTACCCCCAAAGCAAAAATCCCTCAACGCTTAGAGCGCCAAGGGATTTCCCATTTTAGTAAAGCGTCAGATATTGATCACGTTCCCATTGATGTACTTGGGTGCGATACATATCCCATTCAATTTCCTTAAGCTCATAGAAGTAGGCCAATGCATGGTCACCCAGTGCGTCAGAGATAACTTCGCTCCGAATAAGTTCAGACAAAGCTTCTTTCAAGTCTGCAGGCAGACTTGGAATGCCTTCTTCAATCCGCTCTTCTTCAGACATCACGTAAATGTTACGATCAATCGGAGCTGGCAGAGCCAACTGACGTTTGATACCATCCAAACCAGCTCTCAGCATCACTGCCAAGGCCAAATAAGGATTCGCTGCCGGATCAGGGTTACGAACTTCGACGCGAGTGCTCAGACCACGAGATGCGGGAATCCGAATCATTGGACTGCGATTGCTTGCAGACCAAGCCACATAACAAGGCGCTTCATAGCCTGGTACGAGGCGTTTGTAAGAATTTACCGTTGGATTCGTGATCGCTGCCATTGCACGTGCATGTTTCAGAATACCAGCCATATAGTGGCGGGCCGTCTGGCTTAATCCGAGTTCGTCCGTTTCATCATAAAATACGTTTTCATTGTCCTTAAACAACGATTGATTGCAGTGCATACCAGAGCCATTTACACCAAACAAAGGTTTTGGCATAAAGGTAGCATGCAAACCATGCTGACGAGCAATCGTCTTAACAACGAGCTTGAACGTTTGAATCTGGTCCGCAGCTTTAATCGCGTCTGCATATTTAAAGTCAATCTCATGCTGACCAGGTGCAACTTCATGATGGGATGCTTCAATTTCGAAGCCCATCTCTTCAAGCTTAAGTACAATTTCACGACGGCAGTTTTCACCCAGATCCATCGGAGCCAGGTCAAAATACCCACCCTGGTCATTCAGTTCTGTAGTCGGCTCGCCTTTTTCATCCGTTTTGAACAAAAAGAATTCAGGCTCGGGTCCGACATTCATCGAAGTGTATCCCAGCTCTTCGGCTTCCTTAAGTACACGTTTCAAGATGCCCCGTGGGTCACCTGCAAACGGGACTCCATCCGGCTTGTAAATATCGCAGATCAAACGAGCTACACGATCCGAGGTTACCCAAGGGAATACAACCCAAGTGTCCAAATCCGGATATAAATACATATCAGATTCTTCAATACGCACATAACCTTCTATGGAAGATCCGTCAAACATCATTTTATTATCCAATGCCTTTTCCAGTTGACTAACCGGAATTTCAACGTTTTTAATAGTGCCCAGCAAATCTGTGAATTGCAAACGAATAAAACGAACATTTTCCTCTTTCGCAATCCGAAGGATATCTTCTCTGCTATAACTCACTCTAACCTCTCCCTTTCTGTAACGACTATATACGAATCAGTTGTTCTATAAATTACTTAAATGATGAGACCTGGTTTTAAAGTAAGGCAACCTTATACCAAGAGGTAAGTCAAAGCATTATCTCTTATTGAAGAACCGTGATAATTCACCTTGGATCAGGGATACCTGTCCTGGTCTTTTGCCTGCAACAAGTTGTTGTTTCAGCAAGCGGTGAAGCTGAGTATCAGACATTTCACGGCGTTTAACTTCCGTATCTGCAGTAATAACCGTAGCTTCCTCCGATTCCTTCGTAACCGGATTCATGACTTGTTTAATTCCCGCAATGTTAACACCTTTCTCGATCAACGCCTTAATTTCAAGCAGACGCTCTACGTCATTAAAAGAAAAAAGACGTTGGTTTCCCGATGTACGGGCAGGAACTATCAAGTTATGCTGTTCATAATAACGAATCTGACGCGCTGACAAGTCCGTTAGCTTCATGACAATACCTATTGGAAATAAGGCCATATTTCTACGAATTTCGTCGCCCATTTGTCATCAACCTTCCAGTGATCTATTATACACCTTATTGTACATTTAGCTGATGCAAAGTGTCAATGACATGTTAGAAAAACTCACAATAATTTACGTTCTTTCATCGTTTGCAGAGCCATAAGCACTCCAAATTTAACATGAGAGTAGGTTAACCCCCCCTGCATGTAACCAATATAAGGCTCACGAATAGGAGCATCTGCGGATAGTTCCAAACTTCCCCCTTGTATGAACGTACCTGCAGCCATGATAACTGGATGCTCATAACCCGGCATATCCCACGGCTCCGGCACCACATGGCTATCCACAGCAGCCGCACGCTGAATGCCCTGTACAAAAGCAATTAGATGCTCTGGTCCACTAAAAGAAATAGCCTGAATCAAATCCGTACGCTCTTCATGCCAGGCAGGTTTGGTCTCAAATCCCATCTCTTCAAAGACCGCAGCTGCGAATACGCTCCCTTTAACCGCTTGCCCAACCAGTGTTGGAGCAAGGAATAGTCCCTGAAATATGCCTCGTGTAGTACCTAGCATGGCTCCTACTTCTCCACCAATTCCAGGTGCAGTTAATCGGTAGGATGCCAGTTCTACATACTTTTGTTTGCCGCAGATATATCCACCCGTTTCTGCAATGCCACCACCGGGATTTTTAATCAACGAACCTGCCATCAAATCGACACCGACTTGAGTAGGTTCCAGCTTCTCGGTAAATTCACCGTAGCAATTGTCAACAAAGACAATGACGTCAGGTTTTATTTCCTTCACACGTGCTGTCATTTCTTCAATATCTGCTACACTAAACGAAGCTCTCCAATCATAACCGCGTGAACGCTGAATACCGATCACTTTGGTATTGGCATGGATCGCAGACTCCACCGCTTCCCAGTCCACTTTACCTTCCGCTGTTAGTGAGGTTTCCCCATAAGTAACGCCAAAATCTTGCAATGATCCTGTTCCGTCGCCAGGCTTACCAATCACTTTGTGCAGGGTATCATAAGGCCTCCCAGTAATGTATAACAGTTCATGCCCTGGACGCAGCACACCAAATAAAGCAGTGGCAATTGTATGAGTACCCGAAGCAAAATGCGGACGCACCAACGCTGCCTCCGCACCGAACACTTCCGCATAGACTTCTTCCAGCACCTCACGTCCCCGGTCATTGTAAGCATATCCCGTCGAACCCGCAAAGTGGAAATCGCTCACTTGCTTCCGCTGGAATGCCTGAATTACCTTCCACTGATTTGAATCTACAATATGATCTATGTGCTGTATACGTTCTTGTATTTTATGTTCTGCCGTTTCCTGAATTTGCTGTATTTCTGGACTAAAAACTACCATTTACTTTCTTGACCCTCTCTCTTACGCAGCCTTAGGCTATTCATGTTATATTATTGTTCACTTTGAACGATGAGCATTATCATTTTATTGACCCAAAAACATCATTAGATGTTAACCTTCTGTGAACTCGCTGAGCGCATGACCATACTTTTCGTACTCGCCTCTTTGAATTTCAACTTCATAAATGACATCATTGCCATCATACTCTGTCAGTAGTACATCTCCAATTCGATAAAGCACCGATGTTAAATCACCACGTTCCGCAGGAATGCGAAATCTCAGCGTATCACCACTCAGATGCTCTTGAATCAGTTCACGAATGCCCAGCAAATCCCCTTCATCAAAAGCGCTGATTTTCAAATAACCCTCTCCGGAAGGAAGCATTTCGAGTTGCTCAGGGGTACAGGCATCTTTTTTGTTAAATAATACGATCTGAGGCTTGTCCGCAGCCCCTAGCTGCTGCAAGATCGTCTCTACAACTTTCATCTGTTCGTCCCGCATATCCGAAGACGCATCCACGACATGCAAAATGAGATGTGCCTCATTCGCCTCCTCCAAAGTAGCCCGGAAGGAAGCAACCAAATCATGAGGAAGATTTTGAATAAAACCGACCGTATCCGTAAGAATAACTTCTTTTCCACTCGGAAGTTCCATTGTTCTGGAGGTAGGATCCAGCGTCGCAAACAGTTGGTTCTCAATATATACATCGGCTGCTGTCAGTTGCTTCAACAGCGTCGATTTGCCCGCATTGGTATAGCCAACAAGTGCAACCTGAACAATACCGCTCTTTTGTCTGCGCTCCCTGTGCAAATACCGGTGACGGGTCACTTCCTCCAGTTGGCGTTTCAGATCACTGATTCGGTCACGGATATGACGACGGTCTGTCTCCAGCTTGCTTTCACCAGGACCACGTGTTCCGATTCCGCCGCCAAGACGCGAGAGGTTTTTGCCATGTCCAGACAAACGGGGGAGTAAATATGACAACTGTGCCAGTTCAACCTGAATAATACCTTCCCGGGTTTTTGCACGTTGAGCAAAAATGTCCAGAATCAACTGCGTCCGGTCAATAATTTTGAGATCCAGACTTTCTTCCAGATTCCGTACTTGGGCCCCCGAGAGCTCCTGATCAAAAATAGCTGTATTCGCTCCCAATTCTTCAGCAACTGCACGTAATTCCTCTACTTTTCCTTTACCAATAAACCATTTTGAGTCCTTGGCTTCCTTATTCTGTGTCAGGACGCTCAGTACCTCAACTCCCGCTGTCTCAGCCAGTTTCACCAACTCATCCAACGAGTATTCCGTATTAATACCAGATCGTTTGACTTCATCCGTAATCAGACTGACCAGAACCGCCTTGTCCTGCATTTCGGTTTGTGTATCATGAGTGGAGTTCGCCATATTGTTTGCTCCTTTATTTTCATGTCAACTCTCGAACAGAGACCGACCTGATGTTCAGGCCGGCCCCCGTTCGATGTCATAGCATTCGATGTGATTCAGATTCCTATTATCGCCTATCTTTTATCCATTTTCAAATCCTCTGGACGCAGCGTCATCAATTCCTGTTTGCCGGGTTGCCCGCTCCTGTACTGATTAAGCAACCTGACAGCTTGGTGCCGAATCGCTCTTTCAATCACATTACGAACATAGCGTGCATTACTAAACGCATGAAGACTGTCATTACGCTCGTTTAGCAAATGCTCCTTCATTTTAATTATGGACTGAGGCATGAGAATATAATCCCGCTCCTTGGCCATCATCTCGGAAATTTGGATGAGCTGATCCACAGTATAATCAGGAAAATCCAACTGGATTGGAAAGCGAGAAGGAAGACCAGGATTCGTTCGTAAAAAAAAGTCCATTTCCCCCGAGTATCCAGCGAGAATCAAAATAAATTGATTTTTTTGATCTTCCATGGACTTTACCAAGGTATCAATCGCTTCTTTTCCAAAATCCTTTTCCCCTCCGCGTGCCAAACTGTAAGCCTCATCAATGAACAACACGCCGCCAAGAGATTTCTTTACCAGATCTCGCGTTTTTTGCGCCGTGTGGCCAATATACTCACCGACCAGATCAGCCCTCTCCACCTCAATCAGATGACCTTTGCTCAGTACCCCCATTTTTTGCAGCATTTTAGCGATAATGCGGGCCACTGTCGTTTTCCCTGTACCTGGATTTCCTTTGAAAATCATGTGATACACGTGTGCATTGCTCAACAGTCCTGCATCCGTGCGCATATGGGCGATTTGCAAAAAGGCATATACCTCAAATACCAGGTCTTTGATGTTATCCAAGCCGACGAGATGATCGAGTTCTTTCTGAATTTCCTGATAAAGACTGAGATACTGCGGTAGCGCCTGTGACTTGGTTGAAGCCACTGCTTCCGTCTCGTCCACAGTCACCGAAGCTATCGGCTCCGGGCTACGCAGCACGACATTAATTTGTCTGGAAGGTCTCTCCTCCGACCGCTTGCCCGCGGCGATTCCCCGTCCGTTCATGCATCCATCACCTCAACATTTCTTCAGGCACAGCTTACCCTATTAATGTATTCGGTCTGGCATGTCCTTATTAGCATAAAAGCAACGGGAACGTGCACAAAGCCTTTTCTTTAATTCAGGCAACCCAAGTTTGAGCGCTGATCCACCACCGTTGCAGCGTCCATTTAGCGTATGCCAATACTTCTCTTGATTGATGAATTGGCATATTCAGCACTTTAGATTCCGTCAGAGCCATCTGAGGATGATCAAACTTTAAGAATTGAGCAATCTCCATCGCCCGAGGTCCATGATAGCTATGTGTGATGATCACGGTAGAGGTCCATCCATATTCCTTCATAATGCGCTGGCTATAGAGCAGATTTTCGTAAGTACTGGTCGCATGGTTTTCCAACACAATATACTGTACAGGGACCCCTCTATCTACCAAATAGCGTTGCATGCCCTCAGCCTCCGTATACGGAAAATCGGGTTTATCCAGTCCACCACTTACAATTAGATGCTGTACCGTCCCGTTGCGGTATAAGCGCAAGGCTTCTTCCAGCCTTTCCTTCAATCCAGGACTGGGCTCAGCCCCCCACATAGAAGCACCTAATACGATACCAATTTGCACTTGCTGGAGCGGAGTGGTAGAGGCGGCCGTATTCATGTTCCACACTCGGATTCCTGCCCATACCAATCCGATCAAAATGAAAATTATCAAAGAAAGTACAAGACGCTTGGTTACCATAGATATTTTCTTAAGGCGACTCTGCCTGCTTTTCAACTCAGGACGTTTGGGCCCGATGTCTTTAATCCACTGCAAAACTTTCACCGTTCTCTCTTGAAATCACCGTTGTGAAACCATTCTGCTCGGTGTTTCAGCGACATTTTAAAATAAGGGAACACGTGGGCATCTATCTGATGTAACACATCAGCCGCTGTACGGTTAGCCAATTCTGCCTCTTGCGTTGAGATATGCCCCCGTTGTAATGCCTCCTCCAATTCATCCTCATCCACCAGGAAGATTTCACCGTTTTTAAGCACCACAACATCCAAATACAGATCGTCAAACCAAGGGACTCCTTGATCGGTCACACCCTGATTTCGGCAGGTATCAATATACCATTCAACGATTTGCTCCCGATTGTCAAACATAGCAGTCACCACATAGTGCTCACCTTTTGGATAATATTGCAGCCAGGAATATCCTTTATCGGCTATGCAAAACGTATGACCACCGTAACTCTTCCATAACGGCTCCTTGAGACTCAAAATGGTATACAGGGTCATATATCCTGTAAACGCGTCACTTTCTACATACCGGCAAGCAAACTTGCGATTGGTGATTCTGCGCCAGTTGGCCCGGTCTCCGAATTTGCGCTTCATAAATGATGTTCCTCTCCAACATTGGTAAAACCAGCTTACCATATTTAAACTGTACACTCAAAAACAACCCCTGTATTACAGCAAAAAAGGTATTTTCAGACTGTCAAAACAGTCCGAAAATACCTTTGATTTGAAGCCAATATCATCTTACATCAAACATATTTGCTAATCCCGGTTGTGACGTCCACGATTGGAGTTTGAATGACCGTTGGATTTGCTTTCCTGACTTCCATCCATAATAGCACCTGTGGTAGATGCATCTGTATTTTCTGGATTGGTCATAGTATTTTCATCAGTTATACCTGAATCCGGCGTAGTCGTCTGACCATTCCCCGTATTTGTATCGTTTCCGTTCCCAAAATTGTCGTTACTGTTGCCTGTGCCTCCAGTACCATTTCCATTGTTACCTCCAGGAGACGTTGGAACTTGGTCAGAACCAGTACCGTTATCAGTACCTCCAGGAGTCGTATTCCCCTGGTCTGTGCCGTCCTGACCATCTATATTCTCGCCATTATCCGGTACAGTTCCATCCTGATTAGGATCATTTCCTAGCTGCGGATCTATCGGAGTAGTCTCTGTCGAAATTTCTACACTAATCGTATTCGAAGCTGCGGATTCTTTACCATCCGCTCCATAAGCTACGACATAGTATTGATACGTTTTTCCAGCTACAGGAGACGTATCTTCGCCACTCGTGCCTCTCATCGCCTCCATAATCGTCCTGAAGCTTCCTTCGGAAGACTCTTTACGATAAACACGGTATTGTACATTGTCTCCCTCTGCCGCATTCCAGGACAACGATACAATTTGGGTGTCCTGACTATAAGACCCGCTCAGTCCGCTTGGAGCGGTAGCCTGAACCGGCTCTTCTGGCTTCTGCTCAACTGGTGGTTCATATCCCTTCGGCTCGCTGAATTGCGTAACCGGATGCCCCTTGAGAGCTTCACCCATGACCCTTCCGAAAAAGGCTGCCGACTGCCCACTATAGTTTCTGAGCATATGTTTACTGTCCGGCTTATCATAA
Source organism: Paenibacillus sp. FSL L8-0644 (assembly GCF_038008165.1). Classification (NCBI taxonomy): domain Bacteria; kingdom Bacillati; phylum Bacillota; class Bacilli; order Caryophanales; family Paenibacillaceae; genus Paenibacillus; species Paenibacillus sp. FSL L8-0644. Next base: position 3,019,596 of record NZ_JBBOYN010000001.1, read on the forward strand.
CCCATCCATACTGCTCCGGTATATTCTGGCGTATAACCGACAAACCAGATGTCCCGGTTACCACTGTTACCGCTAATTCCACTTTGGGTCGTACCCGTTTTACCGGCTACAGGCCAGTCAATGCGTGCTTTGCGACCTGTGCCGCTATTGACTACATTTTGCATCATTTTTGTCATTTCATAAGCCGTTTTTTCACTCATTACAGATTTAGTTTCCTCTTCATGAGTATAAACTACTTGATCATCACTATTGTTAATTTGCTTAATAGAATAAGCCTTTTGGAATTGTCCTTTATTGGCAAATGAGCTGTACGCCTGCGCCATTTCAAGGGTATTCGTCCCTTTGCTTAATCCACCCAATGCGATAGCAAGTGAGTGATCGTTTTTGTCCATCGGAATGCCTACGCTCTCGGCAAATTGAACCCCTTTTTCCACACCGATTTGGTTCAGCAACCATACAGGCGGAATATTTTCAGACTTCGTAATCGCGTCGAGCATGCTGATGGTCGACGAGTAACCATGCAAGTTTTTCGGACTGTATCCGTTAAAGCTCTGGCGTTCGTTACTCAAAGGAGTATCCATCGTAAATTTACCGGATTCGAGAGCTGGCGCATAGGCTACAATCGGCTTGAAGGCCGATCCTGGCTGTCTGCGGCTCTGTGTCGCACGATTGAAGGTTCCCTTTTTGTAATCCCGTCCGGGTGCCATAGCGGCAATTCCACCTGTCTGGTTGTTAATAATGACCATCGAAGCTTGAACCGGCTGATCGTCAGGACTTTTTTCGAACATGTCATCATCTGCCATCGCCTGATCCAGCGCATTTTGAGCCTGGGCATCCATTGTGGTATGAATTTTGTAACCGCCAATAATCAGATCATTGCCGCTAACTCCTGGCAGTGCATCCTCTGCCTCATCCATGACGTATTCCATAAAATTTTGATACTTTTGAACTTTTTCTGGTTGTTTGTAATTGTAATTTACAGCCTTGGCCTCTTCCATCTCTTGCTTTCCAATCATCCCCTGCTCAAACATCAGCTGGAGAACCACCGCACGTCGTGCCTTCGAGTTCTCCGGGTTACTGATCGGATTATACTTGGATGGCCCTTTCGGAATAGCTGCCAGTGTAGCAATTTGCCACAATTTTAATTCTTTTAAGTTGGTTTGCCCAAAATAACCTTCCGACGCTGCCTTAATTCCAGAATAGGAGCGTCCAAACCAAATCCGATTTAAGTAGAGAGTAATAATTTCATCTTTAGTCAACCTCCGCTCCAGCGCCATTGCGATGGACACCTCTGTCGCTTTACGGAAAAAGGTTTTGTCGCGTGTCAAAAACAAGTTTTTGGCCAGCTGCTGAGTTAGCGTACTGCCGCCCTCCACTGCCGAACGGGCCACGATATCCTTAACGGCTGCCCGGCCGATAGACCAAATATCAACTCCTTGATGTTCCATAAAACGCTTATCCTCGGTTGCAATAAAAGCTTTTTTGAGCAAGTCTGGTATTTCTTCACTTTTGACAGGATCACTTTTTTGCACAGACAACTCACCCATGAGCACACCGTTGCGGTCATAAACCTTTGATGTCTCATTCACTGTGATTTTGTCCTTGTTCGCATCGTAAATTTTTTCGCCATTTACCATGACAAATAAATAGCCACCAAGTGCGCAAAATATAGCTACCGCCGCGGTAATAAACAGCGTCCATCCAATTCGCTTACCTGTAATTTTCTTTTTCTTGCCCTTCGGCTTCTCTTTAGATGTGTTTCTATTGCGATTGCCGGATCTGGACAATGAATCGTTTGGCATTCCCCTGACTCCCTTTCGCGAATAATCATATGGTACCTAACATAAGCTTAAAGCTTGCTGTCGGCAGCTTGAAAGTAAACGGAATGAAAAGAACAACCCTGATCAGGTTGCTCCCGGTCACATTCCTATACAGTTAGACGAGACGGACGCCTGAAAAGTTTCATGAACCCGGACGACCGTCAAGCCGTAATCAGTTATCGCTAGCGCTATCCTGCTGCTGTACAAGCGATACATTGCGTTGCGGTGTAAAGGTGGAGATGGCATGCTTGTAAATCAGCTGCTGCTTTCCATCCGAGTCGATCACAATCGTAAAATTGTCAAATGCTTTAATCGTCCCTCGCACCTGAAATCCATTGATGAGGTATACCGTTACAGGTATAGAATCCTTGCGCAATTGATTCAGAAACGTATCTTGGATATTAATGGACTTGTTCATTTTAGCCGTACCCCCAATAATCATTTGGATTGTTTTGAAGTATATTCAAGGTCTGTCCGGAACTTTCCTGCTATAATTTTGTGTATTTGGGCTGCATGAGCAGAAAAATTTCCGAAATCAGTGACATCTACCCACTGGATATCCTTCATATGGCGAAACCACGAGAGCTGTCGCTTCGCAAAATGACGCGTATCCCGTTTTAGCCAAGTCACCGCCTCTTCCAAAGACACCTCTCCCCGCAGGTAGGAGGATATCTCTTTATAGCCTAGACCTTGCATGGAGATGGCATCGCTTCGCACTCCCCGTTCCATTAAGGAGGTTACCTCAGCCACAAGCCCTTGATCGAGCATCCCGTCAATTCGGTCTTCAATACGTTTATATAGCATTTGCCTATCCATTGTCAAACCTACGATGCAGAGTTGGTAGGGAGATTCCTTTTTTTGACTGGCAAGTTGAGAGCTAAGTGTCGTTCCGCTAACATGGTAAATTTCCAGTGCCCGAACGACACGACGACGATCATTAGGATGCAAACGAAGTGCACTTTCGGGATCAACCGCCTGTAGTCGCGCATGAAGCGCGTCAGCTCCAAACTGTTCGGCATAGTCCAGCTGCTCCTGACGAAAAGCTTCGTCAGCCCCTACCTCGGAAAACTGGTATTCATAGCAGACTGATTCTACATATAAACCTGTTCCGCCTACGATAAACGGTAGCTTTCCTCTAGATTGAATATCAGGTATGAGACGACGACAGTCCTCCTGAAATTGGGCTACTGAATATGGGTATTCAGGCTCATGAATATCAATTAAATGGTGCTTGATTCCTTCCATTTCCTGTTCGGAAATTTTGGCAGTTCCAACGTCCATATGACGGTATACCTGCATGGAATCCCCGGAAATAATTTCCGCGTCAAATTGTCGAGCCATCTCAATGCTTAGTTTCGTCTTGCCAACCGCAGTCGGGCCAACAAGAACGAGTAGTTTAGGCTTAGGTGCCACTGTCAATATCGATCACTCCGTACACTGTTTTCGTTGTGCCCCGCTGCTCTACACGGAAGCCGAGGCGGGCAAATTCCCCGCTACCCCGTTTTTCTTTTAATACAATTGTTTTTCGTGCAATCCGTTTCGCATGAACAATACTTTCCTCACTCAACGCGTCTGGATTTGCCAACCCTCTCAATGGACCAATTGCGCTGGAATCGAGCAACGGATCACGAAACATAGGGTCAAAATAAATAATATCTATACTGCGATCCGGCAAACTACGCAAATAGTCCAAATGATGACCAAAACGAACGTCAATGTTGGAAAAGGCTTTATCTACTTCAGCGTTGCCGGAACGGTAATGCCTCATTCCATCCTTGATTAAAGCGTAGACGGGGAAAGAACTCTCCACAGCCGTGACTTGTCCAGAGCTTCCCGTTCCAATTGAAAATAGAAGAGAATCCGTACCAAGTCCTGCAGTGCAATCCAGCACGGTATCACCCGGGACGATCCGGGCAGCCGTCAACATCGGGTCAGGTTCACCCTTTAATACCCGTTTGGCGCGAATGAAGCCCATACTGGGGTGAAAAGCCATCGGTGGTTGTTCTGGGCTAATCAGCCTTACTCCGCCCTGCACCAGAACCAACGCTTGACGGACTCTGTGAGCCGCAATTAGCTTAGCTACCGATATGCCACGACGAGGGGCATACAGCGCCCCTAAATCGGCTGCAAGCAACTTCGCTCGCTCCACAACCTCAGCCGAGGGGGAATCCCCTGTCGTGACGAGTAATTCGACTTGCTTTTCCCGTAGGCTCGACTGCTCTTCTTCACGGTTTTCCCGATCCTGCAACATATATATACTCCCTTACATTACTCTTTTAAACAGCTTCTCTAAATCATATGTGGAAAAGGAAACCACAATAGGTCGCCCATGAGGGCAAGTATAAGGTTGTTTGCACGCTGCCAAACGCTCTAGCAGCACAATAGCCTGCCGATCAGTCAGCTTCTGGTTTGCTTTAATCGAAGCCCGGCAGGAGCACATGATTGAGGCTGCTTCCCGCAGCTTAGCAAGATCAATGGCTCTTTCCTCCAGCACCCATCCGGCCATTTCCTCAATGACATCCGCTTCTTCCCCTTGGGGAAGCCAGTACGGGTAAGAGCTGACACGGAAGGTTTGACCGCCAAAATGCTCCAGATACACCCCTGCCTGTTCAAACCAGTGCAGCCTTGTTTTCAACTTTTCCGTTTCGGAAGGCGTAAAATCCAGTGTAATTGGCAGTAGCAGCTCCTGCGATACTGACTCGGGATTGCCGAATTTTTCATAATAAAATTCATAATTGACTCGTTCATGTGCGGCATGTTGATCAATTAAATACAAGCCCTGGTCGTTCTGCGCAATCAGATATGTCCCATGGTGCTGACCGATTAAATTCAGTTCAGGAAAAGTAGGCAGCTCTGGAACTTCTCCCGACACTGCTGCCAATTGCTCCGCATCCAGACGTTGCTGGCGCGGCTTCTGATCCGCGAAATGACGGGAATCTGTAGCTTGTCCTGCAATCGGCGGCATAGAAGATGGGTAAGCAGTAGAAGCAGCTGTTTCCTGTATCCCTCCGCTGTATAAGGTAGTTGTGCCTATTGCGGCATTATCTCCTTCGGACGACTGTACGGTCGCCCCATCAGGAAGCGGCACTTCCCCTTTAACTTCACTCCCGTTGTTTTCTTCCACAAAATCTGCATCCAGTTCATCATCATTAATACTTTTACCTGAAAGATTGTTTGCCCGTCCAATGGCTGAGAGACTATCCCTGCTCGGACGTTGCTCACGCTCCTGGCTACCCCTGTTATTCTCTTCGTTCCTGTTCAAGTAATTGGATTGGCGCGATTCCTGGCTCTCCGGCGAAGTCACGGAAGGTGGCAGTGCTCCCCCCCGGTCTTTGCCGGAAGGAGCATCCCCTTCCGCACCATTTCCCTTCGAGAAGTGAAACTGCTCCTGCACAAACGAGCCACTGTCCTTGCCACCGATCTCGCGCTTGACTGCCTTCGGAATCAGCACTTGCTGCCCTAAGACAGCTTTTACCGAATCTTCAACCAGCTGAAACAGTTCAGCTTCTTTACTAAACCTTACCTCCAGCTTGGCAGGATGAACGTTAACATCCACCAAAAAAGGATGCATTTCCAGTTGGATCACAGCCAGCGGAAAACGATTGATCGGCAATAAGGTATGATATGCCTTGAGCAACGCCTGATTAAGCCCGTAGCTACGCACAAAACGTCCGTTCACTACTGTCGAGATCGCATTGCGATTTGATCTCGTCCACTCTGGGCGACTGACATAGCCACTAATTCGGTAATCCAGGCTCTCTCCTTCTAGTAGCAGCATGGATTTCGCCGCAGAAGTTCCGTAAATAGCGGCAATCACCTGCAGCAAATCACCATTGCCCAGCGTTTGCAGCAATGTATTGCCATTATGCCGCAATGTGAAGGCCACTTCCGGGTGCGAAAGCGCCATTCGGTACAATACATCCGAAATGTGTCCCAGCTCGGTCTGGATTGTTTTCATATATTTCAGCCTTGCAGGTGTATTATAAAACAGCTCCCGTACGGTAAAATCCGTCCCTTGCCTACTAGCAGCATCCTCGTGAAGCAACAGCTTACCGCCTTCAATCACTAATTTACGGGCACGCCCGTCATCTCCGGCTGCTGTAAGCAACTCTACTTTCGATACTGCCGCAATACTTGGCAACGCCTCTCCCCGAAAGCCGAGACTTGTGATCTGAAACAGGTCGCGACCATGTCCAATTTTACTTGTCGCGTGCCGATAGAATGCCGTTTCCACGTCTTCAGGCTCAATGCCACTTCCATTATCCGTCACCCGGATACTTTGCAAGCCGCCCTCTTCTACCCATACGTCCACCCGCGTACCGCCTGCATCAATCGCATTTTCCACCAGTTCCTTCACGACGGAGGCTGGACGCTCCACGACCTCACCGGCAGCAATCTGGTTCGCAATATGTTCATCCAGTACCCGAATTTTAGACATCCTTTTAACCTCCTCCTGACTTCAAAGTGCGATGAAAAATAAGAATAATGTCACTTATTTTAACTACAGGCCATTGGCCTTATTTTTAAGATCATTTAATAGCTGCATTGCCTGTAAAGGAGTCATATTCATGACATCAGCATTCTTCACCTTGCGCAAAATTTGGCGCACAATTGGATTCGTCTCTACTGTCTCTGCGTGGGGCTTGGAGGTGGCAAGCTCCTGCTCTCCAAAAATGGACAGCTGTACCACTTCGGTTGCTCCTTGCTCCAACCTGCTGGAATCCTCCACAGTCTGTAGAGTATCTTCTTTTACCAGGGTCGCCTGCTGTGATAAAGACTGAGCTGATGATGCAGTTTCTCCGCTTTCTCGCAATGTCTGGCCTGAATTATATTTGGTCAAAGAAGAAATATCCTCTGTCCCTGAAACTGTACGAAGATCAGTCCCTTCCTTCCCTCCTACTACTATCTCGGTACCTGCCGTTACTTGAGCCGCTGCCTGTTCAAAACCATTCAGCAGTCCATTCGCTCGCTCAATAATGTTATTGGGCAAGCCTGCAAGCCGAGCACAATAAATACCATAGCTACTGCTAGCCGCTCCCGGTATGAGCTTGCGCAGGAAATTCACTTTGTCGCCGCTTTCCTGCACGGCCATAGAGTAATTTCGCAGCGAAGACAGGCCTTGCTCCAAATGCGCCAGCTCATGGAAATGCGTGGATACCAGTGCCTTACAGCCGATCGTGTCATGGACAAATTCGATGACTGCCTGTGCAATTGCCATTCCTTCACTGGTAGACGTACCTCGTCCCAGTTCATCAATAATGATCAAGCTTCGCGGAGTTGCCTTGTCCGTCATTACTTGGATATCTGCCATTTCGACCATAAACGTACTCTGCCCGCCGATAAGATCATCCGCTGCGCCGATCCGTGTGAAAATGCGATCCAGCATCGGCACCTTGGCACGTGCAGCAGGGACAAAACAGCCAATTTGAGCCATAATTGCAATAAGTGCGACCTGACGCATATACGTACTTTTCCCAGCCATGTTCGGCCCGGTGATAAGTAGAATATGCGCATCCGCTTCCTCCAATACCGTGCTGTTGGCGATAAAACCGCCATCTTTCATTACAGCCTCCACCACGGGATGGCGACCCTGCTCCACTACGAAATCATATCCTGTAGTCAGCTCAGGTTTCACGAATCCCCGTTCCGCGCTAACCGATGCCAGCGACTGATACACGTCAATTTCAGCCACTTGCTCTGCCAGCTTTTGCAAACGGGGAATTTCAGCGTTTAGTTTACTGCGAAGCTCGGAGAAAAGCGTATACTCCAGATCAACCATTTTATCCTCGGCTTCCAGAATTAGAGATTCCTTTTCCTTCAACTCCGGTGTAATATACCGTTCCGCATTCGCCAACGTCTGTTTGCGTTCATATCGACCTTCTGGTAATGAGGCCAAATTGGATTTGGTCACCTCGATATAATAACCAAATACTTTGTTATATCCAATTTTAAGTGACCGAATGCCGGTTGCTGCACGTTCCTTGGCCTCTAGCTCAGCGATCCAACGTTTACCGTTCACACTCGCCTCGCGCAGTTCGTCCAGACGCTGATGGTAGCCTTCCTTAATAAGACCTCCATCCCTTACGGAAATCGGCGGTTCATCCGCCACCGCTTCCTCAATCAATGTACACAGGTCTGTACAGCTATCCAGCGTTTGTGCAATCTGTCTCAGCGTCTTCGAAGGAGATTCAGCGCACAATTCGCGTAAAGAAGGAATTCGGACCAGCGACAGCTTGAGAGCGATCAGATCACGTGCATTAGCACTACCAAAGGCAATCCGCCCAACCAGACGCTCCAGATCGTAAATCTCTTTAAGCTGAGCACGTACATCCTCTCGGAAAATAAACTGGTGGTATAGCTTGTCCACCGCCTCCAAGCGTTCCTCAATAAGACTGCCGCTCAACAACGGCTTGTCGATCCAACGACGCAACAGACGCGCTCCCATGGAAGTCTCTGTGCGATCCAACAGCCACAGCAGCGAGCCTTTCTTGGAGCGTTCACGTACTGTCTCCACCAGTTCCAGATTCCTGCGGGTAAATGGATCCAGAATCATAAAATGGTTTGGCTCATATACGGAGATTTGGGTCAATTGGCCTAACGATCTTTTTTGCGTTTCATTCAAATAGGAAATCAAGCGTGATACGCACCGTCTGCGTTCCTCCGTAAGCCTTGCCCACGTGGCTTCGCCAAATTGATCCCGAACCAAATCATCCTTGGATTTGTCCCAGGCCGTATACACAACACGCCGTCCAACGGGGGACATACGGGAAGCCACAAAATCAAGCAGATGACCATCCCCCAACATTTCGGACGGCTCATAAATGTTTATTTCATCTAGTAGCCATTCTTTCGAATCAGGCACAGAGGTCACATACAATTCACCTGTTGACAAGTCGCACGCCGCAAGAGCCAGCATCCCGTCCGTCTCTGTGACACATACCATGTAGTTGTTGGATTTATCACCCAGCACCTTGCCTTCCATTACTGTACCCGGGGTCACAACGCGGACAATATCCCGCCGCACCATTCCCTTCGTAGCTGAGGCTTCCTCCATTTGCTCACAGATGGCCACTTTATAACCTTTCTCAATGAGGCGCTGTATGTAATTTTCCGCTGAATGATAAGGCACGCCGCACATCGGAATTTTTTCCGTGGCGCCACCCTCACGACCCGTAAGTGTAATTTCCAGCTCCTTGGATGCAAGAATTGCATCATCGAAAAACATCTCGTAAAAATCTCCCAGACGGAAAAACAAAAATGCATCTTTAGCCTGCTCTTTTATGGATAAATACTGCTCAATCATCGGTGTATATTTAGACATACCGTTTACTAACCCCCACACTTTGTTCCGTTTAAACTTATAATTATCTCTCATTATATCAAAAATGACAGTCGATAACATGAAACCATTCCTGGTGTCGACACTTGATTTTACGTAAGCTTCCAAAAGGGGCGCAAATCCCGTGATTCATCCCACTGCTTCCCCTTGCGGAGGCTGTCCAGCAATGGCGCTACATAAGCTTCATATTGCGAGTATATTTCCAGTGAAACCATATCCAAAATAAGAGGTTCCATATACTCCTTAAGCACAAATTGATTTCCTTCATAAAAGGCTCTGTGAGCCTCCTCTTCACCCAGCGGCCTACGTTGCAAACGCGGATATTGAGTAGCAATGAGAAACGCCATACCAATCACACCTTTCGCTAGCTGTGGCGAGATAAGAAAACTGGGCAGTGTACGATATTCAAAGCCTCCATACGACTGACGTCGAAAATCACCCAAATTGCCATAATGCGGTCTGCGCCGGGCCGCACGCTTGTCTTCCAGTAGCGCCAAAGGCAGTGCCAAATAGTTATCCAGTGCCCGGAGCAAGGCACCGTTTAGCGCAACCCCGCTGAAATGCAGATGTCCGCCCAGTGGAAAACCCGGTTGCGGCATCCCCCCCGCCTGCCAGATGAGTGTGCGGTCGGTAATGCGCCGGGCTGCGGTTGCAAAAGCTTGACGCAGGTGCTTCAGCAGACGGTCCGGATCTCCACTCGGAGCAGGACGAAGCTCAGCGACTGGATACAGCGTTCGTCCTCGACGCGTAACAGCATCGCAGCCGGCTATGCCGAGACGACCCAAATATCTTGAGGCCGGCACGACCCGTCCCTCTGGCATACGAATCAGCACAAATTCAGGGTCCATTCCGATGAGTAGTCGATCTTTCCCTCGTTGCGCTGAAAGATTCTCACCCTCAACATCCCCTTCGCGCGCAGCAATTTCATATAGCGCGGCCAAACGTCTATCGTTCAACCATGGCTGTGCCGAGACTTCACGCACCTGACAGCTGCGCTCCCCCAGCGGCGTCAGTATCACCTCACCACTGTCCAAACCCAGTGTATACAACGCACGTACAGCTAGCCGCTCCATCCGGACATAGAGCGGTGAATGTTGATCCAGTTCAGACAGATCGTATGCGCGGACTTTGGAAGGGCCTTCGATGGCACGCCTACGAATCTCCAATACTCGCAGTTGATGGATTTGCACCGCGTAGCCTATCGCAAAATCTGCTATACTGCTATCCATCCACTGCACCGCTATGCCTGAACGCTCCAGTCTACGCTTTTTTTCATCATTTGGCATCTGCCTGAAGCGTATGAGCGCCTGTCCTGGCTGCTGCATTATATCCCCCCTACGAACTACGTACGGATTTCAATCCAATTTCAACCCGCAACAACAAAAAAGGAGGGCCTTTGCCCCCTGCGCAGAATCAGCCGGCGCAAGAGTAAAGCGGCCCTCTTTTTGGTTGCTTCTGTCAGAGCTCGTCGTCAATGAGGTCGGGGTCGAGCTCCTCATAGTCCCCCTCTTCCGCTCCAAAATCAAAGTCTTTGTCAAAATCATCGCTGCTGCCATTCGGGAATACTTCTACAACAATCTTCGTTTCCGCCACCAGCTCCACCGCAAATTCCCGCTCGACCCGGATCATTACGCTGCCACCTCCAGAAGACACACTGGCCTCGACGCAACTCGGCTCCTGTGTAGCTTCGGCGGATACTTCCACTGTAGACGCCCGGTGCTTCGGATCAAGATACGAGAGCGGCACATTTTCTACGTACGACACCGTTTCCTTGGCAACATCGGTCTGCGAGTTTTTATCGTATGAGTACCAAATATTGATATCATACGTCCCGACGACCTCAATGCCGTCCCCCGCCGCCACAGCTTCATACTGGTGGTTAATAATCCATGCCCCTAAAATGCTCGTCGGATTATTCGGCGGAGTTACGGTATGGGTTACGGTAGAGAATCTGCGACCTTTACCACAGATCGCTTTGGTAATAATCTCTCTACGATTTTTATGACTTAATGCCATTCTTGAACCTCCTCCATACAATCAATCATTCCATACATATGTATGCAGGTTGTGGGCGAATGTTGAGTGAATAGGCGAAAAGGAAAAAATATTATTTGTATAAGCATATGCCGTGATGGCTTGAACTCATGCACGCCAATGTGTTACATGCTGCTCAACGATCTGTAAAAATTCGCTAAGAGCCGGGGATTTCCACTTTTTCGTGTGATAAGCGACCTGAGTAGCCACCTGCTGTTCACTGTCATCCCAGGCTAAACGCGCCATTTTACCTTCTCGCAGCTCATTTTGTACCGTTACTAGCGGGAGCAACGCAATACCCAGCCCAGCCATGACACACTGCTTGATGGCTTCAATACTCCAAAATTCCAGGCTAGGGTCTGAAAAAATACCGTGTTTATTCAGATACTGCTCAAAAAGGATACGGTACGTACATCCTGCCTCTGTATGCAAAATGGTCTCATCCTTCAAGTCGGCAGGCTCTACCTGGGTATAGGTAACCAGCGAATGCTCGAGTGGCGCAACCAAGGCCATCGGCTCGTGAATAAGCGTGGTGACATTCAGTTCTCTATCCTCTGTCTCGGGCTGAAGCAAAAAAGCCAAATCCAGCTCACCGGAACGGATCAAATCGCGTAATTCCCAGCATTCGCCGGGTTTGAGGACAATTTTAACCTTCGGATACCGCTCCCTGTACTCACGGATCAAACTCGGTAGACGAAAAGCGGCCAGAGACTCTGGTGCTCCTATTTTCAGCGTGCCTGCCAATTCCGTTTCTGAACGAAGCGCATCCTTAGCCATAGCATGCATCTTGGAAATTTCCTGCGCATAGGGCAGCAGACGTCGCCCGGCATCCGTCAGCATGATTTTCTTGCCAATGCGATCAAAAAGCGGCGTACCCAACTCAGTCTCCAGCGTTTGAATTTGAGCAGTGATACTCGACTGTGCATAATCCAGTATACGCGCTGCTCGCGTAAAACTGCCTGCCTCAACTACATTTAAAAAGGTAAACAAATGCCGCGATTCCATAATCCGCTCCTTCAATCGTTTTTTTCGATGCAAGCAATCGTTATATTCCGTTTTTCCGATAGATTGATTATCTGATAAGCTGGAGAAAATAACAATAGAAAGAAGGCTTTTCTGCATGACAAGTGAAAGTAAACTTCAATCCACCATTGGTCTTCCACAGGCCATTGCACTCTATATCGGAGCTGTACTGGGTTCGGGAATATTGATTGTGCCTGGTCTTGCCGCCCAAATGGCGGGACCGGCATCGCTGCTGGCATGGGGTTTTATGACCCTGCTCATCTTGCCAATGGCACTTTCTATGGGTCTTCTATCCGCCAAATTCCCGAATGCGGGTGGAGTATCGCATTTTGTCACGTTGGCCTTTTCACCACGTGCCGGTGCTTATATCGGGTGGTTTTTTCTCATGTCAGTTCCGATTGGGGCTCCTGTTGCCGCACTCACCGGAGCCGGCTATATGACCGCAGCCATGGGCTGGGGAGAGGAAAGCCGCATGATGTTAGCCGCTGCTATGCTGGCGGTGGGCCTGATCATCAATTGGATCGGCATGAAGGTCGCGGGACGTATTCAGATCGCAGTCGTCATAGCTATCGTTGCTGTCCTTATATTCGCCATTGCCGCAGCACTTCCTCAGATGAAAACAATCCACTTCACCCCGTTTGCTCCACATGGCTGGCTCTCCGTCGGTCAAGCGGCCGCGATTCTGTTTTGGTGCTTTATCGGTTGGGAGGCCGTGTCCCATATGTCAGAGGAATTCACTAATCCCCGGCGGGCGGCCGTTAGAGGTGTGACCATTGCAGCCGTCATTGTTGGTTTGCTTTATTTCTTAACAGCGCTGGCTACTGTGGGCACACAAAGTTACCTTGCAGGGGGTTCGGATGCTTCGCTCGTATGGGTGATTAGTCGGGCTATTGGGCCATGGGGCGCGATAATTGCAGGCTTGACGGGTATCTTTATTTGTACCGCTACTATTATTGCTTATGTGGGTGCCGCTTCACGTGTCGCTTATGCTTTATCCCGGCAAGGACAGGCCTTTCGCTGGATGGGCATGTTATCCCAACGATTCCACACCCCTATCGGAGGCATTGCTTTTCTTAGCGTCTGCTTCGTGATCATTATGGTGTTGTACGGTAGTGGTACTGTTTCACTCACTAACCTGATCCAGTTCCCGAACGCCACCTTTATTCTGACCTATCTCGGCGGTTGCGCAGCAGGAATTAAACTTCTACGTGGTAGTCGCTGGGGCGTTGCCATTAGTTGGATATCGTTTATCTCTACAGCGGTCGTTTTCCCCTTTGTCGGATGGGCTATGCTGTATCCTTGCCTGATCACCGCTGTCTTATGGATCACAGACCGAATTCGGCACAAACGGACTTTAAACCATCCGGCTTCTACCGACACTGAACAAGAAAAGGCTACTGTCCGTCATGGATAGTAGCCGCTCAAGGCCTTTACTCTAATTTCTTACTGGAGTAGGGGCCTTGTCCTTTTTCGCAATTTTCAAATACTGATGAAGCTCATGTGTAAGCTGTAATAATGCCGAACGAATCTCAAATTCCTCCCGGGTTGCGGGAAGCTCCATGGCTTTAAATTCTTCACGAACCTGCTCCAGCAGCTTCTCGGTCTGTCCCGTATAATGTCCAGCCAAAACGTCATTGCTAAGCTGGTCGAACAGCTCAGCCAGAAGCTTGGCCTGCGGCATATGCTGATACATTTGTGCGATCAACTGCATCATGTTTTGGATCGAATCCAGCTGTTCTTTTCGCATATAAAAATACACATTCCAGCCCTCTTGGGGACGAAGCATCTGATTTTCCAAGGAACGCCCCGCCTCAGTGACCCCTTTGGCTATCACGCTGTTCGCTTCAATAACTTCCTTGCCATCCCATATGTATGCTGGACTACGCAGCGTATTGGCCATATTTCTGAATATAACAGAAAATGTCCGATCTACCTCCTGCCGAATTTGTTGCATGGTATTATCAGAACCCGGCATATAGGCTAAATTGACAATCATTGCGGAACCCAGTCCAATCACTAGCAGACCTAGCTGGGTCAGCAGTACCTCCATATCAATCACGCCGCCGCTGAATACGCGAAAAACCACGACCGAACCGGTGACAATCCCTTCTTTAAAGCCCACCCGTACAATGACTGGAAACGCCGTTAAAATATATAATGCCAGTACCCAATCATGGAATCCGAATACTACAAACAAAACACAAGCAAAAAGAAGCCCCACGACGGATGCAAAAAATCTCGCCGAAATAGTACGGAGACTTCTCTTGCGTGTGACATCCACCCCCAATATCGCTAAAAGCCCTGCTGAGGTAGCACCATGAATGCCAAAACCCTCCGCAATAAGTACGGCCATTAATGCGGCAATAGCCGTTTTAATCGTACGAAAGCCCATGAAAAAATTCTGTCCTCTCTGGATGAAATCTGTTTTAGCATTTTCATAAATTTTAAGTATTTTCATTTTTCATGGTACTTTATTTTCACGTTTTACACAAATGTTCAGAACTTTTATTATTACCGATGAGGACGACCCGAAAGCAGGCGATGCTCCACATACACGACCGCCTGATACATCAGAGTAGCTACGACAGCAATGATCAACAAACTGGACATAACCAGCGTGAAATTGAATACCTGAAAACCATAGATAATCAAATAGCCTAAGCCGTTTTTAGCCACCAGAAATTCACCAACAATCACGCCAACCCATGCCATACCCACATTCACTTTTAGTGTAGAGACAATTGCAGGAAAGGATGCAGGCAAAATCACCTTTTGAAACGTATCACGGCGTGATCCGCCAAACGTGCGAACCACTTTGATTAGATTCGAATCGACTTCCTGAAAGCTGTTGTATACGACTAGTGTCGTAATGATGACCGTAATGGAGAGGGTTGTCATTAGGATAGCAGTAAATCCCGCCCCAAACATAACGATAAAAATTGGACCTAGCGCCACCTTAGGCATACTGTTGAACACGACCATATAGGGGTCAAGCACCCTCGACAAAAACGGTGACCACCAAATAAGTACAGCCAGCAACGTACCAAACAGTGTACCCAGTAAAAACCCCGCCATCGTCTCTCCCACGGTGACACCTACATGTCCCCATAATTCACCACTGACCGCATCCTTACCGATCTGGGTGAAAATTTTGCTCGGATAGCTGAACAGCAGTACATCAATCCACTTCAATCGACCTGCAATTTCCCATAATACAAACAAAAGCAGTAAAATAGCTGTCTGTACCCCTGTCACTAACCATCGTTGCGAACGCCTGCTGCGTAAATACGCCTGATGTAGTCCTTGAATCCAACGTTGCTCAAGCTGATCCGCTTCGTCCTTCATACGTTAACTCACTCCTTTGCTCCCGAAGCCTCCAGTTCACCCCATATTTCATGAAAAAGCTCATTAAAACCCGGCTGCTCGCGTGCATAAAAAGGCTGAGCTTCTCGGATGCAACCCGGAATTTCGAAGGTACGTCGGACATGACCAGGATTTCGACCCATCACTATAATCCGGTCACTGACCGCAATGGCTTCGGCCAAATCATGTGTGACTAAAATAGCCGTCTTCCTCCGCTCGCGCAAGGTTTCCGCAATCAGATCTTCCAGCTGTAGCTTGGTTTGATAATCCAGCGCGGAGAACGGCTCATCCAGCAGCAGCAATCCCGGATTGGTCGCCAGCGTCCGTACCAGCGCCACGCGCTGGCGCATTCCCCCAGACAACTGGGATGGATGCAGATGCTCCTTCCCTCCCAGACCCATGCCTTCCAGTAACAGCCTTGTCTGCTCACGTGCAGCTTCATCTACTCTGTTGGCTAGTTCCAGACCCAACAATGCGTTCTCCATGATCGTCCGCCACGGGAACAGATAATCCTGCTGCAGCATGTAACCAACTTCTGGACTCGGCCCACTTACCGGCTGACCTTGCAACATGACTAGGCCTGCCGCTGGACGCAGTAGCCCTGCGATCATGGACAGGATCGTCGTTTTGCCGCAGCCGCTTGGGCCGACCAAGCTGACAAACTCCCCTGTCTCTACGGAAAAATCAATATTCTCAACCGCCAGCGAAGCTTCACGATCCGTTACATAGACATGCGTCACTTGCTCCAGTCTCACCATCGGTCTTGTCGCGTCCGAAGTTAGATCACTCCGTTCCTCCATCATGACGAACCTCCAGCATCGACACCTGCATCCGTAGATTCAGTTGTGCTCTTTTTCACAGGCGGTTCAGTATTTCCGGTAGAATTTGACGAAATCGCTTGTTGTGCAAAACTTGGGTTCACTAGCTTATCCAGTGCAACTGGACTTTTAAGCTCCCCTGCCGAGGTCATGACATCCTGTAAGTTCTTCCATTCCTTTTCCTCAATCATCGGGTTCAAAGCATAGGTGCTCTGTTCCTTATATCGCTTGATACTACTCGTCAAAATAGCTAAATCTGTATCTTTAAAATAGGGCGTGATTGCTTCGGCAATCTGTTCAGGTGAATGCGTAGCAATCCACTGTTGTGCCCGATATACAGCATTTGTAAATTTCTGTGCAGCCTCGCTATTTGCCTTCAGGTAGCTTTGCTTAGCCATATATACCGTATACGGCAATTCGCCGCTCTCCACACCGATAGAGGCAACTACCCGCCCACGACCTGCCTTTTCAAAAATAGATGCCTGTGGCTCAAATAGCTGTACATAATCCCCTGTACCCGAGCCGAAAGCAGAGGCAACATTAGCAAAATCAATATTTTGAATCAGCTTCAGATCCTTATGAGGATCAATGCCGTGTTTGCGAAGCGTAAATTCAAGTGACATTTGCGGCATTCCGCCCTTGCGTTGCCCCAAAAAATTTTGTTCTTTCAGCTTTTCCCATGCAAAGTTATCTTGCGTTTGACGGGCAAACAAAAAGGTTCCATCCTTCTGTGTCAGTTGGGCAAAATTAATGATAGGGTCCTCTGCTCCTTGCTGATACACATAAATAGATGTTTCCGCGCCGATGAGCGCGATATCCGCCTGGTTGGACAACAACGCCGTCATCGCCTTGTCCCCCCCGGGAATCGTTGCCAATTGGACATCCAGTCCCTCCTGAGCAAACATTCCCTGGCTCAAGGCTACATACTGCGGCGCATAAAAGACCGTACGGGCTACCTCGCCTAGTCTGATCTCAATTGTCTGCTCCCCCCCTTTGGGGGTGCACCCACTGAGCAACAGTAATCCGAGTAGTGCCGCAGCCACCACAGCTTTGAAACGAGCGCCGTTTTTCATCCTTATTCCCTCCCCACCTTTTTACATCCGTTGACTTCATATATTGTTATGCGGTTGTCGATATATTGGTTAATTGCACAAAAAAAAAAACCACGTTCGCCCGGGAACGTGGGGAAGATGGCATATGATTTACAGCTTGTATATGGAGGTATATTTCTCTTCCAGGTAGTCGGCGAGATAATCCGGGTTCAGATCTTCACCTGTAATGGCTACAATCAACTCGGAAGGCGTCCGGCTCTTGCCGTAACGGTAAATACGTTCGGTCAGCCATTGCTTGATCGGCTCAAGTTCTCCAGCAGCGATTAATTCATCTAGTTTTGGTAACTCTTTGCGTAATGTCGCCAAAATTTGTGCTGCATACATATTGCCAAGCGAGTAGGAAGCAAAATAGCCAAAATCACCACCGGACCAGTGAACGTCTTGAAGTACGCCCAGTCCATCATTCGGTGGAAGTAACCCTAGGTATTCCTTATATTTCGCATTCCACACCTCAGGGAGACGCTTCACATCCAGCTTTTCATTAAACAACATTTTTTCAATTTCATAACGGATAATGATATGTAAATTATATGTTAGCTCATCCGCTTCAATACGAATCAGTGAATTTTCCACACGGTTGACTGCCCGATAGAATTGATCTGCCGTAACCTTTGCCAAGCGATCAGGAAAATGCTTTTGCAAATCATCGTAATACCGATCCCAGAAAGCACGACTGCGTCCGATTTTATTTTCCCACAAGCGGGACTGGGATTCATGAATCCCCATAGAGGTTCCTCCCGACAGTAGTGATCCTGCTAGCTCAGGAGCAATATTTTGTTCGTACAGCGCATGGCCTCCTTCATGCAACGAGCTGAAAATAGCACTAGTTACATCATCTTGCAGATAATGTGTTGTTATACGCACATCACCTGGATTTAATCCTGTTGCGAAAGGATGTACGCTCTCATCCAAGCGACCTGCGTCAAAGTCATACCCCATCTGACCTAATATGAACAGGCTGAACTTCTCCTGCTGCTTCACATCAAACACACCATCTAAAAAGCTCTTATCCGGCTGGTTCGGTGAAGCCTGAATTTTAGACAATAGTGGCACAAGGCGCTTTTTGAGACGATCAAACACAGCATCCAGTTTTTCAACCGTCATCCCCGGCTCATATTGATCCAAAAGCGTGTCATACTCTGTATCCTTAATCCCCCAGTAGCCGATAAATTCACGCTTCATGTCTACGATTTTAGACAAGTAGGGTTCAAATCCGACAAAATCGCTATGTTCCTTTGCGTCCTCCCACTTGCTCTCTGCCTGCGCTGCGAGAATGCTATAATCCCGGTATCGGTCTGCCGGAACCGAACGATTCAGGTCATAATTTTTACGGCATTCCTCCACCAATCTGCGATCATTGTCTTCCAGTTGCTCCAGCTTATCTACTGTGGCAAAAAATTGCAGCAATTGTCCCATTTCATCCGAGATCATCAGCTTGAACATTTCAGTGGACAGCATACCCAACGTCTCCGACCGAATGTCAACACCCTTGCGCGGAGCACCAGTTCGTAAATCCCAGTGCAGCAGACCTACTGCTTCGCCATAACTACTGATTTTGTGTGAAAGCTCCTTTAAAGCCGTCAATTGATCCAACGTCTGTTGCGCCATATTTGAGGTCACCTCTTTAACTTAAAATGGATAAAACTTTACAATACCTATACTTGATGATACTTATATTAAAAAGTATAATCAACACACAACATGTACGACCAGCTCCTAAGACCTAAAATAAACGTTGGGCTGTACATATCAAACTTTAATAGAATCTGGAGGGAACAATCGTGAATCACATCAAAGAAATTTTAGAGTACAATCGTGTTTTCGTAGAAAACAAAGAATACGAGGCCTATAGAACGGGCAAGTTCCCCAATAAAAAAATGGTCATTATCACTTGTATGGATACACGGCTAACGGAGTTACTCCCGAAAGCCATGAACCTGCGCAACGGTGATGTGAAAATCATCAAAAATGCGGGTGCTATTATTTCACAGCCCTTTGGAAGTGTAATGCGCAGTGTGCTAGTCGCCCTGTATGAGCTGGGAGCAGACGAAGTCGTCGTTGTAGGTCATTATGAGTGCGGCATGGCTGCATTAAATGCAGACCACATGGTCAATGAAATGCTCGATCGCGGAATTTCTCAGGAAGTGCTGAATACATTAGAAAATTCAGGAATTAAGCTAAATAAATGGTTAAAAGGTTTTGACAACATTGAAGAAGGGGTAAGAACTACCGTGAAGCTTATTAAAAATCACCCGCTTCTCCCTCCTAATGCCCCCGTTCACGGCATGGTTATTCATCCAGATACAGGAGCGTTAACACTTCTCGTTGATGGAAATGAACAGTAAATAGGATACGCTTCGGCAGAAGGTTACCAGGGTAGTTTAAGCTCGTACATACGAGCTTAAACTACCCTTTTTTATGAAAAAAAGCACATATACGTGGAGAATGACAAGAGTCAATTTTGGCTAACCTGTGAACGACCTGACTGAAAGTTGTCAAACCATACAGTTTCAGTGTACACTTTTCATGAAGCTGCAGAATAGCTGCCGCAGTGCTGTTACAACCGTTACTATGATGGATGAAGGAGATAAGATCTATGAATTTACTATCGTATGGTCTGTTGGGGCTTCTCGCAAGAGAGGAATCCTCCGGCTATGATCTGATGTTGCGTATCCAGCCTTTTTGGCAGGCCAAGCACAGTCAGATCTATCCGCTACTGGCCCGTATGGAGAGCAAGGAACTGCTAGCCTCCCGTTGGATTCAGCAGTCCGACAAGCCTGATAAGAAAATGTATACCATTACCGACAAGGGAATCCATATGCTTCAGCAATGGTCCCAGGAAGCGTTAGCTGCTCCGGTTACACGGGATGAATTAAGTCTTCGACTGTTCTGTCTTTGGTTAACGGACAAAAGTAGTGCCAATCGTATGCTGGAGGAACGCAAACGTCATTTTATTCAGAAAATCCACCATCTTGAGGATATCCTGAACGATATTCCTGCAGAGAATTTACATTTTGGCAGTAAGAACTTTGGTGACTATATTTTAGTACAAAAAGGACTTTTGAATGCTAAAGCAGGTCTGGAATGGTGCCAAATGGTTCTGCGTATGCTGCTTGCCGGTGATGTCAGTGCTGACACTAATCCGTTTTCACTTAAGCCGCAAAGCTGAATGTTTTAGCCAATCCATGCATAGGATTTATGGGACGTTATTATTTAATTTTTTAAAAATTAAAATTCTTTGAAACCCTTTTCCATGCCATTCGTATTACTGGTAAGCGGTTGTTTGACCTATAAACAAATTTACTAAGGGGGATTATATTTACATGAAAAAAACATTCACTTTGAAAAATATGATGATGCTGATGATGGCTTTTACCCTACTCATTGCTATGATCGCACCATCTACAGCTGACGCAAGGCGAGGCGGCGGGTTTAAATCCGGACCTAAATCATACCAATCTACACCAAGCAAGGCGAATGACAGCAATGGAATTAATAAGTCAGATAGCGGAGCCAAGTCAGGGGCAACTGCTGGTAATACAAGCAGAACCGGTGGATTCCTTGGCGGTGGCGGCGGATTTCTGAAAGGTATGATGCTGGGCGGTTTGGCAGGTATGCTCTTCGGCGGATTGTTCGGCAACATGGGCGCATTGGGCAGCTTGCTTGGCCTTGCCGTTAACGTTCTGGCCATTTACGTCCTGATCACTGTCGGAGTAGGTATCTACCGTGCTATTAAAAATCGTCGCAGACCAGATGATTCCCGCGGAGGACGTTACTAAGCTATGATTTTGAGTATGGATGAGATTGTCAACGCTATTTGCTTGCATATGGCTGAACGTAAAGGTGTCCAGCCCACGGATGTGACAGTAGAACTAAGCTGGGAAGAGGATACAGGTTATTCAGCAGAAGTCCATGTACAGGGCCGCAGTCAATATCTGGTGGAAGCCAATATGATAGAAGCCATTCTGAGATACCTATATTCCGAATACAATATTCGTGCCTATCGCGAACAAATCAGATTGGATCTGGATGAAGAAATTACTGCTATTGTCCAAACTTGATTATTTCGCATAGAACAGTCGTATAGAGTTATTATAAAACAAATGAACCGACCTTTGCTTGATGGCAAGGGTCGGTTCATTTGTTGATCGTTTCTCTAATAGATCAAGGTGCTGTAGTATTACATTTAGAAGTGGACACCCCTTGCTATATGGATTCATTATCTCTATGAATAGCCTGTCTGCTAAATGATGGAACCGGAGATACCTGTACTTGCGGCACTCTTTCGAGTAAGCTACTACCGTACATTTCCCGAAACGGCTGCTCTTCCATATGAATATAGCCGATATAGCAGCCGCATTCTCTCATCCGGCACGGACGTTTGCCACTCAGACCCTCAAGACCATCCCTATATAAGTGTCCAAGCACCCGTCGATCCTGATAGCAGTGTTTTACTCTTCCGTCACCCTGGACATAAAATACATCTTCACCGGCGCGACATGCCCGTCCCTGACTGCTATAATCCTTTAAATTCCATTGAAAATAGGGGTCGATCGCAGTTAATTCAGTGACTTCAGCATCTGTATAATAATGGGGTCGATCCTTGTAGGCGTTGACCCACAAATAAACATCCCTTGGAAGTTGCGATCTTAAGGAACGAATAGCTGGGAAGGCTTGTCTTAACCCGACGGTACCGACACTATAGGAAATACCAAGTTCATATAGCTTCATAGCCTGCGATATAAAAACTTGCTCTTTCGTCTCTCCAGGGTGATATGTAGCCCACAGCGCAGCAGTCTCCGCGTTCAGTTCTTTCGTCCAATCCAGCTTCGTCGAGAGATTCGTCTGTACCGCCACTTTTTCCACATGCGCCATGTGGGAAAACTCAATCATGGTCTTGCGATACCAGGAATGAATCAAGGCTTCTCCATACGGATTAAAAAAAATAGAGAGACGATGCCCCAAAACGCCCTGTTCCCGTACCCAATCAGCAAAACGTTCCAACTGGACCCGATCCTTGTTCAACGTTTCCCGACTATCAACGTTTTTACTGAACGGGCAATAAGGGCAAGCATAGTTACACGAGGTCAACGAACCACGATAATATAAGGTCGCTCTCATGCGCCTACATATCCTTCCATGCGCTCACGTACTGATGTGGAGATCATCCAGTCCCCAATCGCATCGGAATAGGCCATTCCTTCCTCTGTAAGTCGCAGCGTACCCTCCTCGACGACAGCCATACCGGATTCCAACAGCAACGACATTCCTGTAAAATCGTCCGACAGGGATACACCGAAGCGCTCTGCATAGGCTGATAGCTCCAAACCTTCCCGATGAAGAAGCGCTTTTAAGATAAAGCGTCGCTTACTCTCATCCACATTTAAAATAAAGCCGTAGTCAGCCAGATCATGACGTTCCGCAGCAACATAATCTGCGATAATGCTACGGGTAGCTGCTGCACTAACCCCATAACGGCTGGCATAGTGGACATTGCGTGTATAGGAGCGTGCACCACACCCCAGACCAGCCATACCTTCCTCCTGGCAACTGTAGGGCAAAAGCTCTTTGCTGGATATACCATCATTTTTTGCAAAACGGCGCATGGAGTATTGTACATATCCTGCTTGTTTGAGCCGTTCGCGCGCCACTTCATACAAGCTAAGGCGAATATCATGATCCAGCCCGGTATAGCCTGGCTTTAAAATCGTATTTTCTCGAATATATAACGGATAAAGAAATATTTCTCCTGGCGAGTAAGACAGGGCTTCCTCTAAAGAATACAGCCAGGTTTCCACCGTTTGACCAGGCAAGCCATAGATCAGATCTACGTTCAGCAAAGGAAAGTTGTATTCCACCAGCCGCTCAAGTGCTTCTCTAACAAGTTTGGGCTTCTGAGGTCGGTATATGGCGGCACTTTCTGATTCCACAAAGCTCTGAATTCCCATACTGACACGATCTGTCCCGCGGCGCTTGAGCACCTCCAACCTGTCCTCAGTCACAGTATCGGGAGAGGTCTCCACCGAAATAGAAGCTCGCTTAGGGTCCAGTCCCATAATATTTTCCGCAATGTCAAACAAGCGCTCCACCAAAGGAGCCTCCAGTAAGGTCGGTGTACCGCCGCCGATCGCAAAACGTGAAAAAGGTCGACGCCCCATAATGGGTGCCCATTGCTTGGCTTGTCTTTCTAGTGCATCCACATACTCCTTATGTACATCCAGACGCTTGTCCGGCAAAGTGAACAGGTTACAAAACCCACAGCGAGCCGCGCAAAATGGAATATGCATATACAAAAAATAGCTTTCTAACTCCTCCTTCTCCCACAACTCCTGTAATAAGAGTGGTGTATCAAACGGACGATAGGCCGTTTTATGCGGGTAAGAGTACAGATAGGAGCGGTAAGGAGCTTCACGGATTGTGCTTGCCCATTCAGCAGGAGTTTCAGGCCACTGAAACCTAGACGGTGCTAAGTTTGTGTCTATCTCCGGGGCTGGCGCATCCGCTGGATGCGAGTGATTCAGATTTATGGCTTTCATTTCTGCTCCTTCCTCACGCTGGATTGATTTCTTGATATTTTACCAGTGCAATCTATACTTCTATTTGCTCTATAAAATAAATTCGCGGTAAGGCACATTCCAGACTACCTCATGCGCCAGACGATGTCCTTCATAGCCGTCTTCCCCATAAGCTGTACCATGATCGGAAAAAACCATGCAAAACGTCTTGCCCCGATTTCGCAAAGCATCAAACAAACGTCCAAGTTCACCATCCACATACCGCAAGGCTGCCCGTTGAGACTCCACTGAATCTTTGGCTGCGCCCTTCACAAAATAATGATTAGGCCCATGGATCGCTGATACATTCAGAAATAAAAACAAGCGCTGTGACGGGTCTGCATTTTCCAACAGTTTCAGAGCATGATTCACCTGATTCTCCGTCGAACGGGGGTTGGTAACACCAAAGTTCATACGCCAGTAGCTTTCTTGGAAATATCCAGGCAGCACCTTGGCAAGCTTATTTTTCTTTGTGAAAAAAATAACGCCGCCGATACAGATGGTCCGATAACCTTCACCCTCTAGCCCGGACACAATATCCGGGGCATCGAACAGCCACGTATGTGAATGCGTACGCAATCCCGTATCCTTGGTGTGGAACAGACGAATATGTGAAGTCTTATCTGTATTCGCTGGAGTCGGCAAAAATCCGCCAAAAAAAGCATGATGTGCAGCATAGGTAAAGCTACCCGGTGTATGGCGCTTTTCCCACGACCCGGAGCCGCACAAATTCGGACAGTTCTCTTCTTCCAGCTTTGCTACGTCATAACGCAGAGTATCAAGCGTAATCATGACAATATCATGAGAGCCGACAATTTGATTCATATCAGTCATATCTGTCTTTCCTTTCCGTACCCACGCTCCTATTAGCGAGGTGCTGCATTTCCCATTCATACGGATTCCAACCCTGATGCTCAACCCGGTACAGCAAATCACCGAACGGATTAACATCCAACACATAGGGATGACCACCATGAGCCGGAACCAGCACATCCAGTCCAGCAACCATGGAGGCTGGAAAAACACTCATAGCGGCTTTCGCCGTAAGCTGGACCGATTCCACCGTATTCTGCGGTAATCCGGCTTCCTTCAGCGAGAGCCGCTCATTACGCAAATGCAAATTCGTAATAGGGCTGTGGCTCAAACGTAAAACCGCATGGCAAGCTTCTGATCCGCACACGAGTTGGCGCACATCATAAACACGCCCATTCAAGGTCGCTTTGGGAATCCAGCGCTCCACATGTACCCCTTCCAGGCATAGCCAGTTAAGGATAGCATGAATGTCCTGCTTATCCGTATAACGACGCAATCGTCCGGCATTATAATACACGCGCTGTCCGTGTATGATTTCCGTTCCAATCGTGGTCACTGCCAGTTCCGCGTGTGTGTGGGGATGTACCTGATAGGCCATGACACCAGAAGCACCGGACCCACAAAATATTTTCACAAATACGCGGTGAAACCCGCTCTCCTTCATTGCCGTGTGCAGATCGACAACATCACGAAATGCACCACCTGAAGATGCAAGCACTGGTGGAACCCTTATATCTGCCTTGCCTAAATCGGCGCTACAACGCCGTTTGTCGAACATCACGGCAACTTCCGCCGGGTCGTTCATCCAGTGTGACGAGGGCCAGAGCAGAGCCACTTCATCCCGTAGCCAGGCCAGCAGACGGCAATAGCCCCGGAACCATTGTGCCGGGTGCCAAATACGACCGTGCTGCTCCTGCAGACATCGCGCTTCTGCCGCCGATATACCTGTGCCTTGTGTCCATTCGGGCCATGGCAACAGAGAATCGTCTCCCTCACCATCCGAGGCACCCAGAGCAATCAACTCACGCTCTACCTCAAAGCTTTCGCCCGGTGCATCCAGGCGAAGCAGCGGGCCACTGTCCATCTGCCCCGCCAGTAACAGATCAATGCTCTCTTGCACAAAGGAACTGCCATTCACGCTATCTTGCGTAGCTCGTGCAGCTATTCGCAACATCAGCTCGCTCAGACCTTGTTTCTGCCGAATAGCTTCCAGCACATTCTTATAGGAAACCTCCAGAGCGGGCGGAAGCATTAATCTGCTTCTCGCCTCCTGCAGCCCAGTAGTTCGACGATTTCCCGGATTACCGAACAAGATAAACGGCTCGCTGACATTACAGTCTGACATCCTAACCATAGAGCCGCCTCACTTTAGATCAATTTAATTTTGAAAACAGTCCGTTTTAGAAATCCATTTGTACAAATTACTCAGTCAGTGATGGATAGCGCCAATCATCTTCCTCATCCGCTTCTTGTTGATCTTCCACGTTCACAGATAGACCTGAGCTTTTCCAACGTTGCATCATTTCACTAGACATATAATGATAGCTCAAATCCAGATGCTTCAGCCCTTTTATACTTTCACTAGCCAGTAGTGCTTCTGCACCTTTATCAGACAACGTACCTTGTGAGAGATCCAGCACTTCCAATTGTCCAATCACAGGAGCATTAGCTGCTGCAATTGCAATTTCATCCTGTATTTCACTATCTTTGAGTCCCAAGTATGTAAGTTTGGGAAAAGGATTGCTGTCTAAAAACGGCAAAATATCTTTCAGGCTACCGTCAAAGCCATAGTTCTCGACACCCAAATACAGTTCCAACTTGCGCAGTTCAGGCAGTTCAGCATTACGTATTTGCTCAAGAACGCTCACAGGCAGACCACCACAGATAATAACCAATTCTTGAAGATGGTTATGACGAAGCGGCTCCAAGCTCAGGTCCTGGCTACCTTTGATATGAAAGGACTCCAATGCTGGAAACGCTTCTAACAATGGGGACAGATTCGTCTGGTTAATCCAGGAAACCTCACACTCATCGTATTCCATATCACCAATAAACAGTTTGCGTATCTTAGGGAATTGATCTTTGAGTTTCACTAACACTGGGATAAAATCCTCTGGTGAACTTTCATAGGCGCCGCCCCAATCTCCAATGATGAGATCTGTAACTTGCGCGCTCTCCGGCTTGGCTGCCAGTTCCTCAATAGATTTAGCCATCGTTTGGCCATTCTCATAAGCTTCATAATCCACTACCAATTTCACTTCCATCTTACAATTCCTCCGATCGCTTGTCTGAGATCTCGTAAACTATCTATTTCCAATTTAGTCTATCCTATTCTACCAATGTTCGTCAAAAATAGTCCCATATCGACATTAATCCTATGTAAAATTTGCTGAATGAAATAAAAACAAGACAGCCCGCTAAGCAGGCTGTCTTTGCATATTCATAATAAACTTCTACTATTATATAGTACGTAAGTTTAGAGCCTAATTATTGGCTAATTGTAATCGGTGAGTTATCGGACAGCAATGCCAGATTATTCACGATCACATTCTCCTCATTGCTCAAGCCACTGGTAACGAGTGTTTGTGAACCTGCCGTCTGAACAGTCTTCACTTCCTTACGTTTCGCATGGTCTCCGTTTACAACATATACATATTCTTTACCTTGATCCTTTTGAACTGCCGCAGTAGGAACCACAATGCCCTCTTGTGCATTGGCAGCGACAAAGCTGATATCAGCCAACATGCCGGATTTCAGTTTCGTGTCTGGATTCGCTACTGAGATTTTTACAGGATAGCCTTTTCCACTTGCATCCAACGGGCTTACATTTTTAACTGTACCTGTTGTTACAATGTTGGAAGCTGCAACACGAACCTGTACCTTGTCACCTGCTTTTACATTGTTGATCTGCTCCGCTGGAACATAGATCAATATATTGACCGTACTCAGATTAGCGATGACCAGCGCAGGAGACTGAGCGGATACCATTTCGCCCACTTCTGCATTTTTCGTGCCCACAATACCATTGATCGGTGATGTAACAACGGTGTCATCCAATGCATCCTGAGCAATGTTCACATTCAGCTGAGCCTGCTTAAGAGATTGTTGGCTGGACTCGATAACCGCAGTATTTTGAGATACTTTGAGCTGATTTTGCGCATTACTGTAACCGCTATTTGCATTACTGTAGCTATTTTTTGCTGAATCATAGCTGTTGCGAGCTGTAGTTAGAGCCTTCTGCGCAGCTACCAGCTGATCTTGCGCGTTAGCCTGCGCATTTTGTGCATTATTGTAAGCCGCTTCCGCATTCACGACTGCTGTTTTGGCTTGTTCTAATTGAGCTTGGGTGCTCGCACCTGCATCAAATAGACTTTGTGTACGTGTTACATTCTTCTGTGCATCTGCCAAAGCTTGCTGCGTTTGTTTCACCGTATTGGCTGCCGAGGAGACACCATGTGTTGCTTGTTCTACGGCTGTAGTGGCTTGATTAATAGCTCCCTGTGCCTGATTGATTGCACTTTGGGATTGAATCACGCCACTCTTGGACTGCACTAAGCCCGAGTTTGCCTGAACCATCGTAGATTCGTGGGATGCTTGAGCGGTGCTTACTCCGGCTGCTGCCGCAGCTGCTGCGGCGCGGGCTTTCGCAACATTATTCCGCATGTCCTTATCATCAAGCTTGAACAGTACTTGACCCTTTTTAACCTCGGAGCCAATATCCACAGGCAGTTCAACCACTTTACCGCCCACTTTAGGCACGATGTTCACCGTCTCCGATGGTGTAACCGTTCCTGTATAAATATTCCCCTGTCCGATAATTCCCTGCTGTGCTTGGCTGATTTTAACCGGAACGACCATATCCTGAGCCGCCCCGCTATTACTGGAGCAGCCTGCCAGCACTGCGCCGCCGAGCACTAAAGCCGCTAATGTACTTTCTACTCTCAATATTTTCATGATAATTCCCTTTCTTTCTGTCCGTGGAAATAATGTAAGCCATCCAGTCGTATTTTATAGTTCCTTGATTAAGCTTCCGGCTGTGTCTTTGCTTTCTTCCTCTGAATAAACAAAAAGATTAGTGGAATCGTGCAAAACAGCGGTATGGATGAAATGAGGAACGTATCCCCAATCCCTCTTGATGTGGCATCTAGTGTGATTAAACTACTTATGGATGACATCCATGAGCTGCCCAATGTCGCTTGTAGCGTATGAGCCGAGTCTGGTGTAATGGACTCCGAAATTTGCTGGGCATGAGCAGCCGAACGGCTTTGCATAATGGCGGTTAGCACTGCAATCGCCATAGATGCAGCTACAGTACGTACCAGATTGGATGCTGTAGATGCATTGGCTACCTTGCTCGGATGAACGGCATTCATACCGACCGTGGATAATGGCATCATGCAAATACCAATTCCCAGACCCCGTAATGCCATTACGGTTTCCAACCAGGCATGCGAAGTATCTGGCGTAAGCTGGTGAAGATGATAGGTCATAAAGCTGGTTAGCGTCAGGCCCACAAGCCCCAAAGGCACAATTCCGAACTTATCGAACAGCTTCCCGGCAATAGGCATCATAGCCGCCATGGCAATGGCCTGTGGAATGAGGATAATACCAGTATCAATCGGTGACACACGCTGGATATTTTGCAAAAACAACGGTGTTAGGAACGTTCCTCCGTACATCCCCATCATGACCAGACTAGAGGCAATAACACTAATCGTATACTTTGAATTCTTGAATAATGAGATTTCAATTACAGCATTATCCTTGCCGCTTTCTACATAGATCAGAAAAACAAGTGCCCAGAAAGCAATAAACAGCAGGGATACAATTCCAAAAGAAGTCCAGCCATCACGCTGGCCGTTGGTCAATGCGTACAAGAGTGTTCCGGCACAAGTTGCGGCCAGCAAAAAGCCCGGTAGATCAAACGGCTTCGGCTCTACTTTAGGCGGCTCTTTGATTAGAAGAATAACCATTAAAATTGCAAATAAAGCAACCGGCACACTGACAATAAACAAGAACCGCCAGTTAAACCACTCAATCAAATATCCGCTAAGCGTAGGCCCTACAGCCGGCGCTGCCATTGCGGCGATCCCCCATATACCAAGGGACATACCGATTTGTTCACGCGGCATAATTTTGTAAATAATCGTCATACTCAGCGGCATAATAACACCACCGCCCAGACCAGCCAGCACCCGTGCTGCGATCAGGGAAGAATCACTCCATGCAAAAATACATATTCCCGTTCCCAGCGAAAATACGCTGAGCGCTAGAATCAAAAACTTTTTGTATCCGAGGCGCTGCTCCATATATCCGGTAATCGGTACGATTACACCAGATGCAAGCGTGTAACCTGTAATAACCCACTGAATACGTGTCGTCGTAGATCCTAAATCCGTCGTCAATCTAGGAATGGCGACATTGATCAGACTGTTGTTCAGAATGGCGACAAAGGCGCCTAAAACGATAGCGAAAAAGGCAAGCCAGCGTTCTTTGGAAGAATCTGTCGAAGGAGCAGCAGCAATATCATTGGCAGCCACATGGACCCCTCCTTTTTAAGGTGTATGAATTTTTACTTCCACGTTCGTTCCAGGAATAAGCTTCAGATCCTTCGGCTTGTTCACAGCAATCTCTACAGGCACACGCTGAGTCACCTTGTTAAAATTACCACTTGTGTTTACTGCAGGAACGAGTGAGAACACGGCGTTGGAGGCTTCGCCTACTTTACGAACTTTACCCTGAATCACCTGGTCCCCTGCTGCATCAAGCGTAATGTCAACAAGCTGTCCTGGTTTAATGCGGTTAATGTCATTTTCTTCAATATTCGTGGATACATACAAGCTGTTCATATCCACCATAGTTGCAACAGCACTACCCGGCGATCCGATTTCATGCTCTTTCGAATAAATCTTAATGACAGTTCCATTGATCGGCGCGCGCAGTACGGACTTGCTGATCATGCTCGCATCCAGCCCCGATACATCCTGCTCGGCAATCGGTTCATTACGCTGAACAACATCTCCTTCTTCCACATCAATGTGGCTTATTTCTCCGGAGATTTGCGGCATTACCTTATATTGATCGGCTTGAATGCGCGCATCGTCACTTTTAACAAAGTGTGTTGCTTGATACCAATAATAGTAGCCAATAGCTCCACCGCTCAGAACGAGCAGTACAATGAGGATTGGCAATACAGTTTTCTTACTCACTTCTTCCACCCCTGTTGTCCAAAAAATTTTTATTATTCAACGCTAATATTTTAAAATTGAAATATTAGGCCATTAAACCAAATGGAGAACGTAAATAAACACATGGCAACGTGCCATGCAAAAGACAGGACTTATTTTATGTACATAGGACAATCTGATCCATGGTCCACAAACCGTCTTTTATATTTAAATATTTTCATATAACTATTGTACATTGAAATATTATAGATATATTTATCTATTCAGGCAACATAAATTTTCAGTTTTTTCATAATTTTTTTCATAAAAAAGAACCTTGTTTCCAAGGCTCTTTCACGAAAAGGGATAGTTTACAATTAAAGGGTTACACAATAATGTTAAGAGAAAGGCGTAGGTACAGCTAACCGTTGTTTGCAGTTTTTCGCCTCCTGCCCTTCCTTCGTGTTCTTATTCATTCTGTTTCCCTGAGAAACTTGCTTCCCTATGCACCCTCCGCAACGGCAGCGTTCTGTCGTGCCATGTACATCCTCTTTGGAATCCCGTAATAGCCGTACGTAATCCAGAGATTGCTGTAAAGAAACAGGTCCCGGAATGAAACGGACCTTCTTGCCTTCCAGCAGGCAGTATACCTCAATAAGCTGAGGAAGAGCTCCAAATGCATAATAACAAAATACATTTGTCATATGTTGGAATGTACTAATAACGTTAGGATTATAGTCAACGATGTACTTTTGAATGAGCAGGGGATCTGTTTCTGCTGATAGTTGCCAAGCAGCCTGAACAATAAGTGAAATATTGACCTCTAACTCAGGCACGGACGTACAAAATTGTTCATACAGCATCACAGGCATCATCAAGTCATTATTTAAGCCACAAATTTTTGACAACTCACCTGACACTTTATTTTTGACATCCCAATAATGGAACAAAGATTCAAAGCTGTCTGACTGCTTGGGCCACCATTTCTCCAGCACATACTGGACAGGGACTTCCCGCCGTACCTTTACTTCCATTCCAAAGTATTCGTTGAGCGCATGCCCTACTGCATATTGAACCCGTTGCCGCCAATTCCAGCCCTCACGCCCTCTTTTCCTCTGTGATTGACGGATTGGCTGTGGAGTTCTCCACATCTCCTCCAGCTGATAGTCGTGCAGAAGAGGAAAGCCGCTTAAGCTATCGCTATTGCGCATACCTATCCCTCACTCTCTTCTCAGGACACTTCAATACCAGCCTGTGCAAATTGTCTTCCGTAAGCTCGGCAATTCTCCTTATCATCATCCAATGGATTGAATTCAATCTTCAGACTCTCTTGAATGACCGATGCGCCGCGTTCTTTGACTTTTTCCTCTACCAAGTCCACTGCACCACAGAATTGCGTATAGGATGTATCTCCACTACCAAATACTGCCGTCTTTTTACCAGACAGATCAAGTTCGTCTAGTTCCTCGTAAAAATCCAAAAATTCATCAGGAAGCTCACCATCTCCCCATGTATATACACCCAGCAGGAACCCGTCATATGCGAGCAGTTCTTGCGCGCTGCAATCATACGAAGCCTTCAACTCAGCCTCATGTCCTGCCTGACGGACGCCCTCGGCGATCAATTCCGCAATTTCCTCTGTATTACCGGTCAAACTGGCATAAGTAATCATGATTTTACCCAAGTTCATCCCTCACCTTTATTTGAAATATGGGATGCTTTCACTCCCTGTTACTCAAATAATATTTGATAATGATTCTCATTGTCAAATGTTAATTTCAAAAACTAGGTTTAATCTTGGGGAAATATACGCAAAACAGCCGCATGACATGCGGCTGCTGGCTGAAAACCTATGGATAAGCAAATTAATTAGAGGCCTGTTTAATGAAGTAGAATTTCAGCTGTGTTGATAAAAAAATATTATGTACGTACAATTCATTCCATTTTCATTATTATAATAAAAAACGGATGGTTGTACGTACAAGTGGGATTGGCTTCATTTTAATATGGAAGCGCTATAATTACAAGTATATCCGAGAAAAAATATTTTAGACCAAGTGACTACTTACTTATTTATGTAATCATTCGATTGTTGCTGTGGTTTGTTGTACAATAGACTCCATATGGGGATTTCTGTGCAGCTTGCTGCCTGAATCCTGAATTGACTGCTGAAGGATGGATTGTACATGTATGTAGCACAAGAATGGAAAGACTATGAAGTAATGGATACAGGCGGTGGTGAAAAACTAGAACGTTGGGGTGATATTGTCCTGCGTCGTCCCGATCCGCAAATCATATGGCCTTTGGCCCAGGAAACAGCCGAGTGGCGTAATGTTCATGGACATTACCACCGTAGTTCCTCCGGTGGTGGCAATTGGGACATGAAAAAACCTATCCCTGAGCGCTGGACCATTAGCTATGGACCGCTTAAATTCCACATTAAACCGACCAGCTTTAAGCATACTGGTCTTTTCCCAGAGCAAGCAGCAAACTGGAGCTGGATGATGGATAAAATCAAAGGTGCAGGCAGACCCATTTCTGTACTGAACCTGTTTGCATACACGGGAGGAGCCACTACTGCTGCTGCGTATGCTGGAGCCAGTGTGGTTCACGTGGATGCCGCCAAAGGCATGGTACAGTGGGCAAAGGAAAACGTTCAATTGTCCGGTCTGGCTGACCGTCCGGTACGTTTCATTACGGACGACGTATTCAAGTTCGTGCAACGAGAACAACGTCGGGGCAACCGTTATGATGCCATTATTATGGACCCTCCTTCTTACGGGCGCGGACCGAACGGAGAAACTTGGAAGCTTGAAGAAAGCTTATACCCGTTTCTCGAATCCTGCATGAGCATCATTTCAGATCAACCGCTGTTCATGCTCATTAACTCCTATACTACAGGTATTTCGCCTACTGTATTGCGCAACATGCTGAGCATGACAATGCAACAAAAGTACGGCGGCCAAATTAGCGCTGGTGAAATCGGATTGCCGATCACACGCTCGGGATTGAATTTGCCTTGTGGTATTCTCGGACGCTGGGAGGCTTAAATTCCTCTTATGACTCAAAATGAACTTACTTGGCATGAACATGCACAGTCGAACATCCCTGTCCTATATGAGGACAATCATGTTTTGGCGGTTGTAAAGCCTGTCAATGTTCCAACGCAAGAGGATGCCAGTGGTGATCCTGATCTGTTGTCTTTACTCAAGGAAGATTTAAAAATTAGACACAATAAGCCTGGTAACGTTTTTTTGGGTTTAGTTCACAGACTGGATCGGCCTGTAGGTGGAGCCATGATTTTTGCTAAGACGTCCAAAGCTGCTTCTCGCCTGTCAGAGTCGGTTCGAAGTCGTCATTTTCACAAACTGTATACAGCCGTTCTGAATGGCGTTCCTACGGCCCCGCAAGGCCGTCTGACCCATTACCTGCTAAAGGATAGTCGAACCAACACGGTTCAAACGGTTCGGCCTGGCACGGCTGGTGCGAAGGAAGCCATTTTGGAGTATCGCGTAATCGGACAAGCAGATGGACTCAGTCTCGTGCAGATTAAGTTGCACACCGGA
Source organism: Paenibacillus sp. FSL L8-0644 (assembly GCF_038008165.1). Classification (NCBI taxonomy): domain Bacteria; kingdom Bacillati; phylum Bacillota; class Bacilli; order Caryophanales; family Paenibacillaceae; genus Paenibacillus; species Paenibacillus sp. FSL L8-0644. Next base: position 3,054,205 of record NZ_JBBOYN010000001.1, read on the forward strand.
CGCTCACACCAAATTCGTGTGCAAATGCAGGCGATCGGCTGTCCCCTCTACGGTGACCAAAAATATGGGGGTAATCTGAGTCGGCCCGGTCAACAGCTGGCGCTTTGGTCCTTACTCGCTGGAGCACCGCATCCGGTTAGCAAGGACGATATGAGATTTCATTCGCTACCTCCTGTCCAATTTCCATGGAATGAATGGCCCAGGTCGCTTTATGAGAACATGATTACGTCTGAAATTTGAACCGAAAAGCCCTGCTCTATCTGGATATCTACATCCTCAATCCCCATTTGCACAAAGAACCTGTAACGCATGTGAACAAACATGCATTGCAGGTTCTTTTTTTCAGAAAATTAAATTAATGCGTCATCTCATCCTTTTATGACGAGGAAGCCACGGACTGCCCCTTCTTGCTGTTTACCAGCTGTTGACGGGAATGGGCGTTTTTTGCATTCGTATTTTTGATAAAAAACGCTAAAATCAGAGCGGCCACACTCAACACTGTTGCAATGATAAAAGCCGAGTTAATCCCATAAATTGTAGCTTGATTGCCTGCAGCCAGCATCCCCGCTTTATCCGTCACGGTTAGTCCCTCAGATGTAACAATCGACGTCAAACGGTTGCTGCTTTGTGTGGACATCACCGTCACCAGAATTGCCGTCCCAATCGAGCCGGAAATCATACGCAGCGTGTTACTCATCGCCGTACCATGTGCATTCAATCGTTGCGGAAGCTGATTCAACCCTGCCGTTTGGATCGGCATCATCAGTAACGACATCCCGAACATCCGCACCGTATAATTAATTAACAGTGTCATATAGGTGGTTGTTTCGGTCAACCGTGTAAATTCCCAAGTTGTTATAGCCATGATCAGCAAGCCAATTACAGACAACCAACGTGCTCCGATTCGGTCAAAAATAGCCCCCGTTACAGGAGACATGAGCCCCATCAGAATCGCTCCCGGTAACATTAGCATACCGGACTGCAGCGGTGTAAACCCCCGAATATTTTGCAAATAAATCGGAAGCAATATCATACCGGCGTACAAAGCCATCGTCACAATCACATTAATGATTGTCGTCAAGCTGTACACATCGTATTTAAAGATACGGAACTCCAGCATAGGCTCCTCTACCTTCAGCTGGCGGATAATAAACAAAATAAGCGAAATTGTCCCCACGATAAGCGTAGACAGGACCGGAATACTTCCCCAACCTGATGTTCCTGCATCACTAAAGCCGTATAACAGTCCACCGAAACCGAGCGTAGACAAAATGATGCCAGGAATGTCCAACTTAGGCTTGGACTGCTCCGTTACATTTTTCAGAAAAATAAATCCGATCACAATCGAAATTACTGAAATCGGTAGGATGATCCAGAACAATACCCGCCAGTCATAATGCTGTACTATATAACCGGATAAGGTAGGCCCAATGGCTGGAGCAAAACCCATCGCAATCCCCAAGGTTCCCATCGCTCGGCCACGACGCTCTATTGGGTAGATGTTCAAGATAACGACCATCATTAATGGCATCATGATACCTGCTCCAGCGGCCTGAATAAGCCGACCGATCAGCAATATGCTGAAGCCTGGCGCTATAGCACATAACAGCGTGCCTATTGAAAAAATAGTCATCGCACTAATAAACAATTTACGAGTGGAGAAACGGGCAATCAGGAACGCGGTCACCGGGATCAGTACCCCATTCACGAGCATAAAGCCCGTGCTAAGCCACTGAGCTATATTTGCATCTATATTCAGATCACTCATCATTTTCGGTAAAGCCACACTGATCAACGTCTGATTTAATATCGCTACAATCGCGCCAATCAACAGAGCGGCCACAATGGGTGCTCTGCGTACATTACCTGGTAGTGTCATTTGAGGACTGCTCAAGTTGATTCATTCCCTTCGGTGTTAATTTCATGATCATTTGTTTATGGATATCCAGGACCATCTCTAGCTGCTCCCTCGGGATGTCCAGAATGGGCAAGACGCGCTCCATCCACATGGCGTCTACTTTTTCCATGATATCTTTTCCTTCTGGCGTAAGCGTCAGCACTAAGGATCTACGGTCATGCTCATGCCGCCCGCGAGCAATATATCCCGCCTTAGTCAAGCGGTCAACCACCCCACTCATAGAGCTGCTTCCCACATGTGCTATGTCTGCCAGCTCGGATAACCCGATGTTGGGACGTTTATTTAGAATTGCCAAAGCCATATGCTGAATGGCCGTCAGATCCATATGCTGCTCCTCATTCCAGAAGGCATAAAATATCGTTTTGTTAACCTCTCTTATCGATTGAATAATCCGGTACACCTCAAGTCTATCTTCCTCTCTGTCACTCACTGGAACCATCCTTCTTTCTAATCCCCAATTCACAATCCATATACATAAACTAGCAACTTTTTGCATGCGAAATGTTATTTATTTATAACTATTATTTTATCATCTCTTATGTAAATGTCAACATTCACCCAAATACCACCTATACTTCAACACAAAAAAGGCGCGGTATGAATACCACGATAGGTATTTCATCCGCGCACTCCTAATTTCCTTAAAATGATAATCTGCTGCGTACAGCTACTTTCATGCATCCACCATTCTAGTTATTCTGCTCGTTCTATTTGTTCCTTTACTCCCTCAGCCTCACGTGTCATTACTGAAGTTTTCGCCTTAGTTGTAATTTTCCCCAACAAATAAACCAGCAAATTTTGATTGTGCTGAGAAATACGGTTTAGTGCAGAACCCAGAAAATCATCCCGGATTCGCAATCCACGCTCTACTTCTTCTCTCCCTTGATCCGAGATAACAATCCATACAATTCTACGGTCCTTTACGTCTCTGAAACGGGTGACCAGTCGATTCCGCTCCATCCGATCCAGCAGCATCGTAACCGCGGCTGGTGTGGTGGCGAGATATGGGATTAGTTGAGACGGTTTCATGCGGCCGTATTCGTTCAAAACCTCCAGCACTGTAAGTTGAGCTTCCGTTAGTGATGGAGCCAGCTGCTGCTCCATATGAACTTTATAATCCTTAGCCATTCTGGACCAGATTTTCGCAAATTCAGTCGTTTGCATTTTGCCTCACTCCTTTAAATAACAGGGTCAGTAAAAGCATCAAAGTTAACGTATGGGCCACCGTCCGGATTGTATTTCATCACATTAAATTTTCGCCATTCTGCCCCGGTTTCCTGCCGTTTTTGGAGCAAGAAATGAAAAGGGGAAGGAAGTCTCACCTCGGTTTTGAAGGCTGGTCAGGGTTCGACACCATGACGGCAAAAAGGTCCTCATTCGTGCCGGAATGGCACGAGAGGACCTCTCTTTTTCGAGCTAAAAAGCGCTTGACTTTCCCATTATTCTATGGACTGTGAAGCTTGCGGCTCACTACGCAGCAGCACATTCACAATTTCGTCCTTCTTCTCCGCTGGAGCCAGCAACTTGCCTGTATCCTTTCGGTCGGTCAAAGGAGCCTTTTCCGAAAGGAAGGACATCGTTTGTCCTTCTGCTGTGATTGCAAATAATTGAACAGCTTCACGGCAATAGAAAGCTGCCACGATTCGAGTTCCATTCGAACGTACTCGTTTGCCTTCCTTGAACTCAAAGGTGGTGATACCTTTGCCGCCTCTTCCCTGTGTAGGATAGTCCAACAGAAGCGTACGCTTACCATAACCAGACTCGGTCAGCACCAACACTTCTCCTTCATCCTCTTCTACCCACAACGCCGCGATAATTTCATCGCCTTCCGCCAGCTGTATACCTTTGACACCAGCCGAGACGCGGCCCATCGCATTAACCTCTTGCTCCTTGAAGCGTATACTCATTCCCGCGCGGGTAATCAGCATAATATCCCGGGTACCCTCGCTTAACGTTACCGATAATACCTCATCGTCCCCTGCTACTTTGCAGGCGGCTACGGCACTAGAACGTTTTGTAGCATATTCTTTCAATTCTGTACGCTTTACTTGGCCCTTCTTGGTTACAAATACCAGGCTTTTGCCGATTTCCTCAATGTTTTTGAGCGGAATAACACTTACGATACGATCTTCCTTCGATAACGGAATGACGTTGACAATTGGAGTGCCCGGCTCTTTCCACTTATACTCTGGCACCTGATGTACAGGCAATAAAAAGTATTGTCCGCGCTGAGTGAAGACGAGCAATACATCCAGCGTATTCACATCAAGTAATTGGGTAACGTAATCCCCTTCTTTAACACCGGAACTTGAACGTTCCCCGCCTGAACGAGTGAATGACAACATACTTGTACGTTTCACATAGCCATCTTTCGAGAGTGTCAGCAACACATCCTCTGCTCCTACCATGACTTCCAGGTTTACCTTAATCTCTTCTACCTCGCCCTGGATATCTGAACGACGGTCAATGCCGTACTTTTCGCGAATTTCCAACAGTTCCTTGCGAATCAGGCTGATCAGCTTACGGTCACTTTCCAGAATAGAACGATATTGCGCGATTTTTTTCTGGATGTCACCCAGTTCTTTTTCAAGCGTGGTGATTTCCAGATTGGTGAGACGGTACAACTGCAAAGTCAAAATAGAATCAGCCTGACGTTCGCTAAAACCAAACATCCATTGCAAATTATTTTGCGCGTCCTGGCGATTTTTGGAAGCTTTAATGGCTGCGATGACCTCATCCAGAATGTTCAGTGCTTTGACCAAACCTTCTAGCACATGGGCACGATCCTCTGCCTTTTCCAGTTCATACTGGATACGGTGAGTGACAACTTCGCGTTGATGGGCGATATACGCTTCCAAAATGGACTTCAGTCCAAGCTGATGTGGCGCCTTGTTCACAATGGCTACCATGTTGAAGTTATATGCCACCTGTAGGTCGGTTTTTTTTAGCAAATAAGCTAAAATTCCTTCTGCATCAGCTTCCTTCTTCAGCTCCACAACGATGCGCAAACCATTTCGTCCACTCTCGTCACGAACCTCGGCAATTCCTTCCACTTTTTTCTCCAAACGGATATTTTCCATGGCGGTTACGAGCCTTGATTTGACGATCTGGTATGGGATTTCGGTAATGACCAGCTGCTGCTTACCTCCGCGCAAGGACTGAATTTCCGTTTTGGAACGAATATAAATGCGTCCTTTTCCCGTACGGTAAGCGTCCTTGATGCCTTCGCCACCCATAATGAGTCCACCAGTCGGGAAATCAGGACCTTTAATAAAGGTCATAATCTCTTCCAACTCAATCTCCGGCTTTTCCATCACAGCAATGCTGGCATCAATAACTTCGCGTAAACTATGCGTAGGGATCTCTGTCGCAAATCCCGCCGAGATTCCACTGGAACCGTTCACCAATAAATTTGGATAACGAGACGGCAACACAACAGGCTCTTTGGCCGAGTTATCAAAATTGTCCTTGAACAAAACCGTACGCTTTTCAATATCGCGTAGCATTTCCATTGCGATCGGAGACAAGCGAGCCTCCGTGTAACGCATAGCTGCTGCCGGATCATCATCCTGGGACCCCCAGTTACCGTGACCGTCCACCAGCACGTGACTCATTTTCCAGGGCTGTGCCATCCGTACCATGCCGTCGTAAATCGACGAATCACCGTGGGGGTGGTAATTACCCATTACGTCCCCAACGGTTTTGGCCGATTTACGATATGCTTTATCCGGCGTATTGCCCGAGTCGTACATTGCATAAAGAATCCGACGTTGTACGGGTTTTAATCCGTCCCGTACATCGGGTATCGCCCGATCCTGAATAATATATTTGGAATATCGGCCAAAGCGGTCACCGACCACTTCCTCCAGAAAAGCTGGCAAAAACTGCTCCGATAAGCTCATGTATACACCTCTTTTGATAGCACTACTCTACGTATTCCGTGAAATCTACGTTTTCCACGATCCAGCGTTTGCGCGGATCCACCTTATCACCCATCAAAGTGGACACCCTACGTTCAGCCTTGGCTGCATCCTCTATCTGAACGCGTAACAAGGTGCGTGAATCGGGATTCATCGTTGTTTCCCATAACTGATCAGGGTTCATTTCCCCAAGTCCTTTATAGCGCTGAAGCTCAAAATTCCGTCCAAATTCTTTTAAATAATTATCAAGCTGCTCGTCAGTCCAAGCATAACGCACCGTTTCGAGCTTACCCGACTTTCGAGTTATTTTATACAATGGCGGTTGAGCAATAAATATGCGTCCTGCATCAATAAGCTCTTTCATGTACCGATAAAAGAACGTCAACAACAGCACTTGAATGTGCGCACCATCTGTATCTGCATCGGTCATAATGATGATTTTGGAATAATTGCTGTCTTCCAGCGAAAACTCTGTTCCTACCCCCGCACCAATAGCTGCTGTAATAGCACGGTACTCATCATTCTTCATAATATCCGCCAGTTTGGATTTCTCCGGATTCATCGGCTTACCCTTTAGCGGTAAGATGGCCTGAATTTTGGAATCCCGTCCCTGCTTGGCTGATCCTCCAGCCGAATCGCCTTCCACAATAAACAACTCATTACGTGTAAAATCCTTGGACTGCGCAGGCGACAGTTTACCATTCAAATTGGAACTTTCACTGCGCTTTTTACCGGAACGCATCTCATCCCGAGCTTTACGTGCAGCTTCACGCGCTCTGGATGCTTGAACTGCCTTCTTGATCAAAGTTTGTGCTATCTGCGGATTTTCTTCCAAAAAACGCTGCATCTGCTCAGATACGATGGCATCCACTGTACTCCGTGCCGAAGCGCTACCCAGCTGATCCTTTGTCTGACCGACAAATTCAACCTCAGCCATCTTGACACTGATTACAGCCATCATGCCCTCACGTAGATCGTTGCCCTCCAAGTTTTTATCCTTTTCTTTCAACATCACCGTTTTGCGCGCATAGTCGTTCATGACACGAGTGTAAGCGGTTTTGAATCCCGTTTCATGCGTACCTCCGCCACGTGTCGGAATGGAGTTAACGAACGAAGCAATCGTCTCTGTATAACCCGCATTGTACTGGATGGCAATCTCTACTTCAATGTCTTCTTTCTCGGCATTAAAGTGAATAACGTCATGCAGCACATCCTTGCCCTCATTCAGAAAAGCAACAAACTGACTTGCGCCACCCTCATAAAAATACTCATCTGACTTTCCGCTGCGTTCGTCTTTAAGTTGAATACGAAGGCCCGAATTTAGAAAAGCAATCTCCTGAAGGCGTTCAGCCAACGTATCGTAGTTAAAATGAATGCCTGCTTGAAAAACACGAATATCCGGTTTAAAAGTAATTTTCGAGCCCGTCTTGTTAGTATTGCCCAGCACTTCAAGGCCTGTGGTCGGTTCCCCGACATGCTCCACGCCCTTCTTGTCCTGCCAATATTCAAACCGCTGACGGTGAATCTTGCCGTCCCGGTAAATTTCTACTTCAAGCCATTCCGAAAGAGCGTTCGTTACAGATGCACCTACACCGTGCAGACCCCCGGACTTTTTATATCCCGAACCGCCAAACTTACCTCCGGCGTGCAAAATGGTGAATACAACCTGAGGCGTAGGAATTCCCGTTTTGTGCATTCCCGTAGGAATACCGCGCCCGTTGTCTGATACCGTAATGGAACCGTCCTTATGCATTGTAATATCAATGCGAGAGCAAAACTTGGCGAGATGTTCATCCACCGCGTTGTCTACAATTTCCCAAACCAAATGATGCAGCCCCGAAGAACTGGTGCTCCCGATGTACATGCCCGGCCGTTTGCGAACTGCCACAAGCCCTTCGAGCACTTGAATGTCGTCCGCGCCATATTCTGAAGCTCCGCTTTGTGTGCCGGATGCTCCCGCAGACAAGTCGATTTTGTCGACCATTCATGCTCCCCCTTTGTCTAATCGTAACCGTGTTTTGCCTTATTCTTGATGATTTTCACCAAAAATGCAAACAGATGTTTTCTTTTACCTTGTCCATTTTAATTCAATATATCCCGTTTCGTAAAGACGGCGAATGAAACAATCAATGCCGCAGCCCCCCAAATGCCCAGTACAGCTAAAGAAAAGGGTAAAGTCATTCCCTCAATCGGGGCGGGGCTTCCAGATAAATAATCGGTTAATTGGAGGTTAACCATAAATAAATATTTAGCACTCTGCCAAGACGAAGCCATGTTTGTCAAAATAGTGCCCGAAATGAGTGCAGCCATCATGACCACGATACTTGCCGCCGTACTTCGTACCAGGACAGATACCATAAAGGCTAACGAAGCTACCACAAGACTGACAAACCAGATTAATCCGGCTTGCAGCATCAGATAATGCCATTGTGGAATCGCATGTACAGCAGACAAATCCACCGTCGATCCAACAATTTGAAATCCGGTAAATACCGGAACATTAAAACCGCGAAAACCAAAAAACAAGCCTGATATCACATAGCTAATTACAAATACAGCCAAAATGATGAGCGAAACGAACATGTACAATGTCAGCAGCTTACTCAGCAGTATTTTCCACCGCCTGACTGGGCGGGTCAGCAACATTTTTATCGTGCCTGTCGTCCGTTCTCCTGAAACCAAGTCGGAGGCAATAGCCATAATCAACAGCGGAACGAACAAATTTATCGAATTATCCATAAACTCTCTGGTAAAAGTGACACCACTCGGCTCATTCGGATTCACATCATTTTCCAAATAATATTGCATCTGCTGCACAAAGACCCGACGGTAGGTCTTCCATTCCTCGGGAACCCGGTCACTTCCCAGCGAGTTTTGATTATCGGTAATCGCCTGACGCAGTTCAAGCCGCCAATCATTGCCGAATTTTTCGCGATTGTTTTCTGCCACTTTCATCTGAGCGTACGTAAAAATCGGCACAAGCACAAGTAAAACTAGTAAAATGACATAAAATCGTTTCTTCTTGATAATTTTGAGTGTTTCATTTTGTACGAGCGGTAAAATGTTATTCAAGTATCTCACCTTCCGTCATTTTCAGGAATAGCTGCTCCAGTGTAGGGTTGATTTTGGTTACACCTTTAACGGAAATACCGGAAGCCGTCATTTGTGTCACCAGCTCCGCAATATGCTCTTCATCCATTTCTGTAAAAATTGCATCGGCTCCGCTACCTGCAACAATACTGTCATCAATTAATTCATCGGCGTTCGTAATCATTTGCACATGCGGAGAATTTTGCAATATGGCAAGACCCTGATCACGAGGCTCCAGTTGCCATACGGCCATATGTGAGTGCGTCTCAACCAGTTCTCGTACACCACCTACAGCTAGCACCTTTCCCCGACTTATAATTGCCACCCGATCACATAGCAGCTGGATTTCGCTAAGCAAATGACTGGAAACAAATACAGCCATGCCTTCTGCCGCTAGCAAACGGATAAAAGCTCTCATTTCCTTGATCCCCTTGGGGTCTAACCCGTTCGTCGGTTCATCCAAAATCAGCAATTTCGGTCTACCGAGCAAGGCTTGGGCTATACCAAGACGCTGGCGCATTCCGAGAGAATACGTACTTACTTTATCATGGATACGGCGATCGAGCCGAACCAGCTCAACGACTTCGCGGATACGCTGTTCGTCTACACCAGGCTGCATACGGGCAAAATGCTCTAAATTCTCCCATCCTGTCAGATAGCTGTACACCTCTGGATTTTCCACAATAGAACCAATATGCCGTAAAGCCTGCTCAGGGTCACGATTTACATTATGTCCACAGACAGTAATCGTCCCTTCCGTAGGCTTAATTAAATCGACCAGCATACGAATAGTCGTCGTTTTCCCAGCCCCATTAGGGCCGAGAAATCCGAAAATTTCACCCGCACGAACGTCGAATGTTACATCATGAATGATCATTTTGCGTTTGATACGTTTCTTAACGTGCTGAACAGAGAGAACTGTTTCGTTATTGCTTCTGTCTCTGCCTGTGCTGCCAACCTGATTGGCGGAATGGAAACTGGACACTGCATCCCTTGAGGTCGAATTTTCGGTTATTCCAGTCCCGTTCTTGTCAGCAGATTGGATGCTCATTAGTTGTTCCCTCCCTTTTTCACTTCAGCAGGTTGGATGCTTGTAGACTGTTGTTCATTATCCACTTTATCGGCATCCTTCGTGTTTGCAACTGCAAACCCTTGCGCGATACGTTCAGCGATTGCCTGATAGCCCTGTCCGTTTGGATGAAAATGATCGGATGATAAATAGACGGGCAAATTTTGCTGGAATAAATCGAAAGTTGGAACCAGAGTCATATTGCTGTTTTGGTTGGTAATTGCCATGGCAGCCAGATTCCATTCTGTTACCACAAGATTACCGGGAATTTTCATTTCCTGCAGATCACTGAATGGATTATATAATCCGACATAGATAATTTTAGCATTCGGATTGATTTTCCCTACCTTTGTCAGCACTTTTTGCAGACGTTTGGCGGCATCAGGCACAGCTTTACGCAAACCACTGAGTGTAGGCGGCTCTTTGCCGGTTTGGGCAGCCTGAGCCCCCTGAAATAAATCATTTCCGCCAATCGAGACCATAATAACGTTAGCCTTTTTCAACACATAAGAAACACCAGGCTCATCCAGCTTGGTCAATAGTCCTTGAGTCGTCAGTCCATTAATCCCCAGATTATTTATGAGCTGAGCCTTATGGCCTTCCTGATTATTTAACAAGCTCACCGACCGACGCACAAAACCACTTCCGGAGTCATCCCCCGTGCCTTTGGCTAGCGAATCTCCAATGGCAGCTACCCGAAACTCTCCCGTCTGATTAGTAGCGGATGGCGCAGTTTGTGTCTGCGATGAACCGGAATGTACAGGTTGCGTGCTAACCATTGGCTCTGGAGCCGTGATACTTTGTACTGCTGTAATAAATCCGTACAATAATAGCAATGTGGCGGCAATGGAAACGGAACCGACAGACCGCCAAATCCATTTTGATGAATTCACTCGTGTTCCCTCCTGATAGCTTAGTGAAATAAACATAAAGCTTCTTATATCATTTTGCAAATAAACCGTTCGGAATAAAAGCGCAATAAATGCTTAGAGTCACATATAATTTCCCATGAACATGCAAAAAAAGGATGGCAAATGGCCACCCTTATATTATACTTTCTTGTGCGAACAGTTTATCCTCTCTTCTCTAATCAAACGAATCAAACTATTTGCTATCAGGTATGAAACTTTTGATCCATTGTCCAAAACTGCCCGGATTTCGACTTTGTATCAGTACCGTTCCTTCACCGCGAAAACGGCATACAAGCGCTTCTCCACTCGTTACGCTGGACAACCAGCCTTTCGATGCTTTTTCAATTTTATAATCCATATAATCCGGCCATGCCACCAGATGAGCATTATCAATAATACGCTCCTCTCCTAGCGCGATATAAATGGGATGAATGGCTCCATAAGAGGATAGGAATACCGTACCTCGACCACTGATTTCTACGATAAAAAAACCTTCACCGGAGAATAAACCTTTCATCAGGTTTTGCATTTTGGTGCTAACCTCAATGCCTTCTGTACAAGCTAGAAAACCGTCCTTTTGGACCATCAACCTATACGTGCCATCCAATTCTACCGCTTGTACATCACCTATACTGGCAGGGGCTAACAACACTTCAGCCGGCCCACGGGCTGCCCTCAGTTCTTGAAAAAAGAATTTTTCTCCGCTTAGCATTCTGCCTAAACCACGTAACAGTCCACCGTCTACTGTCCCCTTTATATCTACACTGGAAGACATGGAAACCATTGCTCCCATTTCCGCTTTAATCATTTCCCCGGGGTTCAACTGCACCTTGAGCATAGCAAAGGCACCTTCATGCACAATTTCGTAGCTCATTTGCTCACCTAGCTTTCCATAAATAGTCTGCTATCCATTCAACTTGCTGCTATCATACTATAAATACGTCCCTTATGTCTTTTCTGGTATAAAGCAAGGGTTATGCCTGTGGAGGAATAAGAGACACCAAAAGACCCGCTGAACGTGTCAGCGGGTCTCCAGATTAACGTCATGCCACTATCTTTTCATAACAGCGGCATGACGTTTCGAACGTATTTACTATCATCTTAGTTACGTGTGAACTCTTGTACCCAATATCCATTGTAGTAAGCCACACCGATTTGCGTATATTCTGCCTTCAAAATATTCTCACGATGTCCCTGACTGTTCATCCAAGCTTTCATTACTTCTTGTGGTGTTTGTTGTCCCATAGCAATATTCTCACCCGCATACGTATAAGTTACACCGAACTTTTTCATCATATCAAAGGGTGAACCGTAGGTCGGAGATGTATGGGAAAAGTAATTGTTCGTGCTCATGTCCTTCGCCTTGGCTAAGGCTACTTCTGTAAGCTTCGCATTAGATGTAAGGGGCTTCAGACCTTTTTGGCTGCGCTCGTTGTTTACAAGCTTTACAACCTCAGCTGCAAATTGGGACTTGCTGAGTTGTGCATCAGACCCTGCAGACTGACCCGCGCCTGAATTTGTGTTTTGTTTTTGGGCCTGTTGCTTGTTACTAGACTGCGAAGCCTTTTGGCTACCTTGTTTGGTTGTTGTTTGCTTGCCGGATGAAGGATTTGCTGTTTTGTTTTTAGCCTTGTCCTTTTCAGATGCATCCTTAATTACGGTCTTTGTTATCGTAGTCGTCCCGTTGGACATATTGACGGTATATCCGTTATTTTGAAACCACTGTTGTAGTTGGGCAGTCAAATCGTCAGCTGGTGAAGCTGATGCCGGAACGATGAATCCTGCGGATAAAATGGCGCTTAGACTTCCCATCACAAGTGTTTTTTTCAACATATTCTTCATTTCGTCATCTCCTTGTTGTATAAATGCCTTGGTGTGAACGCGTCCGGTTACAACTTTGTAATCTTTACTCTAGCAGTATATCATGTTTTATAGCAGGATCAATGGTATAAAAGTTGGAAAAAAAATAGCCCCGCTCGGAATGAACCATGCGGAACTAAGTTAAAAGTAGTGAGGCTTTAAGTATTAAATTGTCTTGTTGTAGGCTGATTATCTAAGCTTTTTGCTGAAACGGTAGCCTTGCTTTTCAAAGCCGATTCGGTTGTAGAAAGCCCGGGCCTCTACTTGTTTGATGCGGTTATTCGCTCCAGTAATGAATAAATGATAGCATCCTTGCGCACGTCCCCACTCCTCACCACAAGCCACCAGGCGCTTGCCAATGCCCTCGCCGCGATACTCCCCGCTCACGACTAGCATGGTGATTTGTACGGCAGGATCAGGATAAGCCAAGCTTTGAGCCGTATGCATGCCGATTACTCCGACAACACGACCATCCATTTCTGCAACCATCATATTCGCTTGACTGTCCTCCCGCGTTGTTCCCATAACTTCTTTCATTACACCACAAGTCATCGGGTATCCGACTTCTCTTAGTAGTCCTGTTACGGCTTCGCAATCGCCAAGCTCTACGGAACGAATTGTCAGTACTGGAATCATCACATTGTTAGACATGATTTACCTCCACTTTCAGCATATTAGCAGCTTCTTTGGCCGTCTTCCGTGCTGTTTCCACATCTTCTGCAGCGCTAAGCGCTACAGCCATCCGGCGACCCGGCTTGGTTTCTGGCTTCCCGAACACTCGCACCTGTGTCCGGGGTAGCAATAATGCATCATGCAGACCGCTTATTACAAAATCCCGCGTAGCCACTTCTGCCTTCAAAGTAGCTGAAGCTCCTGGTGTAAGCAACGTGACAGATGGCACTGGGAATCCGAGGATGGCCCGCACGTGAAGTGCAAATTCCGACAAATCCTGCGTGATCATGGTCACCATACCTGTATCATGCGGACGAGGGGATACTTCACTGAATATGACGCCATCAGTCGTTAAAAATAGCTCTACGCCAAACAATCCGTAACCACCCAGTTCATCCGTAATCGTACGGGCAATGTCTTCCGCCTCCGAAAGCTGCTTGTCCGTCATGCCATGGGGCTGCCAGGATTCGACATAATCCCCATCTTTCTGAATATGGCCAATCGGTGGGCAAAAAGTCGTACCCGAAACCGATCTGACGGTCAATAAGGTGATTTCGCTCTCAAACGGGACAAAAGCTTCAACAATGACACGTGTAGTTTTGGCACGCGCGCCTTCCAGCGCCGTATTCCAGCAGGATTCTGCATCTTCGATTGCCCGGCATACAGACTGCCCTTTACCCGACGAACTCATCAAGGGCTTGACCACGCATGGCGTGCCCAGCTCATGAACCGCCGACCGCAACTGCTCAAAGTTATCTGCAAAACGATAGGCAGCAGTCGGAAGCTGTAATTTCTCGGCAGCCAGCCTGCGGATACCTTCCCGGTCCATCGTAAGACGGGCGGCACGGGCCGTTGGTACTACGTGAAATCCTTCTTGCTCTAATTCTTCCAAAGCACCCGTAGCAATAGCTTCGATTTCAGGTACAATTATGTCGGGCTTTTCCTCACGAATTAGTGCCTTCAACGCCTCAGCATCCTGCATATCCAGACAGTGAGAGCGATGGGCTACCTGCATTGCTGGAGCCAGTTCATAGCGATCAACAGCAATACATTCCACGCCAAGCCGCTGAGCTTCAATAATGACTTCTTTTCCCAATTCGCCGCTACCCAGCAGCAGCATCTTCTTAGCCTTGGCAGAAAAAGGAGCACCCCACATCTTGAACTCTTCCCCCTCTGACGAAAATTGCTCTGATCTCTTTTCATCTTTATTTTCAGGGTTTAGCTCCAAGAATGCAATAGTGCTCGGCATTTAAATTTACAAAAAACGCGATTTTTTGATCTTTTTTTTACAAAAATCTGAACTGTGCTTCCACCAGCCCCCGATATATTCCATGTTTTTTCATCAATTGTTCATGATTACCACTTTCTTGGATTTCCCCATGATCCAGTACAACGATATGATCAGCATTTCGAATGGTAGACAAACGGTGAGCGACCATAAAAGAAGTTCTGCCTTCCAGTAAAACCTGAAGAGCCTCCTGAATTTTCAACTCCGTTTCTGTATCAATACTGGCTGTGGCCTCATCCAGAATAAGAATTCGCGGATTAGCCAGCAAGGCACGAGCAAAGGATAAGAGCTGTCGCTGGCCCATGGACAGCATTCCCCCCCGCTCCTCTACTTCTGTTTCATAGCCAGCTGGCAAGTGAACAATGAATTCATGAGCATTGACCGCCTTCGCAGCCGCTTCAATTTCCTCATCCGTTGCATCCAAACGGCCAAATCGGATATTATCGCGTATCGTCCCCGAAAAAATAAATGTATCCTGAAGCACGATGCTAATCTGGCTTCGCAAGCTCTCCACCGTGACATCACGCACATCTTGACCGTCAATCGTAAGCCGCCCTGACGTAATGTCATAAAAACGGCTGAGCAGATTAATAATTGTACTTTTACCTGAGCCGGTGTGACCCACAAGCGCTATAGATTGACCCGCTTCGACGGAAAGACTAATACCTTTAAGCGCCTGACGTCCCTTCTCATATTCAAAAATGACCTTTTCAAATTGGATGTCACCCCGAATGGGTGGCAAGGCTTTTGCTCCCGGTTTGTTTGCAATATTCGGCTGTTCATCCATAAACTCAAAAATTCGTTCTGACGAAGCCATCGCAACCAGTAACTGATTATACATTTGGCCCAGCCGATTAATCGGCTCCCAAAAGTTCCCAACATAGTTGGCAAACGCAACCAGCAGCCCCACTGTAAGCTGATCTGTCTGAATTAAATGCGCTCCAAACCAGAATAGCACAAGCGTACCAAATCCTCCGGTAATATCAATAAGTGGGCCAAAAACCTGATTCATGGCAGAAGCCTTATCCCACGATTTTTTGCTAGAGCTGTTCATGTCGTCGAAATAAGCCATGTTTTCCTGCTCCTGCGTATACGCTTGTGTCACACGAATCCCCTGAATAGACTCATTCAAATGAGAGTTGATACGCGAGTTCTTCATACGCACTTCTTGCCAAGCGCGACGGATGCGAACGCGCAGCTTGGTCGAGATCAAAAACATGATCGGAACGGTCACAATTACTGCCAAACCGAGCTTCCAGTTAATAAGCAGCAAAATGACAATAATTCCGATAAGCTGTACGCAGTCAATCAGGACATTCACTGCACCGTTCGTAAAAAGATCCTGTAGCGAGTTAATGTCATTCGTCACGCGCACTAATACAGAACCTGCCGGTCTCTTATCAAAAAAGTTAAAGGATAGCTTTTGAATATGCTTGAACAAATCTTCACGCAAATCGTAAATAACCCGTTGACCGATAATATTGGTGAATTTAATGCGGTACGTGCTGGCTGCCCATTGAATTAAATATAACAAGAGCACGGCACCCGTGATGAGCAGCAGTAACTTTACGCTGGGTAATGCAGGCCATGCGGGAGCAATTGCCTTATCAATGGCCAGACTGATCAAATAAGGAACCGTCAGTTTGGTAATGGTACCAAGAATCATCATGACCAGAAGGATCGGCAGAATCTGACGGGCATAGGGCTTCATGTATGCCAGCAAACGTTTGAATTCTGACCAGTTAAACGGTTTATCAATGACATCATCATCTTGATAGACAAAGCGCTCATTCGTCGGTTTTTTTAACGGTTTGGCTTTTTCTGCGGGTATATTCATGGTCTCACCTGCCCTTCGGATACACCGTCTGGAGCCTGAGCTATGTAATCGGCGTATTGAATATGATACACATCCTGATATGGACCTGGAGTAGCAATAAGCTGTTCATGTGTTCCACGCTGGACGATTCGTCCTTCCTCAAGCACCACAATTTCATTGGCATGGCGAAGCGAAGAGATTCGATGAGCGATTATAAATGTTGTTCGACCACGCATAACCTCTTGAAAACCGGTCTGTATTTCATGCTCTGTTTCCATATCAACCGCACTGGTAGCATCATCCAGTACCAGAATTTTCGGATTTTTGAGTAGTGCGCGCGCGATGGCGATCCGTTGTTTCTGCCCTCCGGATAGTCCCAATCCACGTTCTCCAACGACAGTGTCATATCCCAGCGGTAGTTCAGTTATGAATTCATGCGCCTGAGCCAGTTTGGAAACGCGTATGATGTCATCCATACTGACATGGCTTAAACCATATGAAATATTATTACGTATAGAGGACGAAAACAAAAACGTCTCCTGAAACACAGAAGAAATTTGAGCACGCAAATCGCGAATCTTCAAGTGACGTATATCCTTGCCATCCAACTTGATACTTCCTGCATTCACATTATAAGCACGCATGAGTAATTGAATAATGGTAGACTTCCCTGACCCCGTTCCTCCTAAAATTCCAATGACTGATCCTGGCGGTGCGTCTAAATTAATGTCAACAACAGCAGGAAGCTTATTTCCGTAAGCAAAGGTAACATGTTCAAACGTAACATGTCCTTCCACCTGATCGGCATCGAGTGTAAGTGCTCCGGCTTCATCGGTTACATCTATGGACTGATTTAGCAGTTCCAAGACCCTTTCACCGGATGCTTTGGACTGCGTATAGTTATTGATATGAAAGCCAATGCTCCAGATGGGGCCGATAATATACCAAATTAAGCTAAAGAAAGCGACGAGCTGCCCCAAGGTCATTGACTTCTGAATGACCAGATACCCGCCCATGCCCAACAGAAGGACCACACTGACAGAAGCAATTAGTTCCATAGCAGGGAAGAACCGACTCCATAAGGAAGCAGCTTGAATTTGATTACTTTTGTATTGCTCATTACGTACTGAAAATTTCTCAACTTCATATGATTCGCGGGCAAAAGATTTGACGGTTCGCACACCTGTTATATTTTCTTGGACCGCTGTCGTCAAGGCGCTAAGGGCAATCCGCATTTCCTGAAAGGTGGGATGAATCCGGGATTCAAACTTGAATGTGACGAAGAGCAGCAATGGCATGCTGATCATCGTAATGAGGGTGAGCTGCCAGTTAATATACAGCATCATCATAGAGCCGAATACGACCATCAGTAGCACATTGAGGAGTTGGGCAAAACCAAACCCAATAAAGTTACGAATTGCCTCCAAATCACCAGTCAGTCGGGACATGAGATCACCCGTTTTGGCCGTGTCATAATATCTAAAGGACAAAAATTGCAGCTTTTCGTAACAAGCATTGCGGAGGCGGTATGCCAGGTAGTTACCTAGCCGTCCACCAAAAAAACCATGTAAAAATTGCATGAACCCTTTGATGATGACTACTCCCAGCACAGTCAGAGCCAGCGCCGGAACTTTCCCGAAGTCACCGGGGATGATAGCGTTATCAATAAGCCTTTGGAGCAGGTTCGGATACACCAGTCCCAGAGCCGTCGCTATCGCAAGGCATAAAATAGAAAGAAACAGATAGTGTCTCCTCTCGCGAAAAAAAACTTGCAGTTGCCTGAGCACTTCCATGTCAATGTCCCTCCATTAGTTGCACGACGTTGTTATATGGCTTAGTGAAGTTTACCATTCGCGTTCCAAGGCGGCAAAGAGGATAACGAGCCGTATTCAGGCAGGTTACCAATTGGTGGCTGATTAGACAAATTAAATCGCTTTCTTATTATTGAATGTGGCTATTTACTCAGTATTGCTTTCTTTTTGGAGCATGCATAAAACACCGGGTTGTCCCACAACCCGGTGTCCTGATCTTTAATCATTGGTGAACATATTTATCTTTACTCCAAAGCCGCAATCTTGCCAGCAAGTTCTTCCCAAACCTGTGGCTGCTCACCGCCCATAAGGGCATGCTCCATGCCACGAGTCGTCTCCAGCATTTGCTCTCGAAGCTGAGCTTTCTGCCACAATTGTTCCTCCTGCATCAGCGTAACGTAAAAAGCAGACATTCGTTCACGTTGCTGATCCACAGCTTCCCCGATTCGCTCGCGTAATATCGGCTCCAGTTTGGTTTGTAGATTCGCTCGACCAGTTCCTTCAAAAAATAGCTTTGGATTTTTAAAGCTATTCCAATAATCCTTCCAATGAATGGACTCCTGCAGGGAAATTTCCTTCAGCTCGGGAACAGCCCATTTTCTCGATTCAGGAATTGTGCAATCTAGTCCTGGCAACTGATGGTTCATGTGTTCTACGCACTGTTGTATAGCCTTGTGCACCAAAGTTTGTCCCGTTTTTTCCAGCCGGAGTGTGGTTGCCAGTAATTCCTGAGACAGCTCCAGTTCGATTAAACGCATCAGCTCACGACCACAAGATGCAAAAGCCGAACGAAGATCACCTACTCCTTCACGCAGAACAGATGGATGAAACGCCTCTGCCATAAATTCTCCAGTCCGATAGGACAGCCTTTGACGTACATGATACAGCAGTTCATCGGTCTCGCCCGATAACACAGATGCACCGTTGCTATCAGTCAGGCCTAGGAGCGTATGCTCCAATTCCCCACGGATGCGAGTTAATCGCTCTAATCGTATCTCCCGTTCTTCCACGCTATAGCGGGCATCGGCTGCATGTTGCTCTATGCGTTTCCGCAGCCGGGCCAGTTCCTGCGTAGCAGAAGCGATGGACAAACCTGCCAGCTCTTCGGCTGCAAATGCCGAGAAATCATCTTCAAATGCATCAAAACGTGAAGCTGAACGCAGCGAAGCCTCTCCCTGTTCGGTAGCTTCCAACGCCAGCATACTGGAAAGCGGATAAATACGTGGTTTTCGGATTCCATTCGCCTGTAGTTGTTCCTGTACATGCCGGGTAACAGAATGCAGTTCTTCTTCAGAAGAAGCCAGATCTGATGCATTAACAATAAAAAACGTCTGATCCAGTGCCAAGGTCTCTTTGACTCGACCTAGTTGATTCAGGAACTGCCGGTCGCCTTGCGTAAACGCATGGTTATAATATGTGACAAATACAAGAGCATCCGCATGCTTCATATAGTTGAAGGTCACGCCTGTGTGCCGTGCATTCACAGAATCCGCTCCTGGCGTATCCACTAGCACGATGCCCTGACGGGTCAGAGCGCAATCATAATAAAGGTCAATATGCTCCACAAAGCATGATTTGTGCTCAGACGCGACAAAATCTCGATACTGCTCTAAATTCACCTGAAGCTGTTGTCCCAGCAAGCTTTCAGCTTCTTCCCATCCGGCTGCGGCAGCCTTTAAAAAACTATAATGAGGCCTGCCCGCAGGATGGATGCCTTCCGGAGATAAAGCATGAACGGCTTCTTGCCAGCCCGCTGCCTCTGGCTCTCCCAATCCTAATAACCGAAATGAGTATTTAAGATCTTCCCGCAACGCCTCCACTGATTTCATATGGACGTCAGCCGTGGCATGGCGCTCAGCACTTGCAGGCGCCATTATGCGGTTAATCGCCGCTGTCGTCGGATGCGGCGATACGGGCAACACAGCTTCACCCAACAAAGCGTTGGCAAAGCTGGATTTCCCAGCGCTGAACGCTCCGAACAGCGCCAGCGTAAACTGCCCGCCCTCCAGCGCAGCGGCGCGGGCATGTAAATCCCGTACCGCCGCTTGCATGGCAGGGTACGGACTTACGAGGGCAGCGGCAGCCTTCAATTGGGCCGCTGCTGCATCCAACCGCGTGCGGCGGCCTCCAGCGGCAGGCTGTGCTGCCGCCGTCCCTGCTAGCGGCTGTGCCGATGCGTTGCGCGGGCCAGCGATGCCTGGGCGCGCAACGCCCGTTGGCGCCGCAGCAGCGGCGGTATCGGACGCCGATGCAGGCGCGTCCGCACAGGGCAACCCGCTTGGCGCGGGAGCCTGCGGCAGCAAGCTGCGCAACAGGTTGGCGTACGAAGCCGAGGCCTGCACGCGAGTGCTGTAGCGGCTCGCCGCCTCCGCCTGCGCCAACAGCGCAGTGTGCTTCTCTGCGAGAGCCGCGCGGCGGGCTTTGGCTCGCACTGCTAGCTGGGCCAGCAGGCGGTCTAGCAGCGTCAGCGCCTTGCGGCGGCAATCGGCGGTCACAGCAGCGCGTAGGTCCTTGCAATAGTTTAACGTATACTCTGGCGACAACGCATTTTCCTTCACCGTCTGCTCTACCAGTTGCCGGTCTATCACAGGACGGATGCCATCCAGCTCCTGCTCCATCGCAGAGGTCCACAACCCCTGACCGTCACCCCAAGACCGCAGAAGCTCCCGTACATGAGGAAGCAATTGTCCCTCCACCTGATCAGTCAGCATTCCTGTCAGCCGTTCCAAACGGCTTTCCTTTTCTCGCTCAGTCTTTCCTCCTGCAAACCATAGTCCTGTTTTGAAGCCCGGCTTGCGGCTCTCTAAGTATTCGCCTGCGGCTTCACGTAGCTCCGCTGGCGTCAAATGTGCGTGTTCCAGTAGATGATCCAGCTCTTGACGCAGCCGTTTACGCTCCTGCTCGGGAAGCATCTTCCAGTGTTCGTCTTCTTGCTGCAAGGTTTTCTGCTCTATATCCAGCCGCAAAATGGCTTCTTCCCCACCCGCTTCTTTTAGCAGTGTGTTCAGTTCCTCTTCTTCAGCTGACTGCACAGTCTCTACATGTTGCTCTACCAAATGATGCATAGAGGACACTAAACTGTATGCCAAAAGCTCTGTTTTTCGCTCCAGCAATTTCGGAATCAGGTGCGTCAACTGTTTCCACTGGTTCCATGGATGATTCTGCTCCTTCAAGGAAGTAAAAAGGATGTCCGTATAATGAACTTGCCAGGCGTGAAAGCTAGTCTCCACCTCATTACGATAACGTGTAAATGAAAGCTCCCGCTCCCGGTGTTTATCGATTTGATTGATGATCAAATATAACGGCTTGCCCCAATCCGATAAACTTTTGGCAAAAGACAAATTATTTTCAGATTGGACATGGTTGTAATCCATTACATAAAAAACAATATCTGCCCAATGTAAAGCAGAATGTGTCGCCAGCGCATGTCCGTGGTCTGTGGAATCGACGCCGGGTGTATCCAGCAGCACTCCTCCGTTAGATAATATGGGAACATCCTCCCACACTTGAACCGATTCATAGGCTCCACCATTTTTACAATACTCAGCAAGCTCGGACAGGGAGGCTTCCATGCTTTCCGGCTCTGGATTTTCCGCTGTTTGGGCTGGATGAATGAGTGCTCTCGGACGTCCATAACGGATGGACACTACATTAGCGCTCGTAGGCACCGGTCCAGATGGCAGGACGGTTTTACCACACAGGCTGTTAATCAGGCTCGATTTACCCGCTGAAAAATGTCCACAAAAGGCAATGGTCAGCTCCTGCGCATATGCTTTTTCCAGCAGATCCCCTACCGCCTTCGCTCCCGCTTCATCCCCGGCTTTACGCAGTGTATTCTGTATCTGTTCTATCGTATCCAACCACTTTCCCGCATCCCCTGTAATCGTTTGCATCATAAGCTACGGTTCCACTCCTTATCACTTGTCTGCACCAAATAGCTATATTGTAGCATTCCTAAGCCATTGTGAGAATCATCACATCAAAAAAACTAAACAGCGCTCCCCGCCAGTACCTGGCTTTAGGGAACGCTGTTTTCGTACATGATAACAAAAAGTTCATTTTATTCTGTCCAAAACGGATCATTAGGAATAAGTATTTAGGCAACCGAATGCATTTATCAAAGCCCTCAAGGGACAACGACGAAGCAAGATATGTAAACAACGGGTGAGCCTGCTCATTACGTACATTCACCTTTTGGAACATGCGGAACGAGACACCATAATTCAGGGTACAAAATGTATGCACACTTCATTGGAAGAGGCTCTATCCACATCAGGATGGTCTGCAAGGTTCGTGTATATATGCGCCTTCGGGCTGGTTAAACCAGCCGAGCCGCCTATACCGGAACATGCAACGCATGTCGTCCGCTAATTGAACTTAATTGGCTGCAGTCTCAAGCACTGGCAGCAAAATTTCAAATACTTGACCATGCTGTAAAATCGTAATCCCACGGGATTTATCCTTCATTACGACCACTTCTGGCTTTTGTGACATACGCTCCAGATAATGCTCAGGTACATCACCGGAATGACTAACCGTGATTCCCTCAAGCTCGCGCTCTTCGTTTTCAGCAAATTCTGTTGTTACAATTTGCTCAAAAATATCAGAGAATGCTTCAAAATTGTCTGTATATACCGAAATGCACTTCATACTCTTCATCCTTTTCTACACATAAATGGTTAAACCCTCTTGTTACCTTTGTGGGTCTTTAAGCTCTACGTTCCTTATCTTTTCTGATAAGAGACGTTTTCATACGTTTCTTGCCTTCCCTGCATACATCAAGCAACGGACACACCTGACATTGAGGGTTTTGAGCTTTACAATGGTAGCGCCCGAAAAAAATGAGCCTGTGGTGGGTCAAAGACCATTCATCCCTAGGAACCCTCTTCATCAGCTTTTTTTCCACCTCAAGCACTGAATCATCCCACCCTGCAAAGCCGAGTCGTTTGGAAACGCGCTCTACATGCGTATCTACCGCAATAGTTGGTACATTAAAAGCAGTAGATACAACGACATTAGCCGTCTTGCGGCCAACACCGGGTAGCTTAACCAGTTGATCGTGCTCCGAAGGTATCTCTCCCCCGTACTGGTCTATTAAAATACGACAGAGGTTATGAATATGCTTGGCCTTGTTTCGGTACAAGCCGATTCTGCGAATATCCTGCTCCAGTTCCTCAAGAGGAACAGCTAGGTAATCCTCAGGTGAGTTGTATTTTTGAAACAGGTCTGCCGTTACTTTATTGACCATCTGATCGGAGCATTGAGCAGACAATAACACGGCGATCGTTAATTCAAAAGCATTGTCATGGTTCAACTCACAATGGGCATCCGGAAACATCGTACCGATGGTGTCCAATATATGACGTGCGGTTGCTGCATTCACGGAAATCCTACCTCCTACCAAAAAAAACGTCTTGATACGGGATAGCCCGCATCAAGACGGTCACTCTAAATAATCATCCGGAAAGAAACGAATACTATTTGTGCATGACTGCCTGCATAGGCGAGAAATACACTCCTATATTATCATTATCTGTCACAGATTGCACGTGAAAAGTGTGCAAATTCCCAAGAAATTTTCATACCGTCTGATCGGTTAGCGACTCATGGGATGATCCAAATCTACATGCCCCATTAAGGACTCTAGAGATTGACCATCTACGAGCAAATCTAGCGTTTTGACTTCCTTGAATTGGAACATTGTTTTCTTCAAGGCATCGATAGCCAATTCCTCGCCGCCAGCTCCCAATCGAGCCTCGTCCGGCAGGGAAATATCAAAAGTCAATGCACCGTTATCCAATTTGATCTTATGCACGGAAATTTTCTCGGACCACAACGGAATTAGAGCAGAATCCCCACTCTTTTGCAGAGCTTCAAACGCTTTTTGCAACTTTTCCAGCTCGCTTGGATAGGTAATTTCCTTTTTCTGTTCTTTCAAGCCGTTCTCTTGAGTATCCGTATAGTACACCGTAATCTGTTGTGTTTGTCGATCTCCTGAATTTTCCGTGTCCGTCTTGGTCTTTGTAGGCTCTGTTGACGGAGATGCAGGTGTTTGACTCGCCCCATTATTTTCAGCAGACTGAGCCGATGGATCAGGGGTCGTCTGTTCGGGTGTGCTATTTTGTGCATTAGAAGTTTGTGTTTCCTGAGATGGAGTCGCAGGAGCCGTTGTTTGCTTAGAGGCACACCCTGCACCTGCAATGGCAAACAGTGCCAGCAGACCTGCAATTACGATTTTCTTGTTCATATGTCCCCCTCCTTGCTTGACGTTGACAAGCGATTTGTTGAAGATTTATTTTACGTCGAGATACTCTGTGATTCCATCTACAATCCCTTGAGCTACCCGGTTTTGAAAATCTTCATCAAACAGTGTGGCTTCCTCTTTTGCATTACTCAGATATCCTACTTCAAGCAATACGGCTGGCATAGTCGTTTCCCGAATTACATGGAAATTGCCATAACGAATGCCGCGGTCTGTTAGGCCCGTCGCAGGTGCAAAGTACTTGTGCATAACGTTGGCGAACGCTTTGCTTGCACTACGCTGGTAATACGTCTCTGTACCGTTGGAAGCTGAGCTACCGCTGCTGTTAGCATGAATGGACACGAACACGTTAGCATTAAGGTTTTCAGCTACTTTTACGCGCTGTTTAAGCTCCAAGAATGTATCATCACTGCGTGTCAGCACAACCTCAAGTTTGGGGTTCTGCTTTAATATGCTTTCTACTTTCAGAGCCATCGCTAAGTTGAAGGTCTTTTCATAGTTTTTTCTCGAAACACCAACTGCTCCAGAATCTTTTGCTCCATGACCAGCATCAATAACAACGACCTTTTTACCATTGCTGTTCGTTGGTGATGTCTGTGTGTCATCCGGCTGTGAGCCATCTGGTAACGTTGCGTCTGGCATGGTATTCACTGAATCTTTGGAAGCCAGATCGACGATAACACGATTCGAGCCATCATTATATGCGGTATAATTCATGGCATGTTTCAAATCAATAACAACGCGCACCGTTGAAGGTTCCTTTTGGAATAAAGCATAACGGATACCGGACACATCCGCTTCATTCTCAATGTCCAGCGAACCATTTAAGCTGCTATCCAGCTTTTGCTGGTCTCCGAAATTGTCAGCAAACGCAGTCGCTGGCAAATCCACCACTACCCGATCAGGGCCTGTCATCGTAAACGCTTTCGGCTTGACGGCACTGGCTGTTGCGATAGTTAAACGGTTTTGGCTGAAACTGATTCCCTGCACCTGTGTAACACCTGAGTTTGCATTATTCGTTGGTGCAGTTACACTTCCAGTACCTGTACTGTTATTTCCGGACTTGGGAGGTGTAAATTCCCCGTTTCCAGACCCGCTACTGCGGGTATATAATTTTACGGACTTGGAGCTGCTGTCCCATTTTACGTCCAGTCCCATTTGCTCGCCGATAAAACGAAGCGGTACAAGGGCATAATTGGAACGCAGCAGAGGCGAAGCATCCAGACTAATGTCGCTTCCATTGACAGTCGCCGTCTTACTTCCGATTATCATTCGGATCAAGGTACTGTCCTTCTCAATCGTTATGGTTCGCGCCTGCTGCTTCCATGTCACGTCATATCCCAAATTTTCAGAAATTACGCGTAGCGGGACCATTGTACTTCCGCCAATTACTTGTGCCTTAGCACCACTAGGGACACTTAACTGTTGATCGTCGAGATAGATTTGTGTTCCACTCGAAGCCGCATGTCCATAACCCGGAACCGCCCACATGAAGACAAATAATAACAACAAAAAACCAAATTTCTTCATTCGTCACCCTTCCATTCATAATTTTTTTGCCACATGCTCCGGTGCGGCGACCTGATATACGCGCTTATGTAATATCAGACAACCTTTTAGACGTTATCTCACACCAAAAGTTGCGAATATATTCCATCATAACAGAAATATACGTGCCAAAGAACTACTTTTGTCGAATTTTGACTAAAAATATAGATCATTTGCTTTCCGTCAAAAGTCACAGCCGAAAAAATTAAAAAAGCTACTTTCACCCCCATGAATTTTCATTACAAGGTGGAAAGTAGCTTTTATTGCAAACATCCTTAGTTAAGTGATTCAGTTGCTCCTGTGTCTGTCCCAAGATACTCCTTCAACCCATCGACAATACCTTCGGCGATCTTCTGCTGTGTTTCTTCTGTGAACATGGCCGATTCATTTGATAGATTACTAAGGTAGCCACACTCCAGCAATACAGCGGGCATTTGTGATTTTCTCGTCACCACATGGTTTGCCACCCTGATGCCGTTATCCTTGAACTCGGTTGCTGCTACAAGATGCTTGTGCATGATCGTGGCCAGGCTCAAACTTTCCTGACGTGCATAATAGGTTTCAGACCCATTAGCTTTTCCGTTATTAGAAGCTGGCATACTGTTACCATGAATGGAAACAAACACGCTAGCCTGTTGACTATTAGCGAGTTGTGGTCGTTCATCCAGCGTGGGATACGTATCTCCATTACGGGTCAATATGATTTGAATGTCAGGATCATTTTGCAGAAGCTGCTCGACCTTTAACGCTACCGCCAATGTAAATTCCTTTTCATGTCGCCCAGTCACACTACCTGCTCCAGGGTCCTTGCCACCATGTCCAGGATCAATGACGACGATTCGCCGTCCTTCGACATTCGTTGGTACCATCACCTCCGGGTTCACACTACTCTCAAGCAACTGAAGGGTGACTTCACCTGCGCTGTTTTTAGAGAGATCGTAATCATGTGCTTGATTCAAGGCAATGACGATACGTGCGCCCCCTTTTGTTCCATCCGCAGGAGCGAATCTGATTTCCTGTACATCCTTGCTGTCACTATTCGTCAACGCCCGTGTGCCATCGCTACGAATCGGGAACGACTGGAGAAAGTCTGCGGCCAGTGAAGCCTCCGGTAAATCTACAACAATACGGTCAGGCCCCGTCATTTTGGATACTTTAGGGGTTATATCTTTGTTCAGAGAAATCTTTAACGTTTCACCCTCAAAAGTAATATTTTGTACAAGCAACGCATTTGCTGTGGTCTGTTCTGTATTTTGCCGCTTGGTTGGTGAAGATGCGGCTTCAGTATGCTTGTCTGCTTCAACTGGGTTTATTGTCGTCGCTGTTGCTAAAGACGTTTTATTGGTGCTTGTTGTACTCTGTGTTGACGTTTGCGACGATGATTGAGATTGAGACTGTTTATTCGCTTGTTGAGTCGCAGCCTTTTGACTGAGATTTACGGATTTGCTTTTATTATTCCAATCTACTTTTAGCCCCATTTGCTCCCCAACAAAACGCAATGGGACCATGGTCGAGCTACCCCGAAGCACAGGAGGTGCATCCAGACTAACTGTTTTTCCATTCACATCAGCCGATGTACGGCCTACATACATAGACATATCTGTGCTATTTTTTTGAATTGAGATTTTATAGGATTGTGGTTCCCACTTGAATTGATATCCAAGCTGCTCCCCAACCACTCTTAGCGGCACCATAATTTTTCCATTGACCATTTCAGGCTTGGCATCTGCAGGCGCTTCCACCCTTTTGCCATCTAAAAACAAATCTGCTCCAGCCGCATTCACATGAGGGGAGGACGGCCACAACCAAATCAAGATAGCCGCTAGTATCACCCAACCATATTTCTTCATCCTCATTCCCCTAACTTATATATGTATTTTTTGGTATTTCTCACAGACACAGTCCTTCAACCATTTTACATTTACAATACCATGCTGAGTCGAACCGTCAACCCCTTATTTTCCAATTTATTTTTTGAGCATGATAAAAGCCCGTTGGCAAAAGAATTGCCAGTACGGGCTTTCTGTCTAACAAATGATCTAGCTATATGACTTCGTATTGAAACTGAACTGGAAATTAACCTTATGCGCCTTGTTTTGCAGCACGTTTTTGTTCATACGCCAGAATTTCAGATTCATGCTGGAGTGTCAGGCCAATATCGTCCAAACCTTGCAGCAGGAATTGACGGCGATGTTCATCCAGATCGAATTCAATTCGCAGACCATAATCGTCAGTGATCGTTTTATCATTCAGGTCGATGTTTAATTGGTAGTTATCATGTTTGGCCGTGCGCTGAAACAATTCCTCTACTTGCTCTTCAGATAGCTTAATCGGCAATATACCGTTTTTAAAACAGTTATTATAGAAGATATCTGCATAAGACGGCGCAATTACGCAACGAAACCCATAGTCCATAATCGCCCAGGGCGCATGCTCACGTGAGGAGCCGCAGCCAAAGTTAGCGCGAGAGATCAGCACAGATGCCCCTGCATAACGAGGCTTGTTCGGTTCAAATTCAGGGTTGATATTGCCCGCTTCATCAAACCGCCACTCGTAGAACAGAAACTGTCCAAAGCCCGTACGTTCGATTCGTTTCAAAAACTGCTTAGGTATAATAGCATCTGTGTCCACGTTCACCCGATCCACAGGTGCTACAATTCCTTTTAATGTTGTGAAAGCTTCCATCGTAATTCCTCCTCTGTATCCTAGCGGACTACTTCTTCCTGCTTGAATTTCCAATCCCGTACATCAACAAAATGCCCATGAATCGCCGCAGCGGCTGCCATTGCTGGAGATACCAGATGAGTCCGTCCTCCGCGTCCCTGACGACCTTCAAAGTTACGATTAGAAGTCGAAGCACAACGCTGTCCCGGTTGCAGCACGTCTGGATTCATCGCAAGACACATACTGCATCCTGCTTCACGCCACTCAAATCCTGCTTCTTTAAAAATGATGTCCAGTCCTTCTTCTTCAGCCTGAATTTTCACACGTCCCGAACCTGGTACGACGATGGCCGTTACTTTGTCAGAAACCTTGTAGCCTTTGGCAACCTCAGCGGCTGCACGCAAATCTTCAATCCGCCCATTAGTGCACGAGCCGATAAACACATAATCAATCGCAATATCCGTGATCGGAGTACCTGGCTTCAAATCCATATATTCAAGCGCTTTCTCAGCCGCTTTACGTTCGTTTTCGGTTGGCAGTTCTGCCGGAATCGGTACGGTTGAGGAAATATCTGTACCCATACCCGGGCTCGTTCCCCAGGTTACTTGAGGAATCAAAGCATCTACGTCAAACTCCAGCACAACATCAAACTCAGCGCCTTCATCTGTGACAAGCTCTTTCCACTCAGCAACCGCTTGCTCGAAAGCGTCTCCTTGTGCTACATGTTGACGTCCACGCAAGTAGTTGAAGGTGGTTTCGTCCGGTGCAATCATTCCTGCCCTGGCTCCGCCTTCTATGGACATGTTACACACAGTCATGCGCTCTTCCATGCTCAATTCGCGAATAGATTCACCTGTATACTCAATAACATAGCCTGTAGCGAAATCTGTACCGTATTTGGCGATGACACCCAAAATCATGTCTTTTGCTGTCACACCAGGTTTGCGGGTACCTACAAAGCGAACTTCCATCGTTTTGGCTTTGGCTTGCTGGAGACATTGTGTTGCCATTACGTGCTCTACCTCACTGGTTCCGATACCAAAAGCGAGTGCTCCGAACGCCCCATGTGTGGAAGTATGGCTATCACCACAAACAATCGTTTTGCCCGGATGAGTCAGACCAAGTTCAGGCCCCATAACGTGAACGACACCCTGATCCACCGTATCCAAATCATACAGTGTGACACCGAAATCACGGCAATTTTGAGTTAATGTATCAATTTGCTGCTTGGAAATCGGGTCCGTAATATTGTAACGGTCCTTAGTCGGTACGTTATGATCCATCGTTGCAAACGTAAGCTCTGGACGACGTACCTGACGGCCGCTAAGACGTAATCCCTCAAACGCCTGTGGCGATGTTACCTCATGTACGAGGTGAAGATCGATGTACAAAATACTCGGCTTACCTGCTTCCTGATAGATGACATGGTTATCCCAAATTTTCTCGAACATAGTCTTTTTACTCATCATTATTCACCCCTGTGTTTTTCGAACCTAGTGGAGAGAAGCTGAGCGGCTCTCTCTTGAATGTCAACAATATACCACGGGATGTCTGATTGGTCTAAGATATGATATCTATAGAAGTGATAGGTTAAGGCTATAAGAATAGATGAGGTGAATATAGGCGGTTCCTTGCACTGATTTCTATCAGCTCTTAATAGTAAAAACAGTCCACTTATTTCAGCCGCTCCGGCGTGGATCAGGCGTAGTTAAGGGGTTATTCCCCTATCCACTCCGGAAAAGCGGCTGAAGGTCATTCTGTTGTTTTCAAAACGTTGTTGTTTCACCAACTTCTTTAAGGTCGGGGACGGGTCGAACGGCGAACCTTATACATTCCTCAGGAGCTAATGTGGCTGCTGGTGGAGCTTAAGAATCTTTATAAATGAATTAATTTCAAGATGATTACCAGCAAAATGAACAGTGCCAAGACAGCAGCTATCGACGTCCAAACTCTTCCGGTGATTCCCGCGTAGTCTCTTTTCATTTCCCCCACACGTAACGCCTCCTTTATTTTAGGGTACTATACTCCATAGGCTATGCGAGGTCTTGATTAAAGGAAGGGCTTCTTAACAAAAAATGCTTAGTCAATCCAGTACCAGCCTGTCTGCTCTCAACCAAGCGATAAAGTCATTGACCTCTTTCATGCTTAAGTCAAATTCCTTGTCCAAACCGGTAGTCATGGTCAATACCATGATTGCGCGATTACCTGAGAGTTGCTCAGGGTCAGTTTGACCTCCTCCTTGTGGAGTGACAGAGGCTTCATTATTTTACTGTATATATTTGGAAGTATATTCCTCGAAATGTGTCTAAACATAAACCTGCCAATCTATAAATACAATCTAAATATTTGCATATTTATCTAACTGATGACTTACCCAAGATCGATCCTACTCCCCTGTTATTACTTGGAATTATATTAAATCTTCTCAATACTATATTATGAGGCGTGGCGAAGTATCCACGCTGGATTGCTTATGAATTTGAAAGTCCTGTAGTTGTCAACAAATATGTGTTGGCTCCACGTAGATCTAGTTTAACCGAATCGCCAAAAGATTGGATGTTCGAAGGGTCGGACGGTGTTTCACGGGTCATTCTCGATACACAAAAAAATATTACTAACTGGAAAGAAAAAGAGAAAAAAGAATTTCATTTACCAATAAAACAAAATATAAAAAATACCGTTTGAACATCACTAGTAATAATGGTAATTCTCTATTTTCACTTGGAGCCTTCGAGATGTACAATAATTTGCCGGTAACACCAACACCAGATCCGTCTACAACACCTGGTTCGTCCGATACAGATGAGGCCTCTCAAGCAACTGGTGACCGCGCTATTCTTACTGTAACCATGGGTAATGGGTTTGATAAAGAATTCGATCTGAGTAAAAAAGAATTGAATGCTTTCACCGCTTGGTATGACGCAAAGGATACTGGTAGAGGTCCTTCATTCTTTGCCATTGATAAGCACAATAACAACAAGGGACCATTCAGCAACCGTAAAGACTACGTAATATTCAACAAAATCCTTACGTTGAAGTAAGTGAGTATTCAACTAAATAATAAACACCAAAGGACTCCATACTGGTTACATACCAGCGGAGTCCTTATTCACATCCACTCTAAATTCAAACTGATCAATGAAAAAAAGCTCTACCGAACAATTAAGGGGATTAATTCACTTGTTGGCTTGAACAAACGCATAATTAGCCCTCCTCACCAAACGGCTAGAAGGACAGTTGTATAGCTAGGATAACTTAGAGATTTCCAGGCTGTGAATCAGCTACCCCCCATGTTTCCCCATTAACTTTATAGTCGCTGCCTCTCCACTGAAGTATGTAGTCTCCAGAACGCAAACCGTCGCTGAAACCTTGGTCAGTAGATTTCCAAGTCACTGTGTCGTGAGGAGCGATTACTAATCCTTCAATATATAGTTTGTTTGAACCGCTGTGAGTTAAACTTACCTTTACTGGATGATCAGAGTGATTCTTCATACGAAGTTTAACATGACCCCATCCTTTAGGGACACTAAAGGATTCTTTTACAGTTGCGCTTCCCCCCGATCTTTGATTAATTATGGTGTTTTTGCTAGTTATACTTGGTGAAGCTGAAGCAGCACCTACCGTAGTTGCTATAGCTAAAGATAAAATCGAGAACAGAAATATTCTTTTCTTCATCCTTTTCCTCTCCTATTTTTTGTTATGGTCTACCTTTAAGGCTACCGATTACAATTTGGTAGGTTCTTTAAGATCTACTCTAAATTCAAACTGCTTACGAAAGAAATACGACTCGTTAATCTTAATTGCATCAGGCGAAAACTTTTCCACTACTCCGCCGTAGTCAACGACCGTTATCAACTCATTGCTCAACGGCTGTACTACATATACTCTTACCTGGCCTAACGCATCTGCAAAAAGTTCTATATCCGACTTTGACACTCTATATGTATAGTTCATGCTGATCACTTCAGAAATAGTATTCGAGTAAATCGTGTGGTAATTCCTACACTGAAGAAAGCTCTGCCAACCATAAGGTTAGCAGAGCTTTTTCTTTAAAATCCTCCAATGGTAACGTTAGGCTGAATACTATGGTGGTGGTTAAAGGCTTGGTCCGGCATAGTAACAATAAACAAAAAGCTAGCCGCGATGACTAAAAGTACCATTTTTTTGAACATTGTTTTCCCACACCCTTTCAATAAAATTGAAATACTCAGCTTTAGTTTCAGGAACTGCATGGGCTTGAAAACGAACAAACAACCCCATACAGTTTATAAAGTAAGTTTCATTATTTATTATATGTGACTTTACCATTGCATTCATCAAATATTTAAAGCCATCAATGTACTTCCCTCGGTATAAATAATAAAAACCTAACTCGTAACCAAACCACGCGATATAATCCGGTATCACTTGTCGGGTATACATATCATCTGATGATGGTTGTTGTGAAAAAGTCGCAATTAGCGTTTCAAATCGTTTGAGTATATCGTCTACATCTATGCTAAACTGGTTTGCTGCGATTATAACATTCAGCAGTTTTGAAAGCTTTTCATTCTCGTTAGCGGCTGATGTTGTAGCAATATATTCAACATAATCGTTCAGCAGGCTTATTTCTCCTGACAACAGCTTATATACGTAAGTATTTCCTACCGCCCAGTGACTGAACAGGTTTACCCAGTGTTTTGTGTCCTCGTCATCCTCTTTAACCCAGTCTAAATCCGCATAGGCGTATGTATATTGTAGAGCTTGTTGATAATCGCCTTGAGCTTCACAAACACTAGCACACAACAGGTCAGCATAAGCAATGTATCCAAATAACGGCCCTCTTGTTCTCTTTTCATCATCTAGAAACTTTCGTTTTTCTTGGTGTTGTAAACTATACTGGATTTCCGCTTTAGCTCTCATTTGCCTTGCCATTTCGTCTACCTTGTCCCATTTACGTAATGACCTATATACGTTTGCCAAATCCTTCAATGCGTCAAGCTGATCTATTTCATCCAAACGCTCGACATAAGGCTCAAACAGTATAGCTGCCTTCATATTCCGACTTTGATCATCTCCAATTTGAATCGTAAATATTCGATATTGACAGACTGCCAGACGTTCAGAATGTTGGTACTTCTCTGCTTCTGCTACACTCTCATAGAGCAGCAGCACCGCAGCATGGCGTCCTTGAGCGAATAGGGTTTCTGCAATGTCAAACAGTTTGGGCGAATAAAGTAGATTGTCCATGATGGCTCCTACCACTCGACGGATCGCATCCAACTTGTCCAACTCCGCACAACGATACAAAAATGGCTCGATTCGTCTCATATTCGGGGGCGTGTCGATGATGTAGTTTTCTATAAATAAGTCGTAAAAGTGGCCTTCCGGTAAACCCATCGCCTCAGTAATTAGATCAAGCTGGTTAACAGACATAGGCTTGTTTCCTGTCACAATGGCACTTAGCGCCCCCCTATTCATGCCTGCAACTTGCCCAAATTGCGATAGACTCAAACCTTCTTGTTTTAAATATCCGTCTAATTCTGCTCTAATCGTAGGTGTATGCTTCATGTCATATCCACCCTTCATACAGAAATTCCAAAACTTTTATATTATTGCATTCTATTGTTGTCCATAATTTAACAGTTGTCAATAACCTTTATTTCTTTTGCATTTTATTAAAGAACTTCGGCATAATCGGTGGCATGAAATGACGTAAAGAACACTCTCCGCAGCCTATACCCATCTTAAAAAATATTAAATATATTCATATATGCCATAAAAAGGTTGACAATATTAGTAGATTCCTTTACGTTGGCTTTGTATTTACAAATATTTCAAGGAGGCGTTTTGTTTGAAAGTAAAATTTCTACCACAAGCTTTTCTAGCTGCAACGCTACTCATTTCTTTTGGGGTCGCCTATCCAGCTACCTCCAATGCCGAAAAAGGAGATAAAATCCCTGACCGCATGTTAGCGGGTACCATCATTCAATACGATGAGAACAATAACATGGTTGTATTGGAAAAAGGAACTCCGGTACCTGAACAGCAAAAATCTAAAGCTGCTATTGCTCCACTGACTGCTGAACAACAGGCTGAGCTAGAAAAAGAAAAACAACAGGATAAAGAGATCGATGAAGCAACCAAATCACTACCGGTATATCATATTGATAACCCTGACCCTCAGCCTGGTTTAAAAGTAATTTATGATGGCGAAGGTTTTATCAAAGATATTATCTTGCCTGATCAAAAAGAAAATGCGATTACTACTAATAATGTTTCACTTCAAGCATTACCACGCGGTACACGCAAATCACCTGGGACTTATACATATGGAGATCATGATAATGAAATTAAAATTAACGGAACATCTAGTGGCTATGTTCGAGGCACAGGGAGAGGAACAAACTTCACAGACACGTATGGGGAAAATTCCAATAGACTCCAAAGAGGTGACTGTGCAACAAAAGGAGCCATTGATAATCCCGACTTCGGGACAGAAATTCGGGTAAGGAATTATGATAATAATGCCGTAGCTAATTTTTATAAAGCTGATAACGGGAGTCTTCCAGATGCAGTCATTGATATTTGGAAAACGGGTGTAGAGAAGTTAGGTTTAGAATGGCCTTCGTACGTCTCATTTTCAGCAAGATATTCCTATGATTTTTAAGATCTTTATACCAAAAAAGGATAGGATCTCGCGTCCTATCCTTTCCCTTTTCGTTATCATCTTCAGTTTGATTCATCACTTATCTCAGAAAGGATGCTTCGTGTTGAGAACAAGTAGCTACAAATTTTTTAGATTCTTTATACTTTCCCTGCTCGTGCCAGCTTTATTGTCATCCTGCTCTCCCTCTTTTACCCCACCAGCAGAATCATCTGTACCCAAAAAGGCCCAATCAAATGAAAAAGTAGTGTCGGCCGGGAAAGGCCAGTATCTATCCATGACTTATACAGAGTATGTGAATGGGAAGAACACAGATCAAGGCATGGTTATGCGAGTTATGACATACGACTTAAACAGCAAAAAATTGACCAAGCTGGCCGATGTTCCTTATACCTCTCAATACCCGCTTTCTGTAGTGTCCTTGCCTGATCACAAAATTTATTACTCTGCCGATGTTGGTGATAAGGGAGACCAATTATTTTCGTATGACTTGAATACCAAAAAAATCGAACAGCTTACCGATAATTTGTTTGCCATCAATCGTATCGTACCAACTACTCCAGATGGCCCACTCGTTCTGGTTGCGGTCAAAAAAGGAGAACGTATACTTAAAACTATTTTCTACAATAAAACAACGCACGCCATGAAATTTATGCATGATGAAAACCAAGATAATATCACTTGGTCTATAGCCTATAATTCAGAAAAAAATACAATTTACAATTCACAGTATTCGGAGAGGGAGCGAGATAAACAAGGTGACATCTCAGACCGAACACAGACCATTATGGTCCCCCCGGACAACAAGGTTACAGAAATCAATAACGTTACCAAGCAAGAGCGTTCTATCGTCACACTAAAAAAAGAGAAAATAACTTCAATGTCCAGCAGTAATGATAAGCTGCTCCTCATAACCACTCGTTTCATTAATCACGGCAATCCCGAGTATAGTCTGGTTGATATTGCAACAGGTAAACGTACCAAAATAAAGTTGCCCTTTTTATCCCGCCAATTTGTCTATATGTCCCCGGATGGCAAGGGGGTCTATTATTTGGGCAGCACTTCTCAGAAAAATCAGGCAGAAAGACGCGGCGTATATTATTATGATTTCACATCGAAAATTCAAACCCCCATTTTCATACAAGAAGAGGGTTTTATCAATAACTTCATACTGCTGAACAAGTAATCATTCTGTTGAACTATGCCAAAAAGCCGGAAAGAAGCAAGTTTACGCTATCTTTCCGGCTTTCCTTATCTGTTTAGTGTTTACTTTGTAACTATAGCCGTATTAGTCTTGCTCCGTAGCAGGCGCTTGTACTGATTCTGTTGGTTCTTGAATAGACTCAGTTGCTGTCTGAACCTGACCGGATGATACCTCTACTGTAGCCTGAGCCAAAAAATCATTAAGCTTCGCGGCAAGACCCGATACAGCTTCCTTAGCTGCTGCCGTGTTGCCTCCTCGTTTGGCTGTGCGTCAGTAGCGAGTGCCACTTTTGTTTTGGCCTTATACTCCAGATATGCCTTCTCAATCGCGGATTTTAACTCTACTTGGGATACTACGATACCTTGACTGGAAAGAGTAAGTGAAGCATACTGCAAAGCCTCCTGAAGCTTACGTTCTCCTCCAGCTTCTTTAAATGCTGTTTGAGCAAAAGCAAAGCCCTCCCCAGCAATTTTATGGATTATTTCCCTCTGTGCCGCCGTAGTACGCGCTTCTAGCCACACGTTAACCTTAGTTTTGAGTTTTGTTCAGACCTCCTAAAACAAACGCTGTAAGCACACCCACAGCGGCTGTGGAGATGGTATTTACGTAAGGTTGCACAGTTTCGATAATTGATTGCATGATTACTTTTCCCCTTTCGTTTTCAACGATGCGATTTTATTTTTTGAATCCCAGGACACTACTGCCCGTAAGCTTCTGCAATTGGCTTGAGTTGCACATAAGCCGTATCGTCTACAAGTTGGACAGTTTGCAGCTTGGCTCTGTTTAAATACGCTTCCTTACGGGTGTTGTCCCAGTGATAAGAAAAGCCCAATACATCTGCCAAAGACCGCAACGGTACATAAGTTCTGGAGCCATGTAGAAGTGCTCTCCCCGCTTCTTTGCCATTGACGCAGAATATGCCGGGTGTAACGGATTCTGTCTCTTGTGCAGGGACAACAGCGCTGAATCGCTTACACAGCTCGTCCGCTGTACCGTCAAACTCATTCATGTCCACGTTCCCTTTTATCCCAGCTACCTTGCCGCTGTCGCTGTATTGCCAAATATCCCAACGTTTCCATGTCACTGTGTCGCTTGGGACGCGAGTGTCACTATACCGGGCTATCCATAATGGGTAACCGCCCAATGAGGCGTTAAAATTGGCGGCAAAGGCACTACCCGTGTAAATGATTGGCTTTCGTCCTGTCAGGCGCTCCAATTCCAAAAGAAAGGCTAATGCTACAGCACTAATAAGTGTTTGGAGAGCTTGCCAGGATTGTTTTCGTAGTCCATCACCGCAGGAAGCTCCAGCGCTTTGGCACCTCCAACCTGATCCTACACATCAGCAAAATGCCGTGCATCCGCTTTCTCTGTGTCAACACTGGTGGCATCTAAAAAATGATAGGCCCCCAACAACACGCCTGCTTTCTTGGCTTTTTTTGCATTTGTAATGAATGTTGGGTCAACATAACTTGCCCCTGACTTGCTTTAATGTAGGCAAATGAAATACCGTCGGTTTAACCGCCTTCCAATCAATCTTTCCTTGATAACGGGATACGTCTATTCCTTGGGCATTACGGCTGTTTCGTCGTTGCATCCTCTTTCTCTCCTTCCTTACCACTTTTACTTTTTAAAACTTCTACGGCCTGTCGGATCACAGGCGGGATAGGAACGCCGAGTCTGCCACCATTCTCCAAAATGGACCGTAGCTCATTTTCCATATAAAAATAGGCGACCGCATCTCGGAATAGGTGCGAATCGCCTAAGACTCCATCAATTAGATGGGATACTGCTACCATTGCAAAAATAAATACCTTTCGAGCTATACCGATAAGACCAATCTTGCTTTTTAAACCTGGTCCGGTACCCTTCTTACCTTCTACGGCAGCGACAAATAATCCGGTCACATAATCAATAATGACCAGAGCAAGTAACACCCCCAATACTCCCGACCACCCACCATAAAAATACGTCACATCGCTGCTTCCTAAAGCAGTACAGAACTTAAAAACTCCCACTTATCCAACCTTCTTCCCCCGTCTCTCCGTTCAGGAAACTTTTCCTGAGCTATCATCATTTGCTTTTTGATTCTTTTCCTCTTGGGCTTGTATCTCTGCTAATGCATTTCCTACCGCAATATCCAAACCTATAAGAATTTCTTTCCGGCGTGCTGGCTGTGAAGCAATTACAGCAGAAATAACCTCAGTCAATTCTTGAACCGATCTGGTTAGATCCAGTAGTATATCCAATGTGGATTTTATCTTTGCCATGTATTTCGTCACCTCCTCAAGACGCAAAATAAGCCCCTGAATTATCAGTGGCTTTTCATACTTGTATCTTAAATTAATTTGCTGCTATAACGCTACGAGTTTTAAAGGGAAATATTGTTCAGTGAATATAAATTTGTAGACGGACAATACGTCATTAAGCTAACGGACAGTTTAACTTGATTGGTGATATTATGCTACTCTATAAATAAGCAAATAATTTAATCAAGAGGTGTAATAATGCGGTTTCATGAATTTTATATCGGACAAGTATTTAAAACCAAGTCTTTGAAATTAACTCAAGAGGATATTACCAGATTTGCAAGGGAGTTTGACCCGCAATATATGCATTTAGATGAAGAGAAAGCATTAAAAGGCAGGTTTAATGGAATTATCGCTTCAGGAATTCAAACATTAGCTGTTTCTTTTAAGCTTTGGGTTGAAACAGGGAGTTACGGTGATGAGGTTATTGCTGGAACTGCTATGAATAATATTAAATTTATTAAGCCAGTATATCCAGGCGACGAATTGTACACCATCGTTGAAGTGATTGGAGTAAAAGAGATGAGGAATGGAACAGGACTCGTTACTGTAATGCTGTCGACTTTCAACCACAAAGAGGAGCAAGTTTTTGAAGGCGATTTATCCGTTCTGGTTAAACAGTAAAGTTTTATAAAATCAATTATTAAAGGTTTGAAGAGGCCCATGCATTCTAGCACGGACCTCTTCTCTTTATTTATACATGGCTTGACTTGCGGCTTTATGTTCAGCCACACGTTGCAGTAATTTCTTCATTTGGCGACCTTTAAGTTGCCCTTCTACAACTGAATTTCGCATAGATTCTACATCTTGAACCCGCACTTTACCCCATGATGAAAGCGATTGTACAGTGCGATAAATTGCTTTGCTGCCACTTTATTATGGGTCTCGACTTGAAAACCAACGCTGTTCGTCGGGTGTTTGTAACAGACAATGACTTGGGCGATCTGCTTAGGATCTGTTGGTTTGTGTACAGACAAATTAGCGTTGGATTGATGATTTAGCGTACCCAGTATTCCTCTTAGCAACTAATCTTCCGGAATTCGCATAACCTGAAGATGATGTTCACGAATACCACTTCCAATCCCACACATATCATGGTAGTTGCAGAATCACGTACGATATCACCTATTTTGGATAACATATTTATATTTTCTGGTGTTCGACTAGCATTTTCGTTCAATGTAATAATGATAAATTCATCTACTGCTTTTGTATTAGAACTGTACAAGCAATGCGATAGAACGAGAAGCATCATACAAACCATAGAGGTAAAGCTGCTTCAAGAGGGGGCTAATCCATGTAAAATTTTGGTTCAGTGTAATGAATTTCACATCTTTCCGGGCCAACCTGTTCTACCATAGAAGAGTGATACGCCGTGCTGGGCAGACCACTTTGGTCGGGACGGTTACGTCTTGTTCTAAACTAGTTACACAGGCTGTCTGGCATGCGCGGCAAGTACGCCTTTATTTTGATTCGAAGCGGAGTGTCCAGATGTTGAATACCGAATTGGAATACCGTGAGCGCATCAGGAAGTTGGCCGTATGTATTGTCAAACACTACCGGGGAAAAGGACCGGACAACGTCAAGGTTTCACTGGATTCGCCGCTCCGGATTACGGTAGAAATTCGAGGTACATTGTCTAATCTGTCCGAAATCCTCGTTCATGAAGGGGCTGAGGACAAGGTCAGAGAATATTGGGACGTCCTTCGTCCCTATCTGGAAAAGGAGTTTATGAACGAAGCCGAAAAAACACTCGGCAGTCCCTTCACTTATACTTGGGAGGTCTGCCCCTCCGTCCATGGAGACGGACACATTATCATTACTCTAGAACTACAACACATACACCGGTTGGATTAGCGGGAAGGAGCCTTGTCTCCTCGCTCGCGGATAAGCCAGTACAGGATGCAGCGTAAAGCGGCATTTTTGTATTGGCTTTTTTTATGTTTCGAGTTTCATCTATTTCATATAAAAGAGGTGCTGCACTTATGGCAGACAAGGTATTGACCGTATGTCCCTACTGCGGGAGCGGTTGTCAGCTTCATTTGCTGGTGGAAAAAGGACAGGTAATTGGCGCAGAGCCGGCTGGTGGTCGTACGAATGAAGGAACGTTGTGTCTAAAAGGACACTACGGATGGGATTTTCTGAATGACCCGCAAATTCTGACTGCACGCTTGCGCAAGCCCATGATTCGCAAAAATGGAGTTATGGAGGAAGTGGAGTGGAAGGAAGCCATTCAATATACTGCCGAACGGCTGTCAGCAATTAAGGAAAAATACGGACCCGACTCCATTATGGGAACGGGCTCCGCACGTGGTCCGGGAAATGAGGCCAATTATGTCATGCAAAAGTTCATGCGGGCGGTCATTGGCACGAACAATATTGACCATTGCGCTCGTGTATGCCATGGCCCTTCTGTGGCAGGTTTGACTTACTCGCTCGGAGATGGAGCTATGTCCAACTCTATTCCTGAAATTGAACACTCTGATCTCATTTTCGTATTTGGATATAATGCACCCGAAACACATCCGATCGTCGCAAGACGCATTGTAGCTGCCAAGCAAAGAGGCGCCAAAATTATTGTATGCGATCCGCGCATGACCGAAACAGCTCGTATCTCGAATATGTGGCTACCCTTAAAGGGCGGTTCGAACATGGCTTTGGTGAACGCTTTTGGTCATGTACTTGTGCATGAAGGACTGTACGACAAACGATATGTGGAAGCAAACACAGAAGGCTTTGCCGAATATGTAGACAGCATTAAAAAATATACTCCCGAATATGCGGAAGGCATTACGGGGGTCAAGGCGGCCGATATCCGGGCGGCTATGAGGGAATATGCAAAGGCCCCTACCGCTACCATTTTGTACGGAATGGGCGTATGCCAATTTTCACAGGCCGTTGACGTAGTAAAGGGGCTCGCTTCCCTTGCACTGTTGACCGGAAATCTGGGCAAGCCGAATGTGGGTATCGGACCAGTACGGGGACAAAACAATGTACAGGGTTCCTGTGACATGGGTGCTTTACCGAATGTGTATCCTGGCTATCAGGATGTAACAGACACCACGGTTCGCAAAAAGTTTGAAAAAGCATGGGGTGTTGAGCTGCCGCGTAAAAAAGGATATCCACTTACGGAGGTACCACACCTCATCCTGAAGGAGAACAAGCTGAAAGCTTATTACATTTTCGGCGAAGACCCTGTACAAAGTGATCCGAACGCCGCCGAGTTGCGTGAAGCCCTAGACCAATTGGAATTTGTCGTGGTCCAGGATATTTTCATGAACAAAACAGCGCTGCATGCCGATGTCATCCTCCCTTCTACTGCTTGGGGCGAGCATGACGGTGTATATTCTTCGGCAGATCGGGGCTTTCAGCGCATCCGAAAGGCCGTCGAGCCACAGGGTGATGTAAAGCCAGACTGGGCCATTATTAGCGAGGTTGCTACCGCCATGGGCTACCCTATGTCCTATGCAAACACAGAGGAAATTTGGGATGAAATGCGTAGCCTCTGCCCATTATTCTCCGGTGCCAGCTACCAAAAAATGGAGCAGCAAGGCGGCGTGCAATGGCCCTGCCCTACTGAGGATCATCCAGGTACACCGTATTTGTATAAAGGAAATCAATTTTCGACACCTAGTGGCAAAGGCAGATTATTCGCCTGCGAATGGCGTCCGCCACAAGAACAACCGGATGCAAAATACCCGCTTGTCTTGTCTACAGTCCGTGAGGTAGGCCACTACTCCGTTCGTACCATGACTGGCAATTGCCGTGCGCTGCGCCAATTGTCTGATGAGCCTGGCTTTATTCAGATTAGCCCGGAAGACGGAGCAGATCTGAATATTCTGGATGGTGAAATTGTTGCCATATCCTCCCGCCGGGGACGCATCATGGCTCGGGCACAAATCAGTGACCGTGTGCAACAAGGTGCGACCTACATGACCTATCACTGGTGGGTTGGAGCATGCAACGAGCTGACCGCTGATTTTCTCGATCCGGTATCCAAAACCCCGGAATTAAAATACTGTGCCATCCGCCTGGAACGAATCGCCGACCAAGCTCAGGCCGAACGTGATGTACATGAATCGTACCAACAGATTCGCAAACAGATGAACGTCCAGGAAGCTGTTTTGGCTGATAAGGTGACAAGATGAGCGGCACAGGGAATATGATGCACCGTCCGACTGATACCCGGTCAGCTTCGATGAGTAGAATGGGAGCAGCCGGTAGAACAAGCGCTGTTGCTTCTTCTTTTGTAGTCGCAGACGCCGGGCAGTGCATCGGCTGCAAAGCCTGTGAACTGGCGTGCTTCGCCGTTCACAGTCAGGCTAACGGTATAGGAGCTTCGGTCGGAACCGTCAGCGTTCCTGTCATACCCAAGGTGTATGTTGTTCGTACAGGAGATACGTATGTGCCGGTGCAATGCCGGCATTGCGAAAATGCCCCCTGCGCACATGCCTGTCCGGTGCAGGCCATTCGTCAGGAGGACGGAGTCGTCATGATAGATGAGGATCGATGTATCGGCTGTACTTCCTGTGTTTTGGCCTGCCCCTTCGGGGCAATTGAGGTGTCTCCGGTCTACCAGGCCGGACACCTTGTGACGCAGTCCGGCCTGACTCACCGGGCAAATCGAGTGGCCCTTCCCCGCACCGCGGCAAGCAAATGCGATCTGTGCGCGGAAACAGAGAAAGGACAGCCTGCATGTGTAGATGCCTGCCCGAATCATGTCCTACGGCTGGCCAAGGGTATATCCGACTCGCCTCCAGAGCCTCGGCGGGAAGTCTTTTTCCCACGCCTGTAAGGTCAAAATCAGCCGCAGAAAGGTAGAAAAACATGTCAACCACAATAGACAAGATCTCTTCACCTCCTTGTATGAAGACGACTGATTGCACAGACCCTGTCATTCATATTGACCCAACGCTCTGCACGGGATGCAGACGCTGTGCTGGGGTTTGTCCAGTAGATG
Source organism: Paenibacillus sp. FSL L8-0644 (assembly GCF_038008165.1). Taxonomy (NCBI): domain Bacteria; kingdom Bacillati; phylum Bacillota; class Bacilli; order Caryophanales; family Paenibacillaceae; genus Paenibacillus; species Paenibacillus sp. FSL L8-0644. Next base: position 3,098,150 of record NZ_JBBOYN010000001.1, read on the forward strand.
CCATAGAGGGACTGCCTGGAGAACCGCAAACCGTTAATGCAGACCGATGTGTTATTTGCGGTCAATGTGTACAAATATGCAGCGTATACGCATCCGACTGGGCAGGTTCATCTCCACAGGAAGGCGCCGCTAGACGACTGGAACGTATACAAGAACGCGATATGCCTGCCGACATCAGAGAGCCGCTATTCGCTGCCTACTATAGCTACAACTTGAATAAGGTAAGCGATATGATGACCAAACCTGGACAGTTTCGGATCGTCCAATGTGCTCCGGCCATTCGTGTTTCACTCGCGGAGGAATTCGGAATGCCGTTCGGCACCTTGACGCCTGGGAAAATGGCTGCTGCTTTGCGCCGCCTTGGTTTCGACCGGGTATATGACACCAACTTTGGAGCTGACGTGACCATCATGGAGGAAGGCACGGAATTGATTCGTCGCGTGACCGAAGGCGGTCCCTTGCCTATGTTCACATCCTGCTGTCCAGCATGGGTCCGATTTGCCGAGATTGAATATCCCGATCTGCTAGACCATCTATCCAGCTGCAAATCTCCGATGCAAATGTTAGGAGCGCTTATCAAATCTTATGGCGCACAACTGGACGAAGTGGAACCTGCGAATATATACAGCGTTGCCATCATGCCATGTACTTGTAAACAATTTGAATGTGATCGTCCCGAAATGGAATCTGACGGTTACCGTGATGTAGATGAGGTACTGACCACGCGTGAACTTGCATACTGGATCAAGCAGAGCGGAATTGATTTTGCAAACCTGCCTGATGAAGAATTCGATTCACCGTTAGGGCAATATTCCGGTGCAGGCTCCATTTTTGGAGTCACTGGAGGAGTCATGGAAGCTGCCATCCGTACAGGTTACGAGTTGCTGACAAATGAAAAACTGCCGAAGCTCCAACTCGATTTTGTACGTGGTGAGGAAGGCATTCGAGTAGCTGAGGTTCAGGTAGGCAAGCTACAGCTCAAGGTAGCGGTCGTCGCCGGGCTACAGCATGCCTATCAGCTACTGGATCGTGTCCATGCGGGCGAATGTGATTATCATTTTATTGAGGTGATGGGCTGCCCTGCCGGATGTATCAGTGGAGGGGGACAACCCAAGATCATGTTAGAAAAGCAACGAATTGAAGCTTATCGGGCACGTAAATCCTCCATTTATGGACATGATGCTGCACGCCAGGTACGAAAATCGCATGAGAACCCTCACATCATTAAACTTTATGATGAATTTCTAGGTGAGCCGCTGGGTCATGTGTCGCATCATCTTCTGCACACGACCTTCCAACAACGGGGGCCCGGCAAGCAAAGCCGCAGTAGCACTATTTCTATCAAAGGGGATACGGATTACTCCATTCATTAATACGTTAAGTTTTTTATGCTGTATACATTATATTTGTCGTTAGTTAGAGAGGAGTCGAATTGTATGAACCGTTTTGTTTTAGCTGATCCCGACCAGTGTATCGGATGTCGTACCTGTGAAATCGCATGTGTCATCGCACATTCAGCGGAGAACCCTTTTATCTCACCAGATGATGAGTTTCATTTTCACCCTCGTCTGAAGGTTATTAAATCATTTGGAGTCACTGCACCCGTTCAGTGTCGTCACTGTGAGGATGCCCCATGCGCTAACGCTTGTCCGAACGGCTCCATTACGAACGCAGATGGCTGCATTCTCATTAACAGTGAAAGCTGCATTGGCTGTAAAACCTGCATGATCGCCTGCCCTTACGGCGCGATTACCATGGTACCCGAGTATCGAAACGGGCAGCCTGTCGTTCAAGACGGACTGTACACCAATATGTCAGGCCGTTTGCAACCCAAAGAACGCATGATTGCCAGCAAATGTGATTTGTGCGAAGGTGTGGACGGCGGACCGGCCTGCATTGGTAAATGTCCAACACAAGCCCTCAAGCTGGTCGAGCCAGATCTGGTTCATGCCCGGGTTGAGGAAAAACGCGCTGCAAGTGCACGTCAGCTGCTGCATATGACACGCATTCCGGCAACAGGTCTATGACTGAAGGTTTCCCTCTACCTACAAATACGCGAACCGAGCGGGATGCGTTAGGAGAGATGGAAATTCCCGCAGACGCCTTTTACGGTATTCACACCGCACGCGCGATGAACAATTTTGCGGTCAGTGGCAGGCCTGTGAACCAAAACCTGATCCACGCTCTTGTGTTGGTAAAAAAAGTAGCCGCTCAAGTGAATGGTGAGCAGAAACGGCTTCCTGTCCAACGGGCCTCTGCCATTGTATATGCTTGTGATGAAATACTCGCCGGGAGACACCAACATATGTTTACCGTGGATGCTATGCAAGGCGGCGCAGGCACCAGTACCCATATGAATGTAAATGAGGTCATTGCTAATTTGGCCATCGTACAGCTAGGAGGCAGACCAGGGCAGTATGAAATTGTACATCCGCTGGATGATGTGAACTGCTGTCAGTCTACGAATGATGTCTATCCCACAGCGCTACGAATTGCAGCGATACGGCTGCTTCGGCCTTTATGTGACACAATGTCTTCGTTACAGGATGCTTTACAACACAAAGAAACAGAATATGCCGACCTACTCAAGCTAGGCCGCACTCAGCTAATAGATGCCCTGCCCATGATGGCCGGGCAGGGCTTTGGTGCCTATGCAAAGGCTATAGCGCGCGACCGCTGGCGTCTCTATAAGGCCGAAGAGCGGCTGCGGGAAATCCCTATTGGAGGCACGGCGATTGGCACAGGTATGAACGCGCCCCGCGCTTACAGCTATCGGATGGTCGAAAAACTGGCGGATGAGACCGGCTTTGGACTGAGTCGCAGCGACCACCCGATGGATCCGATTCAAAATATGGATGTCTTTGTGGAGGTGTCCGGTCTACTCAAAGCAGCCGCCGTGAATCTGTACAAAATATCTGGCGATTTTCGCCTACTGGCCTCTGGTCCTTTCGGTGGTATTGGCGAATACACTCTGCCTCCAGTTCAGGCCGGATCCTCTATTATGCCTGGCAAGGTCAATCCGGTAATAGCTGAAATGGCAGGACTAACAGCCATGCGTGTGATAGCCGAAGATGCGGCTATCACTATGGCCGCTGCCTCGGGTCAGTTGGAGCTAAACGCATTCCTGCCGCTGATTGCCGAATCGTTGCTGGAATCGCTACATATTCTGAACAGAGCGGTTCGACTATTCGAAGAACGATGTGTGCGTGGCCTGATCGTGCGTGAAGAACGCTGTATTACAAATCTACGTAACTCAGCCGTGATGGCTTCTGCGCTGGTCGCGGAGCTTGGCTATGATGAGGCTGCCTCCATTGCATCGACGGCCATTGTGCAAGGTCGCACACCAGAGGATATTGCAGAAGATCGCGGCCTACTGACCCGTTCGCGGATTGACCAATTATGCCATCCCTATACAGTAACCAAGCCCGGAATTCCGGGGCAGGAAGAAGGAACTCACCATGGGAATGAATGATACCCCTCGTAGCAACCGACCACATATCGTCCTGCTTGGTCGCCGTAACGCAGGCAAATCCAGCATTCTGAACACCCTGACTGGTCAGCCCGTCGCAGTGGTATCTCCTGTAGGAGGAACGACCACGGACCCCGTTTTCAAACCGATGGAGCTGCTCCCAGCGGGTCCCATTGTTTTGGTAGATACCGCCGGACTGGACGATGAGGGTGAGATCGGAGAGCTGCGCCGCAACAAAACGCTAGAAATACTTAATAGTACAGACCTGGCTCTTCTCGTTATCGACGCCACCGTTGGAGTCGGATCATTCGAGCATGAGCTACTCGAAAAGCTCCGTATCAAAAAGATTCCTGTTATTGGGGTATTGAATAAGATAGATACCCTTACAGAATCAGATAAAACGGCTACAAAACTGGCTACTGAACTGGATCTCACCCTGATTCCTTTCAGTGCATCTTTGCTCCGGGGAGACACGGAACTGAAAAAGGCTATCACGAATACACTCCCCCAAAACGAGGATCGTTTCCGTATCGTCGGTGACCTGTTGTCACCCGGCGATGTTGTTGTGCTGGTCGTTCCCATTGACAAAGCTGCACCAAAAGGCCGATTGATCCTGCCACAACAGCAAACAATCCGCGATACACTAGAGAGTGATGCCATCGCCGTAGTGACCAAAGAACATGAACTACGATTGACACTGGAGAGATTGGGACGCAAGCCTCGCTTGGTCATTACCGATTCACAGGTTTTTATGAAAGTAGCGGCTGACACGCCCAAAGATGTGCCTCTCACCTCTTTTTCCATCCTGTTTGCCCGTCATAAAGGCGATCTGGACGAACTGGTACGAGGTGCAAGAGCCATTGATCGCCTCAAAGATGGAGACCGTGTACTTATTGCCGAAGCCTGCACTCACCAATGCCAATCTGACGATATTGGTCGAGTGAAAATTCCCCGCTGGCTCCGCCAAACGATAGGCAAACGTCTCATCATCGAGCATGCATCCGGCTCCAGCTTCCCTGATGATCTGAGCGAATATGCACTGGTTATTCATTGCGGTGCATGCATGCTCAATCGGCGTACGATGCTTCATCGAATGTCGGAAACGAAAGCTGCCGGCGTGCCGATTGTGAACTATGGTGTTTTCATCGCTTATGTACAGGGGGTCTTTCCCCGTGCTATTGAATGCTTCCCATCTGCTATGCTGGCATGGGAGCAAGCTGTAGAGGCCGGCAGTTATTCCTAAAAGTCCTCATCTCGGTATTCATATTTTTTTCCAGACACACAAAAGCAGTCGCGCTGATTTCAACGCGACTGCTTTTTATTTTCAAGTTCATTATAAATCATGAGATTTCATAGCGTGAAATGATACTACGAATAATATAAATTGCTAAAAATACAAATCGCGTTCGCCTGCTTCCAGTCGTTCAAGTCTGTCAAGCGTCAAACGGCGCGTCGATTCACGTGGTATACGCTCCAGATTTTCTCGCAGAGCGGCAGCTCCCAGTTCACGTGCCTCCTCATCCCCATAATCCAGCAGATATTCTTGGAAGGTCAGCAGCGAATTCGGCTGGCATACATTATGAATTTGTCCTGATTTGGCAAGCTCCATGAAACGATCTCCAGTTCGCCCCTCACGGTAGCAAGCTGTGCAGTAGCTCGGCATATATCCGCCACGGCACAGACTTTTAATAATTTCCGATGGTGAGCGATGATCCCCCACCTCAAATTGAGGCTTATCATCAGTTTCCTGTTTTGCATATGCCCCTACGCCTGTAGCTGAACCTGCACTAATCTGCGACACGCCTAGACCAATGACGCGGTCCCTATATTCCGGCTCCTCGCGCGTGGACAGGATCATTCCAGCATAAGGGACAGCCAGTCGAAGAACGGATACAATTTTCATAAAATCCTCATCGTTGACCAGGTACGGATATCGCTCCAGATCTACATTTTCAGCCGGACGCAATCGTGGAACTGAAACCGTATGAGGGCCACAGCCAAAGGCTTCTTCCAAGTGCTCGGCATGTTTCAGCATCGCTACGGTCTCATAGCGAAAATCATACAGACCGTACAACACACCGATCCCCACATCATCTATACCCGCACGCATGGCTCTGTCCATTGCCGTAGTGTGCCAATCAAAGTCCCGCTTTGGTCCCTGCAGGTGGAATTTACGATAGCTTTCACGATGATACGTTTCCTGAAATAAAATATACGTTCCAATGCCCACCTCTGCCAGCTTCCGATAGTCCTCTTCGGTTGTGGATGCAATATTCACATTGATCCGCCGAATGCTGCCGTTATCCACCTTGACCTCATAGATCTGGCGCAGACAATCGACGATATAGTCAATGGGACAATGAACTGGGTCTTCTCCCGCTTCCAGCACGAGTCGCTTGTGTCCCAGTTCTTGAAGCACTCTAACCTCCTCCACCAATTCCTCCGGTGTCAGACGGCTACGAGTAAAGCTGTCATTGGTATGTTTATAACCACAATATTCGCAGTTATTCACGCAGTGGTTGCTTACATATAAAGGGGCGAACAACACAATCCGGTTGCCATAAATTTGCTCTTTGACTGCCCTCGAAGATTTGAACATCTCTTCCAATAATTCAGGATCATCCACATGTAAAAGAGCCGCCGCTTCACTCGCACTCAGTCCCCGGCAGGCTCTCCCCTTTTCTAAAATTTCTAAAATACGGTGTCGATCTGTTGCCTCTTGTTTCCCCTGCTCCACTGCTGCCATAATCTCTGCTTCATTAATAAAATCCGCCGATACTTTCTCCCGTACTCCACTCACGTATACCCATCTCCTTATTTATGGTTACTGCAATGTTTCCGTCATAGCCTCACAAAGTTTCCTATCTCATAAGTTGTCGTTGCACCCTCAAACTATCACCGCGCCCCATATCGACTTCAAATCCCGCTCCACGAATCCGCAGTTCCAGGCAATGACGACATTGGGCAGACTCATCTCCCAAACATATTTTATTCTCATAAATCGCATACTTAGGCCTCACCGCCAGTGGCGACAAATTGGGCATCACCACATTTGCCCCTGCCTGAAGCGCCTTCTCCCTGCCTTGGGGATGAATCGTTCCCATTGCCGTGGACGCCGGAATAAGTGCATCTGGAACAACCAGTCGGGATAACGAAATAATATCGAGAGCTTTTTCCATGCTCCCCTGACTGGCATCCCGAAGCGGCGTGTTGCTATGCGGTAAAAAAGGACCAATCCCGATCATATCTGGTGACAGGCTATGCAGATAGACCAAATCGTCTGCTAATTCACTATTTGTTTGTCCTGGTAACCCCACCATACATCCGGCCCCGATCTGAAAGCCGATTCGTTGCAAAGCCAGCAGACGGCTGCGCCTGCTTTCCATCGTCATCGTCGGATGCAGCTTGGCGTACAAACGGGGGGAAGCTGTCTCATGCCGCAGCAAAAAACGGTCCGCGCCCGCCTCGTATAATTGCTCATAAGTTTCATCATCTCGTTCACCGATGGACAGTGTGACTGCCACATCCGCGAAACGGCTTTTAATTTCTCGAATCAATTTCGTCAGCCGGGCTGCTGTAAACCAGTAATCTTCCCCACTTTGCAGCACAAAGGTCCGATAGCCGAGTTCATAGCCCTCCGCACAACAGGCCAGAATTTCTTCCGGCTGCAAACGGTAACGATCTGCCTGTTTATTCGAAGCACGCAGCCCACAGTACATGCAGTCCTGACGACATATACTGGAGAATTCAATTAATCCCCGTAAAAAAACACCTTTGCCATAGCGCTCCAATTTGGTGCGAGCTGCCAGGTGCCTCAGTTGAGCCCGTAGCGTCGGCTCATCATCCAAACGTGTCAGCAACTCCATCATTTCCGTATGCGTCCATTCCTTGCCGTCAGCCAGACGCAGTAATAATTCGTCCGTGACTCATCCCTTCTTCCCTCGTCCATCCGGACTTCGCATCATCAGCGGCTTGTACCGTACATGTATTATTCTAGCAATATCGAAGAAGATGTAACGTGACTAGTTTCACAAAAAATCCCATTTTATAAAAACCTTCTTCAACTTCCGCCTCAAAAAATACACATTTAGCTCAACACACAAAAAAGCTGTCTCTTCCTCTAATGGAAGAAACAGCCCTTGTCGATGATTCTGCATATTACTGAATCAAATCAATTGCCTGCTGGGGTACAAAATAATCAACACCGTTAAATACAACTACACCGTTGAGCGTGGTATTTTTACCATTCAGCATAGCAATATTTTTGTATACCGGAAGCTCCAGCTTGTTACTGCCTTTGGTCACTGTAATGACTTTCGTATCCGCAGTAAACTTGGCTCCTTTAGCTTCAAAAGCGGCTTTTGCAGGAACAAAAAGCTGCTTGCTGACTGTATCCAAGTCCAGTCCAAGTACACGTGTCATATACTTATTTACATCCGTATTGTCGATTACACCGGATGGACGGTCTCCGTTCGGCGCGTACGTGTACAACACGACATCGCCTCCTGTATGTCCGCCTGTAGTCCAGCCAATATTCGCACGTTTGCTAATGATCGGTCCGACAGCATAGTTCATGCTGCCTTCTTTGGCATCTTTAATGGTTTTCACTTCTTCGTCTGTCAAATCGGTGATGCCAAAATACGTGGAAAGCACCTCTTTAATATTGCTGCGATCTGCATTCAGCTTGGCTTCCAAGCCTTCACCCGTCAGCTTCGCTTTTTTCAGCGGGTCTATAAAAGCAGCTAAAGGCGTTTTGTCATAATTGCTAGTTGTATCGCTGCTACCAATCGTCAATCCACCGTTTCCGTGGTCTGTCACTGCTACGACGACAGTATTTTGGTTTTGTTTGGCGTAATCCACAGCCACTTTCACCGCATCGTCAAATGAAAGCACGTCACTAATAATTCCGGTTGGATCATTTGCATGGGCGGCCCAATCCACTTTACTGCCTTCTACCATTAAGAAGAAGCCTTTATCGTTTTTGGACAACACATCAATGGCTTTCGATGTCATTTCCGCCAGACTAGGTTCCTTGGATGCATCGCGATCCAGGTTATACGCAAGGGCTTCGGGAGAAAAGCTGCCCCAGAGCTTGCTGGAGGTCGATTTTTTCAACCCTTCAGGTGTCGTGACAAAGTCATAACCCTGGTCTTTAATTTGGGCTACCAAATCTTGGCCATCTTTACGCCCTGCTGCCTCCAAAAACTTGCCGCCTCCACCTAACACTACGTCAACCCCGTTGTAGGCTTGCTGCATGCTGAGTGCATCATAATTTTTACGATCAGGATAATGTGCGGTAAAATCAGCTGGTGTCGCATGCATAATCTCGGAAGTCGCAATAATTCCGGTCGATTTTCCTGCCAGCTTGGAAGCCTCAAGAATGGAAGCTACAGGTTTTTTGGCGTCACCCCCTGCATTGGGTTGTTGTCCAGGCATTGTCGCTTCATCAGGAAGGACACCTACATACCCAGTATGAGATTTATGTCCTGTGGCAAAAGCAGTACCCGCTGGAGCAGAATCGGCAATTGGAGCATCCGCAGAATGCGTACGCACCATGCCGCTTGCCATGCTGTCTAACGTTAAGGAGGATCCTTTGTACCATCTAGCCAGTGCAGTGGCGTCATTAGCCATACCGTCTGGAATCAAAATAATTACGTTTTTAATCGACGTGTCCTTTTCGACTGCCATCGCCGTCCCACCGCTTACTGCTAGCATCATCGTCGCTACGAGTGCAGCCACCGATTTTTTCGTATGTAGCCCCCAACATTTTAGCATTCATTTTCCTCCCAGATCTTTTTTGTACAACCAGAACTAAGATTAATTATGTTTTATCAGGAGAATGTTAAAGGAATTCATTATCTATATTAAAAGACGATATTTGTGACAAAACGCTTCATCTATATAATACTTGTGACACATGAGATTCGTCAGGACTGGGCATTTAATTTTATTATTGTATAATCAGTCTATGATGTAATAGGAAAAGTTTATAAGATAAGGAGCATGAAATTCGATGGAATTCAGACAGCTTCAGTACACCCTGCAAATTGCAGCGGAAAAAAACTTCTCACGCGCAGCAGAAAAACTGCATATTGCTCAGCCTTCTTTGAGCCAACAATTGTCCAAACTTGAAAAAGAACTTGGGGTACTTTTATTTCAACGCAACACCAGCACGGTGGAATTAACACATGCAGGAGCAAGCTTTGTAGAAAAGGCAAAAAAAATAGTTGATGCAGTCGAGCAGCTCCGGCAGGAAATGGACGATATTTCTCAGCTGCGAAAAGGGAAGGTCGTCGTTGGCAGTATGCCTATCACAGGCTCCCATTTGCTGCCGCATGTGCTGCCTGTATTCAAGAGGGCTCATCCAGACATTGAAATCGTGTTAGTCGAAGATTCATCCATGAATCTGGAGAAAAAAACGGCAAGTGGCGATACAGATCTCAGCCTGCTCTCTCTTCCCTTAGTAGAACCTACACTTTCTTATGTACCCATCGGTGAAGAATGGATTGATCTCGCTGTTCCTCCGGGTCATCCCCTAGCCCTGCGTAAAAATGGTACCCAGCCGCTGCCAGTGCATATGGAAGAACTGAAAGACGAGCCTTTTGTCGTCCTGAAAAAAGGGCAAGGCTTTCGCAAGCTGACGATGGATCTATGTCATCAAGCAGGCTTTGAACCCAATGTGGTGTTTGAAAGCACTAATATGGAGACCCTTCAATCGCTCGTAGCGACAGGTATGGGCGTGACACTCGTCCCACGTTTTATCGCACGGGCCGCCAGTAGCGAGTTTGTTCCAGCATTGCTGCCACTCGCCGAACCTACTCCCAGCCGTACCCTGGCCATTGCTTACCGGAACGGACGTTATTTGTCTAAAGCTGCCGAAGCTTTTATTGATACCTTCCGAGAAACGGTCGAGCAACTTTCTCAAAAGTAGCCTCGAACGTGAAAAGGACCGTCTTCCTCCCCAGCCCAAGCCAGAGAGGAAGACGGTCCTGGGGCTTCGCCCCTATACTTTCAATACTGCAATTAGATCACGGGTTCGATTACACTGTTGCGATGTTGCTTCCATCTGTCTTCAACGAACCACATTTCATGTTCATTTGAAATTCATGTCAGCCTCGCCTGATTACTCTACGCTTGCTCGGAAACTCCACTTTATCCATCCCGCATCACTTCTTTCCTTAAGGTCTCTAGTCTTGGTATCCAAGAATGTCCTACCTCAGTTCCAATGTGCTGTGTGATCCCAAAGTGTCTGTCCTCGCCTTGTTGTGATCAGGGTCTCCCTAGATGTGGTGGACTTTTGTCCTGATCATAGCCCATTTCATAGTTGTTTCCGACAACCTGTCTATTTAAGCCTCTCGGCCGTGACAGGCCATCCCTATTCGCCAGTTCGGATCTACTTTGGTTATCCATCGTTATCAACCTCCTGGTGTCGGGATACTATTATAATACACCTATAGGCTGTATCTGAAACAGGTATCATAAAAAACTTTTTTATGATCGAGAAGAACCAAATGCTTGCTGTACCTCGGCTTCACTCACTTGTGTTTTAAAGACCAATTTCGAAGGATCTTGAGGTGAATAAATGACCTCTATAATGCTTCCTTGCTGCAGCTTGGATAGTTGGGAAGAAAAAACATCCTTTTGCGTGGTTACATTAAAGGTATCGCCGTTGCTTTTCGTTACACTCAGCGTAAATTGAAGCTTAATTTTATCGGATCCCGCTTCACCCATGGGTGTAACATCCAGCACCTTTGCATATGCCTGCTCACCGGTTTTGGCAATTTCCATCAGCTCGGGCGATACGCCCTGCTTGACCATTTGCTCATTCATTAACGCTTGCAAATCCATCTGCGACACCTGCCCTTTCAGGTCAAGTCCTACTTTCTTTTTGTCTTTCTCCGATATTACGAGTGGAATGATCGAGCCTGGCTGAAATTGAGCCATGGAAGTTAAAGGAATAATCGTCGTCAAAGCAGTATCATATTTGTCTTCTCCCTGTTTGGTTACGGTCAACCCAAGTTTTACCTGCGGCTGATTGTTTACATAAGTCCCTGTTTGCTGAACACTAGTAATGATCCCTACCCCAGGAGCACCCTTCTTGACTTTACCCCCTCCGAAAAACGCACCTATAATACCAGGTAGAAATATAAGCGCAAAGCCTGTATAAATTAACGGCCGATACCACGGAGCATCCATAATCAAAAATGGATCATTCCATAAGTAGTTAGCCAAGAATGGTGAGAAGCCTACACCAAACACTAGAAGTACCCCGATCATACTCAAAAATCCTTTCATCCTTCAAAACCCCTTTTCAATCATCTGTTTAAAATATATGTCAGCAAGATAGGGTGAAACACCTCATTCATTTTACGCTGTCACCAGACCCATATAGATCAGCTCTGATGGATTTTTCGGGTTGCTTCCCAGACCCACCGTATCTCCAGGCCGCGGGATTTGCAGCTTGGATACGAGCGTTTCCAACGTTTTTTGGTATCGATTGCCGTTAATTTCTGTCACATCTAGCACTAGCACTACGATCGGATCAAAATTCACGAGCTTCCCGGTATCTGTTACCGAAATAATAACCGCAGTCGCTGCCATCGCCAAACCACCGTTAGCCGCTGTTTGAGCTTGTCTTGCCGAATTTAGGCTTTGGTTGATCTGTTCCCGATGCTCTTTGGGTACTAGACCTTTCATAAATAAGCCTGACAGGCCTTTATTCATCAGTTGGTCTGCTTGTTCTATCGCATCCTGCTGTTTTTTCTTTTTACCGAAAAAGTTCATCATGTGATTGCACCTCGTATTTTGTATTGTCGTACCTTATGAATTCAGTATAGAAGACGGTTCCTGACATCACAATACGTTTTGGCACATACAAAAAAACCGGAAAAACAGGAGCTTCAACCTGTATTTTGTCGGTTTATTTTTGAACTTTGGCACGGTTCGCACAAAATTTTGCACACTTCCGAGTATTCTTTCGAACAATCTATCCGATAGTTTTGTGAAAAGCGAATGATTTCTGACTATTTTTTTCTTAAAAGATAGACCAGTTTACGATAATACGCAGATGATTCTTTATAACGACGACTGTCCTCGGACACCACAGCCAGCGTTTCATATAACTGTTCAAGCCGCGCTGGATGCTGAAGAGCTTCAAAATAAGGCAAGCATTGCAAGGCATGCATCCAAAAGGCGTCCTGATTTCCCTGAGCAAGCGCAAGCTGGCTTTCATAAAAATCAAGCCCCATTTGCTGATCTGTTGTCAGATTGGTTTGGCGAAGCTGATCCAAATGCTGTGAGAGAAGGCCCCAATTTTTCCGCACAAACGCAATCTCACAACGATATATCAGCGTAACGGGCAGCATCATCTGCTGCATTTCCTCCCGCTCCCGACTCACCAGCGCTTCAAAACGCCCTACTTCCTCCAATGCCTTGTCCAGCTCTCCAATCGATGTCAGCATAATAATCCGGTTGTTCAGGATGGTCGTGAGCATATCTGCCGCATTTTCCAAATAGACTAGATTGGCCTCAGCCATAGACAGCGTTAACAGTGCTTCCTGTACAGAACCCATGGCAAAACAATATCCGCTGTAAGCTACATACAGGCCCGTCAAACGGTGAAAAAGCCGATCATCATACACCCTTCGCATCGTCTGCTCGAATACCTGCTTCGCCTGATCAAATTGCTTAACCTGAATGCAGGCCTCCATCATAATGTTTTGCGCATTGAGCCAGTTTTCCGTCCCCTCTTCCACCAATCGGATTAACTGCGTAACGTTATTCAGCACATCATAATAATGATTTTTAGAGCGGAGATACTGGATTTTATAAAATAAAATTGCTTTTTTTAGCGGTGCGGGCAGCTCCACCTCATCCGAACGACCAAACTTCTCCAAATAAAAATTCAAATAGGTTTGATGTAAATATTCATAGGCCGTTGGGTCATTTAATTGCTGGTAATAAACGGCCTTCATCAAATAAGTCGTCATTTCCACTACCAGTGAATCGTTGCGATCCTCCAGCTGATCCACATAGCCTTCCGTGGCAGGATTAGCCAGCTTGGACAGCTCTGTAAAAATCTTATCCGCTGTAGCCAGCGTTTCCTCATCCTCTGCCGCTGCACGTAAGAGGTACGATGGGTTTACACCTAAACGCCCAGCAATTTGCTCGGCCAGATCCTCTGCTAACGGGTAACGGTCGGCCAGTATATTCGCAAAATGTGCAGGTGTCACCAGCCCGTCTACCAGCTCTTTACGGGACAGGTTTTTCTTTTTACACAAAAATTCAATGCGTTCCTTAAGCATGGAGTATTCCTTTCTACACTGATTATCGGTCATACAGTGAGGGACGCCGATCTTCAAACACCGGAATACGACCACGCACGTCCTGCACCAAGCCAGACTCAATCGTTCCTGTGAGAATCTCCTCCTGCTCTCCGCCCTCAGCAATGATTTCTCCCCATGGATCAATAATAAGCGAATGCCCGAAGAAATCAGTATCTCCGCTGCGACCTACCCGGTTACAAGCAATGACATACATTTGATTTTCTATAGCACGTGCGGTCAGCAAGATGCGCCAGTGATGCAGCCGAGGATGAGGCCATTCTGCGGGTACGATCAACAAATTTGCGCCCGACAGGGCCAAACTGCGGGCTAGTTCAGGAAACCGGATATCATAGCAGATCGACGCACCTGCCTGAATCCCATCATCCAGTGCGAATAAAACCTTTTCTTCGCCAGGCTGCAAATATTTTTCTTCATCCATAAGTCGGAATAGATGAATTTTGGAATACGAAGCAACCTCTCTACCTGTTCGGTCAAAAACGAGCATCGTATTATACACATGACCGTCGCTTTTTTTCTCTGCGATTGACCCTGCTACTACATTCACTTGATGGGTGGCGGCAAATGCTGCTATCCATGCCCGAGTCTCCGTCCCTTCTTCGTCCGCCAGCTCATGAATGCGCTCCAAGGCATAGCCTGTGTTCCACATTTCTGGCAGGACAATCAGATCCGGCTTCAGTTCGGCTTTCATCGCTTGTTCCATTAAAGCTCGGATATGACTGCGGTTTTCCGGGGGATTTCCTATCTCTATGTGAGCTTGTATGAGTGCAACACTGAACGGCTGAGCTTCCTGATACGTCAAAATCCTTCATCCTCCTTGTGAGCCGGAGCTTCTCGTGACCCATTGTCCGGTATTTTCTCCCATCATAGCCCGATCAGTCTGGATTACGCAACCATGCAAGCTTAATTCCCCCTATACAGCTCGGTAAAATCGTGATAGATTATTTCTTAAACTATTCCAAAAGGTCGTGTACATGGATGACTCATTTTTCTATTCCTTCTTCTGACGTCATGAAACAGTTACCCACTCAATTTTTTGCCACACTTGTACAAAATGTAAACCGTGAAATCGCGGCGGGGCATGATGTCATTAATCTCGGACAGGGGAACCCCGATACCCCCACTCCTTCTCATATTGTAAAAGCTTTGCAGGAATCAGCAGATAACCCGCTATATCATAAATATTCGCCATTTCGCGGTTATAGCTTTCTCAAGGAAGCCGTTGCCCAGCGCTATCAGGAGGATTACGGTGTAACGCTCAATCCTGAAAGTGAGGTCGCCATCCTGTTTGGCGGAAAAACGGGTTTGGTTCAGCTCCCACAAGTCCTACTCAATCCCGGTGATGTATGTCTCGTCCCTGATCCCGGTTATCCGGACTACTGGTCAGGTGTAGCCTTGGCTAAAGCGGAAATGTCTTTTCTGTCATTAAAGGAAGAGAATCGTTTTCTGCCCGACTATGAAGCCATTTCCGCGGAAGACCGCCGCCGCGCTAAGCTAATGTTCCTTAACTATCCGAATAATCCTACCTCGGCTACTGCTCCACTTTCCTTTTACGAGGATACGGTTGAATTCGCGCAACGTAACGGCATTGTGGTTGCCAGTGATTTTGCCTATGGCGCTATTGGATTTGATGGCGAACGTCCGGTAAGCTTCCTACAGGCTAAGGGTGCTAAAGACGTGGGGATTGAGTTCTATACCTTGTCCAAAACGTACAATATGGCGGGCTGGCGTGTTGGTTTCGCGCTCGGTAATGCCGAAATCATCTCGATGATTAACCTGCTGCAGGATCATATTTATGTAAGCTTGTTTGGCGGCATTCAGGCAGCCGCAGCAACAGCCTTGACGGCCTCGCAGAACTGCGTAAGCGAGCTGGTTGCCCGTTATGAATCGCGCCGTAACGCTTTTTATGATGCACTTGGGCAAATCGGCTGGAAGGCGACACGCCCAAGCGGCTCCTTTTTCAGTTGGTTGCCTGTGCCGCAGGGCTATACTTCTACTTCTTTTGCCGATCTGTTGTTGCGGGAAGCCAAGGTGGCTGTCGCTCCAGGGATCGGCTTCGGGAGTGGCGGCGAAGGATATGTGCGAGCGGGGCTGCTGAGCTCAGAAGCTCGACTGACCGAGGCGGCTGATCGAATTGGCAAGCTAAACCTGTTTGGTTAATCCGTATTTTCCAGCTACAACTTCTTTGCCAAACCTGGTCTTTTCGTGGTATTCTGTATCCAATATCATTTAGCGCGTTGAAGGGACTATTAAGAGAGACCCGGTCCTGTTCAGAGAGTAAATTCCGATAGGCTGCAAGAATTTACCTGGACTCTCTCCCAACTCCTATCCCCGAGCGCCCTGCGCAATCAGGCGGCCCCTGCCGTTAACAGGTTTCAAGTGGGATGATCATGAATCATCAATGAAGGTGGTACCGCGGAAGCACAAACTTTCGTCCTTTGCATACAAAGGATGGAAGTTTTTTTGCATTAAAAAGAGTAAAATTAAGGAAGTGGACGTCATGTCAACACGTATCGTCATTAAAATCGGTAGCAGCTCTCTAACTGGAGTGGAAGGTGGCTTGAATCGGGAAGCCATCGCTTATTTTGCCCGGGAAATCAGCTTGCTTCGTGCAAAAGGTTATGAAGTGCTGCTGGTTACATCAGGCGCAGTAGCCGCCGGATTCAGAGAGATTGGGTACCCGTTTCGCCCTAAGCTGCTACATGAAAAGCAGGCGGCAGCGGCTGTTGGCCAAGCTCTTCTCATGCAGGCCTATGAGCAGGCTTTTAAAGATTTTGACCTAGTGATCGCGCAGGTTCTGCTTACCCGTAGTGACTTTTTGATCCGCAAACGGATGAACAATGCCGGAATGACCGTAGAAGAATTGCTGCGCCAGCAGGTTATCCCGATCTTTAACGAAAATGACACGGTATCAATTGACGAATTGAAATTCGGCGATAACGATATGCTGTCCGCGCTGGTTGCCAATCTGGTCAAAGCTCAGCATCTGATTATCATTACGGACACCGATGGCGTATATACGGCAGATCCGCGCAAGCATCCGAATGCCGTACGTTTTGAACGTATCGAAGAAATTACAGAGGAGATTTATGCATTAGCTGGAGGTTCTGGATCGTCTGTAGGTACTGGCGGCATGCGATCCAAGATCGAAGCTGCCAAAGTCGCTACACGCGGCGGTGTGCCTGTATATGTGGGACGTGTAAGCGCGAATGGCGATCTAGACGCAGCCGTTGAAGGACACGGACCGGGAACATATTTTGACACTCACCTCTCTTCACTTCCGATGAAAAAACAATGGCTTGGATTTATGTCCACCCCTCTGGGCGCGGTGCATGTAGACGAAGGGGCCGAGGACGCGCTGGTTCACGGAGGACACAGTCTACTTCCGGTTGGCGTACGACGTGTCGAGGGCAGCTTTCATGCCGGAGATGTCGTTGAGGTGCTCGGACCGGAAAATAAAGTGTTAGGACGTGGCATCGTCAATTATGACGATGAACAGCTTCGAATGGTACAAGGATTACCGAGCGGTGAGGTTGTGGGCAAAATTGGTCCCATTCACCGGCTTGAGGTGATTCACAGGGATGAATGGATTACATTATGTATGTAGGGAGGCCGTAACATGAGTGATTTAACGACAAACACAGTTACAACCGAGGAGAATCAGTTTAGCGAAGTACGAACCAAAGCGAATCTTGCCAAAAAAAGTGCCGGGGTCATGAATCGCCTGACTACAGCACAGAAAAACGAAGCATTGCTTGCTATGGCTGAAGCTCTAGTAAACCATACTGAAGAGCTGATTGCAGCAAACCATAATGACCTGAAACATGGACGGGAATTGGGAATATCGGAATCGCTGCTCGACCGCCTCACGCTGACCGAGGACCGAATCGGGGCAATTGCCGAAGGATTACGCCAAATTGTGGCACTACCTGACCCGGTCGGCGACACCCTTGAGCAAATTGAACGTCCAAACGGTCTGCGAATTGAGAAGATACGTGTGCCGCTGGGTGTCATCGGCATCATATATGAAGCGCGTCCAAATGTAACCGTGGATGCCGCGGGCCTGTGCTTGAAAACAGGTAATCCGGTTGTGCTACGCGGTGGTTCGGCCGCCCTCTTCTCCAACCGCAAGATTATCGAAGTACTCCAGCAGGCACTAGACGCAACAGCTGTGCCACGCGAGGCACTTCAACTTATTGAAGATTCAGACCGTGCCTCGGTCAACGAAATGCTCACCTTGAACGGCTTGCTGGATGTAATTATTCCACGTGGCGGGCGTTCACTCATTCAAAATGTTGTTCAGAACGCTACCGTACCTGTCATCGAAACCGGAGCAGGTGTGTGCCATACCTTTTTGGACGCTACAGCGGATGCAGCAATGGCCGAAGCGATTGCACTGAATGCCAAGGTGCAAAGACCGTCCGTGTGTAACTCGATGGAAACACTGCTCGTACACTCGGATTATGCAAAAGCACACTTAACAGGATTGGCAGAACGCTTTCGTGATGCGGGGGTCGAGCTACGCGGCTGCGCACGCACACGAGAATTGGCTCCTTGGGCTGTTCCTGCCACAGAAGAGGACTATGGCACCGAGTATAATGATTACATTATGAACGTCAAGGTCGTGGACAATTTGGACGAAGTACTGGAGCACATTGCCCGTTACGGTACGATGCATTCTGAGTGTATTGTCACCGAGGACCAAGCCCATGTCGAGCGTTTTCTGCAAGAAGTGGACGCGGCAGCCGTGTACCACAATGCCTCTACCCGCTTCACGGATGGCTTTGAGTTCGGGTTTGGTGCCGAGATCGGAATCAGCACACAAAAATTACATGCCCGTGGTCCAATGGGATTGCCTGCCTTGACTTCAACCAAATATCGCGTGTACGGTACTGGACAAATCAGGGAATAATAACAAAAATCAATCCGTATCCTTGGAGGTTATGAATCTATGTGTGAATCACAAACGAAAGTTTTAATTAACGAGCAAATTACGTTTTTCGGGGCAGGATCAATGGCAGAGGCTATTATTCGTGGAATGACGGCTCGTTCTGTCGTTAAACGTAGTGGTATTACCGTTATCAACCGCAGTAATCAGGCTCGTCTTGAGGAACTTCAAAAGCAATATGGAGTCTTGTACCAAACCGAGGATGCCGCCAAAACCGAGCTTCTGCGTCGTTCTCCAGTCATTGTGCTTGCCATGAAGCCCAAGGATGCTGCACAAGCACTTGGACAGCTCGGCCCACTTCTGTCTGATGAGCAGCTGATCATATCGGTCATCGCTGGATTGTCCATTCGTACGATGCAAACATTACTGGGTCGCAAGCAGCCGATCGCACGGACGATGCCCAATACATCTAGCTCGATTGGGCTGGGAGCTACAGGCATTAGCTTTTCCAAAGAGATCAGCGAAAACCAGCGTAAAAATGTGCTTACGATGTTCGAATCTGTAGGTACGGTGACGGTTATAGAGGAAGAAAAAATGGATGTTTTGACCGGGATATCTGGAAGCGGCCCTGCCTATGTCTACTATCTGATGGAAGCCATGATTGCCGGGGGAATTCGTGGTGGCTTGACCCCTGAGCAAGCGCACGAACTAACGGTGCAAACCGCGCTTGGAGCGGCACGCATGGTACAGCAAACCGGAGAGGAGCCTTCTGCCCTTCGCCACAAAATCATGTCTCCTAATGGCTCTACAGTAGCTGCATTGGAAATGCTGGACAAAGGTGACTTCTATGAAACGGTGATTGCAGCGGTGCAGCGGTGCGCTGAACGATCCCGCGAGATGGGAGCTGTACTCAAGGAGGGAATTGAATGAGCTATTGCTTGGCGACCTACCGGGTATACGATGACAAAGCCGATTTTAACCAAAAGGCCCAATCTATTGCCATCGGCATGACGGTGGGCAGCTGGACTGAGCTCCCGCAAGCCAAACGGGACGCGATGCAAAAGCATCTTGGCTCGGTTCATTCTGTGGATATTCACGATGGAGGTCCTGGTGAACGGTACGCCGACCTGACCATCGCTTACCCGGATGTCAACTTCAGCCGGGATATTCCCGCACTGCTGGTCACAGTCTTCGGCAAAATTTCGATGGACGGCCGAATTAAGCTAACGAAGCTGGGTTTCTCGGAAGCCTTCCGCTCTGCTTTTCCGGGACCGAAATTCGGTATCAGCGGCTTGCGCGAGCAGCTCGGCGTGCATGATCGTCCCTTACTCATGAGCATTTTCAAATCTGTGATTGGCCTCGATTTGGACGAACTTCGTGAACAGTTTACCCGGCAGGCTCTGGGCGGTGTCGATCTGATCAAGGATGACGAGATCTTGTTTGAAAATGCGCTGACACCAATTGAGAAACGTGTCGAAGCCTGCATCAAAGCTGCCGAAGCGGCTGAGCGCGAAACCGGTAAAAAGCTGCTGTATGCGGCTAATTTAACGGGGCCGACCTCGCAGCTTAAGACGCAAGCTCTCAAGGCCATCGACGCGGGTGCCAACGCGTTACTGTTTAACGTGTTGGCCTACGGTTACGATGTGCTGCATGAACTTAGCAGCGATCCCGCCGTCTCGGTGCCAATTGCTGCTCATCCTTCGTTGGCGGGAGCTGCTTATCCGTCGCCACATTATGGTATATCGGCGTCCGTTCTACTTGGTCAGCTTATGCGGCTGGCTGGCGCTGACCTCGTCCTCTTCCCTTCTCCCTACGGCTCAGTGACGATGCCGCGTGAGGAAAACATGGCGATCCGCGATGAACTGATCACCCCTGATCTACCGCTGAAGGCCAGCATGCCTGTCCCTTCCGCAGGGATTCACCCGGGCCTCGTGCCGTTAATTGTACGTGACTTTGGTACTGACGTTGTTGTCAACGCCGGGGGTGGGATTCACGGCCATCCGCTAGGTACAGAAGCCGGTGGGCGCGCCTTTGTGCAGGCGATTGAAGCCGTACAGCAGAATGTCCCGCTGGCAGAATACGCCCGTACTCACCCCGAGCTGCAATCTGCGCTTGACACGTGGGGGGGCGAACGATGAGCACAGCAAAGAAGCCCGTCATTTTTTGCGATTTTGACGGGACAATTACGAACAGCGATAATATTGTCGCCATTATGAAGCATTTTCAGCCTGCAGGCTGTGAGCCCATCATGCATCAGATCGTAAATGGGCATACATCCATTCGTGAAGGCGTAGGTGCGATGTTCGCCTTGATGCCTTCGGAGCAAAAGGGCGAAATTATCTCATATGTACTTGGACAAGCTGGTATACGCGAGGGCTTTGCACGCTTTTTGGACTATGTACGGGAGCAGCAGATTGAATTTTTCGTTACCAGCGGCGGCATTGATTTTTTTATTGATCCATTGCTAAAACCATTCGATATTCCACACGACCACATCTATTGCAACAAAGCAGATTTTTCCGAGGAGCGCATCCAGATTACGTGGCCGCATCCATGTGAGGAGCTGTGTACAAATGACTGCGGCATGTGTAAAACGACTGTGATTCGTCAATACTCTCCCGAACAATATGAACGGATTTTGATCGGCGACAGTCTGACCGATTTTGAAGGAGCTAAAATTGCCGATCTTGTGTACTCCCGTTCGCATCTGACTTTAAAGTGTCAAGAACTTGGCGTACCACATGTACCCTTTGAAACATTTGATGACATTATCGAGGATTTAAAGCAAAAACAGGAGCAAGGGGTGCTGTAAATGAGTTTTAACTTGGCAGACATTTCATTGGAAGAAAAACGCCGCGCACTGGAAGAGCTCGCTGATGTCAAAGAACTATTCGCATCTCGCAACTGGTTCCCAGGCACAAGCGGTAATCTGTCGATCCGAATCGGTGACTTTCACCCCGAACAATTTTATTTTGCAGTTACCGCCAGCGGCAAGGATAAGACCAAACGCACTCCTGAGGATTTTCTGTTCGTAGACCAATACGGAAAAGCAGCAGAAGCCACAAACCTCAAGCCAAGTGCAGAGACGCTCATCCATTGCGAAATTTACCGCCTGACAGGCTGTGGAGCAGTTTTTCATGTGCATACCGTGTTTAACAATCTGATTTCCGAATATTATGGTGAGCAAAGCGCTGTACCTATCCAAGGTATTGAGCTGATCAAGGCTTTTAACATTTGGGAAGAAAATGCTGCGATTGATATTCCTGTGCTGCCTAATTACGCGGATATTGCCTCGATTGCCAGGCTGGTGTCTGGTGTACTGAATGATCAGGTGCCTGGAATTTTATTGCGTAACCACGGCATTTATGCGTGGGGCCGTGATGTATTTGAGGCTAAAAAGCATTTGGAGGCGTTTGAATTTTTGTTTGAAACGACGTATCGCTCCCTGCTGCTGAAAACTTTGAAGTAAATAAACTCATAAGTCTCAAAGATGTGTATCATTATTAGTAAAAGCGGTTATTGAATATCGAGAACGGGGCCTGAGCGAAAAGCACGGTACGTTCTCTTTTTTATTAAAAAAGTTTCCTATCCTAGTGGTGACATAAAA
Source organism: Paenibacillus sp. FSL L8-0644 (assembly GCF_038008165.1). Classification (NCBI taxonomy): domain Bacteria; kingdom Bacillati; phylum Bacillota; class Bacilli; order Caryophanales; family Paenibacillaceae; genus Paenibacillus; species Paenibacillus sp. FSL L8-0644. Next base: position 3,120,457 of record NZ_JBBOYN010000001.1, read on the forward strand.
TCTTAGTTGAGGTGATAAGGTGAGTAAAGAATTACATGAGATTATATTGAATTTAGAAAAGCAGTTAATGCATTATCGAAAAGAAGATTTTGAAAAGCTATTAGCTAATGATTATATTGAATATGGCTCTTCGGGTAAAAAATACGACAAATCATTGCAATTAATTTTTTTAAATGATAGAGCTCCTTTGAACTACATACCATTTATAATTACCAACTTTAAAATAAAGTTGTTGTCGTCAGATTTTGTACATTCAACATACTGTACTAAATCGATTGACGATGGAAATAGGTCATTAAGAAGTTCCATTTGGAAACTAAACGATGGTCAATGGCAAATGTTTTTTCATCAGGGAACTCCAACAAAATAGGGACTCATTTTAAACACTTGGCTCTCGAAACACCACAATAATATCAACATTCAGATTAAACATTGCCTTCATAAAGGAAATGTGATGAATAAGAATCCTTCCGATGTAATTTAAGGCGTGCTGTAAAAAAAGCGCCCCCTATTGGGGACGCTCCAGCGTGAATTGCTCTCCTAGCTTCGCATAATTGTTCCCAGCCAACCGACTTACTGGACGCAACTCCTTAGCAATCACATACGTATTTTGGTACGCTTCCTCGGATAAATGATACTGCACTACGCGTCCGATTAACAGATCACAAGCAGGTGTGTCCTCCTTACCTCCTAGCGGTATCACCTGTTCCAGAATACATTCCATGCGTATTTTCGCTTCTGTCACACCGGGAACTGCGATTTTTGTACTTTTTATCGGGGTAAGGCCTGCCAGTGTAACCTCACTCTCCTGCGGCGACAGACGGGAAGCCGTCACATTCACCGCTCCCACATTGTCCTCGTCTGTGATATGTACGACAAAAGCTTTATGCTCCATCGCATTACGTGTTGTATCTTTGGATACTCCATCGACACGTTGTACGGATACAGACAGCAGTGGCGGCTCGGAAGCAACGATAGAAAAATAACTGAACGGCGCACCATTCAGCACCCCTTCGCTGCTCAAAGTCGTTACAAAGGCTACCGGCCTTGGAATAATACTTCCGGTCAACAGCTTATAATTTTCACGCCCTGTAAGCGTATCAGGATTCAACGAAATCATTTTTCTCCCTCATTTCCGATCACAATCGCTATTCGACTGCACACCATCAAGTTTCGCCTGATAAGCAAATGCACCATTAGTTAGCGACATGGATGACATCTCAGGCTTCCTTTTCAAGTATCGCGTGAATGATACAAAATGTAAAGTTGGAGCCGGAAAATCTCCCTATTTTTCAATTATATTTCCTCGGCTATCGCGCACAGTAACCGTAATTCCCTCAGGTACAGCAATCGTAACATCAAGCTGCTGTTGAGTCTGCATAAACCGTGTCGGAATTTGACCCAGTAATACATACAAGGTATCGCCGATTTGCTTGGTCTGATATAAATCTTGACCCTTTATTTCGTCCTCTTTGCCTGTGTATACATAACTTCCGAACACATGCACTTCCGGTGAGCTGGTTGCGTCAATTTTGACCGCATAAGGATCTTCTCCCTGTACAATCACTTTGTTCACTTCGGCAGGCAGTTTTTCATGCCAGTCTGGGAGAACCCTTGTTTCCTGAACCGAACTCATTATTTCTCTGACTTGCGGAGTGATCCCCAATGAACTGACCAAGGCAAATCCGATACAGCAAAAAACCAATACCGCCGTAATAAACATACTGAATACATCATAACGAATACGCTCACGCGTCCCCTTCCAAGCAGTATACATTAAAATTTCCAAACCTAGCAAAACAAAAACGACAGGCCACCAGGTCAAAGCCTGGTCCAGTATGCCCGCTCCCCAAAACTTGGAGGCAAACGTTATGCTCCCCAGCAGGACGAGGAAAAGTCCCATGGACAGCCTTCCGACTTTCCACACCCCTGCCGGAGCGTTTGACGCTTTAGAGGAATTATTTTTGTTAGATGATGTACCCAATATACCTGTGGAGCCTCCTCCATCGCTCTGAGGATGATGGGCTCCCTTAAAGGGAGCCTCACTCTTTGAAAATTCAGTATCCATTCTATTGCTTCTCCTTTACTCGTTTAGATTTGGAATTCCCGATCATCATCCAAATACCACCGCCGATCAACAATAAGGATACGATAATCGTTCGTAGATACATGTCAACCAAATTATAAATCTCTCCATTCGGAAACAGACGTTCCAAAGTAGGAACTAATACGTTGATTAAGATGTAATAGGCTCCTAGCAATAGTAACCCCAAGCCTACCCAGCGGTGATATTGTGCAAACATACCGATCACAGGCTTGTCGATCAGCGGCTCCCGTCCATAACGGCTTACTTGCTGCAACGCATCAAAAAAGCTATAAAACCAGACCACCGGAATCAGGAACAAAAAAAGTGAAAGATGCAGCACGTCCAGTACATAGATGCCTCCTAAAAACAGAAGCATGAGCTGGAGTCCACGCTTTTGCATACCGATATACATATGTCCAGCACCGGGAAATACCGATAAAATGGTAGCCAGCATTTTACTCCGCCGTCCCTCGACTCTTCCATATTCCAGTTCCTCAAACAAAGTACGGTCCTGAAGCATTTCTCCCGCTTGTTTGCGATGTACATGCTGCACCGCATCAAACATGCAATACAGCCAAATGATCGGTAACACGCCCGCAAACGCCAAAAATCCGGATTCGTTTGTAATGCTGGTAATAAAAACGAGGATCGCTCCAAAGCCAAAGAAAGATAGCAGAAAAGACAAACCACGCTGCATCAGGCCCAAGTGAAGGTGTCCCAATCCAGGAATGAACGACAGCAAAATCGTAAAAAATCGTTCATTGTCCGATCCTTTTTGAAAAGCAGGTGATCCTGCCATACCATAGTGTCCTTGTTGATAATGGTTATAGCCTGGGCCATATCCCATTCCTGCCCCCGGTGAATCCGTATCTGCGTGTGTTGCCTCCTCCGGTACCTCTCCTGTTAAACCAGCCTGTCCATAAGGCCCACTTTGCGAGTAATAACCATATGGATTAGGTCCTACATGAGGGGGATATGGAACAGCAGCTGCACGAGGATCATAACGCAACAAGCTAATAATAATATGCAGCATACTCAGTCCCCAAAAAAGAGCGGCAACAAACATACTGGCCAATAAAGGTAATTCGTCTCTTGATACCACTGAAAAAAATAATCCTCCCGCCAGACATCCGAAAAACAAAATGGTGTATACAAACGCATTGGCTTTTCTGGTCCAGTAATAGTGTCCCACACCGGGAATGATGTTCAATAGAAATGCCAAGAGCTTGCTTCTTTCCGTATAAGGCATCGCTACACTTCCTTTCTATTTATGGGATTTTAATGAAGTCCCCATCCGAAGGTTGTTGTTTTTGAGTTTTTCGTCTCACCCTTTATCCGAAGATTTAGGGCTTTAATTTATCGAGCCAGGTCGTGGTAGCTCGCATGACCTCTTCACTGTAAGAGACGCGTTCTTTTGGAGGAATCGGCTTTCCGTCTGTTTGCGGCATCATTTTGTCAAAGGCTCCACTGGACAACAAGATCAACGTTAGGCTTGCGGCGACAACATAGTGAAACACAGGTTTTTCAAACCAGCGGCGTTTTTTGAACATAACTTGACTCGGTTCAGCTTCTAGCTCGGGAAGAACGGCCATTACCTGATCTGTGAAGCGCTCCGTATCCATCCAGGCAGAATAATCTTTCATAGTTGACTCCAATTGCTCCAGTGCAACAAGATATAACATCAGCGCCTGTTCGTCTTCCAGCAGGAGCCTTTCCAGCCGGGCAGATTCCTCTATCGTGCAAGTTCCTGCAATGTAAGCATGCCAGTCATTCGATTTCCCTTCAATCCACGATTTATCCTGTTGGTCAGTCATTGCCATTCCTCCTCCTTCCAGTGGTTTCGAATCCATAGTCGCGCCCGGTAGAGTCTCGACTCTACCGTTTTTAAAGCTACCTGCGTCTCTTCTGCAATTTGGTCGTAGGTTTTGCCCTGCATATAGTAGGCTTGAATAATATCCCGATGTTGCTGGGGCAACTGAGCGATTTTTTGCGATAGTTCTTTAATTTGCTCCTCGCGGATGAGACGAGCCAGCACATCCTCATCCCGGGAAGGGAGCTGTACAAGGGATTGTGCGACGTCTATTAGCTCTGCGGGGCGTCTGTCCTGTTTGCGCTTAATATCCAGCGCTTTGTGGAGCGCAATTCGGCTCAGCCACGTTTTAAAACCTTCGTTCCGGTACTGGGGGAGAGACTTGTACACCTGAACGAATGCCTCCTGCGCGGCATCTTCTGCTTCCTTGCTGTCATGCAGCACCGAATAGGCGATATGAAATACATGCTTGCTGTACAGCTCTACGATCTCACGGAACGCCTGCCGGTCACCAGACCGTATTCGTTCAATGATTCTCTCTATATCAATGACGCTCTCCCCCTTCCCAATACTATAGACGCCAGGAAATTCCCTTCCCCTGCATATTTCGAAAAAATAATTTAAAAAGGACACACCCTCCTGACGGAATGGTGTGTCCTCTATCATTAAAGCCTATTTACTCGTCTTCATTTCGGCTTAGCTCACGCGCACAGGCGATATTCCATGTTGTCCTCATTGCACAATAGCCAATCTGCAGTAACAGCCTTCATATATAAGTCTACTACCTAAAAGGCTTAGACCGATACATTAATTGCGTCCGCCACCACGGAATCGCTGGGCGTATTCTTTGGCATCCTGTGCATTACGGACACGGTTTCGGCTCCACTCCAGCAAAATGCGGTCTATATACCGGAAATGTACCTTCCCTGCAAATACCGCTTCCTTCAAAGCCAGCAAAATAAGCTCCTCGGGATACCGATCCTGATCCACCCAGCTGGTGATCGTCTCGTATTCCATCGGTGATAATGGTCGCCCGAATTCTTTCTCGAAAATCGTGAACAAATTCCGTTCTTCTGTAAGCGGGGATTCAGATATTCCATTCAGTAAATCCGGCTTTCCGGCAAACAAAATGTCATCTTCATCGTGCTGCTCGTTACGCTCGGCGATCATACATTCTGCCAACTTACGATACAGCCCCGTCAAATTGTAACGTTCGAATTGTACAGATGAACTGCGGTCTTCTACGGAATCAATTCTCAAAAATCCTTCTTTCATGAGCTTACTGAAATAGAGTGCGATTTCATTCGCAGTGCATCCGATACGGGCCTGCAATTGTTCCCATGTCGGAAATTCATTACGTTCCGCTTGTTTGAAGGCAAGCAACTGCATCAGTAGCAGCATTTCGCCATCTGCCAGCCGAAGTGTTCGATAATGCTTGAGCAGGGCGTAGGGAATCTGGACCATTCCGGCTTCCATAGCAAAGGCTACTCCCTCCGCCCATTCTGCCGCTGATGTCTTGTCGAATGATCCGGTCATCGGTTACGGATACAAACGATACAGCATACGTGGGAACGGAATCGTTTCACGTACATGATCGAGTCCACAAATCCATGCTACTGTACGCTCCAGGCCCAATCCAAAACCAGAATGCGGAACGGTACCATATGTGCGCAGATCCATATACCATTGGTAGGCTTCACGAGCTAAGTTATGCTCGTTAAAACGTTCTTCCATCAATGCTGGATCATCAATCCGTTGGGAACCCCCGATAATTTCGCCGTAGCCTTCAGGAGCGATCATATCGGCACACAGAACAACCTCTGGACGGGTCGGGTCTGGTTTCATATAGAATGCCTTAATGTGTGTCGGCCAATGTGTAATAAACACAGGCTTGTTATATCTTTCGGCAATCGCCGTTTCATGAGGAGCACCAAAGTCTTCCCCCCATGGGATATCGAAACCTTCACCTTGAAGGAAGGCAATCGCCTCATCATACGTAATACGTGGGAATTCGCCTTGAATTTGCTCCAGCTTCGAAACATCGCGTCCGATGGTTTCAAGCTCCTTCGCACAATTTTTCAGAACAGATTGCACGATATGGCTTACAAACTGCTCCTGTACGCGCAAGGATTCTTCATGATCCACAAAAGCCATCTCAGGTTCGATCATCCAGAACTCAATCAGGTGACGACGTGTTTTGGACTTTTCCGCACGGAAAGTTGGACCAAAGGAATACACTTTGCCCAGCGCCATTGCCGCGGCTTCCATGTACAACTGTCCGCTTTGTGTCAAATACGCATCTTCATCAAAATATTTAATGTGGAACAACTCTGTTGTGCCTTCTGCAGAGGAAGGAGTCAAAATAGGTGGGTCCACCTTCGTAAAGCCGTTGCCGTTAAAGAATTCCTGTACAGCACGGATAATTTCCGCCCGTACGATCAAAACAGCACGTTGCTTGGCGGAACGCAACCACAAGTGACGATGATCCATCAGGAAATCTACACCGTGCTCTTTGGGTGTAATCGGGTAGTTTTCGGTCAAATGAATAATGTCAATGCCTGTAACCGTTAATTCAAAGCCTGATTGGCTACGCGGTTCTTCACGCACCACTCCAGTAACGTAAAGGGAGCTCTCTTGAGTCAAGGATTTGGCGTCATTCCAAATATCCTCGGACACTTCGCTTTTCACGATAACCCCTTGAATATACCCGCTGCCATCCCGCAGTTGCAGAAACTGAATTTTACCACTAGATCGTTTATTGTTTACCCAAGCGCCGATTGTAACCGTTTCCCCTACATGGCGGCCCACTTGGGCAATCGTACTTTTATTCGTCATGACCGTCTCTCTCCTCTTAACCGAAAATCAAACAGCCCTTCCCCCTGGGTCAGGCTGTTTGCTCTCGCTGTTTGGTGCATGCGGAACTCAAACAATAGTCCACATGCATAAAGTTTACACTTTCGAACCGAACTACTGAACCAGACGGAACGTGTCGCGGGCAATAACCAGTTCTTCGTTCGTTGGAATGATCAGTACTTCTACCTTTGAATTTGCAGTTGTAATCCGGCGAGGCTCGCCAGAACGAATAGCATTCAACGATTCATCCAGCTCGACACCGAGGAATGTCAATTGCTCCAACACTCTCTTACGCAGAACGATGGAGTTCTCGCCTACACCTGCTGTAAATGCAATTACGTCTACCCCGTTCATTGCGGCAGCATACGATCCAATGTATTTGCGCAGACGGTATTCATACATTTCAAATGCCAATGTAGAATTAGCTTCGCCTTTTTCCATACCTTCTGTGATTTCACGCATGTCACTGCTGATACCGGAGATAGCTAAAAGTCCACTATGCTTGTTCAGCATGGAATTGACTTCATTGACAGTCAATTCTTCTTTGTTCATGACATAAGGTACGATTGCTGGGTCCAAATCACCACTACGAGTACCCATCATAAGGCCTTCCAGTGGAGTCATCCCCATGGAAGTATCAACAGACAAACCGCCTTGAACTGCTGTTATACTACCACCATTACCGATATGACAAGTGATAATCTTCAGGTCTTCCAAAGGACGACCAAGGAATTTGGCTGCTTCCTTACTCACAAAGTCATGGGAAGTACCGTGGGCACCGTAACGACGAACCTTGTACTTATTGTACAACACTCTTGGAATGGCGTACATATAAGCTTTTTCAGGCATGGTTTGATGGAACGAGGTATCGAATACTACAACCTGCGGTACATCTGGCATATTCAATTCAGCCGCTTTAATCCCCATCATGGAAGCAGGGTTATGCAGTGGCGCCAGGTCAAACAAGCGGCGGATTTCACTCTTCGCTTCAGGCGTTACAACTGCTGACTGTTTAAAGATTTCGCCTCCATGAACCACACGGTGGCCCACAGCCTGAATTTCGCTAGTACTGGAGATTACACCATGTTCAGCATCTGTGAGTGCGTTTAGCACTTTACGGATGGCTGTAGTATGTTCCAAAATTTCGCTAACTTCGGTGTATTCTTCTTTATTGGTTGGCTTATGCGTCAGAATGGAGGAATCCATACCGATACGCTCTACCAGTCCCTTTGCCAAAACGGACTCGTCCGTCATATCATACAATTGGTATTTCAGAGAAGAACTCCCTGCATTGATTACGAGAATTTTCATATCCGGTCACCATCCTTGTCGTACTTAAAGAAGCCTTCGCCCGATTTCACGCCCAGATTACCTGCACGCACCATTTTCTTCAGTACGATGGACGGACGATATTTCAATTCACCAAATTCACGGAACATACGCTCCAGAGCAGCCAAAACGGAATCCAGACCAAAGCGGTCAGCCATTTCCAAAGGACCGTTTTGGAAGTTATAGCCGATTCGCATAGCGTCATCGATATCATCAGCGGAAGCCACGCCTTCTTGAAGTACATGGGCCGCTTCGTTAATCAGCAGACAGATAATCCGGCTTGTTACGAATCCAGGAGATTCATAAATCATGACTCCTTTTTTCTCCACTATTTCTTCCACGAACATCTTAGTGTTTTCAAAGGTATCATCCGAAGTTTTTAAACCACGAATAATTTCTACGAGATCAATACGGGATACTGGATAAATAAAGTGCATACCAATAACACGCTCTGGATACTTGGTCGAGCTGGCAAGCTCGGTCAGGCTCAGCGTGGATGTATTACTTGCAAGAATAATATTGTTTGGACACACATGGTCCAGCTCTTGGAACACTGCTTTCTTCTCGTCCAGATTCTCTGTAATAGTCTCAATGACCATATCACAGCTGCCGAGCTCCGCTAAATGGGATACTTTCTGAATGCGGGATAAGATCAATTTTTTCTCAGCTTGAGTAATTGCCCATTTTTCCAGTTGTTTGTCCAGACTCGTTTCAATCATATTGTAGGCGTAGTCTAGTTTCTCTGGTGTCTGCTCTACCAGCAGCACATCGATTCCTTTGGACGCGAGCATTTCAGAAATCCCCTGTCCCATGGTGCCGCCGCCGATGACGCCGATTTTTTTAAATTGCATGATTCTTAACTCCACCCTTTCCTGGTCACTCTCATATATTGTATCCTTCTTTGTCGAAAAATACATGTTTATGTCCCAATAGATAATAATATCTTAGCACGGACTAAAAGTAAAAAAAAATAACCAGCATAAAAAATTATGCTGGTAATAAAGCATTTTCACTAAATTGACATCTAAATTGGTCTCCAGACAAAGTTTCCTCCTTCATTAGGATGTCAAGTGAGTTGTCGAACACAGGACGATGCTTTTCCAGCAGTTCCAAAGTTCGGGTATGCAGGTCAGCCATAATCTCGCCATTTTCCCGCATGAGTTCTTCTTTCGTTACCATTTCCATGTTAATAATGCCAAGTGAAGTCAAACCGGAAGTCATCATCGTATGGACGATGTTCAGCGCCTGCTCAAAATCATTACTAGAGCCGGTACTTCGACCGCCATAGTACATTTCTTCTGCCGTAGCCCCTGCGAGCGAGATCATAATCTGCTCCTCCAGATACTGCTTGGTGTATAAATAATGCTCTTGCTGTGGATTGTGGCGCACATACCCAAGCGCTTTCCCACGTGGGCTAAGTGCAACCTGGCTTACGCTACCAGGACGAACAATTTCGGCCATAATAGCATGTCCCAGTTCATGGATCGCTACACGTTTTTTCTCTTCCAAGGTCGATTCTCGATCTGTCTTTTCACCCATCATCACTTTGTCAATTGCCATCGACAGATGTTTCTGTGCAATCATTTTCTGATCCTGTCTCATCGCATAGATTGCCGCTTCATTCATTACGCTCTCCAGCTGTGCGCCAGAAAACCCATAAGATTCCTCAGCAATTTTATCCAGATTCGCATCTTCCTGAATCGGTTTGTTTTTGGCATGAATTTTAAGAATATGAAGACGGCCCTTCTTATCAGGCAAATCCACTTGAATATGACGGTCAAAACGCCCTGGACGCGTTAAGGCGCTGTCCAGCATTTCTTTACGGTTTGTTGCCGCAATGATCAAAATCCGCGGTGTATCTACCGAGTAAATACCATCCATTTCTGTCAGCAACTGATTCAAAGTCTGATCATATTCTCGTTGCTGTCCACCCTCACGTTTACCACCAATTACGTCGATTTCGTCAATAAAAATAATTGCATTTTCCTTCTTTTCCTTGGCTGCACGAGTACGTGCCTCCCGGAACAACTCACGCACACGACCTGCTCCAACACCAACGTACATTTCAACAAATTCACTACCTGAGGCTGCAACAAAAACAGAATTAGTATAGTGTGCCGCTGCCTTAGCCATCAGTGTTTTTCCTGTTCCCGGAGGACCTGTGAGCAAAACGCCTTTTAATGGACGGATACCAAACTTGGAGATTTCATCATGTCGATTCAAAAAATCCAAGGCCTCACGCAGCTCCTGCTTAGCGCTTTCTTGCCCACCGATTTCCTCAAAAGTCAGCTTGTCCGGGCCATTTTTTTTACGTTTACGTTCTTGCCCAGCACCTACGGCCAAGCCTCCACGAGCATGCATGAGCATTAACAAGCCGCTGAACATCACACCAGCAACTAGAAGAGGGATAATATTTACCCCAATAAAAACGAGAAATATAATGGTTACCGGCACAATGCCGATTAATATTTCCTTGATCCATCTAGGCATTAGGCCATACCCCCATCTGCTGAGATTGACGTGGCAAAACGATAAACTTGGTCGCTTTCCCTTCGCTGAGTCGGATATAGACATTGTTCGAATCCATGTCGGTATCAGCTTTGATACCCGTCTTTTTCTTTTTCATATGCTCAACTGTAGATGAAATTTGAGTATACTTTCTATTTTCCATCGCTTCGGCTACAGGAAACATAGCCTCAGACCACCATTGATTCAGTGCTGAATTGGAACGGTCTGCAATATCGAGCTTAATGGTGCGGCTGCCAATGATGGATTGTCCTTTTTGCTTAACTACATCGACCAATCCGGCCACATCCGCCTGCGGTTTGAGATCTAGTTTCAATACAACCTGATCCTGTTTAATATCTATTTGAGCGCTTGTCACGCCTGGATATTGAGAAACCAGTTTTTCCAGAGGACTTTGCATTGTAACCTGACGGTAAATGAACCATCCCCCAAATAGCAGCAAAGCTGCCAAAACTGCCGCCACAACGATAGGAACTGCACGCACTTTCAAACAACATCCTCCTCTCAAAATGTAAAACTCAGAAGAAACGGGACGAATGTCAACAAACAACCAAATTGCATGATCTTACAGTGATCAGCAATTCTTTTTTCTATCATTTTTGTCTATCACTTATAAAATATAGTATATCATAACGTATATCTAAAATCGAAGGCAATGTGTGGAGGAGTTGTGATGAGGCAAAATCTTTGGTTATGGTGGAGGTGGGACGCTGCGTGTAGGATTTGATCTTACGATCGCTGTTGCCCGCCATAAAGATGAATTTGCCTTAGGAGAGAAGTTGGGTAGGTAAAGATGCTTCGCTGGCATTCAGCTCATCTTTACGGCATAGCAAGACTAAAAGACGTAAATACGAATTTCATCGCATTTACGTCTTTTTCTTGAGCTTTTAATCATTTACTAGTCATTCATTCCACATCTGCTGATCCTCAACCAGCTCAGTTATTGGGCAAAGTATACTTTACCCCCGTCGCTCCCCCATCTGAAAAACGGTAAAAGGCATAGTAATGATGGCTTCCATCATCGTAAAACAGCTGCCACACATATTCGCCATTGAACACACTCGGCTGGAGGCTTACAATTTTTACACCTGGAAGCTGCTGCTGAATTAGCGACGTCATTTTTTGCTCGTCGACTCCGTTCTTCAGCAGCTCGGTATGAACACCGCTATTATCTGCGGCAGGTACGTTAGGTTGTCCCCCCACTTTTTGAAAAGGAACCCATACCATTATATTTTCATTCTGTGCATTTTTCCCCTGAACCACCCAATATACCTGATCCCACACAGACTTCCATGTTTGAGTCGTGCTAACCAGACCACCTGATTGCTTGGCCTTAATGATAGCGGCATTTTTCTCAGCCACCTGGTCTTGAGTAACATAGGAATAATACCAGAAAATGCTGACCAGGATCAGTATCACGGCCAAAATGGCGACCGCTATCCATTTTTTCTTATTTTTCAAACCCGTGCTTCCTCTCTAAGGGGATGTGACACCTGAATTAGCGCGACAGAAGCCCTTCAAAGGCGGCTTGTGCCTCATGTTTGATACGTTCCTCGTCCATAGTCAGGCATTCGCCCTTTTTCACAACCTGACGACCGTCTACCCACACATGAGCCACGTCCTTGGCGCTTGCAGAGTATACCGCATGGGAAATAAGATCTGTACGCGGCAAGAAATGTGCCTGATTCAGATCCAGCGCGATAAAGTCAGCCTTGTTGCCTGCTGCCAACGCTCCTACTTCTTTTAAACCAATCGACTTTGCACCGTATTCTGTTGCCAGACGCAGCGCTTCACTTGCAGGAACTGCCGTAGGGTCACCGGATACACCCTTGTGAATAAGTGCTGCCAGACGCATTTCCTCGAACATATCCAGGTTATTATTGCTGGCAGGACCATCCGTTCCGAGAGAAACCGTAACCCCTGCACGCAGCAATTCAGGCACTCTTGCCACACCACTTGCCAGCTTCAAGTTGCTGCCAGGATTGTGGGAAACCGCTACACCACGTTCTGCCAGTAAAGCTATTTCTTCGTCGTTCAAATGAACGCCATGGGCAACAAGCGAAGGACGGGAGAAAAAGCCAAGCTTATCCAAGTGTGCAACCGGACGCAAACCGTAGTCGCGTACGTTTTGCTCTACTTCGGCGATCGTCTCAGACATGTGCGTATGCAGTGGCAAGTCCAGATCATGCGCAGCTTGTACGAATTTTTCAATAAACGCAGGTGGACATGTATATGGCGCGTGCGGAGACATCATCGTAGTAATACGCCCGTCTGCTTTACCGTGCCAGTTACGTGCAAAAGTCACGGCCTCTGCCAGCTTGATTCGCTGTTCTTCCTGCGAACATAGTCCAATTGCTCCACGCATCAGACTTGCACGAATACCTGACTCTTCAGCCACACGAGCCACTTCATCCATATGATCGTACATATCGAGGAAGGTTGTTGTTCCACCTTTCAGCATTTCCAGCACAGACAAGGACGTACCCCAGTACACGTCTGTAGATGTAAACTTGGCTTCCATAGGCCACATTTTTTCCTGAAGCCATACTTGAAGTGCCAAATCATCTCCATGCCCACGCAGTAGAGACATCGCCGCATGACCATGAGTATTGATCAGACCAGGTAAAAACAATAGCCCTTTACCATCGATCGCTTCCGTCTCTTCCTCACCCGCAGGCAAGGTTTCGCCAATATAAGTAATACGACTATCCTCCACAATCATAAAACCATGGACTACCCCTGCTTCTGGTCCATTTACTGCAAAAGATCCGTTTTTAATCATCCATTTATTCACTGTCATATTGTGCTTCTTCCTTTCCGTCCTCCAAATAATAAGCGAGGCTAAGCAAATCAGTTGTAAAGTCTGTGGCATGAATCCGAATGTTGGCTGGTGCCTTGAGAGTAGTCGGTGCAAAGTTCAGGATCGCTCCAATTCCGCTATCAATAAGCCTATCAGCCACGTGCTGTGCTTCAAAATCAGGTACGGTAATAATCCCGATTCGAATGTGTTTTTCTTTCACAGTCGCTTCCAGTTCATCCATCGGTTGCACGACCAATGTATTGATCTTGGTTCCTACCTTATCCGGAAACGCATCAAATACCGCCACAATCTTCATATTGTCTTTTAAATAAGCGTTATAATTCGAAAGGGCTTGCCCCAGATTACCCGCTCCGACCAAGACTACATTAATTTGTTGGTCGATTTTCAGGATATGGCGTATTTTCTCAATGAGATAAGAAACATCATAACCAATACCCTTCCGACCAAAATCTCCAAAATAAGCAAGATCTTTACGGATTTGGGCCGGGTTCAAATCTAGCCTCTGTCCCAACTCTTGAGAAGAGACCGTAGCCACCTCCCGTTTGTGAAGTGCATTCAGATAACGTAAATATACGGGTAACCTCCGTACGACAGCCTCTGAAATTTTATCTGATTTCATACTTGCTCCCCCTAATTGTAACGAACATACTTATGTCCGTCCGTTATGCCTCTGTCTCCGGGGCGGATTGGAGCCATTCGGCGATGCGGGGCACCATTTGCTCCGATGGCATATGCTCCATTTTTGGTCCCGGTAACGAGTACAAAAAGTGCTTTCCGTAATAGGATTCAATCACACGCGTATCATAAACGATAACGACCCCGTGGTCGTTCGCTGTACGTACCAACCGACCAAATCCCTGTTTGAAGCGAATGACCGCTTGAGGTACAGACAGCTTCATAAATGGATTCTTCTTCTGCTGCTGGAGCAGTTCGCTTTTTGCCTCCAGCAGCGGGTGATTCGGCGGTTGAAACGGCAAGCGAACAATGGCTAGACAAGTCAGAGCCTTCCCCGGAATATCGACGCCTTCCCAGAAACTGCTGGTCCCCAGCAATACAGAAGCTTTCGCTTCCTGAAACCGGCGGGTTAGCTTGCTGCGACTTCCACTGTCCACACCTTGTCCCAGCACAGTAATTTCGCTGGATGCTAAGGCCTCTTTGAGCGGCTCATACACTTGCCGGAGCATCCGATAGGACGTAAACAGAACGAGCATTCTCCCACGTGTCGCCTGAGCAGTCGCTCCTAGAGAGCTAACGAGCATATCTACAAAATGCGCATCTCCTACACTGCCCTTCACACTTGGGAAATCCCGTGGAATAACCAGCAACACCTGATCCCTGTAATTAAAGGGTGACGGGAGCTGCGAAGTCATCAGCCGCTCTTGATCTGCGGCCTCCTGTAAGCCGAGCTGATCGATCATGTACTGAAACGACTTATCTACCGACAAGGTAGCAGAAGTCAGAATAATGCTTCTTTTTTTGTCAAAAAACATTTCTTTCAACTGGCGGCTCACATCGACGGGTACCGCATAAAATTGCAATGATTTACTACGGAATTGCCCGCTCGCCTCGAGCCAGTATACGGTTGTTTCATCATCGAGTCGGATAAAAAAGCGCAAATTTTCTCGAATCCCCGCCAAATCCTTGAGCAGACCCGTGATATCTGTAATAAGGCTATCCGCCGCATAATCGTCATGTTCTTCCTTGACGTCCAGCATCAGCTTGTCGCCCTTGCGCAAAATTTCGCTCATCGTTACATATAGCTGATTTTCCAAAGCTCCCGCCTGATCCCACTTTGCAGGCTTGGCCGAAGGTTTGAGACGGGAAGAAAACTGTCCTGTTTCACCCGGTGTCGCATCACTTCGCTCCGGCAACATGCCAAACAGCTTGTCGCTTAGCAGGTCCCAAGTTTCCTTCACCTCTAACACGAGCGGATACAGCTGGTCGATAGTTGAGGCCCAATCTGCCGACTTCTCGTGCCCCGATTTCGCCAACTGTTGACGAAGTGAAGGCAGTTGTCCATTCTTGCTGTCTTTGAACAGTCGCGTCAGTGTATGCACGAGTGTGAAATATTTCATATGCATACCTAGGTGTTTACCAGCTACTTCCTCCAGGTGATGGGCTTCATCTATCACCAGATGTTCATAGCTCGGCAACAACTGATGACTGGCTTTGACGTCTGTGAACAACTTAGAGTGATTCGTAATAACAACATCCGCTATTCCTGCTTCATGGCGTGCACGATGATAATAACATTTGCGGAACCATGGGCAGGAACGACCAAGACAGGACTCTGAATCACTCGCCACCGTTTCCCAGAAATCCCCTCCACGGTTGCTCAGATTCAGTTCTTCATCATCACCGGTTTCTGTTAGCGTCAACCAGACGATCATCTGAGCCGCTGTAATTAAATCTTCCTTCGGTGTAGCGAAGTCTCTTCTGTTTATTTTATGTTCAAACTTACGCAGACACAAATAATGTCCCCGACCCTTGAAAATAGCAGCCCGGAACGGAAACGGAATCACCTTGGTTAGCATCGGAATGTCGCGCTCGCGTAATTGCTCCTGCAGGTTGATCGTATGTGTACTCACCATAACGCGCTGTCCCTTTTTCACACTGTGATACAGCGATGGGAGCAAATAACCCAGAGACTTCCCTGTTCCTGTACCTGCTTCAATCAGCAGATGCTTGTCTTCACTCAGTGCCTGATTCACACCCTCAATCATCTGTATCTGCGCCTCGCGCTCCTCATATTGACTCAAGGATGAACGCAAATTGTCCCGCACATCATCCATGTACTCCTCAAAGGTAACACCTGACAGTGGATTCGGGTCATCTTCTCTACGCGGAGCAGCTAGCTCCGTCCAATCTTCCACTTTTAGCGCAAGCTGACGAAAAAACTGATATCCCTCCAAATCCTGAATAGGATCAAGCTCTTTCTCTTCACGCACCCCATCAAGAAACCATCCAAGGTCACTGTCTTCCTCTGCAAACAAATCACTAAGCCGCTGTATCGTTATCAGAGGTAATGCTTGAAGCTCACCCAGACACTTTAAAAACACCTCAGCCGTAGCCAATGCGTCGCTGTCTGCTTGGTGAGGGCGATCATGTGCCAGCCCGAACTCAGAAGACACAAAACCCAACTGATACGAAGATAGTGATGGAAACATAATTTTCAGAAAATCCATTGTATCCAAGATTCTTCCGCTAAATGGCAAGTATCCGCACCGATCCAGAGCGTTTTGCAAAAAATTAAAATCAAACGCCACATTATGACCGACCAGTACAACATCGTCCAGCATAGGCACAAGCTCCATCATCATTTCTTCAAGTGCAGGTGCATCCTTCACGTCATCGTCTGTAATTCCGGTCAATCCAGTGATAAAAGGTGGAATAGATCTGCCAGGGTTCACATAAGAGCCGTAAACACGGGAAATGCTGTTATCATGATCTATAATTGCAAGTCCGACTTGAATGATGTCATCCGCGGACTGGGTGCCTGTCGTTTCAAAATCCAATACCGCAAATTTCATTCGGGCTTAATCCTTTCTTATGACACTTACAAAAATAATAACTCCGTATATTAGCATAGCAGAAGATCGCGTGTTTGGAAATTAAGACAGCCAAAAAAGACGATGCATACGCCGCCTCAGGAGGTGGGCATGCATCGTCTTACTCGGTGTCTGACAACTACATCCAGGTCATTATGGAGCTGTCGTATCGAAGCTTTTCGGTACCGGACAAACAGGCTTCCATATTGTGCAGCGGCTCGGGTAACGCAGGATCGAACTGATGTGCGAGAGCAAAACATTTTTGCGCCTCCTCTACGTCAGCCTGCTTTGCCAACAGACAGCCTAGCGCATTATAGATGACCGCTTTTAGTCCTGCCTGCTCAGTCAGGTCCAGCACCTTCTGAAAATGGTATACAGCTTCTGCTGGATCATCTAGTTGAAAATAGGCCATTCCCATATACATGCGACTCTGCCAACTGTTCGGAAAATGCTGTAGTACCTGCTCAAATTGTTGGATCGCCTCAGGGTACATAAGTAATCGATAATACCCTTGCCCCCGACTAAAAGCCGGCAGCTCTTTTTCAGGCAGCTCCGTGTCAGACATATCGGTCTCCGCGGAAAAGCCGGCCGCACGCAGGCACACCATTTTTTCCTCAAAGGCCAGCCACTCATCCATAATTCCGTCACTCATTCTCCGCAGCAGACTCCAGTGCTGTAGCAGCTCCTGCCTGCGGGAGCCCTGGGCTGATGGGTAATGCTTCACGATATCATCTAACATGCTGTTCATTTCTGCGAATACATGCTGGAACATGTGCATCCCGCCCTTATGAAAGATGGATTAATACACTCACATTTTTCGCTTAAAAGACGGGTTTCATCCGCACTCCCATTCATTACATGATCGTCGCATGTACTTCTTTGTTCATCGTTTGGGCTGGTTTATTATGTTCATCAACAAATACCACTGTTGGTTTGTATGTTTTGGCCTCTTCATTTGACATGGAAGCATAGGAAATAATAATGACTGTATCACCAGGCTGCACCAAACGAGCTGCCGCACCGTTGAGACAGATCACACCGCTCCCACGCGGTCCGGGGATAACATAGGTTTCCAGTCGAGCTCCATTGTTATTGTTTACAATTTGAACCTTTTCATTCTCCAACAGATCCGATGTCTCCATGAGATCTTCATCTATAGTGATACTCCCCACATAGTTCAGGTTAGCTTCCGTAACCGTAGCGCGGTGAATTTTGGATTTCATCATAGTTCTAAACATGGGAAAGCACCTCCGCCTTCTGTATTCTTATATTGTCAATCAGTCGGGTACTGCCAAATTTCACAGCTAGCGCTACGATGATGTCTTCCTGAACATCACATAGCCGCTGCTCGGGAAGAAGGGGCTCCAGACCGGGAAAAGTTAAAATTTCAATGTAATCAATGTCTGCTAAAGGAGAGGAAGTAATGGTGGACTCCACCATTTGATGTAACTGACGAATCGTAATTGTGTTTGTTACAATATCTTCGCTCACTTCTTGCACCTTACGCAGTGACTGGGACAGCACCAATGCCTGCTCGCGCTGTTCTGCACTTAAATACACGTTACGGGAGCTGAGGGCCAAACCATCCGCCTCTCTGACGATGGGACAAGGTACGATAGTCACGTTCATATTGAGATCAGTCACCATCTGCTGGAGCACAGCAACCTGCTGTGCGTCCTTCATCCCAAAAAAGGCCAAATCAGGACCTATCATGTTAAAAAGCTTGGCTACCACCGTAGTCACACCATCAAAATGGCCGGGACGGGAAGCACCGCACAAGCGATCTGTCAAAGCGGATACACGAATTTTGGTTTGGGTTGGTTGTGGATACATTTCTGCTACAGTTGGCAAAAATACAATATCCACGCCCTCGCGCCGTGCTACCTCCAAATCACGAGCTTCATCGCGGGGATAGCTTTCCAGATCTTCATTCGGTCCAAATTGGATCGGATTTACGAAAATGCTAAGCACCACCGTATCTGCCATTTCACGCGCCTTGTGCATCAAGCTCGCATGTCCTTCATGCAGGTATCCCATCGTTGGTACAAAGCCGACTTTATGTTGCAGTAAAGAGGCAGAATCGTGTACCGTTTTTGCTCCATTGGCTCCAAGTTGCCGACGTTCGGCAATAACCTTGCGTAGTTGAGCCACTTCTCTTACGATGATCATGACTGAGATTCCACCTTTTCCTTAGCTTGTTTCTGCGCTTGTCCTTTTGCCTGTCCGTACAAGGACTCCAGGGACTCCACAACACGGTCATCCGCGCTGAATACATGCTCTGCGGCCGGGAATGCCCGCCCTTTCACATCACTCACATACTGCTCAATGCTGCTACGGATCAAGCCGCCTACATCGGCATAGGTTTTAACAAAGCGTTTGCTGAAATAAGGAGATGCGTACTGAATCAGATCGTGATAAACAAGTACTTGACCGTCACATCCACGTCCTGCACCGATTCCAATGGTTGGAATGGAAAGTTCTTTAGAAATCGCCGTTGCCACTTCCTCAGTCACCAATTCCAAGACAATACCAAAGGCACCCGCCTGCTCTAATGCCTTGGCATCTGCCATCAACCGGCGTGCGTCTGCTTCGTCCTTACCTTGAATGCGATAGCCACCAATTTGATTAACTGATTGCGGAGTAAGCCCGATATGTCCCAGCACAGGTACACCTGCCTGAACAGTCGCTTTTACGACATCGGTAATTTCAGCTCCGCCCTCCAATTTAACAGCATGCGCATGTCCTTCTTGCATCAGACGGCGGATGCCTTGAAGACTTTCGGATATGCTGCCGTGATATGTCATAAAAGGCATGTCCGCTACGATAAATGTATTCTCAGCGCCTCTTGCAACTGTCCGGGAATGGTACACCATATCATCCAAGGTCACAGGGATGGTCGAATCGTAACCAAGAACTACGTTACCCAGCGAGTCCCCCACGAGAATGATGTCAATTCCCGCCTCCTCGGCTATCTTAGCCGATGGATAATCATAGGCGGTCAGCATACTGAGCGGAATGCCCTCCTGCTTCATTTTTTTCATTTTTACAATATTCAGCGCTTGTTTTCCTGCCATCGCGAATGGCTCCCTTCCATCTTTTTTTGGCACAAAAAATAACCTTTTATGAACGCCTGTACATCTGCGTCATCAAAAGGTCCGAACAGCCAAAAAAGACACTCATTTTGAGATCGTCCCTTCTGTCTCGGTCCTGTTCGGCTCAGAGCAGAATCCAACGTAACCTTCAAATGAAGTTATGATGGTCTTACAAACTTGCTAAAGTAGAGCAATGTGCCCTTGGAGTGCAGCTCGGACCGTCCGATGCCGCCTCCTGCACAGTATAACAAAAAACATCAGCTTTTTCACGTGAAGTTTCACACAGGAAACAGAAAGATTGTGGTCGTATACTCAGCTAGGGTCGCTTCTACAATTGTATATCCCCTGAAATAACCTGAATCCGCTCACCCTGGTTCGTTTCTATCACTAGTGCCCCTGAAGGGTCCAAGCCCACCGCTGTACCTTCTACCGCTATCCCTTGTCCCGTATGTGCCCGAACGCTGCGGTTCATCGTCACGGATAACGCCTCCCACAGCATGGCTATGGGCTGGAACCCCTGCTCGGCATACAACTTACTTAGCAGCTCCATTTCTTCCAGAACTGCAGCAATCAGTGCAGTACGGTCAATTTCAAGCCCTGCTTCTATTTTCAAGGATGTCCCTACATGGGATAGCTCTTCCGGGTAATCTTCTTTATTTAAATTTACGTCAATGCCGACCCCTGCAATACAGTAGCGGACCCGTTGATCCTCTGTTGCAGATTCCAACAGAATACCGGATACTTTGCGACCATGAATCAACAGATCGTTTGGCCATTTGATTCCTGCCTCCACACCCGTCAGCCGACGAATGGCTCTACACACTGCTACACCTGTAAGTAGCGTTAGCTGGGGGGTAAAAGCTAAGGGCTGGGTGGGGCGCAATACAATGCTCATCCATATCCCTTTGCCGCGAGGGGAATACCATTTACGTCCCTGACGTCCCCGACCCGCCGTCTGTTCTTCTGCCAGCACTACCGTTCCCTCCGGCGCATCCTCTTCTGCTAAACGCATAGCATCCTGCTGAGTGGATACCGTCGAATCCAGCACTATGATACGCTGGCCAAACGATTGTGTAGTTAATAGATCTGCCAGTTTGGATACTTCCAATCGGTCAGGCCGAGATATCAACCGATAGCCCCGGCGCGAAGAGGCATCGATATTATAACCCAGCTCACGCAGTTTGTTGATTTGCTTCCATATTGCTGTGCGACTAACGGAGAGGCGTCGGCTAATCTCCTCACCAGATACGTAATCGGATGAACCTTCCTCCAGTATGCCTAACAGTCTATCATGATTATTCACTACTCATCACCCGTTTCACTTCCTGAAGCAATGTTTCTGTTTCATTCGGGATATCTCCGCAAGCGACCGCTTGTAAAAGCCGTTCCATCATCTGCCCCAGCCAAGGTCCACCTGGTCGATTCATTGCCTGAACCAGTTCATTTCCAGTAATATTTAAATCTTTGATACGAACGACGACAGCCTGCTGTGTCCACGAGTTTGCCAGTTCGGCAATCTTCTTCACATGCTTTTCTACCCACGGCGGTAATCCACGGAACGAAGAAGGCAGTGTCTTGTGAAGCTCCAGCCAGTCTGAAGCTGTATCCTTTCCCAGCTTAATTAACAATCGAATCCAGTTACGACGCAGTACCTCGTCGTTGATAGGGTCAGAATCTCTCGAAACAGAGTTGTCAGCTATGGCAACAGCATGGCTGATGAGCTCGGTCTCCCATTCCAATAAATGAACCAAACGCAAACGTACGGCGTTGGAGAAGGTCCAAGCTCTTAATAGCTCGTCCGCTGCCTCGGAGCTAAGTCTACAAGACATAAGGAGCAAACCCCACCGTAGCTCTGCTGGCAGCTGCACGATCTCCTTGAGCGCCTGTGCGTCACATTGTTCCCAGGGAACCGGAACCTTCGTACAGCCAAGCAATCCGCTACGTCCCAGCATCTCCAATCCACGTAATGGGTCAGGCCCCGCTAGCATCTTTTCTAACTCGACTCGTACCCGTTCCATGGCTATATATCGAAGTCCCTCTCTGCGACGGATCATACCTTTCCAGGTATTGTAGGCCACCCGGAACCGAAATACAGAGGCAAAACGGATGCAACGCAGCATTCGCAGCCCGTCCTCCTCAAAGCGTTCCTCAGCTCGTCCCACACAACGAACGAGAGCAGCTCGCAAATCGGCTTCTCCCCCAAACGGGTCCACCCGCTCTCCGTGTTCTGCCATCGCAATCGCATTCATAGTAAAATCCCGTCGCATCAGATCCTCACGGATATCCTTCACGAAGGCAACTTCCGTTGGACGGCGGTGATCGGTATAACCGCTTTCTGTACGAAAAGTGGTCACCTCGAACGCATGGCCACCCTGCATAACCGTTACCGTCCCATGCTGGATTCCTGTCGGAATAACATGAGGGAATAGCGCTAAGACCTGTTCAGGCTCAGCCGAAGTGGTCAGATCCATATCATGAATAGCTCGTCCTAATATCTCATCCCGCACACAGCCGCCAACCCAGTAAGCTTCGTGGCCTGCTGCTGTTAGTGTATGTATGACCTCTCTGCCATGAAGTGCCATCTCTTGGTCAGCGCATTGCCAAGTATTTGTATTCATAGGGTTTCCCCCTTTGCAAGTATTCAATATAAAAAACGGACGCGAGTCCGCCCCCTTAAACGCTGATCGGTTTAAGATCCGGCACCTCGCGTCCCAACACACGGTAATAGATTTCTTCATATTGACGGGTAATCAGCTCATCACAAAAAACGGTACGGGCGCGGGTCAGACACGCTTCACGGAAACGTTCCGCCATCGCTTCATCGGACAACAGCTCAACTGCATAATCAGCCATCGCCTCAGTATTACCAATTTCAGCAAGATACCCCGTACTTCCATGCACAACGAGTTCAGGAACTCCTCCGGCCTGAGAACCGATTGTCGGCACTCCACAGGCCATTGCTTCCAGCGCAACCAAACCAAAACTTTCTTTTTCCGAGGGAAGCAGCAGCACATCCGCCATAGAAATCACTTCTGCGATCTGATCCTGCTTACCTAAAAAGAAGACCTTGTCTTGAAGTCCTAAATCCTCAATTTTGCAACGGATTTTTGGTAGATCCGGTCCTTCCCCCACCAGCAGCAGCTTCGCAGGCACTTTTCGTTGCACTCTTTCAAATATATCCAACACATCGCCCACCCTTTTGACAGGACGGAAATTGGAAATATGCATCATTATTTTTTCATGCGGTTGGGCAAAGTCTCTTCTAAGCGCAGCGGCATCTCGTGGATAATACACCCGTTTATCTACAAAATTATAGGTTAAATCAATAGGCCGTGTAATTTCCAGCGCATCTATCGTCTCCCGAATCAAATCTTTGGAAACCGCCGTCACAGCGTCACTTTTGTTAATAGCCAGCCGAATCAGGTCCTTCAACGACTCATCCTGTGCCAAGACTGTAATGTCCGTACCGTGTAGGGTGGTTACCACCTTCAGATGATCACCCACCATTTCCTTCGCCAAGTAAGCGCATACTGCATGTGGTACCGCATAATGAACATGGAGTACATCCAAATTCTTCATTTGTGCGACTTGGGCCATTTTGGTCGCCAGTGACAAATCATAGGGCGGATATCTAAACACGTAATAATCGTTAATTTCAACCTCATGATAAAAAATATTTTTCTGAAACGTCCCGCCTAATCTGAACGGAATGCTATTGGCAATAAAATGAACCTCGTGCCCTTTTTCTGCCAGCAACTTGCCCAGCTCAGTAGCCACTACGCCGGAACCACCCAGCGACGGATAACAGGTAATCCCAATTTTCAGTTTGTCATTCAAGCTAGCTGCCTCCTTCCGCTCACCAGTGATAACTTTTCTGCCGATTTATTTTAACACTCTGCAAAATGCTCAAGTATAGAATTCTTATGTGAATAGCTTAACCAGATATGGCGTTTTGGACGCAAACCCTTCTGCATACGTAATCAGTTTGCGCTGACCCAACAACGAGTCGCGAGCTTTTACGCGTTCCACATATCCCTGATTTAATGGTGTGGACACTGTATCCTTTCCAGGCGCTGCCTGAAATTGCGAAGCATAACTCAATAACGACTGTTCCTTAACTTCATAATGCTCGGTGATATCCACAATCAAATCCGTTCTGCCAATATCATTGATAAAATAAAAATATAATTGCTCTACCTGTACCGCAGGATTTTCTGGCATAAAACGTCGCAACTTCGCGTTAAATACCGCTTCCTCCACCAACTTGCTACACATGACATGGTCTGGATGCCGATCCTCCCAATAAGGAGCGAATACGACTTTCGGTGCATGGCGCCTGATTTCTGCTGTAACTGCAGCTACATGTTCAGGAGTTACATATAATCCACGATCAGGCAGACCCAAATTCGTCCGCACAGCAAGCCCGAGCACTTTCGAAGCATGTTCAGCTTCTGACATACGAGTATCCACATCACCATTGGATGACATTTCAGCCCGCGTCAAATCGCACACGCCCACCTTTAAACCAACGGCTGTATGCTTGGCAATCGTGCCTCCCATTCCTATTTCTGCATCGTCGGCATGAGCTCCGAAAATCAGGATGTCCAGCGTCATTATATATCACCCTGCTGGTCAATGCCCGGTTTATATTTATGTACCAGCTCACGCCAAGCAAAATCGCCTCGGTCTAGCGCTTTCACCAGTATTTCAGCAGTTGCAACGTTTGTCGCCAAAGGAATCCCCTGCACGTCACACAAACGTAACAAGGCACTAATGTCCGGCTCATGCGGTTGTGCCATGAGCGGATCACGCAAGAATATAATCAAGTCCATGTCATTTTGCGCAACCATAGCCCCGATTTGCTGATCTCCTCCAAGCGGCCCGGACATGAAACGGTGAATTTCAAGCTTGGTTTGCTCCATAATACGCAGACCTGTTGTACCTGTTGAAAATAACTTGTGATCTGTAAAAACATGCTCATAGGCCGTTATGAAATTTACCATTTCATCCTTTTTTCGGTCATGCGCTATAAATGCAATCTTTAACATTCGAAGTTCCTCCTGCCTCATTCTATAATTTCATTCGTCCAATCATTCGCGTATTCTTAATCGATGTAATGCTCAAATCCATATACAAGCCCTGGCTGCTCCATGACCTTCTGAATACCGATTTTAACACCCGGCATATAGCCCGCCCGTTCATAAGAATCCTGACGAATCTTCAGAGATTGTCCAAACCCTCCGAATATCACTTCTTGCTGTGCGAACACACCGGGAAGACGGACACTGTGGACACGAAACCCTTGATAATAACCTCCCCGTGATCCTTCTAACGTTTCTTCCTCTTCCGGGTTACCCTGTCGCAGCTCTTCACGCTGTTCGGCGATCAGCTCTGCGGTCTTAATGGCTGTGCCCGATGGCGCGTCCAATTTTTGGTCACCATGATATTCTATAATTTCCAGATGTGGGAAATATTTCGCTGCCTGAGCCGCAAACCGCATCATCAAAATGACGCCAATTGAAAAGTTTGGCGCGATTAGACCACCAATTTGCTGCTCACGACACTGCTTGTCCAGTTCATCAATCTGTTCGGGAGTAAACCCTGTTGTTCCGATAACCGGACGAACTCCATGCTTGATAGCAAGCGCTGTATGTGCATATGCAAAACGCGGCCCCGTAAAATCGACCATGACATCCGCTCGGCTATCCAGTAATGCCTGCTCCACATCCTCCACAATAGCGATACCCGCTTCCGGTAGTCCGACGAGAAGGCCGGCATCACTGCCGGCATGTGTTCTGTTCACTGCGGCCACAAGCTGTAGTTCCTCATCTTGAAGAACCAATTTGACAACTTCACGGCCCATACGCCCTGCTGCTCCTACAACAGCCACTTTTATTGGTTCTGACATTTCCCTACAACTCCTTATGCATCCATTTGTGCTAGATCTGTTCATTCATCTGCTGGCATAACTTCTTCATGAGGTTGGCAAGCTGCACATTGTGAGGAAACAGTGCAGCCGCCTCACGAGCAGCCTGCACAGCCAGCTTATACTCATTCATTTCGTCATAAATCAATGCGAGCAGCAAAAAAGCATCCCCACATAACGGATCGAGGGCTATTGCTCGTTCCAGTAACAAGATCGCATCCTGACGCACCTGCGGCGTAGCTCTGTCGACATCCAGCATTTTTCTGGCCTTCTCCGTATGCTGCCTGGCTTCCTGCGCATGTAGATGGAGAACATATTCATCCTGCTGTGGAGCGAGACGAACCGCATGCTCTGCATATGCGAGAGCCTGCTCCAAACGACCACTACGAGCATAGGTAACCGAGCACCGGAAATAATGCTCCGCATGATCAGGCTGAGCTGAAATTGCTTTTTCAAACCATTCCACGGCCTGCTCAAAATCGTTCTGCAAAATGCACTGATAAGCTTTCTGAACGTATTCCTCCGCCTTCATGACACTGCACCTCCGGGTAACCGGTTTGGTACAGCATATGTACAAAGCGCCTAATCGGTGTCCTTTTTGGTCCAACGATTCGCATCACGCGTGTTAAATTTATGCATAACCTTATCATGTGCCTCGGTCAAATTTATACCTAGCGAGTTCGCAAAGCAGATGGTGATGAACAAAATGTCCCCCAGCTCCAGCTCAATGGAATTGTCCGCCTCATCCGTTTTTTTCGGTTTCTCGCCAAAGGAGTGATTGACTTCCCTCGCCAGTTCCCCGACTTCCTCAGACATCCGGGCCAACATCGCTAAAGGGCTAAAATACCCTTCCTTAAATTGAGATATATACTGGTCTACCTCACGTTGAATTTCATCTAATGATTTTTCCATGAAACACGCAATCCCCCCATGTGCAGGTTTATTCATATGTTATCGTAAAGCACATTTTAAAACAAATTTTTTTTAATTGTGAACTTATGACCCCAACTTACTGTCATCAGTCTTTTAAAGCTACCGTAAAAAGGTATACTACATATAAGGAGCTGCGATTAGCAAAATCAGCATGAAGTCGTTCTTCCTTAAACTGCTACTGCGAGGGATTATATGAAGATATCCAAGTCCATGGAACAGCTTAAAATGATTTTACCCATTGTGCTCGGGACCGCCATCTATGCATTCGGTCTGCTTTATTTTATTATACCCAGTAAACTGATGGAAGGTGGTATTACTGGGATCACCCTGCTGCTCAATTATGCTTTTTCGATTTCACCCTCTCTCTCCACATTGCTTCTGAACATTCCTTTATTTTTAATTGGATGGAAAATGCTTGGGGGCAAGCAAATTCTATATACAGGGGTAGGTATTGGGTCGCTCACTTTTTTTCTGTGGTTGTATGAAAAAATGATTCATCTCGGATGGATGGGAACATTTCAAACTGAACACGATTTTATACTTTCTTCATTATATGCGGGGGTTACGCTTGGAGCCGGATTAGGTATTGTGTTCCGCTTTGGCGGCACCACGGGCGGCTCGGATATAATCGCTCGTATTCTAAACCGGAAGTTTGGCTGGAGTATGGGAAGGATTATGCTGGTCATTGATATCGTCATTATCGGTGCTTCACTACTTTACATACCAAAAGAAAAAATTCTATATACATTAGTCGCCGTGTTCATCGCGTCCAAGATTATTGATTTTATACAAGAAGGCGCCTATTCCGCCAGAGCCTTTATGATTATCAGCGACCACACGATGGACATTGCGGATATTATTATTAGAGACATGGATCGCGGAGTTACTATTATTCCGGCTGTAGGTGCATTTTCCAAGCAGGCCAAGCATGTTGCCTATTGTGTCGTGCCTCGTCAGGAAATACGACGTTTGCACCAAATTGTTAAATCGGTTGATCCACGGGCGTTTATTATCATACAGGATGTGCATGATGTACATGGAGAGGGGTTCAAAGAGGAATAGCCCGGAAATCCGGGCGATGGGCTAATCTATATGGATGGCTCAGCAGCCAACGACGCGAATGTTCGAATTTGCATCGTTATCCAGAGAAACCAGCTCGATATTTACGATAACCTGCATAGACCAGCGCCAGCAGAACAATCATGCCGATTGCCAATTCTGCCCGGCGCTCACTTTCACGTGGGATAAATGGCGCCAGTGCAGTGGCGTCTTTTTCACGTCCAAACAAGGCATTAAACGTCGGATTTCCCTGATCCAACGCCCCTCTAATGGCTGAGGCATCTGCATGTTGCTGATCCCCCAATCCTTTGACGTAGGAAATCCATGAATCAGCCCGGACAACCTCACTTGTTCTGCCATGAATCAATGCTGCTGTACGGATCGTCTCATAATGGTCCTCCAGCACCGCGGCTCCAGCTTTGAAACCCTTCATGTTACCTTTAGCAAACTGGCTGTTCAAGCCGCTAACATCTTCTTTTAAAATCTTATAATACTGCTGCCATAAGGGCTGACGCGGATGTGCAAGCGCATCTGTCGCAAGTCGTAAATTGGCCGCAGCCTTCACCCACTCATCTGGTGATGCTTGGACGGACTGTGTAGCTTGCTGGACCTCAAGGATGCTGCCGGACAAAGCATGAATGGCCTCTACAGATAACGCTGCCTGCACCTGGCCGGTGCCAAACCATCGACTCACCTCGGCTACATCCGCGTGCGCTTTTTCAATGTTCCCGTCCATCACATCCCGATACAGTATCGCAGCTGCATGGTCCAGTTCCTCAATTTCTTTTGTATTTCCTATGGGTTTTGATTGATCACGTGCTTCTGCCACACCTGGAGGGACGCAGACGGACAGCAGCAGGACCATAGATAATACAACACTCGAAACAATACGTATCGTAATTTGAAACGTCTGACCCCTAATCATGGGACATCCCTCCTCACCTTACTGTATGGCAAGGTTACCGGGACTAGAACTTACTTCAAAATCAAAACCAAAACTTTGTGTAGCAAAAAGATTAAAGCTCTTTCTTATTTTATGATCATCACGGATTCCTTTTTTAAATATATTCCTTTTGATTTATAACGATGTTCATCTCTATTTCTCCACTTTTACTTCCATTCGATTGCGCGCAAACATGGCAAGCCATGCTGCTACGATACTGACAAGGGTTAGCATATAGGTAAACGCACGCACTTGCGGTACATTATCCGTTAGCGTCTTTGGAAGATACGGATATATACCAAATGTATAATCCATCGTATCATTTAACAATGTCCAGAGTGCGGCTAGGCATAAAGCAGTCCATTTGCAGGTGAAAAAACGCACGAACAGTAACGCTTCGACCGCCATTGCCGTGTGAGATGCCACCAGCATCCAATCCTGCCATATCATATGTCCCCCCTGCGCAACTCCCCAAAAAATAATAGCTGAAGCCCATATGCCATATTTTACACTCGTGACAACAGCCAACGCCTCCATGATCTGTCGAATGACCTTCAAGCTCTTGAGACGCGGAGAATAGAGCAAAAATGCTATAGAGATCGTAAAAAACAGACTCGCCGTCGGACTATCAGGCACAAATACAATCTGCCACATCGGATGATAATTTAGAGTATATTCCAACTGCCCCCCATACCATATGTACCCATACACTGTTCCAACCAGATTACACCAGAACAGCAGCCACAAAAAAGGCCGGCTCGTCAAGAACGACCGGCTCCACAAATAAGATAACGACACGCCCTTCATCCTCCGTTCATACGACGGTTGCCTTGTACAGGCCCATCCTACAAAGACTATATCATATCCAAGCGTATCAAAAAAACCTGACCGCGCTATAGTCAGGTTTGATGATTATGATCTCGAACTAACAATTGGTCTGAAATCCAACTTAGGGTTCCTAAGATTATTCTAACTCATTGCTTTCAGCTCATCCGTAAGATGACGAAAAGCTACTTCATCTCCGGAGGCCAGCGCCTCATCAATATCCTTGTAGAGTTTTTCACTCCGGTGTTTACGTAATGCCTCGTCCAAAACCATTTCAGCAGACAGGCCCAACATTACTTCATAAGTAACCTTCATTTTATCCATAGGATGCACCTCCAACATGAGTTTAAGAGATCCTATATTCTTTTCCTTTCGCCACATAGCTGAGTGCCGTTCGTGACATCCGCTGCAAATCTGCATCTGTCAATTCGCGCACCACTTTGGCAGGTGTACCGAGAGAAAGAGTATAGGGTGGTATTTTGGTATTTTCCGTAACGACCGACCCTGCTCCTATTAAAGCATATTCACCAAGCTCCGCTCCGTTGAGTACAATGGCCCCCATACCGATTAAAGTGCCTTTGCCTACCATACAACCGTGGATTATTGCAGCATGACCTATCGAAATGTCATCCGCCAGCAACAGGGGCTGATCCGTGTTCACATGTCCCACGACACCGTCCTGAATATTGCAGCGTTCACCGATGAAGATAGGCGCCATATCTCCGCGCAGTACGGCATTAAACCATACAGAGGAATCTTGGCCGATCGTTACTTTTCCGACAATTTTTGCTCCTTCTGCCACATAGACAGATGAATGGAGCTGTGGCATGTTTCCGTTATAGTGAATCAGCATCAACTTCACCCTCTCATTTTGGGTGAAATTCTATCAACATGTGTGTTGCTTGTCAATGGAGCCGTATACCCGAGTCGTTCCGCCCAATGCGGCACTCTCCCGCCAACTTCAGCCCCCAGGCTGTCATCTGTACAGAGGGTCCCGTCGGATGTTCACCCTGACGAAGCATACCCAAGTGAAGCATCATTCGTATAATTCTCTGATCAAAGACCGAACGGGGCGTATCATAGTAAAACGGTCGAATCAGTGGGCCGATATGTACAAAAAGCGACTCTGAGGACGTCCACGGCCTGGCACATTCTCCAATCCAGTAGACTAGAGAAAGCAAATTAGGAACGGCTCCTTTATACAGTCTTAACCAAAACCTGAATAGCTGTATCATTTCTTCCTCAATTGTATGCTCCTGATGCGCTTCTCCCTTTGCTGTCAGCACAACCTGGTCCCCTTTCTCCTCGATGTACTTGGAGTGACGGGCATAATCATACAGTAGGGCCATTCGGTCTGGATAAAACTTAAAAGAGGAACCATACCCGAAACGCCATCCTCCCTTACCCAAAAGCGGCTCCGCAATGTGCAAATGCTCCATCAGCTGCTGCTGATTGCGACGATACCAAGCCCCCTCGGGATTTAGCGGGACCTCATGCTGCCCCATGTATTGAAGGAAAAGCCGTAAATCCTCTGCCAGTAGATGCCCTTCATCCCGGTACGATGACGGTTCGCTTACCCGTGTCATTCCGCTTTGGAAGTCATGTACCATAACACGTCGAAAGCGCTCCTTCATATCCAACGGAATTTGGAACAAATACCTCGTGTTGTGCGTCGAACCGTTGAACAACCAGCCACTAGAACGCAGACGGGTCACAATATCTCTTGGCCGCTCACCAGGATTTTCGTCCTCCTCAACAGACTGTTTGGCTATTGCAATCAATTCCTCCATGCTGAAATACGGTCGGTCATCGAACAGCAGTGCGTTCAAAAACCTTACCTCTGACAACCTCAGCTCCTTGACCTGCGCCTCAAAAAAACTACTGCTGCCGAGCTTCGTCAAAATCCCCTGGATCAACTCATGCTTGGAATTAGGTTTACAGTCACAATCGTAATACACCGCGATTCTGTTCAAATGCACAATATCCGCAAATGTCAGCATATCCGCCAGATTCATTGTTCCATCGCCTCGTCACTGGACTGTCATCCGGAATTGATTCTTACCTGTTGTACCCACAGCTTTGACGGATTGTTCAAACTCTAAACCTCTTTTTTTGCAAAGGTATAATTAAAAAACAAAAAAGACCACGACTTCTACGATGAGTAGAAGCCGTGGTCTTTTACTAACTTTTTGAGTTACAGTCACTTTTCTCTTGCAAA
Organism: Paenibacillus sp. FSL L8-0644; assembly: GCF_038008165.1. Classification (NCBI taxonomy): domain Bacteria; kingdom Bacillati; phylum Bacillota; class Bacilli; order Caryophanales; family Paenibacillaceae; genus Paenibacillus; species Paenibacillus sp. FSL L8-0644. The sequence goes on from NZ_JBBOYN010000001.1 coordinate 3,152,426, forward strand.
TGCTTCGTGCAATTATACAAAAGTGGTGCCCAATCCATATCCTCACGCTGAAGTATACTAAGTGACAAATTGCCGATTCGTTCCGTGAATTTTTCCTGATACAGAGCCTTATACAAATTAGCCAAAAAACCGCCGTGGGAAACGACCAGCAGATTCTTGTCCCGATTTTCCGTCCAAATGGCCTCCATAAAACCTAGCCCGCGAAGCTGAAGATCCGCATCGCTTTCCTGCCCTAGATCCAGCAGATGCCAGTCGACTCCCCACTTCTCTTCACGCTCGGCCTGTGTCATGCCCTCGACCTGACCATAAGCACGTTCTCTTAGTCGATCATCAGATTCTAGCAACGGAAGATGCAGAGCAGAAGCAATAATCTCCCCGGTCTCTTTCGCTCTGGAGAGACTACTTGTAATAAGCCCGTCCCAATGATAAGACTCTCTCTTTAATCGTTCTGCAAGCAAGCGTGCCTGCTGGCGTCCTTCCTCATTTAACGGAATATCACTGTGGCCCTGGATTTTCCCTACCGCATTCCAATCCGTCAATCCATGTCTGATTAAGCCAATAAGCATCGTGTCTTTTCCTCCGCTGTTTTGTTATTCAGGCATTGTTATGAATTCATATTGGAGTCCAGCTGTCCTGCTAACTTCTGACCCTTCTCGTCCGATGGATCCAGCCCAGAGAAAATAAAGCAAGCGCAAGTGCCAATACAGACAACAGCATCCAGTATTGCGGATAAGTAGGAACAATGCTAGCAACCAGCGGGTCCATAATGCCACTATTCACATCTTTAATGTGGTATTGATATTGTGGAGATGTACTTGTAGTTTCCAACAGGCCTGTCGGTAAAATACCCGTATCCATGACAGGAGCTGCTTGAGGGGGATTTTCCTTAGAGGAGCTTCCATTCCAGTTCAAAAACAAAAAGCTGCATAAAAATACGGCCAAGAAGCCAGCGATCCATACAGACATATACTTACGGGCTGCTGGGTTCACACGCGCACGTCGATGCTCACCCGGAACAAGCCACGGTGATTCTTCATAAATTCGATCCATGACTCTGCGATTCATGGCCTCTAGCTTATCATCTGTTATTTCAAAGGAAATATCACGAATAGCGGATCGATTTTCTTTTGACAAATCCCACTCTTTTTCTTCCGAACCATGTTCCCACCCAGCAGACGAGCTTTTGGCCCGTCTGCGCTCCGAGTCTTGTTTCGATACATTTTTGCCTGTAGCGAACAAATCCTCAGTGTCCCTGGATTTCATTGGCTGCTCATCCCTTCGTTTTCCTCATAGAGAGGCTCAAAAAAATAAGGCTCCAACTGCGTCTTCACACTGGTTCTTGCCCGGAAAAGCAACGACTTCACCGCACTGACGGTCTGTCCTAAAATAGTCGCAATCTCCTGATAATCTAATTGCTCATATTCACGCAAAATCAGCGCAGATCGCTGCTTCTCAGGCAATCTATTGATCGCTTCACGAACCATCTCTACCTTCTCACCGCGAAGGACAGCCTGCTCCGGAATTACATCCGATGGAGCTACCGGTACATAACCGCTCTCCTCCAATGGAACCTGACCGCTACGGTGCTTGCGAAGCTCACTTAGCACCGTATTGCGTGCAATTGTATATAACCAAGTGGAGAACGATGCGTCTACCTCGCGAAAAGAGTGCAGGCTCCGATACGCTTTGTAAAACGTCTCCGAGCATAAGTCCTCAGCAATCATTTCCAGGTTCGAACTTTTCAGCATATGATAAACAAAAGCTAAAATTTTACGTTGGTGACGCCTCATTAATTCTGAATAAACCTCAACATTACCTTGTTTGATTTCCTGAATCATCTGGGAATCTGTCATCATCCGAGTGAGACCCTCCTCGCCCATACATGTGCTGTTTTCCCGTTCGATTCTGTTTATATATACCGAACAGGTCAAAAAAAGTTGCGCCCTCTGCGCAAATGGATGAAACAGCATCATGGAACATTTGTTATTTTCTTACCCTATGTAGTGCCAACATTAACGGTGCTATCCCCAACAATATTCAACGTCCAAAATGGACTTACCCATTGTACCACAAAATGACCGCCAGTAAAAAAGTCCAAAATCCCCACGATTTCCATCAATGCCTCCCTAACGCTGGCAACTAATTCATTTATACAGCTTTTCAATGGATTTTAAATTTTTTCAAGATTAAATGACAAACCTACTGAAAGCGTGCCATCAAATAAACCAATAAGGATAATTACACAAAAAAAGAAAACGCTTTAAAAAAATATTGACAAAATGAAAACGTATACATATAATAAAAGTACAGTATGGTTTCTCTCCACTCCTATCCTACTCAGCTACTTCACTAAAAGTAGCTACCACCCGGGGCTTTACCCGGGTGGTCTTTTTTTTGTTTTCCAATACTCCTCTTTACCTTACTCACCTACCCCATATGTGGGTTGATAAAATACATCAATATTTCACCAATTATTTGGTTGTCCTATTAAAACACATTATTATATAATTAATTTTTTCAATAGATAGGGGGCAGGAAATGAATAATAAGTGGAACAAGGCTGTATATAAGATTTGGTCTCCAATTTATGATAACTTTTTCAATTCAGGTAGCTTCCTCAATTCTAGAAAGATCATATTTCAAGAAAAGTCATTTAATAGCGAGCAAAAAATACTTTTTGTAGGTGTAGGAACTGGAGCAGATTTAGAATTAATAAATCACTACGGGCTGGATATTACTGCCATAGATTATTCACCTGAAATGCTTAACAAAGCAAAAGATAAATTTGCCAAAACATCCATAAAATTCTTGGAAATGGATGCTCAACAAATGAATTTTATGGATGAGCAATTTGATATAGTAGTAGGAAGTTTAATTCTCTCAGTAGTACCTAACGCAAATAAATGCTTCGATGAGATGGTGCGAGTTTTGAAAAAAGACGGGGAAATTATTATTTTCGATAAGTTTTCTCCTAAAGGAAAAAAGCCCTCATTATTCAAAAAAACGATAAGGCCCGTTATTAAGGTGTTAGGAACCGATATAGGGTTGAATTTTGAAGAACTGTTTGAAACCCAAAAAACAAAACTGCGGATCAAAGAGGATGCACCTATAATGTTCAACGGTATGTATAGAAAGATAGTAATTACAAAATAACGCGTAGCTCCACTACCTCTTCAAGTAACAAAAAAGCGAGCGAAGAGAACCTTCACCCGCTTTAGATCTTTTCTTACTACTTCACTCCCAGAAAGTGTGGTGCTTTTAAGGCGGTCCATAGCGTAGAGGTTCATTTGAATCTGGAGAAGCGGAGCGCTCGCCTTTGCCTGCGGGATTTTCCCCTTTGTACATATATTCAGAAAATCCGCAGACAACAGCGATCGTAAGATCAAATGAATCGCGGAGCGCAGTCCCTCCTTTAACGAACACTCATACTTTCTTCACCCTTTATACCACCACTTTATAGCCCATCGAATCCAGCAGTGTCTTGGCACGCTCCCAATCCTGCTCTTGACGGAAGGAAAGCCGCATGATGCCTGGGACATCCTCCCGGCTTTCAATGATTTGCATATTGCTCAGATTAATGCTGTGATTCCCCAGTTCCATAGCAATTCGCCCGATAATCCCTGGGGTATCCGGTACATCAATATACAGATCAAACGTAGAGACGATGACTCCTTTACGACGCTCTGGCAGTTCACTGCGGAAGTGCCCAGCTGTTAAAAACTCGTCAGCGATTCCCTCACCGTCTTGTATTCTCAGTAAATGGGTAAAACGCTCAATCTGTCCGTTCCATTCTTCCAACAGACCTAGTAAAACTTCACGATTGCTCAGTAAGATGTCCCGCCACACAACCGGATCACTAGAGGCTATCCGTGTAATATCACGGAACCCACCGGCAGCCAATGTACGGTACAACGGATTTTCATCATTGTGCTTTCGCACCTGATTCACCAGCGCTGCTGCAATAATGTGCGGAAGATGGCTAATCGCACCGACAATGTCATCGTGCATAGCTGGTTCGACACGCACAACATGAGCATTAGTATATTTTAATAAACGTTCCAGCGAGCAGTATGCTTCCTCAGGCACACCCTCTGCCGGGGAAAGCACATAATATGCATTTTCAAACAGCAACGCGGAAGCAGCCTTTACACCGGAACGCTCCGAACCGGCCATCGGATGACCACCGATAAAGTAAGCATTGCGCAAAGAAATTTCTGATGCTTTTTTGGCAATTGCCGATTTCGTGCTGCCTACATCAGTGATAATACAACCCGCTTTAAGCGGTAGCCTGCTTAACAGTTCGAGATAATACTCCAATAAGCCCACAGGTACGCATAAAAAAATAAAATCGGCATCCTCTGCCGCTTCTTCAACCGAAAGAGTCGCGGTGTCCACGACACCACGGCTTAACATCGGTTCCATCAGTTCAGGGAGATGGGCATGGCCGACAACCGAAATATCCGGCTTCCCTTTAAAACAAAGTGCGAGGGACCCACCTATCAGTCCCACGCCGAAAATGGCAATCTTCATCAATTATCAAATCCCATCTGCGGAAATTATAGGCGTACTTTCGCCGCTTCCGCCCCCAGGACCTGTTCCAGCGCACGAATAAACAACTCATTTTGCGGTTGTGATCCAACGGACACTCTAATATATGTCGGATATTTGTGATGACCTGCGCGAATAATCACACCTTTACGAAGCAACTCCTGGAATACCTCACCGGATGGACGACGCACATCCAGCATAATAAAATTACCATGTGCTGGGAAATACTCCAATCCCAGACGCTTCAGCTCATTTTGCAAATAAGCTCTGCCCTCTGCATTACGATCCCGGCATTCTTGAACAAATTCCTGATCTTCCAAAGCAGCAATAGCCGCAGCCTGTGCTACCCGTGAAGTATTAAACGGTTCACGAACCTGATTTATCAAGCGAATAATTGACTCAGCTCCCATACCATAACCAATGCGTAGCGAAGCAAGGCCATAGATTTTGGAGAAGGTGCGAAGTACAACCAGATTTTCATACACTGGCAACAAACGAATGCCGTCGGGATAAGAACGATCCGTCACAAACTCGGCGTAAGCTTCATCCAGCACAACCATGATATGCTTTGGTACTTGGTTCAAAAACGCAATCAGCTCCGCTTCGGGTACAATCGTGCCCGTCGGGTTATTTGGATTACATATCCAAATAATTTTTGTACGGTCATTGATGTGGGACAGCATAGCATCCAAATCATGTACACCATCACGCAAAGGCACCTCAACTGCAACCGCTCCCTCAATTTCCACGTTACTTTTATACACGGAAAATGTCTGATCGGCCATGATGCTTTCTTCTCCAGGAAGGAGGAAAGCACGCGTAATCAACGCAATAATTTCGTCAGAGCCACAGCCATAGATAAACTGTTCCTCTTTTAAACCCGTCCGTTTAGCTAGTGCCTGTGTCAAAGCTACCGCACTTCCATCAGGATACACACTAATGTTAGCAAACTCCTGCTGAATAGCCTGCAATACTTTAGGAGAGCTACCATACGGATTCTCATTCGAGGCGAGCTTGATGACTTCATCGAGTCCCAGCTCACGTTTTACGTCTTCAATCGGTTTACCGGGCTGATATACTGGCAAATGTACAATATGCGGTTTAGGTTGCATGCCCCTACCTCCTCTATCCAATCAGAACTATATTTACTACTTTATATTTTGACACCCATTATTGCTTTAATTGTGCCACAAAATTATGAATTTGCAAAAGACCTTCTTGCCTGCGTGCAGAATCATTCAGTAGCGGAATGGCCTCCTCTACCTGACGTACAATAGCACTGCCGACTACAACTCCATCACAAATGTTTGAAAACCGGGCTACCTGTTCTTGAGTAGAAATCCCGAAGCCGACCGCTACCGGAATATCCGTATGCCGTTTGACCTGCGCGATAAAGCTCTCTATACCTTCAAAAAAGGAAGCTCTTTCCCCAGTTACACCCAGCGAGGATACACAGTATACAAATCCACGGGCCTGACGGACAATTCGCTCGATCCGCTGTTCAGACGTTGGAGCCACCAGAGGAATCAGATGCACACCCACCTCTGCTGCCCGTCCTCCCAGCTCCTCCGCTTCCTCAAGCGGAAGGTCCGGAATAATAAGACCGCTGATACCGTGCTCCTGCAAGCCTGCAAAGAAAGCATCCATCCCCATCTGTAATACAGGGTTATAATACGTGAACAGAATAAAAGGCAGGTTTGAACCTGCCGCCCTAGCCAGAGAAGCTGTCTCCATGCACGTGCGGATGGAAATTTGCCGTTTCAGTGCACGCTCAGACGCGCGCTGAATTACAGGACCATCAGCCAGCGGGTCGGAATAGGGTACACCCAGTTCCAATATGTCAGCTCCGGCCGACTCTAACTGCCGAATGATCTCTATCGTCGTATCCACATCCGGGTCGCCTACCGTCAGAAAAGGAATTAATGCCGTTTTGCCTTCATTTTTAAGGCGATCAAACGCCTGATCAATTAGATTCATGACGGATTTCCTCCCAAATACTTGATAATGGAGTCCACATCTTTATCCCCTCGTCCAGACAAACAAATAACGATAATATCATCTGGCGTCAACGTAGGTGCCAGCTTGACGACCTGCGCAACTGCATGTGCCGACTCTAATGCAGGAAGTATTCCTTCGGTACGGCAGAGGAGCTGAAGCGCATCCAGCGCTTCCTGATCCGTGATCGGAACATATTGGGCCCGCTCAATATCTTTCAGGTATGAATGCTCCGGTCCAACACCTGGATAATCCAGTCCAGCCGAGATGGAATGCGCAGGTTGCACTTGTCCGTACTCATCCTGAAGCAGATAACTCATAGAGCCTTGGAAGACCCCTTGTGTTCCCTTGGTCATCGTAGCTGCATGGAATTCTGTTTCGACACCTTTTCCAGCGGCCTCCACGCCAATCAAAGCGACACCCTGATCCTCAATAAAAGGATAAAACATGCCGATGGCATTGCTTCCGCCACCGATCGCTGCCACGATGACATCCGGCAATCTGCCTTCCTTCTCTAGGATCTGGCGACGCGTTTCATCACCAATCACGCGTTGGAAGTCCCGCACCATCATTGGATATGGATGCGGGCCGACAGCCGAACCCAAAATATAAAACGTATCATGGACATGGCTGACCCAGTAACGCAAGGCTTCATTACCAGCATCCTTAAGTGTACGTGTACCCGATGTCACTGGAATGACCTCTGCACCCAAAAGCTGCATCCGAAAGACGTTCAACTGCTGGCGCACAGTATCCTCTTCGCCCATAAACACCTTGCATTCCAATCCGAGCAACGCAGCCACAGTTGCTGTCGCGACACCATGCTGTCCTGCGCCTGTTTCAGCAATAACCTTCTGTTTACCCATACGCTTCGCCAGCAATCCCTGAGCTAATGCATTATTGATTTTGTGAGCACCGGTATGATTTAAATCTTCGCGCTTCAGGTAAATTTTAGCCCCGCCCAAATGCTGGCTCAGACGCTCCGCATGATAAAGCGGGGTTTCCCGACCAGAATAGTCCTTTAGGAGCCCGTTCAACTCTGCTTTAAACTCGGGATCATCCGCGTACTTACGGTAGGATTCCTCCAATTCAATCAGTGCGTTCATCAACGTTTCCGGTACAAAACGTCCTCCAAATGTTCCAAAACGTCCGTTGTTATCAGGTAATTGTGTCATGCCTGCTTCACCCTTTCTACGAATGCTGTGATTTTTGCAATGTCCTTGACTCCGTTCGTCTCTACACCGCTGGATACATCCAGCCCTTCGGGATGATACTCATGAACCAGCTTTTCCGCATTATCGGCAGTCAGCCCGCCGGCTACAAACAAAGGAATTCCATGTTGATGGGTCCAAGCCTGATAGGCAGGAATTCGATCCCACGCAAACGTTTTTCCAGAACCGCCACCATACAGGGGATCGTATGTATCGAGCAGTAAAGCATCAATTGTTCCGACATAGGCAGCCAATTCGTCCGCCGAGCGTTCTCTCTGTCCTTGACTGTCCACAGACCATGCCTTGAATACCTGTATACCAAAATACTCCCTGATTTCCCGACAGCGCTCTGGACTCTCCTGTCCATGCAGCTGTATGACATCCAAGGGTGCTTTCTCCATCACATCATTTAACAGTGCATCACCTGGGTTCACAAATACGCCCACGCTGCGCGGTCTGCTGCCTGAGGTCCATTCATCCAATACGCGAAGCAGCTCTCCAGCCTGTACGCCGTCAATCCGGCGCTTGCTGTCGGCAAACACAAAACCTATATAATCGACCGGTAAGTTTACCATAGATTTTAGCACTTCAACGCTTTGAAGTCCACAAATTTTTACGCCCGTTTTGTTCATACTTTAATCCCGTCCATCAATTCGGTTACAGCCTGTCCCACATCTTCCTTGCGCATCAGATGCTCCCCTACCAGGATGCCGTGTGCACCCACCGAATGCAGATACTTTACATCTTCCGGTCCAGCAATTCCGCTCTCACTGATGAACGTAATCCCTTTAGGAATTAGTGAGATCAGCTCCTCCGTCGTCTGGAGACGAGTCTCGAATGTTCGCAGATTTCGGTTATTTACGCCAATCAAGGTTGCTGTCCCCAGCTCCAGCACCGCTTTAAGCTCCTCACTGTCATGCACCTCTACCAATGCGTCCAGCCCAAGGTTCTTGGCGATTTGTAAAAAGGACCCTAATACACGCGGTTCCAGTATAGCGGCAATCAACAGCACCGCATCCGCTCCCAGCAAACGAGCTTCATATATTTGCCGTTCATCAATGATAAAATCCTTTCGCAACAGCGGAATCTTCACCTGATCGCGAATCTGCTGTAAATATTCAGGACTTCCCTGAAAATACGTCACATCTGTCAGTACAGAAATGCAATCCGCTCCTGCTCCCTCATATGCACGTGCAATGTCCACCGGATGGAAATCCGGTCGAATCAGCCCTTTGGATGGGGAAGCCTTCTTCACCTCAGCAATCAGTCCGAGCGGACGGTTGCGTCCGCTCGCGATCGCATTTTCGAATCCTCTCGTCGCAGGTAAATCAGCAATTAATCGTTCAGCTTTACTTATTTGAAAATGCTCCTTAAGCTGCTCCACTTCTTGTCGCTTCGTCACCACAATTTTATCAAGATACATATTGATATTCCCCCGTTGCCTGTATTAATTGGTCCAGCTTGGAAAGTGCCCGTCCAGAGTCAATGGCTTCGGCCGCTCGTGCTACTCCGTCCGTCAAGGTAGCTGCTGTGCCTGATACATAAATGCACGCTCCTGCATTCGCTAACACAACATCCCGATAAGCTCCATGCTCTCCGTTTAAAATTCGTCGTATGATATCTGCGTTAACCTGTGCGTCACCGCCCAGTACCTGATCAAGAGAATGCGTCTGCAAGCCCAAATCCGACGGATGAAGCTCGAACGTGTGAACCTTGCCGTCCCTTAGCTCGGATACTCGTGTCGCAGCTGAAATGCTAATTTCATCTAGTCCATCCAGACTACTGACAACCATGGCCCGTTTGGAGCCGAGCTGGTTCAATACCTCGGCAATGACTTCCGTTTTGCTGGCGTCATAAATGCCCAACAACTGCCGATCCGCACCAGCCGGATTCGTCAATGGACCCAGCATATTGAATACCGTCCGCACACCCAGTTCGCGGCGCGGCGCGGCGGCATGCTTCATAGACGGATGATACAGCTGTGCGAATAAAAAGCAGATGCCGATTCGGTCCAGACATGACCTAGCCTGATCACTCGTCAAATGAATATTGACTCCCAATGCCTCCAGGACATCAGCGCTCCCGGCACGGCCACTTGCAGAACGATTGCCATGCTTTGCTACCCGTACAGACATCGAAGCTGCGATGATCGCAGATACCGTGGAAATATTAAACTTGTGAATACCCGAACCTCCGGTTCCACATGTGTCCAGCAGACGACCGCTGCCTTCTTCAGCTTGCACTGGACTAGCGTAGCTACGCATAGCCTCGGCAAAACCAGTGATTTCATCTACCGTTTCCCCTTTGAGGCGAAGAGCCGTCAGCAGCCCGCCAATTTGCGCCTGTGTAGCACTTCCACTCATAATCTGTTCCATTACGCTCCGGGCCTCCGTACGCGAAAGATGCTGTCCCTCCATGATCCGGCTTAACCCCACTTGCATCATGTCATGTCGTTCCATTGTCGTCTCCTCCTCAAAATCAGATTTTTGCGTGTTACGGAGTGTACAAATAATCCTGGTTGATGACGCTGTTATAGGGCTGTGTCGTTGCCGGGAACATCACTTCTGCCGTGCGGATTGCCTTCAGCAATGCCTTTGCTTTGTTCACCGTCTCCTGATACTCGCTTTCCGGAACTGAGTCCCACACAATTCCAGCGCCTGCCTGGACATAAGCCCGGTTCTTTTTAAACACAATTGTGCGAATCGTAATGCAAGCGTCCATATTGCCCGAGAAGCCCAAATATCCAATCGCCCCTGCATAGGGTCCACGTGCTTCCCGCTCCAACTCAGCAATAATCTCCATGGCCCGCAGCTTTGGTGCCCCTGATACGGTACCGGCTGGCAGACAAGACAGGAAGGCATCGAAGAAATCTTTGTCCTCACGTAGCTCACCCGACACATTGGAAACAATGTGCATGACATGGGAATAGCGTTCAATCTCCATAAACGTATCGCATTTGACTGTGCCAAACTGTGATACACGGCCCAAATCATTCCTTCCCAAATCGACCAGCATCAGATGTTCTGCACGCTCTTTTTCATCGTTTAACAGTTCTTCAGCAAGTGCCACATCTTCTGTCTCCGTTACCCCACGCGGTCTCGTTCCTGCAATAGGACGGGTTTCTACCCGGCCGTTTTCCACCTTGACGAGTGCCTCAGGCGAAGTGCCTACGATGATCTCGTCATCCATTTTCAAATAATACATATATGGCGACGGGTTCATCGTGCGCAGCACGCGGTATACCTGTAAAGGAGAGGCCTCTGTATCAATGTGAAAACGCTGGGATAGTACAACCTGAAAAATATCACCGGAGCGGATATACTCCTTCGCCTGCTCTACGTTTGATATAAACTGTTCCTTCGTCACATTGGATTGAATCTCACCCAGTTCCACATCATCTGGAATGGAGGCCGATCCTAATCGCTCAGGCTGAGGCTGCTTGCGCAGATACTGTGCCGTTTCCTCCAACTTGCGTTCCACATCAGCATAAGCAGCTCGAATGTCCTCATCGCGGAACCCTTCGCCTACATGAACATTGCCAACCAGCAAAATTTGCTGTTTCACATGATCAAAGACAATGACTTGATCGCAGAACATAAAACGAATATCATCCATATTCAAATCATCTACCGAGTGCTCTGGCAGCTTTTCATAGTATTGAAGCAGGTCATATCCAAAAAATCCGATAGCCCCGCCTGTAAATGGAGGCATTTCTTTCAGTTTCGGACTGCGGTATTTACGTAGCAATGCTTTGAGCGCTTCAATCGGCTTGTCGTTTAATATTTGCCGTTTACCGTGTTGTTCCAATATCAAACGTCCCTTTTTACCCGAGACCATTAGAAACGGGTCTGTACCGATGAACGAATGTCGCGCCCACTGCTCGCCTCCCTCTACACTCTCTAGCAGAAAGGCACGGTCCCGCTCGGCATACCGACGGAAAATCCGAATCGGCGTCTCCATATCAGCCAGCACTTTTTTGTATACAGGAATCAGGTTAAATTCACTCGCCATCGTTATCACTTGCTCCACATGCGGCGTTAACATGAGATCACTTCCTTTCCAAATTGGCGCAGAACCAAAGGAGAGAATATAAGAAAAACGTCTATCGACGTACCTTCACGGAGGCCAGACCGCGTGTAGCGGAAGTTTTTCTTGCGATTATAGAATTGTTCAGCTCCGCTGAAAATTTTATAAATTCTATAATCGTAAAAAAGCCTCTACCGGTAAGGTAGAGGCTGTCAGTTATTGAAATTATAAGAATGCTCCATATGTAAAATGACTACAGCAAATTGATAAGTATACACTCATCCCTTTGGTTTAACCGCGCAGGTTGCCTCAAATAAGCTTCTCTGTAGAAGAATATCTCTTCATAGACAAAAGCTTACCCGCTACCGCCGATCTCTGTAATCTCATATGGAATTGGCTAAGGCTGCACTCTTCTCATCTCAACTCTGTCTCTGGCTAACTCTACTCTACTTAACTCTGCTACACACACTATATCTCATGGGATGTTACTTTGGCAACCATCAACTTAAAAAACAGGCACTTATTTCCCTTGGGAAGCTAGATCCGGTCTTAAGGCCTGCGCTCCGTTCAAATATACATGTTTAATTTCCCGCTGGGATTTATCAGTGTTCACCTGTACCATCAGACGGATGCACTTGGGCAAACTACCTGCCACAGGAACTTCTAATGCACACATGAGCGGAACCATATCCCAGCCATCAAGCTGACGAATGGCCTTGGCTGGAAAGGCAGTATCCAGATCATGAGTCACCGTAATCCATACGTTACTAATATCCTCTGGCTGAATTTCATTGTAGGATACAATTTCCTCCAGTAGTTGGCTTGTTGCTTCCAAAATTTCATTTTCTTCATTATTCGCTACGGTCGTCGCGCCACGAATTCCACGATTGTACATCGTTACACCCCCTCTTTTAACTGTTCAATAACTCTTCGGATGTAAGAGACGGAAATATCCTTCACAACCTCCACGTGCCCGATGCTACGTGGGACGACAAAAGTAATGCTGCCTTCTTTGAACTTTTTGTCATGCATCATCGCGTCCAGTAGCCGATCTGTATCGAGATGTGACGGAAGGGAGGTCGGTAGCCGTAGTGAAGACAACATATCCTTCGTTGCATCTACCAAAGAAGGATCTGCCCCCAGCTTCACGCCCAAAAGTGCGGAGCCGACCATTCCAATCGAAATGGCTTCCCCGTGTAAAAACTCACCATATCCCGCAATAGCTTCAATCGCATGACCAATCGTATGACCTAGGTTTAAAATAGCGCGCAAATCATGTTCTCGTTCATCGCGTGACACCACTTCGGCTTTAATGGAACATCCCTTTTCCAGACCGTACTCCAGAGCTGTCGCATCCAGTGCAAGCAAATCAGTCGCATGGTCACGGCACCACTGGGCGAAATTAGCATCCCAGATCAAGCCGTGCTTGATCATTTCAGCAAGCCCCGCAGATACCTCACGAGGAGGCAGTGTAGACAACGTATCTACGTCATACAATACAAGTTCCGGTTGATGGAAAGCTCCTATCATATTCTTCGCCAAAAGATGGTTGATGCCGACCTTACCGCCCACGCTACTGTCATGGGCCAGAATCGTAGTGGGGATCTGTACAAACTTGACACCTCTCATATAAGAAGCTGCCACAAATCCAGCCAAATCACCCACGACACCACCCCCAAGTGCAATAACGGCTGAATTGCGATCCAAGCCGCCCTCAATGGCTGCTGTTATGACCTGCTCAAATACAGCAAGCGACTTGGAGGTTTCACCTGGCTTAACGACAAAGGACACTGTCTTGTAGCCAGATGCCTGAAGATTGCTCTCCAATGTTGCCAAGTAGAATCCCGCTACATTTTCGTCAGAAACAATCAACAACGGGCTTTTTTGCGCAATTCCTCGTTCCTTCAACAACTCTCCCGCTCGATATAGCAGTCCTCGTCCAATATGAATAGGATAAGAACGTTCGCCAAGCTGTACCGTCAGCGTACTCATTTTAGTACCGCCCCAATTGTTCTTCGTAGGATGCAATATTCGCACGAATCTCTTCAATCGAATCCCCGCCGAATTTTTCTAGCAAAGCTTTTGCAATCTCCCAAGCTACCACATGCTCCATAACTACGCTAGCCGCAGGTACTGCACATGCATCCGAACGCTCAACCTGTGCAGTGAACGCCTCCTTCGTATCAATGTCGACACTTTGCAGAGGCTTGTAGAGTGTGGGGATCGGCTTCATTACGCCACGAACCACAACTGGCATTCCATTCGTCATGCCCCCCTCAAAACCACCCAAACGATTGGTACGACGGTGATATCCACGTTCCTCATCATATAGAATCTCGTCATGCACCTGTGAACCGCGCAACTCTCCTGCTTCAAAACCGATGCCGATTTCCACGCCTTTAAATGCATTAATCGACATGACGCCTTGTGCGATACGTGCATCCAGCTTCCGATCATACTGTACATGACTGCCCAGACCAATCGGAACACCTTCTACAATACATTCCACTACCCCACCGACTGAATCACCTTCTTGCTTGATCAAATCAATATATGCTTCCATTTTCTTTTCGGTTTCTGGATCGGTTACTCTCACCGAGGAAGCTTCTGTCACCGCAATCAGCTCATCAATCGGCAAATCGCGGTAAGGAGCTTCGATTTCCCCAATACGGATGACCTGACCTGCCACCTTGATTCCGAACTCAGCCAGCAATTGACGAGCCAAACCGCCGCATGCCACACGAATTGCTGTTTCACGTGCGCTGGAGCGCTCCAGCACGTTACGAAGATCCTTCAGGTTGTATTTCATTCCGCCATTCAAATCCGCATGACCCGGACGTGGCCGGTGAACCCGACGCTTTTCTTCATCACTGCCTTCAATAGGCTCAATATTCATAATGTTCTGCCAGTGCTTCCAATCGTTATTTTCCACAACCAGCGCAATCGGTGCACCCGTGGTGTATCCGTGACGTACGCCTCCAGCAATCTTCGCCGTATCTTTTTCAATCTGCATACGCCGACCCCGTCCATATCCTTTCTGACGACGGTGCAGCTGAAAATTCAATTCCTCAAAATCCAATTTTAAATTGCTCGGCATACCCTCTACAATGGCAGTTAGCTGGGGACCATGCGTTTCCCCCGCGGTTAAATAACGTAAACTCATGACGCGTTCCCCCTTTAAACTGTTAAACTGTGCATCGCTAAAATCTTTAACTGTGCTTCATTATAGTATACGCACCTTTCTTTGACAAGAAAAGCCACGTGTATGCAGATAAACAAAAACACGCCTCTTAGCCAAAGGGGCTAAAGGACGTGCTTTGCTAATAAGCCAACCATCAATTACTCAAAGATATAAATAAGTCCCTATAAAACTTTGGATGATGTATGCAGGCTTATGCTTTTTTGCGATAAAAAAAGGTTTCCGTCGATTCCAGACCATATTGGTTAGGAGAAAAGATTTGCTCTGTGCTACCGACAAACAATACTCCGCCGGGACGAAGACTGGCTGCAAACTTTTGATACAACGTATGTTTGGCCTCTTCTGTAAAATAAATCATTACATTTCGACAGATAATGAGATCATAGCCATCCTCAAACCGATCCAGCAGCAAGTTTTGCTTTTGAAATTTCACGGCTTGTTTCAAACGGTCATCAATTCGATACATCGCACCATCCGGCTTAAAATATTTGCTAGCTACCTGCTCAGGCACATCCTTGAGCGAACGCTCCAAATATTTGCCTTCCTTGGCTTTTGCCAATGCACCATCATCAATGTCGGAAGCCGTAATGGAGCAATTCCCCAAAATCCCTTTACCGTCGAGAACCATAGCCAAGCTATAAGGCTCTTCACCAGTCGAGCAGGCCGCACTCCACAGCTTAAGCTTCTGCTTCCCCACAAGCAGTTGTGGCAAGATTGTATCTCGCAGCACTTCCCACCGATTGGGATTACGCCAAAATTCCGAAACATTGATCGTCATCCGATCCAGAAATTCATAGAATAGAGGTTTTTCCTTCATCATGGCATCATAAAAAGAAACAAAACTGGGAAACCCGTTTTTGTTGCGAAGCGTAGTTAACCGCCTTTTCATCTGTGCTTCTTTGTATTGTGCAAGATCAATACCTGTGCTGTCCTTGATTTTGCGGATAAACGCTGTGTAATCGGGGTCCGTCTGACCCAGTTCCATATCCGTCATGCTACCATCCTTCTTCATACGTAATTAAACTTACACCCAGGTCGCCACACTTTTTTCATACCGAACGGATTCTTCCGGCATGAAAAAATTTGCAATCTCGCGCTCTGCGCTCTCCGGTGAATCTGAACCATGAATGAGGTTAAACGGTGTATGTGCTGCAAAGTCTCCACGAATTGTGCCCGGAAGAGCTTCGGTTACTTGTGTTTTACCAATCAACAAGCGGGAAAGCGTAACGATGTTATCCCCTTCCCATACCATAGCAAACACAGGGCCTGATGTGATAAAACCTACAAGCTCTTCAAAAAAAGGCTTGCCCACATGCTCCGCATAATGCCGTTCTGCCTGTTCTCTTGATACTTGTACAAGCTTGCCAGCCGCCATTTTAAAGCCTTTGTCTTCCAGACGACTAATGATACGTCCAATCAATCCACGTTGTACACCATCCGGTTTAACCATCAAAAAAGTACGATCCATCGGCTCACTCCCAATCCAATCTAATGTATTTATACAGTACTAAACTGTATTGTAACAGAAAGCTTGGAACTGGTTAAAGCATTTTGTCACAGCAAACCCAAAACACAACTTTAGTAGGAGCGGCGTGTTACAAAATGAGCAATATCGCGTAGCGTCTTTTTTGTTTTGACATCTGGTAGTAAGTCCAGCGCGTTTAGCGCTTTATTAATATATCGGTCGGCGAGAATTTCAGCTTTAGCGATTCCTTCACTTTTTTTGATTATATCCACCGCTTTGCGTGCGTCTCCTAGCCCATCTCCATCCTGAATGCGGCGGATTTCAGCCAGTAGATCTGCACGCAACTCAGGCTGTTCGAGCGCATAAATCACCGGAAGCGTAATATTCCCCTGTCTCATATCGCTGCCCGGCGGCTTTCCGATCTTTTTTTCTGTTCCGCACAGATCAAGCAGATCATCCTGAATTTGAAAAGCCATACCTACGTTATAGCCGTAGCTGTACAGCAGGGAATTGACACTTTCCTGTGCCTCTGCAGCCATAGCTCCCAGCTGGCAACTAACCGCAATTAATAAAGCCGTTTTGCGCCGTATGCGAAGCAAATAATTACGCACACTCTGATCCACATTAAAAAAATCACGAATTTGTTCCATTTCACCAATGGACATCTGCACCAGCGCTTTAGACAGTACCCGGTGAATGTCGGGATTCGGCAATCCAGCAGCAATAGACAGCGCACGTGCATATATGTAGTCTCCGGTGTACATAGCCACCCGATTGTCCCATTTGGACTTCACGGTGGGTTGACCGCGTCTCATTTCCGCATCGTCAATCACATCGTCGTGAACGAGAGAGGCAGAATGAATCAGTTCCAGAGGTACCGCTATACGCTTGAGCTTGTCCAGATCATATTCTCCAAACTTGCCTCCCAGCAATACAAATACGGGACGCAAACGCTTGCCCCCTGCTTTAAGCAGATGAAGCGACGTATCATTAATCAACGGCTCCGTACTATCGATACTGCGGTACAACTCTTCTTCTATAAAGTTCATATCCTTCTTTAATAAACCGAACAAATCCAATCGTTTCATTCTTTCACCCGTGTCAGCGTATTGTCACTCCAGAGAAGCGGCTTTACTCGTCGGTCAAGCAGCCCCAGTTCATGCGCATACTGAAAGTAAAGCTCTAAACCTTGTTGTTGCTTCTCTCCAAAATCATAACACAGATTAGTAAAGTAGCGCTCCCAATAATCTCGCAGACCTCCAATTTCCTCGCATGCTTCAGAAATAACAGACGTCAAGTCCGACAGACTACGCTGCTTGCTTGCGCGGAACGCACTCGCAGTTTCAGCCACCGCTGCGGGATTTTGAGCAGCAACAGCACGTCGTACTGCCCATACAGCAAAAGTCATACTGTAGCCCGTCCAGCGCTTCCACTCTTCTCCGAGGTCCGTAACATACAGACCTTCGTTTCGCCAAGATGCCTTAATCGCGTGATCTCCAATCAGTAGCCCCGCATCTGCCTGTTCCAGCATCAAGTCAAGATCCGGTTCACAGTCAAAATAGGAAGGCTGACCTTCCCATGCCTTTTGCATCAAAATTTTCAACAAATTCACGGATGTAGCAGAGGTATTTGTTAGTGCAATGGTTCCGTTTTTGATTTCGTCCAGCGGCTTGCGTGAAAATAGTAAAATGGATTGCACAGGACCATCTGCACTGACGGATAAATCCGGCAACAGTAGCATTTCCTCAGCACCGGATGCATACGCAAAGGAGGACATCGCACTGATATCCAAACTCCCATTCAACATACCTTGATTCAATTCAGCCGGAACTTTAGAAACCATCTCCGCCGAATGGAGAAGCTCAGAAGGATTAAAATAATGAAAAATAGGCCAAGCATTTGTATATTTAATTTTTCCGATTGTGATTGTCTTGGTGTCCGGTGTCGGCATCGGAATCCCCCCATCTCGTAAACAGTTGATGTTCTATACGCAAGCTGTCCAATACTTTGCCTACGAGGAACAGCACAATATCATCCAGCGTCTTCGGATGAAAGTAAAAAGCCGGCATGGCCGGAATCATTTTGACGCCAAGTCTCGCAAGCTTAAGCATGTTTTCCAAATGAATGGCATGTAGAGGCGTCTCACGAGGTACAAGGATCAGCGGACGACCTTCCTTCATCATCACGTCCGCTGCCCTCGCCATGAGATTGTCGGACGAACCGTGTGCTACTGCTGACAACGTCCCCATCGAGCATGGCATGATAATCATCGCATCCACCAAATAAGAGCCGCTCGCAATCGAAGCTCCAATATCTGTGAACGGATGGTATACAAGAGAACCGGGACGGCCTCCGAATTGTTCATTCAAAGCCCCTTCCCGGTCAGTTACATTCCAGCCCAACTCCTCTTTCAACACCCGCCAGCCAGCATTAGACACGATCAGGTGAACTGTGTATTGCAAGTCCAGCAGAGTCTCTACCAGTCGCACACCATAAATGCTTCCGCTCGCGCCTGTAATGCCAATAACGATTCGTTTGCCTTGATGTTCGCTCACCTGATTATTCATTAGTATTAACGCACCACCAAATCAATCAGTGTAAAGGCAAATACGACAGTGCTAAGTACACCGTTCATAGTAAAGAATGCCGTCTGCAAACGACTCAAATCTTTTGGAGATACGATATAGTGCTCATAAAATAAAATAATGTACGAAATAATCATGCCCGCCAGATACCACCAGCTTAAATCTGCAATAAAGAACAGTACAATAAATCCGATCGCCGTAATGACGTGAAATGCCCGAGCGATGTTCAATGCACCTGCTACACCAAAACGGGCAGGAATAGAATAAACTCCTTCGTTTTGGTCAAAATCTATATCCTGACAAGCATAAATAACATCAAATCCAGCCGTCCAAAATGCGATCGTTAGATACAGAACGATAGCGGTCAAATCTATTTGTCCCGTTACTGCAACCCACGCGCCTAGTGGCGCCAAACCAATGGTCAGACCAAGTACAATATGGCAAAGCCAAGTGAAACGCTTGGTGTAAGAGTAAAAAACGAGCATAAAAAAGGCCAGCGGGAACAGCTTGAACGCCAGCGGACTTAACTTGAATGATGCCCAGAATAACAACACCAGACTGACGATAATGAAAATTACCACTTCGCTTGATTTAAGCAACCCTGCCGGGATAGCGCGTCCTGCTGTGCGCGGATTTTTCCCATCAATCACCCGGTCGATCATACGATTGAAGCCAAAAGCAGCGCTGCGTGCGCCAACCATAGCTAGCAGGATCCAGCCGATCTGCGGCCACGAGGGAAGGTTGCCTGTCATGACAACTGACCCCAATACAGCTCCCATGAATGCAAATGGGAGCGCAAATAACGTATGTTCAATTTTAATCATTTCCAAAAAAATAGCAATTTTCTTAAACATGCTGACTCTCCTTGATTCCAATGTGCAATGCCGCAATGCCTCCGGTGAGAGAATGAGCCTGAACATCCTTCAATCCGACTTCACGGAAGATGCCAGCCAACTCATCCCTTCCTGGAAAAAGCGCCAACGAATCAGGGAGCCATTTATACTGCTCATAACGTTTGGCGAACAATTTGCCGAGCATGGGCAAGATGTGTTGAAAATATGTGTAGTAAATTCCCTTGAACGGCTGCCAAGTAGGTTTGGACAATTCTAGACATACGACCTGCCCGCCAGGTTTGACGACTCGTTGCATCTCCTGTAACACGTGGCGCAGATCAGGTACGTTACGCAGACCGAAACCAATCGTTGCATAATCAAATGAATTATCTTCATAAGGCAGTTCCATCGCGTTGCCCTGAACAAGCTTAATTTGCTTTTCCCGGGATTCTGATATAATTTTACGCTCGCCAACATTGAGCATGTTCTGACTAAAATCGAGTCCTACGATGTGACCACTTTCACTTGCTCGCGCCATCGCAAGCGTCCAGTCACATGTACCACAGCAAAGATCAATTGCCGTATCGCCGCGACGCATGTTCATTTTTTTCATTGTAAATTTCCGCCAAGCCTTATGTCTGCGAAAGCTCAGTATATCGTTCATCAAATCGTATTTACCTGCTATGCTTTCAAACACGCCATGAACGAATTGCTCTTTCGGCTTGGTGTCGCTTGATCCCATCACGTTCACCTAACCTTCCCTCACAACTGGGTGCGGACTATTTAGCAGCTTTAGGAAAGGCTCAAGCATGCGTTCAAATTCCTCGATCCCTGTATTTTGATCATCTGACAGGATCTGCCGGATGTGTGTAACTGCCGTGCGAAGCTTGTCCAGTATCGCATCCTCGGCTTTGTATTTCAGAACAAGCTTACGCCATGCTTCAGTGTCAGTACCACTCTCTGAAAGCAACGCTTGCTCGTTCCGGTCCCCGTTACCATAAATATGCCAGAACATATATCCGAAACGGGACTTGTCCGGTTCTGTCCGCTTACCCCATTCCTCCATCAAGGTATCACAGAGGGCAAATTTGTTGAGAAGCTGCTTCCAAATTTCCTGATCCTGTTCTGCTACAAGTGAAGTGAATGATAAAAAAAGCTCCTTTTTGAAACGAACCATCTGAGTTAAATACTGAGTTGCATCCAGGCGGAATTGCTTCATTCCCCAGTACAGACTCATTTTCCCTGCGTTCACTTCACATACAGCATCACTCAGCTTCGAAATGGCCGTAATGCGGCCTGCCAGTGCAAGCAGCTGATAAAAACGACTGCTAAAATAGTCCCCAGCTAACACTTTCAGCTGTCTGGAACGCATCTCCTCCGGGCTCCGTATACCGGATAAAGTATCAATCATATCATGCGTATCCAGCCCCATCTGCACAAGTGAGGTTACCAATGCGTACAGTTCGTCCTCACTGGCATGCAGCTCCTGCGCATTCCGGTTCAAAAACACAAACATCAAACGGGTACGGCTGTCAGGAAAAGCCGGCATTTCCGTATGTTGTTGAATCATGTCGTATTCCACATATTTCCTTGCTAATTGGGGTACGCGATACGGTTTCATCCTAAGCCTCCGAGACATGACTTTCTGCTATACTCAAATAATTGCAATGCCTTATATTATATCACAATTTAAAATGATTCGCGACTAAAGTACTGTAGGTCCACCGGCAGAAACATCTAATCTGTATATACACCGTTAAACCTGTTTTGCCACATGGGCGTTACTGTAATGCGGAAACGGGATTTCAAATCCTCTGGCAATTCCGCGCCTTCCCGGCTTCTCAGCTGTTCCAATGCCTCGTTCGTCCACTCGTTCCGGCGTATATCGGATGCAAGCAGCAAATGACGTTCTCCTGACCATTCGTCCTGCGTCACCACCCGAAGCAGCAATTGCCGCACATTCGTCGTTCCGTAAAAGCTAAAAGCGGCAATCTCCGCCATGTTTTGATAAATCTCTAGCGGGGCAGTTTCTTCCTTGGACAGTTTGACATCCAGGGTCAGGACTGAATGTTCCCAGCTTGCGCTTGCAATCGGTGTAGTCAACGGTAGCTCATTCAGCGTATCCACCAGATTGTCATCTGACAGCAGCACCCGTTGCTGAGGCGAAATCGTCGCCTGTGTCTCACGAACTGCTGCGGTTCCTGAGTCCAGCACTTGTAAAGACGGCAGCAACACAGCTGCTGCGATGGTTATGAGAATGGAGCCACCGAATACAATCCAAGGTTTCATCAGAGCCTCCCCTGACCTCTACCTCATAATGTGGGTTTGCTACGGTAAAGGTCCTCACTCTCATTCTACAACAAAAAAAAGCAGGCTATGCCTGCATTTTAATCCTCCGTATCTACTACCCCGTGCTTGGTCATCACAACGGCTTTGCCGCGAATTTTAATAGCAGAAGTATGATCCGTAAATTGGACAATCAGTACCTCGCCCTTGTCCAATTTTTCTGAATGATGCAAGCGTGTATCCTGGCCTCTGGTCAAACCAAATACCTGACATCCGTTGCTTTTCGCTTTAATTACGACGTACTCACTGCTACCCGTCACGTTATCTTCCATATCCTTTTCCTCCCTGAGAGCCGAAGCTATACTTTTTATGATGGAGATTCAAGCTTGTTTTGTCAACTACATGCTTCCCGTGCTCCTGCAACAATTAGCATGTCCCGAGCCATACTATCCGTGCAGTCCCATCTATTAAAGAAAGGAACGGATCTGATGAAAAACTACCTTCCCGCCAATCTCAGTCCTGCCCAAATCGAACGGCTTCAACAGCTGGAGCATGAATTTGCCGAGCTAACAGGTGAACCCCTAGTGCTGATCGCTTATGCCTCGCGAAACGGCAGGGCAGCTTCCTCTTCTCCAGTCCATAGCACCCCTACCACGAAGTAAACAGGACAAAAAGAAAAGGCCGTGAATCAAATTCACGGTCTTTTCAGCGCATTGGGAATATGTAAGAAATCTTATTTAATTCCGTCTTTAAGCGCTTTACCCGGTTTAAATGCCGGAATTTTGCTCGCAGGGATTTCGATTTCTTCTCCTGTTTGCGGGTTACGTCCTTTACGTGCGGAACGTTCACGAACCTCAAAGTTCCCGAAACCTACCAGTTGCACTTTATCTCCGCTTTGCAACGCTCCAGAGATCGCCTCAAATACTGCATCGATTGCTTTGGTTACGTCCTTCTTGGACAATTCAGTGCTTTCAGAAACCTGATTGATCAAATCCGTTTTATTCAACATATTCACCTCCCAATTCAAGTGTAGTCCAGCATTTAGGTTATCGGTGTTAATGACCGATATGAGGTCGCCTGTATAAAATAACCCGGGCGGCGTACTGCCTTCCATAATGTTATCATCTGTTTCCGTTTCGTCGTTAAATATACATAGAATATACCTAACCTCCGCAATATAGGCCGAAACTGGCGTTTTATGGCACCCTGCTTGCGTGGAACAAGGTTTATAGTAATACAGTCCACAGACAATTTCAAGTACGACGACGGTTTAACACATAAAAAGTAACGGCCAGCGCAAGTACCAGCACTACTCCTTTGACAATATCATGGGCGAAATATTGCACATTCATCATCGTTAGTCCATTAACCAACACACCGATCAAAACTGCACCAATAAATGTACCAATGACATTGGGTTTACCAGCACCAAAGACCGAAAAACCGACGAATACTGCAGCTACCGCTTCCATGAGCAAGGGGGAACCCGCGTCAATTTGGCCTGAGCCTACGCGCGAGGCATACAAAATACCGGCAATCGACGCAAATACACCTGAAGCAACATAGGCCAGAGTACGGACTTTTTTTACCCGTATACCCGACAGACGAGCAGCTTCCTTATTTCCACCCGTTACATACATTTGACGCCCATGCTTTGTATAGGTCAAGAAAACATGCACTGCCGCCACAGCCAGCAACAGTAAAATAACCGAAATCGGGATACCCAACCATTTACCTTGCCCCAGCAAAAGAAATGCAGGAGATATCTCCCCCGGCGCCTTGCTACCATCGGGAAACTGCATATGATTATATATGGTATAGCCCTGTGCGTACGTTTTGTGAATCCCGCTTACAATATACATGATTGCAAGGGTTGCGAGCAAATCAGGAATACGCAGTTTAATGATCAATAATGAATTCAACAGTCCTACCAAAGCGCCGACAATCAGAGACACAATAATGACCACCGCAACAGGCTGCTCATACCAGACCATTAAAGAAGCGGAAACGACCGTTGTCAAAGATACTGTAGCTCCCACCGACAGGTCAAAACCGTCCACGATAAGTGACAATGTCACACCAATGGCAACGAAAGTCACAATGGCAATCGAGCCAAGAATGTCCATTAAATTATCATAAGTCCAGAAATAAGGTAATGTAGATGAAAAAAACGCCAACACACCTATAATGACAACTACGGCACCGTAACGAAATGAGACGTTTAACCATTTTTCCTTCATGAATGCACCTCTTCACCCCCGCTGGCATACAACAGAAGCTGTTCCTGTTCCACTTCGCCCCGAGCAAATTCCTTTATAATTTTGCCATCATACATCACTGCAATCCGATCACCAATGCCAATCCCTTCAGCAAATTCACAGGTTAGATAAATGATCGCTTTTCCTTGCTCCGCCAACTCACCAATGATACGGAAAATATCACTTTTTGCCCCTATATCTACACCCTTGGTTGGCTCGTCAAAAACAAATACATCCGCTCCGGAATGCAGCCATTTCCCAATAGCAACTTTTTGCTGATTCCCGCCACTTAAATATTTAACATTCTGACGGAGCGATGGTGTCTTAATACCGAGAGAGGCGACAATCCCATTACCGTTATTTCGTTCTTTACGTCGACTGATGAAACCAAGGACACTCAGTTTGCCCAAAAGCGGAAGACTAAGGTTTCTTTCCACACTCTCCTCAATTAGCACCCCCTGCTTACGTCGCTCCTCGGGTATGGACACAATTCCTTGAGCTACCGCATCCGCTGGTTCCCTCAATCGAATGGAGCGACCTTTAAAGGTCAGCTCTCCCTTATCCGGCTTGTCTGCTCCTGTAAGAAGTCGTGACAGCTCTGTCTTGCCTGCACCAACCAAACCCACAATAGAGAGAATCTCACCACATCGGACCTGTACATCAATGCCGTGCACTCGTAATCCTTTGTGAAGCCCTTTCGCTTCCAATACCGTTTCACCAATCGGTACCTCTGTTTTTGGGAATTCCTCCTCAAATGTTTTCCCAAGCATATGCGTAACGATGTCACCTACACTTAAATCAGACGCAGGTCCCGTGAACACGCGCTCACCATCACGCATCACCGTAACACGGTCACTGTGTTCGATAACCTCCGGCAATCGGTGTGTGATGAGGATACATGCAACTCCCTCATCCTTGAGTGTATGGATTGTGCGGAACAAACGTCGCGTTTCTTCTTCGCTGAGCGGCGCCGTAGGCTCGTCAAAAATGATGGCATTGGCTTGCTGTGTCAGAATGCGTGATATAAGTACAAGCTGTTTTTCTGCCAACGTCAATTCAGACACATATCGTCGCACGTCAATATCTACCTCCAGACGTGCTAATGCCTCACGCGCTCGTCTGCGCATAGAAACCGGTGCAGTCCACCATCGACCATCAGGGGCTGACAAATCGTCCATTACAATATTTTCAGCAACAGTTAACTGTGGTACAAGCGCTGAATCGACCTCCTGATACACACAGTGAATTCCCGCTCTTTTGGCCTCCCACGGTGAACTAATGTTCAGTTCCTTGCCACCAACTACGATAGCTCCCTGATCGGAATGATACGCACCGGACAGAATCTTCATCAATGTACTTTTCCCTGCCCCGTTGGCGCCCAGCAGAGCGTGAATCTCGCCACCCTGCACCGTAAAATCCACGGCTCTCAGCGCATCTACACCAGCAAACTGTTTGCTAATTTTTTTCATTTCCAATGTATATACTTGTGAACTCATGGTGCCCCCTCACGCCTGCTTATGATAAAAGCGCGCCGAAGCGCGCCTTTGAGTTATGCAAACATTTTATTTGGACGTTTCATATTCCTTCATCCAATCCTTATAGCCCTGTTCGCTTTGGCCCCAGCCCTTCACATATTGGGACAGCTCGGATGTGGAAATTTGCTTATCCGGCAACGCTTCGCGTTGCACATATACAGCCTTCAGTACGACTTTCTCCTCCGGATTATCCCCATGCAGCTTCTGATATGCATAGCGCACTTGTACGCGCCCGATATCTGTTGGATCTACGGCTGCCGAGGCCACCCAAGGGTTTTTCGGGTCTTGGATCATTTGCAAGTCCTCGTCGCTCATGTCAATGCCGTAGACTTTAATTTCCGTACGTCCCGCTTGTTGGATGGCACGGGCTGCGCCTTTGGCAAATTCATCCCATGCCGCCCAGACGGCTGTAATTTCGCCCTTAGGATATTGCTTTAATACAGCTTCCATTTTGGCTTGCGTATCCAACGCAGGATTCTGAGCCGAACCAAAAGTCGCAATTTCTTTAATATCCGGATTGGATTTCAAAAATGCACCATAAGCAACCTGACGACGTTCCATCGGCGCAAATCCGGCAACCCATACTTTCACAATGTTGCCTTTGCCACCGATATCCTTCTTCATTTGCTCCAGCGTTAGCTCAGCCATGCTTTGGTCATCCTGTGAGAGCACTACCGCACCCGGAACATTGACGGCAGCATCGAACACGATAACTGGAATATTGCGGGAAACTGCTTTTTTTAGCCCTGTTTCCAGTAATGCATCACCGTGATCAGTCAAAATGACATCAAACTGCTGGTTAATCGCACTATCAAGCAGAGAAGCCATTTTAGCCTTATCGTTATCTGCCACAAACTTAGTCAGCGTACCGCCAAATTTTTTAACTTCCTCTTCCACACCTTGAACATACTGTTGCGAAAATGTGCCCGTGTTAAACTCCATGATCAACGCAACCCGTTTACCCTTTAGATTTAAGTTGTCCGTTTTTTCGTTTGTTGTATTCGATTCCGCAGTGCTTGTCCCTTGAGTGCCGCTCTCTGTTTTCGGCACGCCACATGCAGTGACCAGCAAAACCAGCACCAGTAGCATGATACCTCCCAGTCCTAGCTTTTTGTGTCTTTGGAACTCTTTTTGGATATCCATAATTTCATTTCCCCCTCGTTCAACCACAAAATGATTCAAATTTGATACTTAATATATCGCTTTAAACCAAGTATGTTTTATGAAATATAGAAAAATTTCTGTTTTATAGGCCAGAATACAAAAATCAACCGTCCCCGATTGAATACCGGAAAACGGTTGCTGCTTAAATTTGAAATCAAGGCGGAGCCTGGGTCGAAGATACAATCTGTCTGTTTATTTTAAATAGGAGAACGCTCACATCTAACTTATTTGGAGCACTGCTTTACCGGAAAATTTCCGATCTATCAGTTGTTGGGCTACAGCTCCAATTTCCTTCCACGATGCCTCCACTTCGATTTTTGGTACTAACTGGCCTTTTGATACAAGCTCACCTAGTAATTTTAGATCTCCCGCTGGGGAATAACGATTTATTTCCTCACCTAGAAAGAAGCAATACAAAGTTCTACCACCTAAGCCCCTAATATTAATCGTTGCGTAAGGTGAGGACGAATGTCCCATGGACACACATATCCCCTCTGGCATAAGCTGAGGTAGTAATGCAGCTAGCGTATCCCCACCTACTGAATCCACAATGAGATGATAAGGTCCGAATGTATCCAGCGAGGAAATCGCCGGATCGCCAACGATAACCTCATTAGCACCAGCCTCTTGAACAAGTAGAGCTTTTTCCTCTGTTCTGGCTACACCTACTGTAAAAGCTCCTGATTGCGCCGCTAGCTGATGT
The DNA here is from genome assembly GCF_038008165.1 of Paenibacillus sp. FSL L8-0644. Classification (NCBI taxonomy): domain Bacteria; kingdom Bacillati; phylum Bacillota; class Bacilli; order Caryophanales; family Paenibacillaceae; genus Paenibacillus; species Paenibacillus sp. FSL L8-0644. The sequence continues at coordinate 3,180,234 of NZ_JBBOYN010000001.1, forward strand.
GCAAAAGTCCCAACTCCGCCAGTCGATCCAGATATCAATATTCGCTTACCGAGCAGCATTCCTCCTTTTCGAAGTGTATAGAGCGCTGACAGACCGGCTACTGGTAAAGTAGCAGCCTGGGCGAAGGTAATATCATCAGGAAATTCAGCCACTAATGAAGTAGGAGCGGCAATTTGTTCGGCCCATGCTCCCATCGGGAGAAGTCCTACGACACGGCTTCCTTGTTTCGGGCCCGTGCCATCTTTGGCTTGCTCGATGACAATCCCGGCAAAATCCCATCCTGGTCTGCTCTGTCTTCCATGATTTCTTGCATCTACAACTTCACCCCGATTCAGAGAGAAGGCCTGTACTTGAACGATCGCTTCCCAAGGCTGGGCCTGCGGGACGGAAACTTCCTTTATTGCGAAATATCCTGAAGCAAACGGATCTGTTACAATTGCACGAACCATATGATCTCCCCCATCATTCTCATTGAGAAACCCTTGTAAATAGCTCCCCTTTTTCACAATGTAGTATACTGTAGGGAACTATCTGCACCAAGTGTAGAACTACACCTCATTATGAAAAGGATTGAAAAAGGATGACCATGCACAAGGACTTCCGATATAAAACATTAAAAAACGTTTTGGGAGAGATTGAAGCTGTTCGCATGAAGCGTCAACGGGAATATACTGAGCTATCACACCCGTTATTAAAACGATTTACTCAGCAGGAGCTTAATGATGAGGCATGTCCTACGTATAAAAATCTATTGGTTGGACGGTCTCGTCGAATACCGGACCGGCAAACGATAATCCATATTGCTGAGTATCTGGAGTGTACTTCACATGAGCGCAATGACCTTCTCCTCGCCGCTGAATATCTTCCGATCCATTACGAACTCGAAGGACGTTCTCTAGAGCTGGCGCTGGAGCAAACACAGCAAATCATGAGTAATTTGCCATTTCCGGCGATGATTGTTACTCATACCTTAGATATCAAAGGGTTAAATGAACCGTTTCGCCATTTATTTGATATTCCTTCCGATTCTTTTATGAATGGCAAACTGAATAAAGTAGATTTTCATTTTAACTCCGATTTTTCCATTCGTCCCCGTTCTACCTTCGATGCTGAGTCGTTCGAACAGTGGGAGTCTCATGCTATTTTTGGGATACAAGCTTTCAAAAGATATAACATGTTGTCCCGATACGACCATTGGTATACGAAGTTAATAGACAGATTTCAAAAATACGATGATCTTAATAAATATTGGAATATGCAGCCAAAGGACTCAGCAAGTGAAATTGAGCAACCCAAAATTATTTTGGCCAGAATGGGAACCGCGGACGATTTAGTCCCTATTCGCTACAAGCAAATTCATCTTTCTGTAAGTAGCCACATGTATCCTGGAATTGAAGTATACTTACCGATTGACGATCCTGCACGCATAGTATTTCAATATTGGGGTTGTCCAGCCGAATATCAGAACTACGCTTTTAATGAATAGGAAAAATTCGCCTACAGCACTTTACGAGTAACAAAAGCTCAATAAAAAAAGAGGTAATCCAGGACTTTATTTTCTCGTCCATGGCTACCCCTGTCTGGTTTTGGAGGTCAGTCTAATATTTTGTTTTTGCGAACCGTAGAGAGCAAATTGCTCTCCACGGTATTTCTCTTATACATTTTTTAGGTGTGGCTTACCCTTAAAGAATAATAGCAATGAGACCGCCGGAGCCTTCATTAATGATACGACCCAGCGTTTCCTGCAGCTTATAGCGTGCATTGTCCGGCATCATGGCGATTTTACCCTGAATGCCTTCCCGTACAATGGAATGCAGCGAACGTCCGAAAATGTCTGACTCCCAAATTTTGATTGGGTCATTCTCAAAATCTTGCATCAGATAGCGCATAAGCTCTTCACTTTGCTTCTCTGTTCCGATAATCGGAGCAAATTCCGATTCCACATCGACACGAATCATGTGTATAGAAGGTGCTGTCGCCTTGAGCCGCACACCAAACCTTGTACCCTGACGAATCAACTGCGGATCGTCTAGTGCCATCTCAGATAACGACGGCGCGGCAATGCCATATCCCGTTGTCTTGACCATTTCCAGCGCCTCGGCGAAGCGGTCGTACTCTCGTTTGGCATGGGCAAAATCCTGCATCATTTGCAGCAAATGATCCTTGCCACGAATCTCTACCCCGACGACTTCGACCAAAATCTGGTCATAAAGCTCATCGGGAGCATACAGATCAATTTCAGCTACGCCCTGCCCCATATTCATCCCGCTCAATCCGGCCCTGTCGATGAATTCATATTCCATAAACTGGCCAACCACTCGATCTACATCACGCAGGCGTCGAATATCTTTAACCGTATCGCGAACGGAATTTTCATAATTGCTACGCAGCCAGTGCTCTTCGTTCAGTACCATGACCCAGCTCGGCAGGTTTACATTCACCTCATGCACCGGAAATTCATACAATACTTCACGAAGTACGCCTGTAACATCATCTTCCGTCATCGTCGCCGCGCTGAGTGTCATGACTGGTATATCGTACTTGGCAGCCAGCTCACTACGAAGCTGGAGTGTTTCATCACTGCGCGGATGTGTGGAGTTGATAACCAAAACAAATGGCTTGCCAACTTCCTTCAACTCCTCAATGACGCGTTCCTCCGACTCTACATAAGAGCTGCGCGGGATTTCCGCAATCGTGCCGTCTGTAGTGACTACTACACCAAGCGTCGAATGCTCTTGAATAACCTTGCGTGTACCAATTTCTGCCGCTTCCTGAAAAGGAATGGGTTCTTCGAACCATGGTGTGGAGATCATCCTCGGACCATTTTCATCCTCGTACCCTTTTGCTCCTTCTACTGCATATCCTACACAGTCAACCAGACGTACATTCACATCCAGTCCTTCCGTTACTTTGATCTGGACGGCATTATTCGGTACGAATTTAGGCTCCGTCGTCATGATCGTCTTGCCTGCCGCACTTTGCGGCAACTCGTCTACGGCGCGGGCACGGTCCGCCTCACTTGTAATGTTTGGCAGAACAATCGTCTCCATAAACCGCTTGATAAACGTTGATTTTCCTGTTCGGACTGCGCCGACGACCCCAAGATAAATGTCTCCTCCGGTACGTTCGGCAATGTCTTTAAAAATGTCCACTTTCTCCAATGAAATCCCCTCCTCAAAAGTCTCCGAAGGAAAAATGCTTAAAGAGCATCCGCTTCGTGTTCAACCAACTGCTTGATCCCAGATGCGGCAGAACAGCCTTTAAAATGCCCGGAAGTCGTCCGCCGCCGAGATTCAGGAGACTGATGGAATCGGCGAAACGGCGTAAACTCGTACATGCATTTGGACTGATACCATCATATGTATCCCCTCCGTAAAATATGTTTAGTTTTTTGAAAAATAGATTACGACAGAGCGATCATTGCAGAAACGATATTTTACGTTTGGTTCCACTCACCTAATATATGCGGGGCAAGACTCTCCCATGACTTCGTCGCTAGATTAAATAAAAAAAGGATGTTTCTCCTGACCGTTTAGAGTCGTCGGAAACATCCTTTTTCTATTCTCCTGATATAATCGGCATTACCACAGTTCATCATCCAGCGCCTGACGCTCCAGTTGCCGTCTGATAGCCGCCTTGAGCCTATCCTCCGGTATGGTTACCTCCATATCGCCTTGGACACGTGCCTGGCAGGATAAGCGCATTCCTTCATCCAGTAAAGGCCCCAGCTTACGCTGCTCTGCATCGCTGGGTTGGTCTGCGAATTCAGCCCATTCCGGTGATATTTGTACCTTACACATCAGACAGGCTGCTTTTCCGTCACAACGAGTGGGGATATATACACCCGCTTTACGAGCAGCCTGAAGCAATGACGTACCCTGACCGACCTGTACGCGCCTACCTGACGGCCTAAACGTAATCTGCACATTCATGAATGGTCCTCCAGTTGTCTTTCTCCTAACACACACAACTTATACTTCATTGCCCATCTGGATGACGGAGTGCAACTCTGGCCAAGGCAGAAGTTCTACAAGCTTGTCCAATTGCTCCTCATTCCAAATATTACTGACTAGTAGCTGCTTCAGTACAATGATATGACGTCGCGGGTCGCGCTTCATGACTTCTGCAATCGCTTTATATCGGTCGGGTCGATTTCGCAATATATTGAATAAAAGTTCATGACTGAGCGGCATCAGACGCAGTGAAGCACTCCCCAGCTCAAGCTGAACACCAGCCGACCAAAGTAGTCGCTCGATCTCTAAGCGGTATAACGCTCCGTCACATAATACTTCAAATCCCCCCACCAACTCGACTGGAAATCCCTCCAGATCATAGTGGCTCAGCAATGAAACGTAAGAGCCGCTACGATCAACCTGCTGTCGATCTATACTTATACCTAGGGGGTGCGCATGAAGTTGCTTTGCTGCATGAATATCCGCATAAATATCAATGTCCCGAGGCAGGCGATCCAGTTCAACTTCATGTACAAGTAGTGAACAACTCCCGCCTAGCATCCACGGAACCGACACTGTTGACCAGTTCTCAGCCAAGCTACTCAGCGCAACTGCCAGATTGTGAGGAAGCCTGTCTACTAACACCGATGATATTGCCTCCTTCAACATTGTTTCCTCCTTTGCTGTCTTTCCTTCCGTTTCCTGATGGGCATCATTATAACATGTTCGACAGGGCAGTTCGATATTTTGTGTACTGTAAAAGCGGTTACCCACTCCAAAATATAAAAAAACCGCGAACCTTCCCGGTCCACGGTGAATAATACTAACTGGCGTGCGGCCAGCGGTCTATTTTTTCATCATCATTTTCATCAACGCTTCCATATTGGAAGGATTCATTCCGCTCTTTTTGACGGCACCAACAATATCCCTTACTGTATCTTCCGACACCGGAATGTTGGCCATCGCAGACACTTGCTTGATAAGCTGACGCAGTTGCGCTTCGCTTTGAAGCGTGTCCGCCTTTACCGTGCCTGCCAGCTTTTTCACTGCATTTTCGGATATGTTTTTGCCGCCTTTTTTGTTAATGGCCTTCAATGCATCTTTCGGAAAGTTTTTATTCATAATCTCCCCTCCTCCGCCATTGCTCAACTCAGTCTATGAGTGGCGGAGACAAAAGGTGATTAAGCGTACATAAGACATGCCAAACGCCTAACTAAAAAAGGCTATCTCATTATAGAAAAAATCTACCATGAGACAGCCTTTATATTATTAAAGCTCATCTGAGCCTTTAAGAATGCCATTGCTCCCAAGTCTGAAGTGGCATGACTTCCATCTCGGTCTTAGGGTCGCGACCCATCAGCGCCTCAACGGCCTTACGGACGTCACGTCCTTCAAACAGTACTCCATACAGTACCTCTGTAATAGGCATCTGAACACCTAATTTTTGAGAGATGGCGTATGCCGCTTTTGTCGTTCGAATCCCCTCTACGACCATGCCCATAGATTCCAGCACATCATCAAGCTGTTGGCCCTGTCCTAATAGTGACCCTGCACGCCAGTTGCGACTGTGACGGCTCGTTGCCGTGACCACTAGATCGCCAATACCAGCTAGGCCGGCAAAGGTTAATGGATTAGCCCCCATCTCAACTCCGGCACGGGTAATTTCAGCCAACCCACGGGTCAATAAAGCTGCTTTGGCATTATCACCGAAACCAAGCCCATCTGACATTCCCGCACCCAATGCGATAATGTTTTTTAGCGCCCCGGACAGTTCCACACCGAGCAAATCGCGGTTTGTATAGACACGGAAATAGGAGTTCATGAACAGCCCCTGAGCAGCCTGTGCAGCCTGCTCATTGGAGGAAGCTACAACGACCGTTGTAGGACATTTCCTCACCACTTCTTCCGCATGACTCGGACCAGACAGCACGGCAATATCGCCCTCCGCGACTTCCAGTTCTTCCGAGATCACCGTGGACATACGTTTAAGCGTTTCTGTTTCAAAACCTTTAATGGCATGCACTACCAGCATATCCTTGCTAAAATGAGCTTTCAGACTACGTGCTACCTGACGAGCAGCAGCAGAAGGAGATACGATTATCACTGCTTTAGCACCAGATACCGCAGTCTGCATATCAGTTGTAGCTGAAATGCGATCAGACAAAATAGAGCCCGGTAAATAATGCTCATTTGTATGCTTCTCATTGATTTCAGCTGCTTGCTGCTCGTTTCTCGTCCAGACAGAGACATCGTTGTTATTGGCCGCAAGAACGGAAGCCAGGGCTGTTCCCCAACTCCCCGCGACCAGCACAGCTATTTTCTCAGACAAGACGATCTCCTCCTTTGGAGCCAAGCTTATTCTCATTCCCCCGTACCAACTTGACTATGTTGGTACGGTGTCTCCACACAGCGAACAGACAAATGATTAGAGCCGTCCAGAATAACGGCCATGCAAAACCAAGCACGAGTAATATCCAAGGGGTCAAAATGACAAATATGAGTGATCCAAGGGATACGTAACGAGTCATTACAATTGCAAGTATCGCAATGATTCCGGCATATAGTGCGGGCAGTAAGGCAAGCGATGCCAATACACCAATAGCAGTCGCAATACCTTTTCCTCCACGAAAGTGAAAATATACCGGCCAGTTATGGCCCGCAATCGCCGCAATGCCGCACAAACCCGGTACCCAGGATGATTCCCCACCTAACCAGTGCCCTATTAGTACCGCAATAACCCCTTTAAGTACGTCCAGCAGCAGTACCAGAATAGCTGGGCCTTTTCCAAGCACACGCAGCGTATTCGTCGCACCGGCATTGCCGCTCCCATGTTGGCGAATGTCGATTCCTTTTAATTTTCCATACAGCAAACTAAAGCTGACAGAGCCAAGCAAGTAACTGAGTACGATGGCAACGATTTGTAAAATCAACCTATTCGCTCCTAACTTTCGTCAGACTTGCGCCGTGTAAAGATTCGAATTGGAGTTCCTTCAAAATTGAAGGCGGCGCGGATTTTGTTCTCCAGATAACGCTCATACGAGAAGTGCATTATTTCTGGATCGTTTACGAATACAACCATCGTAGGCGGCTTAACAGCAACCTGGGTCACATAGTTAATGCGCAGACGACGTCCCTTGTCTGTTGGTGGAGGATTGATGGCAACCGCATCGGAAATTACATCATTCAGTAAATGTGTCTGAATACGCAACACATGCTGCTGTGCCACATGCTGTACAACAGGAAGCAGCTTTTGCAGGCGTTGCTTCGTTTTTGCAGACAAGAACACAATCGGAGCATATGTCATAAACAAAAAGTGATCGCGAATTTTCGTTTCAAACTGATGCATCGTTTTGTCGTCCTTGTCCACGACATCCCATTTGTTAACGACAAACAGCGATGCTTTACCCGCTTCATAAGCATAGCCAGCAATGTGCTTATCCTGTTCAATGATGCCTTCCTCGCCGTTAATAACGACCAATACAACATCTGCACGCTCAATAGCACGCATGGCACGCATTACACTATATTTTTCGGTCGTTTCATATACCTTGCCACGTTTACGCATACCTGCCGTATCAATCAGTACATACTTTTGACCGTCTTTTTCAAAAGGTGTATCAATTGCATCACGTGTCGTACCTGCAATGTCACTAACGATAACCCGCTCTTCTCCCAGAATGGCGTTAACCAGTGAAGACTTACCTACATTCGGGCGGCCGATCAAGGCAACACGAATAACGTCTTCATCATAGTGATCTTCTTCCAGCTCAGGCAAATTGGATGTAATGGCATCTAGCAGATCGCCTATCCCTGTACCATGGCTACCAGAAACAGCGATTGGATCACCAAATCCATAAGAATAAAACTCATAAATCAGATCGGCGCGACTGAGGTTGTCCACCTTGTTGACAGCTACGATGATCGGTTTACCCGAACGATATAGCATTTGAGCAACCTCTTCATCTGACTGTGTAATTCCTGCTTTCGCATCACTCATAAATACAATTACATCTGCTTCTTCTATTGCAAGTTCGGCCTGCATACGGATGGATTTTAAAATGACATCCTCACCATCAATCTCAATGCCGCCGGTGTCAATAATACTGAAGGATTTACCATTCCACTCCGATATACCGTATATACGGTCACGAGTGATTCCGGGTTTATCTTCCACGATGGACAAACGATCCCCGATTATCCGATTAAAAATAGTGGACTTGCCCACATTCGGACGACCAACGATAGCCACAACGGGTCTTGCCATAAATTCACTCCTCCTGTCAATTCTTCCGCTATCATCATAGCAAAAAACATACCTATTGGCGATATGGTCACGTAACAACAATCGGCGAACCCTCTGGGTCCGCCGATGGTGTACGTTATGCATATTATAAAATGTATTGATTTAAACTCATTTAAATTTGTTCAGCTTATCGCCAAAACGCTCGCCGAGCGTGATGCTCAGACCGGAATTATTGAGGGAAACGTTAGGATTATTCAGTTCCTCACGAGGTGCACGAGATGCACGTGGTGCTCTTTCTGCTTTAGGAGCAGCTTCAGGAGCTTCCTCAGTTTCTTTAATGCTCAGGCTAACACGTTTTTCGGAAGGATTCATTTCAAGAATTTTAACTTTCACTTCTTGCCCTTCTTCCAGAACTTCTTGTGGAGTTCCAATGTGTTTGTGGGAAATTTGGGAAATATGAACCAAACCTTCCACGCCAGGAGCGATTTCAACGAATGCCCCGAAATTAACCAGACGTTTTACAACACCTGTTACGATGTCATTGTTGTTGAATTGTCCAGCAGCCGATTCCCAAGGACCAGGCTGTGCAGCTTTCATGCTCAGACTGATTTTTCCTTTTTCAGGATCTACTTTCAAGACTTTTACTTTCACTTGGTCTCCTTCAGAAACTGCATCAGAAGGCTTATCGACATGAGTCCAAGCAATTTCAGATACGTGAACAAGACCATCCACGCCGCCAACATCTACGAAAGCACCGAACTGAGTAAGACGTTGAACCGTACCTACGATTTCTTGGCCTTCTTTCAGCTCAGCCATTACTTTAAGCTTGTTGGCTTCGAATTCTGCTTCCAGAACGTCTTTTTGAGAAAGGATCACTTTGTTATTTTCACGATCCAGTTCTTTTACAACAACACGCAATGTGCGGCCTTTGTAATCACTGAAATCTTCTACGAAGTGACGTTCTACCATGGATGCAGGGATAAATCCGCGCAGACCCACGTCTACCACGATGCCGCCTTTAACGACATCATTTACAACGACTTCAAATACTTCTTTGCTTTCGAACAGTTGCTCCAACTTTTCCCAAGCATTTTCACTGTCGATTGCACGTTTGGACAGAACAAGTTTTTCTTTGCCATCGTCAATGCTGATAATTCTAGCTTCAACCTCTTGGCCTACTTGTACTGCTTCTTCTGCGTTATCCAGACCAGAAGACAACTCGCGAATTGGAATAATTCCATCGTATTTATATCCAATGCTTACTACCGCTTGGTTATCTTCCAATTTCACGATTGTACCCTTAACGGTGTCACCTTTTTTCAGGGAGACGATTTGATCGAGCTCGTCTTGATTTGCCGCTTCAGCAGCTTCTTGATTTTTAATTTCTTCCGACATGTCAATACCCTCCTCAATTCAAAAAAAACCATTTATTTAAACCTGCGCATGGCAGAGTTCAAAACATAAATAAACTTTTGTTCTAGTTTTCCGAGCTTAGACACAATTCATACAAGCCTTTCAGTTATTCGTAGGCTTACCCGTTTCCTTCATCGTGCGAATACGAGACATAATTGCTTCTGTTGCCAGTTCAAGTGGATCTCCTTCGATATCGGCACCCTTTTGGTAAGCGTCCAAATTGACAGGTTTACCGTATAACACTTTCGTTTTACGGAAAAGCTTGTAATCACCAATAATGGCGACCGGAACGGCAGCCGCTCCACTGCGTAGCGCAAAGCTTGCAGCACCCTTTTTACCGATTCCTCCAGCTCCTCTAGAACCTTCGGGAAAGATTCCCATAACCTTACCATCACGCAAAATGTTCAATGCCAACTTAATGGATTCCTTACTTACACCGCCACGTTTGACTGGAAAAGCTCCCAGTTTCCCAATTAGTGGACCCAGTACAGGAACATTAAACAGCTCGGCTTTTGCCATAAAGTGAACCTTTCGCTTCAGCAAAATACCAACTGTAGGAGGGTCAAGATTACTAATATGATTAGAACACAACAGCACTCCACCCTCAGCAGGAACATTTTCCCTGCCTACCGCCTCAAGTCTAAACAGAACGCGGTAAATGAGACGCAAAATACTGGCGCATACAGTATATATCATTGGCTGATCTCTCCATCCTTCTCCGTTAAGCAATAAGATACGATCGTATCAACGACATCCTGAATGCCCATTTGGGTCGTATCGAGCACGATGGCGTCCTCACTGCAACGAAGCGGAGATACCTCCCTCTCCTCGTCAAGCTTGTCACGTGCAGCAATGTCACGTTCCAGTTGCTCCAGAGTGATATCATCAGTTTCGCTCAGCTCTTTAAAACGGCGGGAGGCACGTTCCTGAACACTTGCGGTCATGAACACCTTGACTTCCGCATCGGGAAGTACAGTTGTTCCAATATCGCGACCATCCATAACGACACCCTTGCGTGCAGCCATCTCACGCTGGTTTTCAGTCAAACGAGTGCGTAAACCGGCAATACTTGAATACTGTGACACGTTGCTAGTCACTTCCATCGAACGGATCACAGTGGTTACATCTTCCCCGTTACAATAAACCTTTTGGCCTGTGGGGTCCGGTACTAATTCAATCACCAGCTCAGGTACATGTTGAAGCACTTTTTGTACATTTTCTGCAGGAATTTCCTTACGCATCATGTACCACGTTGCTGCTCGGTACATGGCTCCAGTATCTACATATACATAAGAAAGTGCTTTCGCCACCAAGCGGGCCACTGTACTTTTCCCTGCACCAGCAGGTCCATCAATGGCTACATTTATTTTGTTAATTGAAGATACATGTTGCCTTGCCAACAGGGAATTCCTCCTAACCTAACCTCAAGAAAAAAGCAGGCATTGCCTGCGACGTGAAAATTATACCACACATTTATAGGCGATGCAAAATAAGCGACAGGTTTACTAAAAAAGAAAAATTTCGGATGATTAAGATTTCCCCCGGAATTCCAGCTGTCTTTCAAAGCAATATTTAATCAGTTTTTGGCGCTCCTGATCAGCGATTTCCTCATATTTCAGCATAATGAGTTTGCGACCGTTTTCCATCTGCTGAATGCGCACAATTTCAGATTGGAACGGAACATGCTCCTGAGTACCGTTTTTATATGGAACTAAAATCCAGCAAGACAATGATTCTCCTTCTTCAAGATGATGAGTTCCCTGGGTGTGAAAAGAAACACCCCCGCCTCCTACATCATGTGTCTCTGCTACAAATCTGGACTCGTTCGCACCATGCTTTACAGCGATTTCCAAGTTGGCCTTAACCCGAAGAAAGTTTCGACGCTGAATTTTGCTGATGCTGTCTGGAGCAGGTTTGTGGATACGAATCATCCGGAGGATATCCTCTTTAAAACCCGTAACGTGGGTATTAAAATAATTTTTAATCCCACCCTCGCTCATAAAAAATATAGACAGTTCTTCCCCTAGAAACAATTTTTTCAAATGCCCACTTGTTTGTGACATAGGAATTTCAATTAAAAAGTTCTGTGACTCCTCTTCTGCAATACGAGACTTAAATTCAAAAATCTCGTCCTTATGGTCAGTACCTGCCACTTGTATGTATAACACATCATTAATTTTGGGAAACAAATGATCCACCATCCTTGTCCATTAAAAGCTCTAATTAAGGTATATAATACCACGACTTTGTGCCTATATTAAGCATAATATTTGTTTGATCTATGACTAAAGCACAAAAAACCTCCTTCATGAAGGAGGTTTAAAGTGACTATTGATTCATTTTCATGTAATCAACTAGGCATTACTTGCAGTAACCTGAGGTTCATCTGAATCTTTAACCTCTTCAATCGTTTCTTCCATCCCCGTATTGGCGTTAATGTATATCCGGTAAACGGAACCATTGATTTTACCACCAAATTCATAACAGAGAACTTCATTCGAAAGTTCATTTTCAATTAAGGCTTTACGGTGGTAAGTTTCACGAAACTCAGGATTCAATTTTGCTCGTGCTGCATTCAAATTCAATTTCGCTTGCGGTATGCGGCGGAGATGACTATGCTCATACACATAATCACTGGCTTGAAAACCGATCACTTGTCCGTTATCAAGGCCTGATCTGACTGCGATTTTTTCTGGATAGATAATCACATCCCCTTGTTGGCTCACAAATGTAATGTTAGCTAAATTCCCGCTTTCATCATACGCAACGGGCTTCATGTCTTTGTAACCTTTTTGTTCAAGGTATTCACTAGCATAGCGAATCGCTTCATTACGTGTTGCTTTTTTAGGACCTACTGCCCTCATGTCATGATAAGAAATAAGCTTGCCGCCTTTTTTCGTAAAATCCATACTGGCCACAGGCTGCTTCTTATTTAGCAGGGTAGCTGTATAAGATGCCCATTCCGTTCCTTTACCGTTTTCGTTCACCCTGATCTGACTTTCCGGTTTTCCTGTAAATTCAGCAGCATTTTGTTTAATTTGTTCTGCATTTACTGGCGGGAGACTCAATTTTTTCACAGAGCGTTTATCATAGATGCTGGCTACAGACGGTCCCCAATCCAGCTCTTTATAGTTTTCCACCTTTTTGTCCACGGTTTTAAAGCCATCAATAATGGTGTTGTCCTTCGGCCCAGTTTGAGAACCTGCCGCCATATCCACATCCGTCCAGCGCAAATTTTTGCTAATGACTTTCTGCTGCACTTCCTGCATGTTTTTCGAAATTTCTTTGGAATTGTTATACAACGTTTTCAGGTTCGAAATTTCTTTCTCGTTTAAAGGCTCGTGATCCAGATCACGGACAGCGGTCTGATACGAAAATGCAGATAGATGTGACAGCAAATCTTTAGCATGATTAAAAGGCATTACATTGAGGGGCAACTGATTAACCTCATTTTGAGCCTCACTTGTAATCCTCCACACGTTCATCAAACATTTGCGGTGCATCGCGTGTGAAGTATTATGGACAGCAACCGCGTTACCGAGTTGAGAATGCAGCTGATCCATATGAAACGACAAATCGTGAAACGCACGCTGGTATTGATTTTCCGCTTTTATCGACATGCTATTTGCCTGAAGAGACACCTCTTTTCTCATCTGGCTTTGCTGATAACCCCACACAAATGCTCCTATCATCATCAGGGTAACCACCGGGAACAATACGGAACTAAGTCGCTTATACATATTGGGAGTCTCCTTTCTTCAAGTACACTACCGATAGTGTGACAAGAAGAAAGCTCTCTTATGCATGGTTTTCCATGACTTCAACAATAAACTCACAGTTATCGCAAATACAGCGTTTAAAGCCGGTCTGAATCTGTCCTTGCTCTATGCGTCCTCTCAGCACAAAGCGTTCTCCGCATCTTTTACAATGAATTCTAACTTTTATACGCAAAAAAGACACCTCTTTCTCTAACAGGTTTGTCAGATCAGTGTGTCCCATTTTGTTACATGTTAACCTTTTCTTCCCGTTTTAACAAACGAAAAGGAGAACGGTTATTAGCCCGACTGATCTTCGCCATTCCTCCATACCATAGAAAGGCCATAAGTGGAATGATAAACCAGATCCAGTCATGCGAAAATTTCGTTAAAATCAAATCGTATACTCCGTGCCAGAACCATGGAAGCACCAATGACAGCAGCAACATGTATTTGCTCCTCAAGCCTTCTGAAAACTTGGCCTTCCCCATGTAGTAGCCCATCATTACGCCAAACATCGCATGACCGGATACCGGTAGCAATGATCTCATCAGCATCATGCTAACCGAAGCATGGCCCGCCCAGGCATATAACAGATTTTCAACCGTTGCAAATCCGAGTGAGACTGCGGTCGCATACAAAATACCATCATAAGGCTCGTCGAACTCGGTATGATTATAGATGATGTGATACAACAGAAACCATTTAAAAAACTCTTCCACTCCGGCTGAAATGCCGAACGCCTGGATTAACGTGTGATCCCCTAGCCAAAGCAGCAGCCCGCGTTGAAAAATCATGACAGGAAGAACCACCAAAAAGCCGAGCAAAAACACTTTAATAACCATGTGCAGTGGCTCCGAATCATACCTGTCCTTCAAGTAAAAATACATCAATAAGGCGAGACCCGGCGCTGTGGCTGCCGCTAAAACTGAAAACAGAAGCACCGATCATCCCTCCATAAAAATGAGTCGGCTCTGCTTTCAGCGCAGAGCCGACAAATTTACTTCGATATCACTTTTGATAAAATAAATCAAGAACGGCTGTCAAAATGAGTGCAGATGACAGCAACTGCCTGTTCAGGAATGACCAGTTTGCCGTACTCTTCCAACATAGCTGGTGTAACGGATGAGCCTTCTCCAAATTCAGCAAGAACCGCGATTAAAGCGGCAAGCTTGGACTCCTCTACTTCTTCTGGTTCCAAATGCAGAATCCATTTTCCTCTATAATGATACAGCTTACCTGCTTCCGTAGTGTTGCTACGAAGCATATGAGCCGCTTCTATGAGTACTTCGAAATCGCTAAACGCATAAACGATGGAATCACTATGCTCCAACGTGACTTCCATTTCGTAGACTTCCTCTGGAAGCTCCTCATCGGGACCCGAACCATACTGTTGATGGTCGTATTTACCCCGAGTGACGATAACAACCATTCCTTGAGCAGGAAGCGCAAAGACTTCGACAGCTAACGGTCCCGTGGCGTCGAAGCCCAGCTCACTGTATGCCTGATCCATCATTTCGGTAAACAGCTCATGAACTCTAGGAATTTCTTGCCACATATCGTCTTTTTGAATACCGCGTTCGCTCAAATCGTCAAAGGTAAGGAAAATCCGTATCTTGTCCTGACTTAATCTTTCTATTTTCATACTGGACCCTCCTCCTGGCAGCCGAGTGTTATTAACAGATTTATGATGCAATTATGATGCCTGTGATGAAAATGGTTCTATGTAATCATGTTATCATTTTATAATCGTAAATGCACGCAATAAAAAGATAAAAAAAAGAATCATTTGAACGGCTTTTACAAAAAAGCCGCAAAATGATTCGGAATAAAGGTTTCTGGGTTACAATCCCGGTACGGCTGTATGAGTTTCTTTCAAAATTTGCTCGACCTCACGTTTAACATCGGGACTTGTGCTGATGAAGTCTTTAATCAACTTCATATTCTCTTCTTTGTTCTTGGCAGTATGGGCGTTATAAGCGGTTTTATCTGTTTGTGAATGATGGTCTTGATCCTTATGGGTGTCTTCTTTATTGAGCGTAATCTCGCCCATCCCGGGGAATGCCGCGTCCATCATTTTAGTACGGGCTTGCTGCACTAAATTGCCGCCTTTTTTTCCACCTATGTCCATAGATAAGCCCAACATGTTGCGGTTACGGGAGATCATAGAGCTTGCGACAGCGCCCAAAACGATTCCCAGGAAAAATGAAGATGTTTTCACAATTAGAACCTCCCTTTGTGGTAGAATCAAGCATAGTGTTCGTCAGTAGTGACAAACTCATACGGTATAAAATACAGGAAGGTGAGATGAAATAATGGGTACAAAAACAGCAGCCATTTTGTTCACCGCATGTCTGCTGCTTAGTGCTTGCACTGCAACCAAGCCTGAATCTGCGGCAACAAGCAACCAGCAGGATTCGGTAGCCTCTGACTCAAGTAACAGCGCCAAAGATCAGAGCAACGTCTCTTCCCCAAAAAGCAGCAGTAAGCAAGCAGGCAGTGATGATCACAACTCAGCGGATAAAACCAATGCACAAAATGATAAAACCAGCGAAAGCAACGAAACAGGAGCTGCGACATCTGCAACTACCAATAACAAAATGTATCACTTGGACAAAGCTTACAATGTAATCCCTGACCAACAAGGTACCGAAAAAAAAGTCGTGTTATTGACCTTTGATGATGGTCCTAAGGAAGCAGCCATGATTAACAAAATCATAGATGTACTGGACAAACACAAAGCGAAAGCAATTTTCTTCGTAAACGGTTACCGTGTAAAAAAGCATCCTGAGTTGCTTAAGCTTATCCATGACCGTGGACAGCCCATCGGCAACCATAGCTGGGATCACATCGTGCTGAAAAACAAATCTGAGCCCGAGGTCAAAAAACAGATTGAAACGGTACAAAAAGCTGTTAAGGACATTACAGGCCAAGCCCCCGTCTTCTTCCGCCCCCCTCATGGTGCAGGCGGGGACGTAGGTCGCAAGGTCGCTAAGGAAAACGGTCTCCTATACATGACATGGTCCGTCGGTTCTCTGGACTGGACAATGAAAAAGAATCAGCCTAATAAAACGGAGGCACTTCTCAAAAATGTAACAGAACAACTTCATCCAGGCAGCAATATCTTGATGCACGAACTGCCATGGACAGCTGAGGCGCTGGACAGTCTATTGACGCGCCTTGAGCAAAAGGGTTACCAATTTGTCGATCCGCAAGGGATTGAGGTTCCTGCTAGCTAGTAGACACTTGCGTATACTCCGGATTAACTATAGATGATGCAATAAAGGCCTCCATTCTCCGTTATTCATGTGGAGATGGAGGCCTTTTCGCCGTATCATTACGCGCCTTGACCTAAGCACAGACGTCCATAATAACTTTATATTACCAAAGCATTTCACTGATGGGTGGTGCACCCTTGACGCCCCACCACAGTAATGCTGCAGTAATCAGCACAAAAAGAGTGCTCAAAAAATTTAAAAACCACTTGCTTACCCGAATACGGCGGGACGGAAACATTTCTGCCCGCGTTCGGTACTCACTGGCAGGAGTGTCACCCTCCATCGTCACAGCAACTTCTGGTGCAGCGGCAACGTGAGCCAATTCTGGCACGGGCCGTGAAGCACGGGAGCGAACTGGTTTAGATTTTGACCTGTCCTCTTCCTTGCCTTTGCGACCATTTCGACGGCTACCATAGGTCTGCACTCTGCTAAGTTCCTGATTCATTCTTCATACCTCCGAAAACGTAACGCTAAACCAGATATAAGGTCAATCACAAAATGACAAATGATCGGTGCCCACAGACTACCGGTCTGCACATATATGTAGCCCAATCCATAACTGCTAAGAAAAACCCAGCCAGTGGGAATCCAATGCCGTAAATATCGGATATGAATCACCGCAAATAAAATGCTTGTCCAATAAGGACCAAAGCTGTACTGAATCGCACCTCTGAACAAGAGTTCCTCACAGATAGAAACGATAGCTGCTATACAAATAATATGCCAAACCGGACGATTTTGAAATAGCATTTGGTTAATACCACCGTCATCCATAGCATCCTCAGGCATAATCCGGGATAGCAACAGATCCACAAGTAACATAGCGGCGGCCAATCCCAATCCCCACCATAAGACGTGCAGAGTGTTCGGCAATGCAAATAGTTCTAACAAATTTCTTTTCTGAAAAAATATCCAGATTGCGCCAATCAGCAGGGTCAGCCCCTGAGTTAGATACAAATTGTAAAGCAGCAAGCGGTCGTTCAATTCATGAATTTGCGCTCTTTTCCATTTCACTTTAAGCTTTTTCATAGTTAGTTAGTCCTCTGCATAGTCTTCTTTAGCATCATAGCCAAAAAGTCGGGCGGATTCAAGAAGACTTAAATCTTAATTTTCCGCATTCTGTAGCTATATATCTAGCCTGCTATCCTCACATGTCGCATGTCCTATTGACATGCCCATGTAAGCCATGATACATTATGAAAAAATTATTAGCGACAACAACAATGATGGAGAAAAGGTATTGATTTCGTCCTCAGAGAACCGGTGCTTGGGTGGAAGCCGGTGACGAAGTAACTACTTTCAGCGCTCCTGAGTTATTGCACCGAGGTCTGGGGAATATTTCCCGGCATTAGATGCAATCGGCAGAAAACCGTTATCCTTTCGGTCATTTTATGACCGCTGAAGGCAGTCCATTGCGAAATGGCTGCGAATTAGGGTGGTACCACGATAACTCTCGTCCCTTACTATGGAGATAGTATGTGATTCGGGGGTTTTTTTGATGCCCGAAAACCGCAAAGCGTCTCCGCATAAGACTTTTGGTCGTTAGTTTGGTGCATAATGCTATTCCATCCCTTTTCTGCGTCAATGCGTTATCACACTAGTATTTCACACCGCTCTCCTGTACTTTTAGAAGCATTTCAAGTTTTTTCATGTTCTTTATGGAATGTATTTCAGTTTGAAGTGCATCCTGTCCATAAAAGAAGTTAACTTTGAGGAGGAAACCAAATGTTTAAAGTGTTAGTATCCGATCCAATCAGTGACCTGGGCATCCAGCAACTGATGGATGCAGACGATGTCACGGTGGACAAGAACACAGGTCTCAGCGAGGATGAATTGGTTCAAATTATTGGTGACTATGACGCATTACTCGTTCGAAGCCAAACTCGGGTAACCGAACGCATCATGACGGCAGGTAAGAACCTCAAGGTTGTAGGGCGAGCTGGGGTCGGAGTGGATAACATCGACCTCGAAGCAGCAACACAACGCGGGATTATCGTTATTAACGCTCCTGACGGCAACACGATTACGACATGTGAGCACACTTTTGCGATGATGATGGCTCTAGCACGTCATATTCCACAGGCATATGCCAAAACCATTGGCGGTACATGGGATCGTAAAACATTCCTCGGTGTCGAACTGCGTAACAAAACACTTGGAGTCCTCGGCATGGGACGTATCGGCAGTGAGGTGGCTAAACGTGCCAAAGCATTTGGCATGAGTATCCTCGGCTATGATCCATTTCTAACGGAAGAACGCGCTGAGAAGCTGGGCATTAAGCTTGCGAGCGTGGATGAAATTATCCGCAACGCAGATTTTATGACCGTACACACACCATTAACACCGGAAACGAAACATATGATTGCTCGTCCACAGTTTGAAGTGATGAAAAAAGGAATGCGCATTATCAACTGTGCCCGGGGCGGAGTTATCGATGAAATGGCTCTTGTTGAAGCCATTGATGAAGGTATCGTTGCCGGTGCAGCTTTTGACGTATTTGAGTCAGAGCCGCCAGCACAGGACCACCCATTCCTGAGCCACCCGAAAATTATCGTTACACCACATCTGGGTGCCTCTACTGTCGAAGCTCAGGAGAATGTAGCTATCGACGTGTCCGAGCAAGTGCTGCATATTTTGCGTGATGAGCCTTTTAAAAATGCGGTCAACATGCCTCCAGTACCATCCAACGTCATGACGCAATTGCAGCCATATTTCTCGCTTGGAGAGAAGCTGGGCAGCTTTGCCGCTCAGATCACGAATCAGGCTGTACGTGAAATTCAGGTAGATTACGCTGGCGATTTGTCCTCTGTGGATACACAGCCGCTGACACGGTATATTTTGAAAGGCGTACTTAGCCGTCATCTGGGCAGCGATGTGAACATTGTAAACTCTGTACATCTGGCCAAAACACGTGACATCCATCTTGTCGTATCTCAGGCGCCCGCCACCAAGGGTTTTACCAACCTGATTACCGTTACACTCAAAACGCAGAGCGGCGAAGAGCAACGTGTATCTGGCACCCTGCTGGCAGGCTATGGCGAACGTATTGTTCGGTTGAACCAGTTCCCGGTAGACGTGGCACCGGAAGCTCATTTCCTGCTCATCTCCCACAATGATAAACCAGGCATTATCGGTCGTGTCGGCACCTTGCTTGGAGAAAACGGCGTCAATATCGCTTCCATGCAAGTAGGGCGTAAAATTGTCGGCGGTGAAGCCATCATGATTCTGACCGTCGATAAAGCCGTGCCAAAAGACGTGCTAATTCAACTCGTTGGTTTGCCAGAACTAAATACTGCCCAAGAAGTAGTGCTAAATTAGTTCCAGACATATTGAGAAGTCCATGGTTTTATAATAAAGAGAGGCGCCTGGCTACCCAGGCGTCTTTTTCTTATACCGAGTTATCTATCATGTGAGTAATCATTTTGAAACAGGATGTTCCACGTTGAACAAGATAAATGTTGATTTTTCAACAAAAAGCACCCTCTTCCGAGGATGCTGCAAACCGGGGTATATCAGCCTGGGCTTATAAGCCTGTTACAGACCCAGCTTAGTTTTGCTGGAAATGGGCAGCAAAATAGTAAATTCCGTCCCTTCCCCCAATACGCTGGCAGCAGAGACAGAGCCTCCGTGAGCCTCTACAATATTCTTGACAATAGCAAGCCCCAAGCCAGTCCCTTTATCCTCACCACGTACTCTGGCTTTATCTGCCTTGTAAAAGCGGTCGAAAATATAAGGTAGATCCTCGCTGGCAATGCCTACACCTTCATCCTTAATCCGAATACGGATTAACTCATGCCGTTCTCCCAAAATTCGATCCGCCGCAATAGTAACCTTTTTCCCGCCGGGTGTGTGTCTAAATGCATTATCTAGCAAATTGGTCAATACCTGTTCCAACCGGTCTTCATCTGCCTCAGGCAGCAACAAACGCTGGCCATGCTCATGGTAATCGAGTGTCAGTCCCTGTTCCTTTGATCGTACCGTAAATTTACGGTGAACACGCTCGATCAACTCGTTCACATCCAATTCCTGTCGGTGCATGTCTGTATGACCAGCCTCCATTCGGGCCAGATCAAGCAGATCCTTGACTAACCTTCCCATGCGTAATGACTCATCATGGATGACCTGCACCAGTTCCTCGGATTCTTCTGGTGAACCCGCCATACCATCCAGCAACGCCTCACTGTAGCCCTGCATCATAGATAAAGGTGTACGGATTTCATGAGATACGTTGGCCACAAAATCGCTCCGCATCTTCTCTAGCTTCACTTCTTCCGTAATATCTCTAAGCACAGCTACTGCACCGCGGATTGCATTATCCGTATACAGAGGCGCCATCTGCACCGACCAGGAGCCCTTCTTGACATGGATATAGTCTCCGACATCCTCTCCCCTGTCCATAACGGTATGGAACAGAGACTGCAAAGGCTCAGGTACAGAAGCTCCAAACTCCTCCAGATCACGTTCCTGCCACTCCAGCTTTTCCCAGATATTCAGCAAACTTTGTGCCGGCGGATTCGTCAAGATGATTTGTCCGCTTCTGTCGAAGGTGATTACTGCATCAGACATGCTTCGCAGTACGCTGGATAAATGGTTTTTCTCCTCATTCAGACTGCGGATCGTTGCTTCCAGTTCCGTAGACATATGATTAAAAGTTTTCGCCAGTTCTCCAATTTCATCACTGGTCACCAGCGAAAGCCGAGTATCATACCTTCCCTCACGAATGGCATTCGCCGCCTGAATCAACAGCTGCATAGGCTGTGTGATTTTAGTAAAAAGAAATAGGGCAAAAAAGGTCGTCAATAAAAATCCGACTATACATGTATAGGTGAACAAATGCTTGATTTCCGTCGATTCATACGCCGCAAAATTTCTGTTGATGTACGGCAATAAAAAAAGCCCTAAAAAAATAAGCACAGAGCCTACAAGGCAAATGATGGTGATCCACAGCTTGCCTACCAGCGATCTCCAGAAGTTCACGTTATTTTGGAACCTCCAGCTTATAACCTACGCCCCACACGGTCGTAATCATAGCCGCTGCCTCTGGCGATACCTTATTCAGCTTTTCACGAAGCCGTTTCACATGCGTATCCACAGTGCGCAGATCACCAAAAAATTCGTAATTCCAAACGTCTTTCAGCAGTTCTTCGCGTGAGAAGACTTTATCTGGTGACACCGCCAAATAATGCAACAGCTCGTACTCTTTAGGCGTGAGACTGATTTCAATCCCACCCGCAGTTACCCGGTGCGCATCATGCTCAATGATAAGATTCGGAAAAACAATACTATTGCTTGGTACCGCCTCTTTCGTTAAAAAGGCAGTTTCCGACGAACGGCGTAAAATCGCCTTTACCCGGTAAATGACTTCTCGCGGGCTAAAGGGCTTAACCACATAATCATCAGCTCCGACTTCAAAGCCTTGTACACGGTTCACTTCCTCGCCTTTGGCAGTCAGCATAATCACAGGTGTAGCTTTGGTCTGACGTAGCCGTGTACACACCTCAATCCCATCCATCCCCGGAAGCATCACATCGAGCAAAATAATGCTGTAATCGCTTGCAGTCGCTTTTTGGAGGGCAATCTCGCCATCCTCAGCTTCGTCAATTGCATATCCTTCTTTTTCCAGATACATCCGCAGAAGGCGTCGAATGCGTTCTTCATCATCTACAATTAATATGCGGTTGCTTTGTTCTGACATATTCCCAGCCCCTTCGCTAAAAAAAGCATTCTCTCTATTTTACTATTTTCCCGTGCTTGGTCAAACTTTACTCTCATCCAACAGTCTCTTTACACCAAAAAGGCCGGGGTTATGACCCCCGTCCTGTCCGTTTCTTTTTCGTGTTGTCTGATTTGGCAAGTTGAATGAGACGGTTGATTTCGTCCTTGGTTAGGGGTCTGGTCAGACCGCGCTTCAAGTTTTGTAGCAAAAGATCTCCGAAGGCTATCCGCTTGAGTCTGATGACTGGGTGTGAAATGGCCTCAAACATCCGTCTTACTTGGCGATTTCTGCCTTCATAAATGGTAATCTGGATCACAGACTCCTTACCATTCGGATCTACATCTTTATATTCTACCTCGGCTGGTGCAGTAATGCCATCTTCCAGCACGATTCCCTTTTTCAGCTTGTCCAGCTCAGTACCATGTGGAACGCCTTTGACTGTTGCCACATATGTCTTGGGCACATGATGCTTGGGATGGGTCAGCAGATTGGCGAACTCGCCATCATTGGTGAGCAACAGCAGTCCTTCGGTGTCGTAATCGAGACGTCCCACCGGATATACGCGTTCCTTAACGCCTTTCAGATAGTCTGACACGATTTTACGGCCTTCCGGATCGGAAGCGCTCGTAATGACCCCTTTAGGTTTGTTCATCATCAAATAGATTTTTTTCTCGGTTTTGATCGGGCGTCCCTTTACCGTAATCATATCTTGATCAGGGTCTGCCTTCGTTCCCAGTTCAGTTACGACAACCCCGTTCACTTCCACGCTACCCGCCTGAATAAGCTCCTCACATTTACGTCTGGAAGCTACACCCGCTTGGGCCAATATTTTCTGCAATCTTTCCATGTTCGCTAATTCACCTCATGCTAATGATACCCATCCATGAGCAAAATCACAACCCCCGTTCAAAAAACGATGCAGAAATTAAAATACAAGCAGGCAAATCGCAATGGCTGCCACAAAACCAACCACATCTGAAAATAGTCCTACCTTCAAAGCATACCGTCCATTGCGGATACCTACCGCACCAAAATATACAGTTAGCACATATAGCGTCGTGTCTGTGCTGCCCTGAATCGTTGAAGCGATCCGACCGATCATGGAATCCGGGCCATAGGTGCGAATTAGATCCGTCGTAAACGCAAGTGAACCAGTGCCCGTCAATGGACGAAGCAAGCCTAAAGGCAATACCTCGCCCGGTACACCCCAGTGTTTAATCCAAGGGGTAACCCAAGAGATCAAATAGTCCAAGGCGCCGGATGCTCGAAAAATGCTAATCGCCACCATCATGCCTACGAGATGAGGAATAATGCTGATGGCGGTAGAAAATCCGTCTTTGGCTCCATCCACAAAAGAATCGTAGACAGGGACCTTTTTAGCATATGCATATAAAGGAATAAAAGCGAGAATAACCGGAATGGCCCAAGTCGATACGAGGTTTATAAAATTAAGCATGCCTCCCTCATCCTTTCCAAGTGGTGTCCCTGCCCTTGGCAGCCGTGATTCCCGTTCGCGGAACGGCAGGTGAAGATACGGGCAACGTAGTTGAAGAGGCAGCAGATGTTGGTGCTGGTGGGGCGAGTGGCGCCAAGGATGACTGGGACGGCGGAATCGCCGGAGGACGGCGGCGCAATTCTCGACTACGGTACCAACGATCCGCCGCAATTGCAGCAAAGGTGGCTATTGCGGTCGCTACCAGTGTCGTACCGACGATTTCTGCCGGATGTGCGGAATGAAAATTTAGCCGTATCGCGATCAACGTCGTAGGAATAAGCGTAATACTGGCTGTATTCAGGGCGAGTAGCGTACACATGGCTGGTGTGGCGGTTTGCTTATCTGGATTGAGCGTCTGCAGCTCTTGCATCGCCTTGATTCCCATCGGTGTGGCTGCATTCCCCAGACCCAGCAGATTGGCGCTCATATTGGACAGAATGTAACCCATAGCGGGATGATTACGCGGAACATCAGGGAAGAGAAAGGCAACTAAAGGAGAAAGAAGCTTGGATATTTTCTGTAAGAGCCCGCCATCTTCAGCCAGCCGCATCATGCCCATCCAGAACACCAGCACACTTATCAGTCCAAAGCACACTGTAACCCCCGTAGTTGCCCCGTCAAAAGCCGCTTTCGTCACCACCTCAATATTTCCCTGCGCGGCAGCAAATACAAATCCAATACAAATCAAAGCCACCCATATGAGATGAATCATGGCTGATTCCTCCTTTTCCCAATGATGTGACACGTACAGCTCTATTTCCTGGTTGCCCTATGCTCCAAACAAATTTTTAAGGATTTCGTTCCATCTGCTCGTCCAACCTCGTTGCTGAGTATTGTTCGCAGGTTCTTGTGCAGTTGGAGTCTCCTTCTGTGGCTGTACGGTATTTTGAGCAGGCAGCTTACTACCTTTTGCATACACAGGAACAGAACCGATAAGTTTACCTTCCAAAAGGAATTCAACCCGTCCTCGTAAGCCAAAAGATACGTCCGCTCTATCGGCAGAAGCGGAATTTTTATACAACACCAGTCTTTTGTGCAACTGGGTTTTCTCGCCATCATGTAAAGGATAGGCAAAGCTTGTACCTGTTAATAGTGGGTAACCATCGATAGGTTGCTGCTTGTCCGTAATCGGAATGAGCGGATAATATCGGAATCCGTAATCAAGCATACGGGCATGATCGTTCCAATCGTCCCCGTCATTCAAGGTAACAGCAGCGAGCTGACGACCGTCCCGTGTAGCCGAACTGACCAGACAGCGAAACGCTTTTTTGGTAAAGCCTGTTTTCACCCCGTCAGCTCCGTCATACAGCCGCAGCATTTTGTTTTTATTGTGCCATGAGTAGTCCCAAGAGTCGTTGGGATTCGGTGCTTTTTTCAATTCTGTTTTTACGATACGGGCAAAAGTTGGATTATGCAGCGCATAAGCAGTAAGCCGGGCCATATCATTGGCTGAGGAATAATGTCCCTCGGCATCCAGCCCGTGCGGATTAGCAAAATGTGTATGGCTTAGCCCAAGCTGAACCGCCTTGTCGTTCATCAAATGAACAAATCCCTCTTCTGTCCCCCCCACATGCTCAGCAATGGCAGAAGCGGCATCATTACCAGAACGGAGCATTAAGCCGTACAGCATATTTTCCAATGACATTTGTTCACCCATTTGCAGAAAAAGCGAGGACCCTTCTTTGGCATACGCGGTTGGGCTCACCTTTACCCGGTCCTGCAAGCGTCCATGTTCAATAGCCACGATCGCTGTCATAATTTTGGTCAGGCTGGCAATACGTAGCTCCCGGTCACCTTCGGAAGAATAAATGATTCTTCCTGATGTAACATCAATTAAAGAAGCAGCCTGTGCATGGGTTCCTAATGCGGGCGGCGCTACTTCTGTTTTTATCGCTCCCCGAACGGACTGCGGACTTAGCAACGTAAGCGGCAATGACAAAATAAGCAGTAGTACCAGCGGCAAAACAAATGCGCGTGCCTTATTCAAGAAATGGCTGTGGTCCGCGTGAATGTGTTGCTTTTTTTTAAACATTTGGATTCCTCCGGTTTTGAGCAAGTCTTGTACCATTCTATGTCCAAGCTGTTCAAAGTATGTCCACCTTTATAACAGAAAATTCCTTTTACAGGACTAGCCATTAGCTGCTCCTTTTTCGCTTTCTTTCTACACAAACCAAGCAACATGCCCTCCTGAGCACATATATATTAGTTACTAAACGTTAAATATGGATCGAGGGGTTATAACATGCAGCGACTACAGTTTGAAATGATTTTAAGATCGCGGATTGTAGAGTCCGCAGAAGCATTGCATCGAAGCGGTGTATCCTTTGCCACTTTTGCTACCGCACGTTGCAACCCGAAATTTTGGAATTTAACGGAAAAAGGTGGCTTTCAGATCAAAGCAGGTGTCACACCGGCCCAAGGCATCAGAGATATCTTTTTAAACGGTCATCAATACGCTTTTGAATGTGCAACAGCTATGGTTATTGTGCTGTACAATGGAGTGCTGGATTCCATTCTGGAAAGTGAGTTTAATCGGATTTTTGCAGATATGCTGCTGTATGACTGGCACTATGACAGCGACCTCAGGCTCATACAGCAGGAAGGAAGTCATAAAGCGGCTCCTGGCGATATTCTGTATTTCAACAATCCGGATGTGTCGTCTGAAACATTAGAATGGAAAGGAGAAAATGTCGTTAAGCTGAAGGAAGACTTGTTTTATGGACATGGGATTGGCATCTTGCCGGCGAAGGGTATTATCGATTCCCTGAATCAACATCGTCGACCGGAAGCCACGGTATCTGCTTATTTGACGGATGAAGTGATCTATCCGGACTTCATCTACCTATCGCAGTTTGCTGCCGAAGGAAATCGAAAAAATGAAATCTCGCTGCATACTTTGTATCAACAGGAATACAGTCACCATATACATGCTTTCATTGGGGGAAGGCAGTATATTCGGGGATAGGGCCAAGTACAAGCAGAAAAGAAGGTATTCCTTAGCCTATACTCGGCTTTGGGATACCTTCCTGAGAGAACGCTTTTAATTTCAATAACTTTTACAAGTAAGCCGGGCCAGAATTACTGTGATCCGTAGCAACATCTACAGGTACCTGTGGGGGGGGAGTCTGCAAGTCGCCGCCTGAATTCCGGAAGATAGACTGAACCTTATCAATCAGGTATGGCGTGGAGTCAATGAGCTTCTCAATCAGATGCGTTTGATTGTCCAATGGAACGATCTGTGCCCCCTGTTTGCCAACAACCAGAAAAGCAATGGGATGAATAGATACACCACCACCGCTACCGCCTCCAAAAGGATGCCCTTCCTTCCCGCTATGATTACCCGACGCCGAGGAAGTATGAAGTGCCTCTTCGTCTACGTTAAAATCACTTCCCCCGGCAGCGAAACCAAATCCCACCTTACTGATTGGCAAAATAACAGAACCATCGGGTGTTTCCACTGCGTCTCCTACAATCGTATTCACGTCTACCATGGCTTTGATGTTTTCCATTGCGGTTTGCATGAGCCCTTGAATCGGGTGATCTGACATGATTTATTCCTCCTCTGCTTATCTCAAGCGTAGACTGCCTTTTCTTTCGCTATTGTGCGCAGGGGTTCAAGGAAATATGTATGTCATTCGATAGTTCAGAAAGGATTGAGTCTCACCTCTCTCCACTGTTTACCATTCATTGTTAGCTTGATGATCCGCCGCATTTTTTTTGAAAAAAACCCGTTTCCATGCCTCCGGTCCACCCGGAACGCGCCATATGCGGTAAGATAAGATGAGCAAGGAGAACATTAAATAGCCGAGCGATACGTTTGCTTCACAGTTCAAAGTGGTGGTAAAACGCAAGCGATCCACCCAATAGGGCACAACATACAGCTTAGGGGTACAATCCATGCGTACAAAGCTTGAAGCATAACCGATCAAGGTTGTTTTTAATCCCCACAAAATACCAGTTGAGGTAGCTGTATATGCCGCGTCAGCAAGACTAATGTTGGTAGACCATTCCATTTTGGACATCGTCACATGTGCCAATGTATGTCGCAACCATTTATTAAAGGATTTCGTTCCCTTGAGCAAAACCCGTATATCATGTATAAATTGCTTGATTTTTACTGTATCAATATTACCGCTATCCACGGAAGCATCCGTTTTATGTATGTTTTTGTTGCGATCTAGCCGATAGAGAAGCCCCTTTTTCAACCCTGTTATGAGAATGGCCGGCACATCGTAATTCATTTTTATCATCCCGTATAGAAATCTGATCTCTAGATGCGCCCGATCATCATTGTCATGTTTGGCAATATTCAGCTTCAAACGAATACGAGAGAGCAGAACTGCCAGTACAAGTAATATAACGACGATGATGGCGATACTGATCCATTTCCACACTGGCGTGTCCTCCCTACCTTTTTGCTATAGAATATCATGGCAAAAATAGTATGACCGTTCGCCGGAAAATCATGCATCTTAAAATACCAACAGCCAGCCCCCAACGATATGAGGACTGGCTGTCTGTTTGAACTTTTACATAAGTGAACCGCAAGATCCGGAGCAACTTTATTGGGATTCAAGATCTAGATCGTTGGCCGCAGGCTGGCTACTCTCCAGACGCTCGAACAATAATTGAGTCTCTTCCTCCAAATTGTCCGAATTCTCGAACAGCTCCGGTTGCGGTAGATCTGCCAGAGAGCCCAGACCGAAATAATCCAAAAATGATTTCGTCGTTCCGTACAATATCGGCCGTCCGATGGCTTCAGCTCGACCTTTCTCTTCAATGAGCTCCTTGTTGACCAGTGTATGTATGGCCCGCTCGGATTTAACCCCCCGAATCTCTTCGATTTCAACTCTTGTAATGGGCTGGCGGTAGGCCACAATGGCCAGCGTCTCCAAAGCAGCTTGAGACAGTGACGCACGTGCCGGAGAGTATGCGAGCTTTTCAAAGTAAGGTGCATGTTCGGATAAAGTTGCAAGCTGATAATGACCGGCAATACGGACAAGTTGCAGGCCTCTTCCCCCCTGCTCCATGTCCTGCTTCATATCTTCCAGGCACTGTTCAACCAGCTCTTGCTGCTGCTCTACAATGTCGGCGATCTGCTTGGTGGACAACCCTTCCTCTCCTGCTAGAAACAGCAGTCCCTCAATAATTGATTTCAGCTTCAGATAATCCATTAACCCGTAAATCCCCTCTCCACTCCATTACAATATCATCGAAAAGCTTCTCCTGATAACAGAAAATTTGCTTCATTTTCATCAGTTCAAGGATAGCCAAAAAGGTCACAACCACTTCATGCCGATACATATCCTCATGCATCAGCTTGGAGAACAGTAGCCGTCCTCCATTCCCCACCATCTCTAAAGCCCCGATAACTTGCCGGATACGGTCCTTGACTGAAATTTCGTCCCGATGAACACGGGTTACCGTCGTACGTCGTTCTGCTTTGCGCAAAGCACGCTGAAAGGCTGCGACCAAATCGCTTGCATGCAGCCCATGCACCGGATTTACGGGTTCAGTGGGCAGGAATGCACTCAGATCTTCTGGCTCTTTGCCATAAATTAGACTCCGCTCCCACTCACGTTCACTTAGATGGCGAGCAATCCCTTTATATTTACGATACTCCACCAGCTTGCGGACCAGTTCCTCACGTGGATCATAATCCTCTTCCTCATAAAAATCCAAATCGTCATATTCCATCACAGGTGGCTTGGGAAGCAACAATTTACTCTTAATGGATAAGAGCGTCGCCGCCATCACCAGAAACTCGCTCGTAATGTCCAGTTCCAGCTCCTGCATACTGTGCAAAAAAGCCATATACTGATCAGTAATATCGCTAATCGGGATATCCTGAATGTCGATTTCGGCTTTATCAATCAGATGCAACAGTAGATCCAGCGGACCCTCGAATGTTTCCAGCTTGTAGTTTACGACTGTCAATGTGCTTCCCCCTGCCTTACTCCAATCATCATTCAACAATACCTTTCCCTATAGCACTTATGCTCTGCGTTATCAATCCCTCTTTCTGTAGTATATACGTCATCGCCTTGCTTAACAATCCAATCCCTTTTTTCCCCTCGCAGTTTATACCGTTCTATTCAGCTATTCCTATCATTAAAATTGCTTGCCGAGATTGGCCATTTCAATCGCAGCCAGTGCTGAATCCCAACCTTTATTACCAGCCTTCGTACCTGCTCGTTCAATAGCCTGTTCAATGTTTTCTGTAGTCACTACCCCAAAAATAACAGGTACTCCCGTTTTTAGGCTGCTCGCTGCCACACCCTTGGCCACTTCATTGCAGACGATATCATAATGTGAAGTAGAACCACGGATGACCGTACCCAGCGTAATTACGGCATCATATTTGCCGCTTGCAGCCATTTTTTGCGCAATTAGTGAAATTTCAAATGCACCCGGAACCCAGGCTACATCAATTTCATCTTCCTGTGCACCATGTCGTTGAAGTGCGTCAATTGCACCGCTTAACAGCTTGCTCGTAATAAACTCATTAAATCTGCCCACCACAATACCATATTTTAAACCGTTCGATACAAGATTACCTTCTAGAAAACGTGCCATAATTAATCAACCTCTCTTAATTTAAATTATTTACAATGACAAACGACGACGGTAGTCCACCAAATCCTGAATACTGATCAGCTTCAATTGATGTCGCTTAGCGACCAATGCCAGATCAGGCAGGCGGGCCATTGAGCCATCTTCCTTTATAATTTCACAAATGACTCCAGCAGGCTTGAAGCCACTGAGTCGAGCCAGATCAACAGCCGCCTCCGTGTGACCAGCACGCTGCAAGACACCCCCATCGCGAGCAATCAGCGGGAACATGTGACCAGGCTTGCGGAAATCACTTCCTGTGACTGCTTCGTCTGCCAAGGCGCGTACAGTCAAGGAACGCTCGGCCGCTGAAATCCCCGTTGTTGTCTCCATATGATCTACCGATACCGTAAAGGCAGTACCGTGGAAATCTGTATTTTGCTTTACCATAGGATGCAATTCCAAGGCCTCGGCTCTTTGTCGTGTGATCGGCACACAGACCAACCCGCGACCTTCTGTAATCATGAAATTAATGACCTCAGGCGACGCTTTTTCAGCCAAAGCGATAAAATCGCCTTCATTTTCGCGCTGTTCATCATCCACTACAATGACAACCTTACCGTTTTTCAAGTCCTCCAACGCTTCTTCGATGGAATCCAAACGAATCTCTTCGTCATGTTCCAACTCGCCATGCTCTATGACGTTTGCCATTGCACTTGTTTGGCTACCTCTATCCATAACACTTTCCTCCTTATGTCTTGTGCCACGAATGCTCCTAAACAGGTTTACCATTCAATATCAGGCAAAGCCGTATTTCGCCAAATAGTCCAAACTGAGAGGAGCTTTTTCTACTCTCTCCGCCTCCGTTGCACCTCTGTAATTTAAAAGCTGTTCTACATATTTGCCCAAAATATCGCATTCGATATTGACGGTATCCCCCTCACGTTTGGCTTGTAAGGCCGTTTCGGATAAGGTGTGGGGAATAATGGATACGGCAAAGGTATCTCCCGTACGCTGTGCGACTGTGAGGCTTATACCATCAATTGTGATTGACCCTTTGAGAAGAATATATTTAAATAATGTTTGATTTTTAGGCTCAATTTCGAACACCACTGCATTCTGGTCTGATGTCACCCCGCGAATCGTTCCCGTCCCGTCCACATGTCCTTGCACGATATGTCCTCCGAACCTTCCACTCGCCGCCATCGCTCGCTCCAGATTGACTCGGCTGCCGGATCTCAACTCTTTCAGATTAGTGCTACGAAAGGTTTCCGGCATCACATCAACCTTAAAGTCTTTCGTACCGATCTGTATCGCCGTCAGGCAAACGCCATTCACTGAGACACTGTCTCCTATTTTTAAATCGCCCAACACCACGGAACCCGAAATCCCCAGCACCATCGCTTCACCGCTTTTGGAAATGGTTTGAATACGACCCACTTCCTCGACCAATCCGGTAAACATGCCTTCACTCCTTTCCACTACATCTCAGTTTATCCCTAATTCATCAGCTATAAGCGCAAAAAACCCCCAGTTCGGATTCAATCCGTCATGGGGGTGATGAGAGTCACATTTGTAGTATACAAGCGCAGTTCATTTGCATCTTAAGACGACATGAAATCATAGGTTTGCCAATAGAAAGCATGACTGAGTATACAACCAAATACGCTCAGAACACCCATCAAAAAGAAAGCTTAAGCAAGCTATCGCCCGATGCTGTCCTACAACGAAATAAGCCGTACGCACAATTGGGTATGCTAAAAATCGGCACATGTCACGTCATGCACATGCGCTTCGTATCCTTCTCCCATCCAGACTATACTGTCGGTCCCGGATTTGCACCAGGTCCACCTTCTGCTGATCATTCAGCATCCGGGTCACGGACTAAGCCATGCTGTTTCTCACAAAAACGATCCACAAACATGTCATCACCGCCGGTGGGGAATTTCGCCCCGCCCCGAAGGATCTTGCTCTTATTTAATTGAATTAACATTAAACTTGTTACGTATATTAGCACCGACTTCTAAAAAAAGCAAGTTATCAAATAGAAGCTCCTGCTTTGGTTTTGACATATTGGCTGGAGAGTTCTTCAAACCAGGTTTTATCGTTCATATGAAGCGCCAAGTCAATCAGATCGGCCAGTTCCTCGACTCCCAGCTCTGTTGCATGATCAAAGGTAATTACGGCTGAAGCAACCGGTCCTCGCCCTTCCTCAGAACATGCTTCATAATCCAGTCGTACATCAACATGTCCGTCAATAAACTCGCATTTTAGAAAATAAATAATTTCGCACATTAAAATGGGGCGTACTTGTGTTTCTAACACGCAATCCATCACCTTGGCAGAATAATGCTGGTTCGTCAGCGTAAATTTGTGTTCTGTCGCTGCCAGCGAGGTCCGTCCAAAATCATCCGTAAACTTGAGTTCCACTGGCTTGATGTTCATAACCTTAGGGATTTGCTTCTTTATAATTTCGATTATTTCAACTGTATTCAGCTTAATCATTACCTGCACCTCATTGCATCTTAAAATTCAGAAGAAAACTTTTTAACGTGCCTCTTATAGGCCTCCACTCCTATATCGGAAATCATTACCTGTTTTTTTATGCTTCAACCCATAAACGACAAAAAAGATTCTTTGCGCAAAAAGCGCAAAGAATCTTGATCGAGCCACTACAGTAACAGCGGCTAACAATGTTAATCGATGATTATGCAAAAAACAGGATTATAGCTCTGAAATTTCATGTTTCTTTTTCAGGATAGTCCAGCGACGCTCAATCTCCTGTTCAAAGGTCGCCAGCGTAGCCTCCTCCTTAATAAGATGCTTCGTTTTACCCATTAATTTCAGCCATTCAGCAGCTGGAATTCGTTTTCCTTTGTCCTCCGGATTGTACGTAATCGTCGTACTGCCTTGCTCTATTTCGTACAAAGGAAAGAAACAGGACTCGACTGCGGCGCCCACAATGCTGGTACCCAGTCTGTCTTCGGATTTCCAATTCAGCGGACAGGCGCACAGGATTTTACCATAGGCCGTACCCACGTTGTTTGCATACCATTGAGCCTTGGCTGCTTTACGCAGCATATCCTGCGGATGACTTTCAGCAGCGGTAAAAGCATACGGAATGTTACAAGCAGCCATGATTTGCACGGTATCCTTGTGATGCCCTTGCTTTCCTTTTTGCATTTTACCTACACCCGACGTACTGGTCATGTGACCGAGCGGAGTGGAGTAAGATTGCTGTGAACCTGTATTCATGTACCCCTCGTTATCATATTCCAGCATGATTAGCTTATGATTACGCAGAGCCGCACCAATCGCAGAACCCATACCAATATCCATCCCACCGTCACCACTAATCATGATAAAGGTCGGATCGTCCGACATCTCAATTTCATTACGCCGTTTCATTTCCATGTAAGCTTCCAGCGCTCCTGAAAGGGTAGCGGCCCCGTTTTGAAAAAGATTGTGGATCATCGGTTGTTTGTGTGATGTATATGGATACCCTGTCGTCGTCACATATACGCAGCCTGTCTGGAACAGCACGACAATATCCCCTTCAATACCTTTGAAAAACAGTTCCAGCGCAGACAATGCCCCACATCCTGGACAAGCTCCGTGGCCTGGTGAAAGACGCCGTGGTTTGGTTGTCAACGACCGCAAAGGTGGTACCTTGACCTTGAGCTTCCCGGTCTCCTCGTCCGGCGTAACCTGAATCAGACCCGTCCGGTAATCATTACCACGTGGCGGCTGCATAACTTGCGGCATCACCTTGTCCGGTGAACCCGAATTAATTCCGTAGTAATCAAAGGGCTTCTCTACTCGTCCGGCCTCTGCCGCCTCGATTGCAAGCTGGAAGAACGCCTCTGCATCTTCTGCATAAAAATCTTTGCCGCCCAAGCCAAAGATACGGCTCAACACGAGTGTCCGATTCAGCGGGTCCTCCTGCAAGGCCGCTTTAATTTCATGCGTTAAATTACCGCCGTCCGCCCCATACGAGTCTGCACGTTCACCTACCAGCAACGCCTTGACATTGCGTAATGCTTCCCGCAGTTGTGCGGCTGGGAACGGTCGGATGATGTTCGGACGTATCACACCAGCTTTAATTCCGCGCGCGCGGAGTTGATCCGCCACATCCTTGGCCGATTCAGCCGCCGAATTCAACAGAAATACCGCAACCTCAGCATCCTCCATTTGATACAGATCTAAAATCGGGTATTCCCGACCGGATAAAGCGGCATATTCTGCTGCTACCTGCTCATATACTCCTTCTGACAGCTTCAGTGCTTCGGACAGCTGAACATGATTATTCGTCAAGTCATCGCCGTTCATATGCGCGCCCACAGTAACAGGATGATCAAAATCCGTAATATTCGGATAATTTAAGTTCGGGTTAGGACCTACAAAACCACGCACGGTCTCAGCATCGGCAAAATATTGCACTTTACGTTTTTGATGGGACGTATAAAAACCGTCATATGCGACCATTACAGGCAGCCGAACATCGCTGTGCTCTGCAATTTTTAGTGCCATAATGTTCATATCATACACAGCCTGTGGTGTACTTGCCGTCAAAATGACCCAGCCTGTATTCAAACCATAGTACAGATCCGAATGATCTCCGCGAATATCTAGGGGACCACTGACAGCTCGTGTCACCAGATTCATAACCATAGGAAAACGGGTACCTGACTGAACAGGTAACTGCTCCAGCATGTACAGGAAACCTTGCGAACTAGTGGCGTTCACCACCCTCGCTCCCGCTGCGGCAGCTCCATAACAAATCCCTGCCGATCCGTGTTCTCCGTCTGCTGCAACCAGCTTAATATTATGCTGACCTCTCGTTCTCATCTGATCTAGATACTGCGCTACCTCGGTAGATGGAGTAATCGGGAAATATCCCATCATATGATAATTAATCTGCGCAGCCGCCGTTGCTGCCATTTCATTACCGGATTCGAACGTTGTCACTTGCGCGGCGCCTGTCTGTTTGAGTTCTTCCTCCAGTTTTGCCATTACGCACGCCCTCCTTCATATACCGGAAATTGGTGGGCAACTCGATTCTGTTCAGCCCATCCCCATTGCTCGCGACGCGAGCTTAGTGCCCCCGATGGGCAAATATCTACACATTTCAGACATCCTTTGCAATACTGGTAATCAATCCCTTGCAAAAATGGCATCATTCTTCCGCGTTTGTCTGCTTGCTCTTCCCATACAAAACAATAATCCGGGCAAATCGAATCACACTTGGCACAATGGGTACATTTATCAACTTCATATTCAGGCACATACCCCTGACGTGAACCACTAACATCTCTCGTTATGCTGTTTCCCTGAGTTGCAATAACGCCCCCCAGTAATTGCGTTTCGTATCCCAGCAATGGCTGCGGACGTTCAAAAACCCGATCCTGCGCGTCATCAGTAACCGGATATACGTGCAGTTCCATTTCATCATAACCACGGTTAAACGTACGCAGATTAGGTTCCACTAACAGTGGATTTTTCTTTTCAAAGGTACTGCGTATAACCGATCTCATCGCTTCCGGGTCCAGGAAGTCACAGACACGGAACAAGGCACCGAGCATGGACGTATTTAGTTTGGTTCGCTCTTCCAGTGCGATGCCCATCGCATCCACCACCGCTAATGTTCCGGATACCAGTCCCAAATCAGCCCGTATT
Source organism: Paenibacillus sp. FSL L8-0644 (assembly GCF_038008165.1). NCBI lineage: Bacteria > Bacillati > Bacillota > Bacilli > Caryophanales > Paenibacillaceae > Paenibacillus > Paenibacillus sp. FSL L8-0644. The sequence goes on from NZ_JBBOYN010000001.1 coordinate 3,216,315, forward strand.
TCTTCTGCTGGACGCGTGGAATTAACCACTACAATCCCATCCGCTGGCAGTCCGCTGATTACATTTACCGTTTTGTATAACGTTTCATGGAAAATGCCTACCACATGCGGTTGCTCAATCGGACTGTGATCCCGAATATCGACTTCTGGCTCACAGAAACGGACGAAACTTTTAACCGGAGTTCCCTTTTTTTCCGAACCGTAGGACGAAAAATTTGAAGCATTCAGCCCCAAACCAAGCACCCCGGTTTCGGCCAACATTTTGCCAGCCAGATTAGCGCCGAGTCCACCAATGGATTCCAGTCGGATTTCAAAAAATCCGAGTCGATTTGTGCTCGTTAAAATAGACAATGTGATAAGCCCCCTTCTTTTCCAATCCTTAACGAGTTTGAATACTCATATAAAAAAAATTGGAAATTGCATTCTTATGAAAAGGCTATCACAACACTTACTTTTCGAATGTGATCTTACGCACTGTAATGCCTACGTGATTGCGAAAATCAATAAACCGTCAAACAAAAGACAACAAAAGCCGCCCTGTCCAAAGACAGAACGGCTTAGGTGCAACGCTATTAAAAAAAGATCATGTAATTAACGGTAAAATTACACGTCAAATACTTTAACCTCTTTCATTTTGTCGCCTTGCTTTACAGCATCAATGAATTCCATACCTTTGGTTACTTTACCAAATACAGTATGTACTCCATCTAAATGTGGTTGTGGAGCGTAGCAGATAAAGAATTGGCTGCCACCTGTGTTGCGACCTGCATGAGCCATGGACAGAACGCCTTTGGCATGCTTTGTTGTATTCGTAGCTGTTTCACAGTCAATCGTGTAACCAGGACCGCCTGTACCGTTACCGATCGGACAACCACCTTGAGCAACAAAGCCAGGAATGACACGGTGGAAGCTCAAACCGTTGTAGTAACCGCTGTTTGCCAGCTTTTCAAAGTTAGCAACGGTGTTTGGAGCTTCTTCTGGGAAAAAGTCAATTTCGACGATACCGCCGTTTTCAAGATCTATTCTACCTTTTTTCATTGTTTGTATCTCCTTTTCAACCTGTTTTGAGAACTAAATAACATCAAGTTCCAGTTTACTATGAATTGCCGCGCTTAGCAAAGTCTTGTCCAAAAAAAAGGGCCATTGACCCCGGTATATGATTACCGACTCAATGGCCTGCTTGATCTTACAATGTTAAAATCAGGACGAAACCGTAATCTTGGCGTTGGGCTGAACCGCCGGACTGGCTTGATCACGAACCAAGCGCTGTGGCACAACATCGTTGCGTACGATATCTTCGTAGGTTTCCCGACGCACCACCAACTCGGCTTCACCGTTGTTGACAAATACAACTGCAGGTCGACGTATTCGGTTATAATTACTCGCCATCGAGTAATTGTAGGCTCCGGTTGAGGCAACAGCGAGCAAGTCGCCGCTATTTATACGAGGCAGCTCTACATCCCAAATCAGCATATCGCCGCTTTCGCAGCATTTGCCCGCAATGGACACCGTCTCTTCGTTCGTATCCTGCGCTCGATTAGCCAGCATCGCTTCATACTTGGCCTGATACAGTGCAGGGCGTGGATTATCTGTCATCCCACCATCTACCGAAACATATTTACGTACTTGCGGAATATCCTTGATGCTTCCTACCGTATATAAGGTCGTGCCTGAATCGCCTACAATACTGCGTCCCGGCTCAATCCAAATTTCTGGAAGTTCATCGTAAAGTCCTGAAAAATAAGTTTTCACCGCTTCGCCGATAGCCTGCACATAGGTGGAAACTTTCAGCGGTGTGTCCTCTTCTGTGTAGCGAATGCCAAATCCCCCACCCAGATTAATCACTTTGAAAGAAAACTGAAGCTGTTCCTTAATTTCTCTGGAAAAAGCTGCAACCCGTTCAGCAGCCATTTGGAAGCCATTCACTTCGAATATTTGCGAACCGATATGAGAATGTACCCCCAGCAGGTTAAGATGATCTAGCTTGATAGCCTGTTCCACTGCTTGGCGTGCTGTACCGTTCCCAATGTCAAAGCCAAATTTCGAATCTTCTTGACCTGTGGCCATATATTCATGCGTGTGCGCCTCAACCCCTGGTGTAACCCGCAGTAAGATATTCACCTGCTGTTCCTTCTCAGAGGCAAGGGCCTGCAACAAATGCAACTCCATTTCGCTATCGATGACGAAGCAACCAATTTGCGCATCTAACGCCATTTCAATTTCTTCCGGTGTTTTGTTATTGCCGTGAAAATGGATTCGTTCTGCCGGGAACCCTGCTTGTAGCGCAGTAAATAATTCTCCACTGGAAACAACGTCAAGCGACATCCCTTCTTCAGCAGCTAAAGCGCACATCGCCATAACACAAAACGCTTTGCTTGCATAAGCAACTTGAAACTTCAATCCAGTTTCACGAAAAGCTTCTATGAATTCCCGGCAACGCCGGCGGACTAACTGTTCGTCAACAATATATAGCGGCGTGCCAAAACGCTCTTTCAAAAGCGTTGTATCACAACCGCCGATCTCCAAATGTCCATTGCTGTTAATTTTACTGCTTCCATGCAAATACATGTTCTGGCGCCTCTCTTTCTGGAACAAGCTAGTCATATTCCATCGAATGTTTACACCAGTATAGCAAAAAAAACATCAAGAACAATGGATTTTTATGCAGATCATTTATATTAATGCTCCTGTCCATTGCCTGAGTTCGAATCTGTGTCGGCATCCGTATGGGGCATACGCGTATTGTCCCTCGTTTTGTTAGATGACGGGCGGTTAGCCGCATCTAGTACAGGCATACGGAACAAGATGGAAGCTAACGCTTTGGCATTAAAAGGAATGAACGGCCACAAATACGAAGAATTATATGACCGATGCAGCGTCAGCATCAAAATGATCAGTGTCGTACCCACGACAAAGCCCGGTACGTGAAAAATCGCAACAGCAACCAGCAGGAATAGTCGAATCAGTCTATTTGCCAGCCCCAGCTCGTAGCTCGGTGTTGCGAACATTCCTATGGCAGCGACAGCCATATACAGCACGACCTCATTCACGAAAAGTCCCGTCTTAACCGCTATATCACCGACCAGAATGGCTGCGATCAAGCCCATAGCGGAAGCCAGTGGTGTCGGAGTATGCACAGCCGCCATTCGCATGAGATCGACCCCTAGTTCCACGATGATAAACTGTGCAATCAGCGGAAGATGTGCTTCCTTTTGAGGACCAATAAAATCAAGAAAAGCTGGTTTTAATTCGGGATTGATGACCATTAGCAGCCACATCGGAAGCAGAAACATTGAGGCGAATATGCCTAAAAAACGTACCCACCGCAAATAACTTCCCATAAAAGCGGTTTGCCGATTTTCTTCTGCATGCTGACACAAGTCAAAAAAAGTGGTAGGCAAGATCATCACGCTGGGTGAGGTATCTACGAAAATAACGAGTCTCCCTTCCATAATATGCGATGCCACGACATCTGGTCGCTCCGAATATCGTACTAATGGATATGGATTCCAACCTTTATTGATAATCGTCTCCTCTAATTGCTTATCGGCCAGCGGAATACCATCCAAATTAACATTTTTAATTTTGTCTCGTACAGTATCCACCATCACCTTATCTACAATATCGTCAATATAGCCCAAGCATACGTCCGTTCGAGTTCGGCGTCCGACCTGCATAGCCTCAAATTTAAGTCCTGGGTCCCGCAAACGCCGGCGTACCAGACCTACATTTGTAAGCATTGTTTCAGTAAACCCGTCGCGGGCACCGCGCACAACCCGCTCCAAAGAGGGTTCCTCTGGACTACGCACCGGATAATTACGGGTATCCAGAATAAGGGAAAAACGTTCACCTTCCATGAAAAAGGCACTCATCCCCGTCAGTACCTTGTTAATGACGACTGACATCTTATCTGTCTTCTCCACCTGAATATGTGGAATAAAGTTTTCGAAATACGCTTGTAGTCCATCGGAAGAGAGATTATCCGGCGTCAGATAGGTGAGCCGCTTTAGCACTTCAAGCATAATTTGATCCTTCGCAAAGGTATTCAGGAACAGATATCCAGTATGACGCCCTCCCAGTGTCATTTCCCTGAATACGACATCAAAGGTCTCCCCCAAACCTAATACTGTTTCAAGTGTATTCTTGTTATCCTTCATCCTCGGCGATATATTATCTTCGGCCTGCCAGTAGCGAACGGACTCCTCTACGTTATCAGATCGCTCACTCTCTTTTTTGTGTTTAAAACGTGCAGATTCCTGCGCCTGCTTTTCCTGCCATGGACTCAACTTTTCTTCGCCAGTATGATATTCCCTTCCGATTACCCCGTCTTCTTGATGCTGCTCCCGATGCTCTTGATCCGCTCTGTGATCCATATTCCTTGTCCCCTTCGCTTTCGTTGTTAACGGTTGTATACAAACCAGTCAAATAAGGAACCCGTCACCTTACCAAGCACCATTGCCATTAGCAGACCGAGCATATACACGGTCATGTGGAGTCGCTTGGCGAGTATAGGCAGGAGATTTAATACCTCCGTTAAAGCCGCGGCGAGCAAACCAATAAACACTCCGCAAAATAGCCCAGGTATCCATGTAAATATGCCCGGTAGTGGCAAGCAAATGTTCCAAAAATCCACCACAGTCCCCAGCACTGAACCTATAATCATTGCCTTTTCGTATGCACGTGATTTTTTATACGTACGGGTGAGTTGAGCTAATCGCGGCATGATATCCAGCACAATAAAAAAAGCAATTACACCGCTACCCACCGCAAGGCCCCCAGCAATACCTAAAATAATCTGAAGTGCAGCCTGTACAAATATCATGGTTTCTTAGCCTTTGTCTGCAGACGGGCCATCTTTTCATATTCCTCTGCCACAACATACTGATCCACATTTTCCTGGTACAGATACATTTCCACCTCCAGCGGTGTCGGCTCCTCGTTCCAATTTTTCTTGAACAAGTGATTAAAAAAAACGATCATGCCAAAGCCGATGCCGATTGAGTAAGCAATTTGAAACAGGTACGGATGCTCATCCTTATGTCCCGTAATCATCTCCACAATCCGAACCTGTACTTCCATCATGCTAACGTCGGCATGAAAATTCATAATTGTCAGCGCAGAGCCAAAAAACAGAAGCACCCATACCAAAACAAACAGTATTTTGGACGGCTTACGGGGTTTCTCCACGAGTTCGACAAGTACATGCGGCTTCCCAAGAGATTCAACTACGACCCCCGGAATATGATCTCTAATTTTTGCTATGATCTGCAGCATATCTATCAGTATCAGATTACCGTCCTGGTGCTGCGGCCGCTTGAGAACAAGCCCAAGCAGTTCCTTTTCCCATTCAGGATTAGTCAGCAAATTGGCTACATCACCCAAATGTAAATCCTGTCCTTGTATCATGCGGACACGGCTGCGGAGCCGCAAGTAGACAATAGGAGCTACTGTAGGAGCCGGAGTATGAGTCATCCGATCCCCTCCTTATCCTCGTAATTATCAGTTAGTATGGAACGAAGCAAGGAAACCTATTCTGTGTATTGTCTTTTATCCCACGCAAAAAAGAGTACCCCTGACCATTAAAATGGCTTTGGAATACCCTTTAAAAATACGTAAGCATAAGGATTTCACTAAGATCCTGACTGTTATTATTGGGCAATCTGATCGCGGATCAGTTGTAAAATCTTTTTTTCCAGCCGTGATACCTGCACCTGAGAAATACCAAGCCGACTTGCAACCTCTGATTGCGTCTGATCCCGGTAATAGCGCAGGTACACAATCAACCGCTCCCGCTCAGATAGTCCGCCAATGGCCTCATTGAGTGCCAGCTTGTCAAACCATCTTTCCTGGGATTCGTCAGCAATCTGATCCATAAGTGTAATCGGATCACCGTCATTTTCGAACACCGTTTCGTGAATTGAAGTAGGCGGCTTATTGGCCTCCTGCGCAAAAACAACGTCCTCTGGCGTCACTCCCAGCTCATCAGCAACTTCCTTGACTGTAGGCAGGCGGTTGAGCCGTTTGGATAGCTCGTCCTTCATTTTGCGGACCTTATTGGCCGTTTCCTTCAAGGAACGGCTAACCTTGAGTGTACCGTCATCACGCAAGAACCGTTGAATCTCACCGATAATCATCGGTACTGCATATGTTGAAAATTTGACTTCGTAGCTGAGATCGAATTTATCCACCGATTTTAACAAGCCAATGCAACCAATTTGAAAAAGATCGTCAGGTTCATACCCCCGGTTCATAAAGCGCTGCACGACAGACCAGACGAGCCGGATATTACTATTGACCAGTGTCTCACGAGCCTCATTATCACCGGATTGACTCAATGCAATAAGCCGCTTGACTTCCGCATCCTCTAAATAGCTGTGCGAAGTTTTTTTTCCTCCTGCTTCCATAGGATCAACTCCTAATTATATAAAGCTTTCTTGGATTCAATCCTTTTCTTCATCCGGACCGACGTGCCTCCGCCCGGCTCACTGACTGCTTCAAACTCATCCATGAAATTTTCCATAATTGTAAAGCCCATGCCGGAGCGTTCCAATTCAGGTTTGGACGTATATAAAGGCTGCTTGGCGAGTTCTAGATCCTCAATTCCTCGGCCTGCGTCCTCAACAACCAACGTGATCACGTCCGCTTCAATCCCGACTCTAATCGTTACGACACCTGACGGGTCGCTGTCATAGCCGTGAATGATACTGTTTGTCACCGCTTCAGACACCACGGTTTTCAAATCACTTAGCTCATCCATTGTGGGATCAAGCCTGGAAATAAAGGCCGCGACAGCCACACGAGCAAATGCTTCATTCTCGGATTTTGCAGCAAACTGCAAGCTCATGAAATTGTTACCCGTGCCTTCTCTCATGACACTACCTCCAGTTCCGTGAGCGCATTTCCCTCGTTGTCATAAATGGGCATGATTTTGAACAGCCCTGACATATCCAGCAGTCGGTGTACTGGCGGATTGACATCACAGACTGCCATTTTTCCGCCCTTTTGCTTGATCAGTTTGTACCGTCCCAAGATAACGCCAAGGCCGGAGCTATCCATAAACTGAAGATTCTTCAGGCTGAGCACAATATGCTCGCATTGCCGGCGCTGAATCGCCTCATCCATTTGCATACGGACCATGTCCGACGTATGGTGATCAAGCTCACCAGACAGCCTTACAATCAGTACCCCCCGGTGATGCTCCATTTCAATTTGCAGGTTCATGCTTGCTCACTCTCCTCCCGGTCTTGGACAAGGATTTCTACGTAGCCGCAGACGATTCCTGCCCTCCGACAAAACTAGAAGAAAACCCCGTAAAATCTACAAAGAAAATAGGTTCGACATGGTACGTTTAAACAATTTCCACCATCCGGCCTTCTCGATAGCCACAGGCGAAGTGATATTAAACTCCTTAAGCCGTTGTCCATCCTGATAGACGACCAGCTTACCAACTGGATCACCAGCCCGGACAGGAGCTTTGAGGCTTGGGGCCAGTTGCAATTCATGACGCAACGTTTGTTTGTTGCCACCTTTTTTCACCAGCACACTGTAAGAACGATCAGCCTGAATTTTCAGCTCTGGCAACACGCCTTTTTCAACTTTTACGCTGCCCAGCAATTCACCCGGCTTGTATATGGATTTCATTGTATATTGAGAAAATGCATAGTCGAACATGGAAGACACTTCATTGTTGCGTATCTTCGTATTTGGCTCCCCGAGCACGACAGCCACGACACGCAAGCCATCACGCTTCGCGGTAGCGGAAAGACAGAACTTTGCTTCTGCCGTATAGCCTGTTTTCAGCCCGTCTGCTCCAGTATAGAAACGGACAAGTTTATTCGTATTCACCAGCCAAAAGGGCTTGACTGAGGACTTACGCAAATAGTCCTGATAGGCTCCCGTATATTTCGTAATTTGCGGGTATTTCAACAACTCCCGACTCATAACCGCAATATCATGCGCAGAAGAATAGTGATTCTCTACGGGTAAACCGTTGCAATTGGCAAAATGCGTATCCTTGAGCCCGAGTTGCTGCACCTTGGCGTTCATCATCTCAACAAATGCCTGCTCAGACCCTGCAAGTTTCTCAGCCATCGCCACAGAGGCGTCGTTGCCTGAAGCCATCGCAATTCCCTTCAGCATCTCATCGACCGTCATTTCTTCTCCCGGCTCCAAGAAAATTTGCGAGCCCCCCATTGAAGATGCATATTCGCTGGCACGAACTTTATCGGTCAGCTTAAGCTTGCCATCCTGAATGGCCTCCATTGTTAGCAACATCGTCATAATCTTGGTGATGCTCGCTGGAGGAAGCTTTTCACGACTGTTTTTTTCATAGATGACTGTGCCCGTATCTGCATCCATCAGGATCGCCGAGAGAGCCTGGGGAGCTAGCTCAGCCGCTGATCCCTCTTTGGTTTTGCTATCAGGTATGCTTTCTTCGGCCCAACCGCCGACAGGGACGGCAGTCAAGGCTACCAGGCAAGCCAGGATGAACGCCACCACTTTTTTCTTCACAATCGGTTCCCTCCTCAACATATTGGCGTAAACCACCGGAGCCTATTTACTTACTCCTCCGGCCTATTCGCTGTGCTGCTAACCATTGTCGTCAGAATGAAAGAAAAATATTCCATATGACTAAAAACATCAAATAGCACCAAGCTGAGTCAGCATGGTGCGCATTTTCCAATATCTAAAATGACAGAACATCTATCGTCTGTGAAATAATTGTTTAAATTCGGCTTACGGTGAGATATGTGATACCTCCACCTGGTAGAATATCCATTGCATTTTGACTGAACACCCGTATATCAATAAAAGAATTCGCTTCCAGTCTAAGTTCCATTGCTCCACTCAATGCACTATAGTTCAGTCCGCCAATTATCCTGTCATCGAGATAAGCATAGGCGGAACTCCCGGCAAGCTGCTCATCATTCAAGTGAAGTGCTAACCGTGTACGGTTTCCATCAACTTGGGGATCGGTCGAAATGTAGACTTGTATTCTGTATTTCCCAGCTCGCTTGGCTCGCCATCGACTATTCACCGCATCGAATTCGATCAGCTCATCCTGGTTGATTTGATTGAACTTCACCTTCTGCCAACTACCTGCCGGAAGATTTTGTCTCGCTCCCAGGTAGGCTTTAACAAAGGTTTCGTCCAAATGCTCAATTCCGTTGTTCGAGTATTTCTCGACCAGCAGCAAAGCCTGCCCTGTCCCATTATTCTCGTCATAACGATTATTGTTATAGTTAAAATCCAAATGTGAGCGAAGTGTCACCTGCTGTGTGGAAGAACTACCAGAGAAAGAAATAAGCTTTTTTAGATTACGGGGATACCCTCCCACCTCGTCCACCAAAACTTTTTTGCCAATGACCACATCTACAAAATAGTTACATACGGATTGGGTATCATTGAATTTATCCGCTATCGCTAAAATGGAGTCACGCAATGCCACATTTTTGGTTTCTTTAGTAGCACCAATTTGAATAAAAGAAGGTACTGTCATCTTATGCTCTCTGCTTAGTCCCTCAAACCAGCAGCCTATAAATTCAGCGTTCATAAAATCATTAATGAGAATGGGAATATCATTGGAACTTCCATCCTTAATGTGCTGGCTAGCCAAAAATCTAGCCCCGTTGGAGCTATTCAGATCCAATGCCGTATCGTTCCCCAATGTAAAAAGCGCTATGCTAGTAAACTGTGAACTTCTGTTCTGCAAGTGAATCCCTGTTTTATTGTAATTAATCTCTGTGCATTTAAATAAATTGACATCACTTTCGTAGCCCCAAAAAGCCGTTTCGAAATGCTCAATTAGGACATTATCCAGGGCAACTCCGCCGCCCTTCCAATCCTGAATACCCAAAGTACCTTTACCATAATATCCACGCTTCACCGACTGCGAAAACGGATTATTTAATGTGGCTCTGTCAGCCCCCTCGTACCGGATCGATAAGTCATGAAACTGCACATTTTGAAATCCGCTAAACGTTGGTAGACTTTCATCTCCAATTTGAAAACAAGGGCCCGTACCATAATATTCAATCGACGTAACCCCTTTGCCTTGTCGGTATCTGCCCTTATGAATGCCAAAAATGCGTACACCCTGCTTGCGAATCTGTAGGGTAGAGGTTATTTTGTATCGTCCACTGGGAATGTGAAGAATAGAATAATCGGGGGTCTTATTAATCAATTCCTGCAAAGCTGCCGTATCATCCTGAATACCATCACCAGCAGTTCCAAACCAGCTTACGTTTACACTGCGTTCAATGAATTCTTTTTCAATGGTTTTAAAATTTTCATTTAATTGCTGCGGCGTTAACTCTTTGCCCGTACCACTCAAATTCAACTTCAAACGGTCTGTAAAAAAATGATCCGCCACCCGAACACCCCCATGTTTAAAAACGTAAAAAGTTCCTCTTTGACCAGCCGAAGAATCCTTCATTTTCTTAGCATGGACTGAGTATATGCACAAGAGGGCTTGCTCTAGGCGTGGGAAAAATGAAAATAAATATTTTATTATTATTGTACAAGAAGATACGTTTTGTATATTATAGATACATAACGTATCTAGGCGGTGGAACCGTGAAACATATACTTACAGTAGCTGGTTTACTGGCTTTTTCGATTCCCTATGCTTGTCAGGGTTTGTCTCCCAGAGTTATCACGATTTCCCTGCTCATCTTGTTGTTCAGCTATATCATGCTACTACCTTCACTCAGATCATTGATCGCAACCTTAGCCGACAATCCGTTGCTGACTTTACTCATGCTGTACATCGCTGCCTCCTGTTTGTGGGCTGAACAAGAGCAGACCTCTTCCTTGCTGATGGTTCTCAAATTTCTTGCCTTCTCTACCTTTGGGCTCTATTTGGCCACCCATTATACAATACAGGGCTGCATTCGTCTCTTAGTCGTTACGTTAAGTATTTTGAGCATACTCAATTTACTCGCCGTTTTGCTCGTTCCCTCCTTTGCTATTCATGGTGGCGTGGAACATACTGGGCTATGGAAGGGCATCTCTGGTCATAAAAATACACTCGGAACTCTCTCTCTGTTAGGTTTTGTTTCACATGTCATTTACTTTTTCAGGGGTAAACATAAAGTTTTGCATATTGGCTTCATCTTACTCAATGCCTTATTGCTCATCAAGTGCCAATCTACCACCTCTTTGATGCTGACATCTTCGTTCTTCGTATTTATATTGTTTATATTGCTATTCAAGAGAATCCGAAGCATTGCGTTGCGTGGTTTCTTCATTAGCTGTTCCTGCTTGCTCGTTCTTTTGGGTTTGGTGTTCACTTTTACTTATGGAGATGCGATTGCGTCGGAATTCGGAAAGACAACGACCTTAACTGGAAGAACGGAAATCTGGCAGGGGATTGCTGGTGCGATTCAGAGCCATTACTGGTTCGGACATGGTTATGGCTCCTACTGGGCAGCCCGGCCCAGTATCTATGCGAATGGAATTCGTTTTGATCTGACAAGCAGCCATAGCGGTTTCCGAGATCTGTGGATCGATGTGGGCCTTACAGGACTACTGGCAACCATTACACTCGCCATAACCACTTTATTTAAATTTAGAATTGGCAAAGCAGATATGTATACATGGCTGACGGCAGCTGTTTTTTTCCTGTTTATCATATTGAACAATATAACGGACAGCCGTTTCCTGAACTCGCTATCCATTTACTGGATTATTTTTATGGTTATTGTGATCAAGGTGCAAGAACGACATAAACTGGCTGTAGCAGAAAAAGCGAATTCAACTGCATTGAGCACACAGCCTCTCCATTAGGAGATGTTACTCAAATCAACCGCTGTATGTAAAAAAGAACCCCATACCCACGCCATCAAAAGGCGTTTGGATATGGGGCTCTTGGGATATATGTCCACCACTTCGGTTGAACATGATCCCCAATCTACATTTGTGGAATAATCGCTAGCACAAGTTTTAAAAATTGCTCACGTACCTTCTCTGCCGTCTCCATCACTTCACCATGGGACAAAGGCTGATCCAGAATGCCTGCGGCCATATTTGTGATACAAGAGAAGCCCAGTACCTCAATTCCTGCATGACGGGCTACAATAACCTCAGATACGGTCGACATACCCACTGCATCTGCACCCAGTGTACGCAGCATGACGATTTCAGCAGGCGTTTCATAGTTAGGTCCCAGCAATCCAGCATATACACCTTCCTGCAGGCTGAAGCCCTGTTGGTTAGCCGTTTGCTTGGCAATTTCACGCAAACGGCGGCTGTACGCCTCCGACATATCTGGAAAACGAACGCCCAGACCGGCATCGTTTGGTCCAATCAGCGGATTTTGTCCTGTCAGATTAAGATGATCCGAGATGACCATCAGATCGCCTGCTTCGTAGGAAGTATTTACACCACCTGCTGCATTCGTCACCAGCAGACTTTGAATCCCCAATTGCTTCATCACCCGAACTGGGAAAGCCGTCAGCTGCGGGCCATAGCCCTCATACATATGGAAGCGCCCTTTCATCATGACGACAGCGCGACCTTCAATCGTGCCTAACAGTAGTTCACCCTCATGACCTTCTACCGTCGATACAGGAAAATGGGGAATATCCTGATAAGGAATACTAATTCCATCCTGAATTAAATCGGCCAGAATACCGAGACCCGATCCCAGAATAAGGCCAATCTCTGGACGTATTCCGCTCTTGGCGCGGATATAATCTGCTGCTTCCTGAATTGTAGCTTGGTTGGCTGTTGACATTAATATCTCTCCTGACTTGTACAATCGTAAAGTTATAGTCATTATCACATTTTCTATGAAACCAAAGTATCGTTATGTTCGATCTTTGCTTTCATGAGAAGTGCGGTTGCCGCCGTGCGGGTGATGCTTTTCATATACTTCCTTCATATTCCGTCTGGCCGTCTGCGCATATACCTGCGTCGTTGACAGATCAGCATGACCCAGCATTTCCTGTACAGAGCGTAAGTCCGCTCCGCCCTCCAGCATATGTACCGCAAAGGAATGCCGCAGCGTGTGGGGCGTGATATCCTCGCTTATGCCTGCTTCCTGGCCGTACTTCTTAATCATTTTCCAGAAGCCCTGTCTACTGAGACGCTGTCCAGATACGTTCAGGAACATGGCATCCTGCTCTACCTGAGCTTCTTCACCCTGCCCGGATCTCAGCAATAATAGACGCTGCTCGTCCATATAGGCTTGTGCCCACTGTGATGCCTCACGGCTGATCGGTACAACACGCTCCTTGCCTGCCTCGCCGCCACAATGCACAAAGCGCAAATCGGTGCGCACGTCACGCACGTTTAAGGCAATCAGCTCTGATACGCGAATGCCCGTCGCATACAGCAACTCCAGCATCGCCTTGTCTCGCACCCCTTGCGGGGCAGTCACATCTGGCGCGGCCAGCAAACGCTCTATCTCATCCTGCGTTAGCACCGAGGGCTTCTTTTTAGTCGCTTTGGGCAGCTCCAGCAGAACAGACGGATCATGGATCGTAATTCCCTCCCGAATAAGAAAATGAAAAAAGGAGCGAATGGAGGCGACGCTACGTGATATTGTCGCCGCAGCCTTTCCCTGTTCCTTCAAATGGCCCAAATACAGTACCAGATGTGACCGTTGGACATTATCCGGCTGCTCAATACCACAGCTTTCTGCGAACTCGACAAACTGCTGTACGTCTCGTTGATACGCTTCCAAAGTGCTGCGCGACAAACCCTTTTCCTCTTCCATAAATTGAACGAAAGGTTGAATGTACATTTTCATGAGTTCCAAAAGTCTCCTTGTTCTGCATACAGCGGTTCAGTCTCAGCGCCTGCTTCTTCGTGTGCTACCTTCATCATTTCATAAGCTCATCAAGACCGATTACTTAGACTATTCACCATACCAGTAAAAGAAACGTAAACGTTCCAACACTGCTATTCGATGCTCGGACCCTTCATTTACTTTTTGTCCGCCAAATACCTTCACTGCATGTCCTTCCGGTATTCGGTAATGATCTACAGGTGTTATCCAATCTGTAAACAGCCTGAGGCTAAAAAAGAACATACATGCCAGCGCCCCGAACAAGATTACCAAACGTAGCCATTTTAGTCCGCTCCGCAACGATAGTACCATGTGGATCAGCCGCCTTTTCCCCAGAATATGGTCCTAATTAGGACTCTCTATGGAAGGGTATGACAAGCTATTCCTTTTTATACCGCTTAACCCCGAACAACAGGCTCCGAACCAAAAAAGCTCTCCCGAACGCATCTTCGTCGGTGAGAGCTTGGGTAGTCAGCTTTTAGTCCTGAGATTTGTTTTTTCTGGATTTGCCCAAAGATTTCTGAGCGGTCGTATCGTTCTTCGCCTTACAACGATAACAAATACCGTGGAAGTCCAAACGATGGTCCACTACGGTAAAGTTATATTCCCGTTCCAAGCGCTCCTCCAATGGTCCAAGCCAATCTTCCAGTATTTCATCTACACTGCCACACTGCACACATATCAAATGGTGATGGTGATGTTTGGTTGTATCGCCGCGCAAATCATAACGCGCAACGCCATCACCAAAATTAATTTTCTCCACGACATGCAGTTCACTTAGCAGTTCTAGGGTACGGTATACGGTTGCCAGACCGATTTCGGGAGCTTTCTCTTTGACGAGCATAAATACATCTTCCGCACTCAGATGATCATCTTCGTTCTCAAGTAAAACTCTGACGGTGGCTTCCCGCTGAGGCGTTAGTTTGTAGCCCTGGGATTGCAGCTGCTGCTTAATTTTTTCGATCCGTGCTTCCATGTGTCTCCCTCCCCCTGCAAAGCTACTGCCTACTGCACTTTTTTCACTCCTATTATTATAGGGGGTCTATACAAATAAAGTCAAACATTTTGAAACGGATCAAGATGACACGGAAGCTGTCAGCATAGGAGTGACCCATTGCATCATAACCGGGGTGATCCAAGTTTCAAAGGACGCGCTACCAATAAGAAGCACGATCATCACAGCAGTCAACCCTGCGTAAGACAGCAACGGACGCAGCATTCCGTCTGACGGCCGGGTAGCGAGTATTTTGGTTTTGATCATATGGATGGAAAAAGTCATCGCAGCCACGCTGCAGACGAGCAGTACCGGAATCACGAGCAGGTTATGGGGAGCAACTGAAACCAAAGAAAATAGCAGTCCTTTCCACGAATATTGCCCCACCAGATAACCTACTGAAAATCCGATTAGCACACCCTTGAGGAAATTCAATACAAGAATACCCGGTAGACCAATAACCGAAAGGCCACACACCCAAATTAGGCCGACCCATTTCAGATGTAAAGATACGCTATCCCAAAAGGTCGAAGCCGCCTGCGAATCAGCGAAGCCCTGTTCGTTTTGATTGACCGTTACAAAAAAATCCTTCAGGTAACGGGACAAATCCTGTAACTGCTCCAGCGAGAGTGCGTTTACCATAAGTGCGCCAAAGACGACTCCCACCAGAAACAGCACAGCCAAGAACACATAATATGGCGTCTGATCCTTTAACGTATGACGAAACCATTGCATCGGCGTCCTGCCCCTTTCATCTGCTTGTTTGTCCAAAAAACAACCGTAATCCGACGGCTGATGGCTAGAAATGGGGCAGCTTTCGCTGCGGATCAAACATCACGAATGATGTGCCAAGCCAGCGGCATAGATAATTTATGGTTATGAACAAGCAGACGCTGATATGCCTTTAGAGGGACAAGACTTTACTAGGACTTAGCTATTTTGCCGTATGTTCCACCACCACCGGATACAAGCGACAGTCGCCCCTCGCGTGAAAGCACAATTTGCTCTGCCAGCACTTTTCCGACGACTGCTGCTAACTCCTCCTGTGTAACCTCATGTAAAATATTCATTTCTGTTCCAAATGCAGCCAATAGCTGGTTCAGCTTGGCTTTGCCCAGACCTGGAATAAATTCCAGTGGAATCTGGTAAATGTACGGCGGACGATGGGAGGGAATCATGGGTTGCTCACGGTCGGCAATGCTCCATATTCGATCCAGCACTCCTCGCACCAGCTTGGTATGACCACAGTCAGGACAGCGTTCATCCGCCATCTGTTGCTCGTCAATAATCGTACCGCAGCTTTGACAGTAAGAGCGATGGTATTTGCCCAGTTTTGGATTTAATCCGTAGTTGGCACGCACCCGTCGTCCTTCCCGCCGCTCCAAAGCCATTCTGAATTCATCAAAACACGGCTTCGCCAGTGATAATTTATTGTATTCTCGTCCGATTTTCCCGAGTGAATGGGCATCTGAATTCGTGAGAAAGCTGAAGCGATCCAGTTCCGAAATTAAACCGGCCATAGACGAATCTGCGCTCAGTCCCAGCTCCACCCCACTAATGAGCTCCATATCCAGCAGTTCCTCCATACGGGCCGCTGAACTGCCGTATATGCCCTTATGAGGAGTAAACACGTGCGCTGGCACCATAATGCCTCCACGTCCGTAAATTTGCTGCTGCAACTCGCGTGGCGGTGCATAGATTCGTTGTGAGCTGAGATTAACATTTTTCATATGCCGGGCCAGCCATTGGGTAAAATCCTCCATCGCCGCCAGATCTGGAAAGTAGGCCAGTACGTGCGCCTCAGGGCGACCTTCAGCACGTATTTCCAGCTCCGTGCCAAGGAGAATAACCGTATCCTGGTATGCGATACCGCCGCCGCTGATTTCCTTCATTTCACCCGTATGTAAATAGGTACGAATATCCTCCTGTACATTAGGTGCATGGCAGTCAATGATACCGATCAGCCCAATTCCTTTGCGACCGGAGGCTTCCTTAGCTATGTTGGCAAAGGTCAGATCGCGACTGCCACTAATTTTGACCGGATTTCCCTTCTCTGTCCTGCCAATATGAATATGCAAGTCTGCAAAGTAGTCGTTAAGTTCTACTATATTTTCATCCATACGCTTAGAAGCTCCCTGTAAGTTGGCGGAGTTGCCATGCATAGACGGCCAGAATCGTTTTGGCATCACTAATCCGTCCTTCACGAATGAGCGTCTGTGCTTCTTCCAGCGTCACCTCAAACAGCTCCAGAAATTCATCCTCATCCGGTTCCATCTCACCTAACTCCAGCTCTTCGGCCACATACAGATGAATGATTTCATCCGCAAACCCAGGAGAGGTATAAAAGGAATGCAGCAGCTTCAACGACTTGGCAGTATAACCTGTCTCTTCTCTCAGCTCACGTCCCGCTGCTTCCATCGGGTCTTCACCCCGCTCCAGCTTACCTGCAGGAATTTCCACCTCACAGCGCCCCATCGCCTGTCTGTACTGGTCCACGACCAGCATTTTCCCTTCATGTAGAGCCAAAACAGCCACCGCACCTGGATGCTTTACGATCTCACGCTTTCCAGTGGAGCCGTCGGGAAGCTCTACCGTGTCCACCTGTAATGTAATAACCTTTCCCTCAAAGATAGGCTGTGTGGACACGGTCTTTTCGTCTAGCGCAGGATTCGAATAAGGCTTGCGAGGTGCATCGTTTGTTGAATTGTTCAATTGTCCATTCGTTTGCTCGTTCATCAGTAAGTTTCCTCCTTCATATCTATCTTTCTTTATTAATTATCACCAAAGTTAGTCTAACTTGTCCACTTTGTACATAAGCTGGTGGTAGAATAACAAACTTCCTGTCATGAGGAGATGCAGAAATGAAAAGCTACCGTACTGAAAGCACCCTCCATATCGTTGGTAAAGCTTGGCAGATTCAAGCACTCTTGCGCCAATGGCAAAAGGAACACGGACCTACAGCCACTATCGCTTCGCTAGTTGTTCCAAAAAAGGTTCAGGTCTAAAGACGAAGGAACACTGTTCCTGTCTTTAACCTGAACCTTTTTTCAATATATTGCAAGTGTATGATACAAGTTTATTTTGTGGTTTCTTGAATCAGAGCTACGACAACTTCAGCAACCTTCACCAGGTCATCGGCCTTGATCTTTTCCTCTGTTGTATGGATGTTCTGATAGCCCACAGCCAAATTCACCGTCGGAATTCCAAGCCCGTTGAACACATTTGCATCTGAGCCACCACCGGAATGAAAGGTTGGCGTTGCCAGTCCCAGTCCTTGAATTGCACGTTGTGCAACCTGTACAACTTCATCATGCTCCGTAAAGCTGAATGCCGGATAGATGACTTCACTGCGGAACTCTCCCTGTGCACCAAATTCGCGTGCGGTGGTTTCCAGCGATTCACGCATATGCTGAATTTGATGATTAACCTTTTCCTGCACAATACTACGTGCCTCTGCACGGATCAACACAAAATCGCATACCACATTCGTCGCGCCGCCGCCCTCAAAACTGCCGATGTTAGCGGTCGTTTCCTTATCAATCCGTCCTAGTTTCATTTTAGAAATTGCTTTAGAAGCGACCTGAATGGCACTAATGCCATCTTCGGGATTTACCCCCGCATGAGCGGACTTCCCAGTAATCTTCATTTCAATACGTGCCTGCGTGGGGGCAGCTATACAAATAGAGCCGACCTCACCATTCGAATCCAAAGCATATCCGAAATCAGAATCTAGCACGTCTGGCTTCATCGCACGTGCCCCCATCAAACCAGATTCCTCGCCAGCCGTAATCACGAACTGGATTTGACCATGGGGAATATTCTGTTCACGCACGACACGAATCGCCTCGAACAAAGCAGCAATTCCCGCCTTGTCGTCAGACCCCAGAATCGTTGAACCGTCACTACGAATCCAGCCATCCTCACCCAACTGCGGCTTAATGCCTTTACCCGGAGTAACGGTATCCATGTGGCAGGTAAAAAATAATTTGGGTGCTTGCTCTACACCTTCCGCTTTCCAGGTGACGATCAGATTGCCTGAACCATGTCCAGTTCTTTCACGAGAATCGTCTTCCATTACTTCCAGCCCGAGAGCATTAAACTTTTCTTTTAGGACGCGTGATATTTCCTGCTCATTTCTCGTTTCGCTATCCACCTGTACGAGTTCCATAAATTCCTGTACGATTCGGTCTTTTACTACTTTTACTGTCATTAAACTTTCCTCTCTTTCCCGATTACGCTACAATACGGATAGATGTTCTTATCTATGACTTAAACCTATCCTAAAGGAGTTACACATGTCGAACAAAAAATGGGTTCGTTTTTTCGTCTACATTATGCTCGCAGCTATGATTGGTTCTACACTGTTCATGGTAATTGAGCCGTTTATTATGCCACTATAATAACTATACCGCTCAAGGTATCCGGCTGCTCTAAGGCATTATGAAGCCTTGAGTGGACGAGCTGTTACGTAAAGCAAACAGGCGGGCTCCCGTGTAAATACACAATAGCCCGCCTTACCTTTATTGGAAAGAATGCGTTTGCCATTGCGCAGCAAATGAAAATTGCTGTTCAAAGTACGGTACAATTTCCTTCGCAATCTGCTCCACCGACGTAGGCTTCTGTATGCAGTCCTCCAATGATGTCACACCGTATTCCTGAATTCCGCACGGGACAATGCCCTCAAAGCCCTCATGCTGTATCCCTGATTTGATGTTAAAGGCAAAGCCATGGCTGGTTACGAAGCCCCGGCGGTGCTTACACTTGTTGAATTTGACACCAATGGCCGCAATTTTAAGATTCCCGATCCATACCCCCGTATATTCAGGCTTACGACTTCCCTCAACCCCATAAGATGCCAACAACCGAATGATCACTTCCTCCAGACTTCGAAGGTATCCATGCAGATTCAGCGCCTCCCGGTTGCCGAGCATAAGTAGAGGATATCCGACAAGCTGCCCCGGCCCATGATATGTAATGTCTCCCCCACGGTCAATCTGAAAGACGCTGATTCCCTGCTCCTTCAGTTGCTCTGGTGTGAGGAGCAAATGCTCAGGATGCCGCTGAGAGCCAATCGTGTAGGTCGGTGGATGCTGGAGAAGCATAAGCGTTTCTCTTGCCTCTCCCGCATCCAGCTTTCCCACAATCTCCTTCTGGACATCCCATGCATGGGCATATTCCATCCTATTCGTATAGGTTACATCAAGCGGTCGTCTGTTCACGGCCTGTCACTTCCTCTCCGTACATTTCCTCAACTGTTCGGATGATTAGTACAGCTTCGTATCCAAAGTGTAGCCTTCAAGATTTTCTTTAACCCGTTGCAAGAATCGTCCACAGATCACTCCATCCAAAATACGATGATCCAGCGACAAGCACAAATTAGCCATTGAGCGAACTGCAATCATATCATCGATAACCACGGGTCTTTTGACAATGGATTCAAAGGTAAGAATTGCAGCCTGCGGATAGTTAATCACCGGATAAGATAAAATGGAACCAAAGGAGCCTGTGTTGTTTACAGTGAACGTTCCGCCTTGCATGTCGTCCAATTTGAGCGTGCCTTCCCGGGTTTTACGTGCCAAATCGTCAATTTCACGAGCTAATCCAGCAATATTTTTCTGATCCGCTTTTTTAATAACAGGGGTAAGAACGGAGTCCTCTGTACCCACGGCTAGCGAAATATTGATGTCTCTTTTGACGATAATTTTATCCACTGCCCAGACCGAATTCATAATCGGATATTCCTTGATTGCATTCACGACTGCTTTCATGAGGAAAGCCAGATACGTAATATTAATTCCTTCTTTTTGCTTAAATTCGTTTTTAATCTTGTTGCGGAGCATCACCAGATTGGTCACATCCACCTCAATCGTCGTCCATGCATGTGGAATTTCCGAAACGCTTTGTCGCATATTGCGAGCAATTGCACTGCGAATGGGTGTAACATCAATAAAATACTCGGATCTGTTATTGTTGCCACCCTCAACTTCGATCACAGGAGCTTTTGGAGCCTCCGTCAAATGAATCCCACTGTTACGAACCGGAATAGCAGGGTCCATATTTTGAATCGGTGTACTGTACTGAGGGGCAGACTGCTGTCTTCCTGCAAAAGGAGAGCCTTGTCCTGTTGCCGTCACAGTCGGCTGTCCAGATGCTCCAGTGGCAGCGGAACTGCCCTGCTGCACATAATTCAGCACGTCTTTGCGGGTAATTCGTCCCCCCATGCCCGTGCCTGGTACTTGGCTTAAGTCCACATTATGCTCAGCAGCCAGGGTTTGCACCGCTGGGGAAAACCGTCCTCTCATGGACTGATCCGATCCAGCACTCTGCTGAGTTTGTGTTTGTACGGTGCTTTGAGATGCTGGTGCAACAGGTGTCGCCCCTGATGCCACTGCAGGTGCAGCCGACTTCGTCTGAATACGGCAAATTAACTCGCCTACCGCTACTGTCTGACCTTCCTCTGCCAACAGATCACCCATAATGCCGTCCAATGTGGATGGGATTTCTGCATTCACTTTATCTGTAATAACCTCGCAAATCGGCTCGAATTGCTCTACCGTTTCCCCAGGTTGTTTGAGCCATTTGGCAATTGTCGCCGATACGAGCGATTCTGCCAGTTGTGGCATGGTCACGTCGTTCCATTGTGTTTGGCCTGACATTTTTTCAACTCCTTAACATCATAGGAGGGCGCGTTTTACCGCTACCCCCGCTACACTTTTGGAATGCTTTCGTCCAATCTGCCCTATATTAATACATTGCAAGACGGCGCATGGCTTCCTTCACTTTATCCTTGTTTAACATATAAAACTTCTCCATCGGTGGACTGATCGGCATAGCTGGTACATCAGGAGCACATAGGCGCTCAATCGGTGCATCCAGCTCGAACAGACATTCCTCATTAATAATAGCCGATACCTCGGCACCGATGCCGCCCGTTTTGTTGTCCTCATGCACGATTAATACTTTACCCGTATGTCGTGCAGCCTCAACAATGGCTTCGCGGTCCAGCGGTTGGAGTGTGCGTAAATCCACAACCTGTGCAGTAATGCCCTCTTCCTTCTCCAATTCCTCAGCAGCCTGCATGACAAAATGCAAAGGCTGGCTATAACCGATGACCGTAATATCGTCACCCTCACGTAATAGATTAGCCTTGCCAATCGGAACGATATAATCATCCTCAGGCACTTCGCCCTTGATCAGCTTGTAGGATTTTTTATTTTCAAAAAATAGCACTGGATCAGGGTCACGAATGGCTGCTTTCAGCAATCCTTTTGCGTCATAAGGTGTAAATGGAGCAACAATTTTCAAACCCGGCGTACCAAAAAAGATAGATTCTGGACACTGAGAGTGATACAAACCGCCAAAGATCCCTCCACCGATTGGTGCGCGAATTACAACAGGACAGTTCCAATCGTTGTTAGAGCGGTAGCGGATTTTAGCTGCTTCACTAATAATCTGATTCGTCGCCGGAAGCATGAAGTCCGAATATTGCATTTCAGCAATCGGCTTCATTCCGTACATGGCTGCACCAATCGCTACCCCGGCAATAGCCGACTCAGCCAATGGCGTATCCATGACACGTTGCTCACCGAATTGGTCCATCAGTCCCTTTGTCGTTGTAAAGACACCGCCCTTCACCCCAACATCCTCACCTAATACAAAAACTGTTTCATCCTGCTCCATCTCTTCTTTCATCGCAAGACGAATCGCATCAATATATTCCATAATCGCCATCGTTACAGGCCCTCCCCATCGCTATCTGCATACACATGCAGCAGCGTATCTTCGGGCTTTGGAAAAGGCGCATTATCTGCATATTCAATCGCTTCCTTGATTTCGAGCAGCAGCTCAGCCGACAGATCCGCATCCTTGGCCTCATCCCAAATGCCGCATTCAATCAAGTAGCTTTTCATACGGGCTACGCCATCCTTGGCCCAATTCTCATCCACTTCCTCCTTGGTTCGGTAAGCCAGATCATTATCCGAGGTGGAGTGAGGAGACAGACGGTACATCATGGCTTCGATCAACGTAGGACCTTCACCACGGACAGCACGTTCCCGTGCTTCTTTCACCGCCGCATATACGGCCAACGCATCATTACCATCGACTCGAATCCCTGGGAATCCATATCCCAATGCACGGTCGCTTACCTTGCCAGCCAACTGTTTATGAATCGGAACCGATATCGCATATTGATTGTTCTCGCACATAATGATGACTGGCAGCTTCTGTACACCAGCAAAGTTACAGCCCTCGTGAAAATCTCCCTGATTGCTGGAGCCTTCCCCAAACGTAACAAATGATACAAAATCCTTTTTCTGCATTTTGGCAGCCAAAGCTACACCCACTGCATGCGGAACCTGTGTCGTTACTGGGCTGGAGCCTGTCACAATACGTAGCCGTTTACTACCAAAATGACCTGGCATCTGGCGACCACCGCTATTGGGATCATCTGCCTTAGCAAATGCCGACAGCATCAGTTCGCGCGGCGTCATTCCTACCGCAAGCACGAATCCATAATCCCGATAATAGGGAAGAAAATAGTCCTTTTCCCGGTCAAGGCCGAAAGCTGCACCTACTTGTGCCGCCTCCTGTCCAATGCCAGAAACGTGGAAATTAATTTTCCCTGCCCGTTGCAGGAGCATGTTGCGCTCGTCAAATCTTCTTGCGAGCAACATATATCTGTACATATCAATAACTTGTCCGTGAGTAAGTCCCAGCTGCTCATGTCTGAAGCCAGCGTCTACAGCGCCTTTAGAACTCATTGAGGCACCTCCTTAAGTGTCAAACATCCTACTTCCAGTACCTAGTACCATCTTGTCTTAAAACCTGGTACTAAACTCTGGCTAACCCCATTATAATCCTTTTCTGCCCAAAAAGAAAAGCACCGATTTATTTGAAAGGTCTATATGCCAATCGCCTGTCCATCAACGGCCAACATCGCTTCTCCCAAAATCTCCGACAACGTCGGATGCGGGTGAATAAGCTGTCCGACTTCCCACGGCGTAGCATCCAGCAGTTGCGCAAGAGCGGCCTCGCTGATCAGATCCGTCACATGCGTACCGATCATATGTACACCGAGAATATCATGGGTCTTCTCGTCGGCCACTACTTTGACGAAGCCGTCCCGACTGCCGTATACTAGCGATTTTCCGATAGCTTGAAAAGGAAATTTCCCTGTCTTCACCTGATGTCCACGCTCACGGGCTTCTTGCTCCGTTAAGCCGACACTCGCGGCTTCAGGCCGTGTATAAATACACCGCGGAATCAGATGGTTAGGTACACTGTGAAACTCTTCGCCCGCCAGATGATGAACCGCCTGCAAACCTTCATGGCTTGCCGCATGCGCCAGTTGTAAGCCGCCGATACAATCTCCAATGGCGTAAATATGTGGCTCATTCGTCTGCAAATGCTCATTAACCGAGATAAAGCCATGCTCTACGCGGATATCCGTATTTTCCAGCCCGATATTTTCCACATTGGCCTGACGCCCTACAGAAATGAGCAATTTGGAAGCGCTGAGGGTTTCGGTTTCTTCCCCTTTTTGCACGTCAATCTGTACGCCTTCCTCATCTTTGCCGTATGTTTTAGCCAGCACTTGTGAACCCGTCAGCACCTTGACACCACGCTTGGTTAACAAGCGCTGCATTTCACGCGAAACGTCTTCGTCTTCCGTGGGGATGAGGCGATTCGCGGCTTCAACCACCGTAACCTCTACGCCAAAATCATTTAGCATGGAAGCCCACTCCACGCCAATCACACCACCGCCCACGATAATCAGGGATGCGGGTAGCTCCTCCATCGTTAACGCTTCGTCACTGCTCAGAATAAATTCGCCATCTGGCTCTAGCCCGGACAGCACACGCGGGCGTGATCCCGTTGCAATAATGAGATGTGCAGGAACAATCGTCTCCATCTCGCCATCTTCTAATTCCACAGCAACTGCCCCGCTTTTTGGAGAAAATATAGACGGCCCAATCACGCGTCCCTTACCGCTCAGCACCGTAATTTTATTTTTACGCATCAAAAATTGAACGCCCTGATGCAACTGCTCCACAACGGCTTCCTTACGCTCCTGAACCTTGGGAAATACAAGCTGTGCTCCCGATGTCTCAATACCGTATTGTGCACTTTCCTTAATTGTCGCATATACTTCCGCACTGCGCAGCAAGGCCTTACTCGGAATGCAACCACGGTGCAGACAGGTTCCGCCAAGCTTGTCCTTTTCGATGATAACCACTTCTTTGCCAAGCTGGGCGGCACGAATAGCTGCTACATACCCCCCGGTTCCTCCACCCAAAATAGCGACATCACAATGTATAGTCATGTTTCTCCTCCATTAACAATTGATTATATATAGCTTATTGTACTCTCTTTATTTCACTGTACAAAATATAGCGTTTAGGCATAGGCTACAAAAAAGTTAACCATTTAATCCAGATCTCTTTCCATATCATTCATACAGCGCATCTCGTAATTTGGTAGACATCCTTGGACTTTGTGCTGATTTGGCTCGCAGCGCCTTGCGAAATGATTCATTTTGCTTGCGCAGAAAGTTCAGCTCTGTCTCCAGCTCAGTGATGAGTTCTAGAGCTTGCGGGCTGATCAGTCCTTGCTCCAGTAATGCTCCTTTTTTGGCACTATAATCCGTATTTTTTTCGTCCATGCCTTTCACTCTTCCCTTCATTCCACTACGCTTCACCATATCATGCCCGCGGCGGCAGAGCAATGACGACCACATTTACGTTTTAGGAATGGACATACAAAAACATGTCGAAAATCAATATATTTTCTCTAGTCTGTATACGGCTGGTTATGGTAATCTATAATGGCGTTTTCTTTCGGAGAAGAAGATTAACAGTGTTATGTACATGTTAGAGAGAGGGGAATTCGCTTTGCCTACAGGACGAATTACGATTATTACAGGCCCCATGTTCAGTGAAAAATCCGGCGAATTGATTCGCCGCTGTCAAAAACTAATCCAATACGGGCATCGTAAAGTGGTCGCTTACAAACCCGCTGAAGATAATCGTTATGCCGAGGACGAAATAGTAAGCCGGATCGGATATCGGCTGCCCGCTATCTCTATCCCCAGAAAACTCACAGATGAGCTCGTTCAGCGTATTTTGCAAGAAACACAAGATGCCGACGTGGTTGCCTTTGACGAAGTCCAGTTTTTCAGTCGTCATATTATGTCGCTCGTACAAGAGCTAGCTTATTGCGGCAAGCATGTCATTGCCGATGGGCTGAATCTGGATTACCGAGGCAAGGAATTCGGCTATGTCGGTGGTCTGCTCGCCATGGCGGATGACATCGAGAAGCTGACTTCCTTTTGCGCTGTATGTGGCAGCTCGGAAGCAGTATTTACGCAACGTATGGTAAATGGTAAACCTTCCACTGTGGGACCTATTGTGATGATCGGCGACTCTGAGGCTTATGAGCCTCGTTGTCGAAATTGCTTTATACCTCCTCATAAAGTGAACTGCGATTAGTAGACAGATGGATCGACAAACTGCAATATGCCTACGTGAGTATCAGTGACTTTTTTCTTGCATTTTTTTGGAACGATTCGAATCATTCCCCCGTATATCCGGTTAAGCTGTACAAGTTTTTAGTCTTCGTTTGTATATCATGACCATGAGATTATATGGGGGGAAGGAATAATGAGTTTCTTTAACAAAATCTTAGCAAGCGCAGGAATCGGTTCAGCTAAAGTCGATACGCTGGTGGATCAAGCCGTATATGTGCCTGGGGAAGAACTTAGTGGCGTCATGCGCATCAAAGGCGGCAAAATTGATCAGGAAATCGGCAAAATTGACATCGAGCTCAAGACTGAATATATCGTGGAGCACGATGATAAAAAAACTACCACCACCTGCTGCATTGCACGAATTAAGGTATCTGACGGCTTTCATCTAGAGCAAGGACAAGAGCTTGAAATTCCTTTTTCCTTCAGATTGCCGTTGGAAACTCCTGTTACTCACGCCAAACAGCCCGTCTGGCTGGAAACAGCATTAGATATTGGCATGGCTTTGGACCCGACCGATCGTGATTCACTCAAAATTGAGCCACATCCCTATATGAATACAGTGTTTGAGGCGGTTCACCTGTTGGGTTTCCGATTCCGCTCCTCCTCATGCGAACGTCACCCCAAGCTTGGACGCAGTGTTCCATTCGTGCAGGAGTTTGAATTTACGCCCGGCTCGGAATATGCACGGGATATCGAGGAACTAGAGTTGGTTATGCAGTTGGAACCCGAGGGTGTGCATGTGCTTGTAGAAGTAGACCGCAGGGGCAGAGGGTTGTCTGGTTGGCTGGAGAGTGCCTTTGATATGGATGAGCGTCATGCCTGGTTGAGCTTAAGCCGGGAAGAGCTATCCTATGGACCAGATCACATAGCAGATGCGCTTGAGGAATTAATTGACAGGCAACTTAGATAACAATGTAGAACATAGGCAAAAAACTCCTAACCAATTACTACATGGGTTGGGAGTTTTTATTAGTTTAAGAATTCTCTTAATGATGGTCCTCAACAGTCTGTATAGACTAAAGTGGCAACATATCTTGTCTTTCCGCCTTATGTTTACACTCTTTGCAGACCCCATACAGCGATCCATTGTCATCCGCATAGAAGGTTAATTTCTCTTCTTTTTTACAAAAGGAACATTTTTGCTTGCCAGTGCCCTGGATTGAGTCAGACAGTCCAAATCCAGTTTGGGCCTGAATACCTGCTGCTTTTGTATTCACGCGTGAACCGGAAGACCCTTTAGACTTAGATTCATTTCCAGTGCGGGATTGTCGAGCAGACTTACGAGGACGAAATTCAACGACATTACTGCCCCGCTGTTCATTCACTTGTTTGTTGCTGCTGCGATTACGCCTTGCTTTAACAATCAAACCCAATGCCACCAACAACACGCCGAAGAACACCCAAGTCAGACTATTCCACATGCTCTCATCCCCGCCTTTGCTTTAGAATCAATTGGGTTAATACCACTAGCCCGTTCAATGCGATGACTTAGCCTATAGTTTTATTCATTAAAATATACCCGTGTGTACAGCCTCTGTGCTGTTCATCCAATGCCTACCCACATAAAAACCGTACCCTCCACTACAACATCCGACTCGCCTCTTAGCAAGAAATTGAGCATGTTAGGTAAATCATCTTCTCCTGAGGAGTACATTGACCGTTTTACAAATTGTACATCATCCTTTTGAAAAACGATAATATCTACTCTAGGGAAATCGTTCTCTTATCAAAATGCTTATCTACTGCTCAATGGTGAGAACAAGAACAAAAATGCCTCAGATGGCTACATTACTCCCCTTGATAATAAAAATCAATGAATCTTTTCGTCAACGGATTAAACTTATCAAAGCGTTTGCGATGCGGTAAAAAACCTGACTTATGTACTTGTTCAGCTAGTGTTTCTACATGTTCAAATCGCTTGAAAAAAGGCAACGCGAAAGTGTAGATATCTTCAATAATCTCTTGGATCACGCGCTCTCTTTCTGCTTCTGTGGACACAAGGTAATCCCTGTTTCCCGTATATTTCTTAGTCAGAGCAATCAACTCACTCTGAAAACAAGCCCCCGTACTATACTTCTTTTTTATTTTTTTGGATTCCACGATAATATAAACTTTTAATGCACCATATTTAGTCGCACCAAAATAAATTTCAAATATAAATTCCTTGGTGTCTTTTTTCAAAACTTTTCTGCTTTTCAGATACTTAAAATCATTCAAAAATGGTGTGGCTATGATTTTATCTATCGCTAACTGACGTAGGTCACTTGCTTTAAGTTCAGTCTTATTGTCCATGATGTCACTCCAACCCAAAGAATTTCCCACCATTATATCATATCGTTCCAATTACAGGCTCTTCTTATCTCCACTCTTTAATTGCAATGTATTAATAAAAAACAGAAAAAAGCCGCTCACAATAGAGCAGCTATTCCTCTGAGACATAAAAAGCAGTATATGAATTATACTTTGAATTTACCAATTTGTCCTTGCAGATCTTCTGCCATTTTGGACAGGTTTCTTGCAGAGGAAGCAATTTCCTCCATCGATGCCAGTTGTTCTTGAGTCGCAGCAGACACGTGCTGTGTCCCGGCTGCAGCCTCCTCAGCAATTGCTGAAATTTGTTTAACAAAGCCAACAATCTCATCGGTACTTGCAGACATTTGTTCCGAT
This sequence comes from Paenibacillus sp. FSL L8-0644, assembly GCF_038008165.1. Lineage (NCBI taxonomy): Bacteria > Bacillati > Bacillota > Bacilli > Caryophanales > Paenibacillaceae > Paenibacillus > Paenibacillus sp. FSL L8-0644. Next base: position 3,245,294 of record NZ_JBBOYN010000001.1, read on the forward strand.
CCAGCAGAGACCTCTTCAATTTCACTGGCCACTTTATTTACGGTTTCCTGAATGAGTTCAAAGGATGCGCCTGCATTTTGTACAACTTCACGACCTGTCATGACATCCTTCCCGTTGGACGCTACCGCCTCAATAGCATGGGTAGTATCCTTTTGAATCAATCCCACAAGCTCCGTAATTTGTTGAGCAGAATGAGCCGATTGTTCAGCCAACTTGCGAACTTCGCCTGCAACTACAGCAAATCCGCGACCATGTTCTCCTGCACGTGCCGCTTCAATCGCAGCATTCAAGGCAAGAAGGTTGGTCTGACTAGAAATATTGGTGATAACATCAATGATCTTGCCAATTTCGTCTGAGCGCTCTCCCAATCCAGCCATGAGATCTGCCAATCCATTCATAGAATCATTCACGGCATTCATCTGCGTAACTGCCTGTTGAATCATCTGGTTACCTTCAGCCGATTTATGGGCCGCATCTTGCGCAGATGCAAATACATTTTGCGCACGGATGGCGATTTGCTCAACACCGATAGACATTTCCTCAATAGCTTGGGACGATTTCGTCACCATATGCACCTGGTCTCCTGTTCCAGTAGCTACTTCTTGCACCGTTTCGGTTATTTGTGCAGAAGCTTGGCTATTTTGCTCTGCGCTGGCCGTCAATTCTTCTGAGGAAGTGGTTACCAGCTCAGTCGTCTTACTCACAGATTGAATCAGTTCACGAAGGTTCTCAACCATGACATTGAAAGAATGTGCCAACGTACTGATTTCGTCCTTGCCCTTCACAATGATAGCTTCACTTGTAAGATCACCCGATGCGATACTTTCAGCAGCACGACTGATTCGCAAGATAGGTTTAGAAATAATTTGGGCTATGATGATTGCCATGATCAATGCTAATATAACGGCTGCAACGCTCAAAACGATGACCAGTTGTCTACCTGAAATAAAGTTGTCAACCGCTTCTTTCGTAGTTTGTTTAGATCCATCTGCATTCAATTTAATGAGCTGACTGATCATATCGTTTGAACTATACCATAACTTATAGGACTCTTGATGAAGGATGCTTGATTGAGTGTAATCATTAGCTTTACCCGCTTCAATCACTTCTGGCAACTTAGCCAAATACTCCGTATAATTTTTGGAGAATTCTTCATACATTTCGCGTTCTTTAGGGGTAGCAATTAATTTTTCGTATGTTTTTCGGCCGTCCTCAACCTTTTTTAGAACCTTATCAAATTCGGCCTGAACCTTCTCCATTTCCTCCGCGTCGCGTTCTACAATAATGTTTAATGAGATCCGCTCTACATCAGATATATCACCATTTAGTGTTCCCAGGATAGTCACACTTGGCATCCAATGGCTATCTATTTCCATCGAAGTGTCGCCTAAATTTTTCATTTTTGAGATAGATGTTGTACTAATGACAATCAATAATATTATTACCGCAAGAAAACCCAATATCAATTTTGTTCGAATGTTAAATTTCATATATTCGCTCCTCAGTTCTCTTTATATTAGATACTATATCGACAAGAAACGACACATAGTTTATATCAAAATTAAAGAGAATTTCAGAACTGTCTACAAAAGGAAAATTTTTCTTTGTGATGGTTAGCGGAACTAATTCAGGTTTATATTATATACCTCTTGTAGAGTATTATGTTTTATAATTCCCAACAATTGTACCGTCATATATAGCAAGAGAGATGCTGCAAATCTTTATTCACTTATTGCATCAAACTTCTAAGTTTAAAAAAAAGATACCCAAAACGGGTATCTCTTTATGTTTTACTTCCTAGCAATCACCATAAATCGTTCTGAATTTGTCCTTATTCCTATTTCGGTTTGGTTTTCCAAAATAAATTGTTGGAGTATTTGAAAATCAATTTCTTTTTCTCCGAAGTTAGGAACTATTGGAGTGTATTTCAAGAGAAATATTAAGTCTGCAGGAGTCTGATAATATTCGGTTGCATTGAATTCAAATGACTGTATGTCGTTAAAGCCCGCATCACTTAATTCCGTAATATATTTAGCTTTTAACGAGTCTTTCTTAGCACCCCATGCCTGTCCTCTTCCAAACGCTTCTTTAATATTTAATTTGTCGTTTTCGCTTACTTGCTGTGTCAGGAACATACCACCCTTTACTAACACCTTTTCTATTTCTTTTGCATAAAAACATGAGTGTCGAGAAGAGATTACATTAAAGAAGTTCTCAGGAAAATTTAGATTTTCAGCACCCATCTGGAGAAAACGAACATTTGCTATGTCTGATTCAGCAGAATTCTTGGTTGCTGTTTCAATCATTCCGGTGGAATGGTCAATCCCAACTAGAAGTAATGCAGAATCTGCTATTGATAAAATGGCTTCCCCGCCGCCAGTACCGATGTCAAGCAATATGTCCGACTTCTTGCATGTCTTCGCTACTTCATTGTAGAAGTCCCATTTTACGCCTTTGGAGATACATTTCACGTTACTGAAATCCCATCCGTTGATTTTTCCAATCTTATCATAAAACTCTTTATACTCTATTGAATTCATTTACTTTTCACCTTCCAAATAAGGATAAAAGCTACGGGCTAGCAGACCGATATTCAAAATTTTAGTTTGTTTAGTCAAAAGGATAGACTCCCCCCTTGACGGCTGGTACGCGTTTTTTTCCAACCCGGAAACTAAATACTTCGAACAGTACGGAAAGACATCCGATTCACCTCATTTGAAAGATTGTTTTAATTATAAAAAATACCGCTCCTTTACTGGTGTCTGGAAGAACCAATAAAAAGGCGGTATTAGTTGTCCACTATTCAGAAGTATATCGGTATCGGGACGGCTGTTGTGGAGATTCGTAGCCGTCCCTACAATTATCATTGATAAACGTCAAAACCCAAGAATTCCTTGCTTCATCAATCATTCTGGCCCTTTCAGGACACCTTGTTCTCAATTCTCAGCTTATCTGCCACCATCGCTATGAACTCTGAATTGGTTGGTTTGGACTTACTGATATTAATGGTGTAACCGAACAGGTGTGAAATGCTGTCGATATTTCCGCGGGTCCATGCTACCTCGATAGCATGACGAATGGCGCGTTCTACGCGAGATGCCGTCGTTTTGAACTTTTCGGCAATTGCCGGATATAATGTTTTGGTGATGGCTCCTAAAATTTCGATATTATTGTACACCATCGTAATGGCTTCACGTAAATATTGATAGCCCTTGATGTGAGCTGGTACACCAATTTCATGTATGATGGCCGTGATACTGGCATCCAGGTTTTTTGTCTTACCCATAGGTACAACGTTGGACCGCATGGATGAAATGGTCACCGGACTGCTGTTAACTAACTGAGGTCCCACCAATTGGCGAACACGGTTAGCCAGCACTTCCATGTCAAACGGCTTCAAAATATAATAAGATGCCCCGAGCTGTACGGCCCTCTGTGTAATATTTTCTTGACCGAATGCAGTCAGCATAATGATTTTCGGCTGTGGAGTCAGGTTCATTTCTCTCAAACGCTCCAATACACCCAGACCATCCAGATGAGGCATAATAATATCCAAAATAAGTACATCAGGTATGTTGCGGGATTCTGCGATGCGTTGGAGCACTTCTTCGCCGTTATAGGCGATTCCTGTAACTTCCATATCCTCCTGATCGGAAATATATTCAGCAAGCAAATTCGTAAATTCCCGGTTGTCATCAGCCAACAATACCTCAATTTTTTGCAATGTACTTCCTCCTCATTGAGTGATATTCCATTGTGATATCTGTTTACAGTATATAAATATTTCTTGTCGGAGTATATGATTTCGACATCGAATTATGAATTCCTTCTGTCGAAAATTATTTTTATTTATTTTTTTTATAGTTTCTATTATAATTGATTCTTTATCTTGCAATTATGAGCTATTCCCCTGCTTTTCGACAAAAAAATCTTAAGGCCACTAGCTCGCCTTAAGATTAGAAGATGATTTTAAGCTTACGTTATTCTGCATGATTCCTGCATCGCGCAGCATCCATTCGATAAAACAACCGTAACCTGATTTAGGATCATTCACAAATACATGTGTTACAGCCCCGATAAGCTTACCATTTTGGATGATCGGACTACCGCTCATTCCTTGCACGATTCCCCCGGTCTTATCCAACAGCTTTGGATCTACAATACGAATCACAAGTCCTTTGGTTGCCGGTTTGTCCTGCTGAGAAATGTGTACAATTTCCGCCTGAAACCGCTGAATTTGTTGCCCTTCCAGTACAGTCAAAATTTCTGCAGGTCCTTCCTTTACTTCATTCGCAAGAGCCACCGGAATAGGAGTCGAATACAATCCATATTGCGGCTCATCTGACATTTTCCCAAAGATTCCGAAATTCGTATTTCGTTCAATATTTCCTAATACCCGATGATCTTTGAGAAAATGAGCGCGTTTTTCTCCTGGTTCCCCACTTTGGCTTTTCGCAATTGATGTCACATTGGACTGCACAATCTCTCCGCTTCCCACGACAATAGGGGTTTGGGTATTCATATCGGTAATTACGTGGCCCAAGGCCCCGTATACACCTTGGTCTGGTGCGTAAAACGTTAATGTACCTACACCTGCAGCCGAGTCCCTAATATACAACCCAAGCCGCCATGCTTTATCATCCTGATCATATGCTGGTGTTAACTTGGTGGAAATGGTCTGCTCACCTCGACAAAGCGTAATGTCGAGCGCCTTTTTATTCTTACCTGCTTCGTCTACTACTTCAGCAACCCTTGCCAGGCTATTGAGTGGTTTGCCGTTCATGTGTGTAATCCGATCCCCTAGGCGAATCCCCGCTGTTTCACCAGGTGATACCTTACGATCATTACTTTCCTGAATGATATGGTGACCGACGACAAGCACTCCTGAAGATTTTACTTTAACCCCAATCGTCTGCCCTCCCGGGTATACTTTTAAATCGGGAATTACACTTTCTTGGGTTGTCCTCACGCTTTTAGAACCGAACAAATCCAAAGAAGCTTGTGGAGGCAGCGCTGCTTGCACATGCTGAGCGTTACCGATAGAACACATAAGAAAAACAAGCAAAAGACCGAGCAATTTGATCCTGGAGTAAAAATTCAATGGCTGTCACGCTCCCTTTGCTTCTTTCGCTTGACGAGTAAAGGTGGTCGCCAATTGCGTACCTATAAGGTAACCTTGCCCCCAGGCTTTTATAACTGTTAAACATTACGCCGGCCGCTCTTTTCAGGCTTTCTTTCCTTCCGCCAAATTCAGCATTTCCTGTGCGTGATGCAATGTTTTTTCGGTAATTTCCACACCGCCCAGCATCCGTGCCAATTCTTTAACACGCCCGTCCTCCGTAAGTCCCTCAATTTGAGTCATGGTCCGTCCGTCATGAACATTTTTCTCAATAAGGTACTGATGATCTGCCATACATGCCACCTGTGGCAAATGAGTAATGGAGAACACCTGACAAACGGAAGATAAACGATATAGCTTCTCGGCAATGGATTGAGCTGCACGACCACTCACCCCAGTATCCACCTCGTCAAAAATGAGTACTGGAATTTGATCATGACGCGCAAAAATACTTTTCATCGCCAACATGATACGTGATAGCTCACCGCCTGAAGCGATCTTACCAAGTGGACGTAATGGCTCACCTGGATTAGGGGAAATAAGAAATTCAGCATTATCAATGCCCTGCTTGGTAGGTCTTACCTTCAGACCTTTGTACTCATATCCGCGTGGATCTTCAATTGGATCAATGCGCACCTTGAGTGACGTTCTTTCCATCTGTAGGTCTTTTAACTCCTGCTCCACTTGCTCTGCAAGCTCTTCAGCGCAAATTTCACGTGCTTCTGTAAGCTCTTCCGAAATCTCAAGCAAATCGGACAGCAACTCGTCCCGTTTTGCAATGAGCTGCTCCAGCCGCTCATCTTTATTTTCCAGCAGATCGGTTTCCTGCTCAATACGGCTATAGTATTCCAAAATCTGCTCTATACTATCACCATATTTTCGCTGTAATCCGGTAATTTGATTCAAACGTTGTTCCACTTCATGCAGCTTGCCTGGATTAAATTCAATATCCTCACGATAAGAACGTAATTGGAATGCTGCGTCCTCCAACTGGTAAAAAGCAGACTGAATCTGCTCTGCAATGGGCTGAAGGCTTTTGCTGTCATAGTTTTGGACATCGTTCAATCTGGACAACACGTTATTGATCGTATCCAGTCCACCTCTGCCGCTTAAGAGTTCGTATGCTCCTGATATCCCATCCATCATTTTCTCACTATGGGATAGCTTGACCCGTTCTTCTGCCAATAATTCATCTTCTCCCAATTTCAACTCCGCCGCAGCGATCTCTTCTAGTTGAAATCGGTACATATCCAAAAGCTGATAAGCCTTTTGACTGGAGCTTTGCAGTTCTCTTACTTCTTTTTCCGCTTTGACAAAAGCATTGTAACGCTCCCGATAAAGCGTTTTGACCGGACCGATCACCGAATCACCGAACGTATCCAGCAGCGCCAGATGGCGATCTGCACGTAGCAGGCTTTGATGCTCATGCTGCCCGTGTATATTGACGAGTTGTTCACCTACCTCACGCAGCATCGTTAAATTAACCATCTGGCCGTTAATTCGAGAAGAGCTTTTTCCCTGAACCGTAAGTTCACGACGAATTAGCAAATGCTCCTCCGCATTAGCCTTAATCCCTTGTTCCTCAAGTGTATTCCAAACGGGATGTTTTACTGGCAGTTCAAACAAGGCTTCCATCTCTGCTTTATCACAACCGTAACGTACTAAATCAGCAGAGCCCCTACCGCCTGCAATTAGCCCAAGCGCATCGATAATAATGGATTTACCAGCACCTGTTTCCCCGCTCAACACATGAAACCCTTTATAAAAATGAACATCGACGGCCTCTACGACCGCCAAATTCCGTATAGACAAAGTGACCAGCATCGTTCTTTCACCTCTATGATGTACAAATTAAAACGCCTAATATGCGTAGCCATTATAATTAGGAAATGTAGCCCATAAGACGATTCACGATAGCTTCGCTGTTTTCTTCCGATCGGCAAATAATCAAAATGGTGTCATCTCCGCTAATCGTACCCATAATTTCGGACCATTCAATATTGTCCAATAAAGCAGCAATCGAGTTGGCTGTTCCCGGCAGACACTTCATCACAATCAGATTGGTTGTGTAGTCAATATGCAAAAAGTTATCAACCAACGTACGTTTCAGTTTCTGGGCTGGATTGTAGCGCTGATCTGAAGGCATCGAATATTTATATCTGCCATCGTCCATTGGGACCTTGATGAGCAGTAGCTCCTTGATATCACGCGATACGGTCGCCTGTGTGACCTGAAAACCAGCCTTACGCAATGCTTCAACCAGATCATCCTGCGTCTCAATCTCATGTTGTGAAATAATTTCCCTAATTTTAATATGTCGTTGACCCTTCATATAATCCTCCTATGGATTAACCTTCATATTCCTCTTCTTCGAGGTCTTCCACTAATGTAATAAGGCGAATACTTCGCTCGTCCGTATCAACGTACAATACACCCGCGCAACCCGGATAGAGCAATAAATACGGCATGAGCCTGTCCCTTAAATCAGGACCACTCCACTCCATTGGTTTCTTGCGGCGTGACGTTTTGACCATATATGTCGAACCGTTTCGTACAGCCACGTAGTCTATAAACAAACGGCTATACACGGTATGTCCGTTCACTTTAAAAGCAAGCGGTATTTTCATCTTCCCGCCCACTACTTCATATCCTGCTTCTTCGAGTAGGTGTGTGGCAGGTCCTTCGTCCAAGTCCTCGTTAATCGGTATCGTCTTTAGCACAAGCGGCTCTGGCTCCTTCAACCAGGCACGTAGGCTATACAAAGCCCATATTCCTAATATCACCCCGATCACAGCGATGATAACCGTATCATATCTTGTGTCCATGGACCGATCACCTCATGGACATATTCTAGGACAAGATGTAAAATCCCTTTTCCTTTGTACATCTCATTATAGGCGAACGTGAGTTCTATAATCAATCCCTCACACCAAAAAGAGGTTCCCTTAAGTTCACAGAACTCATGGAGAACCCCTGAATGTTACTTACGCGATGGACCATTATTAAAAGTCTGACCTGCTTCCTGAACGGTACGTTCAATCAGTGGTCTGAAATCCATCTTCTCCAACTGCGATTCTGCAGCAGGAAACCCATCCAAACGCCAATGCGCTAAAAATTCAATATTGCCTTCTCCACCTGTAATAGGTGAATAAGCCAAACCTTGCAGCGTAAGTCCAAGCTCATGTGCAAACATCAGAATGGTCTGCAACACTTCTTTATGCGTAGCAGGATCACGGACCACACCGGATTTTCCGACCTTTTCGCGTCCAGCTTCGAATTGCGGCTTGATTAGAGCTACAATATCAGCAGGTTGATGCAACAAGGCAAGCAACGGGGGCAAAATAATACGTAATGAAATAAAGGAAACGTCAATACTAGCAAAATTCGGCACGGAACCATTCAAATCCGCGGGTGTCATATATCTGAAATTCGTTTTCTCCATTACGCATACTCGTTCATCATTACGAAGCGACCAATCCAGCTGGTTATAACCCACATCAATGGCGTATACGTATTCAGCTCCATGCTGAAGCGCACAATCCGTAAAACCTCCAGTGGACGAGCCAATATCCAGCATTGTCCTGCCCTTCATATCCAGCTCAAATTGACGGATGGCCTTCTCCAGCTTCAATCCTCCACGGCTTACATACGGATGCACCGAACCCTTAACTTTAAGCTCGCTGGCGCGTGGTACCTTCATCCCCGCCTTCTCGATCCGTTCGCTGTCCGCCAGCACTAGCCCAGCCATAATCGCAGCTTTAGCTTTTTCACGGCTTTCAAAAAAGCCTTGTTCTACAAGTAATACATCAATGCGTTCCTTCGGAACAGACATGTTAATCTCCCTTTAGGCAGCCAGGCTGCTCTTGTCATACTTTTTATAAACGTCATGGTCTTCACTTCAAGTTACCCTATACAGATTGTCCCATGCCATATGCTGGCTCAGCAGCCCATTTACGCAACTTTAAGCATACATCTTCAATGGTGAGACCTACTTCAGCACGCTGCTCTTTGATGGAGCCATGCTCCACGAACAGATCGGGAATCCCCATTAGGCGCACCTGTGCCTCTTGTATTTCGGCTTTAGCGTAAAATTCCAGTACAGCGCTACCCAAGCTTCCTGCTTCAGAAGCTTCTTCCAATACGATCAGCTTCGTATGCTGACGAGCCAGCTCACGCAACATATCCTCGTCCAAAGGTTTCAGGAAACGAGCATTCACGACGCCCACTTGCAAACCTTCCCGTTTCATCGCCTCCGCAGCCTCTGTCGCCACCTGGAGCATCGGTCCTGATGCAATTACAGCAAAGCCCTCACCCTTACGCAGGAGCTCCCAACTGCCGATGGGAATAGCCTGTAATTCTTTATCCAACGGCACGCCAACCACATTAACACGTGGGTAACGATAAGCAATTGGACCATCTTCATAGTCGAGCGCTGTTTTCATCATATGACGTAGCTCGTTCTCATCCTTTGGCATCATAAGCACAAGATTGGGGATATGACGTAAGAATGCCACATCAAACACGCCATGATGAGTTTCCCCGTCAGCCCCAACAAAACCTGCACGGTCAATCGCGAACATTACGTTCGCATTATGACGACAGATATCATGCACAATCTGGTCATAAGCACGCTGCATAAAAGTGGAGTACACCGCAAACACCGGCTTCATCCCTTCCATTGCCAACGCAGCACACATGGTAGCTGCATGCTGTTCAGCAATGCCGACGTCAATCATACGGCTAGGAAACTCTTTACTAAACGGTACCAAACCTGATCCGCCAGGCATAGCGGGTGTGACCGCAACGATGCGCTCATCCTGCTCAGCCAGCTCAATCAACGTTCGACCGAAAATTTCCGTATACATCGGATTACCTACAGCTTTGAGTACCTGACCCGATTCAATTTTGTAGGGACTGATTCCATGCCATTTGTGTGAATCTGCTTCCGCAGGTTTATAGCCCTTGCCCTTGGTGGTTACGACATGCACCAATACAGGGCCAGTGACATTATCAGCCTGCTGGAAGGTTTCGATTAGCTTCGGCAAATCATGTCCGTCCACTGGACCGAGATACGTAAGTCCCAGCTCTTCAAACAGTACACCAGGCACCATCATATATTTAAGACTGTCCTTGACACGGCCAGCCGATTTGGCAAGTTTACCGCCGATCGCGGGTATTTTTTTCAGCAAAACTTCCAGCTCATCTTTTGCCCGCAAATAATGGCGGTCCGAGCGGATTTTACTCAAATAATTATGCATGGCCCCTACATTAGGTGCTATGGACATTTCGTTGTCATTCAGAATTACCATTAAATTTTTGCGCTCATGTCCGATATGATTCAACGCTTCGAAGGCCATCCCCCCAGTCAGCGCGCCGTCTCCGATCATTGCAATGACTTTATTGTCCTCGCCCTTCAAATCTCGAGCCAAAGCCATTCCCATTGCGGCCGACAGAGAAGTGCTGCTATGACCGGCTTCCCAAACATCATGCTCGCTCTCACTTCTTTTTACAAAACCACAAAGTCCATCACGCTGACGAAGTGTATCAAAACGGTCCATTCGCCCTGTCAATATTTTGTGTACGTAGGCTTGGTGCCCAACGTCATAAATCATCTTGTCCTTCGGACTGTTATAGCAATAATGCAGGGCGATCGTGAGCTCAACCACTCCCAGATTCGATGCCAGATGCCCCCCAGTCACGGACAGCTTCTCAATCAAAAAGCTCCTGATTTCCTCGGCTAGAGAAGTCAACTCCTCAACCGACAGTGATTTCAGATCGCCTGGTTGCTTTATGTGTGGAAGCAGCACGCATATCTCCCCGCTTTCCTTCAAGTTTGTGAGTAAAGTTAACAAGTATTATATCACACTTTTTGACTGTGCTTAAACGCAGACAAGTCAAAACAGCTCCAACGCAACTAATGATCACGCTTCATCAGGTAATCGGCTATCTCCAGCAAACGAGAAGAATCGGGAATACCACTCTCTATTATCACTCTTTTAGCAGATGCGGTGAGTTCCTCTACCTGCTGCAAAGATGCGTCCATACCAATGAAATACGGATAGGTGACCTTCTCTTGTTCAACATCACTTTGCGTTTTCTTACCCATTTTACTCTCATCGCCTATGAGGTCCAGTATATCGTCCTGTATCTGAAAAGCCAGCCCCAAGTCTCGTCCAAAGCGGCGAAGCGCCTCTAATTGACCCTTGTCCGCCCCACCAATCCGTCCACCTGCCAAGAGCGAGAAAATAATCAAATCAGCAGTTTTATGAAGATGGATATATTCCAGTTCCTCGATCCCCGTCATTCCTTGCTCGCCTGACATATCGGCGACCTGTCCGCCTACCATGCCCCGCGCGCCACTCATTTCGGACAAATCCTCAACTATGGACAATAGCGAATCAGACGAAACACCGTGACGCCGTCCTGCTTGCACAATACTGTAAAAGGCATGGGTCAACAAAGCATCACCCGCAAGGACGGCAACCGCCTCGCCGTATACCTTATGATTCGTCAGCTTACCTCGCCGATAGTCATCATCATCCATGGCTGGCAAGTCGTCATGAATGAGGGAGTACGTATGTACCATTTCTACCGCACATGCCACTGGCAGCGCAGCTTCCCTGCTTCCACCGAATGCTTCAGCAGCAGCGATCACAAGCAGAGGCCGCAGCCGTTTTCCGCCTGCGGTGAGTGAATAATTCATGGATTCTCGAAGAACATCGGGAATGTCCCAATCGGCCGGGAATTGCTCGGTCAGTGCGGACGAAACCGCATCCGTCGTCCCGGTCAAATATTCCTTGAACGACGGTCTATTCAAGTCCTTCACCGCCGTTTTCATCCAGTCCCCCACCAAAAGGCTTCTTGCGCAAATCTCCATCCTCTTCGACGATCATTTCAATTTTACGTTCAACCTGCTCCAGCTTCTGACTGCAAAGTTGAGACAACTTCATCCCTCGCTGGAACAAATCAATGGCTTGCTCCAGAGGAACGTCTCCATGCTCCAGTTGTCCGACAATTTCTTCAAGAGCAGCCATAGCCGCTTCAAAATTCAATTCCGTTTCATTCGCCACCGTGCTTCGCGTCCTCCTTCATTCCCCATACTTGGCAGTCCAACTGCCCATCACTCACTTTAATCTTGATGGAATCTCCCGGCTGTACGTCTTTGAGCGACTTAATCAGCCGTTTTTCCTGCTCATCGTATACCAAGCTATAGCCTCGGGCCATGACTTTGAGTGGGCTCAGCGCATCCAGTTGACGAATTCCCGTGTGCAACTGCTGCCGTCCCGTTTTCGTAATAGCACGCATCGCAGACTCCAGCTGACGTTGCGCCATATCCGTCTGCTTGCGTGCTGAACGAATTTGTTCACGCGGATTAAACCGTTCTAGTACCTGACGCATACGTGCGTTCTTTTCTGCGTTCAAACGAGAACGGTTACGCGCTGCGCGGATTAGACGCTGATGCAGCATGTCCATTCGCTCTGCATGCTGTAGCATATAGCGGCGTGGGTGCAGCAGGACTGGTGAACGCTGAAGCCTCGCCAAGCGTACACGGCTGGTTTCCAGCCGCTGCCGGAGGGCGTTACGCAACCGTTGCTCCCGCTGGAGCAGCTGATCCCGTAGCTCTGCCTGATTAGGCACGGCCAACTCGGCTGCTGCGGTTGGCGTTGCCGCACGTAAGTCAGCCACAAAATCGGCAATGGTAAAATCCGTTTCGTGTCCAACTGCCGAAATAACCGGAATGACCGATGCGTAAATGGCGCGCGCAACCGCTTCCTCATTAAACGCCCACAGTTCTTCCAACGAGCCACCTCCCCGTCCGACAATCATCACCTGAACCTCTTGCATACGATTCATAGTTTCAATTGCCTTGACGATCGAGGGGGCGGCACCTTTTCCTTGTACAAGCACAGGATACAACACAATTCCAGCCTGCGGGTATCGCCGTTGAAGTGTCGTAATAATATCACGCACAGCCGCTCCAGTCGGTGACGTAATCACGCCAATGGTTACTGGATGGGCAGGGAGGTTACGCTTACGAGCAGTATCAAACAGTCCCTCTGCATCCAGCTTTTGCTTGAGCTGCTCGTAAGCTAAATAAAGGCTTCCTATACCATCAGGCTGCATTTGAGTCGCATAAAACTGATATTGTCCATCTCGTTCGTACACGGATACGTTTCCCCGGGCAATAACACGCGTACCTTCTTTCGGTACGAAAGGGAGCCGCTGATTATGGGTTGCAAACATAATCGAACGTATGCGGCTCCCCTCATCCTTGAGCGTAAAGTACATGTGACCACTTGAATGATGCGTAAAATTAGAAATTTCCCCGCGTATCCATACATCAGACAGCACCTGATCCGACTCCAATTTCATCCGGATATAACGATTCAGGTCCTTTATAGAGTAAATACGTTGTTCAGCCACAGGCAGCTGTCCTTATGCCAAACCGTGCGACCGCTTGGCCGCTACGAGCGTATTTTGCATCAGCATCGTAATTGTCATCGGCCCTACTCCGCCGGGAACAGGCGTAATCGGACCAGACACTTGCTTCACGCTCTCAAAATCAACGTCCCCCGCCAGCTTTCCGTTCTCCAGACGGTTCATCCCTACATCTATCACTACCGCTCCGGGCTTCACGAACGAAGCATCAATAAAGTTGGCTTTGCCGATCGCAACGACTAAGATATCTGCTTGTCGACTTAGGTCCGCAATATTCGCTGTACGGGAGTGGCACATCGTAACCGTAGCATTTTCACGCTGCAACAATAAAGACACTGGCTTGCCCACGATATTACTGCGACCAATAACTACCGCATGTTTACCGGCTATCTCCACTCCAGCACGCTTAATTAACTCAATGACTCCAGCAGGAGTACAAGGCAATAGACTATCGTCACCGATGACCAAATTCCCTACGTTCACCGGATGGAATCCATCCACATCCTTCTCCACTGCAATCGCGTCAATGACAGCTTTTTCATGAATATGCTTTGGCAACGGCAGTTGCACCAAAATTCCATGGATGGTACTTTGATGGTTCAGCTTGTTTACCAGTTCCAGTAATGCTTCCTGCGAAGTATCTGCTGCCAACCGATGAACCTCGGAGTAATAGCCGAGATCATGGCATGCCTTTTCCTTGTTTTTAACATACACTTGCGAAGCGGGATCTTCGCCTACCAATACAACAGCCAGTCCGGGTTGAAAGCTGTGCTCTTTCAGACGAATGACCTCTTGCTGAATGCTTGCGCGAATATCCTGAGAGATTTGTTTACCATCAATGATCGGTGCTGACATGTTTTACCACTCTCCAACCTGATTCAGTAGTCTCTACTTAAAAACGTGCTTTCAATTGCTCCAGTTCTTGTATCACTCGTCCCAGTACACCATTAACAAATTTACCGGATTCCTCGGTACCAAAGTGCTTCGACAACTCAATCGCTTCATTAACAGCTACCTTGGCTGGAACATCCTCACGGAAAATCATCTCATATGCCGCAAGCCTTAAAATTTGACGATCTACACGTGAAAGTCTGCTGATCTGCCAGCCTTTAAGATAATCCACCAGCAGCCCATCAATGGCTTCCTTGTGCTCCCACGTACCCCGCACATGCTCCAAGACATACGCTCTTAACACTGCTGCATTTTTAACGACAACTTCCGCTTCGTTTTCCTCAGCGGCTTCCTGAAGCAACATGTCCACGGCTGCTGCCGCATCCACTTCATTCATTTCCATATGGTACATACTCTGTACCGCTAATTCCCTCGCCAGACGTCTTTTCATGCCCTGCCTCCTACGCTTGCCTATATCTATTTTTCATTCTAACCAATTTCCACAAAAAAACCTGTGAACGCATCCTCCAAAACGTTGGGCGCAAAGAAGCTACAGCTCTATTTTGGAGAACACGTATCACAGGGTTCATTTAAAAGGACGCCAACGTTGCGACAACCAATCGCCCCATTCCTTCCAAGGGAGGAATGAACCGAGCGCTGAATCGCTACGTCTTCCTAGCGTATATCCGATGAACACCATCAATGCAAAGAACAACATATTCCAAAAGCCTGCCCACAAATAAATAAAACCGAAAAAAATACCAGCCGTGATCCCCATGATCCGGCCCTTGTAACTTCCCCATATTTCTTTCCAGGGCATCAGGGAAAATCACCTCTATTCCACACGACTCTTAAAGCTGGGTGACTGAGAAACATTAGCGATGTACACCGATACATTGGACACAGGAATTCCTGTAATTTCTTCCACATGATCGTGTACCCCCTTTTGTACCTCGGAGGTTAACACCGGAATGGAGCTTTCCCCGTCTACAACCGCCCGAATCGTAATATCAAGTCCCGAATCCAACACACGAACGCGTGCTTTCAAATCCTGCATCCCGCGAAATCGGGAAGCTGCTTTGAGGCACAGATTTTCAATGGTATCCACTGAAATCTGAATGTCACCGTATTCCGTTCGTTGATCAATAGAATGCTGTACGGTTTGGTTCCGTCGAATAGAGATATAAAAAAAACGAAGACTCAATAACAACAGAACCCCTGCAATAATCAGGCTGGTAAACCACACTACTCGCTCATCCTCAATACTTAAAACATACGGAATGGCCCCGCTCAGGAGGAGGATGGCGAGAATGGAAATAATTCCGATACTTAAGCTGTACAAGAACAGCAGAAGTCTGTCCATAACTTTAGCCACGAAACGCACAGCCTCCTTAAATTAGAGTAAACCCTCGACCCATAAGGGTCGGGGGTTTGTACAAAGTATCGCTCTATTTAACCCGTCCGGCGCCCAGCACTTCCGGCTCTTCTACTTTATCGGCATTTTTGAATTGAACATCATGAATTTGCACGTTCACTTCAACAACGTTAAGACCTGTCATGTTCTCAATCGAACGCTTAACATTATGCTGAATAGCAGCAGCCACCTCAGGCAGACGGTTACCGTACTCAATAATGACGGAGACGTCTACAGCAGCTTCACGCTGTCCGACTTCCACTTTTACACCTTTAGATAAATTTTTGCGGCCTAGCAGTTCGGCAAACCCACCAGCAAATCCGCCACTCATTCCCGCAACGCCCGGTACCTCAACGGTAGCCAGTCCGGCAATGACTTCAATAACTTCTGGGGCAATTTGAATCTCCCCAATTTCTGTACGTTCGAATTCGGTTGGCACTGTGCTCATACCTTCAACACCTTTCGGTCAAAATAAGTTTCATTCCAGCTTTGGATTTCAAAGCAGACATGCTCACTTATTATCCATACTATATCATTTGGCGTTCATTATGACAAACGGAGGAAATATACCGATTAAACTTCGTTTTCCTCCAAAAATTTAATATCAAAATCGCCTTTAATAAAGGTCGGATGCTCTAGCAAGCGCTGATGAAAAGAAATCGTTGTGGGTATGCCCTCAATAGCAAACTCAGTCAAAGCCCGCTTCATTTTGGCAATTGCATCCTGCCGTGTAGGTGCCCACACAATCAGCTTGGCGATCATAGAGTCATAATAAGGAGGAATGCTATAACCTGGATATACTGCACTGTCTACCCGTACCCCAGGACCGCCTGGAGGCAGATAAAATCCGATTTTACCCGGTGCAGGCATAAAATTACGATCCGGATCCTCAGCGTTAATACGGCACTCTATCGCCCAACCATTGATGGTGACTTCTTCCTGCGTAAAGGAAAGCGGATGCCCTTCAGCGACAGAAATCATTTCCTTAATCAGGTCTACACCGGTAATCATTTCTGTTACGGGATGTTCTACCTGAATACGTGTATTCATTTCCATGAAATAGAAATTGTTGTCCGGGCCGAGCAAAAATTCGAGAGTACCTGCACCAGAGTATTGAACGGCCAAAGCTGCACGAACAGCTGCCTGACCCATTTCTTCACGGACATCCTGTGAAAGTACAGGACATGGTGCTTCCTCCAACAACTTCTGACGACGACGCTGCACAGAGCAGTCCCGTTCGCCCAAATGGGCAACATTACCATGCTTGTCCGCTATGATTTGTATTTCCACATGTTTCATACCGGTCAAATATTTTTCTAGGTACACACCCGCATTGCCAAATGCCTTTTGCGCCTCCTGCTGAGCAGTAGTGATTTGCTGAATGAGGTTATCCTCATCTTCGGCGATACGAATACCTTTACCTCCGCCACCTGCTGTGGCCTTGATAATTACCGGATATCCGATATCACGTGCGATGCCGATCGCATCCTGCAAATCCTCAACCAGCCCGTCTGAACCCGGAATAACCGGAACTCCGGCATCCTTCATGGTCTGCTTGGCAACGGCTTTATCTCCCATTTTGTTAATGGCTTCAGGAGAAGGACCAATAAACGTAATATTACACGATTCGCAAATTTCAGCGAAGTCTGCGTTTTCCGCCAAAAATCCGTAACCTGGATGAATGGCATCACATTCAGTCAATGTAGCAACGCTCATCAGATTCGTAAAATTAAGGTAGCTGTCCTTAGATAGCGTCGGTCCGATACAGTAAGCCTCATCTGCGAGACGCACATGTAACGAATCCTTGTCAGCTTCCGAATATACAGCAACTGTCGAAATATTCATTTCGCGGCAAGCGCGAATGATACGAACCGCAATTTCTCCACGATTCGCAATCAATACTTTTTGAAATGTCATGACTTTATCCTCCCTGGGAGCAGTCTTGCCGAACCCTCAAAAGAGGGTGCAAACAAGCTTTTTACTCCGGTTTCACAAGGAACAATGGCTGGCCATACTCGACCAACTGTCCGTTTTCGGCCAAAATTTCCACAATTTCGCCCTTCACTTCAGCTTCCAGCTCGTTCATCAGCTTCATCGCTTCAATGATACATACCGTTGTTTTTTCGCCCACTTTGCTGCCGATACTCACATACGGAGCCGTATCCGGTGATGAAGAACTATAGAAAGTGCCTACCATCGGAGATACGATTTTATGTAGATTGCTTGCATATTCCCTCGGTTCTCCAGCAGTTGTAGATCCAACATCGGACTGTACTTGTGGATTTGGAATAACAGCTTGTGGTGCCACTGCATAAGCAGGTGTTGCCACAGGAGCCTGTACTGTAACGATTTCGCTTTTGCCCGGTTTACGGATCAACAGGCGAGTTCCTTCATTTTCAATTTCAAGCTCATGCACAGACGTTTCATCCACCAGCTTGATCAATTCCTTAATCTCGCTTAATTTAAACATCTCTATTAATCACTCCTTCAGCATTTTGCCGGTTGCTGATAACATTGTTGAAACAGCTTTATGTATTATATCACAATCATTAAAAATAGAAAGAGCCCGGAATAATGCAGAAATCCGGGCTTTTTCGCGTTTTTTGTCTTATTGTGTAACATATTGGACACTGATCTTATCCTGCGTTACGTTCAGTTCCTTCATGACTTTGTCGACAATTGTTACCGCTTGCTTAGCATCCAATTTTTCACTCAGAACCACTACTTTGTATTTATCAGCGTCTTCCTCACGGACGACCGCATTGGCGAACTGTTGCTGAAGCTCTTCTTCAATTCCAGTAATTTTAGCCTGCTTATCTTCAAGTACATGTAATTCCTTTTGAGCCTCCGCAGCTTTCTTTGGTGTGCTGTCGTTCATTGCGGTAGTCAGTTCATCATTTTTCTTCTGATTTTCCACGTCCCGTTCCAGCAAATAGTTGTCAATCACAGCTGCTGCTGTAGGTTGGGCAGCTTGATCAGTTGCCACTTGATCCAGTACCTGCTGGTCGGTTTTGGCTGTAGAGGCTGCTTTGTCGTCACTTTGTGCTGTCGCGTCCGTCTTAGTCGCTGTTGTGTTTTGATTGGATGTCGCCGGTTCAGTAGTAGGGGTAGCTGCCGTACCTTTGTCGCCTTTTGAGTTTTCTGTTGCTGGGTCAGTTGTAGAAGCCGTATCCGACTTTGTGGAATTTGCTGATGCTCCATCAGTTACTTCTCCATTCGTCACTACTTCGTTTACCTTCAGTTCGTTCAATTGTTCCTCTGCCTTCGTCGTTGCTTCCTGTGCGGCATCCTGCTTAACCTTGCTCACTTGTTCACTATCGGCTACTGGTGGATTTGCAGGGCTTGAGTCCTCCGTAAACAAATAATACGCAGACAGCACGACCATTAAACTCAGCATGGACACCAGCCAAACGGTTTGTCTTTTATTATTCATGTTCCGTCCTCCATATTCATTAATGGTTTAAAATATAAACTTCTTTGTTCCTGAATTCCAAATTATCCCTGCTTGCGCGGTACGACTGAAATTTTGTAGGAAGGTACATTTAGCCCCTTCTGTACAGCATCGACAATTAGCTGCTTCACTGTAGGGTTTTCTGCCCCCATAGCCACAACAAGCACTCCCCTCACCTGCGGTTTTACTTTTTTTGTCACAATCGGGGTGTGCTGACCACCAGATGATTCATAGGTGACAATTTCGCCATCACGTGTATATTGAGTAGTGTGCCGTTGTCCACCATTGGCGTCCGTCTCATTGTTCTCTTCCTGCATGTCCTTTACATTGCGTTGAACGATAACTTCTTCGGTGGAGTCTACCGTAACCATGACATCAACGGTTCCTACGCCAACAATCTGCTCCAGCATCTGTTTCATATTGTCCTCAAAAACCTTCTCAATCCCGGCAAAAGAACTTTCTTCACCTGTTGTTGTCTCTAACGTAGGCTCATTTTTCATCACGCCAGGCGGCTCACGCCCTACGTTTTCTGGATCAACCTTTTTTACATTAACGAATGAATTAAAGAGCATAATCGCTACACCGATAAGGCCAAGAATAAGCAACCAACGAAATGAATTGAACCTTTTCGCCCCATCCGCCCCTCCACCCAGCCATTGCTCCAGCTTTTTCAGCCATTTGCTCATTTCTGCTCACCTCCTGTTACCATTCATGTGTTCCATCCTGCGAAGAAAGCACCTGAACATTTTTGCTATCTATCCCCCATTTTTCACGTAAAAGTCCTGTAATTAAGCCAAATGCTTTCGTATCTGTTGGCTTTCCGTCCTCAACAGTTTTGTCAGGATTACGATCATCTTCTCGCGTTCCTTCATTAAAATCTGAAGTTTTTGCATGTGTTGGCTCTACACGAATATTCACTGTCTTTTCGGCTACAGGCTCCACCATAATCGGCTTGACATCTGCACCAGGCGAGACGTCTGTGTTTTTCTTTTCTTTTTCTGGCTGCTGTTCTGCCAATTGGACCACTACCGACTGGACACCCGTTCCTGCCTCCAGCCCTGATTCCTCCTGTTGAATCTTTGCAAGGGTAACCTGGACCGACTGAATTGCTAACCCAGTATACTGTTCCAACTGTCCTTTCATTTCCTTAGCTACCTCTTTGCCAGCCCATTGCATGGAGCTTTGTTCTTGCTGTAGCTTTAACTGGCTGCCTTTTGCTAGAATCTCCTCCAATGTCGGTTCCCTCTTGCCTGTCTCAGCCTGACGTTGAAGATCCAATGCTCGCCCTAGAACCTCGGAAGGACTGGTGCTCAGTAAGCGCACGACCGGAGACAGCAACGTCAGCAGAATAAGCAGGCTGAGAACGAGTTTGACATATCTCTCCATAGATCGGCTCGGTAAGATCATATCGACAAAAGAAGCCAGCAACACGATTAGCACCAGTTCCTTGAGCCAGCCTCCCAGCCAGGTCACGTCACTCTCCTCCCCCCTTGTTGGTTTACGTGCATTGGTTCACCTCATCATGACTGTCATATTGCCTGCTGCGAGCATGACTGTAATTGCAAGGAAGGACATCAATCCCACTGCTGCCAGCGCCGCGAAAACATAAATCATGCTCTTGCCGATCGCATCCAGACATGCCACGATAGGCGTATCACCCAAAGGCTGCATGATCGCTGCTGTCACTTTATAAATGAGCGCCAGCGTCAGAATCTTGAGGGCGGGAAAGGCGCATAGGAACAAAATAATAATGACTCCTACCAGACCAATGGCATTTTTAACGAGCAGCGAAGCCGAAATAACTGTATCTGTCGCATCTGCCAACGCCTTGCCGACCACCGGAACAAAGCTACCTGTAATATATTTGGCTGTACGGATCGTTAATCCGTCAGTAACGGACGATGTCAAGCCTTGTACCGAAATGACTCCTAGAAAAATGGTCAGCAGCACTCCCAGCACTGCTACTCCAGCGTTCCGCAACAGATCGGCTAGCTGGGTCAGCTTGTATTTGCCCGTCAGCGAGTTGACCAAGTACAGCACAGCCGAGAAGAACAGCAGCGGGAAAACCAGCGTATGAATGACTGTTCCGACTGTGTTGATCATAAATACAATCAGCGGGTGGGTCACCGAAACTGTTACGACGTTCCCCATCGAGGCTAGCATGGTAAACAGCAAAGGCAACATTGCCATCATGAAGTGAATCATGCTATCAATCGCTTCTTTGGCATAACCAATCGCTACACTAAAGCTATTAATCGCCAAAATGATAATGACCATGTATACGATAGCGTAGGCCACTTTGCTGACCTGTTTGCTTTCAAAAGCGCTTTGTAGCGTTTCCAGCACCATACTCATAATGCTGAGCATGACGATGGTGACGAGCAACTTGGCATTTACTCGGATTTCATGGATGAAAAAATCAGCTATAGCGCTCAATACACCCTTTATGCTGAACCCTTCACCGCCTGGAAGCAGCATGTCCATGAAGGAAGGCGTTTTCTGATCAGGGAAAAATCCGCCATATTGCTGCATGAGCCCGTCCCAATAATGTTCTACTTCATCTTTGGGCATTTGCTCCGCCTGCTGTCTGATCCATTCGTTTGTCGGTGTATCTGCAAAGAGGAACGCAGCCGAGGCACACCATAGACATAGCAGCAACATTGCAATTACTTTGAGATTCGGCATGCCCCCCAGCCTTTTCATGGCATCACCCCCTCAGGCGGGCATCAGCTTCAGAATGGTATCAATAATAATGCTGATAATTGGGATTGCGAGCACCATAATGAGTACCTTTCCGGTAAGCTCAATTTTGGAAGCAATCCCGTCTTGTCCTGCATCCCGAACGATTTGCGCTCCAAATTCAGCAATATAAGCGATACCGATTATTTTCAAGACGGTTTTAAAATAGATCATGTCCATGCCTGAAGACCGGGCCAGTCGCTCCAGTACAGCAACCACAGATCCGATCTTGCCAATCAGCAGCAAAAAAATGACGATTCCCGCAGCTGTTGCAATCAAAAAGGCAAACATCGGCTTCTGTTCCTTAATGACTAAAATAAGGACTGTGGCAATGAGGGCGAAGCCCACCACCTGAATAATTTCCATGTGTCCACCTACTGAAAAAGAAAGATAGATTTGATCTCTTGCAGAAGGTTATCCAGCATTCGCACCACCATGAACAGGACCACGACGAAGCCGATGACCGTTACCCAGTGCGCCATGTCTTCTTTGCCCATTTGCTTTAATACGGTATGAATCATAGCGATAATAATGCCAATTCCGGCAATTTGGAAAATTGCGTTCACTTCTAAATTCATTCGAGCACCCCGCTAATAGATCAAAATGACGATCAATGCTCCGATCAGCAGTCCCAGGCTCCTGCTCATACGCTCGTACCTCACCTGATCTGCCTGCGCCTGCGCTTCTTCATGGGATAACTGCTGGATGGTCAACGCAATGTGCTTGATCTGGTCTTCACGGTCGCTGGTTCCAAGACTGTAAGCAAGCTGCCGCATCGCTTCCTTCTCGGCTTGCTTCATAGAGGAACGGCTCCACGAGTCTTCAATGGCTTTATGCAAGCTTTCTCTGGCAGTCAGGCCAAAAGAGGGGTGCATCCAGCGTGAGGCTTGCTGAAACAGAGTGCGTAAGGGCTCTCGCAAGGGCTCTCCTGTCTTGGCGAAAGCATCTGGTAGCGGAGACACCCCGTAAGAAACCTCGGTGGTCAATCTTTGCAGCGCAAGAATCAACTCCCTGATTTGCCGCGGCCTCATTGCAAACTGCCTTGCCCGTTGCCAACCTGCCAGCGTAGCGGCCAGTATAACCAAGGCTGCCCCCAGTAGCTTAAGCATAGGAGATGCCCCCATTCTGCCCTTCTCCAGATAGTGTAATCCTGCGTTGCTTGGCATCTGCCAGTCGGAATGAGACGCCCCGGCTCGTCCGCTCCAGCATGACGTAGAGTTGAAACAGCTCTTGTCCTGTAGTTAATCCAGCAAAAGCAGACCGGGTCGCCATTTCAGCCACATCGCGACCATGTGCGGAAGCAATGACTGCAATGCCTGCATGAAGCGCTTCGCGCACCGCCTCCGCATCTTCCGGTCGTCCGATTTCATCAACAATGAGGACATCCGGTGACATCGAGCGGATCATCATCATCATGCCTTCTGCTTTCGGACATCCGTCCAATACATCGGTGCGAGGCCCGACATCAAAACCGGGGATACCTTTGTGACTACCAGCGATCTCAGAGCGTTCGTCTATAATGCCTACCTTGAGTCCATTCCGTCGCCCCCCATGGCTTTCCATCCCTCCGTAACTGAGTTGCCGAGCCAAGTCCCTAAGCAGTGTCGTTTTGCCATGCTGAGGAGGGGACAAAATGAGGGTATGCCGGATTTTCCCGGACATTCGATCTGCTACATAAGGCAATATCCGATCAGCTATGCCGGGAATTGCACGCGCAATTCTTACATTAAAGCTGCTTATATCCCTCAAATGCTCCACTCGTCCTCGGTTGAGTACGGTTCTCCCTGCCAAGCCAATACGATGACCGCCAGGGATCGTAATAAACCCTTTACGAAGCTCCTCTTCCATCGTATAGAGGGAATGATTGCTGATAAAATCCAGCAGTCGGTGGGCATCCTCACGGTCAGGCTTATAGGCTTCCACATGGTTCAAAGTCAGCTGACCAGCAGACGTTACAAAATGATGTTCACCATTTGCATTAATTTCCAACGGCCTTCCTTCCCTGACCCGGATTTCTTCCAGTTGCTCAAATACCGTTTCTGGAAGCCTTCCGAGTATACCGTGCAACGGTTCGGGAAATAACTCCAGCCATTCCATACCGATGCAGCCCCCTCACAGTTGTCCTTTTTCTTTAAGACAAGTCTATGGTTGACTCTCGCTTTTTATGCCGAAAATATATTGAAAACCTAGGCAAACTTTTGCTAACTCCTATCAACGCTCAACAGACCTTTCCCCCGCTTGTTTAAGCACCATTCTCTAATTTTCACAAATAAAAAAGGGCCTCTCAAAGCCTTGTCGGCTAAGGGAAACCCTTGGGTAGAAAAGATAGATTCAGAAAAAAAGAGGCTGCCCCCCAGTTTAACTCTCACTGATGGAACAACCTCTTAACCTACTGCTGTATTCTATGATTTATCAAACTATAAATAGAGGGCATATAATGTATCAACCTTTACTGTCATAAGCATCGTTCACATTAGCCATATTCAGTGTCTAGATCACGTTGCAGTTATTAACGACGGTCTTGCGGTCCACCCACAAACGCTTGCTCCTCGGTGTCCAGGTTATAAGCTGTATGCAACGCCTGAATAACCTCATGAAGCTTACCCGCTTCAATTACACACGATACTTTGATTTCAGATGTGCTTACCATTTTAATGCTAACGCCTTGCTCTGCCAGTACGGCAAACATTTGCGCAGCAACACCCGGATGGCTAACCATTCCTGCACCTACAATGGAAACCTTCACCAAGTTTTCCTCAGACGTTACTTCACGGTACGGAAGCTCTCCACGAATACCTTCCAGCGTCTTCAGTGCCGCTTCACGATCCGTCAGAGCTACTGTAAAGGAGAAATCCGCTTTACCAGCTTCAACCCCGCTCTGTACAATAATGTCTACATCAATTTTGGCTGCCGCCAGTGTTCCAAATACTTTCGCCAGTACGCCGGGAATATCGGCGACGCCCAAAATACTGATTCTTGCTACATTTTTATCATATGCAATCCCACTGACTACAACGCCTTGTTCCATTACTGCATCCTCCTTTACGACCGTTCCTTCATTATGGTTAAAACTGGACCGCACGATCAGCGGTACCCGGTTATGTTTGGCATATTCTACCGCACGAGGATGCAATACAGCTGCACCCAGATTAGCTAATTCCAGCATTTCATCATAAGAAATTTCTTTTAGCTTACGAGCAACCTTCACGATCCGTGGATCTGTTGAATAAATGCCGTCCACATCCGTGTAAATTTCACAGGCATCCGCTTGAATCGCCGCCGCCAGCGCAACCGCCGTCGTATCAGAGCCACCACGTCCCAGCGTTGTAATGTCTCCCTCTGCAGACATCCCTTGGAAGCCAGCTACAACAACGATCTTGTTGCTGCTCAGTGCTTCCAGCACTCGCTGAGGTTGAATGTCCGTAATTCGTGCTCGACCAAAGTCAGATTCAGTACGGAAACCAGCCTGCCATCCCGTAAACGATACCGCTTCATGACCCAACTGCTGAATAGCCATCGACAACAAGGCGATTGAAATTTGCTCACCTGTCGTCATCAACATATCCAACTCACGTGCAGGCAACTGCTCATTCAACAATTTGGCCTGGTCAATCAGTTCGTCTGTCGTGTCTCCCATTGCGGAAACGACCACTACACATTGATGCCCTTCACTCTGTTTCTCAACAACGCGTTTTGCCACGCGTTTCATGCGCTCCGTGTCACCGACGGAACTGCCTCCGAATTTCATGACATACAAAGACAACGATATTCACTCCCTCAGACTCAGTATGTAACCTTGAGATGGCACCCAACGACTTGAACGTGACATCCTGCGGAATAACTTTAGTACAGTATAATATGAAAGTGCTGTGCGGAGCCATTGTTTTTTAATATTAGTGCTTATAAAAATATCCCCTGCCCTTACAAGGACAGAGGAAATCTAAAAGCAGCAAATTTTATGCGCGAGACATGTATTTACCGTCACGTGTATCAATTAACAATACGTCATCTTGGTTAATGAACAAAGGAACTTGAACATTCAAACCCGTTTCCAATTTGGCATTTTTGGTAGCACCTGTAGCTGTATTACCTTTAATACCTGGTTCTGTTTCGATTACTTTGAGTTCCACGCTGGTTGGCAGGTTAATACCCAAGATTTCGCCGTTATAGCTGACGATATTTACATTCATGTTTTCTTTCAGGAAGTTAAGTTCCCATTTCAATTGATCGCTGGACAATGTGAATTGATCATATGTTTCATTATCCATGAATGTATGATCGTCTGCACTAGCATACAGATAAGATACACCGCGATTTTCGATTTGCGCCCGACCGATCGTTTCACCCGCACGGAATGTACGTTCAACAGTGTTACCGTTACGCAAGTTTTTCAACTTGGAGCGTACGAATGCTGCACCTTTACCCGGTTTTACGTGTTGGAAATCCAGCACCGTAAAAATATCTCCGTCTACCTCGACGGTCAAACCTGTTTTAAAATCATTAACGTTAATCACTAAAATACCCCTCCTACAGGACTGTTATCGTTATTAAACGACTGTAAATTCTTTGCTCGAATGTGTTAATAATTTGATGCCGCTATCTGTAATAACGATATCATCCTCGATCCGTACACCGCCCAATCCAGGCACATAGATACCTGGCTCGACCGTTACCACCATGCCCGGCTCCAGAATATCATCACTCGCCTTCGACAGGCGTGTAGATTCATGTACTTCAAGACCCAGACCATGACCTGTACTGTGCCCGAAATTGTCTCCATAGCCATGGCTTGCAATAATATCCCGGGTCAGAGCATCCGCTTCACGGCCTGTCATGCCCGGCTTAATATGTTCAAGTGCGTGAAGTTGCGCCTTAAGTACAATATCGTAGATCTCACGCAACTGGGGCGCTAAATCCCCTTGTGTGGCCACTGTACGTGTCAAATCGGAGCAATAGCCATCCAGCAACGCACCAAAATCAAACGTAATCAGCTCGCCTGCTTGTACTAACTTAGCACTGGCTACGCCATGAGGCAATGCCGAACGAACTCCAGAAGCCACAATTGTGTCAAATGAAGAGGATGTAGCTCCCTGCTTGCGCATGAAGAATTCCATTTCCAGATCCAGCTCACGCTCGCTGACACCTGGCTTGATGTAAGGTAAAATGTGTGCAAAAGTAGCATCTGCCAAATCCGCTGCCCGCTGCATCACTTCCAGCTCTTCCGCATCCTTGTACACCCGTAATTTCTCTACAATGCCCGACACCGGAACCAGTGAAATAGGTGACAAATCTTCGCTATAAGCTTTATGCGTCGCAACAGTTACAGCGTCTTGCTCAAAGCCTGTTTCGCTGATCTGATGGGAAGACAGCAATTCTTTCACCGTTTCCATGACCTGTGCAGCGTGCTGCACTACCGTGAAGCCTTCGGCTTGTTCGGTCGCTTGCGTCATATAGCGAAAGTCAGTCAGCAAATAGCTATGGGATTCCGTAATCAGCACATAACCTGCCGAACCTGTGAAGCCTGTCAAATATCGACGATTGACAGGGCTAGTAATCAGCATAGCCCGCAGATTATGCTCGCCCAGCGCCTGCCGCAGCTTTAACACCCGGTCATTCTTCATCTTTCATTCCGCTCCCCTCTGTCAAATAACCAAATGCTATTTTAACACAGGGAATAGGCGCTTGAGAAGTTTTTGTTACGTTCAGCCCTCAGCTTTCTCAGGCTCGCGCTTTCTTTCATCCGTATACTCGACAGCAACGGTATATCCGATAAATAGTCCCCACAGTAAAAACACACAAATTTCCGTATATAAGGAATTCCATGTTAACCGATCAGGAGCATTCATCATCCCTAGCTTAGGACCTGTTAATACAAATAAAACAACCCACCAAATCAGGCCATACACAATGCCGGGTAAAGGACCCTTAAATCTGCGCAGCAACAGAGTGTACACCAGTGAAGCTACGACGGATAATCCAATAAAAAACAGTAGCCCTACCAGATGTCCCGCCATGGTGTTCATAAATGAATGCTTGAAAAAAGGCTCTGCGAGAAAGCCAGGCGCTACTACGGTAAAGTGCAACTTATAAAACAGCCAGCGCAGCAATCCCCAGAGCAAACCCGAAAAAAAACCCAACTCAAGCGCAAAAGGAATGAGAGGCGTATGTATTTTGCCTGACTGCTGCCTGCCTCTACCACTGTCGTTATGATTACGTTGATCCTGAGATCCACGAGGCTGCTCCTGTTCATGTCCTATCTTGGGTATAGAGAAGGTTTCGCTCATGTTGTTTAATCCCCTTTCAATATGAAAACTTTTTCCCATCGTAAAGACTATTGCAATCGGAAATGCATGTACTTCCATCGGGTTCTGCATTCCATTTTGCTGGTAGTATGCTCCAAGGGTGGAGAGTTTAACAATGAACAGGAATGCTGAATAATGGCACTTTCCAATTGAGGGTACTACCCGTTTTTTACATTGACAAAATTTCAATCCTCTATCATAATATAATGATGAAAATGATAATCATTATCATTTTCTGAAAACATATATACGGGAGAACGTTTCTATGAAAAAGGGATTCATCGGGATTTTATTGTTAATGGTTTTTACGCTCACTCTGGCAGGTTGCGGAGCAGCCGACAATGCATCGGACAAAGATCAGGTAGCCACATCGGATAGTAAACCGACTGACACAGCGACCGGTCCTGTGACGGTAAAGCATAATCGTGGTGAGATCACGCTCAACAAGCCCGCACAGCGTGTCGTAGTACTGGAATGGACTTTTACAGAGGATTTGATTGCGTTGGGCGTTCAGCCGGTGGGTAATGCTGACAATGCCAACTATAAGGTGTATGTGACACCAGAGGCGACACTGGACAGTAACGTGGTCGATGTCGGTACGCGTAACGAGCCAAATCTGGAAGCGATTGCTTCATTCCCATTAAAGCCGGATCTCATCATATCCAACTTTGATGGGAATGAAGCAATCTATGAGCAACTCAAGGCCATCGCACCGACGATTGAATATAACCTGAACGATGGTAACGGCTACGACTATGATAAGATGGTAAAGATTTTTAATAGTATTGCAGTCGCTCTTGGAAAAGAGGATAAAGCTAAGCAGGTGCTTGCCGATCTGGATCAGCATTATGCCGAAGCCAAACAGAAGCTCGCCGCTGCAGACAAGTCGGATTTTCATTTTATACTGACACAGGCTTTCACTTCACAAAATGCAGCCAGCCTCCGTATGTTTTCAGATAATTCAGTCGTCGTGGGAACACTGGCGAAGATCGGTTTGGTTAACGATTGGAAGCCGAGCAAGGTTGAATCGTATGGCTTTTCAACTGTAGGCATTGAAGCTCTGTCAGCCGTTCAGGACAGTAACTTTATCTATATTGTGCAGCCGGACGATGATGTTTTCGGGGCACCTATGAAAAATAATTCGGTCTGGAACGGTCTGAATTTCGTTAAAGAAAAACGCACCTATCCACTGAACGGTACGACATGGACATTTGGCGGCCCCCTCTCATCAAAAGGACTAGTTGACCAGGTTGTTGGGGCAATTACGCAATAGGTTGTTTCCGAAGTTTTATAATGAGTAGCATTTATGTGAGCAGTCTGACGCTCCATAAATGCTTTTTTTATAAGCCTGTGGTTACACCAGTTTCATCTAACTAGATATTCCCTTCCAAATTCGATACAATATACAAAAAAGCATGTATTAAGAGAGGTGAGACGGTTGTCACAAGCATCCAAGCCTGTGAGCTACGGTGGTCAGGCAGTCATTGAAGGTGTCATGTTCGGCGGCAAGCGTGTCAATGTCACGGCAGTTCGCCGCAAAACTGGCGAAATCACATATTTGGAAGTACCACGCAAGGAGCAATCCTGGGTATCCAAATTCCGCAGAATTCCTTTATTGCGGGGGATTGTAAGCATCATCGACTCCAGCGCCAAAGGTACCAAGCATTTGAACTATTCAGCTGATGCGTATGCTGATGATGAAGTAGATCCGGAAGAACGCGCTGAGCAAAAGAAAAAAGAAGAATCTCGCTGGAGTCTGAGTATGATGATCGGTGTAGCGGCAGTCGGGATTATCTCCTTTTTGTTCGGCAAAATTGTGTTAACCCTCGTTCCGGTTATTGTAGAGAATTTCCTGTTCGGCAGCTTATTTCACAGCCAAATTTTGCATAACCTCGCCGAAGGAGCCATTAAGCTGATTCTGCTGCTGGCTTATTTATGGGGTATTTCCCAAACTCCGTTAATTAAACGATTGTTTCAATATCACGGTGCAGAGCATAAAGTAATTACGGCATTCGAAGCTGGGGAAGAACTAACCCCGGCCAATGTGCAAAAATACAGCCGTCTGCATTACCGCTGCGGTAGCAGCTTTATTATGCTGACCGTGATCATCGGGGTACTTGTCTATTCCCTATTCACCTACGATAATCTGTGGGAGCGTATGGGGCAACGGCTTCTACTGCTTCCGATCGTACTGGGGCTTTCTTTTGAATTTCTCAAGCTGACCAATGCTCTTCGTGAAATTCCGGTACTTCGTTATTTAGGTTACCCCGGTCTGTGGCTGCAACTACTTACCACCAAAGAACCGACTGATGATCAAGTGGAGGTATCCATTGCCTCATTTAAGCGTATGCTTGAATTGGATGCTGAGTTGGAAAATGTACCTGTAAAGGAGACCTTCAACAGTCCTGCCCTTGATCCTGTGAAAGGATGAGTGAATAATGAACAGACATGCTGTTATTTTCTGGCTTACCCTTGCTTTGGGTGCATATGGGATTGTGGATATGCTGTGGAGAGGAAGTTGGGGCTTTCTCATGAGTTTACTCATTCCCGTCCTTGTTTTTGCAGTTATATTTCTGCTATACAAATACCTGCCAGGACAAAGCAATCGTACTCCCAAAATCAAACCCTCTGTGCGCACCATGGCCAAAACAGCCAACGCACGTAAGCAGCAGACTACGGGCAAGCGCAAAGCGTATCCTTTTCATGTGATTGAAGGTTCCAAGGGCAAAAATGAAGAAGAACAACCTAAATATCATTAACGATAATAATCATCCTTTAAAATGCAACACAAAGGAGCCGTCACCCGCGTATTAAAATATGACCGGGAAGAGGCTCCTTTTTTCACACCCTTTTAAATTACTTTAACTGCCAATTAGTGTTCATTTCATAGCGTACATGGTATCCTTCATCAATTGGTATTTGCTATACTGCTGCTGGTAAGAAGTGATGCTCCATTTGTGGAAAAAAGCATCCCCTGCCTGCACACCGGAAGCATACAGCAAATCACTTTGCACTGTAGAAATGTTAAATTGTGCAGTGCGGATCCCCAATGTTGGAATTTTAATCGTCCGATACCGATTCTCCTGCTCAATATATCGTTCATCGTGTGCTGATAGCATGGTATCGAAAATAGCCTGCAGCATGGTCAAAGGACCCCGTATATAAGAAACTTTGGTCTCCGTACCCGTCTTGCCCACCATTTGAAACCCTACCGTTGGAATCGTTTTGGCCTCACGTTCATTTACAGGCTCATCAAAAAGCCACAAAGGCAAATTGCTTAGTAAAGCCCCATCAACTACAAATATAAATTGCTGAGAAAAGGTCTTTCCCTTGGCAAGTGCAGAATCAAGCCTTAACATAACGGGATCAAAAAAATAAGGGATACTTGTGCTCATCCGAATGGCCTTGGCTACCTCCAGTGAAGAGGGATTGATACCAAAACGTTTGATATCCTCAGGTAGCACCAGAATGCGTCCATTCGTGATATCTGATGCAATAATGCGCAGTTTGCCAGGAGGTAAATCCGCAAACGTACGCACTCCCTTAGCTCGTAACAGCTCACGTACCCAGTGCTCCAGTGCCTCCCCTGAGTAGAGACCTTTTTTAAGAAAGATACGAGCTGCTGGTCCAATCCACTTAATATTGAACACTGGAGAACGTCGTAACAACTTGACCAAGGGGGTTTTCTCAATTACGGCTTTCATTTCATCCGCAGAGTATCCCGCAGCCAATAAAGCAGCTACAATAGCACCTGATGATGTACCTGCTAAACGATTGAATACAATTCCATGCTCCTCCGCAGCCTTAACTGCACCCGCCAGCGAAATTCCCTTAACCCCTCCACCCTGGAACACAGCATTGATCAGCATAGATCAAAAAACCTCCGTTCTCTTGGGAGTAAGCAGTTCTACTGCTTATCTATGAGAACGGAGGCCCAAATAGAACCTATATGATCCAATTTATATCACATTTGATAATAATTTTGAAGAAGCTGAATGAGTCCATATGGATTTTTACGCAAATGCTGTGCACTAAAGTAAATATCCCCTTTGACCTGTTTATAATCTTTGTTCAGTTCAAGCTGCTTAATTAGCTCTTGAGCCGTTTGCCAGCCCTTTTCAGGGGTGCCGATTTTATACGGAGAATGACCGATATATAGCTTAACATCTGAATTTTTGACCTCATTGGACCACCATGCGACAAGCTTGTCATATCCAGCCGCAGGGAAACCGATACTCCAGTAAATTTGTGGAGCTACATAGTCAATCCATTCTTTGTTAATCCAGGTTCTCACATCCGCAAACGTCGTATCATACGCTGTAACGCCTGCCTTCGTGTCTGAACCCGTTAAGTCCTGAGATTTGTTGCGCCACACTCCAAATGGGCTAATTCCGAATTGAACTTTAGACTTGCTGGCATGAATGCTTTTGCCCAAATCGCGAACAAAACTGTTCACATTATCTCTCCGCCAGTCGCCCTTATTAGAGATTTTGTTGGCATTATATGCTTTGAAGGTCGCATCATCATCAAAAGTCCCGCTGTAAGGATAAAAATAATCGTCCAAATGGACGCCGTCAATATCATATCCGTCCACGACCTCCATAATCGCCGCAATGACATGCTGACGTGCAGCCGGAATTCCTGGATTGATGTACAATTGGCTACCATTCTTAACAATCCAGTCCGGGTGCTGATTAGCCACATGGTTTGCAGCCAAACCGCTGGTTGTTCCTGTAGAATTCGCACGGAACGGATTAAACCAGGCATGGAATTCCATCCCTCGCTTATGCGATTCGCTAATCATAAATTTCAAGGGATCATAGCCTGGATTTTTACCTTGGGTGTTGGTCAAATACTTGCTCCAGGGTACGAGACTCGACGGGTAGAGCGCATCACCGCTGGCACGAACCTGAACAAATACCGCATTGATGCCCATCCCCTGCAAATCATCGAGCATTTTAGTAAACTCCTGCTTTTGCTTCTCGGAGCTGCTTCGGGCAGCGGAAGAAGGCCAATCTCCATTGATGGTAGAAATCCATGCCCCACGCATGGAAGTTGAAGCCTTTACCTGAACAACATTTGCCTGTGAAGAACTTGAACCGTCCTCACTAGTAGACGTTGACGGTGAAGTGACAACCGTCTGCTCATTATCGCTGGCTCCCTGATCCGTACTTACACTCTCCTGATTGCCAGATGCAGACGTATCTGATGTGGAAGCACTGTTTCCCGCTGAGCTACTCCCACCCGTTGAGACACCTTCCTTACCACTGCTTAACGTAATGACTCGCTCTGAAGCTTGCCAATCCACTTTTAATCCCAACTCTTCTCCAACAAAACGCAGAGGCACCATGACTCTCCCGCTTGTCATACGGGCAGATGCATCCAGTCGAACTGACTTGCCATTCACCGTAGCGCTTTGTGCACCGTTCTCCATAGATATATTTTTGTTCTGAGCCGTAATCGTTACCATACCGGACGATTCCGACCAGTTGACCTGAGCGCCCATTCCCTCACTAATCACGCGCAAAGGAACCATCGTAACATTGGCTCCCTGTACAATATACGGTGACGCGTCGCTTTGCAGGGACTGTCCGTCCAATATAATTTCAATATCACCAGTTGGAGCTGCTTGAACTCCAGGAACGATGGCAGTCTGCACTGCTAAGAGTAGGCCTGCAGCCAATGCCACTATTTTCTTTCGATTCATATTATTACAATCCTCCGCTAACCCTGTTAATTTTAACCCCTATCTTGTCCTGCTATATAATGGATAGACGCTAATCACCGGATATTTGTTGCGGTCGGGACAAATAAAAAAGCATCGTCCATAAGGACAGATGCTTTTAGGAATCTCCACTCAATTCCTTGTGTATGTCATGAAGCTGGCGCAAGCGATCTTCATCCCGACGAAAATATTCAACCAATGTTTCGATACGGGTGATGGAATCCCAGCTCAAATGATGCTCAATACCTTCCACATCTTTATATATCAGGTCCTTCTCAACCCCAATCATATCCAGAAATTGCTCTAATAACTGATGGCGATCAACCAACCGTTTGCCGACCTTTTTCCCTTTTGGTGTCAAAATCAGTCCCCGATACTTCTCATATACAAGATAATCGTCCTTATCCAACTTCTGAATCATTTTGGTGACGGACGAAGGATGCACCTCTAAACCCTCTGCGATGTCCGAGACACGAGCATATCCCTTCTCATCAATCAGTTGGTAAATGCGTTCCAAATAATCTTCCATGCTTGGCGTTGGCACTTGTTTCCCTCTTTTCTGTTATTGAACGGGCGCTTACCGCCTTCATTTCCTGCGTTAAACCTACTATGTAATGATACATGTTATCATTGCCCATTGGCAAGTCTCATCCCTTCACTCACATCTATTGCCACGATTTGTTCAATTTAAGCCGGGTACACTAATATCGTCGTCCCTGTATCATTTACTTCTGCGGCAATATGTTAAAGTTGGACACCAGAGCACTGTGGATTTATTTTGAAAGGAGCGTTAGCCATGTCTACGCTTGAGCGTACTCCTGTCCAAACCAGAGGAACCAAGCCATTTTTGCCTGACCTGGTGTTTTTTGAGCCAGACGCACTAAATTATCCCAAGGGCCAGCGTATTATGGATTGGGTTAAAGCCAAGGATATTCCGTACCGGATGACTACCTCTCACAACCGAATTACCAATTTACCAGGTGAAACTGAAGTTGAAAAGTACCGAATGGCAAAAAAAACTTTGGTAGTTGGTATCCGTAAAACGTTAACTTTTGATCAATCCAAGCCTTCTGCTGAATATGCCATCCCCATTTCGACTGGTTGCATGGGGCATTGTCACTACTGTTATTTACAAACAACCTTGGGAGCAAAGCCGTATATTCGTGTATATGTCAACACTGACGATATCTTATCAGCAGCTAAAGCTTATATCGAGGAGCGTGCGCCTGAAATTACCCGTTTTGAAGCAGCTTGTACCTCCGATCCGGTTGGTTTGGAGCATATCACCGGAACGCTTGGAGACTTGATTCGTTTCATGGCAGATGAGGAATTTGGCCGTCTGCGTTTTGTTACTAAATATCATCATGTTGATCCATTGCTGGATATTAAACATAATGGTCATACTCGCATCCGCTTTAGCATTAATTCCGATTATGTTATTAAACAGTTTGAACCTGCAACTTCCCGCTTCGAGGAACGTATTGAAGCCGCGGGCAAAATCGCACGAGCCGGTTATCCGCTTGGGTTCATCATTGCACCCATCATCTGGTATGACGGCTGGGAAGAAGGTTACGGCGAGTTACTGCGCAAATTGGGAGAAACCTTGCCCCAGCATGCTACAAAAGATTTGACGTTCGAATTAATACAGCATCGCTTCACCAAAACATCCAAAGCTGTCATCGAGAAACGTTATCCGAAAACCAAGCTGGAGATGGACATAGAGAAACGCAAGAAAAAATGGGGACGCTGGGGACAAAACAAATACGTTTATCCCGATGAACAGCAAAATGCACTGCGAGAGTTTATCACAGAGCGTATTTTTGAACATTTTCCTTTAAGTCGTATTGAGTATTTCACATAACTAGCATCCAACCCGGGGTAATCCGTTGTAAAAATAGCGTTACATCGGTCATATGATCCGTTACCAGTAAAATGCCAGTGATAACAAGTAGTATGCCACCTGTTTTGATGAGGATGGAGGTATAGCGAGAGGATAGCCGAACAGAGCCTACCAGCAAAGCTAATACAAAAAATGGAATCGCAAACCCGAGCGCATAGCCTGTAATCAGTTTGAACCAAATGTGATGCTCTACTGCAGCCAAAGCGATAATAGCTGTTAGCATGGGACCGATACAGGGCGACCAGCCTGCCGCAAAACCAATTCCGATTACAAAGGAACCGGCGTACCCGGCAGGCTTCCATGTCCAGCGAAGCTTATGCTCCCTCATTAGAATCAAAGGACTTACCACACCGAGAGATACCAGTCCCATTAGTAAAATAAGTAACCCTGCTACCACTCTTAGCGTATCCCCATAATTGGCAAACCATTCTCCAAGCAACCCGACACCTGCACCCAGTGAATAGAAAACGACCGAAAAGCCCAGTACAAAAGCAAGTGTATGCCCCATCGTACGATAACGAACCTCGGCCTTATGCCGTCCTTCAGCCAGTTCACGCGCAGACATCCCTGTCATATACGATAAATAAGATGGATACAGCGGTAAACAACACGGTGAAAAAAAAGAAACCAGTCCGGCTACGATCGCCAATCCGGCGTTAATATCTGTCATCCTCATTTCCTCCCCTGTCTTAAGTGAACACGAGCAAACAAGCCCTGCCTACTAAACATACGTGTAGCGGGAGCAAAATATGATGCACGCCAAAAAGCGCATGCCCAAGAAGAATGATTCTCGGGCATACGCTCATTACGTTCTTTTATTAACTAGCGTACTACTTTACAACTGCACCATTCGGCATACCTTCCGGTACGGTGGCGAGCGTAAGCTGATCTCCATGTGAAGCTGCCAAAATCATACCTTGCGACAGCTCTCCCCGAAGTTTTACCGGCTTAAGATTGGTCACACAGATCACCTTGCGCCCAATGATATCTTCAGGTGTATAAAACTTCGCAATCCCTGATACTACTTGCCGCTGCTCATAACCAAGATCAAGTTGGAGCTTCAACAGTTTATCTGCCTTCTTCACAGGCTCGCAAGCGACGACCTGAGCAACGCGCAGTTCTACCTTGGCAAAATCCTCAATGCCAATCTCTTCCTTTGCCTCCGGCGCTTCCTGGCTCGTCTCAGATGCATTCTGTGGTTGAACTTGTGTCGTAGCTTCCTCTGGTTTCTTACCTCCTGTCATTGCTTCCACGATAAAAGCAACCTCTTGCTCTGAATCCAGACGTGGGAAGATCGGATTACCTTTGACCAACTGTGTTCCTTCCGGAATACGACCAAACTGCTTGCCGCTATCCCATGTAGTCAGCTCACCTTGGCTAATACCGAGCTGTTCCCAAATTTTATGAGGAGCACGGGTTAAGAATGGCTGAAGTAAGATGGAAGCGATGCGCAAGCTTTCTACCAAATGCAACATAACCGATGCCAATTCACGACGTTTTGCCTCATCCTTAGCCAAATTCCATGGTTGCGTCTCGTCAATATATTTGTTGCTACGGCTAATAAATTGGCTAATCGCCGTTAATGCCACGGAAAACTCCATGTTTTCCATGGCTTCTTCTACTTTGCTATAAGTCGATGTTGCCATGTCTTCCAGAGCTCCGTCGAATTCTGTTACATTTGCTTCATAAGCCGGAACCTTGCCGTCAAAATATTTATCTACCATCGCCACGGTACGATTCAACAAGTTGCCCAGATCATTTGCCAAATCCGAATTAACTCGATCTACAAAACTTTCTGGTGTAAATGTTCCATCTGCCCCAAAAGGCACCTCGCGCAGCAAGTAGTAGCGAAGTTGGTCCAGACCATAACGGTCAATCAACGTTACCGGGTCTACCACATTGCCTTTAGATTTCGACATTTTACCATCTTTCATAAGTAACCAACCATGTGCAAATACTTTTTTAGGTAACGGAAGATCCAATGCCATCAGCATGATTGGCCAATATATCGTGTGGAACCGTACAATCTCTTTACCCACGATATGCACATTTGCTGGCCAAAATTTATCGTACAGCTCAGTATTAGAAGAACCATATCCCAAGGCTGTGATGTAGTTGGAAAGTGCGTCAATCCAAACGTATACGACATGCTTCGGGTCCCCCTTGACCTTAACACCCCAGTCAAAAGTTGTACGGGAAACAGCCAGATCCTCTAGCCCCGGCTTGATGAAGTTGTTAATCATTTCTTTTTTCCGGGATTCCGGTTGGATAAACTGCGGGTTCTCTTCATAAAATTGCAGCAACCGATCAGCATACTTGCTCATGCGGAAAAAGTAGCTCTCTTCCTTGACCAATTCTACAGGGTGTCCACTATCCGGGCTCTTACCTCCAGTCACATTGCCTTTAGCGTCCTTCACCACGTCAACCAGCTGAGTTTCTGTGTAGTACGTCTCGTCAGGGATGCTGTACCAGCCTTCGTATTCTCCCTTGTAAATATCGCCTTGTTTTAATAAACGATCAAAAATTTCCTGTACGACAGCCTTATGACGTTCCTCCGTAGTACGGATAAAATCGTCATTGGAAATGTCGAGCTTCCGCCACAGGTCTTGGATGCCTGCCACAATGTCATCTACGAAACGTTGTGGCGTTTTGCCAGCTGCACTTGCCTTTTGCTCAATCTTCTGACCATGCTCATCCGTTCCTGTCAAATAACGCACTTCATAACCGCGTAGCCGCTTGTAACGGGCCATTGCATCTCCCGCAACTGTCGTGTAAGCATGACCTATATGTAGCTTGTCGCTCGGATAATAGATCGGTGTCGTAATGTAAAATGTGTTCTCATTGGACATGTATGTTGCCTCCTGTTTTGTTCACGGCAGCTCGATAAGACCTGCTGACATGATGGTACTCCAATTTATGAATTTGGAACAAATTGGGCACAAAAAAGACCCCCGCCCCTATGGGACGAGAGTCACCTCACGCGTTACCACCCAATTTTCCTGTATCCTCGCAGACTACAGGCTTCACCGGTCACATCTGACCGCCCATTAACGCTGGAACACGCCTCCCCCTTACGTTTGCCTCCCGTGCACAAATAACTGTGGCAAATACGCTCGAAAAAGGTTCCTCCAGGACCATATTCAGGCTTCGCTCCAGACCGGTTTGCAGCTAACCCCGGCTCTCTGTACTGGACAATTCACCCTACTCATCCCTTCGCAGGAAAACAATATTAACCAAAATATAACCAAATCCGCATAGCGCTGTCAAGTCAGACTCTTCTCGGAATGAGTAGCCAAACGATCTTCGCTAGACCTGTCTGTCTCCTTTTTTGCAGGAGGAACCAAATCTACGCCTCCTGGATGAAAGGGATGGCATTTGGCTATACGCTTAGTAGCAAGCCATGAACCTTTGAGCGCACCATGCACTTCTACCGCCTCCAACGCGTACGCTGAACACGTTGGATAGAATCGGCAGGTAGCCGGCTTTAACGGTGAAATATAGGAACGATAAAACTTAATCGGAGCCTGTACCACTCTGCGTGTGGTGATTTTCATTTCAGTAGCCCCCGTGGCTGTGAGTGTGAGTGTGACTGCTCGTCTGTCTGAATCCCCCATCCGAATTACTATCAGTATGTCCATTCTTCTGTTGACATTCTTTACAATAACCAAAAATTTCAAACTTGTGCTCGACGATTTGGAATTGATCCGTTGTATCCGTCATTTGCATTGGGCAAAAAGAAATCGGTAATGTTTTCTGACAGCTCAAGCAAATCATATGGTGATGGTGATGATGCTCATTACAGCTCACCTTGAACTTCATTCCATCCTCAAAAGATACCTGTTCCAGCACACCTAATTCCTGCATTACACGCAAATTACGATAAACTGTATCAAAGCTAAGTCCACTGTACTTCTTACCCATATATTCATAAACGTCTTTGGGGGACAGATACCCTTCATTCTCGGAAAATAACGTGGCCAACGTTTTGCGCTGATCTGTAATACGCAGCCCCTGAGCGGACATTGTTGCAATAATCTCATCCTTTGTCAGCATGCGTTTCACCCTCCCCTGTCTGTAGTTTCAGGTTTTCTGATGCAGGCTTAGGCTTGCATCTATTTATTATACCACGATTAAAGTCAATATTATAAGAGATATTCGCATCTATACATAAGAAAAAGACGCTCTCCAGCGCTACGATCAAATTCGCAGCAGGAGAACGCCTATATTCTGCAAGTGACATCGACTTTTAAACGGTGAATGACGAG
This sequence comes from Paenibacillus sp. FSL L8-0644, assembly GCF_038008165.1. Classification (NCBI taxonomy): domain Bacteria; kingdom Bacillati; phylum Bacillota; class Bacilli; order Caryophanales; family Paenibacillaceae; genus Paenibacillus; species Paenibacillus sp. FSL L8-0644. The sequence goes on from NZ_JBBOYN010000001.1 coordinate 3,285,539, forward strand.
ACCCAAGGTCTAAGCCGGTAAACAGTACCGGTTAATTCATATTAATTTTTAATAGCTGGTAAAGGCATAACTACTACGGAAACCGGCAAGTTACTTCCTGCAGCAGCAGTGAAATACATCTCTACACTTTCCTCGATATGCCCTGTGCGATACAGCACACTCATCTCATTTGGAGCCCATACCGAGCCGTTTGTCGGGATACCCACAACCTGATTGTTTACCATCGCATAGCCGGAATATTCGCCTCCACGCGGGTTGAACGTAATCAGTGAATACGGCGCTACATGATCCAATTTAACTTTATATACAACACCAAAATTACCGGCATTGGAAGCAGAAGAGCCGTCCAGACCATCCGTACCAATCAGGTTCGGGTCTACCTTATTATCGCCAAGAACGATACGTTGAGCTGTTTTACCAACCTCTTCGGTATAATTGAGTGAGATATCCGAATTAGCGTACGTTCCACGGTTATGAATACCGTCCTTAGGCAGTTTTGCCAAAGTAGGCAACACGGTCAACGGATCTGTATTTGCATCTAACACAATAACCGTGTATTGAATAGGTTGATCCGTATATAAATCGGATAACAGAGAAATGACTTGTTTTTGCTTGATTTTTTGTGCGTTCAGATCCTGTAAAATAACGCGGCTTTCGCCAGGATTTAGAACTGTGCTAGAACGCTTGCTTCCATCCTGCATGGATTGAAAATATCGTTGAATCGAGACTTTACCCGCAGCCGTTGCAAATTCAGATGGTCCGGCAAAACCGGAATTTTCGACATTCATGTTGGCAGGAGTAATATTGTTGTTGGTTGCAATCACGTACATTTTCACATCTCGACCCGTTTCATTCACATGATGGACGAGTATGCGCGTGCTTCCTGATCCGGTTTCCTGATACACAATTCCGTCCTGAAATACACGTTCCGGGCTGTTAGCACGGATCAAAAGACGCGGTGAAGATGTACTTGTCAAAGGAATGGTAGCCATGGTAGGCACCTGACTGCCGTCTACTGTATATTTATCACCATATGGTGTGAAGATTTTATTGAAATCATCTTCGTTGTACAGCAGTTCATTCGTAATTTTAATCGTTTCACTTTTGGTACCTGTTGCGCCGTGCTTATCAGTCACGGTTAACGTAATCGTTACATCACCTGGTTGGAAGAAGGCAAGTTTCTTGTTCTCCCAATCACGCTTAGTAATAGCATTCTCATCATCCGTACTCAGGTCCGTAATGGTGATCTTTTCACCCATCTTGTACTCTTTTTTATCTGTAGTAAACAGAGCGACTGGCGGTTGGTTCGGCGGTCTTACTGTAATTGTAACTGAGTAAGGATCACTCCAGTTTCCAGCAGAGTCAAGAACAGAATAGGTAACTACATATGTACCCGGCTCCTGAAATACGTCCTGCTTACCTTCCCAACGTTGGTTCACAATCGGTAGACCTGTAGGAGAAGATTCCTTCGTCAAATACGTAACTTGGGTTTCGCCCGCATAGATATCTTTTTGCTGAACCGTGAAGGAAGCTTTAGGCTTCTGATTCAAATCCATGATAACTTGTTTAGTCGTATTATTCACAGTATAAGGAATATTTAAGGCCTGTGTAATCGAGGTCAACGGCACCATAAATACGTTCTTTTGCTGAAAAGCCGGTCCCTTCATTTGTCTGGCTTCACCGTTAACCGTATAAACCTTGCTGTCTGTTTTGAAGCGCATGACATTTGTTCCTTGTGTGATTACGGTTTCTTTGGTGGCAGTGTCATAACTAAACTGCAATCCGACACGGCTGACAAGTGAACGGATAGCTACATAGGAAACTCCGTCCTTAACAGTCATCGGCTGAGTTGCCGTATACACCTGTCCGTTTTGTTCCATTTTCGCGCTGTTTAAATACAAAATCAGTTGATTAGCACCCATGTTTGTTGGAGCTCCACCAGGATTGGTGATCGTTCCGTCTCCACCGTATACATCATTGGATACGTTCGATCCGTTGGTTGTATCCGTAGGTAGGCCAGTCAATGGATCATTGGTTACGCCTGTGTTATCTGGTGTTACCGTGTTGTTTTGTGTGCCTGTTCCCTCTTGAGCTCCGATACTATTCTGAACGCTGGAATCAGCAACATTGGTCTGAGCCTGCTGTGCGCTAACCGAATCGGTGGATTGAACGGTTGTTGATGCTGCTTCTGCTCCTACAGGGGCTACTGCGGCCACCTGAGCTACCGCCAAAGCGGTGAGCATGGTCCATTTCTTGAAATTCATTGTCTGTCTCCTTCTATCACCAAATTATTATCATTCCCGTAAAAAGTCATACTATTAGACGCGTCAGTTGTTAAAAAGTTTCTGGAAATTTTGCTTATCATGAAAAAAAGGGAACTTTCTCCTGTGACTGCAAAAAATTCAACAACAAAAAACCGCCACCCATCTGACCTGATGTGGCGGCGGCTTCATTACTAAGAAATAGCTTTTGCACCATTTACATTATGATGGACGACAGACAGCATTCTTTCCTGCAGTCTCCAGACGACCCTCTTCAATGAGTCGGTAAGCACGTTGAACTTCTTCGTCTGTAGGAGATGGAACTCCCTCCAACGGATACTCCTTACCGAGCATTTCCCACTTGTAAACACCCATTTGATGGTAAGGTAAAATTTCGAATTTCTCGACTCCGTTCAACGTTCCGATAAACCGTCCCAAATTCAATAAATCTTGCTCGTCATCATGAATACCCGGTACAAATACGTGTCTAATCCACATTTTACGCCCTTGCTCAGACAACCAGCGAGCTGTGCTTAGCATACGGTCGTTGGACTTGCCTGTAAGCTTAATATGCTTGTCGTTGTCAATATGCTTAATATCAAGTAACACCAAGTCTGTTACGTCCAGCAGATCATGGATACGGCCCGCATCATTAAAGCCATTACTGTCCAGTGTCGTGTGCAAATTCCAGCGACGTTTCACTTCTTTGAACAGCTCTGCTACAAAATGAGCTTGCAATGTCGGTTCTCCACCGGATACGGTCAATCCGCCTCCCGAAGAACGGTAATAGGCTAAATACGGTTCAATTTCAGCCAATACTTCCTCTAGGGTCATTGGATTGCCTTCATTCAAGGCCCAAGTGTCCGGATTATGGCAATACTGACATTTCAACAAGCATCCTTGCATAAAGAGCACGAAGCGGATGCCGGGACCATCGACGGTCCCGAAGGTTTCCAATGAGTGTATGTGTCCTTTCAACATGTTGCATCATCCTTCCCGCATCCGCTATGCGTGCGTCATTGTAATACTTATTTACATTGTACCGTGGAAAGTACGGTTAATAACATCCAATTGTTGTTCACGAGTCAGCTTGATAAAGTTAACGGCATAACCGGAAACACGGATCGTCAGCTGTGGATAGTTTTCTGGGTGTTCCATTGCATCCAACAGTTGTTCGCGAGCAAACACATTGACATTCAGATGATGTGCGTGGCTTCCAAAATAACCATCCATCATCGAAACGAGGTTTGTTTTGCGTGTTTCTTCTTCTTTACCCAGTGCTTTAGGCACGATAGAGAAGGTGTTCGAGATACCATCCAGACTGTGTTCATAAGGCAATTTGGCTACGGAACTCAGAGATGCCAAAGCACCTTTTTTATCACGGCCGTGCATTGGGTTTGCCCCTGGTGCAAACGGTTCGCCTGCTTTACGTCCATCCGGTGTTGTACCTGTTTTCTTACCATACACCACGTTAGAAGTAATAGTCAGTACAGATTGAGTAGGAAGCGCATTACGATAAGCTTTATGCTTGCGAATCATGCTCATGAAGCTCTCTACCAGTTCCACAGCGATGTTATCTACACGGTCATCGTTGTTACCGTAGCAAGGGTATTCGCCTTCAATTTCAAAGTCCACAGCAATCCCTTTTTCGTTACGGATTGGTTTAACTTTTGCAAATTTAATGGCACTCAAGGAGTCGGTAGCAACTGACAGACCCGCAATACCACAAGCCATGGTGCGGAGAATATCACGATCATGCAACGCCATTTCAATGCGTTCGTAGCTATATTTATCATGCATGTAGTGAATAACATTCAAAGTGTTCATATACAGTTTTGCCAACCATTCCATCATAGGTTTGAAGCGACTCAACACTTCTTCATAATCCAGAACTTCACCTGTAATGGCTGGGAATTCAGGCCCTACTTGGACGCCAGATTTTTCATCTTTACCACCGTTAATTGCATACAGCAGAGCTTTAGCCAAGTTAGCACGAGCACCAAAGAATTGCATTTGTTTACCGATTTTCATTGCCGATACACAACAAGCAATACCATAGTCGTCTCCATAAATCGGACGCATCAGATCGTCATTCTCGTACTGAATGGAGCTAGTTTCAATAGAAACTTTCGCACAATATTTTTTGAAGCCTTCAGGCAATTTTTCCGACCACAGTACAGTCAGGTTCGGTTCCGGTGCAGGTCCCAGATTGTAGAGGGTGTGCAGGAAACGGAAGCTGTTTTTAGTTACCCGAGTTTCTCCAGTTACGGACATACCACCAATGGACTCAGTAACCCAAGTTGGATCTCCACTGAACAGTTCATTATAGTCAGGTGTGCGCAAGAACTTAACAATACGCAATTTCATAACAAAATGATCGACCAGTTCTTGAGCTTGTTCTTCTGTCATTGTACCCTCTTCCATATCACGTTGAGAGTAAATATCAAGGAAGGAAGATACACGTCCTAAGGACATTGCTGCACCATTTTGTTCTTTGATTGCTGCAAGATATCCAAAATATACCCATTGGAAAGCTTCTTTCGCATTGTTAGCAGGTTTTGAAATATCAAAACCGTGCTCAGCAGCCATTTGTTTCAGTTCATTCAAAGCACGAATTTGCTCGGAAATTTCCTCACGCAGACGAATTACGTCTTCTTCCATGGAATCAACTTCAAGGCTTTTCAGTTGCAGCTTTTTATCTTGGATCAAGAAGTCTGCACCGTATAAAGCTACACGACGATAGTCACCGATAATACGACCACGGCCGTATGCATCTGGCAGACCAGTAATGATACCAGCTTTACGAGCTGCTCTCATTTCATCTGTATAAGCGTCAAATACACCTTGGTTGTGAGTTTTACGAATATGAGTGAAGATATCAATGATACTTTCTGGCACTTCAAAACCATAGGCTTTGCAAGCGTCGATCATCATTCGAATTCCGCCAAACGGCTGTAAAGAACGTTTGAATGGAGCATCTGTTTGTACACCGACAATTTGCTCTTTATCCCGGTCTAGATAACCCGGTTTATGTGAAATAATAGTGGATGGCGTATTCACGTCTACATCAAGCACGCCGCCGTTTGCCAACTCTTTTTTGGTAAGATCGGATACAATATCCCACAATGCAGTTGTGTTGGCCGTAGGACCAACCAAAAATTCTTCATTGCCAACATAAGGTAAGATATTGGTTTCAATAAAATCGTTGACGTTGACTTCTTTAGTCCATTTGCCTTTTTTAAAACCTCTCCAGCCAGATTGTTGCTCTTGTAATTCTCTCTCAATCACCGACATGTAAATCCCTCCAAATTGTTTGGTCTTCCGGACTTGTGATTTTTTTCACGATAAAGCTATTTCTTGAGCCCGGCCTGTTCACCGATGCCTTACGCTCAGTGTCGGGACCTTTCTTACACCCTTATTGTAGAATAATGATAGAGTGTAGTATGTGACAAAAATCACAATATGAGTGATTTTTGTCACTTTATTTTCCCTAGCTTCGCGCCTATATCCTTAGCCTTGCCTTTCACCTCCCTTCCCAAACCAACAGGCCCTCTATATAGAGAGCCTGCATCGGTATTGAACGAGAAAATGCTTTTTCACAAGCCTCTTCTTACCTATTATATTATTGGTCAAAACGTCCGTAGAAGGCATTGCGATAGACATCAGCCAACTCAGTAACCAGTGGCAACTTAGGATTCGCAGTTGTACATTGATCTTCAAATGCGCGGTCAGCCAGATAATCTACACGTGATTCGAAATCTTTCGCATCGAAACCGATTTGTTGGAACGATTCCTCGATACCGAGTGTTTTGTTCATTTTACGGATCGCTTCGATCAAGCTGTTAACCCCTTCTTCGGTGGTGCGTGCAGGCAGTCCCAGTATGCGCGCGATTTCTGCATAACGCTCATCCGCAACAAAGTGCGAATATTTAGGGAACGAAGCAAATTTTGTCGGTTTTTTCGCATTATAACGAATAACGTGCGGCATCAAAATGGCATTCGTGCGGCCATGCGCTGTATGGTATTGTCCACCCCATTTATGTGCAAGACTGTGGTTAATGCCCAAGAATGCATTAGCAAACGCCATACCAGCAAGTGTGGAAGCATTATGCATTTTTTCACGAGCCAGCTTATCACCGGTCAGAGCCGATTGTTCTAGGTATTGGAATACCAATTGAATGGCTTTAATTGCCAGACCATCTGTGTAGTCATTAGCCATTACGGACACGTAAGCCTCGATAGCATGTGTCAGAACGTCCATACCTGTGTCCGCTACAGCTGTTTTAGGCAGCGAATATACAAACACTGGGTCAATAATTGCCACATCAGGAGTCAACTCATAGTCAGCCAGTGGGTACTTCGTGTCGCCCAGGTTTTTGTCCGTAATTACTGCGAACGATGTAACTTCGGAACCTGTACCCGATGTTGTAGGGATAGCTACAAATTGTGCTTTTTGGCCCAGACGTGGGTACTTGTAAATCCGTTTACGGATATCCATGAATTTTTGTTTTAAGTTATTGAAATCAGTATCTGGATATTCATAGAACATCCACATGCCTTTAGCGGCATCCATTGGCGAACCGCCGCCCAGTGCGATGATGCAATCCGGTTGGAAACGTCTCATCATTTCAGTACCACGTTCTACCGTAACTGTCGATGGATCTGGCTCTACTTCAGAGAACACTTCGATAGCTACTGGTGTTTGGCGCTGATGCAGATAATGAATAACACGATCTACATATCCCAGTTGTACCATCATAGGGTCTGTGATAATAGCTACACGTGTGATATCAGGCATTTTAGCAAGATACTGTGTCGAATTTTTTTCAAAATAGATTTTGGAAGGTACTTTGAACCATTGCATATTCACCGTCCGTTTCGCCACCCTTTTCACATTAATCAGATTGACTGCCGATACGTTCGACGAAGTCGAGTTACGACCGTACGAACCGCAACCAAGTGTCAACGAAGGAAGATTGGTGTTGTAAATGTCGCCAATCGCACCATGTGTGGAAGGTGCATTTACAATGATACGTCCTGTTTGCAAACGGTTTGCAAACCGAGCGATAACATCCTCATCGTTCGAATGAATAGCGGACGAGTGACCCATGCCCCCGAATTCCACGACTTCAGCAGCGCGTTGAATACCTTGTTCCGCATTTTTTACTTTATAGCAAGCTAATACAGGACTCAATTTTTCCGCAGACAATGGGAATTTTGTTCCTACCCCTTCAATCTCAGCGACCAAAATTTTAGTTCCTGCTGGTACTGTAATACCACTCATTTCAGCAATTTTCACAGCAGACTGCCCGACAATAGCTGGGTTCACTGCACATTTCTCGACATTCATAGCTCCTTGAGTGAGCTTAGCTGCTTCTTCTTTATTTACAAAATAGCAACCGTTAGCGATCATCAATTTTTTCACTTGTTCGAAGATTGGCTCTTCGATAATAACCGCTTGCTCCGAAGCACAAATCATACCGTTATCAAAAGATTTCGAGAGGATAAGATCGTTCACGGCCTGTTTGATATCTGCTGTTTTTTCAATAAAGCAAGGCACGTTACCAGGACCTACACCAAGTGCTGGTTTACCGCAGCTATAAGCTGCCTTAACCATGCCTGATCCACCAGTTGCCAAAATTAGCGCCACATCAGGGTGGTTCATCAATACATTGGTCTTATCCATCGAAGGTGCTTCAATCCATTGAATACAATCGGCCGGAGCACCATGTTTAACAGCTGCTTCGAGCAAGACGCGGGCTGCTTCCGCACTACACGATTGAGCAGATGGATGGAAACCGAAAATGATTGGGTTACGTGTTTTAATGGCAATCAGCGCTTTGAACATCGTAGTCGAAGTCGGGTTTGTCACTGGAGTGATCCCCATGATAATACCGACTGGCTCTGCTATCTTTTGAAAACTGTCAAAATCATTGTCTTCAATGACACCGACGGTTTTTTCATTTTTGATGCTATGATAGATATATTCTGTTGCAAACATGTTTTTGGTGATTTTGTCCTCGTACACACCGCGTCCTGTTTCTTCAACAGCCAACTTCGCCAGGTACATGTGTTTATCCATCCCTGCGAGTGCCATAGCTTGTACGATTTCGTCAATCTGTTCCTGATTCATACTCATGAAAGCTTGCTGTGCCCGGTTCCCCCGGTCAATCAGCGTTTGAATATACTGCTCTGCGCTTTGCTCTTTTTGAATAACCTCGTTTTTAACAGCCATTTCCCTCATCCTCCTGTTATCTCGTGTACTATCTCTTGTTCACGCACTGATCGTAACACAGCTTTTCAAGATATATTGTGATTTTTTTCACAATCTATTTAAAATTTTATTTTATGAAGTGAATTAAATCACAAAGTTTGGAATTCTGCCACTTTTACCCCCTCTTCTTGCCCCAAAAACTCATTGCACAAGTATATAATGAATTTGAATTGATCAAGTTGCAGATAAAAAACATAGGATACAAAGGGGAAATGGACGATGAGAAACCCTACAAATGTAATGGAAGCCCGCGGCAACACCTGTTGCTTCTCGGAGGCCAGCTTCAACCGATTGCAAGTAATGATGAAAGATCGAGTTATGCCAGAAAGCTCGCATCTGTTCTGGGAAGGAGATACAGCGGATAAGCTGTTTTATATTAAGCGCGGACGCGTGAAAGTAACCAAAACAACGGATGAGGGCAAGGAACTTATTCTATATATGTATCAAAGCGGCGATCTTGTTGGTCAAGCCGATCCATTTTTCGGTACTAAGCATTCCTTTTCTGCTGAGGTTCTGGAAGACAGTGATATTGGCGTAATCGATCATACAGATTTGGAACTGCTTATTTGCCAGCATTGTGATTTTGCGATTGACTTTATGAAATGGATGGGTTCACATCACCGCATTACTCAGACTAAGTTCCGCGATTTGATGATGTACGGCAAGCCAGGCGCTTTATGTTCAACGCTCATTCGTCTATGCAATACCTATGGTGAGCCTCACGGCGAACATATCCTGATTCATAAAAAAATTACTCATACTGACTTATCAAATATGATCGGTGCGACCCGGGAAAGCGTAAACCGGATGCTTAGTGATCTACGTAAGAAAAATGCAGTTGAATATGATAATGGTATGATTGTTGTCAAAGATTTGGAAATGCTGCAAGGTGTATGTCATTGTGAACTATGCCCTCGTGAGATTTGCCGGATATAATAAATCGTTTTTTTATGTAAAAGGGAGTGTTATAAGCCACTATAGCTTATAACACTCCCTAATTTATTTCCACTCCCCTACTTATACAGGAGCAGTAGCGAAGCATTTTAATGACAGTCCTTCTTCTGGCAACACTCTTTAAAACTGTAAACATAGATAACTTAAATTCCCCATCTCATAGCTTCTATGGATAACCTTGGCTTTGTTTGCAGGATTGCCACTCCCCATTGCAATAAACAACGGTACAAAGTGTTCTGCTCTGGGTACGGCCTGGCGAGCATACGGTGCTTCGCTTTCATAGTGATCCAAAGCCTCTATATCTCTACTTTGTACTTTTTCAATAATCCAATCATCAAAATCTATAGCCCAAGGTTCTGTTTTCGTTTCCCCCCATTTGACGATACGCAGATTATGAACAGTCACGCCACTACCAATGACCAGAATATCCTGTTCTCCCAGTCCTCGCAGCACTTCACCAATAGCATATTGTGCTTTGGGCGAGAGATATGGATTTACAGAGATCTGAACTACCGGAATGTCTGCCTCAGGATACATACGATGCAACAATGTCCAAGATCCATGATCCAAACCCCTCACCCGATCAGTTTCTACGTCAATGCCCTTTTGTTCATATAATTTTTTCAGCTTATTGGCCAGTTCCACAGAACCATGTGCTGGATATTTCACTGTGTACAGTTCCGGTGGAAAACCGCCAAAATCATAAATGGTATCGTACACGTCATCCATCGAACTGATCGTCAACGTTTGTGTTTCCCAATGAGCAGTAAAGATAACTATTGCTTTAGGACGAATACTTTTCCCCAGTTGCTCTAAAAATGAAGTATAGTCCGTCTGTTCAATAGCAAGCATCGGTGAGCCATGGGCCAAAAATAAAGATGGCATCATATAAAGATCCCCTTATCATCAACAATTTATTTTATTCATCAAGTAACTTTATGTAAGTAATGATACATAAGTAACAGAGTCATGTCAACACAGATTTTAACATACACTTAAAGGTCAAAGATTCTATAAATAAAGATTGATATAGGTATAATGTCATAGTAATATGTAACTAATAAATTTTAAAATTTCACTTTATTTCGATACAAAGGACTGGTTTCCATGGAGATACATACTTCTAATTGCCCAAAATGCGGTTCCGTTTTTCGTCAAAACCTTAGAAACCTCTGTAGTACTTGTATTCAGGAAGAAAATATATTCTTGGACCGCTGTTCTAACTATCTATGGAAGCATCCTTCTACTCATACTCGCCAGCTCAGTGACGTAACTGGTACACCTATAGAATTGCTCACAGATTGGGTAAGAGCAGGCAAATTTCCCTCCACATACAGTCAGCTTGATTATCCTTGTGAGTCCTGCCGTTCCCCTATTTATGCAGGGAGACTTTGTCATTCCTGTCTGGGTACATTCCGTTCGGCCGCGCTGGATATTCAAACCCGTGTGCCTCGCCGTGCAACAGCAGCATTATTCTCAGTTGCAGGGCGCGTCAAAGGCTATTAAGTCGTGCTGCCTAAGCACATCATTTCTGCAAAATGGATAAGTAGTCCTAAACGCAATATAAAAAACAGCCTTTTTTCTAGGAAAAGGCTGTTTTGCTATGAAAAACACTTATTTAGTTTGGTGCTCATCTAATCCATTCCTCAGCCCAAAATTGAATCTGTTCCATAACCGGCTGAAGTGCACGGCCTTTGGTTGTTAGCTCGTATTCAATGCGGACAGGAGTTTCTGGATATACATGACGTGTAAGAATTCCTTCATTTTCCAAATCTTTCATCCGCTCTGATAACATTTTGTCACTCATTGTGGGAATCAGATTGGAAATATCCTTAAACCGCTTAGGACCGCTCATCATGGATTGAATAATTAATCCATTCCAACGCTTGCCCAAACATGAAAAGGCGGTTTCAAAACGCGGACACATTTTTGTACATTGCGGTTGACTCTCCAAATTTTTCACCTTCTTTTGCATTTCGGTTTGATAAAGCTTTCCTTTTGTTAGTATATATCATTTTAGCATACTTTATCCCGAAAGAAAACACTTTCTTCTTAAATTAAATACCTGCGCCGATAAAGTTGCCATGACCAAAACTGATTATACAACAAACCAACACAGCAGGTATATGTCTAAATCGTTAAATCAAAAAAGGCGGAATCCCCTAGAGGTTCCGCCTTTCAATCTATTCATTATATAGCTCATCAAAATGTGATGATTGTCATTATACCAACACTCCACCGAGAGGTCTTACCGGTTCACTTCTACCATATATTGGTTTGTTAATACTTGTTGGAGAAGTCCAACGAATACTATTGGCAATAACCTTCAAAATATCAGGCTGGTAATAAGTCGGATAGGTCTCATGGCCTGGGCGAAAATAAAATATTTTACCACTACCTCGACGGAAAGTACATCCGGTTCTAAATACTTCGCCACCTTCAAAGTTACTAACAAATACCAATTCATCTGGCGCTGGAATATCAAAGAACTCGCCATACATCTCTTCCTGCTTCAACAATATTTTGGCGTCAATGCCTTCTGCAATGGGATGTGACGGATTCACCGACCAAATAATCTCCTGTTCACCTGCCACCCTCCATTTCAGATCGCAGCTAGTGCCCATCAGGGCTTTGAATGGCTTGGAAAAATGGCCTGAGTGCAGCACGATTAAGCCCATTCCTTCCTGCACTCGCTTGACAACACGCGCCGTAACTTCATCGCTCACCTGATCATGGGCTTTATGCCCCCACCACAGCAGCACATCTGTGGAATTCAAGACTTCTTCTCCCAAACCATGCTCTGCATCATCACGCAGTGTAGCTGTTCGAATGGCAAATCCCTCTCCTGCCAGGCCGTCAGCCAACGCTTTGTGTATCCCGTCAGGGTATATCTGTTTGGCTTCATCATTCAACTTTTCGTTCAAAAATTCATTCCAAATGGTGACGTTAATCATCAACATTTCCCCCTATTAGGTTAGACCCACCACATCTCGCTCAGCGGTTCTTCAATCAGTACCTGGCGAAGATTGTGGACAGCCTTAGTAAAGCCCTCTTCCACGGACATCAGACCATCTTCATGCTCAATACTCACTACATGATCGTATCCCACCAGGCGCAGAGCACTGATAATATCTGCCCAGGTTTTTACATCATGTCCATAACCCACAGTACGGAACTGCCAAGCGCGATCTAGCATTTTCGTATATTCCTGCATATCGGTAAGTCCATATTTATTTACATTAATCGGATCAATCGTCGTATCCTTGGCATGAAAGTGGTGAATAGCTCCCTCTCGGCCCAAAATTTGAACTGCCTGCACAGGGTCAATTCCCTGCCACCACATATGGCTCGGATCGAGATTAGCACCAATAACCTCTCCCGCAGCTTCACGTAAACGAAGCAAGGTCGCTGGTGTATGAACGGAGAAGCCTCCGTGTAGCTCCAATCCAATTTTAACATGATGATCTGCTGCAAATTTCCCCGTCTCGGTCCAGTAAGGAATAATTTTATTCTCCCATTGCCACTTCAACACTTCTTGAAAATCATTAGGCCACGGAGCCACAGGCCAGTTTGGATATTTCGCATCCTCATGATCTCCCGGACAGCCGGAGAAAGTGTTCACAACTGGAACTTCCAGCTTTTCTGCCAATCGAACGGTTTTAAGAAACGTATCATGATCAGCCTGGGCCAAATGCTTTTGCGGATGAAGAGGATTGCCGTGACAGCTAAGTGCGCTAATCGTTAGTCCGCGGGACTCTACTGCCTTTTTAAAATTTTTGAGCGCTGCATCATTCTCCAGCAATTCATCCGGCTTACAATGCTTATCCCCCGGGTTGCCGCCTGTACCGATTTCTACAGCATCCAATCCTTGAGAAGCCACATAATCCAACGCTTCCTCCAGCGAACGGCCACCGAACAACACCATAAATACTCCAAGTTTCAAAAGAAATCCCCCCTGTATCATATGTGAAAAAAGCTGCTTTCATTATAACGATGGTCTATTCGGGATAATTACGGCTTAGTCAAAATAGACAGCTTTTCCCGTACGTGCCGATTCATAGATAGCTTCCAAAATTTCAGTAACAACCAGTGCCTGTTCCGGCTTCACAAGAGGTTCTTTGTCGTCCAGAATAGATTCGATCCACAGGCGGGCTTCGCGGTCTGCTTCATTTTCCGTCTCCCCAGAGTAAAAGGCAACACCACCTGCATCCAGATCTATTTTCGTATCAAACAAACGGCTGTTCTTTTCTCCGTTAATGCGCAATCCATCCTGCATATCGGCTCCGCCTTCGGTACCGCATAACAGTGTCTTCGCTTCGCCAAACTCTACAACGTTCAATGCCCAGCTGGATTCCAGTACAATCGTAGCTCCATTTTGCATCGTAATAAAACCAAAAGCTGAGTCCTCTACCTTAAATTCCTCAGGGTTCCAAGGCCCAAAGGCATTTGCCGCATCTTTACGATCCCCTAGCTTATGGAAAGTTGAACCTAGTACGCTTTTAGGCTTGTAATTATCCATCAGCCAGAGTGTCAGGTCTAGTGCATGCGTGCCAATATCAATAAGAGGACCACCGCCCTGCTTCTCTTCATCCAAGAATACTCCCCAAGTCGGAACCGCGCGACGGCGTAGAGCAATGGCTTTGCCCAGATAAATTTCTCCAAGCTCTCCTTGCTCGACTAATTGCTTCAGGTACAAACTGTCATCACGATAACGGTTTTGATACGCTATGGACAGCTTCTTACCTGTGCGGTTGGCCGCATCAAGCATCTCCCGTGCTTGCTCAGCAGTTTTAGCCATCGGCTTTTCACACAGCACATGCTTACCTGCCTCAAGCGCCGCTACGGTAATTTCCGAGTGCGAGTCGTTAGGTGTACATACATGTACGACTTCAATGTCTTTATTTTCTAACAGCTTACGGTAATCGCTATAAACTTGCGAGCCATCAACACCAAACTTTTCTGCTGCCTCTTCAGCGCGCTCCTGAATGATGTCACAAAATGCAACGATCTCCGCACGCTTCTGCTTGGCAAGACTCGGCAAGTGTTTGCCGTTGGCAATGCCTCCACAACCAATAATCCCGATTTTAAGTGTTTTAGACATGAATATTTCCTCCCTGAGCTGCGTATTGTTGGAGCCATTTAATGCTGGTTTCAATGCTTTCGATTGGAGGGTTTGAGCAGAAATCCTGTTCCACGACGACCCAATCCACACCTGCCTGAATAGCGGCGTCTGTAATGGCCTGAAGCTGCACTTCGCCTTTGCCAAGCTCTACAGTCACTGCTTTTTGCTGCTCGTCACGTGCCATATCCTTTAAGTGAATGATAGGCAGGCGTCCATTATAACGTCCGATGTATTCCACTGGATCATAGCCCCCGTAGTATACCCAACAAGTATCCATTTCGACCTGTAACAAATCATCGGAAACTGCATCATATAAAGCATCGAATACTGGGCGATCATTGATCTTTTCTGTTAATTCAAAATCATGATTATGATAAGCCAGTATCAAACCCTGTTCCTTCACTTTTTCACCAATACGATTTAAATTAGCAAAAAGTTCATCCCACTCCCGCTGTTCTTCGGTTAAATAAGGAACGATTAGGTACTTATTGCCCAATTCTTTGTGGCATGAAATCTCCTCATCCAAATGATCCAGCAAGCGAGAATATTGTACATGAGTTCCGACAACTTCCAGATTCAGTTCATCCAAGAGCGCTCTGACATCCTTGGCATTGCGTCCGAAAAAGGTATGAAATTCTACTCCTTTATAGCCAAGCTCAGCTACCTTGCGCAATGTACCTTCAAAATCCTGTTCAAGCTCTTCCCTTACGGTGTACAATTGCAATCCTACTTTAGCCATTACCCTTCACCTCTTTAAGTTAGGAACCATTATATCTGTTCCATAATACACATCCTCGTCCGGCTTGAACGTACTTACCAGCGTAATGTATTGCCTTCCAATGATGAGTGCTGAAAAGCATGCATGGCTTCTAACACATGGTAGGCCAGCTCAGCATTGGCACGATGGTCCGTGAATTTCAATGCGCCAAAGGCTTTTCACTGTACACATGCTTGCCTGCCTCTAGTATCGCTATATCTGACCATACGTGGCTGCCAGGCACGGTCAGATTAAATACAAGCTCAATTTCAGGCTGGCGCAGTAATTCATCCGATTTGTATACGTTTTCAATGTTGAATTTATCGGCCCTCTCCTTTGCCCTCTCATCCAGTAAATCAGCGATGGCCACCACTTCAATGAGTGGGCTCTTTTGGAGATTTTCAAGATATACCGAGCTAATAGTACCGCATCCGATAATCCCGGCCTTCATTCGTTCCACGTCGTCACACTCCTTGGCCTCCAACATGTACTTTCTCATCTAACATGTAAGCTTTACAGTTCACATAGTATTCTATTTCTGTTTCGTTTAAAATGAATAATATGATTAAAACATGAACAATCTGGTCAATATTTGAAACAGCCATATGCCCAAAGGAGTCATCATCATGTCTATCGTCGAGCCTTGTCAGGTTCTTACCGCAGGCTATTCCTTCCATCGAAAGCCCTTTTATTCGAACCAGCCTGAGGGGATCAAAAATTATTTATTCCGTTTGCAAACAGATGGACGTTGCCAAGCCCGCATTAACGGGGAAATGACACGGATTGAGGCAGGTGACCTACTGTTATTCAATCCTACCGAGCCTTATGAACTGGATATTCATAGTGAGTTGAATCCCATGGGAGAGCTGGTCGTGGAAAGCGGAGATTATCACATTTTTTTCGGTGGTTCCTGGGTAGATGAGTGGTGGAACCATCATAAACGACCCAACAGAATTAAGGTTCAGCTCACAGAAGCCCTGCTTGGCCTATTTCGTCAGCTTGTGATGGAGCAACGACGTATTTCTAATCCTTACCCGGAAATATCAAGTTATTACATACGCATTTTATGTTTGGAGTTTGACCGTATGCTATCCGATCATCCTATCGCTACTCATCATAACTATCTTGCGTATCAGATTAAAAATTATATTGAAGAAAATGCATCCTCTAACTTCAAGCTAGATGACGTGTCTTCACACGTCGGTATCAGCGTATCCCGAGCAGTGCATCTGTTTAAGGAAACATTTGATACGAGCATTATGCAGTACACGCTGGACATCAGGCTTAACATGGCGAGAGAACGAATCATTTTCAGTCCCATGTCACTGGAACAAGCCGCCGAATCGTCAGGATTTGCAAATTACACGTATTTTCACCGTGTATTTCGTTCCCGCTTCGGTATGTCGCCTAAGGAATTCAGGGTGATTCACCGCGAGCAATTGTAGGACAAAGAGAGCGTTCACCTGAACGCTCTCTTTGTTCATAACCAATAATAGTGGATGCTGCTTACATACCACGACCCAGCTTTTTTACGGAGCAATTGTCAGCATCACTACTGACATTGGTGGCAGTGTAACATCCAAATGCTGACCTTGAAGCTGATAGGATGTGAAAGCTTCCTTTTTCACACGCTCTGGCTGATCAAACGTATTATGTGCCTGCATATCGTCGTTGGCAAGGACAACACCACTGATCTTTTTAACCTCTTCCAGTCCTCTTAGCTCCAAATTCAAGTTTGCCGACACGCCCGGATGGACGTTGCAAAAGCTGATATGAATATTACCATCCTGCGCCTTGGAGGCGGACACGCTTACTTGCGGAATGGAATCCCCGTCATATTCATAATCGCCTACCTTTACATGAACAGCCAGTGCTTGCGCATCCTGATGCACCTTAAACATTTCAAATATATGGTATGTCGGCGTCAACAGCATAGCAGGACCTTCGGTCAGAACCATTGCTTGTAAAACATTGACCATTTGAGCAATATTCGTCATCTGTACTCGGTCATGGTGATTATGGAAAATGTGTAGATGCAGCCCAGCTACCAGCGCATCGCGCATCGTATTTTGCTGATACAGGAAGCCCGGATTGGTCCCTGGCTCAGTCAGGAACCAAGTTCCCCATTCATCGACAATCAGTCCGACCCTTTTGTCAGGATCATATTGGTCCATAATAGCAGAATGACGAGTAATCAATTCATCCATGTGCAGTGATTTTTTCATCGTCTCGAACCATTCCGCTTCATCAAAGCCGAGTGCTTGCCGTTTCCCTTCCCAGTTTCCCGGGATCGTATAGTTATGCAGGCTCAAACCGTCCATAAGATGCCCAGCTTCACGCATCAACACTTCGGTCCAACGATAATCGTCCACATTCGCCCCACCTGCAATCCGATAAATGCGGTTCTCGCCATAGTTACGGACATATGTCTGATAGCGGCGATACAGGTCGGCATAATATTCTGGGCGCATGTTACCGCCACAACCCCAGTTTTCGTTACCCACTCCAAAATATTTGAGCTTCCATGGTTTCTCACGACCGTTTTCCTGACGCCATGCAGCCATTGGGGACTCTCCATCGAAGGTCATGTACTCTACCCATTCCGACATTTCCTGAACTGTACCACTGCCGACATTTCCACAAATATAAGGCTCTGCATCTAACAGCTCGCACAATTGAAAAAACTCATGTGTGCCAAAATGATTATTTTCAACCACACCGCCCCAATGCGTATTTACCATTCTCTTACGATTTCCTTTGGGTCCGATACCATCTTTCCAATGATATTCATCGGCAAAACAGCCTCCCGGCCAGCGCAGCACAGGAATATTCAGCTTTTTCAGCGCTTCCACCACATCATTACGAATTCCGTTTGTGTTCGGAATCGGTGAGTCCTCTCCAACCCATATGCCTTCATAAATGCAACGTCCAAGATGCTCAGCAAATTGTCCATAAATGTTTTTATTAATAATGCCTTGTTTCCAATCGGTATTAACAACAATAGAACCCTTCACAACAAACCCTCCCCAAAAATATTAAGATTGTTGGAACACCCGCACAAATGTTTGCGCTTTCATTTTGGCCTAAATACCACTCATACCACCGATTTTCTTTCGATCTTAATTTTTACGCATCATTACTTTTAGTAAATATTAATATAAATATTAATAATTAAACAAAAATATTTCACGTGTTTAATATATTTTATTGTCTACTTTTTGTCAATCGTTAAGAAAAGGTCCAATCAAACCAAAAAGCCTGCCATTAAGGCAGACCAAGGTATGACTACTTTAACCCGTAATCCAGGTTCAGCCGAGCCTGAGCATTGTATCTTTTAGGCTGTTCCTATCCACCGTGAACCATGGTAACTGGGACAATTTTGAGCTGCCGCCAAAGCACGTACACGAACAATACTTCCGCTGATACCACACGTATGTCCGGACATTAACTCTTCACATTGTGAGCAGGCCAACAGTCTGGCTTCGTACACTTCATCGTTTACACATTCCATTTTGGGTCTCATGTTGGTTAGAATTCTGGTAATTTGCTCTTCCGATATCGAGATATCTCTTTCACAACCTTTGCAGGTGCTTGGCACAGGTATATCTTCCATCGTCAGCTTACCTCCCCATCAACAATGTCTTAAGTAAATATAGTGAGTCCATGATGCCATAAATGATAACAGTATATCCTTTATTCTGGCTAGCCCTATTTCCGTTCCGACGGAAGGCTGGCAGCCGCCTCGGATACGACCATCGCCAAGTCCTCATTTCCGAACATGGATAGTACCCCTAATACTGTATCCAGCGGAATATCACCCGCTTCTTCACGCGATACAGTCAATTTGCGTACTCGTAGCAGACGCTCGTTGCTATCCTGATGCGGATACGCTACACGATATAATTCCTCTGGCTCCAACCCGTGATTGATACACCATTGCGCAAATACAAGAATCATCATATCTTCTTCTTGCTTATAATTTTCGATGATGGCTTCTTCTAGCTGTTTACCACGATTATCTTCTTCCATTCATTCATTTCTCCTTCAACCTAATTCTTGATGTCTGTCTGGACTGTTAAGATCATGTTCGGACGTTCCATATTAATCACTCAAACGGTTGATCAGTTCGTCAGCCAGCATATGGCTTTCCAATACTTTTCCAGCTCGTACAGCACACTCCTCCGGACGATGAATATGCTCCAGAAAATGATTCACGACTCCTGTGAATCCTCGTCTTTCCAAAATCGTATCCCAGCTTCCAAAAGCTTGCGTTAATGGTGAATGATTTTTTTGCATAAAAACAGCCTGTTCCATATTTGTTACTTCAACAGACCGTCCTGCCCCGTGAAGCTCCAGTTTTTCTATGTCAGCTCCTGCCTGTCTACTCATACTGTAGCTTCCGGTGGCATTTCCCAAACGTACAGTCCCGAACGCAGCATCCATATATCCTTCACTCGTCGTATTCAGACTACTATGCAGCAGTTCATAATCATCGCCACCCAGCCACAAAAGCAAGTCAAGCATATGAATTAAATCATCATAAACCGTCTGTGCCGCCGGTCTTCGATCATATCCAGTACGATGTTTAATAGCCGCACATTGACTGAATCCACCCGCTTCCTCTAACCAAGCCTTAGCAGCAACATAATGCGGGGCAAAACGCCGATTAAATCCCACCGCCAGCAGCACGGCCTGTGCTTCCGCAAAAGCGGTCATTTCCAGATTCTGACGAACATCATAGGACAACGGTTTATCCACATACACGGCAATCCCTTTTTCAATACACGCCATAACCAGATCAAAATGAGCTTCGGTCGCGGCATGTATAAATACAGCTTCCGGTTCCCATGCCAGCATCTCCTTCACATCTGTCGTTCCTCTAGGCAACCTATATTGCTCCATGACGGAACTTACCGGCTCCTGTGAACGGTTCATGACACCTACAATGTCTACACCTTGGTGTGCAGCCAGTAACGGCAAATATACTTTACGAGCAATACCACCCAGTCCCGCAATGGCTACCCTTGTCTTCGTTTGCTTGTCCATATCATTCCCACCTCTAATCACTCATTCATCTGTTGTCTAGTTTACATGGAAGTCTGCTGACAAGTAAAGAAAAGAGACTGCTCCGGGTCCAGTTGGACAATAACGGAACAGCCTCTATGGCATGAACATTCAGCTTCAGCTAAGTTTACCTCAATGTAAGTTAGCTTAGGCGTGCTGCACTTGCTTTCTTGTTTTTTCACTTTTGATTTTTTTAACACGCATCCCAATGGCTACAACCAGAACCACAACCAGAACCTCAAAGCCGTATTTAACGACCCCGTTCATAAACCAGTGTGCAATCAACGGTTCCGCCACCACCATTTTGGCAGCAGTATAAGCAAGTACAGCAGCCCCAATCGTAATAACTACTGGGTAACGTTCTGTCAGCTTCAAGATAATCGTACTTCCCCACACCATGATTGGAACAGAGATTGCAAGACCCAATATAACGAGTAGCATATTTCCATGAGCTGCGCCCGCTACAGCAAGTACATTGTCGAGCCCCATCATCGTATCCGCGATAATAATGGTGCGGATCGCTGCCCACATTTGATTCGTGGCTGAAATTTCATGCTTCTTCTCTTCGACCAGTAGCTTATAGGCGATATAGATAAGTGCGAGTCCCCCAATCAAACGCAATCCATAAATTTGCAATAAATACGTGACCAGCACCGTAGCAATCACACGAATGATGACCGCTCCGACCGTCCCCCAAATAATGACCTTCTTTTGATTGGCCTTATCAACATTGCGAGCCGCCAAACCGATTACGATTGCATTGTCACCAGCTAGCACCAGATCAATGATAATGATGGATACTAATGCGGTTAAAAACTCAATTGACAACAAATCCATACGTTTCTCCCACCTTTTTTATTTATTTGTTATACTGTACATAGTTCAGCGCTTTATACTAAAAAAGCGCCATTTCACGGAATCCGGAAACGGCGCTGACCCAAATTTGGCATCAAAAAAAGACCATTTACCCGGATTCCTAAAATCCTGGCAAAGGTCTCGCTTACAACATTACGTTGCCAATAAAGCCGGGGATTAAAAATCCCGTAATGACGACTTTACTCGTTGAGCTACTCCCCTTTGGGAACTATTCTATTAGTGGCAGTATAGCACACATTATTAGGAATGTGAACCCTATTTTTTTCTGTATAAGCGATAAGCCGTACAGGGATATTGAAAGAGGTATGTAAATGAAAAAATGGCTACTTGCCGCTGCTTATGTTTCGCTGCTTTGCATCACGTTTATCTACAGATATGATTGGCTCGCCTGGGCGGACAAGCAAACCTCCTTTCCAGTTCTGCTACTGCTCGCATTTTTATTCGCGTTAATACCGTTTGTGCCTTACAAGCTGATTATCGCTTCTATTGCTTATGCCGCAGGTCCTTGGCAAGGTGCTCTGATTTGCTGGCTAGGCACTACCATGGCTGCACTGGTCGTTTTCATTGCAGTACGTACCCTGTTTCGTGACAAAGGACGAGCCTATTTGAAGCGGGTTCCTGCATTGGAGCGCTTCAATCGGGTCATGGAAAGGGAGCCTTTTGCTGCTGTTCTGCTGGCTCGCCTGATTCCGGTCATCCCCCAGGCAGCGGTAAATGTATACGCTGGAGTAGCGGGGTTTCCGTTCTGGAGCTTTATCCTAGGTACAGCTATTGGCAAGCTTCCCGCAATTGCGGTGTATGCTTATGCTGGCGGCAGCTTTGCAGAACACCCAATCACTGGTTTGCTCATTTTGGTGCTATATACTGCATTGGTGGGCGGCGGCTTTATACTCTACCGAAAAAGGCTTCAACGCATCAATAGAATTTAATGCGACAGTTTGCTACCGTTTCTGTAGGATGTTTCATGGCGATTTTGAGGACAGAGCCAGTTACACTGCCGTTTGGTTTCTGACGTTTCGTTGGATTTTGCAAAAATCTCGTATATAATTTAATTGTAAGCTATTTAAATAACAACTAATTAAACATTCTCAGATTGGAGTGACAAATATGAGCACCAACAATCCACACACGGTAGAAAAAGCAACTTTTGCAGGTGGCTGCTTCTGGTGCATGGTTTCCCCTTTTGAGGAATTACCCGGTATTTTTAAGGTTAGATCTGGTTACACAGGGGGACATACCGAAAATCCTACCTATGAAGAGGTATGCTCTGAAACAACGGGGCATGTGGAAGCCGTACAGATTACATTCGATCCACAAGTTTTCCCGTATGAAAAACTGTTGGAGCTATTCTGGCAGCAGATTGATCCGACGGATGAAGGTGGACAGTTTCACGATAGAGGTTCATCTTACCAAACGGTTATTTTCTATCATAATGAAGAGCAGCGAATCAAGGCAGAAGCTTCTAAAAAAGCTTTGGCTCAAAGTGGCCGCTTCGACAAGCCCATTGCTACACCGATCCTGCCTGCGACCACTTTTTATGAAGCAGAAGAATATCATCAGGACTACCATAAGAAAAACCCCGCTCATTACAAACGCTACCGCAAAGGTTCGGGACGTGAAGATTTTATCGAACAAAATTGGTCTGGCAAGATTGATAAATCCGATCTTAAAGATCGGCTGACGCCTATTCAATACGAAGTAACACAAAAAAACGCGACCGAGCGTCCTTTTCAAAATGAGTTTTGGGATCATGAGGGTGAAGGCATTTACGTAGATATCGTATCAGGAGAGCCCTTGTTCAGTTCATTGGACAAATATGATGCAGGTTGCGGTTGGCCCAGCTTTACCCGTCCGCTGCGCAGCTATAATGTCAAAGAAAAAACCGATCTCAGCCATTTTATGATCCGTACCGAGGTGCGAAGTCGCGAAGCTGACTCCCATTTAGGGCATGTATTCGATGATGGTCCAGGTCCAGATGGTCTGCGTTATTGCATCAATTCCGCCGCGCTCCGCTTCGTGCCTCAAGAAGACTTGGAACGTGAAGGATACGGAGCATATAAGTCATTATTTGAACAGTAAGTATCCATAAAATCATTGGAGCTGGCCCGCGATCTATCTTTAATAGATGATCACGGGTCAGCCCTTTTTTGGGATATGGCAGCAGCACATCATTACGAAAGCTAGCAATTAACTCATTACCCATCCTAGCCAAATTGCTAGCGGTACTAGCAATAGCTGAGCTAATAAAGTACCTGCCAAACGCGACATGATCATCCAGCCGTACATACTGTTCATCCGAGTTAAGGGTAGCTCCCCTCGTAGCGTTTTCTCCGACAGGACCGCCAATCTTGGATCAATTAACAAGGTCAATAATACCGTTGCAACGCCATTGATTAGACCTGACGACATTGACATTGCTGTACCTTGAGCAGGCCACAGGAATGATGCATATAAAGCAGATACTACTCCTGTTGTATAAATCGAAGTGACAGCTATATTCAGAATAATTAGACGCTTGGGTATCGCTCCGCTAATCAGTGAAGTAAGCATGGACCAGGTGGGACGTTTTATGTAGTAGCCTGCATGTTTCCAGCGACTTCGCAGCATTAAATGACGCACCAAAGCCGGAATAGATCCGGTATGCTCCAAATGCACAATCCATCTGGCTGACATGCGTACCACTGTTGGATACAGTAATATAGCAAGTATGGTTCCAACGGTTGCTGCCAGCAGTACCCCATGCATATATAGTTCCAGTCTAATATCCGTTCCGCCCACTTGTGCTGCAGCTTTAGCCTGATCGACCATACCTCCGAGTAAAGGCCCCTGCGCCATGTTAGAGGTGCGTGAAACCAACAGCAGCATTCCCGCAACGGTTAACGCTAATCCAATCCGACGCGCTCGCAAACCACCAAGCCGCAGAGCATAGGACAAGCTATCTGTAGGATGAATGATGATAGTCAGCAAAAAAACAAAACCCCAGGCAAGCAAATGCTTCACTCCTTTTTCTGGTATTCTGCACACCATTATACGCTTTTTCTCAAGATACATTTTACAATATATTCATTTCTTTGATTTCCGTTTGTTTAATCCTACAACGGGTAATACATAATACATCATCTGCTATAAGGAGTGTGCAACTATGCCTTGGAACAAACATGATTACCCTCCATCCATGAAAAACCTGGAACCTCGTGTGCGAGAAAAAGCCGTTGATATTGCTAACGCTCTACTCCGTGACGGCTATGAAGAAGGTCGCTCGATTGCGATTGCCACTTCCCAAGCCGAGGAATGGAACGATAATCATCCAGCCGAGCAAGATGAGAAACAGTAGAAAAAATATAAAACGGACGCATTCAGTCTACTTTAAAACCTTCCTGATAGAAGCTGAATACAGCGAAAGGGTGTTACGTAAGAAGATTTCTCTCCTAACGTAACACCCTTTCCTTATTGACGAAGGCTGTGGACGACCGGCACTGTTTTGGCAACCACCTTTTTAGCGGGTATAGCCGCTGGCAGTACCTTTTTCACAGGTCGGTGCAGTTGGAACGTGGTCGTCCATGTAATTATTTTTCCGGCAAGCCACACAGCCAGTATTGTAAACATTGTTTCCTTCATAGGCAGATACAATAGTGATAATCCCAGTACGATGATGTCACTGACAATAAACACGTTGCCGATTTTCCACCCGCGCCACTCACTGATCAGCAGAGATAAGATATCATCGCCCCCGGTTGCTCCACCGAATCGCAGTACGATTCCGGCTCCCAAACCTGTAAGCACCCCACAAAGTAGAGCAGCTATCAGCAGATTTCCATGTAGATCTATAACCAGAGTCGAATACTTCTCAAATCCTGCATAAAACAGTGAAAAAGCGACGGCTCCGATTAACGCAAGCAGCATAAATCTTTTGCCCTTCAGTACCCATGCCAGCAATATGACGGGAATATCAAGCAGCAACATACTCCATGCTGGAGATATACCAAACGCGTAATGTCCCAGCAGGGCCAAGCCTGCAAATCCGCCTTCTGACAAATGATTTTGGGCATTAATGTGATAGTACGTAAAAGCTAAAATGCATGTTCCGAGCAACATGACAGCAATCTGTCTCAATGCTCCATTGTTCACGATAGATTCGTAAGTTTTCCTCATACAGGCTCCCTCGGTTTCTCGTAAGTTTGATGTGGATGAACCCACTCTTACGGAAACTACCAGGTAAGATGTGCCTGGAGGACTTGGTCCTTCGCATGTACAATCCCCTCTTCCGCAGAGTTGGCTTTCGCAACTTGACGTTACTCCGCGGAAAAGCTAAGTATAAGACAGATCAAATCGTTTCCAAATCGTCCTTTGGGGAAGTATCCTTCGGGGACACATGGTATCCTGATCCTTTCTTTTGTGGAATAAAACTCCGACATTTCTGTGGTACATATAATTCTATAATTTATTATACCACACCTTGTCACCTGCTAAACAGCTTGCTTTTTTGCTGCACCATATTTTATTTTATGTGTGAGCATGCTTTATTGTATGTGTGAATTAACGCATTATACCGAAGGTTTGGCGAATGTACATTTAATATAACCCAAATCGTATTTTATTTTTGTTTAGATTATTATCCACTTAATTTGGCGGTTCTACGCTGATTGGCCATAAACACTCCTCCAAGTATAAGGACCAGCCCGGTTAGAACGTTCCAGCCGATATGTTCATTCAAGAGCAAAAAGCCCCATACAATGGCACTTACTGGTACAAAATACGTCACCGAAGAAGCAAATTCCGCACTCCCCCGCAAAATCATGTAGTTGAACAAAATATATGCTACTCCTGATCCCAAAACTCCCAGTCCTATAAGAGAACCCAATACACCTGAATCAGAAACAATCGACAAATCAGGTCTCTCCACCATTGCCATCATAATGCCACCCCCTACCGCCGCACCAAGCAGTGTCGCAAAGGTAGCCTGATACATGGAAAGATTGGAAAGAAAACGTTTGGAGAGCTGTGTTCCAAATCCGTAGCAAAGAGTCGCAAGCAGCATACACCCAAAACCCACAGGATCAACAGAAATAATAGATGCAGGATTAATACCCAATAAAATAATAATTCCTACAAAAGCGAGACCCATTCCTAGCCACTGCATTCGATGAAAAATAGCTCCGAAAAAAACAAGCCCCACCAACATGGTCCATATGGGCGTGGTAGCATTCAATACAGAAGCCATGCTGCTAGCTATTCTGGTCTCGCTAAAACCGATCAATGTCCATGGCAAGACCATGTTGACCGAAGCTACCAGAGTAACCGATTTCCACGGAATGCTTTTGATTTTAAACGGCCTGCGCATAAGTATCATTAACAAGACAATAAAAATAAGCCCAAAGCTGGACCTGAGAAATACAATAGTCCACGGCCCTACCTGATGTAGCAACAACACCTTGATAAACATAAACGAACCGCCCCAAATGAGGCTCAACAGTAATAAAGCTGCATATAACGAACGTGACAATATGTATACCTTCTTTCTCCACTTTCTTAAGTTAAATAGTAAAGGCTGACCGCAGTCAGAACGATCTCCCCTTTTATGTAAGTTTTTATCCATTAGCTTAACATAAACTCTGTTTGACTGTCATTGGCGATAAACGTAAGATTCTTTACATAATGGCACATGGGTATCGCTCCCCATCACTTTTCCAATAATTGATGATTGCTTTAACCATGGAAAAATTCCTATGATGAGGTATAAATAGAACATACGTTCTATATACTGATTATATATTGTATTCTTACTCGGAGTAAAGGAGATTTTTATGCCAAGCCAAAAGATACTGAACCACAAGAGCAAAGCTCCTTTACCTTCTGAAGAAGACACAGGGCTGGTCAAGATGTGTGTACTTTTAACTCTTGTTCTGGATGTGCTGGAACGAGACATTCATATTATAAATACCTCTCCTCTAAAAATGCCCGATTTGTATGTTCGTAGCCTGACTGGAGTACAACAGCGCGTAGCTGTTCAATTAGCAGAGACAAAAGCGCGAATGAAAACACTAGGAATTAAAATTTACAGCGAAATCCGAAATCATGAAGGCGTAGAGGTTTTGTATGTATGCCGTGGCTATCAAAGGCGATTTTTCATGCTTTCGTCCTTTGCTCGCAGCGAGGTCCGGCGGAAACTGGGACACTATCTAGGAATTGATCCGACGCAAGATTAAGCCTCCTTGTAATCTGGTGATTCAAGAATGGATAAGTCACCAGATCATGGATAAACTCAGTCCATTGGGCACACATTATGCCTATCTCATCCAAAAGGAGGTGCTCTCTTGGCTGGACATGACGCAGCTTCCGTTGAATTAAACAGAAATGTTTGAGCAGTTATCCATCAATCTGAATCTGATTCGCAAACAAATTGTCACCCCGTCACTGGTTGTACGCTCTTTATGTGGGATCTAAAACCCGAACTAAAATCGTTATTGTCTATGTTCAAGACTTGGCTAATCCTGAGCTGGTGAAAGCAGTGAAAACGAGAATTAAAGCAATCTCCTCCGATATGGCGCTCCCTCCCGTTTTTATTCAAGAATTTAAGGAGGAAAATCCTTATTCTCTTCCCTCAATAGCTCAGACGGAACGACCGGATCGTGTGACCGCCAATCTAATGGAGGGACGGATTGCGATTTTGGCTGATGGTAGCCCAACTACTCTAATAGCTCCCGTGCTATTTTGCCATTAGAGCTGGCGCATATCATCAAATAATAACTAGGAATTGGTTCTACGCCCAATAATTCTACTTATTTCCCGCTAATTGTGTTCCCTTTTTCCGCTGCTAATTCTATCCTATCTCTTCAAAAAAAAGGAGGGACCTGAAACATAAAAAAGAGCAGAGCGCTTGGAATGCTGGCTCTACTCATGTTTATAACAGGCTGCTGGGATCAGGACAATTTGAAGGATGCCCGATTGGCAAATGCATCGGCTTATGATCTCACTCCTGAAGGCGTGTTGTCGCAAACGCTAGAGACTGTAGATGATCCTCAAAGCAATCAGGAAAATGGATGTGATGCCTTTGGCGTAGACAGACAGTTGATCGCTCATCATCCAGTAGTATGGAAAAGTGTAGATTGGAATGAAGAATACCCCAATGTTCGTTTTCATCCGCAGGTCACTGTAGACATTGTTGGGAACGGCATTTTAAACTAAACCGTTCCTGTCGTTTAGTTTTTGGGTTGATCAGATATTATTTCTGGATAAGTAACTTCGTCAGATTGGTTTTTTGGAGTCTCACTCTGGCTTTCCGATTCAGAAGGAGTCTCCTGTTCATTTTCAACAGAAGGTTGCGAAGTATCTGTTGATGGCACATCATTGTTCTCATCAGGCATATCTACCTCTGTGTCTGCGTCAGGAACAGCAGGATCCGTTTCCTCTGGTGGAATTTTCTCTTGATCTATTGCAGGGACCTCAACCTCTGGGACTGCTTTTTCCTTGATATCTGGTTTGGATGGGACCACTGGTCTAGCAGAACGCGGAATCTGTTCTCTTCCAACCTCGGTAGGCACATATTTTTGATTAAACCAGTCAGTCACGAGTTGACCCGATTGACGGGAATAACGCCCTGGTAGCTTACCTGTAAGGCTAGAAACCGTAACTCTTACAACACCTTCCGGCTGTATAAAGTGCTTATTCTTAAAAAGCTCAGGCTGGTCCTTGACCGCCTCATTCATGATCAGTGCCCACACTGACTGTGCTCTGGAATGACCTTCTTGAGATAATGTATTAACCTGTTGGCGGTAACCAGCCCAGACGCCTAGTGTAACGTCAGGTGTGTACCCCATAAACCACACATCACCAAAGTTTTGTGTCGTACCGGTTTTACCGGCGATATCAATGTCACCGTAGCTTTTAAAAGTATTTTG
This sequence comes from Paenibacillus sp. FSL L8-0644, assembly GCF_038008165.1. Lineage (NCBI taxonomy): Bacteria > Bacillati > Bacillota > Bacilli > Caryophanales > Paenibacillaceae > Paenibacillus > Paenibacillus sp. FSL L8-0644. Next base: position 3,314,745 of record NZ_JBBOYN010000001.1, read on the forward strand.
CAGACGTTTGCCAGTTCCCCTCGGATCTGATATAACCGTTTTGAGCATATCCGTCATCAAAAATGCGGTTTGCTGCGAATATACACGTCTCGTCTGCGGTTTAAATTCATATACGATCTTCCCGTTGGCATCCGTAATTTTGCTGATCAGATGAGGTGCATTATATACACCCATATTGGGAATCGTTCCATATGCTGCGGTCAGTTCCTCGACGGATACCCCTTTACTTAGTCCACCCAAAACCCCTGTCTGAGCATGTTCATCCTGCGGCTGAATCGTCGTAATTCCAAGAGAACGCACAAAATTCCAAGCGTTAGAAATTTTAACTTCATATAGGAACAGCCTCAGCGCAGGGATGTTGATTGACCGATTGAGTGCTTCACGGGCTGTCATAAGCCCCTCGTACCGTCTGTTATAATTTTTAGGAATATGATAACCTTTACGTCCGTCTTTCAGTATGATTTGTGAATCATCAATAAGACCGGCTGGCTGAGTGTAGCCCTTTTCCAAAGCAGGTAAATAAGCAGCAATAGGCTTCATGGCAGAACCGGGCTGACGTGTCATTTGAGTTGCATAGTTCATTTGCTCGGTATTAAAATCTCTGCCCTCGATCATACCAAGTATGGCCCCTGTTTTATGATCAATCATGATTGCTGCAATCTGCTCTAATCCCTTCTTCTTACTGTATGGAGAAAAGTTTTGTGGATTGGCTGCAATCTGCCGCATATTATTATAAATTTTCTTATTTATCGTTGTATAAATTCGATATCCGGACCTTTGCAACTCTTCTCGCGTATTTTGAAGAAGCTCGGCATGCTCAGGCTTGGAAATTTCGGCTGGCGTGATATCCGGATTTTGCTGGAGCGCTAACAATTGGGCGGCTTCCCGCTCTGTCTCCAGCATCAAATAAGGGAATGTGTTATAACTTTTTTCGCGATGTGGCGCAAGAGTGGCTTTCACATCAAATTGAAGCGCCTCATTATATTCGGATAGCGTAAGTTTACCTGTTGCCAGCATTCTTCCCAACACGACACGCTGACGCTCCATCGCTTTATTGAAGCCTTCTTCATCAAAGTTCCCTTTACCATCAAAAGCGGAATAAACAGATGGCAGTTGCGGGAGACCTGCCAAATAAGCCGCCTGAGCAATATGAAGCTTATGTAGATCACTTACATTGAAAATTCCTAACGAAGCAGACTTGATTCCATATAAATTGTAACCAGCGGAACCATTACCAAAAGGCATTTTGTTTAAGTAAGCCGTTAATATTTTATCCTTGCCCATAAACCGTTCCATACGCAATGCTAGCAGCATTTCCTTCACCTTGCGGCTGTCCGTCTTATCCAGACTGAGAAAAACCCTTCGGGCTACCTGCTGCGTCAGTGTGCTGCCGCCTGTTTGGCGGTTTTCATTCAAAAGCTTCTGCTTAACGGCACGAGCTGTTCCCTTTAAATCCACACCACGGTGCTCATAAAATTGGCTGTCTTCCGTTGAAATGAGGGCGTCCACAATCGACTGAGGGACATCCTTCAGATCAACGAGCTGTCGATCCTCCTCCATGCGCATTCTTCCAACCGGAGTTACCTGATCATTAAAAAATACAAAGCTGGTCAGAGCGTTCTCATTTACCTTTTCATATATCAACTGACGTGATCGTACAGGTTCATCATGAACCAGTGCCGCTACATAGCCGGATATAAGACCTCCAGCAAATAGCACTCCAAGTACACCCGCAAACGAGAACCACTTGATATTAATTAGCAAAACTCTGCCAAAAATACGCCACCTACTGCGTTTTTGAGATGATGGTCGACGTTTTGGGTTCATAAAAATGGTTTTCTCCCCTCAATATTCATTCATTTCCAACTTGTTTTTGCTCAAGATATTATGATACGCCATGTTAGGTTTTACGTAAACTCTAACGTTCCAAAAAATACATTTGTATTAGGAACACTTGTTCCGTATATAATACTACTATAAGAGTATACATTCAAGAATATTTTGGTAGGATGATCAACACCTATCAGGAGAGGAGGTCGAATTTTTGAAGGAACGCAGAAATAGAACCATATTCTTATCGGACTGCCAAAGTTTTTATACCAGCATCGAAAAAGCAGATGATCCCAAATACCACCATAAGCCACTCGTTGTGGCCGGTGACCCTGCACTTCGTTCAGGCATTATTTTAGCTGCATGTCCGCTGGCCAAAAAATACGGTATATCTACAGCAGAACGTCTGGGAGAAGCGGTGAAAAAATGTCCTGACCTTATCATTGTACGCCCGCGTATGCAGCATTATATCGATGTCTCATTAAAAATAACAGAAATCTATAATGAATATACAGATTTGGTTGAGGTTTTCAGTATTGATGAACAGTTTCTGGATATGAGCGGAAGCCTCTCTCTGTTCGGAGATCCGGTGAGTATTGCAAGTGAAATTCAGCAAAAGGTACTGGCACAAACAGGAGTATGGATTCGAATTGGCATCAGCTCCAACAAAATGCTGGCTAAAACCGCGACAGATATATGGGCTAAAAAAAATGACAGTGGCATTTTCTTGTTGCCTACATCCGATATTGCAGCGTTGCTGTGGCCTCAGCCAGTACGTCTTATGTTCGGCATTGGTTCGCGTATGGAACGGCATTTGGAGAAGCTTGGACTACACACCATTGGAGATATCGCACGTACCCCCTTACCCCGGCTACAGGACAGATTCCGGTCTCATTTCGGCAAGCAGTCCGATATTCAGGCAGAGGTGATATGGCGGACTGCTAACGGGATCGATCACAGCCCGGTCAAGCCGGAAACATTTAATACACCTCCCAAATCCATCGGTCATATGATGACTCTTCCCCGCGACTATCTCCAGCCTGCGGAAGTGGAAACCATCCTGCTTGAACTAACAGAAGAGGTGTGTCGGGACGCCCGCCGCAAAGGATATATGGGCTCAGTTGTGACTGTTCATTGTATATGCAGTCCCTACGAGGCACCAACTGGGTTCTCCCGACAAATGAAGATACCCGATCCTACAAACCATACCCAAAAAGTATATGAAACCGTTAAAAAAATCTTTTATACTTTTTGGAATCATATGCCCGTGAAGCGCGCAGGGGTTACTTTAAGCGGATTGGTGGATGATCAACTATATCAGTTGGATTTATTTGAGGATCAGGAGCGATCCCGTGCTTTGGAAAAGGTGACGGACACTTTAAAGGATCGGTATGGTCAGTCCATCATCATGCGAGCATCATCGTTAACAGATGCCGGGCAGGCCATGGAACGCTCTATCAAAATTGGCGGTCATTACAAATAAAAAGTCTCATGATAAGTGCACACTAGCTATTGCCCGGGGAATGAACTAAAACAAACCAAAAAGGATCGCCTGATATCAGGCAATCCTTTTTTTATCTGTGCTTCACAAAAAAACATGGAGAACGCTTTGAAGCACCTCTTCAAATAGCAATCAACGGAACATTCCCCACAGCTTGATTAGATGAAATGTATTGGACGGATCAATTTTTTGTGCCAATACGAAGGCGGTCAATTGCTCCTCCTGCGCAGCCGTCAAACGCTCGTTTAAAATAGCAGAAGTGGACTTCACAAGATGACGCACCTTAGCTTTATTTTGCAGGTCCGCTTTAGTCACACCTTCAATCTGCTGCTTAACCCGCTCCTTGAGCGCACGATTCTTCATTTTCAACTTAATCCGCTCCACCAGTTGCGGACTGATTCCATATTGCTGATAGCTCAATGTTGCCACACCTCCCATATCATTCGGTCATTCCCAAATATATGACGGCCAGCCTGTCCATTGTGCCTATCTGTTTAAAACGTTTAAAACAATCTCATAATTCATGGTGGATTAGTCGATGAGATCCCCCTGAAAAATCTGCTCTTTTTGCAAATAACCGCGCAATGCTTCATACTGCGGAGATGTCCAAAAGGACGCATCCTTGATCAGATCAGTTGCATCCTCACGCGCCTTTTCCAGCACCTCAAAATCCGCTACCATATCTGCTAAACGAAACTCGGGTAGCCCACTCTGCTTGGTACCAAAAAAGTCACCCGGCCCCCTCAAATCCAGATCGCGTCTAGCCACCTCAAAACCATCGTCCGTATCAGTCATAACCTTCATCCGCTCCTGACCAACCTCCGACTTAGGGTCAGCGATCAGTACGCAATACGAGGCATGTGCACCCCGTCCGACTCGTCCACGTAATTGATGTAACTGGGACAGTCCAAAACGATCCGCATCCATAATGATCATTAGTGTCGCATTGGGAACGTCTACCCCTACCTCCACAACCGTCGTTGAAACGAGCAACTGAATTTCATTCGCATAGAAAGAACGCATAACTTCTTCCTTTTCTGCGGGAGTCATTCGTCCATGTAATAGCCCAACGCGGTAATGTGGAAAAGCCTGCTGCATTTGAATATGCAAATCGATGGCATTCTGTACGTCTAGCTTCTCCGACTCTTCAATCAACGGACAAATCAGATAAGCCTGCCGTCCCTGGTCTACCTCGCGGGAAATAAAACCAAGTACCCGATCCATCAGTTCGTGCTTCACCCAATAGGTGGAAATTGGAATACGCCCCTTCGGCCGCTCTGACAACGTAGAAACATCCATATCGCCAAACGCAGTGATGGCCAGCGTACGAGGGATCGGTGTGGCCGTCATCGTCAGCACATCGGGATTATAGCCTTTGCGACGCAGTACACTTCGCTGGTTCACTCCGAATCTATGCTGCTCATCCGTTACAACAAGCCCAAGCTGACGAAAATATACATCCTCCTGAATGAGAGCATGGGTGCCTACTACAATGTCCAGCAGACCCATTTGGAGAGCAGCTAGCAGTTCCTTACGCTTCTTCCCGGTTGTACTCCCAGTCAGTAGACCAACGCTGATTCCAAAGGGCTCAAACAGCTTGTGAAGCGATCGCATGTGCTGCTCGGCCAATATTTCGGTTGGCACCATCAGCGCTCCCTGAAAACCGGAACGTACTGTGGCAAATAAACCGATGGCAGCAACAACTGTTTTACCTGACCCAACATCCCCCTGAAGCAGACGGTTCATACAATAAGGTGAGCGTAGATCGTGCAGTATTTCAAGCTCTACCTTCTTCTGTGCATCCGTTAATTCAAAAGGCAAAGCCCTTACAAATTCACGAATCGTGGCGTTATCCACCGTATGTACCACCCCGTCCGCACGACCGCGATTTAACGCCCGGAATGCCTGCATTTTCAGCTGAAATAAAAACAGTTCCTCATACACCATCCGCCGACGAGCCTCTTGCCCCTCGCGGTTGTCCTGAGGCTGGTGTATACCCGCAATAGCCTGCTTGCGCGGCATCATACTATATTTGCGTACAAGCAACTCAGGCAATATTTCGGGGATCATTTCACCAAACTGCTGGAGCGTCTGGTTCATTATTTTTCGCATCCAGCTTTGGGTGATCTTGCCGCCTATAGAGTACACCGGTTGAAGTGTCCCCGAGCGGGCTACCCCTTTATCAGGAAACTCAGAATCTGCAACAGTCATCTGCATACGTTTGAGGTCCCATTTACCAGTCACCACAATTTCACGACCTGAGGTTAGCTGCTCCTTCATGAAATGCCGATTAAACCACGTTGCGGTAAACATCCAATCCTCGGCCATCAATTTACAAGTCAACCTTGATTTGCGCCCGTAACGCTGAAGCACCGGAATGCCCATAATTTTGGCTTGTACCGTAATCTTATCTCCGTCCTTCACTTCGCTTAGCGAGCGCAGTCGGTAATCTTCATACCGAAACGGATAATATTCCAGCATATCCTGTATGTTAAAAATGCCAAAAGCGTGAAGCTCTCCCTCTTTGAGAGCACTCACGCCATGTATTTGTTTTAAAGGTATTTGATCCAATTGCAGCATATTACCTCTCATCTCCGGCCGGCCACACAAAAATGCCAATCGTCCCTGGCCCTACGTGGGTCCCAATCACAGCGCCAAGTTCAGTATATATTCGATCTCCTAGCTCAAAATGCTCTGCCAGCTGAGCCACGAACGCTTCTGCCACTGAGCGATCTGCCGTATGGCCCACAGCAATATTAATTTTTTGGCCTTTTAAGTCCCGCTCCAGTAGTTCAATAATTCTCGCTGTCGCTTTTTTATGCCCTCTCGCCTTATCAACTGAATAAATAATGCCTTCTTTGTCAATCGAAAGTATCGGCTTAATGTTAAGCAACGTGCCCACCATTGCCGCTGCCTTACCAATACGTCCGCCTTTTTGTAAGTATTGCAGGGTATCCACCAGGAAATACAAACAACGGCGCTCTCCACGACGTTCCACAGCCCGAACAATATCAGCCGGGGAGTGCCCGGCTGCCGCCAGCTCTGCCGCATAAACCACTAGCATACCGTATCCGTATGAAGCTGATTTGGAATCCACCACAGTCACTCTATGTTCATGCTTCTCCAGCATGGATTTGCCCAGCAGAGCAGACTGATACGTTCCGCTCACACCCGAGGATAAATGGATAGAGATAATCTGGCTCTCAGGGTATTGCTCCAATAGTGTCGTGTATGTCTCCAAAAAACGGGCTGGTGAAGGCTGTGAAGTCGTAGGCAGCTCATCAGCCCGTACCAGTTCGCTGTAAAACTGCGCCGCTGACATCTCAATGCCGTCCAGGTAAGTTGTGCTGCCGAACATCACTGTCAGTGGTACAACGACTATACCGAGACGGTCTGCTAATTCCGGTGGAATATCAGCCGTGCTATCCGTCAAAATGATGGTACTACTCATCAGTCAGACCTCCTTTTGTAGTGGACTTCCATGGACGCGCAAAAGCACATCAGGTTTCCACTGAGAACAAATAAGGATAAATCGGCTGACCACCTTCATGAACTTCCACTTCAGCATCCGCATAATTTTCTTCAATCCATGCAACAAGCTGATCTGTGTCTTGTTGATTCGCGTCCGAACCTGTAAGAATCGTAACAATTTCATCGCCATTCACCAGCATTTTCGCTAGCAAAAGACGGGACGTTGCCATTAAGTGTTCCTCGGTCGCAACAATCTTGGAATCCTGAATACCGATGTAGTGCCCTGCTGTAATATGCAGATCATCAAGCGTCGTATCCCGTACCGCGTAGGTCACTTGCCCAGACTTCACCCGGGTGACTGCGTCACGCATATTGTCCTGATTTACCTCAAAAGCCTCTTCCTCCTGGAAGGCAAATGCTGCCACAATGCCCTGAGGAATTGTTTTGCTCGGAATAACCGACACCAAACGTTCCATCTCTAGCAGTTCACGTGCTTGTTCTGCCGCCAAAATAATATTGGAATTATTCGGAAGAATAAAAATATGTTGAGCCGCAATCGAGCGGGCCGCATTAACGAAGTCCTCTGTGCTCGGATTCATTGTTTGGCCGCCAGCAAGGACAACATCGACGCCTAAACTTCTGAAAATATCAGCAATTCCTTCACCGGAAGCCACAGCTATAAAACCAAAGGATGCCAGTTCATGAGCGGGAGGCTCAGACGGCTCTTCCTCACGTACAGGCTCTGTTGGTATTTCAGCAAACCACTCAGGCTCAGGAGCAACATCCATACCCGCAGACAACAAATCACGATGCTGCTCGCGCATATTTAAAATACGAATCTGTGTAATTTCTCCGTAACGCAGTGCCAAATTCAGTACTTCACCAGGAGCCTTAGAATGCACGTGAACCTTGATGACGTCATCGTCTGAAATCACGATAATAGAATCACCATCTACAGATAACGCTTTCCGGAAGGCTTCCTCATCAAAATAGGTACCTTGCGCATCGCCCAGTTGTCGATTAATAAAAAACTCCATATCATACAAAAATTCAATATTATCCGTTTCGAGCTTCGCTTGCGCAGAAATCGGCGCATCTGGGGAAGGAACAACTGCAGAAGCAGTAGGTCTCTCCGATACGTGAGGAGCAAAAACCTGGCGTGCATTATCACTTTTTGCAATTGGAGACGTCACCAAGCCGCTTCCAAGATGCTGCATAAAGCCTTCATAAATATACACAAGACCTTGCCCACCCGAATCTACAACTCCTACTTGCTTCAGTACAGGGAGCATGTCCTGCGTCATGGCAAGCGTTTCCTTCGCTTTGGCAAGCACTTCTTCCATCAGTTCCGTGATATCGTTCGTCCGGCGCGAGAAAAACACAGCATGCCTGGCCGCTTCCTTCGCCACGGTAAGAATTGTACCCTCCACCGGCTTAACCACCGCCTTGTAGGCCGCATCCACCCCGCTCTGCAATGCCGATGCGAACTGAAGGGTATTCAATTCCTCGTATGGGGCAGCGTAACGGCTGAAGCCACGAAACAACTGAGACAGGATAACCCCTGAATTGCCGCGGGCTCCCATCAGCAAACCTTTGGATAATATGCCGGACATGACACCGATGGAGGAAGAATCCCCCCTCTTTAATTCCGTTACGCCCGCGCTCATCGTCAAATTCATGTTGGTTCCCGTATCACCGTCTGGCACCGGGAATACATTTAGTGAATTGACATGTTCCGCATGCTGCTGTAATTGTTCCGCCCCGGCTAAAACCATTGCGGTAAAATCTGTTCCATTCAAAGAACGATTACTCAAGAGAATTCCCCTTCCTAGCTTAATACACTTGTTTTACTATCAACCTTCACCACACCTTATTCAACTGTGCCTACAGGTTCAATTAAATTATACTAAAGCCAGACGACGAATACGAATGTCACACTTTCATAAGCTCTTGTACTCACGTCTGGTCGTTCTTCTACAGGTCATATACAATGAAAAACCAGTCAACTGCCCCACAATAAATCATCGGCTGGAATGATAACTATAGTCCCGCCTCTGAACCGCCGGCATGACTGGAATAAGAATTCACATTCCATTTAAATACAAAATAATCGCAACAATAACTATCCCATATTGTACTATAATGCGAAAGAGAAATAAATAAAGTTTTTGAATCAGTTGACGGAGCTTTTTTGACTATGATATTATATTTAAGTATTGTTTTGTTCAGGTTAGTGACTTACAAAGTCCGGCTGACCCAGTCGGCCTGAAGAGAGACCCGTTCCATATGGAATTTGGTTATTTTCAGAATAGGAGGTGGAATCATGTCTCGTAAATGTTCTGTAACAGGCAAAAAGCCTGGCAGCGGTAACCACGTATCTCACGCTAACAACCGTAATCGCCGTACTTGGGGCGTCAACGTACAAAAAGTTCGCATTCTCGTTAACGGTAAACCGAAACGCGTTTATGTCAGCACTCGTGCATTGAAAGCCGGTAAAGTGACTCGCGTGTAGTCGTAAAAAAATATCGTTATAAACAAAAGGCACCTCGTTTTAAACGGGTGCTTTTTTGGTTATTCGAAAAGTAATATCCGCCTAGTTCAGGAGAACAAAATGTCAGGCACCTTCCCGTGCGTTCTTATCTTTTACTACCGAGCTACCTATCTGTTATGCCCGGGAAGCGTGCCCTGTGTACCTCTAGCTTTCATCCTACATCCTGTGTTTACATTACGTTGAATTCAGTTTTTCTGGAATGTATTCAAAATGGCTTTAACGAATCCACCCAGAAATTTTGGCAGCTTGATTGTGTAAAACTTCATGCCTCACCCTCCCCATCATCCTCCTGCATCCGTTCTCTGTAGTTTATGCAACCTGTCAAGGGTTGTTACCCCACAAAAAAAGGCTACATGAGAATCCCGCTCATGTAACCATATTTATGCACAACCATCCCAGGCTATACCATCAGACAAGTCCGCGAACATAGAGATATGCTGAGAGTATGAAAATAAACAGGATATAATAAAGTACGCTGCACACCACAAAACCTATTCGTAAACCACGCCGTTCATTTTTACGAAAATAAAACAGCACAACTAGAACAGCCAAAAGTGAAAGAACGGCATTCCAAGGAGCCTTCACAAGCGAGAAACAGCTAAGGGTCAACCCCGTCGCCATGCTCGCGACAGTCATCCACAATGCTTCGGTCAGCTTCACTTGGACAAACGAGCTGCACTGTCCCGAATCGTAGCAATAGCCGCTGCGCGGTCTGCTCTGCCGAATACCGCACTACCAGCCACCAGCACGTTAGCCCCCGCTTCAAATACGGCTGGTGCCGTCTCCTCCGCAATACCTCCGTCTACCTCGATATGTACGTCTGGACGACCCAATTCGTTCAACCAAGCACGGATTTGTCTGATTTTATTCAACGTCTCTGGAATGAAGGACTGTCCTCCAAAGCCAGGATTGACCGTCATCACTAGAATCATATCTACATTTGGCAGCACTTCCTTGATCGCGTATGGTGAAGTACCCGGATTGAGAGCCACTCCAGCCAGAGCGCCTTGCTGCTTGATCAAGTGAAGGACACCATGCAAATGAACACACGCCTCAGCATGAACAGTGATGATATCGGCTCCTGCTTTTACGAAATCGCCAATATAACGTTCAGGATGCTCAATCATCAGATGAACATCCAAGGGAAGAGTCGTATGCGGACGAATAGCCTGAACGATAGGTGGCCCCAATGTAATATTGGATACAAAATGCCCATCCATTACATCCACATGAATCCAGTCTGCCCCTCCTGCCGCAGCTTCCGCAACTTCACTGCCCAAGCGAGCAAAATCAGCGGATAAAATCGACGGTGCTATTTTTAACATAAACTTAGTACCTCCGTTTTTTTTCTTTTAATTCCTGATAGAACTGCAAATAGCTATCATACCGTCCCTGTGAAATATGTCCTTCTTCCAGGGCCTCTCTTACTTTACAGCCAGGCTCGTGAATATGGGTACACCCCCGAAATTTACATCCTTCCGCATACTGCTGGAATTCACGAAAACAGGGAGATAGTTCATCCACACCCAGCTCCAGAAAATCCAACTGGCTAAACCCCGGCGTATCTGCTACAAACCCTCCGTTGTCTAAAGGAATAAGCTCTACATGACGAGTCGTATGTCTTCCTCGGCCCAGCTTATTGCTTATGGCGCTCGTCTCGAGCGTTAACCCAGGCTCCAAAGCATTAAGCATGGAAGACTTCCCTACACCTGACTGCCCGGAAAACACGCTGATTTGACCAGCCAACAGCTTCTTAAGCTCAACCGTTCCTTCTCCGGTACGGGCACTGGTTACCAGCACTTCATAACCGATCTTCCGGTACATTTCCTGAACGGTCAGCACGGTGTCATCCTCTGAAGGGCTGCCTTCATACAAATCGCGCTTAGTCAGACAGATAATCGTATCCAGCCCGGCGTGCTCAATATGGACTAAAAATTTATCCAGTAAAGGCAGGTTTAAATCCGGCTCACGTAAGGAAAACAGCAGCACAGCAAGCGTGGTATTAGCTACCGGAGGACGAATCAGCTCCGTTGTACGCTTTCTAATCTCCTTGACCATACCTTCCCCGTTCTCAGTCAGTTCGTAAACGACCCGATCACCGACAAGAGGCGTGATCTCTTTTTTCTTAAAAATGCCGCGTGCTCTGCATTGTACCGTAGCTTCGCCAGATACCGGACGCCCATCCTGATCCAGGCTGGAGACATAATAATATCCGCTAAGCGCCTTGACGATCAGACCTTCAGGCATGTGTAAGATGTCCTCCTTCATAATGTTTAAGTTTTATTGCGTATAGCAGGTTAAGCATCTCCTATTGCACGTTTACTGATGCTGAACAGCCTCAATCACTTTTTCCTTCTTTTTGTGGGAAGCGTGACCTTGGTTGTTTTTATGGCTAACTGCCAACTCACTGCGCGTAGCCCCCGTGGAATTCGTTCCAGGAACAAAGGCGGAAGGGTCACCATTACCTCCTGTGCCCTCCTGATTGTTCGAGTCGCCTCCACCGTCACCACTATCATTAGAAGATCCCCCGTTATCACCTTCCTCGCCGTTTCCACTTCCATTTTGCGAGGAATTACCATCAGGTGTATCCGTTGGTGAAGTTCCAGCAGGTGGGGCAATTTGAGGCATCGTCACTGTTCCATTTTTCGCATCAATATAAGAGACCGGATACGTATCAATAAAGTCACCATCTCTAAATACTGAGACAACACTGTCTTTGTTCGGAGCCATTAGCAGGTTGATAGTGAACACCTGTGTCGTATTAATTGTACGGCTTCCCCATTCCTGATTTTCTCCACGTGCATCCGTATAAGTAATACGAATTTTGCTGTTTTTACCCTCTTCCTTCGGTGCAACAGGCACATTAAATGGCAGCGTAATCGCTTCTGGCGGGTAACCAGTGCTTACATAAAACGTAATTTCCGTATTTGGTGGCAACTCACTGCCTGCCTCGGACGGCCATTGTTTGGTTACTCTTCCTTTTTCCTGCTCATAGCTAAATTCTTCTTTAATCGAGCCAACCTTCAGCCCTGCCTTTTTGACCTCATTTTCCGCTTGGTTCTGCGTTTTCCCTACGAGACTTGGCATTTTTACAGTGTCAGCGCCCTTGCTGACTGTGAGCACAACTTGGACTGAATCCTTATCAAATGGCTCATTTGCAGCTGGAGTCTGACTAAGGACGGTCCCAACGGCCTGATCACTGAACTGCTCATTTTGCTGAATCTGCGTCTCCTTAATTTGCTGGGCGGTCAGCAGCTTAACAGCATTCTCGTAGCTTTGGCCTTTTACATCCGGCATTGGGGTGAGCGGCTTGGCAATCCCGACTTTCAGACTAATCTTGGTTCCTTCCTTGACTAAAGAATCTGCAGGATAGCTTTGATAAAATACAATTCCAGGCGCGATCCCCTCTTTGTATTCATGCTGGATTGGCTCCTCAATGAGTAAACCCGCTTTACTGAGATTAACCTTCGCTTGGTCTTCTGTTTGTGTCAATACACCTGGTACTTTTACCTCAGGCACGACAAGTACACTTTGCACATAGTACACCACTCCGCCCATGCACAGAAGTAACACCAACACTAGTGTTACCCACAAGATCGCTTTTTTTCTATTTTTCTTGGACGATTGCTTGCTCGGAAGCTGTTCAGACTCACGCGGTTGGGCAGGTACATCTTCCCCGCTAGAAGACATCCCTAATTGTTGAGGCTTAATAGCCGGAATAACCCGTGTTTGATCCTCATCATCCAAATGTGTAAACTCCAGCTTGGATTCATTACGCCGTCCCGGCAGCAAACAGGTTTCCAAATCTTTTAGCATTTCATCTGCCGATTGATAACGCTCTTCTGGATTTTTGCGCATGGATTTTAGAATGACATTTTCCACACTTTGCGGAATCAACGGATTAATTTTACGCGGTTCCTCAAACTCCTCTTGCAAATGCTTGAGCGCTACACTAATTGGACTTTCTCCGAGGAAAGGGAGCTGCGCCGTCAGCATTTGATATAAGACAATACCTAAAGAATATAAGTCCGATTTTTCGCCGGTGACGACACCCTTTGCATGCTCAGGTGAAAAATAATGAACAGAACCTACAACAGAACCCGTCTGGGTAATGGTCGTTGACGTAACAGCTCTAGCAATCCCAAAATCGGTTACCTTAACCCGTCCATTACGTCCAATTAATATATTATGAGGCTTGATGTCTCGGTGAATGATCTGATTTTGGTGAGCATGCTCCAGCGCATCACAAATCTGGGAAGCAATCCGTACTGCTTCATCCACTTGCAATGGCGCACGTTCTTTAATAATCTCATTCAAATTTTTACCTTCGATGCACTCCATTACAATATAATGGATTTCATCCTCTTGGCCGACATCATAAATACTGACCACATTCGAATGCGAAAGCGAAGCCGCAGACTGCGCCTCACGCCGAAACCGGCGAATAAATTCCTCGTCATGAACAAATTGCTGGCGCAACACTTTAACTGCGACATTGCGATTCAGCAAAATGTCTTGAGCCTTGTACACCAGAGCCATACCGCCGCCACCGATACGCTCAATAATTTCGTATCTTCCCCCTAGCAGGTGCCCGATCATGCGTCACACCCCTTTTCATTCAATGAAACCGTGTCATCGGGCAATTCAAACAAAGCTACAGTAATGTTATCGTCTCCTCCGGCAAGCAACGCCAGATGTAGCAGACGATCCGCACGCTCCTCCAAAGGATTCTCTGCGGCACCTACTACTTTACTGATTTGTTCTTCCGTTACCAGATTGCTTAATCCGTCGCTACACAGTAACAGTACATCGCCTTTTTCCAGCGTAATGGAGTCAATATCCACTTTCACCTCGGAATCAGTGCCCAGCGCCCGTGTCAGTACATTGCGACGAGGATGGTTCTCCCGTTCTTCCTTACTGATCTGACCGTTTTTGAACAGCTCGTTAACCAAAGTATGGTCTTCTGTAAGCTGACGTACCGCTCCTTTGGATATGACATAGGCGCGACTGTCACCGATATGTCCGATAATTCCGGATGCGTCGTATAGTAAAACCGCAACAACTGTCGTTCCCATATTATGATACTTCTCATCGCGTGCAGCCGTCTGGAAGATGACTTCATTGGCATGCAAAATAGCGTCGCTGAGCGCCGCCGTCAAAGAATGTGCGGATAATCCGCTCTCCAGCGTCGCCAAATCAGCGGCAAGTGTCTCTACCGCAAGGCGGCTGGCCGTATCACCGGCCAAATGCCCCCCCATACCATCGGCAACAATCCCAAGAATATAGCCTTGCTCTAAGTGCCTGATCCAGGCAGAATCCTCATTCACCGAACGTACACGTCCGACATGGCTGACATGAACTGTTTTGATCAAATGGTTTCACCCCAACTCCATATGCTTTGCACGCAACTGACCGCAGGCAGCGGCAATATCGTGACCCTGTTCACGCCGGATCGTCACATTGACGCCTTTTTCGGCAAGAATACGTTGAAAATTAAAAATATCGCTACGCGATGTGCGCACATACTTGCGCTCAGGCACATGGTTGACTGGAATCAAATTAACGTGACACAGCATGTCCTTTAACACATCCGCTAGCTCTTCAGCATGTTCTGCCTGATCGTTTACCCCACCAATCAGGGCATATTCAAACGAAATTCTCCGCCCCGTCTTAGCAAGATAGTAACGTAGAGAATCCATAACATCCTTAAAGGGATAACGCCGATTTACAGGCATTAGCTTCGACCGAAGTGCATCATTAGGCGCATGAATGGATATTGCCAGATTAATCTGGGTATCCTCGTCGGCAAATTTATAAATATTCGGTACAATACCGCTGGTCGACACTGTGATATGACGTTGACCAATGTTCAGACCTTTTTCATGAACCATTGTACGCAAAAACGTCATGGTCGCTTCATAGTTTTCAAAAGGCTCGCCCGAGCCCATAATCACGATGCTGCTCACTCGTTCATTCGTTTTATCCAAAATTTTCTGAGCCTGTACTACCTGTGCAGTAATTTCACCAGCTGTCAGGTTCCGTTTGAGGCCTCCAAGCGTCGAAGCGCAGAAAGTACAACCAATTCGGCAACCCACTTGTGTCGTTACACAAATACTGTTTCCGTAATTGTGTCTCATAATGACCGTTTCAATGGCATGATCATCATGCAAACCGAACAGGAATTTTACTGTACCGTCCTTAGATTCCAACTTTGTAATTTCACTAAGCGTCACAAAACTAAATTGCTCCTCAAGCTTCTCTCTCAGCGCCTTGGGCAAATTCGTCATCTCGCTGAAATCATTGACCCGCTTCACATACAGCCAGTCAAAAATTTGTCCTCCACGAAAAGCAGGCTCGCCATTGTTCTTGGCCCAGTCCTGAAGCTCCTCCAAAGTTAAATCATATATAAAAGGTTTCATCAATGTTTGCACCCGTTCCTTCTTCATTAAGTTCTGTTTGATCGCAGATCGTATTTTTCATTCTTTCTATTTTAGCACAAATCCCTGAGGGGGTAAAAATTTTTCGTCTTCATGCAAAAAACCGCCGGAAATGTTCCGGCGGAATGTGGAAATGCTGGTGGGCAGCTGCATGGAATTCTCTTCCGCGCTATTTCACCCGACGTAGGCGCGCGATATAAAATCCGTCGCTGTGGAAATGCTGCGGTAACAGCTGTACCGAGCCTCCCTGTATACTATCCATTTCGCGGCTCACGTCCGGGAAGGAATGACCCTCTGCCAATTCATACTCCGAATGTTCGCTTAAAAACCGAGTCAATTGTCCTTCATTTTCGTCCGGCTCAATCGTGCATGTACTGTATACCAGAATGCCACCTGGCTTCAACAGTCCCGCCACACTATCCAGCAGCTCATGCTGAAGCTGTGTAATGTCGCGAACATCCTGCGCAGTTTTGCTCCAACGCAGGTCCGGTTTACGACGAATTACTCCAAAGCCAGAGCATGGTGCATCCAGCAAAATACGGTCAAAAGAAGCTGGGGCATATCGTTCCTTCAGTTCTAGCGCATCACCAGTGACTGTTTCCACGGCATCCAGGCCAAGTCGTTTAGCCTGTTCACGGATTAATTGATGCTTATGGGCATGCAGATCATTTGCAACGATCCGACCGCGATCCTTCATCAGCTCAGCCATATGAGCTGTTTTGCCGCCTGGAGCGGCACAGCAATCCAGTACCAGCATACCGGGCTCAGGAGCAACTGCTTCGGCAACGAGCATAGAGCTTTCATCCTGTACGGACAGCGAGCCGTCCGTATACCACGAGGTAAGCGCCATATTGCCACCGCTACGAACAACAATCCCATAGGGACTAACTGCCGAAGGAACGGCATCAAGTCCTTTTGAGCGCATCTCGTCCAGCAGCTGATCACGGCTGGTCATTGTCGTATTCACCCGTACGCTGACCGCAGGGGGCTCATTATTAGCCTGACAGATAGCCTCAGCAGTATCTGCACCGTATTGCTTAATCCAACGCTTAACCAGCCACTGTGGATGAGAATGTTCTAATGAAATCCGTTCCTCTGGTGACAAATCGTCAGGAATACGCAGCTTGTCCGGCTCACGCAGCATGCTGCGGAGCACGCCGTTGACCATACCGGAAATCCCCTGATGCCCACGACGCTTGGCAATGGTCACCGCTTCACTAACGACTGCATGATCCGGAACTCGATCCAGATACACCACCTGATACACACTCATCCGCAGCAACGAACGTACCCAAGCCTGAAGCTTGGCCGTTCCTTTTTGAACAAATTTATTCAAAAAATAATCAAGTGTATTTCGGCGTGCGACTGTACCGTATACAAGTTCAGTCGCCAGACCAGCGTCACTTGCAGATAAACCTGCCTGCTGAAGTCGACGATTTAACTCAAGATTGCTATACGCACCCTCTTGCTCCACACCGGTCAACACATCAAGTGCAACTTCCCGCGCCGTCTGTTTGCGAGTATTGCCGGATCTGGCACCCACTCCCTTGCCTTTGCCTCCCTGACGGGAGTGACTCCCGCTCATCCGAGCACCGTGCCTGGCTTCATCTGTCCGCCGCGCGCAAAGGTTCCGGCATCCATAACCTTTTTGCCAGCCGGTTGAACCTGAGTCAGCCAAAGAGTTCCCTCGCCTGTCTGCACCTCAATGCCACGAGCGGTCAATTGAAGAACCGTTCCGGGTGCTGGAGCATTTGAGCCACTCACTTCATTATTTATGAAAGGCTGCTCAGCAGCCCATATTTTAAAAACATTTTCCTCCCAAAGCGTAAACGCGCCGGAAAAAGGTACAAGGCCGCGAATCCGGTTGTATATCTGCTGTGCATTGTCACTCCACGAAATACGCTCATCGTCACGGTTCAGATTCGGAGCATAGGTCGCCTCGTCCTCGTTTTGCGGCGTACGGTCTGATTGGCCTGCCAGCAATTTAGGCAGCTCGCCCTGCAAAAGCTTTGCTCCAGCTACGCTTAGCTTCTCAAAAATCGTACCGGAGGTATCCTCTGGCTCTATAGCAACCTCAACTCGCGATATCATATCGCCAGTATCCAGTCCTTCCGCCATATACATCAGCGTCACACCCGTCACGGTCTCACCGTTAATAATCGCACGCTGGATCGGTGCACCTCCCCGATAACGGGGAAGTAACGAACCATGCACATTCAGGCAGCCGAAACGAGGCAGGTCTAGTACGGATTTTGGCAAAATTTGCCCATAGGCTGCGGTTACGATCAGATCAGGACGCAGCTCCGCCACCTGAGCCACCGCTTCTGGCTGGCGCAGGCGGGTCGGTTGCAGTACAGGTAATCCGCGTTTTTCTGCCGCTTCCTTAACTGGTGTAGGCGTTAATATTTTTTTCCGTCCCTGTGGCTTATCGGGCTGTGTAATCACACCGACCACGTTATAACCATTATCCAGTAACATGTTCAACGAAGGCACTGCAAACTCAGGCGTACCCATAAAGATAATACGAATGTCTTGACTCATCGAACCTCACTCTCCTATCTGACGGTTCGGTCCTGGCTGTTCCAGCGCAACCTCATATACTTTTTCTGCAATATCCGTGAACAAAATTCCATTTAAATGGTCGATTTCATGCTGAAAAGCACGAGAAAGCAATCCTGTCGCTGTAACGGTAATGGCCTTACCCTCGCGGTCCAGTCCCTTGACTGTAACTTTCTCGGCACGACGCACATCCCCGTTCAACCCTGGTATACTCAGGCAGCCTTCTGGACCCAAGTCCTCCCCTTCTTCGGCCACGATTTCTGGGTTGATCATTTTAATCAAACCATGTTCATCTCCAGCATCTACAACGATGAGACGCTTCAAAATACCTACTTGCGGAGCAGCAAGACCTACACCCTCCGCTTCATACATCGTATCTGCCATATCGTCGAGCAGCTTTTGCACGTTAGGTGTAATTTTAGTAACTTCCTTTGCTACTTTGTGCAATACATCATCCGGCTCCAACACTATAATTCTAATTGACATGACAACAGAACACCTTCCTCTTTATCCTTTTTCCTTCGTTTAGGCTTAACTGTATTCATCACAAACGCGACTGCTACATTATCCTATGTACGGACGACTTGTCCGCATTAATTGTGCTAATAACTTTTGTGGCAACGCTCTACATAAGCATTTGTGGATCAACATCCAGACTAATCAGCAACTTTTGCGCCTGTGCGGATTCGGCCATTTCATCAGCTACTTGCTGAGCCAAACTAATCGCGTCGATATTTCCACGCCATTTTATCATACATTGAAATCGGTATCTATTCTTGATTCTCGAAATGGGAGAAGCTACTGGCCCCAAAATGTCGAGTACATCCGATGTAAGACGATCCATATTCCCGAACCAGCCTCGTTGTCTGGCCCGTCCCTGTAGTGTTGCTGAATAATTCTCTGCCAGCCGGACCAGCACCGGGAGTTGTTCATGAGAAAAGGTTACCAAAATAAGACGGCAATATGGTGGATAGTGCAAATTGCGGCGGTGTTTCAATTCTTCCCTCACAAAAGAAGCATAATCATGGCGACTTGCGTGAATCACCGAATAATGCTCTGGAGTATAGGATTGTACGAATACTTCCCCTGGCAATTGATGTCTCCCAGCACGTCCAGCTACTTGTGTTAACAGCTGAAATGTCTTTTCCGCAGCCCGAAAATCCGGTAAATTGAGAGCTGAATCCGCAGTAATGACACCAACCAGTGTCACATCGGGAAAGTCCAGGCCTTTGGCAACCATTTGAGTACCGAGCAGCACGTCCGCTTTTTTATCACGAAATTGCTTGAGGAGCTTTTCGTGGGCATTTTTTTCTGTCGTTGTATCAACATCCATTCGAACAACACGTATACCGGGGAATAGCTTCGCCAGCTCTTCTTCCACTCGCTGGGTACCTGTACCGAAATAGCGAATATGCTCACTACCGCATTCAGGGCAAGTCTGAGGCACAGGCTCGGAATAACCACAGTAATGACAACGTAAATTGTTCGACCGCTGATGATACGTAAGCGAAATATCACAATGCGGACAGCCCGCCACATAGCCACAGCTACGGCACATGACGAATGTGGAGTGTCCACGCCGATTCAACAGGAGCACCGTCTGCTCCTTACGCTCTAACCGCTCTGCAATCCCATTATGCAACGCACGGCTAAACATAGAGCGGTTGCCAGCACGCAGTTCCTCACGCATATCCATGATATGTACTTCGGGTAACGTGTTCCCCAATGCGCGAGTTGGCATTTCAAGTAGCAACGGCGCAAACTCGTCGTTGCTTTGTGAGCGAGCCGCATAGTAGCTTTCCAGCGACGGTGTAGCCGAGCCGAGAATAACGACAGCCCCATGCTGATGGGCTCTGCGAATGGCGACATCACGCGCATGGTATTTAGGTGTCTCTTCCTGCTTATAGGACGTTTCGTGCTCCTCATCCATAATAATAAGACCTAACTCACGAAAAGGCGCAAATACTGCCGAGCGAGCACCAATCGCCACTTTCACACGGCCTTCGCGTATTTTGCGCCACTCATCGTACCGTTCTCCTCCAGACAACCTACTGTGCATCACTGCTACCTGATCGCCAAACCGACCTTTAAAACGCTCAACCATTTGTGGGGTTAACGATATTTCAGGTACCAGCACAATGGCCTGCCGATTCTGCTCGATACAACGTTGAATCGTCTGTAGATAAATTTCCGTCTTACCGCTCCCCGTGACTCCATGCAACAAATAAGCTCCTTGCTCACGCGTGTCCAGCTGGCGAATAATCCGTTCATACACCGACTGCTGCTCTGCTGTGAGAGGGAGTGGCTCTGTAGGCTTGAAGTGTCTGCCCCGGTACGGGTCGCGGAACACTTCGACATCCTCCAGCAACACATAGCCCTTATCTTCCAGCGCCTTAACCGTTGCAGCAGACACACTCAATGAGGTCATGACTTCCTTGAGCGACAGAGGCAAAAACTCGCTACGTTCCAGCAAAAAAGCAAGTACCTCCCGCTGACGCTGTGCTTTGGCAGAAAATTGCTCCAGTACCGTTGATGCCTCGTCTATGCCGATAGCCAGATCAACGGATTTCATGGTCTTTTTGCCAAGCTTGTCTTTAATAACTTGACTTTCCTGAAGCACACCCCGGCGTAACAGTGATTTAATAACCTCCGCTTCCTCAGGGAAACGTCGACTGAGTTGCTGCAACGGGACTTGCTCCTTCTCCTGAATGAAGCTGACAATCCGACGCTCTGTCGGATCACTCATACCATCGTCGGTCAGAAGTGCCCATTCGAGCTCATCGCCCTGATTCGGTTGTATACTACGCTGTGGATGCGTTAACTCATGCTGTTCCGCAATTGAGATATAACGTTCTGCTTTGCCTTTGAGCGCGGTAGGAATCATCACTTGCAATGCCATAATTTGATTACAAGCATAACGTTCACTCATCCACTTGCCCAGTTCGACTAGGTCGGCAGATAAAGGTGGCACCAAATCCAGCAACTCCTGAATCGCTCTCATCCTGTATTTCGGTGGTTCCTCAGCTGGGACTACCGAGATGACGAAAGCCTGCACCGTCCGTTTGCCAAATGGCACAGCTACCCGACTACCCGGCTCAATCCAAGGTCTCATTGAATCCGGTATCAGATAATCGAAGGTGCGGTCCGTATCCTTGGCAGGTACATCGACAATGACCTTGGCAACTAAATTGCCCGTCTCCATTAATGCAGCACCCCACCCATGCGTCCCGCGGCTATAGTAAGCAACTTACGCGCAACTTCTTCCTTTGACTGTACAGGAATACGCTCAACGATCCCGCTTCGGTCATAAATTTGAACAGCATTCGTATCGACGCCAAAACCAGCACCATTCACAGTTACATCGTTTGCCGCGATCAAATCACAATTTTTACGTTCTAATTTATCTTTCGCATACGTCTCCAAATGTTCAGTTTCAGCTGCAAAGCCAATTAAAAATTGATGTTTCTTACTCCGTCCGAGTGATTCTAGAATATCGACGTTCTTCACTAACTCTAGCGTAAATACACTATCTTTTTTCTTGATCTTGGTCTGTGCTATCTCACGTGGTCGATAATCTGCAACTGCAGCAGCCATAACGACCATATCGCTCGTTTCCCATTGTTTTAATACAGCTGCGTACATGTCTTCAGCCGACTGGACTCTTTCAAGCATAATACCAGCAGGCGGTTCCGCACTGGTATTGGCAGCAATCAAGTGCACCTCTGCCCCCATCTTTTGAGCCACTTTTGCAATGGCGAAACCCATTTTTCCAGATGAATCATTTGTGATATAACGCACTGGATCAATTCGCTCGATCGTGCCTCCAGCCGTTACAATGACTTTTTTACCTGAAAGCACCGATTCATTCTCATTCACAGGTGACTCAGGCACTTGAGCCTCCATAGATTCGCCACCAAACCATCGGGATTCAGACTTAATGTTGTTTTTTTGTTCCTGGGCTTGCTGATCAAAAAAGTGCTCTATGGTTTGCACAATTGTGTCCGGCTCTTCCAAACGTCCTTTGCCAACGTAACCGCAAGCCAGTAATCCTTCACCAGGCTCAATCATCTTCACGCCACGTGATACAAGCGTCTCCATATTTTGCATGACTGCCGGATGAGTGTACATATGTACATTCATCGCAGGTGCCACCATAATAGGCGCTGTTGTAGCCAACAACGTTGTAGACAACATATCATCAGCAAGGCCATGCGCCATTTTTCCGATAATATTCGCAGTTGCAGGTGCAACAAGCACCAAATCAGCCGCATCTGCCAGATGAATATGGGATACGACGGACGGCTCTCTTTCATCAAACGTATCACTGTACACCGGATTACGAGAGAGCGACTGCAACGTAAGCTCGGTAATAAACTCCTTAGCAGAAGCTGTCATAATCACATGAACATCGGCGCCCTTTTGTGTCAACCTACTACATAACACAGCCCCTTTGTAAGCAGCAATTCCACCGGTTATACCTAGAATAATAACTTTCCCCTTCAACATCGTTAACTCCCCCTGACCTAAAAAAATAACAACCTTGCGGTTGTCAAAGGAATTGGCATTACGCCCGGTTATAATGATTGTCTATAATTCTTATTCTTCTTCGCCGCTTTCAAGTAGAAGATGATCTGCATAGATCTCTTCCAAAGCTACTCCAACCTGTTTGTGGGATTTAGGATTCTTGAGGGTCGTCTTTTCACCCTCGCGCAACTGTCTGGCACGACGTGAAGCCGCTACAACCAACGAATACTTACTATCTGCCTTTTTCATCATTTCATCAATGGAAGGATACAGCACGAATAGACACCTCTTCATGTAGTTTTAGGACTGTATAAGCTGAACTCCAGTGTACACCTTCAAGCTCAGCTTATACAGTATTATTTCTCTTTAGGTACGCTTGGCATATGTAAAGCCCTCGTTTAAGGATGAACCTTACAATGTTCGGCGATAATAATGGATTCTATTCGTTTACAAGCGAAATCAATCTCATCATTGACGACCGCATAATCATAGTGACGCAACAGATTCATTTCATCCACAGCTACCGACATACGGTGGTCTATGGTCGCTTGAGTTTCTGTGCCCCGTCCCCGGATTCTATCCTTTAATTCATCTAGCGAAGGCGGAAGCAGAAAAATGAATATGCCTTCTGGAAATTTTTCTTTAACCTTTAGCGCTCCCTGAACTTCAATCTCCAGAAAAATATCTTTTCCCTGCGCAAGCGTCTGATCTACAAAATCACGTGGAGTACCATAATAGTTCCCTACATACTCAGCATACTCCAGCATTTCATCTCGTTCAATCATACCCAAAAATTCTTCACGCGTTTTAAAAAAATAGGTCACTCCATCCTGTTCGCCTGAACGAGGTGTTCGAGTTGTAGCAGAAACGGAGTACGTTATCTCTGGTAGCTTGTCACGCAATGCGTTGCCTACCGTCCCTTTACCGACACCCGAAGGTCCGGATATTACAAATAATAATCCCTTAGCCATAGTACACTCCATTTTTATTCGTCATTGTCATCATCTTTAGTGGATAGGCGATGAGCGACCGTCTCCGGCTGCACCGCAGACAGGATTACATGATCACTGTCTGTAATAATAACAGCCCGCGTCCGGCGGCCATAGGTAGCATCAATTAGCATATGACGGTCCCTGGCTTCCTGTATAATCCGCTTGATCGGAGCAGACTCCGGACTGACGATGGAGATAATTCGGTTGGCCGACACGATATTGCCGAAACCAATATTGATCAATTTGATTGCCATATTCAGGTCTTTCCCCCTATACATGTGACTCTTGCAGCCGTGCCGCTACCAGGTAGCTACTCAATATTTGCAGCCTGCTCACGAATTTTCTCGAGCTCTGCTTTCATCTCAACGACCAAATTAACCAAGTTGAGATGATTAGCCTTGGAGCCGATCGTGTTGACTTCTCTGTTCATTTCCTGGATTAAAAAATCTAATTTGCGACCGGCCGGCTCGTCCGATAGCAGCAACCCCTTGCACTGCCCAAAGTGACTTTGAAGCCGGGTAAGTTCCTCATCAATATTGCTGCGATCCGCGAATAACGCAATCTCCATTCCGAACTTATGTTCATCAAGCGTAAATGAACCGTCCTGAAGCTCTTTAAGCCTGTGTTTCAGCCTGTTACGGTAGTCGCTCACAACATGAGGAGCCAGCACCGTCATTTCATGATGCAGGGATTCCAGACGTAAAATACGGGATTTCACATCTTGCGCCAAATGCCTGCCTTCTCGCCTTCTCATCTCCAGTAAACCTTGCAAAGCTTCATTCAAAGCTCGCTGTAGTTGCTCTTCCCAGTCCTCTTCGTCTCCATGGAAAGCCTCTCCAGGCTCACCCAGAACGTCAGGCAAAGCAAGAATATCGCTTATCCCTAACGTTCCTTTCACTCCATAACGATCCGCCAGCTGCTCCGCTGCATGCAGGTAAGCCTGCACCACAGTGTCATTTAACCGCGCGGCGGGCATCTGTTCTTCATCACGTTCCCTGTGGATAAAGACATCGATACGACCGCGTTTAATCTGCTGTTGAACCGTTCTTCTCAAGCCATCTTCGTAACGAGTCCATTCGCGCGGAATTCTCATCATCACTTCGCAATAGCGGTGATTTACCGATTTCAATTCCAAGCGCACTTTATAGCCCTCATAATGAAGGATAGCTTGACCGTATCCGGTCATACTCAATGACATCGGCATCACATCCATTATACTATTGTAATTGATTATTATAGTCGAAACAAGGGGGCCTGTGCGCGGCCTGATTTTTGCCATACGTAAGAAGTCAGTTCAGCTGTCATTTCATAGAACATAAATGGAGTCATAAAATAGATACCATTAAAATGTTCCATTGCCGTATCGAGTAACTCCTTGGCAATAGACACACCCATTGCTCGTCCTTCCGGACCCTCAAGGCCAGACATACGTGCACGCACCTCATCGGATAACTGAATGCCTGGTACTTCATTGTGCAAGTATTCTGCATTGCGCCCACTAGCCAGCGGCATAATACCGATAAAAATCGGTACTTCCAAATGTCGTGTCGCTTCCGCGATGGCTGCAATCAACTCGTGGTCGTATACGGGCTGAGTCATAACATAGTCGGCTCCGGAGGCAATTTTCTTCTCCAACCGCTGTACGGCTTTACCCAAATGCTTGACGTTAGGATTAAATGCGGCACCTACCACAAAATTAGCTTTCTGCTTCAGTGGCTTACCGGAAAATGCGACACCATCATTTAATTGCTTGATCATGCGTATGATTTCAAAAGAGGTCATATCATACACCGAACTGGCGCCTGGCAAATCACCGAACCGCGCCGGATCTCCAGTAACCGCCAGTACATGGTCAATACCGAGCGCGTCAAAACCCATCATGTGGGATTGAGTACCAATCAGATTGCGATCACGACATGCTATATGAATTAATGGACGCAAGCCTGATTCAATACTGACCAAATGTCCAAGCGCCATGTTGCTCATGCGAGTGACTGCAAGCGAGTTGTCAGCCAGTGTAAGCGCGTCAGCCCCGGCTTTCTTCAACGCATGAGCACCTTGCATAAACCTCGTAATGTCCAGATCGCGCGGAGGATCCAGTTCTACAATGACCGTATGTCGTTCCTTTACAAGATCCACGATGTTGGGCTCACTGGTATGTCTGCCATTTCCTCGTTCCCCTTCATCTGCAATCTGCTCCGCCACTTGAAAGGACTCTTTCGACAAAGCTTCTTTTGAAGCAAGAGGAGGCGGTTGCAAACGGTTCAAGGCTTTGGATATAGCAGCAATATGATCCGGTGTAGTTCCGCAGCAACCACCGAGCAGCCTCGTTCCCAGGTCTACAAAGGATTTGGCACATTCTCCAAAATATTCAGGTGATGCACCGTATACATAGTGACCGTCCACATAATCTGCTAGTCCCGCATTCGGATATACGGACAACGGTACAGACAAAGGGCCGTCCAGCTGCTCCATTACACTCATAATTCCCTGCGGACCCGAGTGACAGTTAAATCCAAGGATGTCTGCCCCCTCATTACGCAGCACCGAAAAAGCTTCCGCCACTAAAAAACCATCCTGAGTACGACCAACCTGATCGACCGCAAACTGACAAATCACCGGAATATCACTATATTTACGTACACTGTGAAGCGCTATGCGTATTTCATCCAGCGAATAAAACGTTTCGCACAAAATACCGTCGACTCCTTCGGAGAGAAGGGCATCAATTTGCTGTTCATAGTTTCTTGCCAGCTCCAGCTTTGATATGTTAAGCCGCTTTCCCCCACATATGGAACCCACTGCACCTACCACATAATGTTCAGGTCCGGCCGCATCTCTGGCAATTCTCACACCAGCACGATTGATCTCTTCTACCTTAGATTCCAGTCCAAACCGGGCTAACTTATAATCATTTGCAGAAAATGTATTAGTCTCCAGCAATCGAGCTCCTGCACTTAAATATTGACCATGCACGTCTGATATAACATCAGGCGAAGTGATGTTCAGTTCTTCGAAAGACGTATTTACTGGAAATCCTAGCTGATATAAAAAAGTCCCCATTGCGCCGTCTCCGACAATAATTTCACGATTCAGCACAGTACGCAAATCCGGTTTCATGTCCTCTGCTCCACCCCGCTCTTTATTTTCATACTAATGTAACATAAAGAGACTTCAAACATAAGCCAAAAACTAAAAAAGCCGCCCCACTCCCCGACAATATGATATCAGGAGTGGAGCGGCTTGATTCATCTTTTCTATTTCCTACTACATTTTCCCATTGGAAGAATGGAGAGAGTAAGCGTAAAAAGTCCCTTTTTTATTCACTTTAGCCACAATAGAATCCGTTCCCTTTTGCTGCTTGTAGAACGTATATTGATTCCCTTGAACTTTCACTTTATAGCCGGTCAAATTGATATTAAATAACATCTGAGCCTTGGGCTTGACTAGCTTCAAAGCTTCTGAGGCAGTATATTTCGGGCTTGCAAATGTTTTTTTGAAATCTGCGTCATCATTCCAGTCCACCCCATAGGTGGATACGGCCAGCACTTTACCGGTTACCGCGCTAATTTTGACCTCACTGGCCTCGTTTGCATCCTCAAACGACCAATATGAAAGCCCCTTCGCTTCGTCCTTGTACCGTGAAGCGTGCTGCACCTTAATTGGCTGTCCACTCACACGCTTAAATGTATTCATTGCACGGTTCAGTATCAGAGGGTCCACCCGCTTCAGCGCATAGTCCGCGTTGATGGTAATAGCGTTACTTCGATCCACATCCACATACAACGAGGAAGCCTGTTCTCCTGCGCCCCAAAATACCCAGTAATTTGATGGCTTGTTGGACTGATAAGGGGATTTGACCCGCCAAAATGCTTCAAATTGCAAAGGACGCTTGCTGTCAAACGCTTTGGCGCTGTTTAGCACTTTCGTCTTGAGTGGCGCGTTCATCGCTTTTCCCAAGCTGCTTATTTTATATCGTATGGTTGTAGAATCTACTCTATTTTTTTCTTTATTATATTCTGTCTGCAACGTAGCAGTTCCATCTTCTAGTCCGCCCTCTACAATCCAAGTTTTCCCCATATCCGTCACATCGTCAAATTGAAATGCTGTCTTCGAGCCGATGAGTTCTTGCACCGCTTTTTCTAAACGGCTTACCACTGTCGGAGTTAGCGACCCAACCTGCTTATCCGTCGTTTCCGCGGCGGCAGGAATGGTCGCCGCCTGAACCGGAAGCGCGGTGGCTACAAATATGAAGACTGTAACTGCTGAAATCCAACGAAATTTCCGCACTATGAACGGCCTCCTTATTGTTTTTCATTTTCTATATTATACATCGTTCAGGCGCCAAAAAAAGACAGAATGTTGCTTTGTTCATCATATTCCTTGTATACAGGGGCATCTAAGTCCAAAAAAAGAAGACCTACTAAGGTCTTCTCAGGCTGTCGAGAAAGTCTCGACAGCCTATTTTATGTTAATTTTGTTTAAGACGACACCGCGTTAATGTTGTATAATATAGGTAACTATTGTAGAACGGATGGTGTTGATATGCTACGCTCCAACCGCGAAAAACAACAATCCTACGAATTTGTTTCCATCGAAGATCTGGTTCCTCAAGATCACTTGCTCCGCAAAGTAGATAAGTATATCGATTTTTCGTTTATCGATGATAAAGTTCGATCACTGTATTGTGCAGACAACGGGCGTCCTGCCATTGATCCTACCGTATTGTTTAAAATGATCTTTCTCGGTTATTTCTATGGCATTCGCTCAGAACGGCAACTCGAGCGAGAAATTCAGACGAACCTAGCTTATCGTTGGTTTCTGAGGTTGGGCTTAACGGATAAAGTTCCGGACCATACGACGATGAGCTGGAATCGTCGTACTCGCTTTAAAGACACCACGATCTTTCAAGATATCTTCGATGAAATTGTGCTGCAGGCGATCTCTCACCGAATGGTGGGTGGGCGTGTTCTCGTCACCGATTCCACACACGTCAAAGCCAATGCTAACAGGCACCAGTACACCAAAGAACAAGTGTTGCAGAATACTAAAGACTATATGGACGAGCTGAACGAAGCGGTGAAGGATGACCGGAGAAACCACGGAAAAAAGCCTTAAAATCCCGAGAGGAAGTGAACGAAGAAAAAGAAATTAAAGTGAGCAAAACAGACCCGGACAGCGGCTATATGATCCGTGATGGCAAGCCCGAAGGCTTCTTCTATCTGGACCACCGCACGGTGGATATGAAGTACAATCTGATTACGGACGTGCATGTGACACCGGGGAATGTACATGATTCTGTCCCCTATTTGTTCCGTTTGGATCGCCAAAGAGAACGTTTTGGTTTTCAAGTAGAAGCTGTTGCACTAGATTCAGGTTATTTAACAACGCCGATTTGCCGAGGTTTGCAGAACCGAAAGATTTTTGCCGTGATTGCTCACCGAAGATTCCATCCCAGACAAGGACTGTTTCCGAAATGGAAGTTTGAATACGATGCCAAACGCAATGCGTATAGATGCCCAGCCCAACAGGAACTGCCCTACCGAACGACGGACCGTAAGGGATACCGGCAGTATGCCTCTGACCCAGCTCAGTGCCAGCATTGCCCACTGCTAAGTCAGTGTACCCAGTCTCGAAACCACCGCAAAGTGGTGACTCGGCATGTCTGGGAAGACAGCAAAGAGTGGGTACGGAGCAACCGGCTGAGCCCATCTGGTAAAAAGCTGTACCGCAAACGAAAAGAGACGATTGAGCGAAGCTTCGCGGATGCCAAAGAGCTCCATGGGTTTCGCTATTGCCGTTTGCGCGGTCTTCCAAACGTCAGGGAACAAGCCCTTATGACGGCAGCCGTGCAGAACATGAAGAAGATGGCGATCCACCTAGATCGCCTGGAGAAACAGGGGTAACCCCCCTGCTTCTCCAGAGACCAGAGCATTATGATGTAAAAAAGAAACCCACGTCTCAAAATGACGGGGTTTCTCGACAATCTGAGAAGACCTACTAAGGTCTTCTTTTCACTCACTTCTATACGATTCATAAGTAGTTGCACGTTATCTTTATAGTCACATGATTCAGAACAGACGACCTTCGTACACGATCTCAGCCGGACCCGTCATATATATGTGATTATCTTCCTCGCTCCATTCGATATCCAGATCGCCGCCCTTCAGGCTTACAATGGCGTGGCGGTCGCTATATCCGTTTAGTACAGAAGCAACAAGCGTAGCACAGGCCCCGGTTCCACAAGCTAGCGTCGGCCCGGCTCCTCTCTCCCATACTCTCATATCTATATGCTTACGGCTACGTACCGTGGCGAACTCAACATTTGTTTTTTTAGGGAATAACGGATGGCATTCCAGCTTTGGCCCCCAGGCTTCCAGATCAAAGCTTGGCGCATCCTCCACATAAATGACACAGTGCGGATTCCCCATAGATACAGCCGTAAAGCGAAAACCACTTCCTCCAGCTTCAATGGGCTCATTAATTACGCTAGTCAGATCCAGAGTAGTCGGAATCTTCAAACCCTCAAGAATTGGCTCTCCCATATCTACCTTCACCATACGAACAAGTCCATTCTCTACAGTTAGTTCGACCTGCTGTACACCTGCACCCAGCGTCTCAATCGTGATCTGTTCACGGTTGATATGCTTACGGTCATATACGTATTTGGCAGCACAACGGATAGCATTACCGCATTGTTCGGCCTCTGAGCCGTCCGAGTTAATAATGCGCATGCAGAAATCCGCTTTTTCTGATGGCAATATATATACCAACCCATCGGCGCCAACACCAAAATGTCGATCACATAGCCGAACAGCTAATTCCGAGGCGTCAGACGGCAACTCCTGATGCCCAAACCAAACGATAAAATCATTACCTAGACCGTTCATTTTTGTGAATTCCATAGCTTACCTCCGCCGTTGCTGCTGATGTCATGTTCCTCATGAAGCTTTGATCCCATGATATCATACAGGGCAATAGTGGGAAAGCGATGCGATATGCATAACCCGATTTCTAGGATGAAAACTTCGTACGTCCCGCTGAAAAGTGTGTATTTCCGCCGCGACGACGGTTGCGTCGACCGCCCCACACACTTCCCGCTCCCATCAGAAACGTCGGAATCCCAGCTGCGACAATGGATAGCGCCCACTCACGCAAACCGAGCGGTACCGTTTTGAAAATAGGTTGCAGCATAGGCACGTACATAACCACTAGCATTAGTACTATTGAAGACAGCACGGCAAGCACAAGATAACTATTTTGAAACGGATTACGATGGAAAATAGAACGGGAACTGCGGCAATCAAACACATGAATTAACTGCGCCAGAACTAGCGTAGCAAAGGCAACGGACTGTGCTTTGATCAGTTGTCCTGCGTCATCCGGTGCAATACGTAATGTCAGCCAGAAGGCCGCTAGCGTACATAAACCAATCAACAAGCCACGACTAATGATTTTCCAGCCCAGTCGACGAGCAAAAATATTTTCCTTTGCGCCACGAGGTTTGTGCTCCATGAGATCCTTTTCTGGTTGGTCCACCCCCAGAGCCATCGCTGGTAGGCCATCTGTCACCAGATTCACCCATAAAATCTGGATCGGTAACAAAGGTAATGGCAGCCCGGCCATCATGGCAAAAAACATCGTCAAAATTTCACCCACATTGGAGGCGAGTAGATAACGGATAAATTTACGGATATTCTCGTAAATATTCCGTCCTTCCTCAATTGCGGCTACAATCGTAGAGAAATTATCATCACTCAGAACAAGCGCAGCCGCTTCTTTGGTCACGTCCGTCCCTGTAATACCCATTGCAATGCCGATGTCCGACGCCTTTATCGCTGGAGCGTCATTGACGCCATCTCCAGTCATGGCTACGACATGTCCGCGCCTTTGCAGTGACTTGACGATCCGTAGCTTGTGCTCCGGCGAAACCCGTGCATATACAGAGACGGTATCAACGGCTTTGTCCAGCGACGCATCATCCATCGCAGACAATTCCTGTCCTGTTAACACGTGGGATCCGCGCTGAAAAATGCCCAGCTGCTGTGCAATGGCCTCTGCAGTTGTACCGTGATCTCCGGTAATCATCACAGTGCGAATGCCAGCACGACGACACTTGCCAATGGCTTCGCGAACCTCGCGACGTGGCGGATCAATCATGCCTGTCAGCCCGATAAAGATCAGTTGTGCTTCAGCCTCCTCAACCGTGGAGACACGCTCATGCGAGCGGATATCACGGTAAGCGACACCAAGTACACGTAGCGCCTCCGAGGCCATTCCTTCGTTAGCTGCCAGTACCTTTTGGCGCAGCGTACCCGTTAACGGAACGACATTTCCTTCCCATAAAATGTAGGAGCACTGGCCCAGCAATACATCCGGTGCACCTTTGGCAAAGACAATGTGTCCTCCCTGGTGGCGTACGAGTACCGACATTCGCTTCCGATCCGAGTCAAAAGGAAATTCTCGCTCCCTTGTGTATAGCTCATATAGCCCTTGTCGCGTGACTCCGCCCTTGGCAGCTAACGTGACCAGCGCTCCTTCCGTCGGATCACCCTTTAGCTCCCAAACGGAGGACGGCGTCGGCTCTTTGGTTTTCTTTTTCGAACGTAGCTCCTCTGTATCGGCTTGAACAATTTCCGCATTGTTGCAAAGCACACTGGCTTGCAGCAGTCTACGCAGAGATTGTCCGTTTTTAAGATCGGCAGGAAGGTCTCTATCCATAATATGCCCGTGAGGGTCATAGCCCTCTCCCGTAACTCCCCAGAAGCGGCCGTCCAGCCATAGCTTGGTAACCGTCATTTTATTTTGGGTCAGGGTACCCGTTTTGTCGGAACAAATGACAGATGCACAGCCGAGCGTTTCAACAGAAGGCAGCTTACGCACAATCGCCTTTCGTTTAATCATACGCTGCACACCCAATGCGAGCGCAATCGTCACAATAGCTGGCAACCCTTCCGGTATAGCCGCCACAGCCAAGCTCACTCCGGCCAAGAACATGCTCATGGCTGGCTGTCCATGTAAAATGCCTGCTACGACAACGAGCACCGTTAGCGCCAACGCTACGATAATCAAAATTTTGCCCAATTGCTCCAATCTGTGCTGCAACGGTGTCTCCTGCGACTCCGTATTTTCTATCAAGTCTGCGATCTTACCCATTTCGGTACTCATACCTGTACGTATAACTATTCCTTGTGCGGTTCCTCTAGTCATCATCGTGCCCATAAAACCGATGTTTTTTTGATCCCCAAGTGGTACCTCGGCGGCATGAATAGGGCGGCAATGCTTACTCACCGGAACCGATTCACCTGTCAGGGCGGACTCCTCTACATCACAGCCGTTCGTACTCAACCACCTTACATCTGCGGGAATGCGATCACCACTTTCCAGCAGCACAATATCACCCGGTACCAGTTCTCTGGCTTGAACTTGAATTCGTTTTCCGCCCCGCAACACTTTGGCGGTCGGAGCCGATAGTTGTCTCAAAGCTCGCAATGAACGCTCAGCTCTGAATTCCTGTACAAAGCCAAGAATTCCATTCAGTACAACAATAGCAATAATGGTAATCGCGTCCAAATACTCGCCAAGCAGGCCGGATATCAGAGTCGCTCCCATCAATACAAGCATCATAAAATCCTTGAACTGGTTGAGCAGCAGCAAGATCGCCGAAACTCGCTTCCCCTCGCTCAGCTCATTCCATCCTGACCTTTCTCTTCGTTCCGTAAGCTGTTCCTCCGAAAGACCCTGCTTCGGGTCGACTTCCAGACTTGTTGAAAGCTGTTCATTGCTTAATTGGTGCCAGTGTGCTTGTTCCATTCTCCCCAATTCCCTCCCGGTCAGATAGTCCGTTTCCGTCGGTTGTGCGTAGGATGGCTGCCCGTTATTATATTTTTATGCCGCGATTGCTGATAAGCTGGACAGACTTTCTAGATTCAATCTATTCGGACAGGATCTGAAATATCACAAAGCCGCTTAAGTTTTGTCCCAAAGTTATGTATCATAGAAGGAAGGCGAAAATACATTTGCTTCAAAGGAGAACAAAATTATGGCATTGGACGGAATCGTAACTCGCGCTATCGTACACGAACTGCAAGGCATCCGAGGCGGGCGCATTAATAAAATACATCAGCCAAACGATCGCGATATCGTGCTGAATCTGCGGGCACAAGGCGGAAGCGTAAAGCTGCTGCTATCGGCTAATCCGACCTTTCCGCGTGTACATTTAACAGATCAAAGCTTTCTTAATCCGACAGAAGCTCCTATGTTTTGTATGCTTCTTCGCAAGCATTGCGAAGGAGGCGTTATCGAGAAAATCACGCAGGTGGGCATGGAGCGTATTATTCACATGGATATACGTCAACGTGATGAACTGGGAGATGTTTCACTCAAACGAATTATCATTGAACTGATGGGTAGACACAGCAACATTATTTTGCTTGACCCGGAAACAGGCGTGATGTTGGATGGCATTCATCATGTCACACCGTCTATTAGCAGCTATCGGGTCATTATGCCCGGCTTTCAATACACGGAGCCTCCTGAACAAAACAAGCTGAATCCACTAGAAACAGAAGAGGCGGCTTTCAGATCCTCGTATCAAACAGCGATTGAGGCCGAAGAAACCCCCAAACGCTGGATCGTGAACACTTTTACCGGGCTCAGTCCCCTCATTGCTGAAGAGATACTAACTCGAGTAACTAATGAAGTATCTGGTGGTAGTGATCATTCACTATGGAGTACATTCAGTCACATCATGGATGACGTGCGGAATCATCGTTTTCAGCCGGTATCTGGACTAAATGCACAAGATAAAGTGATATTCTCAGCTATTCCGCTGACGTTGATCCAAGGAGAACGTAAGGAATACGCTACGATCAGTGAGTGTATGGAGGACTTCTTCGGTGAAAAGGCAGAAAGGGATACGGTTAAGCAAAAGGTCAGTGACCTACTGCGGTTTCTGCAAAACGAGCGAAGTAAAAATGTAAAAAAACTCGACTATCTCCAGCAGGATTTGGCCGAGGCGGAAGATGCCGATCAATTTCGCATTTATGGAGAGTTGCTGTTCGCTTCGCTGCATGAGGTGAAAAAAGGGGACAAAGAAGTGACGCTCACCAACTTCTATGATGAGGAACAGCGTCCAATGACCATCCCACTGGACCCACTACTCAACCCGTCGGATAATGCACAACGGTATTTTAAAAAATACAACAAATATAAAAACAGCCTGGCTGTCATTGACGAACAACTGGAGAAAACACACGAAGAAATCCGTTATATGGACAGTCTTCTTCAGCAGCTAGCCCATGCCTCTATGAATGACATTGAGGAAATACGTGAAGAACTGGTTCAGCAGGGCTATCTCAGAGATCGGGTCAAAAAAGGAAAGAAAAAGAAGAAAAACGACCGTCCAACCCTGCACGTCTATACATCATCCGAAGGTATCGAGTTACTGGTTGGCAAAAACAACTTGCAAAATGAATATGTAACAAATCGACTGGCCGGACCAAATGACACCTGGCTGCACACAAAGGATATTCCGGGGTCACACGTCGTTATACGTGCTGAGCAATTCGGAGATGCGACGCTGGAGGAAGCAGCTCAACTCGCTGCTTATTTTAGTCAGGCCAAGCAGTCCAGCAGTGTACCTGTGGACGCCACCCTGATTCGACATGTACGTAAGCCTAGCGGAGCCAAACCTGGCTTTGTCATCTACGACCATCAGCGTACGCTTTTCATTACACCCGATGAGGAACTAGTCAAAAAGCTGCCGAATCGCATCAAAAACGGCTAAGTCCTACTAGCCTATTGAATCCACAAAAAAAGCCCTTTGTTCTTTGCACGATACACTTCTTGTGTTCCATGCATAAGGCAAGGGGCTTTTTATTTACTTTTGTCCAACAGCAGCCTTCCTCAATTCCTCGACTACCTGCCCTTCCACACTACGGCTACCCAGATCACCGTGAAAAATAACACCTTGACGCGCGCCGTGAAAATCCGAGCCGCCAGTTGCAATGAGGCCATATTGCGCCGCCATCGCAGTATATCGGCTCTCAGCCTCAGCATCATGGTCCGAATGTCGCACCTCCAAGCCCGCAGGCTTCGCCTCCTCTATAATAGAACGAACCAGCTCATCATTTCCGTACAAGCCAGGGTGGGCCACCACGGGTACCCCTCCTGCTTCACGAATCCAGTTTATGGCCTCCGCAGGCTCTACACGGGGTACAGACACATATCCGGGCGCTCCTTCCGCCAAGTAACGGTCAAACGCGTCCCGCATATCCTTCGCATATCCTTTTTGAACCAGCGTATCCGCCATATGCGGACGTCCAATGCTTTCATCTGGTGCCAGCGGTCTGCCCATCGTAGCCACCACTTCACCCAGTGTGATTTCCACACCTAGACTACGCAATTGACTCAAAATCAAATCATTACGGGTATCCCGTGCCTGGCGAAGCTTTTCCAACCGTTCCAAAAACACTTTATTGCGGTAATCCATAAAATAACCGAGTATATGAATATCCTTATCGCCAGCTCGAGTACTAATTTCCACTCCCGGCACCACAGTAATTCCTATGCGTTTTCCCTCTTCCAGAGCTTCCTCCAGGCCAGCTACCGTATCATGATCTGTAATGGCCACACCTGCCAGTCCTTTTTCCTTGGCCCAGCGCACATTATCTGCAGGTGGTTGCATTCCGTCAGATGCTTGGGTGTGTGTGTGTAAATCATATCGTTTTACGTTAATCTGCTCCTTCATTATACATCCTCCTTCTCTTTCACCTTTGCAAGCTCGTCCTGCGAGTCCCCCAGGACGTCCGTTCCCTGATCATGACGACGCAAGTAAGACAGGAAGGTTACTACCGGAATCGGCAACAACGCCGACTTCAAATGAATTGCATAAAATTCTCGTTTGAACGTGATATCTGAAATATTTACAATTTTCAATAATCCGAGCGCAACTTCATGCTTCACCGAAGAAGGTGATAGCATGGTAATACCCAGTCCAGCCTCCACCGCCGATTTAACCGCTCCAGTGCTCCCCATCTCCATTACAATCCCAAGTCGGGAGGCATCCATACCACGATTTTTCAGCTCATCTTCTATTACTTGACGTGTACCAGATCCCTTTTCTCTGGCTACAAAAGGATGCTTGAACACATCTTCCAGAACCACTTTTTTAGCCTTGGCCAGCGCATGTCCTGAAGGCACAATCAGTTTCAGTTCGTCCTGCATCACAGGTTCCACCACGATATCCGGATGCTGGACTGGGGCCTCAATCAGTCCTAAATTCAGCTGATGTTTTAGTATATCATCCATAATCTGAGTTGTATTCATCACATTCATCGCCATGCGTATATGAGGGTATTCCTGACCAAACGGTCCCAACATTCTGGGTACAATATACTCACCAATCGTTAGGCTGGCGCCAATATGCAATCTTCCCTCCAACATGTGAGTAAAAGCAGACATCGCCTCGTCAGCTTCCCTGATCAGTTGCATGCTTTTTTTCGCAAAAGGCAGGAGTGTCGCTCCCGCCTCTGAAAGTTCGATTTTTTTAGTCGAACGTTGCAGCAGTTTCGTGCCAAAATAATCTTCCAAAGACTGAATTTGCATCGTCACCGCAGGTTGTGTCATATGCAGCGCTTGTGCCGCCGCCGAGAAGCTCCCGCGTTCCGCTACGGTATAAAAAATGTGCAACTGATGAAAGTTCATACTGACAGCCCTCTCCCCTCTGTTCTCCCTATTTTAACATAAGAAAAACGTCTGTCGAAAGCATTTCCAAGTAAACTTACTGAATTGGGTAGTTTTATTATTGGAAAATAAAAAAAGCATGCAGCTAATAACTGCATACTTTCTACTTAAACTTAACGGTATTCAAGAAGTTTGGAGATTTTTTCATCTGAAGCCGTTCTCCAAATGACCGTCTATTTTTGCTTACGAGTGCTTTTCATCAGTGTCATGCGCCGCGAATGGCGTAACCATGAATAGTATGACTTCAAATCCCTTAATTCAATGGTCTCCGACATCCGGCCCAAAAAGGTAATGACAATCATTTTGTGAAGCGGATTCCCCGCAATATCCATCTCGCCGGGCAACTCTCCAAATTCGGCCACGACGACCAGATCACCATCAATTAAATATACATCCTCTTCGTTATGATAATAGGACTCCATCCTGTTTTGCTTCAGGCATTCCCAAAGCCAGGCGGCGATATGATTCGTCTCGGACTGTTTCTGCTCTACCCGATCTAAGTAACGTGTTTTCGCATGATTTGTTATCACGATATCGGCGACTTTTTTATCGCCCATCTCCACGTAGAACGGTTCGTATGTACTCCATCGCTGCATTGCTTTGTCACGCACGGGATCACTCTCCCCACCAGATAGGTCTTTATATCTACCAATATATTCATATGTTACCTCAACAGACCCGGGACTACAAGTTACAAAATTGAAGTTTATGGGTGATATTTAAGATTTTTTAGGTCTAACAGCATCAAGACCATTATGCAAAAGTCCTGACTTCACGAAAAAAAGCCAGCCTGTAGGCTGACCTTTCAAAAAATGTTTACAATTTATAGACATTTAATATTATATTTCATATTCTTTCATCTTTTCCTTATCGTCGTTGTAATCCGTCCTAATCTCATTTCGAAAAGAGCGCTCGACCTTACGCACATAGGAAAGTCTGCGAATATTTTTAACGGTGTCTTCTGCCCGATCCGCATTCATATATATCACTACATAATGCATACGCTTTGAAATAAAGTGGACATTTCCATATTTATCCAGATTGCGGGCAGCCTTGATATCGCTTACCCAAATGATGTACCCTGTCCGCTCGGCAAACATTCGCTTCATCTCCCCCCACTCGGTATCATTCCTATGACCTATCCACAGGAGCATTTCCCTCCGCTGCCACATCCGCCTTTTTTCACATTCGGATCATTGCTCGGCACCTTAATAGT
Organism: Paenibacillus sp. FSL L8-0644; assembly: GCF_038008165.1. Taxonomy (NCBI): domain Bacteria; kingdom Bacillati; phylum Bacillota; class Bacilli; order Caryophanales; family Paenibacillaceae; genus Paenibacillus; species Paenibacillus sp. FSL L8-0644. The sequence continues at coordinate 3,353,572 of NZ_JBBOYN010000001.1, forward strand.
CTCGGACACGGAATATGCAATCGTTTCAGACATGGCATGAAGCATATCATCCAGCGCCTTTTCGGCTCGTTTGAACTCCTTAACATCCACGAATTGTTCCAGTTCCAGCTCAACGACCTGCACTGCATCCTTCGCTTCATGATAGTTCGGATGAAAATGCCCAAAACGCTCCGTTTCCGCGAATAGCTCCTTTTTGGCATCCAGCTTGCGTACACACGCCTGAATAGACGGATTCAATTCCACACGCTGTTTCCAATATAAATAATCCGATACCTCAAAGGATCGGTTGACCATATCGCCCAATTCATAGGCGTTAATAAGCACTTCTGCCATATTGACCGTGTTCAATTCGGCTACGCTCATGAATGTTCATCTCACTTTATATAAAGTTCTACCCTGTAAAAGTAGACTCATTTATCATACCACATCCTTCTTTTGAGAAGAAGGAGTTTCATGCACTTCCTGGCCCTACTATGTAAAAGGAACCAGCAAGCGCATGTCTGACCATTCACTTGGCTGTAAGGTCGCAGGAGAAAGTGTTTCGTCATCCCTTCCTGAGGCATACCAGCCTGTGACACTCCATGGTGCACCGGAAACCACCGCCTCCGGTATCCATTTAACCTCTTTCCCACCGATTCGCAGCCCCACAGCAGCCTGCCAACGAATCGCTTGCTCGATCAACTGCCGGGCAGTGGAAGTATGGTAACTCCTCCATTCTTTTGTCCATGAGGAGGGGACTGTAGATCTTTCTGGAAAATAGTCAGACGGATCAGGCAGTGTATGCTCTTGTTCGTAAAAGTGCAGCGTTCGCCCTGTATAAACCAAACCTGCTCTCCCCTCTTGGGAAAATATAGAACGGGCTTGAATAGGTTCGGACTCCATTTCACTGTTGAGGCTGCCTGAATTTATGTTCTCTGTTTCCGAAATCAGTGGATAATGATGAGCTGGCTCGTCCACACCTTCGGGTTCACGACGTGGACCTAATCCTATTGCAGCAAGCGTTTTTCGTATTTTGACAACAGAGCTCGCCGGAATAATAAAGTCCTTGTCGCCAAGCCGTTCCAGCAATCCTTCCAGCGCGGGATGGCGTGCAACTATGTCTGCATCCTCCTGTGTGCTACATCGCAAAAGTGTTACCGTTGCAAATGCCGTCCGTCCGACATCGCCTGCCCACTGTTCTACCGCCATACGTACATGATCAGGCACGCCTGTCCGGCTGAACTTGTCCAGTAGAGCAGGAATTGCTTTAGCTTCCATCCCTAACTCGATTGCCTCTGTAACACTTTCTCTGGTGATCCGGTATATTGCCATCCGATCTCCTGTCACACGTTCACAGCAGCATTCCAGTCGCCAGCGCACATCATATGCCACATCTGGCGGAACCAATATTTCAAAATCAGGTTGTACATAAAAAGTACCTTGTTCTTGATTTGTATCCTCGTAATTATTGGGACGAAGCATGTCTAACACAGATACATTCCAGCGAAAACACAGTTTACCCGATGCAGTCTGGCCCCAATCACCCATTCCAAACGCAGTCAGGGCCTTCAGCCAACCCTCCAATCCCTCCATGAAAGATCCATTAAAATTAAAATCAGAACCCGTTTCTCCCGCAAACCCTTCCGGATTTGAGGTTGTAGGAATAAGGTCTAAAAGGGCGCCGTTCTTGGAATCAGCTCCGCTCGTACTCTCCTGCTGGATTAGGCCTACTTGAAGCATCCATTGCAGCAGACACTTGATAGATATCCACCCTTCTATTCCCATATACTGGGAGACGGCACACAGCATATAGCGAAAATGCTGCATGGATGCTTCGGCCTTGCCGTATCTTTCCATGAGTGTAGCAAAAATATGCTTGCGCATTTGCCAAGCAGACAAACGAATCCAAGTCGCCAGTTCCGTTTCCTGAATGCGAAAAGACACCGTTTCTTTCACTAACAGCCCCAAACTGAGTAGCAAATCCATCATGACCACCGTTTGCACAGGATACAGCTCTGCATGCGCATAATGCAACCCAAGACCCATCAGGTCCTCCGGGCGAAAGGGGGTCAGTTCATTCAATTTTTGCAATGATCGCTTATGTATGGTTCCTTTGGCCGTCAAAGGGACGCCCTGTACTGCAATACGTGACAACGCATGCAGCAATTCCGACTCCAGGCCTGTCATTGATTCATGTACCGTTATCGGATGATCCGAATGCATCATGTTCATTGGATTTTCCTCTAACAACATATCGTACAGATCCGGTAGTCGATAAACCGGGATATATAAAATTCGTTCGCCCCACGATTTGGTAACAGCCTCCAGCCAGCCCCGGGCACGTAATCCACGCAGTGCCAGTTTCGTTTCGACTCCGCTTAACGATCCCCGGGTAAGCTGTATAGGTTCTTCTTCCTTCATGGGCTGTCCCGCGTGCCGAATAAAGCATCGTCTAAGTACCAGCAGCTCATCCGATGAAAGCTCATTCCAGCTGTCTTGCGTGTTCGTTACGCCCATTCTTGATTAGGCCTCCTTTTTCTTTCCACGATCTCCAGACTTAGCATCCCTGCTTCCAATAGCCTCTGTCACACTAAATCTGCGAACCGCATATTCATAGCCTTGCTCAATCAGGAACAGCTGACGACGAGCTGCAAAATCCATCTCCTTGCTATTCTCCGTCACTAGAGCATAAAAATAAGCTTTATTCTCGCCTGACTTTGGTCGCAAAATGCGTCCCAGTCGCTGCGCTTCTTCCTGGCGAGAGCCAAAGCTGCCCGATACCTCTATGGCTACTGCTGCATCCGGCAGATCCACCGCAAAGTTTGCAACCTTGGACACCAATAGGGTCCGAATTGCACCCTTGCGGAATGCATCAAACCAACGCACCCGCTCCGTCTGGCTCATTGAACCCGTAATCAGTGGGACACCGAGCTCCTGAGCCAATGTACGCAACTGGTCCAAATATTGACCAATAATGAGCGTGGGCAAACCACTGTGCTGCTGCATCAGGCTACGCACCGCCTCCAGTTTGACCGGATTTTCGGCTGCAATTCGGTACTGCTGTCTGCCCTCGGCACGCATACTGCGCTCCATAAGTTCTACTGTCATTGGAAGCCGTAGCTCCACACAATCGACCTGAGCGATCCAGCCCTGTCGCTCCAGTTCCTTCCACGGCATATCATACCGTTTGGGTCCAATTAAAGAGAATACATCTCGTTCACAACCATCCTCACGAACCAGCGTGGCTGTTAACCCCAAACGACGAGTAGCCTGAATGTCAGCCGTCGCCCGGAATACTGGCGCGGGCAGCAAATGAACCTCATCATATATAATGAGTCCCCACTTCCGCTCACTCAGCAGTTTCATATGCTCAAAATCTCCGTCTTTGGTGCGACGGTGTGTCAAAATTTGGTAGGTTGCCACCGTAATCGGACGCACCTCTTTTTTCTGACCACTATATTCCCCAATGGAATCGGCAGAAATATCCGTCTTTTGCTTTAACTCTTCTACCCATTGTCGTACAGAAGTGGTATTAGATGTTAGAATAAGCACCTCGCACTGAAGTCGATTCATTACGGCCATACCTATCACTGTTTTTCCGGCTCCACATGGAAGCACCAGTACACCACTACCCCCTAAGCCGTTCGCTCCTTCAAACGCATCAGCGGCCTTTACTTGATAATCACGAAGCTGCAACTTCATTTGTCCCTTTCCCAAGGTAAATCTAAGCTGATTCCCTTCAAGATAGCCTGCCGTATCCACAACGGGATATCCCAAGCGAGTTAATTCCTGCTTGAGCAAGCCCCGATTTTCGGGCGGGACCGATACGCTTACCTCATCAACACGAAGTAAACCAAGCTGTTTTAGCTCTTGCTTGGTCAGTAGCTCATCCAGTAAAGCGGGGGTCTCTGCTGCCAAGATCAAGCGATCACCTATTGTATAGCTGTTGGCTTTCCCTGTCTTTATACCTCCGTCTGGCTCATGCTCAGCACGGTATGCGTCAATCGTATCTGTGCTATAAGTTCGCTCTTCTTCCGTACCCTCTCGTGAAAGCGTCAACGTCCCATAACGAGAAACGAGCTGTTCAATATCCTTCAACAAATCACGTGGAATATCCCAACGGGACATGGAGTGCAAACTATTTTGAATGTCCTCAGCACTCCATCCGAGGGCAGCGGCGTTCCACAAAGACAGTGGAGTGATGTGGTATGTATGAAAAGCGGACGGGCTTTTAACCAGCTCCGCATAAATCTGCAACTGTGAACGAGCCCATTCTGAACCAGGCAAGCCCATTTCCAGCAGAACGGTAAAATCACGTTGTACAATACAAGGATGATCTGGATTCATAACTACCTCCTGATAATCTAACCATACATCATTTTAAAGTTATATAATAAATAGCTTATCCGTTTATTCGCATATCAACCAGAATAGCAAGGAGTTCAACCCATATTCGGGTTGAACTCCTGATTAGAAGCTCGGGGTAAAGACCTCCCCAAACCAATGCCTACCTTAATTATTATTCTAGTGGACCTGCTCGGAAATATGACTAAGCGCCTCTCCAGCGTTATCTGCAAAAATATTACGAACAGCCAAATCCCCGATCGAGACAATCCCGATCAGACGGTCTCCTTCCGTCACGGGCAAACGACGGATTTGCTGCTCTGCCATCAGCTCAGCTGCTTGGTCCACCGACATGTCCGCACTAGCTGTACGAATACCTGTCGTCATAACTGTATCGACCGAACCCGAACCCGAATTTTTAGCAGCATAACCGCGAACGACAAGATCACGGTCCGTTACTACACCGATCAACTTATCACTGCCTTCGCTTTCCACAACCGGAATAAAACCAGTATCATTGTCCTTCATTTTGACCGCAATTTCATAAATATTGTCCTGCGGGGTAACCGTTACGCATTTTTTAGTCATAACTTCCTGAACTTTTTTCATGGGTACTCCCTCCTTTTCAAGAGTAGGGTACCCCATTTCATTCAGCTCATACTCCAGATTGAACCGTTCCCAATTCAACTCATTTTAGCCCTTAATTGCCCCTGCTTTTCGTTCCGCAGCGTATCCCGTAGACATTGCAATAAACAAACGAACCGCGTTAATCATAGCATCCTCATCAAAATCAAATTTCGGATGATGGTGTGGATAAACTGCATCTTTAACTGGGTTACCCGCTCCTACGAACATGAAGCAACCTGGCAAACGTTCCAAATAATACGCAAAATCTTCAGCAGGCATCAGCTTCGACGCTTCCTGTACATTCTCCTTGCCGAAAACAGATTTTGCTTCATTAAAGAAACGAGATGCTTCATGTGCGTCATTGACAACTGGTGGGTATCCCATAATATAGCGAACCTGTGCTGTTGTACCGTATGTTGCGGCTGTGAGCTCTGTTACCTCATGCAGTCGCTCCTTCATCACCGTTCGTGTCTCCTCATCAAACGTACGAATCGTTCCACTCAAGCGACACGTTTCTGCGATCACATTTTGCGCAGAGCCCCCTTGGATGGTTCCCACCGTCAGCACGGCAGGTCGTAATGGGTCGACTGAACGACTTACGACACTTTGCAATTGCATGACAAGAGCTGAGCCCGCCACGACACTATCATTAGTGGACTGAGGCATCCCACCATGCCCACCCTTACCTGTGATTTCAATATAAAAATCATCTGCCGCCGCCATCAGCGGCCCTGCACAACTCCCAGCCGTTCCGACAGGAAAAGGTGTCCATAAATGGATACCATAAATGACGTCCACACCTTCCAATATACCATCCTTTATTACACTGACCGCTCCGCCAGGCAGCAATTCCTCCGCAGGTTGGAACAACAACCGAATTTCTCCTTGCAGCTCGTCCCGATTCAGACTGAAATAGTAAGCCGTTCCAAGTAGCGCGGATGTATGTCCATCATGGCCGCAAGCATGCATGGCTCCGTCTACGTTGGAGCGATATTCACATTCCTTTTCATCCTGAATAGGAAGAGCATCCATATCGGCACGCAGCAGGACGACAGGCCCGGGTTTAGCACCACGAATGGTGCCTACAACACCGTGTCCCCCTACCTGACGGCGAATCTCGATTCCCCAACTCTCCAACTTATCCGCTACAAAAGCTGCGGTTTTGCTTTCCTGAAAGGAAATTTCGGGATTCTTATGTAAATGTCTACGCCACTCCACCATATTTTCTTGCAACTGGTCAAACCAGGTCTTGTCTATCGCATGTTGTGTCATAATGCTCCACCTCTCCTTTTAAAGCACCGGGCAAGTTCCCGATTCATCATGCAGCGTCACCACGTATGCACCGCTGCTCTCAAGTCTTCATTTTTATCCTATTGTAGCAGATATGGAATTGTTGTGATATCTGTTGCTCCAGGGAGGTTGCAGAAGCCCATCAAACATAATATGATAAAATGGGTAAACGATAAAATGATAACCGTCTGCGAGGAATATACCTTGTGGCGAATACCGGGGGAAGCTGATATGAGAAATACGAAGCCGGAGACTCGAAGAAGAGGCACACCGGATTTCCAATTGCTGATCCTCACTTTGTTACTGGTTGGATTCGGTGTAATTATGGTATTTAGCTCCAGCTCCAGCGTAGCTTTGCTGAATAAAGAATACAATTTTGACTCTTTATATTTTGTGAAGCGCCAATCTGCATTTGCTGTACTTGGACTTTTTATTATGTTGGTAGCTATGAATATTAAGATGGAAAAATATAAAAAGCTTTTTGTACCTTTATTTTTCATAACTATATTACTGCTAATCATCGTTCTTTTTACAGGCTCACTTAACGGCGCAAAAAGCTGGCTCAGGTTTGGTAGTGTTGGCTTCCAGCCAACGGAGCTTGCGAAAATTTCCATCATTCTTTACTTATCTGCACTGATTGTCAAAAAAGGAGATCGCTTTAGAGATCTGCGGACTGGCTACATACCTGTAACCGTCATTGTAGGCTGTGTTGCAGGACTCATCATGCTTCAACCTGATTTAGGCTCCTGCTTCATTTTGGTTGCTACGAGTGGTCTGATTATTTATGCCGGGGGAGCCAGTGTCAAGCATATTACAGCATCAATTGTTCTGCTCGTGCTAGGCGCCTCCATTGTATTTGGTATTGGGTCGTTGTTTGGAGGAGATTCTGGAACCACAGATGGACAAGCTGCTGCCAAGCAAGATTACAAAATCGGACGCTTTCAGGCCTTTCTTAATCCCGAGAAATATAGACAAGGAACGGGATACAATCTGGTACAGTCCTTGCAAGCTATAGGTGAAGGCGGCTTAAACGGGTCAGGATTTGGTAAAGGTATTATCAAGCTTCACTATCTTCCTAATTCATTTAATGATTTTATCTTTTCTGTAATTGGTGAAGAATTCGGATTTATCGGAACAGCCATATTCCTGATGCTATATTTGTATTTCATTTGGCGAGGCATGATCATTGCTCTGCGTTGCCATGATCCGTTCGGAACGTTGGTAGGCACCGGTATCATGGGTTTGATCGCCATTCAGGCCTTCATTAACATCGGCGGTGTAACCCAAACAATTCCAATCACTGGCGTAACGCTTCCATTTATCAGCTTTGGTGGCTCCTCCTTGCTTGTCATGATGTTTTCGATGGGCATTATGCTCAGTATTTCTCGTGAGAACACCAAACAAGCGGTGCAGGAACGCACCACAGGGGTAGCTGTCCGTAATGAAGTACCCAATCGCTTTCAAACTCGTAGAACCAACCGTTTTCGCTAAAAAAAGAACTTCCAAGGACCACTTACAACGGTGGCTTTGGAAGTTCTTTTGGTTATGTATAAAAATACGGAAACCCTCTGCAAAAATGGCTATGCTGTTGATTCATAAAACGAAAACTGGCGATTCTATAACCACCAGTTTTCGTGTTTTTATTCGGGTTATCCTACGGAATTCCCGGCATGTATACAATTGGTTAAAAATGTAGAATTATCGGTCCTTGATTCTATTACACTGCGTCGTCCTTGAACGCGACACCTTCCACTTTTACGTTCACTTCCACGACCCGCAAACCTGTCATACTTTCGACGGCTTCTCGTACATTTTGCTGAAGAATTCGGGACACCTCATGAATAGGTGTTTCGTAGAGTACGATAATACGTAGATCAATGGCAGCTTCCAGCTGTCCAACCTCCACTGATACGCCTTTTTGCACATTTTTACCGCTCAGCCTTTTGGCCCAGCCTTCCGATAAACCGCCTGACATTGCAGCAATGCCCGGTGTCTCTAATGCGGCCATCCCGGCAATTTTACCCACGACATCGTTGGAAATCTTGATGTTTCCTGCTTCCAGTTGTTGAATTTGCTCTGCCATGACCTATGTCCCCCTTCATCCATCCTTTATTTGTATTGTAAAGCCTCAGCCACTCCAAATGCAAACCCTACGTATGAAAAACAACTTTCGTTTACAACCTATATCATTTTGGGTATATTAATTTAGAAAATCCATACAAGTGACAGCTTTCACCAAACTTGTACACATTTATTGATATCGAGGTGCTCTTCATTGAAAAAATGGTTATCTCCCGCTTTGCTTATAGCGACATTTGCTCTTAGCGCAGTCGCTCATTACACGCATTGGAACGCTATAGCCCAATTTGTCATTTGTGCAATTTCTGTTGTATTCGTAGCCGGTTTCCTCGGCAGGGCGACCGAAAGCGTCGCGCATTATGCTGGCCAACGTTTAGGTGGATTCTTAAATGCCACCTTTGGTAACGCAGCCGAACTGATCATCGCCATCTTTCTTGTTAAAGAAGGTCTTTACGATATGGTAAAGGCCAGTCTTACCGGTTCTATCATCGGCAATCTGCTGTTGGTGCTAGGAGCAAGTCTGTTCGCTGGCGGTTTAAAGTACAAAGTACAAAATTTCAATATATCGCTGGCTGGATTAAGTGGTTCTCTGATGATTGTGGCTGTTATTGCCTTGTTCGTTCCAGCTGTCTTTTTGAACACACACGTTATCACGGATAGCGAATCAGATACGCTCAGCCTCATTGTCGCAGGCACGCTCATTGTCGCGTATATTGCGTGGCTTATTTTTTCTATGATTACGCATAAGGACTATTTATCTGATGTGACCGAACAAAAAGATGAAGAATTACCACATGAGCATGCCCCTGTATGGTCCAGAAACAAATCCATTGCCTATTTGATACTTGCTACCGTCATGGTCGCTTTTGTCAGCGAATGGCTGGTAGGTACGCTGGAGGTGTTTACGACCCAATTTGGGCTCAGCGAATTGTTCGTAGGTGCCTTCCTCGTCGCTATTATTGGTAATGCAGCCGAACACAGCGCTGCTATTTTACTGGCGATGAAGAATAAAATCGGTGCATCGGTTGAAATAGCTGTCGGCAGCAGTTTGCAAATTGCGCTATTTGTTGCCCCTGTGCTGATATTTGTCAGTTACTTTATGGGAAACACGATGAATATTGTTTTCACTACTATTGAGCTGGTCGCCATTGCTGTCGCTGTATTTATCGCCAAATCCATCACCCAAGACGGCTCAACCAACTGGTATGAGGGGCTCATGCTATTGGTAGTGTATGTATTGTTAGGTGTATCCTTCTTTCTTGTGTAGCTTTTTAAGGTTTTAAAATGTTCATTAGGATGGTGGAAGGGGATGCGCTTTTACCATCCTAAAAGAACATTTTTTTAAAAAAAGGCATCAAAAAAAGCATGCTCTCAAGCTCCGCATGCTCTCATCAATTCAACCGTCTTCCTAATTGGCCTTATTATTCATGGCCTCATATAGAATAGCCAGATTGCGTTCCAGCTCACTGACCAGCTGTTTACCTACCATTTCCGGAAGAAGTCCAGCGCGAACCGCAAAATCCACTTCCTTGGAAAATCCGTACATCTGAGTATCCAGCACTTCCTCATAGAGAGGGCAATAACGGGTTGCCAGATTCTCCATCTGTACTTCAATAAGCTTCTTTATTTTATCTGCATCTTCCTGAAGCAGATTAATAGCCTTGATATTCAATTGTTCCTGCAAATCAGATGAAGTCATGGATTCTTCCCCCCTATGTCTCAATGTCGCACAAGACGTCCTATCCTTAATATTAGACCAAATTGCAGGCTAATACAAGAACCTGACAAAAAAAGCATCCCTACAGTTACAGGTAGGGATGCTTTTGCTTCAAGAATAAAGTTAGCTGGCTACTGAAATATGAAGTCCGTGCTTCTCGAACACCTCGATGATCGCTTTCTTGGCTTCCTCCGCATCTGGTCCATGAACGTGTAGTTCATAGCTATGGCTGCTGACTAGGGTCGTAAACAAGCCCAGTATACTTTTCACATCAATATACTTATTTTCGGAATGAAGGACGATGGAAGAGGTGAACTTGCTCGCCGTCTGTGCAATTTCAACAACCGCCGCGTTATTATTGGACATAGAAATCCCTCGCTTTACTGAATTGTCATGTATCGTTACTCATCCATAATGATACATTGAAATCGCTTTCTCAGCAAGAACGGATATCGTTATTTTAAATTTTCAGGGTTTAATGGCTCCAGCTCAGGCAGTACAAAGATGCCATCTTTACGAATCAAAACATCGTCAAAATAAATTTCACCACCGCCATATTCTGGACGCTGAATCAACACCAAATCCCAGTGGATCGATGAACGATTACCGTTATCCGCTGTTTCATAAGCTTGACCCGGTGTAAAATGTAAGCTGCCGGCGATTTTCTCGTCAAACAAAATATCCTTCATTGGATGTAAGATGTGCGGATTAAACCCGATGGCAAACTCGCCAATATAACGTGCTCCCTCGTCAGAATCGAGAATATCATTCAGCCGCTTCGTATCGTTACTCGTTGCTTCCACGATCTTACCATTTTCAAAACGGAATTTAACATTTTCAAAAGTAATGCCATTATACAGGGTTTGTGCATTGTAGCTGATCGTTCCGTTAACGGAATCACGTACAGGCGCGCTGTATACTTCGCCATCCGGGATATTACATTGACCTGAACACTTGATAGCTCCAATTTGCTTAATAGAGAAATTCAAATCCGTACCCGGTCCACTAATCCGTACCTTGTCCGTCCGATTCATCAGGTCTGCCAATGCATCTTGAGCTTTGTCCATTTTTGCATAATCCAGATTACACACATCGAAATAAAAATCTTCGAACGCTTCTGTGCTGATATTCGCCAATTGAGCCATGCTGTCATTCGGATAACGCAGCACTACCCATTTGGTGTGTTTCACCCGTTGTTCGCTATGTACCGCATGCTGATAAATGGAATTATACAATTTCATTTTATCTTCCGGCACATCTGACAAATCATTTACATTTTCACCTGCACGAATTCCGATATAGCAGTGCATTTGCTTCATCCGGTTAAGGTCAATCTCAGCCCAGGTCTCCAGCATCTCCTTTGTCGCGTGACGAAGCATGGTGCTCTGTACCTTACGGTCTGTAAGTTGTACAAAAACATTTCCACCTTTTTTACCAACTTCATGAATGATGGCGTTAAGTAAGTCGCGCTCTGTACCAATCATTTCGATTAATACATTTTCTCCAGGCTGCACTTCAACAGAGTAACCTACTAAATTTTCCGCCAGCTTAAGTATTCTAGGATCTTTCATGTAGTGTCTCTCCTTCTCTATTTCATTCTTTTTGAACGATGGTTAATTCAAAATTCATTGTATCACGCCCGCCACGTTACTTGTAGTCCTCAAAAGTAACTCTGGTTATCAAAGCCTCTTGATGCAGATCTTCATTTTCTCCCTGTCGGGTAATCTGGCATTCGGATGAAAGCTTTAAGGGTAAACCTGTTTGGCGATCTATGGTCAAATGATACACCGTATGCACAATGGATTGCTCCAGCTGGTTATTCATATCCTCACAACTTTGCGCCCATATTTGGCTCAGCTTCTTTCGCAGCTCTCGATTCGTTCCTGTCTGCTGCGTTTTTAATATCACGATTTGAGGGTTTAACGTATTCATTTCTTTTATTAAACGATCTTTCAACCAGCGCTTTGCCGAAGCAGATTCCGGTTCAATCCTCAACACCCAAGTTCCCCGGGCAGCTCCCGTTTCCATACGAATGCTCTTATTCAGTGTATTTAATTCCTCAAGCTCCTGAATCGGATTGAAGCGATTTAACATACCATTTCCAACCACAGGAGGATAACCGGATGTCAGCGAAACCCATTTCCCACTCTGACGAATAAAACGTTCCTGTGTAACATCATGCTCGGACTTACCTTGTTTCAGAGCTGTGTAGCCACCTTGCTTACGGAAAGCCTCTGCAGAACCCCAGTGCATGGTCAATTCATCGTGATTTCTTAGCCTACCGCGATATTCAAACTGCTTATTCGTTGGCAGACCACTGTCTGCTCTAATTGCAGTCCGTCCAGTAAACGTTACCATCTCTTTGCCAGCCATTCCTGCAACTGCTCTCTTAAAAATCTGCTCAGGCGTATATTGTCGATCCAGTGCACAACCACTTAACACACCTATTACAAGCAACACACCACAAACCTGCATCATCCATTGCTTTTTCCAATGCATCCCATCATCCGTCCTATCCTGAACATAACTGTACTCATGAGCAATAATCCTGCTTCAAGCCAGTTATGCTACCTGGTTCACTTCATCGTGTTATCCCTATAGTTCAATCATACACACGATATAGCTACGTTTAGGATTACCTGTCCGCAATGGGTTATACAAGACAAAAAGAGAACATTCCCTAGGAATATTCTCTACACATTGGCTACATGATCAACAACTATTCGATTGCGTCCTTCATTTTTTGCTTCGTACAAGGCCATATCAGCCCTATAAAATAAAGATTCAATACTGATCTGCTCGTCCAGCCAGTTCCATTCAGCAATCCCGCAAGAAACAGTCACCTGAGGCTCAGTTTCATGCTGTACGCGGTAACGTATTTTTTCTGCATATCCGAGCGCTTGCTGTACCCCCAGCTGCGGTAAATAAATGGCAAGCTCCTCGCCGCCCCATCTCGCACATACATCCTCATCGCGAGTCGCCGAACGAACGATATTGCTGACGCTTTTCAAAATTTCGTCACCCGTCTGATGCCCATGCGTATCATTCACCTGTTTGAATTGATCAATATCTACCAAAATAAGAGATCCACAGAAATCCTTTTCCTGATGTTGCTGAATGATTTGGTCCACATAATGACGTACATACAGACCTGTTAACATATCCATATTAGCCAACCGCCGCACCTCAGCGTGCAGCATAGCATTGGTTACCGCCAACCCGATATGAGGGGCTAGCATTTGCAACATTTTGTAATTATCGTAAGAGAAAAAGTGCGGAAGCTTGCTGGACAATAGTATAACCCCTTTAGGAGTACCGCTGGTCTTCATAGGTACAGCCATCAAAGACTGGGAGTGCGTCGCATCCATAAAATGAGAGGATATCTTCCCATCCTTTCTATAGTCCGACACAATCACTGGTTCCCCTGTTAAGCGTATTAGTCCAGCAAATCCATCTTCAAGAGGGTAACTTTCCAGTCTTAAGCTTTCCACATTACTCGACATGACCTTAAAACAGTTTCCATCCTGGTCAAGCTGTACAATACAACAAAAGTCCGCCATGAACATTTTTAATAACTCCTGCACGGCAAATTCAAATATTTCATTTAACTTCAGGCTCTGATTCAAGCGCTGAACCAGTTCATTAATGAGACGCAATTCATGGATAAGTACATTCGATTGCTCAAGCAGCTTTGCATTTTCAAATGCGGTGCCAGCCGTATCCGCCATCATGGCAATCAGCTCTACATCCACTTTTTTCATACTATCCGCGCCCGATGGAAGAATCATATGGAAAACACCGTATACGCCCTGCTTACCACGTAATGGGATGCCGATTTCAGTTATTTCATCTTGTGTACCGACAGGCTCATTCACAGCCATTTGCCCTTTCATAAATGCACGGACGCATACATCTTCGTCCCGTTCATGCAGCAGTAAAGGTTTGACCTGCGGATTGCGACTATGTCGATCCTGACTCATATACAAGGTGATATCTACATGGGGAAACAAATAGGCGATGCTCCCGAATACCTCATCCAGCACGCCTTCTACGTCAATTTTGTCATGCATCCGTTTTACAATCTGAAATAAAATAGAACGGCGTCTACCTTCACGATCGCTTCGATTCCGCATCCCAAGGACATCTTCCATAAATATGTACTCAAACTTCGTGTAAAAGCAGGATTTAAAATGTAAAGCAGCTGATAACAATGTGTCCAGATTTGGGACAGAATGTTGAGCAGGCCGTGTAAAACGAAGAGCGGCAAAGGGCTCGCTCTTGTAATTACGGCATAGTATGGGAACCATATACACAAACGAAAGGCTTCCATCACGAAGTTTGCGCTGGCTCACTTCCATCTCTCTAGATATGCAACAACGTTCGACCAAATCCAAATCCTCGTCATCATCTTCTTTTTTACCAGCAACACGAACACCTATAAAATTAAAAACAGCAGTATATTCTTCGTTAATCCAGGATATACCATTGCCCTGTTGTAACCAACTCCGATATCCTTGAACAAGCAGCTGGTTAATATAGGGGAAATCATAGGGTGTCATATCCATGTTCTGGAGCCAGGCAAAAGAAGTATATCCTTTATCATCAAACAGCGGAGCACCGCTAGCCTGGACCGTTTTACTGTCAAGCATTTGCTGATCCGTTGTTGAAAATTCCGACATATTAAGGCGCTCCTTCACAGCAAAATTAGCTGTACCAAGACAGCGGCTATACACCACTATAGCTCATAATATGATCTATTTTACTCCCAACTCTAGAAATTTGCATCCATTTTCCAGAAATTCGTCCCACTTTTTTAGTTCTAAAGCCCTATCGACAAAATTTGACGTTTTCATTCTTTTTCTCTTCTTGACATTGTCCTACTCTTACATGTAGTATATATTATTGAAAAAGACTGTACGGCAGAACTATCTACTGTGCGGATCTTAAATTTTGGGCGTAACAGTTTGTGTCACCCTCATCTTTTTTGTTGCTGACAGGACAGCGGCTGAACTTTTCTGTCAGTAGTGCGTCTCACCTTAATAGGTAGCGCCGAACAAATTGGAGCGCAAAGAGAGCCCCAACTCAAATTTTAATTATGAAGGAGTTAACTCTATAATGGCACGTTACACTGGTCCTAAATTTAAATTGAGCCGTCGTCTCGGTATTTCCCTGAGCGGCACAGGTAAAGAATTGAAACGCCCTTTCCCTCCGGGACAACATGGTGCAAACCAACGGAGAAAAATCAGCAACTACGGTATGCAGCTTCAAGAGAAACAAAAGTTGCGTCACATGTACGGCTTGGGTGAAAAACAATTCCGTACCCTGTTCAACAAAGCTCAACACATGCACGGTATCGCTGGTGAAAACTTTATGTTCTTGCTGGAAAGCCGCCTGGACAACCTTGTATTCCGTCTTGGCTTTGCTAATTCCCGTGCAGGCGCACGTCAATTGGTAGCTCACGGTCACGTTACTGTGAACGGTAAAAAAGTTGACATCGCTTCTTACCAAGTAAGCCCTGGCGACGTGATCGGTCTTCGTGAAAGAAGTCGTTCCCTGTCTTCCATCAAAGAAGCTTTGGAAAACCGCAACCACTTGGTAGCTTACCTGGAGTACAATGACGCAGCTCTGGAAGGTAAATTCATTCGTTTGCCTGAGCGTGGCGAATTGTCCCAAGATATCGATGAAAAACAAATCGTCGAATTCTACAACCGCTAATCCCTGCATTAGCACCAAAAAGCACCCGAATTTATTCGGGTGCTTTTTTTATATTCCTTATGATCGAGCCTGAGAGTTTTATTCAATGGGGATGTATACTTTCATGCTCAAATGATCTGGATAGGAGGAATTCATCACGTCCGTAATTTCAAAATCTGGTCCCTCCCTCCGTTCAAAATTAGAATTAGGAAGCCATGTGCCATAGATAAAGTCTCGTATATTCTGAACCCGTCCATCTGAACCCGAAGCGTCAAACTCAGCATACTTCCCTGCTGGAATCTCCATATATATGAAACCCTCTGCCAGTTCATTTGACTCTTTTTCAACTGCCTCGCCCACCACAAATGAAAATGCACCATTGTCTTCAAATCGACAGGCAACCCCATATGACATTCCCGGTGCGATCTTGTTCGGGATACACATAAAATATTCATTGGCTCCAAAGTGCCCATAAAATCCTGGAATTTCTTTATAGTGCTGCTCATTATTCAGATTTGTTTTATATTCATACCCTATAATTTTGGTCGTTTCGAGCTGCAATATCACTGGCTTGTTCACATCCAAATCCCCCTTCGTATTTTTTTGATAATCCAGAAAATTAATTTTGCTTTGTCCAGGAAGCTCAATATCACTGTTACGATATTTCCCAGGGGTGATCCCAAAATTCTTTTCAAAAGCGCGGGTAAAGGCTTCTTGCGAGTTGTACTGAAACTCAATAGCAATGTCCAACACTTTTTGATTGGATTGTTTTAGCTGTTCAGCCGCCTCGGACAATCTTCTCCTTCTTATATACTGTTGAACCGTAAAACCCGAAATGGCCTGAAAAACCCGCTGGAAATGAAAAGCTGAAAAGCATGCCTGTGAAGCAATATCGGCAATTTTTAGATCCTCCCGGAGATTCAATTCAATAAACTCAATCGCACACTGAATTCGTTTAAAATAGTCCATATAATCCTTCCCCACACTCGTAATTGTTCTGATTATCGATCCTACACCCAAATTGTGCAACCCACGTTTTCATTATGTATAACTCTTCACCTACATGTTTGATTATTTGTGCTAAGTTTACCATGACTTTTCACTTGGCAGAAATAAAAAAGCAACGCTGAGATCGAGACAATCTCAGCGCTGCTTTTGAATATATTTTCATTATCCAAGCTTGATTTTAGCAAATTTCCGTTTACCTACCTGCACAATGTCGCCTTCCTTCGGCGTGTATGCTTCGTTCACATCGGTCCATTTCTCTTCGTTAATTTTGACCGAACCCTGCTGAATACTGCGCTTGGCTTCACCGTTAGATGCTGCAAAGCCCAGATGAGTCAGCAACTGGATCACACGAATGACACCTTCTTCTAACTGATCAGCCGTCAAGGTGAACTCTTCAATATCGTCAGGCAGCGCGCGCTGCTGGAATACGGTCACAAAATGCTGCTTCGCTGCTTCCTCTGCTTCTTCACCATGGTACATGCGCACTAACGTTCCAGCCAGCTTCATTTTGGCATCACGTGGATGCACTGAGCCGTCCTTAACACCTTTCGCCAGCTCTGCCAACTCCTCGTTGTTGATATCCGTTGCAAGCTCAAAATATTTCAGCATCAGCTCATCAGGAACGGACATGGATTTTCCGTATATTTCGTTCGGCTCCTCATCAACACC
This sequence comes from Paenibacillus sp. FSL L8-0644, assembly GCF_038008165.1. NCBI lineage: Bacteria > Bacillati > Bacillota > Bacilli > Caryophanales > Paenibacillaceae > Paenibacillus > Paenibacillus sp. FSL L8-0644. The sequence continues at coordinate 3,370,979 of NZ_JBBOYN010000001.1, forward strand.
AATGTAGTTCCCCAAGCTTTTACTCATCTTCTGAACTCCATCCAGCCCTTCAAGCAATGGTAAAGTAATAGTAGCCTGTGGCTCAACTCCGTATTCTTTTTGCAGGGTTCTACCCATCAGAAGATTAAACTTCTGATCCGTTCCCCCTAATTCAATATCGCTTTGGAGAGCCACGGAATCCATGCCCTGCATCAGCGGGTAAAAGAACTCATGGATGCTGATCGGCAATCCGTTTTGGTACCTTTTTGTAAAATCATCCCGTTCCAACATACGGGCAACCGTTACTTTGGCCGACAGGGTTACTACATCAGCAAAAGACATTGGCCCTAACCATTCGGAATTGTAAAATACCTTTGTTTTTTCAGGATCGAGAATTTTAAAAATTTGTTCCTTGTATGTTTGGGCATTGCGCTGTACATCTTCCTCAGTCAGTTGCTTACGAGTCTCCGATTTACCTGTCGGGTCACCAATTCTGCCTGTAAAATCTCCGATAATCAGTTGTACTTGATGGCCTAATTCCTGGAACTGGCGCAGTTTGTGCATAACAACCGTATGTCCGATGTGAATGTCGGGAGCAGATGGATCAAGGCCCAGCTTAATTTTGAGTGGCTTGCCGCTAACGACCGATTTGATCACCTTACGCTTCAGCTCATCCTCCGGTACAATTTCCGCTACACCCCGCTGTATCACCTCTAGCTGTCGTTCTACCTCTACCTGCTGCTCCGGCTTCAATTCTTCCCACTTCATCCTGTATACCTCCTATTTTTCATCCAAAATATTACATATTAGACAAACCAAAAAGCCCCTTTCATCCCAAGGGACGAGAAGGAGCTACTCGCGTTACCACCCTAATTAAAGAAACGCATGTCAAAGACAGACATTTCTTTCACTTCATTCCTATAACGGGCCTACACCCGGTACTGGATTACTATGGTGCTTCGCAAACCTGCAAAAGCTTTCCATTCATCCAGACAGCTCCAGACGGTAATTCAAAGGAGGGACGCTACCGATTCACACCACCCATCGGCTCTCTGTACAACGTGAATCCGCCTTCTACTGAAGTCTTTCTCTGCTTTTCACGATATTTACTTTGACCTATTTATAACACACTGCTTTTATGTAGTCAACGACACCAAAAGACAGGCTTTTTAGCATATGGGTTCATTTTGTAATTTTATGCTATAATAATGGCTGTTATAAAGGAGGAAGACTTAATGGTTGAAGAAAAAAACAATGTATCAGAGCCAAAGCCTTCCCGCTTGCGGACAACCATGCGAAGGCTCGGCCGTGTCATAAAGTGGGTCGTCATCATCGGTTTTATGGGGGCACTATTTGCAGGAGGGGCGGCCGCCGGCTATGTTGCTTCTATTGTAAAAAGCGAACCCGTGCGTTCCAGATCCATGATCCTACAGGAAGTAGATAAGAATGCAATTACAGGCTTCGCTTATTTCAATGATGGCTCTCCCATCGGACAACTCCGGACAGAAGAAGATCGAAGACCTGTCACGTTTAAGGAGATTCCACAACTCGTCATTGACGCAGTCATTGCCATTGAAGATAATCATTTTTACGAGCATAAAGGTGTCGATCTATCGGGAACACTGCGTGCTGTGAAGCAAAAGGCACTGCATGAATCCGTACAAACCGGGGGTAGTACCCTCACCCAGCAGCTTGCGCGTCGTGTCTTTCTAAATCTCGATCGCACGGATGATCGCAAGGTCAAAGAAATTTTGCTGTCTCTGCGCCTTGAGCGCTTCCTAAGCAAGCAACAAATTATTACGGCCTATCTTAATAAAGTACCTTTTGGTAACGGTTCAAGCGGTTACAACGTCTTTGGCATTAAAGCAGCGGCCAAAGGTATCTTTAATGAGAATGATCTGAACGAGCTTAATATAGCCCAGGCTGCCTATCTGGCAGGTTTGCCACAGCTTCCTTCTTCCTATTCTGCTTACAACGGTAAGGGTGAGTTTAATGAAGCTGGCTTTAAAAGAGCCATCAACCGCCAGCACCTGGTGCTCAGTCGAATGCTGGAGGAGAACAAAATCAATAAAGCACAGTATGATGAAGCGATGGCTTTTGATATCAAAAAATCTCTCGCACCACGTACTGTTAAGGCTTATAACACCTATCCATATCTTATGATAGAAACAGAACGACAAGCTGCGCAGGCACTCATGTCTGTCACCAATCCGGGTCAAGCAGCTAATGCCAGTGCAGATGCCAAAACCAAGGACGATAATGATTTGCTCAAAGAAGCTGAACAGCAGCTTCGCACAGGCGGTTATATGGTGTACACCACCATTGATAAGAGCGTATACAAATCTATGCGTCAAATTGCAGAAAATAAGAATAACTTCTCTGCCACTAGTAAAACCAAGGGTGACGAACAAGCAGCGGCTATTCTGATTCAGCATAAAACAGGCGCCATTCTTGGAATGATGGAAGGTCGGGACTTCCAAAAGGAGCAGATGAATTATGCCACCCAGATGGTTCGTCAGCCGGGTTCGGCAATGAAACCGATTGCTGCCTATCTCCCTGCATTGGACAGCGGTCTTGTGCAGCCTGGTAGTATCGTGGATGATGCCCCTATTATTTTGAAAGATGGCAGTAATGGGTATCACATTCCGAAAAATTCTAACAACCGCTATCAAGGATTGGTCACGGCGCGTTATGCACTGAATCAATCGCTCAATACGATAGCACTCAAGCTGTTTAACGAAAAAGTAGGGATCAGCAAAGCTTGGGCTTTTGCCAAGAAGCTGGGCATCACCACCTTGGAATCCAGTGATAACAACGCCCAAACGGGTGTACTTGGCGGCTTGGCCCATGGGGTGACCGTCGAGGAGCTTACGAATGCATATGGAGCCATTCCAAATGGCGGTGTGTTTAATGACGCCTATATGATCGAAAAGATTGTGGATTCGCAAGGCAATATTATATACAAGCATCAGCCTAATCCTGTGCAGGCCTTCTCACCGCAAACCGCCTACCTGATGACAGATATGTTGCGTACAGCCGTGTCGGAGGGCACAGGCAGACTGGTGAAGCGGAACTTTGATCAATCCGGTAAGATTCCGATTGCCGGCAAGACAGGCACTACGCAATCCTACACTGATGTTTGGTTCGAGGGCTTTACGCCTGACGTCACACTGGGTGTATGGGTTGGTTACAAGCAACCTGTCAATAAGCTTGAAACGAAAGTCCAAAAAGAGCGGGCTCGCCGCTTATGGGCTCTAATCATGAATGAAGTAACAGCTAAAGATGCTCAGCTGTTCCAAACGGACAGCTTCAAGAGACCTGACGGCATTGTAAGCCGTACAGCATCCGCATATGGTTCGGACATTTATAACAGTAAGTATCCACCTAAAAACAGTGAAAATGGTGTGAGTCGTGCGAAATATATTACCTACCAAGGTGTGAATTATATTCCACGCGATGGTACACCGGATGATATGTTATATGAACGGACCGTTAGGAAACGGGAAAAGTCAATCTCAGAATTGATTAAAGAGCTTCAGCAAGCCTTTAAGGTGATGAGACGACATAATTCGTTGTCCTACTATCTGCCTCAGGATGCAGATAAGGAAGCTCCTACTCAGATTGATCCACGCAAGGACGATGGAGCAGCTCCTAACGCTCCATCTAGCGTCAACGTAAGCTATAGTGACGGTAAAGCCATAATCAGCTTTAGCCCAAGCGGAAACAGCGACGTCGTAGGATACCGTCTGTATCGTTCTACAGATGGGGGGAGCTTCCAACGGCTTGGCAAGGTCGTTATGGCTGACGGCTCCAAGGTGTTCTCTGACAGCCCTGGGGGCAGCAGCTCTAGCTACTACGTGACCGCCGTTGATGTGGGCGGCCATGAGTCCGGTCCAAGCACGAAAGCAAGCGCAACACCTGTAGTGCCACCTGCAGATTCTGAGTCTCTAGACGTTCCGGGCGAGGGAGATGGAACAGGTGCGCAGCCTACAGAAGTCCCTACTGCCCCTGGACAGCCTCAAGCTAAAGCCGCAGGCTCATCCGTAGCGCTCCAATGGAGCGCAGGTAAGTCGGCGGACGCTATTACAGGCTATAACGTGTATTACAGCGAAAGCGGTGCGGAGCCTTTTACAAATATAGGCTCTACCGCATCTACCAGCTTTGAATATAAGTCGAAGAAAAAGCTAAAAGGCTGGTTTCGTGTCACTTCCATGAATGCCATGGGGGAATCGGCTCCTTCCGGAGCCGTCCGTCCATAACTGAAGACAAGAGCAGAAAGTGATAGGAGTCCCCTTAGCCATTAAGGCTTTGGAGACTCCTTTTTTTAATTCTAATATACACAGTACTTCAATCCTCTATGGTAGATAAGTCACCTGTAGGAAGGTTAAGCTCCCAGGCTTTCAACACGCGTCTCATAATTTTACCAGAGCGGGTTTTGGGTAACTTTTCCTTAAATTCAATTTCGCGTGGAGCAGCATGGGCAGACAACCCTTCCTTAACGAAGCGATAGATGTCCTGCTGTAAAGCTTCAGACGGTGCATAGCCTTCACGCAGTGCAACAAAAGCTTTGATAATCTCTCCCCGCACGGTATCTGGTTTTCCAATGACTCCGGCTTCCGCTACAGCAGGATGCTCCAGAAGCTTGCTTTCCACCTCAAAAGGGCCGATTCGCTCTCCAGAGGAGTTAATGACATCATCAATCCTACCCTGAAACCAGAAATATCCGTCCTCATCCATGTAAGCCGAATCACCCGATACATACCAACCGGGAAAGCGGAAATATTCCTGAAACTTGTTCGGATTGTTCCATATACGATTCATCATGGATGGCCATGGTGTACGGATCGCCAAGTGACCCATCCGGTTAGGAGGCAACACCTGCCCTCTGTCGTCCAAAATAGCAGCTTGAATACCTGGGAGTGGCTTTCCCATCGAACCCGGCTTAATCGGCAGCTCAGGGTAATTACAGATCAGCTGTGCTCCTGTTTCCGTCATCCACCAAGTATCATGAATGCGCTGTGTATATACTTGCCATCCCCATCGCACCACTTCGGGATTCAGCGGTTCCCCAACGGATAATACATGCCGCAGACTGCTGAGATCATATTTGGAAACAACCTGCTCCCCTGCGCTCATCAGCATCCGAAACGCTGTAGGAGCACTATACCATATGGTCACTTCGTGACGCTCAATCGTACGGTACCAGTCTTCCGGGCTGAAACGCCCCCCACGAATGACATTCGTCGCTCCATTTAGCCATGGAGCAAAAATACCGTATGACGTTCCCGTGACCCAGCCAGGATCAGCAGTACACCAATACACATCATCTTCCCGCAAATCCAGCACCATTTTGCCAGTATAGTAATGCTGAATCATTGCATTTTGCACATGATACACGCCTTTGGGCTTGCCTGTTGAGCCTGATGTATAGTGAATAATTAATCCATCTTCACGACCCAACCATTCAGGCTCAAGTTCCTCTGAGGACGTAAGCATTTCTGTCTCAAAATCGATAATTCCCTGCTCGCGTTCATCCATATCACCAACCACAAAAATATGCCGTAGCTCAGGAAGCTCCTCACGTTTTACCCGTGACAGAAGCGCAGGTGTGGTCACTAATGCCACTGCCCCACTATCCTCCAATCGATCCTTAACCGCAGTTTCCATAAACGCCTCAAACAATGGACCGACAACAGCCCCTACCTTTAGAACACCAAGTAAACTAATAACCAGCTCAGGTGAACGTGGCATGAAAATAAACACCCGCTCCCCTTTACCAATACCGTATTTGCGCAGCACATTTCCGAACCTGTTAGAGCTAGCACGAAGCTGAGAGAAGGTGTAGGTTTCATGACGGTTTGCGTCACAATACAATAATGCCGCTTTCTCACCCCGTCCTTCCTGTACATGTCGATCAATGGCTTCATGTGCCATATTTACCTTGCCTGTTTCATACCACGTAAAATGACGCTCTGCATCCTCCCACTGAAAGTTGTTGTAAGCTTGTTCATACGGACCCATGTTGGATGTGGGAACTACAGTCTGGAGTTCTTCAATCTTCATGCGTTCAGCCTCCTCACAATGGATTAATGAGAAACACGCAGGACAAGATAACGCTTACAAAAATCAATAAATCAGATAGATTCCTTTGGTTTACTGGTTGATTTAAATTGTGAACATTTTATGTCTAAAACAGTATATCATAGGTCACGATGTGACGACCATCCTTTTCATTTAATTGTTTTTTTGCTATAAGTATGGGATATGAGGAACGAGCTCATGGCGAACAAGGAGGGCGTACGTATGCAGCATTTAAAACTGTACCACTCGGATACGCTGGATCATAACGGACAAACAATCTATGTAGAAGGCCCCGTATCCGCGGATCAACTGCGTTCATTTCAAATGCACAAGCAATTAGATGCCTTTCGCAAACCAAGGGAGCAATTCGACGCGTTGGTGGATATTTCGGAACTGCCAGAAGGCAGAATTATCATTGCCCACAACGGGGAAACCCTTTTGGGATATGTTACTTTTCATTACCCAGATGAGATGGAGCGCTGGTCGGAAGCTGGCATGAAGGATTTACTGGAACTCGGAGCTGTTGAAGTAGCCGATGACTATCGTGGTCTAGGCCTGGGTAGCCGAATGATTCGGATTGCCTTTGAGGATGGACAGCTTGAATCCTATATTATTTTTACGACCGAATACTATTGGCATTGGGATTTAAAAGGCAGCGGTCTCTCCGTATGGGAATACCGCCGCATGATGGAGCGTCTAATGAAAACTGTAGATATGGTCTGGTACGCCACGGATGATCCTGAAATATGCTCACATCCTGCTAACTGTCTGATGGTACGAATGGGAAAGGATGTGCCCCTCGCATCACAAGAGCAGTTTGACCATATCCGATTTGTCCGAAGATTCATGTATTAAAAAAATTATACCATTAGCCCAAATGCTTGAGCATGAACTCCACAATACGATGCGAACGATGTGAAGCTTCTACCGTAAATTCAGCATAATTAACGTGGGCCGATCCATCAGCCTTATCTGACATAGATCGTAGTACAACATAAGGCACAGCGTTCATATGAGCTGTCTGAGCCACAGCCGCACCCTCCATTTCGGTACAAGCGCCGTCCATTTCCTGATGCAATGCAGTCACTAACTCACGATGTGCAACAAATTGATCGCCAGAAAGTACCTTGCCGACAATATACCGATCGCCAAACGATTTGCAGGCTTTCTCAGCTAGACTTACAAGCTCGGGATCAGCCACAAACTCTGAGGTGTCCTGATAAGGAATGACCCCTCTGGCATAACCCAAAGGCGTTACATCCATATCATGCTGCATACATGTTGATGAGATGACAATATCCCCAATGTTTAAATCAGGATGAACCGCCCCTGCCACTCCCGTGAATATAATCTGTTCTACACCAAAATGATCAATCAGGATTTGTGTTGTTACCGCAGCATTAACCTTGCCTACACCGGATTTACAGACGACGACTCTTTGCCCATGAATGATTCCTGTAGTGTAAGTGATTCCAGCCTTGACCGTCTTACTCGCTTCCGTCATCGCTGCCAGCAGCAATTCAATCTCTTCATCCATAGCACCCATTAATCCATAAAGTCGGCTCATTACGCATCCCTCTATTCTTAGTTTGATGATGATGTCCAGAAGAAGCTTTATATCCACGAAAAAAGCTCCATCAAAGGAGCTTTCATCGAAGGTATATCCTATTCAGCACTGCGTCTAGTCTAAATAATTAACTGACAACCGCAAAATAGTTTCATGCGGCAAAATAACGCGAGGGTTCTCCACGTTTTCCTTTTTCATCAGCTTGGTCAGCAAACGCATCGCTACCGCACCCAAATCGTACATCGGTTGCGCGACGGTTGTCAGCTGAGGACGAACCATAGAGGCCATACGAATATTATCAACACTGATTACCGAAAAATCATCAGGAACTTTCAATCCCTCATCCTGAATACTATGGATCGCACCAATTGCCATTTCATCCGTTGCAGCAAAAATCGCACTTGGCTTCTTCTTCAGGCCGAGAAAATATTTCATGGCTTCAACACCAGATTCATAACGGTAGTTCCCGATTCTCACCAGATCCTCCTGATAATCAATTCCGGCTGCTTCCAATGCTCTCTTGTAACCTTGGAAACGTGCATAACCGTTTGCAGGGTCTTGAAGCGTACCACTGATCATTGCGATTTGACGGTGTCCATGGCGGATCAACGTGTTTACTGCATCAAAAGCAGCCGCTTCATGGTCAATATCGACCGAAGGATAGCTTCCTTTTTCATCGCTCGTTGCACATAGAACGATAGGGACCGCAGCTGTATGGAACGCCTGAATATGCTCGTCCGTTACTGTACCACCCATGAACAGAAGACCATCCACTTGCTTTTCAAGCAATGTGTTGATAACACGAATCTCTTTTTCTTTTCGCTTGTCGGCATTACACAAAATAATATTATAGTGATACATATTCGCTATATCCTCAATACCGCGTGCAATTTCTGCAAAAATTGAGTTCGATATATCCGGTATAACCACGCCGACGGTCGTTGTCTTCTTGCTGGCCAGACCTCTAGCGACCGCATTTGGGCGATATCCCAATTGTTCAATCGCTTCGTACACTTTCTTGCGGGTCTGAGGTTTCACATTAGGATTATTGTTAACTACGCGGGACACTGTGGCCATTGAGACACCAGCTTCGCGAGCTACATCATAGATCGTTACCGTCACATTCCTTCTCTCCATTGCCAATAAATTTTCAACCGAATCCTAGATCAACTAATTAGAACCATGATACGACAAAATACTACTTTATGCAACGACAGCACACATTCTATCTATGTGAGATGATCGTGGAGTGCACGGGCTGTAATATTCGAATGGGATGTATGCCAAACAGCTTCTCCGCCCTTGATTAAAATGGCCTGCGGGGATTCATGCTTCACCTGAAGCCTGTCCGCGGTTTCATTGGACACCGGCCGATCTTCTACTACATAAATGATACCGTATTCAATATTTTCGTTGGGAGCGTCATGCAAATAGGACTCCACTTCCTGATATGCGCCTGCACTTATCGGACAACGTGTGCTATGTTTAAAGAGAAGCAACGGCTTGTCTGATGACGCTTCCAGAGCCGTATCTAATTGTTGAACAGTAGTCATTTTTGTCATCGTCGCCATTGGATATACATTCCTTTCTGTGTCTTGTCGTATGGCCTATTCCCATCGTAACAAAAAGAACATGTAAAATCCAATGGTGACCATGAAAATTTTCATATTTTTTAGTTTTTTGTATTCGTAAATACCGATTCACTGGTAAAACCGGATAATTGGACCAATTTTTTCTCTACATCATTCATCCAATCTTCGTCTCCCAGACTTCTCGCATAGCGATAAAGATCCAGTAAGAGATTAATTCGAAGCTCCATCCGCTCCTCCAAAGCAGATTGCCAATCTACATTGGGATTGTCCGCTTCCTCCAGTACAAGCTTGCGAATGATTTCTGCCAGTTCATTGTTGCGAGCAAAAGAAATTCTCCGCGCCGTAGGTTTGCTCCCTAGACTTTGTAATAGTGCCTTAATGTCCTTCGTCACATGCTGCAAAACCTCACTGGAAAAGCATGACGAGCATGAGAATACAGGGACGTGCAAAATTTCAACCTTGTCCGCATAGATTACCTTTCGCAGTTCCAGTCCCATCGGTTTGCCACATTGACATTGCTTTTGCATTTAACCACCTCATTACGTAGGATCAAACTATACGAGGATCTCATCAGAATCCAAATATATCTATCTACTAGTCTAATAAATATTTGTTAACTCCATTAAATCTATCATACCTTGTTTTATTTCGACTTTGGGACTTCAAATCCTTCCACACGTTGCAGCTATGAACAAATTACCAAAGCTTTGGCGGGTCAGAAAATGACGACAATTGCCGTCAAAGAGCAGACTACTAACATAAGAATCTGCGAAGGAATGGACTTCGGGCGTTCTTTTTCTTAAGATGTAAAAGTACAGATTACAAAACAGAGGTGTCATCATGTGACGCACGAAAGGATGGTTGGATGTCAAGACTTGCCGGAAAAAAGGTTATCGCCCTAGTGGATGAGGAATTCGAGGATCTGGAGCTGTGGTATCCGATTTACCGTGTTCGTGAAGAAGGCGCAGAAGTGCATTTAGCCGGTGCGGAAAAGGGTAAAAAATATATTGGAAAATATGGCGTACCTGCCGAAGCGGAATATGCCTTTGAGGAACTGAATAGCAGTGATTATGACGGGATTCTCGTCCCTGGCGGTTGGGCACCTGATAAACTGCGCCGCTATCCCAAAGTAATTCAACTCGTACAGGAGTTTCATGCTGCTCATAAGCCGATTGGACAAATCTGTCATGCAGGCTGGGTACTGATTTCTGCTAAAATTTTGGATGGTGTTACGGTAACTTCCACACCAGGTATTCGTGATGATATGGAAAATGCAGGAGCTACCTGGAAGGATGAAGCTGTTGTGACGGATGGGCATATTGTTTCTGCTCGTCGGCCGCCCGATCTTCCACCTTACGGAAAAGCGTTCTGCGATTTGTTAGCAGATAACACCTAAACCGTAATCACAACAGACTGTCAACAAGATGAAAAAAGAACCTTCAAAACCATGAATGAGGTGGTTTTGAAGGTTCTTTTTCGTCCAAACCATGCTACGCCATTAAGGTTTGTCACGACAAGTCTAACAGTATGGAGTTTTTGGCTCCCCCCAAAAGTGTATGCTAATTGCGAAGCTTTGCGGACATTACATATTACTGCCGTCCAGGCCCGGTCGGAGTGCAGCTGACATTAGCTGCAGTCAGCTTGTCTTCAATCGCTGCACCAGTGGACATGCCAAAGCAAACCTGAGCGACCGTCGTTGCCTCAGATGCAGTCGTATTCAGCACACGATGCTTGACCCGCAATAAAGATTGGGGAGACATGCTGAGTTGATGTATCCCCAGTTCCAGCCAAAGCGGAACGGACCGTTCATCTCCAGCCATCTCACCACATACACTCACATCAATTCCTGCTTGATGTGCCGCTTGTGCAGTCATGCGCAGCATTCGAAGTACAGCTGGATGGTATGGATGGTACATATGTGCAATCTGCTCATTCATACGGTCTACAGCCAGCACATATTGAACCAGATCATTCGTTCCGATACTAAAAAAATTGGTTTCAGCTGCCAATAAATCAGCGATCATCACTGCAGCCGGTACCTCAATCATAATTCCTCGCTGAATGTTCGGATTATAGGCAAGCCCTCTTGCATCCAAATCCGCCATAGCCTCCTTCAAAAGAGCATCTGCCTGGCGGACCTCCTCTACAGATGAGATCATCGGATACATTACCTTGATATTTCCCGTTGCACTGGCTCGCAAAATTGCAGTCAACTGGGTTTTAAACAATTCTTTCCAATCCAGACTGATCCGTATAGCACGGTAACCCAGAAAAGGATTTTCTTCCTCTGGTAGTTGAAGATAGTCCAACGGCTTATCTCCACCGATATCCAAGGTACGGATGACCACAGAGTGGTTTCCTGCCTTTTCTGCTATCAGCCGATATACTTCATACTGTTCCTCTTCATCTGGAGCAGATTTGCGATCCATGTATAAAAATTCCGTGCGGAACAGTCCTACACCTTGAGCGCCATGCTTCAAAGCTGCCTCCAGCTCTTTAATCGAACTAATATTGGCCGCCAGCCTCAGGGTGGTTCCATCCTTAGTCACGGCATCTACAGAAGCAAGTACCTGAAGCTGCTCTTTTCTGCGTCGCTGCTCGTCGCGCAAAATTTTATAATGATCAGTTACCGTTTTTTCCGGATTCACATAAACTTTGCCCAGGTCTCCGTCCACAACCATTATGTCTCCCGTTTGAACGGGCAAATTCAGATTGCTCTCCAGTCCTGAAACGAGTGGAATCCCAAGTGCACGGGCCATGATCGCAGAATGCGAAGTTTTACCACCATTCATAGTTACAATCCCTAAAACATAGCTAGGATTCAAGTGTGCCGACTGGGAGGGTGAGAGCTCCTTGGCTACCAGAATATAGGGCTGTGTGTCCTTGGGAAGAGTCACCTCCGGTGCACCCAGCAAATGCTTGAGCAGCCGGTTCCCCACATCTTTGATATCGATTGCCCGCTCCTTCATATATTCATCGTCCAGTAAATCAAACATTGTCACAAAATGATCAATGGCTTCCTTCACGGCCACCTCGGCCGCCTTGTACTGACGCTCAATAATTCCACGAATTTCATTCATGAATTCCGGATCTTCCAATATCGCAAGATGAGCATCAAAGATGCTGGATTCTTCTGGCCCCACCATCTCTCGAAACTCATCCTTAATAAACTGGATTTCACTTTTGGATGTGCGTATCCCTTCATACAAACGTTCAAATTCCTTTGCAAGATCTACCGCATCCATTTTTTGATCAGGTAAATCCCACTCCCAGCTCGGCAGGACAAATGCCTTCCCGATTGCCACACCTGCTGCGGCGCCGATGCCTTCTATCATGTTTCTACCCCTCCAACATTCCTGTCATGCAGCACAACGGACATTACCGAGGCCTGACCTTTTTTCACTGTTTTAAACGGAGCAAAGCTCCACGACTTGACGCGATCCGGATTCGTGATGACCATAGGAGTCACCAGCGATGGAGCTTGCTCTCGTAGCGCCTGCAAATCAAATTTGATCAGCAATTGCCCCGGTTCCACCGTATCGCCTGCTTCTACCATAGCAGTAAAATTCCCTTTTAGCTGTGAAGTATCAATCCCGATGTGAAGTAGAACTTCAAGTCCTTCTCGTGTGGAGATGCCTAAAGCGTGCATGGTCGGATACAAATGCATCACAGTACCATACACCGGAGAAACAAGTTCACCGCGTTCAGGAACAAAAGCAACACCGTCCCCAACCAGCTTCGTCGCAAAAATTTTGTCAGGCACTTCATGAATCGGTAGCATTTTTCCATGTACAGGAGCGTTGAACAAAATTTGAGGGAGATCACGCTCCATCAGCTTCGCGATTTCCTCACGAATCAGTTCTGAATACGTTCCGAATACAACCTGCAAATTACCCCCACCCAGATTGATAAGCCCAGCCGATCCCAAAGCCTTCATCGCTCCGGTATCAATCAGCCTGTCATTGTGGACGGTCAGCCGCAAACGTGTGATGCAGGCCTCTACTTGCACAATATTTTCCTTCCCGCCAAGTGCTTCCAAAATAAGCGGAGCACTATAAGGAATATTGCCGGCCCAATCCTCCAGAACTGAACCTTCCTCGCGTCCAGGAGTTGGAATACGGAACCGCCGGATAGCCCATCGAAACAGTACATAATACACAAGCCCGTACGCGACTCCCACTGGAATTAACAACCAGGCGTTATGTGAGAGATGAAAATTAAGGACATAATCTATAAAACCCGCCGAATAGGAAAATCCGTGATGAATATCCAGCTCAAAGGTAAGCCACATGGCCAGCCCAGACATAACTGCATGAACGAGGAACAAATAAGGAGCAGCAAACAAAAAGGCAAACTCAATCTGTTCCGACACTCCAGTAAAAAAGCAAACAAGCGCAGCTGTCAAAAATGTTTTTTGCACCTTTGGCTTCAAATCTTCACGCGCTTCCTGAATGATCGCCAGCGCAATGGCAGGGATCGCAAACATCATAATGGGGAACAGCCCGGACATGAAATAGCCCGCTGTCGGATCGCCAGCAAAAAACCGGGGTAAATCTCCCTGCACAACGTTAGCAGACGGTGTTTTATATGTACCCAGTTGAAACCAAAAAATATTATTAAGCAGATGGTGAAGACCAAAGGCCGCCAGTAGTCGGTAGAGAATACCGTAGATAAACAGTCCAAAGCCGCCCAAGCTCGATTCCAAACCTACTATAAATTGCAGCCCTCTCTGTATGAGTGGGGCAATAATTAGCATGAGTCCTGCAAACACAGCCGAGAAGAGGCCAATAAGCAGCAGAACAAATCGGGTACCCCCAAAAAACTGAAGCACCTCGGGCAATTTGATGCTTTTGAAACGATTATAGGCCACCCCTGAAATGACCCCCAAAATGATACCAATGAGCGTCGCTGGTTGAATGAGTCCGTTTCCAAATCTCAATGTGACCTGATCGTATATAGCCATACCAGCCAATGCTGCCAGTCCCGCCTGACCTGCCTGATTCGACATACCCAGGGCAACACCAACCGCAAACAAATATGGCAAAAAATAAAAAATCCCGTGTCCTGCCGCATTTGCCATATCAGACACCATGGGGAATCCCCATGTCGACCAAGGTAGGCTGCCGAGACTTAGCAATATTGCAGCGGCTGGTAGCACCATCGTCGGGAGCATGACAGCACGACCGAGCTGTTGTAAGGATCCGAGCCAATTCATGGCATTCCTCTCCTTTCTATCCCTGATGGTAAGCCGAATAAATACTTTTGTCAAAGCAATGATTCCATCCTGCAAAAATATTTATCTACGCTACTACAGGTCCAAAGCTTTATCATCACAAGATAACACTATGAATCCGTTTAGATCCATTTCATTAACAAGGCATACATACATTATATGGATTCCCGAGAGGATAATATACTGTACCATATTCCTCATTTCGCACCAAAAACCTTCAACCCTGTGAAGCAAGGGAAGAAGGTTTTTATTCATCTGCGTATAGCACAGATTACTGATCCATGTTTATCCTTTACGCACAGCCTGGGTCACTGAGTCCTCCACCTTAATGCAACGATCCATAATAACCGTCATTCCATGCTCCTGCGCAATGTCAGCGGCTTCCTGGCTTATAATTCCCTGTTGAAGCCACAAAACCTTAGCTCCAATAGCAGCTGCTTCACGCGCAACCTCTGCACAGTATTCACTGCGGCGGAATACATTGACCAGCTCCACAGGCTCAGGTACTTCAGCAAGACTGGCATAGCAAGTCTCCCCAAGAATCGTTTGCCCTGCCGCCGCAGGATTAACCGGAATAATCCGATATCCCCGTTTCTGCATGGCATAAGAAACCATGTATGAGGTACGGTCCGATTTATCAGACAAACCAACAACCGCAATATTGCCTACTTGTTCCAAAATAGTTTTAATCTCTTCTCTCGACGGATTTTCAAAAGCCATTCTGTTCCCTCCTATTCGTATCTTCGTTTGCTTTTACTTTACCCATTCTACAGAAGCACCAAGCGCCGTTAGATGGTCAAAATACTGCGGATACGATTTGGCAACATGATGTGCATCCTTGATCACTAACGACTTCTGTGCGCGTAAACCTACAATCGTCAAGGCCATAATAACACGGTGATCAAAATGCGCGTTAATTTCCACGCCACCTTCGACACCCTCCGGTCTGCCATGTACGATAATTTCCGCTTGACGTTCTTCTACCCGAGCTCCAGCCTTTGTCAGCTCATTCAAATAATCGGTAATGCGGTCACACTCCTTATACCGTAAATTCTCCACGTTATAAAAACGGGACGTGCCTTCAGCAAATACAGCCGCAGCCACCATTGCGAGCACAGCGTCTGTTGCAGCATCACCGTCAAATTCGACAGCTTTCAATCGACCATTGCCCTTCACAACGACGGTATCGTTCTCATGTGTCAGTGGTACTTCCATCATGCGCAGCACATCTACGATAGCGCGTTCTCCCTGTTTGCTCTGCTCCTTAAGACGATGGATGGTAACATCGGAATTCGTTACTGCAGCAGCCGCCAGCACCGCTGCACTCCCTGGATAGTCTCCCTGTACCGTATACGTACGTGGCTGATAGGATTGCCGTCCCGGGACACGGAAAAACATGTAATCATCGCTTGCATGAATGATAATACCAGCCTCTTGCAATACCTCCAGAGTCTGCCCAATGACCACCTTGGATTTCAAATCATGCAGCACTTCGATTTCACTGTCTTCCTCCAGTATAGGCGTAAGGAATAGCAGGGCGCTCAAATATTGTGAGCTAACCGAGCCGGACACCTGAATTTTACCGCCTTTCGCCTGACCACCCTGAATACGAATTGGCAACTTACCTTCACGATGGTCTACTTTCACACCCAATTGCCCCAGTGCATCGATTAGATCATCATGTGGTCTTTTGCCCAATGAGTCGGGATATGTATTAACAAATGTAACATCCGGACATAGAGATGCAATACCCATCAAAAAACGGAGCACCGCTCCTGCATTTCCCACATTCAATTCCTTCACAGCTTGAGGATGGCTACCAAAACCCGTAATAACTATTTTTTCATCATCCTCTTCCAGTACTGCACCCAGATCGGCGATACAACGACGCATAGCATCACTGTCTTCACTATGGGCAGGATAAAAAATGGTACTTTGTCCCTCAGCAAGTGCCGCAGTGAGCAGATAACGAGTAGTGTAGTTTTTGGAGGACAGGGCCCCAATCTCTCCTTGTAAGGAAGGGGTAGGTCTAACGATAACATCCATAATGTACATGCTCCTTTTCGGTTCAACCATCCTATTATACGTTAATTATACAAGTTGTAGCATTCATTTCTCCACCCAAAAAAATAAGAAATATTAATCTAGGTCGCCCGAGTGAATCCCGTCGGTTAATTAATCTATACCCGCCTTCAAGATTAAGCCGATTGACATCCAAGAGATAGCTTAGCTATCATACATAGAGTGTGTGTGACATTTTGCACACGCCAAAAACATACGTAGCACCCATTATATATCAGAAAAGAGGTCCGGCCATGACGCAAATCGCCCTGATTGAACCTTCTGAGTTGCGCGCACGTCTGCAAGCAGGAGAGCAATTGCAACTAATTGACGTCCGCGAAGCGGAAGAAGTAGCGGAAGGCATGATTGAAGGTGCCAAGCACATTCCGCTCGGACAGCTTCCGGGTCGTCTTGAAGAAATTGAACGCACCGGTGAAATTATCTTTATTTGCCGGAGCGGTTATCGCAGTGAACGAGCCTGCGAATATCTACAGCAGCTAGGTTATGAAGGCTGTACTAACATGACTGGCGGCATGCTGCAATGGTCACAGGAGCAATAGAATACCTACTTCACAAAAGAGACGGGAACCTTCCCGTCTTTTTTGTTTTAACTCAAAGCTTAGACGCGGTAATGCATTAAAATATTTTGTCCCTATCATACCATAGCGTCAAAAGATTACACAATCCTCTACTGCCATCATAATCGTATCCATAATTATAAATTAAAAAACGGAAGCTTCTTCTACCCATAGGGCAAAAAAGCTTCCGTTGTATTACATAATGCTATTCATACATATCCATCCGTTCATTAGAACCATTGATGATGAAATACGCCTTCTTTGTCCACACGTTTGAACGTATGGGCACCAAAGTAGTCACGTTGTGCTTGCAACAGATTTGCTGGCAAACGCTCAGTGCGGTAGCTGTCATAGTATGCAAGCGCGCTGGAGAAACCAGGCACTGGAATACCTTGGGATACAGCCACGGAAATCACT
This sequence comes from Paenibacillus sp. FSL L8-0644, assembly GCF_038008165.1. Taxonomy (NCBI): domain Bacteria; kingdom Bacillati; phylum Bacillota; class Bacilli; order Caryophanales; family Paenibacillaceae; genus Paenibacillus; species Paenibacillus sp. FSL L8-0644. The sequence continues at coordinate 3,388,487 of NZ_JBBOYN010000001.1, forward strand.
TGACGCCATGCATCTTGATACGTTTCAACTACATTTTTGAAGTAAGAATCCAGCAACAGGTTTTTCAAGGCAGGATCGCGGTCATATGCATCCTTGATATTTTGCAGGAATTGCGAGCGGATAATGCAACCGCCGCGGAAGATCATAGCGATTTTTCCGTATTTCAAATCCCAATCATATTCATCGGAAGCTGCACGCATTTGAGCAAAACCTTGAGCATAGGACACAATTTTACTTGCAAACAGTGCTTTACGTACGCTTTCGATAAATTCTTTCTTGTCGCCGCTGAAGGACTCAGCATTAGGACCGCTCAGCACTTTGCTTGCCGCAATGCGCTCGTCTTTCATAGCAGACAAGAAGCGGGAAAATACAGATTCAGTAATCATGGACAATGGCACACCCAGATCCAAAGCGCTTTGGCTTGTCCATTTACCTGTACCTTTTTGACCTGCAGCATCCAAGATAACATCTACCATTGGCTTACCTGTTTCAGCATCGTACTGGGAGAAGATGTCAGCTGTAATTTCGATCAGGTAGCTGTCCAGTTCCCCTTTATTCCATTCCGTGAAGATTTCATGCAGCTCTTCTGCATTCACGTTTAGGACTGATTTTAACAGGTGATACGCTTCACCGATCAATTGCATGTCACCGTATTCGATACCGTTATGCACCATTTTTACATAGTGACCAGCACCGTCGGGACCAATATATGTACAGCATGGGTCGCCTTCCACTTTAGCAGAGATTGCCGTTAGAATCGGCTCTACCAGTTTATAGGCACTTTCTTGTCCACCCGGCATGATCGCAGGACCATTCAAGGCACCTTCTTCACCACCGGACACGCCTGTACCAATAAAGCGAAGTCCTTTTTCCTCCAGCTCCTTGCTGCGGCGCTGTGTATCAGGGAAGTAGGCATTGCCTCCGTCTATAATAATGTCGCCCTTGTCCAGATGAGGCACAAGCTGTTCAATCGTGGCATCTGTAGCTTTACCGGCTTGAACCATGATCAGGATTTTACGGGGCGATTCCAATGAGTTCACAAATTCTTCAATGGAGAAAGTACCCGTCAGTTTTTTACCTTCTGCTTCTTTGATAAGATCGTGCGTTTTTTCTGGAGAACGATTAAAAACCGAGACAGTGAAGCCTCTGCTCTCAATATTAAGGGCTAAATTCTTACCCATTACCGCCAGGCCGATCACACCAATTTGCTGTTTTGCCATCTGGTTCCTCATCCTTTGCAACATATTTTGTCTTCTATATCGCCGCTTTACCGCATTACACTTTATGTGAATCGGAATACGTGCACTTCTATTTTAACGTTTTTGGTGTAAGAAGTGAACCCCTGTCTATTCACAGATCAAAACACCCCATTTACATGAGGTGTTCAGATGTACTACGCTTCCATCATCAGCAGTTGGTGGGATAGCGTTTGCAGGCGTTCATGGCAATTCCCGATTTCAGTCTTATCTCCGTCTGTCATCGCTGTGAACAGCTTCTCCAATGCATCGTCCACTTCCATTTTAAGCAGCAGCAGTCGGGTTTCTCCTTCATTGGAAGCGTACATATCCTCCATTTCCTGTGCTGACAGCACCGGTCCCTTCTGATAAATAACACGCTGCTTAAAGCCTGTAACCTCGACCAGACGAATGACCTCACCAAACAAAATATTTTCTACTAAAATATGATGGTCCTTGACTCTTTTGACAATGGCATGGCCCCGGGTGCTTCCAATCAGCTTCTCCAGCCACTCAGCCAGCTTGGCATCGCGGATCACATAATCTCCAGCCAGCTTGTAGTGTCCTGTGCGCAATTGTTGAAAACGGAGCTTCACCAGCTTGCGCCCGGTTCTCACCGACAAAACCAGATACGACTCATCCTCGCTCCAGTACAGCGAATACCCTTCCGATATCAAATCCTTGATCAGATTATGGATATGCCGACGGCTAAACCGGAGCTCTAGATTGCAATATTCTACCTCACAGCCCTTGTTCACGGCATTCCCTCCTTTTTCAAGTCCGATTCAAGAAGTCCGGCTACAGCAAGCCTGCGGCTTTCCCGCTTGATCTTCCCTTGCTCTATTTTATACTTCATTTTATGTAAGGGTACTTGGTTATTTGACCTATTTTTATGAGTAACAGCGCACAATCCTACTTTTGCCTTATATGCTTGTACCGAGCCTGGCCTAAAGTCGGTCAAGCCCGCTGACATTATGCTATAATCGGACATATTACGCCACACGACATGGCTTAACCCATTTACAGGAGGAAAAGGAATGACATTTAGTGGATTTACTGCAAAGGACTTCGATGTTTTTGAAATACCGGGGTTGGAGCCTCGTATGGAAGTGCTGATTCAGCAGGTTCGGCCCAAGCTGGAAGCGATTGGCGAGGAATTAGCTCCATTTCTAACAGATTTATGTGGGGAGCCTATGCATGTTCACGTTGCCAAGCATGCACGACGCAAAGTCAATCCCCCGATAGATACATGGGTAGCCTGGGCGGCAAATAAACGCGGGTATAAGGCGTTGCCCCATTTCGAGGTAGGTATGTTTGCTTCCCATATTTTCGTCATATTCGCAGTCATTTATGAAAGTCCCAATAAAATAACGTTTGCCCAGGCGCTTGAAGCCAACCTGAGCGATGTGCGCTCTAACATACCGGGCCATTTTTACTGGTCCATGGATCATATGGCTCCAGAAGGTACAGAACAGCAGCACATGGACACTGAAGAGTTTCAAACGATCATCCACAAGCTGCAACAGGTAAAAAAAGCCGAGGTCATGTGTGGGCTCCGTATTGATCGTAATGACCCTCTCGCCAGTGACGGAGCAGCATTGCTGCAGACGGTGCGTTCCACCTTTGAGCATTTGCTGCCACTGTACCGAATGTCTTTCTCGAAAGAGTAGCCCTCGCTGCTTTTCAAGGCGCTGTTCAGGCCTCCACAGTCTTCCTGCGTGGATTCCGCGCCAGAGCCAAGTGGCAGCCAAACATGAGCAGCATCACGACCCCACTGATGATAAATGGAGCTGTGTGTCCAGCACGGTCCCATAGCACTCCTGAAACGAGCGGGCCTATAACCATGCCGGAGCCTTGAAGTGTTAAAAAAAAGCCCCATACCGTTGCTCGCTCGTTTTCCGGAATCAGTCGGGCAAGAAACGTGTTCCATGCAGGCAAAATGAGCGCATATCCCAAACCAATAAGCGCTACGGATACAAACACCAGCGGAATAGATCGAACGATTGAGAAGAAAAACAGCGTAATTCCGGCTAACAAAAAGCCAACATGTAGAAAATACTCCGTTCCAAGTCGGTCGACCAATTTGCCGCAAGGGATCAGTGCCAGCACAGTCACCCCACCGCCTGCAATCAGGAGCACGCTGTACAGGTTCGGTGAAATCCCAAGGTCCGTCCGAGCGTATAGCGTAAGTACTGGGCTGATCAAACCGATAACAAAAGACTGCAAAAACAGCGCCGGGTAAATTAACGGATTGACGTTAAGCTTTGTTTTGAGTACGCCGATCGTCTCTTGGATTCCCCTTAGAGTCCCCCGCTTCTGCTTTATGTACCCATCAGACGACACTAGAGCGCTCTGTTCGAGGTCAACTTTGTCAGCAGACCTTTTCGGTCCTGGCAGCATGAGAGCAACCAACAACAACACAATACTGCATCCTATCAACATCATGAACACCATGCCGTAAGAATGTCCATAGTGGGATATGGCGAAGTTCATAATGAGCGGGCCCAATCCTGTTCCGCCCATAGACGCAATTTCCAGTGTACCCATCGCCGCGCCATTGCTGTTATTAGGCCCGGACATTTCAGTCGTTCCGGTCATAACACAAGGCCAGAGCGGAGAAGTACCTAGACCGAGCAGCAGACACGCGACGACGAGCCACACGGGCTCTGTCAGTACGCTCAGCATAATAATCGCTACAAGCGTAAACAACAGCGCGGTCGACATCGTTCCACGGTAGCCGAGTCGTTCAGCCATCCAGCCCGCCGGTGCCCGAAACGCGTTGTCTCCAAAATACTGAAGTGAAAAGGCCAAACCAATAACCCCAGCCGACAAACCAAGCGTTTCTCCCATATATACCGGCAGGATGGATACCAGAAGAGATCCTTTCATAAATTCGACCAGAAATACCAAAACCCATAATTTAGTAAAAAAAGGAGTCCACAACCGCTGCGGAGCTTTTTTTCGTCCTATTTGTCTCATCTAATCCACATCCTCCACCTTCATTTTTTGGCTATAAAGACCGGGTTCTCCGCCTACTCCACTCTTTCGCAAATAAATGCGCCCTCAATCGCTTGCATTCCTACTTTAAACTGCTATACTCAATTTTGTTCTATTATCACTTGCACAGGATTGTCGAAATCCTGCACGAAAGGTTGTGACAACACTAATGAATCAAAGCAACACCCCGCTTTTTACTGCTTTGAAAAAGCATGCTCAGAGCAACCCGGTTCAATTTCACATCCCAGGTCATAAAAAGGGAGTGGGAGCAGATTCGGAATTTCGCGAATTTATGGGGGATAATGCCTTTTCCATAGATATGATCAACATCGCTCCATTGGACGATCTGCATCAGCCTTCAGGCGTCATCGAAGAAGCTCAAAAGCTTGCAGCAGAGGCCTTCGGAGCTGATTATACGTATTACAGTGTACAGGGGACAAGCGGAGCCATCATCACCATGATTATGTCGATTTGCATGCCTGGTGATAAAATTATTGTACCCCGAAACATACACAAATCTATAATGTCTGCCATTATCTTCGCTGGTGCGAAGCCGGTATTCATTTCTCCAGTCAGTGATGAGAATCTCGGTATTCACCACGGGGTTACAACCAAGTCCGTACGCCGGGCATTGGAACGCCACCCTGACGCCAAGGGCGTCCTTGTTATCAACCCGACATATTACGGTGTGTGCGCCGATTTGAAGGAAATTGTAGATCTCGCTCACAGCTATAATGTGCCGGTCCTGGTCGATGAGGCTCATGGAGTACTGATTCATTTTCACTCTGATCTACCGATGTCCGCCATGGAGGCGGGAGCAGACATGTCAGCTACAAGCGTTCACAAGCTGGGTGGTTCCTTGACTCAAAGCTCAATCCTGAATGTAAATACGAAAAACGGATTCGTTAATCCGCAGCGTGTACAAACGATTTTCAGTATGCTGACAACAACGTCGACTTCGTATATTCTGTTGGCTTCGTTAGACACATCCCGACGTAATCTGGCCCTTAACGGTCATGAAATAGCACAACGCGCCCTTGATTTGGCTGAATATTGCCGCTCAGAGGTTAACAAGATTGAAGGGCTATATTGCTTTGGTAGTGAAATTCTCGGCACGGAAGCTACCTACGATTATGATCCAACCAAAATTACGGTTCATATCCGCCATTTGGGCCTTACCGGATACGATGTGGAAAATTGGCTGAGAGATCACTATAATATCGAGGTTGAACTTAGCGATATGTACAATATTCTTTGTTTGGTGACCCCTGGGGATACCAAAGAGGAAATTGAAATTTTGTTGAAAGCTCTGCGTGAGCTGGCTTCTCTGCACTATTCCACAGGTCAGGAGCATGAGCTGGTTGTAAAGATACCAGATATCCCTCAGCTCTCCCTCATTCCAAGAGACGCTTTTTATGGAGATACGGAAATCGTGCCCTTCAAGGAATCTGCTGGTCGCATTATTGCAGAATTCATTTATGTGTATCCACCGGGTATTCCGATCTTACTGCCAGGAGAAGTTATTTCGCAGGACAATATTGATTATATTGTTGATCATGTAGAAGTAGGCCTGCCTGTTAAAGGACCCGAGGACCGAACAGTACATCAGGTGAAGGTTATCGTCGAGACTGACGCTATTTCATAATATTGATCGGACAACACATGCTTACAAAATATGTTGATAGTCAAGAAAAAAAGCCTCCATTTGGGGGCTTTTTTTCTTAAAGAGCTATAACAGCTACTACATCCAATTCTATTCGTATTGGGCAACAAGCTCACTATATGCAGCTTCTACACGTTTCCACTCATCTTCGTCCTCAATATTGTAAAGCACCATTTCTTCGTTTTCTTCTTCCATACGAAGAATAATGCCATCCGCTTCGGGATTGCCTCGCTCAAGCAGAAGAGCATAAACGTGATCTTCTACATCAAAGGTCTCTACCAGCACCATTTCTACATCTTTACCATTTTCATCAGTTAGCGTAAGAACCATTTCTTCATGTTCGTGGTCATGATCGTGGTTGCAGGCTTCACCGTGTTCATGTTTGTGATCACTCATGGAAATACCTACCTTCAAATTGTTTTATTTTCCCCCGTATCGTAACATGATCAAGGGTGCAGGTCAATTTGTGGTATGCCTAATTTATCGCTGTAATGACTTTTTCGGACACCAAGGTATAGCTGCCATCTTTGCTCTCTTTAATGTAGAAACCAACCCGGTAATTCCCTGCTGTTTTGAAATCATACGTAAAGTCGTTCGTACGGAACCAGAAGTTATCCTTTTGTGCTCCTTTGATATCTTGGGACTGAATATCCTTCACGTTGCCCGAAGGGTCGGTGATCGCTACCTTCACTCCGGAGATATCTGTTTTCAAGGTATCAATTTGACTAAATACATTAAATTTCACTTTATTGCCTTTATTCACGTTACCAAACACAGTATCTCCCTTGAACAGGAACATATGCACGTTAGGCTGGTCGAAAACAACTTTTCCACCGGATGGATCAAAATTTACAAGTCCGTTAAAATCACGGATGGGCACATAGGTCTTCCCATCAATGACAACTGCACCATCTTTTGACACCTCTCCATTAATAATCAACTGCACTTGGTCCTTGGCGGATTCCGCCGAAATGGCGGTTCCTCCCATTATTGAAAAGGCCATCATTAGGGCCATCACTCTTCTCCATTTCATCACTACTAATCCCTCCATCGTCATCTGTTAAAAACCTTCTGTCGTACATTTATACCTAGCTCAGCCGCACAAGTTGCGCTGTGTTTCACAAATTGTCCAAAGTTTTTACAGAAGGAGCCAAATCTTTAGTTCCAGCAGCATAGGTGGTAAAATACGACTGTAGAATGTTCTAGTACACAAAGTCTGGAGGATAAATCCATAATGAGCCTAACGATACAAATGCTTGGCACAGGCAGTGCCTTTGCCAAGCATTATTACAACAACAACGCGCTGCTGGACAGCGGAGAAGGCAAACTGCTAATCGATTGTGGTACAACCGCTTCGTTAGCATTACACCAAATGCGCGTCCCTTTGCCTGATATTGACGCCATTTTAATCACACATATTCACGCAGATCATGTCGGAGGTTTGGAGGAATTCGGTTTTCAAATGAACATTCTCCATCGTCGCAAGCCTCTACTTTATATCGCCGAACCCCTAATCCACCCTTTATGGGAGCATACACTCAAGGGCGGGATGTCACAGCAGGGTATGATTGACAAGCTTGAAGATGTATTCGAGGTAAACGTAATAACGCCTGGCGTGCCCACTACATTAGTATCCGGTATCCAGGTGGAGCTGATCCCTACACGGCATATTCCTGGTAAAAACAGTTATTCCTTATTCATAAATGACCGCCTTTTTTATAGTGCAGATATGGTTTTTGACCCTGATTTGCTTCATCATCTGGTGCATGAACGAGGATGTCGGAGTATTCTGCATGAGGTTCAATTACAAGGTGCCGGAGAAGTCCATACGACGTTGGACGAGCTGCTAAGCTTGGCGCCATCTCTTCAAGAGTTGATTCGTCTGATGCACTATAGTGATGATATGGAACAATTCAGGGATAAAGCTGGCGTCATGTCCTTTCTGGAACAGCAACGATTATATCAACTTGCAGAGTTGGAACGTGCAGAGTAGCATGCTAAATACAGCTTAACAATTAACAAAAAGCCGCCTGGCTATCCTTTGTAGGAAAGCCAGGCGGCTTGCTGTTCTTAAATATAATGCTAGTGTTGCGAGTTAAGGTCAGAACAATGGCAGTTGATCCAGGTTATTAGAAGGATCTCCGTCGGCATCTCCCCGAATTCGTTTGCTGCCATCCTTGGCCTTGAAAACGTTAACGCCTGCAATTGAGCCTGTCTCAATCTCATTCAAAGCCTGGCTATAATCTAAAATCCGACCGGTAGATGTCTGAAAAGACATAAGGTCGCCATCCCCGTTTTTACGTACTGCTGTAATTTGCTCCCGTTCTGTATTAGCCATGCTGTATCGCTCCTTATCCATAGTATAGTGGAGGAACTTTTACTAGCATGCGCATTGTACAGATTTGTATGCACCTTGCGCTGCCGACTACAACTTTTTGCGCATACGAACATGCGGTATTCCCGCATCGTCAAAAGGTTCATCGGAGATCGTCTCGTAGCCAAGCTTTTCGTAAAACTTCTCGGCTTGACATTGGGCATCTAGCAACGAGTATCTTAACCCCAATTCACGTGCACGTTCCTCCAGTGCTAGCAGTAATACACGTCCATAGCCTGCGGCACGATGCTCCTTGAGAACGGCAATACGTTGCATTTTAGCTGTATCTTCCTCATAGTATGTCAACCGACCAGTGGCCACCATTTCACCATGTTCACAAATTAGCAAATGATGGGCCGTATCTCCCAGCTTGTCATAATGGTCAATTTCTAAATCGAGAGGAACCTTTTGCTCATCGACAAACACTTTGGTACGGATCGATATTGCCTCCTGTAGCTGCTCCTCTGTTGTTACACTTATAATTTCTGCGGCCATCACCTGTTCCCCCTATCATTAACTCCAAATTTGTAAACTCACTAAATTCGAATTATATATATAACTGGTCATGAAGTACAGGCTGACTTCTATTTTTTCACTTTACATATATGGTTAATACATGATATTATCTAATAACCGAAGGACGGTAGCTCAGCGGGAGAGCATTATCTTGACAGGGTAAGGGTCATGGGTTCGATCCCCATCCGTCCTATTCGTCAAAAGCCTTGATATTCAAGGCTTTTTTGTTTGTCTAGAGATAAATCCAGTTATCCTGTTTTTTAATCAAAATGATACTTATAAGATAAAAAAGCCGCCCGGAAAGATAGGGTCGACTTTTCTGTATACTCAGATCGTTGTAATTTAACAATGTCATTTTTTCTTCAGCAAAGCTTTTCACCTTAATCCTTCTATTTATATAGAAGAAAAAAAACAGGACCTCAGCACAATACGCATAGAACTCTTAGATTACGATATAAACCGCCCCGCTCTCACCGTCAATCTCCGTCGGGTAAGCAGTCACACATCCAGTATCTGGCTCTTGCACCCGGCCAGTGGAAAGGTCAACTTTCCAGTCATGGAGCGGACAATGGATTGCTGAGCCACATATCATTCCTTCGGATAACCGTCCCCCTTTGTGCGGACAACGATTCTCAAGTGCATGCACGCTGCCATCGCTCAGACGGAATACAGCTATTTCTGTATCATGAATGCGAACTGTCCTTGCTCCACGTCGGTCAATTTCGTTCAAATTAGCTATTCTGATTCTGTTGGTTGTCGTATTGGTCTCCATTTTGTCAGCCCCCTATTCCATTACTGGCTTAAGTTCCGGCAGCTGCACAAAATTTTTGCGCAGCTCTTCGTTGTGAATAATTTCGTGCCACGGATCAGTCGTCGTGCTTAATGTCTCTTCAATTCTGGTCACCAGTTGCTTCCTCGTCTCTGCATCCGAAAGTGCCTGTTTGATGGATTCCACTCCGACCCGTTCCAACCAATGGGCTGTGCGTTCGTTCCAATTGGCCTGCTCACGATAATACTGCAGATAGGCACCGGTCCATTCCATCACTTCATCCTCGGTTCTAACGGTACAAAGTAGTTCAGCTGCCCGAACCTTGATACCCCCGTTACCTCCAACGTAGATCCCCCAGCCACCGTCAATAGCAACGACGCCCAAATCCTTGATCGTCGCTTCAGCGCAGTTACGCGGGCAACCGGACACAGCCAGTTTGACTTTGGATGGAGCATTCAGACGTTCAAATGCCTTTTCCAACCGGATGCCCATCCCCATAGCATCCTGCGTGCCAAAGCGGCAAAAGGTATTACCTACACACGTCTTAACCGTTCGCAGCGTCTTTCCATAGGCATATCCAGACGGCATATCCAACTCGGCCCAGATCCCTGGCAAATCCTCTTTTTTCACACCAAGCAGGTCAAGACGTTGACCACCCGTAAATTTAACCAGAGGCACATTGTATTTCTCCGCGACAGCAGCAATTTTCTTCAGGTCGGCAGGTGAAGTAACTCCTCCATAAATGCGGGGCACGACAGAATAGGTGCCATCTTTTTGTATATTGGCATGGTACCGTTCATTCGTAAATCTGGATTCCTTCTCATCTTCATAATCCAGTGGCCATAGCATACCTAGATAATAATTGAGGGCCGGCCGACATTTAGTGCAACCTTCCGGTTCGTTCCATCCCAGCACATTCATCACTTCTTTGACACTCTTTAATCCCATCTCCCGAATGCCATCAATGATCGCTTCCCGGTCAAGCGTCGTACAACTACAAATACCCTCTTTCATCGTTTCTCCGGCTTCTGCGCCTGCGTATAGCTGTAAGAGTCCCTCCACTAATGGCTTGCAGCCGCCACATGAGGCCGATGCTTTTGTGCATGCCTTAATCTCCCCGACACTCCGGCAGCCAGCCGCAACCGCCTCTCCAATGTCACCCTTGGATACACCATTACATCCACATACAATTTCGTCATCAGGCATCTGCTCCAGCATCATGGAGCCACTAGCTTCTGGTTGACCAGGATTGAAGCCAAGTAATAACTCTTTCTCTCGGCCAACCACCGACTCGCCACTTTTGATCAACGAAAACAGCATGGCTCCGTCAGACGTATCCCCAAACAGAACGGCTCCGATCAGTTTTTCTTCCTTGATTACGATTTTTTTGTAGACGCTACCAATATCATCCTGATACCGCAGGGAACGTGTTCCCGGTTCATCCTTGTAATCCCCTGCTGAAAACACGTCGACACCCGATACCTTCAACCTTGTCGAGGTAACTGAACCACTGTAGCCGGGAGTCTCCATTCCCGCGAGTCGCTGAGCCAGTACACCACCTTGCTCATATAATGGAGCAACCAGCCCGTAAGTGATTCCCCGGTGTTCTGCACATTCTCCAACGGCGTAGATGCCGGGGATATTCGTTTCCATGTGATCATTTACGATGATCCCGCGGTTTACAGGGATTCCCGCCGACACCGCCAGTTCAATGTCTGGTTTGATGCCTACCGCCATAACGATCAGATCCGCTTCCAACTCGCTGCCATCGGCAAATTTCAACCCTTCCACGCGGCGACGTCCTGTTATAGCCACCGTCCGCTTATTGACCAGAAATGTCATTCCCTGCTCTTCCAGCTCGCGCCGTAGCATAAGGGAAGCAGCCTCATCCAGCTGCCGATCCATAATATATCCGTTAATATGGATAACTGTGACGTCCATCCCCAAGTTAAGCAGCCCCCTGGCTGCCTCTAGTCCAAGCAATCCGCCACCGATGACGGCTGCTTTTTTGTGCGTCTTCGCCGTCTCCATCATCGTTTCACAGTCACGAATATCCCGGAAACCGATAACACCATCCTTGTCGGCCCCTGGAAGCGGCAGAATAAAGGCTTTAGACCCCGTTGCCAACAACAACAAATCATAAGAGATGCATACGCCGGAGCGTGATGTCACCTGCTGCTTTTCCGTGTCGATAGCTGTGACAGGATCATTGGTATACAATCGAATATTGTTGTCTTCATACCAACTCCAGTCGTTGATGACAATATCCTGCAAACCAGCCCCTCCCGCCAGAACGGAAGACAGCATGATCCGGTTATAGTTTGGATGGGGCTCGGCCCCGAATACCGTAATCTCATAGCTACCTGGTGCAAGCTTCAGCAAATGTTCGAGAGTGCGTATCCCCGCCATTCCGTTGCCGATCAACACTAACTTTTGGATATTGTTCATCAGGTCACTCCCTTTCCATTTGTATCCTCAAAACATAAAAAGCCCGCTTCACATATGGGGATTCAAAATATCCCCCACATGAGAAAACAGGCTCCATTGCCGTTTCATCGAATACGCCGTTGTATCCATCAGAGTATGGAATTAAAAAGTATTGTAGCTAATATATAATGGTTCAAATGATATGTCAACATTCCTTACGCATAAACTTATAAAAAATTATATTTTATCACCATGTAACATGTCTATGACGTATAAAATATCACTTCCCTACAAAATTAGGATTGATTTTCAGACCAAAACACGCCAAAATGGTTTAAAAGTCCGTTTTAACTTGATGATGGTGGAAAAATAAAGCAAACGGATAAAATCACATGTCATATTTGTTATCAATGAATATCATCCCCATCGCTAACTACCCTTCATATTACAGAGAGGAGGAGCCCGCTTGCGTTCCTTGTTGGTAATTCACTTACATTCTGACCATGTATCTGAGCAGACACACGCCGTTTCCTCATGGCAGGCAGGACCTGAACACCTTTTAGAATCCAACGGATACCTAACTCTGCCCTGCCGCAATGAATCTGAAATCAAACAGCTAATCCTTAATGCAGATGCGGCGGTACTAAACATCCCTGTAGGCACGATTAGCATGTGGGGTGGTAGGCTGGAGCAAGCCAAAGCGGTCCCGTTGCTCTGGTGGTGCAGCGCAGAATCAGCGCTATCATCGACAGAGGCTTGTGAAGCTGATGTCACTGTTGATGGCATTCTAACCCCTTCTATGGCAGCCCATGAGCTGAATTGGGCTCTTCATTTTAGTGCCAAACGCTTTTTTGAACGCCAGCACTGGCAAAGTGAACGCAAGCAACTGACCGCTCGGCTGGAAGAACGCAAATGGATTGATATGGCGAAAGGAATACTTGGAGAAGTAAACGGTATCCCGGAAGCGGAAGCATATGATGTGCTACGGAAAAAAGCAATGAACGAACGCAAACGTATCGTTGATGTGGCCATTTCTATCGTCAAAGCGCAGCAAATGTTAAAAGCATAAATCTGAAAGGGGCCTGAACATGAATATCATTGAATTATTAAAAGAAGTTGGTCGTGGCAAAAGGGGCGCCCGGGATCTGAATTACGCCGAAGCCGAAGCTGCTGCCGAACTTATTATGACCCAATCAGCAACCCCTGCTCAAATCGGAGCTTTCTTTGCCGCGGAGCGCATTAAAATGGAGAGTGTTGGCGAGCTGGAAGCATTCGTAAACGTCTGTCGTAAATATACCCATCGCTTCCCGATGCAGGAAGGTATTGATTTCGCCGGTCCGTATGATGGCAGGAAGTCTTCATTTATTGCCACCTTCGCAACGGCCTTTCTACTCGCCTCATGCGGAATTCCTGTAACGATGCACGGCAGTGCACCTCTCCCTCCCAAATGGGGTGTTACGCTCCCGCTTTTATTGCAGGAAATGGGGGTAACGCCCCGGAACATGACGCGTGAAATCGCCGTTCATGCCGCGAAGCTGACTGGTGTACTGTTCGTAGCCTCCGAACAGTGGTGCGTGCCTCTGCGAGATATGCGGCCCATTCGCGAAGAACTGGGGCTTCGCACAGTGCTGAATACTGCCGAGAAACTGGTTGATTACGGTTCTTCCCCATATATTGTATTCGGCGTTTTCCACAATACTGTGTTCGAAAAGACGGCGAAACTCATACAAAATCTGAATTACCACAGAGCTCTGATCGTCCAAGGGAGCGAAGGATCGGAGGATCTGTTCATCGATCGGCCGACCCGGACTTACCTGCTTGCTAACGGCGAAGTATCATTACAGGTTATTGATCCGGAAATGTACGGACTGGATTCGGTGGTACCAGAGCATAACTGGACCCCCGCTGAACAACTGCGCATTACGGAGGAAGTGCTACAAGGCACAGCTTCTATAGCCTTTTCGAATCAAGTGTTACTCAACAGTGCGGTCCGGCTGTTCGTTGCAGGGCGAGTTGACTCCATAGAGGAAGGTTTGTATACCTGCAAACCGCTGCTAGAAAATGGGCACGCCTGGGGTTTGTATTGTCACTGGCGGGAAGCCATGCTCAGAACAGAAATAAAAACGGGAGCAGACAGATCTGAAACCCGATTGCATTTATAATTACTGGCGTCACGCAGTCTAGTGATTACGAGCCCTAAACTGTCCAACTCAAAAAGGCTAGCTCCCTCACTCATACAAGGGGGCTGGCCTTTTATGCAAAGAAAAAGTCACTTACTCCGTCCTGCTCTAGAACTCCGACCATTCCTCGTTATCTGCACTGGTTGCGGCTGCAGCCAGATGAAGGGGACGGATGCGTACAGCTGCCGTTTTGAAGCCAGGCATCCGACAGAACGGATCAAGATCAGGGCGGGTCGCCCGATTAACATTTTGTATCCCACCCCAATGCATGGGCACGAAGAGCGTATCTTCGCGGATATGTGGTTTGATCCGGCTGCGGACAGTGAAGCAGCCGCGCTGTGATGCTATTTCTACCCACTCCCCGTCCCTGATGTGCCAGCGTCGCGCTGTCCGCGGATGAATTTCCACATAATTCTCAATCTCTCGCGCGGCCAGCGACGGACTTCTGCGCGTTTGTGCACCGGTCAAATAGTGAGCCAGTACACGGCCGTTCGTCAAAATAAGCGGGTACTCCTCTGATATCTCCTCTCCTGCTCCACAGCTTTCAACCACCGTAAAAACAGCCTTTTGATCAGAATGGGCAAAGGTTTCCCGAAACATTGTATCCATACCGGCTCTGTCCGTAGACGGGCATGGCCAATATACTCCTTCTTCACGACGCAGCCTGTCGTATGTGATCCCGTAGTAATCGGCAGGACCGCCCCGGCTGGCGAGCCGCAGTTCTTCAAAGATATGCTCGGCATCCCTGTACGAGAAATAGCTGCCCTTGTCTAGCTTTGCAGCCACCTGACACAAAATGTTCCAGTCATCTCTAGCCTCGCCTGGTGCGGGCCTCGCCGCTTCCCGTAGCAGAACGCGGCCCTCCAGATTGGTCATCGTCCCCGTATTCTCCAAATAAGATGTCACAGGCAAAACGACGTCAGCCATTCGCGCGGTTTCCGTGAGAAACATATCCGCCACAACCAGCAGATTCAGCTTTTTGAGGGCTTTCTCCACCAGCCGGACATTCGGGTTAGATACTACAGGATTAGAGCCCATTACGAACAAGGCTTGGATTTGTTTCTGATGGACAAGCTCCATCATTTCATAAGCAGACACTCCCTTACCCGGCAAGCTGCTTGGTTCCACTCCCCACACGGATGCCACATAGGCTCGATCTTCTTCATCCTCAATTGATCTGTAACCAGGAAGCTGGTCAGCCTTTTGACCGTGCTCTCGCCCCCCTTGCCCGTTTCCCTGACCCGTGATAGCTCCATAACCGCATCCTTCCCTTCCAATCTTGCCAGTGGCCAGCACCAGATTAAGAAATGCACGCACCGCCATATGTCCATCTGTCTGCTGTTCAACACCCCTGGCCGTAAAAACGATGCCCGTCTCCACACTGCCAAAGGCACGTGCTGCCTGCTGGATCATTTCTACCTCAATTCCGCACAACGCAGCCGATTCTCTCAGATCCACACCCTTCAAATGAGTCAACAGCTGGTCATAGTCATTGGTCCGCTTGCGGATAAACTCTTCATTCGCAAATCCTTCGTCCACGATGACCTTTAGCATGGCATTGGCCAACACAGCATCCATACCCGGCTTGATTTGCAGGTGCAAATCGGCGACGGCCGCCGTTGGTGTCGCGCGCGGGTCAATTACGATGACAAAGGCGCCGTTTTCCTTCGCCTGGTGAAAGTAAGGCATTAAGGTCGGCTGGCATTCAGCGATATTCGTACCTGCGAGCACAATACAACGAGCCAACGGAATATCAGCCAGCCTGCAGGTCAGTCCGCGATCAATGCCAAACACTTTACTGCCAGCGGATGCCGCTGCCGACATGCAGAAGCGCCCGTTATAGTCGATATATCGCGTACCTACAGCCACTCTTGCAAATTTGCCGAGTAAATAAGCCGTTTCATTGGAGAGTGAACCTCCACCGTAAATTCCGATTGCATCAGGACCTTGTGTGGACAGTAGCGTAGAGAAACTGCTAGCTATAGTATCCAACGCCTCCTCCCACTTGACGGGAACCAGTTGGCCCTCTTTGCGAATGAGGGGCTGTACCAGCCTTTCCGCATGAGTCGCATGCTGATGCGCATTCATTCCCTTGATGCACAACCTACCCTGCGAGGCTGCATTATGCTTCCCTTCCGCCTTATACACTGTACGAATGATACCCGCAAGTGTCTCTGTACCCGTGCTAACGGTCATCTTACATTGCACGCTGCAAAACGGGCACTGCGTATCCATTACTGACGGTACATGTAGCCCAGCTTCCGGTTTGCCTTCTCCTGACTGACACATCAAAGCCACCTCCCTTTCGCCATTTTTCGGAATTTTATCGTCTGCACGATAGATAATTCGCCATAACTCCAACTCAACCCGTCATCCTGTCAGCATTGTGGTCCGCAGACTACCCGCTAGACCACTTCGAAGAGCAGCGTCAAGCACACTTTCCCGTAATGCCAGAACACCAGTCCTTTCCATCCACTCCCACATTTTTTCCCCATACCGGGCACTATGTCGGTATATTTGCAAGCAAGTTGCAGTCAGCAGAACCGCTTCTGTCGGGTCTTCCTCCAATCCAAGCAGCTGCCCCTGGCGAACCGGATGCTCTGCATGGCCACCCGCATAGACCTCCCAGCCTGCTGGAGAACGAGATATTCCAATATCGTGGACAAGTACACCTCCGGGATATGCCGATCCAGGACAAATAGCAACTGTAACTAACGCTGGCAATGCGAGACTTGCCCATAAAGTTGCCAACCGCTCTCTTAGCCAGGCTACTTCTACAAATGCCTGATCCATCAGATCCGACTCAACAAAAGACCGATCCTCGGCATTTAGGTTCGTAAAGCGCAGACCCGCAGAGGGCGCCTCTCCTCCGTACTGCGGTGTGACCTGAACCGCAACGCCAGCCCCTAATGGAGTTGTCGCAGATCTGTCGCGCAACCCGAGAGATTCCAAGTAATAAAGTACAGCCGGACGACACAATTCACACCCCTGCTGTCTAGTCCAACCGAGACGGGATACTACTTCACCTGGAGTCTGACAGATTGCGTCCACCATAGCTGTTTTAAGCGAATCATGATCGTAATGCGTACATCCACACACAGGGACAATTTCTTGGGCGGTTGGAGTAACTACAGGTCCGGAATCTGTGGATCGGGACAAACTATTTTTGACCAGTGCAGCCACCAGCGGCCGACATCCCCCACAGGAACCGGACGCTTTGGTCCGGCTCTTCACCTCTTCCACCGTCTTCAGCTTATCCGTGGCAATCGCTCGCAAAATAGCCCCCTTACTCACGCCGTTGCACGCACATACCGTTTCTTCTTCCGGCAGTGCGGCTGCCGCATCCTCTGCTTTGCTCCGGCTGTTATCCCGGGATGTAAGCTCTGTAGCGGACGCCCCGCGCCGTACCATTCCGAGCAACGAGGTACTTTCCGCCGTATCTCCGTACAAAATGGCGCCAGTGACAGCACCGCCGTGCATCATCACTTTTTTATAAACCTCCAGCATCCCGTTATATTCCATAACTGCTGTCTCGTTTCCCTCATCGCGAATGTCTCCTGCGGAAAACACATGGATCCCCGCTACCTTGAGCTGCGCATACGGAATCGTCCCTTCATAGGGAGCCGTTTCACGACCACAAATAACTTTTGCCAGCACTTTGCCCTGCTCATATAGCGGCGCCACCAGTCCGTATGAAATCCCCCGGTGCTCAGCACATTCGCCGACGGCATAAATACCAGGAATACTCGTGCGCATATAATCATCCACGACAATGGCGCGGTTTACAGTCAGACCGCTATCCTGAGCTAATTCGATATTCGGTCGGATACCAACCGCCAGCACAACCAAATCCGTGTCCAGCCTGTTCCCGTCCGCAAACATCAAGCCTTGTGCCCTGTTTCGGCCTATGATGTTGACCGTTTCCTTCGCCAAATGAAACCTCATGCCCTGTTCCTCCAACTTTCGCTGCAGAAGCACAGCTGCCGTCCGGTCAAGCTGACGGTTCATAAGATACTGCGCATTATGAACAACCTCAGTTTCCATCCCTAGATTCAGCAGGCCTTGAGCAGCTTCAAGTCCTAACAGCCCCCCTCCGATAACCGTGGCCCTGCGGTATGTTTTGGCATATCTAGCCATGGTTTCACAATCATTCACATCACGAAAAGCAATTACTCCCTGTTTTCGCACTCCAGGAATGGGCGGCATGAAAGGCAATGAGCCCGTTGCCAATATGAGCATGTCATAAGGTTCTTTCATGCCGGATTCCGTTTCCACCATCCCGGCTGCAACATCAATACGACAGACGCGTTCACCCGCGTACAGCTTTACCCCGTTCTCTTCATACCAGTCCCAGTCATGGGTAACGATATGTTTAAATGAGCTCTCCTCCTGAAGCATTTTGGACAGGAGCACTCGGTTGTACCCGGGACGGGGCTCTGCACCAAATATCGTGATTTGGAACCGCTCTGGCTCCAAATTGAGTATTTCCTCCACACATTTGATGCCTGCCATACCATTGCCGACGACGACCAGTTTTTTCATCATGTTAAACCAGCCCCATTCTCCGAATAAAATAAGACAGAAAAAGCCCTTCTCCATTCAATGGAAAAGGGCACCGTTGCCGTAAAAGTCGGCACATCGTTGTGCCGATATGTATCTAAGATTACTGAATTGTGAATGTCATGTCAACATTCAATACATGAAAACTATATTTTCACCTTTTATTTAATTTTTTTCTCGAATTTGTGTTATGTATATTGACATACATTAGATCCTTTTTTATAATTTGAATTAAAATCACTCCAACGTGATCATACCAAGTCGACTCACAATGAAGTGTGTCAACCACGGCAATGAAGCCGCAAACCGTTTCCTAGATACCATGTAGGGGCGATTTGCGGCTTTTCATGTTCAAATTACATTTTGCAGACAAAGAACAACAATTAGAACAGGAGAGATGGAGAATGAACAAAAAAAGTTTCTGGAAAAGCGGACACAAGCCCACCTTATTTGGTTCCTTTCTGTATTTTGATATCAGTTTTATGATATGGGGGATGATCGGACCGTTGGCCGTTGTAATTGCCAATGATTATCCAATGGACCCTGTACAAAAAGCCAATCTTGTCGCTCTACCCATACTCGGTGGTTCCCTGCTGCGGCTCGTGCTCGGATTCATGTCGGATTATATCGGTCCCAAGCTCACAGGACAGATTGGTATGCTTGTCACGATCATCCCGCTTTTGCTCGGCTGGCTGTGGGTTGATTCGCTGGAGCAATTATACGTTGTTGCCCTACTCCTGGGCGTAGCTGGAGCTTCATTTGCAGCTGCGCTGCCGTTAGCCGGTCAATGGTACCCCAAAGAGCATCAAGGCTTGGCTATGGGAATTGCCGGAGCCGGTAATAGTGGTACCGTCCTTGCGACTTTGTTCGCCAACCGCATTGCTCAACATTTTGGCAGTTGGGAAGCCGTTTTCGGATTGGCCATCCTCCCCATCTTAATCGTCTTCATTCTGTTCAGTATTTTTGCCCGCAACAGCCCTCACCGCCCGGCACCAAAAAATCTGTCGCAATATGCTTCGGTGCTCAAACAGAGGGATGCCTGGGTATTCTGTGCCTTTTATTGCGTGACGTTTGGCGGATTCGTTGGCCTTTCTAATTATTTGACTATTTTCTTCAATACCCAGTATGGCCTCTCCGCGGTACATGCCGCCGATTTTGCAACCGTTTGTGTGATTGCCGGAAGCTTTTTTCGTCCTGTAGGTGGTTTTTTATCCGATCGGATTGGTGGTTCACGCATGCTAATGTACTTGTATGCGGGGGCCGGGATTATGCTCGCCGGCATTGCGTTTTTACCGCCACTTACCGTGGTAGTTGTGCTGCTGTTCGTAGGCATGATGTGCCTTGGCGCTGGCAACGGCTCTGTATTCCAGCTCGTGCCGCAGCGCTTCGGCAACGAAATCGGGCTCATGACCGGCATCGTCGGCGCTGCTGGTGGCATAGGCGGGTACTTTCTCCCTCTTATACTGGGTCATCTGTACAAATCAACGGGTTCCTATATGCCGGGCTTCATCTGTCTGAGCCTACTTACGTTCTGTGCCTTTACCCTCGTCATCATAATGCAATTGAAATGGCGTAACAGCTGGATGCGACGCTCTGCTACAGTTACTGATGAAGCCGTCAATCGCATTGGAGAATTAAATGCCTGATATTCATTAAATATAAAGCTGCGAAGCATTGAATTGTCCCTCAATCATCCCTATAGCCCAAAAAATGGCTTAACTTCGTTTATATAAAATGAAGTTAAGCTATTTTTCATGCACACTCAATCGAATCACACCTATAAAAACTATGATAATTATCACATTTGATCAATGTTTCCCGAAAATATTATGAAAATTAAATGAAATTTTCATTTAAAAAACATTGAAAATCGCTTTTATTTTCATAATTTCTCTTATGTAAACACTTATATAACCATTTTTCACACAACATACTTGTTCACTTGGTTTAAAATAAGGCGTATACTTGTTCACGAATTGTTCAAGGATGAACTAAATGTAATTTTCTAGAAAGAAGGAATTAAAAATGCGTGCTTTTCATTTTACGGAAGACGGATCTATCGAAACCAAATTAACCGGAAAAGATCTACTTGCCAACCCACTGCTGAATAAAGGAGTGGCTTTTACCTTGGAAGAACGGAAACAACTTGGACTTGACGGTCTCCTTCCTCCTACGATATTAACTATTGAGGAACAGGTTCAACGGGTTTACGAGCAATTTCAGAGCCAACCGGATAATTTGCGTAAAAATGTTGCGTTAAATGATCTTTTTAATCGCAATACGGTCCTTTATTATCGTTTGCTCTCTGAGCACCTAAGCGAAATGCTCCCGATTGTTTATACACCAACAGTAGGCCAGGCTATACAGGAATACAGTCATGAATATCACAAGCCCGGTGGTATGTATTTATCTATTGATAATCTGGCGGGTATCGAAGAGGCTTTTAAGAATTTGAACCTGGACCCTGATGATATCGACCTGATCGTAGCCACAGATTCCGAGAGTATTTTGGGAATCGGGGACTGGGGAGTCGGAGGTATTAATATCTCTATTGGTAAGCTTGCTGTGTATACAGCTGCTGCTGGTATAGATCCTAGCCGGGTGCTGGCAGTTGTTCTTGATGCAGGTACAAACAACGAGAAGCTATTGGAAGATCCTTTATATATGGGGAATCGTCACAAACGTGTACGTGGAGAACAATATGATCAATTTATTGACACTTATGTTCAGGCTGCACTTTCCTTTTTCCCGAATGCTCTGCTGCACTGGGAAGATTTGGGCAATGTCAATGCACGGAACATTATCAATAAATACGGAAATAGTATTTTGACTTTTAATGACGACATTCAAGGTACTGGAGCGGTTACACTCGCAGGTGTGATGTCCGGTGTTCAATTGTCCGGAATCCCACTGAGCAAGCATCGGGTTCTAGTCTTTGGTCCAGGAGCTGCCGGAATCGGCAATGCAGACCAAATTAGCGCCGCCATGATGCTGGAAGGACTGTCAGAAGCAGAAGCAAGACGTAACTTCTGGGCTTATGATTACCGTGGCCTGCTTACCAACGAAACAGAAGGACTTTTTCCATTTCAGGTTCCTTATGCGCGTGATGCTGCAGAATGCCGTGACTGGGAACATGCTGAAGATGGAAAAATCCCTCTGCTTGAAGTCATTCGCCGCGTGAAACCGACGATTATGATTGGTACTTCCGGTGTTAGTGGGGCATTTAGTGAGGAAATCGTTAAAGAAATGGCCAAACATACAGAACGTCCTATAATTATGCCTATGTCCAACCCGACTCCACTTGCAGAAGCAACTCCGCAAGATTTGATCCACTGGACCGAAGGAAAAGCCCTGATTGCCACAGGAAGTCCTTTTGAGCCGGTGATCTATAACAATATTAAGTTTGAAATTGGGCAATCCAACAATGCTTTCGTGTTCCCGGGTCTTGGTCTTGGCGCAATCGTGGTAAAATCCAAAATCATAACAGATAGCATGTTTGCTGCAGCTGCCCATGCAGTAGCTCAAATGGTGGATTTGTCGCAGCCTGGTGCTTCCCTGCTGCCAAAAATCAATGAATTACGCGAAGTATCTGAAGCGGTAGCCGTGGCTGTGGCCAAGGCAGCAGTTCAGGATGGAGTAGCGCGTCATCAACCGGACGATATCGCACAAGCAGTTCGAGATGCGATGTGGGACTGTAAATATAAACCCATCAAACAATATGGTCAGGAAGCGGTCCTGGTTTAAAAAATAGCGAACAACATCAAATTTATACTTGCATACGCAAAGTGATTATTTAACTGATGTCCGCCATTTTTGGCGGACATCTTCATTGGAGGCGACATCATGGCTACAGGTCATATTTTTATTATCTTAATTCCTATTTTCTTTGTCATTTTAATTGGTTATTTCGCAGGATTGTTTAAAGCTTTTAACCCCGCTTCTTCTAAGGGATTAAATACACTCGTGACGAAGTTTGCTCTACCCGCACATTTGTTTATTGGGATTACGACGACACCAAGAGAGACGTTGATTCAAAAGTGGCCCTTTCTTGTGGCTTTGCTACTTGGTGTAATCGGCTTTTATATTGTATTGCTCATTGTTTATCGCTTAATTGCCAAAAAAGGCCTGACTGAATCCTCTATGTTCGCATTGAATTCAACACAGCCTTCTTTTGCATTCATGGGAATTCCGGTTCTGGGCAGCTTGTTCGGAAGTGCGGCAGTCGCCATCCCGATTGCAATTACCGGGATCGTCGTTAATGCCATTCTTGATCCGCTTGCAAGTATTTTGGGAACGGTCGGCCAGCGCAAAACAACAGAATCCGACGGCACTAAAGGCAACTTATTTAAAGTCACTATGAAATCAGTCCTTCATGGACTCAGCGAGCCGCTTGCCTGCGTACCTTTGTTTGGTGTCGTATTGACTCTATGTGGATTCCACGCTCCGAAACTTTTGCAATCCATGTTTGATCAAATCGGCAATATTACTGCTGGTACAGCCCTATTTGCCATCGGGGTAACTATTGGTATCAAAAAGATTACGTTCAGTCCAAAAGCACTTAGCATCGCTGTGCTGAAAGCGATCGTGATGCCTATTGTTATGCTCGGTATTGCTGTTCTGATAGGACTATCCCATGAAGATGTAAGCAAAGCCGTACTGCTTGTCGCTTTTCCCGGCTCGGCTGTGGCCGCTATGATTGCTACCCGTTATGAAACACTGGAAACGGAAGCTGCATCTGCATTTGTTATTAGCTCAGTCTTATCGCTCATTTCACTACCCTTGCTCATTTCACTTCTTTTATAAGGGACAGAAAAGTTAAGAACCCTCAATGCAATCCAGGTATTTATAGGTGTAAAGCAAACCCGTTTGTCCTCATTTATCTTATTTTTTAAATATTGTCTGAACAATAAAGTGATTTAGTAAGAATTGAGTTGGAAAAACAACATAAATCCAGTTTGCCGACAAGCGGCGGCCCCATCGTTTCATTCACTCGGGGGCCGCCGTTCTTTTTGTATAACCTTCTACTCTCCCTTTTAATAAATACCTAACAATTAGAAAGCAAATTGTCGAAATATATATGGGATAGGTTGTATATGAAACTAAATCGCTAATTCAAAGGAGAAGAAAACGTGAAAAACTTGAAGTGGAGAACTATGTCCTTTTTTGGTAAAAATCTATTAATCTCTTTTCTTAACATCGTATTAATAGGAGCTATTCTCATCACATCCAGCTATATACTTCAAAAGAACATTCTCACCACGCAGCTGCAAGACCAAGTTAAGGTATTGACTAAAAAATGGGCAGAAGATGTTGATAAAACAAAAGTACAACAAGCATTGAATGAAAAAGATTATAACGGCTCTGTGCAACAAGATTTACGCAAATTTCTCGATTCTATTCACACACTTTATCCTAACGTTGCCCAAGCTTACATATTTGGCACAGAACTAAAAGAAGGAAATCAAACTTCCATTATTGGCGTTCCCACAAATTTAGTCCAAGCTTTCCAAGACTTAAAGATGAACATTGGGGACATGTACACTCTTCCTGACGAAAATGCACAAGCCGTAAATAAAATGCTTCAATCTAATGAATCAGCATTAAGCAGCTTTTACACGGACGAATATGGCACATGGACTACCATTGTTTACCCGATTACAGATGCAAGCGGGAAAGTCACAAGTGCGATTTACTTTGACGTAGATGCGAGCTCTGTACCTACCGGCCTTCATAAATTGCTTGTATACGGTGTTTCACTGCTCATTCTGTTTCTTGCCATCTTCTTAACGATTCAATATTTACTGGTAAAGCGCACCCTCTCCCCGATTCGTAGCCTGATGAAGGGCATTGAAGAAGTCAGCGAGGGTAATCTGAATGTAAAAATCAAGACAGGTGAGGACGACCTTGGCATTATCAATCAAAAATTTAATTCTATGATCAAACGCCTTAACGATACAATGGTGAAAGTACAGGATACGACACAAGAAGTTACGGGATCTGCCCAGGAATTGTTAAGTATTAGCGAGAAAAACAGTACGAATACGAACGTCATTAACAGCAATATTCAGGAAATAACCCAGGGGCTTGAAGCTCAGGATCACGCAGCACATGAAAGCTCCAGAGCTATGAATGAAATGTCGACAGTTATCCAAACGATTGCCGAAAGCTCCTCTTCCGTAGCCGATCAAGCTTATTCTATGGAAAAACGCTCCGTTGAAGGCAATCAGGTAGCCCAAAAGCTTTCCTCTCAAATGGACTCCATCTCCACTACAATGGAAAGTACAGCTGATTCCGTTAATGCGCTGCAGAACCGTTCTAACGAAATCAGCAATATCGTCAGCATCATTACAGGCATTGCCAGTCAAACGAATCTGCTTGCACTGAACGCTTCTATTGAAGCTGCCAGAGTCGGTGAAGAAGGCAAAGGTTTTGCAGTCGTAGCAGGAGAAGTGCGTAATTTGGCTGAACAGTCTCAAGAGTCTGCCAAACAAATTGCAGAGCTTATTGAAGAAATCCAAAAAGAAATTGAACAGACTGTAAAAGGCATCAGCCTTGGTACAAAAGAAGTTCAGATTGGGCTAGAAGTTACGAAGCAAACAGGCGAAATGTTCTCTGAAATTTTAGATGCGTCTAATAAAGTGTCGTCACAAATTCAAGAGGTATCCAGCGCAACGGAGCAGATTTCAGCCAGCACGCAGGAAATGTCAGCTACCTCTGACGAGCTGTCTTCCACAGTTAGCAAAACAGTCGACAGCAGCAAACAAATTCAGCATACTATTGGAGAACAGGCTGAGTCTATGGCTTCTATTGTCCAAGCTTCTGACAAGCTTACATTGATGTCCGGCGAGCTGGAAGAGCTCATTTCGTTCTTCAAGGTGAACCGAGAAGCCTAATCCTATAACTTCCAAGTAGCCCTAGATAACAATAAAGAACCTCTAGTCTGATAAATGCGAACTAGAGGTTCTTTGATCTACTCTTACATACTTCTTAATTTATAAATCCTTCCAAAGCTGAGGTTGGTTTACCGTCAGCCTGCCAAGCACCTTTGTTATAACCTTGATTGTAACCTGGAGTTGCAGCCGGCTCCCAATAAAATACCCCTGTACCTTTGCCACCTCCGATGTTCCGAACCTTTGTTTTGATTGCAGAAATAAATGCCTTGGAAGCTGCAGGTTCGTTATATTCCATCCCGATTTCACTGATGACAATGCCTTTTCCGTATTTGGCAATGAGGTTATTGGCATTGGTAATCGTCTGATCCACCTTGCCCTGCCAGTCCGCAGGAGAGGGATACAGAGACAGTCCGATGAGATCAAACTGAGCTCCATTATCAATCAGCCCGCCGATATTCCAGTTCAACACAGAACTGTTATCCCCGTTGGCTAAATGTACGATCGTTTTAGTACTACTGCTTACCGATTTTACAGCATTATTACCTGTATTGACGAGCCAGGCATAGTTTTTCATGTTCACCGAAGCTTTGCCATCTTCCCAGAGCATTCCATTGTTCGTCTCATTACCGATCTGCACCCAGTCCGGTGTTACCCCCTTGCTTTTCATCGTGTCCATAACATAGACCGTATGGGACCAGACTGCATCCATAAGTTGTGTAAATGTGAAATTGCGCCACGCATAAGGTTTGTTCTGTTGCCCTGGATCTGCCCAAGAATCACTATAATGTAGAGTCAGCATAACGCTCATACCTAACTTTTTAGCTCGTTGCGCCAGTTCTGCTGCCTTTTCGGCATTCATGTATCCGCTTGCATAATCTTTCATGTCAGGGTTTACCCACACACGGATACGCACCGAGTTGATCTGATAGTCATCTCGCAAAATTTGCAGTATATCTCGACGAACACCCTTCTTATCCTTCCAACTCATACCTTGCGCTTCCATTCCTGCTACCCAGCTTATATCTGCTCCTTTGGCGAAAGCAGGGGCGGCCGAAGCCGCACCCAACCCTACAGAACCGAACGGATACAATAAGCTGGATAACAAGATCAACATCGCAAATACCATCGTGCGGTTACCTGTTTTCATAAGTCATCTCCCATCCGAATTGTATACTTCTCATTGCGCTCTGTCTTTAAAACCTTAACAGCGTAGGCATCCAATTGAATGCTACCATCTTCTATCACATGATTTTCAAGCATATCCGCATAAGTTCGTCCATCCAACATAATCTTTTGTGGCTCATGCGTGAAATTCAATATGAAAATATAATCATGAACTCCATCGGTACGAATCGCCGTATTCACTCCATGAGGCAACTTCACATTGAGCGCTTTACTGATTCCTGCATCATCAATTAAACTTCTGTAAAAATGACTGTGGAATAGTCCGATGTTGCGTGATGCGATGTAATAAGCCTTTCCTTGTCCCAAACGGTTCACCGTCAAAGCTGGGCGTCCTGCATAAAAGTCTGAACCGTACACAGCCAGTACCTCTGCACCCTCTGTATGAATGAGATCACACAATTCTACAGCTTCATACTCCCCTTGCAGATCCAGCTCATTGCCTTCAACCGGCAAAATGTGATTACGGTCATGATCATGCAATCCGTCAATCTCTTCCGACCAGATCCCCAGCGTCTTACGAAGCGGGCCCGGAAAGCCTCCAAGGAAGCACAAATCATGTTCATCTACGATACCAGACCAATAGGTTGCTACGAAAATACCACCGTTTTCAACAAACTTCTGTATACGCTCCCCCACACCGCTGCGGACCATATATAACATCGGAGCTACCAAAAGTTTGTATTTGGAGAAATCTGCATCCATATGAATGACATCTACAGGCACACCCTGCTCCCACAGCGCCAAATAATGCGCTTCAGCTGTCTCCTCATATTTCACACCTTTGTTCCGCGGTCCCTGTGAATCATTGATTCCCCAACGGTTCTCCCAGTCAAAAATGACTGCGGCCTCCGCCGGTACAGATGTACCGATAACCTCCTCCAATTTTTCCAGCGCATTACCGACATGGGTCACATCCCCGAATACCCGAGTGTGCTCATGTCCGACATGATCGACAACCGCACCATGCAGCTTTTCACTCGAACCGCGGCTTTTCCGCCACTGAAAATATTGAACGGTGTCTGACCCGTGTGCCACAGCCTGTAAAGACGAGAGCAGATGCATTCCCGGCCGCTTCAGCTTGCTAACGTCTTGCCAGTTCGTCAAACTTGGTGTACTCTCCATGAGCATCCAAGGCTTACCTCCCTTGATTGAACGAATAATATCGTGCATCATGGCCACTTTAGCAGCCTGAAGGCTATCATCCCCCTCACGGTCATGCCACGTTGGGTAACTATCCCAGGATATAACATCGAGCAGATCAGCAAACTTCCAGTAGTTCAATCCTTCAAAAAACTCCATCAAATTGGTTGTGACCGGAATTGCTGGATTTGCAGCCTTGAGCGGCACAATCTCATGCTTGATAAAATCTGCGGTCTGATCGGTCACAAACCGTCTCCAGTCCAAATTCATGGCATGAACCTGTGTTTCACCGTGAGGTGCCGGGGACTCAACTTGGCTCCAGTCCGTAATCGTATGACTCCAAAAGGTCGTCCACCATGCGTGATTTAGCTTGTCCAGCGTACCATATTTATCCTGGACCCAAGCGCGAAATGCCTCCTGACAATAATCACAGTGGCAATCTCCACCAAATTCATTGGAAATATGCCAGCCAATAACAGCCGGATGGTTAGCATAACGCTCGGCTAGCTTCGTATTCATGATACGTACTTTTTCCCGGTAAACAGGCGATGTAGCACAGTGATTATGGCGAAACCCGTGCAGATTACGGACACGGTTAGCCTCCACACGCAGCACCTCAGGATATTTTTGTGACATCCAGGCTGGTCTTGCTCCACTAGGAGTGGCCAAAAATGCATAGATTCCGTTCTCAGCAAACGAATCCAGAATACGATCCAGCCACTCAAACGTAAATACGCCTTCCTCAGGCTCCAATGAAACCCATGAGAAAATACCGACAGACATCACGTTACATTTGGCTAGTTTCATTAGACGGATATCCTCCGCTAACACCTCAGGGTAATGCTGCCATTGCTCCGGGTTATAGTCCGCTCCATGCAGCATACGTGGAACTCGCTCACTAATGGGAGGGTACTTGATTATGTTTTGATTCGTCACTACAAATCATCTCCTTCTATTCATTCTATTACTCTTTGACGGAACCTAGCGTCATACCTTTAACAAAATACTTTTGTAAAAATGGATATACTATGAGAATAGGCGCTGCACCAATGAAAATTTGCGCTGCATTAACCGTCGTTTGAGAAAGTAATTCCATCTCTTTGGGACTCATGCTCATGGAACTCATGTCCTTCTGAATAATTACAGTTTGCAGGAACGTCGCCAGCGGATAATCCTTTGCATTGCTCAAATAGAGCAGACCGTCAAACCAGGAGTTCCAATGAAACACCATACTAAACAGCGCAATCGTCGCAATGGAAGGCATGGATATCGGTAAAAAGATACTAAACAATGTCCGAAAATGTCCTGCTCCGTCGATCAATGCGGCCTCTTCCATCTCTTTGGGAATTCCTCTAAAAAAGTTCAACATAAGGATGACCAGAAATGTGTTGACCGCTCCTGGCAAAACAAGTACCCAGAAGCTGTCCATGAGGTGGATCTTTTGAATAACCATATAGAAGGGAACCAGACCACCGTTAAAAATCATGCTGAATACGAACAACCATGAATATACGTTTCGGCTACGGAACATAGATGTTTCTTTTGAAAGTGGATAAGCAGCTAAAAAGGTAATAAGCAGCGTTAAGCCGGTTCCCAATACAGTCCGACAGACAGAAATCCAGATGGAGTGCAGAAAAATCGGGTTATTCATCGTCTTCTTATAGGCTTCTAATGAAAATTGTACCGGCCACAGTCCAACCAGATTGGCATCTGCAGCTGATTTAGCACTAAATGATACCGCTAACACATGAATCAGCGGAACGATACACATGATGGATAAAATCACAAGCAAGCAAATATTAAACACATTGAAGATGCGGTATGGCGTTGTTTTATGATACATGACTCTCCCTCTTTCAGCCTCGTGGAATCAAAATATGCGGTAACCTGCCCATTTGTAAGCAAGTCGATAAGATATCAGAATGAGAATCATACTGATAACGGATTTGAACAAGCCGATAGCAGTGGCAAAGCCCATTTCTCCATTGATTAACGCTGTCCGGTAGACGAATGTATCAATAATATCGCCTTTTTGGTAAACCAGCGGATTATAAAGGTTGAAAATCTGGTCAAAACCGGCGTTCAGTACATTGCCAAGTGCAAGCGTTCCAACAACGACTACCATCGGAATTAACGAAGGTACAGTGATGTGTAGCGTCTGTCTCCAGCGGCTTGCTCCATCCATTTCAGAAGCCTCATACAACGAAGGATTAATACCCGCCAGTGCAGCAAGAAATACGATGGTGTTGTATCCGAACTCCTTCCATATATCCGATACAATGACAGTAAACCGAAACCAGTTATTATCTCCTAGAAAAAAGATAGGCTGAATCCCGAAACTACCGAGAATACGGTTCATAAATCCATCTGTAGCCAACAGGTCAATCAGAATTCCGCCCAAGATGACCCACGACAGAAAGTGTGGCAGATAAACCAGTGTCTGAATGGATCGTTGAAGTCCGACCTTGCGAATTTCATTCAGCAGTATAGCAAAGATAAACGGAACCACCAGATTGAAAAACATCTTTAACACAGCAATAATTAGTGTATTCCAGACAACTTGAAGACTGTCCTCCCGTTGAAACAAAAAGCGGAAGTTATCCAGTCCAACCCACTCGGAACCCGTTATGCCTAGCCAAGGCTTGTAATTTTGAAAGGCCATCACGATGCCGCCCATCGGAATGTAGCTGAATACAATTAAGAAAATGATGGCTGGCAGCAGCATGATATGAAATGGCCACGTACGTTGTAGACTCCTCATTGCAGTTCCTCCTGTAACTCTCATGGTATACTTCAATTATAAAAGCGTTTTCGCTGTCCCAACAGTTCAAAAAACCAACATACATGGCACAAAAGCAATCATTTTTTAAGCTCGCCAAACGAATAAAACTTTTTTTCAAATACACCATGAGAGCGTATTCATTTCCACTCGATACGGGTGAAGCTGTAGTAAAAAGGCTGCCCATCTCGGGACAGCCTTCCTACTCTGTTACAACATCATTGGTTTTTACTTTTCAACGCTTTTATACCATTCGTTTACTTCATTTGTAATTTGTTCGCCACCAGCTGTTTTCCACGTCTGCACAAAGGTATCAAAAGCAGAGATCGGCTGCTTGCCATAAATAATTTCATTGAAGGTCTGACTTTCAATCTTATCCAGATAGTCCTTTTTAGCCTTCATGGTTGGCGTAGTAGGACCCGTGAACTGATCTTTCATGGAGATATCCTTCTGTTCCATAAGCACTTTGGCAGCTGCGGGAGTACCTTTCCCGTAGTTCACCATTACATCTTTCTCCAGACGGGTCTTCGGTTCTGCGCCGTTAGCCAAACTTAGCAAAGCCTTCATTTGGGCATCAGGTATACGCGCACCATCACGAACCAGCAAATAACGAATAGAGTTTACATAACCACCTGGTATTTTATCGATAGACATTAGCTTTCCGTCCGCATCCAAATCATAATCGTAGCCCTTAAACAGCCCATTCGACAAATCGCCGTCCGGTTTGGCATTAGCATAATGGTCAAACAAATAGTTTTGATAAGTGAAAAAAGCTTCAGGATGCTGCATTTGTTTGTTGATTAGTACAACACCATTGGTGTATTGCGTACCGTGACGCATGGCTTTGTTGTCAGGACCTGCTGGAATCTTAATCGGCTTCCATATGGCACCCGGCGCATTTTTGACTGTATCCTGAAGCGGCCAGCCGCTCATCCAATATGGCCCAGGGATCATGCCGGCTGTTCCTGCGACTGTAGGTTCTGCCGTTTTATTTTCATCCCACAATGCTGCTTCCTGAGGGATATATCCCTTTTTGAGCCACTCGCTCAGCTTTTGCAAACCCGGCTTCATGCCAGGCTGCACGGAGCCATATTCCAAACTGCCATTCGTGCCTTTGTTCCACTGCTGAGGTAGTGTGCCATATGCCCCGAAAATCCAGGACGGGTCACCCATCCAAGTGTTCATGGATGTTTTAAAACCGATACTGAGCGGAACCACTTTGTTCGGAGCCAGTCCGTCCGGATTTTTATTTTTAAAGGCATCCATCACTTTTTCCAGATCATCCATCGTCTCAGGAGCCTTCATGCCCAGCTTATCCAACCAATCTTGTCGTACCCACAATACATAATCATGGTTATAGGCGAAATCAAGCACAGGAATACCCATTTTCTTACCATCTCGGCTATACTGATTCCATACATTCGTATCCTGATTCATCGCCTGCTTCCAGGAATCCGCAGCGTACTTGTCAAACAACGGACCCGCCTCTGCAAACATACCGGAATCGATCATGTCCTGTGCCAGTTGCTCATTTTCCGTCCCCAGTACAACGACGTCCGGCATCTCCTGACCTGAGGACATAGCCAAACGCAGCTTCGTAGCAAATGCGCCATTCGTATCCGTGACGGACCAGAGTGATTTGATATTAATACCGAATTTCTCTTTAGCCCATTTGGTCGCAATGTTATTTTCGATAGATTCACCATTTTTAAATTTTAAGGCGGGATCTACACCCCATACCGTGGAAATTGTGACTTCTGGATTGTATTTTTCTTTGTATACGTTTTCAGTTTTAGCTGTGCCGTCCGCATTCCCATCATTTTCCGCACCTGAGCAGCCCACAAGGCCAACTCCTAATACCATAGTTGCGGCGAGCAACGACAACAGCTTTTTCTTCGAATGAACTCGCATATTGTTCCCCCTCTAGAAATCATTTTCTACTCTTTTATTATAGAAGGGCTTTTCTTCACAGCCTATGTCACAAAATAAATATTTCTGCACCTTTCCCAACTGATCTTTACTGATTTCGTCTTTACTGGTCCCATCTCTACTGATCTCGAAATTCGTGCGGAGTCATTCCGTAATGCTTTTTGAACATTTTACTGAAATATTGGGGATTCTGGTAGCCTAGTTCCGTCGTAATTTCGTATATTTTTTTGTTGGAATATTTGAGCAAATAAAGAGCCCGCTCCATTCTCATTCGGATAATATAGTCACCCAGACCTTCTCCGGTTTCAGCTTTATAAATTTTAGACAGATAGACTGGATGAAGATAAACCTGATCAGCAATCGTCTTAACAGACAGCTCCTGGCCTTTATCCTGGGAGATGAGCTCCTGAACCTGCTTGACCACATAACTTTTAGCGCTTTGTTCGCTTGCGGACCATTCAGATTTAAGTTTGTTCATCATGGAAAATATCCACTCTTTGAGGTGGGGGAACGAATGAACCATTTTCTGCGCATGTAACGGATCGAAGCCTACTTGATCCATCTGTGTAATGAAACGTCCTTGTTTGTGCGCTGTATACATAAAGGCGCTCGTCACCGAAATAAACAGCTCATATAAATGCTCGCGTGTATATCCCACCTCTTCCATTTTTCCAAATACACGGCTCACTTTCGCTTCAGCCTCGTCCCATTGCCTGGATTCGAGCAGATGAGTAAGCGTAGGGTGCATATAAAGCCCCTCTAGTGACTTAACTGAACTGTGTGGCTGTTCTGTCTGTTCTTCTATGAATAGCAGTGCATCCGTTTCCTCCTGATGATTCCAGTATAAAGATCTAATCGCTGTCTGATATAGCTTAGGCAGTTCCTCTGGAAACTTAAACCATCCGGTTAATGCAACGTAAATTTCCCCTTTCAAGTAATTGCTTACATTTTTTCGAAAGGCCTCAATCGCCGCACTCAAAAAACGATTCTGCTCATCCACACTCCGCTCAGGAAATGAATTCCAATTCCCTTCTATTAATACAATTAAGCAGTCATGCGGCGCTTTGCAATGCCAAACGTGAAAATCAGGTGCGAACACTTCTTCGGCAATATTTCCAATCGCATACTCAATTAAGGAGACTGAATGATAGTCCATATCAGAAAAATGCTTTCCTAGCTGAATAAGCAGCATACTGGCAGGATGTCCCGTACGTAGCTTGATTTCGTACTCGGACATTTTGCTCTCTATTTTTGGTACTGGTAAATCACGCCCGAGTAGCAAATCATGCATCAAATGGGTCCGCAGTACACCAAAATCGTTTCTGCGGCTATATTGTAATTGATGAACCTTGTCAAATGCTTCCCATTCTTCCTTTAGCGAATCCATGGCGGCTGACACACATTTGATAAACTCTTCATCATCCACCGGCTTTAAAATGTAATCAAAAGCCTTAAGCTGAAGCGCTTTTTTAGCATATTCAAAATCGGCATAGCCTGTCAGTAACAAACTTCGGATATGCGGCCATCGCTCGTTTACTTCAACAATCAACTCCAGTCCCGTCATACCAGGCATACGAATATCTGTTACCAGAATATCAATATCGTACGCTTCCAGCACATCCACTGCTGCTAATGCGGAAACCGCTTGATGAACCCTCTCGATGCCTAGCGTCTCCCACGGAATGGTAGCTGCCAGACTTTCTGTTACATAACTCTCATCATCTACTAGTAATATCTGAACCATCTGGTCCCTCCGTTTTAACTATATTCGAATCTGGCGAAGGCTCAATTAAACCATTCGCATGCTCTCCTTCTGTTGAGATCGACCATTTTAATACTGCACGCAATCCTCCCAATGGAGACAAAGAGAACTCCAGTCCGGCATCTTCCCCAAAATGTAATCGCATGCGGTGATGCACATTCCACAAACCGTATCCATGATCCTCTTCCACAGGCTTGTCAAGCGTTGATGTCAGGGCAGCTATAGCCTCTCTACTCAAACCGAGTCCGTTATCATCCACAATCAGGTACATATACGAGCCAACACGCTCAGTCAAAATATGAATTAGACCCTCCTCCGCTTGAGGCTCTATTCCGTGCAGCACCGCATTTTCCACCAGTGGCTGCACTATAAGCGGCGGAATCGGCAGACTGCTGGCCTGCGAAGAAACATGAACTAAGAACGTTAGCCTTGGCATACGCATCTGCTGTATCCTCAGATAATATTGAACAAACTCGACTTCTTCTGACAATGGAACCAAATCCCGCTCCTGTCTTGTCGTATACCGATAATACCTGGATAAATTATGAGCCATAGCCACGACCGCCTCATGATTGCGCAGCTTCGCCATACTTGTGATAAACGAAAAACAATTATAAAAAAAATGTGGATTGATTTGTGACTGGAGCTGCTTTAGTCGCGCTTCCTTGACATGTAGCTGCTCAACATACACCTTCTCAAACAGCTCCTGAATCTGTTCGACCATCTGATTGAATTGACTAGACAGGAAAGCAAACTCGTGACTCCCCCTTAGACTTAATCGAACAGCATAGTCTCCGTCCTTTAGTCTCCTAAATGCCCGCACAAGCTGAAGAATTGGCACTTGTACCTGTGAATGAAGCAAGTAAGCGCCAATCAGGCCTACCAGCAGCGAGCCAACAACCGTTATATAAAACAGTCGATTCGATGAGTAAATCGGAGACATCATATCGGACAAAGGCATGTAATCAATCAAATACCAACCCGTCGTTTGCGAAAGAACGGCATGAACCAGGTAGCTTTCTTCTCCAATTTTCACAGTCAGATTGTCAACTTCATGGAGTCCCATTTTTTCTAATTTTGAAATCAGCTGTCCAGACAGCTCTTCATTGGCAGTACGATTATAGATCGCTCCTACGCCTTTTTTATAATAAAAAGGCTCCTTGCGTCCATCACCTTTGAAGCGGTCAAGCATATCCTGAATATTACTGCTGTCAAATTCAACCTTAATAATCGTGTTAGCAGTTTCTGGATTACCAAGTGAAGAAAACGGGGATAATGTATACAATGAAAATATAAATTGGTCTTTCCCGTATGATCTTTTTTTGGATACCTGCCAGCCGTCTTTTATCAGCTGATTTAGTTTTTTCTGGTCATATAAACCTGCTCCATTTTCCGATACAACCCGTCCAAGCGAAGGAGAATAGATACTCAGTCCGGTTCTCCAATTAGAAGAGCTTTCCTGAAGCCCAAGCTTGGTTTGAATCCGTTTGACAAGGTTAATTCCATCCAGATTGAGAACTTTGTCCTTCAAAAAAATCGCTTGAAAACTGGCTACATCAGGATCATGAATCAGCAGATGCGGCCAGGAGGAAATCATTTCAATATTCGTATTCACCTGGTTTTGAAAAAAAGTCAGCTGATTATAATTAGATTGATTCAGCTCCTCACGTAGTACACCTGTCGTTGTCTGATTAGAATAGACATACAGGATCAGCAGAGGTATAAGCAATACGATAACGATGGAGACGATTTTAGTATAAAAATTAAATTTAAACATGAGTTCTACACATCCTCTGCACAAGAAACAGGCATACTTAATTGGTATGCCTGAGCCCTGACCTTTGTTGCCGTCAGTACATACACTACATTATCAATGGTTGGCGGTGATAATATGTTTGATGCTAAGCAAATGGAATGGTTTAACCAACTATCCGCTGAAGACTTGGCCATTTTAGGTGCCGGCTTCAATACACTAGGTGATTTTTTTGATTTTCTGGCGTTGGTTAAGGCCAAACAGGAAACATCTAAGGAGCTAAAAGGTAAAAACACGAAATCAAAAACTATTTAATAACGAATTTTACACGAGTTCCATCCTCATACTCATCCAATTGATGACTAACCCATGATCCTGCCCCACGATTATCCTTAGGGGCTATGTATTTGACATTTGCACCTTTGCCTCCTTCTGAACACATAGCCATCGGCCATTCATCACGATCGTATCCCTTACGAGTGGGAACACCTGTAAGCGAATGCTTGCGATTTAGCTCGGCTCCTTCACGGTCAATTGTGCATACTGGTGATTTTCCCGCCTGAATGGCTTCCTTAATATGCTGCGCCGTTTCAGGGTAACGACCTGACGGGAATTGCAGCGTTACCTGAGCCGCCGAGGAAGGCGGGTTCTCTCCTGTTATTTTCGTAAGAAGATTGCTTCCTTCAAACCAGTACGCGCCCGCAGCTAGCAGAACTAAAGCTATAAAACTTAGCAACTTTTTCTTCAATTTCTCTCTTCCCTTCAAGCTATTCCAATAGATGCCTTCAACTAAGGTGATCCCCGGATTTTATTTTTTGTAACCCCTTACTAACTATAAAAAAAGGTTGAATATTGGACGACAAATAGTATAGAGAGGAGGTTGCACGAATGAACGATGAGATCAAACTGGCCGTGAGCCAAATGCAAGCCGTTGTAGTCCGGTTACTGAATGGAAGTACCGTAATTGGCTGGCCTAAGCTCCTATCTGACCAAGAAACTCAGCAATTCAAGCTCTATGATGACGAACACGTATATACGATTTCTGTTAATGACGTGGATACAGTCGCAAGAGTTATTGTATAAGATACAGGAAGCGACTTAATAAGACATCCAGCGGACAAGCCCAAACAAGGCACACCACAGAAGAAGACTAATCAGAATCCCCCAAAATAAACCTTTAAAAAGCTTCATACCATACTGACAACCTTTCCGACTGGGCTTTTCCCCATTATAACATGTCAGAAAGACAGCTGTCGCAGCTTGCTCTTGCATCATCTTCGTATCATATATTTTAAATTTTAAAATCACAATACAAAGGAAAATAATGAAATTTCCGAAAATTATGCCTGATCACCATTGAAAATGCAATCATGACATAATAAAAGTCACATTTTAATCAAAATTTAATG
This sequence comes from Paenibacillus sp. FSL L8-0644, assembly GCF_038008165.1. NCBI lineage: Bacteria > Bacillati > Bacillota > Bacilli > Caryophanales > Paenibacillaceae > Paenibacillus > Paenibacillus sp. FSL L8-0644. Next base: position 3,426,058 of record NZ_JBBOYN010000001.1, read on the forward strand.
AAAGTTTTCCGAAAATGATGTATAATTATTGACATAACAAAACGCACGAGGTGATCATCATGGCATTATTAAACAGAGTTCATGAATTAAAATTGCAACTGCCTAACGAGCATCATAGCATTTCCCAATACGTGGAGCATGCATTGCATTCGATTGACAGTTTTGTGGAGCAACATCGTCAATTTATAGCCGCTCAGGCTCTATATGGTGAAAAGATCAATGGTACGGAAGAAAGACTGTTCCGAGACACAATTTCTGAGATTAAAGCCCAACTGGTAGCTACTTTGGAAAAGACAGTTGAAGACTTCGCACACAAAGGCGATAAACATTGGAAAAATCATTATCAGGACGGCGTAGAATAAGCTGAAAAGAACCCCCGGTCTTTGGACCGGGGGTTCTTTTGTATAAGTGGATGTGGCAATGTACGTAGCTATTTTAACACTTTGGCAGATGTCGTTACCTTCTTACCGCCATAGACTACTTTAATACTGGAGCTTCCGCTTTCCAAGGCCTTCACCTGACCAGCTGTAACCTGTACGATCGACGGTTTGGAGGATGTCCATACCGCTGAGCTTGTCACATTGGTAGTAGCACCTGAATCATAAACTGCATTCACACTAAGCACTTGAGAGGAGCCTTTAGGCAGCTTCAGGTTTTTATTGCTCAATACCAGTTTGAGCAGCTTAGGTGTGACCTTGATCTCGATGTTAAACGACTTATCCTGATATGTGCCCGTAATCGTTGCGTTTCCAATTCCAACGGCTTTAATGGAAGAGCCTTTTACGATCGCTACGGAAGCATTCGATGTTGTCCATTTCACTTTACTGCTCAGGGTAACTTTTTTACCATCCGTATATATGCCGATGACTTTGATGGACTTACTTCCTTTCAAATTCATTTCGGCATTCGAAAAGCTTGGTGTCAATGTAGAAATGGCTCCTTCCACAATGACAGGTACTTTCACATATTTATTCATATACATAGCCTTGATTCCAGAGTTACCGCCATTCACCGCTTTTACTTTACCATTTGCTACTGTAACTGCGGCTGTTGTACCTACCCAGCTTACCTGATTGGTAATATCCAGTATTCCACCACCAGCCATGTGGGCTTTTACTGTCGGAATACTTGCTTCTTGGCCTGCAACCAGTACATATTTTTTCTCAGAAGCCGTCAGCTTGAGCACTTTATATTGCACAGTCACTGGAATATCCAGTTTGAGCGCACCTACCGTTGCTGTCAATGTTGCACTGCCTGGGTTCACTGCAACCAGCTTACCATTTGCTATTTTAACTGCACTTTCACTGCTTAAGCTCCATTTTACATCGGATTGAACTGCTTTTTTTGCTCCATTGACCAAATAAGCAGATATACTCGGAAGAGAAGTTTTGCCTCCTGTTTCGAGAGTCAGACTGGCTTTGCTTGAAACCAGTTTTTCAACCGTCGGAAGTACATTAATCTTTAGAGTCTTGCTCAAACCGTGATAGGACGCTGTAATCGTCGAATTGCCTGCATCCATCGGTGTGATTTTACCTTGCTCGACTGTGGCAACCAGCGGATTGGAGGAAGTCCATTCTGCCGTGTTGGTCACATCTGTTTTGCTGCCAGTCAGGTTGACATCAGTTGCACTAACCTGAATGGGGGAGCTACCTAAAAAGACCGATTTGGACCCAGTTGCACTCAATACCAATGCCTGGGAAGAAGAGCGCACATACACAATCGTTTGTGCTTTGAGTTCATCTTTGCTTGCTTTAATGTAAGTCACGCCTTTGGCAAGTGGACGAATAAGACCATCTTCAACGGTAGCAACAGCCGCATTCGAAGAAGTCCATTCGACACCGGATACATTTTCCGTCCCACCTCCAGTAAGAACACCTTGAGCAGTCAATTGCTTCGATTCTCCGCCAATCGTCAGATTCAGTGGACCCGTCGGATTTAATTGCAGCTTGCTGTAAGGCGATTTTACTGTAATCGTTGTACTTACCGTTTGCTGCTCATATGTAGCAACAATCTTAATCTGCCCTTTTGACACAGGAGTAATGAGTCCCTTATCTACCTTTAAAATACTTGAATCCCCAGAGATCCATTCTGCCTTTTGTGTAACATCTTCCTTGCCCTTTTCTGTCAATGACCACACTTTTAATTGAGCGGGGCTTCCACCCAGATTCAATGTAGTCGGATTTTGACTATCCCACTCTACCGTGGAGGTCTTGCTCTCCTCAGCCCGGATCAAACCTGCTGGCCATGCTGCAAATACAAACATCAGCAACGCAAGTAAGAAGGTACTCCGTTTGCTCATACGTTTCATACGTTTCATACGTTCCATTCGTTTCGCTCCCTTTGTCTCATTCTATAAAACAGGGTATTATTAACAATCCCATTATCTTTTATCGGTAAGCAGTTAACTAAATTGAACCCTTCATCAAAAAAAGGTGAATTATTACAGTTAAAGTTCTCCACGCAGTGACCTTACCACAAACAAATGCTCTTCCTTAGATAAGGTTTGTCCATTTTCAAGAATTACATCGTGTGCCGAGTGACTAACCAGCTTTACATTATAAGCAATCAGCTGATCCTCTCTCCAAATCGTCACCGCCGACTGAAAATGAATGGCATTATCAAACTGTAACGGAACGCTCATTACATAACCAGTAGCGTTCAGCTTCGCCGGATGGCGGCTTCTACGCTCACGCCCCGGAGGAAACATGGTAATATGCGTAATATTTTCAAAAGGAATAGCCAGCATTTTCGGGCCTAAAATAACACACTTTCGTATCTCATCCCATTTTTCAAGCGTGCCGCGCACCTTCTGGGTATGACCATTGTTGCCGTGATATAAAATGACCTGACGTCCCTTCCATTGACGCATGTCCTCACCTCCAGTGCTAGCGGCTATGAATCTCCCACCGAATCGGTTCCATTCCATGCTCCTGCAAAAATGCATTGGTACGCGAAAAAGGTTTGCTGCCAAAAAAACCTCTGTGAGCCGCCAATGGACTCGGATGAACGGATTTCAGCACCAAATGCTTGCTGGTATTCACGAAGCTTGCTTTTTTCTGAGCATGGCTCCCCCACAAAATAAACACTGCTGGCTGCTCGCGCTCATTAATCGCTTCAATGACAGCATCCGTGAAACGTTCCCAACCTATTCCCTGGTGAGATTGCGGTTGTCCTTCACGAACGGTTAACACGTTGTTCAGCAGCAGCACACCTTGCTCAGCCCAAGGAACGAGGTATCCCTGATTCGGAATGGGAGTACCGATATCATCGCGAAGCTCCTTGTATATATTTAATAGAGACGGTGGCGTTCGCACACCAGGTCTAACAGAAAAGCTTAAACCGTGAGCTTGTCCCTCTCCATGATATGGATCCTGTCCCAATATAACCGCTTTGGTCAGATGAAATGGCGTTAATTTGAGTGCGGAAAACAAGTCTTCTTTTGGAGGATATACCTTATGTAACTTGTACTCTCGGGCTAACGTATACCTTAAATCATTAAAGTATGGCTTTTCGACCTCTTCTCGTAGTACATCATCCCAGTCATTCCCAAACATACTCCTGTCTCCTCTCAATATGTAAATCAGTGAAAACGGTAAGCTTTTTGATCCAAAAAAATAAGCTGAACTCCTCATCCGGAGCCAGCTTATTTATTCGTTACCTGTGTTATATGCCGAAGGACCAGGAAAATATCCTTACGGTAATCAGCTACCGCAGGTCTAAATTCGATTTCCTTATTATAACATTAACGATAATGATGTCAAGTAACTGAAAGCTTAATTCCCTCAGAAGAAAAGCTCTTTATTGCTGTATTTATTACGAGTTTGTATGAGTATTCAAGTATTCCAATGCATTATATAACATAACAGCAGCTTCGGCACGTGTAATCTCGCTTTTTGGATAAAACTTTTCATTTGCATCCAAGGTATTGACCTTGTAGACTAGCGAGCGTTGAATGCTACCTTGGTAAGAAGGCTCCAGTTCGCTGTCATCCGCAATATTCGCAGGTGCGATTTTAATCATCGGAAGAGCGCCTGCTTTTTCCATGCCCTGAATCAGCATATGGGTGAACTGTTCCTTAGTCAGAGCTTTGGCAGGATCAATATCTTTTGGAATAACCACACCATTATAATGAGCGTTGATAAAAGCTTCAGCGTACCATGCAGTATCCTTAACATGGGTAAACAGTCTACTGACCTGTGGCTCCTTGTTCAAATCAATGGCGGCCAAACTGAGCTGGAGTCCGCCGGAGATCAACTGAATGCCTTGGGCAGCGGTCACTTTAGATGACGGGAGAAACTGCGTGTCAGAGGCACCTTTGAGTAGACCCTGATCTTTAAGGGATATAATTTTTTCTTTACCGCTTACGTTATTCAAATCCTTAAATTGGCGGTCTGCCGCAGACATTTGACCTCCAACGGAAAAGGACAAAATGGCTACAGTTGTAATGGCTGCAAATGCACCTTTTCTCATACTCATGTTAAGTTCCACCTTGTAGTTGAATTAGGCCGCTTGGCCATTAACAACTTCATTGACGTAGTACAAGCTGGAAAGGTTGCAGGCAGACGCTGTTGCTTCTTATGCTACATGCCTTCCTTAATATAATACCTTCTCCAGACTGCGTGCCAACTCATCATCGGGAAGGGGCTTGCGATGCGTATTCTCTAGGTAGATATATTTCTCTGTTTCTGGCATTAAATATTGTTTGGACCACAGGAACATATCCGGACTGTCTCCCTGAAGACGAAGAAATCTCCGTACAGTGTCCGCATGTGAAATAGTATTATCCAGATTGGTTAACCAATCTGCCCGGTAGAAATGCTCCCATCTTCCAGTTCCTGCGAGCGATAAAGCTTCTTTACCCATCCGGTAGCTCCAAACGGCATGAGAAGCTTGTATAAATGCTCGTGGATAATCTTTTTCAAGGAACAGCCCATAAGCGCTACATAAGCTTGCCAGTCCACGTGAGCCACTCAGATGCAGTTCAATCTGCACAAGCAGTTGATTATACAGCCTTCGACATTCATCTTCTGACAACTGCTTCATGATTCGTAGACACCGCTCTCGCAGTTCAACCCAGTCCGGGATTACCGACTCGGCTTTTTCCTTGAACCAGCGAACCTGTTCAGGAAAAGGCCTTTCTCCAGTAGCCCAGTACAGCCGTTCATCACTGCCTTCTTTGCCTTGTAGCCAATACCCCATAATTTGCCGAGCTGGATGGTGATAGAATTCCTCCCCTGCTCGATCATCCTTATGCGGGCCATAAACGATAGTGCAACGGGAATAATCCCGGTATAATTGGGAAATCTCTTGAAGCTGACTACTGTACAGCCGTCCGATAAAATCAGTAAGCTGCTCTTCAGCATCCACTTCACCCTTCATCCATAAATTTGCTACTAAATCCAGCGTATATACATGCGGCAAAATATTACCTGAATTGACCAGCAGGTACTCGTCCGCCCCTGAAGTAAACGCTGTTGTTAATTCCTCTACAATTAAGCTGGCTGAGGAGGGAAGTTGGGTAAGATGGTTCGACGCTTGCAAATCGTGGAAGGTCACATGGTAATATACTCCATTCTTGTCCCCATCCTGCGTCTCAGGCAATGCTGGTACACGATAATTAAGATTCCCATGGCGCCGAGATACCATTTTACCGTAACCATTGTCCGCCCATACTTTAATCACCCCTTCGGGTACTTCCATATGCCCCTGCTTGTATAACTCGGCAATCTCACCATACATCGCCATACAGCACACAGGATGCTCCACAAATTCACAGATCATATTGTACTGCTTGCGAACCACATACGAGATTAATTGTCCGCGTTTGTCCGGCGTATTAAAGGAAGGATCATCTTCCCAAAAAGGCTTGTCACCCTGCCCGCGAAAAGATAATACCCATACAATCTTTTCTTCCTTTTGCCGTTCAATCGCTTCCTGCCACAGCTGTTCAAACAACTCGGGATGCTCTCTGTAGCTAGCTTGTTTACCCGGAAAGGCGCGCAAAAACATCTCCGCCCCCAACGGTTCAGCATGATGATGTGTGATCCATAAACCCATGTCTGCTGCAAGCTTATGATGGATACCTGTGCGTGGTAAATCGGTTCCGGGAATCACCATATTTCCACCACAGCGCAGTAACGCTTCAAAAACGGGCTTCCACACCTCCTCCGTCGGTGGGTAATCATCCTTCCAGCCAATCAAGCATACCTCATCATTGACAAACCATCCCCGATACCGGACCTTGGACGGTATACTGTCAACATTCTGACTCGGTATTACTATGATATCCCGCTTAGGCGGTAGAATCTCCGCCCAGAACCAGAACGGCTCCACACCCAGAGCGAAACGGCTGTAATGAAGCAGTCCATAAATAATTCCCAATTCATCACGGCCAATAATATGGAGTACCGTTCCCTTGCTACCAGCAACAAAACGCAGACAATAGCCCTCTGGCCAATGCGGACAGCTATCTCCTTCCTGCGCATAACGGATAATGATCGAGGGCTCTACTTCTGTTTGCAATGGCTCGCGGCCAAACACTTGCTTATGATCTCGAGCAATCATGTTCCAAGCGGAGGCAATGGGCACACTTTCATCAGTTTGAAGATTGTATCCGCTTTCAGATGAAATAGTCAGAGGTTCACAGGCTTTCATTTATTGTCATCTCCTATTTTTTTCAACTATGAGGATTCTTCTTGTCTTTATTTTATAGGTTGTCAACATACATATAAAGCTGTACCAACGTAAATATAGCTTTTTTTCGGTAAATCATTTGAGAGTTGAAGCTTCATTTGAGAAAGAAAAAAGTAAGGAACAGGAGAGAAATAAGAAAGACTTGACTGCTACACTAAAAATGTTCCAAAAAACAGACTGCTCTTAAAGATTCAAGCGCAGCAAAAAGGAGACTTGATATGAAATTGAAAAAACGATTTGCCTCTTTGTTCCTGTTGGCATTGATGGCATTTATCCCGGTCCAGGCATATGCTTCTGGGTCCGTTCCAACCACTCCCTCTGGAATCCCGATTTCCGAAATCGAAAACAGAACAGATCAAATTATGAAAAAATATATAGGAACAGCGATTCCTGGTGCTGCGGTTTCCATAGTAAAGGACGGAAAAATTGTTTTTTCAAAAGGTTACGGATACGCAAACATCGAGAAACAAACACCCATGAGTACGGAAACAACCTATATGGAGGCCGGTTCCGTATCGAAATTGTTCACCTGGACGGCAGTAATGCAACTGGTTGAGCAAGGAAAGCTGGATTTGAATACGGACATCCGCACATACTTGCCTGACGGCTTTCTCAAGCCTTCTTTTGATAAGCCTATTACCCTGAAATCACTGATGAGCCACACGGCAGGTTTTGAGGAGCGCCTGGAAAAACTTTTGGTTCATGATCCTGCTGATCTTAGGCCTCTCAAGGAGCATGTCGCACCCGGAAACCAGCCTCAACAGATTTATGAGCCTGGAACAGTGATTGCTTATTCCAACTATGGGACCAACCTGGCCGGTTATATTATAGAACGTGTATCCGGAATGCCTTTTGAAACCTATATTCAGAAACATATATTTGAGCCTCTAGACATGAAACATTCTTACTTTACACAACGGTATGATCTTATTCCAGAGGTTATCGAACATAAAGCAACAGGCTACTCCAAGAAGGATGGAAACTGGGTGGCAAAGCCGAATGTTTTCTTTAATGATGTGCCGGCTGGTGCGTTAAACATTACTTCGGAGGACATGGCTCATTTTATGCTTGCTCATATGAACATGGACCATTCCTTAAAATATTCGCTGTTCAACATGAAGGAAACCTTGCGAGAAATGCACGAGGCTTCGTATACCCACTATCCCGAGCTTCCGGGGAATGCCCACGGCTTTTGGGAACGGTTTGCGGGAGATTATCGTGTTATCGAGCACGGTGGAAATACAGATTCATTCTCCTCTCTGGTCTCTATCGTGCCAGATCAAAACTTTGGGATCAGTATTCTGACTAATGCGGAAAATGAAATGTCCGGGGCGAGAAGCGAACTCATTGACCTGTTTGTCGGGGGTTCCCACGCTACTCCGCAAGCGGACAGCACGTTGAAGCATAGCGCGGATGTGGAGGGAAAATACCGTTCTGCTCGCGCAGTATCATCTGGTATATTGAAGCTTATACCCGTATTATCCAATGCGGAAGAAGTGGTCACAGCCAACGGAAATGGTGGAATCACTCTGAGTATTCCATCCATGAATATTAATGTTGATTATGTAGAAACCAAACCCTATTTTTTTGAACGCGTGACTCCCGGGAGCACTCCTTATGATCACGCGGGCCTAAACATCAGCCGTCTTTTTTTCTTAACCAATGCCGATGGTAAAGTGACGCAGTTGTCATATGGAGTGATCGATGACCAATTGCCGATATCCTTCCTGCAAACATCCATCTTCAGTTATATTCTGGTCGGGGGATGCAGTATTTGGTTTGCGCTTGGGTCTATTTTCGGTATTATTGGATGGCTGCGGAAGCTCAAGGACGCAAGAAAGCAGAAGAGTGCTTCACGGCTTCCCTTGCCTGACAGTGTAACCGTAATACCCTTGCTGGGTCTGCTTGTGATCGTCAATCTCATTGCTTCAAGCATACAATTGATAGGCGACCCCTATCAGCCTATGTCCAATTTCAATTTCAATATTATCCTTTTCTGGGTACTTGGGCTTGCCTTTGTACCGGCTGCCTATCTTGCTGTAAGAAAATGTAACGTTTCGGAGGCTACATTGTTAAGAAAGGTATACACCGCGACGCTGATTCTTTCGTTTTTAGCTATTTCGTTTTTCTTGTATTCCTATAATTTCTATTTTTTTGCATAGATCTACTTAATTTTATCCTTTTTATAGCATAGATAGCCTCCACGATATATTTCGAGTCGAAACATAGAAAAGGCCGTCAATAGACGGTCTTTTTTGTATTCTCTTCTCTATGAACACTCTTATTCAAATTTCATAAACTACTAGTGTAGCAAATATGTCTACAGAAAGAGGGTTAATTCAAATGAAACCAAAGAAAAGTGGAAAAGGCGTAGCCCCTGTCATATCCTCCCGCACTTTCTCAATCTCGGGAAATTCAAGAACTGTTTCCAGAGATTTAGTGTTCCGTGTTACAGCAGAGGATACCTTTGCCACAATTCTTTTAGATGATGTATCGATATCCTTATTAAGAACATAAATTACTTCGTATTGTAGGCATTTAGTCGTAAGCTCTCGCAAGAGCAACTTGATGGCGCGAATTGATACACCGTAAGCTTGCCAAAACAAAAACGCCTCCCCGTATGTTAACGGTGAGGCAGAAGGATTAATTCCTTACTGCTCTTTTTGCCTTCTACTAAATACAAATTCGTTATCCGCCGACCACTAGGTTAGCGGGTAAAAGGATACACTGTATACATTCTTAATGACTCTCAGGTTCTGAATAAGCTTGGACTACTTTTTTATGAGTAGTACCTTAGGTTTAAACTGTTCCATCCGTTCCCGCTCCTCACTATGAATTAACAGAACATGGTTATGAAGAAAAATTCGTGATAATATCTATGTCATAGTAAGTAGATATGAATTAATTGTTTGGAGGGATAATTTTGACTAAAATTCACCAAAAGTTGACTGAATTAATTGGAAATACTCCTTTGCTAGCACTGTTGAACTACAGCCAAATCCAAAATATTGAGGCAAACGTGGTAGCTAAGTTGGAATATTTCAATCCGGCTGGTAGCGTTAAGGACCGCATTGGATATGCTATGATTAAAGACGCTGAGGAGAAAGGCTTAATCAATAAAGACTCCGTTATTATCGAACCAACAAGTGGAAATACTGGAATCGGACTTGCATTTGCAGCTGCGGCTCTTGGATATAAACTTATAATTACACTTCCTGAAACGTTTAGTATCGAACGTCGCAAGCTTTTGACTGCGTTCGGTGCTGAGCTTGTGTTAACACCGGGATCCGAGGGGATGAAAGGCGCTATCAAGCGTGCTGAACTATTGGCTGCCGAAACACCAAACTCTTTCATACCACAGCAGTTTAGCAATCCTGCCAATCCAGAAATCCACCGCAAAACTACAGCTGTAGAAATCTGGCATGATACGGATGGCGGTGTAGATATTTTTATTGCGGGCGTAGGTACAGGTGGGACTATTTCGGGCGTTGGCCAGGGATTGAAGGAACGAAAACCTTCTGTAAAAGTGATAGCCGTCGAACCGTTCGATTCACCAGTGCTGTCTGGGGGTACTCCAGGTTCACATCAACTACAAGGACTCGGTGCTGGTTTCATTCCAAATAACTTTAATGAAGAATATGTGGATGAGGTTTTCAAAGTTAAAAACGAAGATGCATTTGAAACTGCACGCCTGCTTGCCAAAACAGAAGGGCTGCTTGTTGGTATTTCTTCTGGGGCTGCGGTTTATGCAGCAACACAAATTGCGAAGCTTCCAGAAAACAAAGGCAAGACGATCGTGGTCATATTACCTGATACAGGTGAGCGTTATTTGTCCACTCCGCTTTTCTCAGACGTAGAATAATAACAAAAGAGACAGGAATCCCGCTGCCTCTTTTGTTAATTTTCCAAGTACACAAGCAAGAGCGCATAGAATTGTTTCATTAACCTGAATTGATTTCTTTCTTCGCTAGCGGTCCATTTTTTGCACAACAAATGGACCGTTAGCGAAGAAAAAGTTACCTTGGCCCAGCCCGATGTTGTTGTAGCTCATCAGGCTTTTTCTGTAAAAGTGAGCTTCTCCGTAGTAGTTTTGTACCACTCTGTAAGCCTCTTTCTTTAACTTGATGCGGGTGTAGCGCATCGTCATCAGGAAGTCTTCGATTGCGATATGAGGATTGATCTGCTCAGCTAAAACACTAGCATCAAATGCTCCTAGAAAGACTTCGGCTGAATTGTCGTAGATAAGGCAGCTGAGACATTTCTTGTTTGTTGAATAACATCAGTAGAATATTTACTACCCTTAGATTTTTGCTAAATACTTGCTGAAAATGATATCCTCCAAATTGATCCAACTAAAATCATCCTCGCCACGAAACAGTTTCACTTCCCTGCGAGCAGTATTTATAGACGTGATTACACCTGTGAGTTCTTCGTCATCGAACGGGCTAAAAACCACTAGTGTTATAGGTTGACGTGTGTTGTAGGACTCTATAAGCGCTTGCTCGATCAACTGGACTTCCTGATCGTCGAGTTCCGGCTTGCCTCTCCGCTGACGGTCTTTCATGAGTTTTAAGTATGCTTCCTTGTGTTCTGGTATGATAATCCTGCTGCTTTCCCATAAGCTGTTACCTTCTAATTTTTTCGACATGTATGTAGCCTCCTGATGTATTATGTAGAAATTATATTCCGAACATACGTTCTAGACAAGGCTTTTTGTATACCGAATCCAAAACTTTTGTCCTAGAAAAATATTCCTAGGTCTGATAGACTAGACGAAAATACAAAATCAGAGGGATAAAATGAAAATTTTGGAGCATTAAAATTGGCTAACCACCGCATATTCACCTGGTTAGATCAACTTTTGAATAATGATTAAGTTTCTTTCCCTCAAATTCATCTCCTATATTGTCCCATACGATTGTATCGACATTATTCCATGCATCTTTCGAATTGTCATACCGCTAGTCTCCATAAAGTAAGTTTTAGACGGACTTTGAAATTGGAACAGTGACAACCAGTACGAGAAGATAATGTCCTAGACTGTCGCTGTTCCATTGAACTAACGTATCCCGTTAGCGGAATAACATATACGAAATTCTGATATTTTTGTACAATAGTCTTAATGTTTGATTTTCCTTGAAGTCTTTTTTAAATAGAAATTGTAGTCTGGTGCAATGTGTAGGTTAGTAATATTACGTTGTCTATACCTACTATGTATTTCTAAAAATCCATATATCTCTTCTTATTCTCTATATCGAATTTGCGTCTAACCTATTTTACGATTTTGGCGGTAAACCATCTGTTGGCGGGAGTGGTAAAGAAGTCGATAGTAGAGCTTGACCGACCGAATATAAAATACGCCGTCGTTATGCCCCTCGTGCATCTTATCTATTTTGAGGTCGTTTTATTCTGAATGCGGACATATGTGTCTTGATTGCATGAAACGACGGTTAATCACAGCAGAAACCGACATCCGCCCTCAAATAAAGGACGCGATGTCGGCTTTAAACTTAACGGCCAAACTCCTTATTGATTATTTTATTGTGAGCAGGCTCCACTTCCGGAGCTACCGAATTGATGCACGTTACCAAAATATGCTGCCCGCCTAGAGATCCGAAGGCTCTCGATTCAAATCCGAAAGTACCGCCAGCATGCCCCCAGTATGATTGCCCGTCAGCTGTTTTTATTTCATAAATCCCTAGTCCAACTTTACCTATAGGTGAATCTACTGTCGTGAGCATCTGGTCCATTATCTCTTGATTTAGAAGCTTTCCGCCCAACAGCGCACTGAAGAAGGTGGTCAAATCTTTGGTTGTTGAGACTATGTCTCCGGCTGCATTTGCCCATGATTGATTCATCTCTGTTAAATCATACAAATGACCCGATCTGTCCATATTATATCCTGTGGCATGCTTACCTGGAATATCGTGACTATTTTCCATTACAAATGTCCCTGTCATCCCGAGCGGTTCGATCAACCGTTTCCTGATCTGCTCCGCATACGTCTCTCCTGTTACCTTCTGAATAATTTGACCGGCTAGTATAGTATTCATGTTCGAATAGTTCCAGCCCTTCCCTGGCGCATATACAGGCGGCTTTGCTAGTCCCATGCTGATAAGCTCGTCGGACGAATAGTAACGGAATGGATTTTGAGGCAAGGTAATATCTCGAAAATCAAGATCAGTATAGCTCGCAAGCCCGCTTGTATGGTTCAATAACTGACGAATCGTAATTTTGTTGCCGTCATACCCATTACCCTTTATGACCCCCGGCAGCCATTTTTCGACCGAATCATCCAGGTTCAATTTTTTCTCCTGAGCCAACTGCAATACAACGGTAGCAGTGAATGTCTTCGTGATGCTTCCAATACGGAATGAAAAATCCGGTTCCACCGGGCGTGGTACTTCGAAACTGGCTGTACCCGTAGCGTAGGACCAGCGTTCCCCATCCTGTAGCCCGCCTGCCACGACACTTGGAACTCTTTTGTTGGTAACTACTTGATCCATGACGCGTTTGACTTCTTCCCGATGCTTTCTTTTCTTTTCTTTCTCGTTGAGTTCTTTTTTGGGTTTTTTTGCGAATTCCGACGATAAAATATTGTCGGTATTGGCAGCTTTATTGATAGCTTGATAAGTTGCCGTCTGACCCTCTGCGTGGACAGTTCCATAGGCCACTGTACCCGCCAATATAGCTATTAAAGTAAGTGCAACTCCTTTTCGAATGGTGAATGATTTCATAACGCATCGCTCCTATTATTTTGAATGTTGTTCTGCTTTACCCCCTCACCTTACCTCTGATATTGTTAAATCGAACAGTGATAAAACCGTCTAGCTTTTGATGACATCGTACTTGGACTTGTCACATATACCGCATGACAAACTATCAACTGTCTTATATGACGTGCTTGCTAAGCTACGTTCTAACCGCCGTTACCCCACCCTCTTTCGCTTGACGGATCGGGAAGTTATATTGCATGATAGGTCTGAATCATTCGGAATTTGATTTGCAAAAAAATATAAGAAGGTGTGCGTAATTCGTGTTCTCGATAATGAAAAAAAGGGTCTGGTATGATTGGATACTTGTGGCCATACGAACGCTTTGGCTGGTCATTATCGCAAGCGCTGGTTTTGTCGATCCGTCATTAACCGTTGTGTCGCTTTGGGTTGTACTTTCTCTCGCTTTCGTCGTTTATCTCGTTCCATTAATCATCCTCTATAGGAAAGAAGACTGGTATCTCACAATCGAAGTCACGGTAACGGGCTTTTTTTATCTTTATTTAGCTTACGCAGCCCCGGGATTGCTTTGGTCTTTTGTTTTACTCGTGATTACTATCGGCTTGACGAGCAGTCGAAGAAACTATGTGTGGACAGGTATCCTTAGCGGAATCGTATTCCCGGTATTGAACGGTTGGATTGCTGATCGTCTCCCGTATGAGTTTATCGTTAGCTGCAGCCTTGGTTTTGCCATCGGCTTCGCGTTTAATATTTTAATTCAGTCCCATAAGCAAGCCCGAATTATTCAAGAGCAAAAGCTGTTGCTGGAGCAGCATATTAAGCGGATTGAGGAACTTACGCTGATGGAGGAGCGCAGCCGGCTGTCACATGAGCTGAATGACACGATTGGCCATACGCTTACCTCGCTCATCGTCGGCGTCGAATCACTGCGATCGTCCGTACCAGATGCGCAAATAGAGAGGATCAATTCGCTTGTCGGAATCGCCCAACACAGTCTGGTTGATATCCGAAAGCATCTGCATCAGCTCTCTCATACTCCGTTGAACCATTCGTTAAGTGAATCGCTGCGGCAATTAACTGAAGATTTTATGAAGTCAACAGGTATAACGGTCAAATTCCGTGTGATCGGCAGTGAGACTCTTGTTATGCAAAAAATAAACAATTGTTTATATCGTTGCCTTCAAGAGTCTCTAACCAACGTAGTTCGGCACGGCAAGGCGAGCATGATATCCGTTCAGTTACATTTCAATAGTCAGCAGCTTCGATTACAGATCGAAGATAACGGCATCGGAATGGAAGAAATCCAATTTGGATCTGGGCTCAATGGAATGAAGGAACGACTTGAACTATTTCACGGCACGGTGTCCGTGCATTCCGAGTCAGGACAAGGAACTTTCGTCATATGTGATATTCCGTTGCAGACAGAGCCTGTACATGATGCAATCCGCCTGCTGATCGTTGATGACCAGGTGATCATTACCGACAGCTTGAAGCAAATTTTGGATCAGCATGCTGATTTTAACGTCGTTGGTACAGCCAGGGACGGGCGCGAAGCATTAGAACATTGTGATCGCTCCCAACCAGATATCGTGCTAATGGATATTCGTATGCAAGGAATGGGCGGGATTGAAGCTTTAGTTGAGATGAAACAACGATGGCCTGATATGAAGGTTGTATTCATGACAACGTTTAAGGATTCCTCGCAGGCAGCAACTGCATTGGAGCGCGGGGCAGAAGGCTACATGCTGAAGTCGATTCATCCGCGGGAGATGAAGGAAGCCTTGAAACTTATTTATAATGGAGGAACCTGGATTGACCAATCGGTCGCTACGCGAGTCTTCGAAGAGATGAAGCGTCAACGTGAGCAGTTGGAGAAAATCGGTTCAAGTCAGGGAAACTACCCGTACGGGCTTACGAAACGCGAGATGGAGATTCTGGAGCAACTGTCGAGCGGTCTGCGCTACAAATCGATTGCCGCCAAGCTATTTTTATCGGAGGGAACGATCCGCAATTACTGCTCGATTCTCTACTCGAAACTCGGCGTCAACAACCGTGAAGAAGCATTAGAAATGGCGCGAATGAAGAATATCGTGTAGCTGGAGAACTTCCCGATGGTACTCACGATATAGGGGTCACGTGCTGTTCTTTCACAAAATGGGCCAGGTTCAACCAGTAGTGGTCGGTTGTTTCCATGCCAACGATGACGTCCTGGAACCCTTGCTCCGTAGCAATCTTTCTGAACCAGCTAACGAACAATTCAAAGCCTTCACGGTCGTTCTCAAACGTAATAGCCTTCCCGAACTCGACTCCGCGGTAGTCTTGTGCCCGGGCGACATGTTTGAATTTAGCGATGTCTACACCGATAATTAAGGTAGAAGAAGTGATTTGATTAATACGTTCATTTTGAGTAGAATTCATCTTGTAGTCTCCTTGGTTTGTTTTTGGATCCAGTCGCTGGCCAGCATCGTGGACCCATTTACATCATACCAAGGAGTCTTTTTCATTCTGAAACCTCTTATTTCAACTTACGCTTATATAAAAACTAAACCTACTTCATTATCAATATAGGGGACAAACTTGATAAATAGTGATTACTTTCTCCGTTGCAACGGCATTTTAAATTGACTGATTATTTATGTATTAGAAAGGTCTGATTTGCAGCGTCCCAATACGATCCGTAGCCGGAAAACCTTCAGTCACTGGGAGCCGGATACGGTCATTTCCAGCCGAGGAAAGAGTAAGCTTGAGTCGACACATCGTGGAGGCAAAAACACGTTTTTACCAAGTGATTATATGACGATCGCACGGCATTATCGATGAAAGCGCGACCGTGGGCGAGGGAAAGAATTCGCCTGTCACAGAGAGTTGGAACGACTGTACGGCGTGGGTGTCTATTTCGCCGACCCGTACTCATCCTGGCAACGAGACTCCAACGAGAATGCCAAGTCTTGAGCGTGAATTTATCTCAAAGGGGCATAACTTCGCTCTGGTGACAGATGCTGATCTGGAGCAGGCTCTCGCCCTGATTAACAACCGGCCCCGAAAAACTTAAGATGGAAGTCCTCTCACGAATCGTTACAGGAGGAACTGTTGTACTTGTCTTGACAATCCGTCTATTAAAAAAGGTGAAAGAAAACCATCATTTCACTGGTATTCTTTCACCTTTTACGGTTTAAGGCTTTTTCAGTAGCTTATATAATGACTCTACTTATTCAAACTGTAAATTTCCATCAGTTATTATAAATCCAAATGTTTTATTTAAGGCTTGTAACTCACTCCCATGAACTTCCGTTATTTTGATTATCTTATTGTTATCATCTCTAATCACTTTGAAATCGGATTTCCTTTAGCATCATAGTAAAAGTTATTTGATCTACCTTCATTTTTTATATCCTTATCAACAAACAATCTGACTTGCTTGTCATTGAAGAGAAATCTGTCCTCTTTCTTATCATAAGTTAGACCATAGGCAATGTAATCCTTTAAAGAATCGTAATTAAAATCGGCACCTTCACCAGCTTCTTGTACTGAGGTAGATGAACTGAGGCTTGTATCGTGATGATTTTCGATGGCTTGGATTTCAGGTGTACTCGGCGGAATGGGGAGCGCGATGAAGTCCAGCGGCAAGCCGATGAGCAAGACCAGGTATCCATACTCGGTTCAACTAACCCGATCAGGTCCATGAGCGTTCTCCCTCTTGTGCTGCAAAGTCCCGCCAGCCGAGACAAGCTTGTTTTGCGGCAAAATCAAATAAAAAAGTGCAAGAACCGCCAGTAAAGCAGCGCTGATGCTAATGGCAGCGGCATTCGTATACTGGCTGGCTATCCCTCCCCCGATGACCGGGCCAATCATAATACCGAGCCCTTCAATCCCGGAGAGTACTCCCCACCCAGTCCCCTTCTGATCCTCCGGAACAAGGTACGACAGCACCGCATTCCAGGCCGGAAGCACGGCTGAGTAAGACAATCCCAGCATAAAGGCAAACAGCATCGTTAATGCAGGCGGCGGCATGGATACGACTAACAGAGCCAATACGACCGTAAGCGATACGAAACCGGCGAACAGCATTTGCTTGTGCCCCCATCGATCGGCCAGCTTTCCCATCGGGACAAGAAACAGCATCGCGCCGGCCTCGCCTAATATGAGCATTAGCGAATATTGCGGCTGGCTCAGACCGAGATGGTCAGCGGCAAAACCGGGCAGTATCGGCAGCAGCAGTCCCGCGGCGGTCATCTGCAGGACCATGCCTGGCAGCAGCCATTTCAGCTGAACGAGCCTTCTTCGCAGTCCTGCCGCTTGTTCGGCAAAGCTGACATTCTGGAGATGCAAGGGGGTTGTTCTGTTAATCCCGAACGATGCGATGCAGCCGACGGCGAGCAGCGCAACCATCAGCCGGAAGGCAGGTTCGAAGCCATAATCGAAGGTGAGATTGATTGTGACCGGCCCCAGACCGATGCAGGCCAGCCACACGGTGTATATCGCTCCCATCTGGGCCGCCCGCTCCGTAAGTCGGACTTTCTCCAGACAAATGAGCCATATAGGCGACGCCCCCATCCCAAGCATCACGGAACCGGCAACAAGCCCCCAGGCATACGGACTAAAGAACACGGCGGCTAGTCCGGACAGCATCAGGACGAAAGTGGCGGGCAGCAGCCAGCGCAGCGAAAACCTGTCCAGCAAATATCCAGCCACACATTTAATCAGCGTATCGGCTGTATAATGAAGCGAGACGGCAAGACCGACCAAAGCAACGGTTTGCCCCGACTCGTTGACGGCAAAGTTCGGCAGGAACGAGAACAAGAAAGCGCTTCGGACAAACTCTGTGCAAAAAAGCACCGTGAACAGCGTCAGAGTAGAAAGCTTGAACGCGCTCCTCCCGCTCATCATATTCCACTCCTTCTTAAGGGACTTGCCTCAGGAAACAAATGCCGGACAATATGGTCCGCAGCCGCTTTCTGCCTTGCTGCGAGCAGCCCGTTCATCATCGACTGCTTGATCTGCTCAGAGGAGATCATCGCTTGTATCTGCAACACCAGATCATGAATCGTAAAGGCCACGACTGCCGCTCCTTTGCGCTGCAAATACAGGGCATTTTCCTTCTCCTGCCCCAGAAACGGATTTAGGATGAAAATTGGAACCCCGGCCTGAATCGTCTCGGATAGTGTAACGCCTCCCGCTTTCGTGACTACGCAGCAGGCGCTGCTCATCAGAACATGCAATTGATCGGTGAAGCCGAATACATCCACTCTTGCATCATCCGCCCAGCTCTCCGCAAGCCTCCGTCTCCATCCTTCCTGCCGGCCGCAAATCACTCGAATGCGGACGCCTGACAAGAGCAGCAGCTTCCCGATGAGCCTCGATAGCGAATGCAATGTGCCGCAGACGTTAGCCATAAGCAGAATCACATGCTCATCTGCTTCTTTAACGGAGCCGGGACCACTCATTGCCGCATCATGAAATGACTCTCTGACCGGAATTCCGGTCACGGTAATACGACTCTCGGGGACGCCCTGCCTGACCATGGCCTCTTTCACGTCGCTGGCAGGGACAAAATAATGATCCGGCTTGGCGAACAGCCATCTTCGGTGAACGTCAAAGTCCGTTATGACAACAGCAGTCCGGGGACGGATCGCAGATAATGCCACGCTGCTTGGCAAGCTGCCGAACGGGAATGTATAAATGATGACTTCCGGCTGGTACTGGAGGATGATTTTCTTGAGCCTGTCGCCGCCAAGACTGTTCATCCAGGCTGCGATCTTTCCCTTCATGGGAAGCTGGTTGGTCAGATGGTAGGTCCATCCGTAATAGGGAATGCCCAGGCTGGCTGCATACAGGCTTTGCCGGTACAGATAGCGGATTATTTTGTTCAGCACAGGATAGGCTTCCCGGAACAAGTCGACAACCGCCACCTGGCAATAACCATTGCGGATCAAGCTTTGCTGCAACACCTTGGACACCTGATGATGACCTTCTCCGTAATCGGCCGTTAAAATTAAAATTTGCGGTTCCTGTCCCACTATTGTCACCTCATTTCCTTTGTCAAGCCATTTCATCCAGACGAACGAATTGCAAGTTGCGTCCCTGTAATTGATGCAGTACTTCCTCCAGAGCCCGAAGCATAAAATATGGCGCGTGACGGTCCGCTCCCGGCGAATCTCCGCTGTCATGCAGCAAAATAACAGATCCGTCCGTAATTCCGTTCAGCAGCGTTGCCTTCAGTTTCTTGCGGCAGCTTCTGCTGCGCCAGTCCCCCGCCTTCAAGGACCAGAGTACAATGCGGTACGATTTGGGATGAAAGAAATCGAAAGCGTTCATGAGCCCCCACGGCGGACGATAGTGATCCGGCCTTTTTCCAATTATGGATTCAATAATATCTGCGGTCCGTTTCATATGATCACGCCGCACCGTCCAGGGAAGCATCAGCCAATTGGAGATGTGATTGTAATTGTGGATTCCAATCTGATGACCTTCACGATCCATTCTTCTGATCAGATCCGGGTGCAGCTCCGCCTGCGAGCCAAGCACGAAGAATGTGGCCTTCACTTGATAATCCTGCAATAAATCCAATAATTCCGGTGTATACCTCGGATGCGGCCCATCGTCGAACGTGAACGCTACCTGGTTCTTGGTCGTTCCCTTACGAAAGGCTCCAAATTTGATCATTCTTGGCAGAAAACTAGGAATTATCATATACAGACTGATGAAGCCTATGAGCCCAATCAACAAATATTTAACAAGCAACGTCTTTATCCTCCTTAGTGAAAATTAAGCTTAAGCATACTGCTGCAAGGAGCAAACCCATTTTTCTTCCTGTGTATCGCTCTGCATGCTCAGAATTTGCATGACCGCATGTCTGGCGGAATCCTGCTGTCTGCACAGCCCTGCCTTCTCCCTCATTTCTTCCAATAGGGAAGGCTGTTGAACCAGCCGCTGAAGCTGATCCTGCAAATTGTCAATCTGACATAGATACGCTACTCCCGCTTGAATCAAATAACCGGCATTATCCTTTTCCTGCCCCAGCCGTGGCTCCAGCAGCAGCATGGGAAGCTGGAGCGCCAGCGCTTCGGAGGTCGTCAGTCCGCCCGGCTTGGTAATCAATACGTCTGCGGACGCCATCCATTCATGGATTCCCTCCAGGAAGCCTGTCAGTATGACGTTATCCCTGTCTCCCAACGCTTCACGCAGGCGGTACAGCAGCTTCACATTGCGTCCGCATACGATGACAAATTGCACGTTAGGGGGAAAAGAGTCAGATTGCATTTGCTCGATGAAGGATTTATCGATAATCCCGCAGCCGCCACCCATCACCAGCACGACAAAGGTGTCAAGAGCCAAGGCCAGCTTCTCGCGCAGCCGGTCTTTATTGTCATGCTGACTGTAGGATGGGCGAACAGGGATGCCCGTTACAGCGATTTTGTGGTCAGCAACGCCTTTTCTCTGCAGAGCTGCACGCACGCCTTCGGAGCCAACCAGATACAGATCCGTAGACGGATGTATCCAATAGCTGTGATCGGAATGGTCGGTAATGACCGTTGCCGCAGGCAGATCCGTCATCCCTTTTTCCTTAAGCAAGGAAATGGCGGCTGATGCCAACGGGAACGTGCTGACAATCAACGTCGGCTGTTCCTCATTCAGAAGTTTGAGCAGCCGCTGCAGGCTGGTCGTGAGAAAATGCTTCAGGAAGAAAGTAAGTGTACTGTCCGTCCGGGTCTTCTGATACATATATCCGTATGAGGAAGGAAAATGCTTCACCCATTGCAGGAAGCAATACCGTTCAACCACATGCATGCGGGGATGGATCCATTGCATGAAGTCGATCACCTCTACTCCCTGTTTGTACAGCACCGATGCCTCTAAAATCGCCTTGGCCGCCTGCATATGTCCATCCCCGAGCGCGCCGGACAGAATCAGCAGCTTTTCCCGTTTCATGCTATTCATCAACAATCGCCTCCCTCGTGAAATTTAACTATGCATGAACAAAACAACCAGCACCGCCGTTAGGAATCCGACCATCCCACCAGCCACACAATCGATCGGATAGTGATAGCCCCAATAAACCCGGGATATGGCCACCAACAAGGCCAGACCAATCAAGACAAGCATAATTGCCGGTGATGAGGCCAACATAAAAGGTGTAACCAGGGCGAAAATAGCGGTAGTATGGCCGGATGGGAAGGAATAATCCTTCAACGGGAATTTGCCTACCTTCACCTGCTCCAGCTTGCGGAAAGGCCGGTCTCTGCGCACCTTTCTCTTGATCAGGACAGCAATGATATGGCTAACGGCCAGTGCGATCAAGCTTTGCAGCCCGATTCTGCTGAACTCCCCCTCGGCGAACCATGCCAAGGACACGGCGCAAATGATGGTAAACAAAGCTCCGCCCAAATGGGTAATCCATCCGAACAATCGGTCCATTGCCCTACTGCTCAGCCGCTGGTTGCACCAGAAGAACATCGTTTGATCAATTCGCCTTATCCACTGCATCCTGTTTTCCGCCTCCATTCCCTGTTTTTTCGATCGGTTGATGTTCATCCCTTATCTTCCTCCGCTCGCACAGCTTCCGTATCAAGAACCATATTGCCGCAATCGCAACACCAATGCCCACCAGCGTAATCGTGAGAACTTGGTTCACCATATTCTCTGCCGCACGGCCATATATATAGAAGAGAAAACCGACTACATAAAACTTCACCGCCCGGCCAATGGCCGCATAGCTGAG
Source organism: Paenibacillus sp. FSL L8-0644 (assembly GCF_038008165.1). Classification (NCBI taxonomy): domain Bacteria; kingdom Bacillati; phylum Bacillota; class Bacilli; order Caryophanales; family Paenibacillaceae; genus Paenibacillus; species Paenibacillus sp. FSL L8-0644. The sequence goes on from NZ_JBBOYN010000001.1 coordinate 3,448,204, forward strand.
CAGCTTCCACAATGGATAATTCATGCATCCAGATAAAATCGTAAATATTTTAAATGGGATCGGAGTGAACGATCCGATCAGGATTGCAGCCTCGCCGCGGCGGGCAAATAAGTCGCTTGCCGAATCCAGCCATTTTTTCTTCATTACACCACCCATAACATGCTTTCCCGACACCTTGCCGATCCCATAACCGATCGGTGTCCCAAGCAGACTTCCTGCAAAGCCAACCGTAGCGAGCCATAAAGCCGACTCCGGTTGCACCGCGCTTAAAGAAAGCTGCAGGAAGAACGCCGGGATGGGGAAAATAATCGCATCGAGCATAGCGTGAATGAAAAGTCCCGTCGCTCCAAAGTTCTGTAAAAATTCCATAATTTTATCCATGAATGCCTATCCCGCCTTTGTTACAGAGCATGATGAAAAATAGGTTGCCTCCGGGCGGTATGGGTTTCCAATCGCTGTGTTTCCAACTCCATACCGCCCTCCAGGAACTTACTCACCACGCTCTTAGTTTCTTTTTTTTAATTAATTGGAGCTTGATTTGGGTAGACATAACTCCTTTGAAACGGACCGTCACTTCACCGTCATAAATCGGTTCCTCAGCGAGCTGCGGGAGTGAATCAGCATCATCGGTATCAATTTTCCGGTCTTGCGGCCAATCCGCTTCTTGCCTTCAGGGTGCATGACGGATAACAATAATCGGAGATAAGCCGTTGTAATGCGTTGGAACAGATCGGATTTCATCGGTTGTTGTTCGAAACCAAGACCATGTATCAAACCACGATGAAGCAGCGTAACGCCGACTAACGCCTTCACCTCTCTGAACTCCGGCTGACTTGCGAATGCCTCGCTGATCTGCTGCATGGATTTCCGTGTAAGCCGGGCCGTCATGAGCGCTGCGCGGTCTGAGTCTTCGGATTTGATCAGCGTCAGAATCGTTTCATTATTGAGATGGAGTTCCCCGACCAGATCGCCTTTATTGATGATCGTGGAGTCCGCACAGACGATACTCTCCCCTCGGTGTTTCTTAATCATGACTTTGCAAATTCCAAAGTGCGATGTATGCGAGCCGCGAAAGCGTGAAATCCAATCGAACCCTCTTTCCCACACCATCCAGGCCGCCTGCATTGAAGATTTGCGTAAACGAAGCAACATTGATCCAATCATCCCTCATTCTTATTTTAATCGACAAATTTTATTGAAATTGTCCAACTGAAATAATATTCCTATGTGAATTCCTTATTTTTGTTACTTTTATGATAGAGGATTTAACCAAAAAAGCATCCGGGCTGAGGTACTGGATGGTGGCCCGTCTTGAGGGGGGCCTTCACTCAATTTGATGCACATCGCTGATCGCTCAAGTTTAATCTGATATATAAGTGCGACCAAAAATAATTTCGTTACATGCTAGTTGAGATTCATTTGCACTCCTAACAATCCAATCAGGTAATACTGATAAGATGGCTTCTCCTTCTGAAAAGTCCGGATGACCCGAATCACATCGGTACGATGCTGATCGGAAACCTTCAATTAAAGCAGTGTGCAGCGCGTGCCGGGAAAATGACGGAAAGTCCCCTCATAGACATCTTCTTCAACAAACCCTGCAACCTAAGGATTCGTCGCCCTCTTACGGCCGAAGCTAAACAATTCATTCAGTTCTGCGTACCACCTGTAAGAAATGTACAGCTGAATAAGAACGTGAGTTCAAATCCCTGAAGTAGCGAATCGTTAAAGAGCAGCGTTAGGAATCCGTCTCCAATATAGCTATTATAGTAAGTGCAACTCCTTTTCGAATGGTGAATGATTTCATAACGCAATCGCTCCTATTATTTTAGAATCTTGTTCTGCTTTACCCCCTCATCTTACCTCCGATACTGTTAAATCGAACAGTGATAAAACCGCCAAGCTTTTGATGACATTGACTTGGACCTGTCACATATACCGCATGACAAACTGTCAACTGTCTTATATGACGTGCTTGCTAAACTACGTTCTAACCGCAGTTACCCCACCCTCTGTCGCTTGACGGATCGGGAAGTTATATTGCATGATAGTCTGAATCATTCGGAAATTGAGATGAAGGAAGCCTTGAAACTTATTTATAATGGAGGAATCTGGATCGACCAATCGGTCGCTACGCGAGTTTTCGAAGAGATGAAGCGTCAACGTGAGCAGTTGGAGAAAATCGGTTCAAGTCAGGGAAACTACCCGTACGGGCTTACGAAACGCGTGATGGAGTTCTGGAGCATCTGTTGAGCGGACTGCGCTACAAATCGATCGCCGCCAAGCTATTTTTATCGGAGGGAACGATCCGCAATTACTGCTCGATTCTCTACTCAAAACTCGGCGTCAACAACCGCGAAGAAGCAATAGAAATGGCGCGAATGAAGAATATCGTGTAGCTGGAGAATTTCCCGATGGTACTCACGATATAGGGGGCACCTCACGAAACGGAAAAAATCGTATGCTAAGCAATGCGTTGCAGAAAAAACCGGACCCTTACAGGGGAATCCGGTTCTCGTCATAGCAGCAAGTGAAGTTGAACTATCGTGTCCCGTTACTTTAACGATGTAATCGAACTGAAGCTAAATGCATTAGATCCAAATATCATTGACTGCTGTTAATTCTGACTCAGTCTCGCCAGTGTTTACTACGCCCCTGGGCTCTACTAACATGATATGATACTCCTGGTTAGCGAAAGTTTTGTGTTCGACACCCTTGGTACAATAAACATCTCTTCTTGGGAAATCTTTACTTGGCCATCGCGGAAATCAATGAACATCTCCCCTTCGAGCACGATAAACACCTCGTCGGTATCTTGATGAGGAGACCAATGTATTGATCTTAGATAATTTCTCATTCAGACTATTACTTTATTTTTCAGTCTAGAACTTTAGACACCTACAATAAAGACCGCAAAGGCTTAAGCCCTTACGGTCTAATTTACTTCTGGCATCCTGAGTCCAATTTCACTTTTCTTGTTTCGTTTCGTCCCCGTCCATAGTCGTTGGTGACAAAATCCAGTATTCGGTTGACAGCACCAAAAATGGCCAGGCGGACATTACAGATACCAAGAATGAAGCATCTAACGATTATGTAGATATGCCGCAATGGTATATGGAGGAACTGGTCGCTCATGCTAAAGGCATGAGTAAACTAAGGTTTGAGGCAAAGGCAAATGGGACATGGAAAAGCGGGGATCGTAACTTTGTTTTTCATTCAGGTACAGGGAAACCCTATTACCATACAACGCCGTCCCAGCAGTGGAAAAACTGGTGTGAGCGGCACGGCTTCCGTAATGTATCACTTCATGATCTCCACCATACAAATGCAACGTATTTGCTTGGCCAGGGAGCATCTATCAAGGAGATTCAACATCCATTGCGACATTCCACATCTCAGGTGTCTTCAGATACCTATGCTCACGTCACCAAGAAGCTTAGTCGTAAAGCAACAGCACACCTCGATGTCTTCGATCCAAAAGTTCGTCCCCAACTCGTCCCCAGGAGCGAAAAAGGCGCTCGCCCCTTGTGATCCTGTGATATGGAAGCCAAGATTTCAATCACTAAAAAATAAAAAACCCCTTGATAATCAAGGGATTCAAAAGAAAAACAATAGTGCCGAGGACCGGGATCGAACCGGTACGGTAGTCACCTACCGCAGGATTTTAAGTCCTGTGCGTCTGCCAATTCCGCCACCCCGGCATAATCTTAGGAACGCTACTCTTTACACTTACTTGTCTTACAAGTATCTGAGAAACACAGAAGTGTTCTCGTTATGTAAATGTCGTTCAATTGGGCACCAACATATAATACGATAATTTTATCGGATTGTAAAGTGTTTTTTTTAAAAAAATAATAAAATTTTCTTTTTGTATAACTTATGCACATTTGAATTACACTAATAAACGTCTTTCCAAACTACCAGAAGGGGTGTTACGAATGCGTGAAGGTATGATTCCAGCTGTTCTTGGAACGGTAGTATCGGCTTCAGGCGCTGTGTTGCTGAGCAGTAAGTATAAACTTGCAGCTACAGGCATTCTCGGTTTCGGACTGGCTCATGTTGTTCTGGGAGCGATTGATCTGATTGAGCATCGCTAGTTGTTTGGGAAGTGCCGGGCGGGATTTACTCCCCCCGGTTTTATTTTTATCAACGTTTAGTCTGGAGTACAAACGTTTATGTAAAGTATAGAAGCTGAATGTACCTAATAAAAGGAGCTGTGATGTGCTATGAGAGATAATAACTCTGAAAAGAATCGTACTGACGATCAAATTGAACATAAACAATCCCTGGACAAGCGCGAGCCAGGATTTAATCGCATTCCTGACACTGATGCAGATACACCTGCTGCTACCGATATGATTGATGAAGCCATAGGTCGCGGGATAGACAAGTTACGTAACGATTTCACAAAATAAAGCATGGGTAATAGGACATAGGTTTAAAGTAGCCCTTAATGCATTTGTTTTGATATGTACAGCGATTTCGTAAAATCACTTAAAGATCAGCATGATCCAGCCAATGATCGAGATCCACAGCACGATGCTGATTAAGAGTCCACACATGATACCAAAAGAGAAATTACCTTCATTCTTTGGCATGGTACTGCCAAATTTCAATTTAAGCTTCATTTGATTCCAGTTCATAGAACCCCCTCCTTAAGTTCTATTTCGGAATATGAAGCTTGTTTTTGTAGACCTATAGTCATGTTTTTAAAAATAAAAAAGGGTTTTTCGTCCTATCACCCTGATCGCGGAAACAGGATTACAGCTATACCGACCAAACAAATCAATCCACCAATGAAATCGTACAAGTCGGGTGTCTTTTTATCAATCCACCAGCCCCATGCAATGGAAAGAACAATAAAGACACCACCGTATGCTGCATATACACGCCCAAAGGAGGAAAATACCTGAAAGGTAGCAATAATTCCATACACAGCTAAAATTACTCCGCCGCAAAGTCCGACATACCATGTCTTCCCTTCCCGCAGCCACTGCCAAATCAAATATCCTCCTCCAATTTCAGCGATGCCAGCCAATATAAAAAGTAAAGCTGCCTTTAGCACCATTTCACATCCCTAATTCTTAAAATTCTTTTTGTTTTTTTTGGATATCTCATTAGAGCACTCGACCTAAAATGATAATTAATGCAATCACACCAACCAGAATCAGCAGGTTGCTGACCTGACGCCATAAGCTAGGCACTCCCTCGGAGTGGAGCTTCCGCTGATTGGCATCAAAGTTCGCTTTTGCTCCTTCAGCATCTGCCGATCTAGAGAATGGTCTGTTTTCTTCATTCATAAGAGTACCTCCTTTTCAATCCACTTTAATCATACCAAACTTTTCCGTCGATTTCGCGTTGCTTTTATGTATATACTTACCACATATTTCTGATTGCATCTTCATATATGTGAAGTGTACCCCCTTATGTCAATATTTCGCTGAATATAAAGTCTGATGTCGAATCAAGGTAGAGTGGGTATTTAGACGTCTTTCATTGCAGGACGGTAGTTATGGTATAATTTAGTCAACTTGTTCAAGATCGTAACCAGTGCTCAATTGTTTACTCAACTTGCAATTAAATTCACATCCAAGAATCCACATTCCGTTTACAACCTGCATATTCTGTTTGTAAACCCAGGAGGAGGATACCGATGTCCCCAATCTTTTTAGCAAGTTTAATGATAATGGGTATATTTTTATTTCAGGCAGCCATCGTTTTCGGCATCATACATTGGATTTCGAAACGCACTCAACGTCCAGCACAAACCAAAATGTATCTCACTATGAGTTTGCTCGTTGTAATTTTAGGCTTCCTTGTATGGGACAACTGGATACACTCACAGGAATTCAATGGATGGGCCATGATTAGTCTGCTGGTGATTATTATTAGTGCCTATATACAGCTTAGAAAGCAAAAAGAAAAATACTAATCCATTACCATGCATCAAAGGAGGAGCGCCATGAAATCTCACTCAACACGCTTTTGGTTACAGAGGGTGCTACTGCTAATGCTTGTTTTACTCTTCAGCGGCTCTCAGCAATCGTTCATTGTTGCCGATGCCGCCCCGCCAATTAATGTTCAGGCCTCTGCCAAAGCCAAGCAATTACTTGCCTACCTATCTAATGTACCGGATGGTATGCTAATTTCCGGGCAGCATGATTACTTAGAGGCACCGGATGAACAAAATAACAAGCTACAACAAATCAGCGGACAATACGCAGGGCTTCACGGCTATGAGTTTGGAGGATTAGCCAATCAGTCTCTTACGGCCCTACGAGAGCAACGTCAGCATGTTGTGAATAGTGCTATCCAATGGAGTCGGGGCGGCGGAATTGTAGCTGTTACCTTCCATCAGGCGCTACCGGGCAAACCCAAAACGTGGAAAAACGTACAAGCAAAAATTACTCAAGCTGAATTTAATCGTTACATCACGCCAGGTACCCCGCAATATAAACAACTGATCGCCGATCTGGATGAGGTGGCTCTGTCCCTTAAGACCTTACGAGACGCGGATGTACCTGTTTTATGGAGGCCCTATCATGAAATGAACGGCAACTGGTTTTGGTGGGGAGAAAAGCAAAATTACGCCAAGTTGTGGAATTTAATGTATGATCGATTTACTCATGTCCATCATCTGGATAACCTGTTGTGGGTGTGGAGTCCCAATGCCCCAAACGCATATAGCACTCCTTATGATCTTTCCTTCCCAGGTATTAACCGGGTAGATATTCTTGCAGCTGATATCTATAACAATGATTACAAATCCTCTTACTACACCGAATTACTAAAGCTTGCGCAGGGCAAGCCTATGGGAATCGGAGAAAGTAATATTCTGCCGAGTGCGAAGGTGCTGCAGAACCAGCCAGCCTGGGCCTATGCCATGACATGGGGTAAGGAACTGTCGGCAACCAATTCACAAGCAGCAATCAGACATTTTATGAGCCAAAATAATATCATTACACGAGACCTTCTTCATGAATCTCTGGACTGAAAGAAAAAAGCTTTCACTTCGCTCTAGAAGCAAAGTGAAAGCTTTTTTATACCAAAATCCAAATAAAGTTCTCTAACTATTCCTGATAACCTCTTCTAGATCAATATCGGCATATGCCTCTTCTCCAAGATGTACGGATACAATGGTGTAGATCCGCTTGGACAGTCTAGACATCAGCCGATCACCCGGTGCTACAGAGTATTCTTCCCGATAATCTCCAATTTTGTGAAAACCGCTGGACATATGGATGTACAAGTTGCCCCTACGTGTTTTACCATGCACCAACATCAAATCTCCTCCTGCTGTGTAACCAACCTAATTTCCCTGTTACATGTATATCGGTCAGAACAAGATAGGATATAAGTCCCTGGTATCCTTCTTTCGTTTCACATGTAGTGCACGTACACGAAACGGGTCTGCCAGTGATGTGACAGACCCGTTTTTGCAAACCCATTTTCGTGATTTAGGAAGAAACTATTCTTGATAGGATTCTGCTATTGCATTCGCTGCAATGATTGCATTGTACACGTCAGCAGGACTAACCGGGAACGGCATGTTGACCATTGTATCATTCGATGCACAAGCAGCTTCAGCCACTTGGCGCCATTCAGCCTCAACAAATTCCTCTACACCCAAGTCACGAAGTGTCAATGGAAGGCCTACATCCTTAACCAGTTTAATCACGGTTTCCAGTTCTTCTTTCGGTGCATTTTCCAGCACTAGCTGGGTTAACAAACCGAATGTGACTTTCTCACCATGCTGTGCTTTATGAAGCGAAGGAACAGCCGTCATACCATTATGAATGGCGTGTGCTGCTGCCAATCCACCTGATTCTGCACCAACACCGCTCAGATAAATGGTAGCTTCAATCGTATCCTCCACCGCACGAGTATATACTTTACGATCCACAGCACGTTTGGCCTTCACAGCATTTTCCAGCAACGTATCATAACAAAGACGAGCAAGTCCCAGCCCTGTAGTGGAAGGCTTGTTCAGAACCAGGTTATCCCCGTTGGCCTGATAGCAAGCACGAGCTTCAAAATAAGTGGCCAGTGCATCACCGATTCCAGCTGCAAAGAAACGTGCAGGCGCTGCTGCCAGAATGCCTGTATCCGCCAGTACAACGTCTGGATTAGTAGGCAGGAACAGATATTCATCGAAAGAGCCATCTTTTTTGTATATAACCGCAAGCGCGGTACAAGGAGCATCTGTAGAAGCAATCGTTGGGAAAATAACAACAGGCAGCTTTTCATAATAAGCCGTTGCCTTAGCGGTATCCAATGTTTTTCCCCCGCCAATGCCTATGATAATGTTCGAACCATGTTTACGCACCAATTCGCGGTTACGATCAATCTCTTCTTTTGTACATTCATATTGGAATTTCTCGAAGACCACTTGGTTACCAGCTGCTTCAATTGAAGCGCCTGCCTCCTTTTGGGCCCTTTCAAGTATGAACTCATCGCAGATAACAAAGGCTTTATCGCCATAATCCTTAATATAGTCATTTAACGACGAGAGCAGATTTTGTCCAGAAATAAATTTCTTGGGTGAAGTGATGGATCTTACAACGTTTGCCATGTAAATTCCTCCTCAGCTTTGACTCATACTCAAATTAATAACCATTTGGGCATGTGACCCCTTAACTATAAACCTCTTTTTACATTATTAAAAGGCTTATTATGGAATATTTTATGAACAAATTGTGTATCTATTATACTTGAACAGTCGAGCTCCATTCAGAATACAGGATACCCATCATGATACGATCATAACTGTTGCCATCACGAAGAACAGCGGAACGAACTCTACCCTCAAGCTGGAACCCCGCCTTCTCATAAGTTCGGATCGCTTGTGTATTGTACTCAATCACATCCAAGCCGACCCGATTTAAATTGAGCTCATAAAACGCATAACGAAGAATGAGACCTACAGCTTCTGCCCCAAAGCCCTTGCCACGGTACTCCGTATTACCTATACCTATTGCCAGTTGTCCGCTGCGATTATTCCACTCAATCCCGTGGATAGCAACAAATCCGATCAAGACATCATCTGCCAATGTTCTTAATCGAAAATAGACCTCGTTAGATCTGGGAGATCCTTCTGACTCCATCTGTTTCAACGTGTAAGGAAGCGCTAAATCCGTATCTACATTTCGCAGATACTTCGCATCCTCACCCCATTTGAACATCACTTCGGCATCTTCTTCCCTGACTGCGGCCAGCTTTATTCGTTCTCCATAAAATAAATTTTCGATCTTAATGACCCTTCAGCTCCTATTATGAAATGTGTGCTATGTTTTCTGTCATAATTATCATGCTATCCGATGTCCGCAATATAAGCTCTCCCTTATGAATTCAATGTTTAAATTTTACAAAATAATCAAACATAACACAACCAAATCATTACAATTGTCATTGTGTGATACACAAAAAGACCTTGCAGCTGCAAGGTCTTCGCATAACTAATATTTAAACAACATAGCAACCAGCTGATACCCAGCTCCAATCGTCCAGAACAGCACATAATCACCGCGCCGGATACGACCCGATTCAATACCTTCATGTAGAGCAATGAACGGGCTACTGGTTCCTGTGTAACCATATCGATCACCCACATAAATCATTTGGGCATCCTCTAGCTCCAAGTGATCCTGAATCTTTAATACATTTGCTAACGAGAACTGAGACAGACAATAAGCCCGTACATCCTGAGGCGATAGCCCATTCTTTTTTAAAATGCGTTCAAGCAGATCAAATGTAGGAGGCAAGGCCATATTAGCATCGAACGGAAGCCACTGAATATATTTTCCGGGGGCATTCCTTTGGAGTGTTGCCGCTAACCCCTGAGCCGGGTACAAAATTTTATCTATATTGACTGGGTCCGTAAAATACATAGAATCTATAAATCCGGTGTCTTCTTCTGTACGCTCCAAAATAACCGCACATGCAGCATCTCCATAGTTCGCATAAGTAATCTCATCCTCCGGACCGGAAATGAGTGAATTATAATCCGAACCGATAATAAGCGCTGTCCGCACGTCAGGATTAGATAACATCGACCGACTGGCTTGATCGACAGCGACTGTCATCCCTGCACAATTCGCGTTGGAATCCATCACGGCCACATCATGTCTGGCTCCAATCGCATGGTGAACAAACAAGGCATTCATCGGAAACAGTGACTCAGGAACTTGAGTGGAGAACACGATCATATCCACGTCACAGCCTGTCATACCAGCCTGTTCCAAAGCTTTTTGCGCAGCCGCAATTCCCATGGTTAAACCGTTTTCGTTCGGGTCATCAATGATATAACGCTGTCTTCTGCCCATATGCTCCATGAAACGTCGAATATCCTTGCCCCGCTCGTCAAAATGGCGAACATAGTATTCGTTATCCAACGAATGGGACGGATGGTACACACCCAGTGCTTTTATTTTGATATGGCTCATCAGGCTTCCCCCTTACACATACGTCAGCGCATTATTGTACAACAATATCTACGTTGTTTAATCCTGCTTCGCGTGCTACTCGACCAAGCTGCATTTTAATAATGGTTTGTTGAAGGCTGATACCAAAGATTACTTTGGCAAATCCGGTTTCTTTATAACGTACAAATGAGCCCTTCAATTTTTCCACTTCTCCCGGACCCAAAAGTGCCATCTGGGTACAATCTACCTTGAGTGTAAAGCTGGACGCCTGAATGGATGAGGTTTTGGCTACATAATCTTTTACAAAGCTATCATACTCCTCCTGGCTAAACACTCCATTCACCGCCATATGTACCGTTTTCATGGCTTGATCTACTTCGATAGTGTAAGGATGTTGACTCATTTTAGAAAGACTCCTTTAATTTCATTTTTTTGTCTATTAAGAGTATCGGAATAATAGGTAGAATTTTTAATATTAAATCAGATAAATCACCACTAAAATATTACAAATTTGCGAATATAAAAAACCGTCACTGCTCCTAAAGAAGCAACTGACGGCTAGAAATTTGCGTATTCTCATGTGAAATTAATTCGTAAACGTATGGCGACCGAGTGAGATGACAGCCGGGCGACTTTTACTCCATTTGGCTGTGGCAATGGCCGGGTTGTAATAAAACAAGGACCCATTGGTCGGATCAGCACCATTAAGTGCCTGTCTGGCTGCACGGTACGCAGTCTTGTTGGGTTTCAGGCGGTATTGTCCATCCTGTACAGCGGTGAATTGGCCAGGCTGCAAAATAACGTCCGGGATCGAGCTTGGAAACTCGCCGGACTGAACACGGTTTAATACGACAGCGCCGACAGCCACTTGACCTTCAAACGATTCTCCGCGCGCCTCAGAATAAATGATACGAGCCAGTTGATCCAGCGCGGTTACGCGCACCTTACCGAAGGATTTCAGCTTGGCTTGTGTAGCCGCTCCGGCTACTCCATCAGGTGTCAGACCGTTATCCCGTTGAAAACGAGTCACCGCTTTACTGGTCAGAGAACCATAGTACCCAGTAAACCCGGCTTTGAAATAACCGAGCGAATGAAGCCGCTGTTGAAGCTCCAGCACCCGTTCGCTTTGAACCCCTTTCTTCAAAGCTGACGATTGTGCTTGTGCTTGTCCTGGTGCGACTGACAATACAGTACCTAACATACATGCGCAGGACAGGATTAAAATAGATAATTTTTTCATATTCCAGACAACCTCCTCTTTCATGTTCTGTCCGGTGCAACCATTCCGGCCTGTACAACTCAGGGACGTTTATCCGATGATGTTTCTTATGACATAACTTATGCCTAGCTGCAGAAATGACGCGTGGCTACATACGGAATGGGACAATCATGCTTTCACACGTCCGTTGCAGTATACCACAAGCCGCATTTACGTATCATCCGGCTCTGGTCCTAAGACTACCCAAGCAAATAAAACGCCATCCCTAAAGGAATGACGTGTATTAAAAGCAATGGAGCATGTTCTGGACACACTTGAATACGTGACTTTTTTCGCTATTTTTCGCTTTAACTTACCCGGGACCGAAGCCTGATTTCTATGAATTCAAATCACATTTCCGCGCACACATATATAGGCGTATGCATAGGGTAGCGTACGATCCTCAAATTTCGAATAACAGAAAGGCTGGAAACGACGCGTGAATTCATATATGGATTACACCTCTCCTACTGTACAATTCACCTATGATTTAAGAGACAATGTTTTGTTTCAGAAGGATGCTCAAAATTCGATCAACGAGCTGTCGATCCAGCAGCTGAATACATTGGCAAATGTATCGCTGCTGGATATTCGCCTCAGCACTGCTAATGTTGTGGAGCCTCACTATCATCAAAATGCCACAGAACTGGTCTACTGCATCTCTGGAGCCGTAACCGTGTCACTGATTAACCCCTTTACCCGCGAGTTACGGCATTTTCCGATCACACCTGGCCAAGTGGCTAACGTCCCTCAAGGATGGTGGCATTATCTGGTCGCCACGATGGATAACACTCATTTGTTGACGATTTTTGATGCCCCGACCCCTGAATTTATACTGGGATCTGACATTTTGCGCCTAACGCCAAATAACATTATGGCTCATACTTACTGCCTGGATGAGAATAAGGTTCAGGAAGCGCTCGTCCCTATTAAAAAGCCTGTCATCATCGGTCCTCCCAATGACTGCAAGCAGCAGCCCCCCCGAAAACCTGGGATACATGTGAGGCTTGCTGATACTTCACCACACTATCAAGCCGTCCCCCAAAGAGATTACGCCTATACTAACGGATAACCTGGCTTCTCTTTTAATCCCTATCAAGAATAGGCTAACTCTAGTCAGGTCCTAAGTTCGAGGGAATACCTTTTCCCTGTATGTTCGCCGTTACCATAAGACCGTCCCTCTCATAAAATGCCAATGTATAAGAGGGGGTGATGGAATGGACGCTTACTACAACTGTTTGAACTGCATGAATAAAAAGGTGCGTATTCTCACCATGGACGGAAAACAGTACGAAGGAACCATTATGGATGTGGATCGTAATAATGTGTACTTAAAAACAGAACGGAACGGACGTGTACAAACGTCTGCCTTTTACCCTGGCTACGGGTATGGGAATCAAATCTTAACATTGAGCCTGTTCACCCTGCTGGCGATTGCGTTAATTTAATCCCTGACCCATTGTCCGTTCCTGTCTATAGATGCCAATGTACCTCAAATGACAGCTGTCTCGCCCGGCACCATTTGTGTAGGGCTTGTACGCTGTTATTTGAGGTGTTTTATCATTTATTCCATCCTCTAAAACACTTAACCCCCCATCAGTTATATACCGATGGGGGGTTAAGCTACTCATTTTAAATTAAACCCATAAAGACTTCGTAATGATAACGAGCAGAATGAACAGTACCAGAATAGCTCCTGTCGATGTCCAAACTCCTGGGTAGCCTCCTACTGAACCGCCGCCACAACCTCTTTCACATTCACTCATGGTCATTGCCTCCTTCAATTCAAGGTACAACATAGCTTATGTATTGAGCTTTCCTATGGACCGGGCTTTTTGGCAATGTTATGAATGTTTTCGCTGATGGGCATTAGCCTACACCTTTCCTAGGCAGGAGCATAGGATAACACAACTAATCTTGAAGGAGTGAAGCAATTGAATTCAAATCAAATGCTCAATTACAACGTTAATCAACCTTTTCCTCACCATCCTACCTCTCATCACGTCGTGGTGCACCCTGTAGATCCATACGTCGTAGAAACATTAAAATCGGTGATCGGCAAGTACGTTGTACTTGAGACCACTCGTGGCAGAATTGATGGATGCGTAGTTGATTGTAAGCCCGACCATGTCATTTTAGATGTATATGGGAAAAAATTCTTTGTTCGAATCAGCGAAATCGTATGGATCATGCCCAACTAAACAAAACAGACATTAAAAATCCTCGCAGATCCTATTCCGGATTCGCGAGGATTGATCATGATATGATTATGCTAATCGAGCTCTCCTCCAAGTGAAGCCCGGAGTTCATCTATCGTTCCGTTGTATTCATCCAAATCCACTTGGCCTCGAATACCCGGAACACTGCCTGTGCTACTGTACTGCCAAGCCCACCAGTTATTCCAAGCTGGAACCGCGGTCGGCTTTTGCGTAGTGCTGTATCGGGCTACCCACAGTTTATACATAGAAAATGTAGGATCAAACTTGGAAGCAAAGACATTACCCGTGTATACGATCGGCTGACGTCCGGTAAGCCTCTCCATTTCATCCAAAAAGGCATGAGCCACTTCATTAATTTGTGCAGGAGTAAGACCTTTGGGGTTATTTTCATAGTCCATCACAGGGGGCAGATCCAGCCTGCCTCCTGCTGAATCTAGAGCCCTAGCAAAGTTAGCAGCTTCCTGACGAGCTCCATCCGCGGTAGTTGCGTTCAAAAAGTGGTAAGCGCCAACCAAGATGTTAGCCTCTCTGGCACCCTGTACATTTATCAAAAATTGATTATCTTGATATTTTGTGCCCTCTGTAGCTTTAATAAAAGCAAATGTTTTACCTGCCGCTGCCACTTGCTGCCAATCAATATTGCCATTATAGTGTGAGACGTCAATCCCTTGCGCGTGTCCATCGGAAGAAATCACAGGTGTAACAGGTATGGTAGGTAAAACGTTCTCGGTAGTTGATGGCTCCTCCGTTTCCTGATCCAATGCTATAACAACCTTACCATCATCTGCATTGAGTATATGAAAAGGTGTGCTGTTATTAAGATCAACCACAATACGTACCGATGCGGGAGTTGTACTAAACATGGAATATCTTACTTGGGAAACATCTGGATCTTCTGTGACTGGAAAACTTCCTTGTCCACTATTGTCAAATGATTGCGATGCTAGAAATTCCTCAGCAAACTTTGTATCCGGTATGTCTACAACAATACGGTCTGCATGAGTCAACGTAGTTACTTTGGGGGTTACTTTTCCATTAACAGCTATAGTCAATTGGTGATTAGCGAAGCTAATTTGGTTTATAGCCGTGCGCGCACTCTCTTTAGGATTACTTACAGCTGGAGTAGCAGAATGATCATGAGTGGACTCGCTATTCCCGCTTGAAGCAGGTGGAGTCGTCAGGAACACGGTTTTAAGCTCGTTGTTCCAGACCACATCAACCCCTGTCTGTTCGGATACAAAGCGAAGCGGAACATAAGTCGTCCCCTCTCTAAGCAAAGGCGCTACAGCCAATCCCATTTGATGATCATTAACAGAGGCCATGGGATTGTTGACCTGAAGACTGAGGTTAAGATTTTGCTTATGTATAGTTATGGTCCCTGTCTTGGACTCCCAATTCACGCTATAACCCAATTCCTCTACAATGAGACGGAGTGGAACCAGTATATTCCCCTTTACTTCTTGAATCTGAACACCTTTGCCAACACTTATATCTTTACCGTCTAACTGAAGATGTGAACTCGAAGAGGCAGCGTGACTCTCTCTTGGAAATGCTAGTAGAAACAGAAACAAAAAAGCAAATAAACAAATTTTCTTCATTATGTACCCTACCATTCTCTATATTTTCGCTTATGAAATTCTTGCACTCTATGATTCTCAGGACCTCCATTTTGATAGACGCGAATCATATGTAAAAAGTTACGATTGATTCAGTACATATTTCAGTTTTATCATACAAAAGTACTAAAAAACTCTACCAGCTATATAGCAAGCAGAGCTTTTTCCAGTTTTATTAATCTGGTTTACTAGCAATCTTATCACAAACGAATACTTCATGTTCACACTGTTAAAAATGTTAAACCTATAAGAATGATCGAGGTAACAGACAGTACCAGTAAGGGAAGCATTGCTTTCTCTCGCAAAGCCTTAAAGCTCACATTCAGCCCCATACCTACCATAGCCATCGTTAACATAAAGGTGGTAACTTGAGAAATTCCGTTTGTCAGACTAGATGGAACTACAATATATTTTCCAAAAACATAGCTGCCCACAACACTTGTAGCCATAAAGCCGATGAGGAACCAGGGAAACTCCACTTTAGCATCTGTACGAATTTTTCCGGTTCGTTTCATCCAAACCATTAAAACAAAGCTGAGCGGTATGAGCAAGAAAACACGCCCCAGTTTGGCTAATAAGCCCATTGCAAGAGCATCCTGTCCGGCAGGCGCTGCAGCTAAGGCCACATGTGCAATTTCATGTAAACTGACGCCCGACCAGATCCCATATTGCATATCCGTCAAAGGAAGCCAGGGTCGAAGCACGGTAAACAAAATGGCAAATATCGTACCAACCAAGGCAATGAGTCCTACTCCTATGGCTGTATCCTCATCTTTGGATTTTAACAAGGGAGAAACCGCTGCAATCGCTGCTGCACCGCAAACTCCTGTTCCAATACCAAGAAGAAGCGAAAGCGAAGCATCTGCCTTGAAACGTTTTGCCAGCCAAACCGTAAAAAAGATGGAAAATACAACGGTGCCCACATCACGCAAAAGTAAACCCAGTCCATGATGAATGACAACATCCATATTCAGCTTCAGCCCAAATAACACAATCGCTCCGCGTAGTATTTTCTTTGCTGAAAACTCAACCCCTGAGCGCACAGCTTCAGGGTATCCCCACAACTGTCGGTACAGAATAGCGAGAAACATGGCACAAGCCAATGGACCTACATAATGAAAGCCTGGCAATTCGTTCAGACCGTAGCCTGCCAAAGCAAATAACATCGTGAGGATAATGCCAAATATACGCTGGAATAATCGCCCTCTGTTCGAAAATAATTTGGTATGTTGTGTATGACTATTCATGGTGAACCCCTCCAATTCTACATACATCCAGCTTAATATGTTTTTTGTCATAAGAAAAATAAATCATTATAATTATGATAATAAGTAAATAGATATAATAAATTTGGAGGAATGGGCTTTGGACCAATCTTTAATCGTATTTGTTAGGGTCGCAGAGAAACAAAACTTCACACGAGCTGCCGAGGTATTACACATGACCCAACCTGCGGTAAGTCAGTATATTCAAATGCTGGAACGTAGCGTAGGAACCCGTCTCCTGGAGCGTAGTAATAAATATGTGCGCTTAACCAAAGCAGGTGAAATTGTGTATCATCATGCCCAGGAGATTATCCGACTCCATACACGTATGCAGTACTTGGTGGATGAGCTAATGCATACGGCAAAGGGTAACCTGTCTATTGGTGCAAGCTACACGTATGGCGAATATGTGCTGCCGCATGTGATTGCGCAAATGAGAATCCAGTATCCACTCATTCAGCCCTCCATTACCATCGGCAATACATTGGAAATTGAAAAGCTCGTGATCCATAATCAACTGGATGTGGGGATTATCGAAGGAGAATTTCAGCATGACCATCTACACATTGAATCATTTGCTGATGATCGAATGTATATCGTCGTTCCGCAAAATCATCGTTTGGCTGGTAAATCTCAAGTGGATATAAATGAGCTGCATGAGGACATCTGGATTCTGCGGGAAGAAGGCTCTGGAACCCGGGAGGCGGCTGAAAAGATGTTTGCACAGCTTCGATTTTATCCTTCTCATATGATGAATTTTGGCAGTACACAGATCATCAAAGAGTCTGTAGAAGCAGGCTTGGGGATTTCTTTGCTGTCCCAATGGGTCATTCAGAAGGAACTTGCTTTGGGAACATTAGAAGTATTGGATATTCTCAATCTCCCGTTCATTCGGAAATTTTCTTTTCTGACCCCTTCTGCGGTATTTGAGACGAAAGCATGCACCGCTTTTTTGGAGATTTTGCGAAGTTATAATGTGAAAAGATAACGTGCATAAACAAAAAAGCACCCATAAAGGTGCTTTCAACATTCATCATTATAATATTTTTTATGAGGAAAGATCATCCATACCATGATATAAGAAATGAGAAAAATCAGCGTAGCTTCCTTGGAATTGTTGCATATCATGAGCAGCAATACCTACAAAATTCCCTGTAAAACCACCGGATAAAAAGCTGATATCCTGCATTTCAAAAAGTCGCTTCCAAGCAGGTTTATCTCCGAGTCCATAATAAAATTGCCCGTGGGATGCATGGACTTCCACTGCTAAATGTATAGGAAGATCGTCCTGAAGCGTAATCGCTTGGGGAACTAAAGTAAATGTATTGGCTTCACATCGCATCAAGCGCAGTACCTTCCCTTGTCCTTCCTCATAGCTAATATAGGCGTACAAATAATTTTCTTCATTAAGGTACAGTAGTAGCCCCGCCATCTGCAAATAGCTTGTTGGCTGGTACTCCAGTGCTGTTTCTACCCGGAAATGATGATCCGTTTGCCGAATGGCAAGCACGTGATGCTGGAACAGACTTTGTATGGATTCCCCAGCATGGATTCGAAGATAGCCCGGGCGCTGACTTAATGAACACCAGCTCTCGTTCGCTAGGATACGCAATGTGTTCCACGTTTTATCTAATAGGGCTCCCTCGAAAAAATCCTCGAAAATATTACTCTTTTGCTCTTGCTTAACCGAAATTGTCCCTTGAGGTGCAGGCACCTCCAATTGAGGCGTATGGCCCCCCGCGGTTAATCGCAGCCAGCCTTCATCATTCCAGTACACTTGCTGCAAGGCTGTTTCCCGTCCTAAAATGGCATATTTCCCCTCTACCGGACGTGTGCATAAATGAGCCATGTACCATTCGCCGTCCGGTGTTTGTACAAGACTGCCATGTCCTGCACATTGTAACGGGAAATCCTGTCGATCACGTGATGTAAGCATCGGGTTGTGCGGGTCTACTTCATATGGTCCGGTTATTTGCTTCGAGCGTGCTACGGTAACGGCATGCCCCGTACCCGTTCCGCCTTCCGCTGTAACAAGATAATAATATCCGTTTTGCTTGTAGATATGAGGCGCTTCTGTTTTCTTCAAAGGAGTACAATCAAAGATTTTAACAGGCTCCCCAATGAGCTGTTGTTGCTTGCTATCATACTCCTGCATGACGATACCGGAAGATTTATTGCTTTCCAACATGCGATAATCCCACAATGCGTTCAACAGCCATTTGCGTCCGTCATCATCATGAAATAAAGACGGATCAAATCCGCTACTATTAAGATAAACGGGTTCCGACCACGGTCCTTGGATCGTAGGCGCCGTCATCACAAAATTATGAACATCCTTGAACGGACGTTTGGTGCTTTTCACATCCGTATAGAGCAGATAAAAAAGGTTATCCGCATAACTAAGCTGTGGTGCCCAAATACTGCAATTTTTAGGATTACCTCTTAAGTCAACCTGATCGGTCAAAATATCTGTGCAGTGCTCCCAATGGGCCAAATCTTTGGACTGGTACACCCGTACTCCAGGCAGCCACTCAAACGATGACACCACAATATAGTAAGTATCCAGGGCTCGTGTAATACACGGATCGGGATTAAAGCCTTTTAATATGGGATTTTGGATCATCATGAAACCTCACTTCTCCTTGCTTCCAAAATGTGACTTCTGCAAAAATCTGCTCCTTGCTCCATATTTTTGTTCCCAATTCAAAACAATCTGCCCACGGAACACGCTGCTTACGTAACGTAGCCACTTTGTCGAATTCACCGTATTCCTGATAACAGACGGTTTTCTCGTTCGCAACATTGTTCCAATTGTCCCAGCCACGTGGGTCAATATGATCGCCCATTTTACAATCGACAAATACAGTCTTGGCATATTCCCGCCACGGACGCCCCAAAAAAACCGGGGTAATATCAGGCTCTGCAGTTAGGTAGCATTGGTTGAATACATAGCCATACGCTTGTCCTTGCGGCGTAGAGGCGGCTGTGACGTAGCTCGTTTGGTTCTCATGATGGCGTAAACTGCGAATTTCGCAATCTTCAAAATAAGCGGTAGCCCCACCAAAAATAAAGTCCACCGTACCCTCTATATAACAATGCTGATAGAGCTGCCGATAGTGTCTATGGTGCTCCTTCAAATGGATTCCACCAAACTGGAGCCGTTCTTTCGGTGCAGGAGGTAGAGGGCCTGTAAATAAAGTATCCTGGTGCCCTTTAAAGGTACAGTTTCTAAAGACCGTTTCATCGCAATGAGCGTATACCGCAACGGCCTGCCCAATGGCTTCTCCCTGTCCTGCCGTGTTGGAAATCGTGAGATTTTCCAAGATCAGATGGCTACCGCCTAAAAATAAAGTGGGTGTCGCAAAGGTCCCTATTTCCTCACCCGCTTCATTCCGCTCCTTGGCATACCGATTCATTCGAATCTCTACCTGCCCGATGCCTATAATATGAAGATACGAACGGTAAATTCGCACCTCTTCCTCATAAATACCTGATAAAATAGTTAACGTTTCCATTTCATTGGAAGCCGACTGCTCCAATACAGCAATTGCCTCCTGAATCGTATGGAAATCACAAAAGGATTCTTTTCCAACTAGCATGATTACCCCGATCCTTTCATTTGATTTACAGGTGCTTGGCTAAAAATGTCTGCCACGCCGTGCGCATTTGCAGCGTCTCCATATGTCCACCGCCTGCAATCACAGGCTGCCAATGCTCTGGGTGACCTGCCTGCTGGTAAGCTTCCAGCAACCCTTTTGCCAAATGCTCGACTCCTTCAATAGGACACATCCGGTCATTTTGACCTGTTATACTCATCCGTGGACGAGGTACGATCCGCTTTTGAATATCAAGGGTGGTAAAATGCTTCAGCAAGCCGGGGACATAGGAATAAAAGCCATGATGGTCCAATCCCCGTTTAGCGATTAGCGTATGGGCATCTACCTGTCCACAAATATCAACCGTAACCTGTATCCGTTCATCTAACGCAGCCATCCACCATGCCATGAGTCCGCCCATCGACATACCGATTGTTGCGATACGGGAAGCATCAATGTCTTCACGCTGGCACATATAATCCACCAAGCGACGGTTATCATACAGCATCATGCCCCACAGCACTTGGCCCTGCCAGAGCATTTCCTTTACCAGCTCGCTTTCGGTTTTGCCCCCACGTTCATTGAAGCCCCACATGTCAATGCAGCATACGCAGTACCCCATGTCTGTCAGGGTTGTAGCAAACGAGGGCTGCTGCAAGTAAGAGCTGCTATGGAGCAGTTCCTTACGTCCATTCGTATAGTTGCCCCCATGCGAATGGTTAAAAACGACCATTGGAAACGGACCGTTCCCTTGCAAGGGTGTAGCTACATAAGCGGGTACAGATTCGATCCCGTTCAAGTCCAGCAGGAGACACTCCAGTCGGTACCCCTCACGCTCTTCTTCATTCAACAGAGTTGCCGTTATAGGGCGATCTGCCGGAAGGTCTCCCAACAATGCTTGTAATTTATCCACGTTGTACCTCCTTTCATGTCCTCCTAATTCATCCTATTTTGTTCAGAAGGTTGTATCGTTACTTGTTCTATCAGCTTTTCGGGCTCAGCTGTATTCTTCGAATGGCAACGATTGATTTCAACGTCTTCCCCATTCTCAATATAAAAGGCAGGACCTTGATGATTCTCAATCGTCACCTGTTGAAAACGAATATCCCTCACGTTACCTAGATAAAAACCACGGTTATTCATATCTTCGATCCCTGTCATCATGGCCGGACGACCGGGAATTGCATTTTTAGCCATAGAAATATCAATATTGGAGAATGTAATTTCAGCAATATATTGTTCTGCTAGTCCGTATAAGAATCCAGCAGCCGCATGAACCTGTCGTGCCGTAATATCGGAAAAATGAATTCGTCTAAAGCACGGGGTTTCATCGGTAATCGGATAGGGATTTTTGTCCCACACATATTTGTCTTTGCCCCGAGGGCCGCAGAAATAATACAGGTTCAGAATAAATGGACAAATGACCTCCTCCATCACAATGTTGCTGACGCGGATATCCTCGATGATTCCGCCACGTCCCCGTCTGGATTTCAGACGTATACCCCGATCTGTTTGCTTGAACACACAATTGCTGATCGTAACATTACGAATATCACCACTCATTTCGCTCCCCAGTACAACTGCGCCATGTCCATGCACCATCGTACAGTTGGTAATTGTAATATTTTCACATGGAATTCGCTCTTGTGTATCTTCGGTCCCCGCTTTGATCGCAATACAATCATCGCCCACATCTATATTGCAGTTGCTAATACGAACATTGGAACAGGATTCAGGATTAATGCCATCCGTATTGGGGGAGTCCGCCGGGTTAAGAATGGACAAATTATCAATCGTAACGTTATAGCAAGCGATGGGGTTCACAGTCCAACTGGGGGAATTTTTTAACATAACATCTTTAATGGTAACCCGCTGACAACGGTCAAAGCTGATTAATTTGGGTCTCGGATACTGTAACTCCTCTGGATGATTTCGGTGCTTTTCCCACCACGGCTGACCATTTCCATCCAGCGTTCCGCTACCTGTAACTGAAATATTCTCAAGATTCTGTCCATAAATGCATGACGCATGCACTTCCCGCTGAACGCCTTCCCATCTGGATTCCACTACAGGGTAATCAGCCAGATCCGTACTGAAGGACAGAATTGCGCCAGGACTTACATGTAGTTCAATGTTATTTTTCAGAAAGATAGCACCTGTCAGATACGTCCCAGACGGAACAACAACGGTTCCTCCTCCAGCATTGCTGGCCGCTTCAATGGCAGCCGCAATCGCTCCCGTAGCCAACGTCGTGCCATCCTGAACTGCTCCATATTCTACAATGTTATACAATTGCATTTCGTTCTCTCCTGTCTTTTTTTTGTGAATACGAAAATGATTTATAGACTGGGCTTGAAAATACACTGGAAAACGGAATAGGCGGAATGGTGCTGGACAAGTGTCAGCGATGGTAAGCACCTTCCGCCTGCGTAGTGGCAATTCATGTACACTCATGCTCAACCTATATCTTTATTTTTTCGTTTTCTTATACGCTTCCTCATACTCAGCAGTAATCCGTGATCCACCGGAGTTTTTCCAGTTTTCTACGGCTGCTTTAAATCCGGCTTCGTCAAGCTCACCCATAATAAATTTGAAGGAGGCGTCGGTAATGATTTTCTCCAGCTCTGTTCCTTGCTCATTAGCGGTGACTGAATCCAGTGGCACGGTCGGGTCCAGAACAGCAAATTCATTATTTTCTCGGACTAATTCATTAGCCAGTTCCTTTTCTGGATTGGCATCTTTTAAGTTATAAGTCACTTCACTTGGTCTGGAGCTTGAAAATGGCTGAACATCTGCTTGCCACAAATCTGTATTCGTAATTTTGAAGGCTCCATCTTTTTCGATTTTATAATGAGTGCCTTCAATACCACCGGTCATATACATATATACATCTTTGTCAATTAAATCATCTACAAATTGCAGCAGTCTCTTCAACTCAGCTTCTGTTTTTACTTCGGATTTCGGAAATGCCAGCAAACCTCCTACCCCGCTTCCCTCAGACCATACGTGGTATTTGCCATCTCCATTCGAAATCTTGTTAACTGGTACCAGCTTCAGCCCCTTTTGCAGGCCTTGGGACAAGGTTCTGAGGTTAGAGATATCGATCATGCCTGTATAAATACCTGCTTTACCTTGTGCAAATTGTTGCTGCTGGTCCGTTTTAGCGGTTACAGCAAAGTCTTTAGAGAGATATCCGTTTTTGTATAACTTATTCGAATACTTTAAGGTCTCCAAATATTGGGGAGTATCAAATTCCGGCGTAAACTTTCCGCTTTCATCTACTTTCCAGCCATTAGGTGTGCCAAAGTAGGAACTTAAAGTTTTGAAGCTGCTGTAGCGTAGATCCGATCTGTCTACAAATCCAGTCGTATCCTTTTTTCCATTCCCATCCGGATCATCTTCTGTAAACGCTCTCGCAACTTCATACAACTCATCCAATGTCGTCGGCACCTTCAATCCTAAGCGATCCAGCCAATCCTGACGAATGACCAGACCCGCCCGCGCCAGATTCTTCTGGAACGGAACGCCATACAGTACCCCTTCAATGGATGCGGCTTCTCGCACTTCAGGCGGGATCTTCTTCAAATTTTCATAATCATCCAAATACTTCCCTACATCCCAGAATAGTCCTGATTTCAATGAACTACGCACTGAAGAGTTAGTCATCATCGTCAGCGTCACCATATCAGCCAGTTCACCAGAAGCCAGTGCGGTGGTAATTCTCTCTTCTTTGGAAGCATCCGGCACCCAGTTGAACGTGATTTTAGAATTGGTGTATTCTTCAATTTTGCTTTTGATCGTTTCTGTAGGCGGAGAAGCTGTATGCAATACGTTTAACCAGGTAAATTCCAGTTTGGATTTCGGATCATAGGTTTGGCCGCTTTGATCCTCTCCCCCCTTATCACCACAAGCTGCTAAAAAAATACTCATGACCATTAGTACAGCAAGAAGGCCTGATACTCCCCTTTTCGTCGTGATTCCCTTTTTCATCGTGTTTGCTCCTTTTCTGTTTGTATATTCATGCCATATCTTCCTCTTTCACCAGAACCTCTCGCTCTATTTTGCTGAATACCTGATGCGTCATCCACATCACAAGATAGCCCATAATACTTGCTCCGGCAAAAGTTAGAATTCCTGGGTACAAGCCTAGAATCAATACAAATAGCACGACAATGGCTACAAAAAGAACAAGCGTGTATTGTAAATACGAAAATCCAATCACGATCGACATCTTGACCTTCAGTCTGATGCCTCTCCAATCATAGTGAGCCAGCAGCGGGAAAATATAGGCCAAAGAGATAAGATACAAAAAGGCTCCAATAAGCGTCACCACACGAACATACCAGGACGAGACGTTGACGATATCCACGTAGAGCACGTAACCCACAAGGCTGTAAAGCCCGCCAATGATTGCTGCTTCTTTAAAGCTTTCTCTAAAGTAACGTACAAACGTCGCGAAAATAGCGACTTCCTCATTGCCCCGAATCCACTGTCTTAAAATACTAAGCATAGCAACGGTTGCAGGTCCAACGCCTATAAAACCCAAGCCCAGAATCGTCGCAACCGTCCAAAGCAAATTAAGGTAGACCAGGCGTAGCAGGCGCATGCACCATTTGTTCATGTTTTCTACAAACCGCACCATTTTGCATCCTTCCCGTCGTCATTAGTAAACGCCGTCTTCACCAAATTTCTTGGCCAGTCGATTGGAGCCCATAATCAGGATTAAACCTACCACACCTTTAAAAAGCCCTACCGTTGTACTAAAACTTAATTGTCCATTCTTTAAGCCCGCAGTATAAATGTAAGTGTCAAAGATTTCGGCAACTTCGCGGTTTAAGGAGTTCAATAGCAGATACATATGCTCAAAGCCCAAATCCAACGTGCTACCGATCTTCAAAATTAACAATGTAATAATGACTGGGCGGATCGCAGGCAAGGTAACGTGCCATGTCTTTCTCAGGCGTCCAGCTCCGTCCATCTCTGCTGCCTCATACAATTGCGTATCTACCACTGTAATCGCAGATAGATAAATGATGGTAGACCAGCCCAGTTCCTTCCAAATCACTTGCCCGATGTAGACTGTTCGCAGCCATTGCGGAGAAGTTAAGAAACTGATCTTCTCACCACCTAGCGCGGCAATCATTTCATTCAGCACCCCACCGTCTACGGTTAGGAATACATAAGAAATCGAAACAATGATAACCCATGACATAAAGTGCGGGATGTAGATAATGGTTTGGATAATGTTCTTAAAGAACATCTTCCTGACTTCGTTCAGCATAAGCGCCAAAATGATGGGCAATGGAAAAAAGATTACAATGTTCAATGCAAACAAAACCAGCGTATTGCGAAGCAGCATAAAAAACGTAGGCTCGGTAAACAAACGAATAAAATGCTTCATGCCTACCCATGGACTGCCTGTGATTCCCTGAAAAGCTTGATAATCCTGAAATGCAATCACCAATCCCCCCATAGGAAAGTACTTAAAAATAATGAAGTATACCAGTCCGGGTAAAACCATTAGATAGAGCAGCTTGTGTTTCTGCATTCGTAAAAGGCTTTCCGTCGTTCTTTTGTTCTTTTTCATTTTCATGTTTGGTGCGGGGACACTTGAAACTTTCATTAGTTCGACCTCCTTCAAACGTTCCTGTATACGTTTTCAAGAGTATGCGATTTTCAGCATTCCGCATATAATCACCAAATGATAGCGTTTACAAAATTGGGTGTGCAGCCTACTTTTCAACCTTTCACCTTAGCTAATGATTACTACACAACCTAATGATCATTCGCCTTTTTCCAGGCTTAGGGAACACCTCAAGATTTGATTATATACGGAATTCTTTCCTCTTGATAAGGTTGCCATGTAAACGATTACGAGGAGGTCAACCACATTGACACAGCCATTACGAAAACAAAAATTACGAAAAAAAGAATCGCTGGGCAGCCGTATCTTCAACATTGTAAACAGTACACTATTGATTCTCATTGCCCTCACTTGTCTCTTACCTTTTTTGAATATCATCGCCAGCTCTTTTGCCTCAACCAAAGAAGTGATAGCCAAGAAGTTCATTTTATTCCCAGTTACTTTTTCCTTGGATGCCTACCGCTATATTCTGTCGACTCCCACCATTTTTAGAGGTCTCGGGGTTTCGGTCGGCGTAACGATCGTCGGTACAGTTGTAAGTATGATATTTACTGCTTTTATGGCTTATGGATTATCCCGAAGATATCTACTCGGCCGCAATACGATTAACTTCATTGTCGTGTTTTCTATGTTGTTTAGTGGGGGGATGATTCCAACATTCCTGGTTGTAAAAAGCATGGGGCTTATCAATTCGTATTGGTCCTTGATTCTTCCTGTGGCCATTAATGCGTTTAACCTGATTATCATGCGTAACTTCTTTCAGGCGCTGCCAGATGATCTGGAGGAATCAGCCAAGATGGACGGGTGCAACGATTTTGGTATCTTCTTTAAAATTATGTTGCCATTAGCCCTGCCTTCTATTGCAACCATCTCTCTATTCTACGCTGTTGCCTACTGGAATACGTATATGCACGCCATTCTCTATATCAATGATTCTGCCAAATGGCCGATTCAAGTCTTGCTACGTCAAATTGTAATCGTTTCCAGTGGTATGCAGGCAGAAGGAACTGCTGTAGATGTCATTCCGCCTGCGCAGACGATTAAGATGGCGGTCATTGTCATTGCGACCGTTCCGATGTTAATCGTGTATCCATTTGTGCAAAAGCACTTTGTCAAAGGAGCTTTGTTAGGAGCGGTTAAAGGTTAATTGGCTTGCTTCATCTTTCGGTAAGCTCCCGGTGTAACTTGTTCCTTTTTCCGAAAAGAGCGGATAAAGTTTTGCGAATTATGATATTGCAGTCGCTCGGCGATTTCTTTAATCGTCATATCTGTCTCAACGAGCCACTTCTTACCCATTTGCAGCCGGTAGCCCATCAGATATTCACTAAACGTCGTTCCGTATTCTTTTTTGAAAATACTGCTTAAATAATTCGGATTGTAATGAAGTCGGTCTCCAATGAGTTCTAATGATAATTCCTGGTCATATTCAGCACGGATAATAGCAGCAATTTTCTCCGAGAGACAGCGGAATTGCTGGTTGGTCTTCTCCTTCATGCTTTTTACCATGGGGAAAATAACTTGCTCTATCAGCATACGTTCTATCTCTTCCGGATTACGGATGTCCAGCAAACGATGATACAAGGCATGATTGTCTTGCGTCAGCAGCACTTCAATCCCTAATAGCTGCTCCAATTGGATGAGGTTATTCACAAACCGTACCAACAGCACCTCAAAGTTCATGGAATGATTGTTTTTTATCATCATTTCCTCTAATAATGAGTGCACGGTATGATATACCTGCTCTTCGTCCCCTATTCGGATGGCATCAAATAGTTTTGATTCCAATTCCGTAGGATAATGGAGCAGCACCGGACCTGAAATGACCATGGAAATATCTTCATAAAAAATAATCGACTCTTTGCCTAAATTTAAACGGTGATGCAAAGCTTGCTTGCTCATCTCACAGGCTTCTTTACTTTCTAATAAGTTATCATACGCCGTACTAATGCCGATGCTGATGGAAACATTTAAATACTCTTTTACGTTTCGAACCAAAAGGGTCGCATCATCCAAGACTTGCTTTCTCATTTCCTGTTCGCTCAACCCTGTCAAAATTAATATGGTGGCCTGAGTGTTATCGTTCAAAATGATGGGAAGCATTCGCTGCTGCTCTGGAATCGTTTCTTCTACGATTTTGTTAATAGCCAGCAGCAAAACATCTTTATCCGAGGGATCTCGATCTCCCAGATTATCCAGTTGGACTAACAAGGTAATATACATTTGATTCTCGATCTGCGGATAACCCAAGCGTGGCATTTTTCGTGCCAATTCCTCTGCAGAAATACGTTTGCGGAACAGGTTGAGAATCAATTGGGTTTCCAACTGTGGCATTTCGGACTGAATGAGACTTTCCAAGCTTTCCTTCTCGGTTACAATGTTATCGATGGAATTAATAATCCATTCAATTTCATTTTTAGAAGGTTCATTTTTGAAAGCGAAATTAGGATTTTTAGGCAAGCTTCGTTTTATTTGCTGAAATGGCTTTGTAAAGTAAATGGCAATGAAGTACGCCACTACCACCATTAAGAGCGTTAATACAAGTCCCATCATGATGATCCCAAATTTGGTCGTTTGAAAGGCATCCGCAATTTCTTTTTTATCTAATACTGTTAAGTAAGTCCAATTGTTATAGGCAGATTTGGCGTAAATGACTTGTCGTGCAGGCTGCTGATCCGTTTTCTCCAAAGTTAGCATACCTGTGTTGCTCGGCTTCACTGTGGCTTCTGAAATATGCTGGAGCTGCTGGGTGGACAATAATTGTTCGGCAGGCTGGGTTTCATACATTAAATCGCCTTGATTATTCAAGATAAAAACAGCCATATGATCCTCGGTTTGAATCGTATGATTTAATGTTTGCAGCGAAATATCCGACAGAGCAATGGCTTGCTTCTTCTTAGAGAATACAGGCAAGGTATTAACAAAACGAATCCCTTTATCTGTTTTAACCCAGAATAGTCCCTGATTCTGATGGTCGATATAGGTATTAACCAGCTTCTCCCTTTCTTCTTTCGTCAAATAAGACAGGCTTCCATTGGAGATTCTCCAATTCTGATCCAGACTGATGAGTGAATATTCCGTTCCCTCTAATCCCATTGTAGCAATATAATTGAGCTGAGTATTCACATTCCGATACGCTATAAAATCTTTTTCTGTAATGGGATTTTTCACAACATCATTAAAGGAACTGGTCGTGCTATACGTATTAAAAGCATATTCAATCGTTTGAATTTTCTGCTCCAGGCTATTTCTGATCTGTGCCATATAGCTTTGCTTGGTATTGGAAACCCTCTCCACAACGGAGCTAATTGTTGTAAAATAGATGTAGCTTCCAAAACTGGCCACAAATCCTATTCCTAAAACCAGAATCGTAATAAAAATGGTGTAGAACATTCTTCCTTTTTTCATTGCGCTCCCCCTCTGGCTCTTTGCATCACATCAAAATTATAGCGCTTTCATAACAAGGTTTAAATCATTTTTTTCACGTGTGCATTATTTTTTACATCCGTATCATTCCAATTTAAGTCGATTTTGTTTGGTTGGCGGCAGTTAAAAAGAAATTTGGAGGAATTACTTATGTTACATGTTGTTAGTCCTAAAGAACCGATTGTAAAAGAAGAATTTCCGTCAGAAACTTCCTTTCTCTCCCTCTATCCCCTAGCAGTTGGTGAAGCTCGTCCTTTTATATTGGTATTACCTGGCGGTGGTTACGAGCATTTGGCCTCACATGAAGGAGAGCCTATAGCTCGGTGGTTAAACGATCTAGGTATTCATGCGGGTGTGCTGGAGTATCAAGTCGGTGATTTCGAGATTACTTCCTTGTTGGAGGATGTAGAACATGCTCTGCAATGGATTCGCCAAACATCGCATGACTGGCTGGTCATCCCTGACCAAGTGGGGCTCATCGGTTTTTCAGCAGGCGGTCACTTGGCCTCCATTGTCTCCACTATAGGGACGGTAAAGCCAGATCTTCTGTTGTTGGGATACCCTGTAATTTCATTTTATGAGCCTTATACACATATCGGAAGCCGTACGCATTTTTTAGGGGAACAGCCGACGCTGGAACAGCTTCAAGCCTTTTCATCCGATCGGCAAGTGACTTCAAAGACACCTCCAACTTTGATGTGGACTACAGCCAATGATGGCGCTGTACCGGTAGAAAATAGTCTGTTGTTCGCTTTTTCATTATCCAGGGAACGTATTCCGTTTGAACTGCATGTATTTGAGGAAGGACGACACGGCTTGGGACTGTCAGAAGACAACCATGAATGCCATCAATGGCTCAATCTGGCGGAAACTTGGCTTCAAAAACATGGATATGCTCGGGCGAGACAACAGATGACAACTCGACTGTTTATCGCCGGGGACTCCACTGCAGCTCAAAAAGGGGCTACCGAAAAACCGATGACAGGCTGGGGTGAATACTTGCAAAGCTATTTGGCACCGTCTGTTCATGTGGACAATCGTGCTGTCAATGGGCGAAGCACCAAATCTTTTATAGCAGAAGGCCGATTAGCTGATATTGAAAAAGATATTCTAGCTGGAGACTATCTGTTTATTCAATTTGGACACAACGATGAGAAAAAAGAAGACCCCACTCGCTATACCGATCCTGATGGAGATTATCGTCAAAACTTAATTCATTACATTCAGTCCGCTAGAGAGCGTGGTGGAATTCCAGTGCTATTGACCTCTGTAAGCCGCCGCCGATTCACCGCAAACGGTGAACCTGATCCGCTGGCTGTAGGAGCCTATCCCGCTGCCATGAGACAAGTAGCCGCGGAAACCAAAACACCCCTGCTCGATATTTTTGAAGCTTCTCAGCAGCTTTATCGTTCCATGGGTGAAAAAGAGTCCCAGCAGCTATTTATGTATTTGCCTGAAAAAGCGCACCCTAATTACCCCGCTGGTATAACGGATAATACCCATTTTTCTGACAAAGGAGCCAAACAGGTCGCCCAGCTTATAGCGGAAGCCATTCGTCAGTGTGCGGAACTGTCTGCATTAAAACAGCGTATGGTAGAAAGGAATCTAGACAGCGATGAGAGACTTGCACATCAACTTGTCAACTGATATCAAGAACTAGAAAGAATACAAATACGAAAAACGGGCTTGGAGCTAATCACTCTGACGTCCGTTTTTTATTCCGTGTGGATCAAAGACTATACAGCCAGGAGAATAGTTCAAAAATACAGTACAATAAAATGAATTTCTTTAATTGTTATATTTTAATTATTTTGTATCTTATAGGACTTTAGAATCGTTTTTTGTATTATTTTGACAACATTTGTCGAATAAAGCGAAATCAATAATTTTACATGGTATATTTTAGGAGCTCATATCATACATCAGGAGGAATTTTTTATGAATACTAAGAAAATCTTATTAACAACAGCAATGTCTTTGGGGCTAATTGGTAGTATCATCGTCCCTAGTGCGTCCGCAGCAGTAGGTCCTTCGCCAGTAATTACGCCTGTTGTAGAAGTTAACGGAGTATATTACAGAACGGCTACATTGCCACGAAATTATTCCTATGCGCTGTCAAATTACCCGGGCGATACTTATAAAGTGGCGAGCGGAAATGTCACAGTCTCCTCTTCCGGCGTGGTAACAACCACCACTGCAACGAGCGCAAGAGTAGAAATTTACGGCGGTAACGGTAAATTGAGAATGGTGTATACCGTCAAGGTAAACTAAGGTTGGAATAAGCGTTCCTGGGAGTACGGAGTCAACGATCATTATCAAAATGGTGATTTGATAGCGAGTTTTTTAAGCACTGTCCGTTTATTGGGACAGTGCTTCTTTATGGGGCGAGTAGAACTCATACTGCTATTTTATCAGTAGAACTCTATATTAATTTTCATTGAACTCTATTTAACGACCTCTTGAGAAGTTTTATTTAAATGATCCTCAAAACTGCTCGAACGTCCTCTTTTCTAAACTTTCGTGAGATCAATAAAGATACCCAAAAAAATCCAAGTCCCCCTCGCTCCAATCGATCTTTCCTACTTTTTTAATCATTATTCCATCAATTTCCTCAAAGCCTATTCCATTTGTAATCATTTTTTCATTATCAATTTTTAACCATTTAATTTTGTTCTTTACAGGCTTATATCCATTTCTTAAATACAAGTTCATATTATCTGCACATAAAAGTATAAAATCAATATTTCCTGTAACGGATAATTTTTCAATTTCTAAAAGCAGCGCTGAAGCTATTCCCTGTGATCGAACATTTTTTGAAACACACAAATCAATTAAACCCAGTACTCTTATGGATTCTCCGTTTAGATTCATTATCCTATAATCTAATCCAACATGACCTATAAGTTGATATTCATGGTTAAAAGCTAGAAATCTAAAATGAGGAAGTTGCTTGAAATAAATTCTATCCTTAGGGTAGATTTCTGAAAAACTGTCGATTAATAATGTTTGTATACTGGCTGCTAACTCTTCACTTATGTCATGTTCAAAAACTTGATCTATTTTCAAAATACCACTCCATCCTTGAACCCGCATTAGCACTAGCTTAATAAAGAGGCTTTGGCAAATTCAATTTAACATCATAAAAAAGCATCCTCGATGAACCAGCGGTGGAGTACGAGCCTTATCCGAAACAAGGTCTGTCTCAATGAATACCGTGGGCAGTTCAAAATTTCCTTTTCCCTCTAGGAAAAACAAAAAAACCCTTGCTACGCAAGGGTTTTTGAGGAAATGGGCCCTGAGGGACTCGAACCCCCGACCAATCGGTTATGAGCCGACCGCTCTAACCAACTGAGCTAAGGGCCCTCAAAAAAACATGTATATTCACGTCACATATTCATAACAGCAACGTTAATTAATATACAACATTTTCTTGTGTTTCGTCAATAGTCTTTCGAAAATTTTCTTTTTAAAAATTATTTTTGTGGACTTACGGAATAAATCGGACACCATAACGACCTTTGCGCGAGCGGTACACCTCCACTGCGCGGGGATCATTGTAGCCATACATCCAGCCGTCGTGCTCCAACCTTTTTGCCAGACATCCTGCCTGAAATTTAGTCGTGTACAGTCTGCCATAGTAAATCCAATACATCCGAGCTCCCTCTTTTCACATGATGGTAGGAGTTAGTGTAACCGGATCGAATTCGATTTACACGGCCTGGGCCATAACAATCTACAATGGTTAGCAAAGAGTACGAATCGCTCTAATCATTAGACCTATTGGCCTCTATAGCTCATCTTATTTACCAAAGGAAGCGGGGTCCTGGCGCCAGGAACGCAGCAGTTCCATCTCTTCTTCCTGAATGGTTCCTTCACGCAAGGCAACGTTCATCAGGGCTGTATAATTGGACAAGCTTTGCAGCTCCACACCCGCTTCTTCAAAGGCTTGAGTCGCTTTGTCTAGCTGGTAGCTGAAAATGGCCAGTACCGCTAATGGCTGAGCGCCTGCTTGTGCTACGGCCTGTGCTGCTTTAATGGAGCTGCCTCCTGTAGAAATAAGATCCTCGATAACCATAACCTTCTGACCTGCACTAATACGGCCTTCGATTTGGTTTTCTTTCCCATGTCCTTTGGCTTTGTCCCTTACATAGGCCATTGGCAGATTTAGCTTTTGCGCCACCCAGGCTGCATGAGGAATCCCTGCTGTAGCTGTCCCTGCAATGACTTCAGTTTCGGGGTATTGCTCACGAATAAGGGCAGCAAATGAGTCTGCGATCAGCTCGCGCACCTCCGGGTAGGACATGGTCAGGCGATTGTCACAGTAAATTGGCGATTTAATGCCGGATGTCCATGTAAAAGGCTGTTGTGGGCGCAATGCCACCGCCTGAATACGTAACAGATGGGATGCAATTTGCTCAGGTATACTATTGAATGTGGTCATACTTGTATCATCTCCTCAATAATGTGTTCCGCTGCGGCGCGTGGGTCTGCTGCTGCGGTGATAGGACGTCCAACGACAATGTAGCTGCTGCCTTGTGCAATGGCTTGGCCAGGTGTAAGCACACGCGACTGATCGCCTGTAGCACTACCTGCCGGGCGTATGCCAGGAGTTATCGTCTTAAAGTCTGATCCACATACAGCACGAATGGCAGGTACTTCCAAAGGTGAAGCTACCACACCATCCAGTCCCGCCTCACGGGTCAGTTGTGCGTAACGAACCACTGCATCCTGTACCGTACCAGGAATACCTAATTCCTTATTCATGGTCGTCTGATCCGTGCTGGTCAGCTGTGTGACTGCAATAATGAGCGGCATGGAAAGCGAGCTGTCTGCGGAAATAGCTGCTTCTGCACCAGCTTTAGCGGCTGACATCATATTAACGCCCCCAGCAGCATGTACGTTGAACATATCTACACCTAAGCGGGTAATGCTCTCTGCCCCTCCCCGCACCGTGTTAGGGATATCATGCATTTTCAAATCCAGAAATACGGAGTATCCTCTGGACTTTAGTTGTTCTACAAAAGCTGGCCCTGCACTATAAAACAGTTGCATACCTACTTTTATATAACAAGGAATCCCTTCTAGCTGCCGAATTAACTGCTCAGCCTGTTGTGCATTGGGATAATCTAACGCAACCATCAGCCGTCCTGCCATCTGCTGAAATGCTCCATTCACCGTTCTCCATCCCCTTTTTACGTCAATTCGGGTGCATTTGCCCGTGATAAAGGACATCCGTCAGCCGAAGCTGATGAATGTCCTTCCCTGTGCTACTTATTTCCTCACATCTATTCGTAACGCATTATTTGCTCAGGACCGGCATGGATTCGGATGTGAAATTGATCGTTTCCAGCATTCTTAGCAAAGCGCGTACTGTATCCAGTGAGGTCATGCAGACAATGCCATTCTCAACTGCTTCGCGGCGGATACGGAATCCATCACGCTCTGGCGTTTTGCCTTTGGTCAACGTATTGAAGACAAAGTTGGCTTCACCCGTGCGAATCATATCCAGGATGTTCGGATTACCTTCGCTCAGTTTGTTGATCGTGTTCACTGGAATATTGGCCTGCTTCATAGCAGCCGCCGTTCCACCTGTTGCAATAATTTTATAACCCAGTCTGTAAAAGCCCTGCATCAACTCGACAGCTTCTTCTTTGTCCTTATCTGCCACTGTAATGATGATCGCCCCAGTGGATGGAATTTTCATACCAGCTCCCACAAGTCCTTTGTACAGTGCTTTGGCATACTGAATATCACGTCCCATAACTTCACCTGTCGATTTCATTTCCGGGCCCAGCGTCGGCTCTACACGACGCAGTTTGGCAAAGGAGAATACCGGAACCTTAACCGAGACATAATTACTTTCAGGCCATAGGCCTTCTGAATAACCTGCATCTTTAAGCTTACCGCCCAAAATAGCCTGTGTAGCCAGATTCGCCATTGGGATATTTGTTACTTTACTCAAGAAAGGAACTGTCCGCGAGGAGCGAGGATTAACCTCGATCACGTACACCTCGTCTTGATGAATAACAAACTGGATATTTACCAGACCGATCGTTTTCAATTCCTTAGCGATGCTGATTGTAATTTCCACAATTTTTTGTTTCAACTCGGCAGACAAGTGCTGTGG
Source organism: Paenibacillus sp. FSL L8-0644 (assembly GCF_038008165.1). Taxonomy (NCBI): domain Bacteria; kingdom Bacillati; phylum Bacillota; class Bacilli; order Caryophanales; family Paenibacillaceae; genus Paenibacillus; species Paenibacillus sp. FSL L8-0644. The sequence continues at coordinate 3,483,773 of NZ_JBBOYN010000001.1, forward strand.
TGGATACACCGCGATAGAGTCACCTGAGTGAACCCCGGCCCGTTCTACATGCTCCATAATGCCTGGTACCAATACTGTCTCGCCGTCGCAGATGGCGTCAACCTCAACTTCTTTACCCAACATATAACGGTCGATGAGCACCGGGTGCTCTGGATTGATTTTAACCGCTTCTTCCATGTACCGCAGCAATTCCGTATCTGAGTACACGATTTCCATAGCGCGTCCGCCCAGAACGTAGGATGGACGTACCAGAACCGGATAGCCCAGCGCCTGTGCGGTTCCTACTGCTTCATCAACTGATGTGACCGTGTTGCCTTTAGGCTGTGCGATAGCCAGACGAGACAAAAGTTGCTCAAACTTCTTCCGGTCTTCCGCTTCATCGATACTTTCCAGACTCGTACCCAAAATATTCACGCCTGCCGCACTCAGTGGAGATGCGAGATTAATGGCCGTTTGACCCCCGAACTGGACGATAACCCCAATCGGTTTTTCCTGCTCGATAACATTCATTACATCTTCGAAGAAGAGCGGTTCAAAGTAGAGGCGGTCGGATGTGTTAAAGTCCGTAGATACCGTCTCCGGGTTGTTATTGATAATCACTGCTTCGTAGCCCGCTTTTTGAATAGCCCATACCGCATGTACGGTGGAGTAATCAAATTCAATCCCTTGCCCGATCCGAATCGGTCCGGAACCGAGTACGATAACTTTCTCTTTGCTAGATGGAATCACTTCATTTTCCACCTCGTAAGAGGAGTAGTAGTACGGAGTTGTGGCTTCAAACTCGGCTGCGCACGTATCTACCATTTTGTAGACCGGACGCAGGTTTTGAGCTAGACGGAATTCACGTACCTCACGCTCGGTTGTCATACTGTCGTTTTGGCCCATACTGCGAATCTCAGCGATAGAGCGGTCGGTAAAACCTTTACGTTTAGCCTGGTAGAGTGTTTCGTAGGTCAGCTTGGACTCTCCAGCGATGATGGTTTCGAACTTGACGATTCCCTCTACCTTATCGAGGAACCACCAGTCAATTTTTGTCAAATCTTGAATCTCCTGCTGCTGCCAGCCGCGACGGAACGCCTCGGCTACCAAGAACAAACGCTCATCATCTGCTTTAATCAAGCGATCCTTGAGCACGTCATCAGACAGCTGATCGGCTCCCTTAAGATGCAGACGGTGTACACCGATTTCCAAAGACCGTACCGCTTTCTGGATGGACTCTTCGAATGTGCGTCCGATGGCCATGACTTCACCCGTTGCTTTCATTTGCGTGCCCAGCTTGCGGTTGGCAGAAATGAATTTGTCAAATGGCCAGCGTGGTATTTTGCTCACGATGTAATCCAGTGTTGGCTCAAAGCAAGCATACGTTTGTCCCGTTACCGGATTCACAATTTCATCCAACGTGTAGCCGAGTGCAATTTTAGCAGCCATTTTAGCAATCGGATATCCGGTTGCCTTGGAGGCCAGTGCCGAGGAGCGGCTTACGCGTGGGTTTACTTCAATGACATAGTATTGATAACTGTGCGGATCAAGCGCAAACTGTACATTACAACCGCCTTCGATATTGAGGGCGCGGATAATTTTCAGAGAAGCAGAGCGCAGCATCTGGTATTCGCGATCTGACAGCGTCTGACTCGGAGCTACGACGATACTGTCGCCAGTATGCACGCCGACTGGATCAAAGTTCTCCATATTACAGACAACGATGCAGTTATCATTGCCGTCACGCATGACCTCATACTCGACTTCCTTCATGCCTGCAATACTTTTTTCCACCAAACATTGTCCGATTGGACTGTATCTCAAGCCAGAGCTGACGGTTTCACGCAGTTCTTCTTCTGTGGAGCAGATACCGCCACCTGTTCCCCCTAGCGTATAAGCCGGGCGAACGATAATTGGATAACCGATTTCGTTAGCAAATTCTAAAGATTCTTCCAAGGTTGTTACAATGACACTCTCTGGTACAGGTTGTTCCAACTCGCGCATCAAATCACGGAACAGATCACGATCTTCGGCTTTTTCTATCGAATTCAGTTGAGTTCCCAGTAGCTTAACGTTTTCACGCTCCAGCACTCCGGCGCGAGCCAGTTCCACTGCCATATTCAGACCTGTCTGTCCTCCCAGCGTAGGAAGCAGACCATCTGGACGCTCTTGACGGATAATCTGTGTTACAAAATCAAGTGTAATCGGCTCGATGTATACTTTGTCTGCCATGTTGGTGTCTGTCATGATGGTTGCCGGATTACTGTTGATCAGTACTACCTCGACGCCTTCTTCTTTGAGCGCTTGGCAAGCTTGTGTACCAGCGTAATCAAATTCTGCTGCCTGACCAATGACGATAGGACCGGAACCGATCACGAGTATTTTTTTAAGTTCTGTATTTTTCGGCATATTAGCGCTCTCCTCTCACTGCGGCGGCGATAGCAGCCTGACGCGGTTGCTTTGGATGATTTCTTTTGTGCTCACGGATCATGTCCAGAAAGCGATCAAACAGATAGCCATTATCGTAAGGTCCTGGTGCAGCCTCTGGATGATATTGCACCGAAAACGCGGGATACTTGGTATGTTTTAGACCTTCAATCGTTTTATCGTTGTTATTAATATGTGTCACTTCAAGCTCAGTCCCTTGGATCGAATCCTCATTCACCGTGTAGCCGTGATTTTGTGATGTGATAAAGCAGCGTCCGCTCTCCAGTTCTTTCACCGGATGGTTACCACCGCGATGTCCGAATTTCAGCTTTTCCGTATCCGCTCCCGAAGCTAAAGCGAACAACTGGTGTCCCAAGCAAATTCCGAAAATCGGATATTCCCCTAACAATTCAGCTACCGTACGAACGGCATAGGGTACGTCTTTTGGATCTCCAGGGCCGTTAGACAGCTGGATACCGTCTGGGTCCAAGCGACGAATTTCCTCAGCCGTCGTATCATGTGGAACGACAACTACATCGCAGTCCCGTTTATTCAGTTCGCGCAATATGCCGCTTTTTGCACCGTAGTCAATCAATACGATCCGCTCTCCGTTGCCAGGACTGCTGTACGGATGAGGTGTGGAAGTCATAGGAACCTGATTGCGCAGTTCTTCAATGGTCAAGTCAGACATCATTTCTTTCAGTTCTTCCAGCGGCTGGGAACCAGTCGTCAAAATGCCCTTCATCGTACCGTGATGGCGAATAATCCGGGTAAGCATGCGGGTGTCGATGTCGCTAATGCCAATGATGCCATATTCCTTCAGCAAATCGCCCACGCTGTATTGAGCACGCCAGTTACTTGGCGCTGGCTCGTAATGTCTAACAGCAAAGCCATGGACATAAGGCCGTACCGATTCAAAGTCATCACGAGTAATTCCATAGTTGCCAATCAGCGGGTAAGTCATCGTTACGATTTGTCCGCAGTAAGAGGGATCAGTAAGCACCTCTTGATAGCCTGTAATCCCTGTGTTGAAAACGACCTCGCCTGTTTTATCACCTTCCGCACCAAATGATGTGCCTGTAAACAGCGTGCCGTCCTGAAGTAACAATCTTGCCTGCATCCCGTCTCACTCCTCTATATTGTTTCCTGCTATAAGGTTCTATTTTTTTAGTGGTTTCTATTTATTTTGCTTCGTCAGCAGACCATACCAGTTTGCCATCTACCCAAGTTTTCACAGGCCAGCCTTTGAGCTTCCAGCCTGTAAAAGGAGTGTTGCGTCCTTTGCTGGCAAACGTTTGCGGATCAACTGCCTGCTCCTGCTCCAGATCAATCATGGTCAGGTCAGCTGGAGCCCCTTCTTCCAGGCGTCCCGTATCAAGGCGGAAGACACGCGCTGGATCAGCAGTCATACGACGCACCAGAAAGTCCAGCGTCCACTGTCCGGTAGCTACGAATTTCGTGTACAACAGCGGGAAGGCCGTCTCAAATCCAACGATCCCGAATGGCGCCAGCTCCATCCCCCTTGCCTTCTCTTCCTCACTGTGCGCTGCATGGTCGGTTACGACGATGTCAATCGTACCGTCTTCCAGTCCCTCGATGCATGCCTGCACATCACGCGGGGAGCGTAGCGGAGGATTCATTTTCCAGTTCGCATCCAGCCCAGGGATATCCTCATCTGACAATACCAAGTGGTGCGGGCATACCTCAGCCGTTACCTTGATGCCAAAAGATTTCGCATGGCGGATTAACCGCACTGACTGCTCCGTGCTGACATGGCATACATGATAGTGTGCCCCGGTTGCCTCGGATAGTAAAATGTCCCGTCCGACGTGAATCGCTTCAGATTCGTTCGGAATGCCTTTAAGCCCGTGGCGCTTGGCAAATTCGCCGTCCGTCACTGCCGCTCCTTCAACAAGTGTGTTATCCTCACAGTGTGCAATAACCGGCATATCCAGTGCTTTGGCCCGCGTCATGGCGTCCTTCATCATTTGCGCGCTTTGCACCCCGACACCATCGTCAGTAAAGCCGATGGCACCTGCTGCTTTGAGCGCTTCAAAATCTGTCAGCTCACGACCCAGTTCGTTTTTCGTGATGGCTGCGTAAGGAAGAACCTTGGCTAGCCCCGCTTCCTGTCCCTTTTTCAATACCAGCTGAACTGTGTCCACATTGTCCGTCACTGGACGTGTATTTGGCATGCAGGCAATCGTCGTAAATCCGCCTTTCACCGCCGCGCGGCTACCCGTTTCAATCGTTTCTTTATATTCAAAGCCGGGTTCTCTCAGATGCACATGCATGTCGATTAAACCGGGGATGACCAGCTTCCCCTGGGCGTCAACTTTCTCGACTTCGCGCTCCTGCCCAGATGCGCCTTCTTCCATAAGTAGGCTGATTCCAGCATCCGCACTTGCGATAGCCAAAATCTTTCCGTCGGCGATTAGGATGGATTTCAATTCAGCCTCGCCCTGCTCGTTCAATACGCTTGCATTCATAATTAATTGTTTCATCTGAAATATTCCTCCGCTCAGTTTTTTGCAACTTTTCCCTACGATCCTACTGACAGCTTCTACAGCTTCATTGCCCGTTCCATAACCGCCATGCGGATCGGAACCCCGTTTGCCATTTGCGGAAAAATTCGCGATTGTTCGCTTTCCACAACTGCACTATCAATTTCCACATTCCGATTCACTGGAGCTGGATGCATGATAATCGTTCCGGGCTTCAGGTTCGCTGCTCTTTTCTCTGTCAAACCGTACTGCTCTCGGTATTCATCCGCTGAGCGCAACATCCCTTCGGCATGCCGTTCCAGCTGTACCCGAAGCATCATGACCACGTCCGCTTGTAGTGCCTCTTGCATCGGAACATAAGGCGCGTAGGCCGCAAGATCAGGTGCTTGCATATTATCAGGAGCGCAGAAGCTTACCTTGGCTCCGAATTTTTGCAAGGCCCACAGATTCGAGCGAGCGACACGGCTGTGCAGAATATCTCCTATGATGGACACTCTCAAGCCTTTAAGCTCACCGAAAGTTTTGCGCATGGTGTACAGGTCCAGCAGAGCCTGCGTTGGATGCTCATTGTTGCCGTCCCCCGCATTAACCAGTGGGACACTGACCTTCTCAGCGAGCTCTTGCAGCACTCCGGCTGGCTTTAACCGGATGACTCCTGCATCAATGCCCATGGATTCGAGCGTACGTACTGTATCGTAAATGGACTCCCCTTTTTCCACACTGGAAGCCGCAGCGGAAAAGTTCAAAACCTGAGCGCCCAGCCGCTTCTCTGCCATTTCAAAAGAAAAGCGGGTACGAGTGCTGTTTTCAAAAAACATGTTGGCCGCAAAGCGTGATTGCAGTACTGGAACCAGTTTTTCTGGTTGAGATTCCCAATAATGAGCGCGATCCAGAATGGACTCGATTTCATTTCGGCTGAGTTCCTTTAACCCGAGTAGGCTACGTTCTTTAAGTTGACTGGCTGTGGTGATCATAGCTGTTCCCCCCGGTTCTGAATGATTGTCACTTCGTCCTTACCGTCCGTCTCTTGAAGGGCTACTACGATTTCCTCAGATTTGGAGGTCGGGATGTTCTTGCCGATGTAATCCGGACGAATCGGAAGCTCACGGTGTCCGCGATCCGCTAGTACTGCCAGCTGAATCATTTGCGGTCGTCCGCAGTGCATCAATGCATCCATCGCCGCGCGGATGGTGCGGCCTGTGTACAGCACATCGTCAAAGAGAATGACTTTCTTATCATGAACCGATACGTCAGCAGGATTCATCAAAAGCTCTTTTCCATTTCCTTTAGCTTCGGCTACGCTGTTCCGGTCATCCCGGTAGGCTGTGACGTCCAGCTCTCCCCATGGAATTGGTGCGCCTTCAATCTCAGCAATTTTTTCAGCCAGGCGTTGCGCCAGATGAACTCCGCGTGTTCGAATACCTACTAGCACACAATCGTCAATACCTTTGTTTTTCTCCAAAATTTCATGTGCAATCCGTGTCAATGCCCGACGAATCGCAATTTCATCCATCAGTACATGTGTTTCATTACTCATGCTTCCAGCCTCCTCAGGTGATGTTCCCTTCAGACCTGGTCCCGTGTTCGGATACAAAAAAGACTCCTTGCCCAAGTTTGGCAAGGAGTCTCGTGTGAACAGTCTTCTACTGTTCTCCGATCTCTCGGACACACTGAAGACATACCGCCGCAGCGGATGCACTGATCAGTGATCCATTCACGTTACCTTGCCAGCCTCACGGGACTGATTTAAAGGTGCTATTCAGGATTTCCTTTGTCCTGCTTCTCATAGTGTGAGATGGTTAGCCATCTCTTGGACAAAGTTCATCGCAACTACAAGAAGTATGACAGATTGAAAATCGTGTGTCAACACCCGTTCAACCGGAACCACCGGAAGCACTTTAATAATTATACAATGTCATTGTATAATTATCCATAGTTGTTTTTACCCATACCTTGTCTCACAATAAAAAAACCGCCATTTAGGCGGTTTAACTTAATAATTTATTCAGGTTTGTGAATAGGAATGCAAATCACCATTGTTTTAACGACTACGCAAGGATGCTAACACATCCTCCATATCAGGAGGAATCGGTCTGCTGAATTCCATGTATTCTCCAGTGGATGGGTGCTTAAAGCCCAGTACCGCCGCATGCAGCGCCTGACCATCCATACGAACCCCTTTGCTGCGCCCATACATAGGGTCACCAACCAATGGGTGTCCAATAAATTTCATGTGAACACGAATTTGATGTGTTCGTCCTGTTTCCAATTGAAGTTCAAGGAGGGTATAATCCCCCAATCGTTCAATGACGAGAAAATGGGTGACGGCATGCTTGCTGTTACGTTCCGTCACTGTAAACAATTTGCGATCACCCGAATCACGGCCAATCGGAGCATCTACCGTTCCCTGATCGTGGCTCAAATGACCGTGAACTAAGGCTATATATTTCCGAGTCACACTATGATCCTTAAGCTGTGCTGCAAGTGATGCGTGAGCCTGATCATTTTTAGCCGCCATCAGCAGTCCTGATGTATCCTTATCAATACGGTGAACAATACCAGGACGTAATTCCCCGTTAATGCCCGAAAGATCGTGACAGTGGTACATCAGTGCGTTAACTAATGTTCCTGAAGAGTGTCCCGGTGCAGGATGCACGACCAGACCACGTTGCTTGTTAATAACAATAACGTCCGAGTCCTCGTAAACGACATCCAACGGAATATTCTCTGGAACAATATCTACACTTTCTGCTTCCGGTACTGATAATACAATCCGGTCTCCTTCAGCCAGCTTGTAGTTCGCCTTAATCGTCGTACCGTTCACCAGCACGCGACCATTTCCGATCCACATCTGTATCTGAGAACGAGACACTTCCTTCATTTCTTCGGCGATATATTTGTCTATACGCGTTTTGGCATCGCTGGAATCGGCCGTCCATTCCAGAGATTCACCCTCCAGTTCGTCCTCATAAGACAGACCTGCGGCTTCGCCGTTTTCATTCACTTCGCTCATGCTATGACTTCCCTTCAATGCTATCATTGCCATTTCCCTTTTCCCGACGCGATTCCAGCAATGTATCCAAAATAATCAGTGCTACACCGATGACAATTGCCGAATCTGCCACATTAAAAATGGGGAACGTATAGCTTCCAAAATTAAATTGCGCAAAATCAACCACTTCCCCTGAAATAGCTCGATCCAGAAAGTTACCGACTGCTCCCCCCAGCACTAAACTTAGCGCAACAGGAAGTAGCTTTTGTCCAGCCTTAACTGTTTTTCGCAGATACCAGACGATACCAATCACCACTACAATTGTAATCACGATAAAAAGCCAACGTTGACCTTCCAAAATCCCAAAAGCGGCTCCACGATTACGATGGGAGGTGATTAAAAAGAAATTGCCGATGACTGGTATTTGTTCGTACAATTCCATTCGTGTAGCCACCAAATATTTGACTCCCTGATCAATCAAAAAAATTATTAGCGCAATACCAAAATAAATCACAGTCCTTCGTCACTCCGATCCGCTTATATCCGTTGTTGAACCCATTTATTGTAGCATAAGCGTTCTCAGATCGTCCACGAAACCCGCAAGCTATCAAGCACAGACCATCCATAAAATGAACTCCTTCGCATTTGATTAGAATTTCCTATGTAAAAGAGGTCTTCCCGGTGCAAACTACAAGGAGCATACTCGACACAACGCATACGCATGAAACCTAGAACAAGGAGAGGATTCCATGTCCCCATTGACGGAGCAACAATTGCAGGGCCTGCGTAACGAACTGCTGGAACGCAAAAAGGAAATTGAGCACCGCTTGCAAAACAACGACCATTACGGACTCGGTGATTCACAGCGCGATCAAACCGGTGAGCTTTCTCCCATTGATAACCATCCAGGCGATCTGGCTACCGAAACCTACGAGCGAGCCAAAGATATTTCCTTATTGGAGCATGATGAGTTTCAATTGGAACGTATCAAATCAGCCTTGATGGCAATGGACAAGGGGACCTATGGCATTTGCGCCGCCAGCGGTAAACCTATTCCCTATGAACGGCTACTGGCTGTTCCCTATACCATTTACTGCAAAGAGTACAGTCCCGAAACAGAAGTGTCTAACCGCCGCCCAGTGGAGGAAGAATTTCTCGCTCCCTCGTTCGGCAGAACGAGTCTGGATGAGCGTGATGATCAAAATGGCTTCGACGGTGAAGATGCCTGGCAGATCGTCGAAAATTGGGGTACATCTAACACCCCAGCCATGGCCGAAAGCGGAGAAATCCACAGTTATGATGATATGGGAATTGAAGCAGGCGACGATAATATGGGCTTCGTAGAACCATACGAAAGCTTTGTTGCTACTGACATTTATGGACAAAATGTATCTGTTATTCGCAGCTCCATTTATCAGCGTTATATCGAAGATGGCGAGGGCGAAGGTCTACTGGAGCCGGATACGCACGAAGACGAATCGTGAACTTCAAGGTGGAAATCGCTTCCTAATAGGTAGTAAGCTCCAATTGTCGTTGTACGATCCGTACAATATCAGCGATATAATCACCGATAATCGGCAAATTCAACGCTCCGAGCACTTGCAGCACATAAATAATGGTAGCGGCAAAAAAAGTAAAACCTAGCGCAATGCCGATTCCCCGGGAAACGCCTGATATTAGATTTAGCCAGAGCAATCGCCAAGGCTTATTCAACAGCAAAGCGTAATCTGCAATACGTGTCCGTTCCATCTGCTCTGAGACAGCACGTATCAGCTTTTCAACACGACTTAATCGCTCTGTCTGATTACCTATTTTGCTTTTATCTGTGGCTATGGCAGCTCCTTCTCCGTTCATCCCTCGGAGACTCCTCTTCTGTCTACGCCTTGATCGTGCCGTCATGTGCACAATCCCCCTTTTCCCATGGCTGCCCTGAACGCAGCAAACGAGCCGAAGCACGTAACGGAGAAAACCCGTTTCCGATGCTTAGGCTCGTTTTTATATGCTGCCTGTTATTGTATTATGGGACAGGGGGCTTGTAATTATTCCCCAATATGAACGCCGATGGTTTTACCGTTCACTTCCACATGTTCTGCCGGTTCGGCTTGACCAAATGTCACAGTCGTAACCAATACGTTCTCACGCAACACAGTGTCGAAGCTTGCGATGGCCTGGCGCAGCTCGTTATCTACATCCAACGTCAATGCCACATACTTTTCAATCGGCAGATCCAGTTTTTTACGGTAATCCTGTACCGCACGAACCACTTCACGTACCCAGCCCTCTTGCTCCAGCTCCGGTGTAATGTCCGTGTTCAACGCTACCGTTAAGCCATAACCGGAAGCAGAAGCGAAGCCTTCTTTCGCTTTTTTCTCTACCAGCAATTCTTCAGCTGTAACTTGTAGCTCTTCACCTTCTGGAGAAGCGACATTTAACATTCCCTGTTCTACAACAGTACGGGTATCCTCAGCAGACATTCCTTTGAAAAAGTTTTGTAGGAAAACGACATTTTTGCCGTATTTCTTGCCTGCTACTTTCAAATTCAGTTTCAGTGTAAAATCTACAAAGCCGCTATCGTCCGTCTCAACATGAATATGCTTCACGTTAATCTCATCTTTGATGATCTCCTCATAGCCACTCAGTTCAAAATCTTGATCCATGGATAGAATCAACTCGGACAACGGTTGACGCGTTTTCAAACCCGTTTCGTTGCGGACGTTACGCGCCAATTCAACGACACGACGTGCCGTTTCCATATCTCGTTCCAATTCCAGATCGATCAAGGATTCATTGGCAGTCGGATAATCATCCAGATGAACACTTTCCCCGTTACTCAGGTTGAGGTAAATATCCTCTGCAAGCAGTGGTGTAAACGGCGCAAGCAGTTTGGCAGTCGTTAACAGCACTTCAGTCAGTGTACGGTATGCATCCAGCTTATCTTCTGTAAGACCATTGCCCCAGAATCGGTCGCGTGAACGACGGATATACCAGTTGCTCAGCTCATCCACAAACGACTCAATTGCTTTGGATGAGTTCAGGAAGTCATTTACAGCCAGCGCTTTGTCCACTACCAAAATCAGGCTGTTCAGACGGGACAAAATCCAGCGATCCAACTTATGAGCCGATGGTTTGAACGGGTGCTGTGCCGGATCAAATCCGTCGATATCCGCATATAAGGTCAGAAAAGCATGTGTATTCACAAGCGTATCTACCAGCTTCGATTTAGCCTCACCTACGATTCCTTTGGAAAAACGTTTGCTATTCCATGGTGCACTATCGGACAACAATGCCCAGCGGAAAGCATCTGTACCATACTCGTCAATCACTTCCCACGGATCAATAACATTACCCTTTGATTTGGACATTTTCTGCCCTTGCTCATCCAGTACATGGCCTGTCGCCATGACAGCTTTATAAGGAGCTTTGCCAGTCAGCATAGTCGAAACCGCAAGCAAGCTATAGAACCAGCCACGAGTCTGGTCAATCCCTTCACAGATCATATCTGCCGGAAATTGTTGCTCGAACGTTTCATTATTTTCAAAAGGATAATGATGCTGTGCAAACGGCATGGAGCCGCTATCAAACCATACGTCGATCACTTCCGGTGTACGAGTCATTTCGTATTTACCGCATTGGCTACGAACCTTAATATCATCTACATATGGTTTGTGCAGCTCGATGTCCGCTGGTACGTCGCCAATCGCACGTTCCCTCAATTCAGCAATACTATGCGGAGCAAACTGTTCTCCAGTTTCCTCACAAACCCAGATGTTTAGCGGTGTACCCCAATAGCGATCACGACTGATGTTCCAATCCACCAGTTCCTCCAAAAACTTGCCAAAACGTCCTTCACGTACATGACCCGGATACCATTCGACTTCGCTGTTGTTGGCAATCAGTTGATCCTTGATCGCAGTTGTTTTGATAAACCAACTGTCCATAGCATAGTACAATAATGGAGTATCGCAACGCCAGCAGAACGGATAGCTATGCTCGTATTTTTCCTTGCTGTACAGCAGGCCTTTTTCGGACAGCATTTTTACAATATCTACATCACAGTCTTTCACAAAACGACCTGCAAAATCAGTGATTTCCTCTACATAGTTACCTTGAAGATCCACCACGTTGATGAACTCAACACCATTTTCACGACATACCCGGTAATCATCTTCACCATGCGCTGGAGCCATATGAACGATACCTGTACCGCTGGAATCTGTTACGAACTTCGCACCCAGAATCTGATTACCCTTCTCAACCTGAAAATACGTAAATGGCGGGGTATAGGTTTGGCCAACCAGTTCTGAACCAGATAGCGTGCCAATCACTTCATGCTCGCCTTTAATGACGTCTTCAACCAGATTTTTAGCAACGATGTATACACCGTCTTCCTGCTTCACACGTGCATATTCCAGTTCAGGGTTGACGGCGAGCGCCACGTGACTCGGCAAGGTCCAAGGTGTTGTCGTCCAAGCCAGTACATATTCACCACTACTATGCAACTTGAACTTGGCCGTGGCACTCAGATCCTTTACATCTTTGTAGCCCTGCGCTACTTCATGAGAACTTAGCGTTGTCTGACAATCCGGACAATACGGACTCACACGATGACCACGATACAGCAGATCTTTTTCATGAATGGTCGCCAAAATGTTCCATACGCTCTCGATATAGTTATTATCCAATGTAATGTACGGGTTATCGAGGTCTGTCCAGTATCCGATCGCTTCGGTTAGATCACGCCATTGTTGCTCGTACTCAAACACGCTCGCCTTACATTTTTTTATAAACTTTTCAACGCCGTATTCTTCAATTTCAGGTTTATGGGAGATCCCCAGTTGCTTCTGTACACCTAATTCTACCGGCAAGCCATGCGTGTCCCAGCCTGCCTTACGTACGACGCGGTATCCCTTCATTGTCTGATAGCGGCCCACAAAATCCTTAATTACACGGCCCAGCACGTGACCGATATGCGGTTTACCGTTAGCTGTTGGTGGGCCCTCATAGAACACAAAATTTGGCTTTCCTTCACGATTTGTAATGGATTTACGGAATGTGTCCTCCTGCTTCCATTTGCTCAGGATGCGCAGGTCACGGGACCGTGCTTTTTCTTTAACATCCACTCTGTTCATACTGTCATACTCCCTCTCTGCTCATCATTGATTTCCCTAGCATTTCCTAAAAAAAGCAACAAAAAAAGCCCCATCCCTGTAAAGGGACGAGACTGTGCTCGCGTTACCACCCTGATTCCGTAAAAATAGACCATTCTAAAAATACAGTCTCATCACGGCTCTCTGAGCCCCACTCAACTACAGCAGGGCGCCATTATAACGCATGGCAAACGGTGATTGCTTACACACGCCATACATCTTAAGCGCTTCAGCTCACTTCTCCGGGAGGATCTTCGGTCATGTTCTGAACGTTGGCTTGCACCGGAAGGCCAACTCTCTGAGGGACAAATCATGACGTACTCGTTCCCATCAACGAATTAAACATGTTAAATTCATCGAATATTAAACAGCAACATCGTTGCCTTGAATAACAACCATCAGCCGACGGACGGACAATCGTTGAATTCAGTATAGTATTTACAGTTATAGCCTGTTTAAAGTGAAAAGTCAACCCTAACAACGTCTAATAAAAGCTTGTCAGAAATGAAATTAGTAAATTTCTTTCATCTCACGCTCGCGCTCCAGTACTTCGCGTTCCCGGTTTTCAAGAGCTTCCCAGCCGTCTTGGCTTAACAAGTCAAGCTGTGCTTCCACCAGTGTACGAAACCGTGCTCGGTAAATCGATGCCTGCTTCTTCAGCTCTTCAACCTCCAACGCGATCTTGCGGGATTTGGACAATGCTTCGTTCACAATACGGTCCGCATTTTTTTCCGCTTCCTTCACGATCAGTTGGGATTCTTTCTTGGCGTTGTTACGAACTTCATCTGCGGCTTCCTGCGCTACGATAATCGTCTTACTCAGCGTATCCTCAATAGTCGCGAAATGATCGAGCTTCTCCTGTACGTTCAACAACTCGGTGCTCAGTTCTTTATTTTCACGAATAACGCCCTCGTAATCTTTGATCACCTGATCCAAAAATTCATTAACCTGATCCTCATCATAACCGCGAAGCCGGCGGGCAAATTCCTTGTTATGTATATCCAATGGCGTTAATGGCATGCCGTCCACCTCCTATAAGATTGACAAAAAATACATTTTCCGCGTCACGACGCTCACTATCATCTATCGGTCATCATACCCCGTTTTGTGAATACTGTACAGAGCAAAATCGTTCCAGTTCTTCGCTATAGCTTAATTCTTTCGACAGAAAGCTCGTGATTCCTGCCTACAGCTATACAAACTTACCAATTTTGACACGGAATCTTCCCTTTTTTGTCATCCCGTCTGTTTCAAGCACTTTGAAACGCCCAAAACCCTGCATGGAAATAACGTCTCCAGCTTTAAGTGGAGTGGATGGATTCTCCTCCACCTTCCAATTTACCCTGCATCGTCCCGCCCGAATCGGTGTTAATATTTTACTGCGGCTTAGCTTGTACACATCGCTGGCAATACCGTCCAGACGCAAAGAAGCGACCGTCAGGTCTAGCGTCTCTAATGCAACTTCCTTCGTTCGCAGACTCGCTACAGGCAACAGTTCTGTCCATACATGAACACGGTGTACCTGCTGCAAATGCATCGTCATAAAATCACCGATCTCTGAAGCTACCAATACATGACACCCATCATCCAGTACATGAATATCTCCAATTTTCCCACGTTTGATTCCAAGTCCCAGTAGGGCACCTAGATAATCACCGTGCTCAAGGGTACCTATTTTATGATCGTCAGACGTGATGGAAAGGACCTGAATCCCCATCTCCTCACCGTCCAAATACGAATAATCGGGCGCAATCAGCGCCCGCTTTCGTTCCGAAGCCATGTATCCGCCATCTACCCTAATCGTGACCTTGTCTTCCTTCGAAGCAAGTGTCTCCAATATGTACTGTTGGCGCGGGTCCAAAAAATCAGTCAGCTTCTGCTCATGATAAGCCCCCGCATGACTGATCCATTCGGAAGCACGATCCACATAATCCCGTTCATCCGGGTGAAAATGCTCATAAATCTCAGTTCGCATAACTCCTCCTAGACGAGCTTACCAATTAAAGAAATCAAACCGTACGACGCAAAACGCAGAGCAATCAGCGCAACGATGGGAGAAATATCAATCATCCCGAAGATTGGCGGTATAAACCTGCGAAAAGGAGACAAATACGGCTCCACAAACTTGGCAAGTAAATCACCAATCACACTCTCTCTAGCATTAGGAAGCCATGACAGCAGAACATATGCAATGATCATGTACGAATAAATCTGAAATAGCCAGTAAATTACCTCGATCAAGAAAAGTTCACCTCATTCTGTTAAGTTCTTGTTCAGTGTCAGCCAGTATTTCCGTAATAGAGCCTTGAATCTCAACCGTATCTGGTGTACACAGAAAAATATTATTCCCGACCTTGGAAATACCACCACCCAATGCATACACAGTACCACTCAAAAAATCAATAATGCGTAGCGCCTGATCCTTGCGAATTCGTTGCAAATTGACAACGACGGTGCGATGGGAACGGATATGGTCGGCAATTTCCTGTGCTTCATCATAAGAACGCGGCTCATACAGGACAACTTTCACATTTTTCTGTGAATGGATGCTGACAACATTAGTGCCCTTCTGGTTCTTACGTTTATCAAAGCTTGGGGTTTCAATTTCTTGATCTTCCTGCGTATTCATAACCTCTCGCTCTATAACTTCCTCTTCTTCCTGAAGCCCCAGAAAGTTCATGAACTTATTCATTACGCCCAATGGAAATCCTCCTCTCGTCCGACCAGTACGGAACCAAGCCGCAGCCAGGTCGCTCCTTCTTCAACCGCCACTTCAAAATCATTGGACATCCCCATAGACAAGTGAACGATGGGTTCCCTGGTCAAGGCTTGTCCATTTAACCTATCCCGTAATTCACGCAATCCCCGAAACACAGGCCGAGTTTTTTCCGGGTCTTCCTCATGAGGAGCCATCGTCATCAAGCCAATCACGTCCACATGTTCCAGCTCGCGAATTTGTTCCAAAAAGGGGACAACCGCCTCAGAGGACAAGCCATATTTGGACATTTCCCCAGAAATATTGACTTGCACAAAAGCTTTAACTCGCAGTCCCAGAGCAGCTGCCTTCTTATCCAATTCCTGAGCGAGTGATAAGCGGTCAAGCGAATGTATAAATTTAAATTTTCCAATTACATCTTTAACCTTATTCGTTTGGAGATGACCAATAAAATGCCACGTTCCCCGGTCACCCAGCTTACTCCATTTATCCGCAGCATCCTGCCAGCGATTTTCGCCCACATGCTCTAAGTCGCTATCCAATACCGATGTCATTGTCGCCGCCGAAACATATTTCGTGACAGCGATCACATTTACTTCATCACGCGAACGTCCGCTTCGGGCACATGCCGCTTCTACACGGGCATTCACTTCTTTAATTCGT
Source organism: Paenibacillus sp. FSL L8-0644 (assembly GCF_038008165.1). Taxonomy (NCBI): domain Bacteria; kingdom Bacillati; phylum Bacillota; class Bacilli; order Caryophanales; family Paenibacillaceae; genus Paenibacillus; species Paenibacillus sp. FSL L8-0644. Next base: position 3,500,201 of record NZ_JBBOYN010000001.1, read on the forward strand.
TCCTCCAAAGACACGGGAGGACTCACCTCTCTTCCAGACCAATCCAACTCGCCATTCTTCCTGTGACGCCGCCTTCTTTGCGATATGAAAAAAACAAATCGCTACGGCTACTCGTGCATAAGGTAGTACATTCGATATGGCTCGGCAATATTCCTGCTTTCATCATAATGTGTCGATTGCATTGTTTCAAGTCAAGTAGTGTTTTACCGTCGGCTAAGGGGAAGTAAACACAACCTTCCCATTTATCATTACCCGGGCAATCATGCTCCAAAACCCGAATTCGGTTCATCACGTGCTCATCCACCTCATAGGATTCAGAACCAATGGAAGGACCAATAGCTGCTAGTATATCTGACGGCTGAGATCCATATTCGTTTTGCATGGTCTGTACCATTTTCAATGCAATTTCCGCAACGGTTCCCTTCCAGCCTGCATGCGCCAGCCCAATCACACGGCGCACTGGATCACAAAAATATAAGGGTACACAGTCTGCATAAAAAGACGTCAGCAAAATGCCAGGTACATTCGTCAATAGTCCATCTGTGTCCTGAAAAGCGGATGCACGATCTATAAAGCCCCGCCCGCGGTCAGTAGCCTTGACCACAGCAACATGATGACCATGAACCTGCTCACCGCACGTCCATGCTTCAGCAGCAAAACCAAGTTGCTTTGCAATGAGCCGCCGGTTACGAATGACTTTCTCGGGGTCATCTCCTACATGAAACGCACAGTTCAGACTAGCGTAGGGAACCTCACTGACACCTCCATGACGACCTGTAAAACCCGCTGTTAATCCCTGAACCTGCCGCTCCCAAGATTGAATATATAACAACTCCGGTACGGGACGTCCGCCATCTTGCATTGGCATAGCCCCCGTAGCCTCGGTATTCACTATAAACGGTTCCATTTTGTTCTCACCTCTACTGCCCAGTGTACCAAAAAGCCGCCGCTGTGTCTTCACAACATACTAAATTACGTGTCCCTCTTGTTCAAAAGACCCGTCGGTCATTCCGCTCCTGACGTTCGATATACGGCTTTTCCTCCCTTTCATCCGGTGGCTCATGCAATCCCTCCAATCGAACAAGCACAACATCCGAACCAATTTTCACAATGTTGCGCCACGGAATAACCAATTCGCTTCCCCCTCCAAACCAGCCCATGAATCGACTGCTGCCCGGAACCACAATAGCTTCAATTTTCCCTTGTCGTACGTCAATCTCCAGATCACTGATTTGTCCCAGACGTCGTCCATCTACAATGTTAATGACATCCTTGGTTTGAAACTCGGAAATTTTCATGGCTCTTACTGACGTTTCCGGTGCATTCACACGCATCACATCCTTTATTTCACTATATGAGTGGAAGAGCCAAAAAAATGTCCTACAAACGCAAAAACGATCCGCACGGGATCGTTTTTGTCACTGAATCATTCCAGCATTCATTTCATTAGGACTTTACATGTTTTTGCATTTGCTGTATAGCCGACTTCTCTAATCTTGAAACCTGGGCTTGAGAGATACCGATTTCGTCGGCAACCTCCATTTGCGTCTTTCCTTCATAAAAACGCATAGACAATATCATCTTTTCACGCTGGCCCAGGCGATGCATCGCTTCTCGCAGAGCGATTTCCTCAATCCATGAGACGTCTTTATTTCTGTCATCACTGATCTGATCCATCACATAGATTGGGTCGCCCCCGTCGTGATATATCGGCTCGAACAGCGAAACCGGATCCTGAATTGCATCCAACGCGAACACAACATCTTCTTTAGGCACATTCAGTGCCTCTGAAATTTCAAAAATCGTTGGTTCCCGCGAGTTCAGATTCGTCAGACTGTCCCGCACCTGAAGCGCCTTATATGCAATATCCCGTAACGAACGGGATACACGGATCGGATTGTTATCCCGCAAATAACGGCGGATCTCTCCGATAATCATCGGCACCGCGTAAGTGGAGAACTTTACGTTTTGCGAAAGGTCAAAATTATCAATCGCCTTCATTAGGCCGATACATCCTACCTGAAACAAATCGTCCACAAACTCTCCCCGATTGTTAAATCGTTGAATCACACTCAGGACGAGTCGGAGATTGCCGTTGACCAATTTTTCTCTGGCTGATCGTTCATTATTTTGCTGAAGTGATGTGAACAACTCGCGCATTTCTGCATTGGTTAATACCGGCAGTTTGGCGGTATCCACACCGCAAATTTCCACTTTGTTTCGGGTCATCGTGTCTTACCTCCCAAGGAGCAACATTAATGTACATTATCTCCTGAGGGCATTTTTTTATTCGCCGTTTCCATCGCTTCCGGATATACCCATGCATTATACCATTTTATTAAATTCTTTTCGTAAGCGCTTTATTATTCGTTTTTCCAGACGCGAAATATACGATTGCGAGATACCCAACAGGTCAGCAACATCCTTCTGTGTCTTCTCTTCTCCGTCTTGTAAGCCGAAGCGCAGCTCCATAATCAAACGCTCTCGATCCGTCAACTTATCCAGTGCTTTATGCAATAATTTACGGTCTACCTGCTCTTCAATATTACGGTAAATGGTATCATTTTCCGTCCCCATCACATCGGAAAGCAACAACTCGTTACCGTCCCAATCAATATTCAGAGGCTCATCAAAAGAAACTTCCGTTCTTGTTTTACTATTGCGACGCAAATACATCAAAATCTCATTCTCAATGCATCGGGACGCATAGGTGGCAAGTTTGATTTTCTTCTCCGGATCAAAAGTGTTAACCGCTTTGATTAGTCCAATAGCACCGATGGATACGAGATCTTCAATGTTGATGCCCGTATTCTCAAATTTGCGGGCAATATATACGACTAACCGCAAATTTCTTTCGATTAGCATCGACCGTACTGCCGCATCTCCAGAAGAAAGTTTTCCCAGCAAATAATCTTCTTCGTCTCTCGTCAGCGGTGGGGGGAGCGCCTCGCTGCCGCCAATATAATAAATTTCTTCACTTTTCAGCCCAAATAAAAATAAAATACGATAATATTGCAGTTGCAACGCTAGCCTAATTTTCATCTTCAATTTCATCTGTTCCCGCATATCATTCTCCCCCTTTTAAAAATGTGCAATTCCATCTGTGCTCCGTCCATTTCACCAATGGATGTTTCTCATTGCCTTCAAACATCATTTTGTGTTTATGCTCCATCATCCTGATTCTGTTAAATGTTCACTCAAATGTGCATCTCGTTTCTGGTTGGTATCAGCACTGCCCCCTTCTTGTGCCGTCACATCCGGGTGGATGATGGCGCGATACTTACCCTCTGCTGACAATGTTCCCCCGTCCAAGCCAATCAACACTCGATGATGTACAAAATGAACCCCATTCATCACCACCTCTACCCGGTCTGGTTTAAGGGCAAGCATAAAGGAATGACTGCGGTTAATTCCACGATAGGGGACGAGACGAACACGATCCTGCCAGCTAAACGATTCGTCTCCCAGTTCCATCACCAGTTGGTCAGCATTACCCTCAGAACATTTTTGGAGCCAGGAAGCAGGCAAATACGACTCCCACAATGCTGCCTCCATGACCATCACCGGGGTTCGGGTCAAAGGATCATGGAGCTGGTTACCTGTATCCAACAAGCCTGTACACTCAATATGATCCTGTCCAATCCACACCTGCACTTGTCCCAGAAACCCACTCATCCTTTCTGTGCGCTGCTTTGAGGACTGCACAATTCGAAAGAAAAGCATCACTCCGCCAAATGCGCATAAAATAAACCAGAATGCAATTTTCAGTTCAAAAGACATTCCTCCTGAAGCGGTGTACCAGATGCCATTAAACAGTTCCCCTGTATTTTGGAGAAAATAATGCATCCCCAAAATGCCACCTGCAGCTACAAAATTGATCATGTAAAAGGCACCCATTGTACGAAGATACTTTTGCATGCTGCCAAATCCAAAAGCCACCAGCAGCATTATGACCGATAATGCCAGTTTGATCAGGAACGTAAATAAAAAGGACAGTTCCGGCACAAACATCATGACCACGTACATTGCGCCGATTCCAGCTGAAGCCATCAACCTCCACCACACCGGACGGATTTTTCTCATCCAAGCGGTGACCATCAGCAGCACAGCATCAATGAACAAATTGGCCAAAAAAATCAAGTCGATATAAACAACCAAGGCTTCACCCGCCCAGCGTTTGCAGGATAGGCTTAAGTATAGTAGTCATGCTGTTCAAAGTCTGTCTAACGGTGGGGACGGTGACCGACTAATTTTGTCGGAAAGAGGAGAAGCACCTGAACTGCAGGATACGGAAAACAGAAAGAAGCCCGCATCTCCAGGGAGAATGCGGGCAGTCTGAATTGAAACTAGTTATCGTTATTATTATTGCGCGAACGGTTACGTAAAAATGTAGGAATGTCTAATTGATCACTGCTTTGAGTGTTACCAAATGGACGCAAGTTAGGAGAGCCTTTTTCCGCCGATTCGGAAGTAGCTGGGTTAGCTGCCGGTTTACGTCCCGGTGCCGGTTGACTTGGCTTGCCTTCAAAGCCAGTGGCAATGACGGTAACCTTGATCTCTTCTTTCAACTCTTCGTCAATGATAGCACCAAAAATCATGTTTACTTCCGGATCGGAAGCCGATGTTACAATTTCAGCTGCCTCATTAACCTCATACAGAGACAGGTTGTTGCCGCCAGTGATGTTCATAATCACACCACGAGCACCTTCAATGGATGTCTCCAACAACGGGCTCATAATCGCCTTGCGTGCAGCTTCAGCCGCACGATTTTCACCAGTTGCTTCGCCAATCCCCATCAAAGCGGAACCACGCTCCGTCATGATCGTCTTAACGTCAGCAAAGTCAAGGTTGATTAGACCCGGTACAGCGATCAAATCTGAAATACCTTGTACCGCCTGACGCAGAACATTGTCCGCTTCACGGAATGCTTCCAACATCGGGGTTTTCTTGTCCACAATTTCAAGCAAGCGGTCATTCGGGATTACAATCAAAGTGTCTACTTTTTCTTTTAATCCCTCAATACCAAGTTCAGCTTGATTGGAGCGCTTACGCCCTTCAAACGTGAACGGTCGGGTTACCACGCCTACAGTCAGCGCGCCGCATTCCTTGGCAATTTCAGCAATGACAGGAGCCGCTCCGGTTCCTGTACCGCCACCCATTCCCGCCGTTACGAATACCATATCCGCACCTTTGAGCGTATTCATAATGAGCTCACGCGACTCTTCAGCCGCTTTTTTACCCACATCTGGGTTAGCGCCGGCACCCAGACCGCGGGTCAGCTTATCGCCAATTTGAAGCTTATGCTCAGACTTCGCTAAATGAAGTGCTTGGGCATCTGTATTGACTGTAATGAACTCCACACCCTGAACACCATTTTCGATCATTCGGTTAACCGCATTGCTGCCGCCGCCTCCGACGCCGATCACTTTAATTTGAGCCAAGCTCTCCATTTCAAAATCAAATTCCAACATACTATTCCATCTCCCCCTCAATGTGCATGGATGGCCCGTCCATGATTGGCATAATTAGCAATGAACGTTATATAAATTCACTGAACATATTTTTTAATCGTTCAATCAACCCCTGCTTTTGCTCACCTTCCGCAACGGGACTACTGCTTTTGGTTCGGTTAGTCGGCTTCTTGGCACTTCCGCCACTGTTGCTAACGCTAGTCGATCTTCCGCGATAGTAACGAATAGCATTATGCAAGATTCCAACCCCGCTCGTGTAGCCCGGATCCCTTACACCGATAAAATCAGGTACGGCGATCCTTACGGAAGCGGCCAGTTCGCTTTGTGCCACCTGAAGTACACCAGGCATGGAGACGGTGCCTCCGGTAAGTATATAACCTCCCGGAAGCTCTGTGTAACCCAAGCGCTTAACTTCCGCCTGAATGAGTTGAAAAATTTCCTGCACTCTCGGCTCAATAATAGCAGCCAAATCCTGCTGGTTAAACTCCTTATCCACATTACTGCCGATACGTGTCACTTTAAAGACGACATCGACTGCCGCATCATCATACCATGCGCAGCCGTATTTAAGCTTTACTTTTTCGGCTTGATCGGTAAGGGTTCTCAGTCCGTAGGCAATATCATTGGTTACAAACTCTCCACCAATCGGAAGTGTTGATGTGGCAACAATCGTTCCTTCCTGGAAAATGGCAACATTCGTAGAACCTGCACCAATATCCACCAGAACTGAACCCATCACCTTTTCATCCTTCGAAAGAGACAATTGTCCGGCTCCAAGAGGCAGCAAGACCAGATCTTTAATCCTCAAGCCAGCTTTCTCAACGCAGCGCAACAGATTATGTATCGGGGTCTTGCCTCCAGTAACAATCGTAGCCTCTACTTCGAGACGAACTCCAATCATACCGCGAGGGTCCTGAATGCCTTCAAGGCCATCAACGACGTACTGCTTGGCTACCACGTCAATAATTTCCCTCTCCGGTGGTACGGCAATAACTTCAGCTGCCTTCAGTACACGCTCAATGTCCTCCTCACCGATTTCACGGTCCTCGTTGGACACGGCTACTACGCCATGACTATTTTGCAGGCCAATATGATTGCCTGAAATCCCCACATACACTTCTGTTATTTGAATACCAACCATGCGTTCTGCGTGATCCACGGCGTTACGGATTGATTGCACGGTTTGATCAATGTCTACAATTGCACCTTTGCGAATCCCTTCCGAGTCGGCAGATCCAACTCCAATAATATTAAAGGTTCCATTATTCATTTCCCCAATAATAGCCCGAACTTTGGATGTACCGATGTCCAAACTAACAATGATGTCATTGTTGCTCAAGTCTGTGGCACCTCCTGACTCCAAAATGAATTTCGTTCTTTAAACACACTCTGTACATATTCAACAAACTCCATGCTTTCCCTCTTTTTTCTACAAATTTTTTAGAAGCCAATTTATGGTTGCAGTCACATAAAAATTTGAAGAAAAAAGAAGGAGGCAAGTCTATTACCCATAAAATCAATTCTAGCATTTTTTCACATCACTGAGTAGTATCTTTTTCTTGGCTCTCTTCACTCGTATCTGGTTTGAACGGAACGTAGGAATCCGCCTCCAACATGGTGATCAAACCGGGATCTTCTGTTTCTAGCACCTGATTCAAATAGCTGATTTTAGAATTCAGTAGAGAAACGGTTGTTATAACCTCAAACTGGGAACGTGTGTACATTTTGATGCGGTCCGGAAAAGAAGGAATCGGCGCAGGAATGATTTCCGAAATATCGGCAGTCCATTCCCCCGGAATGCGTGATAAAGCTTCACACAGCTTCGCTTTGTACGGATCATCAGATTTCCATTTGGTCAAAATAGGCTTCTCAACGGCTATTCCGCTACTCCCCACGCCCACGCTTGTCCCATTCGCTAGAATAGCACGAAGGCTCCCGTCACTCTGCAACTCGTAAGCGACCGTAGCAAACTCTTTAATGTGAATAGCAATAATACCCGGAAACTGCTTGTCCACTATGACTTGCTGTATCGATTGAATTTCCCGCAACTTCTCAGAGATGTCAGATGAACTAACTCCGAAATACTGATCTCCAACAGCCAGACCGCTTCGGTTAAGAAGCTGGTCTCGGGTCGAAAATACATTACCATCAAAACGAATTTCAGAAACCCGACTCAACGAAGAACGGAAAAAGAGAACAGCGAGCAATACGATAAACAACAAAATGAGAAGAATAGCAATCTTCCGGCTTGTTCTTTTTTTCGTTCTGTTCTTTTTAAGAACAGGTATTTGAGCATTTGGCATAGCTTCTCTCCACAAAAGCCTTTTGTCCCCCCGTTAATGGAGGGACATTACAGGCATTAATTTACGAAATCCAGTTGCTCCGGAACCGGAGACTGACGGCTCATTCGGGCACCCAGTCCCTGAAAAAGACGCTCGATCCGGTCATACCCTCTGTCAATATGATGAACCTGCTCGACAACGGTACGTCCTTGAGCCGCTAGACCCGCTATGACCAGCGCAGCCCCTGCCCGCAGATCGGTAGCCTCTACCGTAGCCCCGTACAGACGTGAAACTCCTCTTATAAAGGCAGCATTTGCATCAACCGTAATATCAGCACCCATTACATTTAGTTCATCCACATGTTTGAATCGGCTTTCGAAGACGGTCTCTTTCATGACACTGAATCCGTCCGCCAAAGAAAGCAGAACCATGACCTGAGATTGCAAATCCGTCGGAAAAGACGGGTAAGGGGAGGTAACGATCCTCTCCACTGCTTTGGGACGACTCATACAACTTACGGTCATTATATCATTCAAGATGCCGACTTGAACACCAGCCCGCCTGAGGACATGAATCAGAGCAGACAAGTGGGATGGATTGCAGTGTGTCAACGACACACTTCCTCGTGTAGCTGCAGCTGCGATCATAACCGTTCCAGCAACTATGCGGTCAGGAATGACCTCATACGTACACGGATTGAGGCAACTGACCCCCGTAATTGTAATCGTGTCGGTTCCAGCACCGATAATGCGGGCTCCCATGGCATTCAAGAAGTTTTGTAAATCCTGAATCTCCGGTTCCCTCGCTGCATTGGTGATCGTTGTTCGTCCTTCAGCCAACGCAGCGGCCATCATAATATTTTCCGTTGCACCTACACTCGGGAAATCCATGTGGATGTCCGAGCCGATCAGCTTGTGGGCTCGAAACGTGATTTGCTCGTCTTTTTCCTCTATCTCTGCGCCAAGAGCTTTTAAGCCCTCTAGGTGAAGATCAATTTTGCGCTCGCCTATGGCACAGCCTCCGGGCTGGTAAATAGAAACTTCTCCATATCTGGCGAGCAGCGGTCCCATCAGAAAGATAGATGAGCGCATTTGCTTCATCAAATCTTCCGGAATTTGGAACGTTCGGACGGACGACGTATCCACGTATACCGTTTCCTCTTCATGTCGGCATGTACAGCCGAGTCTTTCAAGGATGTGCAGCATGACCTTAATGTCTAAAAGATGGGGCACATTCCGAATTTCTACCTTACCTTGTGCAAGTAAGCTCGCTGCAAGAATAGGTAGTGCCGCATTTTTTGCCCCATGGATACGTATGGTGCCTGACAGGGGACGGCCTCCCTCAATCACCAATTTGTCCAATGTATCACCTCCGAGTTTACCGCTCACCCACTACGAAAACCTCCGGAACTAGCTTGATGCCGGTTTGAGATGATATTGTACTTTGAATATGCTTCATTAGGGTAAGCACGTCCTCTGCTGTCGCTTGACCGGTATTTACAATGAAATTGGCATGCTGTACAGATACCTCTGCGCCTCCCGCCTTCAAGCCCTTGAGACCTGCGCTCTCAATAAGACGGGCAGCATAGTCTCCTGGAGGATTGCGGAACACGCTTCCTGCACAAGCTAACTGTAGCGGCTGAGTCAGCCGACGGCGGTCTTTAAAAGCCGCAAGCGCTGCTGAAATTTCCTCGCGGTCGCCCCGCTTCATCCGAAACACTGCCTCTGTCACCATTCCACGTTGCTCATGCAACACGGAGTGACGATAGCTGAAATGCATATTCTCGGCATCGTACACAGCCAATTCCCCTGTATCCAGCACAATCTCAGCGGACTGGAATATTTGTGACACATCAGACCCATGGGCACCGGCGTTCATGTAGACAGCCCCACCGACCGATCCTGGGATACCACCAGCAAATTCAAGACCGGATAGGCCCTGTTTGCTGGCCATAACGCACAGTTTGACCAGTGAAACGCCTCCTCCAGCAACGATCTGTTCATCTTCAAAATGAACATAATCAAATCCTGGTCCCAGCTTGATCACAAGTCCCCGTATCCCTTTGTCAGAGACGAGCATGTTGGAGCCCCGCCCCAACTGCATCCAGGGAATTCCGTGCTCGCTAGCCAGCTTCAAAACTCTTGCCAGCTGCTCTTTGGTATCCGGGATGACAAGTGCATCCGCAGGGCCTCCAATCTTCCATGTCGTATATTTGGACAGCGGCTCATGCTCCAGCACTTTTCCGATATCATGCTCCGCTAATAATGGCATCCATTGCTGCATTGTACTGAAACCTCCTTGTTGCTTGCCCCGCATGGTTATAAGGCTCTCACCTGACAACCGGCAGCCTGAGTGATGGTCACAATCTATAGGGTATCCTATGTAAATACCATCCGGTGTGTGACAACCGCCCAATTCTACGCTGCAAACTACCTTTTACGGGCAAGACGTTCCATTTCTTTTACTAAAATATCCGCTGAGTCAGGCTTGCCAAGCGCAGACGCCGACTCCGCCATGCGACTCCGCCATGCCTTATCCTTCATAATTCCCGCTATAGATTGAAACAGGGCCGGGCCACTCAGTTCCTTTTCTACAATCATGACGGATGCGCCTGCCTTTTCAAGGGTACGAGCATTAGCCTCCTGATGGTTATTCGTCACATTAGGTGATGGGATCAGAATGGACGGAATGCCGAGCGATGTAATCTCTGCCAAGAAGGACGCACCTGCGCGATTAACAATTAAAGAAGTACAGGCCAGCACCTCTGGCATATTGTGAATATAGGGAAGCACATGTAGATGATTGGGCAATGAGCCGATCTGATTCCGTATGCTATCCAGCGTTTGCTCGTAATAAGATTCACCGGTTACATATACAAAATGGACGTCTTTCAGTTGCGAAAGTTGCGGAGCCATTGCAATCATGGCGTCATTAATGGCCTTCGCTCCCCTGCTGCCACCGACCACAAGGACAACTGAGCTGTCCATCGGAACCCCAATCGTAGCAAATCCCCGATCCCGGTTAGCCAAACGAACTGTTGTAGCACGTGGGTTTCCGGTGTACAGTACATTTTTAGCTTTGGGAAAAGCTCCTTCTGAGCCTTCAAAGCTAACAGCCACTGTATCCACATAGCGACTCAGAAATGTATTAGTCAGCCCTGGAATTGCATTTTGCTCATGAATAATGCTGGGAATTCCCAACTTGGAAGCTGCATAAACGACGGGGCCACATACATATCCCCCAGTTCCAATAACGACATCTGGCTTAAATTTCTTTAATAATGCTTTGGATCTGCGAACCCCTTTGAAAAAACGCATGATCGTTTTTATATTTTCCACAGACAAGCTGCGACGAAATCCTGTGATATCAATAGCCTCAAATGGAATTTTTTCCTGAGGAACCAACTTACTTTCGAGTCCTCGTTGACCGCCAATGTATAAAAATTCAGCGTCTGGATCAATCTCTTCGCACTGTCTGGCTACGGCCAACGCCGGATAAATATGCCCTCCGGTGCCGCCGCCGCTCAACACGACGCGCATAAACGTTCACCTCGCATAACGTGATAAATTTAGTAAAATGCCCAGAGCAGTTAGCATTAAGGTCAGAGAAGAACCTCCATAGCTGATTAAGGGCAGTGTTATTCCTGTCACCGGCATTAAACCGATAACGACACCAATATTAATGACGACCTGTACGGCGACCATTGCGACAATACCCACCGCAAGCAAACTACCATAGGTATCCGGAATGGTTATAGCGACACGCATTCCTCTCCACACGAGAACCAAAAAGAGCCCCAGCACCGTCATTCCACCGATAAAGCCAAGCTCCTCCGCCAAAATGGAAAAAATAAAATCAGTCTGCGGCTCAGGAACGTAGCTATATTTTTGTCGACTCATTCCGAGTCCCAAGCCCGCCAGCCCGCCAGGACCAATCGCATATAGCGATTGAATAATTTGATAGCCTGCGCCAAGCGGATCGGACCAAGGGTCCAGAAAAGCTGTGATGCGCTGGAGTCGATAAGGCGCAGCTGCAATCAGTGCAGCAAACCCCGCTGCTCCCGACAGAGCCAGCAGACCGAGATGCTTCATACGCGCGCCTGCCGTAAATACGATGAGCATGGACGCTCCCATCATTACCGTACCTGTGCCCAAATCGGGCTGGAGCATAATAAGCCCAAAAGCCAGTCCCATGAGTCCAAGCGGCGGCAACAGGCCGCGCGTAAAAGAGCTAATATGATAATCAGGACGACTGAGCCAACGAGCGAGAAAAAGAATCATACCCAGCTTCATAAACTCGGAAGGCTGAATGCCGAAAGAGCTAATACCGAGCCAGCTTCGTGCCCCGCCTCTTACTACACCAATGCCGGGAATTAATACGGCAACCAGCAGCGCTAGACAGATCAACAATACGACCTTGGCATATTTCTGCCAGACCCGGTAGTCCGTTCTGGCAGTAAAGTACATCGCTACTAGGCCGAGCCCCGCAAACAGCAATTGTCGCTTAACAAAATAGTAGGAGTCCCCGTACTCGTGAAAAGCGAGGACGGCGCCCGCACTATATACCATAACCATGCCGATGGCTAATAAGCTTACAATACAAACGAAAAGCCATAGATCCGGCGCTGGACGAGACTGCTTCATCAGGAGGCCACCCCTTGCATAAAAGTAGGGGCTTATCCAACCCCCCTACTTACAATTTATGCGCCGCCTCTTTAAAAATACGTCCACGCTCTTCATAGGATCGGAACATATCCCAGCTTGCACAGGCGGGTGAGAGTAATACCACATCTCCCGTCTCAGCAAATTCAGCAGCCTTGTTCACAGCCTCCACGAGCGTAGCGGCGGCATCCTCCCCATTATCGACGACCTTGACATGCTCTATTCCGGCCTGCTTGGCCCGCTCAGCCAGCTTATGCCGTGTCTCACCCAGGAGCACAACGGCTTTCACACCTTCCTGTAAAGAAGGTACGAGCTCTGTATAATCAGAGCCACGATCCAATCCTCCGGCAATGAGTACAATAGGCTGCTTAAAGGAAGATAAGGCCATCATCGTTGCTTTCGAATTGGTTGCTTTGGAATTATTGTAATAAGCTACACCAGCCTGTTCTAAAACATATTCAAGCCGATGTTCTACGCCGCGAAAAGTACTTAATGGTTCCGCCAAATTTGCTGGTTCTGCGCCTGCAGCAATGGCGATTGCGCAAGCAGCAAGAGCATTTTCTACGTTAAAACGACCCGGAAGTCCAATCTCAGCTATGCCTATAATGGGATGCAGCACACCATTTCCATCGCGGTATACGATGCTACGTTCAATATCGTCCGTCACATCCGGTATGTATGGCGGATCAGCAAACAACCCTTCCTGCAAAAGTTCTGTCATAGAGAACGGAAGCAGCTTCGCTTTTATATAGGGTACGAGCTCCCGGCAGACGGGGTCGTCCCAGTTCACCACCGCAGTATCCGCCGCCGTTTGATTGGCAAATAGACGCGCCTTGGATGCAACGTAGTCCTCCATGCCTCCGTGATAGTCCAAATGGGTCTCTGCTACATTGAGCAGGCAGGCCACAGCGGGCTTGAAATCCTTTGTTCCTTTTAACTGAAAGCTGCTCAGCTCCACAACCATCCACTCATCCGACTTGGCGTCCACAGCCGCCTCACATAAGGGCGTACCGATATTACCAGCCACGATTGGATTCATGCCGGATGCCTCCAACAGCTTGCCTACCCAAGTGGTCGTGGTCGTCTTTCCGTTGGAGCCAGTAATTCCGATGATCGGAGCTTTACATAGATGGTAGGCGACCTCAACCTCGGTCACAACCTCAATGCCGAGCTCGACAGCTTTCTGTACGGGAGGGGCCGTATAAGGAATGCCTGGATTTTTGACAACCAGCTTCACTCCATGATGAATCAACCCCTCTGGGTGACCCCCGCATAAAACGGAAATTCCCAAAGCCTCTAATTCAGAAGCTTCGGGACATTGTTCCCTATCTTTTTTATCATTGACTGTCAGCTTCGCTCCGGCCTGGTGCAGCACCTTGGCAACTTGCACGCCGCTTTTGGCCAGACCGATAATGACGACTTCCTGATCTCTGTATGCGTCTGGATGGTTCATTGGTCTACAACCCCTTGTTGAGATAAAGTCCGAGTCCTGCCAACAGCAGTCCTACAGCCCAGAATGTAATAACTACGCGCCATTCGGACCAGCCGGACAGCTCGAAATGATGATGAATCGGGCTCATTTTGAAAATACGCTTGCCACGTGTTTTAAAGGAAGCTACCTGCAAGACCACGGACAGCATTTCAATTACGAATACACCGCCGATAATGAGAAACAAAATTTCGCTTTTCGTAACGATGGCAATGGCACCTATGGCGCCGCCGATTCCCAGCGAGCCTGTGTCACCCATAAACACCTTGGCAGGATGAGCATTATATACTAGAAATCCTAGTACAGCGCCGATCATAGCTGCTGAGCATACTGCTGCCGGAAGCGAGGTTGCCTGAATCGCGACAATGGCATAAGCAGCAAAGGCAATGGCACTTGTACCGGACAGCAGCCCGTCCAGCCCATCCGTGAAATTGACAGCGTTGCTAATTGCCAGCATCATGATAATGATGAAAGGATAATAGAACCAGCCGCCCCAATCAAATGACCATGACGTTCCAGGGATGCCGATCGCAGTACTATGATCATTGCTAAGCAGAAGCCAGCACATGATCGCGCCAAACAATAATTGTCCAAACAGCTTTTGACGTGCCGTCAGGCCTAACGAGCGTTTGAATACAATTTTGATATAGTCGTCCAAAAAGCCGATCAGCCCAAAGCCGAGCGTAGCAACCAGCAGAACGTAAAAGTCCGTATTTTTGATAGCTGAAAACTTAAGAAAGGTCAGCGTAAAAGCCACCAGAATCACGATACCGCCCATTGTAGGCGTACCTATCTTTTTAAGATGGCTTTGTGGCCCGTCATCCCGGACCTGCTGGCCAAATTTCATTCGCCGCAGCAGCGGAATGAGCAGTGGAGCGGCAATGACCGCCAGTATAAACGATACGACGATCGTCAGCAGTAATAATTGAATATCCATGGGAGTCTCCCTCTCGTCAACATCAGTTCTGTAGCGGACCGTTTTTCAGCGCATCCACAATTTCTTCTAGTCGCATCCCTCTGGATGCCTTAACCAGCACAATATCATTGGCGTGGAGATGAACCCGCAAATGCTGGATCAACTCTTGCTTATCTGTATAAGCGTGCACGTTAACAGCTGGCATCAACCCTTGCGCGCCCTGTGCAATCGAAGTGCCTAACGCACCGTAGGTAAACAGTACCTCTACGTCGTGCTTTGCCGCGAAAATTCCAATTTCCTCATGGAATTGCTTTTCCTCAGATCCCAGCTCCAGCATGTCACCAAGTACGGCGACTTTACGTCCATCCGTTTTATACGCAGACAACGTCTGAATTGCAGCCTTCATTGAAGCCGGACTGGCGTTATAAGCGTCGTTTAGCACAGTAAGTCCATTAGGACAGTTCACGACCTCAATGCGCATGCCCGTCAGTTTTAAAGACGACAACCCTTTACGTATATGGTCTGCATCGACATTGAAATGACGCGCTACCGCCAGTGCTGCCAAACCATTTACAACATTGTGCTGACCAAGCAAGGGAAGTCGGAAAGCCTCTTTGCCAGATTGGGCTGTTATGAATAAGCTACCTTCTCCATCCGAAGTGATTTCCGTTGGATAGTCATCGTTGACTGCAGCTAGCCCGAACGTAAATAATTTTAAACCTTCAGGCTTGACCGTTTCAGACTCCGCCAACACTTGTGAAAGCAGTGGTTCATCCCCGTTGTAGATCAGCAAACCACCGGGCTTAAGGCCACTTGTGATTTCCAACTTTGCACGAGCGATTTCCGCACGAGAACCAAGCTGCAGCAAGTGCGATTCGCCTATGTTCGTTATGATAGCTACATCTGGTTGGGCAATATTAGCCAGCAGACGAATCTCTCCACGTCCACTCATGCCCATCTCCAGAATGAGAATATCTGTATCCTGCGGCATGGACAGTACCGTTAAAGGCAAACCGATATGATTGTTATAATTTCCTTCGGTTTTGTGTACTTTAAAAGTCGTGCCCAGCAGAGCGTTTACGATGTCTTTCGTTGTCGTCTTGCCGTTGCTTCCCGTGATCCCAACGACAGAAACGCCAGTTTCGCGTAAGTATGCAGCTGCTAGATGCTGAAGGGCTTCAAACGTATCCTCTACCTCAATAGCGTTCTCAGCCGGAGGTACGCCATGATCCTTTTGCCATAAAAATGCAGCTGCACCTGCCTCACTTACGATCTGCTGCACATAATTATGCCCATCAAATCGTTCGCCCACGAGTGGAACAAACAACCCTTGGCTCTGCGGCCTGCGAGAATCTGTAAAAACGCCTTCGACTATCTGTTCGGCGTCCGCTTCTCCGTGAAGTGTTCCTTCACACATAGATGCAATCTGACCGATTGTTCTTTTCATCACTTGGATAAACCCCTTATCGCTTCTTTGGCTACGATGCGGTCATCGAATTCATGCACCGTTTTTCCGATCAACTGGTAAGTCTCATGACCTTTTCCCGCAATCAATACTACATCGTCAGGGCTTGCCATTTCAACAGCTTTATGAATTGCAGTTCTGCGATCCACGATCAATTCGTATCGTTCTGCGGGTATACCTTCGTCAATCAGCCCTTGTTCGATGTCTTTCAAAATCACTTTCGGGTCCTCTGTCCGCGGATTGTCGGAAGTAATAAACGAATGATCACTGTAACGCGCAGCAATTTTCCCCATCAACGGACGTTTGGTACGATCCCGGTCACCCCCGCATCCAAATACACACCATACTTTACCGACCGCAAATTCCTTTACGGTGCGAAGGACATTTTCCAATCCGTCCGGTGTATGGGCATAGTCTACAATAACAGCAAAGGGCTGACCCGCATCTACAGGCTCTACCCGCCCATCTACGCCTGCGATAGACTCTAGACTCTTCTTGATATCCGCCAGCGAAATTCCCTCCAGCAGAGCTGCGGTAATGGCCGCCAGTGCGTTGTACACATTGAACTTGCCCACCATTCGAAGCTCAATATCGGTATCTCCTTTAAAAGTGGACACATGGAAGAAGGTTCCCTTGGCACCAATAGTGATACGAGATGCCTGCACATCAGATTCCTTTTCCACGCCGTATGTAATCACTTGGGCCGCAGTTTGAGCCTGCAAATAGGAAGAAGCCGGATCGTCTGCATTCAGAACAGCATATTTGCTATCTGATGCATCGCGCGAGAAAGCATTTCCCAACCTAGAGAACAAAAGTCCTTTTGCAGCACGGTACTCCTCCATTGTGTTGTGGTAGTCCAGGTGGTCCTGCGTCAGGTTTGTAAATATAGCTGTGCGAAAATCAGTTCCCTTGACGCGACCCTGCTCCAACGCATGTGAGGATACTTCCATGACACAGCATTGAACCCCCTGCTCTGCCATATTTCCCAGATAACGTTGAAGTTCCACCGCTTCGGGCGTAGTGCCAGACATTGGATAAGACTGACCACCGTAACGCATTTGAATCGTACCAATCAGTCCGGTGTTCACCCCGGCGTCCTTCATGATCTTTTCAATCAGATAAGTTATCGTTGTTTTACCGTTGGTTCCGGTTATGCCGATCATGCGCATGCGTCGGCTCGGTGAATCAAACATATAATCCGCCAAAACCGCCATGGCATGTCGTGCATCCTTAACTACAAGCTGCGGAACAGGTACATCCAGTTCCCGTTCAACGACCAAAGCTGCCGCTCCGGACGCAATTGCCTGCTCAGCATAGTCATGTCCGTCCACTGTAAAACCTGGCAGACACAGAAATAAATCTCCCGGTTGCACTCGACGTGAATCCGCCCCGATTCCTCGGCAATCCACTGTACCGTCACCCACGACACGGGAGACGGCCAGCAGTGAAGCCAATTGTTGAAGCTGCATCTTTCATTCCTCCATTGCTCTCTCGTTATTCATAGTATGGTATAAAATGAACCTATCAATCCCCCATGTAAATACGGATCGTTGATCCCCGCTCCAATCTGGAGCCCGGCTTCGGCGCCTGACTCACGACCGTCTTGCCTGACCCGGATTTTACGAGCATAAAGTTCATATTCATATCTTCGTACAAATCAGCTGCAGTAGCACCTACCAGATCAGGTACCGTTTCGATCGGATTTTCTCCATACTTGTACTCTTTGGCAATTTGATTGGTGCGAGGTGGTATTTTTAAGGCAATCAGCGCGTCCTTTAAAATATTTTGCACGATTGGCGCAGCAACAACCCCGCCGAATTGAATGCCCTTCGGGTTATCGACAGCGGTATAGACGACGATTTGCGGATCATCTGCCGGTGCAAAACCAATAAAGGATACAATATGCTCCGAGGAAGAATAACGCCCGTTAATCACCTTTTGTGCTGTCCCCGTTTTACCTCCCACCCGGTAGCCTTCAATAAAAGCAGGACGACCTGTACCTTTAGCAACGACACTTTCCAGCGCTTCCCTTACCTGTCGGGAGGTGTCCTCTGAAATGACCCTACGTACCAGTTCTGGTTCTACTTTTTCCAGCACTTTTCCGGTTCCCGGCTGAACCCAACCTTTTGTAATGTGAGGCTTGTAAA
Organism: Paenibacillus sp. FSL L8-0644; assembly: GCF_038008165.1. NCBI lineage: Bacteria > Bacillati > Bacillota > Bacilli > Caryophanales > Paenibacillaceae > Paenibacillus > Paenibacillus sp. FSL L8-0644. The sequence continues at coordinate 3,518,632 of NZ_JBBOYN010000001.1, forward strand.
GATTACCGCCATTGATTGCCGCTGATACAGCCGTAACCTGCTGGATCGGGGTGACAGACACCCCTTGACCAAAAGCGGTCGTCGCCAGTTCTACAGGACCGACCTGAGGTAGCTTGAACAAAATGCCATTGCCCTCACCAATCATGTCGATCCCCGTTTTGCTGCCGAAGCCGAAATTGCGAATGTACTTGAACAGTGTTTCTTTGCCTAACCGCTGCCCCAATGTTACAAAACCAGGGTTGCAAGAATTCTCCACCACTTGAAGGAAAGTTTGGCTCCCATGTCCGCCTTTCTTCCAGCAACGCAGGCGTGCTCCACCGACTTCAATATATCCCGGATCAAAAAAACGGTCATTTTTGAGATTGACCTTCTTTTCTTCCAAGGCAGCCGCCAATGTAATAATTTTAAAAGTAGACCCAGGTTCATATGTCATCCAGATAGGCAGATTTCGATTGTAGATTTCAGGCGCATATTGCTTGTATAGCGCTGGCTCATAGCTTGGTCGTCCAGCCATGCCTAATATTTCACCCGTCTTGGGGTTCATAGCTATAGACAACGCGGACTTCGCCTGAAATTTGACCATGGCTTGGTCAAGCTCCCGCTCCATAATGGACTGCACAGACTTATCAATGGTTAATTGTAAATTCAGTCCATCCTTCGGTTCAATGTATTTTTCGGAAGAACCTGGCATCAGACGACCACCTGCATCTGATAAATATGCAATACTTCCGTCAATTCCCCGAAGCTTACTGTTTTGCTGCTTCTCTACGCCTGTCAGCCCTTGATTATCAATTCCTGTAAACCCAAGAATATGAGCGGCTAGATCACCATAAGGATAATAACGTTTGTTGTCTTCAGCAACAACGATACCCGGCAGCTTCAAATCACGAATTTGCTGCGCTTTCTCCATCGTAATTTTTCGTCCGCCGGGCTGAAGTTTTTGGCTTGCTGTTCGTTTGGTAATCAGCTTGAGCACTTTATCCTCACTCATATCCAGCAAGGGCGCCAGCCTGCGTGCCGTTTCTTCCGGCTTCTTAATCTGTACTGGTATCGCCATGACTGTGGGCGAACTGACATTGTAGGTCAGCGCCGTACCCTGCCGATCCAAAATTTCGCCACGCTTGGCGGCAAATGGAATATTGCGGCGCCACGAATCCTCAGCCTTGGCCGAGAGCTCGCCTCCTTTACCCAATTGAACATAGGCGAGCCGGATCGACAAGGCCGCAAACAGTACAAATAATCCCATTAGCCCCCATACCAGCCTTCGCCGCATGGTCACGTTAGATTTTTTCAAACGCGCTCCCTCCGTTCCTCAAATACTCATGACATGTCTTACCTCATGAATATTCAAAAGAACGAACATTAAGAACAAGCTATCAGTTATCCTCGCCTTTAATCTCAGCAGCACTTTTCTCATCTGCAACAGCCGATATTCCTCTCTTAGGAGCTCCCGCATCTGTTCCAGCTTCGGCAGTAGTACCGGATTTGTTTTTATTATCGGCCTCCGTTTTTGTTGCGCTCCCAATCTGGTTAGCTGCAACTCCATTGGTCGAGTCCTGTGTATCCTCCGGTTTCACTCCGGTCACCGTTTCTTTGGCCGGCTGAAGCATCACACTGACGATTCGCTTTCCATTTACCATTTGCGCCTTTTGAGAGACGACATAACCTTCGCCGCTTACCTGCACACCAACCCTCATAAGGGTTAGAACTTGAAGTGTGTCACGCAACGAAACACCTGTAAAATCAGGAATAGTCATGTTGGCACTATCCTCAGTCAGCAAGTAAATGCGTTGTCCGGGTTTCATTTTGACGCCTGCTTCAGGATACTGGCGAACAATTTTGGAGCCTTTGCCTACCGTTTCATAGGCAATCCCCTGTTTGAGCAATGCGTTTTGCGCATCCTTCTTCACCTGACCCGTTAATTGTGGTACCGTTGGCAAATTCACTGTTTTTACAACAGCGCCACCTGATTTATTCGTTTTAGTTCCCGTTTTTGGAACACCCATATATTGCAACGATTGGGATACAATTTTTTTAAATACAGGCGCTGCTGCTGTACCGCCGCCTACCGATTTGTTAGGTTCGTCCATAACAACCAAAACAGCCATTTTCGGATCATTTACCGGTGCAAAACCTATAAAGGACACGACATCCTTCGAATGGTCATATACTTTTCCAACGACCTTCGTCGCTGTACCTGTTTTACCAGCTACACGATATCCGTCGATATAAGCAAGGCGTCCCGTACCAATTTCCTGGTCAGACACAACCTGCTCCAGATAGCTACTTGTCTGAGCTGCAGATTCCTGAGTAATCACTTGGCGGATTTCCTTTGGCTGAATCGTCTGCACTTCGCCTGTATCTGGGTTTATAATTTCCTTTACCAGATGAGGCTGCATCAGCTTCCCCCCGTTAGCAATTGCCGAGATAGCAGCTACCTGCTGGATTGGCGTCACCTGGACACGTCCGTGTCCATATGACGCCGTTGCGACCTCGGATTTGTACTGGGTATGGAATGTGATAGCTCCGGTAGACTCACTCGGAAGATCAATGCCCGTTTTCACTCCGAATCCAAAGTTATTAATATATTTCTTCAGCCTTTCGCCACCCAACTTATCCAGCCCCAGATGGACAAAGCCGACGTTACTCGAACGCTTGACCCCCTGAAGATAAGTTAACGTTCCCCAGTTACGGCTTACGTCACGAATATCCCAGCCTCCGACCCGAATCATACCAGATTGGTAGGATTCATTCGGATTGAATACCTTTTCTTGAACCGCGGCAGCCAAGGTTACAATCTTAAACGTGGAGCCCGGCTCGTAGATGGACTGAGTAGCATTATTACGGAAATATTCCAAAGGTGTACTCCCATATGTATTGGGATTAAAATTCGGGTAGGTCGCCATACCGAGAACATCCATCGTTTTGGGATCAGCCGCTACCACAGTCATCGTTTTCGGATTGTATTTTGCAATAGCTTCCTGCATGGCATCCTCTATATAATACTGAATCGTATCGTCAATCGTCAGCTTTAAATTTTTACCATTTTGTGCCGGCTCATAGACACTTCCCGATCCTTGAAGAGGAACTCCCTTCCGATCCCGCTGATACAGAAGCTTTCCAGCCGTCCCCGAGAGCTCTTTATTATAATAAGCTTCCAACCCCATACCTGCTGTGCCATCTTTTCTTTGATAGCCAAGAACATGGGAAGCCAGCTTATTTTCTGGATAATAGCGTTTGGATCCTTGAACAGTGTCCACAGCTCCAATTACTTGATACTTATCCTTCAAATACTCTTTGAACGTATCCACTTGTGCCTTGACCTCAGGATCTACCTTCCAGCCTCCATTGCGGATCTCACGGTTTTTTAAGTAGTTCCCCGCTTTATCCTTTGCAGAAAGATGCCTTCTCAGCTCATCCTCAGGTGTTTTGAGTAATTGGTGTAGCTTAGCTACAACCTCATTCTCCAAATCATACTCCTGAATGATGGTAGGATTGACAACTACCGTATAAGCCGGTGCATCCGTAGCCAATACGTTTCCTTTACGGTCCGTAATGGTTCCACGCTTGGGCTGAATCACCTGATCTTTTTCCACTTGAGTAACTACCAGGTTATGCCAGTACTCCCCGCTCACAACTTGAATCCAAAATACCTTAAGTAGCAGAACAAGAAAAAAGAGGGTAATACATCCCCCTATCAGCAGTGTACGAAGCTTTATTCTTTTGACCATAGCTCAAACCTCTCTGCAAAAAAATGTACGTCAGAGCATAGCTTGATGCTATGCCCTTAACTATTTGGCAGCCTGCTTTTCCACACGAATGGGCTCTCTTGTTGGTTCGATATATCCCTGTTCCTTTGCAGTCGGCACGATCTGATTTTCCAGACGCTCCTTTTGAATCTTCAGTTGGGCGATATTGGTCTGTAATTTGGAAATGTCCTTGCTTGCCGTATTAATCGAATAATTGATTTGATAAATGTGAGCGTACCTGCCAATCAACATACCAGCAATGACAATGCACGCTACAAGTGTCAATAGATACAGCAGCTTTTCTCGAATCGGCAGCTCTCTGCGGCGTGTAACGACTTTGGTGGTCTCACGATACCGTTGTTGCTGAACCTGTTCCTGACGGGCTCTTTCTTTTACAGCCAAATTACCGCGTGTATAAGCCATGTCGCCTCTCCTTCTCCATTAAATTTACAATTTTTCGGCAACTCTCAGCTTCGCTGACCGGGACCGTGGATTAAGCTCCAATTCCTGCTCTGACGCTACAATCGGCTTACGGTTCACCAGCTTCAGATCGCCTATCATTTTGTCCTCCAAAATAGGCAAATCAGATGGATAGATGCTTTTCGCCAAATACTCCTTGAAAATATGCTTGCATATCCGATCCTCCAGAGAATGGAATGTAATGACCGAAATTCTGCCTCCTGGAGCCAGACATCTTATTGCCTGATGCAAAGTATCTTCCAGTGCACCCAACTCATCATTTACAGCAATCCGCAAAGCCTGGAAACTGCGTTTAGCCGGATGTCCCCCGGTTCTGCGTGCCGCAGCCGGAATTCCTTCTTTGATAATATCGACAAGTTCCCCTGTTGTGTGAATAGGCTTGTTCAATCGACGTTCAATCATGATCTTTGCGATCCGTCGTGAAAACTTCTCTTCTCCGTAATGAAACAAAATACGCGCAATCTCTGCTTCCGACCATTCATTGACAATTTCGTAAGCCGTAAGCGAGCTACTCTGATCCATCCGCATATCAAGCGGCGCATCATGATTGTAACTAAATCCCCGTTCCCCCTCATCGAACTGGGGCGAGGACACACCCAGATCGAACAAAATACCCTGGACCTGCGGGACGCCGTCTTTTTCGGGCAATCCCAATTCAGTCAGCTTGTCCTGCAAGTGGCGGAAGTTAGATTTCACTAATGAAATTTTTCCTTCATAGGCTGACAGCTTCTCTCGCGCATTGTTCAATGCCCAGTCGTCCTGATCAAAGGCAATAAGCCTTCCCTCAGGGCCAAGCTGTGATGCAATGACGGAACTGTGTCCTGCCCCTCCCAACGTGCAGTCCACATAAATCCCGTCCTGCCTGATGTTTAGTGCCTGTGTTGCTTCTTCTTTGAGTACGGTAATGTGGTGAAACAAACGGCTGACCTCCTAAATTACAATTCAAAGTTGAAATCAACCAATTTCTCAGCAATGTCATTAAATGCTTCCTCTGATTGGTTGAAATATTGCTCCCAAGTGTGCTTGCTCCAAATCTCTACACGGGTGGACACTCCCAATACGACGCACTCTTTAGTAAGCTTGGCGTATTCGCACAAATTCCCCGGTAAATTTACCCTGCCCTGTTTGTCCAATTCGCATTCAGTCGCCCCCGAGAAAAAAAAACGGGTAAACGCCCGCGCATCGGCCTTCATCAGAGGCAGTGCTTTAAGTTTTTTCTCCATGACAGCCCACTCATCCATAGGATACACGAAGAGGCATTGGTCCAGCCCGCGGGTAACCACGAACGAGGCACCGAGAAGTTCACGAAACTTGGCCGGTACAGTAAGCCGCCCCTTCTCATCAATGCTATGTTGGAACTCCCCCATAAACATTGGTTTCGTCACCCCTTACCCCATTCTCCCACTTTGGCCCACTTTCCACCACCTAAGCATAATAGATTCGCTTTAAAAAATCAAAGACCTCTTTTTCATTACCAAAAAGTGATAGAAGCTGGATCCATAGCATTATGTCTGTTATTGTAGCCCTGCGTCATAAGATACAAAAAAGCCCCTTATCCCATGAAGCCGGCACCCGACAATATGCATCAGGTTTCGAAACCACACGGAATAAAGGGCTTACTCTCTGTCCATTATGTCAACCTAAACAAACACTTGCATTAAAAACACAACACTTTTGCAGCGAAAATCGTGACGAAAAAATCCGATTACGCGTTCCAGCTGTCCAAATAGACCTTTTGGTCTTCAGTTAACGTGTCAATTTGGATTTCCAGACTATCAAGCTTGAATCGAGCTACCTGCTCATCGATTTCATAAGGTACATTAATAACGGCTTTGCCAAGCTCATTGTAACGATCATTCACGTATTTCAAGCCAAGCGCCTGAAGCGCAAATGTCGTATCCATAATTTCTGCTGGATGACCATCGGCGGCAGCTAGATTCACGAGGCGTCCTTCTGCCAGCAAATACATTTTACGTCCATCTTTAAAGCGATATTCCTCAATATTACGACGCACCGTACGAATGGATTCAGAACGTTTAGCAAGCTCAGGCTTACTAACCTCCACATCAAAATGCCCTGCGTTACACAGCACAGCCCCATCCTTCATCACATCAAAGTGTTCCCCTGTAATTACAGCCTTGTTACCAGTTACTGTAATAAAGAAATCACCCAGTTTGGCAGCCTCTACCATTGGTAACACATGGAAACCATCCATATGGGCTTCTACAGCCTTGATTGGATCAACTTCGGTTACAACAACGTTGGCTCCCAACCCTTTCGCACGCATTGCAACCCCTTTGCCACACCAGCCATAACCTACCACAACCACTGTACTTCCGGCTACAACCAGATTAGTCGTACGAATAATGCCGTCGAAAGCTGACTGTCCTGTACCATAGCGGTTGTCAAACAAATATTTGCAGTAAGCATCATTAACAGCCACCATCGGAAAGTGAAGTTGCCCTTCTTTTTCCAATGCCTTCAAACGAATAATGCCAGTAGTTGTCTCCTCTGCTCCCCCACGGATCGTAGAAATCAGATCAGGCCGTTCGGATTGCAACAGAGTAACCAAGTCACCACCATCATCTATAATGAGATCCGGCTTTGTTTCCAGTGCCTTGATTTGCAAATTTTTGAATTCTTCTGGGTCCGGATTGTATTTAGCTAATACTGTAACGCCATCTTCAACTAATGCGGCGCAAACATCATCTTGTGTGGACAATGGATTACTACCCGTAATAGTTACCTGCGCTCCACCTGCTTGTACCACTTTAGCCAAATAAGCCGTTTTGGCCTCCAGATGTAGACAGATGGTTACCTTCAAACCAGCAAAAGGCTGCTCTTGCTCGAATTGTTGACGTATACGGTTCAATACCGGCATATGTGCTTCTACCCAATCAATTTTCAAATGACCTTCAGGAGCCAATTTAAGATCGTGAACTATGCTATTTTGCAGAGAATGGGAAGTCATACTTTGTTTCCTCCTTCAAATTGGTTAAATTTTATTCCATGATAAATCCTATATAAAACAACAAATTATACATAAATAACACGATGCGTACCCGTCAAATCCAATGGTACATTCATAATCGTATCCATCAGACTGAGACCATAACGATTCAGAAAATGATAGATCGTATACGCCCGCTCCTGCGGCTGTCCAAATGGGAAAAGCGACCATTCAATACGATCCCACTGGCGAAGTGCTGTTTCATTTTGTCGAAGCAACGCTTCCTGAACTTTTGCCTCCAGATAGGCGATCTGTGACAGAATCTTATCGCGGTTGGTTTCTCCAAGCCGTAGCAAACCTTTTTCAATCAAACCTGTCTGCTGCACAAGCGGTTCGTACATGCGGACAAAAGCTTCCTTTGCCCCGGAAAACTGATCCTGCATTCCAAGCCGATCTTGAGTGGCAATCCATTGCTTTTTCCGTTCCTCAAGTCCGTCTCGAACTTGACCAAAACTTAATTCATACTTAAGCATATGCTTCTCCACACCTGACTCTACCAACGTAAAAGACATCCGTGGCAGCAGTATCGGCATCTGCATCTCCAACACCCCGAAAGCATCCCGTGTAATCGCCCAGTAAGCAATCTCTCCTAGACCCAGCACAGATGCCAGCACCGGAAACAGTGAATCCTGCATTAGAGGACGAGTTAGCACATTATTACTAAAACGTTCGGGATGTCTATCTATCTCTTCAAGCAGTTCATCCACAGTAAACACCACCAGACCGTGTCGATCTGTGAATAGCCCAGCTTTTTTGAAAAGCAGCAAACGTTCATCTTCATGGATATAAAAGAGATTCGCGCCGCCTTCATGCACATCCGCTTGTAAATGATAGCCATAATCTACGATCCGCGTGGCAGTCGTCCGGTAAGCCTGCTCCAACTCATCATTGTGCAGAACCAGCCGCTTAAAAACGGATGCTTCCAGCTTGCGTAGCGAAGGATCTGCTGAATCTAAAAGTACTAATCCATAGCTGCCGAACAAAAGGCCCAGCAACTTGGCAAAGGCTTCACTCAGTCCATATGAGTCCGTTAATCCGTTCTCAATCATGCGCATTATATCAGCCTTATGTTCTGAATCTGGCAAGCTTTGCTCTATATCCGCTATCGCTTGCTTCCACTCAACAGTATCAACTTTAATCGCACTAACCGAAGAACGGCGTTCTAGTTGCTTATTCAGCTTGATTTTGACGGCTTGTGGGTCATTTGCCATTACGTATGTATGATTGACCTCATCCCAGTCATGATCTTCGCCAGCAATCCAGAAGACGGGGATAACCGGACGTCCAAGCCGTTCCTCAGCTTCTCTCGCTGCCTTAATAATTGTAGCGGCTTTGTAAATGACCAGCATCGGACCTGTGAACAGCCCGCTTTGCTGTCCGCCAGCTACTACTAAGGCATCTGGACTATCCAGACGGTCCAATGAAGCACGAACCGCCTCATACGAATTGTATTTCTCATTGTATATACGAAGACATGCTACGACATCCTTACGGTTTAATCGCAGATGCCCCGTCTTATCCAGCCACTTCGCCCGTTGGGCATAAGCATCGGCGTGCAGCACATTATATTCATACAAGTCGCTTGCGCGTCCTGTACCCTGTATATAATCTTCTGCCAAAGCCGACCCTCCACGAAGCGTTTCCGGAATTATTTTCATGGGTCTGCCTCCTGTCTCCACCAAAACCTTACTGCTTGATTGTACCGAAAGCCCATGTCCACGTCAAAGCTTCCTACAAAAAAAACCGCCGAATAACTCGGCGGTTGTTGCATAAAACAAGATCAGGCGTAAGGCTCAGCTACAAAATGTCCTTTAGACACTTCGATGAGCGTGGCATTTTCCAGGTTATAAGCCCCTGTCTTATTGCCAGATGCATCATGAATCGGGCCTGCTTGGTCGCCTGGTATAATAATCCGTTTTTTGTTAGCTTCTACTTCTGGATCAGGAAGTGGGATCGCCGACAAAAGCATTTTCGTATAAGGATGGATCGGATTTGCATACAACTCAGCGCTTTCTGCAAGCTCGACCATTCTCCCCATATACATTACAGCTACCCGATCACTGATGTGCTTAACCATCGACAGATCATGCGCAATGAACAGATATGTCAGACCCAAACGTTCTTGAAGCTCTTTTAGCAGGTTGACAACCTGAGCCTGGATAGATACGTCAAGAGCTGAAATCGGCTCATCACAAATGATGAATTTAGGATTAACCGCTAGTGCGCGTGCAATACCGATCCGCTGACGTTGACCACCAGAAAACTCATGCGGATAGCGTGTTGCATGGTCAGGGTTCAAACCAACCAGATCAAGTAACTCTTCAATCCGTTTCTTACGTTCTGCACGGCTACCCGCCATATTGTGAATATCCAGCGCCTCACCAATAATATCAGAAACAGTAAAACGCGGGTTCAATGATGCATATGGATCTTGAAAGATCATCTGCATATCACGGCGCATGGCTTTCATTTTACTCGGTGATAATTTGTAAATATCTGTCCCGTTAAAACGTACGCTTCCTGCTGTAGGTTCATACAAGCGCAAAATCGTACGACCCGCTGTAGACTTACCACAGCCGGATTCGCCAACCATACCCAGCGTTTCACCCTCACGAATATAGAAATTCAGGTTGTCCACCGCTTTGAGCACACGGTTTTTGCCAACATTAAAATACTTTTTAAGACCTTCAACCTCAATTAAATTGTTGCTACTCACCATGATCTCACCTCCTATTTCTTCAACTTCGGATCAAGCGCATCACGCAAGCCGTCGCCAAAAAGGTTGAACGCAAGCATAATCAAACTGATCAAACCTGCCGGGAAAAGCATCCGCCACGGGTAATACATCCACCCGGTCAGAGCTGATTCAATCATTGAACCCAGCGATGCCTCCGGATTCGGTACCCCTAACCCGAGGAAGCTCAGGAAAGCTTCGGAAAAAATAGCGGTCGGAACGCTCAACGTCAATGTAACGATGATCGGACCTACTGCATTAGGCAAGAGGTGGCGGAAAAGCAAACGACCTGCTCCAGCACCCATGGAACGGGAAGCAAGTACAAACTCTCTGTTTTTGAGTTGCATCATTTCACCACGTACAATCCACGACATGTTAATCCACCCGGTCACACAAAGCGCAATAATGATTGTAGTGATACTTGGCTCCAGTACAACCAGCAACAGGATCGTAACAAGCAAGTAAGGAATGGAGTACAAGATTTCAGAAAATTTATTCATGATTTCATCAACGCGGCCACCAAAGTAACCCATAATTCCACCATAAATAACACCAATCAGCAAATCAATCAAAGCTGCAGCCAGACCTATCGTCAAGGAAATCCGTGCTCCCATCCATGTACGGACAAACATATCACGTCCAAGATCATCCGTACCGAACCAATGCTCCGCGGAAGGTGGCAGATTCGTGCTGAGTAAATCATTAGAGTAATAATTATAGGGTGACAATATCGGGCCGATTAAAGAAAAAAGCACAATCAGAACTAAAACAATCAAGCTAGTCATTGCAACCTTGTTTTTACGAAGTCGTTCCCAGGCATCGCGCCAAGCAGATAAGCTTTCTCGCTGAATAACTTCAGACTGCTTTTCATCGACACCTATTTTTTGGAAATCTTCCGGTTTCACCTGAAGTTTATCCAAATTCACAGCATTGTCTTTCACAGACATAAAGTTACCCCTCCTTCCCGCCGGACAGCTTAATCCGAGGATCAATAAACCCATACGCGACATCTGTAATAAAACGCGCTAACATAAGCAAAACACCGTAAAAAATCGTTATCCCCATAATCATAGTGTAATCACGGCTTGTGATACTTTCCACAAACACTTTACCAATACCGCCAATCCCGAAAATCCGTTCAATAACCACAGATCCGGTAATAATATTCGCTGTCATTGGACCTACGTAGGTAACAACTGGCAAAATAGCATTCCGCACAACGTGCTTGAACATGATCGTAATGGATTTCAAGCCTTTAGCTTTGGCCGTTTTGATATAATCTGCATGCAGTACTTCTATCATACTGGAACGCGTCAATCGTGCAATAAACGCAATTGGTTGAGCGGACAAAGCCGCAACAGGCAGAACGTAGTCCATTGGGCCCTCAAAACCCATAACATTAAACAATTCCAACTTTTGGGCAAAAAAGAACTGGATTAATGATGCCAAAACGAAGCTGGGAACCGCAATACCTAGAATTGCCAATATCATCGCTACGGTATCAATGAGTCTACGATGGTACAAAGCCGCCAGCATGCCTAGTAAAATACCGACAATAATGGAGACAATAATTGCTACCAGACCTAATTTTAATGATACCATAAAGGTCTGTCCAATAATGTCGCTCACATCTTGATTCAATTTTTTCATAGAAATACCAAAATCACCCGTAACAATATCACCTAAGTATTTAAAATATTGTACATATACAGGCTTATCCAACCCATACTGTTCCATTAATCGGGCTTGAATCTCAGGAGACGTCGCTCTTTCGCTCATAAAAGGGTTACCTGGAATTGCCTTCATCAGAAAGAACGTCGCAGAGATCAGAATGAGCAAAGAAATAAGCATAAATATAAATTTACTGATCAAATAACGCGCCATCGCCCGTTTACACCCCCCATATTTTTTCGACACCATTCGATTCTATAGAAATAGAGTTGGGTTGTCCAATCTACTTATATGCATGGTTAATTTAATCATATTAAGAAGAACCCTCACACACAAAAAAAACGGGATATATATGGCAGTACCCACATATATATCCCGAAGTAACTCTTCAACTTCAGAATCAAGTATCAGCTACTTACTGTGTTATATAAGCTCTTGTAAAATCAATTGCACCACTAAAATCCAAGGCAACGCCTTTTACATTTGGTTTCGTCAAAGAAGTATTAGAGTAGTAATAAATCGGCAGTAAAACCATATCATCCTGAACAAGAAGCTTCTCTGCTTTCGCAAATATTTCCATGCGTTTTCCTGGATCAGTTTCTGTTTTAGCCGCTTTAATCAAACCATCATATTCAGGATTAGAATATCCAGAATTATTGTTGCCATTACCAGTTGTCCAGATATCCAGGAATGTCATCGGATCATTAAAGTCTGCAGACCATCCACCACGAGCAATTTGGAAATTCAACTTGTTACGTGTTTGGATAAATACGCCCCACTCCTGGTTTTGCGTTTTCACGTCGATTCCCAGGCTTTTCTTCCACATATCTGCAACTGCCAAAGCAATTTTTTGGTGTCCTTCAGTAGAATTGTAGAGTAGAGTGATTGGAGGGAGTGAAGTTACTCCTTCTTCCTTCATACCTTCTTGAAGCAATTTCTTCGCTTCAGCTACATCCTCTTTGAAATAATCATCTTTATGTTCATTACGGTATTCCTGAGATAAACCTTTAATACCCGGAGGTACAAAGCCGTAAGCAGGAATCTCTCCACCCATCGTTACTCTATCAACAATCGGCTGACGTTGAATCGACATTGCAAATGCTTTACGAATTTTAAGATTATTGAACGGTTTTTCGGTGACGTTAAACAAATAGTAATAGGTGCTTGCTATACCTTTAGCCTGGAATTCGTTAGGCATTTCATTTTTCACAGCCATCATTTGGTCTGCAGGAATTTCGCCATTAGGTTTACCTGCATAATCAAGTTGTCCACTTCTGTAAGAAGCGAGTTCTGTTGCACCGCTGTTTACAAGGGACATTGTAATTTTCTTCAGTTTAATTTCGTCCTTACCCCAATAATTCTCGCTTTTGGAAACCTCGATCTTTTGACCTGTCTCCCAAGTCGACAATGTGAAAGGCCCGTTAGTGATCATGCTTTCTTTTTTAGTCGCCCATTTATCATTTCCTTCAACAGACGGATGCACCGGATAATAGGTGTAGAAAGAAGTCAATCCCAGGAAGTAAGGTGTTGCATGTTCCAGTTCTACCTGCAATGTATGGTCGTCAACTGCTTTGACACCTACATCTTTGAAGTCCGTAACTTTAGTACCTTTAAAAGATTTGGAAGTGCTCAGGTTGTAACCCTCAGCATTTTTGATATAGTACAATTGGTAAGCATATGGAGGTGCAGGAGCCGTGGAAGGATCCAATACCCGTTGCCAAGCAAATACGAAGTCGCTTGCTTTGACTGGGTCGCCATTACTCCATTTTGCAGTATCACGAAGCTTGAACGTATAGGTTTTGCCGTCATCGGAAATTTTCCAAGATTCAGCTACGCCAGGAATTTCTTTACCATCAGGGCCCATGCGAACAAGACCTTCATACATTGTTTTTAAAACAGTGTTTGCTTGAGTATCTTGAGCCTGTGCCGGATCAAAAGTTGGCGGCTCGGACAAAAGGTTAATGCGCAAAATTTGTTTGTCGGCCGGAGCCGGCGTAGTCGAGGTGTTTTCTTGTGCGCCCTTACCATTGGTATCGTTCTTGCTGGAGCCGCAACCTGCGAGCAATGCGCCAACTGCAAGAATGAGTGTCAAAAGGACTAAAAAGCTTTTCCTTTTCATCTAGCGTTTTCCCCCTAGTTCTAAAGTGGTATATGTTTATAGATTATACAACCAGCGGTCAAAAAAATCTACATTACATTTCTTCAAATTGAGCTTTTTTTCAAAAAAACATGATTAATTCATATTTTTTCACCATTTCATGTCATGTTATATCACATGATGTTGAATATATTCTTAAATATGCCAACAACAGTCAACAAAATATACGCCAATGTCATTGCTATAAAAGTTAATCTCCAGACCGCTCTACATAATCTTTTACCATCAACCTTCCCTTTTATTCGATTTTGAGCTCCTCCAATTAAACCCAAGGCCAGTAATAGGAGCAGTAGAATCAAATAAAAACCGAATCGAGATGTAAAAATGACGTTAAAGAGTGCTGCGACGGAAAATATCAGAAAAAACGTGGTAATATCCATAGAAGTAAGTAACGATTTCTTTTTTTCCATTTTAAGAATGTAGCGACAAACCGCAAACACGATCAAAAACGGAAAAAAGGGAAGAATACTGAAAGTGATAATAGTACCTTGTATAAGACTCAACTGATCACCCCTCTTTTAGCCGCATACCTTCAATTAATTGCCACAATACCTCATGAGTTGGTGCAGTAACCCCAGCCTGATCTGCCATCTGCACCAGTTGTCCGTTAATTGAAGCAACTTCCGTCATGGACTGTGCAAGTACATCAGCTAGCATGGACGAGTGATTTTCTGCCGTTGACCGGCATACATTTATAATTTGCTCCCACCATGCGTTTTCCCAGTGGATACCATGAGCTTCATACACTTGAATGCCTTCATCGTACAACCTGCGCATCATATGTATTCGAATAGGGTGCGAAAGCAGCTCGCCATTACGAACTCGCCATACCGCCGTCAGCGGATTGATTACAGCATTGATCAACAACTTGCGATACATACCGTTCTCGATTTCTTTCGACAAGCAAGCGTCAAATCCTGCTGCAAGCAGCCGATTTAGCACACATTGGTTAAAATTATTGTTCTTCGACTCCTCCCCTTCCTCCGAACAACCTATTTCAGTAACACCCGATCCTGCATGTACAATAGATGCGACTCCCTGCCTCTTGGCTCCTTCAGTCGTCACAGCAGGATATACCACAGCTTTAGGCCAAGCCTTTCTAATGCGTTCTATATGACCGATTCCATTTTGCAAGCAAACGATTCCTATAGCTCTGTCCATTTGAGCTGCAGGCTGGATCTGTTCTAATACTTCCTCAATCGCCCCCTGTTTGGTCATAAGCATTATCCATCGTGCCGGATCCTGTGAATTTAACCGTTGCCAATCTGCCAATGGCGCTACCTTCAATTTATCTCCGGACACATGTATTGCCACCTGTCCCTCCTTATCAAACACAGTAATTCCTTCATGAGTAATGACGCGTGCCTGCTCAAGTGTACGTGTCCACAGCCTTACTTTTGTACCCGAGGCAGATAACCTCCCGGCAAACAACAATCCCAGCGAACCCGCTCCAATAATATCAATCACCTTTGTATCGTCTCGCTTCCATCTTTTTTTCTACTATATCATATGCACTCTAAAGAAATACAAAAAACGCCAACTACGGCAAAGCGCTAGTTGACGTTTTATTTCAGAATTGCAGAAGTAATCTTGTTACTCAATGCGCTCCAGATTCCCATTGGCGTCCATTTTGAATCTGGATTTAAGCTCTTCCTCATCTTCAGTAATTAGAGCCAAGCGCCGAGCCCGGTCCATAATCTGAATCAGAGCTTTATAATCATCATTCACAACACGATAGTCGGTTTGCACCTCATTCACTTCTTTGGACAGCCGGTCATTAATGGAGCGAAGCTGATTCAATTCTTCTTCCTTTTCCCGTAAATCTTTCTCCAGCATCTTAATCTGCCGATTCGTTTCCTGGACGGATCCCTTCCATTGACGCAAGAAACGAATTACTGCATCAATAGATAATGTATCCTCACTCGTACCATCTGTTCTGTACCCACCTTCAACTGTATCAAGCGAGGCAAAAGCCGCAACCTGTGATACACCTACCGGGTTCTGCTTGCGGATATAACTGCGCTTCTGGCGCTGTGCTTTGGCAATGCTAATTGCTTCATCGTAACGTTTGCGCACGCAACTGTTCCAACGAAAGCCGCATGCTGCAGAGGTTCTTCCTATCTTTTGTCCAACCTCCTCAAACGCAGCAAGCTGCGTTCCACCTTCACGGATATGCCGCAATGTCACCTCCGCCAATATCAAGTCATCTTCCACACTCCATGCATCTTGTCTTATTGCAGTCATGCCTCTAGCCCTCCTAACAACATCCTGAAATAACCGTCTTCATGAACCGATCCTGCCGGTATTTGAATAGGGTATAAAAGCTGTTTATTCATTCCTATGCCTCTCGTAGAGTTCATAGAATCTATTTGATACTAAATTGTATTTCCATTTCTGCAAGAACTCATACGTGAACGTAAACAGTTTCGGGTTTCAAGCATGCTCAGACTGCTGTACAATAAAATGAATGGTTAAAGAAACAGAAAGGATCATATACATTACTATTAGTTTTTTTCGGGAATACACAAAAGGGGAAACCAAATGAACAAACGAATAAAAATCACAATCAGCACCCTGCTGAGCACCATTATGTTGCTAACTTTCATATATGTACGTCCTACTCTAGCCGCTCCCTCCCAAGAAGAAAGTCAGATTTTACAAGATAGCCTGTCGATTGTAGAGATAGACCATGAAATTGAGCGAATCAGTCAGGAGCAACAGACTCTTTTGCAGCGCCAGCAGGAACTGCGAAGTAACCTCACCGTTCAGCAAGAGCAAATGACCATACAACGGAAGCGTGCAGGCTCTGTGCTGCGATCTTATTATATGGGGGAAAGGGACAAGCTGTTAAGTGTGGTGCTAGGGGCAAAAAGTATAAGGCAACTTCTCTCTCTGTACGATTACTACTTGTTATTGATTAGTCACGATCAGGATGTGCTTCAAGAATACGAATCCAATTATCAATCTATGCGAAAAACAGAACAACAAGTCACCCAAGCCTCAATGGAATTGGAGACAGTCAAAACAAGCTTACTGGCTCAACGTAAACGCATTGTCCTGCTTCAGTCGCGTGTAAATGACGGCGTTAACGCCAGTAATGACCCGGATACCCTACGCAAGCTAATTGGCGAAATGACAGCTTATTGGGAGAATGTAGGTGTCTACGAGGTAAATAAACACTTTAAAGCATTAGCTCAAGCTATGCAGGATTTACCGCAATTCATTCAACAACAACAAGGTGCCATGGTTACAAATGGAAAAGTCATTACGATAAGCATTCGTGAAGAGGACTTTAACCGTTTTTTAAAGTCAGAAAATGAATTGTTTAATCACTTCAACTTTACATTTGCGCAGGATCAAATTATGGTAGAAGGCCAACAAGGAACGATGAAATTAAGGGTAGAAGGTCACTACACGGTGGAGAATGAACCAAAAAATTCAATTTTATTTCATGTGGATCGATTAGTATTTAATGGTCTGGAACTACCTGATACGACCCGCAACAAGCTGGAAAGGGATTTTGATCTGGGTTTCTACCCACAGCAGCTTATTTCCTATGTCAAAGCCACAGAAGTACGCACTTTAGCAGGAATGCTTGAAGTTAAGCTCGAATTAAATTTTAAGTAAACTGGCTTTTGCTTGCCTTCAATGTTCTGAATTTTCACGCGTATAAAACAAGACCCCGGGATATTCCCGAGGTCTTGTTATTTGTAATAACGATATGGACTTTATAGCAGATCGGCTGCCAACTGTGCGAGCTTGGAGCGTTCTCCTTTTTCCAACATGATATGCCCGCTAATCCCTTCTTGCTTAAACCGCTCCACTACATAGGTTAAACCGTTGCTGGCTGCATCCAGATAAGGGTGATCAATCTGCTCCGGGTCTCCCATCAAAATGATCTTGCTTCCCTCACCCACCCGAGACACAATCGTTTTAATCTCATGTCGGGATAAATTCTGCGCCTCATCGACTATAATAAATTGCCCAGGTATCGAACGTCCGCGAATATAAGTAAGTGCCTCCACCTGAATACTGCCCAAGCCCATCAAAATTTTGTCGATATCACCTGATTTTTTGGCATCAAACAGATATTCCAGATTGTCGTAGATTGGTTGCATCCATGGACGAAGCTTTTCATCCTTTTCTCCTGGTAAATAACCAATATCCTTGCCCATAGGAACAACAGGTCGAGCAATCAGCAGTTTCTTGAAGCGATGTTCATCCTCTACTTTAAGCAAACCTGCCGCCAGCGCCAGCAACGTTTTGCCCGTACCCGCTTTTCCTGTAATGGTCACGAGAGGGATATCATCATTAAGCAAAAGCTCCAATGCCATCCTCTGTTGAGCATTGCGCGCGCTGATTCCCCATACTGATTCGTTACTCAAGTACAGCGGCTCTAATCGCTCTGCCTCCTGGTTAACTTTCAGTAATGCTGATTTTCCAGTTCCCATTTCATCTTTCAGAATGACAAATTCATGTGGATACAGTGTATAAGGTAGTTCCAGTGACTTGATTAGTAAAAAACGGTTAGAGTAAAATTCATCTATGATGGACGGGTGCACCTGTATTGCCGAGTATCCGGGGTATAGCTCACTTAAATCGCCTGTTCTATCGGAGAGGTAGTCTTCAGTCAGCAGTCCCAATACATCTGCTTTGATCCTGACCAGCACGTCTTTACTGACCAAAACGACCGAACGCGGCTCAGGCTGCTCCTGCTCTTCCAGATGATAATTCAAGGCGACCGCCAAAATCCGGTTATCGTTCGAAACCTCCCCGAACATCTCCTGAACTTTCAAAAAACTTCGGTGGTTCAACTCAACCTTAAGCCTTCCACCTTGGGGAAGTGGAACGCCACTATGCAGATGGCCCACTTCTCTCAACCCGTCCAACAATCGCGATACATTGCGGGCATTCCGTCCAATCTCATCCGCGTTGCGTTTTTTGGAGTCGATTTCTTCCAGAACTACAGCTGGAATAACAACTTCATGTTCTTTGAAGGTAAAAATGGCTTTCGGATCATGCAGCAGCACATTCGTATCCAGCACAAAAATTTTCTTCATTAAATCCCCTCCAAAGCGGCGTGGACAATCTCGTGTTTCATACCTATACCTATTCACCGGGTACCTAATACTTGCTGATTCCCTGAAAAAAGAACCCCAAAGCAGCATAAAACAACGAAAAGTTGTAAGTGAAGATAGCCTCTGAGCCTGTCCATTTTTGAATTTAGACACAAAAGGCCCAGTGATTGCTCACTGGACCTAGACTTGGTTCACTATAACTTTAGACATACCTCAACCCCCTTATGTTATATAAGAGCTTTACTCGCTGCGAGTATAACATAAGCGGGAAGAAATATACATACTCAGGAATTGGAAGAAGCTGCGGTATTGTCGCTTACTTTTTTAGCTAACTCCTCTTGTAGCGCTTGTTTGGCCAAATCGAGCTGTTGCTCATCAATGTACACATACGGGCTACGCCATGTTCCCGCTACCGGATTGTATTTCACATTTTGCTTGGAAATATTCCAATAGGTTTGTACGATATTCTTCATTTGCTGTGACTCAATATCTGTCATCATATTCTTATCAACCGATTTAATAATTGCACTAAACTTGGTCAAAGCGTTAAAGGATTGCATTTGGTCAATTAGAGAATGAAGCACCTGATTTTGTCGACGATTGCGATCAAAATCGTCAGATTCAGCTGTTCTCGGACGACAATTCGATTTGCGGTAGCGAACAAAATCAAGAGCCTGGTCACCGTTCAAATGCTTGGCTCCAGCTGTCAGATTAATATCGGTACCATCTGCACGGTCACGATAACACATGTTTTTATCAACCGTCACATCTACGCCACCCAAATTATCTACTACATCTCTAAAGCCCTGGAAGTTAATAACCGTCACATAATCGATATCAATGTTTAAATATTTGCCGATCATCTTCTTCATCTGTTCTTCAGCAACTTCACCAGATTCTTTTTCTCTAGCCTTAAACACCGGATAATACTCATTCAACTTGCGAGGTTTATATCCATCCATTTCTAGACGCGTATCGCGCGGTAGGGACACGATGGTAGACGATTTAGTATTGGGGTTCAATGTAGCTACCATAATAACGTCGGACAAATAAGTCGGATGATCAGGGCGGTAATCGGTTCCTAGCAATAAGATAGTCAAAGGCTTAGTTTCTGCCAATTGTGTTTTGGGTACTTCCTTGTTGATCCCCGTATCCAAAACTTCCTCTACCTGATTGTAAAGATAGTAGGTATAACCACCTGCTGCTAAAATACCTATAATGAGCAGAAACAAGACAAACTTCATAAACGATCTGAAAAAGCTTTTTTTCTTTTTCGTTTTTTTCGGTTTGGCGGATTTTTTCCCAGTTTGTGTCCGGGGAGGCAATCCGTTCGAAAGATTACTCATGCTTCAACACCTTTTCCTGCGTTTTGAGAAATATAGCTTTCTCCAAGTTTACAATCCTAAAACACACACAGCGGCGCATCCCGTTCCCGGGCGTCGCCGCTGTGGCCAAAGACCAATCCAATCAATTACATATTTGCTTGTGCTGTTTTACGTTGCTTCTCTGCACGCTCGCGTTCACCTTTGTTCAAAATCTTTTTACGCAAACGGATGGCATTAGGTGTAATTTCGCAATACTCGTCATCATTCAGGTATTCGAGCGCCTGCTCCAAAGAGAAGATTACAGGTGTTTTCAGTTTAACTGTATCGTCTTTTGTTGCTGAACGAACGTTTGTCAGTTGTTTTTCTTTACAAATGTTAACGACGATGTCGTTATCACGTGTGTGCTCTCCAACGATCATACCCTCATAGATTTCAGTACCTGGCTCTAGGAACAAAATACCGCGATCTTCTACGCCCAGCATACCATAAAATGTAGAGCTGCCGTTTTCTGTTGACACGAGTACACCCTGATGACGTCCACCTACTTGACCGCCAACAAATGGTCCATAGCTGTCAAACGCATGGTTCATTACGCCATAACCACGAGTCAAAGTCAGGAAGTTTGTAGTGTAGCCGATCAGACCACGTGCAGGGATCAGGAATTCCAAGCGAACTTGTCCGGTGCCGTTATTAATCATGTTAACCATTTCGGCTTTACGGGAGCCCAAACTTTCCATAACTGCGCCCATGCTTTCTTCCGGAATATCAATAAGGAGACGTTCGATTGGCTCCATTTTCTTACCATCAATTTCCTTGACGATAACTTCCGGTTTGGACACTTGCAGTTCGTAACCTTCACGACGCATGTTTTCAATCAAGATACCCAGATGCAACTCACCACGTCCGGATACAATAAAGGCGTCCGGGCTATCCGTTTCATCAACACGTAAGCTGACATCCGTTTCGAGTTCTTTCAGAAGACGCTCACGCAATTTACGGGATGTTACCCACTTACCATCGCGACCTGCGAATGGGCTGTTGTTAACCAAGAAGGTCATTTGCAGTGTCGGCTCATCAATCTTCAGTACAGGCAGCGCTTCAGGATGGTTTGGATCAGCAATGGTTTCACCAATGTTGATATCTTTAATTCCCGCAATCGCTACAATGTCACCAGCGCCCGCTTGATCCGTTTCAATACGTTTCAGGCCTTGGAAGCCGAACAGCTTCTCAATACGCGCCGATTTACTACTACCATCACGTTGCATAACTGTGACTGCTTGCCCCTGCTTGATGATACCGCGGTTTACACGACCTACTGCAATTCGGCCAAGGTATTCGTTATAATCCATCAGTGTTACGAGGAATTGAAGAGGCTCATCTACATTCTCAGTTGGAGCCGGAATATGCTCTACAACTGTTTCGTACAATGCTTGCATGTTATCGTCTTGCTTTTCAGCATCCATGCTGGATGTTCCGTTCAGCGCCGAAGCGTACACAACAGGGAATTCCAGTTGCTCATCATTCGCACCCAGCTCGATGAACAGATCCAGTACTTCGTCAATAACTTCTGCCGGACGAGCCGCCGGACGGTCAATTTTGTTCACTACAACGATAGGCGTCAGATTTTGTTCCAGCGCTTTACGCAGTACGAATTTCGTTTGCGGCATGCAACCTTCGTAAGCATCTACGACAAGCAAAACACCGTCAACCATTTTCATAATCCGTTCCACTTCGCCACCAAAGTCGGCGTGTCCTGGTGTATCTACAATGTTAATCAGATAATCTTTGTAAGTGATAGCTGTATTTTTAGCCAAAATCGTAATACCGCGTTCACGCTCCAGATCGTTGGAGTCCATGGCGCGCTCCTGAACAGCCTCGTGTTCTCTAAATGTTCCGGACTGTTGAAGCAGCTTGTCGACAAGCGTCGTTTTTCCGTGGTCGACGTGGGCAATAATCGCAATATTGCGAATGTTTTCTCTAGCATGCATGGTTTGTATCCATATCCTTTCCGTATATCAAAATAGTGTCTCTATCCTGAAGCAGTGCTGATTCAAGGCTAACAATCGTTCTTTAGGCCCACTCCCTGCCAGCCTTCTATATGTTTCAGGCTTTGTACAGACAGCTTCTCTCTCCGATTCGCGTGAAAACCTTAAAATAAGCGTCAGAAATCATTCCGACGCTCTTATCATATCCATTATATTATAGTTGAAATATGTCATAAAGCAAGACATTATTGCCTGTTCCGTAATTTACCGCCATAAAATCTCATTGCTTGTCGTTTACCATTTGCGTTTGCCGCGGTTGTTTACGACCAACCAGATTCCAGCGCCGATCAGTAAAACTGCAATAACATATATGATACCCGTTCTTAACAGGGTAATGACCAATAAAAACACCGATACCAAGCCCAATATCACGCCCCCCGTATATACATTACGAGAAAGCGAAATATCATTAATGGCGTACTCCCATAATCCAACCGCCACACCTAGAAGTAACAAAGGCCATAAATAGGCCATTAAATTCCAGCCCCAAATATTGCAGAGCAAAAATAAGAAGCCATAAACCGATAAAATCCCTGCTGGCAGCAACATAAAGGGTGAAACTTTACGCTTCATGTACATTGCATGCAGTACGATTCCAGGTATTAAAAACAGCAAAGGCCAAAAGTTTCGTCCCAAGAAGGAGAACGTCCCCAGTTTCCCCAACAAAATAATCAGTCCTACGGCAACAATGCCCACTCCGATCATACGCTCTTTTCCGGAATTCATCGTGGTCTCCTTTGTTTGCTGAATTTGTTTTTAGGTCGCTTAATGTGATTGTTTTTAAGTATATTTTAGCCGATGTTTTCCAAAAAAACTACGTTCAAATATGATGAGCACGTAGCTGACGATATATTCCTGCAATCACAACTGCTGAGGCTAAGAGTCCTGGTAACCATGCATGTATAAGCTCTCCCGTACCTGCTAACCATACACCCAATCGGGGATCACGCAGTAGCATTTCTCCTGCCGTAAAAGCCAGGATTGCAGATCCGAGCAAAACAAGTACAGGGAACCGGTGAAGCCAGATCGCAATTACGTTGCTGCCCCAGACAACTATCGGAATGCTAATTGCAATACCAATGACAATAATGGCGATATCCCCATCTGCTAGTGCTGCAATAGCTAATACGTTATCTAGACTCATCACAAAGTCCGCTACCAGAATCACCTGTATAGCCTTCCATATGGTTGTTTCTGCTCTGACTCCTACATGATCCTCACTCTCATAAAGCAGCTTAAACGCAATCCATAACAGAAGTAGACCGCCTGCCGCCTGAATAAAGGGTATGCCCAGCAAAATGACAGCTACAAAAGTCAAAACACAGCGCAGGAGGACTGCACCGACTGCCCCCCACCATATAGCTTGACTCCGCTGCCTTGCAGGCAAATTTTTGCTCGCCATGGCTATAACAACCGCATTATCACCGCTTAACACCAAATTAATCATTAATATTTTCAACAGCAAAATGATATGCTCCATGTGTACAAACACCCCCATCCTACTTGTATGCGAAATAGGACGAGGCTATGCTTATAAGCTTTGTCAAATAAGTCATCATTTATTAAAAAATGATGTCAAATTCGTTGAGTAAAGACCTTGAAATCAATAACAAACAGCCATATAATGAATCGTATTTCCGGAAAACGGGTATTAAAATAAACACATACAACGATTTTAGGATGTTTAATCAGGGAGATGAGAACGATTGATATGTCCGGACTTCAGTTCTTTTGGCTACTGCTTAATGTGATATTTATTGATCTTCTGCTCGCAGGGGATAATGCGATTGTAATTGGACTTGCCGCCAGAAAGCTGCCTCTTGCAACGCAAAAAAAAGCGATTCTGTACGGCACCGGTGGTGCCCTGCTTATTCGCATAGCAGCCACCATTGTGGTACTCTGGCTGCTTCAAGTACCGTGGTTGTTACTCATCGGGGGGATTATGTTAGTCTGGATTGCGTATAAGTTGCTCGTAGACCAGGAGGACCATACCGAAGTCAAAGCGGGAACAACATTATGGGGTGCTATCCGCACGATTGTTGTAGCCGATGCGGCTATGGGTCTGGACAATGTGATTGCTGTTGCTGGCGCTGCCCAGCAGCATTTGCTACTTGTAGTGCTGGGCCTGTTAATCAGCGTGCCAATCGTGGTATGGGGAAGCACTCTTTTTATCAAACTGATCAATAAATTCCCCTGGATTATCTATTTGGGATCGGCTGTACTTGGTTATACGGCCTCTAATATGATTACTGAAGAACGTAAGCTGGAACCTTACTTTACCGAGCACCCTGCGCTGCGTATCTTGTTTATTGCTACAGTTATGGCTGGTATTTTGCTCACGGGATATCTTCAAAGTCGCAAAGCAATGTCCAGTCGAGAAAAAGCTGTTTAAAATGCTTCAAAAACTGTTTTAACTAAAATCAAAAAAGGCAGACCCCATAATAACAGTGGGTCTGCCTTTTTGTTTAAAACCAATCTTCCTGTATAACTTCCTCATTACGCCCCTCTATAGCTCCGCCTGACTCCAGGACAAGCGTTTCCGTTGCAGCCACAGCCTGTTCAATCAAGGCATTTAAATCCCGAATAGAGGCTTCAATCTTTTGAACAACCCACAAATTTGGATTGGTCGTTGGGGATTTAGGAACAAACAATGTGCAGCAATCTTCATATGGAAGGATGGATAAATCGTAGGTGCCAATTTGCTTAGCGATTTCCGTGATCTCCTGCTTATCCATCATGACGAGAGGTCGCAGCAATGGTAATTCTGTTGAACGGCCAATCACATTCATGCTGGATAACGTTTGACTAGCAACTTGACCCAGACTGTCACCCGTCACGAGTGCCAGCGCTCCTTCACGCTCAGCCAGCATCGTTGCAATTCGCAGCATAGACCGTCTCATTAGCGTTATAATCAGATTGTCCTGTCCAGTGCGCGTAAAGGCCGTCTGCACCTCTGTAAACGGTACAAGGTGGATTTTGATCCGCCCTGCATAGCCTGCTAATACCCTTGCCAATTCAATGACCTTTTCTTTCGCACGCTCACTTGTAAACGGATAGCTATAAAAATGTACACATTCAATTTCCAGTCCTCTACGCATGGAAGACCATCCTGCTACCGGGCTGTCGATTCCACCAGACAGCAGCAGCATAGCTTTACCGTTCGTTCCTAACGGAAAGCCCCCTACAGCCATAATAACATCGCTGAATATATAGGCCGCCTGCTCTCTGACCTCCACACGCAACTCAATATCTGGTTGATGCACATCGACCCTCAACGCTTGAAACTCTCGCAAAATAGGAGAACCAATTAAATGGTTCATCTCTTGTGAGGAATGAGCAAACTCCTTCCACACTCTGCGGGCATTTACCTTGAAAGTCGTTCCCTCGGCCACATTCAGCTCACGCATCAAAGCTACAGCGGTCTCAATTATAGCACCCAGCTCGACAGGAGCCATTTTGACAGGACTTATTGTCGTGATGCCAAACACTTTTTGTAACACTTGAATGATCTGTTCATAAGGCTCTCCTCCGAGTACCACATAAATCCGTCCAAATTCCTTCCGCAAAGAAGCGCCGGGAAACGGCTTGAGCAGCAGCTTCACGTGATTCAGTACTGCCTTTTCAAAACGAGTTCTATTCTTCCCTTTTAATGTAAATTCACCGAAGCGAAGTAACAGCATATCATAGTGCATTTTAACGTTTCCACCTTTCAAGGGATTCCAGCTTGGCTACAGCCTGTTGCAGTGCAAGTATAAGCTCATCGATATCCTGTTCCGTATGCTCGTCACCGAAGCTGATACGAATGCCGCCAGATGCTTCTGCCTCATTGCGGCCCATCGCCTGCAGCACCCGGCTGGGCTCGGCCAACTTCGAAGAACAAGCCGATTTGGTGGATACGGCCACACCTAGTTGCTCCAGCGTATGCAGCAGCACCTCGGCCTTCATACCCGGATATGAAAAGTGGACAATATGCGGTGCTTCCTCCCCGCTGTTTAGCCGCAGTTGAGGGATTGTCTGCACTTCTGCGACCACCCGTTCTCTCCACTCGGTCATACGTCGTGCTGTTTCTGCTTGTCGTTCGCCCGCTAGTCGTACCGCTTTGGACATACCAACAAGCAGTGGCACATTTTCCGTACCTGCACGAAAACCCTGCTCCTGAGAGCCGCCACTATGCAGTGGGAAAACCTCTACACCTTCCCGAACGAATAGTAGTCCAGCACCTTTAGGTCCACGCAGCTTATGCGCAGAGAGGCTGTACAGATCAGCCTGCCAGCCCCGGATATCAACCGGCAGCTTTCCAAACCCTTGTACACCGTCAATATGAAATAGAATACGGGGGAACTGTTTCTTCAGCGCAGCTCCGATATCATGCACCGGTTGCACCCTTCCCGTCTCATTATTGACATGCATAATACTGACTAAAATCGTATCTTTACGGACAGCGGCACAAACCTGTTCGGCGCTCACATGCCCTTCTGCATCGACAGGTAAAAATGTAACCTCAAAACCCAGATTTGTCAGTTGTCTGCAAGCTTCATACACAGACGGGTGTTCTGTCGATACAGTAACAATATGCTTGCCTCTGGTCTGATACTGCAAAGCTACTCCCTTAATAGCAAGATTGTTGCTTTCCGTTGCCCCAGATGTGAAGACAATCTCTGATGGATACACTCCCAAAGCCGCAGCACATACTTCGCGCGAACGCTTAAGCAACTTATCCGCATCCTCTCCATACCGATGCATCGAAGATGGATTGCCATAGTGGCGTCTCATGATCTCGGCAACGGTTGTAATCACCTCTTCAAAAGGCGGAGTTGTCGCGGCATAATCAAAATATTTCATTAAACTCCCCTTTCTACCCTACAACTGCTGCAACAAAAAAAGACCAAAACAGGGAAAGGTCGCTACATTATAGCGACACCCTTTCCCCATATTGACCCTGTTCTGCGGACCTAATCTAAATTGAAATTACGCACTTTTTTCGTTATAAGCTATAGGGCTTAGATCGTATATTTTTCACGTGCATTTTGAATCTTGTTAATATATCTTTGCGTTTCCAGCGGAAGCTTATCCAGTACAGACATTAACTGTTCATCACTACTTACACCAAGCCGCTGCACCCGTCCGGGACCTGCATTATATGCAGCCAGCGCCATATTTTCTTGTCCGTTAAAACGTTTAATCTGATAAGACAAATAACGAACTCCAGCATCAATATTTTGTCCAGGATCATACGGGTCACTGACTCCCAGACCTTGAGCCGTAGCATCCATAAGTTGCATAAGCCCTTTGGCCCCGGCCGAAGAAGTGACCGACGGATTGAATGAAGATTCCGTATCAATAACTGCTTTAATCAACGCTACTGGAACGCCGTATTTCTGACTAGCCTCGTTAATCAAATCATCATATGCCGTAGGTGTTGTAGGTCCGTCTGTTGCTGTGCTGGAAGGAGCGGGATACAATGACGAAGCCGTTCCCCTCGAAGGTCCCAATTGAAGCCAAAGCAAACCATTTTCGTCTCTGGTAACATCACTTGAATTTTCTCGAGTCACAGCACCATCTGTTTCCAACTGACCTACTTGTTCCAGTAATCCGGAAAAAGCGTCCGTTGTCCCCGTCTGGGTTGTAGCACTCATATTATTTAACAGCTGCATGTCTAACATGGACTTGGACACGCGCGGATCAATTTGCATGTGGTGTTCCCAACTTTCTATAGTTGTTATATCCCAAATAGCTTGTCGTTACTGCTATGATACAACTTTTTACTATGTACTTCCATACCTTTTAATGAAAAAAAGCTCCGTTTCTGTCGAAAAGACAGCGGAGCTTTATAGATCAGCTTAAATGTAATTATATCACTAAGATGATTTTTCTCGGATATACAAAAGAAAACTGTACTTTTTCCTCCAGCAAGGTCAGCGAACGAACGGGATAAAAGCAAAATAACTCAATGTCGCCAGCGCCCCAAGACCAATCGACCAAATGCCGGTCGTTTTGCTGCCATTCACATAAGCAAAAAAGCCTAAAACTGCAGCAATAGGCCCCAGAACAATGGACCACATAAACAATGAGGCAATTCCCGCAGCCAGACCAACATAGCCAGAAATACGACCACTATTGTTTATAACTTGCTCTTCACCCTTGACCTCATGTCGAGTCGCAACTGAGCCGGGAGCAACCTCTGCTGCATATTCCTCACGATCATTACGGCGCTTGGCAGATCGTTCATGAATGTGACGGGGGTAATCTACACGTTTGCGGCTAACATGCTCTTCATTCTGATGCTTGTCGTTTTCATGATCTTCCATAATAAACTGCACCTCCAAATGCAAAATGAATCGCGTAATAAAATTTACACGGACTTCGGTTTAAAAGTGTGGCAACAGGTTGCGGCTGACGTGTCGGCCTTATCACGTTCTTCTGAACTGAAGCTTTCCCCCGCATATTCTTCTTTAAATTTCTTTCCGGCATGACCATCAACTTCAATCATGATCAAATCTGCCTTGCACAAGTTGTTTTCTCCCCAATAATGACAATTGGCTACGCTACACTTAACGATTGGCTTGGCCTCTTGGCTCATGATCATCACCTCGGATTCATTGTCCCCCCGCTATCCCGCACCTATGCGTTTATGGTATATGGCAGTTGGTGACATACGAAAAAAGCCGCTTCCTTCACCTCCTCCAAAATGGCAGGAAGCAAGTAGAAAACGGCTTGCTTGTCTTGTTTTAGTTTTTGATTAGAAATGATCTTCCCCGTTGAATGCTTTATGCATGAGTACGGCGAGTCTGCATCCGGCGCTGAGTCAAATAGTCACTTTCATAATAAGTCAGATCATCACGCAATTCTTCAAAATTTTTCGTAATGTCCATGATCACTTCGCGAGCGGCTGGCACTGGCGTTTTACGGAAGCGGATAGCATCTTGCCCCGTATACGCATAGCGTCCATCCTCTGCGTAAGATTCATTTTTGGGATAAAAAAAGCTGTTCACGCAGTCATGGTAAACGTTATACAATGCCTTTTCCGCAAAATCGACGTCAAAATTGGCACGGCGTAAAGCCACACCCAACTTTTCATAAGATACTTCGGAAAAAACAAGGACATGACGGAGATCCGACAAAAAGCCTTTGTAAAAGAGCACGGACTCCTCATTGCCATCTGCAGCCAGTTGCGGCAGAGCATGCTCATTGAGGAATGTTTCCACCCGTTTCACGGCAGTTTTCAGTCTCTCCTGCGCCGACTCACATAATTTTTGTACGTTGACTGCTGACATCAAGGCAGCTCCCCCTTATTTGTTGCTTGTTCATCAATTTGGTTACCCGAAAATAGTCCCCTCTAACCGAAAGAGCTGTAATTTTCAGTATTTATCCTACCACAAATAAGCATTGAAAGGTATAAAAACATGCCAACCTCCTCACGCTAAACCATAAATTTATGAATTCTCAAGGAGGACGGTCCCATGTCTCGGCGAAAATGGTTAAAACCCCTGCTAGGAGCAGCTGCCGGGGTGCTTCTCATCACACTGATGCTGCCTTCCCGTGATCACCGCCATACACCGCAGCCCGAATATACGGCCAAGATGGTGCCACAGCAAGAGAAGCAACTCAAAAAAGGAATGTTGGCTTTGGACCTGTCCGCTACGGATACCCTCACACGCATGGATGCAAGGCAGGATATTCAGTACGTGATGCGGGAACTTGATGGTAAAACTGCTGATCAGAAAAGGGAATTTACCCGCACGCTACAGCAATCGCACAGTCATCTTCATACGTTACAGTGGATTCACACAAGCGACGGGAATACGAACACCTACACGGGCAGCAAAGCACAAACTCGTCTGCTCAGTCATCCTCAAATTAAAAGCAGCTTGGCTGCGGCTCGCCGTTCCGTCATGCAAAATAAATCCTACGAATCTGCTGCATTTCAGGCTGAAGGCGGTAAATATTTTGTCATGGCAGAACCATCGGCTGACGGAACATGCGGCGTTGCTGCTCTGGTCAGTCAGCAAGTATTGCGTGACGTGGAGAAGCATCAGCGGAAAAATTTGCGTTTGATTCCCTATCCAAAAGAAGGCAGCTACAAAATCGAATCCGTACATCCCGACACATTGCACGATATTACTGTCAAGACGGGCCACGACAACGAAAATGCAAGCCATTATTTTGAAAATGAAATTGTCGTTCGCTTCCATCATAATCCTGATTCACGACAACTGCAGGAAATTGCAGCAGATTTACACTGTGCGCCAGGCCGCAAGCTTGGTTATACCTATGTATTTCATTCGGATAAGATGAACTTTAAGGAGCTAAAGCAATATTTTTCAAGAAAGTGGAACCCGCTTTATACGGAACCTCACTATATGTATCTAACCAATGAGAGCACACCTATCAAAGCGGACAGCTCTATTCCCAATGATTTGCTCTTTTCCCGCTATCAATGGAATCTGCCGGCAACTGAAACCAACCGAGGTTGGAAATTAAGCAAAGGCAGCAAGGACGTAATTGTCGCTGTCGTAGATACGGGAGTAGATTTGGATCACCCCGACCTAAAAGGTCAAATCCTTTCAGGTCATAACGTGGTAAACCCGTCTGAAAAGCCTTATGATGACGTCGGTCATGGAACGCACGTCGCCGGCATCATTTCTGCCCTCGTGAATAATGGTGAGGGGGTCGCTGGCATGACATGGTACAACAAAGTCATGCCGATCAAGGTACTTGACCAATCCGGCTCCGGTACGACTTACTCGGTTGCAGAAGGTATTATCTGGGCAGCTGATCACGGTGCCAAGGTTATCAATTTAAGTCTGGGCAATTACGCACAAGCTGAATTTTTGCATGATGCGATCAAATACGCCTATGATAAAGATGTCGTATTAATTGCAGCCACAGGCAATGACAATACGGAACGGCCTGGGTATCCAGCAGCGTATCCTGAAGTGTTTGCCGTTTCCGCTACAGATTCTTCTATGCACCGTGCATCCTTTTCTAACTATGGAGATTATGTAGACGTCATGGCTCCAGGTGCAAGTATTGCCAGTACGTACCCAGGGAATCAATATGCTGCACTGTCGGGCACTTCAATGGCCAGTCCCCATGTATCAGCACTTGCTGCCCTGATTCGATCCGTTAACCCCGATCTGACCAACAAAGAGGTTATGGATTTAATGAGAAGCAGCGTAATTGACTTGGGCACACCAGGGCATGACAAATATTTCGGGTATGGTCAAATTGATGTGTATAAAGCGTTGAAAGCAGCACAACGTCCATATGTTCCTTTGCAATTCTATCCACAGCATTTAAGTGACAAGTTAAAATCTATTTTAAAGAAACTGGAAACGTAAGATTCCTTATTGGAAAAAAGCAGCCATGTTGCTCCATGGCTGCTTTTTTGGGCTTTATTAACGCTTGGAACTGCTGCGAACAGGACGCTTGCTATGACTGCGAGTATGACAGCAAGGTTCTCCAGGATCCTTTATACTCACCGGAAATACGTGATGTGGTACAGGTACAATGTGCGTCTGATTAACAATCTCAATTGGATGAACCACAGGCACGACTTGTGGGAAAAATTGATGATTTACAAATTGGATCGGCGGGCACACGATCGGGTCGTAAGGGCAATGACTCATAATGTGCAACTCCTTTCGGTGAATTAGTACAGCATATTAAGAAGGCATGTGCTGTGCTTGGATGTTTACCCCCTAATACAAATATCCCTTATAAAATAGGCTTCCGTTCAACAATGACCGAATGATCAAGCAGTTCGCCCAACAAACGGCACAGTTTGTGAAGACCTGTTATAAGTGTTTCCTTGTCCACATACGAAAAAGAAATACGGATATGATTACTGTCCATACCACCTGCATAGCACACTGCACCAGGTAAAAAGGAAACGCCTTCTCGATCAGCCAGCCGCTCCAATTCTGGAATATCAACATTAGGAGGAAGCTTAATCCACACATTTAAGCCGCCTTCGGGAGCATACCAGCTAACCTCTGGCGGAGCATAGCGCTGGAGCGTATACAATGCGACTGTCAACCGATCCCGCATTTGTTCCCGCAACCAGACAAGATGTCGATCAAGACGGTTCCTGATAAAGGGCAATAGCGCTTTTTGCGTTAATAGAGGGCTCCCCAAATCCGTAGTAGACTTGGCAGCCACCAAACGATCCATTACACTGCCAGTGGCCGCTACACAAGCTATACGGCAGCCGGGAGCAACGGTTTTGCTAAAGCTTTTGATATATATCACATGTCCGGATTGATCATGTGCCTTGATAGAGAGTGGCGGCTTTGTTTTATAGTAGAGGTCAGAAAATGGATCATCCTCAACAATGAGGCAATGATAACTTTGAGCTAGATCCAATAATTGTGTGCGTCTGGCCGTCGTTAAAGTTACTCCGGTAGGATTATGAAAGGTGGGTATCGTGTATATCAGTTTTGGGGGATGAGTATCACAAAGACGCGTGAGGATATCGATCCGCATGCCCTGCTCATCCATCGGAATCATAATTACTTTGGCACCACGACTGGTAAATACATCAATGGCCCCCGTATATGTAGGAGCCTCCATGTAGACAACATCTCCAGAACCAACGAAAGTACGTGCCACCAGGTCAATGCCCTGTTGGGCACCACTGGTCACGAGCAGCTGTTCTGCAACAGTGCATAGGCCACGTTCGTTCAGGTGATCTACAAACACTTCCCTCAGCGCTAAATCACCTTCAAAAGTACCGTATGCTGCCATTGCATCAGGATTTCCAGAGGATAGACGTTGAGTATCAGCGATGATTTCGCGTGTAGGAAGAAGCTCCGGTTGAATTGCTGCTATATGAAAAGAATAGGGAACCTGTCTGCTATGGTTAAAGTTTCTCCATAACTGTGCGCGTGGCAAATAATCGATCAGCGACATTTGCCATGACAAATCCTGCGCTCCCTCACGTTGAACAGCTACCGAAGGCTCTGCTACATAGCAACCTTTTCCCTGTGTACAGGTAACCAGATTAATAGACTCCAGCTCAGCATACGCCTTGCTTACAGTTACGGGACTTACCGCAAGCAAACTGGACAAATGACGGACAGAGGGAAGCTTTGTGCCCTGAGGCAACAGTCCAGACTGGATGCGATCTGCTAATGTTTTGGCAATCTGTGAATATAATTTAACACTGCTATTGCGGCTGAGATCAATATGCATCGGAACCGTCCCCTCCAAAAATCAACTGTTACATTTAGACGTTTACTGTTATACTTCATTATCGATATAATACAACAAATTTCATAGTACAGTATAGAACACAGGAGATGATTGGATTGGAACACAAATTTTCGGGTATGGCTCGTACTCAGGGCTCGTCCATGGTAAGGGACATTTTAAAGCTGACACAGGGAACAGATGTGTTATCTCTGGCAGGCGGCCTTCCTGCCGATGCCTTTTTCCCCATCGAAGCTGTTGCTAAAGCCTATGAGCAGGTATTTCGCCTCGGCGGTACTACCGCTCTTCAATACGGCCTAACCGAGGGCTACATTCCTCTACGGGAACGTCTTGCAGCAATCATGTCATCCCAAGGCATCTCCGTCACCAGAGATAACATCATCATGACGACGGGCTCACAGCAGACCATTGATCTGGTTTCGCGTGTATTGCTCGATCCGCAGGATACTGTATTGGTGGAGTCCCCTACTTATTTGGCAGCTCTTCAGGTATTTAATTCCTATGGTGCCAACATTGTAAGTGTAGATACAGACTCTAACGGTATGCGATTAGAAGATCTTGAAGCCAAGATCAAAAAACATCAGCCTAAATTCGTGTATGTCATCCCAACCTTCTCCAACCCGGCAGGAAGTGTTTGGAGTATGGAACGAAGAACAGGCGTTGTTGAAATATGCCGTAAATACGGCACTTTGATTTTTGAAGATGATCCTTACGGACGTCTTAAATTTGACGAAAACCTTAACTTTCCATCCCTTTTCTCAATCGATCAAGAGCTAGGTGGAGACGGTCATGTGATGTACACTTCTACATTCTCCAAAACCGTCGCTCCTGGTGTTCGATCTGGTTGGCTGGTAGCTAATCAAGCGATTGTCGTTAAAGTCGCCAATGCCAAACAATCTGCCGATCTGCACTCCAGCAGTATTGATCAACGTGCTTTGAATGAGTTATTGGACTTTTTTGACTTGGACGGACATATTCGTACTGTGTCTGCTGAGTACCATACTCGTATGCTACGTCTCACGTCGCTGATGAAAGAACGCCAATGGGAAGGAATCACCTGGAATGATGCACTTGGCGGTATGTTTATGTGGGTTACTTTACCCGAGGGATTCCGTTCTGATCGGTTGCTGCAACTCGCAATTCAGGAAGGAGTGGCATTTGTGCCTGGACAAGTCTTCTATGCTGACCTAAGTGGCAGCAACCATATGCGAATCAACTTCACGCATACGGATCCTTCCTTGCTTCCAAAAGCAGTTGACCGATTGGATCGGGCACTGAAGATGTACACAGAGGAAAGTGTTGTAAACAGCGTGCGATGATGGAGTTGGCAGGACACGTACGTGAGGCCGCTTCACGAATCATTTGATTTTACGATCGCTGTTCCCTCTGATTCGTTTGGAATTTGAATAGCATGTTGGAATCTGGGACAAAGATGTACGCCTCGCCTCCGTAGATTCAAATGCGTTTGCTACGCTGACTACGTGCCTCATTCTCGAACGGTTTTACGGTAGAGAAGTAAAAATTAGGATGAAAGCCCACAGTAATTATGCTGGGGGCTTCATTCTAAGAATGCACTATATCTGCGTAAGTACGGTATGTTAAAAAGGGTGTGCCATCATTCCCACAGGAATATGACACACCCTTTTTAATTCAATAAATACATTTGGATTAAAGGCTTTCATGCAAACAGGTCATTTACAAAAGTTAAATTCATACTTTTTAAGGTGTTGCAGTGGGGAAAGTTTTCCGTAAGCCGGGTTCTGTGCTATTCGTGGTACAGACGGGAACTACCCTCCCACTACAAGCGACAATCATCTATCTAGGCCGAACATTGCTATCCAGCTCCAGCGACCAACCTAGACACGCCTCGGGCTAAGGCTGCTTCGCGAAGAAGCTGTGTCCCATTAGGTCTTGCTCCAGATGGGGTTTACCAGGAACGAAGTCACCAGCGTTCCTCGGGGTCTCTTACACCTCGGTTCCATCCTTGCCTGTGCCGCAAGCGGCCATCGGCGGTCCATTTCTGTGGCACTATCCTTCAACTCGCGCTGACTGGACGTTATCCAGCATCCTGCCCTATGGAGCCCGGACTTTCCTCTCGCGGCTTACGCCACCAGCGATTGTCTGTCAAACTTTCCGAACAACATTACATAGTATACAGGGAACGCGCGCATGATACAACCCTGAAAATATTGTAAAACGTATAGATCTCTGTTTACTTGCCCAAATAAAACGGATGTACCTTTCTCTGCAATGAATCATCCGCCACATAATAAGCAGACCTTCCCACGTATAGCGGGATAGAAAGCTTACTAAAATCAGGAACGTCCTCATCTAGGAACAGTTCATCATCTCGGTAGGTCTGCTGTATTTCACCGACGATCCAATCATGATCTCCATAGGTATGAATATCCACGACTTTACACTCATAAGCAAGATAAGCCTCCAGCAATATAGGCACATTGACTGAAATTCCATCCTCATATGCAATGCCAAACTGCTGAAATTTATCTACATCTTTACCACTAAAGGTACCTACAGCCTGAATCCATTCCGATCTGTGCGCAGGCAGAAACTGAATACCAAAGCCTCCGCTTTTCTCGATCAGTCCGTGAGAATATGTTTCCTTCCTCAGTGAAATGCCATACATGCCCGGTGATGATCCGATATAGGTATGCCAGCCTGAGGCCATTACATTATTTTCCCCCTCATAGCGGGAAGTAACAACAGCGACCATGCCTGGATAGGCATGAATTGCAGAATCAGCTATCAGCGTCCGCATAGAACCTCTCCCTACGAAAAAAATAATAGAACATCTTCATTTTCTCATAGATGTTGATATTTTACAAAAATTGAAAAGGCTCGGTTTCTACCTGAGATACATGTACTTCCGTTGAATAACGACCTTCTGTCAAGCGTTTGCGCATCCATTCTGCGGTTTTAGGCTTCATAATCTTTTCAGCATTATGTCCAGGGTCAATAATAGCAATCCCCGCCATCAGGGCATCGTGAGCCGTATGGTAGTCAATATCCCCTGTGACCAATACATCAGCACCTTTGAAAAGCGACTTATTCACATAGCGGCTGCCTGAGCCCCCAAGCACGGCTGCCTTTTTGATCATACGGTCCAAGTCGCCCACCACACGTACATGCTCGACCTTGAGGCCATTTTTCACAACATCGACAAACTCCCGTAGCGTGCGAGTTTCCTTAAGCTTGCCCACCCGTCCCAAACCAAAGGAACGGCCCTGCAAATCCATGTGATACAGGTCATAAGCCACCTCTTCATAAGGATGAGCCTTCAGCATCGCTTGAATGACTTTGTTGCGTACAGCCTGCGGTACAATGGTTTCAATACGAACCTCTTCGCTACGTTCCATTTTACCCTGCTCACCCAAAAACGGCTGTGTGCCTTCACCCGGCACAAAAGTTCCATAGCCGTCAATGTTAAAGCTGCAATGGCTGTAGTTGCCTATATGTCCAGCTCCCGCCCCCAGTATGGCATCCAGTACCCGTTGATGATGTGTTTTTGGTACGAAAACAACAAGCTTGAATAATTGCTCGGTGTGAACATCCTCCAGCGTACCTTCACTTTGAATACCCAGTGCTTCAGCCATCCAGTCATTCATGCCGTCCTCAGCTGTATCCAGATTCGTATGACTGATGTAGACAGCAATATCATTCTTGATCAGTTTTTCATACAATCTACCCGCAGGCTGATCTGTGTTCAAAGCTTTAAGTGGGCGGAATATAATTGCATGATGCGCAATAATGAGGTCAGCTTTTATGCGGATTGCCTCTTCGACAACCTCATCACTAACATCCAGAGCTACTAATATGCTTTTGATTTCCTTTTGCAGACTACCCAGCTGAAGCCCAATTCTATCGTCCGGAACTGCCAAGTATTTCGGAGCCAGCTGCTCCATATAGCTAATTACTGTCTGTCCTTTGGCAAACATGCAAGTACCTCCTCTAGCTGTTCAATTTGCTTGCGCAATTGCTCCCGCTTATGCTGTGCGGATTCCTGATCTGATCGTGCCACTTGTGCCAGCACATCCTCAAGCTTGCGAATCTCCAATTTCCATTTATAAAAAAAGATTTCATTCGGTGCTTTGACCAATAGTGGTCCGAGTTGCATCAACAAATCCGGTGTCAGTACCAGCGAACTATCGGGAATTTTCCATGGTTGATACAGCGCATCCTGTTTCAGTGGGCTTACCGAATCAGGTACTGCCGTCAGAATCTCATATATTTTCCCGTCTTCTTCCATAATATGTTCACTTGTTAGTATCCATTGATGTTCGATGAGCCAACGGCGTAAGATATCCTCTCCTACGTTAGGTTGTAGAACAAGTTGTTTCACTGAAACAAGCTTGTCTTTCCCTTGCTCTAAAATGGTAGCGATCAAGGCACCACCCATCCCGGCTATCGTAATAACATCAACTTCATCGACCTTAATTACAGCCAAGCCATCTCCCTTTCTAACCGCAATGCGATCCGTGAGACCTGCTTCGGCCACCTGCTTTTGAGCCGCACGCAACGGTCCATCATTGACTTCACCCGCCACAGCTTGCGGTACTCTGCCACTACGCACTGCGGCCACGGGGAGTAGTCCATGATCCGAGCCAATATCCGCAAGTCTGCTCCCGGCAGGAATTTGTTCCATAATATATTGTAATCGTTGAGAAAGTTTCATAACGTCACCCACGTAATCCATTTTTTTCGAGTCCAAAATAAAATTCCAACAACAAATGCCAACTTCAGTAGGCTGTAAAACACCACATCTCCCGCCGCTTGATGGCGCAGGATAATCGTGTCTGCTTCAGCCATGAATGCTAGTGTCATGCCTATAGCGAAATAAACCAAAGCGAGACGCGGAAAGCGGCGATGTACCCACCAGCTTAACCAGATCAACAATACTGCGTGCAAAATCCAAAATGCCTCAAGCATCACTAAAGTTGCTGTAGGCCAGAAGCGGCCTATAAGGATCGCGTACACTAAAAGTAGCCCAGCAATGCCACAGTAATGAAGTAAGCTGTTGCGCAAAGTTAATCCCACAAGACACCATACCACACCGCATAGGCCTACGAGCAAAAGAAACCAAACCTTAGCTTCACCTTGATGGAGCTGAATGATCCATACACCCGAACCCAACATAATCGCACTGCCTAAAGTGCTCAACATCGCGCTCATACTCTTTTCAGAAGACCGCCAAAATGCGGCCACTCCATAGCAAATCGTAGTAACTGCACTCGCCGAGAATATTTGCATTGCCAACGGAAAAGCGGTAAAATAAAAACCGATCAAACAAATGCAGGAAATAATGACAAAACCAAGAAGCCAGGCGATCCCATGCCCGTGTCTAAGATATGTAAGCAGCCCGGTGTTGTTACGGTTCTGGCTCTGCGACGGATCTTCGTCCTCCCGATACAGGTTAGACAAAAAATCGCAATATTGCTCAGGGAGCAGCCGACTTCGCCGCCAATGCTCAATTTCATGTAACAGTATTGCCCGCTTTTTCTCCTGGTCCAAGCTTCTTCCCCTCCACCAAGGCTGCCATGAGATAAAAAAAGACCTCCTGCGCGCTTCAAGCCGCAGAAGGTCCGCAATGTAACGCTTCTATTCGAGGAAATCCTTCAGTCGCTTACTGCGGCTTGGATGGCGCAACTTACGTAGCGCTTTGGCCTCAATCTGACGAATACGTTCACGTGTAACACCGAACACTTTACCCACTTCTTCAAGGGTTCTGGTTCTTCCGTCGTCCAAACCAAAGCGGAGACGCAAAACATTCTCTTCCCGTTCGGTTAACGTATCCAGTACATCCTCGAGCTGTTCCTTCAGAAGTTCATAGGCAGCCGCATCTGCAGGCGCCAACGCTTCTTGATCCTCAATGAAATCCCCCAGATGTGAGTCATCCTCTTCACCAATTGGTGTTTCCAATGAAACCGGTTCTTGGGCAATTTTCATAATTTCCCGTACTTTTTCCACGCTCAGCTCCATCTCGGCAGCCACTTCCTCCGGCGTAGGTTCGCGCCCCAGCTCTTGCAACAGTTGACGCGATACGCGAATCAGCTTGTTGATCGTTTCCACCATATGCACCGGAATACGAATCGTTCTCGCCTGATCGGCTATTGCGCGCGTAATGGCCTGACGAATCCACCAGGTTGCATACGTACTGAATTTAAAGCCTTTTTCGTAATCAAATTTTTCTACTGCCTTAATCAAACCCATATTACCTTCCTGAATCAGATCCAGGAAAAGCATTCCGCGACCAACATAACGTTTGGCAATACTTACAACCAGACGCAAGTTCGCTTCTGCCAACCGGCGCTTAGCTTCTTCATCGCCGTTATTGATCCGTTTGGCAAGCTCCACCTCATCATCAGCAGAAAGCAACGGTACACGACCGATTTCTTTCAAGTACATCCGGACTGGGTCATTAATTTTAATACCGGGAGGCAGGCTCAGATCGTCATCGAAATTAAAATCATCCCCATCATTGTTTTCCGGGTCGTCATTTTGACGCAATCTGGTAACTTCTTCGTCGTTGTCATTCACAACCTCAATCCCCAAGTCACCCAGCTGCTCATAAAACTCATCCATTTGCTCGGGGTCCTGATCAAACGGCGATAGTTTTTCCATGATATCTTTGTAGTTCAGAGAAGAACTTTTTTTACCCAACTCAATCAGTTGATCTTTAACCTGATCCAGTGTTAGTTCCGTCTCCAGTTCAGTATGCTGATCATTCGCCATCTTTCGACTCCCTCCTCCCTAGAAACATCCGACCTCTGTGTGTTCATTGTCTCTCTAGGGCTATAATCTCACTTGCAATTTGTGCTGCGCGCAGAAAGTCACCTAAGCGCTCAGCGGCTCTCATTTCTTCCCTCTTCAAATCCAGTTGCTCCTGCAATGGAAATTTTCGCACTTGATGAATATAATCATCCAAAATGTGCGGTGCCCATACGCCTGGAGCATCCATCATCATGATCGAACTTACGTTCTTCTCCAGTCGGTCGTCTTGCAAAGATGAAATAAAACGGCTTGTATCCGGTAACTTCCCTTGCGCGTAATAGGCATATAGATAAGCAGCAATTGCTGCATGATCCTCAATATTAAAGGCGTCGCCCAGATGCTTTTCTACATACTCTGCAGCTTCTAAATCCTGCATCATCCAGTGAAGCAGTCTGCGTTCAGCCACATGGTAAGCCGGCAACAGATTAGGTGTGGAGACCTGCCCTTTTTTATGACTACCATTATTCCACCCATTTTCGTTATTATCCCCAAAGTTCTGTTTTTTTTGCAGGGATTGACGCAGTAAATTGCATTCTTGCTTCAAGGTTTCAAAATCCACCTTGACTTCGGCTGACACTTCGCGCAGATACACTTCCCGCTCGGTCGGGGATGACAGAGGTGCAATGACATTTAATGCTTCGCGGGAATACGCGATTCTTCCTTCTTCCTCTTGCAGTATATGGTTTTTTTTCAGATATATAAGCTTAAATTTCACCGTTGAAACAGCACTTTCGATAATTTGGCGCTGGAATCGTTCGCCGCCGTATTGCCGGATAAAATCATCCGGGTCCATACCGTCACTGACCAGCGCTACTTTCACGTGAAGCCCCGCATTTTCCAACAGCGGAAAATTTTTAAGCGCAGCAGCTTGTCCTGCCCGGTCACCATCATAACAAATAATGACCTCGTCGCACAGTCCTTTTAACATCGTAGCATGGTGCTCTGTTAGAGCAGTGCCCATGGCGGCCACCCCATTTTGTACGCCAGCTTCCCATGCCGAGATGACATCACCGTAGCCTTCAAAAAGAACACTTTGGCGAAGCTTGCGAATTGAGGTTTTAGCATGATGGAGATTGTACAGCGTTCGGCTCTTATTGAATAGCTTGGTCTCCGGTGAATTCAAATACTTCGGCTGTCCCTCACCAAGTATACGGCCTGCAAAGGCAATAACTTTTCCGTTGCGATTCCAAATGGGAAACATGATACGATCTCTGAATCGATCCACATATCCATCACCCTCATGCCGGGGAGAAATAAGCCCTCCCTTTTCCATCTCCACGGGATCAAAAGAACGCTTATCCAGAAACTGAACGATCGTATCCCATCGGTTGGGTGCATAGCCAATTTGAAATTGATCAATGATCTTGTCACTGAATCCTCGTGAGCGCAAGTATTCCATAGCTGGTTTGCCGTGCTCCGTATTTTTAAGCAAAAAATGGTACATCTTAGAAGTTAACTCATACGCTTGCAACAGCCTGTCCAACTCAGGATGCTGATGCGATGAATCACGTCCCTGCCATTCGCCGAGCGGGATATGACTTTCTTCTGCCATTGTCCTGACAGCTTCGGGAAAGGATAGTCCTTCGATTTCCATCATAAACTTGATGGCATTGCCTCCCGCGCCGCAGCCGTAGCAGTAAAAAATCTGACGATCCGGTGTCACGGTGAATGAAGGGGTTTTTTCGGAATGAAAAGGACAGAGGCCTTTCATATATTTCCCTTGCTTGGTCAAATGCACGTACTTGCTTACCGTATCTACAATATCATGATGTTGTAAAACTGACTCAATGATATCGTCCGGTATGTTACCTTGTCCGGCACTCATATTAACCACCTTCATCTCTTTAGCACGTAAATATAATTCGATACCGTTACTCATTCTCCTGCAAGCGAAGTAAAAGTTTTGTCAGTTTATGTTGAAAAACTTCACGATCCTCTAATGAAAACGGTTTAGGACCTTTTCCATAACGTCCTTTTTTCCGTTCTTTGGCAGAAGTATGACGTCGGTCAAGCATGAAATCTATCGAATCGTTTCGATACATAGCTCCGCGAAAAGACATCACTTCACAACCTTTTGCCAAGGCAAGTGCAGCAAGACCATAATCATTGGTGGTTACAATATCTCCGCGGCGGATATGATTGGCAATATAGAGATCGGCACTTTGGTCGCTTCGGTCTACTTTAACGACGCTTACACCTTTGCTGCCCTGAATGAGATGATCATATGAAGATACCATAATAACCTCAATATGAAAACGGGAAGCTATCTCCGCAATTTCACTTTTAACAGGACAAGCGTCTCCGTCAACAACGATCCTCACACCCAGTAAAGTTCCGGTTCCCCCCATAAGCATCCCCCATCCGCATTCGAGTAAAATACGGAACGGCTGCAAGATTACTCTTACACCGTTCCGTATATTTATACCCATTTTTTCAAGTTATTCATACTACCACAACTGACGTTTAAACTACAAGCTTGGAAAAATCGGCAAAACGCTTCAGTTCTGAGTCAATAACAGCCAGCAATGCCAAACGATTATTACGAACAGCGTCATCCTCAGCCATAACCATAACGGAATCAAAGAACGCCGTTACCGCAGGGGTAATGGATGAAGCTAGCGCTAACGCACGTGTCGCATCACCTTCCTGTAAAGCTACGCTGTAAGATTCATAAGCGCTATACCATGCTTCGTAAAGCGTTTTTTCGCCTTGTTCCGTAAACTCACCCGTATTAACTGACTTATGCACTGCTTTAGCAGCCAGATTACCTACACGATTAAAGGACTCAACTGTTGCTTTGAATACCTCACCTGTTTGTATGGCAGTCATTAACGCAGCTCCGCGGTTAACAACGGAAGCAACATCGTCATATCCAGCTGCAAGCACAGCATCCACAACGTCATAACGAAGTGTCTCAGACAATAGTTTCTTCACGCGTAATCCAAAAAACTCATGTAATTCTTTACGTATTTCATCCGCGGAACGTTTCATATTTCCAAGGTTGCCGTGCACATCGAGCGCGATATTGAACACATCAGACAACGTAGCTGAAAGCTTACGATCCAACAAAATCTGCACAATACCTGCTGCCTGGCGACGAAGCGCGTAAGGGTCCTGTGAACCTGTTGGAATAATACCGATGGAGAAGCAGCCTGTAATAGTATCTATCTTGTCTGCGATACTTACAATCGCTCCAGCGTTCGTTGAAGGAACCGTTTCTCCTGCATAACGCGGCTGGTAATGCTCAAACACCGCTCTGGCCACTTCTTCCTTCTCTCCAGCCTTACGAGCATAATCCTCACCCATTACACCTTGCAGTTCCGGGAACTCATATACCATTTGTGTTACCAGGTCAAATTTACAAATATCCGCTGCTCGACTAACCGATTCCTGTGTATCTGGAGAAACGCGAAGCTTCTCTGCCAGAGCATCAGCAATGCGGCGAATCCGGCGTACTTTGTCTCCAACCGTTCCCAGCTCTTCGTGGAAAACGATACTTTCCAGTTTGGAGAGTGCATCCTTAATTTCCAGCTTCTGATCTTCTTCATAAAAGAATTTGGCATCAGACAGCCGCGCACGCAATACTTTTTCATTCCCTTTAGCAATGACTTCCAGCGATTGACTTCCTCCGTTACGTACCGTAACAAAATATGGCAGTAGCTCTCCTGTGCGATCCAGCACTGGGAAATAGCGTTGATGTTCACGCATGGAAGTAATGAGTACATCCTTCGGAATGTTCAGGAACGCAGGATCAAAACCTCCGAACAGTACTGTTGGGGTTTCCACCAAATACAGCACTTCTTCCAGCAAATCATCTTTTACCGCAATCGTCCAATCTTTTTCGGCAGCCAGCGCTTCAATCTGCTTCACGATAAGCGATTGACGTTCCTCAATGTCCACAATGACATGCTGCTTGCGAAGCACTTCAACATAGTCAGCTGGACTTTCTACTACGGCATCCTGTCCAAGGAAACGATGCCCTCTTGTCACGTTTCCTGACTGCACGCCGGCAATCTCCAAATTAACAATATCGTTACCAAACAAGGCAATCAACCAGCGGATCGGACGAACAAATTTAAAGTCATAACTCGCCCAGCGCATAAATTTAGGGAATGTCATGGCATGTAAAATGTGCAATAAACCTTCGGACAGTACATCCGCCGTTGGAACACCTATGCTGCTCTTAGTTGCGTAAATATATTCCACGCCTCCAAGCTCCTTGAACGTAAACTGTTCAGGATCAACACCTTGGCTGCGAGCAAAGCCCAGTGCAGCCTTGCTCCAGTTACCAGCTTCGTCTAGTGCGATTTTGCGGGAAGGACCTTTAACCTCTTCGTTAATATCTTCTTGCTTCTCCGCTACTTCCTTCACAAGTACCGCCAAACGGCGAGGTGTAGCATAAGCCTCTACAGCACCATAAGCAATACGCGAGCTGTCAAGCC
Organism: Paenibacillus sp. FSL L8-0644; assembly: GCF_038008165.1. Classification (NCBI taxonomy): domain Bacteria; kingdom Bacillati; phylum Bacillota; class Bacilli; order Caryophanales; family Paenibacillaceae; genus Paenibacillus; species Paenibacillus sp. FSL L8-0644. The sequence goes on from NZ_JBBOYN010000001.1 coordinate 3,563,324, forward strand.
ATGCCGTCATACGCTGCTTCAACTGCTGAATCGCATTCGGGATAAAACGTGCAGGGACTTCTTCCAACCCGATCTCAAACAATAAATCTTTAGACATTTGCCGCACCTCCTTTCTTCAACAGCGGGAAGCCCAGCTTCTCGCGCTCCTCCAGATAGGTCGCAGCCACCTGACGCGCCAAATTACGTACTCGTATAATAAACCCAGTCCGTTCCGTCACACTGATCGCTCCGCGAGCGTCCAGCAAGTTGAACGCATGAGAACATTTCAGCACATAATCATAGGCTGGAAATACAAGATGCTGCGCCATCGCTTTATTTGCCTCTTCTTCGTACATATTGAAAAGAGTAAAGAGCATTTTGACGTCAGATACTTCGAACGTATACTTGGAATGCTCAAATTCAGGCTGGTGGAAGACATCACCGTACGTGATTCCGTTGACCCACTCCAAATCGAACACATTCTCCTTGTCCTGGATGTAGGAAGCAAGACGCTCCATACCGTACGTGATTTCTACGGCAACCGGACTGGCATCAATACCGCCCACTTGCTGGAAATAGGTAAACTGAGTAATTTCCATACCGTCCAGCCATACTTCCCAACCTAAGCCCCACGCTCCCAACGTCGGTGCTTCCCAGTTGTCTTCAACGAAACGAATATCATGCTCCAGAGGGTTAATGCCTAAACGGCTCAAACTCTCCAAATACAATTCCTGAATGTTATCCGGCGAAGGCTTCAAAACTACTTGGAACTGATGATGCTGATACAGGCGATTTGGGTTCTCACCATAACGTCCGTCTGACGGACGACGAGAAGGCTCAACATAAGCTACATTCCACGGCTCAGGTCCGATCGAACGTAAATACGTCATCGGGTTCATCGTGCCTGCCCCTTTTTCCGTGTCATACGGCTGTACAATAATACAGTTGTGTTCAGCCCAAAACTGTTGCAGCGTTAAAATCATCTGCTGAAAATTCATTGGTACACGCTCCCTTTCCAATTCCCTCAAATGTTGGTGATTTCTTCTCATTTAAGCTCGTATGTACAGGGCTATTTTATCTCAAGAGCCTTGTTAGAGACAGCAAAAAGCCCCCGCCTCTACGCCTGTACAGACGTAGGGACGAGAGCTGACTCCCGCGGTTCCACCCTACTTGATTGCGATCCTATATCACCAATCAGATCGTAATCCTCTTTTCCGTGTCCAATCAGACGCTCCCGAGTGCCTTGTTCACGAAGAATTCCCGCTGGGCTTACACCGTCCCCAACTCGCTAATAACAGAGAATACATCCCGCTACTTTCTCGTTCAATGCATCTGCTCCCGAAGGAGATATATAGTAGGATATTACACGGTTTCAGCAATACAGTCAAGAGAATAGGGCGTTTCACATATCGTACTTGTCGAGCTGATCCAAAAAATTGCGGGATTTTAGCTTGACCTCCAACTGCATATCCATGAACTGACGCATGACATGTTTGATCTCCAGCTTAGTGGAGTCCTTCACGTCAATGTTGCCGAGCCGATTCAAATCCATTCTGGCGAACAAGCGCAGCAACTTCAGTGTACGTGGAGTCACGCTCAATGCAGCTGGATCAAAATGCTTGTAGCTCCGACACAAAACTCCGCCCAGCCTCGGACTGACGAACATATCCTCATCAGCACATTGTTGACCACTTGAAATACATGCATCAAGCTGAGGAGCATATCCGGCCGCCTGCAATATTTTAAATTCATAAATACTCATGACGATCAGCGGATCTTTGCCACTCTCCAGCGCCTCCAAACATGCTTTTAGCTGCTTAAACCAGAACGCACCTGTTTCCTCATCCTGTAACACCCGATCGAGTAATTCACAAGCATAAGAAGCGTAAGCAGCCTTAGTAATATCCTCGCGTAATGTATGGTGGGATTGGATGATTTCACCGGCATTCAACGTGCCTAAGCCTGTGTTTCGAAAAAAAACGAATTCACCGTACGTAAACGGCTGCGTTAAAGCAGCGTGACGGCTTTTGGACTTTTTTGCACCTCTGACCAGCACGCCTGCTTTACCTCCGCTTTCGGTGCAAAGCGTAATAATTTTGTTCCCCTCACCGTAATCCATGCTGCGGATGACGATTCCTTCCACCCTGTAAAGCATGCCTCTTCCCCCAAACATTCGCGAAGAAGCCAGTGGCTTGTACTATTCACGGGCTTCTTCATGCTCGTCCGACTCTCCTTCATCCGTATCTTGCTCCCTTGTCATGGCGCTCTCCCGGTATAACAGATACGCACCGACATCTCCAGTCATCGCAAAATACTTCCACGAAAAATCTCGCAATCGTATTCATCCTCTCTTCGGAAATGACGTTTGCATCTCAAAATTAGGATGATGCGAAGAGAAGGGAAGTATGCGATGAAATAAATGGATTGCGTTAAAAAAGGCTGCTGTATGTAGAATGGAATACGCTTCGCAAATGATTTGATCTTACGATCGCTGTTACCCCCGAATTTATTTGAATGTAAAACATACAAAGGGTTAAATTCGGGGGGTAAAGGCGAACGCTATCGCTTCTTCAGATTCAAATCCTTCGCTCCGCTACATCGTGCATACAAGGCCTTTTTTAAAGCACACCTATTTCATCGCTGGAAGAAAAGGATAAAAAGAGCAAGAAGTTAAGCGCCGCACATACGCGGCGCTTTAAATGATCAGGAGACTATTACTATCTCAGCCAAGAGATCGGGACGGCTTTTTTATGATGCTTACTACAACTATACATATTTATTTAATATCAATTTTTAACCTCAATAAACCCTTGAACTAAAGTGACGTAGAATCGAGTTCTGTTTTTAAGCGTCGCGATGAAAGCCAAGGTCACGAAGGACGCGTTCCTGGTTGCGCCAGTCTTTTTTGACCTTAACCCAAAGTTCCAGGAAAATCTTGGAGCCTAACAGGTTTTGGATATCCTGGCGTGCCTGTTTGCCCACTTCTTTGAGCATGGCTCCCTGTTTGCCGATAATAATCCCCTTCTGGGAGTCACGTTCTACAAAAATAACAGCCATAATATGCACTACACCATTATCCTGCACTTTCATATCTTCAATCATAACCGCAATAGAATGGGGTACTTCCTCACGTGTCATATGCAGAATTTTTTCACGCACCAGCTCGGCAATGACAAACTGTTCTGGATGATCGGTAATTTGATCATCCGGATAATATTGCGGACCTTCTGGTAAGTATTTTTGCACCTGCTCCAGCAGGGTGTTTACATTGTTGCCCATTTTGGCCGAGATGGGTACGATTTCTGCAAAGTCGTACAACTTGCGATACTGCTCAATCAGGGGTAACAATGCTTCTGGCTCAATACGATCAATTTTATTCAGCACCAAAATAACTGGCGTTTTTACTTGTTTAAGCTGTTCCGCAATAAAACGGTCGCCACCGCCTAGACCTTCAGCAGCGTCAATAAGAAAAAGTACCGCTTCTACTTCACCCAACGTATTAAAAGCAGTCTGATTCATGTAATCGCCTAATTTTGACTGACGCTTATGAATCCCGGGTGTATCCAAAAATACAATTTGCGTGTCCTCTGTAGTAAATACGCCGTGAATTTTGTTGCGTGTAGTTTGTGGCTTGTCTGACATAATGGCGATCTTCTGCCCAATGACGTGGTTCATCAGTGTTGATTTTCCGACATTAGGTCTGCCAACAATTGCGACAAAGCCTGATTTAAAGTGTTTCTTAGCCATTTCATTTCCTCCAGCGCGATTAAGCACCTATTTTATTTGGGTTTTTCCATTAAAACAGCGAACTAATTAACGTCAACATAGGCCTATAAAACACAAATATACCAATAATTACAGCAAAAACCGCTGCCAGGAGCACGGCTCCGGCGGCGGTGTCTTTAGCCGCTTTGGCCAGCGGATGAATATCAGGTGAGATGAGATCCACCGCTGCTTCAACAGCGGTGTTGAACAGTTCGGCTACAATGACTATAGCGATAGCCACGCAGACGAATAACCAGTCGAGCCGGGAGATGTGCAGAGTTAAGCCTGCTACAATGACAAGGAGCGCCACGGCCACATGTATCCGCATATTTACTTGCGTACGCAGAGCGTACATCACGCCTTCTGCCGCATAGCGAAAAGTCATTCTCCAAGGCTGACGTCTCATTACCTTGTCAACCCCGCTTGAGCCAGTACAGCTTCCTGTTTGCCCATCATTTCAGCTTCACTCACATCATCCTGATGATCATAGCCTAACAGATGAAGAAAGCCGTGAACAAACAAAAAACCGATTTCACGCTCAATCGAATGTCCGTATTCTTCACTCTGAGCTTGCGCTGTTTGTACAGAGATTATAATATCCCCCAAAACATCAGGTACATCATTCAATGAATTTTCATCATTCGGTTCGTAAATAATTTCAAGCTCTTCATCCAGTGTTTCCTTCATAGCAAAAGACAACACATCGGTGGGACGATCAATTCCCCGATAGTCCCTGTTCAACTCATGAATTTGCTCATCATTAACGAAGGTAAGGGCTACCTCACCGTCAGTGACTCCTTCCACTTTGCCTGCCTCCTCTAATAAGGTGTTCAGCAGCGTAATCAAGGATTCGTTAATTACCATATCGTTTTGTTCATTATTCCAAGCTAATTGAAGGCCCATGCCAACCGCTCCTTTTAATTCTAGTGCTCTAACCGTACTTCATGCACAAGTTATATTAAGCTTTTCCGTTTTCAGACTTGGGCCTTTCCTCCGGATACTCAATACGGGAATGAAAAATCCCCATTACTGTTTCCTTGAGGGTTTGAGCCACGATATCAAGCTCCCGCATGGTCAGCTCGCAGTCGTTGAATTGGTGATCATCAAGACGGCTCTTAATAATTTTCTCAATCATGGATTCCACTTGTTCCACTGTCGGCTTCCGTAAGGAACGAACTGCTGCCTCCACGCTATCAGCAATTCCCACCACAGCAGACTCTTTAGACTGAGCCTTCGGTCCCGGATAACGGAAATCATCCTCCGTGAAGTCAGGCTCCACCCCCCGCTCTTCAGCTTCGCGCAACGCCTTGTGATAAAAATAGTGTAAGAATGTCGTTCCGTGGTGCTGCTCGGCAATGTCGCGAATGGGCTTGGGTAGCTTGTAATCCAATTGCATTTCCACGCCGTCACGAGCATGGGCGATAATGATGGATTTGCTCAGCTTGGGCTCTATTGTATCATGTGGATTTTCCAACCCATTTTGATTTTCAATGAAGTACGAAGGCCTCTTGGTTTTACCAATATCATGATAATACGAACCAACCCGGCACAACAAGCCGTTTGCCCCTATAGCCTCCGCTGCGGCCTCTGACAGATTACCCACCATTACACTATGATGATACGTTCCCGGTGTCTCCGTAAGCAGCTTGCGGAGCAATGGATGATTGGGATTTGACAGCTCAACAAGCTTCAGTGCCGACAAGATACCAAAGGTAGACTCAAAAAATGGCATTAGCCCAATAACAAGTATTGCTGTTATCAGACCACCTGCAAAAGCAAAAGCTACCCCATAGAGCGTCGTCGTTTGAGTCCAATTCCCTTGGTCAATCAGTGCCAGAGAAAAAACAGACAGGGCACCGAACAGGCATACCATAATCGCCCCTTTGAACAGTGTTGAACGCTGGCTGGCTCGATGAGTAGAGAAAATCGCTGCCAGACAGACCACAATAGCAAAAAATCCAAAATTAAAGTCGAAAATTTGTCCCTGACGGACATTCAAAATAACACTTGCCAATATACTGAATATAACGGCACATACGAAAGCCAACGACATATCAAGCAACAGCGTTACAAGCATAGCTCCAAGCGCGATAGGCGCCAGATAGCCGAGATAGGAACGTTCATTGTTCTGCAGTATGGAAATTAACATCATTGCTCCAACTGTTATCACAAAGATTAATACTAGCATGAGCAACTGCGCATTATTATACTTGAAGTTTCGTGTTCGTGATTGAAATTGACGAATATACATAAACAGGCCCAATGCCAGCATCATAGACAGCATCAGCAGTCCAAATTGTGGCCAATAATTGATTTTATCCTTGAGCAATTCATTTTCATCAAGCAGTGTATAGATTTCCTGGGTAATAATCTCACCCTTCTTGACGAGTACTTCACCCTGTTTAATGTAAACCGTCGGTGTATCTTCCCGAGCCTGTACCTTTGCGTCCTTCGTAGCTGTATCATCATAAAACTTGTTGGCGGTAATCACAAGCCTTGCAAGTTCCTGAACAACCTCCCGTGAAGTACGCTTAGTAAGCGAGCTTGTACTAACCCGCTCAGCTACTTTCGCTCGGGCTGTCTGAGCATCCGTAATTTGATCATTCATCAACCCTGTCACAATCTCACGGGCAACAGGCCGCATTTCAGCAATATCCTCAGATGTAAGGCGCGGAATTTTAATGAATGTCTCCTCTGGAATTCGGTACGTTTGCTCTTTCGTTTTTTCCAGCACTTCATCCAGCAACTTATCTGGGTAGGCATCCGCATTACGGCTGTTATTCACAAAATTTTGTACAAATTCCCGTGCACGTTGCGGAATCTCATCCTTATAAATCGAAATCTTATCTGCTCTGGAGACCTGGTCATCCTGATTGAGCCGTTCAATTCGATCCAAAATACCAGTAATCAGGTTATCGTTGCGAACGGGCACAATGGTATACATGGGCTGCACACGTTCAGCTGATTCCTCTTGAGCCTTCAAAGTCGCCTTACTGTTAGGAAGCTGCATCGGGGCGACAATTTCCTTTTCACTCGGTTGATTTACCCGAATATCATAACGCTCGGGAAGCAGCTTGGACGCAAAGCCTACATAAAAAAGAACCACCAAAAATAAAAACAGAAGATAGCGTGTCGCCACGCTATACTTCCATCCATTCATTCTATGCTGGAACGTTTTCCCTTTAGATAATTCCTTCGAGGTCATCTAAAACAATCCCTCTCCATCATCTTTTTCAAGGCAGCTACACTGCTCATTTTATACTTTTTCTGGTCGTACACGGCATACTCGTGATTGAATGACTATCCTTGATTTTCGGCAACTCGGTCATAAGCAACAATAATTTTCTGTACCAGGGAATGACGGACAACATCCTCTTCTGCAAACTGGACAAAGCCTATTTCCTCAATCCCTTGTAAAATCGCATTCGCTTCAATCAGACCGGATTTTTTGCCACGAGGCAAATCAATTTGCGTAACATCGCCGGTAATGACCATTTTGGAGCCAAAGCCAAGTCGAGTCAAAAACATTTTCATTTGCTCGGGTGTAGTGTTTTGCGCTTCGTCCAAAATAATAAAAGAGTCATCCAGCGTACGTCCCCGCATATAAGCCAAAGGTGCAATTTCTATTAATCCGCGCTCCAGTGCCTTTGCAGTCTGCTCTGGGCCCATCACATCGTATAGGGCATCATACAATGGGCGTAAATACGGATCAACTTTTTCCTGTAAATCCCCTGGTAAAAAACCTAAATTTTCACCTGCTTCCACCGCAGGACGAGTCAGTACAATGCGCTTGACTGAACCTTCCTTCAGGGCAGCTACGGCCAGCACTACAGCCAGATAGGTTTTACCAGTACCCGCCGGGCCAATTCCAAATACAATATCGCGTTTCTTAATCGTGGTTACATAGTGCTTTTGTCCAATCGTTTTGACGCGAATCGGTTTACCCCGGAACGTCGTCGTAATTTCACCCTTGAACAAATCGAGCAGCTGATCAGCGCGCAAATCTTTTGCCAGTTCAATCGCATAATGGACATCCCTTTCGGTCAGTATATACCCATTGCGAATTAACTGGAGTAATACGTCGAACAATTGTTCGAGCACTTCCACCTCGTGAGCATTACCAAAAACATTAACTTCTGCCTCACGAGATGCTATTTTTGCGGGAATAGCTGCTTCGATTAATTTCAAAAAGGAATCCTGCGGGCCAAATAACGCCTGTCCTTCTCCCGCATTGTTCAATGCAATTTGTATGCTGCGTTGTTGTTCTGCCAAATAGCCTCATTCTCCTTGGTTATGAACTAACGGAAGTTCTTCCGCAATATCCTGCTCCACTTCAAAAAGCACTTTCATATAAACTTTACCATTCTCTCTCTTCTCATGCAAAATTTTTTGGCTCATTATTTTCGTTCCTTTGCCGTATTTAGCTAAAATATCAGCTCGCGCGCCTTCTAAACCTGACATTTTCGCTTCTGCTTCCGTAAGCTTCTGCTCCTGTATCTTTGTCTCCCTCACACTTTCGGTCATCCAACCCATCGGAAGTTTGTAGGAACGCCATGTTAGCGGATCATGTTCAACTGTTGTTTTATGTGTAGAATAAGGTATTTTCCCATATCCCCACAATTGTATCGCACGGTTGCCTAGGACCAGATACAAGCGGTCATGACTGATACCTGTATACGTGCTGCTGCGTTGCACCGTGGGACTGCTAATTTCGTATTCATGCCATACAAGACCCTTAACCTCTCCTTTGGCTACGACCTGCTGTTGGTTCTCCTCATCTCCAAGCGTTCCAGAGATGAGGATGGCTCCTTTTTTGACACGCGTATTTTTATGCACGACAGGACGACCCTGCTCGGCAAAAATTTCAGTAACTACCGCATCTGCCTTACTAATGATATGACGAGGGCTGTAGAGCGGCGCAGGGGTAGGCTGTGAAGCTTCAACAACCTGAATCGTCACCAAAGTACCCTGCTTTTCCACACCGATCCAGGATGCCTCTGGAAGCTTCTGCATGAGCGCACGTGAAAGCTTGTCTTGACTGGATAGACGAAAGCTCCATTGAAATGGATACAGGCCCTCCTGTCGAGCGGCTTTGAGAACAGATTCCGTCGATAGCTTATCATTCCCCTTTACTTCAATGTCCCAGATAAGCGAAGACATCAGCAGAAGACCTATCCAGAACAAAGCCAATCCAGCCAGGAAAAATTTACGTTTGGCAAGTCGTACAGCAGTAAAGGGAAGCCCTTGCCGCTTCAGAACATGCATTTTACAGCCTGTCCTTCTCAAAAGCGGGCGTAGGAGGAAGACGTGCGGCAGCAGAAGGTTCATTTCTGCATGTCTAGTACCCATCGGCCGCACGTTCCACACAGGTATATGGTGATCGGTGAGTAAATTAATGAAAGCTTCCACACTTTCGCCCTTGATAGCAAGGGTAACCGTACCACGCAGCTTTGCTAAAGCAGGATGTTTCACGAGCCTTCCTCCGTTCCTTCCATTTGGATATCCGTTATATGTCCCTCCACACTTACCTGCTCTGGCAGAATAGACGTAATGACTAGATCATGGCCGGACACCCTCAGCCTGCCTTGCGCAAGTGCAAGTACGAGCTGATCCGGCGTGAAATCCACCACGCCCCGGTGATTCTCCACATAAAGCTGACGGCTGCCGATGAGGGTTAACCGCGGCAGGTCAAATAGAATGTCCTGCGGAAGCTCCAGCGTCTCGCTGGCCCACTTTCGCAGTTTGCGGCTCATCCTGCTCATACGGCGAAATCTCCCTTCCTGTCATCAAAATATTTGTTATCCAACGGCTTAGAGTTGTTTTGATGACAGCACGCTGCTATTTTTTCATCTTCTGTTATTGCCATCCGGTACCCATAGATGTTTCAAGGCAGCTACGCTGCTGGCTTTCCATCTTATATTCTTATTATCAGTGAACACCATTACACCAGCGCCACAGATATCTGTACTGTACATTTTATGATCCAGTCGCGGCATTTATGAGGCTAAACTTACAATTCGTAGTAGCTACTATATTGCAGAGGAAAAAGATGTGTCCTTTCAAAATTCACAACAAAAAAGACAACCTCATTTTCATATTGAAAACAAAGGTTGTCTTCTTTTGAATTTCATTAAATGACACGGTTATTTTTCGCTATCTCGATTTAAAAGAGAGTTTTTTCTAGAGTATAAGAAGTAAACAGCCATACCAATGACAAGCCAAATAATAAAGCGAATAAATGTCTGGCCATTCAAATTAAGAATGAGCACCCCACATGAAACGATAGCCAGGATCGGGATATACGGAACTCCAGGACATCGGAAGGCCCTTGGCAAGTCAGGTTGTGTTTTTCTCATAACGATAACGGCGACCGAAATCAGAATAAATGCTGACAAGGTTCCAATGTTCACCAAACTTGCTAACTCATCCAGCGGAATCAGTCCACCCATTAATGCAGATAAAGTGCCGAAAAACAACGTGTTAATGTAGGGCGTTTTGTATTTGGAATGAACCTTGGATAATACTTTGGGGACTAAGCCGTCACGTGACATAGCAAACATAATACGAGTTTGACCATAGAGCATTACCAGCATGACCGTTGTCATCCCTAAGATGGCTCCTATATCTACAATACCTGCAACCCAGTTCTGGCCTGCAACCTGCAATACCAATGACACGGGGTGAGAGATACCTTCAAATTGCATAAACGGTACTATACCAGTCATAATCGCGCTAACAATGACATACAAAAACGTACAAATAATGAGAGAGAAAATAATGCCTCGCGGTAAATTAGTAGTGGGATTTTTAGTTTCTTCAGCCGCTGATGAAACAGCATCAAAACCAATAAAAGAAAAAAACACAAGAGCTGCGGCTCCAAACACCCCACTGAACCCAAACGGCATAAACGGTGTCCAATTATCTGGCTTCACATATCTAAAAGCAACAATGATAAATAATAAAATAACAACAATTTTTATGATTACCATGATGTTGTTTATCCGTTTTGATTCTTTTATCCCTAAATAAAGCAAGAACGTGATACCCATCAAAATTAAAAAAGCTGGGAGATTAAAATAAGTAGTTTGGTCTTTCAAAGCCCCCGGTGCGGCAGTGAATTCAAGCGGAATGTGAAGGCCAATTCCGTTCAAAAATGATACAAAGTAACCCGACCAACCTGCGGAAACGGCGCTGGCTGCCAGCATGTATTCCAAAATTAAATCCCATCCAATAATAAAGGCCAATAGCTCCCCCATCGTAGCATATGTAAAGGTGTAAACAGAACCGGATACTGGAACGGTGGATGCAAACTCCGCATAAGCCAATGCTGCGAATAAACACGCGAGTCCCGCAATCACAAAAGAAAGAACCAAGCCTGGACCAGCCGTAACTGCTCCTGTACCTGTCAACACAAAAATTCCCGTTCCGATAATGGCTCCAATTCCAAGCATCGTTAAATCAAACGCACCCAGCTCCCTTTTGAGTGCTTTTTCCCCTCGCGTAGCGGCAATCAACTGATCAATGCTTTTCTTTCTAAACAAGCTATTTCCCATCGATCCCATCCTCCTAAAAATTAATTTTTCCATTTTTATAACCTTGTTGTATCACCTCGATATAAATAAAATTTTAGGTAAAATTGGAGTTAATTTCATAAGTATCTATCATTGAGAACATTATATATAAAAAAGAAAAAATGAAAACTGCTTTCGGAAAGCTCCATTCATATTGTTACATTTGATCATTTTTCAGGAATATATTTTCATAAATGAGGCGCTAAATTAGACAAAATGCCACCATTTTAGATGACAACAAATGTGAGAAAGCTAGAGCACACAAGGGATTATCACATTCGTTGTCAGGTAATTAGAGCATTTGTCGTTAATTCACTTTTTATTCCGAGCATGGTTATGTATTCCTAAAGCATCACAAAAAAAGATCCGCCACAGCCAAAGCCGTGACGGATCCACTATCATTTTAACGTCTTCCTCCACCCATGTAGCGCTTGGAACGTGGAGGACCTAATATTTCTGCCCAAATCACACCTCTGCGCAGATCAGCCGTATCCACCGTATTACGGTCTTGCGAAGCTATCTCTGGCGCATCTGTAATTTCCCCTGACTCCCTCGCATTGGATATACGATCGAGACGGGCTAAAACCATTTTTCGTTCTTCTTCCATAGCACGGATCCGATCCTCTAGAGTCGAACCATTATCTAATAAATCCCGGTCCATCCGTTCTTCGGTTTCCGACCGATCGCCCATTTCTTCTATGCGACGAGCTTCCATAACCGTCCGTCGTTCATTAGGAAATTGACGTTGCAACTCTCCAGCAATATCCTGCTGACGTTGCTCTTGCCCATGTTCCATTGTGAAGGGTCTGGATGACGTCGAGGGTCCACGAGAACCATGATCACCACCAAAGGTAGGCATACCTTTTCGCGGCGGTGATTTCCGCCCTGTACCTTGGATGCTTTTCCCCAAAAAAGACACCAAAGCAAAGCCAATCACGATCAGGATATACAAATGTTCAAAGATCCAGCTGATAAAGTTCATTACTCACCACCTAGCTGCCGTAATTCATCGGCTATGTCCCGTTATTAATCCCGGTTCTTGTTGTCATTCCCCGAGTTCTCATTCGGTTTGCCTAAGGAGCCACGCATTTGCGTATCCGCCTCAATATTTTTCAAATTCATATAGTCCATGACACCAAGCTTCCCGCCGCGTAGCGCTTCAGCCATTGCCAGCGGTACTTCGGATTCGGATTCCACCACGCGTGCTCTCATTTCTACAACACGCGCCTTCATTTCCTGCTCCTGCGCTACAGCCATCGCACGCCGCTCTTCCGCTTTTGCCTGCGCAATACGTTTGTCGGCTTCCGCCTGCTCTGTTTGCAGAAAAGCACCGATATTTTTACCTACATCAACGTCCGCAATATCAATGGACAGGATTTCAAATGCTGTCCCGGCATCCAAACCTTTGGACAATACGGTTCTTGAAATTGAATCCGGGTTCTCCAGCACGTCCTTATGCGAGTTACTGGAACCTACGGTCGTAACAATACCTTCACCGACCCGTGCAATAATCGTTTCTTCTCCAGCACCCCCAACAAGTCGATCAATGTTGGCACGCACCGTAACACGAGCTTTAACCTTCACTTCAATACCATCCTTGGCGACCGCAGCAACAATAGGTGTCTCAATAACACGCGGATTAACGCTCATTTGGACCGCTTGCAGAACATCCCGTCCAGCAAGGTCAATCGCTGCCGCACGTTCAAACTCAAGCGGAATGTTAGCACGCTGCGCAGCAATCAACGCATTGATCACTCGGTCTACATTCCCTCCTGCGAGAAAGTGGCTTTCCAGCTGGTTGATGTTCAAGCCCAGACCCGCCTTGGTTGCCTTAATGAGTGGATTGACAATTCGGCTTGGCGTGACGCGCCGTAAACGCATAGCTACCAGCGTAATGATGCCAATGCGCACACCCGAAGCCAATGCTGAAATCCACAGCATCACCGGGAAGAAACTAAAAAATACGCTCAATACAATAATCACTACAACGGCAATCAGCAAAACGCTGACAATACCCGATTCGAACACTCGCATCATCCTCCATTAATCTAATTCTTTGTTATTTGCTTGTTTAGACGCTAGTGTCTGCCTTGACCACAATTCGCCCGCCTTCTACTTTGGATACTATAATCGGCATATCTGTAGCAATAAACTCGCCGTTCGTTACAACATCGACTCGCTCATCAGCGATCAGCACCGTTCCGGCTGGACGAAGTGGAGTCAGACTGACACCTCTTTGACCTAATAGCATTTCCCGGTTCACAACTGAAGAAAAACCTTGTTCAGCCGTTAAACTTTCTTTAAGTATAAAACGGTTCCATATCCCTCGGTCCTTGAATACAACCGCGATGATCGCCACCACGGCAACCGCAGCTGCAAAGGCAATGCCCAAAGATATAAACGCATGCTGCATGTTGTATGCTGCACGAACAACTCCGGCGACAAGGCTGACGGAACCCAGAATGCCCAAAATACCAAAACTCGGGATGAACATTTCAAGTATAAGCAGAGCCAGACCGATAATAAACAACAACCACGTCTCCGAACCTGCAAAACCAGCGATATAATTGCCGAAAAAATACAAACCAAATCCGAGTATGCCCAAAATTCCCGGTACACCAAAACCGGGTACGATCAACTCAATAACAATACCTGCGATACCGATAAATAAAAGCAACGTCTGTACAATTGGGTTGGTCAATATCTCGGCTGCTTTTTCAGCCCATGTTCGCTCCACATGAATGACATCATCCGTGCTGTAACCCATCCACTGAATAACCTCTTGTTCGGAAGACGCGATGTGATCCGCATAACCCAACTTCAGCGCTTCCTCACTGGTTAAAGAAATGATCTGACCATTTTCCTTGTTAAAGTTCATCTCAGGAATAGATATGGTCGTTTTAGAGTCAACCATACCTCTGGCAATATCCGGATTACGTCCGCCAGCTTCTGCGGCAGATGCCATGCTACTCTTCCACCAGGCTATCGTTTTTGGATCTGTGATAGCCTGCCCCCCGCCGTCTACTAACGCTGCTGCTCCGATAATACTCCCCGGTTTCATAACAATCTTGTTTGCGCTCAACGCAATATAGCTACCCGCTGAGGCCGCTTCGCCCCTTATATAGGCTACGGTCGGAATTGGACTGTCTTTAATCAGTTTGCCCAGCTTCTCCGCTGTATCTACCCGTCCACCGGGAGTGTTAATATCCAGTAAAATCAGACCTGCTTTGGAATCTGCTGCTTCTGCAAATCCACGTTCCATAAATTTGCCCAGGCCATGCTCAATTTCCTGATCGACTGGTATAACAAACACAGCTCCACCTTTAGTTTGGGCCGCCGCTGATTCGGAATGAACTAAGGGCAACAGCAAAACGGATACCATAATCCACAACGTTAAAAGGATCCATTTGCGACTGGAGTGGTGATGTTCTCTATGCATTTCTCTCCCCCTTTCGATCTCTCTATGTTACAGCATACCAAACTTTGTTAGACAAACTATACAGTTTTCAGGATTTAATGTGAAATTATTGGGTATATTGCTAATCCTGACGGCTGCCAAATACTTTACGCACCCAATGAACATCACGTTTCACATAATTAACAATAGCGCTTACATATAAGAATCTTCTCATCATTACATTCTATGGTAGGCAACACATATATAGAAATAACACCCTCTGTAAACAGAGGGTGTTGTGTTTTCCTGTTTGTCGCAGGTTTATTGCAGAAATTGCTGAACCGCTTGGTTCACGAGCTTACCGTCAGCGCGGCCTTTTACCTTAGGCATCAAGGCCGTCATTACTTTCCCCATCTCGGCTTTCGAAGAAGCACCGGTTTCCTGGATGGTCTGCTGTACAATAACTTTAATTTCTTCCTCAGAAAGTTGTTCGGGAAGGTACTGAGCGATGATCTCTATTTCTGCTTTAGTGCTTGTCGCAAGTTCATCACGACCGGCTTTTTCAAATTCATGGAGGGCATCTTTTCGCTGTTTGATCTCACGACTCAGAATATCAAGCACTTCGTTGTCGTCCAAATCCCGTTTCAAATCTATTTCAAGATTTTTAATCGTAGAACGAACCATTCGAATGGTGGAGAGTTTGAACTTGTCCTTACTCTTCATTGCTTGCTTCATATCTTCGTTCAATCGTTCGCTCAAATTCATGATTGCTTAGATCCTCCTAGAACTTTCTCTTACGAGCAGCCTCGGACTTTTTCTTGCGCTTTACGCTTGGCTTTTCATAATGCTTGCGTTTCTTCACCTCAGCCAATACGCCATCCTTAGCAATGGAACGTTTAAAGCGACGAAGTGCAGCATCAATTGTCTCGTTTTTGCGAACTTTAGTTTCAGACACCAGTTTTCCCTCCCTCCGACCAGACCGTCCAAGAGCAATAACACGGTTCATCAAATTTTATTATAGGTGAAACGGAAACCAGGTGTCAACCTATAAGAAAAAATGAATACATAAAGGGCCACTTTTCTCCATTCACATCCGTATTACTGAAAAGACAAGCTCTGTCATTTTTTAAGAATGTGAGTCCGAAATACCTGTCAGGGCACCCAATTTGGCGCCGCCCAGTAAGTGATAATGCAGATGCCCCACCGCTTGTCCACTATCCGGGCCACAGTTGTTAATCAACCGATAACCAGACTCGGCGATTCCTAACTTTTTTGCAACCTCAACCGCAACACGATGAATCTCCGCGATAAGAGGAAGATCCTCCTCCGTCACAGCGTTCATTGAAGGAATATATTTTTTGGGAATAATGAGCACGTGTACTGGCGCCGCAGGCTGGATGTCATGAAATGCGAGCACATTGTCGGTTTCCAACACCTTCTTGCTGGGGATGGTTCCATCCACAATTTTCAAAAACAGATCGTCCATTCAAAACCCTCCTTTGGCAGTGAGCCGATCCTAAGCAAATAGACACAACCCCCCCTTGCTCTCGGCATTCAAAGTTATGTATTTCCCACACTGAATAGAAACATATACAGCCATGTTTGGTTATACTTATGTTTCTATATGTATCATAACGGAAAAAGGGTCTTAATACCAGTTTCCCTTACTAACTTCCTCTACAATGGCTTTCACCCCTCCATCAATTTGATCCAGCTGCGCGCGCGAAATACTTATGCGCAAAAACTTCTCTTGTTCCCTATAGCCTGATAAATAAAAACCTTTGCCAGCTACAACCTGGATGTTCCTCGCAGAAAGACACTGTACCAAGCGTTCCAAATTCACTGTCCGAGGCAGTTTAAACTGCATATAAACTCCTGAGGTTACAGCTGAAGTCTGAACGTATCCGGCCTGATTGTATCGTTCCACGGCCTTGTTCAGAGTACGAATGCGCTCCGAATACAGTTTACATATCGTGTGCTTGTGGCGTTCATACATTCCATTTTTAATATAAATATCAAGCGCCGCCTGAGACAACATAGATGTGTCGACATATCTTTTATAAGCGTTAAACGTCTTTAATAGGACTTCTGGCAATACCGCAACTCCTAATCGCAAGCCTGGGAAAATGATTTTCGAGAAGCTTTTCAAATAAATAACATGGTCCGAATGGTCGTATGCATAAATGGGATCAAAAAGATGATCGGCCCCCAAATCTGCCATATAGTCATCTTCTACGATGTACACATCATATTTGGCGGCTAAGGCAGCTATCGCTTTTCGCTCCTCTGTGTTATATGAGATCCCTAATGGATTATGATATCTTGACATGGTATAAAAAAACTTGATGCTCTCGTTCTTAAATTGATTCTCCAATTCGTGAAAATCCATACCTTTCGCTGTCCGGACGATGGTACTGACGGGTATGTTCTCTTCCTCCAGAAATCGCAAATAAATATCGTAACTTGGCTGCTCGACCAAAACCTTTTCTTTGCCATTGGGAAACGGCATTTTAGCGAGTATCTCCAATGCCTGCTGAACACCCGAAGTAACGATAATCCGATCCATTTTTGCAAACACCTGAGTATTAGCCAAATGGGAAACCAACGTATGACGCAGTGTTTCCAGTCCTTGCGAATCGCCATAAGTGAATAGATGATATTTGTAGGTATCAATAGCCTGATTCAAACAATGTTGGAAATCCAGATAAGGGAATACATTTAAATCCGGGGAGGCCGAAGCAAAATCAACGGAGTCTTGCATATGACTATGGTGTAAATCGCCCGAATTTTCCACTACATAGTATCCACTTTGCGGTATGGAATAGATGGCGTGTTTCTTTTCAAGTTCAGAATATGCCCGCAGAATCGTGCTTTTGCTGCATCTATATAATTCTGAAGCCTCACGGACCGACGGTAGCTTGTAACCTGATTTATATTGTCCCTCGCGAATTTTAAGCTCTATATCCAATAAAATTGATACATATTTTTTCACAATATCCACCCACCTGCTCTTTACATACTCATTAAATGCTCATTTCATTACATGCTTATTCCGTCTTATGTTTCTTTCACGCTAGATGTTACCATGGTTTATGGATAAACAGGATACCTTATTTCATTGAACTGTACTGATACAGTTTCAATTATTGGATCATATTTGGGATGGTTTACGTGAAAAAGAGGCTGTTTCTTCATAAAGGAAGAAACAGCCTTGCATGGTGATGATGTATGGATGCGCCTTAAAGTCACTTGTACTGTACAAGAGCTGTAGGCGGGAGAGAGCAGAGAATTCACTATATCTGGCGACTAAGAAATTAGGATTAGTAATAAGGCAGCAAGCTGATCGCTGTCAACGCTGCAAGTGGCAGAATCAAACGATTAAAGCGACGGCGTCCGTAGGGGAACCCATATGCATAAGCAGGTACTGGATACGGGTACGGATACGGATACGGAGGATAAGATGCATAGCCACCATAAGCACGGGAACCGCAGCCACAATTGTTAGGCGGATACGGGAGATTAACATTGACATTCTCCATCTCGTCTCCACCCATAGGAACGGCTAAGTATATCTTTTCATCATCCACATGCTCTACAATGCCATCATACATTGTCCCGTCCTTCACCCATACGCATACATAACGATGCATATGCTTTTGACATAGTGTTTTAGCATCCGTCTGTTCCGGTGCTGTAACTTTTTCGGTTGTCATGCTTTTTTCCATGGTTGTTTCCTCCTAGGCTCTGCATGTATACCGTATGTTATTCAAAAACGGGCCATTTGCTACATCAAATTGGGCGAATTCCGGCTTGCAAAAAAAAGAAGCACCCCGGGAGCTCTTGGCAGAGCCCCTCTGAACGGACGTATGATGGGAAGATTTCTTCCGCAGCATACGTCCGCCGGGGTGCTGTATGATTAACTTGTCGGCTTGGCTGTATTATAACAATAGTTTGAAACTGTATCTGTGACCTGTATCACATTACTTCAAAAAGTTTCCATAACCACACGTGATCCGCCTCCAGCCTGCTCTGCTGGAAGAACAACCAACTTGCGCGGAAGACGGGCCCGTAGTTCAGGCACATGACTAATCACACCAACAGACAATTGATCGTGGTGCAGCTTTTCCAGTGAGGTGATCACCGTGTCAAGCAGCTCAGGGTCCAACGTTCCAAAGCCTTCATCCAGAAAGAAAAATTGCAGAGGGTACTGGCCCCGCAATTGAATTTGAGCCGACAGCGCAAGCGCAAGCGACAAGGAGGTCAGGAACGTTTCGCCACCGGACAAGGTCGATACCGGACGTTTGACCCCACCGTTGGCATCGTCACTAATGACAAAACCACCGCTGGAATCTACCTCTAGCGCGTATCGCTGCTTGGTCAGAAAACGCAGGCGGCGTGAAGCCGATTGACTGACCTGCATGAGCTGCTCCTCAGCAATATATTCAACAAAGGCATTGCCGCGAAAAACAGTCTGGAGCTTGGACATTTTTTCCGCTTCACTACGCAAATGTACACGATTGGACTCCAGCTCCATCCAGCGGACGTGCCGACGCTGCAAGTCCTCTAAATCACGCTCAGCCTTGGCGCGATTTTGAAGCGCCTCTTCATCGCGTGCACGGCAATCACGTAGCTGTGCAGTGGCCGCTTCCCACTGTTCCTCTGTTACCGTTGCTCCATTCAGCTGCTCTTCGACATGCTTTAAGCGGGAAGACATCTCCTTTTCCCGTTCTCGATGTAAACTCACTTCACGCTCATAGCGTGCGGCTTCTTCCGGTCCCAGGCAGCATTCCATAACCTCTGCTTCCGTAGCAAAAGAGGAGGCTTCCAGACGACTGCCCCAACGGGACTCTGCCATCTGACGTCTTTCTTCTGCCGAGTCGGAGGCCTGCCGGGCAATCAGTGAAGCATGAACGGCTTGCTGCTTGCGTTCTTCCGCTTCAGTACGTTGTCGTGCCGCGACTTCGGCTCCGTTTTTCAGCCCCAACAGTCGCGAGGTCGCTTCTTCCAGCAATGAAGCCGCTTGGCCATCTCCAACCCACTTTCGGAGCTGGGCCAGCTTTTCGCGAAGCGAATCATCTTTGCTTTGGAGCCCTGTACGACGGGCAATAATGATTTTGTCTTCCTCGATGATACTCTGCTGTATCTGTTGAACACGCGCCGCCTTTTCTTCGAGGAAGGTCACACTCGTCTCCAGCCGGGACCGCAGCTCTTCCGCGCGCCCATCGCGCTCCTGCATGGCGCGGTAACGCTCCGCGGCTTCGTCCGGAGCGACATCCGTTAGCTGCGCCGCCCATTCGGCGCGCAGCCCCTCGCTGCGCGTGGTGCATGCCTCGCGCTTGCTCTGTGCCTGCGTCAGCGCTACAGCTGCTGCCTCCTGCTCGGCGGCGGCACGGATACGCCGCTGCTGTCCAGCGGCGTCTGCTTCGCGCAGCGCCAGTGCCTCGGCAGGCAGCGCATGCGCACGTGCGGCTAGCTCGGCTGCAGCACGTTCCAGCGCCGCGCAGCGCTCCGCCCATGCTGCGGCACCACGCGGCTCTGCTGGCGCTGCCGCAGGCGTGAAAGGCTCGCCCGTGGCGGCAGCGCCACTGTTTGCGGTGGCGGGCTGCGCCAGCAAGCTGCGTTGCTCGTGCAACTGCTGGCGCAGTGTGAGGCGCAGCTCCTGCAAACCAAGCCGCAGGCGGTGCATCTCATCTGGCGCAGCGGCATCCGCGCTATGCGCCGCGACGACGGCAGGCGCGGGGTGATGCAGCGAGCCGCACACTGCGCACGGCTCGCCTTCGCGCAACTCGGCAGCGAGATGCTGAGCGAGACGCCCCAGCTCCTCGGCACGGAGCTCGTGACGCAGCTGTTCTTCCTCGGCAGCCAGTGACGACATATCGGCGGTGATTTCTGCCTCCAACGTCAGCAATGCCTCAATGCCATCAGCTGCCTGTGCAGCAAGGGCAGAACGCCGTGCCTCCGTCTCCTGTGTCTCCTGGTCCGTCAGCTTTAGACGTTCGTCAGCTTGCGCAAGCCGTTTCTCCTGAGTCACGTACTCCAGTTCAGCTTCACGCAATTGCTCATTCGCGATTTCCAGCTGTTGCAACCGTTGCACAGCCTCTTGCAGCATACGCCGCTCATCTGCTCGCACTTCATTTTGCTTTAGCTCTTGTTGAAGCTCTTGCTGTCGCTTCAAGCCTCGCGTCTGTAGCTCTTGTTCCTTTGCGAGTCCTTCTGCATGTTCAGCAAGGATTTGTTCGCTATGCCCAAGCTCGGCCGCCAGACGGTCCCGTTCGGTCCGCAACGCTTCCGTATCACGCTCCAGTTGAAGCGCCTGTTCTAGTTGGTCGATCCGAAGCAATAGCTTTGGTTCTTCGGCACTGAGTGCTTGCCGGGCCTGCTCATCTGCTTGCGCAGAGACAAGCGCAGCCTTCTGCGCGGTAGCGGCCAGGACTGCCACTTCTTCGGCAGTCTTATGCCGTTTTTCCGCTTCAGCAATGGCTTCCTTCCAATCCGTCAGTGCAGGCAGCAATGCCTCGGCTGAAGTTGCTTGTCGAAGCTTACGCTCCAGTAAAGCAATGCCCGGCTCCTGTGCTGCCAACTGCTCCAGCTCGTTCAATCTTTGGCTGAGCTCGATGACCAGCTCACGGGTTTTGTTTAGCGCCTCCGATTCACGTGAGACACGCTCTAGCTCGCGACGCGAAGCTTCTGCATTGGCAATCGCCTCTTTGAGACGCAACTCTACATGTTCAAGTGCTTCAGCACTCGCATCCCCCAGCCCTTGCTGCTCCGCCTCTAATGCTTTCAGTGCGATATCGTTATCTTTCACACGACGGCTTAGCTTCTGTGCAAGTTGATCTCCGTACTTCTCCAGATGGAACAAACGCTGTAGCATCTGTCTGCGTTCACTGCCCTTTAAGGACAAGAATTCCGCAAACTTTCCCTGCGGCAATACGACAGCTCGTGTAAAATCGTCCATTTTCAGGCCGATATACTCCTCCACACAGCGCGTCACATCCTGCACCTTATCGGCAAGCACTTCCTCGCCATCCTCTGTTAACGCAATAAAACGGCTAAGCGTATTATTAACCGATACGCCTCCAGCACGTTTGAAACGTCGTTCTACACGGTAACGACGAGGTCCTTGAGCTGACATTAATTCAAACGTAAATGCAACAGACAACGTATCCTCGGCATGATTCATAATGCCTTGTGTACCATTCACTGCCCGCTCCACTTTACCGTACATAGCCAACGTAATGGCATCCAGCAGCGTTGATTTTCCACTACCCGTTGGGCCAAAAATTCCGAACAACCCAGTTTCGGTCAAATCGTCAAAGCGAATTTCCTGCGACTCCCGGTAGCTTTGCAACCCCGCCAGTTTTAGAAGGATTGGTTTCATGCGTCCTCCTCCTCAGCGTGATCTCTTGCATCATCCTGTTCCACCAGCTCCAGAAACAACTGCACTAATCCGTCATCTGGCTGTGCTCCGCCTGTCTGCCGCTGATAGAATGCCCGGAACAGCTCATGCACTGGCAGTTCTGATCGTTGGTGCTCCAGCTGTGCGGCAGCCATTTCTGGATACATGGGGCGAATATGAATGATACCTTCACGGCTTTTGCGCAGCCGCTGAATATCTCCCATCGACATTGCTTCATCCAGCGTAATTTCCAGATCAATAAAGGCATCGGCATCTAGTCCTTCGTCCAGCCAGCGATATACTTCCTCCAGACCTCCCCGTGCGCGCCACCTCACTAATGGGCGTCCACTGGTAATATACAGTTCCTCGACCTGAGCAGGCTTGCCAGCAACCACGTCAATTAACGTAACCGATTTGGCTTGTCCGGCTTCGGAAAAGCTATAAGCCAGCGGCGAGCCACTGTAACGCATCAGCCCGTCTCCTTTCACATATTGGGGACGATGCAAATGTCCTAGAGCCGTATACTGTGCCCCAATGCTCAAAGCAGACGGATCTACGGTATACGCCCCCCCGACCTGAATCGGGCGTTCCGAGTCCGACTCCAGCCCGCCGAGCACATAAATATGGCTCATTGACAAATTGACGGTGTCAGGCCGAAATGCTGTACCCAGCTGTGACATCAGCAAGCCCACACGGCGACTGTATGCCTCGCGCAAGACTGTTTCATCTCCGTCTTCAGACAATAGCTCGTTCAGACGAGACTCGGAGGGATATGGCAAGGCTGCAATGCATGCCAGTTCACCCGTTCGCGGTGTACGAACGCGTACCGCTTCCCCATGGGGCAGTCCCAGCAATGTAATTCCGCGCCCGCTCACCAGTGGTGTGACCGAGGATACCCTTTCCGGCTGATCATGATTGCCCGCAATGACGACTAGTGGTCTTCCTCCAGCCGTAAGACGGGCAGACGTTTCATAAAACAATTGCTCGGCTGCGGCTGAAGGATTGACTGAGTCGTATACGTCTCCAGCCATCATAATCAAATCGGCCTGCTGATCGTCAGCCATTTTCGCTAGTTCTTCCAAAAACGCCTCCTGCTCCTTCAAACGGCTGCGTCCTTCCAACGTGCGACCCAAATGCCAATCACCTGTATGCAAAATCCGCATGTTATTCCTCCTCTCCCTAGCTATATAACTACAGCTGTACACTCTCTCCAGCTTCTAAAAAATACAGCCACTTCTCAGCAACCTTTTTGCCTGTAATTTCTTCGATCACACGGGCATACAGCTCCAATTGAAAACGATATTGGTCTGTTAAATGGGACAGTGTACGATACTCAGATATCCGATCTGTTTTATAATCCACCAGCACGAGTCCTTCGGGAGTTTCAAATAGACAGTCAATAATGCCGTTCATCAGCACTTTATCTCCGTCCTGTCCACCTTCCGAATCTGTTTCTTGTCCTGGTGACATCGATGGTAAGCTGTGGTTCCAGTAATCGTTTGCCCGCATGGTATAAGTAAACGGAAGCTCTCTTTGAACATGCGATGCCCCCAACATTCTGCTACCCAGCTCACTAGTGAAAAAGCGTAATATTTTATTCGTATCTAGCGCCTTTGCATGGACATTCAGTAACATACGCTGATTGAGCAAACGAGCCTTTGTTTCCTCAATAACTTCGGCGCTCATCCCCCCATCTAGTGGCAAATGCAGCATCAACGTATGATAGACCGTTCCTCGTTCCGTTGGAGTCAGTCGCTGATTCCCCATAAACTTAGGTCTGCGCAAGTGTAATTGACTGCCCCCAGTGTGAGAATCCTCCCGATCCTCCGGTAACTCTGCTAGTACGGAGGTAGATAGATTCAACCAGTCGTCCGATCCCATCTCCTGCATTTCCAGCCATCTTTTCATCTCAGTAACCGATGTATTGGCTGCCGTCTTGCCGGCCCGCTCATACGGATAGGTCCAGGAAAGAGCAGCTTCAATGTCTGTTTCACTCTTTTCGTTCAAGTCGATTAGCTCCGCATTTCTCAGTGCTTCTGTCTTCTTTTGGCGCTCTTCGCCCGACACCTCTTCCTCATGATCTGAGTTCACACGAGAGCCGGAAAATGTTTCCGAGGCCACAATTTTAAATAACCAGTCTGTTCCCGGCATATGTTCCAATTTGTGATAGTACCCATCTTGATCACCTGCCGCTTCCCTCAACAAAGTAGCAGAAGGATGCCGAATCAAAGCGGGACCTACCCAGTCCAGATAGCTGCGGCCTGCCGCCAGCATATAGTCTGGTAAGACCGTTTCCGTATGCTCTTTGGCACGTGCCCAACCCGCTGCGCGTGAAGCTAGATCCTTCACGGTTCCGGTCATAATCAGCTTTTCACGCGGCCGTGTAAGCGCCACATATAACACCCGCATTTCCTCAGCCAATAGCTCCAGCTGTGAGCGTCGGCGGATCGCTAAATTGGGCAGCGTAGGGTAGCTGACACGATTTTGTTCCTCCACATATTTAGGACCAAACCCCAACTCCTTGTGCATAAGAAACGGCGCATTGAGATCCTGTTGATTGAACATTTTTGCCGTCCCGGCTATAAACACGATAGGGAATTCAAGTCCTTTACTTTTATGAATGGTCATAATGCGGACAGCTTGATCGGGTTCGGTCCCCCCGCTAATGGATCCTAAATCACCGCCTCGCTCCCGTAGACGGGAAATGAAGGTCAGAAATCGGAACAATCCTCGGTTGGACGTTGAAGTCTCATACTGTCTCGCTCGGTCATATAGCGCCCGCAAATTGCTTTGACGCTGTGAGCCGCCAGGCAGTCCACCGACCCAATCCAGATACCCTGTTTCCTCCAGCACATTCCAAATCAATGCACTTAAGCTACCTTGTCGGGCTTCCTGCCGCCAGGCTTCCAAATTATGCAAAAATGAACGTAGTCGGGCAGACAACGTATTCCCGTTATTTCTATTACCAAAGTCAGATGAAGATAAAGAGTCCTCAGGGAAAAGATCCAACTCCATGATGTCAGCAGTGGTCCCTTTTTCGCTCTCCTTCAGTGGGTCCGCCTCTGCCGCCGCCAGCAATGCGCCATAAAACAATCCATCCGGCTTTTCCAACCGAATTTGTGCCAGTTCATCTTCGGTCAAGCCGACAATCGGCGAACGAAGCACGGATGCAAGCGGGATGTCCTGCTGTGGATTATCAATAATGTGCAGCAGAGACAACATTACCTCAACTTCCGTTGCTTTAAAAAAGCCTGTCGTCTGCTCCCCGGAGGCCGGAATGCCCTCAAGCCGCAGTTCCTCTACAATTAGGGGGGCCCACACGCTTGCCGAACGAAGCAAAATGACGATATCGCCGTAGATTGCCGGGCGCATCGCTTTTAATCCTCTGTCGTAAATCAACAGTGGTTGTCCGGTATCTCCGGTCAGTTCTTTAATCCGTTGCGCAATCGCACGAGCCTCTAACTGTGCCGTTTCCAGTTCCACAAGCTCAGCCAGCTCACTTTCCTGAAAAACAGATTCGTCCTCCGTTTCGGACAGCTCCGAAGCCTCGGAAAGACCATGGCCACCCTTATCTACTAACAGCAGCTCAGGTGCGTATACAGATGCGGTGTCTTGATCCGACGGGTCGGGATAGGATGCGCCGTGTACCAGCCACGCTCGTTCATCGTACTCAATTTCCGCCACATCCACACTCATAATCTGGCGGAACACCAAATTGACCGCATCGACAACTTCCTCCCGACTGCGGAAATTACGCGCCAAATCAATTAAAAATCCATCTTCCTGCTCCTGCATGCCGTACCGTTGATACTTATTCAAAAACAGACCCGGCTCCGCCAGCCGAAACCGATAAATACTCTGTTTCACGTCGCCCACCATAAAACGGTTACCTGGTTCCTCCCGTGATACCAGCCTAACGATATCTTCCTGTACGGTATTCGTATCCTGATACTCATCTAACAGCACCTCGTCGAATTGCGCCTTGTATTCGAGCGCAGCGTCGGAAGGTAGTAGCTTGTACGGAGTAGAATCGGGATGTCGTAATATTTTCAGACAATAATGTTCCAAATCCCCGAAATCCACCAACCCTTTTGACTGCTTGTGCTGTTGAAAACGTTCCCCGAATACAATCACGGTTTCTACCAATTCGTCCATCAACGGAGCTGCGGCGTGTAGCTCCTCCCAATAGGCTTCTGCTCTCCTGCCAAACAGGGAAGCCTTCATATCTGTAATCATTTTTTTGGCTGCTTCGCGCAGCGTCTTAACCCGTTCCTGCAATGCAGGCTCAGTCTGATCTTTTTTGACCGGCTTGAGCTTACCGAAGGCAGCTGCCTGAAAATGATCATATAGAGATGCCCACGGCTGTGTCTCCAATTCCTGCAGCAATCCCTTCACCATCGCCGTATCCTCTTGCAGCGTCACTGTATAAGGTGCAGGACCGCCGGGCTGCATAGCAGTTTCATGCGCCTGTTCCAGCAAGCTCGCTGCTCCGCGCAATGAAAGTGCAGCATCCGCCAAAATGCTGCGAACCCAAGGCGTCTCTCCGAGAGCCGCTACATCCTGCACACGAAATGCAGCTGCTGTCTCCCGCAGCCAATGCTCCGGCCAAGGATGACTTTGAGAAAAATCATACAATCGCTGAACAAGCACATACATCGCATCATCGGTGCGTTCTCCACTAAACCAGTCGACTAGTCTGCGGAATGTACTGCCTTCATCATGAGCCTCATATTTCTCCTCAAACAGTTCTTCTAGAAGCTCCTGGCGCAGCAATTCTGTCTCATGCTCATTCATAATCCGAAAACCAGGATCAAGGGGAATGGCCTGATAATGCCTGCGGATGACCTCCATACAAAATGAGTGAAGCGTCGTAATCGAGGCCCGATTCAGCAACGATAGCTGACGGCGTACATGTTCACTTTCCGGTTCCTGCTCCAATACACGTTCCAACGCTTCGCGTATCCGTTGACGCATTTCGGCGGCGGCTGCCTTCGTAAAGGTCGCTACCAGTAACCGATCCACACTGAAGCCAAGCTGGGGATCGACAATTTTACGAATAATACGCTCTACAAGCACCGCTGTTTTACCAGACCCTGCCGCTGCCGCAACCAGCATGTTGTTACCAGATTCCGAAATGGCACGCCACTGGTCATCGCTCCACATACTGCCTTCCGGCTTCGGTAAACCTTTAATGTTTGACATGCCTATCATTGGTCCATTCCTCCTTTCCCTTCCTGTGTATGACCCAGCAGATTCCAGATCTGATCCTTACCGGGTTTACCCCATTGATTGTAGCCACTGCCCTCCAGACTGTCGTCAAATTGACAAACAGGCTTAAAAGAGCAGAAGGTACATGCCGTCTCTTGCTGGATACGATACGGTTCAATGGCCACATCGCCCTCTGTCATCCGTGTACCAATCGTCCGAATATTATTACGCACCGAAGCTAGCAGGCTGTCCCACTGTTCCGGCGAAGCAACCGAGGCACTGCTATAAAAACTACCGTCTGCTTTCACCGCAACAGGTAAAATAGAAGAATATCCCTTGTCCAATGATGTATCCATCTGCCCAACTACATCCCGATCCGCGAGCAACAATCCCTTCATCTTGAAGCGTTTCAAAAGCTCCTGACGGGCCTGTTCTTCGCTAAGACCGTTAGGCGACTGTAACATCGGATTGTGGACGTGAAAATACAGCGTACCCGCCGGATAAGCAGTCTCGCCCAACCATTCCTCCGCCGCATTCAGCAGCACATCCAGGTACGTGAGCATTTGCAAGGACAAGCCATAGTACACTTCATGCAGCTTGAGATCCTTTTGGCTGGACTTGTAATCGATGACACGCAAAAGTAAACCTTTTTCTCCCTCTGCCACATCTACACGGTCGATCCGTCCGACAATTTCCATCACAACACCGTTATCTAACCGGAAGCTTAACGGAGGAAGCTGCTGACCCGGCCCAAAGTCCAACTCCAGCCCAATCGGCTCAAAACTACCTCTTCGCGCATGTTCACCTAAAATCAACGAAGCACGGCTCACGATATCTTTCAATTTGCGCAAAATGTACCCATACCGCTTGGAGCTCATTAGAATCTCGCCTTGCAGACGAGGAGCCAAACGCTCCACTGTACTTTCCGCCTCTTGGCGGCATTCCTCCGTGCTGAGACTGCCCCAGCTGACATTGCGATTACGCAGATTGATCGCCATCTCTCCAAGCGCTGCATGGAATAATTGTCCGATATCCGGGGCCTTCAGGCGATACATTTGACGTTCCTTCAAACGAAGACCATGAGAGGCAAAGTGCGAAAATGGACATGCCACAAAACGTTCCATACGAGATACGCTGGTACGCAGCTTGCTGCCGTACAGACGACGGCTCGTTTCCTTCTGCATTTCGGCATGGTTCTCGTAAAAAAGTGAGGTCAACAGCTGACGCAGCTTGTCCTTCTCACGCCCTTGCTGGCTGGCATACCAGTTATATACCTCCCACCAAGGAGATAAAATGTCACCGCCACGTCGCCATTGTCGTAATTGCGCAATAAGCTGCGGCAAAGCCTCGGACGGATGAGAAGCATACTCCCATTGCGTCGTCCAAGCATCCCCAGGCAAAGGGTATCCAGCCAGTGGGCGTTCGTCCAGACTAGGAAACAATTGCCGCACATGTCGTACTAACTCAGACGGCAACAATGACTTGCCTTCTTCATCAGTCACGGCATAGCTCATCCACAGGCTTCTACCGGCTGAAGTAAGGGCCGTATAAGCGAGAAAACGTTCGTCCAGCAGACGTCTTGTCATATCCGGCGCCAGCTCTACGCCTCGTTCGTTTAATGCCGTACGCTCCTGCTCATTCAGCACACCGTCCTCATGGAACACAGCCGGCATCACACCTTCGTTCATACCTAGCACAAAAGCATGTTGAATACCGGTCACACGTGTACGATCCGTGTTTCCGACTAGAACCTGATCCAGAGCTGGCGGAACAAGTCCCATACGGAATTCAGCCAATCCCGTTTCCAGCACACCCGCAAACAAAGAGGTATCCAGCCTCTCGTCACCCATCATTTCGACGATTTGATCCAGTAGTTCAAGCACTGCATCCCATACCTGACGATGCTCCTTGGCCTGCTCAGGATTTCCTGCTTCCTCTGCCTGATGAATGAAGGCGTCCAGCTTGTGGCCAATTTCTGCATCCTCCAGTAACAGATATACCGCTTCACACTTCTCAAGTGCAGTTCGTGCCTTGCCCACACGTTTCTCAAACGCACGTAAAGGCGTCACGATTACATCCCGACACAGCTCCATCAAATCCAACGTTTCATCCCGCCTACGGTTCCGTTCCTGCTCCTCTAGCTCCAGTGACAAGCTGGGCACAGCCTGCCACGGGCGACCGTCTGTCCAACGGCTACCTTGTATTCCGCAGGCCAGTACATAGTTTTCCAGACGATCCATCTCCTCGCGGCTCACCCGACCATCCAGCGGCAGGAGAAGATCTGTTTTGACCGCACGGAATACATCCTCATATCGCCAGCGTCGCTGCACGATATCCAGTGAAGCCCGAATCAATTCCACTAAGGGATGATGCAATACACTTCTCCGCTGATCCAGAAATACTGGAACCTCATATTGTTTGAATATCGGTTCCACCCATGACTCATAATCTTCAATATGACGCACAAACAGGGCCATCTCCCGATAACGCGCGCCCTCATCTCGGGCTAAACGACGCATTTCGCGTACAGCACCTTCCAACTCAGCGCGGCGATTCGCCGCAGCATACAGTTTTATGCCTTCCGGCTGTTCTTCTGTCCACTGCTCTCGTAGCTGCTGCAGCCGCATCCGTTGTTCCTGATTCCGTAACCCTGTACGATATTCAAAGTTAGCCTCCAAATACGCCAACGCCGGACGCTCCTTAAATCTCGGCGGCGGATCAGGGCGAAGTAATTGTGTCTGCGTCTCTATCATCAGCTCGTCTGCCATTCCTTTGAGCTTTACATACGTAGCGGCCGAAGGATGAAACAAATCCAGCTCATGCGGAAGCTGTCCGCTCTCGTAGCTGCGGTTGCAAGTCAGCGCCACTGTCAACGAAGAGGCATGCAGCATAAGTTGCTCCACCACTTTATATTCATGTGGTGTAAACCTACGGTAGCCATCCATCCAAATGTCTGCTCCACGCACAAGGGAAGACTCTGCAATCTGTTCTGCCAGCATGCGCAGCGTATCTTCACCGTCAATATATTTAAGCGTCAGCTCTCGTTCAAAATCCTCGTAGATTAGACTGATATCTTTGAGCTTGCCGCGCAAAATCGGAGTTGACTCTCCAGCAGCGTTCATTCGCTCCAGTTGCTCGGGTACAGACCGAGTATCATTTCCATACTGCTTTAGCTCCGTGAACAATGTATTCAACCGATCCACAAAGCCGAGCTGGTCTCCCGAATCCTTAAACAAACTCAGTTCATCCTTGCGACGACGAATAATTTTATATAAAAGCATCTTCTTGCCTTCTTCCGTTACAGGCACCAGCGCTGAACCCCCGGTTTCCTGCATAACTAAATAGGCAAGACGGTGAAATCCCATCACTTGGGCGCGCACCGACCCCTGAATACCGTTTCCGGCTTCTGTAAGTAACGCATGCTCAGAAGCAAATGACGATTGCTCCGGTACAAGTAACAGCATAGGCTTACCTAGCGGCTCCTCGCGTAACAAAGACGTCATTTCATTGCGGATTAACGTACTTTTACCACTCCCAGAGCGGCCAATCAACAAACGGACCGACATGATGCGGCCTCCTTTCCAACGAACAACATTCTATTAAACAGTATAGCATATCAGGCAAGAGAGAAAAGAACGTACGTTTGCCATGTTGTAGCAATTCTTTCTCCCTCTAAAAAATAAATCAGTCCCGCAGATTGGCTTGGTGCACGCCTTCTCTACAGGACTGATTTATACCTAAAACGAGTTTTATTTTACCTATTTAATCACCAAAAGGGCGATTGACTTTGACTTTGTATGAAACTACAACTGTGTCCGGCTGCGCACCTCAAAGATGGCGAATTTCAAGTAATGGCCTTCCTCCACACCCAAAATTTGAGGATGGTCCTTACCAGCTGCTCTCCAGTCTACCAGACGAAGGATTTTGCCGGCATCTGCCGCTGCTTCCTTAATGGTGTCCAAAAACAACTCCGGCCGCATGTGGAACGAGCAACTCGCTGTCACCAGATAGCCGCCCTCATTAACGAGCTTCATCCCGTGCAGGTTGATATCTTTATATCCACGTGTAGCCCCTTTGACAGCGTTCTTCGTTTTGGCAAAGGCTGGCGGATCAAGAATGACCACGTCAAAGGTGCGTCCGCCACCCGCTGTCAGCGGCTTAGACGTATCTCCTTTGCCCCCGGCTCGTGCATTGCGTTCCTCTACACCTTTCACCTGATTGCGCAAATATTGAAAAGCATCGTCGACGACAAACTCGACGCGTTCCTCAAAACCGTTCAGCTTGACATTGTCCCGCGCACTTTCAATCGCATGCTCAGAAATATCAAGACAAGTTACTTTTTTAGCACCATATTTACAGGCATTGAGCGTAAAGCTTCCCGTATGTGAAAAACATTCCAATACGGTTGCGCCGTCCCAGAATGGGAATTCAACAACCTTACCACTTTTATTCACTGGCTTCATGACCGTTGTGGCAGCGTCCCCTGAGTCTGTAGCAACTTCTTGTAGCGTAATTCCACTACGTGCTCCCCAACCTGTCATCAACGGTGCTATGGCCGCACGATTTTCACGCTGGTCAAAGAAATAACCCGTCTTCTGGCCCTCTACGATATCAACCTTGATATGCAGGCCATTTTCCGTCACCACTACATGACGCGGGCAATCACCGTACAAAGGACCCTTCGTTTGTTTCAATCCTTCCAGCTCTCGGATGGATACATCACTGCGCTCATATATACCAACAGGACCCACTACTTCAACGAGCGCATCCCTGATTTCTTCCCTGCGCCGATCCATGCCAAGCGTTAACAGCTGCACAACCAACACATCACCAAAACGGTCTACAATCAGTCCAGGCAAAAAATCAGCCTCGCCGTACACCAACCGATAAGCGTCTCCCCCGGTCACAAAACGTTCGCGGTGCTCCAGACATTTGCGAAAGCGTTGGGCAAAAAAGTTTTGATCCATCGCTTCCAGCGGCTCATAGGACATCACACGCACTGTAATTTGTGAAGCCGGATTATAGTAACCTGTCGCCAAATAACGCCCCTGATGGTTAACAATACTGACCAAATCGCCTGCCTCTGGGTCTCCTTCGATCTTGGCTATTTCGTTTTTAAACACCCAAGGGTGTGCGTGCTCCAGCCTTTTTTTACGGCTGCGTTCTAATATTACTGAAGGCAAAATCCTTCACTCCCATTCTTGGATTACTCAAAGTGTTAAAACGTTGTTCGATAGGGGCGCGGCTCTGCGGATCATTTGATCTTACGATCGCTGTTGCACGGGGATTCTTTGGATTTTATAAATGATTTTAATGGTAAGAATCCCCCTAGGTTTATACTTCCGAAGCAGCTTTCCTTTGGAAAGCTTTCAGGCGAACGCTCTCGCTTCTCCAGATTCAAATGATCCGCTTCGCTACTGCCCGCCTGTATATCGGCGTCACGCTTTTAAAGCTTGTGAAGATACTACAAAAATTATCGTTTTCCTAAAAAGAGCTTAGCCATGCTTGTCATGGCTGTCCTCGACAGATCATAGGCTGTTACATAAGTATTTTCACCTAGAAAAGGGGGCTATGCCCGTGCTTATACATGTTATACTCCCGCTGTGCGGCGGACTGTTTATTTTTTTGGGCGGGATGAAGCTGATGGAAGCAGCCCTCCGGCATTTGGCTGGCCCCTTCCTCACCCGTTGGCTGAACCGCGCCACCGTTTCCCCTTGGCGGGGTATGCTGTTCAGTTCAGGCATTACCGCCCTGTTGCAAAGCAGCACCGCTGTAACGGTGCTGACGATCGGACTGGTCAACGCCGGGCTATTGACCTATGGCCGTACGCTCGGCATCATTCTTGGCACCAATATCGGTACCTGTCTCACCACCGAGCTGATGGGGCTCCAGCTTGGCAAGCTGGCTGTTCCGCTGCTCTGCGGCTCACTGCTCTGCTGGAGCGCCGCCGTACTGTGGGGAGAATCAATCTCCGTTCGCCAGTACGCGTCTGCCGGAGTTTCACCCGGCTCCAATGGGCTTAGCCCTCCGCAGGCTGTACAATATATCAGCCTCGTATTTGCTGGATTTTCGCTGATTCTGGCGGGTATCCGCGTAATGCAAACGGTCGGCCCATGGATTGAGCAGGCCGGACTATTCCGCTGGTTTCTTGATCACGCTGCGGCCAACATGTGGTGGGCCTTCGCTGCGGGTGCCTGCCTGACCGCACTGGTTCACAGTAGCGCAGCCGTTATTGGCATGGCGATCAGCCTTGCCGCTGCGGGTGCCTTGCCAGCCGATGTGGGGATCGCCATCGTCATCGGCTCCAATGTAGGCACCTGCGTAACCGCCCTGATTGCCGCTGTTGGTGGCAGCGTGTCCGGCAAATTTGTAGCCTGGTCCCATGTGCTGCTGAACGTAGGCGGAGCCTTGCTCTTTATGCCGTTGATCCCTGGGCTAGAAATGGCCGCCGCCTGGATATCTACCGAGCCCGGAGCCAAGGTAGCCCATGCCCAAACCCTGTTTAACGTCATTAGCTCTCTGCTGGTCTTGCCTCTGTGCTACCTACCTGTATGGACGCGTTTAGAGGATCGTATATCTCCCCACAGAATCAAACGTTAATTCCTAGCATGGACAGCGCCTTGCTCAAAATGACATCATTATTGTCATATCCGCCCTGGCGCTGGAGAAGCCATGCTTCCTCAGGCTTATGCCATGCAACTCCCTTAATTTCTTCGATTTGTGCCTGTAAATCCCCATCTAGTGCCTCTACAAGATAATAGTGTACTTCTTTATCCACTTCCCCAAATTCCGGATGCTGATACGTATAAGCAATCATATCTACATGCTGGATAATCCGCCCGTTCAACCCTGTTTCCTCGCGAATTTCACGTAAAGCCGTCTGTTCGATTGTTTCTCCCAACTCCATTTTTCCTTTAGCCAAGGATACCTTGCCATATCGGTCAGTAATGAGCTGAATTTCAAGCTGCTCCCCCTGTTTGCGAAACACAACACCGCCTGCGGAAATTTCCTTTTTTGCTGCCATCCTGTAATCTCCCTTCCTTGCGCAACAAGGATTCCGTCCTCTCTGTAAGGAAAGGCGAAATCCTTGTTTGCCATCTCTATTGCCTTTTCAGGCTTTTTTTGTTCTTACAGAGCTGTTTGCAGCCCATTCTCCAGTACGCGAACCAATTGGCCTTCACTTTCATTAATGCCTGCCTTCGTTAGCTTCACGCGGCATACCTTGCCAACCAGATCCTCAGTACCTTCAAACGCCAGTTGAATATAATTGTCACTATATCCATGGAGTATGCCGCTATCTTCGGTCCCTTTCGGCGCAACTTCCGGAATGACCTCCAGCACCTGACCTACAAACTTCTCAACATACGCCAGTTGCATTTGCTCTGACAGTTGTATCAGCTCATGCACTCGTACATTTTTCACGTCTTCGTCCACCTGATCCTCCATACGCGCCGCAGGAGTTCCACTACGCTTGGAGTACGGAAACACATGCATTTCCGAAAAACCGATTTTTTTCATCAGCTCATAGCCATTGCGGAACATTTCATCCGTCTCCCCAGGGAAGCCGACAATTACGTCCGTTGTAATCGCAACATCGGGCATTGCTTTGCGAATCATAAGCATTTTGTTATAAAACTCTTCTGTGGTGTACTTACGACGCATCCGTTTCAATACAGTGTCGTCCCCCGCCTGAAGCGGTATATGAAAATGACGAACCAGCTTGGTGGAACGGTTCAGTACATCAAGCATTTTTTCATCAATCTGGCTGGCTTCAATCGAACTGATGCGGATACGCTCCAGCCCTTCCACCTTCTCCAGATCCCACAGCAGATCAGATAGGTCATAATTATCCATGTCGTCACCATAACCGCCAGTATGGATACCAGTGAGTACTATTTCCTTGTAGCCTGCGTGTACCAGTTGACGCGCCTGTGCAATAATGCTCGCAGCGTCACGACTGCGGGATAGCCCCCGCGACCATGGAATGATGCAGAAGGTACAGAAGTTATTGCACCCATCCTGAATTTTCAAAAAGGCCCGAGTATGATTAGCAAAATCAGGCACATCCATTTCCTCAAATACACGCGTTTTCATAATATTGCGCACGGCGTTCACTGGTTGACGCGTCCCTTGAATTTCCTGCACGAACGGAATGATTTTGTCCCGATCTTGAGTCCCGATAACGAGATCAACGCCAGGAATATCCATAATTTCGGCAGGAGAAGTTTGGGCATAACAGCCCGTCACTGCAACAATGGCATCTGGATTCCGGCGAATCGCGCGGCGAATGATCTGACGACTCTTTTTATCACCGGTATTCGTAACGGTACATGTATTAATAAGATAGACATCCGCGGTCTGCTCATCAAAGTCCACCTGTTCATAACCTTCATTTTTAAACAGCTGCCAGATCGCTTCTGTATCATAAAAGTTTACCTTACAGCCCAATGTGTAAAATGCCACTGACGGCATATTAAACCCCTCCCATTTCTCCTGTCTCATATAAAATGCAAGCCAATGCAGCCATTCCTGCGGTCTCAGCACGCAAAATACGTCTTCCCAGTCCTGTAGACTGGGCCCCAGCCTGCTCGGCCTCCAGGCTTTCCGCTTCAGTAAAGCCGCCTTCCGGGCCTACCACCAGCAGAACACGCGGCATGTCCGTCGACGCCCATTGTCCTACCAATGGCTGGATTACATCCCGTAGCTGCTGACCCTGCTCTTTTTCATAACAATAACATATCAAATCATACCCAGCAAAAGAAGCCAGAAGTTCTTTCCACGTCATTGGCGCACTAATTTCTGGAATCCGGTTACGGTGGCTTTGTTCAGCCGCTTCCTTCACAATCTTGCGCCAACGCTCCAGTCGCTTGCCTTCTTTTTTGGCATCATACTGCACGACCGTACGCTCGGACAAAAACGGTACAAACCCGGTTGCTCCGATTTCTGTACATTTTTGCATCACCGTCTCCATCTTGTCTCCTTTAGGAAGACTCTGAGCGATGGTGACCTGCACATGCGGTTCAGAGGTCATCTTCAGCGGCTCAATAATCGTCGCCGTAACATGATCCTGCTCTATCGTATCCAATGCAGCCAGTGCTTCCCTAGATACCCCGTCACTGACTATAATTTTGTCACCACTACGGCCCCGCATGACTTTAGCGATATGCCGCGCGTCCTCACCCGCAACAATCACGTGATCTTCTAGAAATTGCTCTGCCGGAATAAAATAACGCTGCATTCTCTCTCACACCTATTCCTGGATTTTGCAAAAATCCTCATTCTAAAAATAACTGTTATCCACTAATGTTCCGTACAAAATCCGAATAAATCACCAAGCAACATCATATCATCTTTTGCGCCTGTATGACCAGTCTGTTCACTCTTCTATTCAAGGTATACCTACCATTCTCGTAAAAAAAGGAGCCCTTAGGCTCCGAACAATCCAGTGATATAAAAAGAGAACTGCAAAAACTGTATATAAATCATCTGGGCCAGCGTGTAAAGAGGTTCAATCGTTACAACTCGAACCTGTGGAATGACCAGGATAAGCAGAAAAATAAAGATCGACCACTGTTCAAACTGCTGGAGTTTGCGACGTACAGGAGTGGGGGCCACATCTTCCACAATCCGGTATCCATCCAGTGGAGGCAGTGGGATCAAATTAAAGATAAACAAAAACAGATTTAAATTGATCAAAGCATTGATAAACAAATAGATTGCTTGAGCCACCCGTTGGTTCTCCATCCCCGGCAATACTTGAAAATGAAGGAGCACGGCATAGATTAAAGTAGTAACAAATGCAAGCAGCAGATTGCTGAGCGGACCCGCAGCCGATACAATAATGCCCATGAGGCGCGGACGACTAAAGTTATCACGATTAACCGGAACTGGCTTGGCCCAGCCAAAGCCTCCGATCAGCAGCAGTAGCGTACCCAGCAGGTCAATATGCACTGCCGGATTTAAAGTCACGCGCCCAAGTAGCTTGGCTGTAGGGTCACCAAATTTATTGGCATAAAATGCATGTGCAAACTCATGAACCGTGAACGATATGATCACGGCCAGCAAATAAAATGGAAGAACATTTAAATTTACACGAAAAATATTTTGTAAAAAATCCATACTTACCTCTTTCTCGCCACAAACGCCAGCCAATCTTCATCCCGGCTTATTTCGGCAATCTCAAAGCCAGCTGCCTTCAACGCAGTTTCGACAACTTCTTCTTTGTTCTTCCAAATCCCTGAAGCAATATAAATACCACCTGGTTCCAGGGCTTTATATACATCGTCAATGAACAGCAAAATAATCTCTGCCAATATATTAGCTACCACTAGCTTGACGGGTAACTGGATACCCAGCGTTGGATCGCTTGCATTAAGCACCGATAGCAAATCACTTTCTTTAATGGTAATGCGTTCCTCCAGCCCGTTCAGACGCGTATTTTCCCGCGCACTGGATACTGCCACCGGATCCAGATCCAAGGCAAGTACATGCTTCGCTCCCAGCTTTACAGCTCCAATGGCCAAAATACCGGAACCCGTGCCGACATCAATGACTTCTTCCCCGCCCTTAATCACAGATTCCAGCGTTCTCAGACAAAGGGATGTCGTAGGATGCGTTCCAGTCCCGAAGGCCATACCAGGGTCCAGCTCAATGATTTTTTCCTCTTCACTCGCAGGCTCATAGTCCTCCCAAGTAGGTTTAATCGTCAGACGGTCCGACACACGCAAAGGCTTGAAATATTGCTTCCAAGCATTTGCCCAGTCATCCTCATCAACTGTTTTCAGTTCATACTGAACCTCACCAGGGTCAATATCGAAAGTTCTCAATTCTTTGACGCGCGGCTCAATTTGCGAACGAATACTATCCATGTCCACTTCTTCGGCAAAATAGCCTTTGATGATCGCTTGTCCTTCAGGTATGTCGTTCAAAGGTCGATCATACCACTGTCCATAGGACGTATCCCGCGGCTTGTTGAGCGAACCGGATTCTTCAATGGAAACCCCTCCTGCACCTGCTTCGTGCAGAAAATTCGAAATCATTTCGATGGCTTCTTCGGTTGTATGTATTGTAATTTCATTCCACAACATGGTTTTCATTTCCTCCTCATTTCACATGCATACATTACATTGTACTATATACATGCACAGGAGTTCAAAAAAGCTGGTAATCGTCCTTTTCCGATTTCTCCAGCCGGACTTGGAATTGCTACGACATCTGTATTTATTGATCCTGCTATTTCTGGTGCTGTCAACAACCGTGTAGAGTTAAAAGCCTCGATTGGACTACGTTTCGTCGGTGTCGGCAACATTAGAGTACTTGTACGTATATGGAGAGCCGGCAAGGAAATTTATTACGGACTGGAATCCAATGTCTTCGATAACAATATTATTCTTAATGTCGAAACGGTAGACGTTGCGCCTCTGGGCGTGCAAAACTACCAACTAATTATTGAAAATCAAACGCCTGCGACTACTGCTTTCGTCGCCGGTCCTCTTGTTTTTAGTGCAACAGCATACAGCGGATAATGAATAGAAAAAGGAAAGAACACAAATAAAACGGGCTATCCCACAAATCATCCTATTGATGGAGATAACCCGTCTTATTAAATTCTACTCATTGTCGTTTATGATACGCTGCTGACGACGGTCAGCTCCTTCGCTACGCCGGATCGCTTCCAGATCCTCAGCATCTGCCTGATCTGCTGAGAACTCAACATCTTCATTTTTAGCAGATTGCATGCGTTTGATTTTCTCTGTTTTGGTTAGCACTTTATCAAACCGTTTGTTTTTAGACATCGGTCACTGCCCCTTCCAAACTTTTCACAGCATTCCACCCGCTTGTTCCACGATGGACATTGCCTGATGATGAATGGATTCATCCACCACAGCAGTCAACAAAATATCGCGGCCTGTCGGTCCGCCCTGTCCTCCATCACTCATGCCACTGGCGGACGGATCAGCCGCAGCCAGTATTGCTGGAGTTGCATCTGTAAAGTCCACGCCCTGTGTCAATGAGGACAAGCTGCTAATCTGTCCTGAAAATACAGGCAATCCGGCGTTGCCAGTAGACTGCCGCGGATACCGGCTAAATCGGTCTATCGACACATCGGCTGCCCGGAGAGCTTCCAGTTTTCTAGCAGCTCCCTGTGCTTCCTCAGGACTTTTGAAATACGCCAAAATATTTTTTTCGCCCATCTCAAAATCTCCCTGTGTAGTATTGAGCGCAACTGCTCTTCAAGAGCATAGAGCGTTACGCTTTGTTATATCCTGCTCATTGGCACGATTTTATATTCCGACGGATGCAGACGATATCAAGAACAGTAGGCCAAGACAGTGAACCAGAGTTTGTGAAGAGCATAACTTTTACGGGTGTAAAACAGCTGCTGGAGCTTCACCTGACTTAGCTACTCCTGTCTCCCAAGCAGCGCGAATAACTGCATCCCGTACCTTTTGAACCACCTTCGGATTAAAGACATTCGGTATGATATAAGTTTCACTTAGCTCCTCAGGACAGATCGCATCAGCGATGGCAAGTCCGGCAGCTAGTTTCATTTCCTCATTAATCGTCGTAGCATGACAATCTAGAGCACCCCGGAAAATTCCCGGGAAGCACAGCACATTGTTAATCTGATTTGGAAAATCGGAGCGGCCAGTAGCGAGCACACGTACATAAGGTGCAGCTACAGCCGGATCGATTTCCGGAATCGGATTCGCCATGGCGAACACAATAGGATCAGTTGCCATGCTCTGTATATCCTCTACAGTCAGTATGTTCGGGCCTGACACACCGATGAATACATCAGCTCCCACAATCACCTCGGATAAACTCCCACTTAAATTGTGCGGATTAGTCATGTTCGCATACTCTGTCCAATGCGGATTACTGTACTCCACATCACGGTGAATAGCTCCCTGTCGATCAACGCCAATCAGATTGCGCACACCTGCCTTAAGCAGCATACGGGAGCAGGCCATACCCGCTGCACCGATTCCTGCAAATACGACTTTGACATCCTCCATTTTTTTGCCACATACCTTTAATGCATTGACCAGACCCGCTAACACAACGACTGCCGTACCATGTTGATCATCATGAAATACTGGAATGTCCAGTTCCTGCTTCAACCGTCTCTCGATTTCAAAACAGCGTGGCGAAGATATATCCTCCAAATTAATGCCGCCAAAAGCAGGAGCAATCATTTTAACAATTTGAACAATTTCATCAGCGTCCTTCGTGTTGAGACAAATCGGAAAGGCGTCGACACCTGCAAATTGTTTGAACAACACCGCTTTACCCTCCATTACAGGCATAGCGGCCTCCGGTCCGATATCTCCTAATCCAAGTACCGCGGTTCCGTCTGAAACGACTGCTACTGTATTCTTTTTGATCGTTAATTGATACGCTTTGGCTGGGTCATTGGCGATTTCCATACAAATTTCAGCTACACCCGGCGTATACACTTTGGACAACCCTTCCATCGTTTCAATTGGCTTCTTTGGTAAGGTCTCCATTTTGCCACCTGCGTGTAATTCTCTAATTTCATCTATTAAACTGCTCATATTTTTCTCCATCCTTTCATGTCTCTATTTGGATATGAAACTCAATCCTGTGTATAAAACTCATCAGCTCCATAATTGGAGTAACAAAGTTGCTAAAATGACCGTGCCTGCCCCACCAATACGTGTTGCAATTTGCGCAAAAGGCATCAGTTCCATCCGATTGGACGCAGACAGAATGGCTACATCTCCCGTGCCCCCTAATCCACCGCGACAACTGGTCACCAAAGCAGCTTCTACGGGATACATGTGAATCCATTTTCCTGTGAAGTATCCTGTAACAATCAATGCAACTACAACAGATGCGCAGGTGATGGCATAAGGAACCGTTAAGATCCCAACCACACTATCCAAAGGTACATACAAAATACCCAATCCCACCATCAAGGGCCATGTCAGACTTGCCGTTATACACTTGTATAAGTGAAAAGCTCCCTGCTCCAATGTGTTCGGCATAATCTGAATGCACTTAATTAACGCAGCCGCCAGAATCATGAGGATCGGACCTGGAATATGGAGATACGGCTCCAGCAACTTACCCACAATAAAGAAAGTGCAAGCTAACAGCAGACCTCCTCCCATCAATGGAAAAGAAATCGATTGTTCCAGACTTGCCGGGGCTAGCTTTTCTGCACCTTTCTCCAGTTTCAATAACATCCCGTTACCCGAAGTTTTTGGATTTTTCTCCGCTAATCTCTTCAGAATACCCGCACCTATGATTGCAACAATGTTCCCGATAATTGCAGCGGGGATAAATTGAGACACGAATATTGCCGAATCCTTGCCCAGCACCAATCCATACGAAATGGACAACGGTAAAATGCCTTCCCCAATCCCACCGGAGATAATCGGAATGATGATGAAAAAAAATGTATGATAGGCGCTATAGCCAAAAGCCATACCCACTATCATCCCCACGGCAACTGCTGCAATAGATCCTATAATAATGGGGGCGAAAATCTTGACAATTCCGTTCATCAGCATTTTCCGATCCATACCAAGAATACTACCCGTTACTAGACATGCGATGTAGAAGTAAAGAAAATTCGAGGTTTTCATAAGCGTGTGTACAGCACCCATCGCAGATGGACTGAACATATTCCAAAATACCATTAACGATGGAACCATAAGAGATAAAATGGCCGGCCCGCCAATATGCTTAAGCAACGGAAGTTTGGCCCCTAGATCACTGAGCAGTATACCTAAAATCATGATGACGGCAAACCCGCCTAACAGATCGTTCGGAAGTCTTTCAGTAATTGCAGCTGCATAAACAATCAGCGCGATCACGGCATAGAGCGGAAGAGGAATAACCCCCACCTTTACCCTGCCCAGCATTCTGATGCCATCTACAAAATTTTTACTCCATCTTTGCCCCTTCTGAATGACAGGCTGATTCGTAGCATTTTCCATAAGTCTCCCTCCAAAAAGTGAAGAATGATGATCATGTTTCCATTCTACACCTTGGAAAACGCTTTATTTGGTTTTAAAACTAATCAT
The DNA here is from genome assembly GCF_038008165.1 of Paenibacillus sp. FSL L8-0644. Lineage (NCBI taxonomy): Bacteria > Bacillati > Bacillota > Bacilli > Caryophanales > Paenibacillaceae > Paenibacillus > Paenibacillus sp. FSL L8-0644. The sequence continues at coordinate 3,605,699 of NZ_JBBOYN010000001.1, forward strand.
TCACTTTTGTAATTAAAGTAATCGGAAAGAAGACTTAAATAAAACTATTCATGATGTCTTCTGCCTGTGGCAATATTCGGTATTGGTAAACAGGGCGTCCTATGGTTCCGTATATGGTTTCCATGGAAAGAGCCTCAATCTCTGTCATAAAAGCCAGGTACTTGCGCATAGACACCCTGGATATCCCTGCACTCTCCGCAATATCCTCGGTGGAAAATAGTACCTTATTATTGTGCCGCTGGATACAATTCCATATCATAGCCAGCGTGGATTTAGTTATGCCTTTGGGCAATCGTGCCAAGTCTTTAGTCAAGCTTTTATGATAAATCAGTCGGTCCAACTCCTCCTGAGAAAGTAGACTGCGCTCACGCACGATGCTAATGTGCTCTCGGTACCCCGTGAGGGCCTCCAAAAAACGGTTAAAGTGGAACGGCTTAATTAAGTAATCCACCGCGCCGAAGTTCATTGCTTTTTTGACACTGTTCATGTCACTTGCAGCCGAGATGACAATGACATCTATATTTACACCTGTCTCCCGTATGAATGACAGTAAATCGAGGCCATTGTTTTCCTGCATATACACATCTAGCAATATCAGATCAATGGCCTGTTCAGCTATATATTTCTTCGCCTCTTCCACAGAAGAAGCCCAACCCTCACATCGAAAACCTTCCACCTGCTCCGTATATTTTCGGTTAAATTCCGCAACCATCGGATCATCTTCTACAATCAGGACATTAATCATGTTCATCATTCCCCGCTATAATGTATGGAATCGTAATCTGAAAACAGCACCCTTGCTCGGCTGGGATCAACTTTATACTTCCCTGTAATCTTTTTACGCTTTGCGTCACCAGATAAAGACCCATCCCTCGTGACTCTCCCTTGGTCGAAAAACCTTTTTCAAATATAGCCTTCACAAGCCCTTCCGGTATACCTGGACCATTGTCGCACATGATACAGGTCAGATAACCGTTCTTCTGGCTTTCCTCATAATAAAGTGAAAGGGTAATCCGCTTGTGCTCGAAAGATTCCATCGCCTCCACCGCATTATCAAACAGATTGCCAAGAATAGTAATCAGTTCATGCGTCGTTTGAGTTTGACTGGATTCGGGCAAGTAACTACCTGGAGTCAGTTCAAAACTTACCGCTACCTCTCTGGCCCGGCTTAATTTTCCCAACACAAACCCTGCCATAACCGGGTCCCTAATCTGCCGGGTGATAGAGCCAATTTCCACTTGATGATGCTCGACGGCATCCATAATGTAATGCTCCAGTTTATCATACATTTGCAAGTGCACCATCCCCATAATGACATGCAGCTTGTTCATAAATTCATGAGCCTGCGCACGTAGTGCTTCCGTGTACAGGGACACTCCTGTCAAACGTTCTGCCAGCTGGTTCATTTCGGTTTTATCTCGAAAGGTTACAATTGCTCCCACAATTTCCCCTTTGACCCGTATCGGAACACTGGTAGTCAGCAAAGTTATTCCACCCAGCTCCATTTCCTCATCCATTTGTGGAGTACTCGCTTCCAGGACCTCTTGCAATCGAAAAGCGGATAGATAAACGGTAATTTCCTGTCCGGAGAATGAGAAATCTTCAATCCCCGCTTGTCTAAGTAGACGAATCGCTTCTGCATTCATCAGCATGACGCGACCGAATTCATCTACCGCAATAACTCCTTCCTTGATGGATTGCAGCATAGCGCTGCGTTCCTCCAGCAAGCGTGCGATTTCCGGCGGCTCCAGACCGACCAGCATATTTTTGATTTTACGAGCCAGCACTACCGCACCTCCAGTGCCGATCAATATTCCGATGCCAAGGGCGATAGCAATAAGACGGTTGTTGCCTTCCTGAGCCATCTGTACATCTTGCATGGATATACCAACAACAATCGCCCCTACCTGCTTCCCCGTTGAACTGAACACGGGGGAAAAGGCTCGCATGGACAAGCCCAATGTACCCTTCGCAACGGACACGCTCTCATGGCCATGAAGTGCAGTATACTCGTCTCCACCGACAAAAGCTTTGCCGATCATCCTAGCATCCGGGTGCGTTTTACGAATTCCCTTCATATCCATAGCCACGATGAACTGGATGTGATTTGCTACTGAGACCCTCTTTACATACTCCTGCATGGAAAGAGACGAACCTGTCCCTTGCAATTGCTCGACAATAAGCGGCGTATGGGCGAGTGTACGCGCGATGGACATTGCCTTTTCTTCCAGTCCCTTCTCAGTTTCCTGCTCCACTCTCTCCGCAAATAACAGGGTTACAGGCAGAAGCACAAGTGCCATAACTAGACATACTAGCAGTGTAATTAGGCCTCTGAGCTTTAATAGTGGTTTACCCCGACGCAGCTTGAGCTGTACATTTCCGATGGAACTCACCCCTTTCTACTTGATATTAAGTCTCGATAGTTCAACATGCCTATACAAAAATGGTTATGTATGTGTTTACCTGAATATAAAAAAAGGAACTACCCCGCAATTGCGGAATAGTTTCCTTTGATTCATGGTTGAAGCTCCGCGATTTCTAATTGGGCTTAGTCGCCTCGGAAGGCGCGCTTCACACGGTCAAAAAAAGACTGCTCATTCTCATGCGTCTGTTCTCCGCTAAGCGAAGAGAACTGACGCAGTAAATCCTTTTGTTCCTCACTCAGCTTGCTAGGCGTTATCACAACTACCTTAATATGCTGGTCACCCTGACCAACGCCACGCAGTTTTGGCACACCTTTTCCTTTAAGACGGAAGTAAGTACCTGTTTGCGTACCTGCTGGAACTTTCAACTTCACTTTCTCGGTCAACGTCGGGATCTCGACTTCATCTCCCAATGCTGCCTGTGAGAACGTCAGCGGAATTTCGCAGTAGATATCGTCTCCCTCACGCTCAAAGAAGTCGTGCGATTTCACACGGAACACGACGTACAAGTCACCTGCCGGTCCTCCGTTGACACCGCCTTCGCCTTCACCGTTAATACGCATCTGTGCGCCGTCATCCACACCCGCTGGAATGCGAATATGAATTTTACGTTGCTTGCGTACCCGACCGGAACCGCTACAAGTCGTACATTTTTCTTTAATGATTTTACCTGAACCGCCGCAATTAGAGCAGGCGCGTCGATTAACCATACGACCAAACGGTGTATTCTGCACTACTTCTTCCTGTCCGCTGCCGTGGCAGACGGAGCAGGTTTGTGGTTGAGTACCCGCTTTGGCTCCCGTACCGTGACACGTATCACATGTTTCCGTACGTTCAATATGAATGTCGGTTTCTTTACCGAACACCGCTTCCTTGAACTCAATCGTCATCGTATATTGAAGATCGTTCCCACGCTGCGGTGCATTCGGATCACGTCGACCATTGCCGCCGCCACCAAAGAACATATCAAAAATATCGCCAAATCCGCCACCGAAGTCGGCACCACCACCGAAGCCGCCTCCCATGCCCTGGTTCGGGTCTACATGTCCGTACTGGTCATATCTTGCCCGCTTCTGACCATCGCTGAGAACATCGTAAGCTTCTTTGACTTCTTTAAATTTAGTTTCCGCGTCCGCAGCCTTGTTCACGTCCGGATGATACTGACGCGCAAGCTTACGGTAAGCCTTTTTGACTTCATCATCCGAAGCGCCCTTCGCGACGCCCAGCACCTCATAATAATCACGCTTATCAGCCAATGTTCCACCCCCATGCCTACAACGTGTCTGCACTACATATAAAAGGAAAGCCAAAGGCACGGGATGACCCGGCTTTGACCTTCCCATCATTTCAAGGCAGTACAACCCGTAATATGCTTATTTATCTTGGAAATAACTGTTACCCTTCGGCTAATTGTTATTTATCAAGGCAGCTACGCTGCAATTACTATTCAGTATATCATAACGCATCGGTGTACCGTAAAGCTACCACTACCCGATCCGTAACTTAGTCTTTCTTCTGGTCTTCGTCAACAACTTCATAGTCCGCGTCAACCACATTGTCACGGCCTTTGCTGTCTGCTGCGCCGTCTTGGCCTTGTTGAGCCTGTGCTTCTTGAGCAGCTTGCTCATACAGCTTTACAGACAATTGCTGAACGATTTCAGTCAGTTCTTCAGTAGCCTTTTTGATATCTTCCAGGTTGTCGGTTTCCAGCGTTTTTTGCAGATTTTCTTTTGCTGCATTTGCTTTTTCGACTTCGCCTGCATCCGCTTTTTCGCCCAGATCTTTAATCGTTTTGTCTACAGAGTAGATCAGTTGATCCGCAGCGTTTTTCGCTTCTACCAAATCTTTGCGTTTTTTATCTTCTTCCGCATGCAACTCGGCATCCTTCATCATACGTTCTACTTCCTCGTCGCTCAAGCCGCTGGAAGATGTGATCGTAATCTTTTGGCTTTTGCCTGTGCCTTTATCTGTAGCGGATACGTTCACGATACCGTTCGCATCCAGATCAAAGGTAACTTCGATTTGCGGTACACCACGTGGTGCTGGAGGGATATCTCCCAATTGGAAGCGACCCAGTGTTTTGTTGCCTGCTGCCATTTCACGTTCACCTTGCAGCACGTGAATTTCTACGCTAGGCTGATTGTCGGCATATGTCGAGAATACCTGCGATTTGCTCGTAGGGATCGTCGTGTTACGATCAATCATTTTAGTAAATACGCCACCTGCGGTTTCAATACCGAGGGACAGTGGAGTTACGTCAAGAAGAACGACGTCTTTCACATCACCAGTCAGTACACCCGCTTGAACTGCCGCGCCCAAAGCTACCACTTCATCAGGGTTTACGCCTTTGTGAGGCTCTTTACCTGTCAGCTTTTTGATTGCTTCTTGTACAGCCGGAATACGTGTGGAACCGCCGACCAGAACGATTTTGTCGATGTCGCTGGCACTCATGCCTGCATCTTTCATCGCTTGACGAGTAGGTCCCAAAGTACGTTCTACCAGACCTTCAGACAATTCTTCAAATTTCGCACGAGTCAGGTTCAACTCCAAATGCTGTGGAACGCCATCAGCTACTGTGATAAACGGCAAAGAAATCGTCGTTGTCAGTACGCCAGACAGTTCTTTTTTCGCTTTTTCCGCTGCGTCTTTCAGACGTTGTACAGCAGCTTTATCTTTGCTCAGGTCAATGCCTTGATCTTTTTTGAACTCATTTACGAGGTAATCAATAATCACTTGGTCAAAGTCATCGCCACCCAGCTTGTTATCGCCGCTTGTTGCTTTAACTTCGAAGAAACCGTCGCCCAGTTCCAGAATGGATACGTCGAATGTACCGCCACCCAGGTCATATACCAGGATCGTTTGGTCTTCGGATTTTTCCATACCATATGCCAATGCAGCTGCTGTCGGCTCATTGACAATCCGCAGAACTTCCAGACCGGCAATTTTACCTGCATCCTTGGTTGCTTGACGCTGACCGTCATTGAAGTAAGCTGGAACAGTGATAACAGCTTGAGAAACGGTTTGTCCCAGGTAAGCTTCAGCATCGGATTTCAGCTTTTGCAAAATCATAGCGGAAATTTCCTGTGCGGAATATTCTTTGCCGTCGATGCTTTCTTTATGATTTGTACCCATGTGACGCTTGATGGACATGATTGTACGATCCGGGTTTGTAATTGCTTGGCGTTTTGCTGTTTCCCCTACAGTACGTTCTCCATCTTTTTTGAAACCAACAACGGAAGGGGTTGTGCGTGCGCCTTCCGGATTTGGAATAACGACTGCTTCGCCGCCCTCCATAACAGCCACACAAGAGTTGGTTGTACCTAAGTCAATACCGATTACTTTGCTCATCGGACAATTCCTCCTTCTGTATATACGAGGCCCGCAGGCCAGAATGGTTGAATCAAAATGATGTATTTCTAATGTCATAATTTTGCAAAATTCGATTCCAGTCGCTCCAAAGTGCAATATTGTTCATTGAAAGTCGCTTATGGGATTTTTGCAAAATCCTCATGTATATTGAAAAAGCTACATGCTCACTTTTACCATCGCTGGACGAAGCACCTTGTCCTTCAGCATGTACCCTTTTTGTACCTCTTCAACAACAATGCCTTCCTCATGCTCTTCGCTCTCCACCTGCATAATAGCCTGATGGAAGTCAGGATTAAACGGTTGTCCCACCGAATTCATGGCCGTTACTCCTTCTGCCTGAAGCACACTCTCAAACTGGCGGAAAATCATTTCCACGCCTTTGCTGAATGACTCAGACTCCGCTCCTTGCGGTGCCGTTGCCAGCGCACGCTCGAAGTTATCCAAAACAGGCACCAACTCGGTAACCAGCTTCATAGATGCATATTTGGCAAGGTCTTCTTTTTCTTTCAGCGTACGACGGCGAAAATTATCAAAATCCGCCTGAGCGCGTAAAAACCGTTGCTGATGCTCTTCCGCCTGAGCGCGAAGCTTATTCAGCTCTGTTTCGCTTTCTTGGTCTTCCAGTGCCGCCGCTTCATTAACCGGCTCTTCCTGCTGGCTCGCTTCGGCGGCTTCCTCTGTGCTTACATTTTGTTGTTTTTCTTCTTGGAACGCTTGTTCTTCCTTCAAAATGTTTCACCTCCTTCAAGTCATAACACCTTTACAAAAACACGCAACAATGCACCCGCGCAGGATACGAGCCGTATCCCGACGCGGAACATGTAATACCGCAACCTATGCGGCTTTGTTCTATTTAAACCGCTGCGTTAGCATTGCGGTCAAATCCTTAGACAGGATACCCAAAATATTAATAACTCTCGCATATTCCATCCGTGTCGGACCCAGTATGCCTATAGTGCCCAACGCTTCTCCGTCTACTGCATACGTAGCAGTAATCAGGCTGCAATTGGCAAACGCCTCATGATCATTTTCAGTGCCGATGCGGACTTGAATTTCAGGTGCCCCGACAACAGGTGTCATTAGTTTAAGCAGCGTTGGTGTTTCCTCCAGCAGATCGAGAATATGTTTAACCTTTTCTACATCTTTAAATTCAGGTTGATTAAGCATGTTTGTCGCACCGCTCAAATACAAGCGCTGATCCGATTCATTATCCAGTGCTTTATCCAGCACCTTCATAGCGTCCTCAAAATGAGACACATGCTTCTCCATCTCCTGACCAAGTGCGGTGTAAAGGCGTGATTTAAGCTGATAAATCGGCACACCGACCAGCTTGCTGTTCAGTAAATTCACAACCTTCTCCATCTCGGAAATCGAAATTCCCGGTGGAATATCTACCGTTTTATTCTCCACCTGACCGGTATTGGTCACGATTATCGCCACAGCCGTCGTTTCGTTGAGCGGCAGTAGCTGAAAATGACGCAATGAAGTATGAAAAACCTCCGGCCCAAGCAGGATGGAAGTATAATTGGTCATATGGGACAGAATGCCTGACGCATGCTGGATCACTTGCTCCATTACATTCAGCTTTTCGGCATAAAAGGCTTTCAGTTCCCGCATTTCCATAGGCTTCAGTGTATTCAGTGGTACCAGATGGTCCACATAATAACGATAGCCTTTATGAGACGGGATGCGTCCCGCAGAAGTATGGGGTTGCTCCAGATAGCCCTGTTCCTCCAAATCCGACATTTCATTACGGATCGTGGCCGGGCTGAATCCGACATCCTGCCTTTTGGATATGCTGCGGGAACCCACTGGCTCAGCCGAACGAATGTAGTCATCAATAATCGCATTCAGAATGAGTCTCTGACGTTCGGTTAACAAGCGAATCCCCCCTTGTTGTTTATCCATAATAGCATGATTGTTAAATGGAATCATTAGCACTCGTTCGCGTTGAGTGCTAACCGATAATACAAAAATACCAAACCGACCTGATCATTGTCAAGTCAGATCAGTATTTTCAATAAACAAGATTTATCACAACAGTTTAGTTTACTGGAATGAATCCAGAACGTTTACACTTTTTCACGAAAAACCTCAATATCCAGCGTATAAAAACCGTATTTATGTATAGTGACACAGAAAATAGAAAAATTCGAGACTATGTCTCCATACCATTATAACTTCTTTGTCCTTGAGGAGGAATTAAATTTGAGAACTAATCGCCGCAACCTTTTATACGCATCGATCGCACTTTTACCTACAATTTGTATGTTTCAGATCGGCAATACAACATTACGATGATTTAACACTAGCCGATTGGGAAGGATATACACATAGTCCAAGCAGAAGCGGAGAGTCTGAAAGATATGTTGTCGCCTTGTATAAATATAAACACCGAGTTCCATTAGACGGCACTGCATATTTTTATAATGATACTGATTATCATAAGGACCATCCCATAAGAAGCCTGAATGGAATACCTTCCGAGCTGGAGCCTCATCATCAATTCATTTGGTGGTTACTCAAAACATATGAGAAATAAACCCGCATTAAACAATGTAGGCTGTATAATATACGCATGATTAGGTCCTGATGAAAAAAGAACTGACCTCATTATTGACAGGTCAGTTCAGTACTTTCAACACTGCGATTTCATCACAATTGTTTTGTTTACTACAGTGAATGCAGTCGGTCCACACCTTTTCAGGAAAAATTTCTTTACTTACTACATCAAAACCGTTTTTTATGAAAAAAGAGACCTCGTAGGTCAATGCCATAATTTTAGGAATTCGTTGCCGCCGTGCTTCTATTATAAGGCCCTCCACGAGCTTGGAGCCAATACCCATACCTTTATGTCCCTCAGAGATGCCAAGGGAGCGAATCTCTACCAGGTCAGCGCCCAATTTGCATAAAGAACCACAACCAACAACTTCGCCGTCCACCTCTGCAACAATAAACAGCTCCAGTTGGCGCGTTAGCACTTCCCTCGAACGTGGCAGCATAATCCCCCGCTCTGCATAGCCGCTAATCATTTGATATAAAGGCTCCACATCCTCAGGAACCGCACTTCTGCACAATACATCTTTACACACTGAAGCCATCTTGCTCTCCTCCTATCGCTTGCCGCATATAATGAATAAATATACAACATCACGCATAGAATCGCAATACTCCATTTCCCCTGCTGTGACAGAATGGTGTAATAAAATGATGGTCCCAGCTTACGAAGTTGAAACGTGCTGTATTGAAGCCTACAACTTATGAATTTACCGTGATTGAACCAATAAACTCTGCAAATACATCATTTCCGAATAAAATGCCACGTTCACTCAAACGATAACCGTCCTCAATCGATTCGATTAACCCCGCATTGAGCATTTTTCCAAGAGGAGCAGTAAACGTATCCTCCAACGCCTGACCGAATTGAGCTTCAAAGCGAGACTTGGAAACGCCCTCTAGCATTCTCAAACCGACCATAAGAAAATCCTCCATAGCTTCCGCTACTGGCACCTCAAAGCTATCCAGACGTGGCAAACCATTACGACTAGCCTCCACATAAGGGTTAATGCCCTTAATGTTCATATGGCGCTCTCTGCCAACATATCCATGTGCCCCAGCTCCGAGACCGTAATAGTCCTCATTTCGCCAATAGGTCATGTTGTGCTTGCTCCCCAAGCCTGGTTTTGCGAAATTACTAATCTCATACTGTTCATAGCCCGCTTCTTTCATGCGACGCATGAGGAGTAAGTACATTTCCAGTTCGTCATCCTCATGTGGAAGCGGTAGCTGATTTTTCTGGTACAGCGTGTGGAAAAGCGTGTTTTCTTCAACCTTCAAACTGTAGATAGAGTAATGAGGAAGCTCCAGCTCTAGCGCTCTACTGACGCTTTCATGCAGCATCTCCACCGTTTGATTCGGCAAACCAAACATCAGGTCAATCGACAGGTTGTCCAAGCCAACCTTACGTGCGTTTTCCAAACTACGATATACGTCATCTGTACTGTGAATACGACCTATGCCTGTGAGTAGCTCATTCTGAAAAGCCTGTACGCCAAAGCTGAGTCGATTGACGCCGCCTTCTTTCATCACAGAGAGTTTTTCAAAATCAGTGGTACCTGGATTAGCTTCCATGGAGAACTCAATATCTTCCGCCCAATGCGGGAAGTAGGTTCGGACGCTCTTCAGGAAATATTCCATTTCTTTCGGATTTAGGGTAGTTGGTGTTCCACCCCCCACAAAAATGGTTTTAATCTCTCCTGGTGGGTGAAGCTTAACTGTATGTTCCATCTCCCGTTCCAGTGCATACAGATATTCCATAACAGGTTGATCCTTGAGCACATAAGAGTTGAAATCACAGTAAAAGCATTTATTCGTGCAAAAAGGTATATGCAGGTAAACCGCTTGAGGCGCGGATGAATGTTCATGTTTTTGTATGGATGCGGTCATGCCGATCCTCCTTGTCAATTCAGGGAATAGTGAAAAAATGCGTCGAGGTCTCGACAACCGCTTCGTGTTCCATTTGATCTTCTGATCGCTGTTACTCCAGATTCAAATGGACCACTCCGCTGCTGCCTACCACCATCGATCATTTTTTTGTGGTGTAGGTGTTGCAGTAAGAGTAAAGCATCTATAGAAATACGCTAAAGATACTGTTGTTATACTATTTTTGCAACTGAGATAACAAACACTCCATCTCTGGATAGCTTGCTCAAATAAATAACGTCCATTCTCCATGCACGGCAAATGCCCCATGAAAGAATGGACGAATACTTCAAACAACTTTACTCATCTATTTTCAGTACCGCCATAAATGCTTCCTGAGGTACTTCTACGTTACCGACCTGCTTCATACGCTTTTTGCCCTCTTTTTGCTTTTCAAGCAGCTTCCGTTTACGAGAAATATCGCCGCCATAACATTTGGCCAAGACGTTTTTACGCATCGCCTTAACGGTTTCACGCGCCACAACCTTTGTTCCTACAGATGCCTGGATCGGCACCTCAAACATTTGACGCGGAATTAGCTCGCGCAGCTTCTCACAGATAATACGTCCGCGATGATAAGCCCGATCTCTATGCACGATGAACGACAGTGCATCGACCTGCTCGCCATTCAACAAAATATCCATTTTCACCAGGTTGGACTGGCGATAGCCTGAAATCTCATAATCAAAGGAAGCATAGCCTTTGGTACTTGATTTAAGCTGATCGAAGAAATCATATACGATTTCAGACAGTGGAATTTGATACGTAATGGTTACCCGTGTCGTATCCAGGTATTCCATATTTACATACTCACCACGTTTGGTTTGACAAAGCTCCATCACCGTACCCACGTAATCATTAGGGACGATAATGCCTGCTTTTACATAGGGCTCTTCCACATGTTCAATCCGTCCGATTTCCGGATAATTCGATGGATTGTCGATCTGGATCGTTTCCCCATTCGTCAACTTTATGCGGTAAATAACACTTGGTGCCGTTGTAATCAGCGGAATGTTAAATTCACGTTCAATCCGTTCCTGGATAACGTCCATATGAAGCAGACCAAGGAAGCCGCAACGGAAGCCAAAACCCAACGCGCTTGATGTTTCCGGCTCAAAACTGAGCGAAGCATCGTTCAGTTGTAGCTTTTCAAGCGCCTCACGTAGATCGTTATACTCCGATGTTTCGATTGGATACAAGCCACAATATACCATCGGATTAATTTTCCGATAACCTGGCATCGGTTCTAATGTTGGATTTTTTGCATCTGTCACTGTATCCCCGACACGCGTATCACCCACATGCTTGATACCGGCAACGATAAAGCCAACATCACCGATGTTCAGCTCGTCCACGATGTTCATACGCGGCATAAAAGCACCAACTTCAATAACCTCAAACGTTTTGTCAGTCGCCATCATTTTAATTTTTGAACCGGCTCGGATACTACCATCCACAACGCGAACATATACGATAACGCCTTTATAAGGATCATAGTGCGAATCGAAAATGAGTGCCTTGAGCGGATTATCCGGATTACCTTGCGGAGCAGGCACACTTCTGACCACCTGTTCCAAAATTTCTTTGATGCCGATTCCAGCTTTGGCTGAGGCATGTACGGTCTCGCTCGTATCCAAGCCGATAACATCCTCGATTTCCTGCTTTACCCGCTCAGGATCAGCACTTGGCAAATCAATCTTGTTAAGCACAGGCAAAATCTCCAGATTGTTGTCCAACGCCAAATATACGTTAGCCAACGTCTGTGCCTCGATTCCCTGCGCGGCGTCTACTACCAGCAAAGCACCTTCACAGGCTGCCAAACTACGGGATACCTCATACGTAAAATCGACGTGTCCCGGTGTATCAATCAAATTCAAAATGTACTCTTCGCCGTCATCGGCCTTATAAGTGAGTCGCACTGCCTGGAGCTTGATCGTAATTCCGCGCTCCCGTTCCAGCTCCATCTGGTCAAGCACTTGCTCCTGCATTTCACGGGAAGTGAGTGCACCGGTATATTCTAGAATCCGGTCAGCCAGCGTGGATTTACCATGGTCTATATGTGCAATGATACTAAAGTTCCGAATTTTACGTTGTCTTGCCAAAATGTCAGTCATGCCTTACCCCCACACAATGCCTAGTGTCAATCAGCTTATTATAGCAGTTGTAAGGGGGGTCAGCAATATTTCTATTCTGTTACTCCATCAAATACAGATACGACCCATCGAATGCCCTGTCTCGACAGGTTTTGAAGCAACCCAGCTGTTTTGTCCGCCATAGTATCCACCGAGGCTTGCTGTCCCTTGACGGCTAGCAGTTCACGCGGTGTCTCCAGACCCTGAGTATTGACATGTTGCGCAGTCGTCGAATACCATCTGGATGCTCCGAGCTGCGTCTGTTCCTCATTTTCTTCCCTTCCACCAGCTTCATTTATACCCGCTTCCGTTTTCGGCTCAACCTTAACTTCTCCACTTGTGCTATACGTACCGCTATATGCACGAGTGTTAGCTGCGGGTGTGTCCTCAATAATCGTCTGTTCATATCCAACTTTCTGTTGATTTACCGATTGAATCGTATTCCCTCCGTTCCATTCCGGCCCATACACTGAACGCAGACCAGATCCTGCCAGTTGCATACCAAGAAGAATACCTGCCCCCATAAGCAGTACAAATCCAAGTGCTTTCTTACGAAAATGTCCAGACATTACCTTCCCCCCTTACTGCTACCTCATTTAATTATCGCTGTTGCTCTTTTTTGTATCCGATACATTAGTGCCCGCTTTCTGAGCTTTCTGATCTTCCCAATACACTTCACCGATCATGTCCGCCAAAACGTCCGAGGTCCGTTTCAACTCCTCCTCGGTGTTATCAATACCCCCGATTTCAATTAAAATGCTATGCGAAGACAAGCTTTGATTGTATTCACCGTTGTTGCCTTTGCCACCATCTTTCCCCCATACACCACGTGATACGCCATGATACGATTTTTCCAGCTTTTCATGAATACGAGCAGCAAAAGCTTCATTTTCGCGCCAATTTTTGTTGTCATGTCCGATAATAAAATACACCTTGGCATAAGAAAGTCCATTAATGGTTGCTGTTGTTTTTCCATGACGTTGTGAATCCCGATGGATATCAAGCAAATAAGTTAAACCTTTATTTCCAGCTAAAGCTTCCTTAACCGTTTCGCGTGAATATTTATAGGAATAGTTCCAATTGTAATTTTGAACTGTAGTAGCATAATCCTTGTTTACATGCAGTGTGGATATCCCTTGCTTTTCCAGCCTCTTCTTTACAAAGTCCCCTACCCTTGACACATTCGCTGATTTAGAACCTGAATTGGGATTGGAACTAGTTTTGCTGAGTAGTGGGTTATATGCTTCTCTGGGATGAGAATGGTAGATTAATATGCGCTTGTCCCCTTTGGCCGTATCACCTGGATGATCCTCACGTACCGGATCTGTTTCCGGCGTTGTCGGAATATTCGGCGTGTTAGTCGGTGGGTTCTCAGATGCATCTGAGCCACCAGGAGCATCCGTCGTTCCCTGATCGGGCTGATAATCCGTAGGACCCTCTACCTTGATGTTCCCCGAACCCTTGCGCAGCAAGACAGGTGCTCCTGCAGACATGCCAGGAATCTCACGAGAAATGAGACTTTTGGGATCCTGCGGATTAATGCCTGTAAGCATCTGAAAAACAAAAGGCGACCATTGTTCACCCGACAACGAAGATTGCTGCTTCTTTTGTGCCAAATGAGGTACTTCCATACCTAGCATATCCGCAAAAAAACCGCTGGACACCGAGCCTGCCAATCCTTTCATCGAAGAAACAGGAGATGTTTGTAGACGATTTTCTGCCAATCCCCCTAGCCCCAAAATGACAAATAAAAGCGCCGAGCCCATGATCAGCAGCACAAGCGTATGTCCCATCGCCAAAATTTCGATCCCTTTTCTTCTCCATCTTCCGACGTTCCAGGTCTGAATTTTTTTCATGTGAGCCTTGTCCTCCTTCGTCCCGTCGAAACCCGCTTTATACTTGGAACATAGGGTTCCTATCTGCTGCGGAAATCTCTTATATTTCAACTCTATGAACGGAGAACAATTACTAGAACACAAAAAATCTCTACCACAGGTATATCACCTCCCTTTTTGAAAGAGATTAGATTCCTGTTAAATAGAGACTTTTGTGGGAAATACGATTTTATCAACCCTTGATTAATGCGTATATGCGGCGACATTGCCAGGATCCACAGCTTCGTGCAGAGCAGCGTTCAATCCAGTAGCAATGATGTTCGCGATATCTTCAATAAATTCATCAATTTCTTTAGGAGTCACAATCAGATCATGTCCCAGCGGTTGCAGTACCTCTCTCACCAGCCCAAGTCTCTCAGGTTCTGAAATATCGTCCAGCATCCCCAGGATTGCTTTTGTAGAAGCCTTTTCTTTGGTAAAATGTGTTTTCATCAGTTCAATTACGTTATTGACAATGGTCGAAGCGTAGCATACCGTTGGAACGCCGATAGCGATACACGGAACACCCATAATATCCTTGGTGATACCGCGCCGCTTGTTGCCAATACCTGAACCCGGATGTATCCCGATATCGGCCACCTGAATGGTCGTATTGACACGCTCCAGTGAACGTGACGCCAGTGCGTCAATGGCAATAATCAGTTCTGGCTTTGTGCGATCCACGATGCCTTGAACGATTTCACTGGACTCAATCCCCGTAATACCCAGGACACCCGGCGCAATTGCGCTCACATCCCGATAGCCCGGGTTGATTTGATCAGGTGTCAGTTCAAAAAATTGACGAGTCACCATCAAATTCTCAACGACAAGCGGACCCAGTGAATCGGGAGTGACGTTCCAGTTGCCCAGACCTACCACCAGTACCTTTGCCGTATTAGAAATCCCTATTTTTTGTATAAAATGCTCCATTTCTTTTGCAAATGCAATAGCTACACGTTGCTGGAGCCCCGTATCGCCTTCACGCAAGCCGGGTACTTCCAGTGTAACGTAATGCCCTTGTACCCGCCCGATACGGTTGGCTCCTTCTTCATTCAGTACATCCAGCCGTGTGATTTTGATTCCGTCATCTTCCTCCACGTTCTCACTTATGCCCGCCAGAGGTACAGGCTGATCCCGTTCGGCCAATTCTCTTGCCTCTAATGCCAAATCCGTGCGTACCGCGTACTTCTGCAAATCCAGATCCATCTTTTGAGCCTCCTTGGATGCCATCTTTGACTATAGTGTGCGAGACACCCAACAGGTTTATGCACATCCATTTTCATCCTGTAATTCGCATCGCCTCAGAATGTTTTCTTATTGCAATTTGAGGTGTGGCATGCTAAAATATTTTAAGTTGTGAAACGTTTGTGTTCATAAGTAATGCCTTTACAGGAGGTGAATGTAATGCCAAACATCAAATCCGCTATCAAACGCGTTAAAACTAGCGACAAACGCCGTGCGTTGAACGCTTCCCAAAAATCCGCGCTTCGTACAGCAGTAAAAGCTGCCGATACAGCGTTGGTAGGTAACGAAGCTGAAACTGCTGCTGCTGCTTTCAAAGTAGCTTCCCAAAAGCTGGACAAGGCTGTAACTAAAGGTCTGATCCACAAAAACGCAGCTGCTCGCAAGAAATCTCGCTTGGCGAAAAAACTTAACGCTCTTACAGCTCAAGCGTAAGCAAGAGCTACTTTCATACGTTAATGAAAAAAACCTGACCAGCCTTGGCTGATCAGGTTTTTTTAGTTTATAACTTTTATTTGTTTACAGCATCAGCGTTCTGCGCTACATAAGCTGACTCTATTAGCAGCACATGAGTGGAATTAGATCGAAGCCCCCGCACCCATTTTCATCAAAAACAGCTCCAATCCCAGTACCTTGTCAACGACACCTGTTTTCATATGATAATCCAGCTCGCCCAATTCGTAGAGAAGCTGACGTAGCTGCTCAGGGCGAAACCTCCGCGCTTGGTCCCCTGCAACTTTCACCCCATAAGGATGCAAACTAAGCTGACTCGCAATTTGTTGCTGGGAATAGCTTTGACCTGCCAGCTCTTTGACCTGCAACATAATACGGAACTGTCGCGTGATCAAAGCGGCAATCTTGATCGGTTCCTCTTTTTGCTTAAGCAACTCATAAAAAATACTGAGCGCCTTATCTAGCCGCAAATTAGCCAGATCCTCAACCATCGCAAATACGTTTTGCTCTGTGTTACGAGGCACCAGAGATTCTATATCAGCGGATGAGATCGTTCCCTGTGCTCCTGCGTACAAGCAGAGCTTGTCTATCTCGGCAGCCAAAGATTGTAGTCCGGTACCTGTGAATTGAATGAGGCTTTCAGCAGCTCCTGCAGCCAATTGCACTTCTCTTTCTCCTGCACGCTTATGGATCCAAGCCACAAGATCATCTCCACCCATTGGAGCAAAGGCAATAACCGAAGCATCACTTTTTAGCTTTTTGACAATCTTTTTCCGTTCATCCAACTTTTCAGCCTGAACCGTAAAAACGATGACGCTATAGTCAGTCGGGTTATCCATATAAGTCAACAGCGTCTCAAGCCGGTGCTCTATCTTACCGCTATCTTTGCCTGCTGCAAATACACTGGTATCCCGTACAATAATCAGCTTCTTTGGCACAAGAAAAGGCGCTGTTTCCGCCTCCTCCACGACCACCTCAATTGGCGTTTCGGTTAAATCATAAGGAATGATGGCGAAGTCACGATGCTCCTCTTCCACCACTTTCTCTTTAAGCATCTCAACAAACTGCTTCATTTGGTATTTTTCACTACCGTATAGCAAATACACTGGCGAAATGTCACCTTTGCGAATAGCCTTAGAGGCTGTTTTTACATCCATTTTCCGTTCCCCCCACCCACTGATCGTACCTGACATCCGAGCGGAAGGCAAGTCATGACACAAACGAAGGGACCCTACCTATAGGCAGGATCCCTTCACCACCATCTATATCAACACGGCAGCAGAAAGCTCTAGAAACTTTCGGCCGTCGGGATACGACGTCGGTTCATATAGTTTATTCCCTGTTTTTAAAAGTGTGTCAACTTACGGAAACTATTTTCCAGTGCTGCGCGGAACGGTGTACGTATATTTACTTGCAGTCCCATCCTGCTCCGTCTCATACATAAAGGTCTGGCTGTCTTCCGACCAGCTTCCTTTGACCCAGGCACCTTTTAGAGTACGGACTTCCAGTGTTGTTCGGTCTACACCGTTATCGGAAAGCTTATACACTTTCAGCTTTTTGCCCTCAATAGCCACCGCATAGCTACCATCAGGCGAGTTGAGCTGATCTGTAGAGGCAGATTGGGCACTATAGTTGGAAGCATTATTGTTGTCCGGAGAGACCAGTGAATTAGATACAAAGCCTTCTTTACGAACCGGGTCTTGTGACACGGATGATTGCTGATCATTAGAAGCTGCATTGCTGCTATCCGTTCCCAAGGCATTGCCCGAATCCTTGGTGATGCTTCTGGAAGTCGCTTCTTTCGACGTTTCATTTGACGCAATTCGATCCTGTACCTTCAAATCCTGACTAAGCGACGAGGATGAATCATTCGTACTTGTGTTACCATTATTATCGTCCTGAGCAGTACCCGTACCCGCTAAGGGTGCTTTTTCCATTTTCGGTTCCAACTGTTCATCAGGAGCAATCGTGGATTGATCAGATTTTTCCTGACTTAGCTGTTTGTCCTCAGATTTAGGAGCATCTCCAGCAGACGGATTTTCCTTTGTCACCTGACGATCCGTACGTAGCTGTCCCTGCCCTTCATCCTGACGAGAAGAATGTTCGGCTGGTGCAGACTTCGTCGAATCTTCCTCCCCAGCTCGCTGATCGTCACGTTCCCCAGCATCCCGTTTGGAAGAGTTCTTTTCATCGTCTGCATTAGTTGCACCTTGTTTGCTCAGGCCAGGATCTTTATCCGCAGGTGGCTGAGATGCATCCGTTTCTTGCCCCTGCTCTGACGGCTGCTTTGTAGAATCCGAACCAATGGCTGTATCATGTCCTCCACTGCCATTGGCTGTACCTGGAAGAGTTTCCGTCTGATTCTGCGGATTCGTCACTTCGGGCGACTGGGTAGTAAGTATGCCTTCCGCATCTTGTACTGTTTTAGGCTCGAAGTTAAATACTACAATCCCCAGTACAACAGCAGCGGCAGCCACGCCTATAGCAGCGCGCCCAGCCATTCGATTCCACCAAGGTATAGGCTGGGTACGTTGTCTAGGCACTGGTCCAGGCTCTACAGCCACAGGCTGCATTTCCTGAAGCGCACTTCCCTGCTCTTCACGTGCGCGGTCAATGGCATCAAGCTGAGGCAGGATGGAATCCACCAGGCTGAACGCCGGGGAAACCGCAGGCAATTCCTCCAGCTCGCGAGAGAGTGTCTGAAGAATAAGAAATTTTTCCGCACAGTCCGGGCAAGTCGCAATATGGTTCATTAATTGGGACGTCTCTTCTTCGCCCAGCTCATGATCCACATAACGCTGCATCCAATCCATCACCTCTTCCCCACACTTCATCCTGATACACCACCTTTCTGATATTCCTGAAGTAGCCCTTGCAATTGCTGTCTTGCACGATATAAGTATGACTTGACCGTATTTAGCGGCAAATCCAGAGAATCTGCAATCTCGTTATAGGAGAAATCCTGCAAATATCTTAAGACAATTACCGTCCGGTGGTGCTCCGGAAGCTGTTGTATAGCCTCACGAACATCCTGTGCCATGTAAGAGGTCAACACCTCAACCTCCACATTTTGGGGATCGTTGAATATCATGTCGTGCTCGTCAATGGAAACCGAGGGCTTCGTTCTTCTGAATTTGTCGATGCATATATTCGTTACAATGCGTTGGACCCAGGTTTTAAACTGCGCTTTTTCCTCATAAGAGTTAATTTTGGAATAGATCCGTATGAGGGCTTCTTGTGAAGCATCCATGGCGTCCTGCTCATTGTTTAGAATGTAATATGCCGTACGGTACACATGCTGTTCTATCTCTCTTAATAGGGTAATGAGAGCGTCGCGATCGCCCGATTGAGCGGCTCGAATGAGTCCCTGCTCTACCACAAAGGATCCCCCTCTCCCTGCAATATTACAGACGTATCCCTTTTACAAATTGTTGCAGGATAGACGTCTGACACTAATTTTATTTTTTCAACAAAAAAAATTATACCAAAAAGCCCAGAATCCCCAGCGTATCCTCCCTTAGAATAACAGAAAAAGGGAAGGTAGTCACCTTCCCTTAGCTCCTACTACATCTAAATGCTAGCCTATCGAGCTGCAAGATCATATTGTTACTTCTTGGAAATCAAAAAATCCGATATGCATTCTAATTGATAAGTCAGAGCAATCGGATCTTGAAAATAAAAATCTTCGATTGAGTATTGATATACTTTACCTGATTTAACGGCAGAAAGGTTCTTCACACGCTTTTAGATAAAATATCTTTTCCTTGGCTGCTCCATCACCTCTAATACCCAACATTAAATAAGAAGAGTAATTGTACCTTTATCACTTTCATATGTACGCGTGGCAGCTTCATCTCCAGTTGATGTGGTCTTGGCAGCAGCCGATTGACCGCTTTCCGTTGCAGTCTCACCCCCACTTGTAGCATTGCGCTCAATACCAGCATTAACGAAATGATGAACAAACAAGCTGAAGCTCTAAATTTAAAATAACTCACAATATTTCCCCTATTAATAATGATTCTCATTTTCATAAATCATTTGATTCTATCAAAGCTTACAGCTACTGTCCATGTAGATTGGATTCAAAGCAAACAACACACTCCTAAGAGTGAGCACCCGTTTTAGTGTGTTGTTGTATTCGTATCTGTTTTGTACTGTTTGCGTTGGTACCGCACACTCAGTTTTCCTTGCTGTGCTCGAATCTGTATCTCTCCCATCGTATCGGTTCGATATATAGCAGAATCAACTGCTGACAAACGTTCCAATACCGCTTCATTCGGATGTCCGTAAGTATTGGTCGCACCGACCGAAATGACAGATACTCTCGGTCGCCAGTAGGATAACCACTCTTCCGAGGTAGAATACTTGCTGCCGTGATGTGCTATTTTCATGACATCTATAGCATTCCTTGCCCCTCCCGTTGCTCCTTCATCTTTCAAACGGAATGAAGAAGGGGTTAATTCAGCAAGCAACAATGACTCTGCTGCATCATCCATATCTCCTGTGAACAAAAAGGAGGCTCCCTCCATCTCCAATATCATGGCAACAGAGTAATGATTTTGTTCCTTCATAACAGGCAGCTGTTCAGATTCGTTATCCGGTAGCGTAAACGGATAGAGAAAGCGGATTTTCGTAGCCTGGTCTGGTTCCCATTCCATGCTATGATGTGCCCCGTACAGCTTGATCTGCTTATCTAAAGCCGTGTTCAACAGCTTACGGAATGGAGCTTTATCTGTCAGGGTACCATTAAAAAACAAGGTAGATACGGGAATCTGGTCAAGCACAGCTTGTAATCCTCCGGCATGATCATGATCTCCGTGTGTTAAAATGACAGCATCTAGTCGATGCACACCTCGTTGCTTTAGTAAGGGTACAAGCGTATCTTTACCTACCTCGTAGGGATCTGCACGCTTGCGCCAAGCATTTTTCCCTGTTGCAAAGTCCATTGTCCCCCCGCCATCAACCAAGATATGTTTCCCGCCCGGCGTTGTGATTAAAATGCTGTCACCTTGGCCCACATCCAGATATTGAACAATTCCCGTATTACCCTCACCATGAGATTGGTAACCTGTATACAATATTCCAAGCCAAGCAATAACACTTAGAGCCAGTGCCAAATGACGATAACCATTCCACTGTCGACGCGCAAATCTCCCTGCTCCCTCAGGTTCAAGAGCCGTATGCAATATAGCCGCCCACTCTGAAGAAGCTGCTAATCCTGTATAGATAGTTGATGAATTGGGAGTAGAGTCCAAGACGGTAATGTCGTTCGTTTTTCTGCGGGATGTCAGCCACGTTGTGAGCCAGTACAAAACACTGTACAAAGCTACGTAATACGCTATGACCCACAGAATGGAGGAAGACGGCCAAATACTCACATAAGCATCATCCACATTCAGCCATTTTACTAGTAAAAAGGTCAAATCGTTCAATTGCTCTGCCGGCCAAGCAAAAATGCGAGCCCCATCCCCCCACAAAAAGGCAACTCCCATCGCCACCGTACCCAATGGAAGGACGATATATGTAATAAGGGGTACAAGCACAAAATTGGCCGCAAATGATAGCAGCGAAAATTGATTAAAGTAGAATACCGTCATTGGAAACGAAACAAGCTGTGCCGTAATTGTAATCGCAACTTCACCGCCGATCAGGAAAGGCCATTTGGCGAAAAACGGCTTCATAAGCGGCATATAAATGAGCAACCCACCTGTCACCAAAAAGGAAAGCTGAAAGCTGACGCTAAGTAGATAATATGGATTCCAAATCAGCATGAGCAGCGCAGATATACTTAGAATATTAAGTCCGTCTTTGAGCAACCCTCGTCGGGCTGCAAACAAGCCGATCATCGCCATAATTCCTGCCCTCACAACAGAGGCAGAAGCACCAGTCAGCAGGACATAAGCCGGAATTAGTATCATCACGACCGTAAGAGATGTCTCGCGGCTAACTCGTAACAGCCTGAGTAGATATAATAGTGTAGCTGCATATACCGCCACATGCATGCCCGATATTGCTAAAATATGCGTTAAACCAAGCTGCGTAAACTCGTTATAGGTTGCTGGGTCCAACTCATCTGTTACCCCAAGTACCAGTCCTTTCATATATCCTGCGTGATGAAACGATGTAAATGCCAGTTCCATTCTCTGTCCTAGCTGCTCCCTAAGCTGGTCATTCCACCTGAACAAAGTGTAGCGGTTCCATAGTGAAGCATCCTGCTTCTGTAACGAGGCTGCCCCATCGCCTTTGAAAAGCCAGTGGATTTCCTGTGTGTGCAGGTATTCACTGTAATCAAAGCCACCAAAGTTCCCCGCTTTTGCAGGAGCCTTTAAGGTGCCACGCAGTAGGATCGCATCTCCACGTTGCCATGCTGCCGCAAGTTGCTGTTCCTGCTTGGCAGCCAACTTGATATGAACAATGACCTGTTCAGAAATTGGTGCACGATTCTCGTCCTTGTTTGAATGATTTCCGAAGTGATTGATTGAAGTAACTCTCATCTCAAACTGTGTTCGATCACCATCTACCTGTACTTCAGAAGCGATAAACCCTGCTGCTTGAACAGGCATGTCTTCCACCATAGAAGACGATACATGAAGAGCATCGGGAATACTGCTAACATTATGCATATCATGCCAAAACCAATGAAATCCACCTCCGCTGAATACAAGCCAAAGTAACACCATATGCCGGATGGGGATTTTCATCAATAAAGCTATAAGCGGAAAGATCAGAGTAATCCCCGCCCAGAGTAACAAAAGCATACGTCCAGAATACAGACATGCTCCCGCACTTCCTGTAATCCAACAAACAGTAAGGGTCAATATAGGTCTAGTTAACACAAGCTTAGCTTGAATACGATCACCTTCCGGTAGCAAACATTGCTTTCTGTTCACAAACACAAAACAAAAAGAACCTCTGACAAAATAGCATTCGTCAGAGGTTCTTCCTCGTTTACTTTTTAATTCATAACATCCATCAGCGTTTCTTTTGGTGGATGATAGGTCTTCAGCATACGAAAAGCGATGCCCTTTTCCTCCATCATAGCACGAACCTTGTCGGCATCTTTGGGATAAGGTCGGTGGTATACAATCTCCACAATACCGCTGTTCGCCAACATATTGGCACACGTCCAGCACGGCTGATCGGTGACATATACTGAAGAGCCTTCACGATCAATTCGGTCAGTAAACAGCAGCAGGTTCTGCTCCGCATGAATAGTGCGAATACAACGCTGCTTTTTAACCATTTCCTCGTGCCCATCACGGTGAACGACCTCATACTCCTCTGAAATCATACAGCCTGCCTCCGAACAGTCAGGCACCCCCGATGGTGCTCCATTATAGGCCGTCCCCAAGAGCTTTTTACCTTGTACAAGTACGGCTCCAACATGACGCCGCGCACAGCGCGAACGGGTGGATACCATATAAGCGATATCCATGAAGTAGGTGTCCCAGTCCTTGCGTACATCTGCACTCATTTCCATCTCTCCCGTATAAACAAGTTAAAACGTAAACCATATCCGCTACCGCCGTTCTCAGGGTATAAGCATTGTAATTATTACATAATTTACAAGCTGACATACGGCTTCATTTTCGCCAACATTTTAGCTCCGATTCCTTTTACATGATCCAAATCATTCACACGTTTGAACGCCCCGTGCTGATTGCGGTAGTTCAAAATAGCCTCGGCTTTCTTAGACCCAACCCCTGGTAGCTCCATTAACTCGGCAGCAGTCGCCGTGTTGATGTTTACCTTCTTTTCGCCGGAAAGGGGTGTAGTAACCGAATCACTTACCGTATTGGTCCTACTCGTCGTTGCACCACTCGAACTGACAATACCTGTGTCTGAGGTCGGATCCGCAACACCTGACTGCTTTACGGCACTCGAATTTCCCGCAATAGAGTTTCCGCTCAGAGCAGCAGATATACCAGTAGATATCTGCACAGTATCACTTTTCACTTTGTAAGCGGCTTCGGCATTCCTACTGCGCTCAGCTTTGTCTGAAGGTTCTTTTACAGCAGGCTTTTCCTGGGCATAGTCACTGCTGCGCTGCGACTCATTTGGCTCTGAATCCATCGCCACAGCCTGCTCCACCTTATGGTTAAGTAAAGTCCACTCTTCTTGCGGCTCAGAACGCTGTCCTCCGGCAAATAAAATAAGTCCACTGCCGATTACAGCAAGCGTTATCGCTGTTCCTGTCCATACGCGTTTCATTTCCGTATCGTCCCCTACTCCACATGGATTCGAGAAATTGAGCCGACTGAAAACACCGCCTCTATCAAACAGAGCACGTCTGTCCAATTCCCGTTTAGCCGGAGGGTGTAAACAACCTCCATACGGTCTCGCTGTGAGCATTTTTACAATAAAGTGGTACGACCCCGGGCACGATCTAACATGCTCAGACATAAAATTCGTCATGTCGGCCAAGACCAGGCGCATACACTAAGAAGAATGACAGCTGACAGCACAGCGTCTATACCGCAAAGTATGAAAGGAGGACGTTGAACAATGAAAGTTGGATTTATCGGGACTGGCAGCATGGGAAGTCTGCTAATTCAGTCTTTTATTCATTCTAACGCACTCAAGCCGCAGCAAATATCAGCAAGTAATCGAACGCATTCCAAGGTAACCGAGCTAGCCCGTCGTTATCCAGGTTTGCATGCAGTCCAAAGCAACCGTGAAACGGCAGCGGAAAGCGATGTTCTGTTTATCTGTGTGAAGCCGCTGGAATCAAAAGCCGTAACGGATGAAATACGCAACGTCATTACAGAAGAGCAAATCGTCGTATCTATCACAAGCCCGGTGCAGATTCGTATTTTAGAGCATGCACTGAAAGCTAAAGTGTCCAAAATTATCCCCAGTATCACCCACCAAGTAGGCAGCGGAGCCTCATTATGCATCCATGGAAGCCGGATTACAGAGGAGGACCGCTTCCTTCTGGAAGAGCTTATGTCCCACATCAGCAGGCCGATTCGGGTTAAAGAATCTTATACTCGGATCACGTCGGATTTTTCGAGTTGCGGTCCTGCTTTCTTGGCCTTTTTTATGGACCAGTGGATTCAAGCCGCAGTTCAAGCTACAGGTATGGACCGTACGGAGCTATGCGCTCTGGCCGGTGAAATGATCATCGGCACTGGAAAGCTGCTCACGGAAGGCGGGATGACACCAGCCGAGTTACAGGCCAGAGTAGCGGTTCCCGGAGGTATTACCGCCGAAGCTCTCGCACTGTTGGACATCAGCCTGCATAGTGTCTTTCCCGAGCTGATACAGGTAACGCACAACAAATATGAAGAGGACATGCAAAAGATAGATGTCTCCTTCGGATTAAAGCCAATTAACCGGCAACAATATTAACCAGCTTACCTGGAACAGCAATTACCTTGCGGATCGTTTTGCCGGCCAGTGCCTGCTGAACATTGTCCAACGACACAGCGAATGCTTCCATCGCTTTAGCATCAAGATCCTTGGCAATCGTTGCACGCTGCACAATTTTACCATTCACTTGCACAACAATTTCCACTTCGGCGTCCACCGTCCATGCTTCATCATAAGCAGGCCAAGCCGCGTAGGTAATGCTATCATTGTGCCCCAGCAGCTGCCACAATTCCTCGGCCAGATGGGGTGCAAGCGGCGACAGCATTTGCACGAAGTTTTCCATTGCTGCACGCGGCAGAAGGTCTGCTTTATATGCATCGTTGGTGAAGATCATCAGCTGGCTGATCGCTGTATTGAAGCGCAGTGCATCCAGATCTTCAGTTACTTTTTTCAGCGTTTTATGCCAAGTACGATTGAACTCATCGCTACCGCCGTCATTTGTAATTTTATCGTTCAGGCTACCATCCTCGGAAACAAACAGGCGCCATACGCGGGACAGAAAACGATGTGCTCCCTCTACCCCATTCTCATTCCATGGCTTGGTCGCTTCCAGCGGCCCCATAAACATCTCATAAATACGCAGCGTATCGGCGCCAAACGTATTGACAATATCATCAGGATTAATGACATTACCGCGTGATTTACTCATTTTTTCATTGTTGTTGCCCAAAATCATACCCTGGTTGACCAGCTTATAAAAAGGCTCTTTCGTTTCCACTACGCCGATATCATACAATACCTTATGCCAGAAACGGGCATACAGCAAGTGAAGAACCGCATGTTCAGCTCCGCCAATATACAAATCAACAGGCATCCATTCACGTTGTTTCTCTTTGGATACAAGCTCTTTGTCATTTTTCGGATCAATAAAGCGCAGGTAATACCAGCAACTTCCTGCCCATTGCGGCATTGTATTCGTCTCGCGACGTGCTTTCATACCTGTCTCAGGATCAATGGTTTCCACCCAATCTGTTGCGTTCGCCAGCGGGGATTCACCTGTACCTGAAGGCTTAATATTGTCCATCTCCGGCAGTACGAGCGGAAGTTGGTCCTCAGGAACCGTTTTGATCGTTCCATCCTCCAGATGAATTACCGGAATCGGCTCGCCCCAATAGCGTTGACGGCTGAACAGCCAGTCACGCAGGCGGTAGGTGACTTTGCCGTGTCCTTTGCCCTCGGCTTCCAGCCATTCAATCATCTTCGGAATCGCGTCCTCGTTGGTAAGTCCATTCAGCGGGCCTGAATTCACGTGTGGTCCATCCTCAGTATATGGCTCATTAGCCACATCTCCACCTTGGACAACCTCAATGATATTCAATCCGAATTGCTTGGCAAATTCCCAGTCACGCGTATCGTGAGCAGGTACAGCCATAATCGCTCCAGTTCCGTAGCCTGCCAGTACATAGTCAGCAATCCAGATCGGCAGCTTTTCGCCGTTCACTGGGTTCACTGCATAAGCTCCTGTGAATACGCCTGTTTTATCCTTGGCCAGATCCGTACGCTCCAGATCGCTTTTACGAGCAGCTTGTTCACGGTACTGTTGTACAGCATCCTTTTGCTCAGGCGTAGTGATAATATCCACCAATTCCTGCTCTGGTGCCAGCACACAGTAGCTTGCGCCGAACAGTGTATCTGGGCGAGTTGTAAATACTGTGAGTTGCTCGTCATAGCCCTCAATCGGAAAACGAACCTCTGCCCCGGTAGACTTACCGATCCAGTTCCGTTGCATATCCTTAATACTCTCAGACCAATCCAGTTCCTCCAGATCATCCAGCAGACGATCCGCGTATTCCGTAATTTTCAGCATCCATTGACGCATTGGTTTACGGACGACCGGATGACCGCCACGCTCACTCTTACCGTCAATAACTTCTTCATTCGCCAGCACCGTTCCCAGCGCTGGGCACCAGTTCACAGGTACTTCAGCTACATATGCAAGGCCGCGCTTGTACAGCTGGATGAAGATCCATTGTGTCCATTTGTAATAATCAGGATCCGTCGTGCTGATTTCACGATCCCAGTCGTAGGAGAAGCCGAGCGATTTGATTTGACGGCGGAAGTTATTTACGTTTTTCACCGTAATTTCGCGTGGGTGCTCCCCTGTATCCAGCGCATGCTGCTCCGCAGGCAGACCGAAGGCGTCCCAACCCATCGGATGCAGTACGTTGTAGCCGCGCATTCTTTTATAACGTGAAACAATATCCGTAGCTGTGTAGCCCTCCGGGTGGCCTACATGCAGGCCGGCTCCAGATGGGTACGGAAACATATCCAAAGCATAAAACTTCGGTTTGCCCGGTTCTTCCCCGGTGCGGAACGTCTTGTTCTCATCCCAATATTTCTGCCATTTTGGTTCAATACTTTGCGGTTGATAGCCGTGCTTCGGCTGTGTGTCTGTCATTGTCTTTTCCTCCTCAAACGGTATGCAACAAAAAAACCTCTGCATCCCGTAGCGTGTCAGCGCTAGGGACGAGAGGTTATATTCCCGTGGTACCACCCTAGTTAGCAGAAAGCGTTCTTCGCGTTCTACTCCCTTTGCACCTGATAACGGAGGTGATCCGATGCGGGTTAATAACAGGATACAAGCACCAGTATAGGGCGTTCCTGCGTTGGACGCATATCTCCGAGGCGAGTTCACTTTGTGCTGTCAACCGGCTTGCACCACCCGCCGGCTCTCTACATGTCCAGACAAAGCTACTACTCCTCATCAGCGATTGTTTAACCGTTAATAATGGCACTATTATATTGAAAACCGCGAAAAAAGTCAAATAAGGACTACCTTTGGTGTTAAGAGCCCTCTCCATACTAAATTTTCATGACACATGCATACGAATGTTTTATAATAATTCCGAGTTAAATCGCTTCAAGCTGAGATGAGTTGAGATAAGAAAGGTGAGCTGAGACATGGCACAAATTAAAATTTACGGAATAAAAGAGACTCTAAATCCAATCAAAAAGCAACTTTCAGAGGTGATTCATTCTGCTGTGGTGGATGCGTTCAAATATCCTCCTGACAAGAGGTTTCATCGTTTTTTTCCTATGGATCAGGAAGATTTTATATATGCCGATGGTCGCTCTGAGGCGTACACCATTATTGAAATCAGTATCTTTGAAGGCAGAACGATAGAAGCTAAGAAGCAACTCATTAGCCTGTTATTCCAAAGAATTAACGATCTTTTGGGTATTTCTCCACAGGATCTTGAGATTACTATATTTGAAACACCCAAACAGAACTGGGGCATTCGGGGTGTACCGGGTGATGAGCTTCAGTTGAACTATAAAGTGAATATATAAGTGCAAAAAGACGCCCTTCATGTCATCATGAAAAGCGTCTTTTTTTTCCCATATTCGTTCAATGAATCTTTGCTATTTTACAGCAACATAAAACAGTCTCGCCGCGTCATCTTCTGCTTCTACCCATTCAAAATCCGCATATACCTTCACATCGCGAAAACCCGCTTTGGACAATTCTGCCTTCATCCAGTCTGGGTCATAGGCACGTTGTACATGTATTTCCTCGAAACGCTGGTATAGATCGCGTCCTTCATGTTCTGCTTTCGCAAAGATACTAAGATGATGCTCAATTTCACAACGGGGAGTGTCCAACGCACATGTCCAGATATATGAGATAGAGCGTTCGTCCAGTACGAAAGGCTGCTCTTCATCATAACGTAAAAACGTCTGGGGATGATGCACATCGAACAAAAAGGTTCCGCCAGGCTTCAGACCAACATGCGTTCTGCGAAAAGTAGAAATGATATCTTCTTCCTCCAACAAGTAATTCAGACAATCGCAAAAAGAAATTACAGAATCCACAGGCTCGGGTAAAATCCATTCTCTCATATCCTGCTGTATCCAGCGAACGCTTCCCTCACGAAACAATCGCTGTCCCTGTGGAGTGGTTTCCATTTTGCGACGGGCTACTGCCAGCATGTCAGAGGATAAGTCGATTCCAGCCACTTCGAACCCTGAGTTAACCAGGGGAATCGTAATTGAACCCGTTCCGCAGCCCAGCTCGGCCACCGTATGCGGCATCCCGTACTGATCCCAAGCCTGCCGTGCAAAGCGCAACCAGTCCGGGTACGGCATGTCCTGCATCAGCTCATCATACACATAGGCAAACTTCCGGTAAGAAGCCATTTTTTATTCCCCATTCCCGTCCTTCGGTTTCGGCATTTTCTCCACCAGGTAGGTCCAGTTTTCCTTTTGTGTAACCATTCCTTCCTTCATCAGCTTGCCCATCGCACGCTTGAAGGCGGATTTACTAATACCAAACCGTTGCTTGATAATATCCGGCGGTGTTGCGTCGGAGTAAGGCATACCGCCGCCCGGACGCTCTTTCAGAAAAGCAATCAATCGATCCGCATCCTCATCACGGCCCACTTCCTTGCGTGGCGACATTGCCAGATTGACCCGACCGTCTTCGCGAACAAGCGTGACCCGTACCTTAACCTCTTCGCCCAAGCGAAGCATCCGGTTGCGTTCTGAGGAGTGAATCATCCCAATCGCGCCAAAACCAAGCACCCCTCCGTCCACCAGAACGAATGTGCCCATTTGAAGCGGCTTGTACACAGTCGCCTGCACCCACGTATTCAGCCACGAATCAGGGGCGTGGAAGCACAACGGAGCCAGTTCCTGTTCCCCTGCCAGCTTAGCCCGCAATCTGCCTTGCTTGTCATGCTCCATAATGGCATACACGTAGTCGCCCACCCGAGGATGCAAATCTCGGTTTTCTGGCAACTCACGAATCGGCAGCAAAAGCTGACGACCCAATCCCATCTCCAGGAAACAACCCAAACGCGGATGCACATCGGCCACCTCAAGCTTAGCCATTTCGCCCAACGACAAGAACGGCTTTTTCATGGTTGCAGCCAAACGGTCCTCTGTATCGTGAAAAATAAATACCTCCAACCGTTCACCAACTTCAATTTCACGTGTCAGCTCCGTATAGTGCAGCAGCACATCCTGCTCACCAACAGTGAGAAAGTAGCCGAAAGGAGATACCTCACGATCCACCATAATGGTGACATAAGTACCGGCGATCAAACTCATACCTTTTCCACAACCTTAGCATCCGACCAGAGTCGTTCAATGTTGTAATATTCGCGCTCGTCGCGATGGAAGACATGCACTACGACATCCCCCAAATCCATTAGAACCCAACGGGCGGAATCCATTCCTTCGATTCCTTTGATAGTTACACCTTCATCATGAGCGCGTTTGCGAATTTCTGTTGCAATCGCCTGTACCTGTGTATCCGAATTACCGTGGCAGATGACAAAATAATCAGCTACAAGTGATATTCCCCGCAAATCCAGTGCGACAATATTCATTGCTTTTTTATCATTTGCGGCATCAACCGCTGTTTGCATTAATTGCTCATTAGTTAGGGTCATTCATGAACCTCCGTTTTTCTCTGTTTTAGTTGTTGAATCAAGTCATTGCGCGACAAGACTGTCAGTGGAAAAATAACCTTTTTCTTCTCCAGCAACAATGAAATTGTGGAGTCAAATCCAGCGACAAGGCCCTGCTCCAAACTTTTCTTTGCCTGTTTACGGATATGCTCAACCCCGGGAAAATCCCGTCCCGGTTCGATGTAATCAGCGAGACACACGACTTTGTCCAGCAGGCTCATACCTACGCGTCCTGACGTATGCCAGCGGATCGCATTCCTTATTTCAGAATCATCCACTCCGTAATCTCTTGCTGCAACGCAGTATCCTACCTCTGAATGCCAGAGCTGCTTGTCATGTTCCAAAAGCTCCTGATCACATTCGGGATGACTGCGAATCACCTCTTCCATCTGCTGAACAGGCCAATATTTCGCTAAATCATGCAAAATAGCCGCCAGTTCGGCCTTATCCGGATCTGCTCCATAACGCTTCGCAAGCTCCACTGAGGTATGCATAACACCTAGTGTGTGCTTCCAGCGTTTTTCAGGCATTTGACCAGATACGGCTTCCATTAATTGCTCACGGCTGTACTTCATACAAACCGCCCCTTGTAATATAGTCATGCACTCGATCAGGCACAAGATAACGGATAGTGCGCCCTTCCGCAGCACGCTCTCGAATATCCGTGGACGAAATGTCCACCACTGGCATATCTGCCAGCAGTACCTTGTCCTGCAAATATTGTGGCAACTCATCCATTGCAAGCTGGAATCCTGGGCGCCGAACACCAATGAAACAAATTCGCTGCGCCAGTTCCTCAATTCCCTGCCAATGAGGCAAGTAGTTCACCATATCCGCACCAATAATAAAATAAAAATCCACAGCAGAATGCAACTCCTGAAGCTCCTTGATCGTGTCAATGGTATAGGATACTCCCCCGCGAAGCACTTCAATATCCAGCACTTCAAAAGCAGGATGACCCGCCACCGCTTCACTCGTCATCTCCAGACGCTCTTTACCGCTCGCCCCCGCCTGATGCTTGTGCGGAGGAATATGAGAAGGCATAAACCATACTTGATCTAGCCCATAGGCATCTCTTGCCGCTTCTCCAGCCAGCAGATGTCCAATATGAATCGGGTCAAATGTACCACCCATAATACCGATTTTCATAATTTTCTCCCCGCATGTTATCCTCTAGGCAACTCAATTTCCTTATGGTCACGGGATTCTTTGTACAAAATAATAGTGCTCCCGATGATCTGTACAAGCTCAGAACCTGTCTCCGCGGCCAGTTCTTCCGCAATTTCATGCTTGTCGTCCAAACAGTTGTTCAAAATTTGTACTTTCATCAGCTCACGCTTTTCAATCGCATCGTTGATGTGACGCATAAGATGCTCATTCGTACCGTTTTTGCCTACTTGAAAAACCGGGTCCAAATGATGCGCCATTGAGCGCAGATATCTTTTTTGTTTACCTGTTAACATGTATATTTAACCCCTTCGTCGCCACATATGCAATGCAGCATTTCCATAATTTTAATGTACCCTCTTACTTACGACAGGCTACTCAGCACAGCTGCTCTCATTTGCTCTACAGCAGGGACAACCCCTGTAAAATACTCAAAAGCCACAGCCCCCTGGTACACGAACATGCCCAAGCCCCCATGTACAGTGCAGCCGCGCTGTTCACGGCTTTCCTGTAAAAGTCTCGTTTCCAACGGGTTGTAGATCAAATCACTCACAATGATTCCCTCCGGAATCAAGCTCGTTTCCAGTGGAAGTTCATCCGATAAAGGAGACATTCCCACCGAGGTTGTGTTAATCAAAACATTCACTGTGGCGAGCACGCTCTTGGCATCCTCGTTGGAATAACCCCTCACTGGGATCGCTTCCGTCGTCCACTCTAATGCCAGTTGCTCAGCTTTGTCACGTGTTCGGTTCAAAATAATGACCGATTCCGGCTGCTCCTCCAACAGAGCATGAATCACGCCACGAGCAGCCCCTCCGGCTCCAAGCACAGCAATTCTTGCTCCCTTCAACTCAACAGAAGTCTCTTCTTTGAGGGAACGTACGTAGCCAATTCCGTCCGTGTTATACCCCTTAAGCCGTCCATTATCATTTACTATCGTAT
Source organism: Paenibacillus sp. FSL L8-0644 (assembly GCF_038008165.1). Classification (NCBI taxonomy): domain Bacteria; kingdom Bacillati; phylum Bacillota; class Bacilli; order Caryophanales; family Paenibacillaceae; genus Paenibacillus; species Paenibacillus sp. FSL L8-0644. Next base: position 3,638,566 of record NZ_JBBOYN010000001.1, read on the forward strand.
TGACAGCGCCAATGAGTCTGGCACCTTCATCAATCTCATCCAGATATTTCATAACCTCGACTTTATGGGGAATCGTCACATTGACTCCGCGGAAATGCAAAGCGCGAATCCCCTTCATGGCATCTTCCAGCTGATCCGGTTTTACATGAAGAGGTACAAAATCTCCTTCAATCGCCGCTGCCTGCAAAGCTATTTTATGCATAAGAGGCGATTTGGAGTGCTTGATTGGATCACCCAATACGCCCAATAGTACAAGACCTTGTTCAGTCGCTTCAGACTCCCCGCTGTTCATCGTCGCTCTCCCCCATATTGCAAAATATTAGGCCGCACAAATACATGAATGGCGGCAGGAACCAGTACAGTACCTGTTCCTTGCCGCCCTATAACATGGTTACAGCAACGTTATATCAACGCAGGCCGCAAAAGCACACGGACTCCCCGAGGAGCATGAATCGCAACCAGAGCTCCGTTCTCGCTATTTACCCTGATCCATCCCAAGCCGGAAATATAGATGTCCGATGGAGACTTGCGTGGCACGCGGAACTCATGTCTTGTCCATTCCGGCATCTCTGCCAATTGATCGCGTGTTGGCGGAGATAACAATTCCCCGGCATGATCAGCGAACAACTGATCAGCTCGCTCCAGCTTCGTGCGATGTATCTTAAGACCACCGTTAATGTAGCAGGTAAAAGATTGGTGCTGACCGTCGACAAAATCAAATCGGGCCATACCGCCGAAAAACAATGTTTGTCCGGCATCAAGCTGATACGCAGCAGGCTTCAGCGGCTTGTCCGGCATAATAGCGCTCAAGTCCTGACGGGAGACGATCTCACTGAATCGCCAAGGGTATACAATACCCGGAGTATCAATAATGTGCTTGCCGTCGTCGAGCGGAATATTCACCATATCGAGTGTAGTTCCCGGGTAACGGGACGTTGTGAGCTCCTGCTCCATGTCGCTATAATCACGAATCAAACGGTTAATGAGCGTGGATTTACCCACATTTGTCGCTCCAACCACATATACATCGCGGTTACCACGGAGCTCAGATACCACATCCAAAAGACGGTCAAAGCCCTGATTTTTTTTAGCTGAGCACAGTACGATTTCTTCCGTGCGAAGCCCTTGCTCCTTCGCTTGCTTTTGTACCCAGTTACGTATCTTGTTCCAATTCGTTACCTTAGGCAGCAAATCGGTCTTGTTTACAGCCAGTATAACCGGATTAGAGCCTACAAAGCGTTGCAGACCGGAAATCAAGCTGCCTTCAAAATCAAAAATATCTACAATGTGGATAACGAGTGCATCCTTGTCGCCAATCTGGCTGAGCAGCTTCAAAAACTCATCTTGATCCACCGTCACTGAAGACGTCTCATTATAGTTTTTGATTCGGAAACAACGCTGACAGATGACAGGTTCGCGAGTAAGCAATTTTTCAGGAATAAATCCCGGAAGCTCCGGGCTAGTGGTCTGCACGGTTATACCGCAACCACTACATTTGACGGCAGTGCCGCCGTCAGGTCTTTCAGTCATTCTTCTTTTCCTCCTCAAGCCATAAGCCTTTCTTACGTAACCTTGTGAGCGCGATTCGCTCCAACCGCCGATTAAATCGAGTCATGACTCCTTCATCATGAATGGATATCGGTAGCACCAACACCGTATGCAACCCCAGTCGGTTACCTCCCAATACGTCCGTCAACATTTGGTCTCCGACCATAATAGTTTCTTCCGGAGTCAGCCCCATCATACGGATGGCTCTACGAAAAGACGAGTTGGAGGGCTTCCGTGCGGCATGTATAAATTCAATGTCCAAAGGCGTAGCAAACACGGATACACGGTCCATATTGTTGTTAGACACGATGACAAGCTTAAAACCCGCCTGTTTGACCTTCTCAAACCAGGCCACCAGCTCGGGAGTTGCATTCGGCGCTTTTGCGCCGACCAGCGTGTTATCCAGATCCGTAATAATGCCGCGATATCCTTGAGCATATAAGCCTTCAAGATCAATATCAAAGACGGTATTCACCCGTAATTTGGGCATCAGCATTTCAAACAACGTCGGTCACCTCAGTTTCATACGACAAACTATACCATATTACTATGGCTTAGTAAAAAGCTATCCGCAACAAACGGACAGCTTTTTCACTAAATATATAGCTAAAGATTAAAATAGACGTTTTATCCAGCCTTCTTTGTGTAACAGAGAGGCTTGCTTGCGAACCATATGCCAATCTTCTGCGGTTACGGATGAGGGACTATAACGCGCCTGTTCAAATCGTCCAAGCAGCTGATGTAAAATTGAAGCCTGTTCCGGTACTTCTAGCGACCATCTATCAACTGATTCCCTCAGTGTTTCGTGACTGGCGCGGACAAATCCCCTTCTTCGCATGTACCTTAACCAGTGCTCAGTTTCGACGACCACCTTTTCATCCGGAGTCAACGGCTTACCTCTGCGTAAACGCAGCAGGTAAAAGTGAAGGTCTGCCCGATTACGCCAGACGACATAAGCAGCCCACAACAGCAGAATTGCAGCAGCAGAACCTATAATTACAGGATGAATCTTTGAAGCTTCCTCCGGATTAGTCTGCGGGGTCTGCTCAGGCTGTTCCGGTTCAGACTGATCTTTAACCTCTGGGGCTTCTGGAGTCTTTGAATCCTCCTGTTCCGTAAGCAGCGGCATATCAAAGCCAGGCGTTGCTTCTACAGGAACCCAACCGTATTCACCTAAATATACTTCCGCCCAGGAATGAGCATCCGCATTTGTCACGGAGTAAGAGGACATATTTTCGTCACCTTCACCCGTTGTTGCATCATCTGAAAACGTCTGCTGACCAGGTGCATACCCTTTAACCCAACGGGCCGGAACCCCAACGGAGCGAGCCATCATGACTAATGAGGTGGAATAATAATCGCAATAGCCCTCCCGAATCTCAAACAGAAAGGCATCCACAAAATCTCTGCTTCTTTTCCGTGAGAGATCCGGATTGTTCGTATATGCATAATTTTGCTGCAAATACTGCTGTAGTAATCCGACTTTTTCATATGGCGTTTTCGCCGTTGACGTTACGTTCTGAGCCAAATCACGAACCCGCTGTGGCAACTCATCTGGAATTTGTAGATAGGCTTCCTGTTTGTTTTTTCCGTACAACTCATTAAAAGTTTTTGTGCGTAGCTCTTTCTCAGGGATCACAGGGACATGCGATACCAGAGTATACGTTTTAGGATAAGCAGTTCTTCGGGAGGATGGATTCCAAAGCAGTTCCGCCTGTTCCGGCTTCCAACGTAACCCGTCTGCCCGTGAATCTCTGTCCACCGATTGAACACGCTGCACCGAATAAGCGCCAAATAGAACAGGATAGCTTTGGTCGTTTTGCATCGTAATGGTCTGAACGACCTGCTCAGTCGAATGCCGCGTTTCTTGTGTGTTTTCAAGCTCTGCGGTCATTGGAACATCATTTAACGTTTGATCATCGTTGCCCTTGTCACTCCAGCCTGTACCGGAATAGGTTCGTTTCGTTTCCCCCCGCCAATAGCTTCGTTGAGTGGTCGTGATGGTCATGACAGGAGAATAGTCAAAATTAAAACCTCCCCCCAACCGATTATCCTGGCGACTATAACCCGATGCAGTGTTCATCCGCTGATCCAGTGCCCCAGATCCATTGTTGATCCCGGCGGTAGTTGAGCTATTTCTCTGGGTCCACGCTGTATAGGGATCCGTCAAAGCGGGCTGTACCTCGGGCATATTGACACCAGCCATAATAATGAGCGCAAAAATGACCGCAATATTGGCTGCTATTTTATATGGATAGCGCCGAATATGCTTCCATCCTTGAGGATAATGCTGCCGAAAATACTGCAGATGCTGTGTCACCAGCCAACCCATACCAGCAAAGACGATCCAAGCAACCTCCTCCCACAGCACAGTTGGCGTGAAGGAATCAAGTACTGCCAGCGCGGCAATGTTAATACCCACAAAAACAAGAATCCGCTGCTTCGTTGTAACGATGAGCGGCACCATTTCAATAACTAGCCAAGCAATGAGGGAAAACCAAATATAAGGTGACATATTGGAAATAAACTGGTCCAGGCGATTGGCTACCCCTCCGAAGGGGATAATGATTGAATAAGACACCAATGTCCGATACAAAATAAAAAACAGCGCCGCCGCCTTAACAATAAATTCAATCCAGGGACGAACTGGTAGTACAATCTTCACCAGAGCCAGCATTGTAATGGTCATTAGTACGAGTGCTCTTGTCTCTTCCAACCATAATTCGGAAGCAAAAGAAACCCATTGCATGGCAATAATAATAATCCATAAAAATGTAAAAGCGGGGACCCAGGAACCCTTTAACGATTGTAACCAGCTCTTCATAGTGTCCCTCCCCCCATTACAGCCGGGAGCTCTTCAAGGCTCTCAACATCGTAGCCCTTAATTCCCCTTGCACGAAGCATGCTCATCCATTCTTCAACTTCTCCCTCAGCAGAACCTTCTCCGATATAAACGTGGCACGGAGTCATCCCCCGGGTATCGGCCCAGCGAAGAAGCTCCATCGCCTGATAATCCTTCAGCGGACTAATCAGTATAAAATAACAGCCTTGCGGAAACTGGCGCACACTGCTTTCTACAGCGGATTTCAAACTACCTTGTGAAGTGGTGTGTATGTCTACCAAGTGATGCATCATTCGTTGTCGTTCCATTGTCTGCTCACTTGGTTGAAAGACGGTGCCTTTCTCTCCAGCTGTGCACAATCCAACCCCCATTCGCTCCCGTCCACCATATTCCAGCAATGAAGCGGTAGAGGATACAGCTAGCTCAAACTGTTCGGCGTTCACATAATGCTTCATGTGTACGTCCAGCACAAGCATCGTTTTAGGAACGGTCTCATGCTCAAATTCCTTGGATTTCCAGCTACCTGTACGCGCCGTCGCATTCCAGTGGATGCGCGAAAACCGATCTCCATATACATAATCCCGTACACCGTTAATTTGTGTCGTTTCACGCCGCGTACGAGTTTGAACGGTCTGCGGTCCAGACATCCTTGAGCGACGGTCATTCATCTGCCAATACGGAATGAATACCGTTCGGGGCAGAACCCGAAATTCACCGCGTGCGTTCAAGCTGCCTTTGTGCTCCAACAGACCGAAGATGTCCTCACTCACACATTCCGTTTCCTCAAAGTGATAGCTTCCTCGCTCTAAAGCGGGAGTCTGAAATGTAAGCTTACCGCCCCCTTTTAGATTGGGAATGACACTATCCTCAAACGACCAGGACTCACCTGTATGTCGCTTAAGGACCTCACGGACAATGACATAGGGTAACGGAAGAAATCCAGGAATGCTGAGGCTCAGCTTTACATGCACCTGATCTCCTGCATGCAGCAGTTCTCCAAAATCCGAGCCTTGCGAAAGCTGCCGGGAGCCTTGCACACGGCGAACTCCGCTCAGACCAACGATCCATAAATAAACGATTAACAGCGTAACCATAGACAACAGCATGACCGACGTCTTGCCGCCCTGAAACAACAAATATAGCAGGCACACCACCCATATGACCATCAGAAGCCAGATGCGGCCTGACAGCCGGGGAAGCCTGCGCTTCCTTTTGACCATATTCATTACCTAAGGACGCTCCATTCGTACGGGTACATGTACCTGCCGAAGGACAGCCTCCAGCACGGACTGGGCATTGGAACTATCCAGGCGCGCCTCGGGACGCAGCAACAAACGATGCGTTAGCACATAAGGTGCCAGCGCCTTCACATCATCAGGCAGCACATAGTCACGGTTGTCCAGAAAAGCGTATGCCTTCGCAGCCATTACAAAAGCAAGCGCCGCCCGAGGGCTAGCTCCCAGCAGCACAGATGGATGTTCTCTTGTCGCACGTACGATATCAAGTAAATAGGACGTCACTGCTTTGTCCATATAAATCCCTCTAATTTCCTGCTGGATGTCAGCAATCTGCTCCATATGAGCTACAGCCTCCAGACGATCTGCTGGCTGGCCTGCCTGATGATGGAGCAGCATGTTTCGCTCCGTCTCCATATCAGGATAACCCAAGCTGATTTTGAGCATAAAACGATCTAACTGTGCTTCCGGCAGCATATAAGTGCCTTCAAAATCAATCGGGTTTTGTGTCGCACACAACATAAAAGGATGAGGCAACATATGAGTGTCCCCATCCACCGTCACACTGCGTTCCTCCATAACCTCCAGCAGAGCTGACTGGGTTTTCGTCGTCGCTCGGTTAATTTCATCCGCCAGCAAAATATTAGTCATCACAGGACCCGGACGGAAATAAAAACGCTCGTCCCGTGGATGAAATATGGATACCCCTGTAATATCACTCGGGAGAATATCAGGATTACATTGAACACGGCGGTAATCACCGCGCATGGATTTGGCAAGAGCCTTGATCATTTGCGTTTTTCCCGTACCCGGAACATCCTCGATCAGAATGTGTCCACCCGCCAGCATAGCCGTAAGCAGTAATTTTATTTCAAAGGATTTACCTAATATACATGATTCCAGATTAGAACGGATTGCAGATACAATCTGCACAGATTCTTGACGTACGGGCATAGCTCTGTAAACCTCCTAGATAGCAACCTGTTTCCTATTATTGTACATGAAGGTAGGCACAGAGTACACTTAACCCCCTGCCCATATTATTCAAACTCCATCCTTCTTTCGATCTCTCATGTGCAGAACAATTAAAAACCCTTCGGTCATTAGATCCGAAGGGCACATGTATACAATTATTTATCTTACGATGTCAAATCTAAAGTACGCTGCTTTTATATGCTTCCTTTTGGACGAACAAACAAGCATGCCAGAAAAGAGAAAATAATCGCAGAGGAAATCCCTGCACTTGTCAGACTAAAAATCCCTGTAATGACACCCAACCATCCGTCCTTCTCCAATTCGGTTAATGCGCCGTGTACAAGTGAGTTACCAAAACTGGTAATTGGAATGGTCGCACCCGCCCCTGCAAATTTAATAAGCGGATCGTATATCCCAACAGCATCAGCAATTGCACCTGCAACTACCAACGTACTCATCGTATGTGCCGGCGTCATTTTGAACACATCCATCATCAATTGGCCCACGACACAAATGGCACCACCCACTAAAAAAGCCCATAGAAATATCATACTGTTCCTCCCGCCTCAAAAGCTACAGCATGTGCAACACAAGGAATGCTCTCACCCTGCTGTGTAGTCAAAGGAGATAATAACGCTCCAGTCGCCACCACCAGTACCTTTTGTAGCTCTCCTTTTTCGATCCGCTTCAACAAATGCCCGTAGGTTACAACAGCCGAGCAGCCACAACCACTGCCTCCTGAAATGACTTTCTTTTGCTTATTAATGTCGTAAATCAGTAAACCGCAATCATTAAATTCCGTCTGATTCATATCAAACCCATCTTTTTTGAGCAACTCCTTGGCAATCGGCAGCCCCACAGAGGCTAAATCGCCCGTTACAATGAGGTCATAGTAACTAGGGTCACGGCCAGTATCTCGAAAATGAGACAACAGCGTATCCGCAGCCGCGGGAGCCATGGCTCCACCCATATTAAAGGGGTCTTTAATGCCCATGTCCATTACACGTCCAATGGTAGCACAATCCACCACCGTCCCTGACTTGGCATGGCCCACTATTGCGGCGCCGGAACCGGTAACAGTATACTGAGCCGTAGGAGGCTTCTGCGATCCGTATTCATTAGGATAGCGGAATTGTTTTTCCACAGTACAATTATGGCTAGTCGTACCCGCCATCACGTAGTCACCGGCCTCTGAGTCCACAATAAGTGCGGCTAAGGCTAAGCTTTCCATGGATGTTGAGCATGCTCCAAAAACACCCAAATAGGGAATGGCCAGCTTGCTAGCCGAGAAGGAGCTACTGACAATCTGATTCATCAGATCACCACTAATAAAAAACTGCACTTCTTCTTTGTTCAAATTGGCATTAATTAGCGCCAGCTCTGTAGAGTGCTCAATCAATCTACGTTCCGCTTTTTCCCACGTTTTCTCGTTGATTTCTATATTGTCATAAATATAATCAAAATCTGTGGACAACGGCCCCTCTCCTTCATCCGGGCCCACAACAGTGGCACTTCCAATGATGCGTGGTCTCGATTCAAACTTCCAGGTTTGTCCTCCCTGTCTTCTCATAAGTGATTGCCTCCTACACCAAGGATGGCATATATAACGCCTATGATAAATGCAGCCACCACCCCGAATACGACAACCGAGCCTGCCAGTTTGAACATATTCGCGCCCACTCCGAGCACCAGCCCCTCAGAACGATATTCCAATGCAGCCGAACACATGGAGTTAGCAAAGCCTGTAATTGGCACAGCGGTTCCCGCTCCCGCCCATTGGGCAACCTTATCGTAAACCCCGATACAGGTTAATATGACCGCCAGCAAGATCATCATAGATGAGGTCGGCGGGGCGGCCTCCTTGGCTGATATGTGCATCCCTGCCATAAAAGCCTCCTGAATCGCCTGTCCAATCACACAGATCCCGCCTCCAACCAGAAAAGCGCGCACACAATTGGCAAATACTTTTCTCGAGGGCTCATGCTTTTGTGAAATATTCTGATAGTCCTTCTCATTTATGGACAGCGGCGACGTATTGGTACGAAAACCGCGCTGCCCGGATTTAGCTGGCATCATTCACCACCCCTTATCTGTAAGTTTTCGCGCTTGGCGGTTCGAATTGCTTGGGTCTTTTTCATTATGAGCTTTTTGGAGAAATGTTATGTCAGGAAAATGATATCGTGGACATTCCGTACAAATCCATTCATACTAAATACATGACGACCACTGGTTAATTAATAAGGAGTGAGGTATACATCATGGAATCAAAAACATTGGAATTGTTTAAAACCTTAACGGAGTTTCCTTCCATTCCTGGGCATGAGCGAGAGTTACGGGCATGGGTTAAGGAACGGATATCCGGCTATACCGATGAAATCGTGCAAGATCGATTGGGCAGTCTTTTTGGGGTGCTACGCGGTCAAGAGAGTGGACCACGTGTAATGGTGGCAGGCCATCTGGATGAAGTCGGTTTTATCGTGAATGGTATTACGGAAAATGGAATGATTCGTTTTCAGCCGGTTGGAGGCTGGTGGAGTCAAGCCATCATGTCACAACGTCTTCAAGTATTGACTCCAAAAGGCCCAGTTATCGGTGTAGTTGGCTCTATCTCGCCTCATTTGCTGGATGAATCGCAACGCAGTAAACCTATGGACATCAAGCATATGTATCTGGATATTGGCGTAGACAGCAGACAGGAAGCTCAGGATCTGGGGATCGTACCAGGAACAGCCATAGCGCCAATCTGTGATTTCACACCACTGGCAAATCCTAAAAAAATCATGGCTAAAGCGTGGGATAACCGCTACGGTGTAGGCTTGGCTATTGAACTGCTTGAAGCGTTACATAAAGAAAAAGACAAGCTTCCCAATACATTGTATGCGGGGGCCACTGTTCAGGAGGAAGTAGGACTGCGCGGTGCACGCACAGCGGCCAATCTGATTCAGCCCGATATTTTCTTTGCACTGGATTGCAGTGCAGCCAATGATATGGGCGGTGACCCGAATGCTTACGGACACCTCGGTAAAGGCGCACTGCTGCGGGTATTTGATCCGGGTATGATTACACACCGCGGGATTGTGGAATACGTGCAAGACATGGCGGAAACTCACAAAATCAAGTATCAATATTTCATCTCCACAGGGGGAACCGATGCAGGCCAAGTGCACTTGAGCGGAATTGGCGTGCCATCCACCGTCATAGGCATCTGTGGACGATACATCCATACTTCCTCGTCTATTATTCACACTGATGATTATGATGCAGCCAAAGAGCTGATCATCAAGCTGGTTCAAAACCTGGATCGTACAACGCTGAATACCATTATTGAACGAGCTTAAGGTGTAATAGAGAATCGCTATCTATAAAAAACAGTCAAGACACGTACAACGTGCATTGACTGTTTTTTTAATTTAATAGAAACAAAAGATAGAACATTTCAAATCAAATGCTTATAACGAAGCAAAGCAATCACTACAAGTACAGCAGTTAGAGCAATGCAGACGTTTTCTACCTTAGCTCCCTTCCGGGTTCCGGTACTCATCAATTTAAATCGCAGCTTCCATTTGAACGGCGGCAAAGGTTTAATTCCATTATTCGTCAAGGAATCTGCCAGTAAATGCAGCAAGTACGCCATACCTCCAGCCAGCCATATGCTGTCACCGTGCAAACGTGTTGTACCATAAAGCAGCGCAGTCCATGCGACTGTCCCGTATACCGTATGAGTTAACCCCCGGTGTGGGACTAGCGTACAAATGATCAGCAGACACCCAGCGATATAATTCCACGGTGCATATGATTCTCCATACCAGGCGAGGCCGATACCAATTAGAAAGATAATAACCTTGCGCATGGATCGTGAAGGCATAAAAGAAGCACTAATCATCAGCAAAGCCAGAACAAGATTCCATGGCGGCGGAGCCAAACGGGTGAAAAATACCCAACCAGCAGCCCCAATCATTAGAAGCTGTACGAATCTAAGCATTTTGGTTGGCAGCGCACGGCTCACGAGCATGGAGTTAGGCTCGTCAATATCCGGCAACAGTGAACCGACCACAGCAGCTGCCACGGCAGCCGGGGTCACTTCGTATCCACTTAGAGCTAATACCGACAGGGAGACCCCGGTTCCAATAATCAAATGGGCTCTTCCCATCATGGTGCAAAACATCCTTTCGTTGCAGCATACAACAGAGTTCAACATCACTCCATTTGAATCAGCATGATTCGATTGTATACGACAAACAAAAGGAGAACAATAGTTCGCTTATTCTATTTAAAAGACTTCATTCAAAAGTCCTAGTTTAATCGCTCTAAAGTATTTTACTGGCGGTGCATAGAAGACATTCGTCCTTATTATTAACCCCCTCCTCTGTCCTTACTCTCCAGTCAGCCCTGTCCTGTGTTATAAGGATACATCTTCCTGAACTTATCGGCTGCCCTGCAAACTTTCTGCGAAAAAGAGCACTGTTCAACCATATTCAAAAAAACAAGACATATGGCCTATGAGTAAGTTGACAAACATCTTCAATATTTTCTTTTTGCCTTAAAGTCCTATTGTACAATTTGAAATATTAGGTAATATAGTGTTTATATTTACTATATGAATCTATTAAATGAATAAGGAGGAAATGATTATGCAAAAAAAATCGACGTTCCGAAAGTTCAAAACCCTCGGTCTGACATCGTTGTTAAGTCTTGTATTATTCGCCCTTCCCGCTTCAGCTGCTTGGAATGATACATACACAGGCTACGCCACATATACGGGATCAGGTTACTCTGGAGGGGCATTACTACTTGATCCCATCCCTTCGGATGCCAAAATCACAGCGCTTAACCGCACACAACTGAATTATAACGGAATCAAAGCTGCATTAGCCGGAGCCTATTTGGAAGTTCAAGGTCCCAAAGGGAAAACAACCGTATATGTAACTGATCTTTACCCCGAAGGTCCAAGTGGCGCACTCGATCTGTCCCCGAACGCGTTCAACCTGATTGGCAATCAATTAGACGGAAAAATTAATATTTCGTGGAAAGTTGTCAAAGCTCCTGTTAGCGGCAATGTCTCCTACCGTATTAAAGAAGGCAGCAGCCAATGGTGGGCAGCCATTCAAGTACGCAATCATAAATATCCGGTCTTGAAGATGGAAGTCCAACAAAACGGACAATGGCTCAATCTCGAAAAACAGGATTACAACCACTTTTTGGGTACCAACTTAGGAAAACAGCCTCTGAAAATAAGGATTACGGACATTCGTGGTGCCGTGCTCAACGATACCATCCCAGCTCTAGCGGAAAGTGGCACAGGCCAAGCCTATATCGTTAAAGGTAACGTTCAATTTCCAGACTGATGAAGTACTGCCTCTCTTTGCTTACGTTATTTCAGGATCGATCCCCTAGGCTAATGGGAGTGTTTTACTTCTAGGCCATTTTCCCCGGGGAAACGGTTTTCCGTAAATCGGTAAAAGTTTCAAACCAGGCAAAAAAAGCGCTGATCCAGGTAGGCCCAGCGCTTTTTCGTGGTTTCGGATTACGAACTTTCGTCAGGCCAAACAGGCCGGGTTGGCGACTTATTTCCTGAAATGACGCATTCCCGTCCGTTCGCCTTTATTCTTACTGGGCCGTTAAAATCAGCGGTCCGTCCGGCGTGACTGCGATCGTATGCTCATATTGCGCTGACAACTTGCCGTCGGCCGTCCTCGCCGTCCACTGATCGTCGTCGATCGTGATACGAAACGTACCTTCGTTGACCATCGGTTCAATCGTAAACACCATGCCTTCCTTTAACCGAATGCCTTTGCCGGCTACGCCGATATGCTCGTAGCTCGGCTCCTCATGCAGGCTCCGTCCGATCCCGTGGGCCAGCAGATCGCGTACGAGCGAAAACCCGTTCGCTTCCGCATGCTGTTGAATCGCCGACGTTATGTCGCCGAGCCGGCCCCCAGGGAGGGCCCGGGCGATCCCCAGATCCAAGCATTCCTTTGTCACCTTCATTAATTTTTGCGCCTCCGGCCGGATATTGCCCACCGCATAGCACCAGCACGAATCGCCGAACCATCCGCCGTATTCCACGACGATGTCGAGCTTCAGCAAGTCGCCGTCCATAAGCATCTGGTTCGAAGGAATGCCGTGAGCCACCACATCATTGACCGAAATGCAGGTTTCGGCGGGGAAACCGTTGTACCCTTTCGTAAACTGCTTGCCGCCCAGCTTGGTGATGTGTCTGGCAACAAAGTCATTGATTTCCCGGGTGGTGATCCCAGGCTCGATCAGTTTGGCCACCTCGCGGTAGCAGTCCGCAACGATTTGGCTCGCCGGCTTCATCTCTTCGATTTCCCTAGGTGATTTTAAAATAATCATCTTTGTTTGTTCGCTCCTTATCCATTCTATAATTTTAAAAGTCGGACGATATCCCTGGCCTCCTCGTGCAGCTTTCCGCGGCGAAGCGAAAGCGCGGCGCAACCGACCAAAGCGGCCAGCAGCATTTCCGCGCGCTGTAGCCGATACGACGGCTCCGTCGCGTTTTCGCCGGAAGCGGTAGACCCGCCCGCCACACACCCGGTTTCCAGCAGCGCGGCAAACGGCGCGAGCACCTCCCGGCGAAAGGCGGCCGAGAGCGGGACCGAGCGCGCTTCAGGCAGCGAGGCAAAGCCCTCACCGGCCAGCTTATGCAGCAGGTACAGGGCGTGGTCCTCCGCCCAAAGCTGCAGCAGCCGGACGCTGGCAGCGGCAACGGGGCCAAGCTCTGCGACAGCCAAGTTCCCAGTGTCCGCCGCATCAGCCAAGCCAAAATGCCCGCCCGCCGGCTCCTCCCCCGAAGCCGAAACGTGCGGGACCTCCGGCGGAACCTTCAGCGGAGCCTCTAACGAGGCCTCCAGCAATCCCCCGGCCCGCTCCAACGCATCCCATAGCAGATCGTAGAGCAAATTGCCCTTATTGCTGTAATAATGGTATACCGTGCCATAGCCGAGTCCCGCCTGCGCGGCCACATCGCGGATTTCCAGTAAAGGCCCTTTATTCAAAAACACATCGGCAGCAGCTTTCCGGATTTGCTCCAGACGCCGCAGTCGAATCTCTTCGTTTTGTTCCTTCGTACGTGGACTCATCTCGTCCGTTCACCTCTTTTATTTTTGACCTACTCTTATGTCAATATAAAACATTGGCATGCAAATAACAAGAGATTAGCTGGCGGATTTCCGGCTCAACCTAGAAATCGGTACTTGACCAACGGGTTAGCTGCTTAACGAAAAATCATTATTTTTCACAAAGAATCGGTTTGTTCACTGTTCTGTTCACAAGATCACACGTATAATGAATACATAAATAGGGTGTACTTTACAGCTACGTGCACACAGACAGGAGGCCTGTTCAAATGAGCAATTTCAAAAAGCATCATAAGCTTCACAGCAAATTGCTGGTCAGCATTACGTTATGTATTACGCTAACGTTGCTGGTATCCACCACTGTGTATTATTTTTACTATATTCGTGTGGAAAAGGAGCAGGCATTCGAGGCCAATCACAACAGCTTGACGTTGAGAAGCAGAGAGGTTATTAACATGACATCTATCGCTCAATCGTTGGCATTCCAAATGTATCGCAGCAGTACCCTATCCAAGTTGTTGTATTATCCCAAACCTAATGTATATGATGTAACCGCTACCATGACCGAATTGAACAATTATCTTAACTCCATGCCGTATATCGAATCCATCTACGTGTTTAACCCTAAAAGCGGCACTTTCTACATTGCGTCTTCACAAGGTCAAAACGGGTTATTCAGCAAACATGAACTGGCTGATACAGATATCATTCGCGTACTGGATCATTATCAGGACTATAAACCCTTTACGCCTATTCCACGCACGTATCCGCTGCTGACTGCCTCAGACTCCAGAGCTGGAGTAGAGCAAGCAAGCCCAGATATCGCAGCCTATACGTATTTATGTTATGACGCAATTAACTCGAACGAAGCGATAAATTCGGCTGTGATGGTGAATGTGTCGGCGGCCTGGATGAACAAGGAAATGGCGGCGAATCCAATCTCAGGCGGGACCGCTTATATTTTAGACGATCAGGGCAGGCTGTTGTCTGGTACAACATTGACAGACGAAACTTTGAACGAAAAAGAGCAGCTATGGTTGCATACGAGAGTCAAAAAACAAGAAACAGGCTATTTTGTAGAAGACTTTCATGGTAAAAGATCACTCATTTCCTACACCTCCCCGGACGGACTAGGTTGGCAGTATATTAGTGTCACACCATATGAAAGCGTTATCAAAATGGCAAGTGTTATTCGTAATGCGATGTTACTGATAGCCGCCATCATTGCATTGGCAGGATTCGTGGCTTCGTGGCTGCTGTCCAAAATGCTGTATACGCCTATTGGCCAAATCGTTGTGCATATGAATTCACTGGAATCGGAGAAACGAAACAGTATGTACACGATCCGGCAAAACATTTTAAGAAATGTGATTCGGGGAATTCAAAATATCCCTGCCAGTGAAGAACCGGAACGATTGCGCGAGCTTGGGATTACGTTCCAGTTCGACAAAGACTACCGCCTTGTGCTGCTACGCATAGATGAATATACCCGATGGCAAAGCGAACGTGGACCTGATCTGCTACCCTATAAGTTTGCAATTATGAACATTGCTTCTGAAATATGCGGACAGACGTACCGGGTGGAGACTGTTGATATGGATGAGGACAGTGTACTGCTGATGCTTAACATTCTCGATCCCGCAGAACATACAGACACTGTACTACTAGAAACTTTATTACGCCAAATACGCGAAGCTTGCTTTGAATATTTGAAGCTGAGCGTTTCACTGACTTACAGTGCCATCACGAGTCAACCAGAACGGCTACATTTGCTGTACCGCCAGGTACAAAACGCATCTATGCACCGATTTTTTCAGGGACATGGCTGCATTATTAATGCGCAAAACACTACAGATGAAGATATCCAAAATACTTACGTATATCCAGCCGATAAAGAGAAAAAAATGCTGGATATGCTACTGTCTGGTCATACGGAGGATGCACACAGTATGATCAAAGAATTATTGATGCATATGGAAAAATATCCGTTTTCCTCTGTTCGAGAGGCGATATCCCGGCTCATCATGAGTGTGAATAATGCTGTTCGGCATATCAGTGAGCTCAATGGATTTGCTATAGAATCTAAACCTGAATTACCATCCGCAGATCGGTTAGAGACCTCTGAAAACCTTATTGATCATTATCAATTGGTCTTTGATCATATTCGCTCCAGTCTATCGGAAAAACGAAACACGAAACAGGAACGTTTGGTGCGACAAATTAATGAACGAATGGAGCAGGCCTATACGGATCCCAATTTTTGTCTCAATCAGATTGCGGAAGAGCTGGATATGTCGCCGATCTATGTCAGCAGGCTATATAAGCAACAGACCATGTCTACTATCGTGGACGTTATCCAACAACTCCGTATTCGCAAGGCCTGTGAGTTACTGGAACAGACCGACTGGTCCGTGGCTGACGTAGCAGAACAAACCGGATTTGCAAGCAGCTCTTATTTCCATCGCATGTTCAAACGTAGCTTGGGCGTAACACCGACAGATTTTCGCCGTTCTAGAGCAAATGCGCAATAAGTAAACTGACATAAAAAAAGCAAGCCTCCAACTTTCTGGAGACTTGCTTTTCTTCTTTATCACAATTCTTTAGGTTTTATTTAATCCCCTTCTCCTTTACATAAGCTTCCCATTGTTTTGTATATTCGGTTTGAATTTTCTCCAAACCAGCTTGGTTTGCCTTTTGCAAGAAGGTCTGCAAGCCTTGATCTACATTGTCGATCAGTCCAGCTTGGAGTGGATACAGATATTGCTTCTCAACCTGTTCTAGAGCTGCTTTTTCTGCTTGGTAGGTTGTGTAGTCCTCTGCAAAGCCGGTAAACAGGTCAGGCTTCTGAATTTTATCCAGCTCAGCAAAAATCTTTTTCACACGGTCAAAGCCTGAATCAAACAGCATATATTCCGGGTTACGCCAAGCCCAACTGTTCATACCTTCGCGTGAAAATCCATTAGAACTGCCGCTACCTATCATATGGTAGTAACCATCTTTGACTTCGTAGTTTTTGCCTTCAATACCATATTGCGTGAGCAAGTTATAGCGTTTGTCCGTCACAAGCTTTTCATAAAAAGCTAATGCGCGCGCCGGATTTGGGCTGCTTTTTGGAATTGCAAAGCCGTTATGAATCGGATGCACTGGAGTTGCATAACCTGTCGTCAAAGGGAATGGGTAATACTCGAGCTTCCAGTCCGGGTGAGATGCTTTGAGCTTAATGACCATATCATTAAACCGGGTTGGATTGTCACCGAAAATACTCGCTGCTTTACCAGAAGTCACTTGATCCTGAAGCGTATCTTTTACGTTTAATACATTTTTGGGAATGAATCCTTTATCGGCCCAGCGTTTGTAAGTATTCAGCTCTTCTTTTTGCTCATCCGAGCCCCAAAATTTATAAACCTCTGTTGGTTTTTCATATTTAATACCAATGCCAAAAGGCAAGGCACCTATACTCTTCGTTACTAATTCGGTATATCGGTCATGTAGATTTCCCTTGATATCGCTGTTCAGAGATACGGTTTTCATATTTGGTTCATGCTGACGTATCCCATCCATATAAGCCTCGTAACTTTTGATATCTGTCGGTTTAGGCAAATTGTACTTCTCTCGTAAATCCTCACGCCATACAAAGCCGTTAGTGACATACTCTTTATACGTGCCAGGCACGGTATAAATTTTGCCTCCGATTTTAACTCCATCCCACATGTCCTGAGGCACAAATTTTTGCAGGGCAGGTGCGGCCTTAGGCAGCAGATCGTCTAGCGGCAGGAATGCGCCCTTCTTGGCATAGGCCTGATACTGCGTCCAATCTGCAGTGAATATCAGGTCGATAGGCTGACCCGAAGACAATAACAGCTTATATTTTTGATCCCAGTCTGTCCACGTCGTATAGTTAAATTTGACGGTGGCATTCAGATCTTTTTCCGCCAACTTATTAATCTCTGCCTCAATGGTAGACAGATCCTTAGGAGCATCACCCAGCATATAAAATTGCAGCTGCACTTTTTGGGATTTATCATCCTCTCCATTTGCTTTTTGTGCGCTGTTTCCGCTACCGCCTCCACATCCGGCTAATAGCGCCATGATGACCATTACTGCAATCAGGATGGACATGCGTTGTTTTCTTTTCTTTGTGAATGTCATGTGAATCCTCCCTTTGAAATGGTAGTCTGTTTAAATAAAACGCTTATAAAAAGTGCTGCTTTGATGGCATACCGTCAGCACGTTATGCCATCTAAGCCCGTTAGTGTCGCTTCAGCCTTTTACCGCGCCAATGGTCAGCCCCTTGACAAAGTAACGCTGAATGAACGGGTACAGCAGCAAAATGGGTCCAGTAACCACGATCGCCATTGCCATTTTCGTCGATTCTGTCGGCATATCACTTGAAAGGGATACGCCAGTACCTGCACCCATTTGAGCGATAAATTGCATGGAGTTAATTACATTATACAGATAATATTGCAACTGGTATTTATGCGGATCGTTAATAAAGAGTGAGGATGAGAACCAGTCATTCCAGTAAGCCAAGGCCAGAAACAGCCCCACAGTGGCAATACCCGGTGTGGATAAAGGCAGTACAATTCGATAGTAAATTTTAAAATCACCTGCACCATCTATTTTAGCGGACTCGAACAGCTCTTCCGGCATGGAAGAACGAATGAAGTTTTTCATTAAAATGATCAGAAACGGAGTCATCAATCCCGGAAAAATAAGCACTGTATACGTATCAAGCAATCCTAAATACTTCGTCAGCATAATGTACCAAGGTACCAACCCGCCCCCGAACAGCGTCGTAAAGTAAATATAGAAGGAAAACGCATTGCGGTATTTAAAATCTTTGCGTGCCAGCACATATCCTGCCATCGTCATCAGGAACAGGCCCAACGTCGTACCTACAACCGTGGTAAAAATCGTCACCCCGTACGCCCTTAACACCTCTTCAGGAAAGGTGAACACCGTCCGGTAACCTTCCAGTGAGAATTGCTGTGGTATAAAGTGATATCCATCCCTGATAATCGATTCATTACTGGTCAGTGAAGCCGAAATAATAAGTAGGAACGGGAGTAAACAAGCAATGGAAGCCATAATGATAATCACATAAGAGATAATTTTAAAAATTCGAGTGTATACATCCTCTTTGATCGTCATCCGTTTGGGTCCTCCTTTCTAGAATAAGGCATATTCGTCGTTCAACTTGCGGATGATGTAGTTCACGGTCATGATCAGTACAAAGCCGAACAAGGATTGGTACACGCCTGCCGCTGAAGCCATACCCACATCAAAAGTCACTTTCAGCGAACGGTACACATAAGTGTCCAAAATATCCGTCGTATTGTACAGCACCCCATTGTTGCCGATTAATTGATAGAAAAGATCAAATTGTCCTTTCATAATACTACCAAGCGCAAACAACAGCAGCACAACGAATGTCGATTTAAGCATCGGAACGGTAATGTACCAGATTCGCTGAAAAATGTTGGCTCCATCCATTTTAGCTGCCTCATAATATTCGTCACTGATACCTGTAATCGCTGCTAGATAGATCACCATACTGTAGCCAAGATTTTTCCATAAATAGAACAGGATAATCAGGAAAATCCATACCCATGGTTTGTTGTATACATCCACGCGTTCACCACCAAGTTGCAGCAGCAGCGTATTCAGAAAACCATTATCATAATTAAATATGTTATACACGATGACACTTAGAATAACGAAAGAAACAAAATAAGGCAGGAACATCACAGATTGAGCGATCTTTTTAAAGTAGCGGCCTCGCAGCTCATTTAGTAAAATAGCGAGAACAATTGCTAACACGTTACCAAGTAAAATAAACGCTGCGTTGTATCCGACCGTATTCAATGTTAGTTTTGTCAACGTGCCGGACTGCCATAAGAAGCGAAAATTTTGGAGTCCGACGAACTTGGCATCAAACAGGCTGGTATTAAAGTCGAACTGGGTAAATGCATAATAAATACCCACCATAGGAATGTAAGAATTAATGAAGAAAAAAATTAAAGTGGGCAACAGCATCAGAAATAATACTCGATTGCGGAACAGTTCATAGAAAAAACCGTGTTTTCTACCCGTTCCCAGCCTCTTACCGTTCAGGCGGGAATCCGCTGTAAGCATTGCAGAATTTTTGGGCATAGGCTGATTCAATGTGAGTCACTCCCCCTCTGTATACGTTGCCGACAGCAAGGTTTGTAGCACTGCCGCCGTATAGCTATATTTTATGTAAGCGCATTCAAAATAAAAAGTGAAGCCTCTCATGCTTCATGAACAAAGGAGTGACCTGAGGAGTGAACAATTCGGATATTTGTGAAGTTTTATGTAATATGAGGCGTCTGATCGACGCCTTAAACCCATTCACAAAGCATATTTGAACGTTTGAGGCCGTCCTTTACTATCATGTAGCTCGAAGCGCAGTTCACCGTCATTTTTGTTCTGACCGATAAACTTAATACCATCTTCCCTGAATCCGTTCAGTTGCTCAGGAGCTAATTGAAGCAACTCATACACCAACAATGACTGGTGGGTTTTAAGATTAATTAATATTAAAAAGCCCTCATCATTCGATCTGGCAAGAATAAACCCCTCGCCCATGCCTTCCACCGCAAAGCTGTCCTTCAAACGACCGGAAAGCTTCCCCATATTCCATATTTCTTTTACAGAACCATTAGCGTCAATCAGACGAACGGTCTGTCCATCGTTCATGACTGCTTTACCATTATAAAGCTTGATATTGTTGGCATTAAAATTCCAATAATGAGCCTTTGCCTGACGAAGTACCTCTCCTTTCTGGACGAACAGCGTATAAAAATCGTCATTAATCATGGGCTCGCCATACGCTTGCCATACCGTAACCAAATCTGCATCCTCCGTAACCTTGGTTGAAATGATTTTCGTCATGCCAAAATAATCTTCTTTCAATTTAATATTTGTTGGACTGAGCGCACGGATACGGCCGCCATCCTCTTTACGGTACAATACTCCGCTGCTTGCATCCAGCAAATAGCCCTTGCTTTCCTCCGATTCCCCAACCAACTGAGGATAGCTTATGCTAGCCATTCGTTCGTTTTTCTTCCATTCGAGCTTGCCTCCGACCACATCACTGATAAATGCCAGAGGAACATAAAGCGTTCCACGAATGCTACTGGCTGAAACGTCGTAAGTAACCTTCCTGTTATGTACAAAACCTATATTGGAGTTAGCCTTTATTCGACCGGAACCCAGACTGGCTATACCATTGGTAAGTGTAAGCGTCTGTGTTTTGGGGTCATAATCCGTGGCTATTCCTGGCAGAGCAGCATCTGTAATAGGAATCATGACCTGTCCCTTGTTTATGAATGACTCTCCTTTGGGAAACGACATCATATTTCCGTTAAAATAAACACGGACACTTGCAGTTCTCTGACCTTGCTTTATAGATGCAGAAGTTCCCGCTGCCTGAGCAAACTCTCCATCGTTCAGTCCGATTGCCACACTTGCCAATAAAACAAATGCAACTATTATCCGCTTGGCAGACTTATACCGTTTGACATTTTGAAGCTGGATCATGCTTGAACCCCTCCTTATAGATCAAATTCGTTTCAGCCGAACCCGTTTCATTCTTCCTAAAAATTCGCCGGACAGGTGTTAAAATCCTCTAAAAAAGGACCCTGCTACCTGCGCAGAGTCCTTGCTTGTACCATATCCTATTTTCAAGCTTGCCGTACTACTCTCACTCTGCGATTCACCAAATAAATGCTAAGCCCGATTAAGATCAACCCGATCAGCAGGAAAGCCGTAATCGCTTCGCCCAGCACCAACGAGCTGACAAACACCGAGATCACAGGCACCAAAAACGTATAAGACGCAATCTTGCTCGCATCCCCTGAATTAACAAGTGTGAAATACAGCAACCAGGAAAGTGAAATTCCCAGCACCGTGCCGAATATCAGCCCTGACACATACGGGACATTCCATACGATATCCGACCAGCTTTCCGTCACCGTTCCAGCTCCCGTCAGCACGATGCCTCCCAGTGTACATTGAAATGCAACCAGCCACAGCGAATCCACACGCTGGTTTACCTTTTTCACATATACCGTTCCCAATGCCCAGCTCACGGCTGTAATAATGGCGAGGATTACACCTGCCACAGCCACATGTCCTGAAAATCCGCCGACACTGACAGCCGCAACGCCCAAAAATCCGATGACCAATCCAAGCACTTTAAGTCTGGACATCGCTTCCCCTAGCCACATCCATGCAAAAATGCCGACCAGTACAGGCTGGAGATATACCAGCACAGAAAACAAGCCAGAGGGGACGTACATCAGCCCCACCGTTTGCAGACCATAAAACAATACCACGTTAAAAATACCTGAAATAGCATACACCCGCCAATTTTCTTTCCAACGAATGCGATTCCATCTCGGTACTAAAATCACTCCCAATAGCAGACCGCCCAGCAGTGTACGTAGTCCTGCAAACAATAGTGGAGGTGTGAATTCCAATGCAACTTTATAAATGGGCCAAGAAATGCCCCACAACACAACCAGTAGCGCGATCATCATCATCCGCTTGGCTGTCGTTAACTCTCCCATGACGCTATCGCTCCTCTATGAAAAAAATCACTAGACTTTATATACTACGCCTACAGAACAACTTTATCAAACAAAAAATATGTATTGGAAAGCTCCAACTTTCATGCCCGTTTTTTCATCGAGGTATGTCTTCGGACAGAGGAATCCAGTCAGTTGCCTATGTTACAATATACCAAAAAGACAGATAAAGCTTATAAGGATAGGAGGTTGTCTGCACTTGATTTATATCATCAAATTTTTGTACAGCTTTGTGCTCCCTCCCGGTTTGTTCATCCTCGTGATGGCAGGGCTCGTGATTTGGCTATGGAAAAGGGCGCGTATACCTGCGGTCGTACTGCTTCTTGTCACATTGCTGCTGTATGTTTCCTCGACCAATCTGGCTGGAGATTTGTTAATCAGTAGCCTGGAAAAACAGTACCCACAACCCCGTACTGTTCAAGGCGATGTCATTGTTGTGCTTGGGGGCGGAGCCACACAGGGAACCCCCGACATCAATGGACAAGGCAATCTGCTAGGATCTGCGGCTAATCGACTGCTCACTGCGGCCAGATTGCATGAAGCAACAGGCTTACCCATTCTTTTCTCCGGCGGGCAAGTGTTTGGAGACAGTGGTAATGAGGCGAATATTGCACAAAGACAGTTACTGGGACTCGGTATTCCGGCAAAGGACATTCTGATCGAAAACCGTTCTTTGAACACACAGCAAAATGCCGTATATACATCGCAAATTTTAAAAAAACATCAACTCACTAGAGCTGTTCTGGTGACCTCCGCTTTCCATATGCCCCGTGCTGCACTGGAATTTCAGCGTGCAGACATGCAGGTCGTAGCTTATCCTACCGACTATCTGGCAAGTGAAAAGCTGTCACTGTATGCTGGCAAACTCTCGCCGTCTGCTGGAGCCATGTCTACAACCGGAACAGCCCTCAAGGAATACTTGGGGATTCTTGCATTAAAGCTTAAATAATGTGATGTCTATATCATATAGCGGCATACAGCACAAACAAGCGTCTTACGCTCTGCAGGTATAAGCCTGTAAGCTAGCAAGGCGCTTGATTTACCATTACATATTCTAATCCAAGAAAATATCCGAAATTTGTTCTTCCGATATGACCTTAAAGCCTTCCTTTTTTAACAAAGCCGAGGTTACCCCATTACCAGCTATTTTACGATTTTCGAATGACCCATTATATATTGCTGCTGATCCGCAGGACGGGCTGTTTTCTTTTAAAACAACATGCGTTGCGTTAACCTCTCTGGCTATATTCAAGGCTTCGTACGCACCCCTAATGTACATATCGCTGACATCGTTGCCTGAAAACTCGACCACCTTGGCTGTGCCGTTCAGCACATCCTCGCCTGTCCCTCCAACAATCTCAGCAGGCTCTCTCGGAGTCACAAAGCCCCCCAAAAGCTCAGGACAGATTGTCACAGCTTTCTTTTCCTCTACCAACTTCTGTATATATACATCCAGGCTATCCGTCCCGTTATATCGTACCTTCATGCCCGCCAAACACGAACTTACCAGAATCATTAGTTCCACCTCATATCCATTACATTCACTATTAAGTAGTTAAAGTATAAACAAATTTTCTCGTAGAGTCATCGTGCGAAAATTTTGACTCGCCTCTACGTCTGCGTTCCGTAAGAGTGATACGTCTTTGCATGTTTTTCAGAGATCGCAAATGCATCAGGATTTCATTTTCTATACAACGGGCTGCAAATGTTGCCAGCTTGGTGCCTTTCCCAGTCTGAAAGCTTTCAATGTCCTTCATCAGGCCGATGGTACCGAAGGGTATGAGATCCTCCAAATATTCATTGTTTTATTCATTTAAGGAAGGTGGAGCGTGTACTCATCCAAAATAACCTGATAAAACAAGCCGGAGGCGCATGTTGGGCAGCCTTCGGCTTATTTTTATATGTTGAGGTTCATCCTGCTCGTAAGTAAGATAAATTTCACTCTTGCTATAAGTCATAATTTAAGATATATTATTAATTAAATAATCATTCATTTAATTAATTGAAGTTTAGTTTAAAGAGAGGAGAATACATTTGGCAAGACCCATCAATGAAGAAAAAAGACTGGAGCGGCGTAAACGTATTCTAGAAGAAGCTGTTGTCCTGTTCGCAGAAAGTGGATATTCTAATACCACAACGGCGATCATTGCGCAGAGTGTGGGAGTGACTCCTGGAACCATTTTTCAATATTTCCCCAGCAAAGAAGCTTTATACTACGCTGCTGTCCTTGAGCCGCTTGCTGATATTCAGGCGAAATCACTTGCTTGTCTACAACAAGAGGGGACGCCGGGCGTATTGATTAAAAGCATGGTGGCAGAACAATTCAACCATATCTACTCCTATATAAATGAATTGCGACTTGTTCAATCTGTCTTAGGACAACGAGTAAAATTCCCCGAACTTACACAGAAGGTCCTTGAAAGTATAAAGGTAATGACAGATGCGATCGAATGCGTCTATGCCAAGGGACAGTTAATGGGAGAATTCAACAAAAGCTTTTCTCCAGCAATGATCTCTCGTGCCTATATCTCTTTCTTAAATGGAGTGGGCTTAACTCTTGGAGAAAGTATTATTCATCATCCCGAGTGGGAAAATCTGAAGGGGCATGCCTTTTATTTGTTCGCACCCATACAACCTAAAGAAAAACTGGAGGAGTCTGAATGAGTCAAGCATCATTACAACCCGATCTGACATTTAACGTTCGTGTGAAAAAACGAAAGAAAATTTTATGGAGCCTAGGGATCGTGCTTTTGCTTGTGACGGCTCTTGTATTTTTTATATCTTATAAAGTAGTAGACACCTTGTTGCACCATCCTAGAGACACTAATGTCAGCTACGGATTAAATATCGATAAAACTCCCTATGAAGAGGTCGAGTTCAAGAGTGAAAAAAATGATAATACGATTAGAGGTTCCTTCTTTCCTGCAAGTGGTCTTTCTGGTAAATCAAGTAGTAAAACGATTATTGTCGTCCATGGATATACGAGCAATCGTTTAGTCAAAGGGCGGACCCAAAAGTTAGTAGAGCACTTCGTTCCGAAAGGCTACAATGTATTGGCATTTGACCTCAGTTCACAAGGTAAGTCCGATGGTGATTTGATTACGCTGGGCCTCAATGAAAAATATGATTTGCTAGGAGCTGTAAGCTATTTAAAATCGAGAGACCATACGGGTGATAACATTGGAGTTATCGGTTTTTCAATGGGTGCTGCTACTTCTTTGCTAGCCGCAAGTGAAAGTGATGACATCAAAGCCGTAATTGCGGATAGTCCTTTTCGTAATGCTGGTCTATTTCTGAGAGAGGGTTTGCCCTTCTTTTCAGGTTTACCTGCGTTTCCATTCAGTTATACATCGACATGGATGGCAAATTGGGCCTTTAAGGTTGATCTTGATTCCATATCTCCTATGGATGCGGTAAAAAAGATGCAAGACAAGCCAGTTATGCTCATTCATGGTACTGGAGATCAGCAAATTAGTTATAAAAATACAGAAATTATTTACGAGTCCTTAAAAGATAACCCAAAAGCAGAAGTATGGTACCCGCAAAATACGGAGCACATCGATGCCATCAACCATTACCCCACTGAATATTTCAAAAGAGTAGATCACTTTTTGGATGAATATGTAGGGAAATAAATTCAATCCAAGAGAGCCAACTAGCTGAACGAGTAACCACACTTATAGGAAAATTCCCTAGCGCTTTTCAGCGTAAAGAAGCAAGTAATTGAATTATGAAAAAGACCTAAAAAGGCCCTGTAAAGGGCCTCAAGTGGGTTCATATATCTCCTTATCCATTACCCCTTCTGCTTGTAAAATTCATGGTACAGCTTCATTAATGCACGCTTTTCAATGCGGGACACATACGAACGCGAAATCCCCAGCTCTCTGGCGATTTCCCGCTGTGTACGTTCTTCACCTCCGGCTTCTAGGCCGAATCGACCAATAACTACTTCTTTTTCACGCTCATCTAAAATATCCAGGTTGCGATAGATTTTACTCTTCTCGATTTTGAGCTGTACTTTATCTACAATATCGTCCGCCTCGGTGCCGAGGATATCAATCAAAGTAATCTCGTTGCCTTCCTTATCAGTCCCTATAGGATCGTGAAGTGATACGTCTTTGCGTGTTTTTTTCAGGGATCGTAAATGCATCAGGATTTCATTTTCTATACAACGGGCTGCAAATGTTGCCAGCTTGGTGCCTTTCCCGGTCTGAAAGCTTTCGATGGCCTTGATCAGTCCGATGGTGCCGATGGATATAAGGTCCTCCAAATCTTCACCGGTGTTATCGAATTTTTTCACAATATGGGCCACCAGCCGTAGGTTATGTTCAATGAGTGTGTTACGAGAGTGTGCGTTGCCTTCGGCAAAAAGCTTTAGGTGTCGAGCTTCCTCTTTCTCAGTCAATGGCTGCGGAAAGGCGTTGTTTTTCACGTAGGAAACGAGTAGCGTCAATTCCTTGATGAACAGAGCGATAGCGCTAAATAGTCCGGGCACGGATGACACCTCCTGAGGTAGTTGCGAACTTACCGGCCTTTGTTACTTACCGGGCTTGCGGTCTGTTTATTGTATGTAGGCAAGTGCCCATCCGTGCCTGTACTCCGAAAACTGCTCCGTAACAATTTGCCGGAATATCTTGCTGGAGCAACCTCCAATACTTAATTCGAAACATAGAGATCTCTTCGACACAAATCAACGCACTCCATATAGCCAGAGGAAAACCCGGAATAGCCTTACATTATCCAACAATTGGTTTCCCATTTTCTCTCAGCAGAGTATTAACTTCTTTCTAAATATGACAATGGGAGTGGAGAATAGACCATTGTATCTCCATCTTCATCACGTTTTAAAACAATAGCAAACTCAGCACCATTACTTTCATCACCTCTTGGCAACGGGAATATCATAGCCGGACAACGCAACTCATAATTATGAGGAAATTCTTTTCGAAAGTTCTCTAAAGCATAATTCAAAATCGCATCTATTTTGTCGGTAAGCACATTAAATCCGCCTATTACAAAATCATTGTATTCTTGGGAAGCGGTGTACTTCTCAAATAATTTTCTTTTATATTCCTCAACAGTACTAAAACAAACTTCCCAATCCAAAGGGAATATGCCATTTCCCAAATAATAAGTGTATATTTTCATATTCGATCCATTTCCTTTCTCGCACCTCATTTAGTTATTTATATTCTAAACATGCAACTCCCCGCCCGCAAATGAGTTTGCTATTATGATGTCAGACCGCTTAAACACTAGTATGCATTCCATGATCAAGGAATATATTCATAGAGAGTTTCATATAAATGATATATATCAACCTTTTCAACACATTCAAAAATTAAACTTAAGGAGGAATTTCAACATGGCAAAATTCAGTCAAAATCCAGACAACTATACTTTTTCCATGGATCCTGTTGTTATAGCAGAGGAAAATGTATCAACCAACGGAGATTCCAAAAATACTTTTCCGAAAAATGTTTTAATTGATAATAATCTCTATTGGGAAAGCAGCTTAAACGGTAAAGGTGGAGAAATCATCTTTAAATTAGATACAGGTAAGACGATCAATGATATTCTTTTAGCTCAGCCATCTTCTCGAGCTTTTATACTTTCATTTTCTTTTCACGGCTCTAGAGACGGAGAAAATTGGTTTAGGTTAGGTGAAGTCGAAACTTTGCCAACCACTGTAAAAACAACCTATCAATTTAGTAATGAGATTCCTTTTTCATATTATAAAATAACTGTACTTTCATCGGGAATGAGTAGTACAACCTCCTATTATGGTTTACGATATGTTCAGCTAAGAACCGCACTCATTAATGGCGTTCCTGCCTACAGAGCATCCAATCTAAACCCCGCTATTGCGGAATAAGTTAGTATACACAAAAAAGGGGCTGGCCAACGCCGCCCCTTGATTCATTCTATTTCATTTGAAGCATGTTATAAATCATCTCTGCTGCTTCTGCACGTGTGACCTCCTGCTTGGCACGGAAGCTACCATCTGGATATCCTTGTACTAAATTAATTTCGGTTAGACCAAGTACATCCTTTCTGGCCCACTCTACAATTTGAGAGGAATCCGAGTATGCACTGCTTTCTTGCTGTGGTATAGCTTTGATAATGTTATTCACCATTTTAGCCGCCTGCTCACGGTTAATGACACGATCTGGGCCAAACTCTCTATTACTAAACCCGCGAGCGACCTGATCTTTAATCGCCGTTTTGAGCAGATCCACATACCACGCCGATGGATTGATATCCTCGAAGCCTAAAGTCACATCCGTTTCGAGCGGTAATTTCAAGGAACGGACCAGCATAGAAGTGAACTCCATACGCGTTACAGGTCTGTTCGGCTCAAATAGCGTGTGGGTTGTTCCCTTTACTACACCCAAATCAGCAAGCACATTTATTTTTTCTCTATTAAATATCCGATCAATGTCACTAAAATGATTTGGCTTCTTTTCAACGGTTGAATCTTGAATGTGCTCTGTTTCTATCGGTTCCTTTATAACAGGCTGAATCGGTTTTACACTCTCCGCCCCTCCTGCTCCGCCACCTGCTTCCACAGTATTACCCGTTGTTTTGCCATTCGCTTGTTTTGCCTCTGTGCGTTTTCCTTGACTATTTTCTGCCCAAAGTTGAACGGTATACAACCGCTTCTCTTTAAGCTGTCTCCAGATATAGCCTCGATCCTTACCACGATATAGCTCTGTTCCTCCTTCACTGGCGAGGACGAAAATATCATTCTCATGGTCAGATTCCCAATGGATGATAAACTCACTATTCGTTGTTTCCATCTTCGAAAACGCAAATGCTGGAGACGGCAGCGTCTCCACTTCACCTTCTGTCTGCTTACCCTCACCACTTGTGTTCAATGGCTTGACGGTAATACGATACAATGTAGAACTATCCAATCCATCTACTTTAAATTCATGGGTGGTCGTATGACCGATAAGCATCTCGTTTTGGTAGACATTGTAGGCATCTGCACCCGGAGCTTCTTTCCACGTAACAACCAAATCGGTATCTGTTACTTTTTTCACAGTCAATCTACTGTCTGATATCTGACCTGGCAAAGCGCGATACGTAAACGGAGCTAAATTACCTGCCCCCGTTGTATTCACGGCCTGTATACCAAACGAGTAAATCATACCAGGCTGGATACCTGAAAGCTTAATATGGGCATCTCTGGTGTTAAAAACTTCCCCCGTATCTTTACGGGTTACAGTATATTGATAAGCGCTCTTGATTTCATCCCAGCTCAGTGAAATCTGGCCAGCCTCATGTTCTGTAACATTCACATTTTGTACTTCAGGAGGAAGTGTCAGCAGCTCACCCAACGCTGGCTGGCTAAAACCACTACTGTTCCCACTGCTCACTTGAAAATCATAGTTACTCCCACCTGTTAAACCAGCTATAACCACACGTGGTTCCGTACTATAATAATCTTGACCGTTGATCGTCACCTTATATTGAGTTGCCCCATCAACCGAGGCCCATATCAATATGGCATCGTGCTCGCGAACATCTACAGTTGCAAGTTGTACAGCCGAAATTGGTAGTGTTAATGCGTTGATAGAAGTATCTTTACTCGTACCACTTCGATTGTAGGCTCGTATTTTAATATTGGCAGACCTGCCCGCTGGCAAGCCCTCAAAAGTATAAGAATGAATACCACGCGCAACCCGGACCTTCGGTTCATCGTTAACATTCAAGATGTATCCTTCAGCCCCCTGCACATCCTGCCACTCAACACTGACAGCATACACATCCTTCGTCACACCCGATAATGTAGTTACTCGATCAGGTAAAGTGATGACTCCCAGATGAGCATAGTCTCCGAATCCTGTTGCATTTTCAGCGGAAACGTTATAATCATACTCTGTTCCCGCCTGAAGATCAGTATCGGTGAATTCTGTATACACATCGTTATAAACCGATACTTCATTACGTTCTAGGGCATAGTAGGTGGCAGTGATTACAGAATTCCACTTCAAGTCGATTCCATTTTCTCTTACAGTTACATTCCGGAATCCGTTCGGGCTGTCTGGTAGGCTTAGAAAAGATACATGCTTTGCTGTACCCTCTCCAGTGTCATTAATAGCTGATACAGAAATATCGTAATATTTACCAGGCTTCATTCCCGTAATTGGATTATACACATCCTGTGTAACCGTATCCTTAAATATGATTTCTCCCGTACTTACGTCTGCTGCTGTAATATTATATCTGTTAGCTGATGAAACTGGCGTAAAGTCAGCCATGATTTCTGTAGAATGACGAGAGACAGGTCGTAACTGGATATGATCAGGAGCATCAGGTAACGTTAATACATGGACTCGATTGGAATACGCATTGCCTCCTACATGATTACTAGAACGCACTTCATATTCGTATTGTCGTCCTCCTTGTAGCCCTCTATCTGTAAAAGAATTTGTCGGATGCGTAACATCCCAAACCTCATTAGTTGTTATATTTCGGACTGTATAGACGTAACCATCGTCAAGGCCCGACGGGAGTGTCCACTGCAAATCAGCTTCTGTATTTCGTACGGATGTCGCAGAGAGCACAACCGACTGGGGCTGGTTTTGAATGCGAAGTGCACCGCTAACCGTTTCATAAATGTTACCCACCCTATCTTTGACCTTGGCATGAACATACCATTCACCTTCATTTGAAAGATCCATCTGGATTGTTGTGTCAGCTGCAGCATCCCAGTTTTCGGGTGAATCAGGGCTGTTCGTGATTTTATACTGCATTGTGGATGACTCAATCCCCGAATGCTGATCGGCATATCGTATCCTTACAGGAATATGAGTATCTTTCCATTCACGCGAATCCGGCGTCAGTTGGATCGTCGGTGGTTCCAAATCAATATAAGACACCGCGGACACCGGATCGCTTCGATTTCCAGCTGCATCTACAGCTTGTGCAGTCAATTGTATGACCCCCGAACCCTTTAATATTCCCGATGAACCAGACACATAAGCGCCAGAACCTAATTGATATTCATAATGTACTGCTGTAGTATCCGTCGCACCCGATAGAGCAAACTGAACTGGCTTATTGGTATATCGAGTAGGTATCGTCACCTCGGAAAACGTAACTTTTGGAGCCGTTGGCTTGGTTCGATCAATCATAACCGATTGAGTTACGATTGAACTAGACACATCAAGATTATTGATCGTCCGTGCTGATAATTCGTAAATTCCTTCTGTGTTTAATGTAAAAGTACCCTTGTAGGTCAACCACTCCCCAGATGGATTCAAGCGATACTGTGTCATCTTAATTCCATTTATAGGGTCACTTCCTGAATCAATGGTAATATTCACATCACGGTTCGTTGGGCCTGTTTCACTAGCCCGGATGACAGGAGCCGTCGGTCCCTTTTTATCAATAGTGACTTCCTTGCTTACTTCTCGGCTCACATTACCGACGCTGTCAATGGAGCGTGCATGTACCGTGCTTTTACCATCTTTATTCACATGAAACGCTTCACTATAATCCTGCCAATCCTGATTCACAACGCCTGTCATACGAAATTGAGTATGGGCTAGTCCAGAATAATCGTCTACACCTGGTTGTAATGAAATCGTATAGTCATTACTATTCCCTGTTGCTTCTATGCTAGGGGGAGTTGGTGGCATCTTGTCTATTCGAACATTCCCGGAAGAAAGGCCACTATACTGGTCATTCACATCCACTGTCCGGGCATAGATTGTATTTACACCATGGTCATAGACAGTGAAAGGCCCGGTGTATTGCTGAAATGCTCCTCCGTTCAGACTATATTCATAGTATTTTAATCCTTCAGGAGCCACATCTCCATCGATCCACACGGTTACAGGGTCTTTGGTCCACCCTGTAACAGCTTGTCCCTCTGCGTCTGCGTGAATCTGGGGTGGTTTAGGCATGAGGTCCGATTTGGGAATAACACGGACCCCAAACTTGGATATTTCATTACTTGTCTGTTGGTTAGTTCCCATCGCTCTGAAATAGCGAACATCCCTTAATGTAATTGAGTCGGTGATATCTATCCATTTTCCCTGGTAATAGCTATCAGCATAGAATTTCCTTACATTAATCCATGTATATAGATTCGTTCCGTTAGGCCCCCAACTGTCGCCTGCGGCGGCATTAGACGTATATATATCGGTATGATAAGACCCTTCAATATAAACAAAAATCTTGTAATCCGAAGCCTTAATAGATCTTCCAATATCAATAAAACGATTTGTCGGCTGTGTAGTCCCATCACATTTATACCTCGCCGAACCCGTGCCAGTGTATACTTCTGTTGCTCCTATCCCATTTCCTGACCAAGAACCCCAACTATCGCCCCCACCCGGCAAATTGTTTTGGCAAAAAGGGCCCCCAATGATCTCCTGAGCAGCAGCGGATACCCTTTCCGGAAATATGGGAATCATCGTTAATAGTAGGACTACAGCCAAAAATCCATACACCCACTTCCTATACTTCCTTACCTTTCGCTTAGTTTTTCGATACATACACTTCTCCTTACTTTATTTTATTTTCAAAGAGTTTTACAAACTCGCTTCGAGTAAAATAGAAAAAGCACCTCAAACGAAGGCGTTAATGCCTAGGTTTGAGGTGCTTCCTCTATATCACGAGTATGTTTTGAAGCTATTATACTTCGTTCCAAGCAGGATGTAAACAGAACTGACAAATTATTTAAGGGTGTTAATGAACTTGAACGCCTAAGCTCCGAAAAAATCCTCGCATATTCTGCATGTAAGAATCCTGAGTAGCGGAAGATTCCTTAAGAAGATTTTGCATGCTGTTCATAAAAGCAGAAGCTGATGTCGTATCCGCTTTGTCAAAGCGATTGTTTAACGGTGTGTTATTTAGCAACTCTGTATTCTGTCCCATACGTTCCTTGTATTTCTCAATCCAATCAGGATGTTGAGGAACCTTTTGCGCAAAATTTAACAGTTGGCTCAACCCATTTCCTCCACCTTTAATATCATTCATGTACGCCGTATATTTTTGAGGATCGACCTGCTTCATCACATCCGACAGCTTGACATAATCCTCAGGAGCACCTGACGGACGATCCATTGGAGTCGTGTAGCTAATATCTCCGGTCTCTGGATCAGTGGATCGTGTTAAAGCAATACCAGCGATCTGGTTCATGGTTTCCAGAAATTCTTTGGCCTTGTCGCCTTCCATGTAATGATCGGCAATATACTTGGATTGGGTAACTCCCATCTCCAGCAGCACAGCTCGCTGACTCTCATCGGTTACTGTTCCGTCGACGATAAAATTAGATTCAATCATACTGTACACTGCATTAGACACTTCTTCTGACTGACCTTCCAAAACCCGGTTTAATGAATCATTGATTTGGGTTGTACCGAAATACTTGGCAGCCTGTGATACAATAGCTCCTTCGGCCAACTGTCTGCCGGCTTCACTGATCTCCACGGAGTCTTGAATTACGAATCCCGAGACCTTTTCTTCATGAAGCTGGGATGATGGAACTTGCTTACTTGTCGGATTGATCCGTAAGCTACTCGCATTAAGAATCGCTTGCTGTGCTCTAAGAGGCCCAAAATTCATCCTATTTCCTCCTGTCATGTTTGTAACAGGCAATCTAAGGCGTATGTATAGTGTAATGTGACCCTGTTTCTATATATATCGGACAAAGCATATATGGAATGAATATATGCTTTGTCCCAAAAATGAACAAATATTGAAGCAAACTACTTTTGATTCAAATATAAAATACTCAAGCAACAAGTTACCTTAGGGTTAGCTTAATAACCTATCTATCAACCGCCATAAATACTATAGGCAAAGTGATATACAATATCCGTATCTATAATCGAAGTACCTGACACCTGAGCGGCTACCCCTGATAGATCATAGTAGTGTGTAAAACTGATGGCTCCAGACAGGTATTCCGCTATACTTCCAGTGGAAGATGGCAGGGAAAGAGTCACACTAAAGGCTCCATTCTGGTCCGTATAAGCTGTGCCTGTACGAGTACGATTCCCGCTGCCTTCAGTCCAGTTCTGATTCAACCATGTCACATCAACAGGTGCATTTGCCACTGGATAACCATCAGTTGTCTTAACTACACCATTCACGGTAAGGTTACTGCGTTGATTAACCCGATAATGACGACCATATGAGTAGTTCGGATAATCATTAGGGCCATTAGCAGAATCATAGCCGGTAATTTCAATTTTGCCAGCCCGAAGCACCGGCTTCAGTGTAAGTGTGTACAAATGATTGGGTGAATACTGATTGGTTGTGTACACTCGCACATAGTAGGTTCCTGTATTTAAGCTAACATTATGGTTCGTTTGCGGCAAAAGCACCATTTGGTTTCCGGTAAGGACTCCGTAGACTTCCGCTTTGTAGCCATAACCGTCCGAAACACTGTCAAGCTTGACGTTCAAAGCGTCATAATTGCGGCTGGCTGGGATCGTAACTTGGTACCAGTCATTATCAATGCCTGAATGAATGGAGCGTGAATTAAGCGATGAACCGCCCGTACTAAAGGTAAAGTTGTAGGCATGGAAAGCACTCTCATCTGGTTCATATGCATCGTAGCTGGAACTTGTATCGACCGTTAGATAGAAAGGATCATTGATACTGGAACCTTTTTTGGCATGGACAGCAATCGCATATGCCTTTTCATTTCCAGAAGCGTTGCGGGTTCCTACGTTTTCAGGAAGTGAGGCAGCCCCCTGTTCATAATTGTTAAAATAAGTACCATAGGTGGATGCGTCAATGGCATTAGGATTAATGTCCCCTGTCGTCATATCAAACTCATATAAGTATAAATCATAGTCAAGCTGGGCTGAAAATGGACCATCCAACTGGGCCTGCAACAATTCACCAGGCTGCAAATAGATTGGATATAAAAATTGTGTACCTCCCTCTTGCGTAATCGTACCGGAATACGTAGCAGAAGAAGCTGTGGCTGAAGCAACCATTGGGCTTTCTTTCAGCGAAGACATGGATTCCCTTTTCAATGAGGTTGTCTCTGATGTCTTGAAGTTGAGATTTTCTTGCATGACATAAACCGAAGACGTAACGCTGTCTGGCTTGTCTGCCCGCGTTAAACGCTTAATTAAGTCTCCATTTTCAGTTGTTATCTGAATCTTGGGTTCTGACTTAATCGCTTGATCCGATGCAGCCTCCTTACTTTCACTCGCGTTCGCAGTCATTCCGAAAGCAAACAGAAGCATCATGCTTAACATCATTGCAATAGCCTTTTTGAACCTTTTCATACTGAAATCCCCTCTCAAATGGTTTAAGGAATTCCCGCTATCCCCGGATAAACCAGGGTGATTTCTAGGCTGCATGGCTCTATCATAAATCATCTTTGGTTCTATTGGAATATATTATGCAAAACATTTTCTATTTGTAATCTATGAAAACAAGACTATTTTCTTATCCTTGATAAATAAACATGAAAAGTCGCTCTTTCAGAAATGGAAAGCCTCGGCTAACCCTTCAGAAAAAGCGACTCTCTCATGATCAAAATGACATTAAAGCATTTCTTAGTTTCTCAAGCTGTAAGCAAATAGATAAATAATGTCCGTCGCACTAATCGAA
Organism: Paenibacillus sp. FSL L8-0644; assembly: GCF_038008165.1. NCBI lineage: Bacteria > Bacillati > Bacillota > Bacilli > Caryophanales > Paenibacillaceae > Paenibacillus > Paenibacillus sp. FSL L8-0644. Next base: position 3,674,471 of record NZ_JBBOYN010000001.1, read on the forward strand.
GTTCCATCGACCTGAGCCGCTACTCCTGTAAGATCAAAATAGTGTGTGGAACCAATTTCACTTATATATTCTACATTTTTTCCTGTCGATTGCGGAAGAGAAAGGGTCACACTGAATTTACCGCTATCATCGGTGTACGTAGAAGCCGTTCTCGTACGGTTACCGCTACTCTCGCTCCAGTTCTTATCCAGCCAAACGACCGTGACAGGAGCATTGGGAACCATTTGACCATCTGTTGTTTTCACAACACCGTTCACGATCAGACTGCTGCCTCCGTTAATACGATAATGACGACCGTAAGAATACGTCGGATAATCATAATAGCCATTGGAGTTATAGCCGGTAATTTCAATTTTGCCAGCTCGAAGCACCGGTTTAATCGCTAGTGTATACAAATGGTCGGCTGAATACTGACTTGTGCAGTACACTCGTACATAGTAGGTCCCTGTGCTTAAGGTAACATTATGATTGGTTTGCGGTAGAAGCACCATTTGGTTGCCAGCAAGAGCTGCATATACTTCCGCTTTGTACCCATAGCTTTCCGAAGTGCTGTCCAGCTTCACATTTAATGCATCATAATTACGGCTGGCTAGTACTGTAACTAGATACCAATCGTTATCTATAGCGGAATGAATGGTACGGAAGTTAATCGAGGAGCCTTTGTCGTTAACCGTAAAATCATAAGCATGAAAGGCACTGTCATCCGGCTCATAGGCATCATAGTTGGAGCTTACTGCTACAGTTAAATAAAAAAGATCATTAATGCTAGACCCCTTCTTGGCATGAACTGCAAGCGCGTATGCCTTCTCGGCTCCGATTGAGTTGCGAGTTCCTACGTTTTCTGGAAGAGAAGCAGCTCCTTGCTCATAATTGTTAACATAAGTCCCGTAGTTGGAAACATCTATAGGATTGGAATTAATATCACCTGTCGCCATATCAAACTCATACAGGTATAAGTCATAGTCTAGCTGGGCTGAAGACGGACCATCCAACTGAGCCTGTAACAATTCACCCGGTTGCAAATAAATCGGATATAAAAACTGTGTGCCTCCCTCTTCTGTAATCGTGCCGGAATATGTAGCAGTAGACGCTGTCGCTACGGTCGCTGCAGCTTTAGCTGATACTGATTTTGTGCTGGCTTTGAGCGAAGGGGTAACTTTCTTTTTCAATACAGATTTCTGTGGTGTCGCCAAGTTAATATTTTCTGTAATGGTGTACACCGAATTTGTGATACTGGCAGGCTTGTCCGCGCGTGTTAATTGTTCAATGACACTTCCCTTATCAGTTGTTAGCTGCACATTGGAAACTATTTGAATCGCTTGATCCGTCTTCACCTCTGGGCTTGCACTCGCGTTCGCCGTCATCCCGAATGATAGCAGGAGCATTGAGCTTAGTGTAACTGAAACCACCTTTTTAAACCTTATCATACTGAAATCTCCTCTCAAATGATTAAAGAAATACAGCTATTCCTAAATATATGCAGGGAAATTCTAGGATGTCCTTTTCTGTCATAAAGGAATTCTGGTTTCAATGGAATATAATTCTTAAAATATTCTTATTTGTAATCCGTATGAATAGGGTTTAGGTTAATTAACTTAATGATGAAAAAACTTAGCGTGTTTATGTTAGTATTATGTTGCTTCTCCATTTTGGCAGCCTGCTCTACCGATCCGGTTAAAAAAGATTTAATTACCTATGTGAATGATGGAATGCTTCCGTTAGCACAAGATGAAAAAACAGTAACTGAAAAATATGGATCCGTGACCGGTGATAACTTCACAGATGATGAAACACTATATAATACGTTACGAGACGAAATTATCCCACAATACACCAAATACCTTGATAAAGTTGAAGCAGTAAAGACGGAAACCCCTGAGGTGCGAGCTGTCCACGAAACCTACGTCAAGGCGGTTAGCACTCAAAAGGAAGCATTCATTACGATGCTCGATGCGTTGGAAAAAGGGGATCTGAACTTAATTAATGAAAGTAACACCAAGCTAAGCGAAGGTAGAAAGCTATTCAGAGATTTTGGCGAACAGGTTAACACACTTGCTAAAGAGCATGATGTGACTTTGAATAAGAAATAAACAAAAAAACTCCCATTATGGGAGTTTTTTCACTTCAGGATTTTGCAAAATCCACACTTATGAATATTCGAAGCAAATTACCGCTTTACTTAATTCTTGGTCGTAAAATAAATAGACGGTATCCGCCCCACACGCTTGAAAATAATACCCGGTAATGGAACCGATATAGGTAAAAGTCTCACCATTGGGACGCTTAGGCACATGAAGCAGATTGGTTTGCTCGAACTGGAGCATCTCTTCCAGAGATTCATGATATTCCTTGATGTAACTTTGAGCCTTGTCAGACTGAAAAGCGATATCATCTAAAATTCCGTTAACTTCAGGGTAACTCAGCCCCCAACCACTGGATTGCTTTTCCTCAAAATCACGGGTGAGTTCTTCAACAGACTTTTTAGCCTCTCCAAAGGAGGAATATGGATAAATTTTATTATTTTCCAGGAAAAACGCTTTGCGAGCTTGGTAGTCTTGTTCATTATTCATATACACCTGTTCCAGTCCGCCCAACGCCATGACTTCTCTCTTCATACGTAGGTACGCTTTATCCCCGGTTGATTTCAGCGCTTCATAGGTAGCTTCCAATTGCTCCTTCTGATGAAGACTAAAATAATTCCAGTCTGCTTCGAACTTGTATTTGCCGTCAACTACATCGAATCCCAGCATATCTTCCTTGGTATATGAGGTATGAAAGTCCTGAGTATTTTCACCCACACAGCCTTCGTAGATTTCTTTTACGGAAACAAAATGCAACCACTCGTCCTGCTCTGGAAATAAGAACTGAAGATTAATCGAGCAAATCGGCAGAAAATGCTTGCGATGATGTTCAAGATCGCTGGCAAATACGTCCTCGTATGCTGGAAAACGTTTGATGAATCTCTCAGGTATGTTCATGGTAGTCCCCCTATATTGTATAGTTTTCCGGTAGCCTTCTAATCTGAAACGTTCCTTCCATGGAAATCACGCTATAGAGTTCATCAAATCCTTCTTCGTAGCTCGGAACCTCTAGTTTACGCATAACACTTTTAATACCGATTTCAGGAATATACTCTTTGCCTGTACGTTGCTCATTACGTTTAATAGATTCTACAAAATCGGGCTCAAAATAGTAGCCAATAATTTTAAACGCCTTATTTTTACAAGCATCTATATATTTCTTCCGTTCGATAACAGTGGCATTTGTATTATCTACAACAAAGCGCTGCATTGCTTCGATGGAGGCCTGAAGGTAAATATTTTCTCTATTTCGTGTTTTAAGCATATCCAGATTTATTCGCATATGTGTTTTGAAGAATTGTTCTTTATAAAAAGTCGACTTGCCCGAAGCCTGAATTCCTATAAAAATAACACACTCCAAATCTACACATCCTTGTCCAAGTATACATATTGGTTAATATAATCTCTATTCTGCGAAAAAATCGGTGTCTCATGATCAACATCCCACTTGCTTCTAACGGCTTCGCCTTTGTTGTATTGTTGTTTGGTAATGCAAATTCCCCGCTTTTGCCAGACCGGAAGGTCGTTCCAGTTTAGCCCTTTTTCCACAAAAAGCTTGTCTTGGAGCTGATTTCCGTTCAATCCTTCTAGATCTGAATGCCTGAAATGGGCTTGAGCAACCATAGAAATGCTGTTTTTAGTAGCATCTTGTTGTCTCCATAGGAAGTAGTTTGTAACCTCATCCTGAGGCAAAACCCAAGCTCTCGCATCAAAAGTGGCTAAAGTCTGACCTGGGTAAACCTTTTGGATTTCCTCATTAAATTTGGCTGTAGCCAGAGAGGCAGATATGGACACCATCTTTTGAAGATTATTTTCAAACCAGGATTGCGTCGTTAATTTGTCATCATTCGTAAGAAGCAGTGAGATTTCATCGCTCTGATGATACACCAATTTACATCCCATAATGTTATAGGCCAAATATTTACACGTCTCCCATAATGCAAAAATTAGTTTCTCATCAAAAGGTTTCGTCATCCCACGCGTAAAGGTATGAAAATGCGCACCATCAATTCTGATGATTACTGGTAAACGGCGTGGTAGGCTTAATCTATAGGCATTTTCATATTCCTTCATCCTATTTCCAAAATCATTTTTTTTCATAAACTATGTAGGTTCCTTTCATGATCCGTGATTTACGTACGCAGTACAGGGGATATGGGGTGCGGATAGCCAAGCTTTTCTTGAAGAAAAGTCCCTCCTCGTATGTGCAGGAGGACCGAGAACAGCAAAGGTTTAATCAGCTTCTTGCCGTCTTTTTTCTGTTGGTCGCTTGGGTTATGACATCGTTAATTAAATCGAGGGTGAAGCCGAACTCTCCAACAATATGGATTCGATGTCGGTTCCGCTTTCTTTTTTATTTTGCAGTAATATTATCTTCAAATACAAAAACGGATATGGCTATATCTTCCTCCACTTTAATATCTGAAAAGAGGTGCAGCAGCCGAGAATCCATGTAATCCTCCAGTTCTTTATTGAAGTGTGTGGGATATATTTTTTGAACCATTTTGGTTCGGGCTGCATGCACCATCTCTTTCCCGGATTCTTCTTGTGCCAGAAACTTTTCGGATGGGGTTAAATTTCCATATAGCATCGTGATGGCCATATTATCTACAAAGGTTGTATGTATGCGCTCCGGGCCTTTCCCAAATAGCTCTTTACGTACTTTTCGAATAATTTCGTTAAAACCCGTTTCCCTTCTCATATCGCACCGCTCTCCTAAAATCTACTAAAATCCCTATTACTATTTCCATCATAACCGATTCCTATCATATAAAACAGAGACTAGCGAAAGTGATTTTTGGAACATGATTTTACGCAATTATAGTCGTTCATTAATTTTATTTAACATTCCCTCTAAAATTCGCTTCTCCTCTTCGGTCAGGGCCTGAACAACTTCGTCCTCCACCTTTTGGAAAGAGTCACTAAAAGCTTCAATCAATTCAATGGCTTTTGGTAAAACATAAATATTTTTTTGCCGTTCATTATTGGCCGGGATTTTGCGCTCGATGAATCCTTTTTGCTCAAGACCTTGAAGTATGCTTGTAATGCTGGCTCCGCGCAGATGAAACCGATCGGCAAGATCCTTCTGAATTAAATTATTTTCTTGATTCTCGTAGATATATCTAATCATTTTTCCTTGTTGAGCATTTAATCCCAACTCTTTTATGCTCTCGTCCGCTCTTTTCTTTAGCTTAAGACCGATAACCTGAAACAAATCCAGAAAAACCGTATCCTTTTGGGTTTTCATCATCGTACCTCCTCAAATTATTAGAAGTCTAATTGTCAGTAAATAAACTATATAAATCTCTAAACTGTTTGTCAAATGAAAATCAGTTTATTGACAGTTATATAACTAACAGTTAGAATTCTAATTGTTTGAAGATGAACACTAAGGAGGAACGACATGAAGAATGTAACTCAAAGCTCTACGGTAGAAAAAGTTACAGCGATTACGAATGTACGTATTTTCGATGGAGAAAAAGTTATTGAGCCCAGAAATGTTATCATCCAGGGGGAAACTATTATTTCGGTAGGCGGAGACCTTCCGACGCATGCAACGATCATCGATGGGGAAAATGGGACATTATTACCCGGCTTGATTGATGCGCATGTTCACACTTCAATCGGAGGGTTAAGAGATGCTTTAAAATTCGGCGTCACGACAGAACTCGAAATGAACGGCAGTTTTACAGAAAGAGGGCGCAAAATCCAGTTGAAAAACGTGAATGATGCCGCTGAAGTCCGTTCCGCCGGCACAGCGATCACTGCTCCAGGTGGTCATCCGGATGAATTATTGCAGGATGAGGATGAAATTCCTGAGTTCGTATTAAAGGAATTGGAGAAGTTACCCAAGAAAGACCGGGAAGCTATGCTAGCCGCTTACGCTCACGATCACGAAAAAGTGCCCCAAGTGACGACAGTGGAAGAAGCGATCAAACATGTGCATACCCAAGTGGAGAGTGGCGCCGACTTTATTAAAATCATGATTGAAGAAGGGACGGTCTTGGGTGCCCCTGGACTGCCTATTTTAAGCGACGAGATTTTAAAAGCAGCTGTGGTAGAAGCCCATAAGTTCGATAAAATAGTCATAGCCCACGTCTTGACGGCTCATTCTTCGCAAACTGCCATCGATATTGGAGTCGACGGATTGGGTCACTTATTTCTCGACAGGCCCGAATACACATCTGAGTTGGTGAAATCCATAGCGGATTCAGGCGCATTTGTTATACCGTGCTTAGTATTGAACTCATCCATTCTGGGGAATCCAGCATCAGAATTGGCGAATGATTCACGTGTTTATTCCAAATTAAGTCCGGAATGGATCGATATTTTGAAATCAAGCTTCCATACTTTCCCGCAAGGCAATTTGGAGAATAGCTTTAAAAATGTGATGGATCTCCACCGTGCCGGTGTGGATATTCTGGTCGGGACGGATGTCGCTCCCGTTCCTGTTCCCAATCTTGGCGGCCTTGCTCATGGAGCCAGCGTTCATCATGAAATGCAATTGCTGGTTGAGGCCGGATTTACTCCCATAGAAGCGCTTCAGTCGGCTACCGCGAAACCGGCCCGTTGCTTTGGGCTTAACGATCGCGGCTGTATTGCCGAAGGTTCGCTCGCTGACCTTATACTAGTAAACGGTGATCCGACAACCAACATCTCTGATACTTTGTCGATCAAATCCGTATGGTTCAAAGGTGTGCAACAACTATGTTAATCGGAGCCTATCGAACAGGAACAACTTTCTAATCTCATTTATATGACTTTCATTTTTACTTTCCGAAGATAGCTTAATCTTGTTGCCAACGCAAAAACACCTCCAAGGTTATCTCCATATCTTACGACATGGGGTTTCACTTTGAAGGTGTTTTAATTGCAAGGAACATTGTAAAAACGTACAAGCAGTGGCCTCACATCGTTTCGGTTGCACTGTTTGTCATAAAATATACGGCTTACTCGTAGGCACCGATGTTCACAGCGACTCCCTGTACTCTTGGCTTCCCGTCGATATCCAGTGTTCCAATGATGGCAAGGTCCGTGTTCCCGGCATCGATCGCAGGTGACGAAGACTGCAAATGGAAGTCGCTGTTCGCGGCACTCACGAATTTAGGATCGGCAAATAGAGAATGCGTATCGTTGCCGGTCCCCGATTTGTACGCGGAGAAACCCGTATACTCCTTATTTTTCCAGATCCAATTCGCTTCCGAGCTGCCGCTCGGAGCAAAATATAAATTATAATCCACAACATTGCCGGAATTTTTGGTGTATCCATTGGAGATCAGCATATCCGTGGAGCTGGCCACGAAAATATTGTTTTGGATCACGTTGTTTCGCGTATCATATTGAACCAAAAACTGGCCGCTTCCATCTTCAAATGTATCGTTCTTGTATAGTGTATTGTTCACGATCTTGCAGTTTACCGTGGAGCCACGCTCCTCATTGTAACCGCCCATGGCAATGCCGGTCAGTCGGTTGTTATATATCACGTTGCTGCGGACCGTAATATTGCTGGTGGCTTTACCGGCGTGCTCGGAGGCAATTTCGACGCCGATATCGTTGTTGTAGCTGTAGTTCTGCTCAATAATACTGTCCTTGCCCCCATCTACATAAATGCCCCCGGCCGAGTTGTCATCGCTCTTGTAAGATGGGTTATTTTGAACTGAATTATTATACACCCGATTGCCCTTCACCAACCCGTTCCGCGCCTGATCGTAAGTCGTATTCGGCGCGGTGCCCTCAAAGCCGATCAAATCAATCCCGATGTTGTCATTATCGTGAATGAGGTTGTCGGTCACCGCAAAGCCATCCACGTTGCCGTTTAAAACGAGCGATTCGCTGGAGCCCAGTACGAGATTGTACAGCTCATTGCCGCTGATCGTAAGATCGTGAATCGAAGCCGGAGCTTTCGTGCCGTAAACAGCGATACCGTGAGCATCCCGGCCCAGCCGATTTTTGCCGGTCGGAGTGACCGTGTTTTTGATGTCATGGATTTTATTGTTGGACAGATTAATGAAGCCGCCCGAACCGTGGACATAAATACCTACAGGCACCACGTTCTTGGAAGCAGTGGTAAAATTGCGGATTTCAAACCCCTGAACAGTAACGTAATTGACATCGGCCAGTTCGATCAGCCCTTCGTTCCCGCTGACCGAAAGTCCACTGCCATCAATAATGGCGGTCTCTGTCCCATAGTTGGTGAACACAATGGGACCCTGCGAAGCGGAGCCAGAGCGGGTAATCTTTACTTTCTGCTTGTACACGCCGCCCCGGACGTAAACCGTGCTGCCCGCAGGAACCACGTCGGCCGCGTGCTGCAGCGTCTTCCACGGCGCGTCGCTCGTTCCAGCGTTGGAGTCGCTGCCGCTCGTAGCCACATAATATTCTGTACCAGCCGCGGAAGCAGCGGGAGGTTGCACATTTCCGGTCACCAGACCAAGCCCGAAAACCATGGCTAAACCTACCAGAAACATTTGCCCGAATTTCTTCATCTTCCTCATCCCCTTTTGTTTTTCTTGTAAATTGTACCCTAATTCCAGTAAATCTGTTCTTTGGCATCGGCCATTAGTGCAACCTATGCGCCATACCAAAGACCAGGAGCTCACCGTAATCGCTGTCGAAAGAAACAAGAAACCCTGCGTTTTAGTAATCGCAAGGTTTCTTGGTGATCAAAGCTGCTAACGTTGCCGCTACTGCCCTATCGGCAAACTACGCACGTTCTTACTCCAACGGACTAATCCTTTACTAATCGATTAGAAAGCATCAACATGATAAAAGAGAATAAAATGATAACAGCTACCCAGCTCCAAGAGAGTGTCATATTTCCGACCTCGGACGCGGTGTAAATCGCTGTAGACAGGGTTTGGGTCTGTTCAGGAATATTACCTGCGAGCATCAGCGTAGCACCAAATTCCCCTAACCCTCGGGCAAATCCGAGAATGTATCCTGAAATGAGGGGTCGGTAGGCAAGGGGCATCGTAATGTGGCGAAACACTTGCCATTCGTTGGCACCTTGCGCACGTGCAGCCTGCTCTACCTCCGGGTCTACAGCTTCAAAACCTGCTTTAATGGTGCGGTAAGCCAGTGGAAAAGCAACAACTACGGCCGCCACCACTGCAGATCCCCACGTAAATACAATCGTCTGCTGGAACAGGCTTTCGAAGACAGTGCCAATCCAGCTTTTCCTTCCCAGCAAGATGAGCAAAATAAAGCCGACAACAGTGGGCGGCAATACGAGCGGAAGAATTAGGACGGTCTCGATCACGCTGGTTCCCCTCCGCGGCGTGCAGTTCGCCATCATCCGCGCTACCACAGTAGCTAATAAAAAGACGATGATGCTGGCGACGACAGCGACTTTAACAGATACGATAACCGGAGGAAGAAAAGCTGACCAATCCAACGGGACCCCCTCCTTTATCTGCGAATTCTATTTTCCCGTCATTTCTGTAGGGGCTGAAAATCCATCTTTACTGAACACACTCATAGCTTCATCTGTCCGTAGGAAATTAAGAAACTCGCCTGCTTCCTGGCTGTGTTTGGTTGCTTTTACAATGCCTTCAGGATACAGGATGGGTGCATGCAATTCCTCGGGCACTTCCAGTGCTATGACCGTTTTATCGGATGATTTGGCATCCGTTAGATAGACGAGTCCTGCATCGGCGTTGCCTGTTTCAACATAATTTAATACCTGTCTTACGTCCTTGGCGAATACCATCTTAGGTTCCAGCTTGTCCCATAGTCCAGCCTTCGTTAACGATTCTTTAGAATACTGTCCGGCGGGAACGGTAGTAGGCTCCCCAACAGCCACTTTCAGGAAAGAAGGACCCATCAAGTCATTGAGCGTAATGCTTTTGTTATCTGTGCTTTTCGCCTTATCTTGCGGAACAACCACAACCAGTTTATTTTGAAGCAGCACGTTATCCTTTTCCACCAATGAAGCATCGGTTAATGCCTTCATTTGCTTCATGCCTGCCGAAATAAATACGTCAACAGGTGCACCTTGCTCAATTTGTTTTTGTAATGTACCAGATGAAGCGTAGTTAAAGGTAAGTTTGATATCTGGGTGCTGTTTCTCATACTGGCCCTTGAGCGTATTCAGACTATCTTGAAGACTTGCAGCGGCAGATACGACTAGTTCTGTCTTGGGTGCGGACTGTGCCGATTGTACAGCAGCCGGAGACGAACACCCAGCCAGAACCCATGCCAACAATCCAACGAACGTGAATATGTACCCAAATTTCTTTTTCAACTTGTTCTTCCCCTATCCTATAAATTCCAAAATGAGATAGCGAAAATAAGGAAGCATTGTACATCTCATAACGGGTCGAATCTATTGGGTCAACCCAAATATTTGTGATAAATTGATCTCGCCTCGGCGATGTCCTTCGTGCCATGAATTAAGACGCGACCATCCTGAAAAAGAACGATTCGATGCGTCCCGATAACAACGGATACCAGGTATGGATTATGCTCCACTTTGCCCCCCTGACGGGATAACAAACGTGCCGCTTCATTCAGATCACGTACAGCACCCGAAGCCGGGCGGATTTGAACCGTATCTCGTCCGCACAAGACAGCCGTTTTAGCCTGATGCTCCGATTGTAAAAAAGGATACACTGGGTGCTCACCACACGTTGGACAATCGGCTTTCTTCATGGCGCTGATTTGGATTGCCTGATGCTGATTGTTCCACAGATCGAAAGAAATCAGCTTATTTTGCAAAGCCGAATCGTCCCCTGTGAGCAGCTTCAATGCCTCGGCGCTTTGATAAGCCGCTACCATCTGTACAGCCGGGCTAATCACACCGACCGTATCACAGGTTGCACCGCCGAGCGGTACAGTTCCGAGCAGGCAATGCAGGCACGGTGTCTGCCCTGGCACGATGGTAAAGGTTGTCCCATAACTACCTACACATGCCCCGTAAATCCAGGGTATTCTGTGCTTGACCGCATAATCGTTCATAAGCAAACGTGTATCGAAATTGTCAGTGGCATCTACGATGAGATCCACCCCTGCTGCGATATCGTCGATTTCCTCCAGCGAGACGTCCCGGACTAGCGCACGAATGTCCACGTCCGAATTGGTTTGCTGCAATCGCTTCTGCGCGGCCACTGCCTTGGGGATCTGATTACGGGCATCCGCTTCGTCATAGAGCTGTTGGCGCTGCAAATTACTCCAGTCTACATAATCACGGTCTACCAACGTCAGCCGTCCGATGCCCGCTCGCACCAGCATGTCAGCATTGGCAGTGCCCAGTGCGCCGGCCCCCACCATCAGCACGTGCTTACTACGGATATTTTGCTGGCCTGTCGGTCCAATTTTCGAGAATAATTCCTGTCTAGAATAACGGGCATGAGACGCATGCGCATGTGCAGCAACTTCTATTTTCTGGATCTTGTCCATTTCTGACATCGTTGATTTACGCCTCCATACTTATCCATTGATAGCTACAAGTTGATCAGACAAGCTAAAAGCTTAGATGTCCTCGCCCTTATTTGAAAGCTTTGGGGTACTTTGAGGGTTCCAGCCACCCAGCTGATGCCCCTTCCATTCTGAGCCGTCCTCCCACACTTCCTTTTTCCAAATCGGTACGATTTGCTTTAACCGTTCAATGGCATGGCGGCTGGCTTCATAGCAAGTATCGCGGTGTGCAGCTGAGACAGCAATCACCACACTCGTCTCTCCAATTCTTACCGTGCCAAGCCGATGTGTAATCGCAGTACGTGTGGAAGGCCAACGTTCTGCAATTTCGTCACCAATCTGCTTCATCGTGTTCATGGCCATCGGGACATACGCCTCATATTCAAGCAACACCGTTCGCTGACCTTGCGTAAATTCCCGAGTCGTACCATTAAAGGTCAGCGAGGCGCCATGAGAAGGGTCGAGTACCTTTGAGGTTACTTCATCGGCATCAATCGGGTCGTACGTAATGGCAAATAAACCACATTTTGAAACGACCGTCTTCATCCCGGATGCTGACTGATGAAGAGCAATTGCATCTGATGGAAGCACAAGTTCATTTGGAGAAGCCAGCTTTTTATGATGGGTAAAAAAAGAACCTGGCAGTTGTGAAGCCACTTCCGGGTACAGCTCATTCAGCCTTTTTCGAATGTCTGCAATGGTCACCGCTTCCTGTGAAAGTTCTACCGTGATCACATCACCAAGTTGCTCCGCCATATCTGCGAATAGTTGAATACGATATTGCATATGATCTGCCCCCTTGCACCTATTCTATCGAATTCACCTATCCTATTAAATAAAATCTACCCTCCTGAAACCGGAGGAATAATCGCAATCTCATCATGTATACTCACGAGGTCCTCAGGAGCGGCGTAGGCTTGATTTCTGGCAACAAAAGAACCCTGCAACTGAGCTGCTGATTCAGGGAAACGCTCGGATAGCAAGTCTTTTAATGCGGCAACGGTCATCGTTTCTTGCTCAGTAGGCACCATAATTATAGGCCCTCCCATCTGTTCCGCAAGTCCAGCAAATACTTGAATATGATAGTTCATTTAACATCCCCTCCTTTTCAGTACAGTGACTGCCCACCACATATGTACCAAGAAAAACCAACATGAATGAATACCTCGAAAGGTTTTATTCCATGCTGGTTAACTATGACGGTGTACATTGAAGATTATTATATTATATTTTAGATTCAACCAGTTCATCAATCCGTTCGGTATGCGTATATACATTCAGAGAACGACTGCGTATAAAGCCAACGGTCGTAATCCCCAGGTCCTCAGCCAACTCAAGTGCAAGCTCTGTGGGAGCTGACTTGGACAAAACAACTTCACAGCCAATCTTCGCAACCTTCAACAAAATTTCAGACGAAATGCGTCCGCTGAATACTATGATTTTGTCTTGTAATACAATATCATGTTTTAGGCAATGCCCATAGATTTTATCTAGCGCATTGTGTCGGCCGATATCTATTCTGGATAGGATCATCCCGTTTTTATCACACAGCGCTGCATTATGAACACCACCGGTCTCCTGAAACGTAAGTGCCGAGTTTTGCATTAAATTCATCAAACGGAAACAATCGTCAAAAGACAGCGTAACATGGGTGTCATTCATTCTTTTTGCCACTTTGGCATCATTTATAAAATAAAAGCCCTGTCTACTTTTTCCGCAACAGGAGGTAATGTACCGTTTGGAATGAAAGTTTTGATAAAACTCATTCATTCGACGGGTTTTAATATGAACAAAGCCTTCTTTTTCCTGAACCCAAATATCTTCGATATCATCGTACCGTTGAATGACGCCTTCAGAGGCCAAAAAACCTACTGCCATATCCTCCACATACTCCGGTGTACAAACCATGGTAGCAAATTCCTGCTGATTGATTTTGATGGTCACCGGATGCTCCGTCACCACCGTGTCTTCAAAACGCTTGATCTGACCGTCACGATAACGGAAAATCTCACGTTTCACCTCAGCTGGCTTTTCCATGTGCTCCACTCCCTCATTTCTGACAGGCTGGCTCTCCGGCTCACCCGCCGATGTGTGACATTTCAATTTTAGACGTTGCTTGCTGTGTATGATTCAGCCGTTCCTCTGAATAGCGGTCGGTACGGTCTCTCCAAACACGCTCAATGTAAGCTCTAATCTCGTCATCGGACTGTTCGGAACGTAGCATCGCGCGAAGCTTGTACCCTTGAGAGGCAAACAGGCACGTGTACAAGGAGCCTTCAGCAGAAATTCTCGCTCGTGTACATGTGGAGCAGAAGGCGTCCGTAACAGACGAAATAATACCGATTTCCCCGTCACTATCCTGATACCTGTAGCGCGTCGCCACCTCACCTTTGTACTGGGGTGCGACAGGCTCTAACGGCATATGCTCGTGAATGGCTTCGATGATCTGCTGCTTGGAAACGACCTGATCCAATTTCCAGCCATTGGTGTTGCCTACATCCATAAACTCAACAAAACGTAAAATATGCTTTTTCTTTTGGAAATAGTCGGCCATGGGAACAATATCCTGATCGTTAAAGCCCTTTTGCACGACCATATTTATTTTCACCTGCATCCCTGCTTGATCCGCAGCCTCAATACCATCCAGCACCGCCTTTACGCTGCTTCTGCCCCCGTTCATTTGGCGGAACCGATCATCATCGAGCGAATCCAGACTAACCGTCACTCTCTTCAGTCCCGCCTCTCGCAGTGCTGCAGCATATTTAGGCAAAAATACGCCGTTTGTCGTCATTGCAATATCTTCAACCCCATCGAGTTGAGTTAACGAATGAATAAGCGAGGACAAATTTTTCCTCAGCAACGGCTCACCACCAGTAATACGCAGCTTCGTAACGCCCAGCGAGACAAAAATACGGGAAAGGCGTGTGATTTCCTCAAAGGTCAATATTTTCTCTTTTGGCAAAAACGGATAGTCATGGCCAAATATTTCTTCCGGCATACAATATCGGCACCGAAAATTACATCGGTCTATGACGGATATTCTTAAGTCCCGTAACGGACGATTCCATTGATCGTCGCTCCGGTTCGCCATCCTGTTCACCTCAATCCGTCTTCATTAATAAAACTCTTTACCCTTTAAATCGGAACGGTATTTCCATTCATTTTATACTGAACCAAAAAACCGGCATCACAACAACTTCTTCGCTTATGAATATCGAAGAATCTGCTAAATGCCGGTTAATTTATCTACATCAGGATTTTACAAATCCTACATCATGCGATATAGAAAAATCAAACTAACAAGCGCTGCGACAAATAAAATATACGCGATTCCCACGCACACTCCATTTACGATTGCTCAGAAATAGACTACATTCCTATTGTTAGCAATCCTGGAACGTTTGTCAATGATTTTTCGTTTTCTCAAACGATAATCATTATCAATTAAAAAATTAGTAAGTACCGTTGAACTATCTTAAATTTTACGTTATAGTTACACGAGATAACATGCAGAAAATGACATATCTAAGTTATTCAGAAGTTATTGATATACAGACGGTGCGTACTGTTTGTTATTAATACATATTCAAATGGCGGATTGGCCTCCAGGACCTAGAGCTTGGTCACTACTCCACCATAAACACAAGTGCTGGAACATGAGCACTTGTGTTTATGGTGGAGTTTTTTTATTCCTAATTTTTAAATTTAAAATCTGAAAGGAGCCTGAACCGTGACTGATAGTACGATCAAAATTACATTAAACGGACAGGAACTGAAAACGAAGAGCAGCGCAACGATTCTTGAAGTGATTAACGAAAACAATATCGCCCATCCCCAGCTGTGTTACGTTCCCGAAGTCGATCCGATCCGTACCTGTGACACATGTATCGTGGAAGTGGACGGAAAACTTATGCGTTCTTGCTCGACATTGGCTTCGGATGGAATGAATATTCATTTACATTCGGATCGCGCGAAAGCAGCTCAAACCGAGGCTATGGACCGATTGCTGGAAAATCATCTCCTCTACTGCACCGTATGCGATAATAACAACGGTAATTGTACTTTGCATAATACAGCAGAGCTTATGGAAATTGAACATCAAAAATATCCATATCAACCGAAAGTTGACCCAACAGAAGTAGATATGTCTCATCCCTTCTACCGATATGACCCCAATCAATGTATTGCATGCGGCCAATGCGTAGAGGTATGCCAAAACCTTCAGGTTAATGAAACGCTGTCCCTCGACTGGGAGGCTGAACGTCCTCGCGTCATATGGGATGACCGGGTTGCGATTAACGAATCCTCCTGCGTTAGCTGTGGTCAGTGTGTAACCGTCTGTCCATGTAATGCCTTGATGGAGAAATCTATGCTGGGAGAAGCAGGCTTCATGAGTGGCATGAGCAAGGATTTATTAAATCCGATGGTGGATTTAATAAAGGAAGTGGAACCGGGCTATAGTGGGATTTTTGCTATTTCCGAAGCCGAAGCAGCGATGCGCGAAACCCGTACGCAAAAAACGAAAACCGTCTGTACGTTTTGCGGTGTAGGTTGCAGCTTTGAGGTTTGGACCAAAGGCCGCAAAATTTTGAAGGTACAACCTACCTCTGAGGGACCTGTTAACGGTATCTCGACATGCGTAAAAGGAAAATTCGGCTGGGATTTTGTAAACAGCGATCAGCGTCTGACCTCCCCTTTAATTCGTCAAGGTGACGAATTTGTGGAAGCAACCTGGGAAGAAGCACTGAGCCTGATGGCCAGTAAAATGGGAGCTATTCAAGAAACTTACGGTGGCGAAGCACTCGGCTTTATTTCTTCGTCCAAATTTACCAATGAAGAAAACTATTTGATGCAGAAGTTGGCTCGTCAGGTCTTCCAAACGAATAACGTCGATAATTGCTCACGGTATTGCCAATCTCCTGCGTCATGGGGGCTGCAATACACCGGAGGCATCGGTGGAGACAGCGGTACGATTAAAGATATTGCCAAAGCAGGTTTGGTCATGCTGGTCGGTTGCGCGCCGGGAGAAGGTCATCCCGTGCTGGCTACGCGTATCAAACGTGCGCATAAGCTGCACGGTCAAAAGTTAATCTCGGTCGACCTGCGCAAGCATGAAATGGCAGAACGCGCTGATCTGTTCATTCGTCCGAAGCAAGGTACTGATTATGTATGGTTATCCGCTGTAGCCAAATACATCATTGAGCAAAACTGGCATGATGCAAAATTCATTGAAGAGCATGTAAACTTCTATCCTGAATATTTGAAATTGCTAGAGCGATTCACCCTGGACTTTGCCGAACAGGAAACTGGTATTTCCAAAGAGACACTGATTCAGGTAGCGACTATGATTCACGAAGCCGACGGCACTGCCATTTGCTGGGGCATGGGTGTGACGCAAAACATCGCAGGCTCTTACACTTCGATTGCGATTGCCAATCTGCTGCTGGTGACTGGAAACTTTATGCGTCCGGGTGCAGGCGCATATCCGCTTCGCGGACATAACAATGTTCAGGGTGCTGCCGATATGGGTACGATGCCGGATATTTTCCCGGGCTATCAGCCCGTGACGAACGATGACATTCGTGCCAAGTTTGAAGCGGCCTACGGTGTACAAATCCCAGGTCAGCGCGGACTGGACAACATTCAGATGCTAGAAGCCATTGAAACAGGTAAGCTCAAAGCGATGTATATCGCTGGAGAAGAGATGGCATGGGTGGATGCCGACTCCAACCATACCCAAGAAATGCTGGCGAATTTGGATTTCCTTGTCGTTCAAGATGTATTTCTGAGCAAGACAGCTGAATTCGCTGACGTCATTTTGCCAGCCGTACCTTCACTCGAAAAAGACGGAACCTTTACGAACACTGAACGTCGTGTCCAGCGTTTATACGAAGCACTCCGCCCTATGGGAGACAGTAAACCGGATTGGTGGATTTTCAGCCAATTTGCCAAGCATATGGGATTTGATTGGGATTACAGCCATCCAAGTGAAATTTTTGAGGAAATGGCGTCGCTCACTCCATTTTTCTCCCAATGTAATTATGACGTATTGGAAGGCTGGAACAGCTTCCACTGGGGATCGCCGGATGGTAGCAATACACCGCTGCTGCACACCAACGGCTTTAACTTTCCAGATAAAAAAGCGCGTTTGGGACTTTTCGAATATGTACCACCAAAAGAGTACCCTGTTGAATTCGATCTGACCTTAAATAATGGTCGACTGCTCGAACAGTTTCATGAGGGAAATATGACGACCAAATCGGCAGGCATTCAGCTCAAACTCCCAAAAGTATTTGTGGAAGTGTCACCTGAATTGGCTGAGGAGCGCGGAATCCATAATGGATCGCTGGTTCGACTGGAATCCCCTTATGGTGCGGTCAAGCTACGAGTTCTGGTGACAGACCGGGTGCAAGGAACTGAAATTTATGTGCCGATGCACTCTACCAGCCATGATAGTGCGGTCAATCTGTTAACTGGAGGAGCGTTCGATGTGGTCACCCGCACACCGGCCTATAAACAAGCCAAAGTACGGATGCAAATTTTGGAGGTAGACGGTCAAAATCCACTGCCACGTATCAATCCGCGTTACAAAAAGCGTCATCCGCAAAATGGGGTTGAAGTGGACCGCAAGTGGAATCGTCCCGGTTACGTCGATTTGGTGGATCAAAAATAAGGAGGTCAAGCCGTGGCTAAGCCTATTTCAATTGTGAGAAAACGTGTTTTGACAGAAGAAGAACGCCAAAAACAATCGCTGGATCAGCTTACTGCTGATCTGGCGGACAATGGAGCGGCACTGCAGAAGACACTTGAAATCGTACGTGAGCTGCACGATAGTGGTCTTCTCGAAGCAGCCCAGTCTATGCTAAAGGCTAAAGAAAGCATCGCCAAAATCGCTGTAGGACAAGCGACGCGTAAGCCTGTGACGAACATCATCAATAATCTCATGGGAGCAGCCGGAATGCTGTCTGAGGTAGACCCCGAGCTGATGAAAAAGCTGACAAACAGCGTTACTAATGGCCTGAACGAAGCCAATGAACATCTAAAACAGAATAAAAAGACTCGTCTGCGCGATCTTATGAAGGCGATGAATGATCCAGATGTAAACCGTGCAATGGGATTTGGCATTCATTTTCTCAAAGGAGTGGGAAAAAGTTTGTCAGATAAATAACTTATAGAGCGTGAGGGTTGAAGACTAGTAACAATGACAATAAAAAGAGCTGGCTCCGAAAACGGGGGCAGCTCTTTTTATTTATTTTTTATCCACTTGCAATAGCGTCACCGTTTTAAGAGAAACAGCATCTTTTATTTGCTCCTCTGCGATGACCTTGAGCTTAAGCAAACTGGCAATCTTCGACGTATCCGGCTTGGAAAACAAGCGCCATAGCTGCGGATCAGGCAGTGAATCATACAGCTTTGTATGATCGTATTCCTTACGGTGCTGCTGCACAATCTTGACCCGATAGTTGCCAATTTCCCAATCTGACACTTCCTGCTGCGCACAATGAGCGGTAATGTCATTACGCAAATCAGTCAGTTCACCTTCAATTTCTTTTTGCTTTTGCTTTAACTGGTAGTATCGGCGCACCTTGTTTTCCAATCCCATCACGCTCCTCTGCTTACATATGTATGTTTGCAGAAGTGTTTTAGGACAAGTTTTGTGATGTTAGGATTGAAGGTATACCTGCAAAAGCATTTCCCGGGTAATGGAAAGATCCATAATAAGTTGAGCCATCATCATCCAAACTTTATTTAGGTACATTCGTCCCTGGATTTACAGGCCCTGCTCCTCGGGATTTCTCCTTACGCTTCATATAATTGGCCCAGTATGCCGTCAGAATAGGTACCAAAATCGAGGTCACAATGACCGAAGCGGCAACTAAGGCCGTTGCAGATTGCGCAACAGGCAGGAACTCAGGCTTGATATTGGCGACAATGACTGGGTTCGCTACTGCTGCACCTGCTGTACTGGAAGCTGCGATTCCTGCTGTACCGTTGCCACCACCGATATATTTGTCCGCCAAAATTAGTGGAATACCTGTAACGAGAATGACAAAAATACCCAATAAAATACCGAGCATACCTGTCTGGACAATGACACTCAAGTCAATGGAACAACCAAGTGCAAAACCGAAAAATGGAATTAAGGCTTGCGTTGCGTTCCCAAAATACTTTCGGAAATCATGATCCAGATTGCCCAACATAAAGCCGATCAAAAATGGTAATACCGCCCCCACAAATGTCTGCGGTTCGAAAACGGCCAGTCCGGTGCTACCCAAAATAATCATGGTCACTAATGGACCCGATTCCAGTGACATCAGTACAAATGCTCCCGCCTCTTCCTTGGAGCCATACTGCTGCATAATGGAGGCGTATAACCCGCCGTTCGTCATATCCATAGCCGAGATCAGCGCCAGCACCGACAAACCTGCAAATAGCCCACTTTCTACACCCCCAACAGGCAGCAATCTGGATGCAATGATCGCCACTACCCACGCGACCGCGATTTTAGTCAATACGAGCGTTCCTGATTTACGCAATACAGTACCCGTCGCTCGCACATCTATAGAAGCCCCCATACAAAAAAACCACACTGCTAAAATGGGTACCGTACCTGTCATCAGCCCCTTGGTAAAAGATCCAAAATAGTCGCCTGCCCATGGAGTAAATGTATGAAAAAGCGCGCCAATAAACAGCGGCACCAGCATAATGCCCCCTGGAATTTTATCAATGTTTTGTTTGATTTTCATAACTTCGTTCAATCCTTTCGTTTTTGCCAATGCAAAAACAAGGCCGTGTCACTTGCGGCTCAAACCGAGCTCGGGAATCAGTCTCGCGAAGGTATCATGACTCTCCTTCAGTTGTCGCGCGAATGCGTCTGCATCCTGGACACGCAATCCCAACCCATGCTTACGCATTTCCTCCCTGAATTCCTCGTCTTTCGTTCCCTTGATCAGTGCATCCGTTAGCGTTTGAGCAACTGCATCCGGTGTATCCTTAGGCACAGCCAGCCCTCTCCAAGTGCCGATAAAATGTACACGCAGCCCAGTGGCTTGCTGTAGTGTCGGCACTTTTGGAAACGCTTCCGAAATAGTGTCTGACTGGATCGCCAGTATGCGAAGTTTCCCTTCGTCCACGTATTTCTTCACTTCTGCGGGACTGACGGGTACAGCATCCACAAATCCGCTCATTAAAGCGGAGACGGCTGGGCCTGCTCCCTCATAAGGGATATGGGTAAAGCGGACTCCACTTTTCTGTTCCAGCATTGCGGCAGCAAGGTGCCATATGCTCCCTGTGCCTGCATTCCCCATTTTGAGTTTGCCGGGATGGGCCTCAGCATCCTCCAGAAATGCCTCCGCTGTCTTCCATGGTGCATCCGCCCGGACCGTAATGGCAGAAGGGTCCATATTGGTTTGAAGCAGCGGCTTAAATCGCTCATAGGTGAGCGGTAGCAGTCCCAGATAAGGCAACGTAGTCAGCTCAGCGACCAGATACGTTACGGTATAACCGTCCGCCTGCGCCTCAGCCCCTTCCATCAGCCCGACAGAACCGCCTCCTCCCGTTCGATTAACGACGATGATCGGCTGATCGAGATGCTTTTCGGCGGCTTTCGCCAACGCTCTCGCGGTAATATCTGTACCGCCTCCGGCTGCATAGGGAACGACGAGGGTTATTGGCTTCGTAGGAAATATACGGCTGTGATCCTGCAGGGTGCGGTGATCCACATATTCACTGATACTCAAGGCAGAAAGCATAGCTACTCCCGCCGCAACCAGCACATATTTTTGCCATGGCTTTTTCTTCATTACGTTTCCTCTTCTCAAAAATGAACTGGGCCCGTCATGCGCCCGTTTTCACCTCCAACGTTTTCGGTCTTGTTGTTTGCGTTTACATGAAGTCAATGTACCGCAACGTGAAGGGCTACAGCTATCGCTTAATCTTCGTATTTATCTTCTATTTCGCCAAGTATCAACCTTTTGACCGATCTGCATATTCATTGGAAGATTTGCTGATTTGTCTGAATTTCCCTGGGGTCACTTGCTTATGCTTGCGGAATACCCGAATAAAGCTGTTCTCATTTCGGTATCCAACCTGCTCTGCAATTTCTCCGATTTTCAAATGGGTTTCACATAGTAATGTGCATGCCTTTTTTACGCGTAATCCAGTCAAATAATCGTAAACGGTGGTCCCTGTTTCTTCCTTGAACATACTGCTCACCGAGGACACGCTCATGTGAACATGATCCGCAATTTCCTGAAGCCCGATGTTCAAATGCAAATGATGTTCCATATATTCGATCATCTCTTGTACACGCACAAAATCTTTGGACTGAATACGTCCGTGCCATTTTTCTTCAATATCAGTCAACATAGTGACCAGCAATACCTCAATGTCTTGAAGGTCTAGCGTCAGAATCTGATTCCAGTGGTAATCAGCAAGCTGATCCGGCGGCGTCACACTCTGAGTGGCACACCATTTCAGCAAATCTTCCAGCAATTCATGAACAAACAAGTAGACCTGGGCTGGGGATGTTCTGTGGAGTCGAAGTTCTTCTACCCAGTGGCTGATTAGCTTTACACTTGCACCCGGTTCCTGCGACTCCAGGGCATGAATTATTTCCACACGCCGATCGTCCAACAATGTTGAATCCTGAATTTGCTCCTTTGACTGTTCATCCACTGTATTATCCTTTTTCACACTTATATGGCTGTCCATATTCGTATATGAACGTCCATACCCCTCATACAAACGCAAATTAAGGGCCTCTTTTCCTTTTATAAAAGATGCCCGTGCCTCTTGAATATCCGTGACCATATGACCAATCCCTATAGAAATGGTCAAAGGAAGATACTCACCGACAACCTGAATCAGTCTATCAACGCTTTTGTGAAGCAAAATACTCTCTTGGAGGGCAGTCTCCGAACCAACTTCAACTTCATTCGAACTCTCGCTGTACTGTAACAGCACAATAAAACCACTTTCCTCTTCCGGCGAGCATACTGCTTTCCAGTAAGGTTCGAGCATCTCTAGCAAAATATTGTTCAGCGCATACTTGAGCAGCATTTTATCCTCTTCTGGAAAGCTTGCAGCCCACGCAGAATATCGGTCGATGGACACGATTATGACAAACAAAGAATTACCGTCCCAATCGGAAAAATACTGTTCCCATTTCATACGCATTTCCTGTATGCCCATTCTACGCTGGATGACATCTTCCATATATTTGGAACGCAGCTCCGGCAGGCTTCGCTCTACCACCAATGATTTGCGATGAAACTCTCCAACCAGTTTGCTAATCACAGGTTCCAGGTCATACAATCCTCCTTGGCGCGTTCCCTTATTACCCGAAT
Organism: Paenibacillus sp. FSL L8-0644; assembly: GCF_038008165.1. Classification (NCBI taxonomy): domain Bacteria; kingdom Bacillati; phylum Bacillota; class Bacilli; order Caryophanales; family Paenibacillaceae; genus Paenibacillus; species Paenibacillus sp. FSL L8-0644. The sequence continues at coordinate 3,697,314 of NZ_JBBOYN010000001.1, forward strand.
TCAATAGGCTATTAATTTTTTTCATGGGGCGAAAAGCTGCATAGTTGTAATAGTAAACTGCTGAGCACCCAGCCAGTATGGAGATAAAGGCCAGCCACAGCATCATATTGCGCGCCAGCTTTACATTTTTTAGCAGCTTGTCCATCGGAACGAGCGAGACTAGACGCCAGCCCGTTACATCAGAAAAGGTTTGGTTCGCCATATATTCCATATTCCCTATCTCCACATAAGCATAGGGGCTCACATCCAGCTCTTTCAAAACCCTGCCCATATCATTTAAGGGTAAGGACAATCTCAGCTTGGGATAGATCAACTCGCCCTCCAGATCATACACGTATTGCGAGTTGGATAAATGAATATATAGTTTGGAGAAAAAACGGTCGTAATCCAGATTGATTAGCACCGCACCCATGACCTGACCATTCTCTACTATGGGCCTGGCCAGCGAAAGCAGCTCTAACGTCCCCTGCTCACGATCGGTGCCGTACCATCTCCGCTTAATCAACAACGGTTTTTTTTGAATGTCCTGAATCCAGGGAACCCATGTGGTATCCGGTGCCTGCTTCCAATCAGGCATGTAACCATAATTGCTGGATACGAGAGCATGATTGTCCAAAGAAATCACTTCAACCGAATAAATTTCTTCGTGTGAAGAAAGGGTTTTCAAGTATTTCTGAAGCCGATCTATGACGGAGGCGTTATCTTCCAGCGATTTCCTATCCGTTTGGGCACGTACAAAAGCCTCTACATCCGGATGATATGCTGCATCCAGCGCCTTGTTATCAGACTCACGAAAAGCCCGATTGGTTACATCCAGATTGATTTGCAATAATTCTATATTGGGTGTGTTCAGCTCGGTATCCAAACCTTCACGGTATCCTGAATACGATAGCAAGCCGATCACGCTAATCACGAGCGACACACACAAAGTGAGCAGTAGAATCAGTCTTGTCTGTTTATTTTTCAGTATCAATTGAAGCTTAAGTCGCAACATTCCCGTAACTTCATCCTTCCGGACTTCGTTGTCCATCTTCCTCTTGCCCATATACGTGGTGACATATTCTCCCTAAATCTATTTGACGTAAGAGTTGGAATTCCCTGCCTATGTAAATCAAACTTAATAAAACTTCATATGAGTACATCATTAAAATAAAAAAAGAAGAAGTCTCCCTGTGTTAGGTAGAACTTCTTCTTTGGCTGCTTATATTCATTATTCAGCAAAAACAGATACTCGCTTCACAGGTTTTAGCTTGTCTTTTCCACCTGAAAACGATCCAGTTCCCGCTGCATTTCCTCGCGAATCTGACGAAGCTCTTTTACCTTCTCAGCCGATTCCTCAAATGAACGCTTCTGCTCTACCGTGGAAGCTGTAATCTCTTCGCTGCCTGCGGCGGATTGCTGAGTGATTGCGCTGATATTTTCGATAGCTTGCTGCACCTGTACGCTCAATTCTCGCGATACATTCATGTCCGTTGATAGCTTGCTGACTTGGCCGGCAATTTGCTGCACTTTGCCACTAATCTCTGTAAACGATTCTCCGGTCGAGGAGGTTGCCTTCTCCTGCTCACGGAACAGCTCCTGACTTTGCGCCACAGAAGTCTTCACTTTATCCATAGCCTGCGTAATACCGTCAACTGCGGTATAAATTTTCTTTACAGCAGACTCTGATTGATTCGCCAGCTTTTTCACTTCATTGGCAACCACAGCAAAACCTTTTCCTGCTTCACCCGCACGTGCAGCCTCAATAGAAGCATTCAAGGACAACAGCGATGTTTGGCTCGCAATTTCGGATACGTATCCAGTCATGGTTGTAATCTCGGCTGCATTAGCTTCCAGCTCCTTGACTGTCTGCTCCACTTCGGACATGGCTGAACGATTTTCTGCAACAATACGCAGTTGATCGCTCATGACCCGCGTACCCTGCTCAATGACACGCAAAGCATCCTCACTATACGCGGTCGATTGAGTGGTCTCCAGCAGATTCGATTCAAACTTTTGCTGCATCTCGTCCACAACACCAACTGTCGACGACAGATCCTCAGCAATTTTCTGACTGCCTATCGCCAGTTCCTCTGTTGACGTGCTGACTTGTGTCACAATTTCCTTCATGGCCTCATTATGGTGATCAATATCCCGAGCCATCAGATCGACACGATTACCCGCCTGATCAATGGAGAGTACAATGCTGCGCAAGTTCCCGATCATTACCCGGAAAGATTCATTGAGCTCGTCCAGCTCATCGCGTCCCTTCGTTTGTGCGAGCTGAACGGTCAGATTCCCCTCGGCAATTTGCTTTGCGGCATCCGTTAACTTACGTGTTCTAAGGGCAAGCTGCCTGGAGGTGTATGTATTATATAGCCCAACTGCCACCAGAAGTAAAACTGCACCTGCTAAGGCCAATTGCCAAGTAAAACGAATGCTCTTGGTCAAATCTTCTGTGTATTGGTCATAACGTGCCTTGGTCAGCAGATCCAGCATAAAAACATCGTTCTGAATCCCCTGGGCGCGCATGGCCTCCCGCTTGGACTCCGGACTGTTTTGGGTACTCATTGCTTTCTCCGTTGCTACTTTCAATTGGCTGAATTTTGTTTTAATCGTATTCAGTCGTTTTTGCTGTTCTTCGGTCTGCATCATGCCCTGTGAAAGCAAAGCAATCGTCTTTTCAGACTGAGTCAGTTGATTTTGCACATCAGCTTTGTTGCTCTCTGTCATGGAAGCAGAATAATTTTGCAACGCCTGTCCCGACTGAATCAAATAGGCATTGAGCTGCTGTACATTCAACATAGCCGGAACCAAATTACTACTTTGCGAGTTAATACGAATTAATTCAAAAATGATATATGCCACTAAAGCCAGACAAGCGATCAAGGAAATCATCGCATTCAGCACCAGTTTACCTTGCAGTTTCATCAGCTTTCATCCTCCGTTTGCGAAAATTTATTGGGTGGGAACAGTAAGTGTGCCGGATTTGATTTTTTCCTTTAAATCATCCAACAACTTTTGCTGATCCGGACTCAGTGTCACGACACGAATAGGCGCTAAACCTACGCCATCTTCTGCAAGACCAAACACCATATCCTTCTCCGTAAATTTTCTTTGATGATCTGCAAAGCCTTTGACTGCTGTATAAATTGCAATGTCTACATTTTTAAACATCGAGGTCACTACCGCCTTTTCCGCAATAAAAAACTGGTCGCTATCGACCCCGATGGCTAATTTTTGCTGTTTTTGCGCTTCCTGTAGCGCACCTACGCCCGTGAGACCTGCGGCTGCAAAGATAACATCAATCTGATCCTGATTAATCATGTCATCTGCAATTTTCGTACCCAGTTCCGGCTTTCCAAAATCTCCTGCATACGTTGCAGTAACTTTGGCATTAGGCTTGACTGATTGCACCCCTGCGCGGTACCCAATTTCAAATTTTTTCAACAGAGGAGATTCCGCACCTCCAAGAAAACCCACCTGTTCGGTGCGACTCGTCAAACCGGCAACGACCCCAGCCATAAAACTGCCCTCTTCTGCTTTGAAGCTAATAGAGGCCACATTCGGTAAATCTGATTTCTCATCCACGATTAAAAATTTACGGTCTGGGTATTTTTTGGCAATGGATTCCATACTGTCCTTCACCATATAACCCAACCCAATGATTAAATCCGCTTTTTCTTGAGCAAGCTGCTCAAAAGCCGCATCATACGTCTTGGTCTCCGTTATTTCCCGGTACTCAAAAACAATCTTCCCCTCATCCCTTGCCTTGACCAAACCCCGAAATGCCGCGTCGCTGTAAGATTGGTCACCCAGACCAATATCTGACAATACGATTCCCACCTTAATGGGTTCGGCCTTGGTTTGTACGTCTGATTGCCCACATGCACTTACCAATAATGCAAAGATCGTGACAATGGGAATCCACCTAAAAGTTAATAATAGAGCTCGTTTCTTCATGACATATCACCTCAACATAAAATGCAAATCCCCAACATCTTTATATCGGTTATAAAAGCATATTTTTTCATAAGAGTTTCTGTAAATTCATTGTTAATAGAAGTGTGATAAGTGTGATGTCTTTGTTTATTATGTAGAAAATGTATATTTTGCTTTGTTTTTATTATACGAACTGTCCAAATTCATTTATTTTCGTTTATACCGGAAGAATAAAGTGTAATTTGGAAAACATAGGTACTTTGAAACCATCACCCTATTTCAATCTGAAAGGAGCAACATTTAAAATGACTTCGACCCATTTAATTCCACAACCCAAAACATATGGTCCCTTAGGAAATCTGCCCTTGATTGATACACATGCCCCTGTCCAGTCTCTGGTTAAGCTTGCTAATGAGTACGGTCCCATCTTTCGCATGGATCTGCCTGAAGGAACGAACATTTATATTTCCGATCATAAGCTGGTGGCAGATGCTTGTGATGAATCCCGTTTCGATAAGCAGGTGTGGGCTCCCTTACAAAAAGTACGAGCTTTTGCTGGAGACGGACTATTCACAAGCTGGACTGAGGAACCGAACTGGCGCAAGGCCCACCAAATATTGCTACCAAGCTTTAGCCAGCGGGCTATGAAGGGTTACCACAATATGATGCTTGATCTTGCGGTTCAGCTGGTGCAGAAATGGTCTCGGCTCAATCCAGATGAAAGTGTAGAGGTACCGGAAGATATGACCCGGCTGACTTTGGATACCATCGGATTATGCGGCTTTAATTATCGTTTTAACAGCTTTTACCGCGACCAGCCCCATCCGTTCGTGACCAGTATGACACGCGCACTGGATGAAGCAATGGGTCAGTTGCAACGCCTCAATTTGCAAAACAAGCTGATGTTATCGAAGAAAAAACAGTTTAAACACGACATCGAAACGATGTTCTCTCTGGTGGACAGCATTATTCAAGAACGCAAAACCCTGGGCAACCAAGGTGAAGAGGATTTACTGGCGCGTATGCTGGAAGGCAAGGACCCGGAAACAGGTGAAACGCTGGATGATGAAAATATCCGTTATCAGATCATCACCTTCCTCATCGCCGGTCATGAAACGACCAGTGGGCTTTTATCCTTTGCCATTTACTATTTGCTTAAAAATCCACGAATGCTAACTAAAGCCTATGAAGAAGTGGATCGCGTGCTCACCGATTCGCTGCCTTCCTATACTCAGGTGCGTGAGCTCAAGTACATAAGGATGATACTGAATGAAGCTCTGCGGCTATGGCCGACAGCGCCCGCCTTCTCGCTCTTCGCCAAAGAAGATACACTGCTCGACGGAACCTATCCGCTTAAAAAGGGCGACAGTGTAAATGTACTCATCCCGAAACTGCACCGTGATACCGAGGCTTGGGGTGAAGATGTTGAGGAATTTAGACCAGAACGCTTTGGGGACCCATCCGCCATTCCACAAGATGCCTATAAACCGTTTGGCAACGGTCAACGGGCCTGTATTGGACAACAGTTTGCCTTACAGGAGGCCACCCTTGTGCTGGGTATGGTACTGAAACATTTTGAGCTGATTGATCATACTCATTATGAGTTGAAAGTCAAAGAGACGCTCACACTCAAGCCTGAGGGCTTCACCATTCAAGTACGACCGCGTAGCACACAGACTGCCGTCATACTGCCGGGTGCCGCTCAAGAACTTCATGAACAGGAGGAACAAAAAGTTGCAGCTCCTCATGCCGAAAAACATGATACTTCTTTGCTGTCTTTGTACGGCTCGAATCTGGGTACAGCTGAGGGACTTGCGGGTGAACTAGCCGATTTAGGTCGGAATTGGGGTTTTAACAGTAGCATAGCAACTCTGAATGAACATGTGGACCATTTGCCTAAAGAAGGCGTGGTACTTATTACGACTGCATCTTATAACGGACATCCGCCTGATAATGCTGATGCCTTTGTAGAATGGTTGAAGCAGGTAGACGAGGTCCAACTGGCAGGCATAAGGTACGCTGTCTTTGGTTGCGGTGACCGGAATTGGGCCAGCACGTATCAGCGCATTCCAAGGATGATTGATGAGCTAATGGCTGCCAAAGGGGCAAAGCGACTGTATGATCGGGGCGAGGGCGACGCCAGTGGTGACTTCGAGAAGGATTGGGAAGTCTGGAATCGCGGCCTATGGCCGGAATTGCTGAATGCTTTCGGCATAGAGCACAGTGATACAGAACCACAGGACACCAGCAGTCTGAGCATAGAGTTTGTAAGCGACGTACTTAGCGCTCCTCTGGCGGCCAACTATGAGGCAACTACTGCCGTTGTTACCGCGAATCGTGAATTGCACGCTGCTGAAAGTGAACGCAGTACACGGCATCTGGAGATCCAATTACCAACCGGATTGTCCTATCGCGAGGGTGATCATCTGGGTGTTTTGCCGCGTAATCCTGCTTCGTTGGCGAATAGAGTAATGCAACGCTTTAAGTTACAGGATCAAGACTACATCGTATTGAGAGGCAGTGACCGGGATGCGGCGCATCTCCCCTTAGATCGGCCTGTCAGCGTAGGAGATTTGCTCACTCTCAGTGTGGAACTGCAAGAACCGGCAACGAGAGCCCAGCTACGGCAACTAGCATCCTTTACAGTGTGTCCACCGCACAAGAAAGAAATCGAAGCTTTGCTAGAGGATGCTACCTTTGATCAAGAGATACGACAGAAGCACGTCACGATGCTGGATATTCTGGAGAAGTATCCAGCCTGCGAGCTGCCATTTGAAAACTTTATCTCGCTGTTACCTCCACTCAAGCCTAGGTACTACTCCATCTCAAGCTCTCCGCTTGAATCGGAGAATTCAGCGAGTATAACCGTGGGCGTCGTGCGTGGACCAGCCCGTAGCGGACAGGGCGAATACCTGGGAATTGCCTCCAACTATTTGGCGCAGCTCCAACCAGATGATCCAATTGTCATTTTTGTGCGTAAGCCTCAGTCGGGCTTCCGTTTGCCGGAAGATCCGACGGTGCCTGTCATCATGGTCGGTCCAGGTACTGGAGTGGCACCATTCCGCGGATTCCTCCAAACCCGCCATGTACTTAAAGAAAGAGGGGAACAGCTCGGCCAGGCTCATCTATACTATGGCTGCCGTAATCCTAAGCTTGACTATCTGTACAAGCAAGAGCTGCAAGCCTGGGAGCAGGAAGGAATCGTTACGCTTCATACAGCCTTTTCACGTCTGCCCGATCAACCCAAAAGATACGTGCAGCATGTCATGAAAGAAGATGCGGACACTCTGATTCACTTGCTTGATGAAGGAGCGCATCTATATGTATGCGGTGATGGTAGCCGGATGGCTCCCGATGTAGAAAACACCCTTTGTGCTGCTTACGCGGAAGCACACCATACCAGTAAAGAAGAAGCACAGCAATGGTTGGATCGTCTCCAACAGGAAAAACGCTATGCCAAGGATGTCTGGACAGGCATCTAATGATAACAGTATAAGAACAAGCACCATGTTAAAAAATAAAAGGGACTGATTACTGGCCTTCAAACTCGTCGCCAGTAGTTCAGTCCCTTTTATGATTATCTTTCACTCCATTTGGAAGCAATCACATCTACTCTACTTTCTAATAGGTCCATAACCTCCTCGCGGTGCCTAGCCTTGAATAAATCTATGATGTCGATCAAGTCGTTACGATCTAATAATTTAACCCCGTTGACAGCAGCAAGTGTTTTACAAGATTCCGTATAACGGCCGGAGGTGATAACGATAGACTTGTCGGCCGCATAATAACGCATAGAGGTGTAAATTTCCTGTACTGCTCCCAAGCCCACCGGATGTTGTACGCCATAACGTTTGGCCTGTATGACAACTCTGACGCCTTCACGGTCTGTAAAAACCAGATCCGCTCCAAAATCCCGGCTACTGGTTGTTTTATAGATGTCCTTATAGCCAAGCGCGGATAATAACCGTTGCAAATAAAGCTCAAATTCCGAGCCATCCTCCATACGATCTATATCCTGAATTCCAATTTTGCGTGGGTCCAGATCACGTAAAATCCGATTTCTGCGACCACGTATCAGTCCTCTGATGATGAGCGCAAACAACACCAAAAGTACAATGAGTCCTATTCCTAATTCCTTGTATGCCAATAATTTTTCTAGCAACACCCAACTCTCCCTTTTCTACCGTAAGCGTAGCCGTATCATCCTTAACAGGGAACTCCCCTATGCACGCTGGCTCCCGTATTACATCTCTCTTATCACCATAACAATAGCCCCGCCAGATTCGACGGGGCTATCTTCGTCTTGCCTCAAAGCTATCTAAATTCCATACTCCGTATCATTATTCGCGATTCAGTAAAGATTCTCCGGCAATACCAGGCTGAGTCATTTGGTACGGGTCCAATATAATGTCCAACTCTTCCTCGGTCAGTACATTATACAGCAGGCACAGCTCGCGCACCGATTTCCCCGTCGTAATTGCTTCGCGGGCAATGCGTGATACTACCTCATATCCAAGGTGGGGATTGAGTGCTGTAATAATACCTACACTGTTCTCCACATATTCACGGCACCGCTCCACATTTGCTTCAATTCCTTCTACACAATGTATACGGAAAACGTGGAAGCCCTGCTTCATAATTTCCAGCGATTGCAGCAGATTGTAGACAAGCACAGGCTCCATCACGTTCAGCTCCAGCTGACCCGCCTCTGAAGCCAGGCAGATCGTATGATCATTACCAATGACCTGAAATGCAATTTGGTTAATGACCTCACACATCACCGGATTTACCTTGCCTGGCATAATGGATGACCCTGGCTGACGAGCAGGCAGACTCAGTTCTCCCAGACCTGCACGAGGTCCGGAAGCCATTAAGCGGATGTCATTTGCCACCTTAGACATATTCATCATACAAATTTTCAAGGCGGCAGACACTTCGGTATAAGCATCCGTATTTTGTGTGGCATCTACAAGATTTTCGTCAGCTTCCACAGGGAAGCCACTGACGTCTGCCAGTACCTCTGCAACACGCTGAATATAACGACGGTCTGCATTCAGGCCAGTACCCACCGCAGTTGCACCCATATTAATCGTTAGCAGGTGCTGCTTGGTCGCACGCACGCGTCCGATATCACGACCCAGCACACGCGCATAAGCCTGAAACTCCTGTCCTAATCGGATTGGCACTGCATCCTGCAAGTGGGTTCTACCCATCTTAATCACACTATCAAACTCATTGGCCTTGCGGGAAAATGCCTCCTGAAGCTCACTCATGGTATCCAACAGTTTATCAATCATGCTTAATACAGCCAAGTGTACGGCTGTAGGAAAAGCATCGTTCGTCGATTGCGCCATATTAACATGATTATTAGGACTGATCTCCTGATAATCTCCGCGTTGCTTGCCAATCAGCTCCAACGCGCGGTTCGCAATCACTTCATTTGTATTCATATTAATGGACGTGCCTGCGCCGCCCTGAATGGGATCGACGATGAAATGATCATGCAACTGTCCTTGTATAATCTCATCAGCAGCCTGAATAATGGCCTCTGCTTTGGGGCGGTGTAAACGGGTTAGTTCCATATTTACCGTCGCTGCTCCCTTTTTCACGATCGCCATGGCTTTAATCAACTCAGGGTGCAGTCGTTGGCCTGTAATTGGAAAATTTTCTTTTGCCCTCAGCGTTTGTACACCGTAATAGGCATCTAATGGTACTTCCTTGGTACCTAAAAAATCATGCTCCAACCTCATATTCTCTGATTCCTCCGCTGTGTTTGCTACGTTCTTCAATTCAGTACAGCCAAATTGACATAAAAAGACCTCTTCTGATCCCCTCTTCATTATACGTTCCGATTCCCGTGCTTTACCAGTCGAATAAACGCGGAAAAAGGTTATGTAATCCTATGACAAGTTATGATTACCCGTATATACCAGGGTTATTCGGCAAATGCTCCGCTATGACTGGAATACGGATTTAATGGCTTATAATAATATCGAGTGGCATGCAGTTGACCATCGGCTGATTGAGCGTAATCCGGAATAACACCAGCTTCCACGAACCCGATCGACTCGTATAGTCCATTGGAGGGATCACCCACCCGCGTATCTAGCACCAGTAACGTTCTATCCTGACTTAGTGCCTCTTCTTCCGCTGCCTTCATTAACTGACGTGCGATCCCAAGCCTGCGCCCGGACGGATGTACCATAAGCTTTGCAATTTCCGCACGATGAATAGCGTTAGCTTTTTGAGCCAAATGAAGCTGGACCGTCCCTACAGGTACTTCGTCCTTCTCGGCAATCCACAGAACTACGCCATCCTCAAGTACATTATTCCAATAAGCTGCTGCTTCCTGATAACCTAATGGAGGTAAGAAACCTATAGATGCACCGTCTGCAACCACGTCGATTAACAGTCGACTCAGTGAATCTGTCAGGGCTTCGTTCAGAGCTTGAACAGGGTAAACTCTCACTTCGTTAGACATTGTGATTCCTCCCGGTGAGTTCGATAACATACAATAAAGAAAGTAAACTATCTTTTTAGGATAGCTTACTTTCCATGGTACTTTGTTTACTACTTAATCACCCTTACTTCTATTACTGCTCTGCCATATAAAAGAACTCCCACAAATGACCATCCAAATCCTGAAAGCTCCATCCATACATAAAACCATGATCTTGAGGTTCATTCGAGGGCTGGCCGCCTGCTTCCAAAGCCTTGCGAACGATCTCGTTCACCTTTTCTCGGCTCTCCACCGATAGAGCAACAATCGCTTCTGTGCTTTTCGTGGCATCTGAAATTTCCTTTGTAGTGAACGCTCTAAAACGTTCTTCAACCAATAGCATGACAAAAATATGCTCACTAACAACCATGCAGGTTGCATGTTCATCAGTGAACTGAGCGTTAAATTCAAATCCAATTGTAGTGAAAAAATCAATGGAGTGCTGTAGGTTTTTAACTGGTAAATTCACAAAAATTTGTTTAGCTGTTACTCCCACGATGCTTCACCTCTTCATTCTACTTTATCATACGACTTCTCCACAAAAGATAACTTAACTACCTCACAAAGTCAATCAATCTGACATTTGCAATTAAACTAACAACTCTTACCTTGTCCCTTAGCTTGCTTTACACCAAGAATAGGCTTGTACAACAAAATGGCTTCAGATGTTTTTTCATCCTGATCCACTTGATCATCCACTCTTGGATTTAGAAGCTGTTCCCTTCCCCAATTTAGCCATGATTACGCTTACATACATATCCTATATTTAAGATACCACAAATTAGCCAATTTAGTACTTAAATTATGTAAAAATGAATTCTTCTTGCCGTAGCGTAATCAGATCATATTATTGTAAACTTGTTCTAATACAGAAAAAGGTGGCACACACGCTATGGAGCATTTGCTTAACGATCAGGTCAAAAATATTCAAATCAGCGGCATACGCAAAATCGCAAATAAAGTTGCCGCATTACCCGGAACGCTCTCCTTAACGATAGGACAGCCGGATTTCCCTACCCCTGCGCATATTATGGAAGCTGCCCATCGGGCGATTGATGAAGGCCGGACCACTTATACACCTAATCCGGGACTGCTGGAATTACGAGAAGCCGCAGCAGCGTTTGTAGCCCGTAAATACGGCCTCAATTACCGTGGACAGGATGAGGTTATCGTAACGAACGGAGCCAGTGAAGCGCTGGATATTACCTTACGCACGATTTTGTCACCCGGTGATGAAGTCATTCTACCCGTGCCAATCTACCCAGGGTACGAGCCATTGATCCGTTTGTCAGGCGGCATTCCTGTGTTTGCCGATACCCGCAGTAGCGGATTCAAGCTCACAGCCGAGGTGCTGGAGCCTTATCTGACCGAACGGACAAAAGCAGTCATTCTCGGATATCCTTCGAATCCAACCGGACGAGTGATGAGCCGCGAAGAACTGGAAGCGGTCGCCGATTTACTGAAGGAGCGCGATCTGTTTATCATTTCGGACGAAATATACAGCGAACTGATTTACGATACACCCCACGTGTCCATTGCAGCTCTACCAGGTATGCGTGAGCGCACCATCGTCATTAACGGTCTGTCCAAATCACATTCCATGACGGGATGGCGTATTGGTTTTACACTTGCACCCGCTGAAATTACACAGCACATGGTCAAAGTCCATCAGTACAACGTGACCTGCGCTAGCTCAATTAGCCAATATGCAGCACTGGAAGCACTGACCGTCGGGGTGGATGATGCACTTCCGATGCGCGAGGAGTACCGCCGACGTCGCGACTATGTACACGGAAGACTGACTGATATGGGAATTCCACTGGAGAAGCCTGAGGGAGCCTTTTATCTTTTTCCTTCCATCGCCCATTTTGGATTAAGCTCGATGGATTTTACCTTGAAGCTACTGGAAGAGCATGGAGTGGCTGTCGTACCTGGAGATGCCTTTTCCTCCTATGGCGAAGGATACATTCGCTTGTCCTATGCTTACGGACAGGATGTGCTGGAGCAAGGATTGGATAAAATAGAGAAGTTTGTTAGAGGAATGGTGAGGGGTTAAGGTGGTTAGAGGCGCTACGCAGTCCATTTGATCTTCCGATCGCTGTTGCTGGGGGATTCTTGAATTGGATAAAACATTTATAGGTAAGAATCCCGCCACAAAAGCGAACGCTGCCGCTTCTCCAGATTCAAATGACCCGCTTCGCTCACTGCCCACCTTAAAGTCCCAAAATTCTCTAACGTGTGTGTGGAGCAGCAGGATAAAAGAATACTCACCGCTTTACACGGTGAGTAAACAGAATAGGCCTCTGAGGCACCCCTACGGGTGGCTCAGAGGCCTATTCTTCCACTACTCCCACGCGCTATCGGCGTAGGGATTCATGGGTGACTAGCTTTAAGCACGGTGCAGCGGAGGGGGCGGAATGGTACTGGACAAGCGAAGCGGTCGCCTTTAAATTCCGATTTCCACCTTTATGCGGTAATCATAAAAATCGGAATTTAACAGCGATGGTAAGCACCATCCGCCTCCGCAGCGACATCTAAAGCGCAAACCTGAATCCTCACGCCACTCCCCTACTTTAAATGCATTTTGAATTGAAGGAACAATTCATTGTAATGAGCGAGCATGCGTTTGCCCAAATTGTTGTATACTTCCAGCTTATCTGTAATGTCGGACGGAGGGTAAAAACGCTCGTCGCCAGAGATATCTTTAGGCAGCAATTTCTTTGCATCCTTGTTTGGCGTGGAGTATCCTACAAATTCGGCATTTTGAGCGGCTACATCGGGCTGCATCATGAAATTGATGAACTTATGGGCCGCATCCACATGGGTAGCGGTTTTTGGAATAACTATATTATCAAACCACAGGTTGGAACCTTCATCCGGCACGATGTAATCGAGCTTATCGTTCTCATCCATGATTTCAGACGCATCACCGGACCATACAACCCCGGCAGCAGCTTCCTCGTTTGCCAGCAGCATTTTAATCTCGTCACCAACAACCGCTTTGACATTGGGCGCTAATTTCTCCAACTTCGTCAAAGCCTGCTGCAAATGTGCCTCATTCGTATCATTCAAGGAGTAGTGGAGACTGTTCAGCGACATGCCCATAATCTCCCTAGCTCCATCAACCAGCAACAGGTTATTACGTAACTTCGGGTCCCACAGGCCATCCCAGCTATGAAAATCAATGCCTTTCGTCAGCTCCGGGTTAAACACAATCCCGACTGTACCCCAAAAATACGGAACCGAATATTGGTTATTCGGATCAAACGAAAGGTTTAGATAATGTGAATCTACATGCTTCAAATTCGGCAGCTTGCTATGGTCCAACGGGACCAACAAGTGCTCCTGCTTCATTTTAGCCAAAGCATATTCCGAGGGAACCGCTACATCAAACGAAGTTCCTCCCTGCTCGATTTTCGTCAGCATCGCCTCATTGGAATCAAAGGTCTGATAAATGACAGTAATCCCCGTCTCCTTCTGAAACCGTTCCAACAACTCAGGGTCAATGTAGTCTCCCCAGTTGTACACCGTCAGTGTGTTGCCACCGGAGTAGCCTTGACTGGAATTCAGCCATGCCGCCACTCCCATCAGCCCAAACGAGATGATGAAAATCGACAGAAACACGCGCACAAGTGACTTCATCTAGGCACCCCCATTTCTGCCGCAGGCTCCTTTTTATCATTACGATTCGCTTTGCGCATAATAAAGTAGTAACCCACCACCAGCAGTACAGTAAACAGGAATATGAGCGTAGATAGCGCATTGATGGACAAGGAAACCCCTTGACGGGCACGTGAGTATATTTCCACCGATAAAGTCGAATAGCCACTGCCTGTCACAAAAAAGGTCACCGCAAAATCATCCAGCGAGTACGTTAACGCCATAAAAAAGCCCGCATAAATCCCTGGCTTGATAAAGGGCAAAATCACCTTGGTCAGTACATCCAGCCGGCTGGCACCCAAATCACGCGCAGCATCCACCAGGGATGGACTCATTTCCTGAAGGCGCGGCAAAATCATAATGACCGCAATCGGCACACTAAACGCAATATGGGACAATAAAACGGAGTAGAAACCCAGCTTAATCCCGACCATCGTGAACAAAATGAGGAAGGAAGCACCAATAATGACGTCCGGGTTCACGATCAATACATTATTGAGCGACAGCAGCGTATTTTTGACTCGACGGTTCTGCATCTGATGGATAGCCAGCGCACCCATAATGCCAATAATCGTAGCCAACGCAGATGACAGCAAAGCAATCACCAAGGTGTTAATGACAATAATGATCAAGCGAGTGTCTGCAAACACCTCTTTGTAATACTGGAGTGTAAAACCCTCAAACTCATGCATCGTCCCGCCACTATTGAAGGAATAGTACATCAAATACAAAATAGGCGCGTACAAAACGAGAAAAATAATCACCAAATAAATATTTCCGAATCGGTTTTTATTTACCATGCCGCACCCTCCGTTTCGTTCCCGAGGTGAGCAGCATAATGATCCCCATCGCCAAAATCAGGAACACGGCAACCGTAGAGCCCATACCCCAATCCTGAGTAACCAGAAAATGCTGCTCTATCGCCGTCCCCAGTGTAATCACACGGTTACCTGCAATCAGGCGGGTAATCATAAACAGCGACAACGCTGGAATAAACACAGCCATGCAACCAGATCGCACACCCGCAAGCGTTAACGGAAAAATAACCCTGCGAAACGCAGTCCACTTGGAGGCTCCCAAATCACGGGCTGCGTCCAGCAATGAAGGGTTTAACCCTTCCAACGCGTTATAGATGGGCAAAATCATAAAAGGCACAAAAATATAAACCGACACAAACACAAAGCTGGAGCTGGTAAATAATAATTGCTGACCTCCCAACCCAACCATACCTAACACCGCATTCACCGGACCATAGGTTCCGAAAATCCCAATAAAAGCATACGTTTTGAGTAACAGGTTAATCCATGTCGGCAAAATAATGAGCAACAGCCACAGTTGCTTATGCTTGGTGCGTGTGAGTAAATAGGCTGCCGGGTAAGCAACTAACAGTGAAAATACAGTGATCAGAAATGCATACCAAAACGAGCTAAGCGTCATGCTCAAATAAACAGGTGTCAGAAACTGAGCATAGTTGTTGAATGTGAGATGACCATCCACATCAAATAGTGAATAGTAAAACACAAGTACAACCGGAGCCGCCACAAACAGCACAATCCATAAATAATAAGGCAGCAGATACGCTGCTCTTGTATTACCGGACATGCTGATCCACCTCTTCATAGGCTTCCAGACGCCGATCAAATTCTTCCTCTGTTTCCCCGAACCGCATCACATGGATCGCTTCCGGGTCAAATCGCAGACCGATTTCACTGCCCAGCTCCGCCTTTTTGGTAGAATGCACGAGCCATTCCTGTCCCGAATCATCATAGCAGCTTATTTCATAGTGAACACCACGGAACAATTGGGTATCCACTTTTACACGCAGCTTGCCTTCAACAACACTCGTAATCTCCAGATCCTCCGGTCGGATCACGATTTCAATGGGCTCGTTCGGACGTAAGCCTCCGTCGACACATTCAAACTGTCGGCCGTTAAATTCCACTTGGTAATCCGCAATCATCCGTCCTGGGACAATATTGGATTCGCCGATGAAATCAGCAACAAACCGATTGATCGGCTCATCATAAATATCATTAGGCGTACCACTCTGCTCAATCTTACCTTTGTTCATGACAAAAATTTCGTCCGACATGGCCAGTGCTTCCTCCTGATCATGCGTAACGAAAATAAAGGTAATTCCAAGGCGCTGCTGCATTTCGCGCAAAATGTACTGCATTTCAGTACGCAGCTTTAAATCCAATGCAGACAACGGTTCATCCAACAAGAGAACGTCAGGCTCATTAACGATAGCCCGTGCGATGGCAACACGCTGACGCTGTCCTCCGGACATCTCAGAAATTTCCCGCTCGCCGTAGCCTTCCAGATTGACAAAGGACAACGCCTGTGTCACCTTCTCTTGGATGTCCTTTTTATTCATCTTTTTGATTCGCAGACCAAAGGCTACATTTTCAAACACATTCAGATGCGGAAATAGCGCATAATCTTGAAAAACCGTATTGACCTGCCGCTCATTGGCTGGAACACGATTAATGAGTTTTCCATTTAAATAAATAGAGCCTTCTGTCGGCTCCGCAAAACCTGCAATCATACGCAGAATCGTCGTTTTACCACAGCCGGAAGGCCCCAGCAGTGTATAAAATTTACCACGCTCAATTTCAAAGCTGACGTCCGCCAGCACTGGGGGATCGTTGTCATATTGCTTGGTCACCCGTTCAAATCGGATGATGGTTTGCTCTCCCATAACACCCTCCTTCAAAAATTCGACTTCATTCCATTTCATTCTTCTCATTAAACATAATTATTCAGGGCGCATCATTTAGCCTTGAGACTTCCATGTAAAGTAGTCTGTCAGCACACGAATGGCTACACCAATCGCTTCTTCCGCAGGCTCCAGCTTCGCATGATGCAAACCATAAGGCGTATCAACGCCAAGCCAGAACATCAGACCGGGAATTCGCTCCAGAAAATACCCGAAGTCTTCTCCGGTCATCGCTTCTCCGCATTCAATAAGCTGCACATCCTGCCGGTTACTGACCCAGTTCATAAATTCCTCGGTCACCTGAGCTTCATTGTACACTTGCAAATAATTGGAGCCATAATGAATCTCGGCATGGCATTCAAACCCAGCTTCCACACCGCGCACCAGCGCTTCGATCCGCGATTTAACCAGCGCCATCGTATCGGCAGACAACGTTCGGATCGTACCCTCCAACCGGGCGGTTTCTGCGATAATATTTTGCTTCGTGCCTCCGCTAACCTTACCCACAGTAATGACTGCTGCATCGAGTGGATTCACATTACGGGCTACAACCGTTTGTAATTGTCCCACCAGTTGGCAAGCAGCCACTACCATATCATTCGCCTTGTGTGGATACGCAGCATGCCCGCCCGTACCCTTCAGGTCGATGAAAAGCTCCGACGTATTGGCAAATAGGATGCCCGGGCGAGTCGCAATTGTACCGACAGGATATTCAGGTGCAACATGCAGCGCGACAATTTCATCGGGTATCCAGTCTGCCAGCTCTGTGCTGTCCCGCATAGGCAAGGCTCCGCCCGGCCCTTCCTCAGCCGGTTGAAACAATACAACCAGATCATCCTTAATCGGATGGCTTGCAAAGTGAGTAACAATTCCCAATCCAATCGTCATATGTAAATCGTGTCCACAAGCATGCATATAGCCGGGATGGGTCGAACGGAAATCGTAACCTGTCTCTTCTTCAATCGGTAAACCATCCATATCACAACGATATCCATAGCGGCGTTCAGGAGCTGATCCATGAATGAACACTAACACGCCCGTACGCCATGTACGAATGTCCAACCGCTCCTGAGGGAGCGTTTCCAAATAATCCAGCAAATATTGTTGTGTTTTGTACTCCTCAAAACCCGGTTCGGGAATTTGGTGTAAATCTCTTCGTATTTGGACAAAAGAACGATAGTCGACCGTACTCATTGCTGCCACGCCTCCTCTTTATAGCTCATCAGCTCTTATCGGGCAAAAGAACAAAAGGACAAAAGCCCGGCGCAGCCGCCGAGCCTTGTCCGTTGTGCTTCGTCCCTAAGTTATGCTGTCAGTGCATCATGCTTCTGACAAGGAATCGTTCACCTTTGGTACATAAAAAACTTCTGCATTCTTACAGAACGCGCAGTTCTTTCAAAATCTCAGTTTTAGATTTGGTCTTATCGTCGACCTGTTTGATCACACGTGCAGGTGTACCCGCCACTACGGAGTATTCAGGCACATCTTCAGTTACAACCGCTCCGGCTGCAACAACTGCACCTTTACCAATGCGTACGCCTTCCAGTACAACCGAGTTCGCACCGATCAATACTTCGTCTTCTACGATAACAGGCTGTGCGGACGGTGGCTCAATGACACCCGCCAGGACAACGCCTGCACCGATGTGGCACATGTTGCCTACTTTAACACGACCGCCCAGCACAGCATTCATATCAATCATCGTGCCTTCACCAATGGTGACACCGATGTTAATCACTGCACCCATCATGATGACTGCGTTGTTACCGATGCCAACCATATCACGGATATATGCGCCTGGCTCAATGCGTGCATTAATGCCTTTCAGATCCAACATTGGAACAGCGGAGTTACGGCGATCATTTTCCACCACATAATCTTCTTCTTTAGCGTTTGCGCTATCCAGTACCGGCTTGATATCAGCCCAATCACCAAATACAACACCACTGTCTCCAGAAATAAAAGCTTGAACATTCTCGCCAAATGATGCGGAAGCCAAAGCTCCTTTTACATATACTTTAACAGGCGTCTTTTTCTTGCTGTTTTTAATCACGTTGATGACTTCTTGTGTATTCATTTCGATGGACATAGTAAATCTAACAACTCCTTCATCGCTTCATACGACTTCGCAAGCCGGAATGATCTTATTCTCTCATCCTTTATAGCACAAAAGTGCAGGTCTCGCAATTATAGATTAGACCCTTATAGCTCTAACCTAACCCTTAAAATAACCATTTTCAGCGGCATGACTGCCTTAAATTCATGATTGTAAGCCGCCGATCATCCCGCATCAAAGTAGGGTTATTTATTAGCTTGCAGGCTCTCCAGCGATGTATAAATGTAGGATTGGAATCCTTCAGCAGGTTCACCTTGTGGAATGTTCACTTTCACGATGAAACCGCCTGTTTTATTTTCTACAACTATATATTGCTGTGTCATCTTCGAACTGCTCGCTTGTAAGAACAGACGGCTACTGGATAACGCTTCAGGTATGGCTGCTTTGTCCAGCTTTTGCACCTTACCGATGGAAGCTAGATCCTTTTCGCCTTCTTTTTGAAGTTCGTCCAGATTAAAATCGGAGGGTAGCTTCGTAATTTCAGCATAATAGTTATCATCTACAGCCAAGGCAACACGGTTTTGATCAGGAAACAGGGACATCGGATCAAACACATACAGCGAATATCCCTCTCCTTTTGCTAATGTCGCAGTCTGCTTTTCCTTTTTTCCCTCAAGGGTGAGATCAAAAGTTTGAGTCTTTGTGCGTTCTCCGCCTACTGCTTGACCAGCACTTCCGTTTTGATTGCCATCTGTTGCAGCCTCTGTTTTTTGTATTTTCGTTAAAGTCAGTTGCTTCGCCGTCGCTTCGCCCTCTACTGCTTTTTCGGTGTATTCAAACGCTACTGTATCGCCTTCCTTAAGTCCAGCTATTACCGTGTCCAGTCCGTCCCCCAATTGGAAGGATTGGGCTTCGCCATTGGTTTCAATCTCTACCGTATGCGGGTCAGCAGCTCCATTGTATACACCTGTGCCTTTTTTAACCTCCGACTCAGCGATTGTCTCCGGTTTAACTTGCGGCTGCTGTTGCGTTTGCGGTTGGTCTGACCCTTGAGGTGCGGTGTTATTGGTTTGCGGTTTCGTTCCACAGGCTGACAGAGCCAGCACTGCCACTACAGTCAGTAGTATGATTGAAATTGTGTTTTGTTTTTTCATAAAATCCACCTCCACTATGATAGACGAGCTTGTGCAGCAAAAGTTCTACGCAGCATCTCACTTAAAATCCAAAATCCTACCTCCTGCTCCCGTTTATTATATTCTCAGGATTTTGCAAAATCCTAATACCACGGGAATGTTAGGTACGGTATAATGGGCTGTATTAACCTAATCTTCGAGATACCGCTTGGAAGGAACATAGACGTATTTATTTTCCCCCATACGGATGGAGCTGCCACGTGAATCAAGCACACAAACCGTCGTTTTCCTTTGAATTATTGTACATCATAGGTATTATCGCTATTTCGTTCTCCTCGATCTTCGTAAGATGGTCTGAAGCCGAGGTGTCCGTCATCGCTATGTACCGTTTGTACCTAACCAATCTGATCATGCTGCCTTTGGTCTGGAAGTACCGCACTGAGCTGTTTAGCCTGACCCGCAAGCAGTGGATGCTGATCCTCTGGTCCGGTATTGCGCTGGGGCTGCATTTCTTGCTCTGGATGGGCTCACTGCGACTGACCACCGTTGCAAGCTCTACCGTTATTATGACATTGGAGCCGATCCTTGTCATGCTCGGTTCATTTTTGTTTTTCCGGACGGGCACGAATCGCGCTATGCTCATCGGGATGGGTATGGCTTTTATCGGCTCGCTGGCCATCGGAGCTGGAGACTTCCATGTCTCAGGACAAGCCCTGCTCGGGGACGCACTGTCCTTCTTGGGTATGGTAGCCGTGTCCATCCATATGCTGATGGGCAAGCATCTGCGCGAGCATTTGAGCGCGTTTGTGTATAATTTTTGGGTTTTTGCCATCGCAGCCACATCACTTGCGCTGTATAATGTGGTCAATGCCATTCCTTTTACCGGATACGCTCCACGGGAATGGGGACTGTTCCTGCTGTTAGCCATTGTACCTACGCTGTTCGGACATTACCTATTTAACTGGCTGCTCAAATACATTAACGCAACTGCGGTGTCGATGGCGGTACTCGGCGAGCCCGTTATTTCTTCCTTGCTAGCTTGGGTGCTGCTCGGGGAAAGGTTGTCTACTTTACAATTTGGTGCAGGCTTTTTCATCCTGTTCGGGGTATGGATTTTTATCCGATACGGAACGGATTTTAAAAAGAAAGTTGTCCATCAAAGTGAGTTGCCCGACACTGAGCACCCCCTGAAGACCAGCTCTTAACTTATTTACCCCATTTTCATAAACCATACTCAATGAATTAAATTCACTTCTAAAAAAAGGAAGGCGGAATTCTCTATGAAATCCATCGTATCCAAACGCTGGCTGCTGGCCCGATTGTATGAGCCGGACATGATCATTGCCGACTGCCGTTCCCTGCTCGGACAAGCCGGGGCTGGACGGACTCAATTTAATGAAGACCATATTCCTGGGGCGGTTCACTTCGATTTGGAAGAAGACCTTACCGCTCCTCTTGGCGAGCATGGTGGTCGCCATCCATTACCTGATGTGGATACACTTGCCGCACGTCTGAGTCGTGCCGGGATCAACTCCGCTTCACGCATCGTCGCTTATGATGACCAAGGCGGTATGATGGCTTCCCGCTTCTGGTGGCTCCTGCGCTATCTCGGACATGAGCAGGTATATGTGCTGGAAGAAGGCTACAGCGCTTGGAAGGAAGCGAAGTTCCCCGTTACGGCAGACCAGCCGATTCGCATTCCCTCGACCTTTGTGGCAAATATTCAGCCACAAATGCTCACAAGTATGAAAGAAGTACGACGTATATCCGAAGATTCTGTTCCTGTTGGCTCCTATATCGGTTTTTCACCTATATTGATCGATTCCAGAGAGCGGCCGCGCTACCTGGGACTGGAAGAGCCTATAGATCAAGCAGCGGGGCATATCCCCGGTGCAGTGAATTTCTTCTGGAAAGAGGTCTTAGACGAAAAGGGTACATTTAAAAGCGCAGAGCAGTTGAAACAGCATTTCTCAGACCTTGATCAGAACGCTGAGATCATCGTATATTGCGGATCAGGCGTATCCGCCTGTCCGAATGTACTGGCCCTGAATGAAGCTGGATTTAATAAGGTGCGTTTATATCCGGGAAGCTGGAGCGACTGGATCAGTTACGAGGAGAATCCGGTGGCGACCGGGGAGGAATAAAAAGTTTTCAGCGGATATACAGACTCTAAAGACAAATACACTGTCCTAAGCGACTAGGCTTAGGCAGTGTGTTTGCTTTTGGTCAAAAGTACACAAAAAGTCAACTTGAGCCGAGTGAAACAATAAAACGATGTAGTTGAAGTTGCTCGCTTCTTATAATAGCTATCCAATATTTTGAACAAATATATATCTTAATTCATATTCTTTCTGTCGTTTTTCAGCATATATCAGAGTTTCTCTTATGGAACCTGTTTCTAATATATTCAAGTCATTAAAATGTTCTATTAAATCTTCTTCAGTGAAGAAGTGAGCATATTTTCCTTTCTTGTATTCATATGTTCCTTCCTCAACTTCCCTACCCACACCATTATTAAAATCGCGATCAGAAAAACACGTAAAATACATCACTCCCGATTCCTTCAAATGCTTCACGCAATTCTGTACCAGTTTTTTTCGGTCTTCTAACAAAAATAAATGTAATAAATCATAACAATATATTCCATCATACCTTTGGCTTGTAGTAAACTCTAATACCGATTCTTGAATAAAATTAGTTTTTAAATCCCATTCTTTTGCTAGATTTATAGCTGAACTAGATATCTCAATTCCATCAACCTGAAAATAAGAAGAGAACGCCTTCGTATTTCTTCCATATCCAGCACCAGGAACCAAAATATCATGTACATTATTTTTTTTGAACAAATCTATAGCTTGGATTACAGTTTGACTTGGTTCACAACCCCAAATCATTCCTTCTTCAGTAAATCTTTTGTTCCAATAATCCCCCATATGATTCACCCGCCTATATACTCACATAGCTCTTCTTTTAAGCTCATCAATCTGTCTGATATGATGTTGATCATGCCAGATAAAATCTCTTAAATATGATATTACAGTAAACTTCCCGTCAGCATATTCTTTAGTAAACTTGTCGTCTTCAAAACTCTCTATACTCTCCAATATCATGTTACGGTACTGAATAGTCATTTTAAATAATTCTTCTTTCGTTTTTGTTTTTCCATATTCAACAGCATCCTGATTAAATTGTTCAAAATCCATATGTGTTAATGTCAAAGGCGCATCGTTTAATATCGGATTTATGGCTACTTCATAAAAGTATTTATCCCACAGTAATATATGACTTACGATATCGTGAACTGACCATTTATCTTCAGCAATCTTTATTTTCCAATCCATTTCACGAATCTCAGAAACAAAACGTATCCATTCCTTGAACTCCTCTAGTAACCGCGACCTCTCATTCATGGTTTCCGACTCCTCTTTTCAAATTTGAGTTAGTTAGAATAACGTATTTGTATTCATGAACCCCAAAGGGGTTGCCTTCTGAAAATCTTTTTATGAATTCTATAATAATTATATCTTTCAGCATCTATTTCTATCTCTCCTACAAACTTAAAATTACTTTTTTGAATAACTTATTTGATGCTGCATTCTCAAGTAATGCAATTGCGTTTAATTCTTTAATCCCGTATTTTCAAATTAATACTGTATTACTCCCTGAACCGCTTGAGTCGTATATCCTCTACTTCTATAATCTTTTGAGATACCATACATGATTTCTCTATTGGTTGCTGGAAGCTCGTCTTTTATTCCTGAACAACAACCATCCGATGGATTCTCCCGTTTCTTTAAGTTACTCAATTCAACTTCCCTTCAGGGCTCTACTTGAACTAATAATTCTTCCATAGTCATTTCTGGAGTTATAATTATCGTTTTGTTTAGTTTTCGACTTAGGTCTTTTAGGAAGTTCATGAGTACATCTATTTTTTTCTCTGAATTTATCTGTATTGGTGAAACATCAAATTCAATAACGCTTCCTTCATAAAAATATCCACAAATATCAATTTCACTATATTCAATAGTTATTCCAATACTTGCTTCTTTTTTAATTCTTAACAACTCAGCAATATCCCTAATTTTAGTTATTAGCCCATCTATAGTCACTCGATAATTAATTCTATCACTTTCCAAATAATCAAAAATTAAAGCCCATACTTGGATGTCTGTATCCAATACATAAATATCCCTTAGACTTCCATCTTTAAAGAATACTTCATTCATTACTTCATCGTAATTCATGCAAACCTCCTAACACTCCGCATTTCATCTAACGTTCTTGTATCTCCGAGCCCTCACCATCTATTAGCTTCTAATCTTCATTCATTCTATCTGCTCGTATCCAACTCATTTCCTCAATGCTTAATAATTCTTTAAACTCTTCTACTAACTGATGCTTAGATTCCAGTTGTGTATAATAATTATTATTCAAAATATCGTCTAATTGTTTTATTCGCTCATTATCTAATTCAAAAAATCTAAATGTTTTTAGATTGCAATTTGTAAACTGTTTTGCTATTTTCTCATTGTATTCATTAGATCTTAGAACTTCTTCAATTAATTCAGTTCTGATTTTGTCCCCTCTAGGGTCGACATATAGAAATTCAATGTGATCTTCCTCTGGATATCTTTCTTCAGCAAGCTTAATAATTGAAGTATCTAATAACACATATGATATATGAAGACTTGCTATCTCTTGTGAATTGTAAACTACCCGGTATCCCCAACAGTGATCTTCAAAATTATAAAAATATAACACTGGGATTTTTTCTGAAATTTGAAATAAACTTTCTGGAATTTCTTCACTTTCTTCTGTATCTTTGGTTATGAAAACAAACCATTTGTCATTTAAATCCTCCGCGTATATAGGATCATGCTCAAGAATTGCTTCTTTATATTTCAATAGTGATAAGCTTCCTGAAGTCAATTCACTCATTGTTTTGGCCCCTTTTTGTTTTTTAGTCATATTTCAGCTAACGTTCTTGTATTCATGAACCACTAAGGGGTTGTCTGCTGAAATGCTTCTCCGAAATCCTCTCAGACCCATACTCCGTAAGGACCGCTGCTTGAATATGATGTTAGGCGATACCCTTGATCTCTTTTGAGTTCCTTAAAATAATCCTTATTAATACTGTATTTTAACTTCTCAAATCGACAACCATCGTGATTGATGAATCAACTTTCCCAACTTCTTTAAATCCGAATCTCTCGTAGAGTTTCATTGCCGCTGCATTACTCGGATCAACACTGAGGGATAATTTTTTATATTCCTCTTCCTAGCTTCTTTAAATAATTCATCCATTAAGGCCATTCCGATTTTTCTTCCCCTGTATTCTTTTAACAAAGCCATTCCTAGTTTGGGTACATCATTATCAATAAATCCAAATCCCTTATTATCCTCGTTAAAATATCGAACTGTTATTGATCCGACGGGTTCACCCTCATGGTTCATTGCTATAAATCCAAAATCCCCATCCCTTCCCCAACCTTCAATATACTTTGATATATAAGGGTCTTTTATTATCGCTTTATCGAATGGCTCTTGACCTTCTGGGACAAATAATGATTCATATAACATCTCCCATAAAAAAAACACATCATCTTCTATTATTGGTCGAATTCTGTATTGCATCATTGAAGTTACCTCATTTCTAGATTCTCAAAGGTTTCACCTAACGTTTCTGTATTTTCCATAAAAGCCGTAGCTTGAATATTATGTTATGCAATTCCTCCATCCTCTCCGAATCAACGTTCCAAAGATTGGCTTGCTTCTGTTAATTCATCATTTACCTCTAAATATTTCAATGTTTTTTCAATATCGTCGTGGTCCATTGTTTTCGTTATAATTAGATGTTTAATATTAAATCCTGGTGGTTCCATTTCTTTTTTAAAGTGATTTACTAATTTTTGAGGGGTTGTCACCAAACTCCATCGTTCACTTCCATCCGAAAAAGTAAGGGTCACCTCCACCAAATCAAACTCCTTTGGATCATCATCAAACTTCCATCTTTCTAAATAAGGCACTTCTATATTTCCTTCAATAAAATGAGCTTTTGATATCCAAACTGCTTTTCCATGGTTTCCAATAATTCTATACTTGTCCCTATCTTCTTTTTTTACGATGTATTTATTGCCTCGTGTAAGTGCATGAGCATAAACGCCTATACTCATACAAGTTATGATTGGTCCCTCCATCAATTCACTTCCATACCGTATTTAACTTACTGAGGTTTCGCATAACGTTCCTGTATTCATGAACTCCAAAAGGGGGTGTCTGCTGAAATTCCCCTTTGAAATCGACCTATCAGACCAAGGCTCCGTCAGGAGCCGCTGTTTGAATATGATGTTATATGACGGTACTTTGGACTACTTTCAAAATACATTATTTCTTTAAGTATTTTCCCATGTTCTTTTTCGACTTGAATTTTATAATCATTGTTTGTCATCTATGAAAACTCCTCCAAAAGTAATTCTTTTTTTAAATCTGCACTCATGAAGATGCCCAATTCAGAAAGTTTGTTTAGTTGATCTTCAAATATTATCTTCTTCTTCTTAAATAAACCAAACAACTTAAACACCTTCTTTTTATGGTTTGCGTCCCTTTTCTATAACGCTTGTATTCATGAGCTCCGTCAGGGGTTGTCTGCTGAAATTTCTCTTCGATATCCAGCTCGCAGACCAAGGTTCCATAGGAGCTAACGAAACATAACTTCTTCGATTCACTTACAAAATCAGCCCTTTATGATCCTCGCCTTCGAGCTGTTTATAATTCTCAATAAAATATCTATAAGCAATTCTCTTAATCGTAGACAAAATTGCTTCGCATGAAAATGCCAACATTTATTTGTAATCATAATCCCTTAATGATAGTTCTTGAACAATTTTTCTACTGTCCTTTATTCTTAGAATTTGCTTCGGTTTATCATATATCCAACCAAGCTTTATACAATATTCAATTAATATGGATTTTATTAAAGGTCTATATAAGTTAATGTAATAACATTCTTTCCAGTCGAACGAAATTTCAATAAAAGAAGTTTTATACTTCCTTGAATAAGCTCTAAACAATACCTCATAAGGTTTCTCGTCAACAATGCAAATAAATTGATAATGTCTAACAATGATTGGGATTGCTTTTTTTTGAAATACTTTCATCATTCACCTCAACATTACTTTATCAGCAATTATGTCTAATAGCTTTCTTGTGTTCCTGAACCCGAGAAGCTTAAAGAAGCGTAGCGACCGGCTAGCTTCGGTTCTTAGCCTCGCAGGATTGTCTACCTGACTTTCACTTTCAGGAAAACGATGTTATGTGATACCTCTAGTTCTTATTTAATATATTCTTCAATCCTTGTTTAATATTATTTGGTCTCGTCTATTCTAGATTACTCTATTAGAAAAATCTCTGTAGTCTAAAGTCAATTCCTTTTTTAGTTCTATATTGGAAGAAATACACCACATATTATTAGCACTCTCTTCTTAAAATGCTTTTTACATTGATTTCCTCAACGTCAATTTTTGTTTAAAACCTTTGTCAGTATTATTTCCAGAGGTTCATTCTCAAACATTAAACATCCAGCATCTCTATATCCAAGCTTCCTATAAAAATGTTGAGCTTCTTCATTCGAAAGTGTTGAGGTCATAACCATTTCAAAACCTTTTTGTTTCATTAATTCCTCCCAATAGTGGACAACTTTTTTACCAATACCTGTTCCTCTATACTCCTCATCTATCCATATCATATTCATAAATGGTGTGTTGTCCCAAAAAAATCCGTATCTCATCCAACCTATTTCTTGATTGGATTCTCTGATTATTAGGATTTCATTTTCTTTTATTTTTGGTCTTATAAGTGTCTTATGTATGTGCTTGTCTCTTAACAAGATGTACTCATAATCTGATTCAATCGCAAAATCAATCTTCATTGTAAATTCTCCCTTTCACTCTTTTCTTCGAATATCTTCTTGGTAACACTCAGCACTGATGTCTCATAACGTTTGTACATTACATAAGTTTATAAAGTCTTTTTAAAAATGTATAAGTCACCTTCTTCTCTAACTTTAGTAAACCCACACTTTGAATAGAAGTGATGATTCTTCACACTCCAGCTAGGAGTATCCAGCCACCATTCAGTGCTGTCTGGAAATTTACTTTCAATTTTCTCCATCATCTTCGTTCCGATTCCTTGATTTTTAAAATTCGGATCAATAAAAATTCTTCCTAGATTATGCACTTGATTACATTCTACAAATATCATAGCTCCCCCGATTATTTCTCCATTAAAGAGCACCTTGAAATATTCGCAATTTTGCATCATCTCTTCTTGCCAACTTATGGAGTCATATCCTATGGGCCCAACGGTTTCGTTATTATTAAAATGCTTTGATTCATCCTCAAAACTGGCCTTTTGTATTTCAGCAAGTCTTTGCGCATCATTTTTTCCAGCTTTTTCTAATGTCAGCACCAAACATACCTCCATTATCTTTTTATTTTTTCCAGGGTTGTCTGCTAAAATGCCCCCCCCAAACTCTATACCAGCAGGTCAAGGCTCCGTAAGGATTCGATGCTTGAATATTATGTTATCAGAAGTTACCGAACTTCTTCATTATGCATTCAAAATCAATCTGCAATTTTTTTATCAGCGAATTTTCTTATATGGTCTTTTTTTATTTTGTAATTTGATTATTAGTTCATCTGCATCTCTTTCACTTTTTTGAGCTTTTAGTGACTCTTCTTCTGTTATTTCTATTTCTATCATTTGAACCACTATTGTTCGTGTCCCTCGACACCACGGTTCAGCAAATTCCAAAATTGTTCGACCATGACCGATGCCGGATATGGCATTGAACGGGTAATCCACCATTCCAATACCCCCACTGCCGCTGAAATTAAAAATTGCACCGTAATGTCCCTGTTCATATCCTGATCGAGGTTGATCGAATCCAGATGCTCGCACAGACTTTGCCGGAACATTGTCTCTATTTGGTTTCGAAAAACCGTACTTCCCTTGTTCGTCAGCATTATTGAGTAGAATGAAGCATGCTGCTCCAAATATTCAAACGTACGCAGTAGTGCGGTTTTGGAAGGGAGATGAAAGAAGTTATCTTCAGACATACAATTGCGTAGTAACTCTTTAATTTGAGCTTCCATGCATTGATCGCGCAGATCGTACTTATCAGCAAAATGCAAATAAACCGTTCCGCGATTGACATTCGCTTCCTCAGCAATTTGATTGATCGTAATTCTCTCGAATTCCTTTTCTGACATCAGCCTCATAAAAGCATCAATAATGGCTTGCCTCGATTTTTGAATACGCCTGTCCATATCCTTCTCCCCTTTGTGCTATCCGAAAAAATGAACACTTCGAAGTCCTCTGTTGAAAAATCAACAACCACGCTTGTTTTAACCATTGAACCCCATATACCGCTCTGATACATTCACTTTATAAAATTTATGTTGATGATTCAACATATGTTCAATTTTAGTGGAGCTGTAATCATGAAATCTATTGTTTTACAATCTTTGGAATTATTTAAATCACATTGAATTAGGAGGGTTTAAAAATTGAAACTTACAGGAAACACGATTTTTATTACAGGCGGCGGTTCGGGAATTGGACGTGCGTTAGCAGAAGCTCTCCACAATCTTGGAAACAAAGTTATTATCGCCGGTCGACGTAAAGAGCGTCTGGAGGAGACGATCAAAGCGAATCCCGGCATGTCCGCAGTGGAATTGAATGTACAAGACCCTGCCAGCATAAAGGCGGCCGCCAAGCGGTTAATCAAAGAATACCCGGATGTTAATGTCTTGATTAACAACGCCGGCATCATACAGTCTGATAACGCGGCAGGCGTGATCGATGAGGATGTTTTGATTTCGACTGTCACGACAAACTTTCTAGGTCCCATTCGGTTGACTTCTGCATTCATCGAGCATTTGAAGTCCAAAGAAGAAGCGGTTGTCATCAACACGACTTCAATACTTGGATTTGTACCGTTAGCGACAACTGCTGTATATTCCGCGACGAAGGCAGCACTTCATACCTATACGCTGTCCCAAAGGTACATGCTTAAAGACACATCGGTAAAAGTAATAGAAATTGTACCCCCATGGGTTCAAAGCAACAACGATGAACCACGGGCGATGCCACTTGCTTCATTCATTGATGAAACAATAAAGATACTTGGCACGGATACAGACGAAGTTCTGGTGGAAGAAGCGAAAATGTTTCGAAATAACCCTGGCCCGAACGAAGGTGTTTTTGTGACCCAGCTTAACGATTTGATGAATTCTGAACCTCCAAAGATCCATTGATCCATCTGTAATTCAGTTTTTAAAAATTTAAGCGAGCATGAAGTAAACACTCATCTCCGTCTACTTCATGTTCATTTTACTGCAACTTGCACGTGGAATAAGAAAAAGCGCCAAGCGGCCACACCCATGTTTACCTCTTAAATAATTTCGTTGATTTCACATAATGTAGGGAATTGCCGAAGTTCAAACAGCCCTTTGTTAGGTGATATCGGGGACATCCTCGATTTACGTAAAAAATGTTTTCATGATCTTACTTCATTTAAAAATCTTGTTATTATCGGTAGGTCGGGAGGACTTATTTGATTAGGTATCTTGTTTAAATCAAAAAATCGTATATCTTGTACTTCAGCTTTATCACCTTTAATTATTCCACTGTATTCTTTACATATATAAGCTGCAACTACGTTATATACTTCATCTCCATGCGGATATCGATAGTAGAGTTCCGGGCCTGAAAATATATCAAGTAATTCTAACTCTTCGGCTTCTAAGCCTACCTCTTCAAAAAGTTCCCGGCTTGCAACCTCCTTCATATTCTCACCAGGCTCCATTGAACCTCCTGGTAATCCCCATAGACCATTGTCAGTTCTTTGCTGCAATAGTAATCGTCCCTCATCATCTATGAGAATCACACATGCTCCTGCCATAATTATAGGTCGGGTACCTACTAACTCTCTTAATTCTCTTATGTAATTCAATTTCTTCACGCCCCTTTGAGATCCTTCAACAGACCAAGGCTCCGTTAGGAGCCACTGCTTGAATTTAACGTTATATGACGGATTCACTTCTAAAATCTACTTTCGTCAATGGATAAGGCACGTAGTCCGGGTGGCTCTGCTACTTAGCCGGTTGAATGTTTCCGTTGAATCCGCCCTTCCGAAATGCATCTTCCGGGCTAAGGGTCGGCTTGTCCCGGCCAGATGAGTTGAATGCTATGTTAAATAACGTTGACTTTTTTCGAGTTAAGTAATTATTATTCTCGTTTCCATTTATGTGTTCGAGTAGTTTTCCAGTTTCATAAAAATACTTCATTACTTCAAGCATAGGAATTAATTCTATACAAATGTTATCGCAATAATTGCCTAACTGGCCACCAGCAACCAGATGAATTTCACCGTTTCCCTGTTTATTGTTCATAAGAGTATATATATTACCATCAATTGTAATAGACACTATAAAATATTCCGGTCCGCCTCCAACCAATGCTGAATCTGTATCTGATACCTCAAAAAAAACTAATGTAAATTTATCTCCATCGAGTTTTTAAAAAAAACTTAAAGTGTCTGCCCACGTAGGATTCATAACTATTTCTTCATTGAATGTGGTCCCAATCCATTCATCAATACTAATAGATTTTATCACTTTTTCTTTTCATCCTTTTTAGATGGTTTTATTTATTCGGGGGCTTTCATCTAACGATTCTACATTCACGATCCCAGCGAGTGCTCAGGTGTCCTACAGTGATCTCCTTTTCCGAAATCCTTCTGCCGGGCCGAGGGCGTATGCCGATGTGTGATACTATGTTATCAGATGAACTATGACAATTTTGAGGGTATCTACAAAATTTCTTCTCCCTTTAATATTTCATTTGAGAACTGGTCCACAGCCAACCACGTCGAAACATCCTCTTTGATATTCTTATTCCAAGCAACTAAAAAATGTACTTGGCATATCTCATTAGAATCAATTAGTGTCATAGGAATTTTAATGCCTTTATCAGAACTTAGGATAAAACCGTGCTTTTCAAAGTCAGAGTTTAAACATAGCGATTTAGGAATCATATCTCCTTGATTTCTTCTTGCCATTAACATATCCCCGTCTTGTGTCCCCAAGTGTAAACGGTATATCTGATTCTCGTATTCGACAGCTTCAAGATCTTCCCCAGTATTAGATCCATAATCTGTCCAACTGTAACCCTCCTTCCAAGAAGCAGAAAAGCTGCACGTACTTATTTGAGTGTTCGCATGAGGCTTTATTCTAAAAACTGCTCCCCAACATTCTTCTACTGTCAGATGTAAAGCGAGATTGAGCTTGGGTCTACAGACAACTAGCTCACAATCAAATGAATCATAATAATATTTATATAATGATCCACCATTTTTGAGTTTATAACTTTTTTCTGGATAATAGAAGTTATCAGAGACTGTGATTGAAAATTCAATTATTCCAAGAGGAGTATGTATTTGTGGCTGTAAGAGATTGTTTTCTTTAATTAAGACTTGTTCTCCATGAAATAGCTTCATTATTTTCCTCCTCATAGTCTTTCTAATAACGTTCCTGTATGCATGAACCCCAACTCGCTGGCCTAGGCTCCGATATTATGTTATGCGAAGCTTCTTCGAAAACTTTTGAACCGATGTCTACAATTCTTTGTTTAAAATAAACTCAAAATCTTCATCAGACACTAAATGATTATCTTTTATAAATGTCTCTAACTCATTCAAATAATTATTACAGAGTTTGATATATTTATCTCCATATTGATATTGAATCTTATTTGAATTGGTTTCAATATTAATGATTTCTTTACGTGCTCTTCTTAAAAACAATATTGAACTTGTATAATTATCACTTAGACATAAAGAAATTGAATTGTTAATATAGCAGACCAAGCCATAGAATACAGAATTTCTTCTTAAGCCTGTCCATTGCTTATGATTCTCTTCTGTATTTAATTTTTTGGCTAACTCAAAGACATGAGAATTCAAAAACATCTGGTATTCCTCCATCTCTAAGCAGTTTCGCATAACGTTCTTGTATCTACGAATCCGAGAGGCTTAAGGCGCAAAGCGCCGGGTCCATCGGACTTAGCCTCGCAGGGTTGTGAGCTGATCCCGCTTCTCTCTCTGCTTTCCACTTCTAGCGAACCAAGGGCAACGCCCGCAGCGTAGATGCGATGTTATATGAGGTCAGCTTTTCTTCGAGTCAACTAATAATTATGCTTCCTTGCTAGTTTCCACTTCATAAATAAATTTATATCACTTATAGCATCTAATATTATTCCTTTATGTTCTATATTATTTTTTAATTCTTTCAAAATGATTGGTTTTACTAGTCTTTTATCTAACTGTTTTTTAGTTCTTGCTATATGTGCTAATCCCAATACAGAATTCGCTCTTACATTTGGATTATCATGTTGCGCTGATTTAAGACATATATCTTGAGCAAACTTCCAATTGTGATGATACATTCCAACTGAAAGTGGTAAATATATAAGTTTTTCTACTTCTCGGCGAGTTAAAATATCTTTTATTTCCTGATCTGTGTATTCTTCGATATGCTTGTAAATTCGCTTCATAGTACTTGCTCCTAAATATAGCCTTTTTATTCCTAGCTGATCTCACATAACGTTTCTGTATTCAAGACGTCCGGCGTATGCCGAATATGTTCGGCTGATTCTACTTCATGGCTTCTCAACTTCTGCCGAACCGAGGAGCGAATGCGACGATGCTTGGATGTGATGTTATACAGAGGTACCATGAATTCATTGAATCTACTTAGAAATCCTGTTTAATTCACCATCACCATTCTCTCCATTCTTCTGTAATATCTTGATCCTCCTCAATTTCTAATCCAGCTAGTCTTGCTGCCTTATCTATAAATTCAGCCAGTTCTTCACGTTCCATCGTTTCAATAAAATAGTGTTCTTTTCATTCAATTCATTAAACGTAATTACAATTTCTTCTACAGCCTTCATAATACTTTCAGGATGTTTAGTTTCTTGTAATAATATTAATTGGTTTAGATAGTTATCAAGGACTTTATCACACATTAATAATCTCACTTCTGTAAAAAGGTCATCTCCGTATTCAACCATTCTTTTGTTTTTACAATTGAGTTGGTTTTTCATTAAATAGGTCCTGTAATGTCATTGGGCACATCCCTCATTTTCTTGTTTTTGTTTTAATAGATTTTTAAAATTGTTGCATAGTATTTCGCATATGAGTTTGCTTACTAACTTGCTTTTCACTTCACTTATCTTATTTTTTCTTTAATTCATCTTTTTTCATCTGTTAGCACACTTAAAGAAAGACCAATTACGGTCAACATCTGGTCATTACAATTGGCTTGGAGGGTTTATTCCCTTCTAAGTCTCAGATAATAAAAACCCACCTTCGGCTCTTAACCTTTAGGTGATTTTTTACCTTCTCTTGTTGTTATTGATGCATGTTAAAAGTGCAAGAATAGATGTCCAAAATAGTAACATTAGAGTCATCGCATCTTTTACTTCCATGGTCTCACTTTCGAAGGAAAACCATACCCACCCAAGAGTCAATTGTATCTATATTTTACCTGTGTTCACTCCTGCAAACAAGTGTTCTCATCTATTTTCTTGCATTTTTCTTTATTCTATCTGTTGTCCATCATTTCTAGCATATAACGCTTATGTGTTCACGATGTCCCTCTGACTTATGCGAACGAAATGAGCGGCCGCCGTGCGTTTGTGTCCGCCTGCCCCCACTTCCTGGCAATCCTCTTTGCCGGACCGAGGAACCGCCAGGCTCCGATGCGTGGATATGATGTTATCTGATGGATTGGCCATAAAAAAACAGTTCAACTTTCCCTCTATGACATAAGGCAAAGATGAACTGTCTTTAGTTCCTGTTAAAATCTCTATGCGCACAAGTAGCAACTTCTTCTCCCATCAAGCCAACAAAGCCTGAGCGATCTGATCCACAATGCCATTGATGCCTGTGGGTCCATAACA
Source organism: Paenibacillus sp. FSL L8-0644 (assembly GCF_038008165.1). Lineage (NCBI taxonomy): Bacteria > Bacillati > Bacillota > Bacilli > Caryophanales > Paenibacillaceae > Paenibacillus > Paenibacillus sp. FSL L8-0644. Next base: position 3,732,326 of record NZ_JBBOYN010000001.1, read on the forward strand.
GCCAATCCATGTCGCGGCATCGACCGAGTGTATGTGCTGGCGCTCAACGGTATCAAGCATTCCCCAGACACGTTGCTCTGTTGCGGATATTCCCTCCTGCATGAGTTCATGGCTAAGCAAGAAGTAATGGCTGGCGTGTACAGCCGGTAGTCTGTCAACTGAGATGTGATAGGCCGTGTCGGAGGTATCTGCCACAAATAACGGAACAGGCAGACCTAGATCATGGTACAGCACAGCCCCTGTACGATGAGAGGCAGAATGCACGCGAACCAGAGAATCCAGCGGACGGATCAGTGCCACGCTCTTGCCTGCCAGAACGGGAGCAAGTTCTTCGGACAGCAATGTGGTTCGTCGGTGATAATCCGTTATAATACGCTTTGCCTCTTCTCGTTTGCCTGTCAGTTCACCGAAAAGAGTCAAAATAGTCTGCCAGTTTTCATTGCGCTTAAACATGAGAACTGGAGCGATCCGGCTTAACTGTTCATAGTGCGGCTCATGTACCTCGGTGCAAATAATTAGATCCGGAGACAGTCGCTCCACTGCAAACAGGTCGGGGTACTCATATGTTCCGAGTAATTCAGTATTCTGAAGTCCTGCCCTGATCGTTTGAGGGAAATGTAACACTGCATTGCCTAGTCCTACACTACCTGCTGGAGAGAGCCCCAGCGCAAGCAAATGATCAGCATATTGCACATCGAGTACAGCGATACGCTTCGGAGATCCGATAACATAGTATTCCCCTCGCATATGGCATATCACCGAGCCTTGGGCCGACTCATATGAAGAAGCTGTGCGGTTCCGCTGCAAGGAATGAGCATAGTCTATATCTGTTTTCGAAGCGGCATCAAGCCTATAACGCAGCGGAGGGATGCCATAATATTTCTTAAACGCCCTACTGAAATAATACATGTCGCGATAGCCCATTCTGTCAGCAATTTCACCGATGGGAGCATCCGTGTGACGCAGCATCCGCGATGCACTCTCCATGCGCAACTGAATGACATACTCAGTCAGTCCGAGCTGCTTCTCTTGTTTGAATCGTCGCTGCAGCTGTCTTAAGCTGCATCCAGCAAGGGCTGCCAGCTCTTTAAGCTCCAGATTCTGGCGATAATGCGACGCTATATATGAAGCGACAACATCCACCATGTCAGACGCTTCTCCTCCCTGATCACGTTCGTAATCCATGATCAGTTCGTAGATCATGCCCTGAAGCAACGCATTGGCATGAAAACGTTCCATCCCTTCGCCACGACGCCATTTGGCAACGATTTTTTCTGCATTCTCGATCCATTCTGCTTGGGTTACCGAATTTTGCACAAATGAAGTGCGCAACGGATGTTTTCGATATGAAGGCAAAACAAGAGAGGCTCCCTCCATAGAAGAAGCCTTGTACATGATCACGATATAATAAATGTCGTCTGATCTGGCCGTCAGCGTTAAGGATGTCCCCTTAACAACATGACCAGCAAAAGAAGCTCCAATGTGGCAAACCTCACCATTCATTGCAAGCTCCCCTTCCCCTCCGTATGCCAGCAACAACACATTCGAAGTTAATTCCGTTTCGCGAAGAACACTGCCTGTCTGCAAAGTACCGCTATACTCGTCAAGCATCTTGATCGTTGTATCACTCCATAGACTTGTCTGTTCTTGTAGCGGCATTTCTCTCATCTCCTGACAATAGCATCCTTTGCTAGAGTGACTCGCATGACTGGGCTTAACCAATTAACTACAACCAGGCCTGTCAGCAAAAGTAAAATTGTTGCTGTTGTCATTTTAATTGAGATTTATTCTCATTGTCAATTTTCGGACATTTTCTGCAATATTCCCCTGACATCTGGTAATAAAAACAACAGGTGGTACGCTTGCTTTTCACGGCTGGAAAGCTGTCCTTATTTTTTGTGAACCGGGTGAACGGATTTCTTTTTACACCGAACAAATGCCCGGGCGCTCCTTGCGTCAGATATAAAAAATCTGCCTGGATGTGCTGACTTTCTTGCTCAGCATTGTCTACTTCAGGAGTATATAATGGGACAATGCGTATCATGATATTCTCCCAAAGGATACTCATCGAAAGAGGAGCAATTGCAGCAAGCGTCTTTAACAGCGGTGCAAGGTGTAACGCAAACATCTCCTTTACCACCTTTTCCCGCCACACTTCCCTGTCTCCAGTTAGTGCTTCTGCCCGAAGCCCGTTCATAGCTAGAAAAGGAAAATGCGTCCCCCCCTCATTAGCTGTGAGCGTCGGATGATAGAGAAAGCTGTTGTCTAGCCGAAAAGAAACATGCTGATGATGAACGGTCATCGCGGTCAGCAACGGAGCAATCCACAGGTAGCCGATTCGCTTAGCTAACATCGAAGCAGCTACCCTCATGTCAGGCGCACCAATATACTCTTGAAGCCAGCTTAAATACTCTCGGCATGCAGCTTCTTCATGTAGTTGACTCAAAGCAATAATACGGACATTATCTTCAGACGGCTCACCAAGCCGAATCGAGTGTTCTTCCACCGTTTGCTGCCATAAGTCAGTCGATAGATAATGGTCCATTTTAATTCGATCCCAACAGTGCTTCCGATGCCTGATCTACAATAATATTAATTGCAAGTGGGCCATAATAAGCGATCCAAAGTGTAGAATTAACATCATATGCACGGTTATTTTTGACTGCATCAAGGGATTTCCATACTGAACTGCTATCCAAAGCCTCTGCCTCTGCCGCAAACAACTCATCAGACAGAACAAAATAATGATCTGCACCAATCTCAGGAACTTTCTCCATCGAGATTTCAACGGAGGTATCATCTTTGATCTTCTGGACTAATGCAGGCATTTTTAAGCCCAAATCCTCATACAGAATGCCGCCTGTTCGATGCTCAAGACCATGAACACGAATGCCTTCTTTTCTCGGACGAATAAGTGCTACCGTTTCCTCTCCCAACTTCTCCGACAGCTTCTCCTTCAGTCCTGCAATTTTGTCCTCATAAGCCTTACGCACAGTTTCTGCCTCTGCCTGCTTACCTGTGATCGCAGCCACCGTAGCTAACGTATCTCGCCAATCCTCGTAGAAGTCAAGTACGATTGTGGGTGCTATTTTGCTTACACTCTCATACTCTTTCTCTTGAAAATCAGTCATTAAAATAAGATCCGGGTCCAATGCTACAATCGCTTCCAGATTGGGCTTGTCCCGTGTACCTAAAACCTGTACGTCACCCGGCTTATCGCCTAAATATTCCGGAAATGTGGTATTGCCTTCAGCGATAACACTGCCTGCCGGCTGCTCGCCAACGGCTAGCAATTGATCCAGAAATTTGACATCAAGCACAGCAATTTTCTTTGGTTTCTCGTTAAGCGTATACTGACCCTTCATATGCGAGATCGTAACCGGGAAGGCTCCGGCAGTCTGAGACGCTCCATTCGAAGGCGTGTCCGTTGGAGTTGTAGCAGACTCATTGCCGCCATTTGTACCTGCTCCGGCACCGCAAGCCGTCAGTACAAGAACAAGGGCCAGCATCCAGCCCATTAAAAATCGTGATTTATGGTTAGCATGTGCCATGCTTCCGGCAGCTTGCCTCTTTGTTCCTTTATTCATGGTGAATCCTCCTTATGTATGATAATGATTTTCATTATCGAAATATAAGGCGAGTATAATATATCTCCACATCGCGTTACCATGTACTTTTGCGACATTTCAGCCGGACTAATGCGACATGTAAACCGCTATATCTTCATTTACAATTCTATCAGCTCTTTTACTAATTACTGCATAATCATCGTCTAATGTATCAAGCCAATAAAACCAAGAATCTCCCATTTTTTCTTTCCATTCATTTGGGAGTTCCGTTATTTCTAATCTAGCAACAACTATTTGATCTTCATTTTCTTCAAAAGAATATTTTTCTTTTCATTGATTTCTACCTCTTGCGTCAATGTACATTCCATATCCATTTGTTCCATTGAAACTACAACAGAGGTTTGTATGATAAATTTGTGGATGCTCTTCATTAAATTCTGAATGTGGAAACTCATAAAATGTTCCTTTGGATTCATAAGCCATATTCGGTGAAACATCTATCTTTAATACCCTTTCGTCCGCAGATATTTCTAAAACATTTTGCTTTCTCCTTTTATCAAGTATCTCCTATAACGTTCTTGTATTTATGAACCCGTTAGGGGGTGTCTGCTGAAATTCCTCTCCGAAACTCATCCCGCAGACCAAGGTTCCATCGAAAACATAGTGTAAATATTGTGTTAAGTGAAGTTCAACTTTTTTTTGAATAACCTTTTTAAATTTAATGGCTTTATGAACGAGAGAGTTTAAAGTTCTCTAGATCTACATTGAATTTGCCTTTTACCAATATGTCTAATCCCAATAATCCGTTGATATTGTGATATTTAAATGAAGTAAAATCTATGAGTACATCTCTTAAAATAAAATCTCCTACCTGTATTCCCTTGATCCCGTTTGGAAAATGCGTGTTCTTTCCCTCCAATTCCGTAACTTGTTATGATTTCGTCATCCATCCCGACCTGAATCCCAATATCATCTACTTCATCCTGTGAAATCAATGTATGGCTTGCTCCTGTGTCAATAACTATGTTATTTATGACTTTCTTTTCTCCATTAAAATGGACTGTTATTTCGGTGAACAACAGCCCATCCCTATATTCAATTTTCATTTATAGATTTCTCCTTAAACCAACATTCTTCCGAACCTTCACAATGACCTGGTCCTTAGAAGTATGATAAACCAAGGTTTTGTCTCGGCTATTCAACAACTCTCTTGTTGCTTCTTCGTCACTTACAGGACCAATCACAGCGACGTCATCTATGATTTCTTTATTTTCTGTCTCTTCGAAATGAAGAATTTCAAACTTTACAAATTGATTCGGGAAGATTTGTTGTACTTCTTGCCACTTCACATTAATCCCTCCTGTCCTTTTATGGTTACATTATATCATTTAATTAGAATTTCACTTAACGTTCCTGTATTCACAACCCTAGCGAATGCTGGGATGTCTGGCCTCTGCCGGACCGAGGGTACATGCCCGGTGCGTGAGTATATTGTTTAAGTAAAGTCACTTATCTTCGAGTTATATTCGTCACGATTTAGAAAAATTCTCAATATAATGTTTCATAAAAATTATATAATTATCATGACTTGAATCAATATTAAATATCTGTCTATCTGTTACACCTTTCTCTCTTACTTCTATTTTTATGTTTCTTTGGTTACGTTTAAACTTGATATCTAGAAAAACTTTTTTTATTAAATCGTGTTCTATTTGACTATCTCCCGGGAAATTAAAAATATGTTTTTCTGTACTTGCATTGAATAGTGCAACAATATCTATAAAGTCTGACACTTGTTCTTTATTTGGAACAACAAATTCATGTTCAACTAAATTCCTTACAGAATTTATTTTATTTAATATTCTAGGAGCAGTAATTCCTAAGTTTTTTAAAGTCTCTATCTTCTTAGGTACATTCCATTTTTTTGAATTTCCAAAAAAAACCAAATGCAATCATCAAACAATCAATTTGGCAGTCAAGAGATCTCTTTGCATTTGAGAGAGCATTTATTAAACTGTGTTTTTCAGTTCCCGATTCTAAATCAAATTCAGCAAAGGACAAGTATTCTGAAGGCGTAACATCAAATGGTATATCTATTTCTTCATGTCCACGAGAACTCCAATAACTATTATCATTACTTAGAAAATCAATCACCTCAGAAAATTCCATAAGATCAACTCCAATTTAGTATTTAGGTGATTTCACTTAACGTTCTTGTATTCTCGAACCCTCACTGGCTTAAGGAGCGAACGCGCCGGGTCCGACGGACTTAGCCAGTGCAGGGTTGTCCGGCTGCTTCCACTCCCCCAAAATGTCTCTGCCGGACCGAGGGCCGAATGGCCCGATGCGTGAATATTTTGTTATCTGATGCCAATGCCTTCTTGATTAACTTTCAAATGTTGCTTTGACTCGTTTTGAGTTTTTAAAATACAAAATCCATATTGATCCAAAAATAATTGTAGAGATTAAACTTGGGAGTTCATCTATTTTGTTAATTGTGAGAATGAAGTTTAAAAATCCAAATATTATAGTGATTATTTCAATTTGAATTATTATATTTGGTCCTTTCCTTTTCTTCTTCAATATAAGCACTAGAGAAACAATAATTAAGACTTCAGAAAATAAATATATTCCGACAGAAATAGTTCTAGCAAGATTCCAACCAATTGTTCCAACTAACATATAAATATAAAATTCGAAATAAAGACCTATTAAATTACTTATAAGTAGATAAAAAGAATAGATCACAAAGAGAAGCAGCCAGCCTTTAATTCCACTCATACTATTCTGAGATAATTGCATTATTGGCTCCTTAATTTTTGTCTTTTATTTGCATTGAGCATTGGTTTCAGATAACGTTGTTGTATTCACGACGCCCCACCACCTTAAAATAACTATTCAACCTTTACTTCAGCAATAAAGAAATTCTCTCCAGGTATTGAATCTCCAGCCATTCTTCTTATCATTGACAATTGACCAACATGTGTCATTGCATCTGATAATGGTCCTTGAATCAGTTTTTCGATAATTCTATCTTTGTTTGGTATTCCATTTGATTTCATTAAATTGTCTAAGTTATGCAGCTCATTAAAAAATGTCTGTACTTCGTCATTCCAGTTTCCTGATTCTTTCTTAAGTTGTGCTTGGTTATCAAAAACGGATTGGGCATATCTTATGACATCAGACATGTGTGCCAAAACTTCAATTGGAGTTCTTACACCGTTACCGAGCTCATAATTCGGGTAATTACTTGGAGCATTTAGAATTGCTTTTGAACATCGAGACCTGAGAGACGAGAGGTAATGTCTTAAAAAGTAAATTTCATCCATTTTTATTATCCCCTTTTCTAATTCTCCTCTTTTTAAAGGTCTACCGATCTTTCATATAACGTTCCTGTATTCACGACCCGACATATGTCGGGTATCCGGCGAATGCCGGATCAAGGGCGTATGCCCGCAGCGTGAATATTATGTTATCGGATGTCAGCGACTTCCTTGAATTACATTAATGTTAAGAAACATCTGTTCATTCTTATTCCTTGTGCAATCCCCAAATATTGAATGCCTAATTTTAAACATTTCCATATTTTCACCATACGCCTTTCTATTAATTCCTTCAGCTTTTGCAAATATAGAAAATAAATTAAATAATCGAGCACAATTCATTTCATCAAAATCTGATTTTCGATACAAACCATGCAATAATGAATGACGATTAAAATAAAAATCGTTCGGGTTGAGAGAATCGTACTTTGAATAAATATTATCCACAATCGTTTTTGCTAACTGTGCCGATTCAGGCTCTGGTAAGTCGCAAATACAGTTCTTCAGTTCACGAAATGTAGGATTTTTGTCTCCTGGTTTCCAGCCATAAATTGATCTAAGATATTTTTCTAAAGCAATAAAAAGTACTGATAATGCCGCAGTATAATATCCTCTATAAAAACTCAAATATGCCTCGTCCAGTAATTCTAGAATGCATTTTAAGTGAGTGGAATTCACATATACAGTACTCATAAGATCCGCACTTTCCTGCACACTTAATAACTGAAATGAAATAACATTATATATTTTCAAGGCATAATCTTGTCTCATATCTAAATTTAGCTTACTTTGAATATGTAATGTCTGTCTCAATTTCGTTGCAAAAATCAACAAGTATAGAAATATCTTCATTAGTGTATCTAATATTGAATGTCCATCCCACGTAGGGTAAAACCCTATTCAATAATTTGTTCTCCATAGTGATCTCCTTATCGTATTAAAGTTGATCAAGCATTTTATATGTTATCTATAGATAATTCTCTACAAACAATCTATTGAAAATAGTATCCGGTTTAAAATAATTATCCCCCACTGATTTCCGATAACGTTCCTGTATTCAAGACGTCCGACGAAGTCGGATGTGTCTGCTGAAACGCTTCCACAAAATTCATCCAGCAGACTAAGGCTCCAAAGGAGCCGCAGCTTGAATATTATGTTATAGGACGGAATCACTCCTTGAATATACCTTCACTAATTTTCTTCTTCAGGTACATATTCAATTAAATCCGATAATTTGCAGTTAAATGTATCGCATAGTTTAAATAAAGTTTCTAGCTTTGTTGTTTCTATATTCGTCTCCCGATATAACTTGTTGATTGAGTTACGACTTAAGCCTGATCTCACCATCAATTCTGTTATATCATCTATTCGATGTTCTGCCATGAGCTCTCGTATATTACACTTGATTACGTTCATCTTTTCCCCTCCATATTTCTATCTTATCTTCCACATTAGTAATCATCAATTAAAAGCGAAGTTTTAACTCTACAAAGTCAAATATTCACCTTGTAATTAACTTTAAGAGGTTATATAATAACTCTATAGAGTTAATCAAAGGAGGAACAGGATATGGTTAATACATTAGAATCGCTAACAGAACCACTGATAAGAATACGTCTAGAATTACTCTATACTGAGCTTTTGGATTGTCATGCAGAATACACTCGGCTTTCTTCTGAGACAGATCAATACTTTAAAACACTTCGTGATGCTTTGCCCGATCAACTTCAACATACGGTTTTTCTTTACGAAGACGCTCAAATTTCTCTTCAATCCATCCTAGAAAGAAGTAACTACATACAAGGTTTCAAAGACGCTCTACAACTCTTTAGTGAATTGCAAAACTCTAGCATTTAGAGGATCATCTGATCCTCTTTTCTATTGTATTTTATTCTGTCGTAAAACGTTTCTGTATTCGTGAACCTCGAAGGAGCTTTCTACTGAAATCTCTCTCCGAAATTCACTCAGAAGATCAAGGCTTTGTCAGGAGACGCCGCTTAAATATTATGTTAGATAACGCAATAATGATCTTTGCTGCTTTAAATAACTCAGATACCAGATAGGTGGAACATTCATTTTTTCTAAATAACTATAAATATCTCTTTTATTAGACCAAAGATACCACCTATTCTGAATTATCAAATCTATGTTCTTTATAGCTGTATTTTGAATTTCCTCATCCTTTGAGTCACTTAAAATCACAGACATGTTAAATAAATCACCGGCGCTGGACTCGTCGACTGTACATTCCATAAAGAAGCTTTTTAAAACAGTTTCAATTTTTTCTATTTTGAATTTTTTAGGATTACTTACATAGTGTTTGAAAATTGACCTCCATGTGATATGATACTGATTTGGTTCATTAATACTTACACAATTCAACTCGGGAAATTCCGAAACATTTGTCAAAAATTTTTCTAGCAATTTATCAGGAGGCATTAAATCTTTATCTACTTCTTCCCATTCCTTTTTCCAACATTCAATCCCTAAATAACAGCTAATCAATCTAGCTGTAAGAAAGTTTAAGGAGTCTAATATTTCGAACGATTCATTAGACATGAAAAAAAACGGTGGTAAAGGCCAAGATAATTTTTCTTGGTATGTAAATCTCCCATGAGCAATAGCATTTCTTGTTTTTATTACAGAGTCTATAAAATTTTCAACAAAAGGATTCAACATATTGAATTTAGTTAGAACAAATTTAATTTTATGTGACAATGCTAAGTCCCTACCAATCAAAACTTCAGTAAAGACTTTTTTTACTGAATTGACTTGTGACTCAAGTTGATTTTCATTGAAAAAGAAATGTTTTTTATAAAATTCTTCAACATACCCTTTTATATTTTCTTCCAAATCTATTCGTAAATCTTTTGAGTAGATTTCACAAATTAGTTCTATAATATGAAAATAATTAAGAATAGCTTCATCATGGTAGAGATTTGCATCAACGCTTTCATTTACTAAGTAGTTTGCTTTTCTCCAACGGTCTAATAAAGATACTACAACCTCTTCATCGGATTCTAACTTCTCCAACACAGATTTTAATTGTTCCGTATAATCTTCATTTTCAATAGTTAATTTTAAAGGTCCCTCATTAATTAAATTATTCGGTATTATTGTATCTTCTCCTTTTATTTTATGATAAACCGTTAATGGGATTCCCACGAAAAAAGAAACAATTCCAAGTACTGTAAGTATGCTTGCTCTATTGTATCTGTTACTTTCATTTTATTCCTTCGTGCATTTCAATACTGGTAATGCAATTCAATTGGAACTCCCTTGCTTGAGAAGCTCCATTATCTGTATAAACGCTTGTAAGATTATCAGTACTAAAAAAGTCATATTTTTATATTTGAAGAAGATCTCTATATTGGTAAATTCATAAGCATATGTAATCTGACTGAAAACTATTTTTTCCATCTGTATTCTCCTTTATGTCATCTAACGTTCCTTTATTAACGACTCAGCATGCGCTGAGTCGTTAATATTATGTTATACAACGGAATCACTTCTTGAATGGGTTTTCGGCAATTGACTTTGAAATTTTCCAATAATTCTTTCTAATCTTCTAATAAGATCATCATATGTAACAATGTCCATCACATTTTTATACTTTCGTTTAATAACTTCTAAATCTCGAAGTTGTTCAATCCCAAGATCTTCTTCTCTTCCAAGAATTAATATAGCATTAGGATTTGTTATGTTAATCTTGAAACCATCCGGAAGCAAATCCTTATATTTATCTGTTAGCTTCAATTCACCTTGTCTACCCGACTTGTTTAAATGAAACAGATACTTTTCTACTTGCATGATAGTACCCGAGAGTTCTCTAACAGGGACATAATTGTCTCTATATGTTCTTGTCGAAATTAAAGCATTAGCATTAGGTTTTTTTATTTCAACCACATCAACATTTCCATTTGAGTCAACTAGCATATAATCTAATCTTCTTTCTTTCGAATCGTAATCGTCGTAGACGATTACTTCTTTGAATACTGTGATATATTTAGGATAAATCAATATTAAAACATCAATAATTTCGTTTTGCCAGTCTGATTCAGAATAGCCTTTTTCATTTTTCAGCATATCTTTAAGACGATTTAGCACTATCTGATACTTCATTATTTCATATTCGGCAAATGAAGCACTTAAGCTAGACCTAGCACTATTAGCAACTGACTTTTTAGACATGTAGGAATTATAGTCCGATACAAAATCTCGTTTCATATCTACATATTCCTTTAATATATGGCTAATCCTTGCATTCGAATATTTCCGTAGTTCAGTGGATTTGGGGAATATCTCTAATATTTTCTTGAATTCTTCTATAGGTAAATCCGACTCTTTTGGTCCAATTGACAAATCCCCTTCTATCACATCAAAAACCCTTTTGAAAATAGATATATTGTTCCATGTCTTAAATATATTTAGTTGGAATTTTATACTTTTATGGATCAATAACTCCTTCTCTATCCCAATTGCAGTTTTCTTGACTCTAAAATAGTCGCCTTCTAACTTTGCAAAAGAAAATTGTGCCTCTTCTATTATAGTAAATTCTTCTGAACCGATCTCCTTATATAAATCATTCTTTTCGAAGTAAAAGGTTTTATGTATAGCTATCTCCTTGTTATCTTCAAATTTCTTTTCTATCCAATATACCCCATCCCTTGGTGTGTATCGAATTATAATTTCATCCTCGATTTCTTCGAATCTAATCATAAAATCTCCTTAATAAACATTTTTTTACCTTAAGCTTAAATTAGTTCCCTATATTTAGCGCATAGTTTATATTTAATGGATTGTTAAACACGATTACATCTGTGTGTTATATATCTGCTATTTAGATTCTGTCGTATAACGTTGTTGTATTCACGACCCAGCGCATGCTGGGTGTCCGGCGACTGCCGGACCGAAGGCATATGCCTGATGCGTGAATATTATGTTATAGGATGTGGACGTCTTCTCCGACTAATCTTCACTACTCATTTATTGGCCTTCTATTCTCATAGAACCATATCTTCGGATTGCAAATATATTTTGGATGCTGACTTTCAAATTCCTTATGAGTGAATAAGTCATGTTTCTCAAGAAAAATATCTATTATTTCAAGACACTTATTTTGGGGGATCTTTTTTGGGATCAATATAATAAATTCATCTGCCGTTTTATTTACTTGTATTGAAAGAATATTCTCCATTACTTCATTAAATTTATTTAAAAGTTTATAAGCACTTGGATAGCGACAATCTCGCGCAACAGGCAAACAAACTAGCGAGTATAAAGATTCATCACCTTCTATAAAAGCCTGAAACTTACTCCAATCGTTGTCCTTCATCTTGCTCGAAAAGTAAACACAGACTTCATCATTAGAATCATCTTCAATTATTTCCATGTCATTAGAGTATAAAAAGTTGTTCTTAAAACGATCAATCAAGAGGTGCAGTGATTCAATTATTCCTTTAGCGATTATTGATGTTCGTTCTGAAAGTGCTCTATTATGAGCTAATAGATTTCTAATCTCTCTTAACTCGTTCAACTTTTGAGAGAGTCTTTCCTGAGTAAATCCTGTTAACTCTTGAATCCTACCCCATACATTTGGATTGAATAACATCTGAGCTAGCTCACCTTGTGTAAGTGACCATATTATATTCTCCTCGCTATCAGCATCTAAATAAATTAATTCCTGACTTTTAGAAATTCTATATACTAATCCGTCCTTTATTTTTTTTGGAACATGATTTACCCAATCGGCACCATACTCGATCATATATACAGTCAAACAAATTCTTCTAAGCCAATTTTCAAGGTCATAAACGGAATAGTATATTTCTCCATTGATCTGAGGAATAAGCATTTCTTCTCTAAACTCTAGCTTCATTGAATCCACCTCTAATTGAGTATTTTACGGCTATTTCCTATAACGTTTGTGTGTTCACGAACCTGGAGAGGCTTAAGACAGCTTGCTGTCGGGTGGCTCCGCCACTTAGTCTCGCAGGGTTGTCTGCTGATTATGCCTCCACGAAATCCCTCTAGCAGACTAGGGGCCTTAGACCCGTTACGTGAAAACGATGTTATATGATGGGATGACCTCTTTGAAATACAAACAAAAAAGATAAGAACCAGTATTAGAGCTGGTTCTTAATACTACTTAATTCAGTTCTTTTTTCCACCTTTCAATATCCTCTATACTGAAAGGTACCAACTCTATCGTTAATAAATCATTTGAAATTGCAGGTTGGAAAGCTTCAATGATTCTTTCTGGTCGGAAAGGTTGACGAACAGAAGTACTATCTAACTCATTGGGAAATTCTACAATCAATACTATCAATTGTCCTTTTACGTGCTTTGCTTGATTGTAAAAATTTATTTTTGATAGCTGTACATATAAGCGATCTAAAGTCATTGGATTAATAGATAAAAGAACTTCGAAGAAATATTCTTTAAATTCAGTCTTGAAGTACGCATCAAAAATTATTCTCCGTTCCATTATTGGATCTAAACCCTGAAAAGCCGGAGTGAATTGTGCATCTCGGATAATGTTTCCTTCGGGAATCAGGTGCTTTTCTAGGTAATTGTCTATAGACTCTTTCTCAGCAAATCTAAAAAAATCACGTTTATTGTATTGTGGCATCTTTGGATCACTCACTGTTATCGAACTTAGCATATCAGTATTAGTAGGTGTTTCACTAATAGAGATGTTACCAATATCGATTTCGTCGTCTTTATTATCTTTTGCTTTTATTACTCCAAGCATATGTAATAGTTCAGGTGTTAGACCATTAATTGTAGTATTGGATTGATGTTGATTCTGATTAATAAGGGTTGTCATCTTTATAATATGTTCCCTGAGGTCAGTATTCTCCTGTTTGATTTCATTTACCTCTTCTTTCTTCTTCTTAATCTCTCTAGAAAGAGATAAGTATTTACCCATACTTAAATTATCAAATGACTCTGATAGGATCAAAATTGTAATTAATATAAACAAAGTAATATATTCAGGAGTCAAGCTATAGGAGGGATTCCCTATTAAAAATCCAGTTGTAATTATCCCTAATAGATATAAGATGAAGACAATAAGTAACCCTCTCACAAACCAATTAACTTTTCTTGCATTGCTTTCATCCATCTGTGTCATTCCTTTATTGAAATATTTTACTTTACAGAATAAAGTACTTTCTGGAAATTGTATAGTCCTCTTTGTTTTATAACACTTGCAGCCCTTCATATAACGTTGTTGTATTCACGACGCCCCACCACCTTAAAGGAACGAGGTGACTGGCCGCAGCGCGGTTGGGTGGTGGGGGTGTGTTCGCCTGAATCCACTTTCAGCTTTGCCTCATCGGGCGAACCGAGGGCCGAAGGGCCCGAAGCGTGAATATTTTGTTATCTGAAGGATCGGTCTGCTTGAACTACTATCAATAACTATTCAACCTTTACTTCAGCAATAAAGAAATTCTCTCCAGGTATTGAATCTCCAGCCATTCTTCTTATCATTGACAATTGACCAACATGTGTCATTGCATCTGATAATGGTCCTTGAATCAGTTTTTCGATAATTCTATCTTTGTTTGGTATTCCATTTGATTTCATTAAATTGTCTAAGTTATGCAGCTCATTAAAAAACGTCTGTACTTCGTCATTCCAGTTTCCTGATTCTTTCTTAAGTTGTACTTGGTTATCAAAAACGGATTGGGCATATCTTATGACATCAGACATGTGTGCCAAAATTTCAATTGGAGTTCTTACACCGTTACCGAGCTCATAATTCGGGTAATTACTTGGAGCATTTAGAATTGCTTTAGAACATCGATACCTGAGAGACGAGAGGTAATGTCTTAAAAAGTAAATTTCATCCATTTTTATTATCCCCCTTTTCTAATTCTTCTCTTTTTAAAGGTCTACCGATCTTTCATATAACGTTCCCGCATTCACGACGTCTCAGCGCCTTAAGGCCCGTATAGGGCCGGCTGCAGCTTGCGGCAGTTAGGCGGTGGGATGTGTCCGGTGAATTCACTCCCCCGAAATGCCTCTTCCGGACCAAGTGGCGGACTTGACCCGCCACGCAGCGTTGAATGCGATGTTAACAGATGTCCACGACCTCTTCGAATTACATACGATAAATCTTTATATATTCATTTCTTTAATATGTAATCAATAAATCCTTGTCGTATTTTTTTGCCCTCATAGATTCTTTCCAAAACTCGATCTTCTTTATAGATTAATTTCATATCATCAAACATCGCATCAGCTTCATTGTAATCATAATACGAATGGATAACTGGCTCATTATCTTCAATCTGTTCATATTGGTTATCTCCTAAATCAACACCTTCTCCAACCCGAAAATCCTTAACGGTTAGGAAATTCACAAATAATACTCCATTGGGTTTCAATACCCGTTTCATTTCATTGATTGATTGTTTCACATCTTCTTTTCTCATATGAAACACCGAGTTATATGAATACACAAAACTAATCGACTCGTCACTAAATGATAAAGATCTCATATCACCATGTTGTATATTTAAATTCTGTCCTCTCATTTCTGCAAATCGATTCGCTTTTTGAAACTGTTCAACATTCATTTCTATTCCAATAGTTTTGTATCCATAATGGACAAATAGACTTAATGGAGGGGAATCACCTCCCGCCCCGCAGTCCAATACCGTTCTTTCCATACCGCTTTCATTACATAAAGCTAAAAATCTATACAGTGGTACTTGTCTGAAAAGCTCCACAACAATCGTCTCCTTCGTCTTTTGGTTTTATAGTTTTATTGTTTCGTGGATTTCTGCTAACGTTTCTGTATTCACGACACCCAGCGAATGCTGGGTGTGTCCGACTGTTCCTGCCTCCCAGAAACCCCTCAGCCGGACCGAGGGCGCATGCCCGCAGCGTGAATATTATGTTAAGTTGAAGTTACCGATCTCTTTGAAATTCTATCTAAGTCCTTATTATCTTTACATATGTCCTTACTGAA
This sequence comes from Paenibacillus sp. FSL L8-0644, assembly GCF_038008165.1. Taxonomy (NCBI): domain Bacteria; kingdom Bacillati; phylum Bacillota; class Bacilli; order Caryophanales; family Paenibacillaceae; genus Paenibacillus; species Paenibacillus sp. FSL L8-0644. The sequence goes on from NZ_JBBOYN010000001.1 coordinate 3,748,198, forward strand.
TCAGACTCAGCCTCAATATTTTTATCATTTGTTTTATTTTCAATTATTTGTAGCCCATTAAAACATGCGTTTTCTTTGTACCATTCAATTAATTCAAATAGTGGTATACTTTGTTCTACCACACTCGTATCTTCATAGTAAGAAGCTAATGTAATTATAAATGTCGGCGCCAGAGCGTCGGCACTTAAGTAAAATACAAATTCCTTATCTGTATAATGCTTTTTAAGATATAACTCTACTTCTTTCTCAAGAAAAGAAAACGCTTCTAATAATTTATCTGATGGTACTCTATCCTTCTTTATAAGCCTATTAAATCCATGAATATAAATAAAATTATGACTTTCTTCAATGCCAATTAGCTTAGGATCATTTGAAAATAAAAAAACTGGCGAAGTAATTATTTTAGTGATTTCTCGGTATGCCTTCTCAGCGTGTTTTTTTAAGTAATCTAGAATCAAGTTCTTACCCTCTCTTTGGTAATTTCACTTAATGTTCAGGCATTCACGAACCCTCACTGCCTTAAGCGACCAACGGGAGCGGCCGCGATGCGGTTAGGCAGTGCAGGGTTGTCCGCCTGTTAATCTTCCCTGAAAATCCTCGGGCGGACCAAGAGGCGCGACAGCGACCCGCAGCGTGAATGTTTTGTTATCGGATGTCAATACCTTCCTCGAACCTCTAAAAATCTTGGAGTCAGTTTCGCTTTTGTTTTTATATCTTATAGTTTTCTTGCCTTTATCACAAAAGTTACTGGAAGCATTTTTGCTCTCTTTGCCATATCGCTGTTATCATCCCGCAATTGCATAAACTCATAATCACATTCCTCAATCATTAGCTCAATTACAAACCCAGCTTTTGCAAGTGCGTTTACATAAGTTGACAGCATACGGTCCGCTAACAATAGCTCACCTTCATCAACTGCCACCGGATACCAACCTTCATTAAAGTAACTCTTATTAATTACAAACCTATCATTTTCTGTAGTAACCCATCTGTGTATAGGGTGAGACCAACTGAAAATAAATAGCCCGTCTTTTTTAAGGTAAGAAGATATTCGTCGAAAGGTACCCTCAAGATCGGTGGTCCAACCTATGGCATAAATTGAATAAACATAGTCAAAATAATCCGTCGGGATGCCGCATTCTTCTTCCATGGGAGAACATATCAATTTTGCTGCTATTCCACATGACTTCAAATGTTGCGCTGCCTTTTCAATTTGTCTTTCTGAAATATCCACAGCCCATAGTTCAGATGCGTTTCGTTCCCCTTGATATTGCAAGGATTGACCATTTCCGCAGCCGATCTCCAGCAGTTTTTTTCCTGAGATATCACCAAAGAGCTGGCAATTTTCTTCTGAGATAAATGCTCCATAATAAGGGAGCACGATTGCTTTTAAGAAGTCATTGCCTTTGGTATCCCAATATAGGCTGTTTGTTTTATGAACAACATTCTTTTTTAAGTCTTCCGAGCTGCCGACACCATTTTCCCCGTCAACAATAATGCTTCTTCTATTTAATGAATTCTTGTCCATGAAGGCACCTTCTCTTAGTAGATATTTATATTTGAACATTTCAGATTTGCATTAATTTCTGATAACGTTTGTGTATCTACGAACCCTCACCACCTTAAGGACCGTAGGTCCGGCCGCGATGCGGTTAGGTGGTGCAGGGTTGTCTGGTGAATAGGCTTCCTCAAAATCCCTCTTGCAGACCAAGGCCGTCAGGACGCAGCGTATATACGATGTTAACTAATGTTCCGGCCTCCTTCGAAATAATCAATACTCTGGTCTTTAAATAGTTCTTTCAATTCCCTTGATGTTTCACTAACAAAGATCTTAATAATTTCTGCTTTAAAATAGATAGGTGCTATATGAGGTTCATTCTTTAGATCTTGCAGCCATCTCACCTTATTATCCCTATACTGATTGACTTCAAGCTGCGTAATGTAAGGATTTATTGTATATCCCTTAGCTTTTAAGAGTTTTGTAAACAGTTTTTCAGTACTTCCCATTGATCTTAAGAGATCAAATTCTACTTGGCTAACTTCAAGGTTATATGTCTTTCTAATATCATTCTTTTCGCCTCTGTAGTTTTTCTCAAAATCGAAATAGACGGTATCTGTCCACCTTAAATCTGTATAAATATGTGAAAAGTAACCTATAACAAAGTCCTTCCATTCTGGTCCCGCTTGCTTCAGTAAATATTCCTTGCACTTCTCCATGATCAATTCCTTGGCTGGTAATTTATCGTTATGTACGAGATGAGTCACACCTTTTTCTTCCCTGGATACCTTCCCTCTCATATGAATCGCATCCGGAGCAATACTGCCTAATAAAAAATTGGGTGAGGGGTCATTAATAGAAAGGTTTTCTGAAATTGCAAAGTGTACCATAGGCCAAGGCAAATTAATTCCTCCTTTGATATTTCCTTCAATCATGAACTTGTCGGAATTTCAGTTAACGTTCCTGTATTCACGACTCGACGTATGTCGAGTGTCCGGCGAATGCCGGACCAAGGACGAATGTCCGCAGCGTGAATATATTGTTATGTGATGCTCCAGACCTCTTCGAATTATCCTACTCTATTAATCTCTCCAACTTACACTGGAATGATCTTCAATCTCTTGTAACAAGAATTCCTCGAATGTATCAAATAACTTAATAGCTGATGCCGGGTTTTCCATTCCTTCGTACCAAAGAAATACAGGTGGATTCTCGCCCATATTGACATCAAAAAATCTAATTTCATACCCTTGGTGCATTGAAAAGACAAATGAAGTATTTGGTAAAGTAATAGGGTTATTATTCTCTTCTAATAATTCTTTTGCCCATCCTTGAATTTCAATAAGATTAATATAATTAACAACTGTTCCTTGAAATAATCTGCCTGATTCGTGTCCAACCGCAAACAAAAATTCTTTATACATTCCCGGTAGCTTAAAACCAACCTTATCCTCTAATTTAATTATCTCTTCTTCAGTACAACCAACGAGAGGTGTGTTAATTAGTTTCTTCTTCATTAAAAGTATTTTTATATCCTCTTGTTTCATGCTTACACCTCTAAATATTCATTTTGGAGTTTCACATAACGTTCCTGTATTCATGAACCCCGAAGGGGTTGTCTGCTGAAATGCTTCCCTGAAATCCTTCTCGCAGACCAAGGCTCCAAAGGAGCCGCTGCTTGAATATTATGTTATACGATGGAATCACTTCTTCAATTACCCAACATTCATTCTTGATTCTATTCTGTCATTGTTCTGCTATATGTTCCAATAAATCTCCTGGCTGACAACCTAAAGCCGTACATAATTTATCAATCACTTCTAATGACACATATTCGTTCGTATTGAGTTTCGCCATTGTTGCAGACGAGATACCTGTCATTTTCAATAAATCCTGCTTCTTAATCTCCCTGTCGATCAATAATTTTTGAAAAGGTTTATAACTAATCATCTGATATTCCTTTCACACATCAAGTGAATTTTTCTTTAATTATATGAAAGTATATTTTCTTTATCAAAAACATCTTCAACATGCATTGACTCAATTATTTGTTATGTTAAAATTATATTTAATAACTTGAACTTTTATTCATAAAATCAAATACATTGGATGGTGTTCAAAATGCATAATTCTTTAGAAGTCTTACTTGATTCACTGATTCAGACTCGAATTGAATCTTTATATGGCGAGCTTATCAAAAACAACTCCAGCTACAACCAGTTCTCATCCGAGCGGAATCTCTACTTCAAGCAGTTACATGAAGAAGTACCGGAGAATATACAGAAGACCCTATTCCTTTACGATGATGCTGAGCTTTCTGTTCAAGCTATTTTAGAACGTGAAATTTATTTGCAAGGTTTTAAGGACGCTCTTCACCTGCATAACGAATTACATATATCTTTAGATTGAGAGCCTTCTGGCTCTTTTTCATTTTGATTCTGTCGTATAACGTCTTATTTACGAACTTCCGAAAGAATACTCTCTTTGTCATATTCACGAACTTCGTGAATCCTGCACTTTTCTCCTTCTTCCCGCACTTTCTGCGTTTCAATCCTCCAGCCCGCTCATCCGATCCAACGGACTTTGAATCCGCCCAATGTCCCGTCTGCTCACATGTGTATACCGCTCCGTCGTTCGCACACTCTGATGCCCTAGCAGTTCCTGAATATAGCGAAGATCAATCCCATTCTCCAGCAAGTGGGTCGCAAAGGAATGCCTTAGCGAAAGGATACTCACCTGTTTGCGAATGCCCGCTTCAGCCAGCGCTTTTTCAAACACTTTCTGCGCTGAACGTTCCGTCAGGTGGCGGCCTTCCCTCTGCCCTGGAAACAGCCAGTCTGCTGGCTGCTCCACCCCTATATACTGCTCGACCACCGCAAAAGCCGCTTCGGATAGCAGCGTTTGCCGATCCTTCCTGCCCTTTCCCTGACGAACTTTCAGTACTTTCCGTTCACGGTCGCAGTCTTCAAGACGCAACCTCACCACTTCGCTTACCCGCAGCCCGGATGTATACGTCAGGTACAGAATAGCCTTATGCTTTAGATTTTTCACTGCTTTCAACAGACGCATAACCTCATTCAGGGACAGCACATCTGGCAGTTTACTCTCCTTTTTCGGACGAACATAGGCGGCGGATTTGGGCTGCTTTAGCACATGGCGAAAGTAAAATTTCAGCGCGCTGATCGCTTGGTTAACATAAGCGTGCGAAAGGCCTTTTTCGAGCAGCGCCAACGCATATTTTTGCACCGCCGCATCATTTATGCTTGCTTCGGTCCCTTGCAATCCGGCAAAAAAACGTTCCGTTTGCGATATGTATGCTTTAATCGTCTTGCTGCTGTAGCCCCTTGCCACCAATGCATCGCGCATTTCTTGCCGCTGATCCGAATTCCATTCACCTCGTTCCGAAGATGAGGGAACCACATTAGCCTGCGCGTCCCGACGATCCAGCCACTCCAGGATGTACGGCAGCTCTTTATTCAATCGCTCGTCGCACTCAAACTTACAACTCCGATACGCTTCCAACAGGCTTTCTACAGCCGAGATACTGTACGGAATCGCCCAGATTTTTTCGTCTGGAACCCATTTCCTGCCCGGTATGGATCGAATCCCTTCTCTTTCTTTGACTCCGTATCGCTCCAACCGTACGCCAATCGTTTTTTCATCCCGATAAAGTAGGTTTATCTTCATCTCACTTGCCTCCTTAGTATATCAGCCGTTCAAAAAATTGGAAATCTAATTTTACACAAAAAAAGGGACTTAAGATGGATATTCATCTTAAGTCCCTGATTCTTTCAGAGTGAATTATTGATCCATTAAGTCCGATTTTCATCATCATAAAGTGTCTTGCCTTTACTTGTCCAGTTCTTCCGTCACATCATCCCATAGCATCGCCGCCACCTACCTTGTTACTCCACCTTAAACTGTTTTAATTCGTCTTGCAGCTTAGTGGACAATTGGTTTAATTGTTTGGATAGTTCAGCAACCTGTTCGAAGCTCTCCAATTGTTCCTGTGTGCTAGCGCTGACCTCTTCGGTTGAAGCGGAATTCTCTTCTGTGGTGGAAGAGATGATCTCCAACGCCTGTAAAATCTCATCTTTGTGCTTGTGGACTTTGGAGGTGTTCGTGCTGATCTGGATCATTCGCAATTTCAAATCTTCCAAATCTTTGTTAATGCTAAAGAATACTTGCTTGGTGTCCTCCACCGATCTCGCATTTTCTTCTGCGATTTTCAGACCATGAACGGTATGCTCAACCGATACACTGGTTTTTTCTTCAATCACACGGACCTTCTTGTAGATTTCCTGTGTCGCTAGTGCCGTCTGCTCAGCCAGCTTGCGAACCTCCCCGGCAACCACAGCAAACCCTTTGCCCTGTTCTCCTGCACGCGCAGCTTCAATAGAAGCATTGAGCGCCAGTAGGTTGGTCTGTGTTGCAATTTGGTTGACCGTATCCACAATGCCTGAAATCTCATGACGGCTCAGATCGATATCCTGAATGATAGCCGACATCGCTTGGGTGGAGTTATGATTTTCTTCCGCCCATTTGGATAGCTGATCAACTACTGCAAGCCCTTGTCCGCTTTGTTCGGCAGAGGTTTGCACCATCGTTTCGATGGTTTTGGCATCATTGGCAATTTCGTCAATTTGGCCGGATAAGGCTCCAGTTTTTTGTAAAATGTTATCCGTTTCGATGGATTGGTAGTTCGTTGCATTGGCTATTTCATTAATTGCTGTCGCCGTATCGTTCATCGTGATTGCGGTTCTGGAAGAAATGGATTGCAAATCATTTGAAGACTGATTCAAGACTTGAGCTGAGCCGCCTACCATTTGGAGCATGCCTTGAATTTTTTGAACCATATTGTGAACCCCTTGAGAAATTTGCCCGATTTCGTTATGGGAATTCGTATCAAACGGAACGGTCAAATCTCCATTTTCAATCAGCTTGATTTTGGCAAGCAATTTCGGAATGGATCTCAACAGGTAACGGAGCGTTATATAACAGATTACAACCAACAGAATAGTGGCTGCGGCAAAACCGCCAATCGTAATCCAGGTAAAGGTTCTTAATTCTGAGAGCGCCTCTTGTTCAGAAATGGTTAAGCCTACGGACCATCCTGTATCTTTGCTGGTTGCATACCCAATGTAGCGACGTTCGCCATTATCATTAATGAGCTGTACTCCAGACTCGCCAGCAATCATTTTCTTACCGATCTCGCCAAGATCACCTGTGCTTTCGTTAATCTTTTCTTTCAGCACTTTATTTTGATCAGGGTGATACAAAATATCACCTGTTTTGGATGCAAGAATCGAATAACCTGTGCTTCCAAGCGAATAGCTTTGCATAACGGCGGGGATGTCTTTGAATGCAATATCCACAGCTGCAAAGCCGATTAATTGGTTGCTGCTATCTTTGATCGGATAGAAGATGCCCATGACCACATTCCCTGTATTGACGTCCTTATAGGGTTCTGAGTAGTACAAACCGTCTGCTTCAACAGCTGGCTTGAAGTACGGACGCGAATGGATATCGAAATCCGGCTTGGAAGCAGCACCATCGTTCTGAAGAAAGAAGCCTTTACCATGTATTCCTGCAATCCAGGCGTCGGCAAAAGATGGCTCTTCCTTGACAATCGCTGCCAGAGTCGCTTGAGTTGCCGCAGCATGTGGAGAAGTTTTCGCCATCTCTGCTGATTCGGTGGTTTCTATATATTGTCTAAACAAAGTGTTGGTTGACATTTGCTTGACTAGCGAACCCTTTTCCTTAAACAACGCATCGAATTGACTAACGGTGGCCTGCGTCTTGGTCTGGAGCATGGCCTCTTGCTGCTTGACAAGTATGCTTCGCGTGCTTGCAAACATGAACGTCCCCAAGATTGCAAAGACGACAACGATAATAACTAACAAGACCATGGCCAATGTGTTCGCGATGCTGGATGATCTGGATACGCGCTTCTTCATATTTTGTGACATGCTGCCATCTCCCCGAGGAATATTGAGCGAAAAGCTCTTAGATAATATGTCGGAAGTTTGCAGCTATTTCAATAGGTTTTTAGTATATACAATTTAAAGTTTCGCTATCTGATTCCTCATAGATTCCCACCTAACCTGTTCCGCAACTCCAGCAAAAGATTAGGGCAGCACAAAGAGCCTCCGTCAGACGTAGGCTCTTTACTAAAAGCTATGTATGAACGCAGGGTTATGTGGACTTAAAGTGTACGAGCGATCAGTAAGCTCAACCCCATTATTCTCTATCATTAGCCTAGCTGCATCGTTGTGATACACGTATCGTTTTTCTCATTTGTAGAGAATTCAGTTTCAGCCGTTTTACCTTCATGATTCACGCTAATGCGGTAGGTTTTATCCCTCGGTAGCCATAGATCAATAAAACCATTGGGTTGTGATTTCATGGCAGCATTCTCCATGATGACATTCCCTTCGGAGTCGTGAATGGTCACATTGAATTCTCCGTTTTTTATTTCGCCTTGGCAGCCGGTTAGACTATGAGTTGCACAAGGGTGGGTCTCTTCTACATATGGCGCAATCGAAACAAAAAACTCGTTGTCAGGCAAATTATAAGTTATGGGTTGGGTATTGTCTCCATTAACAATTAACTGACTGGAATTAATGGAAGCGGATTGACCTGTTCCCTTGCCTGCGCTGAAATCATGCACCAATTGCTTGATATCTGTTGTCCCGAGCTTGTCCGCTCCTTCTTTCTGCATATTTCCTGCAATCAGGTACGTGCCCAATGCCGCAACAACCAACCCTGAAGCGACCAAGATTCCTTTTTTCATCTGGAGTTCATCTCCTTGTCCGTTTTTAAACATTATAATGTAGAACGCGCCGTAACGGACAAAATACGGTACTGAAGTCACCAGATATTCACATCTTTGCTTGTTTATCCAGACGTATCTGCGTTACATTAGATGATCACCAAAGAGGGGCAAGGAAGTATGAGCAACTCTACTGTCTCAACGTACAAACACCCCACCACTCCTATGGAGCTATGGGGCACAATTCTTTTTAACGATCCCGGTTCACAATATAATTCATTAAGTGCTTCAGAAAAGCGATATTGCGGGGTACCTCTTTTAATGCTTCCATGGCAAGGCAGTAGTGCTCCCACATCTCTTGACTGGCACCTTCGTAACCAAGGATGGACACGAAATTCGAGTTATTGTTATCTGAATCCTGACCCACAGGTTTTCCAAGTAACAGCGTATCTCCTTCCACATCAAGCAAATCATCTTTAATCTGAAAAGCAATTCCCATATGATAGGCAAATTTCTGCAAAGCAGCAATCTCCAGCTCCTCGGCCTGTGCGAGCATGGCTGGCATAACGAGACAAGCCTCGAACGCCACTCCTGTTTTGTAAAAGCACATCATATTCAGCTGTTCCAATGTCAAAGCCTTTCCTTTGGAATCCAGATCCATCGCCTGCCCCATACACATATCCTCTGCCTTACGAGCCGAATATTGTATCAAGGCAAGTACAGTCTCAGCATTGAATTGGTTCAGTGACGATTGCTCCCCGATGGCCTTCTGGATCAGATATAGTCCGGTTAATTCCGCAGTAGCGCTATTGTGCACCTGATGTAATGTCTGACGCCCTCTACGGGTAGACGCGTTATCCTGGGAAGGCAAATCATCAAAAATCAGGGAGGCTGTATGCATATATTCCAATGATCTTAGAAGAGGCACGATTGCCGAAGCGTCTAAGCCATATTCATTCACACCCATGACCCAGGTCAATATAGGACGTATCCTTTTCCCATCCCCCTCAAGACTATAATTGGCAGCATCAATAAGTTGTTCTTTCATGGCCTCGATCCCATGAGGTTTGGTAATCTTCAATTGGTTATTAATCTGGTCACGGACGGTTTTGACCGTATTCATAAAGTCTTCTTTTTCCCTCGAATCGTTCTTCAAATGGGTAATCATCTGGTCCCGAAGCAGCTTATCCAAAAAATCTACATCCTCTGCTTTGCCCACCATCTTCTGGATGAGACGATTAAATTCCGGATTTCCGGATCCAAAAATCCCCATTATTTCATTGTACTTTTCTACACCTACCCGTTCTTTATAACGTTTGAGTCCATTTATTGCACGGTCCAGTATCACCTCGCGAGCCATAGCATCCGAGTCATATACGTTATGGATCAAATTCGAAATGACCGCCCAGTATAGTTCGAAGGGATTGATCAAATCCGATCTTTGATGATGATATTTTAAATAATAGGTATAGGGTGTTACCGCACCGTCCCTCATATCGTCGGCCATATCTGCAAAATCATCAGCAAGCTGGTTATAAATACCATAATAGAATGTTCGTTGCTCAAACCCTCCATCCTCAGGAGCACTAATCACGGAACGGACAATCAAACGGGAAGAAGCAGATTTTAAAATAACAGGTATATAAAGCTCTTCATTGGTGTAATTAGCTTGTTTTAGATCCTTATCCCGGTCGGTATCTTGAGAATGAAAGAAAACATAGGACTGCTCGAAAAAGGTTTGCTGTGTGTCTGGCCGCTGATGTGCCTTAATATACTCAAAAGCATCCGAGAGCTCCGAATGGATATAGCGAATGAACTTCATATGATCGCCGGTCCAGTCGCCCAGTTCTGGCACAGATCCGGTAAGAAGCGCGGTACGTATCATATGGGAATATTGTTCTTTCTCTTGAACGGTCAACAGCTGAGAATCGAGCAGATCATCAATAAAAGGATAGGTCAGCCCATAGGAATACCCAAGCCTGATGGCTTCATCCAGCCTGCGCGAACGTTCAACAGGTGACACGGCTTCGTCCATTTCTTCCATCACATGCAGAATAACCCCAATGATGATTTTAATCAGTTTGCGCTGGGCATGCTCTGCATCCATTTCCTCAGGAATATGAGAAGATACAGAGTTAAGCTTGTTGATTAGCCAGATTACAGTGGTTTCGATCCCTTCCTTTTGAGACCACCGATACACCCCTGCTAAATTCATAAAATCCGGTTGATCTCTCCTGTTAGCATGGGTGGGTTGAAGCAAATATCTTTTTACGTCAGCAATGACGCGCTGAATCCGGGTCTGTGTGTCGACAGAATCTAGAGCCTTGCCTAGATCCCTCATGTAAATATAAGAGACACTCCGCTTCAGATAATCATCCAGTTTCCCTGTGTAACTCAGCCATTGAATATATCTGTAGTCATCCCGGGTATCCGGCTTTCTCTTATTCCGCGAAAAGAAGGATAACCATGAAGAAGAATGGATATGATTCCTTTTCCATATATGGATATCTTTTGTGATAGAGGTTACATAAGTTTTATCCTTGACCTGATTATAGAGTGATGCAAAATACTGAAGCGCCTTCTGTTCAGCCAGCTGATATCCTGTATCGGCTTGAAATTTTTCATTCATATGATGCATTACCTCAACTTCTCATTTTGTTAAACATGGTTGCATTTCTCCCTGAGGGAACGAATTTGGATCATGTTTTTATCTTTATACGGAATAAAGTCTGTGAAGTTACGAATAGATTATATCCTTCTATATATATGCTACAATTTCAGAGTAGAACGAAAATAATGATAGGGAGGCATAACGTTGAGTATTAGTCTAGTTAAAGGACAGAAGGTAGACCTAACCAAAAATAATCCATACTTATCCGTGCTAAAAGTAGGCCTTGGATGGGACCCTATGAAGGGTAGAAGCATGGATATTGATGCGTCAGCGCTGCTTCTTAATGAGAACGGCAAGCTGACCCAGACGAAAAATCTAGTATATTTCGGAAACAAAAATAGCCCTTGTGGGGCCGTCGTACATAGTGGTGACAACTTGACAGGACATGGCGACGGTGATGATGAAGTCATTACCGTCTCCCTCCAGCAACTACCACCGGAAGTGCATAGAGTCGTATTTATTGTGAATATATTCCGTTTTTTCAGCTTTGGTAGACGTAAAGATTTCAGTATGGTGAACAATGCTTATATTCGAGTATTGGATGCGTCCCAAGATGAAGAGATTCTCCGATACAACTTGACAGAGGACTATAAAGGGATGTGTAGTATCCGTGTAGGTGAAGTATACCGCTATGGAGGGGAGTGGAAATTCGGTGCTATTGGAGAAGGAAGCACCATTACCTCCCTGAATGAGCTTGTAAAAACGTATGAATAAGCATTTTTGGTGTTAAAGAAAAGCCCACGTCTGACGTGGGTTTTTACGCTAACTCTCCTATAGTCACCTGATACAGCAGAGAACCTTCTCGGAGCAGCAGGCGGTCTTTTCTGAAATCCTGTTCGTGCGGCTGAAGGAACTCTTGATCGCCATTTAAAAAACGAATGTGCTGTCCTTTGCTTAAGCTGTCTGGCTTCACATTCTTTTTCAAGACATATTGTCCGTTCTTTCCATACCCGCCATCGAACAAAAAGTGATACCCATCTGTAGCCACCCCGGAGCAGCCGGAAATCCTCGGATTCATAAACGTAATATTCGTACGGTCGCTACCGGAAATACGCCCTAATGAAAAGTCTGAATAGTAATAAAACCAGATTTCCTGTTCGCTGACCACGTTCAAAGCATAGCAATCATGAATGTCTGCCGCTTGGTTTTCATATATTCTGTGTCCTTCTTTATTCCAGGCGACAAGGCCGGAGGACCCCACAGGCTCATTCCAACCATAATTCCCAAATATACCTTCATCAAAATAACTGGTCCAGATCGTACCTTCTTCTGTAACCTGAACACTCTGGATACCGTCTCCAAGCAGCAGTTCATTCACAGTACGGCCTTCATAATCAATAATTTTACCATTTAGATCGTATTGGCCGGGTCCATAATAATGACAACGCGCTCCGACGAGTAACAAATGATGATGTAGAGGCTGTACATAATGATAGTTAAACTGCTGTCCCTCCACATACATTTCTTCAATATGATCGTCTAGAATGAGTATCTTGTAAGTACGTCTCTCTTTAAGAGAGGCAGGCGGGAACATCCCCCGCACTCGTTCTGGGACTTTATCAATTAGCAAAATATACACGCGCCCATCAGGGCCAAATTGGGTCGAAACGATCTCAAACCCTTTAGTATATTTGGAAATATCGACAAATGAATGAAGCTGTTTATTTAGATGCGACAATGTAGTTCCTCCTCTGAAAGATCAGTAAAGTGAAGTATGATTTGTACTGGACTTCATTTTGTCATAACAACATGCTACTGAGGAGGGCGGAAGTATGGCGATATGGATAGTGATCCCAAGAGATGAGGCATCGGCAAAAATATTGGGAACAAAAAAAGCCGGGTTCTGCTCATAATAAAAGCAACCCAGCTTGATCTTTATAGATGTCCCTCTTAAAGTGTCTGGCCCTTGTCGGCCTTCTGCCATAAAGCCTCAGTCAGCTCATCGATCGTCTCCTTCATCGCCAGCTTCTCACGCCAGTGATTCGGGATACCGCTTAGCCCGTAATAAGCTCCTGCAATTTGTCCGTACACCGCCCCGGTCGTATCGGCGTCATCCCCCAGATTTACGGCCAGCAGTGCCCCCTCCTCAAATGAAGCCGAATGGTGAAATGCCCACAGCGCAGCCTCAAGGGAACGAATGACATAGCCAGTTCCTTGTATTTCAGGCGGTTCCTTAACCTTGTAAGATCCCTGAATGATTTCTTCAATGGCTGCCGAATAAGCTGGCTGTTCCTGCCGCCGCCACTTATAGCAGATGTCGGATGATAACATGAATTCTTTGTCCGCTCCCCGCAGACCCGCCACAAGAATTGAAGCAAGCACGGCACAGGCCTCCACACTTTCGACTGCTCCATGGGTGGTTCGCGAGCTCAGCTCGGCGTACATCACTGCCTCTTCCGGACGGTTCGCATAGGCCATGGCAACAGGTGCAAGCCTCATAATCGAGCCATTACCAGCAGTCATGGGGTCAACGGACCCACTATACGGCTCTCCAGTGGCTTCGAAGCGATGCAGTGCTGCTCTCGTCGCACCACCGATATCAAAGCACGTTCCCGTGCTACTCATATATCCTAGGTGGTACCAATTCGTGTAACGGCGCATTTGGTCCGCTGGATCAAAGCTATCTTTTTGCACCATACTCTCGGCTAAACAAAGTGCCATAGACGTATCGTCGGTCCACTGCCCCGGCTTTAACCCAAAGACACCGCCGCCCACGATATCCGTTACAGGTTCAAATGTACCTGGACTGCTGAATTCCACAGTGGTTCCCAAAGCATCACCCACGGCCAGTCCAGCGAGACTTCCATAAAAACGATCCTTGATCAGTGCCATTTTGATGTACACTCCTTTAATAATTGTTATAGCTAATGCATATATTTCCATATCACTGGAAGGAAGAAAATCCGGTAACGCCATTTATTCGTAGCTTAAGGCTGTACAACCGCTATCCGGTTTTAATTCAATGAAAATTCCTGCCTCTTGATGGTAAATGAGTGGAAATCGCTCCGTATCTACATCTTCACGCACACCTCTTGAAAGCCGCCATACCTGAAGCGGGACTCCTTTCCCCCATAAGAATAATCGGTCGCCAGAAACGACCATATCCGCTTGGGGATATGGATAAATCCCGTCTTCTTCAGGCTTACAATTTAGTGGAGGGATCGCAGGAAGCACTCGTCGATACCCAGGCTGAGTCATGTCGAATAGGACAACCGCCGGTTCCACTCCTTCCTCTCCCCAATCTTCCTCCTCCAGTAAATCGGCATCCATCTGTCCCCAAACCGCCAATGTATCAGGTCCTGTCCAGCACACTGGCCCATCCCAATCTATGGTTTGCCAAAGATGGCGAACTGACGGACCATTCTCCGATTCCCATGAGTTCAGCAGCCAATTAGATAAGGACCAAGTTCGGACTACTCCTAATGGAGCCCATACCCATCCCGTATCCGCAATCCACTTTCCCTCTGGAGAAGTCAGGAGCCTCCCATGAAAATAATCTAGATAATGCTCATCTTTATTTTCGCTGTTATAAACTGGGGTAGGTCTTGCTGTCAAAAGCCTCCCCGTTTCTACATCCGTCAGATCCAATCGGTTCCATTCCGTTCCATGAACAAGAATACACGCACCGTCTTGATATACAAAATCCAGGGGAAACATACTTTTATCGTAGTGGTATTCGTCCCGTGATAATTGCATTTTTTCTTGAGCATGGACTAAATCATACACTGCCGCATGTCGGCCAAATCGATTGGAGATCGCCACGTACTTGCCTTCAGGACTGGTAACCATTTGGACAGGTTGCAGGGGATTAAAATCAGGAATACAAATATGTGTACACAATTCTGCACTGCCAGAGCGAAGCTCTAACCTCCACAGTTCTGCCTGTGTGTTCAATGCCAGCAAGGTTATGCTTCCGTGAGAGCCACCTTTTACAGGATGAATGGCCGTAAGACGTCCGATAGTCTGTGGTAAATCGGGTAAAGAAACGTGAGAGAATGGCATCATTTAACCCCTTTTAATCTGGATAAATAATAATTTATACCCGTATTTGTGAAGCTGGATTTATCAATAAAAAATCTGAGTTCAAGCAATGCAGACAATACTTTTATAAAAACTCCCGGTTTTTTCTTGCAAAAACATTTAAGATATGTAATTTCGCTAGGATTACTTTTGAGAACAAAATAGGAATAATTCATCATGATCAAATTGGAGATGAACTGCTCTGTTGGAGATTGATGCTCATTGATACAGTCGATCAGCACCTCTAATACCCTATTTTTATTAGAGTTATAGGCATGTATAAACCTCGTTGCTTCTGCAAACGGCTTGTTGAAATCGTCATACGGAAAATCATATACATCATGACTGCCCAGGATGAAGCTGACCAACTGACCCTGCAAAATTTTTATTTTTCCTAGCGCTGCCCGGGTATCCATATCCATCTCATTTTTGTTAATATGCTCATGCAACATGTCAATTAGAATATGCATATCATACTGTTGTGCGTCTTCCATCCTGTACATCATCTTATTATTTTCAATCGTTAGACGATCATAAATGTCATCCCCTAAACCCAATTCAAATAAGAGATGATGAAGGAAAAATAGTCTGTCCTGAGTAAGCGAGAATTCATTGCCTCTCTCTGCTAGATGTGAAACTTGATATTGATAATAAAAACAACATAAGTTTTTTCGGCTATAAACAGCATCTTTATGTATATCAAAAACGTTAAAAATGAGTGCAAGCAATCGAATCAGACGTTCAGCATCCGCTAAGCTTAGAATGGGATGATTCATTTTTGTAAATAGCGACCTATCAAACAGATCATGCCATCGCACTAAAGAAATATGACTCTGCTCATTTATATTCAGAGTTAGTATTCTTAAATTTTGCTCTTGATCAGGATAGGAATAAAATAGATCTTCATGATTCAAATCAGAAATGCGCTCATTAAAGTAGGCTCTTAATTTGTAATCGTATATTATAGAAAAAGACATTTCTCTCCTCCATGCACCTTATTTTCGAACTCCTATATTGTAAAATTATTCTGGATCGACTGACAAGGTAGCATAATTACAGAAACATATGTTCTTCATTTCTATATTATGATATCTTAATGCTAAAAGTAAAACGTGATGTCACAGGTCATAGTCTACGATTAGAAAGGAATACACACCTATGAAACAGTTAAGCGAAGCGATTACCCGGTTTGTACACCAGCAAAACTTATATAATGTAGCCTACGGGCTGTTCCAAGACCACTATATCCAGCCCCGTTCAGAGAGTATAACAGATTGCTGGGACAAGCGGATTCCTCTATCCCCTGAGCTGGAGTACCTATATAGCCATTATGAAATGATCGATGCTAAGGCAGCGGGAACACACAAATTAAAAAATGCAGCCGTTGAAATCGGGGATGCTGCTGTTCTCTTTTTTGTCGCACCAGAACATTTATATCGCCAACAGCTGGGCTATCGCTTCATTACATCTGGAGAGCTTGTTCATGAGTCATCTTCGTGGCCCTCCCACCATGTTGTAATTGCCACGTTTAATGATGATCCAGTCATTGTCGATACTAGCGCACCTGCTTCCCCTGTATATGCTGCAATTGAAGGTGGCGCAGCGCAGCAAGTTGCTGACTCTTTAGCTAACTTCTTTACGGCTTTTTCCATCCTGATTGAAGGTGCCTGTACCTTTAAGGGAGAATTGATAGATGAAGATACATACGAAACCAAAGCAGCATATATCGAGCACGTAAAACCATTGCTACATCATTTGTTGGGCGAAAACCAAACCACGTATTTGCTGAATTACCTATCCTTTTGTTAGAAATCCTATTTGTTAAAGAGAGGTGGGGCTTTTTATGATCTATATCGCATTACTGCGGGGCATCAATGTTGGCGGCAATAACAAAATCGAGATGAAGAAGCTCAAGCAAACGTTTGAACATGCAGGTATGGGGCATGTGACGACTTACATTAATTCTGGAAACATTATTTTTTCCAGTCAGGAGCGGCCCAACCAGGAGCTATCGCTCATACTGGAACAGGCGATTCTGGAGGATTTTAGCTTACCCATCCGCGTCATCGTCCGTAATATGAAGGAGATTCAGAGCATTATGGAGGCACTGCCGAATGAATGGGCTAATGATACACAGATGAAAAGTGATGTAATGTTTCTGTGGGATGAAATTAACGATATTTCCGTTCTGGACAACCTTCCTTTAAAACCGGGAATTGGACATGTCATCTATACGACCGGAGCCATTCTGTTTTCTGTCAGCAAAGAACAAGTCACAAAAAGCGGGTTAACAAAATTAGTAGGCACTAAGCTGTATCAGCAAATGACGGTACGGAATGTGAACACAGCACGGCAGATTTATAAGCTGATGCAAATGGCTGAACAGGAAGAGTTGCAGGCTTTGGACGCATGACTGTAGTCTTGTTTAAATAGGGCTAGACAAAATAGTGATTAAACAGCCAACATCTTATTACAAAGGTGCTGGCTGTTTAAATAAAGAAAACTCATCAAAAATATTGTTCGATGAAATTATCAATCTTAGTTAGATCATCCTTTATAATTTGTTCAACTGAAGAAGTGTTAAGCAATGGAGCCAACTTTTCTGGGTGCGCTATGCAATATTCATAATCAATTGCACATTCTGTCTCATACTTATTTGTGGCGATCTTCTGAAATAAATCATAAGACAAATCAGAAGTCACTTCATTAAACTCTACTTCTAACATTTCTAAAAACCTAAGTAAAGTCCAATTTTTAATTGTACTCGATACTTCTTTTTTATCGTTCATCTCTTGAAGTGTATAGACAGAAGATAAACCAAATGCCAATTGTTCTGTACCATTCAGTTCCTTTATGTGCTCAATAAAAGATTGAATGCTTTCCAAAAAATAATTTTTACTTTCATCCGCAAAAAACTCAACAAGAATACAAAATACATTATAAATATAAGTATGAAATTCGGACTCGTTAATAATCCAGTCAATCAAGCTCAAAATTTTGACTTTATTATATGAATGGTCATTAATATTCTTACATAATAGATAAACTTGAATCTCAGAGGCTATAAACACCATCCATTATTATGCCCCAAGTAGCTACTCTCTTTAATCAAGTTCCATTCTTCATTTGATATATTGAGCCATTGTTTCAAATTATCCCGATTAAAATACATTTCACTATGTTCCTGCGCTGCAACTGCAATCTTGGTAAGAATTTCATATTCGGAACAATCAATTGAACTAAACATGTTGTCGAAGAAATTGCGAATCTGATTCTCTATTCTATTACCTCGTTTATATTCATCAACAATTTTCGCGAGAAAAAGCGGATCAGTAGAATAATATGTTCCTTTCCATTTAGATTTTCCCATGAACAAATCTTCTTGAACTCGATCCATGATAGTAATTTCACAGCTTACTATTCCAGCTAAATTAATTAAAGAATCCCAACTATCTTGATCATCCCTATGTATATAGGGAAGCAACTCCTCCATAAAATCCCTTTCACTTGTTTCTTCTACAAAGATATCATCATCTTCATGAAATTCGACTTGGCTTTTATTAGGATTACGATTTGTAGTCTCTTCAAAGTTAGAATGAATTCTATTCCACTTTACTGAATATCCGTCCCAATTTAGAGTTTTCTCCAATATTCTCATGGCCTTAAGGGATTCCTTTTTAACCTGTACGTTATATAATTGGATCGCTTCAGGAGCGTCTCCGAATAACAAATTCTCGATCTCAATTTCCAAATAATCGGATGCATAAAAGTCATAATCATCCCCAATAAGCCAAATAATTTTATCAGAAATTTCATTGTAGTTTTCCTGGAGATAGCAGTCAAAGTCTTGACCATATATATCTCTGAATTCATAAAAGACGATGTAAAATTTCAAAAAATTTATTTTAGAGCGATAGCCATCTAATAACTCTTTCATAGCAGGGATTTCGAACCCTTGCTTTAATAACTTATTGACAATCTTAGGAACGCCATACTTCTCTTCATCGGAAAGTGCATGACGGTCATCTTTTAACAAACTATTAATAAAAAACGCCTTTAACTTTTCTATTACATCCCTTAATTTTTGAGAGTTATATTGTTCATTCAAATCTAATATTTGTCTTAATTTAAGATTGTAACTGTTGGTATAATCTGAAGAGAAATAAAAGTCTGTAAATCTATCATCTGTACAGTATTCCTCGATTCCATTGGAGTAGATAAAATCTAAACGTTCGTAGTCTTTAGCGATTCTATCAATAATTCCTGGAATAATTGTCTGCTCAAACTCCATATTATTATGTTCATCAATTAAATTTAGTAAAAGTAAATTGTGAGCGAAAAACAAAATAGGATTCATTAAATTAATACTCTTAATAAGATTCAGCCCATACAGTGACAAATTTTTCGATATTAAATGCCTCCAAAATTCCATCATGCTATGATTGTTAAATCCTATAATTGTTTTTTTTGCTTCAAAGTCAATACCTGTCAATGTTCTGATAAAATTCATATCTCTAACGAAACAAAAAGGGGCGGACAATTGATCTAAAGCATCATCAAAACTTTGCCACTCTTCCCAAGGAAGACTTTCTTGTAAGTTCCCGTAGCATTTTCTTAAAATATTTAATTCAACCGGATATCCAAAGATCGCCATACATACACCAAGATAAACTGCACTTTTTGAAGTCTCATGAAGGTGATTATACATTCTCTCATAAATTTCATTGGGATTCTTCAATGTTTCCAACAGTATTTTTCCCGGATACATACCATCATGCTTTATTTTAGAAAGAAGATGGATCGCATCATTAATAAATCGGGGATTATAATTATCGTGATTAATAATTTTGTCAGAAACTATTACAATGCTGTGCAAAAGACTGTACTGTAAGTTTGACTTTTTTAGAATACTCCAACATATCCTCATCTTGTCTGAGCTTTCTAAGCTAGTTGAAGATAACTCAACACTCATATTTTGAATTATTACCTTTAACTCATGTAATAATTTCATACCTTCAAAAAGAATATTTTTTCTCGAAATCAATACAATTTTATGATTATTTCCACTAATAATGCTCTTAAGCATTCGATAAATTTTAGATTCACCATTTTGGATCTGATTATTGACGTAATTTACACCTAAAAAGTCATCTACTATAAATAATTGCTTTTTATCTGAGCGATAAAATTTATACACATCTTCAATAGTATCTGTAAAAAAAAGATCAAGCTCCTCATTTTGCATCAAATAATGGAACGCTATATTAAAACCTAGCATCGTTTTCCCAATTCCCGGTTCACCATATACCAATAAACAATTATGTGAATCCATAATATCAAGTGATTCATGATAAGCTTTCGTTTTTATGTAGTACTCAACGTTATTTTTCATTTCATTTAAGTGAAATTGATTAAAATTATTGGGTCCACGCAAAATAATATTTTCTAAAATATGTTCAAAAACTACTGTACTAGGCGTCCATAAATTATTGTATTTTAATTGAATAATAGAAAACTTTGGGTCAGCAAGATACTCATTTAGTTCTATTCTACCAATTATATCTTCATCAGAATGGATGTATCCTTTAAATAAATCCATTATTCCCCTTTGTTGTTCTTTATTCAATCCAACTGATGTTACTAAAATATATCGACTCGGCTTCAAATTACGCAACTTTAATACTTCTTTTTTCAAACTTCCTTTCAAAATGTTAAAATCATTTTTATAGCATTTTGCTTGAATAATAGTATTATCACTGTACCTATACCCATCAATGCCTCCATCCCTACCTTTAGGATATCTGCGAAATACATTGGGTTCTAAATTTTCTCGAACTCGAACAATATCTATTGCCAACGCCTCAAATTCAACGTCATCTAATAATGCGTGAAAATCATAATTGTTTTTCATAATCTCCCATCTTTCTAAGACTGATATATTCATCTTTGAATCCTATGAATGTGTTATACTTCATGCTTTTAATTTAATACAGTAATCTGTGATCATTCTCAGTAGCTGTGAATAATTCCTTCATTTTATCTGCTAACAATTTATTTGGAGGATAATTGCAACACACTTTTTCAAGATCCTCCATACTAAGTGGAATTATGTTTCTTCCATTTACAAACTGATGCTCAATCTCTTTTAATGAAATCTGCGTATAACCTGCCATACTAAAAACAATACATGTTTTAATCCCTTTAGAATCCATTACAGGAACCAAATTTCTGATATCTGAAACCTTAATTTTTTCTTTTCTATTTTTACATTCAACAGAGATTAGAGCCCCTAAATTCCAAAGAAACGAATCAAGAGACACGTTACAAAAATAAAGATCAACTTCCTCTCTCTCTTCCTTAATGCGGTGACCCATAAGTTTCAAGCCATACACACTGCGTAGAAAATAACTTGCCACCTCTTCAAATAGTAACCCTTTCTCATAACCACTCATTAAATTTTTAGCTTCATCTAGTAAATCACCAAACTCTTTCATGCTAAATTCTAATTTTTCAAACCGTTCATTAACTTCTTTCCAAAAAAATGTTTCTAAAAAGTTATAAATGATCGGCAAAAAAGCATATCTATTTTTCATAAGGAAGATAATATTTTTGGAGATTCCTTCTTCTTCGCTACCAGTTAGATAAGATCTTAACTGATCTATTCCTTTCTGCACTACTTTCAAGAATTCAGTTTTGTCTGGTAAAATCACTTCAGCTTTATAAAAGTAACATATGTTTTGTTTTACTTTCTCCATAAAACTTTCGTACACTATCTCTAGTTTTTGTATAGGATACTTTTTAATCGGTAATGTTGCCAATCCGTATAATAAAACATATTGCCAATCATAGAATAATTCTGCTGGTTCAAACTGTACTCCATAAGCATATACAGGATTTTTAAGAATCATTTCTACATCTTTAACCGTCCATTGGTTAATATATTGGCTATCTATATAAGATAGGTTCTTGTAGCCATCTTCATTAAGAGGGATAAGTAGTCCTCCTTCGACTAGAAGACTTACATGATCAGATTCTGGATTTCCAATCATCGTTGTTATCCTTCTTCCTTTAATACTTTCCCCCAAGACAAATGAACGGGTAAAACATTGATAGCCTTTTAAAAAGGGTTTTTCTTTTACTATCCATAAATTAATTATGTCATTTACAAAGTCCGATTCATAATTTTCGTATCCCTCAATCCCATAAAAAAATGAAATTGATAAATCGTCTTCTTCTAATTCTTTTATTCCTCCGTATGGAGCCTTTAAAACCTCGTTGTTAAAAAGCTCATTAACATAAAAGAGAAAGAAGAGATTCTGAGATATTACATTATGCGGCTCCTTTATTTCCCTATCAAGTGAATCTAAGAAGTTCTCGTTTTCTGTAGCTTCTTGAAAAATTTTTTTTATTTTTCTTTTCCATACTTCATTATATAATTCCACTTCTTCTCTGTGCCCAACATTCAGAAATATTGTTGGACCAGGCTCCTTATCCCTCCATTCTTTTCTAGTATTTAATACCCTATCCTTAAAATCAGAAAATGGATGTTTTAAACTATCTGTTATTTCAATCTCATAGCCTAATCCTTCCTCTTCATCCTCAAAAATTATGTAGCTCTTTATGACTACCGACAGTACACTTACCTCTTCAAAATTAGTTGCCATACTGCAACTCCTTTTCATTATTATTAATTGGAAAGATTAAATTAAATTATATTATATTAAACTCATGAACTAAATCAGGTTGCTATCTTAGTAAGTACAAAAAAAGGGAGCCTTCTTACGACTCCCCAACTGTTTTTCTTTGATGTAATGTTTCCCCTAGTCTATGGGTATTGGTCATCGTTAAATTTTAAAGCCTGCAACCAGTTCATTTAGTCGAGCTGCACTTTCCTTCACCTGATCAGACTGGTATGCCACTTCACGAGATTTTTCCGTTGAAGACACCATATTCTCAGCAATGTGTTGGGTAGATATGGCGGACTGTTCGCTGGCGGTAGCAATCTCATGGATCGCTCTCACCATGGTTTGGATGGTTTCATTTACCTGCTTAGAGGTGGCGTTCAAATCATTGACTGTGTTCGTATGCTCCACGGCATCATTGTAATATTGCCCTGCTGTATCCTCAAGCAGCTGATAATCCTTGCCCACCTGGGCTTGCAAGAAGTGCAGTAATTCTTCGGCATTGGTAGTCAGATTTTCTACAGACTGCACAACCTCTTGAGTAACACTCTGAATTTGGTCTACCGCGTGTTTGGAGCCGTCCGCCAACTTACGAATCTCGTTAGCTACAACCGCAAACCCTCGACCTGACTCACCGGCACGAGCTGCTTCAATGGATGCATTTAGAGCCAGCAAATTGGTCTGTGCCGTAATTTCCAAGATAGACTGAGAAAGTATACGAATCTGGTCTACTGCCTTGGCTCGCTCTAACGCTTCCGTCATCTTTTCATTAGCTTTTTGGTAAATTTCTTTGGCCGCTTTATTGGATTGACTAGCCGCCTGCTTCAATGTTTCAGCTTTTACACTTGTATCATAGGCAGACTGAGCTCTTTCTTGAGTTTTGACCGAGATATACTCTGCTGCCCGCTGCATTTCTTCCGCAGAATGGTTCATATTTTCGGTGTATGCCGAAGTCTCTTCCATAGCTGCTGACAGCTGTTCGACCGTGGCTGATACATCGCGAATCCGCTCATTGAGATCTGTCATATTATGATTCGTCTGATCACTCAGTTGGTTAATTTGACGTGACTCATTGATTACCCCTGTGATGACCATTGAGGTTGAATCTGTCATTTGCTGAATGGCACGAGCTATAACAGCGATCTCATTATTTCCTTTGAGCAAGGCAGGATCAAGTGCTGTCGTTAAATTTCCTTGGGTAATCTCTTCACAGTATTTCGTAATGGTGCTCATCCGGGAACGGATATTTCGAATGGCTGCAAAGGAGATTGTGATCAGAACAGCCAACACGAGAGCAAGAACTGTGATTAAAACAATTGTGCGCATTTTGATCTCGTTTTGCGTATTTTGATATAGGTTGGCGGATTGCTCATTGTTATAATCTGAAATCGTAGTCAGCATCGTAACAATGGCCGTACTAGATTTATTGATCCGGCCTCTCTCTTCTGTGTCATAGGTTCCAGTATTCTTTTTGACGGCCATGATCTGTTCGATGTCCTGAAAATACGTGTCTATACTCCTCTGTAGTTCCTCAAACAATTTCTGTTCCTTAGTATCCAATGTCCTTTGTGAAAATTCATTTAGCCCAGTTGTAACGCTATTTTTTCCTTTCTGCACCTGCTTATACTGTTTATCTGTATACTCCTTATTGTCGAGTATTTTTGTATAATTGGCTCGCATGTTATAAAAGTCACTTTTGACCTCAAGAATATTCGTCTGGTGTTGAAAGCGATCTGTATACAAAATACCTTGACCCTCTTTAGCTTGATACATACCGATAACTCCTACCAACGATACAATGAGCAAACCCACTAAGCTGATCATAATCATGGAGATCATCGTTGTCGTGATCTTTAAATCTCTAAAACCTTTTCCTTTTTTAGTCCTGTCCGATAGTTGGTTACTCATTCAAACCCCTCCAGCTCGTCTATGGATAATAGTTCACGCTGCTCTCAACTTTCACGAGTACTCTGGTCTTCCTCTTGATGCTGCCCTCCATACAACAAAATGAAGCAGATTACAAAACGTGATGCTATATATATCGGTAGAAAGCGCTTAAATTTATTAGCCAAATTACAGTACTGCAAAAATAATGAATATTATAATAGGCAAATTCATACATAGGCTTGCTACATGAATCAACAATTTTAGGTACTCATAAGCATTGGATGTTTGGTAAACTAGAGAGGGATTTTTACATGAAGTGGGACACATATGCAAACTAAGATCTAAACACTGGATGATGGGGGAGAACGTATGGTGACAAACATACAAAATCAAAAACAAGTATATATAATCCACGGATACACAGCTTCGCCAACAGATCATTGGTTTCCTTGGTTACAAGACAAATTACAGGAAGACGGGGTTTCGGTAAATATACTAGATATGCCCAACTCGCAAGCCCCCAAACTTAATGAGTGGATTGAGCATCTATTGCAAAATATTAAAGCTTTACATAAAGACACCTATTTTATTGGTCATAGCTTGGGTTGTGTATCCATATTAAGGTACCTGCAGCAAGTCAATATCCCGGAACCACTAGGTGGTGCCGTTTTCGTTTCCGGTTTTACTGATCCATTGCCAAGCCTGCCGTCATTAGATGAATTTACAAATGACCATTTGGATCATCAGCAGATCATGGATTCGCTAAAAGCGCGTGTAGTTATAGCTTCAAAGGACGACGCGATTGTCCCCTTTGCACTTAGTAAGAAACTAGCGGAAGATATCCAGGCTGATTTTCACGAATTAGATCATGGAGGACACTTTTTACAAAGTGACGGCTTTACCACCTTACCGATCGTCTCTCAAGTTTTAATGGAAATGATAAATGAAAATAAGTAGCGTTAAAAACCCGCAAAATAGACCTGGCAAAAAGGGTCCAGCTTGCGGGTTTTACATTTTCTACTGGATGAATTAGGGGGAATAAAGCGTATGTTTAGTCAAGATATCAATACAATGCCCATTTTTCCGTACACAGCTCTATAAATGAATGGGCAACCTGTTCACATTCGTCATACCCCAAGCTACCAGAATGAGCAAAAAGAATGGGATATTCGTTGTTACTTTTTTCCTCTCTCATATCAAACATATAGTGGTTTCCGCTACCATCCATCGCAAACGACACGGCACCCGGCATATACTCTGGCAGCTCGTAGGCGAGGTTCATTTCTCTCAAATCTTCAGTATTGAAAAACTGGAAATAACGTTCTCCATTCTGAAATTCACCGCCATTAGAATATTTCAGCAATTCTATGTAACTATCAGGAAATTGTCCTTGGGGCAGATGCCAGCCCACAGGATCTAGCGGTTTATATTGATCATAAAATGGAGACGATTTCGGGAAAGGGTTCACTTGTCTTTGTTGGATTTCGTGAATCTCCTGCTCCGATAGCTTGATGTTCCATGTGCTCAAAAAATTCGCGATTTGTTCACCAGTTGCTTCCGGACATTTTATAAATTGATGTTCAAAGTGAATACTCCACATAATAACCACCCTCCTACCTTGACGTCTCTAAAAGTTGTTTTTGCTACCTTTTTCAACCTTTTCCATCTTTTCCAAGCCACTCAGCCACACTTTCATGAGGTTGAAGGTTCTCACGTTTATAGTAAAAAACGGTCTTGAGCTCGTAATCCAAGCTTTCCGCAGCAATGAAAAATCGGGTACCAAACGTTTGATCCTCCATACAAATCACAGGCCCCTCAAGAAATCCGTAAGAGACAGTTTTTAACATTTCCAATTCCTTGTCATTAGCCAGTCTAAAGCATTCAATTGAAAATACACCACCCGGACAGGAAAGAAACGAGACCTCGTAAAATGTAATCTCTATGTTGTGATAATAGCTAAAGTCAAAGCTCCCTGCTAGTACCAGCTTGGGGCGACTTGTATAATCATAAATGTAGTAATGGTCAATGTTATTTTGAGAAAGTATTTCATTCAGCTGCATCAGTTTGGATTGAATGGAATGATTCATGATCTTATGTCCCCCTCCCCACTCGCGGCTATTCCCGATCCGTCACCGCCTGCCACGCTTCTGTTAGTGCTATAGGTGATTTGTGGCTGGTCTCTCCGCCACCTTCCTGAGTCCATAGCGGCGGATAATAAGCAAATACCTCTCCTGGCTGAAGTTGCTCCATATCCGACTGCCAACCATTCCAGCGGAATGTCTGGTAGAACAAGCCCAAATCTCCCTCAGCCAACCAGCTCAAGAAACCGGAATAGGCCAGCTCAGTGGATTCCCACTCCAATGCATCCGGTGCAAAATAGTAGATATGGCCGCTACGTCCAAACTTCCCTGTATCCAATCCAAAGAAGCCACCTGCTGCATCATAGGCCACAATCAGCATTCCCCCAAGTGCAGGAACGCTCGCTGGCTCTTGCAGCCCGTTCCACGAAGCCAAACTACCGTAAATTTCAGGCCCACCTGCACCCAGTAAGGTGATCCATCCGTGGTCAAATATGATTCCTCCTGTTTCATAGGCAACCGTTCCCAAGTACGATTTTGTGCTCACTTGCAAACGGTAGAGCGAATCTCCCCTAACAGATTCCGATTCTGCCAGTACAATGCGATATGGATTATTCCCTTCTTGCAGAATGTTTCTGACCTCTTCCCATGCATGGTTGTCCTGATCCATTAGCTCATCAACCGTTAACGTATGCATATCCATTCTCCTTCCTGTATTCCGTATCTATCTTTCAACCTGTGAACTGATTTTCGAAAACCTGCGTTTGCTCTAAAATCACCCACTGATTCAGCTCGTCGTAGCCTTGGACAATCGCCGTGATCTCATGTCTTGGGTACATCCACTCGGATGGTGTCTTTTCCGCATATGAATGGGTGTCTGCCAATCCGACTGCATTGTGCTGGAAAATATGAATTAGTGTTCCGTGTGGAAAAAAGGCTTCAATATATCCAGTTACCTTAGTCCCAACCGGCAGTGCGGTTTTGACTTGATGCCATTCCTTGTTGGAGGTGTGAAGATTGCTGGACCAGATTTCTTCAAACTCTTTTTTTGTAATTTTTGTATAATAGGGCTCTGTATCATCAATCGCTTTCTCTGCTAACAAGAAATGATATTGCTCGTGCTTACGATTAGAAGCAATAAAAGTACCGTCATCTTGGATCACAATTTGCCGATAGGCTACGCCGTCTGAGTCTATTTCAAAATACCAGGTTCCCATGCCTGGTTCCGGACAATCTTTAAGATATTTCATTCGTACCTCCTAAAAGGATGTATAACCGTGTCATTTCATCTTTCTTTTTCCGCTATAAGTCCTTGTCAAATATGCGAGATATTCCGAACGCGTCAGTCCTCCTGTTTGGCGGTTGAACTCATCGTACGAAATGTCTTCCGGGAATCCGAATTCGGCCAGTGCTTTTCGGCGCTCTTCCCGATACAACGGGTTATCCAGCGTGTGGTGCCACTCCCGCTCTTCCCAAGGACCAAAACAGTCTGCAATGACACCTGAATATACACCGTTATTTAACAATTCGCGCGAAGACTTGAACACTGTCTTTTCTTCCGGTTTGGAAATTGTGCCCGTTCCCCAGGACAGTCTATATATTCTTTCTTTACTGCTATCTATGCTACTGCCGTAACCAATCGGAAACACAATATCCTCTTCCGCCAACGCTTTATGCCCTATCCGCTCGTAGGACCCTCGCATAAAGGAATCATCCATGACAATCCAGGTTGTATCAGATAACGGGGCGGCCGTGATGGATTCCAAAGTTATTGAACGGTCACGACTTGTACACAAATACGGACGTACGAACAAAGGCATTGTCATGACACTGTTCCATATGCTCTCCTTTGCAAACAACTGATCCTTTTGCATTTGGCGCAAATCTCCGACGACCAGTACATAGCCATCTGTAAAAAGGTCTATTTCCACGCGGAAGATGTCTCCCGGAATGGTTTTATAACGCAGGTTTTTCATATGCTTCAATCGTTTCACCTTACGATCATAGTCGTTAGGCACAAGCGACGGGTAACGTTGAAGCCAATCGATGATCTCTTCTTTACTATGTAAATGCTCACATCCAGTGATGGGCAATCTCACGCCAGTTTTGCTATTCACAGCAGTAACATAACTAATATTACGATCTCTTCGAATGCCTGCTGAAAAGGACACACCTTCTGCTGTGATGCTCGAAACACTTGTATAATTCAGTTTTTTCTCTTTGCCACGAGCCGTTTTAGGCAGAACAAATGCCCGATCACGAGTAAAAATCTCTACATCAGCTTCTCCATAAGCATCCTCTTTGGAAGAAATTCGCTTGCGAATAACATCTCCATCCATACAAATAAAATATCCTTCTTTAATTTCTACTACGTCCCAATGTTCTTCCAGCGTCTCCAGCCCAAAATAGGGTCGTAACGCGTTCGTTAACCAACTATTCATCTGCTCCTCCTGTTCCGAGTACAATTCAGTAGACTTCATTTCTGTTATTCCAGAAATTATAACATAACACGGCATGTAGCTCGTTTATTCATACATTATTCTAGCTTGGACCAACTCCTCCTGAATCCAGCTACTGCTGGTAGACAGTTGGAGCAAGTCGGCCGTGATCTGTTTAACCTGTTCTTGCAGCACGTGTGGCTGATCTGTTCCTTCCAGAAAGCGACTCATAAAATGAAGAAAAACGTCTACCTTCCTAAGCAGCATTAACACAGGCAAAGCGTCAACCTCGGATTGACTCAAACGAACCTGGCGGCTGAAGCCCCCGCAAAACTCACGAACAGCTTTCGTCTCCTCCGGTTGTCCCAAAAATCCTGATAGGATGACCGCCGGATCCATGACCCGAACGTCCAGCGTACAAAATTCAAAATCAAGCAGTGCAGCCACCTGACTAGGGTCAGAATCCTTTACCAACAAATTGGAAGCGTTCAAATCTCCATGTACAAGCTGATGCGGCAACTCTTCCAATGCATGAAGTGAATCTATAATCTCTTCATATACTTTTCCTATCAAACGCAGCTCCTCATGTAAATCTTTTAGAAGCTCCGGCGGGTTTAAACAAAAACCTTGGATTACTTCCCGGTTACATAATGGATAGCATTGCTGCAAAGCATAATACGGCCGATAGACTGGAGTCATATCAAGATTAAGTGTTGCAAGTGCAGCAGATAATTCGCCAGCTGTCTCGCCAAAAGAATAGGCAAAGCTAGGATCCTGCTCCGATGGGGATGTGCCTTCTATGTATTCGAACAGACACACATATTTGCCACTATCCTTCTCAACCTGTGCAAGTGTCTCCCCCGAAATCGTTCGGATTGGCATTGGAACCCTGAATGATAGAGAATGCCTGCTCAGTTCCTGCAAAACCGCATGCTCAAATTCGATTTTGTTCCGATCCCTGTGTGTATCGTAGATGCGCAGTACCCCACTTCGCCCACCGCTCTTAACAAAATACGTCGTATTATTCCAACCTCCGGTTCGTCTCTGTAGTGTCCCGTCCCACTCTGGCCAGTGCCGTCTTAATACCGCTTCCAAAATGTATCCTCCCTATTAAACATCCGCTTATGAATTTGCAGTTATTATAACAAATATAGACGCCCGTTAGAATTGGACGTCCTTGTGTATCCTTCATTTCCTCATTTGTTTGTTTCGGATATTCTGCGGGGTGGCACCATACGCTGTTTTAAATTTTTTATAGAAAAAACTCATGCTGTTATATCCGACCTGCTTAAAGATCATTTCGAATGGCAGGTTGGTATTGACTACCAAAGAATAGGCCGCATTAAGTTTAATGTTGGCAATAAGCTGCGTGTAAGTAAGACCGGTTACTTTTTTCAACTTATTACTTAAATACGTACTATTGTAATTAAAATGAGTAGATAATTGCTGGAGGCTTAAATGCTGATAATGCTCTTCCATGTAATTCAGAATAGAAGTAATATTACTTTCCTGCTGGTTTAAGTGAATATTATGCTCGCTTTCCAATACACGGACCAATTCCCCAAATACAATGGGCAAATAAGCCTTGACCAGCTCCATTGAATCCTCTTGCCTGGAAAAATATTCGATCAAGATTCTACGCAATATATATTGAAGGTTTTCATTATGCTGTGACTCAAAAATAATAAAGTGATTATGATGCTGATGCTGGAGGACTGAATTGGCAAGAAACTCGCCGATCAAACTTTTTTTCTTAGATAGCCGCTGTAGAAATAGGGATGAAATCGTTTCTCTTTGCAGGAGGATATTAATCAGTATATCGTTTTCTCCCAAAGGTGCGATGCTGTGCGGTACATCCTTATCGAGGACACACACTTGGCCTTCACAAAGCTCAATTTCTTTACCCGCTATGATTTGGTTGCACTTACCTGAGTAAACATAGTTTAACTCAATAAATTCATGCATGTGCTCCAGCATCGGAGCAAACCTGTTGTGCTTGCTAATATAAATATTATGTTCTCCGAAGAAAAATAAAGCAGGCATTCGATACATATTCTGATTTATATCAAAAAATCGCTCATTTTCCGATTCTTTGGAGAGATCATTAATCACTTGATTGTTTTGCTGTTGTAAAAGTTCAATTTCAGTTTTACTTCTCAGCAACTGATCCAACTCATGAAGGTTCATAAACACAGACTCCTCCTTCAGACTCCCATTAACTGTGAACTGCCGTCTGTGTTTTGCTTCCCTTTCCTCTAATAGCGATTCCCAGACAGAGGAGCGCAGCAATCATAAATACAATCGCAGAGACGAGAAAGGAAAATGAGGCAGTTTCATTCCCAGACAACACCCCAACTAACTTGATAACATAAGGCGAAGCAAACGCTCCCAAATTGGAGCCTACCATTGCAATCGAAATAGATATCGTCTCACTGCCTTTAGGTACGATTTTAGTTAGTATCGTAAAAATATAAGGAATAAACAGCGCAAAGCTAAAGCCAATGATCAGCATGGCAACCGTAACCATGGTCACATTCTGAGCAAACCACAGCAGGACAAAACCTGTCGCTGTTAATAAACTGGAGATAAAAGGTGCGTAATTTCTGAACCATTTATATATTCTACCGAACAAGAAGCCTGCAATCATAGTTGATAAGGAGAACAGCGTCAAAGCGGTCCCTAAAAACCCTGCGTTAGGCATACTCTTTTCAGCAATCATAATACCTGTTTTGGTATACACAATCATGATAAAGGTCATAAACAGGAAAAGTGCAGCCCCTAATCCAAGTACAGGTAGGGACATTCCCCCACTCTTTTGGCCCGTTCCTGTCGTGCTCACTGTAGGCTCCTCACGCTCTGGTTCAGGAATGATAAAAAAGAACAACAGTGCGATAGGAATCGTGATCGCATAGCACAAAAAGGCAAACGGCCAGTCGATTAGGGCAAGCTGTCCTGCCACAAAGGTAGCCAAGCTGCTTCCGAGCCCTTGTACAGCGCTTTGAAAACCTACCAATTGAGCACGTTCATCCCCTTCAAAAAAATCACTAATTAAACTGACAGCCAGCGAATTGAACATCCCCAGACCTGCACCTAGCACCAAACGCAACGCGAGAATCCATGTAATGTTCGTAGTGAGCATAGGAAGTATTCCGCCGATGACCACGAGCAAAAGTCCTAGCAGGACTGTATTTTTTTTACCCAAGCGGGAAGAGATCGGGCCACTCAACAGCACAAACAGCATCATCGAGAAAGATGGGATTGTAACTATGCTTTCAATCAGTGAACTGGAGACTCCCGGTAATTGGTTCAGCATCATCGGGATGATAGCTGAAATAGCACTCGCTGATGTCAGGACTAAGGAAATGGACAACAATGCTGTTTTAAACCATATTTTGTTTTTAATATTCATCAAGCTTCTCACCTCTAGTCTATGTTATTTAGCCTCTGGTTGTATTTGTACTGGAACGTATACTGTCCAGATCCGACGGTAAACGTCAATTCATGATCTCCACTCAGTTGGAAATCAGGTTCTCCGGGAGAACCTGATTTCCCGGCCAGCTCTTGTGGCACATTACCAGGCGGATACTGAATCGACGGGTATTGCTTAGTAATGGTCTGTTGTAATGCATCTGGCTCTAGAACGCCCGGAAGCGTAATCTCAGCTGTCGTATTATGTGGTACGTGAACCGTCATCCGCATTTCTTCATTCACGATTTCCCAATGGACAGCAACCTCACCATAAGATGTCTCCAGCTTGCCATGGGCCGAAGTAAGATTAACAGGCGGTTTGGGTGCTAACCGTGACTTTTTGTAGCCCGCTTCAAGCACATCGATTCCGGCAATATTTTGGTACATAAAGTCTCCAACTGAACCGTACGAATAGTGATTGAACGAGTTCATATCGGTGCTCCAGAACGAGCCGTCCACTTTGATACTGTCCCAATGCTCCCACATGGTCGTTGCTCCCCGTTCAACCTGATAGAGCCAAGAAGGATAATCTTTCTGAAATAAAATTTTATAAGCTATATCTGTATAGCCATTGTCGGATAAAACCAGGCATAGATAGGGTGTGCCTACAAAGCCAGTATCCAAATGCATATCATTTTTTTCTATCAGCCGTACGAGTTCCTGAACCACTTGCTTTTTATATTTTTCTGGTACCAATCCGAAGTGCAAAGCCACAACCTGTGCAGTCTGGGTATTAGAAGTCAGTTTGCCAGCATCATCAAAATAACGGTTTGCAAAAGCGCTTCTAATCCCCTCATGCAAGCTTTGATAATTGTTGTAATCGGTATACCGATTCAGCAGTTTGGCCGTCTGCGCCAAGATATGAGTCGAATACGCAAAGTATGCAGTCGCTACCAGCATTCCATCGGTCGCTCCAAAATAGCTTCCTTCCTCGCTATCCAGTGCGAGCCAGTCTCCCAGCTGCAAACCAGTATCCCACAGATGTTCCTCGGTCCCCTGGGCACGAATATAATCGACCCATGCTTTCATACTGTCATACTGCTGAGCTAGAATTTGCTTATCTCCATAACATTGATAGATCGTCCACGGACATATAACTGCTGCATCTCCCCATGCGGCTGTCGTTTGGTCCATATTGTCTGCAAAGGTTCCTTTGAGGACATCCGGCACGACAAAAGGCACAGCCCCATTCTCCAGCTGGTTGTAAGCCAAATCTTTCAGCCACTTTCGAAAGAAGGAAGCACTATTCATATTGAAGCTGGCCGTTCTGGCAAAAAT
This sequence comes from Paenibacillus sp. FSL L8-0644, assembly GCF_038008165.1. Classification (NCBI taxonomy): domain Bacteria; kingdom Bacillati; phylum Bacillota; class Bacilli; order Caryophanales; family Paenibacillaceae; genus Paenibacillus; species Paenibacillus sp. FSL L8-0644. The sequence continues at coordinate 3,781,990 of NZ_JBBOYN010000001.1, forward strand.
CTGTGCATCGCCGGTCCAGCCTAATCGCTCATCACGCTGCGGGCAATCGGTCGGCACATCCAGGAAGTTCCCCTTTTGTCCCCATACAATATTGTGCTGGAGTTGGTTCAGCTTTGGATCGGATGTCTCGAACAAGCCAATTGTCGCCATGTCTGAATGCAAAACAACGCCTGTAAAATCTTCAATGGCTACGCCAGCCGGAAAGCCCTCAAGCTTCACATACTGGAAGCCTTGAAAAGTGAAATGCGGCCTAAATATCTCCGTCCCCTTGCCGCTGCAAATGTACGTAATCTGCTGCGCTGCATCACGAATATTATCTCGGTAAAAGTTCCCTTGCTGATCCAGTACTTCACCATGAACCAGATTCAGAACCGTACCTTCGGGGGCTTTCACTTTAAATTCCAGCCAGCCTACCATATTTTGACCCAAGTTAAGTACTAGTTCGCCTTTAGGAGTCCAAATCAGTTCAACAGGCTTTAATCGGTTCATTACACGGACAGGCTCGTTCTCCTGAGCAACCAGATGACTTAACGGAAACGGGACGACCTGCATCATTTTCCGTTCGTTCAAGAAGCGATGTTCGGCTGCCTGCTGCTCCAGTCGAGCATCATAGATTTCGCCGTTATAAATATCTGACATCAAAATGGCACAGCTCGTTTCCTCCCAGGAAGAATCAGAGCAAATGAGTTCTGAACGGCCATCTTCATAGCTAATCTTCATTTGAAATAGCAAAGCATTCGTGTTCCCGTAGGTATCCTTGCGCTTTTGCCAGCCTAGATAGCCGCTGTACCAGCCTTCTCCCACCGTTGCTGTGATGCGGTTATGTTGTTCTCGAACGGTAGAAGTCACATCATAGGCTTGCACCTGAACACGATCGTTATAATCTGTCCATCCCGGGGTAAAGTAGGCATCGCCTACTCTTTGTCCATTGAGCTCCAGCTCATACAGACCAAGGCTTGTGGCATAAATGACTGCTTTTTTCACTTTTCCCTCAACTGAAAAACACTTGGAAGCAGCAAAAGGGGCTCTCGTCTGAAACTTTTCATGGATGCTTCGCTCCTGCACTGTAATCCATTGTGCCTTCCAGTCCTGCTCATGGAGCAGCCCCATTTCCCAAAAGCCAATCTCACTCCATTCCGATTCCTCGGGTTCGGTGTCACCCGCTCCCTGAGCCCATACTTTTACCCGGTAATAATATCTTTGTCCTGATTCGAGTGGAGGACCTTCATAGGGAAACAAAATGGATTGTTCCGAATAGGAAAAATGATTCCAGAGCAGCGATTCAAAAACAGGATTTATGGATACCTGCAATTGGAAGCGTTTTTGGAAAACATATATGTTGTCAGATTCAATTTGCCAACTTAATCGAGGCTTTAGACAACCCAGTCCAATCGGATTGTTTACATGTTCACATCTAAGCGCTTTCACTTTTAGCATCTTATGTCCTCCCTGAGATCTTCTTTTGTGTTTCTATACTCAAATTAAAACGCTTCCATTAGTTGTGCGCAATGTTGTATCCCTGCATGTTGTATGCTTGATTTACAGGTGTTGAATGTCCATCCCTCATATCAAATCTTAAAATGGGTCTATTAGAAAAATATGTACGTGTGACAGCGCAGTACTCAAAAGGAAAACTCTTGTTTTTTGTACATATGGATTGTAGTATTAAGCCGATCAGTGAAAGGAGAATTACAGTAATGGAAACGAACTACAAAAAGCTGCTGGATCAGATGATGGCACCCTATGATAAAATGCTGCAGAGTCTAATAAGTGATCACGCCGATTTTTCGAAGGTTGACTATTTGGAGCAACACAGTGAGGAATATGGAAAAAGTGATGCCAATTATACCCATCGCTTGAAGGTGCTTTTGGCTATGTATAATCGTGAGGATCGAGATTCCCCGCATTACGAACCGATTGTGAGAAGGCTGCTCGTTAATGAGATTATAGATAGGGAAACGAACAGTTTTCAGGGGATTGGCGATGCTCTATACTACGCCGTTTTTTTACTGCAAAAATATGAGCGTGAGCAGGACCAAGTTTTGTTCCAGCAGGCCAAGAAAGCCAATTTCGATACATACGCCGGGTTTGATCCTGAGTTGATTTTGGAAACATATTTGTTCAGCAAAGATACAGCTGATCTTGAAGATTGCATCAATATCGCGAGTGAACTCGGGGAAGATGTATACCTATCATTATTTATTGATTTGTGGATCAGAGAGCAGACGGATTGGGACAAAGAAAATTTGCGGACACTCGTTTATCATGAGAGATGGCGCAACCATCCAGAAGGTGAAATTGAAGCCCTCAAAAAGCTGGCCGAAATGGAGAAAATAGAAGAAAATTCTAGTAACTACTGTTCTACTGCATCCAGCTTGGCAGAAAAGCTCATTGAAACAGGACGATGGGATGAAGCTTGGGAAACGATGGCAACCATCATTCCGCTTATTACGAAGGAAAAAGAATGGTTCCTGTACGGACTTGGCCGCAATATAATTACAGCCTGTATCCACATCATCATGCATTTTGGAGCAAAAAGCCGACAGGCTACTTCGTTATGGCAAACGATAAAAGGGGTTCTTCAACCTGCCGCTAACAATATGGGGACCATTCAATATCAGCTTGCTGTATCTGTCAGCAAATTTATGGGTGATACCAAATTGGAGCAAAAGTTACTCAGGATTCGGAAGCAACGTCAATAATCCAGTTGCCATAAGGAGCCTGTCGCATGCAATGTAAAGAACGAGGCATTTGACCCAGCAGCTCGCTTTCCAGTTGCCCCTCGAAGCGAGGGGCAGCGAAAATACGGATTGCAGTGCATTGCCTTCCTCTACAGATTTCCGGTCACGATAATACCATCTGCTTGCTTCAAATGCGCTCTGACCCATGCTGTAAAGGAATCGATAAATATGCGTAATTCTGGCTCCTTGGCAGGCCAAGCATCCAATTCTGTTAATATTTCATGCCATACCGACGCCTGAATCGGATTATCCCAGCAGGCATCAAAATCCTCATACGTTTCCCCCGTGTCAGGATCGACAAGTGGATATTTGGACTTTAACACAGACAGCACGATATCAAAGTCATCTGCGTAGATGAAGATCATCTCCCCCAGCTTCGGTTCATCAGTATCCCCATAACGCAGCGGTTCAAAAGTATACCCAATATTGGCTCGTGGACCGCCATAGCGATAGATTAGTGTCTGAATCTCTGTTTTTCCCTTCTTAGTCACTCTCTCTTACTCCTCTCTTCGGCTACAACTCGAACCAATCCGCAGCGCATTTCTCTTCTTCCAGTGCCCTACACATTCCTTCCCTCAACCTCATCGCATCTCCGCCGCCGATATGAAATAGACAATAGATATAAGGTTCATCATCTTCTAACCCTTCAATATTCCTTGCCTCTTCCACTGAAACCTGGAGCGCTTCAGGCCAATCAGAATTATTCTGAAGCAGAACAAAACCATCCTCATCCCTTTGCATCCGATATCCGTCAATCCTAGGCAATGCTTCAGCTAAGCGTTCCATTAGTGCTTTAATATCCTTAACATCTGCGACCTTAATTCCATACTCCCACCCCATCTGCATTCCTCCAATTTTATGAACTCCTCCTTAATTAGAACCACCCCTAAATTGGGTTTCACCTTCTCATTCACCTCAGGAAATTCACTTGGATTCAGTCATAGTCCGCATATAAGAGGTATTCCTTACAATGCCTGCACTGAAATAAATAACCCCGAAACGATCCGTCACGTTCCATGCTTTCCCGTATTCGACTCTTAGCCTCTTCTTCATTATACAAAGCCAGAATAGGCATAAACATCAGGTTGACATCATTTTCTATCCCTCTACTGACAAGCTCCTACCAGCCCACAAAATCTATAAAAACACAGTAGTCATCACAGTGATCCAGCCACGCGGCGGTCTGCCATGCCTCATAACCGGGAGTCCGATGCAGTAGCTCATCCAGCTTTGGTTCCTCCAATTGTGCACAGCAAGCAGGGTCATGAAATGTTCCCTGTAGCATGCTCGCAGCGCTACCATTCGCAATACACCAAGGACAGATCGCCTCATAAGATAATGCTGTATAAAAGGGACCCGCGTACCAGATATCGGTCTGCCGTCCACAACAGGAACACGTTTTCAAAAAGCCTGATTTAAGGATCTGAGTGCGTACAGGGTCTTGATGATAAGTAAACACAGGGAGATCGGAAGTTTTCTTGCGCTTGGCTACTTTGATTAAAGGCTTAATCACCGGCAGTCGAATCGGGCTATTAATCATCTCTTGAATACTCCACTGTTTCTTCAAATCTGCTTTATTTTTCCGGTTCATGACGGACATAAAAACCTCTAGCGCCTCTTCGTATTGATGCAGGTGAAGATACAACTCTGTCAAAATTCTGGCAGCCTGCTCGCTTTCTAAGCCCTCAAGCTCTTCCTTCAATTGGTACATGGCTTGTACAGCCTCGGGACTGGGTGCGTACAAACTATATCTTTTGTTTAGTGCCACCCATTTTTGCTGGATTTCCATAAGCCCCCCACTTCCTTCTGATTTTCCTGAAATTTCTTATAACTTATTATAATAGATATAGGCTTCCGGTGAGTATACCCCGGAAGCCTATGGATTCATCTAACCAATCTTTTATTTATTTTGCCTTATGAGGAACAGGCTCACTATTCCCGTTTCTTTTTCTCACTACCCACATAATAACAGCCATAACAGCTACCAAGACTGCTATAAGCGTAAAGGGAATATATTTGTCCACTCGATACAAGGTGGTCGTCAAAATAGGAGCAATGATCGCGGAAATTCCCTGTACCGCAGCTACCAGCCCCGCTGCTCCCCCTTGCTGCTCTTGACTGACTGAAAGCGAAGCACCTGCCATAAAACCGGGCATCAGTAAGCCTGTGCCTATGCCAAACATAAAGAACGCTGCATAGTAAACGACCAAGCTGGCTGAAATCAGAAATAATGCCATTCCAGCAATCAGGAATAGAGAACCAAGTAAAATCATCGGCTTAGGCTGCCATTTAAGCCATTTCATCTGGATGATCTGCACAATCAGCATCGCTGCCCCGGAGAACATAAGTCCAAAGGACACGACTCTTGCTGTTTCTTCGGATGTAAGACCTAACTGATCTTGAAAATAAAAACCACCTATAACCTGAATAGTCACAATACTTATCATCGTAACCAAGCCTGCAAACAAATACATTCTTAGACCTGGCTGGAGGGGGTTAATTCGAGCGGGTTTTTGCTGAATAACGGGCTGGGCCGCCGGAATCGCCAGCAGAGACACCACGAATGCAACAGCGGCAATGACAATTCCAAAATATAAGGGCCATAACAGCCCTATTAAAGTAAAGGCACCTGCATTCGCGGGACCAAATACCAGCCCAAGCCCATTCGCCGCACTAATAATAGCCATACCACTTCCACGCTCTTCTCCTTCCGTTACATCTCCCATATAAGCTTGGGACGATGACAACACCGCCGGGATAAAGCCGCCAATTAAGCCGCGTGTAACAATCAGCAGGACTAACAGCAGCCCCCCACTGAGCCAACCATTTAATCCTGCAAAAAGAGTAAGTGTAAACAACAGGCAGCTTACACACATCCCTATGAAACCAAGCAGAATCACCGGCTTGCGTCCCTTTGCATCACTTAGATTTCCCCATACTGGAGCCATTAAGGCCATCGTTATAGAACCAAGCGATATAATTAATCCGGAATGGCTTTCTCTTAAGCCTAATTCACGAATAAGGGGCGGCATAATTGGAGCAATGAGCATGAGCCCTAGCATAGCCACAAATACACTGAAAAAGATGCTCCCTTTTATTCTATTCATCCTCGCACACTCCTCTGTTAAAGATTCTCTCTATGCAGAAGTATACGGAGCATACCAAAACGCTACTGCCTATAGACGGATAAATTTGCGGTTAAACGGATTTAATTTTGCGTATAAAACAGCAGCCAGTCTTCAGACAGTAAAAAATGGCCTGCATTCTATGGCCCAATGGGCGTCGTTAATTATAGAGTCGCTCTTTCGTTGTGAAATGAACTACATCGGTCTCTTCATCGCTGACTGGATGGAAGGGCTTCATTTCCTGGCATGTTATTACGATATATGATGTACAGTCTTTTGCCTTTAGTAATTAGCGTAGCTGTGGGTTGAGTCTGTATATCGATGTCTAAGGGGGAAATCTCAGTGAAAACAAAAATAGGATCAATCATGAAGGTAAGATCGTTAAGAACGAAGTTAACCATAATGTGCTTGATTATTTTAATTGTACCCACATTCGTGATTGGAATCAGTTCTTATGTTGTTTCCAAGAATGAAATGAATGAATCAGGCAAAGTAGCACTTAAGAATAGTGTGCAAATGGTAATTGGTATGATTAGTTTCCTCAATGGGCAAGTCGAAGTCGGTAATTTAACATTGGAAGAAGCACAGGAAAAACTGCGCATCGAGCTGCTCGGTGTAAAAGATGCTAATAACAAAAGACCGGTAAAGATTAAATATACTGTAGGTAAAACAGGTTATCCGTGGGCAGTCAATCAAGATGCCGTTGCAGTGATGAACCCTTCAAATGAAGGCCAGGGTTTAATAAATGCCGTTTCGGAAGACGGTGTGCATGTGGGAAAAGAGTTTGTAGAAGTCGGTACAAACGGCGGAGGATTCGTCACTTATAAATGGGCTTTACCTGGCACAGATCAAGTGGAGACGAAAATTTCTTATGTTGAAAGGGATCCTTATTGGGGATGGATCATCGGTTCTGGAGCATATTTTAACGAATTTAACAGCGGAGCGACCAAAGTCCTTTATATTGTCCTGATTATTACGACTTCTGCGGTTATTCTGGGAGCAATTATAGTAAGCTTTGTTTCGGGACGTTTTACGAAGCCTATTATCATGATTGCAAAGCGGCTTAACGCAGTTGCAGACGGTGATTTAACAGTCGAAGAAGTCAAAATTCATTCAAAGGATGAGATCGGCGAGCTTGCACAGGACTTCAATCATATGATTAAAAATATTAGATTTCTGATCGGTGAGGTAAACCTGTCCACAAAGCAGGTCGCTGCTTCCTCGAAAGAATTGACCCTTGGAGCAGAGCACACGGGGCAGGCAACGGAGCACATCACCATCGCAATTCAAGAATCGGCGGCTGGTGCGAAGGAGCAGCAACTAATGCTCCAGAAGACAACCAGCTCGCTTGAGGAAATTTCAATAGGTATGCAGCGGATCACGGACAGCTCCTTGACCATTGCTGAATCGTCTGCAGACGCGATGGAAATGGCGAGCCTTGGCGGTACTGCTGTACAACATACGGTGAAGCAAATGGACTTGATTAACCATTCCGTCAATGAAACCGATGCGGTTATGAGGATGCTGGATGAACGTACTCAACAGATCGACACGATGCTGCATGCCATTACGGATATCGCACAGCAGACCAATCTGCTTGCCTTAAATGCTTCGATTGAGGCTGCCCGTGCAGGCGAAGAAGGCCGCGGTTTCTCCGTAGTTGCTTCAGAGGTAAGAAAACTGGCCGAACAATCGAACCAGTCTTCTGGGCAGATTTCTGAGTTGATTCAGAATATGCGCAAAGATATGGAGCATTCGCTTCGGACCATGGAACGCGTAAAACAGGATGTCGACTCCGGCATTAAAATTGCTAATGAGACGGAGCAGCAGTTTAACAAAATTGTGACGTCCACCAATCATATCGCACAGCAAACGGAAGAGCTCGCGAGCATCACGGAGCAAATAACCGCAAGTGTCCAGGAAATTTCAGCAAGCGGAGAAAACGTATCGAGTCTGGCGCTTCAAGCGGCGGACAACTCGCAGAATATTGCAGCGTCTGCAGAGGAGCAGCTAGCTTCGATGCAGCAGATCACCAGCCTGGCAACGACCTTGTCGGATATGTCACAGAAATTACAGGATCTGACGGTCAAATTTAAATACTAACGGAATAATTCTTTCCAAAATATCACGCTAAACTGTCATTCATATTATGAGGTCAACCAGTTTTTTCTGGTTGACCCTTTTCGCATTTGCTCTGAGAAATTACGGAAAAGCTCGCAAATCGTGATCCCCTTCTAGCGATGTGAATTGAGCACGCGGTTTTTGTCGATTTGGTTCAGAATTGGTTCAGAGGCATTTAGTATAGTAAATCAGTAATGTAAGAAAGAAAATTATATTAGTAGGTTAGTCATCATGGAGGATTTAGTCAGTTCATCGTGACACCGGAATTTTATGGAGGAAATTTATGAGTAAAATCAAGTCTTTTTGTTTATCTTATCTTGCTGTTATCGTCTTATTTGGAACCTGGACATGGAGTTTTTCCGAGAGTACTGTGTATGCAACCTCCTCACCAGCACCTAGTGTAACGGATGCGGTGTATGCTACTGAAACCACGGTAACGAGTTGGACAAATCCTTCTAAACAAGGTCAATCCGTAACGTTTAGCATCAAAACCATCTCAACCCCACAAATTACGAAAGATTTAACCGGCTCGGTTATCCTTATGGACGGTACGGATATATTAGATACGCTGACGATGAGACCAAATGGCATTGCGAATGGATATGCCACTGCGACCTACACCACAAGCGATTTAAGTGTGGGAAGTCACCCAATTACTGCTATATATAGTGGGGATGCTCGATTTGCCCCCAGTACATCTGAGCCATACATTCAGGTCGTAAATGCATCTGCGCCTACACCTTCACTGAGACCTACAGTAACTACAATATTGAGTTCGCTGAATCCGTCTAATCAAGGTCAGGAAGTAAGGTTTAGCTTGAGGACAACCTCAAACCCACAAACTTCGGGCGATTTAACCGGAACGGTCATCCTTATGGACGGCACGAATATATTAGATACGCTGACGATGGAGCCAGTGGGCATTTCGAATGGCTATGCCAATGCGTACTACACTACAAGCAACTTAAGTGTGGGAAGTCACGCAATTACTGCTATATACAGTGGGGATGCTCGATTTGCTCCGAGTACATCTGAAGCGTATATACAGGTTGTAAATGGAAATGCAGGCACGGGTGATATTAGCAATAACGACAGCAGCAGTAGCAATAAAAAAGATAAGAAGGATAACGCGGATAGCAGTGATTCATCTTCTTCAAGTGAAACAACCGCATCTTCATCACCATCGGCTTCTTCAACGGTTTTACCGACTGCGGAAATCATGCCAGTAGAGCAATCCGAGGTTGCGCATGAAAAATATATAACGGGTTATCAGGATGGTACATTCCGACCGGACCAGTCAATTACACGAGCTGAAACCGCCGCGATGATGGCTAGGATTATGAAGTTGGAGACAAAAGAAGGCTCAACGACATACAAAGATGTACCTAGCACGTATTGGGCAAAGGATTCGATTATAGCACTTACGACACAGCACCTTATGAATGGATATGCAGATGGAACATTTCGACCAGAGCAACCCATTACCCGTGCAGAAATGGCAGCAATACTCGCATCCTGGAAGCAGCTTAAAGGAACGCAAACCACAGCGTCTCCTTATACCGATATCGAAAAGCATTGGGCAAGGGATTCCATTGTAGCGTTAGCTAATGCAGGATGGATTACCGGCTATAACGATAACAGCTTCCAACCCAATAAATATATAACACGAGTAGAAACGGTTACCATTTTGAACACGATCTTAAAACGAGGACCCCTGGAAGGAACCATTCAGGCTACATGGAAGGATGTACCAACAGATTACTGGGCATTCAAAAATATTGAAGAAGCGTCTCGTACCCATACTTCAACCATCAATACAGATGGCATTGAAACTTTCGTGAAATAAGCACCAAATAAAAAGGCTGGAATCCTATCTATACAGGGTTCCAGCTTTTTGTTACCTTGATATTTTTTTAAAATGGTCAAAACAGAATTTTTAAAATACTTTCTTCAAAGATGATGGTTTCACTCCGTATTCCCGAAAAAATTGCTCTGAAAATGCACTCACATTACTGTATCCTACAGCCATCGCAGCTTCTGTTACATTGCTTTCCTGGCTTCTAAGCAGCTTCATCGCATAATCAAGACGAATTTGGCGCAAATATTCAAATACAGTCGTTCCAAAACATGCTTTGAATCCTTTTTTTAATTTAAAATCGTTTAATCCAATTCTTTTGGATAATGCGATCAGTGAAGGAGGATCAATCATGCTGGATTCAAGGATTTGCCGAGCCATATGCAACTTTCTGACATCTTCTTTAGATAAGCCTTCGGGCATGGGAGTTAAATCAAATAATTGAATCATAAACCTATTCAAAATCTCTAGTGCCGCTGCTTCCATTAATAAAGGCGATCTATGCACACTTTTCAAATCTTTGATCAAATGTTCAATCATCACTATACTTCTGTGATCCAGCTCAAAACTAAGGTGATGGAACGCAGCACCCTTCAGAATTTGTTTAAATTCAATAGCTACCTGGCGACGAGCCGCCAACTGTGAAGCCGCATAATTAAACAACGAAACAGGAATGCCAAGTGCAAAGGATTGGTATTGTTCGTTAATCGGAGGATGAAAACGTGCTTTGAAATCCTGTAAAAAAATAAGAGCACCCCACCCTATCGGGAGCGTGTAGTCCAGACCAGCTATATTCACATGACGTTGACCCGAAAGTGCAAATTGAAGTTCAATCATTTGTCCTTTGGAAGCAAAGTTCGTCTGGTAAGGCTCGTGATATTGGATATGCGAATACACAATCTCGATACCGCTGTAAGTCGTAACTCTGTAGATATGTCCGTCACCTGCTTCCGGTAACATCATATACGTATGCTCGTTTTGTTTTCTAAACGGAGTTTTTTCCAAATAATGCTGATATATTAATGATAACGAATTTGAATTCACAAGCGTCCACCTCAAAGGTTTTCATTCATTTTGATGATTCAAATGAGAATCGTTATCATTAATATTAGCTGAATTTGAACGATTTGACCAGACTTATTGGAGTATGCTGTGAAGATATCCGGGGAATCTATTAATCCCAATCCATATAAAACGTTGCTTTCAATTTGCCCTTCTCACATGCTGGGCAACTCAAATGAACAGGCACATTGTTTTCAATGTGTTCCTGCTCCATAACACTCGCGCATCTAGGACAAGCATAAGAAATTTTATACTGTGATGAGTCCGATTTCATCTCAATAAACAATTCATTACGGATGGCCTGACAGGCAGGACACACATACATAGCGTCATAAGCATCATATCTCGTCGAAGGGTTGCCTATGAATTCCCCAATACGTCGTTTAAGGACAGTATCCTGTACAAACGAAGCAATGGATTCCAAACTCATATATGAAAAACCAAACCCTACAAATATGTTCTTAGTATAAGCACAGGTATCACAGTCCAGCTTGTACGCTTCCCCCATGTTTATCACTCCCCAACTCTTCATGCGGTTATTGAAGCCTCATTTATTTCTTTACGAGACTTGCTGAATGCGTGACTTGGTTTCTCCCGCCACTCTTAGAAGCATACAGTGCCAAATCCGCTTGATGAACTATCGATTGTTCCGTATCCGCTTGCGTAACCGTTGCCACACCGATACTCACAGTAATGCTGTATTCTCCCCAATCCCTTGAGGCCGTCATGGAACGATATTTTTCTGCCGTACGAATGGCTTCCTCTTGATCGTTGCCCGGAAGAACAATGACAAACTCCTCGCCACCATAACGAGCGACAATGTCCCTATCCCGCGACGTGGATTGCAGTAATTCTGCCAGATTCGTGAGCACCAGGTCGCCCACCGGATGACCATAAGTGTCGTTAATGCTTTTGAAACGATCAATATCAATGATAAGCAGCGAAAAAGATATTCCGCTCTCATGAAAGGACGCGAGGCTAGCTAGTAATTGATCTTGGAAATACCTTCTATTTTTGAGGCCAGTTAACGGGTCCGTGGATGCCATCGTTTCAAGCTGGAGATTGATCCTTACTAGCTCCTGCTGTTTGATTTCATATTCTTCGTGCAACCGTTCAAGCTTCTGATTCGCTTCATTCGTGGCCTGATATAATTCCTGAAGCTTGGTTTTGGTCTGCAGGATATCTCTCTCATGTTCAATTCGCTTACGCATCATAAGCACGACACAATCAATAACCGTTTCTCCGTTTCGTTCCTGACGAACCCCGTTCAGAAGTACAGGCACATCCTGTCGATCACTTGTCCGAAACGAAAAGTACATCTCATCGACATGCCCGTACAACTGAATATAGGGATAAAAATAAGTATGAAAAAATAGCTTGTTCGTAACAGACATTGTTGTTTCAATCGGCCGTCCGAGCAATTCATTACGATCATACAGAAGCATGTCCAATAACGTTTGATTTACAGATTGAATGATCCCGGCATCCGAAATTGAAAAGTAACCACAAGGAGCTTTATCTAATTGAATATCCATTAAATGACTGCCTTTCTTTCGATATTACACACTAGCTAAATATTCTTTGATTAAATCGCTCGTTTCTCCTGGTTGGCTTAAATGAGGATAATGCCCCTTTGCTCTCATCTGCTGAAGTCTGCTATTTCTAAGATGGGTATGCAAATAATCCCCTACCTCAATCGGAGCAATACTATCATCTGAGCACTGGAGAATAAGTGTAGGAACCGAAGCATGCTGAAGATCAACACGGCAATCTGAAAAAAATGTAACCTCTGCGAATTGCCGTGCAATATGAGGATCTCTTGAACAAAATGCCTTTTCCAATTCTTCGGTTAAGTCCCCTCGCTCGGGATTCTGCATAGCAATGGGCGCCATGTAACTAGCCCAGCCAATAAAGTTCATTTGCATCATATCCAGTAATTCATCAATATCACTCTTATCGAAGCCCCCATAATAAGAAGGCAGGTCATTCACATAGCGTGGAGAAGGACCGAGCATGACAATGCGTTCAAAATATTGAGGGCTGCGGATGGATGCGAGCATTCCGATCATGCTGCTAACGGAGTGTCCGACGAATATGGTATTTCTTAAGTCTAACGCTTCCATAATATCCAGCACATCCTGGGCATACCCTTGCAAGTCACTGTATTTTTGGGAATCATAGTACTTTATTTGAGAATCTCCCGAACCAACATAATCAAATAAGACGATTTGGTAGTTGTCGATAAAGCTAGGGACGATATAACGCCACATATCCTGGTCGCATCCAAAGCCGTGAGCAAACACAATCGTCTGGCTACCTGTGCCTAGCACTTTTATATTATTACGTAGGAGAATATCAACGGTCATTGTGAATCACCTCTCTGAGGTAGTATCTGTTCTATGGCTTCTCTTCCCTATTATATCGGAAAAGTTTCGATTATGGATAATGACTCTCATTCATAAATCCAGCGTTCAATGATCCCTTTTACCTTGTGCACATGTTGCTGTGATAAGGAACAAATAATAACCAATTCGTTTTTCCCATTTGTATCTAACCAATAGTGAACGTCATCCTCTTCATTAACCGTTTCTTGAATGATTCTGATGGATTTATGACTTATTTTTGATTTAGCCGAAAAAATGGGGTTCATATCCATGACTTTCTGACCATTAGAAAAGGATGTATTGTAATAAGGAATCACCCAGTTCTCCTTATCCTGATCTTGTACTACATTTAGAAATACACGCACCCAATAATCCTCTAGTTCTGTGTATCTCTGTTCATTCAACTCATTCAAATTCATACATGTAACCACCCTTCTTATACACTGGTTGTCTGACGGCTTGCAAGGATTGTTCAATACGCCCTGTTGCTTCCTTGGTGCCCGTAGACATTTTGCAGATTTCTGTAGCGACAATCCCAAAACCTGCTCCTGCGTCACCCACCCGAGCAGCTTCAATCCAGCATTTAATCCAAGCAGGTAATATGTATCCACTTCCTCAAATTTTGATATCAGCCCTACCCTCTATTTCGTCATTTTCATCCCATGTATTTAGTGAAGCAGCGCGTACCGATTAAAATTGGCACGCGCTGATGGTATGACTTTTATGAAACAGGCATTAAGATCTAATCCAACTGCTCTCCATTAGTTTCGATCACATTCTTATACCAATAAAAGCTCTTCTTTCTAGATCTGGCAAGTGTCCCATTGCCTTCATTATCCTTATCGACGTATATAAATCCATAACGCTTTTTCATTTCTCCGGTTCCCGCACTGACCAGATCAATACATCCCCATGGCGTATACCCTATTAGGTCCACTCCATCAGCAATCGCTTCTTTCATTTGCTCAATGTGTTGCTTCAGATAATCAATTCGATAATCATCGTGAATGGAGCCATCTTCTTCCACTGTATCTACGGCGCCAAGACCATTTTCAACAACCATTAACGGGATTTCATATCGGTTATAAATGTTATTGAGGGACCATCTCAATCCCTGTGGATCGATCTGCCAATCCCAGGCACTTGCTTTCAAATGAGGATTCTTTAAGCCCATAGATAAATTTCCTCCCACCTTCTCCTGGTTGGGATCGGCACTGACACAAGTAGAGGAATAATAGCTGAAAGTATAGAAATCTACGCAGCCTTCTTTTAAGATGTCCTCATCCTCTTCTTGCATTGTGATCTGAATATTATGATCTCTAAAATAGCGTTTGGCAAATCCCGGATAAGCTCCTCTTACTTGAACATCTGAGCATAGGAAATTACTTAAGTTATCCTTTTGTTGAGCCAGCAGAATATCATCAGGATGACATGTAAGTGGGTAGGAACACATATAAGCAATCATACAACCGATTTTAAAGTCCTTGTTGATTTCATGACACAGCTTTACAGCCTTTGCACTGGCAATAAATTGATGATGCAACGCCTGATACAGAACCTGCTCATCCTTCACTGTAGCATGGGCTAGCTCTCCATTCCCCTCCGGCATCATAGCTCCAGCCATGAATGCTCCAAATGACAAGGTTAAAATATTGATTTCATTAAAGGTTAACCAGTATTTTACGACATTTTTGTATCTGTTAAAAAGCACTTCACAATATCTCACATAAAAATCTACGACTCTGCGATCTGACCAACCATTATATTTTTGGGTCAAATGAAACGGTGCTTCATAATGTGAGATTGTAACCAAAGGCTCAATATTGTACTTTTTCAATTCTGCGAATACACGATCATAGAACTGCAAGCCTTGCTCATTCGGCTCTGCATCATCTCCGTTAGGAAATATTCTTGACCACGCAATGGACATCCTAAAGACCTTGAATCCCATCTCTGCAAATAAGCGGATATCCTCTTGATAGCGGTGGAAAAAATCAATAGCCTCGTGACTCGGGTAGTTCACTCCTTCTTCCAGCATAGGTGTAATTCTTCGGGAAGTCGTATGCGTTCCAGCCGTAATCACATCAGCAGTGCTTAAGCCTTTACCTTCTTCATTATATCCACCTTCAAATTGGTTGGCAGCCGTTGCACCTCCCCATAAAAATCCTTGTGGAAATTCCAATGTAGTTGTATTTTTCATTGTTTAATTCCTCCTCAACATTAATTAGGATTAGACTACGACGGTCAATAAGTCCTCTTGATACTCAATTGCCTTTTTCTCTGTTTCAATGACATCCAGGTAATTCGTAGTATTGGCAACGATAACAGGTGTGGTCAAAACATACCCAGCCTCTTTTATAGCTTCCATATCAAACTCCATAAGCAGCTCGCCTTTTTTAACAGCATCCCCCTGTTTTACTTTAGGATAAAAATGTTTGCCTTTTAATTTGACCGTATCTTTGCCTACATGGATGAGGACTTCAACACCGTGATCACTTGTAATTCCAATCGCATGACCTGACGAAAATAATGATGTTAATACACCATCTACAGGTGAAACAACCTTACCTTCAGAAGGTTCAATGGCAATCCCTTTACCCAAGGCACCTGTCGAAAAGGCTTCATCTGTTACTTCAGATAAAGACTTCACTTCACCTTTTAATGGACTCATCACCGTCTCTTGCTTTACTAAAACTTCTCCTTTGGCTGCTCTCGAGGTGCTATCTTCCTTTTTAGCTTCTTTCACTTCATCATCTTTAAATCCGCCAAAGAACATAAGCAAGAAGCCTAATACCAAGCTTACCAGGATACCGATAACAGCCCCATAAAATCCGCTGTCTATTCCTGCCGGACTGATATAGCTCGGGATAGCAAAAATACCCAATCCACCAATGATATAACCTTTCGTTCCCATCATTCCTATAATACCGCCGCCTACTGCAGATGCTATACAGCTTAAAATAAATGGTTTCTTACGTGGTAATGTAATCCCGTAAATCGCTGGTTCTGTCACACCAAAAATCCCGGAGATGACAGCTGGAATGGAAAGTGATCTCAGTTTTACATTTTTGGTTTTAAACAAAATTGCCAGTACGACGCCCGTCTGAGCAAAGGAAGCTCCCAGCGTAGCCGCAAGAATCGGATCGAATTTAAGCACGGCTAAGTTGTTCATAGCGATAGGAACAAGTCCCCAGTGTAATCCAAAGATAACAAACACTTGCCAGAAAGCGCCCATGATTATGCCTTCAATAATTGGACTTAAGTTATACACAAAGAGAGTTGCTGCCCCAAGCAGTTGACCTGCCCAAGTCGAGAGAGGTCCAATCACAATCAATGCTAAGGGTACAATAACTAACAATGTGAAAAACGGAACCAAAAATGTTCTCACTACGCTAGGGATTACCTTTTTAAAGAAGTTTTCTATTTTTGAGCCTACATAGGTGGATATGATAATCGGAAGAACGGTTGACGCATAACTCATCAGAATGACCGGAATGCCTAAGAAGGTGATATATACCGGTGACTCAAATATAGTACCGCTAAATAGAGTGTATAGTGGTTTGCCCGAGGCTGTTATCGTGCTAAATGTTGGGTACACAAGCGATGCACCTATAGCCATACCTATGAAAATGTTGGCATTGAACTTTTTAGCTGACGTATACCCCAGGAAAATAGGAAAGAAGTAAAACAAACAATCACCTAAAGCATTGAGAATTTGATAGGTACCCGATGTAGTGGTCAGCCAGCCCAAAGCTACAAATAGGGCAGTGAAGCCCTTAATCATACCTGTGGCACTTAAGACACCCAGCGTGGGTGTAAATACACCTGAAATGGTATCAATAAATCTATTGAACAAACTCATTTTTTCACCTGATGCTTCTTCTGAATCTCCTGTCTGAAAACCGCCTACAGCAGTAACATCAGCATACACCTCAGGCACATGGTTACCTATAACAACCTGGTATTGCCCGCCACTCTTTACGACCGTGACAACACCATCCATATTTTTCAAAACCTCTGTATTGGCTTTACTTTCATCTTTTAGTTTGAAGCGCAAGCGTGTAATACAATGAGTTAGACTATTCACATTTTCTTTGCCGCCGACATTTCTGATGATGTCTTTTGCTAATGTCTCATACTTCATTGTAATTTCCCCTTTAATTGTATTTATAAAAAAAGGCGAAACCAAAATAGATCAAATTCGATCTAGGTTGGTTTCGCCTGCATTACCAGTAACAATCCAAGAGTTATTCAATTTTGTCTTTGGGTCACACGCTGAATATGAATCGTGATATACAGCTTTTCCTCATCTGACAATACCATATCCAAGTATTTCTCAATCTTCAGCATGCAGCCATAAGCCTTTTTGTACTTTGCTTTCACTTGCCTCCATAAAAAATCGTCTTCCAGTTCTACTTTTTCTTTTTTATTTAATCGCTGAAAGAAGAATCTTAAATGTGTAATAAATCGCTCATAACTGATCGAGTGTTCATCTATGGTGGTATTATAAGAGTATTTAATAATATTCAAGATGTCGTGTATTTTTTGAGTTTGCTGAGCAACATCTGCTACCTTGTTGCAGGAGCCGTTTACTTGAGCATTGATTAAATGAAGAGCAATATTACCTGCTTCATCTTCTGACAATCGTTTGCCTATTTCATCTTCAATAAACTCCAGTGCTTTTAAGCCAACCGCAAATTCTTTGGGATAAAATTTTTTAATCTCCCAAATTAACGGATTTGCATTTTTAAACCCTTCATCAAACATTTTAAATGCATTGTTCATATGATCCGTAAGCGAAACATATATATAATCGCTCAATTGTACTTCTAATATGCTTTTTCCATATTCAATGATGTCATAGCATAACGAAACATATTCTGATGGAACATCCTCTAACAATAACTTAAATTTCTCTGAAGCATCTTTATGTTTAAGCACAAAGACCTTTTCAATTAGATGCTCTTCTACTTGTTCGCCTGCACTCTTTTTAAATGCAATACCACGACCCATAACAACAAATTCATCTCTTTTTTGATCTTTGGCTATTATGGCGTTGTTATTAAAGATCTTCGTTATGATCATCTAACTGCCCCCCTTATCCCATCAAATTTAAAAAAGGATTTAGATGCTGGGCGAAATTTCAGATAGGTCACAAGACGGTAATAGCCGATCAAACCTTCGTCGTAAATCAAATTCAAATGTATTGATTTACAATTCCGTGTTATGAAAACGCATTCATAATAAGAGACAAAGCCTTACGTTTTCCATCATTGATCTTGAGTGCTCCCAAACCGATCTGATATTCCGTTCTGAAAATGGATATAGTCGGTTAACCACGTCCCATGACATCATTTTTCGGATGTCGATTCGTTGGTCGACGTCATCATCTTTGTTGTTCAGCACTTGTAAGGCTTTATATCACTCACCTTTCTGCGTTATGGCTGGGCAGATTTTCATATCATGCAGGATATCGCAAAGCATGTATTCTAAAAAGAAAAGGCAAAACCCAACACATGGAAATTGAATTCCATGCCTCGGGTTTTGCCTTTTCAGTAACAATCCCAAAATCATAATAACATCGAATTTAAGTTTTGCCAACAAAAATGTTTGCGCTTTCTTTTTCGGAGCAACCACATCAAATACAACACACTATCATGGTATAAAATGTCATCCGCCAATGTAGGACATGTTAATCTTTTTTTTGTTGTTAGCTGTCTGCTCCGTACGTTCATCGGAATACCGGTCTGTACGTTGTTCCCATACTGAAGTAATCACATCGAGTAGTTCCTGGTCATCCGCTTCATTACGAAGCATCTGGCGTAAATCGAATCCGCCTGAAGCAAACAAACATGTATAAAACTTGCCATCGCACGATAAGCGGGCGCGTGTACAAGACGAACAAAATGATTCAGAAACCGAAGTAATAAAACCAATCTGTGCGTCGCTGTCTTTATAACGGTAACGTTTTGCCACTTCTCCAAAGTAATCCCGATCCATCGGCTCCAGCTCGTACGCATTCTTAAGTCGTTCAACAATTTGTTTTTTGGTTAGTACCTTTTTGAAGCTCCATCCGTTGTCATTCCCTACATCCATAAACTCGATAAAGCGAAGGGTTATTCCCTGCTCCTTAAAATAAGCGGCCATCGGCAAAATCTCCGAGTCATTAACGCCTTTTTGAACGACCATATTGACCTTGATTTCAAAGCCGATTTCTCTTGCATATTCGATCTGCTTCAAAATAAAATCAGGCTTAATCCCCCGCCCATTCAATCGCCCAAATAGCTCAGGGTCCAGAGCGTCCAGACTGACATTAAGCCGTCGTAGCCCCGCGTCATAGAGAGGCTTAGCCTGCTGTCCTAGCAGCACACCATTGGTGGTCAAGCCGATATCTTCCACTCCGTCAATGGACAGGATTTGGGAGACCAGGTCGGATAGATTCCTGCGCATTAATGGTTCGCCGCCCGTGAGTCGGATCTTTTTTACACCCAGGGATACAAAGAGCTTCGTTAGCCGGTGTATCTCTTCAAACGACAGACATTCATTTTGAGGAAGAAAGGCGTAATCGTCACCGAATATTTCTTTGGGCATGCAATAGGAACAACGGAAATTGCAGCGGTCCGTAACCGATATACGCAGGTCACGAATTGGCCGCTGCAACGTGTCTTTCAGTGGATAAAAATTCATACGCCCTCTCCTTTCTAGTTGTTTAGCATCGTTATTATTAGCCACCGCTGACTGGGGGAATGAAGGCTGCAATGTCTCCATCCTGTAATACATCCGTAGACAACGCATACTCCTCGTTTATCGCAATTCGCACAGACTCGATCGGCATATCTGGATATTGATCTGTTATCCAATTGGATAAATCGCCTACCGTTTGGCCCGCCAAATCTGCCAATTCTTCTGTTTTTCCCGTCACCTCACGGAGTCCCGCAAAGTAGTACAGCTTAATCATGACTGATCTCCCCCGGCTTTTTCTTTTGATCTCCGACCCACTGCGTTCCACCTTCCCAAATCTCTCGTTTCCAAATAGGAACTATTTCTTTAATTCGTTCGATCGCGTATTCATTTGCCTTATACGCATCCGAACGGTGAGGTGAAGAAACGGCAATGACAACGGCGATATCACCGATTTGAAGCTCGCCAATGCGGTGCGCGATTGCCACTCGCGTCCCTTCCCATTTCTGTTCGATTTCGCGACCAATCTCTGTGAGTTTTTTTTGGGCCATGGGGACATAGGCCTCATAAGCAAGGTATAAGGTCCGTACGCCTTGAGTCCATTCTCGTACGTGCCCTGTAAAAATAGTCACCGCTCCTGCTTCCGGCCTTAGGACATAATCCGCATAAGCCTGCGGGATAATGGGCTCCGTCACGATTTCAAATACACTCATCTTTTCCACCTTCCAGCCCCCGGACAATCCACTCTCCGGTGACAGACTCTTTAAATATTTCTGCTTTTTGTATCTATATCTCATTTAACCGAACAGCTGATGATATAGTTTTTGACCGTTGGCAACACTCCGTACACCGTGTATGAGAAGCCTTCCGTTTTTGAATAAAATCATTCGATGCTTAAAAGCATAAAATTCAACGAAATAAGGGGTTCTTTTTACACGATCTGCTATAAGCCTGCCCATTTTTTCTGCATCATCGAGCGTGATCGGACGTTGTGGGTCTGGAAGAACCTGTACCACGTTCCGTCCGCACAGAGCAGCATACGCCGAGCGACGTGATGCTGTCAGTGCAGGAAACGTAGGATGTTCTCCACAGGCTGGACAATCTTGGTTACGGATGCGGGAAATCCCTATGTCCATCTGCGTGTTCTCCCATAGATCAAATAGATGAACCTTGCGACGCATCTTATCACGTCCGCCGCTCAGCCACTTCATGGCTTCTGCACATTGGAGGGCGGCTGTCACCTGGACTGCGGGTGAGATGATTCCAGCCGTATCGCAGGTCTGATTGATCGCAGGCAGGGATGGCAGAAGGCAGCGTAAACAAGCTGACTCGCCCGGCACGAATGGAAAAACAACGCCTGTGCTTCCAACACAGGCTCCATAAATCCATGGAATTCCTGCCTTCAGTGCAGCATCGTTGATCAGCAGACGAGTTTCGAAATTGTCCGTAGCATCCATCAGTAATATACTCTTGCTGGCAAGTTCTAGAACAAGCTCAGCATCTAAATTATCGAGATATGTGTGCAAGCGCACGTCTTCTCGTATGGCTTTCAGCCTTTTTTCGGCTGCCATAACCTTGGGCTGCATTTCCGCGGCGTCCTGCTCCGTGAACAGCTGCTGACGTTGCAGATTCGACATCTCTACGTAATCCCTGTCAACAAGATGGAGCTCCCCAACGCCCGCTCTTACCAGTGTTTCGGCGATGGCAGAACCCAGTGCCCCGCAACCGATAATGGTGACGACAGCAGCGGATAGATTACGCTGCCCTTCGCCACCAATGGGTCTAAATAAGATCTGTCTGGAATAACGCTCATTCATTAGATTGTGTCCCTTGATAATACAGCCATATGACGAGGATCAGGCTAGCCAGCGCCACTTGGGAGAGCAGCATGAATCCAATGGAGTAATGGCCAGTAGCGGCATGAATCGTCGACAACAAGATCGGAGGGAAAAAGCCACCGAGACCGCCCATCATGGATACAATTCCGTTAACTATACCTGCTTGTTTATTAAAATAAAATGGAACTAGCTTGAAGATGACGCCATTCCCTACTCCAGCACATACAGCGATCGCCAAGCAGCCTACTGTATAAAGGGTGATCCCTGGTGAAAAAGCCAAAAGAATCGCAGCGACCGTATAAACAGAGAACGTGCCTACCAGCAGGAACAGAGGCTGAAACCGATCCGCCAGCCAGCCACCGATAGGGCGGAAGAAAGTAGCAATCGCAATAAAGCCAGCTGTACGCATCCCTGCATCCACTTTGGTCAGTTCAAAATTTGATACCAGGAAATTCGGCAAGTACACCGTGAACGCTACAAATGAGCCAAATGTAATAAAATAAAAGAGCGAGAAAAACCAAAGCTTCTCATTTTTATAAACCCCTTTGATCTGCTCCATAATGGGCGTCTTCACTTTAGCTTCATGACGATCCCCAAAGAAGAAATTCAAAACGATAAAAACAAGCAGCAGAATGAGATACAGCTTCACTGTAGGGGCCCAGCCGATTTGGGTAGCCACAATAGGGGCCGAGAAGGTAGTGACGGCTGTTCCCAAGTTTCCTATACCATACATTCCATTTACAAACCCATGCTTTTCCTTTGGATAATACTTCGGCAGCGAAGTCACCCCAACCGAGAACACAGCTCCTCCAATCCCAAGGAACAAGCCACCAATAATTAAATCCGTCATCGTAGAAGCTTCACTGATATAGTAGACGGGAAACAAAAGCAAAATAAAGCTAACGAGAAAAACGATTCTTGCTCCGAAGATGTTGGCATAATAACCAAGCGGGATGCGCAGAATCGAACCAAGCACGACCGGAATCGCCGTGACCATGGCCAATTTTCCGGGCGGAATAGCAATATCCTCCGTAATGAACGGCATAAGCGAAGAAATGATAACCCATACCATGAATCCAAGAATCAAGTTCAATGTTTGTAACGGTAACTGCATTTTTCTAATCATTTAACTCACCTTTTCAACGTTTTTTCTGTCGAATTATTAAATTGAATTTCTGTCCCCATTGTAGCCGCTAGCCGATCTGTTCGAATATAGGGGACTCCCCTTTACCCGACAGGGGACTCCCTGAAAATATAAAAAAGCCGCTTCTATAGGAAGCGGCTTGGTCTTTTTAAGAGATAAGTGTATTTAATTTGTCACATAACTTGGTTAGATCATTCCGATTGATCTGTTGCTCTGCCATAGGAAAAAGTACAGTTTCTTCTTTTATAAAATGTACAGTCAGCACTTCAAAGGCCTCTCCCGCGTTCTTGGCTGCCTCTTGAATGTCATCAAGCGTGAGCAAACTCAAATCGCCCTCCGTCTGATGAAGAAAATGATCGATATAGCCCTCTATTTCACGGTGCTCCTCCTGTATACCGACGAGCGGTCCCTGCTCAAAACCAATGTAGGTTCCTAGCATAGAAAAGAAGTGTTCTTCTTCCTTTTCGGTATGTTTCTTGAGGGGTACCCTAAAGTCGAGAATCTGCATTCTCAGTTTTTCCAGTTGCTTGCGGCCTTCTTCCAAATCTAGTATTCTGTGCTGCTCAAACCACAATACAATGGCATGCCATTCATCCATCAGATATGTTAGATATCGATGCTCATTTTCAAGAATACGCATGGCAGGTTTGGAAAAGCGCAGTTTCTCATTTTCCAGCACGCGGATTTCCTCCATTCATCGGCTAAAAATCCAGCATTTTTTTCTTTAATGCATATTGGACCAGTTCAGGCCGGCTTCTTAAATTCAATTTTTCCATGATCTTCGCTTTATTTGCTTCCACCGTCTTGACAGAGATGAACAGCTTTTCCGCAACTTCCTTGTTACCGTAACCTTTTGCGACCAGAGGCAGAATCTCCAGTTCCCGCTTGGACAGGATCTCATAAGGATCTTCTGATTGTGACGTTGTATCTTTTTTGATGAACTCACGAACGAGAGAAGTAGCCATTTTAGGATGGATATAAGTCCCACCCCCATGAATGGTTCGTATGGCAAGTAATAGCTCCTCATCTGGAGCATTTTTCAAAACGTATCCTGAAGCACCATTCTTTAAAATATGAAAAAGATATTCTTCATCGTCATGCATGGTCAAAATCAGAATTTTAGTATCAGGGTGGTCTTCTTTAATCTTGCCTGTGGCGATCAATCCACTTTCGCCTGGGGGCATGCTGAGGTCCATGATTAGAATATCTGGACGATATTTAGCTACCATCGTATACGCTTCAATGCCATCCGCAGCCGTTCCGACAACCTCCATATCCGATTGGAAGTTCAAAATCATGGAAAATCCGCTTCGTACAATAGCATGGTCATCCGCTAACACAATTTTGATCAAGTCTCTATTCCTCCTCTTGGCCAATCGGAATTTGCAAAAAGACCTTGGTTCCCTGACCCACATTTGATAGGACGCCAAAACTTCCGCCTACCAGCTCTGCTCGCTCCTGCATGCCATATAAACCTAATCCCGTTCCAATAGGCTGGCTCCCCTTTTCAAAGCCAATTCCATCGTCCTCTACAGTCAAACGAAGCGTATGATCGTGCTCAGTCAAAGAAACTTTAACCATGTCTACCTGGGCATATTTTAAGGCATTGAGAACAGCCTCTTGGCAGACACGGTAAATGACCGTTTCCTTTTCACTTCCGTATCGCTTTTGGGGAAGATCCGACACAAATTCAACGACAAGACCAAAGCTTTGTTCAACCCTCTTAAAGTGGGAACGAAATGCCGCTTCAAGCCCAAAATCATCAAGTGTGGCGGGGCGTAGTTCCACAGACAGGTTGCGGATATCATCCAGCAATCGCGTCATGGATGCTTCAGTCTGCTTCATGTTTTTGATGAGCTGTTCATCATTCGTCATGTATTTTAACACCCGCAGCTCAACAACCGCACTCATCAATTCCTGGGCGACGCTGTCGTGCAGTTCCCTGGAAAGCCGTTTACGCTCATTTTCCTGCGCTTCAATGACATGCTTCATCATTTTGTTTTGATACAATTTTTCCTGCGTCTGAAATTGCGGAGTCAAGTCCCTCAACATCAACACCCTTGTTCCATGTTCAGAATCAATGGTGTGAAAAGAAGCGGCATAGGGGATCATTCCGTTGCTCTTTGTTTCCAGATATACCTGAAAAGAAGCGAAATCCTTGGATTCTGGCATATTGAAATAACAATCAAGGCAGGTACGGGGCTCCGTTTCGCTTGTATAGCCCCTGCATGTTCCACACAAAGCTTTTTCCTTCCCTTCATAGAGTTGAATGAGGACGTCATCGCTCACAATCTCCTCCGCTGCCGGGTTCATAGCTAGGGTGTTCCCTTGCCCATCAAAAAAGAAAATGGCTTCTGTACTGTTCTCAAACAACTTCACCATTAGCGCATTCAAAGAGCCAGTCCCTACAGATAATGTCAATTACATCACTTCCTTCCCGTTCAACTCTCCAAATCCCCTATGCGCCAAAGCTTCCAAATCACGCATCATGGCTGCGGTCATCAGCAGTTCTTCCCGAAATCCACCAAGCAGTACGCCCGCGACGCGAGCATCATTCCATAGGGGAACAGCCCCGAGACTCTTGAGTTTCTCGGATTGAACGATCGGGTAGTTAAACAGGTTGTCTGCCCCCACATATTGATGAACAGATGGAATGAAAACGGATTTCCCAGTTTTGAACACGACTCCTGCTATGCCCTTTCCGGATTGCAGTACAATTCGCTTAAAGCGATCATTTAAATTACCGGCTGCATTTTTCCATTTAATTACGTATTGATATTCGGCCGGTTCAACCAGAGCAAGCGCCATGAAATCATAACCGAAATGTTCGCGTATTCGCTCAAGCTCCCTTTGATAATCCATCCTATTATTCATCGCTCTCTCCTAATAGAATTAGGAAAGAAGGCAGAGCCCGCTTTCCTAATTCGATTTATGTCTTCTGTAAAGGATATAACTTCTGCGCACATAATTCAACGGAACACTCCACACATGTACAAGCCGGGTAAACGGCCAGAATGCAAAAATCGCAAAGGCCATAAGAATATGAAGCTTGAAGGACATCGGTACGTCTCTCATCAGTGTCGGGTCGACACGGAATACGAATAAACCGCGGAACCAGATTGAGATCGTCTCTCGATAATCGAATTCTGGCTGTACCGCATTCGTTACGAGAGTCGCAAACATCCCCATGCATACAATGGCCAAAAGCAATACGTTTACTATCAAATCAGACGCCGTACTTAAATGGCGCACATTGCGTATTGTAAATCGACGAGAGGTAAGAATCAACATACCGAGGAACGTCATCGCTCCAAATATTCCACCAATATAAACTGCTCCAATATGATATAGATGATCGTTTACACCCAGTGCATGCATCCAGGTTTTGGGTATGCCCAGACCGGATACATGACCCATAATAACCGGGATAATACCCAGGTGGAATAAGAGACTTCCGATCATCAATTGTTTCTTTTCAATAAACTCACTTGATTTCGCTGTCCAATTGAACTGATCATTTCTGTAGCGGAAAATATGCCCTACAATAAAGACGACCACACACATATAAGGGAAAATAACCCATAAAAACTGCTCTAGCATCATCATTGCGCAGCTGCCTCCTGTTCTACGCATGCTTTAAGCGTTTCGCGCAGTCCCTTGACCAGATGAAAATACGGGCTTTCCATTTTCTCCAGCGCTTTAAGTAAATGATATGTGCCGTCTTCCAGGATCGCGATTGGCATGCGGAAGTTTTCTGTCGTCTTCGGATCTTGCGACCATTCGGCGGCATACAGAAATTCACACATGAGCGGAAGGTAATCTGGCAGCTCACCATCTGGCATTTCAAGACCATACATCTCGTATAGCACCTTTAACTTGACCAACATTTGTCCCCGTTCTTTTGCATCTTCGAATTTGAAGTAAGTCATATATAGTGCACAATTTTTTTGAAAATCAAAGGTTTCTGTATACATTTCCTGAATCTCTTCCATACTGAACTCTTGCATAAGGGACCAGTAGGTGTTCGCATACGTATATGCCGGATGGTTTGGATCAAACGATGCTTCCAGAAAAGCCGGATGAAAATCCAGCTTTTCCGGGTACATGAGTTGTTGGGCGAAAAACCCGAATGATGGCTTGCATTCATACAGCTTCGCTACATTAATCACGCCAAATACCCCCGTAGAAGTTTTCTTCATACATTTCTTTTCCCGTTTTCAAAGGCTCTTCCATCCCCATTGAACTTGCCATACTACAGCCGTCACATCCAGATCCTGAACCCATATTTCCCATGGTATCGCCGTAACCCGCAGATCCTTGAGCCCGGTACGGATTCGAATATCCTTCTTTATGCGACGTTGGAATGACGAAACGATCCTCATACTTGGCAATCGCCAGAAGCCGATACATCTGCTCAGTCTGCCGAGGTGTCATGCCAATGCGCTCAAGACGGCTTTCATCAAAAGATTGTCCTGTGGATTGAGCACGCATATAGGAGCGCATCATAGCCATTCTTTGCAAGGATTCCTTCACGGTTTGGGTGTCGCCCGCCGTCAGCATATTGGCAAGGTACTGAATAGGGGTACGCATTTCTTCGATAGCCGGAAAAATCATATCGGGATTCTCAATCGAGTCTTTCCCTTCAAAGTAATTCATGATCGGGCTAAGTGGTGGAACATACCAGACCATAGGTAATGTACGATATTCCGGATGAAGCGGGAATGCCAGCTTGTGCTCAATGGCAAGCTTGTAGACCGGCGAGTTCTGCGCTGCTTCAATCCAGTCCTCCGAGATGCCGTCTTTTCTCGCTTGAGCGATCACTGCCGGATCACTAGGATCCATGAACAGGTCACACTGCGCCTTATAAAGCTCTTTCTCGTCCTGCGTAGAAGCGGCCTCAAGAACCCGATCCGCGTCATACAGCATAACACCGAGGTAGCGAATTCGTCCTGTACATGTCTCGGAGCAGACTGTCGGCAGGCCTGCTTCCACACGTGGGAAACAGAAGGTACATTTTTCCGCTTTGTTCGTCTGCCAGTTAAAGTACACTTTTTTGTATGGACAGCCCGTCATGCAATACCGCCAGCCGCGACATGCTTCCTGATCCACGAGCACAATTCCGTCCTCGTCCCGTTTGTACATAGCACCTGAAGGACAGGACGCGACACAGCTCGGATTTAAACAATGTTCGCAAAGCCGTGGGAGATAAACCATGAACGACTTCTCAAAGTTAAATTTAATCTCTTCTTCGATTTTCTGAATATTTGGATCAAGCGGACCGGTTACATGCGCACCCGCCAGGTCATCTTCCCAGTTTGGACCCCACTCCAAATCCATTTTTTCACCCGTTACCGCAGAGTGCGCGCGTGCCACAGGTGAATGCTTCTGTTCACCGGCGTTGGTCAGTTGCTCGTAATTGTAAGTCCAGGGCTCATAATAATCTTTCATTTCTGGCATGTCTGGATTGTAAAAAATCTTACCCAGTGCTATTTTGGACAGCTTGTTGCCTGACTTCAGTTCCAATTTCCCTTTGCGGAGCTGCCAGCCGCCTTTATATAATTCCTGGTCTTCCCAGCGCTTCGGATAACCGATACCGGGTTTAGTCTCCACATTGTTAAACCACATATACTCCGCACCTTTGCGGTTCGTCCAGGTTGTTTTACATGTCACGCTGCACGTATGGCAGCCAATACATTTATCCAGGTTCATGACCATGGCAATTTGAGCTTTAATCTTCAAGCCAGTTAACCTCCTTCATTTTACGTACCGCAACGTACACATCACGCTGGTTGCCGATTGGACCATAATAGTTGAATCCATAACTAAGCTGAGCATATCCACCGACCATCTGGGTTGGTTTGAGATGAATTCTTGTTGGTGCGTTATGACTACCGCCGCGTGTATCCGTGATTTCAGAGCCTGGCACTTGAATGTGCTTATCCTGAGCATGGTACATGAACATAGTCCCTCTTGGCATCCGATGGCTGACAACGGCCCGGGCGGTTACGACGCCATTACGGTTGTATACCTCTACCCAGTCATTGTCAGCAAGATCGTGCGCCTCTGCGTCTTCATTGTTGATCCATACGGTAGGACCTCCACGAAACAGCGTAAGCATGTGCTGGTTATCCTGGTAGGTGGAGTGAATATTCCATTTACCGTGCGGTGTCAGATAGCGAAGCACGAGTGAATCTTGTCCGCCTTTTATTTCCCGATCCCGAGGACCGAACACCATCGGTGGCAACGTCGGTTTGTAGATCGGCAATGATTCTCCAAATTGTTGGAAAATCTCATGATCAATATAGAAATGCTGTCTTCCCGTCAAAGTACGAAACGGAACGAGACGTTCAATATTCGTTGTAAATGGTGAATAGCGGCGTCCCTTCTTGTTCGATCCAGTGAATACTGGTGTCGGTATAACTTCCCGAGGCTGTGCCGTGATACTTTGGAAAGTGATTCTTTCCGCTGCCCGATCAGCCGAGATGTCTTTAAGTTCAACACCGTGAAGCTCTTCTGCCTGCTCATAAGCCTTTTGCGACACCCGTCCATTAGTCGCGGATGAAAGATGAAGAATTGCATTGGCCACTTGGCGAGCTGTCTGGATTTTTGGCAGTCCGTCTTTAATGGACTCATCGTAATAAACTCCGTTCAACTTTTTCATTTCCTCATATTCTTCTGCTACGGAGAAGCTGACGCCATGCGCACCTGCTTTCCCAGTAGTCAAATTCGGACCGAGTGAGATAAATTTATCGTGAATTTTAGTATAGTCACGTTCGATGATGCTGAAATTCGGCATGGTTTTACCCGGGGTCGCTTCAATCTCACCCTTCGTCCAATCCTTTACAAGACCCATCGGCTGTGAAATTTCACCCACACTGTCGTGTGCGAGCGGCGCGGTCACAAGGTCTTTATATATACCTGGCAGGTACTCTTTCGCCATATTAGAAAAGACTTCGGAAAGCTGGCGGTAAATATCCCAGTCTGCACGAGATTCCCACAGTGGATTAACGGCCGGATTAAACGGGTGTACGAAAGGATGCATATCGGTTGACGACAAATCCGTTTTCTCGTACCAGGTTGCCGCCGGAAGCACGATATCCGCGTACAATGGGGTTGTCGTCATCCGGAAATCAAGTGCAACCATCAGATCAAGCTTTCCTTCTACATCTTCTCTCCAAACGATTTCCTCCGGTTTCTGCTCCTCGTTCGGCCGGGCAAGCAGGGCATCAGATGCTCCGAGTAAATGCTTCATGAAATACTCTTGTCCCTTTGCCGAACTGGAAATCAGATTGGACCGCCAAACAAAGAGTGAACGCGGGAAGTTCTCGGCTGCCCCAGGATCTTCTACAGCGAAGCGTGTCTTACGTGATTTAATCTCTTCCACAGAATGTTTAATGATGTCCTCGTTGGACTTTTTGCCTAATTGCGCTGCCTCTTCGGCGAACAACAGACTATTTTTATTAAACTGTGGATAAGAAGGTAGCCAACCCAGACGCGCTGCGAGCACGTTGTAGTCTGCTGGATGTCTGTAACTGACATCCCCGCCAGTCGGTGACTTCAAAGTGTCTGTTCCACTTTCTTCGTAACGCCACTGCTCTGTTGCAAAGTAGAAAAACGATGTAGCATTTTGCTGTCGAGCTGCTCCTTGCCAGTCTTTTGCAAAGGCAATCGTTGACCAGCCTTCGATTGGGCGGAGCTTTTCTTGACCCACATAATGCGCCCAGCCTCCACCGTTTACACCTTGGGAAGCCGTCAACACGACAAGGTTCAAGATGGACCGATAGATGGTGTCACTATTGAACCAGTGGTTGATACCCGCACCCATAATAATCATGGAGCGCCCTTTGGTATCGATAGCATTTTGAGCAAATTCCCGAGCAATCTGTACCACAACAGACGCCTTCACACCTGTGATCTTCTCCTGCCAGGCAGGGGTATAATGCGAAGCTTCGTCGTAATAATTCTTGGCGTTATGAGAGCTGTCATTGCGTGCGACACCGTACTGGCTCATCATCAAATCGTACACGGTTGCTACGTAACGTTCCGAGCCATCTGCCAAGCGTACTTTTTTGGCCGGAATTACACGTTTGAATGTTCCATTACCCGCGTTATCAAAATAAGGAAATACGATTTCTTCCCATTGCTCGCCATGACCTTCCACAGTGAGTGCGGGCTCAACTTTTGTTCCGTCTTCCCGCTCCAGAATCAGGTTCCATTTCTTATCCTGCTCCCAGCGCTGTCCCATCGTACCGTTCGGAACCAGCATTTCCCCCGCTGCTTCGTCATATATGACTGGCTTCCAGTCCGCATGCTGCGAAGCATCTCCAAGGTCACTCGCCCGTAGGAAACGTCCACCTTTCCAGGCTCCCTCGTGCGGATCAAGCAGAATCATAAACGGCATATCTGTATATTGTTTGGCATAGTTAATAAACATCGGTTCTTGGCGCTCTTTGTAAAACTCATCCAGAATAACATGTGTCATAGCCTGGGCTACAGCAGCATCTGTACCCGGATGTGGTGCAAGCCAGTTGTCAGCGAACTTCACATTCTCCGCCAAGTCGGGAGCCACTGATACAACTTTTGTCCCCTTATAACGTACTTCCGTCATAAAATGAGCGTCTGGCGTCCGGGTAAGTGGTACATTCGATCCCCACATGATCAGGTAACCCGCATTGTACCAATCAGAAGATTCCGGTACATCCGTCTGCTCACCCCAAATTTGAGGAGATGAAGGCGGAAGGTCGGCATACCAGTCATAGAAACTCAACATCTGTCCACCAATAAGCGAAATGAATCTGGCTCCTGAAGCGTAGCTTATCATTGACATCGCCGGTATTGGCGTAAAGCCCGCGATCCGGTCAGGACCATACTTACGAATGGTATAGATGAGTTGCGCCGAGATCAGACGCAGCACATCGTCCCAAGCGACACGGACATGACCGCCTTTTCCGCGAGCTGCTTTGTAGAGCTTGGCTTTCTCCGGATCTTCCACAATGCTTGCCCATGCTTCCACCGGATTGGCATGTTCCTGGATGGCAGCCTGCCAAAGCCGCAACAGCTTACCGCGCATATAAGGGTATTTCACACGTAATGGACTGTATTCATACCAGGAAAATGTAGCGCCACGCGGGCATCCCCGCGGTTCAAATTCTGGCATATCTACACCGCAGGAAGGATAATCGATCTGTTGATTTTCCCAAGTAATGATGCCGTTTTTCACAAAAACCTTCCAACTACAGGAACCCGTGCAGTTCACTCCGTGAGTCGTCCGAACCACTTTGTCGTGAGACCAACGCTGTCGGTACACGTTTTCCCATTCTCTATTTTTTTCCTCAAGGATTGACCAATTTCCCGAATAGCTTTCGATCGGTTTAAAAAAGTTGAGGTTGTATTTTTTTTTCATCGATGACCAACACTCCTTTTTAGAATAAATCATCCCAACGCAAGTTCCATGGGAAGGTTCATTCGCTTACTCTCATTATGTAATTCATTCATCGCTGTTCCCATTAGGGAATGTCCTATAGCGCTACAGGAAATCCCTCGTTCTATCGAAAGATACAAAAAAGCCTCCCCCTGCTAAAGGGAAGCTTATATGAAGAGATTAATTGTTCTTTTGGCCCGTTAACAGGAGCATGATAAAAGAAATGAGTATGATAGAGCACGTCCAGGCCCAGGCCATAGGAAGATGCCCAGAATCCACCGCAATATAAATGGCCGTCGGAATCGTTTGTGTTTTACCCGGAATATTTCCGGCAATCATCAACGTAGCACCAAATTCGCCCAGGCCGCGGGCAAAACCGAGTATAAAGGCAGCTTTAAAAGAAGGGAAAATTAAAGGAAAGGTGATATACCGGAAAACCTGCCATTCACTTGCACCCATCGAACGTCCCGCGTTTTCCAAGTCCTGGTCAACAGAAGACAATCCCATTTTCAGTGTCCGATAGACAAGAGGAAAAGCCACTACCACCGCTGCTATAACCCCAGCCCACCACGAGAATATAATAGGTTCTCCAAACGATTGCTCCACAAAACGTCCGAACCCGCTTTTTCGTCCTAGTAATATTAGTAGTAAAAAACCAACAACCGTCGGTGGGAGTACCAAGGGCAGCATAAGCACAGTTTCAACAACCGTTTTCCCTTTAAATAAACCTAACCGTGACATGGACCATGCCACAAGCAAACCTAATATGATTACTAGAACGCTGGATAACAGTGCAACCTGCAACGATAAGCGGATAGGAGGCCAATATTCATTCCAATCTATATCTTGCATGCTCACTTCGGTATGGTAAATCCATACTTAGCCATAATATTCAGAGATTCTTGTGATTGTAGGTATGCATAAAAGTCTTCGGCTTCTTGAATGTGCTTTGAACCTTTGATAATCCCGATTGGATACTCAACAGGTGAATAGGTTTTGGAATCCACCGCAAAGGCGATTTTTGCCTTTTGTGAAGTTAATGCATCTGTTTTATATACAAATCCGACATCAGCATTCCCAGTTTCCACATATTGCAGCACTTGTCTAACGTCTTTTGCTTGAACCAGCTTGCTCTGTAACGTGTCCCAAAGCTTCGCTTTCGTCAGCGCTTCCTGTGCGTAGTTGCCTGCAGGAACACTTTCAGGAATTCCGATCACAACTTTCTTCACTTCTCTTTTTGTTAAATCGGTTACACTCGCAATGTTCATCGTCCCATCTGCTGGGATAACCGCGACCAATTCATTCGTCAGCCATGTTTTTTGTTTATTACTCTCTATTAACTGCTGATCTACGAGAGACTTCAAGTTTTTCTTCGAAGCGGACAGAAACAAATCCGACGGCGCTCCTTGCTCAATTTGTTTTTCCAACGCACCAGAGCCACCGAAGTTAAAATTCAATTGGATGCCTGTATGGGTTAATTCGTATGAATGCTGAATTTCTTTGAGCGCATCCGTTAAACTTGCAGCTGCGGATATGGTAAGCTCAACAGTTTCAGCCTTTTTCGAAGAATCCTGGCTGGAGGCCTCGTTGTTCTGGGCCGTGCTGCTACCATTTGAAGCTGATTGTTGCCCCGCACCGCACCCTGAAAGTAATAAAATGATGGAAATAACCAAAACGAAAACAGTGCTACTTTTAATTAATTTATGCAATTGGTTCGGCTCCTCATGTTAGTTCATCATTAATTAATGGGTTTTGCTATTAGCTGTGCCTGTTTCGTACGTTCGATCAATGTACAATTTTCAAGAAGAATATGATTAAAAATATCTGCTTCCAGGTCTTCTAACCGTTTCAATACGAGTCGGTGCGTACCACAAGCTTCCTGCATCGGCTCAAAGCCATTTGTGATCAAGCGCATTTCCTTCAGGAATTCCACCACCGTTTGATGTTCGTTTTGCAACTTGGACAAAATTGGATTTAACTCATCTGCTCGTTCCATTGTTGATTCTTGTAAAAATGCTTCAATCATCGGAAACACAAGGTCCTCCTCATATTGAATATGTTCCGATATTTCCTGTTTAAGCAAGGTGAACAGTTCATTAACTCGCTTTAGATGCGGATAACGTTCGCCATGAACCCGCGTTAGTTTGGTTACATACGGCGTTAACGCCGATAGTTCTTCCCGAAGCTTCGTATGATACTCATTTTGAATATAGGCGATTAGTTCTTTGGGTTCGAGTGAAGGAGGTTGCATTTGCTTATGCTGTGCCTGCTTTTCTTCCACTTCATGTATCTGCGTCAGCAGTTCACCAGCGTGGAGACCTTGATTGGCTGCTGCTTCACGGAGCGATATTTTCCCTCCACAGCAGAAATCAATCCTCAGTTTGCGGAACAGATCTCCCGTTTTGGGTACTGCTTTCACAATGTCCGCCACCCATGTTTCTTCCGTTAACTGGCTCATCTTCCATTCCTCCATCTTACTTCGATTTTATACTTAACTTTCATTCTACGTCTCCCTTAAAGCTGAACCAATCAGGGGGTTCCCTCTTTCATTCGTGGAAAGAGCCTGATTATAAAAAATCAGAAAGCAACTGTTCAGCCGCTTCTTTCCCTTGAGCGATGCAATCTGGAATTCCAACGCCCCCATAGCCGGCACCACATAGGAAAACACCCGGTAAATCCTGTGCGAAGTCCTGTCTGATCTTCGCCATATGCTCTTTGTGTCCAATCGGATATTGCGGCATTGATCGATCACACCTACTGACTTCGGTGAATTCCGGTTCCGCTTCCAGGCCCATTAAATCTTTCAAATCTTTACGCGCGGCATCCACAAGTTGATCGTCTGTCATCTGAATCCACTCCTGTGCACCTGCATGTCCAATGTAGGTCCGTAAAAGCGTATATCCTTCAGGAGCAGTATGGCTCCACTTCGTCGAAGACCAAGTACATGCCGTAATCTTTTTACCTTCTTTGCGGGGTACTAAAAATCCCGTTCCCTCAAAATTAAGATTAAGATCTGTGTTTTTATAAGCAAGAGCAATATTGGCTACGGAAACATAGTGAATCTTGTGTAACCAGCTAGCGCTTGCAACGCCGGAGAATAATGTAGCCGCTTCAAAAGCTGGAACAGCGCAGATCACCGCATCCGCATCTATTTTTTGTCCATGTTCTAAAATGACCTGATAACCGCTTTCTTTCCTTACTTCAACTACACCTTGCCCCATAACAAAACGTACGGTATCCAGCCTTTCCTTTAGCCGCTCCACGATCGAAGATAATCCTAGCCGATAAGAAAGAAACATACTTTTCTTAGCGATATCTGGCAGGTTGTCTTGTACTGCTGGCTTTCTCCCCGCCCCTTTAGACATACCCTTAATCAGACTTCCATGCTTTTGTTCCATTAGTTTAAATTGAGGGAAGGTTGACATGAGGCTCAGGGAATGTGTATCCCCAGCGTAAATTCCAGACAGCAGAGGTTCCGTAATCTGGTCCAGAACTTCTTTGCCGAGACGCCGTTTGATAAAATCACCTAGAGATTCGTCTGCATCACCTTTCTTTGCCGGAATGATTAAATCCAGGGCTGCCCGTGCTTTTCCCAGCGGAGAAATAAGTCCTGTCCGAATGAAGGGAGTGAGCTTTGTTGGAATGCCCAGAATGAAGCCCATCGGCATCGTATGAAGTTTACCCTTATGCAAAATGCTAGCAGATTTGGCTTTCGGGTTTGTCGATACCAGCTCTGCTTCCAGCCCCAACTCCATAGTCAAATCCAATATTGCCGTCTTTCTGGCCAAGAAAGCATCCGGTCCTTTTTCGATCATAAAATCGTTTTGGCGAACGGTTTGCAGTTTTCCTCCTAGACGTTCACTTTTCTCCACCAGTGTAATCTCCACTTCAAGTTGCCGATCCTCAGCCAGCTTTTTCACATAAAAGGCAGCACTTAAACCGCTTATTCCTCCACCGAGAATAACGACTTTTTTAGAACTTTTCTTCATGAAAACACTTTTCCTCTCCAACCCCGGGTATATAAGCGCAATAAGGGTCACTCTCCAAATAGTCTCCTGTTATTGCAAAAGCCCTTGCTCTGGAGCCCCCACAGACAGCCTTGAATTCACAGACTCCACATTTACCTTTAAGTAGGGACTTATCTCTAAGATTCATCATGATCGGAGAGTTGCGATAAATGTCTGCCAAGCTATCCTTTCGTACATTCCCGCACATAAGAGGCAGGAAACCACTAGGGTATACTTCGCCGATATGACTAATAAAAACAAATCCATCTCCGTCATTTACGCCTTTAGGAGCACGTCCTAAAACATCTGCCCTCTTTTGTCCGTCTGCTACACTGTTCTCACCTGCGCTGTGCTTTTGCTGCAGCACGACCCTCCGGTAGTGAGGAGCTTCTGTAGCCTTCACTCCGTACGGCATCTGTTGCTGTATTTGATACAACCATTTCATTACGGCTTCATGCTCATCAGGAGTAATCATATCTTTCTCCATGCCACGTCCAGTTGGAACAAGGAAAAATAAACTCCATAACACAGCCTGCATTTCCTTTACTCTTTCTGCAATTTGCTCCAGATCATGAAGATTGTACCGGGATACCGTAGTGTTCACTTGAATAGGGATGTTCAGTTCCTTTAAATAACCAATTCCTCGCATGGTCGTATCGTAAGAACCCGCTGTACCCCGAAAATGATCGTGAATCTCGGCACATGAACCGTCCAGACTAAATGCCCACCGCGATAATCCAACTTGCTTTGCTTTTTCTACCGCTGTTCGTGTCACTTTAGGAGTGGCACTGGGGGTCATTGAAACCGACAGATTTTTCTCTTCAATTGCATATTGAGCCAGTTCAAACAGATCAGGACGCATTAAAGGATCTCCGCCTGTGAATACAAGCAACGGATGATTCATTTCAGCGATTTGATCTATTAGCTTCTTACCTTCTTCTAATGTCAGTTGACGAGGATCAGGTTTGTACTGAGCTTCCGCTCTACAGTGAAGGCACTTTAAAGCACAAGCTCGTGTAACCTCCCAGATGACTATAAACGGGTCAGTATGATAATCACGCGGCGTTTTTAAAGATATCATTGATGTCTCTCCTTTTAGAAATATAAAAACAACACAAAAACATAGAGCATCATTGAAAATCCAATTTCCGCCATGCCAACTTGTTTTGCCTTTAATCCGAGTTTAGGAAGCCATATGGCTCTTATCAAAAAAATTAAAAAAGGAACAAACAGAAATAACTTTAACCAAATGGCAAACAACAAAATCACCACATGATAGATAACGGAAGCATAATGGTAACGTATATTTTTTCTTTCACGAATGATCGTTTTGACATACAAAGCAGTTCCGATAAAGTAAAGCACCAAAAGCAAGAATAGCTCTGTTGCTACCCTCCAATCCTCTCCTCCCCCCATATAAATAACGGGATA
This sequence comes from Paenibacillus sp. FSL L8-0644, assembly GCF_038008165.1. Taxonomy (NCBI): domain Bacteria; kingdom Bacillati; phylum Bacillota; class Bacilli; order Caryophanales; family Paenibacillaceae; genus Paenibacillus; species Paenibacillus sp. FSL L8-0644. The sequence continues at coordinate 3,819,800 of NZ_JBBOYN010000001.1, forward strand.
TATAAAAGAACAAAAGAGTAGAATTGCAACAATGTCATTGAGTAAAGCACGTTCATTTTTCGTTCTCGCAAAATAAATATTAGCCATAAAAAAGAGCAATAAAAGAACTCCATACCAGATCAAGGCAGGCTCAAACCATATCAGTGAAATTAACAAAGGAAGTAATATCACTCCGTATACAACGGCGGGTTTGCGATATCTTTCACTGCTGCCTGTTTTGATCCATTGGAGGACAGGAAAACTGAATAAGTAGATAAAAAACCAGCACACAAATAGGGGTATATGAATGAGATCCCCTCGAGAAGCAGCTAAACCGAATAAAAATGGAAGAATGAGCATAGCCCAGGCTCCATGTTGATTGGGTATGTATCTGCTCATCCCCCTCAAACCCTTGATCCTTTTTTCACAATCTTTTTTATGTCTGTTATTTCGGTTAATCGATTCATCATCCATTCCCCCAAGATTGAGTTTTATCTTCTAACTTCATTCTAAGTATTATATGAAATTGAACCAATTAGGGAGTTCCCTTTTCCTTAGAGGGGAAAATCCTAACCGGAAAAATAACGCTATTTTCTTATGCTATACTGTACTAAAAAAGGGAACAAAGAAAGGATGAACTGTTATGGGAGGACCTTCTTTACGTCAACTGCATGCTCATCATGCCATTCATCAAGGCGGGCTATCTGGCGCTCTAGATAAGACGAGAGAAGTAGAGGAATTATTGGAAGCGAAAGAATTCCAGGTGGCGCGCCAGGCTGCCGACCACTTGATCGAATATTGGGAAACCCGCATTCTCAGCCATGCTGATGCAGAAGAGGAAGGATTCTATCAGGAGATGGTCGAGAAAAAACCAGAACTGCAGGAGGCTGTCGTTAAACTTACACGAGATCATGATTTGCTCCGAATCATTGTAAAAGAGCTCAAAGCCGGGATCCGTGAAGAAGGGCTTACGCCTGAAGTTCTTCAACAGTTCCACGCGCTTCTGGTTGTCAATGCCATTCATAGTCGGGAAGAAGAACGTTTATTGTTTGAGCAACCGTCATAATCAAGATGTGGCATGACGATTCACATTCTCTATAAAAACGTACCAAAGAAATAGTCCAACGCCTCTTGTGAGTATCCGTCATCTCCTTGCCAGGCTGCTACGGAATAAAAATCATGATTGCCGTGCTGTCGTTTACGAGGCGTGTCCTGTGGGACCAGCAGTCCGGCATATCCCCACACCTCCATGACAACATCACGCTCGTTTTTGCTGGATGGAAACACATCCTTCCAGCGCTTTTCCAATTGACGTGCACTGCTTTGAGCATCACAGTTCTGAACAGCTTCGAGCATGTTATGGAGTATAGCTAGATCCTCATCGGAAACCTGAACATCCTCTTCTTGACTGAACAATTCAAGGTCCATCCAGCAATACAGAAGGTGGTTCAGACGAATACCGCCCCATTTGATTCGTTCAAAATTTAGTACATTCAAATCTTTATTGACGTATTCCTTATCGGACATCAATTTATTAAAATTACAATCCCCACAGCTACTGTAATTGGGCAGGACGACAGGCCGCTCCCCATAGGTGTGCAAAGGAAGCCCTGCGGTTAATGCCCAGCTCGATAAGGCGCTTCGTAAATGAACCTTTTTCGTGGAAAGACTATGCAAAAATGCTGCTGCCACTCGTTCTTTTGTAGCCTTTTGCTGGTGCAGCTCATGCAGCCTGTTTATAATCTCGTTATGTGTAATGGTGATCGGATCGAACATCAAGCCCTTACTTTTGGCATATTCAAAATCCTCACCCGAAAAAGATCCCCGCTCCTGCTTCCAGCCGCTAGAGGACCAGAATGTGTTCATCAGTATTTTTTTCGCCTTTTTATCCACAACACATCTCCCTTACTCATCCAACACCCTCACCTCCAGCACAAAGCGCAGGGTTGTCGTGTATTTTATGTAAGATCACTATTCATCTTTATACTTAAAAGCAATGGCCGTATTTCCCGACCGGGGGTCAAAATAAGAAGAGATTTTCCCCCAGTTCAGTTCATATTCCATATAGGGGTAAGGCTTTGTTTGACGATAGCTTGGCTTTACGGACAAATGTTGCTGTAACAAACGATCATGCTCCCTTTGCCGCTTTCTCTCCCCTTCTTCAGACCAATTATCCCACGAAGTTGGAAATTCATTGCCCTGGAGCGAAATCTCCACGACAACTAGGCTGGTATCCTTAAAGCATACAGACACAAAAAAATGCCGACGCAGCAAAGAAACCTGATCGAAATGATACCAGATATACTCATTTCCTAGCTTTCTTACAGAATGAAAATATTTCGAATACCAGTCGGCCTCTAACAACTGATCTTCCGTTAACGATGAGTAAATCGCACGCTCACCATCGACCTGAATGATTCCCGATTCCCAGTCATTCATTGCTGCCACTCCTTCAGCTATTATGCCAATCTCCTACAGTTGCTCTCTGCCCTTATTTGTCCACATGATTGAAAATGGCCTGCCAGGCCCGATCTAGCACGCGCGTATGTAATTGTTTGGCATAAACAGTTCTAACGATGGCGAGAACGATCACACCCACGAATACAACACTGAGCAAAGTAATAGAGGGAACCCAATAGTCAAACATGGCATTCGCCAGCACTTGCAGCAAATGTCGTTCGGGTTGTAAATATTCCATTGCCGCAACGATGCCTGCTGCCAGCAATATGATCACAGATATGATCATAAGTATTACATTGATTACTTTGTATTTAGCAAGCCCTCGCTGAAAAACGCGAGTTCCCGTATATTGCTCCAGCACGATGATCTGCTTGTGAAAATCATGTTCTACCTGCTCTACAGGCAGATCGTGCTCCTGAATAAATGCATGAGCTTTCTTCAGTTCGGATTGAATAAATAAACTACTCTGGATAGCAGATCCCAGCTGACCTAAAACATTCATATCTTTTCACTCCACTTCAATAGTATCTAACTTACGAGTATATAGGGTTGCCATGCTCTACAAAACGATCGGTTCCAGACTGCTCTCTAAATGAGCCTATTAGTAAAAATCAAAGTAACCCCGCCAGACTCCGTCATTCTGATGCTTGGCAAAATAAAAGCTGCCTCCATCCACAATATTCAATTGGGCTTTGGCATCCGAAGCAATCTGAAATACAAATTCATAGCCCTCGCCAAAGTCAATGCCCGATTGAATAAAGCTGGGATAGCCACCGATTTTGTGAACCGCATATATTTCCTCTACGATGTCCTCAAAATAGTCGGGTTCCTCCTTGTCCATTTGGTTAAGGGCATCGCCGTATTCCTCAGGGATGTCATCACCGTCCCAGACCGGATAATCATTCTCTTTGAGTTCAGGGAACAGCGGAAATGCTTTGATTTGCATAAATGACGGACCAAAATCTTTTTCGACCAAATCCTCTACCGACGTATACTCACGAATACACATATACCCTTCCATGTCCTCATGATCCAGTACATCGGGAGACAGGAAGACTGTCAACAGCTTGATGCTACGCATAGCTTCAGGGACAAAGGGCAAGCCCGGCAAATACAATTGCATGATCGGAGCCATAGCATTCCCCTGTACATCAATGGGTCGTTCCTCCGTTGGCAAAGCCACTGTAACTCTACCAATCCAGCTTTGTTCAAGGGAATCCGACGGTCTACGACCCCCTGTATGAAAAATAGTAGCTTTACGTTTTAGAATCGTTCTTAGCTTTTCAATAGCGTTGCTGGACAACGAAATCACTCCTTTCTAATCTAGAATAGAAACAGAACAACATCCTCGCCTGCTTTAAATCCAAACTCTCTTAGTCGATCTTCCATCTCTTGAATCTGATGTAGATAATCTTCCGGCACAGCTGGCAGACCCTGTTCATTCACTAATGTCCCGCCGAGTCTGGTGCGTGCATATTCGGCACTTTTCCACATCGCCTCAAACACCGTTTGCGGCTGCGCGGTTCGCACCCCATCCATACTAAAAATTAAATCTGCAAAGCGCTCCTCTGCGAGTGTACTCAACCAAAAAAAGCCAGGCTCGGTTCCCGTATGTACGCTAAATAGTTCATCATAACCTCCCGTCCCGTGATGGTGTGCATGGAAAATGTCCATATCTCCCCACTCCATTCCGAGACTCAGCATGACATCCCAGATATCCGCTCCACGGTAAGATTGGCCTTGATCCGCTACTAGCCTAAGCATGACAGCGTGTTCCCTTTCACCTTCCTGATCTGTAAATGCTTTAAGTTTTTCCGCTTTTGCACGTGCATGGGCAGCATCCTCTCGAGGAAGCACATGAACAGTTCCCTTCTCCTGAAAACGCGCTGGCAGTGTGTTCATAAAGTCTGCAACCTTGGCTTCATCCAAACAAACCTGCATCTCTACATTATCGAATATATCTATACAAACACAAATTTTATCAAAATGGCATTCGCCTGCTGGTCTGCGCCCCACACTAGTCCACACCTGTAAATCATGAACATGCCCATACACGATATATCCTTTGAGCAATTGCAAAATATCCTCATCTGACAACGTAAAACCACTAAATTCCACATCAATCAGCCAATAGATATTAGCATCAGGCTCCACTTGATGGATTCCTTTTATGGTCTTGACAGGCTCATGTTCCAACTCCACGGCAAGGATGCTCGATACATCCTCACTCCCATGTTCGGGTAAATTCATGAATCTCTCTCCTAACTAGCTGTTTTCACTTTACAGTTTCCTATAATTCTCAATATATATTAAACTATAAATCACCAAGCACAAAATAGTATAAAAACGGTGCTGGGTTGTTGAACTTAACTTTTTAGAAATTCAAAGCTTCGAAAGGGGAGAACTCATGATGCAAAAACTTTGGCAAAAAGGCAAGGCTCTATCACTGCCTATTATGGTGTCCGCATCGCTGATATCTGGAGCGCTGTCTGTAAGTACACCTGCGGCGAATGCGGCTGCAACCAAGGAATTGCTTCAGCTATCCGGTCAGACTACTTACTATGGAGAGGTCGAGAATGGGCAGCCTAACGGACGTGGTACGATCAAATGGAGCGAATATAAGCAGTATTCGGGTGATTTTGTGAATGGCAAGCGATCAGGTACCGGAAAATATACAAATCAATACACGGATGCAGATGGACAGAATCATAAAGTCGTATACAACGGAACTTGGAGCAATGACACGATGAGCGGCAAGGGTACGCAGACTGAAGAAGTGACGCAAATGGATGAAACCGTACGTTCGAACGAGATCCAAGTAGGTACTTTTCAGAACAATGGATTACAGAACGGCTACCAAGTGATCCACGCCGTGGCCGATCCAGACTACAGCTTCACTTATAAAAATAGCAATGAAATAATAAATATCTTGCACAGTAATCAAGATCTGGTCCAAAGGTGGCAAAAAGGAGACCTCTTCTCCGTAAATTATAAAAATGGCTCTGTCCAAAAGGAATACTCCATGTTCCCTGAAGAGACTGCCACCAAAGAACGCCAAAGACAAGCGTCCATTAAGTATCTCAAAGGAATTACTGCCAAGGTCACTCCTCACTTGCAGCAGTTTGAAAAGCTGTCCAAGCAGATTCCGCTAAAGTAATTAAACCGACGCGAAATATGTATTAGTCTCTACGCAAGAAGGCCTCTCTTTCTAATGGAAAGCTCCATTTGAAAAGAGTGGCTTTTTTCATTTCGTTATGAGTGACTATAAGAACTTCGGATCATACACCTCCTACTATTCTCCCTTATGCACCCTCATGAACTCATACAAATGACTTATTTTTCACTAAAACCCCCTCCTTTTTTTGCTAACCCCCACTGGATTCACTAAAATATAAGTAATTATTTTAATCATCCGAGGTGGACATCATGGCTAAAATTATGGTTCCTCCTGAGAAACTAGAAGCGGTTTCCAGGCAGTTCGCACAGGCACGTGAGCTGGGGGCACAAATTTGCGGACAACTGTCACAGCATATTCAGATGTTGGAAAATAGCTGGGCAGGAACAACACAGCAGCGCTTTTATCAGGATTTTCATAAAGCGCGTGGACAAATGGATGCTTTCACTCAAACTGTCAGTTCTGTCAGCACAGAGCTGCGTTCCATTGCAGTAAAATTTAAGGAAACAGATACCCAAGCAGACACGGGGATTACCAAAGGAGATCACAGCGGACAGATCAGCAACAGCGAAGGGGCAACTTCCGGGAAAAAAGGACCCGATCCAGCAGATATAGCCATTAACAGCCTGTCAGAGGCCAACAAATGGCGCGGGCAACTAGGATTTGCCGGAACAGCGATCTATAGCGGTCTGGCTTCCACACTTGTGCTCACCAAAACAGTAGAATTCAAGAAAAGTCTGAAGAATCCCACTCGAGCGGTTATACATAATGCGGCATGGGTGAAAGGCAAGGGTAACAATGCTTTTATGCGTAATTTGGGCAAAAGCCTAAACCGCCAATTCGCCAAACCCGGTATTGTGATGAAGGGGTTAAAGGGCTTTGATCGATTAGTTGGAAAGCTTCAAATGGGTAAGCTCGGCCTCGGATTCAACAAAGCCAACAGCTTTCCTCAGTGGACACGGAACGTCATCGCCGGGGTGGAAAAAGGACGTTACGGCATAGCCACCCGCCAAATTCCCGGTATGATTGCCAAAAAGCTCTACCCTATTAATGCCACCATGAATATTGTGGGCGAGGGCATCAGTCTGGCTGGAAAATGGAAAAGCGGGAAGCTTACCGGAACGGATGTAGCTGTATCTGCCTCTAACGTAGCGATTAAAACCGCCGCAACTTATGGCGGCGCTGTCGTTTTGGGGTCCATAGGCGGTGCTATCGGTGGTCCGGTCGGCGCAGCCGTCGGGGCATACGTCGGCGGTACAGTGGGAAGCTGGGCAGGCGGAAAAGTCGCCAAATTTGCCGAAAAAGGGATACGCTGGGCCAGCAAATTATTTAAATAATATACACACCTAACAGATGGAGAAGGAGCCTGACTATGGACAAACAAACGGTAATTTTAACGCTTGAAGAGCTAGGCTTTGCCTTGACCGCATTGGGCGCAGAAGATATGGCTTCTGGTCTGCTCCAATCTTATTACGGGGAACTAACCGAAGATCGCTGGGAACTACTTTTTCATGCCGCAACGCATAGCCTGATATCCAAGGGTTTGATGGAACAACGGGATGACGAGCAACAACAGCTCGAATTTGATGCGTTCATTGTTGAAATTTTAGCTCATCTGGTACAAAGTCGTCAGATGCTACGTGGCTTTAAGGAGCAACAAGATAAGCAAAATACGTTAACGATACACCATGGAAATGAACGTTTTCTGTATCATTTCTCCAGTCACAATGAACTCCATTTCTTTCGCTGGTCTTCTCCAGAAGACTGGCATCACGACATTGATCAACTGTTCGGCCTGTCTGCTCCGAACTTCAATGCGCACAGCCGATACGTCGATCTGACCGAAGAACAGTGGAATGAGTTAACCTCATCCAACTTCACCATGCAGCAAATGACAACGTGGAAGCTTCATGAGTCGGCTCAACAAATGATACAAGACTGGCGGGAGGATTTTGATCGTAATCAGTGTAGCCTTGATAATTTGAGCCAAATGGTATACACGGATACGGATGAAAATGGTCCTTCTGTTACAAATCTGCTATTTGTTCTTAAAGGAAAGAATGATGTGTGGATTGTAAGAAATACAGAACTGGATATGCAGGCCACTCCATGTCTGCGAATTGAAAGTGTGACCGAAGCTGACTGGATAGAACGGATAACTTATTTCATTCAGGCGTTTGTTCCCGACGAGGCGGTATTCCGTGGATAAAATTGTATATCGAAGATCTTTGGCATTTTGGAAAGCCATGGGCAGCTTGATGTTTGTGCTTATTTGTCTGTTTTTGCTGCTGCTCATTTTTATCGACGAAGATATCTCAGCTCTACAAATCTTCTTCTTTATTACGTCCGCCATTGTCGGACTTCCTTTTTTCGGTAGCTATCTCGTGGTTTGTTTGAGCAGAACGCTTCGAAAGGATACCTACCTGTTCATCTTTGACGAGCACAGCATTTCAGATGGTATTCGAACTGTCCCGTGGGCTGCAATCACTAAAGTCGAATTCGAAGGGGCCTCCATCCGCAAATGGCTGCGCCCTCGCTTTCCCGCCTTTATTTTTCATCTGAATGACCACAGCACCTGGGAAGTCAGCACCGACTATGTGTTGAACGATATAGAGCTGAACCAAACCGGGAAACAACTTCGAACTCTCATTAACCAGCATGGCAAGTCGAAGAAAAAACGTTCCTGAATAGTGCCATTGAATATATCAAAGCTTGTCTCTATCATATGCGGCCGAATTGGCCGCAGCCAAAAATGGAATACCAAACTGGCTGCGGATAAAGGAGTCTGCCGTCGTAATCAAACCCTTGACGATCTTCCCCTCAATCCTGGTCTCCGCCAGCGCTTCTGTCGCAAAAGCAAGCAGCGCTGGATCGAGCCCACCCGCAGACCCGGTATTAATGACAAGCTCTGGGCTAAAACGCTCAATCAGCAGGGCCGTAGTCGAGGCAGCGTTCGCTTTGCCAATTCCTGATTGCAGCAAAATAACTTCCTTGTATTCCGGCTTATACTTGAAAAACACCCGTCGCTGCGATACGCTGCACCGCCTCCAGCAGCCTTTCCTCACTGTTTACCAGACTGACCCGCACATAAGAAGCTCCTGCACGACCAAAGCCTTCTCCAGGAGCGACCGCAACGTGCGCCCCGTCCAATAAAAAGTCTGCAAAGGAAGCCGATGTATGCCCCTCCGGCACCTTGAACCAGGCAAAAAAAGACCCTTGGGGAGCTGCTACATCCCAGCCAATACCTCGTAACGCTGCAATAAGAACATTACGGCGCCGCTCATATAACTTCGCGAGCTCCTGTACTGGCTCCTGGGTGCCCAGCAATGCGACAGCTCCCGCATCCTGTACCGCGCCAAAAACAGTGCTGTAGGCATGCGTATGATAATGCTTGAGCGCACCAATAACGGACGCATTTCCAACCGCAAATCCGAAGCGCCATCCAGCCATGTTATACGTTTTGGAAGCTGTATACGTCTCGACGCCATACTCCTTGCCGCCGGGGATTTGCAATAAACTAATCGGCTTATGCCCGTCAAATCCAAGAGCACCGTAAGCAAAATCATTCATAACTGGAAACTGATACCGAGCGGCATAATCCAGCGTCTTCGTCAGAAAATCTGCAGTAGCTACGGCTCCAGTCGGATTGTTCGGATAATTAATCATAAGCAATTTGACCTGCTCTGCGATTTCCTCTGGCACGGTTGTATAATCAGGCAAGAAACCAAGCTTCTCATCAAGCGGAATCGTATGAATATGGGCTCTTGCCAGCGCAGCAGCGGAATAATATTGGGGATATGCCGGATCGGTGGTCAATAACCAATCACCGGGATTCAGCAGCGCCTGTGGAATCCCCATTACGCCTATGGCTGAGCCGTTGAATATGGCAATCTCCCGGTCAGGATCCAGCTCCACCTGATACTCCCGTTTATAGAACGCGGCGACAGCCTCCAGCGTGCTTTTTTTTCCATGAAAAGGCGGATAGCCCTGATTGATCGGTTGATCAACCGCTTCCTTCAAAGCGCTGATAATATGCGCCGGTGTTGGCTGATCCGGGTTGCCGGCTGCCAGATTAATTACATCTATTCCTTTACTTTTATACAGATTCACTTTGTCATCTATTGCGCTAAAATAGTTGTCAGGCAGAGCCTTGACGAAATCAGAGGATGAAAAAATCACGTTCATATCCACCTTCTATCCATAAGATACAGGCTGACAACGTCAGCCCGCAGAAGATAATGCCCCATATTATTTGAAATAGCTTGGCAACTTGTAGCCTTCATAATCAGGGTTCGAATGGATGTACTTTTGGAATTCATCTGAATGATATCCTTCAATAATGTCTTTGACGAAGGGCTTATCCTTGTTCTTGCTGTCCACAGCGACCACGTTCGTGAACGGATCTGTCATATTTTCAAGCTTTAATGCCGAGGTCAGCTTTATTCCATTCGATACAGCAAAGTTCCCTTGTATAGCCGCAAAATCAACATCCTTCAGTACACGTGGCCCCTGTGCCGGATCGGTAGCAACAAATTGCAGATGATGCGGATTAGAGGTGATGTCGTTCACCGAGGTTTGCAATGGATCGATATTGTCCTTTAACGTAATCCAGCCTACTTCCTTCAAAATATTCAGCGCACGCAGCATATTGACTGGCTCGTTGGGCAGGTTGATTTGGGCTCCATCGCCGATTTCGTCAAGGCTGGTATGCTTGCTGGAGTACAATCCCATTGGAGGAGTGGGGACCTGTACAGCACCAATCAGATCAATATTCTCCCGCTTATTCATAGAATCCAGGTAAAGCGAATGCTGAAACACATTAGCATCAATATCCCCCTTAGCCACGGCTACATTGGGCTGAACACCGTCTGTAAACTCTTTATATGTAATCTTATATCCTTTCTTCTCCAAATATGGAGCCACACCATTCTTAAACTGATCGCTATATGGACCAGGATTAAAGCTGATATGCAGTGTTTTCTTTTCTTCACCCGCAGCATTGCCCGACGTATTCTTGCTGCCGCAGCCTGAAATAAAAAGCACGACTGCTCCCAACAGCAATATAAATGAAATCCATGGTTTCTTCATTTGATGTCTCCCCCTGCTCCTTGATATCATCTACTTTTGGTGAGTTAAAATGTTTACAGTCGCTCAAAATACCAAGTAATTTGATGAGTTTTATAGATATTACAATGATTTTTTATTCACTGTCAACAACATTTAATTACGCATCTTCTGCATAGCAAAAAAAGGGGCACAACTGGAGATCACCTTGAAAGCAAAACACTTCACATGTTTGTAATATTATTCCGTTTCAATTATACCCCCCATGGGTATAATTGAATATGAAAATAAAACCCTAAAGGAGCTATTAAATATGAGAATGCAATGGGCTTTGCTCGCTGGTACAGTCATGATGATTTTGAGTGGGTGCGGGAACAGTAACGCGCCGAACCAGGAGCATACGGCAAACAGCAGTCAACAGCACGACACATCGGAGATGAACCATTCCACTTCCAGTGAGCTTCCTGTCGGATTAAAAGAAGCTGAAAATCCAGCCTTCAAAGTTGGTAGTCAAGCGACTATACGAGCTGACCATATGGCCGGCATGAATGGGGCTACGGCCACGATTGCGGGTGCTTATACGACTACTGCTTATACAGTCTCCTATACACCAACCACTGGAGGAGAAAGAGTGAATAATCATAAGTGGGTTATTCATGAAGAGATTAAGGATGCAAGTAGTGAGCCCTATGCACCGGGCACAGAGGTTATCCTTGCAGCAGATCATATGAAGGGGATGGATGGGGCTAAGGCTACCATTGATTCCGCCGAGCCAACGACCGTATATATGGTAGACTATACGCCGACTACAGGGGGAGAGCCTGTCAAAAATCATAAATGGGTGACGGAGAGTGAGCTTTCAGCCCATTAGAACTCTTTCAGCACAGGTCGCTTGTGATAACAAAAGGGAGCCTGGCATCGGCTCCATTTAACGGCTTTATTTGAGTTTGGACAAACCTACTTCGCTAAATTCAGCTTGGCCTCCTTGATATCATACAAAGTCCCTTCGTTGGAATCTACAAGCTTTTTCATTTGTTTGTTGGCTAGTCCATTTGCAGGCACGATTGCATTAAAAATAACATCATTTTTCTGTAATTGCTCGTTGATTTCATCCACAGAAAAACGGGCTTTACCCAGGGCTGTATTCTTATCATGAACTGGTGCATCTGTAATGAATATGATTGTTTTGGAATTAGAATTTTTGGGAAATTTACTTATAGCTAACTGAATAGCCTCTAATCCCGATTCCTTCAAATCCCCGCCAGCGGAAGGGCGCAGCATATTCAAGTTACCTTTTAACTTATTTTTATCGGTCGTAAACTCCAAAAATTCTAAATCTTTATCTGCCTTCAGATTGATATCCCGAAATGCAACGACAGCAAAATGAGAACCTGCTGGAACGGAATCAACAAAGCCTTTCACCTTCTGTCTCACATAATCCAGCGTCCCTGTCATACTACTCGTAACATCTATGACGAACACAATATCCGTAGATTTGGAGAAGGTGGTGGATATCTTTTTCAGAATCGTTGGATTGGATTGTGATTCGGAAGCATCTTCATTTTCCTCCATTAATTGTTCACTTTCGCTGGTTGTCAAAACCTGCGGTGGAGCAAGGAAAATCACAACGCTCTGAGCTGCAATATTCCACTTTACCTTCGCACCCAGCGCCTCACTTACAAAGCGAATAGGAACCATTACTTTGCCGTTAATGAGTCTTGGCGCCGCATTGAGACGCACTAATTTTCCGTTGATATAGGCATCCCTGGAGCCTACAGTTAACTTGATCGTTGTATTTCCTTTGGTTGCAGTAACGGTCTTGGTAGCTCCATCCCACTTCACTTTCGCCCCAAGCGCCTCAAAAACGGCACGAAATGGCACCAGCATACTTCCGCTAATAGAGGTCGCAGGCTGCTCATATTGTTGCAGTTTACCGTCTATAAACACCTCAACCTGCTGAGCCTTGTTATTATTTATAGGAACAAATTGGGGTACAGACGCTGCCGAATTTCCCGACTGATCGATCATTTTGATATAAAAGTAATATCCACCTGTAGATAAATTCAGGTTACTCAAAGGGTAGCTAAACGTTGTTTCCGGATCGAACTGAATCCGTTTAATTAATTGAGCATCCGCATTTTTGACCATAACATATGAAGTGTACGTGGGTTGAATATTTTTCATCTTCAAACGAACTGAAAATGATGTACTTGAAGAGTTGATTGTAAATGTACCCGGAAAATTTTCTCCAGATGGGATAGACAAAGGGATTTCCGGTGACTCATCAACCGCTTGGTCCACTTTAGGCTCCTCGATCGGCTGGGTTACTTGCGGTTCAATTACTTTCGGTTCATCCACAGGTTGAGCAACTTTGGGTTCACTGGGAGTGGGAATCTCTTTTATATGGGTCTCCACCTCAGGCTGCGTTACTTTCGGCTCCTCCGCAAGTGGAGTTACTGTAGATTCATCGACTGACTGCACAGTCCCTTTCATAGTTATAGCTATAGGAAGTTCTATATGATTTTCTGATCCTGGCCCAGGTGCTGGTCGTGAATCCGCAATCGTAATTGTGGAGTTGGCATAATCGATCGTAAAGTCACCAGAAGGAATTTCAATGTTGTTGCTATACAGACGAATTGGTGTATCAGGCTTAATCGTAAACGGGAGATCAAATTTAAACACTCTGTTTACTCCATTACCATCATCAAGAATAAGCTTAAGCTTATCTCCATCTTTGAATACTGTCGAATTGGCAGCCTGAACACTTTCTGTGCACAAAGTGATCAACCCTACAAATATCGTTAAAAACGAAAGTAGGAACATCATTTTTTTGAGCTTCATTCTTATTTCCCCTTTTAAATCTATATTCTTGTCGGTAAATCATAGCATAGGGTTAGATGAAGTTCATTCCATCTGATTACAGTTATGGATATAGGAACTCACTTTTTCCATCATTCGCGCTCTGTTCAATGTTCATATGTATCTCCTTGGTCCGCTTCTTCAACGTGGCATACGTAATATAGCCGCCTTCAGTGCTTTAGTCCCTTCTTCGCTTTTCAAATAATCCGACGGTGTTTCGTTGCCGAGTGCGGGGACTTTTCGATCCATCCAAATCAGCAAATACTCCCCCATATCGGGCAGCAGCACAATCTGAATCTCCTTGGGAATTTTACTTTTGGCCACTTTTGCTCTTATAGCCGGATCTACCTGTGCATACCGCTCCTGATAGACCTGAACCATGTTGGCCCAGTTCTCCGGCTTAAACTCTTTCAAATATATGTCTCTCATCTACGAACCCTCCTTAGGGCCTCAGACAACGCTTTTCATGCTGGAGCAACCATTCTTTTCTCCATAGCCCTCCTGCATAGCCCGTTAGTTTCTGATTGGAACCGATAATTCGGTGACATGGAATCACAATGCTCAGCTTATTTTTTCCATTAGCACTGCCTACGGCTCGGATCGCTTTTTCATTTCCAATAGCAAGAGCAATATCTTTATAAGCTGTTGTTTTACCGTACCCCACGGACACCAGCGCATTCCATACTTTTTGCTGAAAATCCGTACCTTCAAGGGCATAAGGAAACGTAAACTCAAAGCGCTCACCTTTAAAATACTCGTCAAGCTGGGTAGTGCATTCCGCTAATACTTGGATTGGAACCTCTTCTATAGCCCTCGTTAAGGGCTCATTCCGATTAGAGAACATAATAGAATAGACAGCCTCATTTGTGCCCTGTATCTCTACCTCTCCAATCGGCGATACATACTTCATTACGTATAGTTCGCTCATAAAAGGATACAACCTCCTTCCTTTTCTATTCCCTGCTCAACTTTCTATACTCACTAGGAGAACAATGGTTCAAGCTACGAAACGCCTTATAGAAATGGGAGGGACTTTGGAAGCCCGTCTCATAGCAAATCTCAAGATTCGTAAGATTTGTACTTTTAAGAAGATAGGCTGCCTTATCTACTCTTATTTTTTCCAAATACGTGCGCGGGGTTTCGGCGGTTTCCTGTTTAAAGATCCGATCCAAGTAAAAGGAGCTTATTCCGATATGGTCCGCAATATCCTGCAATACAAGTTTTTCCTTGTAATGATTAACCAAAAAGGTTACCACATTCTGCACAAGTCTGATATACGGCGAATGGTCTGTATGGGGCTGGCATCTTTTGCAAGCACGAAAACCCGCCTTTTCCACTTTGTCCAAATCAAAGTAAAACTCCACATTTATTTTCTTCGGCTTTTTGGATCGACAGGAAGGTCGGCAGTATATGTGGGTTGTTTTCACAGCGGTAAAAAACAACCCGTCATACTTACGATCACACGCTATAATTTTCTCCCACATTTCTTCAAAAGAAAGACTAAGGTTAGCCATGATCGAATGCTCCGTCCTTTCTATAGTTCATATTCATCTAGCTCAAGGATTTTGCAAAATCCTCATATAAATGTGATGTATCTTGTAGCTCTATCAACTGTTCTGCATTCTTTTGCAAAGCAACTATTATCTTATCAGAAAATGCATTTCCAAAGCTAAACCGTTTAACTCCTAACTGCTGAAGCTGGTGGACATTCGTCAGACCCGGCAGGGATAAAACATTAAGCGGAGCATGTATATTAAACACAACTTCCCTGATCTCTTCATCACGCTTTAATCCTGGAACAAAAATTCCGCTCGCACCACTATCCTCATACGCTTTGGCCCGCTCTATGGTCTCTGAAAGTGGAGTATTCATCTGCAAATATGTATCCGTTCTTGCGTTTATAAAAAACGCCTGAAACCCACGCGCATCCAAGGCCGCTCTAATTTTGGACAATAGGTTACTGTGCAGACCCACTTCTCGAAGTCCCTTTTGCATTTTCAAAGAATCCTCAATATTAATCCCTGCAACTCCCACATCGGCTACCCTTAAAACATGCTCAACAATCGTTGCCGTGTCCTCTCCATATCCTGCTTCAATATCTGCCGACACTGGAATCTGAACATGCTCAACAATCGTCCGAATAATACTTACGTGCTGGTCAAAATCAATAAGCTCTCCATCTGAAAATCCAAGCGTATTGGCAATCCCCCAACTCGTCGTACCTATCGCCTTAAAACCTGCTTTCTCCAGAGCCACCGCAGATAGCAGATCCCAGGCGTTCCCTAAAAATAAAAGTTCCTCTAATGTGTGAAGTGCATGAAACTGCTGGATTTTGTTCATAAATATAGCCTCCTGATATGTGATGTAACTCATTTTATCAAGAGGCTATCTTTGTTTCGTCCTCATTCTTGCACTTATGGTCTGTAGGAATCTAGGAACAACTTGGTCCATTTATTCACATATAAATCATAATTTTTGAAGAAAACGGTTATTTAAGCTCTATTCAATCCTATGCTTCTTATCTATACTCTTGCTAAATCCATTCGAGTTAGATGGAAATCTACGCTTTTAGCCTTTCACAATTACATTTTATAGGAGGAGTTATATGTATAAAATAAAGTTCCTTATGATCTTGCTAAGCTTTACTGTAGTCGCTTCTTTCTCTAGCTTGTCCGGCTCTTCACCTAGCAAGGCTTTTGCTGAAGAGAATGGGACTCCGGTGCAGAAAACGATCGATTTAAATGAGGGCTTCGACAACTCAAATGAAGCTAGTATACAGCCATTATCCCTTACCAGCGAAGAAGCTACTAGCCAAGCAGCGGTTACAGCTATTGACCATGATGCTAATTTCTCACCTTCAACACTTCAGTTCCTGAAGGCTAATACAGGACTCGACGGTGAGCAGTGGGATAATATTATGAAGCTAGTGAACAAACCAGAGCAAGATTCTTTGAAATGGACTGAATTCTATGGCTATGCTGAAGATATCGGCGATAATCGTGGGTACACCATTGGTATCTTTGGAGCAACAACAGGCGGTTCAAATGATACGGGACCAGATGGCCCGTACTTATTTAAAGCTTTTGATGCTGCTAGTGGAGCTAGCAACCCTTCCATTGCAGGTGGATTAACACGTGCTGGTCTAAAGGGGAAGATGAATGGTTCGATTCTAAAGCTCAGCGATAGCGATAGTGTAATCAAGAAGAAGATCAACGCTCTCCAAAACAATGAAGCTTGGAGAGAAGCCATGTGGCGTACGTTCTATGACACCTATATCGAATATAGTGTACAGCAAGCACATAAACGCGGATTTAATACTGCTCTAACGATTGGATCATTTGTCGACACAGCACTCAATCAAGGCGCTACTGGTGATTCAGGTAGTCTTGAAGGAATCCTCTCACGTTCAGGCAGTAGTATGAATGAGAAGAATTTCATGACTAGCTTCTATGCTAAGCGTACATTGGTTGTCGATACCAACGATTATAACCAACCTCCCAATGGTAAGAATCGTGTGAAACAATGGAGTTCTCTCTTAGCTTCTGGCGAAACAGATCTTAAGAACGCAGATGCAGCCGTGATCAAAGCAACGAATTGGGAACTGAAGTAAATACAATATACGTCATTAGGAGGGCATATCGTATGTCCTCCTTTATTTATTTTCATAAATATTGAGTTGGTGTTGACTACTAACAAGGTCCCATTTTCCCAAACAGTTCCTCTCATCATTCAAATATGTGGGTCGCGTGTGCAAATAGAGAGACTGTCCCAAAAGCCCGAAAGTTGCAAGCTCCTGAAACAGTCTTGTAAAATGGTTATGAAGTCGAAATAAGGCCGTTAGATGATTCGGTAGCCAGATGGAAGTCTACCGCTACTGCGGATATTACGGATTTGTTGCAACGTCAAACGTTGATTGGTAGAGATAATAGATTCCACATCATTCCCACGAATCAGATCATCCAGGTCGGCGATGCTGCGATTGCCTCTAAACACACGGAAGTTACCTCTAAACCGCGTGCCTGTAAAGAGTACCAGTGTAGCATTGCTGCTGGTAGAAAAGAAACGCAGACTTTCGATGCCGTCGAGAATGTTATCGGTATTACGAATGCCTAGGTTTCCTCTGAATACTCTCCTGGAACCCCGAAAATTTTCTTCGTTGTAAACTGTAAGACGTGGATACGTTTGAGATACATATGCTTTGTTGTCCATGTTGTAATTCCTCCTTTCAACTTATCTTATGCCTCACCATCCGATTGGCGCGGGCCTCGCAGCATCCATCTAAAAATGGTTATGTGATTGAATAGAGCGATGCAGACTTGAAAAAGGAACATATGTTCTGTATAATCTAGCTTAGCAATTTGGAAAATCCTGAACTAACGGAGATGCGGACATGGACGATAAATTTATTGAGGAACTACGTGAAATTAGCAGAAACGACAAGCGAAGATCCGAATTTCTTATTAAGGGTATGAAGGAAACACTTCAGGAAAGAAAAGAAAAAAACTTTATCGAAAGATGGATTTGGCGACAAAAAAATAAGAAGCGTATAGCGCGGAAGTTTAAATCCTAGTAGATATAACAACCGAATCTTCATAGCTTCATAGCACTTTACAAGTGCTTAGGTCACAGCTCATTAGGAGGCAGAGTCATGATTGAGCAACTAGTCCCAAACGACGATATATTAAATCAAAATCTATTTTTGGCTGATGAAGTTCGATACCATTTGATCCATCGAATTTGTGAGTCAGAAGGATCAACATGCCTCAAAACGTCCGATAAAAATATGGTCTTTGCTCAATCACCCGGACATAAGGCCTGGTTATGGATCTCACAACAAATCACAGATAATCATAAATTGACCTATATAGGAGAACTCTTACGTTATTTAAAAGGAACCACCCTATCAGGTGTATGTGGTGATGCCGAAACAGTCGAGAAGTTCGCAAATGCTTACGCACAACGTCGTCATGCTGCTCAGGTACATACCCATATGGTCATGGAATCTTATTTCTGTCCTAAATATAAAAAGCCCTCGGGCGTTGAGGGAATGATCCGACAATCCATCCCAGAGGATGTACAATTAGTTGCCCAGTTTCTAGCTGGTTTTTCAGAAGAAGCTTTAGGTAGTTTTATTGATCCGGTTAGTCAAATATCGGTTGCGGAGAAGACCATCGGGACAGGAAATTTGTATCTTTGGATTGTAAATAACATGCCTGTGTCCATGGCTAATATTGCTCACCGCTCGCCGAGACATGCTCGCATTAATGCTGTGTATACCCCGCCTAATTTACGAAAGAAAGGTTTTGCCAGCGGAATGGTATCCGAGCTATGTTCGATTTTGGAAAATGAGCATTTAGTACCCATGCTATATGCAGATTTAAAAAATTCGGTTTCCAATCAAGTTTATAAAAATATCGGCTTTAAGGAAGCCGGCAAAATCACTGATATTACGTTTGAATAAGCCCTCCTACTGCAAGAGAGCATATTATTGTTCATTCAAAATCAAAGAAGACCACAATGTCACCTTCATCACTGGGCCTCCTTTTCACTTATCTATAAGCTTTACTCCGTAACACCCAATTCCGTGTGGACTGAGGATCTTCGTGAAAGTAAATATACAGCCACAATAGCTATAACGACCCCTGCTGCTCCAAACCAGGTGATGGAAGCCAGCGAAACCTGACCAACAACTACACCACCGATCCCAGCTCCGGCCGCCATGGCAAGCTGCATCGTAGACTGATTGAGACTCAGCATCACACCGGAAGATTCAGGCACAAGAGTGACCAAGTTATATTGTTGAGTAGGTCCAGTTGTCCAGGCAGCGAACGACCAAAGGATCAATAAAGCAAATACTGCGATCAGGGAATGAGCGGCGGCAGGAAGTAAAAGCAAGGAAAAGACATGCAACACCATGCCCCCGAATAATGTAAAGGAAATACCCTTTTTATCTGCGCTGTATCCACCGATTTTCGACCCGATCAGGCTGGCAATCCCGAAGGCAAGTAATACTGAGCTTAGCATATTATCCCCTACACCTGATACATTCAGCAAGTACGGTGAAATGTAAGTATACGCGAGGAAATATCCCCCTCCCCAAAAGAAGGTAATCGCCAATCCCAAAGCAACTTCAGGCTTCTTCAGAAGAGCAAATTGCTGTAGTAAGGGAATCGGTTGATCTCCTTTTAAGCGAGGGATTGTCATAGCGATAACGATCAAAGCAATAATCGCTGTCAAAGCGATGCCGAGAAATACGGTTTTCCAGCCATATGCAGAAGATATCATTCTTCCAAGCGGCACCCCGATAATCAGCGAGGCTGTAAAACCCATAGTGATCGTAGCAATAGAACTGGCCTGCTTGCCGGCTGGAGCAATCTTCGCAGCAATGCTCAGTGCTGTAACCACAACCATCCCCGCCCCGAGGGCCATAAGAATACGTGCGGCGATAAACATTCCAAAACCCGGCAGAATAAAGGAGAGGGCATTAGCTACTGCAAATAATCCGAGCGAACTCAGGAGCAGCTTGCGTCTGTCCCATTTAGCGGTTACTGCCATCAGAATCGGCGTGCCAATCGCGTAAGCAAGAGAAAAGACTGTAATCAACTGTCCCGCTGCGGACACCGTAATCCCCATGGTTGTCGCAATCTGATCCAAAATGCCTGAGATAATGTATTCGGATGTGCCTACCAAAAAACTAACAATGGCCAAAATATACACTTTCCACGTGCTCTGCATTTTTAAATAACGCCTCTTTTCTTATATTGTTTTTATATTTTTACAAATATCGAAATTAAGACTAAAAAAAATTATGTCATCAGGAACGGGGCATATTTCTGCGCTGCTTCCACATCCAAGCTGTAATAGATAAACGTCCCCTCTTTACGGTATGTGAGCAGCCCCGACTCTGCCATTTGCTTCAGATGATGCGATAGCGTTGAAATAGCTACACTGTTCAGCTTCTCGCCCAGCACAGAGCAGCATTGGCCACTTTCCTCTTTTAGCAGAAGTGCTATCTTGAGACGAGTTGGTTCTCCAAGTGCTTTATATATTTTTACAGCTTGTTGCATTTCCGTTGTATCTTTCACCCTGTTCGGCTCCCTTCTGTTCCAGTCTTAATTTCGATGTTTGTCGAAATAAAGTTATCACAAACATTTGTAAAAGTAAACCCGTTTATTATAAAGGTACAGCTTTTTTACACTCTGAGGTGTGAATGATGGTCTTTCTCATCCGATAAATAATCCCCCATCCATAAAGGATGGAGGAAAAAAAACTGAGTATAGAGGGAGAAACGTCGTGGATGCCATGGCGTTAATTCAGGCTTGCCGTGGGTCTGACAATAATTTCATTAACATCTACATCCGCTGGCTGCTCCATGGCATACAGAATGGAACGGGCTATGGCATCAGGCGAAATCGAAATACGACGATACTCTTTCATTCCTTGCCGGGCCTCTTCATCTGAAATACTGTCAGCAAGCTCAGATTCGGTTACTCCCGGCGATACCAACGTCACGCGAATATCTCCCCCCACCTCCAAGCGCAATCCTTCAGAGATCGCCCGAACCGCATACTTCGTAGCGCAATACACCGCTGCAGTCGGGGTTACACTATACGCGCCAATAGAGGCGATATTGATAAACTGACCAAATCCTTGCTTTTTCATAATCGGAAGCCCTGCCGCAATCCCATGCAGAACGCCTCGTATATTTACATCAATCATGCGATCCCATTCCTCTACCTTCAGGGCCTCTAATTTTGAAAGAGGCATCACTCCCGCATTGTTCAAAATGACATCCACACGCCCAAATGTTTTTTCCGCGTAGTTAATGAACGCTTCCATCTGGTCCCTCTTCGTCACATCCAGTTGCTGATAATCAGCCGATCCACCTTTAGAACGAATCTCGGATGTCAGAGCCTCCAGTCGCTCTGTGCGTCTGGCCCCTAATATCACATGAGCCCCATGGCGAGCAAGTAAACGGGCAGTAGCTTCACCGATCCCACTGCTTGCCCCCGTAATAGCTACGACTTTCCCTTTAATATCCAACATGCTTATTCCTCCTCTAGTTTAAAATGTCACTGAAAAAAGATAAAATAGATTACTTTTTCTCTTCCCTGTAAAAAACCATCCCTGCATGATACAAGACATCATCTTTAAATTCGCCATCTGCCGTAAATCCGGTGTCGTCCACATACTCGATATAGTCATCTTCTACGATGATATAGCTGCCTGTGTAGGCACTTTTCCTCTGACCACGTGCTTCATCATAACGGCCATTAGGCAAGAGTTCGTGACGGATATTTCCGTCTTCAGTTACCCACATCCCTATACAGGGATGCTGCGAAGCGTGTACACTTTTTTCCGCTTTGTTACTCTCCATGACTCCCACTCCTTTGCACTTCTATTTTTTTCTCAATTGCTCATTAGGTGTTGTATCTGCATCTTATTATGAGAGGAATGTCCATCGGGCTGGTAGAAGAATCAGAGCAAATTATTGCCTAATCCTCCAAAGACCCTTAATATGTAATAAACTACTGAAAATGAAAACGGGCTACGTTGAAAGAAGGGATGTGTCAAGATGGGGGCAACCAAAATAGAGGGTTCTACCATGGAAAAACAAGCCGAATTGGCAAGGCTTATAGAACGATTTTCAAATCAGGACGGAGTTCTCACTACAGCCATACCTTCGCTTCACTTCGTCCGAAGTTCAAATACAACCGTTCCGGTACATCAAGTCCATGAACCTGCCTTATGTATTGTGGCACAAGGCAGAAAAGTCGTGATGCTCGCAGAGGAAAGCTACCATTACGGCACATCCGACTACCTTGTTGTGTCGGTGGATTTGCCGATCTCGGGGCAGGTCATCCAAGCGTCATCAGAAGCTCCTTATTTGTGCCTCCGGCTCAATTTTGATCCGCATCAGGTTTTGGACCTGATCAAGGAATCTGCTTTTCCCACAAGCCCCATGCCTGATTCCAGACGAGGCTTGTATGTAAGTCAAACCAACTCACTACTGCTGGATGCCGTGGTAAGGCTAGTGCATCTTTTGGAAAACCCGCAAGATGTTCCGGTGCTGGCTCCATTAGTCATTCGTGAGATACTGTATAGGATTTTACAGGGTAATCAGGGGGAATCCTTAAAACAACTGGTCATGGCCGGCAGCCATTCCAACCGAATTGCAGAAGTCATAAAGCGGATTAAGCAGGATTATGATAAGCCGTTGCGTATTGAAGAATTGTCCAAACTAGCGAATATGAGTCCTTCGTCACTACATCGTCATTTTAAAGAGGTTACGGCTATGAGCCCCATGCAATATCAAAAACAATTACGTCTACAAGAGTCCCGCCGCCTGTTGTTATCCGAATCAGCGGATGCGGCAGATGTAGGTTTTCAGGTAGGTTACGAGAGTCCCTCACAATTCAGCCGCGAATACGCCCGCTTGTTCGGCCTGCCTCCAATTAGTGATATCAAACGCTTGCGCTCGGATCAGGATCACCAGACCACTTGAGCACGTTGTTAGATGAACATATGAAACCAATGGTCCTACTAACGCTTATCCCATCATAGATGGCAGGATGTAAAAAAACAGCACAAACAACCGCTCCTCCGGTAGAGACGCGGCTGTTCAATATTTCCTCTATACATGCATTAATACGGATTATCCAGCTTGACGAACAAAGCTCGAATGACATCCTTCTCTGCCGTAGTAAGCTTTTGTCCTGCCTGCCATTGTTGAATCTCTTTCTTGACTTCCTTGGGTTCTCTATAGCTGAGAGCATACCCGATGCTTCCTATACCTTGTGTGCGGTTGGTTTTGTCCATATTTGCCAATGCTCGAGTCATCGCAGTTCTGTCTCTTGTAAACAAATCTCCCATAAGGGCAGCATAGCTTTCGCTTAAAGCTCCATCCAAACCTTCAGAAGCTCGGATCACATTTGGAAAACTTTTCGATGGAATAAAAGCTCGCTGCCTATACAAATATTCGATCATTTCCAGGCTTTGATGTTCATTGTTTTCGTTCATCTTTCCCCATTGGATTCCTGCTAAATGGTCCGTTATATGACGTACTTTTGCTTCATCACTGAGGGAAGAATCCTTATAAAAGGACAGCACAAGCTCCTCTTTACTTTGCTGGGTATGCTGCGTATCGGCTGCAGTTTGCTTAGACTCCCCATGGTTTGCTCCGGACGGCGCCACAGTTTCAGCATCCTGTCCCACTGGCTGGGGAGTACACCCTATGGTTACAGCCAGCATTAGTGCAGTACAAGCTGCAGAAACGAACCCATTCCCTTTTAACATGAATCCACTCTCCTGTCTGAACAAACAATGGTCGTTATAATTGCCCAAAATCCACTCCTATCTTGCTACGCCTGCAACCGTTCATCCATCTAACAATAGGAAGATTCCATCTAGACTTTTACGCGTCACGTCCCACCGTAGGCTTACGGATCACGGAGACGCTCGATTCCCTCACGATCAGACGAGGCTCGAATTGCACACGCTCATAATCCCCAGGTGTCTGTTCCTGAATCCGCTTGAGCAGCAGCTCCGCAGCCAATCGTGCCACCTCTTCCCCCATGATGGAAACTGAGCTGATCTGAGGAGTCGTTACCATAGCCCACAGATTGTTATCAATACCAACTACAGCAACCTCATCCGGCACTTTTACGCCCAAATCCTTAAATCGATTGACGATCCCTATCGCCACCATATCATTAACCGCATAAATAGCATCCGGCATATGTTTCAAGCTGTAAAAATAATCGGCAGCACGCAACCCTGTCTCAAAGGAGAAATCATCACCAAAATAAACGAGTGAAGGGTCCACATGCTGGAGAGACTGCTCATAAGCGAAGTATCTTTCCTCGATTTTGTCCTTCGCAGCACCTGCATAGGCAATTCTTGTTCTGCCGATTTTAAGCAAATGCTCCATCACGAGTCTTCCCTCTTGCCGGGCCAGACTGACGATATCCGCTTTGACATCTTCGCCCAGCTTCTTGCCATAGTTAATAATGGACACGGGAACGCTAGCTTTGTTAATCAGGTCTACCAGCATTTTAGGATATGCCAGCGGCATAATGATAAGTCCGTCTACATGCAGCTTCTTAACCTCACGCACCGTTTCAAGCTCCATTCTGGCATTCCCGGCGGTATTGATTTGCACGACACGGTAACCATGCTGCTTGGCGGCCTGCTCTACGGACCAAGCGATTTCCGGAATAATCGCGTTACGAATGTCCGGCACGGCCAGCGCGATTTGTCGTGTCTGACGCACTTTCAAGCTCTGAGCCGAGGTGTTGGGCGTAAACCCCATCTCTTCAATCACTTGCAAAATCAAGGCTTTCGTTCTCGGGCTGATGCCCTCACTATCGTTAATAGCTCTGGAGACAGTCGCAATACCGACTCCTGCCCGCTTGGCTACATCCTCTATGGTTACTTTCTTTTGATCTGTCACGCCCAAAATCCTTTCAAGAACGGAATCGTTTTCTGACTTCCTAAAATAAAGTCTTAATACTGATATTATACCACAGAATGAGTGTCTAAAAATTGAAGTCGCTTTCTTCTTATCTTTGCTTCATCTGGAAAATCCACAAAATATCTTTGTATAAAAGCAACGAGCCGAATATAGCACTGCAGTCACAAGTGATTATATTCACAAAAAAATCAAGTGCTTTTTGTATGAATTTGGTTTGACAATGTGTAAAATTTGTGACATATTATTTTTCGGAAACGTTTCCTAATTCATTCACTTTTACAGAGGCAATGATCATATATTCTTCAAGGAGATGACAAACATGCAAGCATTGAGATGGCATGGAGTAAAAGACTTACGATTGGAAAACATTGAGCAGCCCGCCGCTCTGGCAGGAAAAGTAAAAATCAAAGTAGAATGGTGTGGCATTTGCGGAAGTGATCTTCACGAATATGTAGCAGGACCAATCTTTATTCCCCAAGATGCTCAGCATCCATTGACTGGCGAAAAAGCACCGATCGTAATGGGACATGAATTCTCTGGACAAGTCGTCGAAATCGGCGAAGGTGTAACCAAGATTCAGGTTGGCGACCGTGTCGTTGTAGAACCGGTTTTTGCATGTGGAGAATGTGATGCATGTAAACAAGGCAAATATAATCTTTGCGATAAAATGGGCTTCCTCGGTCTGGCAGGCGGCGGCGGTGGATTTTCTGAATATGTCGCAGCTGACGAGCACATGGTTCACAAAATTCCAGAAAGCGTATCTTTCGAGCAAGGCGCATTGGTAGAGCCTTCGGCCGTTGCTTTGTATGCTGTTCGTCAAAGCCAACTGAAAGTCGGCGACAAAGCCGTAGTATTTGGCGCTGGTCCTATCGGATTGCTGGTTATTGAAGCGTTGAAAGCTTCGGGCGCATCTGAGATTTATGCAGTAGAGCTTTCCGAGGAGCGTAAAGCTAAAGCTGAAGAGCTGGGTGCTATCGTGATTGATCCTAAGACTTATGATGTAGTGGAAGAACTGCACAAACGGACCAACGGCGGCGTAGATGTAGCCTATGAAGTCACTGGAGTACCTCCTGTGCTGACTCAAGCTATTGAATCTACTAAAATCAGCGGACAAATCATGATCGTCAGCATTTTTGAAAAAGAAGCTCCGATTAAACCGAACAATATTGTCATGAAGGAACGCAATCTGACGGGTATTATCGGCTACCGTGATGTATTCCCGGCTGTTATCAGCCTGATGGAAAAAGGATATTTCCCAGCCGACAAGCTGGTTACCAAACGCATTAAGCTCGAAGAAGTGATTGAGCAAGGTTTTGAAGGACTCCTGAAAGAGAAAAATCAGGTTAAAATCCTGGTATCTCCGCAAGCCTAATTTAGAAAATAAACCAGATGTCTGCTCTATGCAGACATCTTTTATTATAAAACCGGGTTGCACGGCAAGAGTTCATACGGAATTAAAAAGACAAAACAGCGCTCTCCTACTGTGGCTTCTGCCGTTAAGTGAGAATAGCGCTGTTTTATTATAATCTAGTTTATTGAGTTACATTACTTAGTTACATTTTTCAGAACATCGTCAATCATTTGACTATTTGCAATTGTACCTGTATACAACCAGCTGGAATCCTTGCCAAAATCGTATACATGGCCTTCTTTAACGGCTGGAATTCCCGCCCATACAGGATCTTTTACAATATCTTCTTTACTTACGTTTTTGCTGTTCACGATAAAGACATAATCCGCATCCAGCTCGGCCAGCTTCTCCAGCGATAAATTACTCCAGTTCGCCTTAGCCGTTTTGGAAATCTCCTGTACGACTTGTGGAATCTTGAATCCCAAATCCTTATACAATACATCACCGCTGGATAGATTCTGGTTTACGACATACACGTTTTTATCCGTTACCCATAATGCCGCCGCAGTTTTTTGTCCCACCGTCTGACTCAGCTTGGCTTTAGCCTCTGCTGCTTTTTTGTCGTAGTTGCTCAATGCCTGCTTCGCTTCATTGCTCTTATTCAGCACCTCACCCACGGTCAGCAGTTCTTGACGCCAATCATTGTTCATATTACTGCCTACCACGTAGGTTGGAGCAATTTTAGAGTATTGATTATATTTGTCGCCTTCCACCATGCTCGCACTGTCCATAATGATTAAATCAGGCTTGAAGTTCAGAACCGCCTCAAACGGAAGATCTGAAGCGATGGTAGGAACATCCGTCAGTTCTTTTTGCAGGTAAGCTTGAACTGAATTTTTACCCACCGACCATTGGGCTACCGGTTTAACACCCAACGCCACCAGATGATCCTCCAGATAAGAAGCGATCACACGTTGAGGCTGAGCCGGAATCTTCACCTCATGCCCGAGTGCATCCTTCAGCACCCTTTCCTGTGATGTTGGTTCCGCTGATGTATTATTGTTCCCTTGCGAAGCACCATCGGTTGCCGTAGGACTGGATGTGTCTGAGCACGCGCTGAGCAGCAGGGTAAAACTAAGCAATAAAATAAATGCCATGGAATGCTTTGCGTTTCTATTCATTCGTAAAATCCCTTCACCATAATTTTGATAATGATTATTATCCTCAATACCAGTATGCAGGGCGCCACTTATCGAATCAATGGAACATTCGGACATGCTCAATGGATTATCTAGACGTGTATCTCCCATAAAAGCAGATGAATATAGGCTGTCCCGATAGTGAACCGGGGATACGCCAGTATATTTTTTGAATGCCCGGCTAAAGAAATAGACATCCGGGTACCCCACACTGACAGCAATATCCTGCAAAGTGGCATCCGTCTTCCGCAAAAGCTCCTTCGCCTTGTCCATTCGCAGTTGAATCAAGTACGTAATCGGGCTACAGTCTGTTTGTTTTTTAAATAACCGGGTCAGGTGTCGCGGACTACATTCCAATAATCCGGCCAAACGTTCCAGCGTAATGGACTCCGCGTAACAATCCTGCATAAATCGAATGGCCTGTGTCACGATATCCCGCGCAGAAGTTCGAGCCTTCGGTTCCTGCAATTGCCTCATACATTCATATGCAAAATCATAGAACCGACCCTGAGCCTGAATCTTGGATAGCGCCTCTTGATCCTGCCATGCGTACTTCAGTAGTTGCAGTTTTTGATACAGAATAACCGGATAAGGCGGTACAAAACCATGAGCTATCGAAGGATGATTATACACCGTATGTCCTGATAGAGAAGTCGCTTTATATAGTACAAGGATATATTCTATCCCGCATGGTGAGGGCTTTATATTCAGTACAAAGCCTTTGCTGCCATGCAGTACGTACCCTGAATGTGGCGTATCCTTCCAATCACCATCCAAACGCACGCTACCCTGCAATACAAATACAAAAGCCTGCGCTGGAAGACGATACGGTTGAAGCAACTCTTCTGGCTCCAGTCGAATATGCCGGACATCCATGACACGGATCGACGAGTGGAGCCATAAGGACAGCAGCTCGTTCAGCTCGTCAGCCTCATGCTCCTTACTCGTCCCGGTGTGGGAACCTGTCTGCTTTTTCCGGTCCTGCTTCACTTGTCAAGGCCTCCGCTTCATAAATATCATACTTTGTATCCAAACCAACCTCATTATATATCATCTTTTACTGCGTCTACCATGAGACAAATATTCCTGCACGAAACAAAGTGAATATACCATTTCCATGGTACAATTTGTATAATACAAGATTTAAAATACATAGGGGGTTTGACAGCATGAGCGGTCCCAACGTTGCATTGAGTACAGGAGCTAATGCACCATTCGGTAAGGAAGATACAGTGCGGGTCACCATTACATGGAAGCATGCACCTGCCGAACTGGATGTTAGCTGTTTTATGGTAGGAGCAGACGGAAAGGTTTCCTCAGATGACTATTTCGTTTTTTACAATCAACCCGCTGACCCGCACGGCCATGTACGGTTACAGCGTCCAAATGACAGAACCACTGAGTTTACTGTAGCGCTCCAGGAACTGGAACGAACCGGGGTGGAAAAATGTGTGTTTGCGGCCACACTGGACGGCCCAGGTACTTTTGCCGATGTGGTCGGCTGCTCAGTTACTGCTCAAGGCAAGCAATCCCATATCACCTACAGCATCACCGAAGCCACCAGTGAGACATCGCTTGTGCTGGCAGAAGTGTATCGTCATACGTCTGGCTTCAAGCTTCGCGCAGTTGGGCGTGGTTTCAACGGAGGACTAAAGCCGCTTGCCGAAGCTCATGGTGTGACCGTGGAGGAAACGGAATCGCCAGTGGATACCGTTCAGATGAACATCCCTACATCGGCGATCTTAAGCGCGGTAGGTGCTAAAGCTGGCGGAAAAGAGACTGCCCCCATTAACGCAAGAATTAATCTGCACAAGCAGAATGTACAATTTTCACTGAAAAAGAAAAAAATAGACCGTGAAAAAGCACGTGTAGCGGTTGTATTCGATGCTTCTATTTCTATGTTCAAATTGTACACGGGTGGGACTGTGCAAAAAGCCTGCGAACGTGTGTTGGCTGTAGCCGCCTGTATGGATGACGATGGTGAAATGGATGTATGGTTTTTTGCGGACAAAGCCAAACGTGCTCCAAGCGTCACAGAGAGGAATTTCGAGAATTACATTCATAGGAATTATGCTGAGCCTAGTGAAGATAGTGAGCTGGGGTGGGGCAATAACGAGCCAGAAGTCATGAAGGATATCATACTTAAATACACAAAAGAAGATCCCAACGACATGATCCCGACCTACATTATCTTTTTTAGTGATGGAGGTATTTATGAACAAAAAAAAATAGAACAGCTGCTGATTAAAAGCTCAAGCACTCCGATTTTCTGGCAATTTGTAGGTCTTGGTAAAGCCGATTACGGAATTCTTCGAAAGTTGGATAAGATGCGCGGCCGCGTAGTAGATAATGCAGATTTCTTTGCCTTGGATGACATTGACTCCGTGACAGATGCAGAATTGTACGACCGTCTGCTGAATGAGTTTCCTAGTTGGCTCAAGCAAGTACGGGCTAAAGGAATATTGCGGAGCTAGTTCCCGCCGTAACGCCAATACTGCACCAGATTAACGCCCTCATGCCCCCTGCGTGATCACTTAAATATCACCAAGTAGAGCAATAAGAGGCACAATGATCGCTGATAAAGCAATCCTCAGCGCCAGCATTCTGCCTCTGTTATCTTCAGTTTGTCCTCTATCGATTTCAATCTCCCTACCATATCCTATTTCTTTCATTTCCTAATTGGATATTTTCATGTAGTATAAGTCTAATTGAAGTAACCCTGTTTGGGCTATGCTGAAGCTATACACTATATGAAGGAGGATTTCATATTGAAATCAAATGAACCCACTTTGCACAAAAAGCTGCTCCCACGGCATATTACCTTTATGGCTATGGGCGGAGTCATCGGGACGGGTATTTTTAAAGGAAGCACCGAAACGATTAGCTTGGCGGGACCAGGAGTTATTTTATCCTATGTCTTCGCAGGACTCCTGCTCTTGGTCGTTATGGGCGCAATTGCCGAGATGGCTACCGTCTATCCCAACATGAATATGAAGGATTTTATTCGCAAAGCTTTTGGAGAACGACTGTCCTTTATTATCGGCTGGTTGTATTGCTTCATGTGGCTGGCCGTCTGTATCATTGAGGTCATTGCTGCGGGTAGCTTCCTGCAATATTGGTTGCCAGATGTCCCTCTATGGGTACTCAGTTTAGTGAGTGCGGCTTTCATTATTGTCGTCAACATGCTGAGTGTCGGCGGATTTGGGGAACTGGAATTTTGGCTTGCAGGTATTAAGATTGCCATGATTATTATCTTCATCGCCTTAGGTGGCTGTATACTGTTCGGGATTATTCCCACTGAAACTCCACCTTATCTAAGCAACTACGCGCAGCACGGCGGATTTCTACCCAATGGCTGGTTGGCTATCTTTTCAGCGCTGCTGGTCGTAACCTTTTCATACGGAGGGTCCGAGCTGATTGGACTGACGTTGACGGAAACAGAAAATCCGGAAAAAGTACTGCCTAGAGTGGTTAAAAGCTTTATTCTTCGCGTTGTTTTGTTCTATACGTTGCCAATTCTCATCATTTGTGGCTTGATTCCCTGGAACCAACTGGATGCGAATACCAGCCCGTTTGTACAGGTATTGTCTTCTGTAGGGCTTCAAGGCTCGGCTCATGTCATGAACTTTATTCTGATCACTGCTGTACTGTCTGCCGCCAATTCGGGAATTTATGGGGCTACACGTATGCTCCATTCGCTGGCTGTCAATGGAGAAGGCCCCAAGTCACTTGCCCGCCTGTCTTCCAATGGGGTTCCAGTGAATAGTCTCAAATTGTGTGCTGTAATCCTGATTGTCGGTTCCATGGTTGCTTATATCGCTCAGGACGGGCTTTTCCGTATTTTGATGGCTGTGCCGGGCTTCGTCGTGCTGCTCGTCTGGAGCTGCATTTGTCTGTCCCAATTGAAATTGCGCAAATCTTATCCAGTGGAGCCTACTTTCAAGATATGGGGATTCCCTTATGTAACGGCGATTACAGTGGGATGCCTATGGATAATCGCGGTTCTATTCTTGCTTGACCCGCAAAATCGCATCAGCATTAGCGTGTGCGTGGCTTTCATGGTATTTCTGGTCATTTGGTCTTTGGTGAAGTTCCGGAGAAAGCAGGCGTAAGCAGCATATGATTCAATCGTACTTATTTCCTGTTTCATATGCCTTTCTTGCGTTTCCTTTTGCTGCGTTATTGTTCACACTGCCTTTCCTAATCGTGCAATATCGCAGGCATGGCTATATTCACAAGGCTAGAGCATGGCTGCTTTACCTGATGCTTTTATACTTGATGAACGCCTTCTTTCTGGTCATATTACCGCTTCCGGCATCGCGTCATAATGCTGCATTAACCGGGGGAGCGTTGCAGTTAATGCCCTTGCAGTTCGTTCAAGACATTATAAGAGAAACATCCGTCTCACCCGCTCATCCCTCCAGCTATGTTCATTTGCTGAAGGAGCGTGCCTTTCTACAAGTCGTTTTTAACGTTGTGATGACCATGCCTTTCGGTATGTTCTTACGTTATTATTTCCGTGCACGATGGGGATGGTGTCTGATTCTGTCTTTCACCCTGTCCCTCTTCTTTGAGGTGACACAGCTGACAGGATTATATGGATTTTTTGACCATGCGTATCGTGTATTCGATGTGGACGATCTAATGGCTAATACATTGGGCGGTATGTTAGGCTTTCTATTAGGCGAATGGTTTTCACGCTTCCTGCCTCGATTGGAGCATCTGGACAAGCATGTGGACATGGCAACGAAGCGAGTGTCCTATACCCGACGGGGTGTAGCCTTTTTCGTGGATTCTATCGTTTGGACCGGGCTACTCGGCATCATGGAGTCCCTGCATGTCCCTGCTGCTTTCTGGGTTTCTAGTGGGGTCTACTTTATGGTGGTCCCTTACCTGACGAATGGACGAACGCCAGGGAAATGGCTGGTGCGTATTCATCTTGTAGGGACAGGACAACGGATTTCCCTGTGGGGGCTCATCAAGCGTTACAGTGTCTTGTATTGGTTGTATTTTGGACTTAATTACGTACTGGGCGGACCCGTGCTGTGGTCTCAAGTCTCTCCATGGGTAAGTGTTCTGATCAGCCTTTTGTTGTTGGTGATGAATGGATCGTTCTTTTTCCATCTGGTCATACGTCTATTCCAGAAAGCTCCGTTATTTTATGAGGAGCTTAGCCATACTTCGCACCAAATTATATGGCCCAAGCACTATCATCATCCTCAGAATGACACCGCTGATTCGGCAGAGACGCCGGTAGCAAATACCGTGAAATGATAACCGAAAGACTGACAACGTGATAAGCACACGCGATCTACGTTGCACCTAATCAAATAAAAAACAGGCGAAGCAAAGGAATTTCCTTTGTCCGCCTGTTTTTTTATGTTGCATATAGATGTTAGTTCGTTTCCCTTATTTCCACTGTGCAATTTGATCAATAGGTAAACGTGTGGAAGGATGACCATCGTTGATTCCTTTACCCATGGAAATGAGCATAACAGGGACATAACGATCTTTGTCCAGACCAAAGGCTTCAGCAATTTGATCCTTTTCATAACCGCCAATAGCGTTAGTATCATAACCATGAGCGCGCGCTACCAGCATAAGCTGCATGGATACCAAACCACCGTCGATCAAGACCGTTTCTTTGTTCACAACGGGATCAAGCGCTGCAAAGTGAGCTGCTACTTTTTCCTGTTGCATTTCTTTAATGTCTTTTGGCATATAGCCCAGTTCTACAGCTTCTCCGAAAATTTGTTCGAAATTATCAAAGTTGTTCAAATCTCCAAACACAGCGATCACTGCCGAAGATGTCTCCACTTGACGTTGGTTGAAACGGGCCAATGGTGCCAGTGTGGCTTTACCTTCAGGGCTGTCAATAACGAGGAAACGCCAAGGTTGCAGGTTAATGGAAGATGGTGCGCGTGTAGCTTCTGTCAAAATCTCAGTCATTTCCTCACGGCTGATCTTCACGGACGGATCGTATACTTTTACCGAACGGCGTCCCAGGGCGATTTCTTTAAAATCATTCGTTTTTACAGTACTGGATGTATTCGTATTATTCATTCCAATCTCTCCTTATCCCTCTGTGGGTATAGTAATGTTAAAAAAATGTTGTCAGTCCATATCGGATATATGACTATTCATCACTTGCAGCATATCAGCTAGCTGGTGCCGCTGGGTCTCGTCGAAGCTCTGTAGCAGCTGAGCTACAAACTGTGAACGCTCCTGCTTAAAGATGACAATGCGTGCACGCCCATAATCGGTCAGGCTTACCAAGGTAACCCTGTTGTCCTCTGGCTTCGTGCGTCGTGTGACCATTTCTGTCGCTTCCAGTTGTTTCAAATGGCGCGTTACGGCTGCAGCATCAATGCCAACCTCTTTTTGCAGCAGAGTTTGACTAATCTCCTGCACTTGATACAACTTGCACAATAGCTGCAATCTGGATGCACTGACTCCTGCACAACGCTCAAACTTGGAGCTAATCTGCCTGTTCAGCAACAATAGCATGTCAAAAATATACTCAGGCTCGGATGGTGTCTGGGTGATATCAATCTCTCCTCCCTTAAGCATATCGCTGGGCTTCATGATCCGACCTTTGATCTATCAATTATTGATCTATCAAGTAATATACATCCTCTTTAAAGATAAATCAAGTCCCTGAGAAAAATAAAGTGCTCTTTGCAAATAAAAGCTGAGCGACTCGCACAAGAGCCGCTCAGCTTCAATTCAACTTTATTATGTTCCGTTGTGCTAAATAATCCCGTGAGACAGCATAGCATCAGCCACACGCACAAATCCTGCGATATTGGCTCCGACAACCAGATTGCCCGGCACACCGTATTCCTCAGCCGCCTTTACGCTGTTAGCATAGATATTTTTCATAATATCATGCAGCTTGGCATCCACTTCCTCAAAGGTCCAAGACAGACGCATGCTGTTTTGTGACATTTCGAGCGCTGACACGGCTACTCCGCCTGCATTGGCAGCCTTGGCTGGCCCAAACAGAACTCCATTGTCCAAAAACACTTCAATGGCCTGTAACGAGGATGGCATATTGGCACCTTCGCCTATAGCTTTTACGCCATTGCTTACCAGCAGCTGAGCTGCTTGCTCGTCAATTTCATTCTGTGTGGCGCATGGCAGTGCGATGTCGCATGGGATCGACCAGATCCCCGAACAGCCTTCTGTATAGATTGCGCCTGGACGCTCTTGCGTATACTCGCTAATCCGCAGACGGTTCACTTCTTTCAGCTGCTTCACCAGCTGCAGATCGATACCGTCTGGATCATAGATGTAGCCATTCGAGTCACTACATGCCACGACTGTAGCGCCAAGCTGCTGTGCTTTTTCAATCGCATAGATGGATACATTCCCCGAGCCAGACACGACGACGCGTTTTCCTTCAAAGGATGATCCCTGCGCCTGCAGCATCTCGTTTACAAAGTACACACAACCGTAACCGGTCGCTTCCGTACGTGTGAGACTGCCTCCGTAATGAATCCCTTTGCCCGTCAGGACACCGCCTTCATGTCCTCCGCGAATCCGTTTGTATTGTCCGAACATGTAACCGATCTCGCGGCCACCTACGCCAATATCCCCTGCCGGAACGTCGGCATCCGGACCAATATATTTATACAACTCCGTCATGAAGCTTTGTGTAAAACGCATCACTTCGTTATCTGATTTCCCTTTGGGATCAAAATCTGAGCCGCCTTTACCACCACCAATGGGAAGACCCGTCAATGCATTTTTGAAAATCTGCTCAAAACCCAAAAACTTGACGATTCCCAGATAGACAGACGGATGGAAGCGAAGTCCACCTTTATAAGGCCCTATCGCACTGTTAAACTGCACACGGAAGCCACGGTTGACCTGTACAACCCCCGCATCATCCACCCAAGGTACACGGAAGGTAATGACTCGCTCCGGCTCCACTAGCCGTTCCAGAAGCCCCTGCTGCATATACTTAGGATGCTTAGCCAATACCGGAATTAGTGAATCCAATATTTCCTTGACGGCCTGATGGAATTCATTCTCATGAGGATTGCGCGCGATAACCTTCTCAAAAACGGACTGCACATATTCGGCTGCTGCTTGTTGACTCTGCTCTGGACGGATCATGGTCATTACTTAATACACCCCTTTTATAATTAGCCCCTCTGTTAAATGACGGAACGACTTGATTCTGCACCTTCGAGAGTGGAACCTTATGTATTCATAAAATTTAGTTAACTATACATGATTTTTTATAATAATACAGCAAATTCGCCTATAAAAGATTTTTGTATCCTTCATTAAATAACTCTATGAACCTCTCATTGCCTGTTAGTTTCCTGAAGCTAAATCCCTTGATTTACGGGCTTTTTCCACGATTTCTAAGGCCCCAACACCTTACTCTATATGGCATTATAATGTGAACAAATTCAAACTAATACATACATCATATCTGGAAAATATGGATATAAAAAAGGAGGCTGCGCACAGGGCGTAGCCTCTTTTCCCATTCTGTTACACATAAAAGGCTTCAAGCTGACGCACAATTTCTGCTTCGTCATGCTCTACCACCTGCTGATGCTGCGATTTCGAGAACAATTGTTCAATTTGTGCCGGGAACTCCTGCTTGATATCTACCAGACGAATGGCCTCATCAAATTTGGCTGGATGCGCTGTCGCAAAGGTCACACATACTTCGTCCGCGCTATTATACGCCTCATACGCGGCAATACCGCAAGCTGTATGCGGATCCAGCAAATAATCGTACTCGGCTTTGTATTTTTTGATCAGCTCCAGACACTGCTCATTCGAAGCACCCA
Source organism: Paenibacillus sp. FSL L8-0644 (assembly GCF_038008165.1). Classification (NCBI taxonomy): domain Bacteria; kingdom Bacillati; phylum Bacillota; class Bacilli; order Caryophanales; family Paenibacillaceae; genus Paenibacillus; species Paenibacillus sp. FSL L8-0644. Next base: position 3,856,173 of record NZ_JBBOYN010000001.1, read on the forward strand.
GCGCTTCAAAATCCTGCTGGACACGCTTCAAATCCTCTGCACCGATCACAATCCGTCCCTCGGTTTTGAGCTTATCCATGTATTCAGATACCTTGGCCGCATCCTCCCCGAGGAAGTAGTACAGGTATCTTTCGAAATTGCTTGCCACCTGAATGTCCATGGAAGGACTGTATGTGCTTTTGAAATCGCCCGGTTGGTATTCGCCAGTCTTCACGAAGCGCTCCAAAATATTATTTTCGTTCGTGGCAATGATCAGCTTATGGATGGGCAGACCCATTTTCTTCGCAAGAAAGCCGGAAAAGATATTGCCAAAGTTGCCGGATGGCACGCTGACATTGATCTTCTTCGTACCCGCAGACTCCTGTGCCCGGAAATAAGCATAGAAGTAATATACGGTTTGCGCCAAAATGCGCACAAAGTTAATTGAGTTAATCGCCCGCAAATGATGTTTGGCTTTGAAATCCAGATCGGCAAACAGGTCCTTAATGACCTTTTGACAATCATCAAAGTTCCCTTTTACGGACAGATTCAGTACATTCTCATCGTCTACCGTCGTCATTTGCAGCTCTTGTACCTTGCTCACCTTTTGGTGTGGGTGCAAAATACAGATTTTAATTCCTTCCTTGCCACGCACGCCCTGAATCGCTGCCGCCCCGGTATCGCCCGAGGTTGCACCCAAAATGTGAATGATCTCATTCTGCTTTTTGGACACATAGGAATAAAACTCACCCATAAATTGCAGCGCCACATCCTTGAACGCAAACGTAGGTCCATGGAACAGTTCCAAAATAGACAGGGAATCGTTGATCTTCTTCACTGGCGTAACTTCCGGGTGACGGAAGCTCGCATAACTGCGCTCCACCAGTTGTTCCAAATCTTCACGAGGAATCTCATCATTGATATACAGCGCAAAAACTTCCAGCAGTAGCTCTCTGTAGCTCAATGTAGCCCATTGCTCTAACGTAGCTGCCGACACGGTTGGAATCTGCTCCGGTACCATCAGACCTCCATCGTCAGCTAACCCCATGAGCACGGTATCAATAAATCCCTTGGCTTCTACTCGACCTCTAGTGCTTATATATCTCATATACATCCCCCAATAAAAATTCAATTCGAACCTTTTTTCGAATATATTATTGTCTATAATACCCCGTCGCGGTGCTGTAACCAAGCCTTTTTTTCATATTTCAAAGACTTTCTCCTACTTTACCATACCCTGATGCATCAGGCATCTGTAATCACTAGGCAATCGGAACGTCAGGAACAGTCCGTGAGTCTGAAAAAGAAGGCTGCCCAGCGCTTAGGAACCTGAAATCGAGAGTGCAGCCAGCTTGAGTGAAGGGGATGTGCAGCTTCCCGTAAAACGTAAATCGTTGCCAACTTCCTCTACCTGCTGTAGTACGTCAAAGAAGTTGCCCGATACCGTAATCTGATTGACCGCTCTGACCACCTGCCCCTGCTCAATCCAGTATCCCAAACAAGCTAGCGAAAAGTTACCAGACGCTGTATTTGTACCTGCATGCAGTCCTTGCAGCTCAACGATCATCAACCCGCGATCCGTTTTGCGGATCATGTCCTCCAACGTAGAGGTGCCTGGTTCCAAATACAGATTATGATACGACACACCGATTTTACCGTTATAGCTGCCCTTGGAAGCATTAGAGGTACTCTGCACCCCAGCCTTGCGGGCCGTCTTGCGATTATGGAAATACGTTCGTAGTTCCCCGTCCTTGATGATCTCATTACGATGCGTTGCGCTACCTTCCGCATCAAACGTGCTGCCTGCCGGAACGTTTTCCATCAGCGGATCATCAATCAGCGTAATACGCTCACTTGCCACCTTTTGCCCTAGTTTCCCAGCTAATCGCGAAAAGCCTTTATCCACCGATTCCGCTGAAAATACCGACGTATACGCAGCCAGCAATTGCGCTGCTGCATCATGACGGAAAATGACCGGATAGTTATCCGATTGGATCGTGTGCGCACCCAGCTTGGAAACAGCCTCTTTTACGGCTTTATGCGCCACATCCGCAATATCGATCTCCTCCACGCTCCGCAGCGAATAATCATGCCAGCCCCCGGTAACCGTCTCGCCATGGTCTGCTGCAATCACATACACATATGCGGTCGCCAGACTTTTACGACGATGGCAGTGCAGTCCTTTGGTATTCACAATCAGGACTTCATTCTCACGAATGCTGACCGAGCAATGCCGAGCCATCACAATCCGTGGGTCTGCGGCAAGCGCTGTACGCTCCATTTCCAGCGCCGCTTCGATCAGAATCTCAGGAACTGTGTCAGCAAGCGTTGAGGCATAGGCAGGCTGCTCAGGATAGCTCTCTGAGCCTGCAAACAGCTCATCCTGCTCCTCGCTCTCCAATATGTCCGCGTTACTACGTGCTTCCTCCAATAAAAAGTCGATCACATCCAGTTCAAGCTTTTCCGTAGAGGCGTAGCCCATTTTGCCGTTAATGACACCACGGAAGGAAAGTCCACCGTTTTCAACGATGGTATATTGGTCAATCTCTCCCTTTAGCACCTTTACCGAGGTAGAACGTCCATTTACATAGTAGATTTCCATATCCGCGTAGCCCATTTCCCGGCCTTTGGCGAACAATGCTTCCTGAAACTGCTGAATATTCATCGCCTATTCCCCCTTCCGTCCGCCGACGGTCATCTCGGACACGCGAATTGTCGGCTGTCCGCAGTTGACCGGAAGACTTCCACTAACCGAGCCGCACATCCCCTGACCATGATCCAGATTGTTGCCGACCATATCAATATTTTGCAGGGTTTCAATCCCTTTGCCGATCAACGTTGCGCCTTTGACCGGCTCTGCAATTTTGCCGTTGCGAATCATGTACGCCTCTTCAACTGCAAAATTAAACTCGCTCGTCGAGGTGTTCACCGAACCACCGCCCAGCGATTTGGCATAGATGCCGTACTCTGTATTGGCAATGATCTCTTCACGAGTAGACTCGCCATTCGCAATGAACGTATTGTTCATGCGGGATGCAGGTGCGAATTTATAGGACTGTCTTCGTCCCGATCCTGTCGCAGGTACACCCATCTGGCGCGAACCCATGCGGTCGATCAGATATCCTTTTAAAATGCCGTTCTCGATCAATACGTTGCGCTGTGTCGGCGCTCCTTCGTCATCGATATTGAGCGAGCCCCATGCATTCGGAATCGTTCCATCATCTATAGCCGTGACGAGCGGTGAAGCCACCTGCTGCCCGATTTTATTGGCAAACACGGAGGTTCCATGCGCCACCGCCGTAGATTCCAGCCCATGCCCACACGCCTCGTGGAAAAGAACGCCGCCAAAGCCATTCTCAATTACAACAGGCAGTCTGCCACTAGGCGCATATCCCGCTTTCACCATCGTGGACGCAATGCGAGCAGCGTGTCTGGCATTTCCTTCAATATTCAGATTCTCTAGGAATTCAGTCCCTGCATACGCTCCCGGCCCACGGAACCCGGATTGTCTATGCTCCCCATCAGTCGCAATGGCGCTTATTCTCATGCGTGTATACGTGCGGGTATCCTCCACCAGCAGCCCGTTGCTATTGGCAATCAAGACGTTCTGGATCGAGTTGCTAATCCCAACAGAGGTTTGCGTGATGGAAGGATCATATTGACTTGCCGCCTCATGCGCCCGTCTCATCATGTCAATCTTGGCGCGTTTCTGCGAACCGTCAGGAATGATCGCAATCGGATGTTGGTTAGGGATCGCATGGGGATGGAGTGTAATGGTGTGTGTACCTGGCACTCCACCTCCGCGAATAGCCTTGGCAGCCGATTTGGCCAGTCTGATCAGGCTCTGTTCGCTCATATCACTGGTGTAGGCATACACCGAGAAATGCTCCTTCATAATCCGAATGCCAATCCCAAAATCCCGGCCTGACAGCGCTGTATCCACGACGCCCCCGGTCATGCCCAGTTGTCCATTGGTACGGTCCTCGACGAACACCTCTGCAAAATCCCCGCCCGTCTCCAGCGCGGCTTGCAGCATATCCTCAATCTGTGTTGGATGTATCATCACGTTCCTCCTCGTTTTTGCCATATTTCATATTGTACGTTTAAGCGATCAAGATCATATGCGGGTTCATGTTTATTTCCCATAACTTTACTATACATGATGTTGGGAATGGGTGTAACTATCTGGGTGGCGAGTGTTGGGAGGAGGGGTGAGATTTATGCACAGGGATAGAGGGATTGAAATGAGAAAACCCGATTAGACCGTGAAGGGTCATGTCGGGTTATTTGGGCGTTTTGATTACTGGGCGGAATGAGCAAGTACGTGCATGTAAGGCCGCTACGTGCACGGATCATTCTTCCGATCGCTGTTGCCCCCAGATTTTTTTGATTATATTTTAACGGTAAAAATCCGGGGTCAAAGGCGAACGCTCTGCTTCTTCAGAACGATTCCGTCCCCTCCGCTGCTATGCTTGGGTTTGTTTAATTTTGTTTCAATTTCTAACTGATTAGTTAAAATGCTTTTCTCTAAACGGATATAGTACAAAACATGGTTTAGTTCAATCTCCGTTGAGTGTAAATAATAGGTCGCTTCCTTAACTGAATCCATGCTCAACGCTCCTGCTTTGGCAGCGATAATGTTAAACGCATCTCCAAGTAATTTAATACAAGTTTGAATCCTCTCTGTGTATTGCTCTTCAAGTTCTACTAACTTTTCATACTCCGCTACCATGTCACTCTGAGAAGTCAAAATATTCCCCACCTTTTGGTACGTATATGTGTACCAGTTTTACAAAAATTATATGTTACGTTTATGCGTATCGTCAAGAAAAATTTGTAAAATAAGGTGGGAACTCTAATGGCAAAGAAAGTAGTTGTGAAAATAAACGAATTAACGAGAAAACACAATATCTCTTTAAGAGAACTCTCACGTTTATCTGATGTACGACACGCCGCTCTCAGCGAACTTCAATCAGGTAAACGTGAAAGCATAAATTTTAATCATATCGAAAGAATAGCCGAAGCCATGAATATTGAAGATATTCGCGAGATTATTGATTTGGTTGAGATGGAAGAAAAGGAATAGTAATCATTAGCTTTTGATCCTTACCCCAAAATACTTAGGTATGCCGAGCAGTCTCTTAAACGTTTGTATTTGAATAGATGGCGGTAAAGCTCTTTTCCAGCAAACGTTTGAATTTGTCATTATCCTCTACACTACGTCCACGTCCAGTTTCAATGGTAATGATTAGGAGGAGATTTTTCTTTTTTCTGATTGGCTTGCTGTTATTGGTTTTTGGATTAGAAGTATCTTGATTTGTTATGTACTCTGTTGTAGCATCGAATTTCTTATTAATTATTTTTCGTGCAGAATGTAATACATGAAGGTTTCACTTGTTTGTTTGGCACCTGCTAAAGTGTAGGCCAGCGAATATTCGTCATTTTCCTCTGTTACATCATCAAGTTGATATTGCCAAATGTAGTATTGCCTTTTTTTTGATCATACATTATCCTCCGATATCTTTAGTGCAAGAAAAAGAACAAATATTCTTATATATAATACAGAATATGCAATGGGTTTAAAAAAAGTGGGATTTGAAAAATTTAAAAAAAGAACTCAGTGGAGCAAAATGGCATTCAATTCAACCAGGAAGGATAGGTCGGAGTAAAGACCGGAGGAGAGGTGTTTAGACCTCTTTTCCTTCCGCCAATCTTTCCTGGGCAAGGGCGTAGGGGCCAAATTCATCTAAAGAGGTTACTCGTCCACTATTGGGGCGGATGGTTGTATAGTGATTCTATTCTTACTTGATTCAAATTCGGAATCATTGTACTGTTTCAATGTCTTGGTGTTCTGATAGGTAATTTCCGCTTTCTCTAGCATCACTCGAACAAACTCCATTGTAATGCTTTTGACAATCCCCATGTCTATAGCCGCTTGAGCTAACTTGGATAAGGAACAGTGGGTAAAAGGTAAATTTGGAGGATGTGAGGGAGGCAAGTTCTATAATCAAGCTTCGCTCTACCTCCATGAATATAGCTGGCCGGCCTCTACCATAAGCTAACCCATTTCTATTGAAGGGTGGATGACTTTGCAGACATGATTCTTCTGCAAAAAAGCAAAGGGCTACCCGGCAAAGAGTGACATTTACAATGTAAACAAGTTTATTCGCTTATTGTCTTGTCTTTCATAATATTGTATCCTACTAGCTTCTTTTCAATCACGTTAACCTGCAGTAATGTTTCTATTCCTTGCATGATTTCTTGTTTAGAAAAACGATCAGCCTTGTCATCTGACCAAGACAAATATTTATAAACGATATCCTCTTCTGACAATGTACTCTCTTCGTCTATCAAAAAAAGAATGGTAGTAAGACATTCCAATTCATGATCGGTTTTTATAGAGTTAATAAAAGTACATGCTCTTATAATAATCGGCATTAAAACAGCATACCTTGAAGCCACATTTTCACTAACAATTTTATTATAAAGAATTGACTTAGCTTCTTCAGTATCCCTTACACTGTGATACATTTGAAAAGCTTTAATATTTCGACTAATAATAGTTATCGAATTGTCATACGGACCATATAAGTGTTTTTGAAATTTGAAATATTTATTATTTGAAAAAATATCAACCATAAAGGCAGCCTTTTGTAAACGAAGTTTATTAAATTGTTGGAGATGATTCTTTATCTCCATTAAAACCAACGCCGAGGCACTTAATTTTGGCTCAGTAGTGGGACGAGAAACGTAATTTTGGGATGGTTCATAAATGTAAACTTCTGTGTAAGGAGCAACTATCTCTAGTTTTCTTTCGATTAAAGGTTTGACATCTCCCCAGACAAGACCACCATTACCACTCCCTAAGGGTGGAATTGAGATACTTTTAATATTTAGTTGTTTGATAAGATCAACTAAAGCGTCCAAGCCCATTTCTATATAAGATATTTTAGATTTAGCACGCCACTTGTCCTTTGTTGGGAAATTAATTATGATTTTTCCCTGTTCAACAGTATAATGTAGCTTTCCAATCTTAAGATTACCACTTTGGCATGCTTTTATATAATCTTTATTATTATCTGGAAATTGCAGCTTGAATTGATAGGCGATTCCCTTTCCCATGTAGCCTTCGCAATTCACAGTGTTAACCAGTGCTTCTGTGTGTGATTTTAATAAATCACCGGATGTATAGGTTATCACTCGACCTCCTCCTTTCTTATAGAACTAATAATAAGAAGATAAATCAAAACCATTTTTGAATATTTACATATGGCGGATTTTCATTTATGCCATAGCGTCTTAACATTTCCTCGACTACTTGTTTTGTTTGTTCACTTTTCACATTGATAGAATGAAAAAATTTGGCAGGCACTCTTAATTCAGTTAAACATTCAGCCATCTTTACGTGTTTTGCATAGTCATCAGTCAGGCCTTTCTGGGCTAACACGGACCAGTCTATCTGCGAAAAGCCTTCGTCATACTTGAGCAAGGTACACTCATTAATTGACAGTGGGTGCTTTGGAAGTATTTTAAAATTATTATGCCTCGCATTATTACGTGTAATACAAATGTATATGAACTCATCATCCAGATAAGTATGTTTCACTGCAACATCAAAAGATGAGTAAGGATGAAAATGGAAGGGAGTATAAATATCTAAACCAAGTTGTGTTCGTTTATTTATTATATCAGGATTAGCAACGTCATCAAAGATAACTCCACTTTCCAGCAATGTTTTTCGAGGAACAAGTCCATTTTCGACAATAGATTTCAAATTATCTAATTTGGTCAAGTGATACAAAAGTTTTCCATTTTTTGCTGATTCAATACCCATATGCCTTCCTCCTAAAACACTAGAATTATTGAATAACAAACAAAGATGATCTAAGACTATACGCTCATTTAAATAAAAATATAGTTTATAGAAACTAGTTCAATCTCATTATCCAAGAAGCTTTCCCCCTCACTTTTTTTACATATTCATCCCAAAAAAAGGGATTTAATCATATATTAGATTTACTGAAGAACAAATAACAAAAGCCATTTGCATTGATAACATGCAAAGCATTTCCGATCCTGCGAGGATGGAACGGTGCTGTCCGTTGCTGAAATTCTGTTGATTCATGGAGGATTACGCTATATATAAAAAATGCTCATTTCTTCTTGCTTTCTATTTAGAGTAATAGTAAATACATCAAAGTTTGTTCTGGTATAACACTATAAATAGTCCTGGAAAGTAATCAAACCAACAGAAAATAATATTATGACTTAATAAGTTCTAGCCATTCGCTTTCACCTCATTGAAATATCTCAATTTATATCAAAGGACTATATACCCACGACTAACGAAACATCCTCACCCATTATTCTACTAAATCCTGCAAAAATCTTCTTTATTCCTTACACTATAGCATACTCATGGAGATATATGGAATAAAAAAAGCCCTTTAATAATACAAAGGGCCTAATTTGTTCAGAATCCAAATTTAGGAATTTATGATACTATTTATACTTTATAACATAATCAGCTTCACAAATCTTAGCAGCTTATTATAAAAATAAATTATGACAATTCTCTCCTAACATTAGCGTAGGGCATGTTTTTCAATTTCTTTATAGCCTCTTTTACTAAAGTAGTTTGCTCAGCTTCTAGTTTTTCTAATTTGCTTATTTCTTTGAGAAAAAAAGCTAAGTGGGTTAAATATCCAACATGCTTTCGAGAGAGTGTGTCCTTTACGATATAGATAAGATCTATCAACATACTTTTAGGGATTGCAGAAATATTCCTTTTTGCAATATTTGCAAATCCACGAATTGCTTCACTAGAAACTTCCACATTTGTATCGCATACGGAAAAAAATAGATGATTGAGTATCTTGTTGTCTTCTTCGTCTATCCCCCAAGTTTTGCCCATAAAATGCCCAGTTAAAAAGCAATACTCTTTCCGAATCACAGAGTCAAAAGACTGCATTCCTTTTATAAGTTGCTGTCGTACCGCTTCCTTCATCCCATCTAATTCTGCAAAGACTTCTAGTGCGTAAAAAGCCTGTCTGTTCCAAAAAGAATATTTTTGGACTTTTTCAATTACATCATCTATACCTATTTTTTTCCTTAATAATAAATTGCTTAAAAAAAGAAGGAAGGCTCCTGTCATATCTTCTTTTGAAAAAACAGGAACGAATTTGAATGTTTTACCTACGTTAACATATGCAATTTTTTCTTCTGCAAGCTCTATTAATCTGTTTATCTGTTCTTCTGTCATTTCATTTACAACTTCTGCTAAACAGAATAATAAGGAGACGTCAGTTGATGAATAATGTTTGCTAAACTGAGCTACTCCACTTGTGATAGTTTCTATAATTAAATTCTCATCCACTCTCTCTTTAAGCAAAGGAAAGAGCAAAAGTCTCCCTTCAATAGAACCTTTCCCCTCTTCAAAAATGTGATAGATTGCTTTGCTTATTTGAAGGTCCTCTAAAATATCCTCTTTGATCCAAGTGTGAATTAGACTACAGCAGTAACTATCATTTGTAGAAAGGACAATTTTGAGAAACTCGTTAGGTATCAATTTACTCCCTCTAAATTCATTCCAAATCACATTTTGTAATGGCCTAATAAGCCTAAAACTTATGGGCATCTCCGCAATCCACTGTATTAATGTTTCTAAAATTTTTTGATCCTTACGATAAAACAAACACGTAACCATAACTTGAATTATATTCTCTCTGATCGAAAAAAAACGACCAAGTCCCGTAATAGAATCTTTTAATTGATATAAACACCCTTGAATTTCTGAAATTTCTTTATCGAATAAGAAAGGGGAAATTCTTTCCCATAAATTTAGTAAAGTTTCGATCCATGTTTCCAAAATAGATAAGTCTTTACTATTTTGTTGCGACTTACAATGGTCTATTAAATGTTTAGCAGACATTATTGATTGATTAAAAATGTTTCTGTAAACTTGCTCTTGTAATTCAGATATTTTTTTGTAGTGAAATAAAGCAGATACCTTCTTATTAAAACCAAAGATAAGAGATAACGAAGCCGCTTTTTCATAATCATTATTTTCTACGAAGATATCTGTTATAACATCAAACGTTTTCCCCATTAAACTTTGGTCAGGAAGGCCATTGCATTGATGAAACCAAATGGCTTCGTATACTTTATAAATCGCCTCTGATTTAAATGAATGGAAACTACCACTTTCTGAAACAAGTTCTTCTTTCCAATCTTTATAAACTGTCCACCACTTCTCTTTAATCTCCCTTACTTTTTCCCATTGTTTGAACGTTGGATGATTCAATTCTTTTAATTTATTCCTTAGATTATTTGCAACTCGAATAGTAGATTCCTCATCTTGCCTTGATAGCTTCATATTTTCGGAGTGGTTATTGGAATGTAAATGTATTTTTGACGCTAAAGCAGTATAGGTACTCCAATCGTCTTTTTTCTGCATACCACTTTCGATTGCTCTATTATAATAATTCAATGCTATAGCATGATCGCCATTAAAATAATGTATAGAAGCTAATCTATTTAGCCAAAGAGGATTATGCCAATCAATAACTATTTGATGTAGTAAAGTTTTGATCATGTTAAAATTAAAAGACAGTTTTTCCGCACAAATCTGCCAGTACAGTAATTCATTTTTATAACTCACTGAAATATCTTGATAATCTTTCAAACTATTTCGAACATGTTCTTTCACTTCATCATAGTTCCCGTAGGCAAACAGTTTTTCAGCTTTGTCTGCCAAAAGTTTGTACAAAACGTCTTTATCATAAAACTCCTGTGTATTTTTCAAGAGACTAATTATAAGATCACTCAAGGAAGTTCCATTTATTTTATTAAACATTATAGAAGGTTCATATAATGTTAATAGAATTTCAAGTTGCTTGCTTGCCTCTAAATCAGGAAATATATTAGCGAAAAACGGAACGAGCCTACTAAACAAAATATCAGAAGAGTAATTTTTAAATTTGGACAGAATTTTTAACAATTCTTCTGTTTTTTTATCTTCCCAAGTCCCCGGTAATATTAAATTATCAATACTTTCAATTATTATATCAATAACTTCAGCAGCTTCATTGTTTGTATTCTGAAAATTTGATTGCTTAAAAAAATTTATATATTCCCTTAAGCCAGTTACATAAGCATTACCACGGTCTAAAAAACCTGCGGTTGAAATAGGAAGAAGTATTATGTTTCTTTTTTCCCAGTATCTGTAGGTATAAACATCTATATCTTTATCGAAAATAAATGCATATGCCTTTTTCTGGTAATTTATAGTCAAAATGTCTCTAACCCATCCAACTATAGATTTAAAATTTAGATCTGTTAAACTGAATCCAACAAAAACAACAATGTTTTCAGCAAATATCGACCTTATTTTCAAGTGTAGTAATGGATGATTATTCTCAAATGTCCGATATTGTTCCTCTGTGAAAATTATGCTGCTGGGGCTCTCCATACTTCCATGCAATTTATACACTTTGACAGGCGAAGGCTTAGTAGACAGGTCCAAATCATCGATTATTACATCATGAAAAATATGAAGTTCATCTAATGTCTGCTCAATAAGGCAATCTTGATTAGTTGTAATAAACCCACGCCATTTTGCTGAATCACTAATCTCCATAACCTCTCTATGTATGGCTGAAGGAACATAGTCTTTATAAGGTACCGCCTCTAAAAGTTCATGGTAGAACCGCTCTCGACCAAACTCTTCCTCAAACAATTGGGCAATAAACAGATGGTCTCCAGCCACCCTACTTGAAATTTGGTCTGATGTCTCATTTGGCCACAGCTTTAATGCTAATTGATTCATAAATCCAGGCCAAGTTTTGAAGCTAGTTTCAGTATTTACTGTCTTAGGTTCTGCGTTCTGCGAAAATCCAGCACCAATGAACAAGTAAGCATTTTGCATTTCTAATGCTTCTTTTATAATTTTCAAATGCTCCTCGTATTTCTCAATATTACCGCTCACTCTTCTACTTCCTTTCAAAATATAGTTTTTTTGATTCTATAACTATTATTTTAGGGAAAATTATACATCAAATTATCGAATGCTTCTATTCCAAAAAGCGAAAGGCCTATTTTCGCTCTTCTAAATACGCATCCTTCCCCACTTCTCCAATATACCTCACAATATATCTATACCAACGACTTCACAAACCTTATGTATGAAAATAAAAAATGTTCCCGCACTCAATCCTTAAGCAAATTTTTGATTGCAGGAACATATTCAAGTTGCTCTTAATCCCTCGTACATCAATGTTTATGATCTCGATATATTACTACCACGCACTTAACATGCCTTGAGTGTACAAAAATGATGACCCTAAGGCTTGGTCGCCCCTTGGCGGAAAATCTATCATATTTAGATCAGAGTCTTTATGTCTTTCTTTTTTTATTTTCTACTGAAAGTGTCCCTCCTGATCCATCTGCCCCAAGGCAGTCTTGGTTTTTCTGACTTTCTGACAATCCTGTCAAACATAAAACCAGTAAAATAATTTATTGCTCAACTACCCCAAAATCATCCACATAAACATATGCTGTACCAGGATTCTTGTAAGCATACACTGTTGCCCTGGTAGCGCCTGCTCCGGTTGTAAAAGGAATGTTTACCATTGTCCAGGATGTACTGTCAGATGTTGCGGATGCATCCATTCCTTCAAAGCCATTAACGCCAATCTGAATCCGCTCTCCTATGTCTGCCTTAACCCAGGCGGTACACATATAGCTGGTATTAGGACTTAGCCCCGTAAGTACCTGCTCGATACCATCTTCTCCGGGTCCCAATCTAACACTCTTAGAGCCGCTTCTTGGTACCGATACACTTGCAGCAGTATCTGAATATGTTGCTGCCCATGGTGAGATTATCCCTTTCTCGAAATCAGATTGCCTTACGTTATTATCATAAAGTAAGCTGACACTCTCAAAAACCGGGTCCGGAGATGAAGAAAAGTCATGCCCGGCAGTCCAGTCAGTTCCACCGAACTCATATGCTCCAATATCCGGTGCCGCACCAACATAATCATTCGTGATTCCAGATATTACAACCCCTGCATTAATAGCTGGAGAAGTAGACTGCAACCTGAAATCATATGCTGTGGGATTCACAAATAACGGATTGGTTTCTGAGGTAATATTATTTCCCTCTATATGAGTACCAGGCAGTGTAAAGGCTGTAGTAAAGATATTGTTGAAAATTCTGTCGCCGTACATATCTGACTGAAAATTACTTCCCCAATATCCTACATTTCCGTTACTGTAGGTGGTATTGTTATAAATCAGGTTAAAATTACTGGGTGTGTTCAATCTTATCCCTGTATAGTTTCCCCATACAACATTATGATGCACAATATAGCCCTTGCTACCGTTATCCAGATAGATACCAGTGCCGGAATAATTCTTTGCCAGATTATCATGGATGTAATTATGATGAATTACCGTCCCTTGCCCATCCCAGGCAAATTCATAGAGTATTCCGCAGTCTTTTGTCAGCTTTCCTGCATTGTACAGATTATTATATTGTATCTGGCTGTTTTGGGTAGGCATAAATATCAGATGACGCCCAGCGTTATATACCGTATTATGACTGATTAGATGGTTTGCCCCCAATAGATAGATTGCCGGAATATCCGCTGCCGAATAATTTGCTTCATGAATAAGATTATTAATTACCTTATTTCCTGTTCCCTCTATACTCACCAGATTACCGGAACTGTAGGTCAAAGTACTGTCTCTAAGCTCATTATTGGTACCGGACATAAATATCCCTGTACTGTATTGTCTCGTAACATCCGAATCATGACTGACATATTCCGCAATCATATTAGAAACTTTACAGTAATTAGAATTCGACATTTTAATGCTGGAGGCAAAGATATTAATTCCGGTAATATTTATGTAAGATCGGGAACTTAAATCAAATGCATAAGTCCGCTTCTTTGCTCCTACTGTCAAAGTATTCGGATCAACTCCACCAGGTGCCCATAAATAAAGTCTGCCAGTAGTGCTGTCATAATACCATTCTCCCGCACTATCAAGATCTTTAAGGTTACCAGTAATATAATAGCTGTTACCGCCTGTCGCTGCAGTATCTATTTGATCAAAGGTAATGGAGCCGTCACTTGAGCTGGTAATGGTACTTTTATAAGATTTGTAGCCTGTTCCCGGAACACTCCAAACCGTTTTGCCAACCCAGTATCCAGGTGCCTGAGTTAAGTTTCCATCCTTGATGGTTGTAGTGGAACCGGAATCAACTGTTGCATATGTTGAATTTAAGGGATCAAGTGTTGGTGAATTGGGCCATCTGGCTTCAAATTGCATTTGCTTATTAACAAATATCTGATTTTTTGTTCCAAGGGAACCCTTCATTTCCGCATAATAGATGGATCCGGAGTAATTTTTCCAGCCAGTAACCGGATCGGCACCGGATACCGTTACGTTCTCTCCTGTATAAGCCTCAAAGTTTATGGGTTTTGCAGAACTTCCGGAAGTATGAAGTGTTACTGTTTCCCGGTATGTACCACCTCGTATGATGCAGGTATCTCCGGCTTTCATGGTATCTGCTGCCTTTTGTATGGTTTTCCATGGATTTGATAGTGTACCGGTTCCAGTGATGTCATTCCCCGTTGTAGAAACATAATATACGGAATTTGCCTTTACAGTTTCCACACCCAGATTAAAAGTAAATACATAAATCATCATAATTACAACTAAAAATCTAAAGCCTGTTCTCTTATTCATAGCTTACCTCCTGGAATGAATTCTATTTTTAGATACGGCTTCTACGCTTGGGCCTAAGTTCACTGCTAGGTATGTTCTAATATAGAAATTTGTGTATATATAAGCCCTTAATTATTTAATCGACTTATACCGACTTAAAGTTTATGATTCTTTCGGCGAAGCTTCTCCGATACTGAACCCATCCAGCCATTTCATTGACCATGCATGGTATTATTTTCTTTCCGAAATGGGTGCATGTGCATCCAGGGATTAAAGTACGCTATCAAAATGATTTCATCCCTGTAATGGAAGAATCGCGTGAAAAGTATGAGACTTATCCGAAGCATGTAGTTCCTGAATTCGCATATATTACTTTCATTGAAAATGCAGGTGTGAACAACGAGAAGTTGATTGCCCAGGCACCTTACGCAGGCATGACAGATGATATTCGTGCGGGTAAGTTGCAAGCATAGTCAATCAAGACGAATTGAACTGAAAAGCCTGAGCCTGTGTCCCATAACGTAAGACAAATTAAAACACCTACCAACCTGGTCATACCCTGTCTACTTGACAGGGGTATGACCAGGTTGGTAGGTGCCCAGCATCTTTTTTAATGTTCTCTATAACCATCTAATCTCCATTGGCTATTCTTCTTTCTCTTTTTCATCATGAAGCATCTTCTCTAATACAACATATACAAACTGTGCTCCGTACTTCATGCCCTGCCAGTACAAAGCTTCATTCTCCAATGCTTGCTTGTAATGATGCTTATCCTCCCATTCCGAGAATCCAGGTCTGTTCACAATATCCATCTCAGAAAGTCTCTTCGGTAAGTTTAATCAATTTCTCCAGATCTTTAAATTTATCCAAGGGGTTCACCTTCCCTGCATCCGCATTTATTTAAACACAGCAAGTTGATTGCACGTCACAGAAGGGAATAACCTTATTGCTTAAGGAATTCTTACAGGTAGCGTACAAAGAAAAGAACGCCAAACTAAGGACGCTCTCTTGAATACTCACATTTTCAGTTAAATACATCGGATGTGTCCAACCACTTTAAATCCAAAAAAATCGAAACATTTATTTTGTTGTGCCATACCTTATTTCTATAAACTTTTCCCCAGCTCGTAAAGGACATAGGAAGCTACAATTAAGCACCTCTATATATCGACTCGACATAGCTTTACTACGGCCTCAACGTGTGTCGAGAGGATGAAACGGATTTACTTGAAATTAACTCGTTCCATTTTAAAAATAATAGTTCAATTTCCTTCTTTTTCTTTTTCAGCTAAGCTAGCATGCTCTCTTTTTAGCAAAGAATAATGATATTGATCGCATACCGAACCATCACTAAACCAGTAATGCTCTCGATAAGTCCCTTCCAGCTTAAAATGGAATTTTTCTAATAATTTTATGGATGCTTGATTACACGCTGCAACCGTCGCGTAAATTTTATTCAACTCTAAATCCTTACGTTCAAAAATGGTATCTATAAATAGCTCTAGCAATACATTCGCATATCCTTGTTTTCTATGTTTTAGAGGCAAGTAGTATCCGATCTCGGCACTTTTATTTCGAGAATTATAGTCAAAAAGCTGTATCTTTCCTATCCGCTTATTACTGTTACTTTTATCAACCAAGATATATATTAATTGCCCATTTGCAAGCCTTTTCAGTACATTCTCTTTATAATTGTTATATGGAGGAAGTTCGATTATGGGTCGGCAAGTATGTTGCTCTTTTTCGGTTTTAGTAAGACTCCAATCATATAAGTCTGGTAAGTAATCTTCAATATTCCCACTATTTAAAAGCACAAGTCCTCTTATCATTCTATCACTCCATTATTTTTAAATTTAGATCGTTTGGATAGGGTATCATTTTGGTTTTAAGTATCTATTTTGGCAGCATGGAAAAGCATCGAAATAGCAAACCATGTGGCGTATTACCATATTCCTATATTAACTCTTGTTACACTTCCCTCTCATCCTCCTACTTCCAAAAATAAACATAATAAATCCCCCAACCAATGGTTCATTCTGTAAACTAAATCTCTCTTTTAACCGATAAATACATATGCTGGGTTGTTTATTAAATATCGCCTCTCGTCCCTTTTTAGCGTACAAACCTTGTTATACATATTTATATTGACTCACTGTTATACTCATCTGCGGCTTCTTTAATCAAAAGCAATTTCAAGAAGACGTCCTTTACTTAGAAATACCCATCGCATCTAGAAAGGAGACATGAACTCACTTGAGCGTATTATCAGATGGGATCGGATATGAAAGCCTACGCTTTTATGGTCCCTTTCAGCCATTACACATCGAACAACTTCAAATAACACGCGCCATTAATGATCATGCCTTTTTACATATCAATGGCATGCTCTCCGAAGAACAGGGAGCAGCTTGTATCGGTCAAAATATGGAGCAAGAGCCGATTGTGATTCGTCAGTTGGATGAGCAGGGACAATCGCTGAGAAGGCTGTTCCATGGGATTGTTACACGTATGTCCGTACACTGTGTGCGAGGCGTGTATACGTTTGAACTGGAGGCCGCTTCCCATTCGCACCAGATGGATATCAAACGTAAAAGACGCTCCTACCAAGATATTCATCGTACCTATGATGATTTGGTCACTGCGCTGGTTCGAAAATATCAGTACGGAGATGCCATTGATACGGTAAGCCACTATGCCAAACTAGAGACATTTGTTTTACAATATGATGAGACGGATTGGGCGTTTTTAAAACGCCTCGCTTCTCGCTTTGGTTCCGTACTTGTGCCAGAGGTAACCGCAGCTTCGCCCAAGGTTTTCTTCGGGATGCCTGAAGGCAAGCAGCATAAGGTAGAGCGGGATGTATTTTATCGAGTTCGGAAAACGTTTCATGAGTTGGATGCGGAAAAACCAGGCGAACGTGCTGACTCATATGTCACCTATATGATTGAAAGTCTGCAATACTATGCGCTGGGCGACCTTATCTCGTTACCTATCGGGCAAGGAAAAGAACTGGTCGTGGTTCGAGCAGTGACACAGTTAGCGGATGGCTTACTACGTACCCGCTATGATCTTCAAGCTGAACAGGATATTCGCTATGCCCGGTATGACAACGATCAGGCTACTGGAATTTCACTGACAGGAACGGTGCTCAAGGTACAACAGGATTTCGTACAGCTCCAACTGGACATTGACCCGAAGCAAGATCCTGCCAAAGCGTGCTGGTTTTCGGTGTCCACCCGTTATGTCGCCGAAGAACATAGTGGCTGGTACGATATGCCTGAGATCGGGGAACAGGTGGAATTGTACCTGCCTACGCACCGCGAACAGGATGCCTATGTAACAGATTCGCTGCGACAACAACGCCACACCCATGGACAGCCGAATGTGAAGGTATGGCAACATGTGCAAGGTAGCGGTGTAGAAATGTCTGAGCATAAGCTGACTCTATCCACCTCCGGTAAATTTTCCATTACACTGCATGAAAGTAGCGGCATTACCATCGACAGTCCGGGGAATGTGCAGATTCAGGGTGGTCATGTGAAGCTGGGTGCAGGTGAGGAACTATCACTGGAAGCTGGCACGGCGCTATACTTAAAAGGTGGAGCCAGCAGCATGATATTGGATGGTGAGACAGACACCAAAGCCCCAGTGATTTATCAAGAAGGTACGGTAAAAGCTCCAGTTTTCGTAGCTGACCTTCCTCCTGTGCCTGAGCCGCCACTCATGAGCATAAAAGCCTATGAAGCAGCCCAGTCAGCAGCCAAGGATTCATCTAGCAGCCAAGCCTCTACCCCTAAAGCAAAAGTCACAAGTCCAGCAGAGCTTAAACAGGCGAATGCCTTGATGGGTACGGTGTCCAAGCTACTAGGCTCCATTCCAGTGATGGGAAAAGTGGCTGGCGTTGTTGCAGGAGCGCTAAGTGGACCTGCAGGAGGTGTGATTCTGAGAGCAACCGCAGCGATCCCTGTTCGGAGCAAAGGAACCCCTTCCGTTGGAGGCAGTAAGGGGAACGGTATTCATCCGTTGAAACACTTGGCTGGTCTAGCATTACAAGGGTTAATTACTCAGTATGAACATGAGCAAGCGAGACATGCCTACTATAGCAAATGGATTCTGGGGAAAGTGTATACAAGCGCACGTCAAATAGTACATTCCGGCAGCCGATTAGAGCTGATCCAAAACTTGCTGACAACATCGAAAACCATGGTTCATGCCTATCAACAGGTACCTAAAAGTGTTAAAGATAGAATGCTGAGGGAATATAAAGAACAAGAAAAAGCTAGGGCTGAAGCTGCTCTTAAAGCAGAAAAAGAAGCTAGAGCTAAAGCCCTTAAAGCGAAAAAAGAAGCTGCGCCACCAGAGCTTACAGATGAAGAGTATGAGAGAATTTATAGTGATTATGTCTATTGGGCTTCATTAGAAGGTGATCGCAGACCTGAAATTCCGCTAGGAAGCTACCGTGCTGAGGACGGGGTGGTTCGTATGGCGAATGGAGATCCAGATTTTAAATACTACGATGACTGGAAACAAAACTATCCAGGAGATTTTTTGGTTCTATCTAATCAAGAGGGCATCACACCGGAAGAACAACGATGGATGAGCTATGCAAACCTAACAGCAGAGCCGTTTGCACTCGACGGTCGAGGTGGTGAAGGTAGAGCCTTTAAAAATGAATTCTCCAAAATGAGCAAAGAAGGGGCATCTGAGAACGCTAGGCTCGCAAGAGAAAATGTGAGGGGAATCCAACAGCGAATAGATCAGAAGAGCATCACCACAAAAAATGCATCCGAACCTATTGAGAACGCATCAGAAGTTATGCCTTCAAAAGCAGGTAAACCCAAGGAGAAAACTCCTAAAAATGAGGGGACGGGTAAGCCTAATAAAAAGAGAGAAGAAGAGAATACCAAAAAGCGTGTATTGGAGAATATTGAGAAAAGTAAAGCCGCCCGAGAAACTTCAAATTACGATGAATATTTAAGAAAAGAGAAGGAATTACTTAAAGAAATAGAGAAGAAGAATGCTCTTGAGGGGATGGGTAATGGTGGTAGGAATCTCCTTAACACTACAAATCCTAAGGATTTCCTTGATGAGGCTTTGGAACAACAGGGTCTGACGAGTATACCAAAGGGACTTAAGCATCCTTGGACAGCAGATGGATTTGTATTTGAGGTAAGAATACATCCCGGTAATAGTCAACATACGAATGCGAATAGTATTTATAGAGTATCAAGAAAGTCAGCTCCAAATCCTGATCCTAAAATTCAAGGAAGTGGTACTGAGTATTTGGGGACGGATGGTAAGTGGTATAAGGAAAGTGAACTTAAAGAATTCTTTAAGGATGGAACGAAAAACCCTAATTTTAATGCCACTGGAGCAAAAAATACACATATAAATTTACCATAGGAGATGATTCTAGTGTTTATTATGAATTTAGATGAGGTAAATGTAGAGATTGACAAAATTAATACTTATTTAAGTAGATGCTTATGGATGGATTTTGAGTTTTGTCGTATGAACGCAGGACAAATTGTGTTGTCAGGTAGCATAGATCAAAGTAGTGATGAGTATGCAATTGATATTGAGTTTGAACAACCGTATTTTGTTTCTACTTTGTTTTTATGGCATGGGGATACATCTAAAATATTTATTGAATTGGCAAATGATGAAGAAGCAATGGAAATGAATCAAAAATACAATGTGGAATTTGGGAATTACATTTTCAAAATAAGTGTAGAGGGTTTTGATAGCCCGCCGATTATCATAGTGGCAAAAAAAATATCATGCAAAATCCTAAATGATAATCCTTTTCCAAAATCTTAATCTATCTACTCGAATACTGTCATAATCTTGATTTGTTAAATACTTTTCAAGGTTTATTTGGAGGAGGTGGGTGACGAATGAACCTATCACTCAACCAATAACACATATAACCCATGTAATACCCGTATAAAAAAAATTCTTCATTTCGGTTGTACGCACATCAACTGCTTTAAAAGTATAACCTAGATAACGTAATAGCGTTACATTGAACAGGTCGATTATGGTCAGATACTACTATGATTGACCTTTTTTTGTTATCCTTATTACTTAAATAGGTATTTCACCCAATATTTTAATCTACATATAAACCCAAATTCTCTTAATGAAAAATATATTTTTAAAGATAATTCAACATCCCTCCACACAATATAATGACTTGCCATTCCTCCCCATCAGAGTTAACATACACACACTCAAACAACGGGAAGGAAAATGTGCTATGTCAAATTGGCCAGATTGGTTTCTCGAAGCATTACGCCAACGATTTTATCATTTAGAACTCGCTAATGAACAACAGGCTTCATGTTCATCAGAGGACAACAATCTATTCACTCAAATGGATCAATTCAAAATTAACCAAAACGAGGATATTCAGCAACCACTATCCGAATGGGAAGAAGCAATTGGCTACCAGTTAAGCCAGGACAAACAATCCATGTATATGGAAGGAGTAAAAGACGGGATTCGACTGATTCTCCCCGTCATACACCCTACAGTTACTCGTTAGTCTTTTTATCGCATTAGCCTATGATTCTGTTAGTCCAATATTTCATCTATGCTCATTCCACTTTTCAAGGTAAAAACAAAATGCGCTGGTGAGAGAATCGTGATCTTCTCCACCAACGCATTAAATAGGTTATCATCAAATTGTTCCAGTATATCTTGCCGTGAGCTTAGTACTTGAATGATTTCATCGACTCGCTCCTTGATTTTTCTTTCTGATCCTCTTCCTCCTCTAATAACAAAAAGAATGCAGTGTTATCTGGAAGCAAAGACAAAGCAGGATTATTGCCAAAAGATTCTCTTAATGAATATGCAGTGGGAAATTGCGCAGAAATAGATGCAGTGAATCAAGCACTAAATCAAAAGGCTAATGTGAATGATTTATATATATACTATTAAAACAACTCCACATCGAATTTGGAGCAGCAAAAATAGCCTGCGAAAACTGCACATTTACTTTAAAAAGAAATATTGCTGACGCACTAACCGGATGGTATAAAGGAGACCAGCGATGATGCACATGGAAAAATTCAGACATATTTCAATGAGGGCTAGAGTTGCATATGGTATTAGCTGTTTTGAGAACGCTATTATAGCCTTGAAATATAATGTTAATGATTGGAAGATCGTTTTAAATTATTTATGGGAATTCACTAATATACAATACTTGGATGATTGGAACGATATAGTCGTTGAATTAATTCCTGAGAATTTAATAGAATTCAAAACATACGAGGAGGAAGAGTTTAAGAAGTTGAGTAAAGATGAATTCATATACTTGTATAGCTTATATCAAAATATTGATGGATCAGTCGACGCCTTACTACGAGGTATTTATGACCTTGGTATCAGTCATGCGTACACTGTAATCGAAGGATACGGCGAAAGCAGTTTGAAATCTTTAGAGAGAATTATAAAGCTCATGATAGATTACAATTTTCCATTGCCAAGTATCGACCCATTTCTAAAATTTTCTATAGAAGAAAATAGAGGATGGGGTGATAAGTTTGATGGTACAAAATTATCTAAAATTCTTCAACCAGGAAATTGATAAGTTTAATTGCACCTAAATATTAAAATTTCAAAAGCTTATTCCAACTTAAATCTATGAGTTGGGATAAGCTTTTTTTCTAAAGATCTAGCTGATTTACATACACACAGTTAGCCTTATAGCAGATTTCACAAAAATAATGTCGTGATCACGATCACGGTTTAGACTGTAAATTTAAGTTAAAATACAAACAATTTTAAATTTATTTCAGCTGAAACCAAAGATACCGTGATCGATCACAAAGAAAAAACAAGGAAGTGTACAAAGATGAAAAGAACTGATTTACCTCTTGTCTATTCATGTTCTGGATGTTCCTCTGCAGCACAAACCGCTAACATGATCGCTATACAAATGGATCGAGAAAAGGTTGCTGAAATGTCCTGTATTGCTGGTGTTGGTGGTGATGTCAAACCGCTTGTCAGAACAGCAAAATCGGGACGTGACATCATTGCAATTGACGGCTGTCCCTTGTCCTGTTGCAAGAGCTGCTTAGCAAGACATGAGGTTCAAGCCAAACACCATTTCCTGCTGTCTGACTTTGACGTACCCAAGATAATAGGAGAAGATCCTAACCCCGATCATTATAGGAATGCTTACACACAAATCTTAGAACAAATTGGACAATAATTCTTAATCAAAATAAAAGTGTGTATCGAATTTTTACTGGTGGCTCCTAACACATCTTTAAGGGCCACCAGTATTATTTTTGTACAATAAAACATCTTTTTAATAAGGAAAATAATTATCGAATGTTTAAATGAATTTGTCTCACAATTTAAAATTGATAAAATTCCTATGCGTCCTTGTACAAACGAAGATTTAATTAATGTGGGAAAAATGACTAGCAATCGAGCAATTAGTTTGTTAACCATTCCAAAGCAATCAAGCTTTATGTCTTAATGTCAACATGTAATGTTCCATTGATCGTAGTATTTAATGTATCCCCCAGAACTTCTGAAACAAATCTAAGAGGAACCATAATCCGATTTGGTCAAAGTGTTGTTATTTACTGCAACTTCAACTTAATATGGTCTATTACCTCTCTCCATTTATCAACTAGACCCTCATTAAGGAGCTAAAACACCGATACATCCTGTATTCATTCTGTCCTTACTGACAGTAAACAGCGCTCAACATGTGCCGAGACGATGTAAAGGATTATACCTCTCGCTTAAGTTGAAAATACTTGCTTTGAAGAACAATATACGATACTGAAAACCTGGTAAACAAATTCTAAAACCGACTTTCTAGGAAGGTATTCATTTTTAACGAAAAATAAGCGTTTGATTAAATAGCAAATCATTTCTCTTTAAGTAATTACCATTAAAAGTAATAGGAACCGAAGTTCCACTGAAGTAATCACTCTTATTGTCATGTTTTATAGCATGAACATGAAGATGCGGCTCACTGCTGTAACCTGAGTTCCCTACTTTCGCAATTTCTTGTCCAACCTTGACAAAATCATTTTTCTTAACTAGCAGACTATTTTTCTTCAAGTGTAACAACAGAATATTATATCCTTTGTGTTTGATGATAATCATATTTGTAGTACTACGACCCAGAGAGTTTGGCACATTATCTTCTACTCCATCCACAACTTCGATAATTCTACCCTCAACTGGACTATATACTGAATCATTATAAATGGGGTAGGATTTTAAAGATTCAGGATTATCAAATTTTCCTTTTCTTGAGCCTAACGGGGTGAGCTTAGTTATATCCACCGCATATTTCAGAGTACGATGCGAAAAGTGATAGTTCATAGATGAACTCATTCCACCATTCACTACCTCGTAAGCCCCTCCTTTCAAAGGGAAGGCTAAATCGACTGCATCTTCGTGTTTAGGAGTGGATGTAATGTATGAAATACTAAATAAAATACATATAAAAACTTGATATATCGCTAATAAACCATAAAGAGAAAGGGATATTCGTGTTTTTCTACTTAAGCCATTAAATTTAAAAGAGCGTAAAGTAACCATTTGACGGAATAAGGAACATCCAAACAATGCGATGCAAACCGGACGTAAATAATAGCTAATTTCTGTCCAATCATTTATGAATAAAATTATGAACGTATATGCACTTGTAAACAAAGTGTGTATATACCACGAAATACGATTTTTAAATGGAAAGTAAGCCATGATCCAGTAAAGTATAAGCGGAATCAACAGCATTTTCACAAAATAAAAAAACATCAATTTTTTCCCTTATCATATGATAATTTGCTTCTTACCTCTTCTTGAAATGCAGTATCCGTTAATAATTTGTAAAAAAACAAATCCAGCTTCTGCTTGAGCCAAATATGATCCACCCCAGAATCATCTTGAATAAACATGGCTAGTTGAATGTCATTTCCTTCCCGATCCGTACAATATAAAGCCTCTGTTAGAACAGAAATGGTAGATCCACCTTTGTTTCCAAACTCTATTAACTTGGAGTTATCTACTTGTCGCTGAATTAGCATTTTTAAATATGGATTTATAGTAGAAGGAACCAACTCCTCCTTGTGTATGAGCTTCATGAGGTAAGCATATTCTTTAGTCGTTGAACGAGGAAGCTTGCGCGATTCCAGCACTTGAAGCTTTCGTACATAATTCTGCCTGGTGTTCCATTTCTGAATACATTCTATCCCCTGATCACGATTTAAAATCTGATGAATTTCAATAGATTTTTTCATATATTCCTCGTAGCTCATCTCACTTATCTTTTGTATCGACTCTTTAAAGCCTATGTTTTCGGTCTCTTGGATATAAGGAGACATGAATCCCGCAGATGAAAAAGGAAAGATTTTATCATGGGAAGAAAGTGAAAGCTTCATAATATTCTCATTTATCTTATCCAAACCCATTTTCGCCATCAGAAATTCTGTATTGGCATTGGAACTATATGCTAACATGCCGTGGGTAATATCCAATAACGTAATTTTCCCTTGAACCTCTTTATGGTTTGCGCGAATGGATTTGATCCAGTTATGATGAGCGTTACCATCGGAAGCAGGAATATAAAATTTATTTAATTCCTCTAAAGGAACAAGTTCCTGCTCATCTAATATTTTCGCCACAACTTGGCGAGCAAATTCAATAGCAATAATCACTTTAACTGTACTGGCAAGCGGCATTTTAACTTCTGAGTTATAGCTGATTTTCTCCATACCATTTTTGATCATAAACAAAGATGCTTTACTCGGATTTTCCTTCAAAAAGCTTAGAACATCCATTTCTGTTTTCTTATTATTTTGGCGCTTCGCAATGAATAAAAACAGGATACATATGAACACAAATATTAAAATTATAGCTACTAACAATAAAATTATTTTCATACTTTGCTCCTTAATGGACACGCTTAGGCTGAAGTTCACATAAGTCGTCACAGTTCCCCACGGGAATCACCTTTCTTTTAGAAGCTATATAATCATACAAACAACCACCTATACCCATTTTTTTGAAAATAATTATAAAGGGAACCGCCCACCAAAGATACGGTATTCTTGTACAAATTTGTGCAATAGAGTCAATTCCACGTTGTATTTTACTGGAATCATTCATTGAGAAACTATGCATTCGCCTTTCTAATTCATTAACATCTAATTTGTATGCTTGAACCAATGAAGAATTCCGAAAACTAACAAGCCGTAGCAGTCTAAAATAATCTAGCTTGTACAAATTGTCTTTTATATTTGTACAGACAGGACACCAACCATCATAGAAAACCAGAATTTGTTTGTGTTGAAAGCTTACATATCCTATTTTTCTTGTTTTTCTTCGAATTATAATTGATATTTTCCGGAAACTGATCTTTATAAAATAGTATAACTTTTTATATTCTCGATCCGTAAACAACAATAATTCCATAACAATCATAATTAGTGAAAACGTCAGTAAGCCCATGCCTATACCGATTCCTGCATGAAACAATATCATAGCAATAACTACAAACGGTTTAAGGCTTTTATTAATTACAGCAAAAGGAAAAGCTATTTTAACAATTATAGATAAATAAGTGAATAAAATGGTGAGCCCAACATAATGGTTAACCATATAATCCAAAATAGGTCTGCTAAACTCTCTTACCTGAGAGATATAATAAAGTGCCGTTCCGTTTTGCCACATTTCCCCCATAAGCTGGTACATTCCTGAGAAGAAATAAACAATACACAGTTGTATAATACAAAAAAGTACTGCAAAATTGTGGATTATCACAGATAACTTATAGAGTAAAGAGTCTTTCAAGTCTTTTCCAGATGAGTTGTTCATTTTAGAATCCAAAGATAAATAGGCAGTGTTATTGGCGAACGACAGAAAAAACATATTCACTATAAGTAAGTTGTCTCCTCCATCACTAATATGAAAAGAACGAACATACAATGAATAAAAAAATAGGTAGGCCAGAATTGAAAAAAGCCGGCCTTTATATCCTATTAAATAAAAAATAGTAACTATAATTCCTAGGTGATAGATAAAGTCAAAAAATAAAGCTGATGAATTCAAATTATATAAAGACCATGTTAATGACTTGTACCCAGCAGAATAAATATTAATTCCAGATTCGTGCCAAAAAAAGTATCTCTGTTTATAATGAATAAAATAATTGAAAAGTAATATCAACCCGATACATATCCGAAGGATACTTGTGCCAATAAGAAAGCGTTCATTCATAAAAAAATTACGGTAATTCAACAACATCCTTTACAACTCCTTTCCAACCATATACGACATTCTCTTCTTTCACTTTAAAATGAAGATCATCTCGCTTTGAATATGGAATTGCATCCGATATTGAGGTCATAAACTGGACATCGGTTATTTCATGTTTCAAAAACTCTCTTTTCGCAAACGCAGAGGCATAGCGGTATATGATTTGTTCAACTTGATCCGAATCCTTTTCTAAAGAAGCATTTATTTCTTTGGCGACATTATCTTTTTTAGATATTTTCTCCATTAATTTATATGTTAGATCATCTTTTCCTCCTATATATAATTGATGTATGTATCCACTACCAATTCTGAGCATCCTATTATAAGGTGAAAATATTGTCGTCTCATTCGTCCTGATCATAGGTTCAGTAACATCATACCAATTGCTTATAACCGTTTTGGCACTGCCCTCCCCCTTATACTTTACACGTACATATAATTTTAGATTTTGAGTCATAGGCTGGGGAGCAAATAGATGCCAGTTTTGTTGAAAAAACCGTCCGACATAGTTATCAGTTACTGATTTCAATGAAACAGAGACCGGGTTAAGCGGTCCAGCGTGAAGAAAAATAAAGAAGAAATGAACCATCAAGAACAACGATAAAGAGAATAACGTAGCATTTAAAATACACGTTTCGCTTCTTTTTTTCATTTAAGCAATCACCTCTTTTTAATAACATCAGGGAGAGAGAAATATAAAAATCTGATCCTCTCCCTGATATTTAAGCTATTTATCAAAAATTACATCTGCATTCTCTACATCACTACTAGAAACACCTGTACCTAATAGACTTCCTAAGCGGGTCGCTTCTCTCAAAGCATCCTTGTTAGCATCCCAAGCTGATTTACCAACTTGCCATGCTTTACGAGCAAGGGATGTTATTGCTTGAGGCTCAACAGCAGCACCATTTGCATGCGCGCTAATTAAAGGAGAAGAATTTCCAGAGGAAACGTCATAATCAGAAGCGTAAGAAGCGCTTAAACTTACAGTAGAGAAGGCTGTGATGGCTAGAGCCAGACTAAGTATTGTTAATTTTTTCTTCATAGATAATTCCTCCTAAGATGGTTAGTAACAAAATAATTTTTAATCTCTTAGTTTTATAACTTTTTTTATGACTATTATTGAATATAATTACTTATAATTACTTATTATATCACTCCCTTCCATATTTTATATCTTATTTTCCCTTGCCAAAAATCATAAACATAAATTTTTAGTAATTAAAATTAAAAATTATTTCGGATTATATCTTATTCCAGCAGGTGCCGCGCTTCATTTTATAAACCATCGAAAGAAGAAAACAATAACTTGCCATTCCTCCCTCTATCAGAGTTACCATGCATGCACACACTCATACCACAGGAGGAGTAATGTATCCTGCCAAATTGGCTAGATTGTTTCAAG
The DNA here is from genome assembly GCF_038008165.1 of Paenibacillus sp. FSL L8-0644. Taxonomy (NCBI): domain Bacteria; kingdom Bacillati; phylum Bacillota; class Bacilli; order Caryophanales; family Paenibacillaceae; genus Paenibacillus; species Paenibacillus sp. FSL L8-0644. Next base: position 3,884,581 of record NZ_JBBOYN010000001.1, read on the forward strand.
AAGAATTACGCCAGCGATTTTGTAAACAACATGATTAAAACGTAGCAGAATGTCTACAAGCTCCATCAAACTCTATGCCTTAAATATTTCATGTCTACATTTTTCAAATGATTAAAAATAAAAACCCGCTCAATGAGCGGGTTACAGTATAGAGGCGAGGGGATATATTCAAGCTTTCCTTAACATCATTTCAGCAGACCGTCACTCTTAATACTTTTAAAAAGTGATTGCATTTATTCTCCACTCAAGCTTTTGGCCCATTCAGCAACCCTACGACTGCTTTCTTCTTCTGACAAATCCTCGATCCTGGTCATAATAGACCATCTTACTCCACAAGGGTCCAGTATACTTCCGAATCGATCCCCTGATACAAAGTTTGCAACTGATTCCCTTAGTTTTGCTCCTCTTTCTACCGCATTTTCAATGACCTGATCCACATTCATTACGTAAATTCCGAAAGAATAACACGCATGGTCTCCATCTGGCGGCAAGACCAATTGATATGCCGGATTCGCTGCTCCCAGCTGCAAAAAACCATTTCCAAAATCTAATTCCGCATGAACAATAATTTTATTGCCATTCTCATTAGGAAATTCAGTAATATCCTTAACTCTTGCATTGAAAACAGTTGTATAAAACTCAATTGCTTCAGAAGGATTCTTCACTGTAATAAAAGGGGTAATAGATGTAAAGCCGTTGGGTATCCCCTTCTTTGTATATTTACCTGACACTCCCGTATATTCTCTGCTTTCAGTCATTTTGACTCCTCCTTTAAATGATCGTAATAGTTCAGTTTTATGCTTATTCCTTTATTGGATTGAATTCATCAACTCATAGTAATATTTGGATGCACGAGTCTTATTTAGACTATACCAGGCTTCTAATGTCTTAGAAGAAAACACACCCAGAGCTTTCAAGACGTGTACGGAAAATTCCAAAGGAGCTGTTCCAGATGCAGTGATTAGTTTTCCATCGGTTACAGCAGACTCCATTTTGTAATACTTTTCGCCCGTGTAGGTGGGACAGATCATTTTGAGGTATTCCAGATCATTGCTTGTATGCCAACGTGAATTCAGTAATCCTGCCTGGGCAAGTCCCATGGTCGCACCACAAATCGCAGCAACCCATATCCCTTCCTCTAAGCACCTCTCAGCGATTTTTAAAATCGGTTGATGAATGGTTTCTGTCCATGTATTTCCACCGGGTAAAATCAATGCATCTGTGCTTTCAATACTGCACTCATCCAGATTGATGTCAGGCAGTATTGTCAATCCGCCCATGGTAGTTACAGGAGTCTTTTCCAGTCCCACGGTAACAATTTTGGATGGGGACAGCCCCTTTTTATAATATCTCCCCGAGTTCAGTTCGGCAGTTAAGTAACCAATCTCCCAGTCTGCCATAGTGTCAAATACATACAGATATACCGTACTATTCATTCACAGGTTCTCCTTATTTTATAATTTATCAAGTGATACCAACCCTCGGTAATCCGTGATTATCCTCATTATAAAAAAGCTTCACTGACATCTGCTGTCAGTGAAGCTTTTAGCGCTGATAATATTCCATTAACTCCGACGCAACAGCGACAAGCTTTTTCTTCAAACTCTGTGGTTCGATGACTTGAATAGATTTCCCGTAGGTTAGGAGCAAATAAGGGACATATGTATGAAGTGATTTTTCCTCAAGCAAAAAGATGGCTTGATTGGATGTGCGCTCTTTCAGATGATGCCCCAAAAACCAATGCAGACATAAGTCATCCAATGCCTCCGACCTGCCTTCGATCATTAAAGAAATTAAACCGTCCTTGCCTACTAAATCAGGCAACAGATTTTGCATAAAAAATTCACGAGCCGAAAAAGCCTCAGGACGCTTAAATAGGATTGGAGTACGCTTGATTTGTAGAATCCGATCTGCCCGAAAGCTACGGATCTCATTCCGTAGGTGACAAAAAGCAACAGTATACCATTTACTGTTCCAGTAAACCATTCCATAGGGGTCTATCACCCTATTCTTGGGTTGTTCTTCATGGCTTGTGCGATAATCCATTTCTACAGAGAATTCGTTGGCTACAGCCTGCTCCAATTCTGCCAATATCGGCTGAAGAGAAGGTTCTCCCATGCGATTTATCACTTCAAATCCGGCTAAATGACGGCTAAGTATACTTTCCTGCTCTTGATTCGAATACATTTTCAATTTTGACGTCGCACTGCTTAATGCCTCACTCAAAGGGTATCCAGCTTCTTTTGCAAAAACAGCAGCATGAAGGAGTGCCTTTTTCTCCTCCATATCAAATAGTAAAGGTGCTCTAATAAAATTATTCAGCAAGCTATACCCGCCATTATGGCCCGTGTCGGATATTATAGGCACTCCACTGGCGCATAAAGCATCAATATACCGATAAACTGTCCTTATATTTATTTCTAACTTTTCGGATATTTGTTTTGCAGTCATTTTCACACCCGAATTCAGCATCCATAGAATCGCCAGCATATTATCGTTTTTTGGCATACCATGAACCCTCCTCTCTCATTAAAGCTCAATCTTTATAAATATCTTTTGAAACTCCGTCTTAAAACCTATTATATGCTTTTCTCTGCACAATACTCCCCTCCCATATCTCCTACTTCCAATAATACACATAGTAAATACCACAACGAATGGGGCATTCTGTAAACTAACTCTCTCTTTTAACCGATAAATACATATGCTGGATTTATCATTAACAACATATCTAGCTGAGAATCTCATAATAACATTTACCAAAAACAACTATAGAAGGAGACATCTATGGAAAACACCGTGACGTACGGTCATATCGAAATCATGCCTTATGAATTTGTACGCCTTCATGAACTTAAAATCCTAAAAACAGTCAATGATCATGCCCGAATGATCTGTACAGGTATCATCTCGGAGAAAAAGCGCGAGCTGTATGTGCGTGCTTCGGATGAGGAAACCCAGGTCAAAGCTTTTGTTACAGACAAAAATGGCAATCGACAGCCCCTTTTTCGAGGCATTGCCTTGGATGTGGAGGAAAAAGTCGTTCATGGGGTTCATTATCTGACCGTCGAAGCCATTTCTCATACCTACGAGTTAGATATTAAGCGGCATCAACGCTCTTTCCAGAACCCCAAGCTCACCTATACAGGTCTGATTGAAAGTATTGTATCGGACTATTCCAAAGCCGAAGCGATGGATGTTGTATCTCACAAGAAGCCCATCGGCACCTTTATCATGCAATATGATGAAACCGATTGGCAATTTCTGAAACGAATGGCTTCCCACTTCTACTCTCCACTCATTCCTGCGGTGGGCTACGGAGTACCAAAGTTTTATTTTGGCCTGCCTATGGGACTCAGCAAAGGAGAAATACAATCTACGAATTATAAAGTAACCAAACGAGTAGCTGACTTCCAGACCGCCTCGGAAAACCATATCCCCGGCGTACGTGATGCTGATTTTATCCAATATGAGGTCGAAACGGAGAAATTACTGGAACCTGGCTATGAAGTAACCTTTCAAGGTCATAAGCTGATCGTAGCTGAGGTGCTAACGGAGATGAAAGACGGGGTGCTGACCCATACCGCCAAGCTGTCACCACGAAGCGGCTTACGTCCAATTAAAGACTACAATCGCTCCATTATCGGCGCTTCCATTCATGGCAAGGTACTGAGCGTTCGTCGGGACAAAGTACGCGCCCAGCTCGATATGGACGATCAGCAAGACCCGAACACGGATTACTGGTTTCCCTACTCTACCATTTATGCATCTGCGGATAACACGGGCTGGTATTGTATGCCTGAGGACGGGGATAGCATCCGTATCTATTTCCCCAGTTATAAGGAAGAAGAAGGATACGCGATCAGCTCAGTTAAAAGAGAACCGCAGCCTTCCACGGGAAAATCTTCTGCGACTTCTGGACATGCCACAGCTTCTACTTTGTCTGCCGGATCAAAGTCTTCTTCAGCCTTATCCGCAGCAGCTCCTGCCCCAGATCGAATGGCTGACCCTGCCATTAAGACGCTGCGAACCAAATACGGCAAAGAAATCATGCTCGCCCCGGATCAAATCGTTATTTCTGGCAATGGCATGTCCATTGTCATTAACGATAAAACAGGCATTGATATTGTAAGCGGAAAAAATGTGAGCATTAGTGCGGCTTCGGATATTGTTATGAGTTCCGGTAACATCCAGCTTTCCGCCGGAAAAATTGAGCTGTCTGGTAAAGGCAACACGATTACGCTGGATGACAAAACCACCTTCTCCGGCACGGAAATTAAGATGAACTAACGGAAGGTGAGAACTAGCAGATGGATAAACAAGCGGCGTTACACCATTTTAAAGAGCACCATTTTACACCTTTGCTGGACATTCAGTTGGACATGCTGGAAGCCAAGTTTCAGCGTTGCCAAGCTCAACTGATCTTCGACTTCAAAGAATCGTTCAGGGATTTGTGTATACACATTCTGAGCATGCAGCAACAAGGTCAAAAACAACCCATTGGATATATTCACTACTCGTTCTTGCGCACTCAGATGCTGGAGCAATCCTACCTGTATATGGTCGAGGCTTACTCTGCTGAATGGTACGAAGATGATTCCGATTGCAAGTTAACCTATGACGCATCATGGGCTTACGCAGCAATGAATACCATGTTGGAAACCTTGGAGCAGGAACGAAAAATATATATGGGGACGATCACTTCAGTGGACGTTGAACGACTGATGTTGGAATCCGCTCCTTTTTTTCACCAGTTTGTGAACTCCCTCCTGCGCTTAGGGATGGCAGAAGTGGTTCAAATGCCTGAGTATCTCGCCATTTATAAAGCTGATCGTTTAGCTATCCGAACGGGCGAGTACAAGGATATCAGCGAGAATCTATATGCCGAAGATCAGGAAGCACTTCTTGCAGATCATGTGAAAGAGCAATTGATACATTCCAGTGAAGAAGAACCCTATGTTTACGAAAACCTAAAGCGGCATTCTCTTCCCCACCTTCACCTGATGCAAAAGGATTTGCGCTATAACGATTTTAGCCACAGTGACTTACGGGGAAGCCAGTTTCACAGCTGCATATTGATCGGAAGCATCTGGCAACGAGCCAATCTGGAAGGAGGCAGCTTTGGGGGATGTCTACTGACCGATACGGATTTTAGATATAGCGATTTGAGAGGTGCTAACTTCAATAGTGCCAGCGGACAGCCGTATCGGGAACATGGAGTTCGGGTGCCGGGGCTATGTGGGCTTCATTTCGAACACGCCAACCTGGATGGGGCCGATTTTACGGATGTACATTCGTTTGAACATGCATATTTTGAGGGGGCTTCGATGCAAGGAACTCTTGTCCCACGAAAGTACCAACAGCATTGGAAACTAAGCGAAGCACAGCTTCAATCTATTGTGTGGACGGAATAAGGAGGAATGTGTATGCGCCATTATTATGTGCTGGTCGATGATCATCGTATTTCCCGAAACATTAAACCGATGAATTTAGACCTTTTTAAAACGCCATTTGTTGGCATGCCTCCGGCTCAGGTTTTAGATGTTCATGCGACAGAAGATGCCGAGTACACGGACTGGCTACCGTTTTCACCCTCACAACCGCTATTTTCCGATTCTATGAAACGGATTCTAGAACTATACAATACACAAGCTCGTTTTAAACAGGTGTATATCGTGAACCGTGAACCTAGCCGTCAAGAATTATATTGGATTTCATCCCTTCCCTCTGTGGATGGCATTTCAGAACAGACTGAATTTTATGCGCACGACCAAACCTTAAAACGACTTGTGCTGGATAGTCAAAAGGTGAATGGACACCATTTTTTTCGACTGTCTAACGTAAGGGAACCTTATTTCATTGTTAGCTTGGAGGCTGCTGAAAGCTTACTGCGGCGGAGTTTGAGTGGTTTTCAGCTACAAAAGCTAGAACTCTTATAAGGAGGTTCAAACTTGACGGAGCATTGGGATGAATTTTTTTTGAAACTGCATCATCAACAAATATTGAAAGAGCAATTAAGTACAGCGGAAAACGATGAAAGCTGGATGATGGTAACTATTGAAGAAGCGATGGAGGGAATTTCAAAAGGCTCGCTAACCCTATCGGATCAACAGGAAATCCGGTTTCAAACCCTTCCTGTCTTTGAACAGCAACTCACCATTTCCCTACCTGACTCTCTTATTCCAGAAGTTCGGGCTGGACAGACGTTAGATCCGTCGAAAAGCTTCGTTGTTCAGGACAAGCTGGGCGGAATCCTGTTCGGTCTGCACCAAAGCAGGCAAGAACTGGACCCCACGCAAATAGAAATCTATCAACAACAAATGATTGAGCAAACGAGTTGTGCACAACCAAGTATGAAGCTCGTAGATAAAAAGGCTCTTTCTATTCAAGATACCATCATTGGCTGCTATGAAGCTATTTTTCTAGTTTCCCCCTCCCCCTATTATCAGATTGTCTTTGTGCGTTCCTGGCATGGCAAGGCTGTGATCGGGAGTTGTCAATTTAAGCTGGAGGATGCTCCCCTCTGGGTTCCGTTAACCTATGCTATGCTGCACACCGTAACATGGTCGGAGCTTTCTTGATTCTATACCTTTTATTCAAGGAGGTACTTGTATGTTTTTACCTATACTTATTAAAGCTCTGGCCCAAGGTGCGCTCAGCGGAGAACATTCTTATGTGGTGAGAGGCGCCAAGTTACAGTGCAGTCAAGGTACAGATCCTGGTGTGCTTAATATGATGTACAGCCACGGTGTCTTCATTAAAGATAAGCCTGTTCTGAACGTAGACGATGCCATCTGTGGAGCCAATATTAGCAAAATCAATGCTTTTGGTCTGTGTAAATTGAAGCAAGGTCTTCCCTGTGAACCGGAGATTGCGTTTGGGTCCAAGTGGACAGGTGGGAAAGAAGACGTATTGGTTGAGGGGGCACCCGCCCTACTCAACAATTCGACCTTAATGTGTAGCTGCCAAGGTGTACAAGAGGCGATATCCTCCTTTTTTGGTGCAGACAGCACGGGATCAGGTGGTGGAGGTATCATCTCCATTACAGATGACGGACAGGATGGTTGATTTTATCAAGCAAGGAGATTAAGGATGAACATCGTAGCGAAAGACCGCTTTACCTATCAGCACTTACATGTCACTTGGCCCTATGGCAAGCTGCGTCTTCATAACGTCCATATGAGTCACGAGCTCGGAGAACATGCTAGACTGGTGATCACGGGTAGTCTAGAAGCCGATCAAGCACACACAATCATTACCAAAGCAAGCAGCGACGACAAAGTCGAACTCTGGTATTCCGATGCCAAAGATCAAAAGCATCCCTTATTTATGGGACAACTGTACTGCGTAGATGTGGAGCACAGACATCAGGAGATCGTGGTAACTCTCGACGTCATTTCTCATAGTTTTAAACTAGATACGCAGCTCAAAAACCGCTCCTTTCAACACATCAATCAAAAGTATGCGGAGATTGTAGATGCGGTGCTGGCCGATTACAAAGGCTCGGATAAGATTGATGAAGCGTTTGAGAAAAAAGAAACAGGCCAATTCATCATGCAATATCAGGAGACAGATTGGACTTTTTTAAAACGGCTGGCTTCGCATGTGGGAGCCCTTCTCGTCCCTAATATCGTTTCACACCATGCTCAAATTTGGATCGGTATACCGCAGGCCAGACAGCATATTCATTTGAAAGAGGTTCCTTTTACGCTTCAACGCAAGATTGCTCCCTATCTGGATCAAGAGGCGAATGGCTGGAGATCTGCCAGCATCGGAGATTACACCCGGTATACCTTTGAGTGGAATCGAATGCTGCAATTGGGAGATGAAGTCGAGCGCAATCACGAAACCTACGTCATCACCAAACGTGAAGGACAGTTGGTTCGCGGTTTAATGACCTGGTCGTATGAATGCGCATTGTCACAAGGCTTGAAGGTCCCTAAAATCTATAATCGTACCATCATTGGCGCGGCTATTGAAGGAAAAATACTAGATGTCAACCGGAATCAGGTGCGGTTGCATTTGGATATAGACGATCAGCAGAATCCCAAGGATGCCCAATGGTTCCCCTATTCTGCTGAAGGGAATCAGGTGTGGTATCTAATGCCGGAAAAAGGTGCGCAGGTGAAGTTGTATTTTCCTAGTGCAGACGAAGACGATGCGATGGTCATACAATCGGTTCGAACAAAACCATCCAGCGTTGCTGTCCCTTCATCTCACGCAGCTCAAGGTGCCGTGGTCGAATCGTCTGCAGAACGCCACCAGCGCAAAACAGCCGATCCCGGGGTCAAATCCTTTGCAAATCCACAGGGAAAAGAAATCTCCTTAGGGAACTCTGAACTGTCGATGAGTGCGCAGGAAGGGTCACTGTACATTTCCATGAATACCCATAACGGTGTCAGCCTGAACAGCACCCAACGTATACAAATCCAAGCCGCAGGCAGTCTCAGTCTTTCGGCAGGTAGCATTCAGTTGCAAGGAACCAACGGCTTACACTTGAATACAACAACCGATACGTTGGATCTGGAGCAGGAAGTTAATAGCGTGAGCTCAGAAATCCAACTTAAAGCTTCCCTGCATCAATACTACCCAGAACCGATTTTGTCTGACTTTGAGAAGCAAGTCGTTGAAAAGGGAATTCAAGGCGTAATGGGAGCACGCGTTAAGGAAAACGTAGGCGCCACGCTCAAGGGAGAATGGGATGCGGGTTTGGATTTTGCAAAAGGAATGTGGGATTCGTTTGTCGATATAGCGGATCTTGTAACAGTTCCTCTTGCTTTACGTTTTATCTTGCCAGAAGGAATCTTGAGACGTAATGAAACCTTCGAAGGTATTCAGCATGGTATAGAATTGGGCGTTGAGAAAGGTACCAAGTATGTGGAAGTTATTAAAAATTCGTCCAGTGTAGGACAGGGATTTAAAGACGTTGGAAATGAAGTAAAAAAAGATGCCAACTTTGTATGGGACGGCATCACAGAACCTATCGTAAAAAAATTGGATAACTTCTTCCCCAACCCCTATACCGATACCAAACAGGAAAGTTACGATGCAGGATATGATAGTATAAAAGCTGCGGAACGTGCAGCAGACATTTATACAGTTCTTAAAGGTGGCACAAAGTTAGTTAAAAATCTTGGAAAGCTGGGTAAAGAAGAAGCCACCTTATCTAAAGGGGCCAAGGAAACTGGAGAAAAGAATGCCGGTAAAGGTGGCGCGCCGGGATTATTCGGAGATACAGCAAAAGCTGAATCTGCCCTTGCCAAGGCTGGAGATGGAAAATTCAAAACGAATGCCATCCGTTTTCCTAACAATTTTGAATCCTTGGGTAGTTACTTGCAAAGTGTAGCTAGAAAGATGAATATTCGTATTACTAAAAGGTCACCCATCTTCGCAACTGTTGGAGATCATTATCGGTTTCACGAACCTGGTCCTGACGTCCCACATTCTAAAGGTTCCGGTGCAAAGATTTCGCCTGAGAGACAAAAACAAATTGATGCGTTAGAATCAGGGGAGTATACGGGTAAGAGTACTAAGGGGCCGGTAAAAGTTAAGTACGACTATACTAAGGTTTCAGAAATGGAAGAGCGAATCAGACATGAATCTAAAGAGCATGGGCAGTTTTTTGACAAGGATGGTAATTTAATTGGAGACACAGTTGTCGGTACTGAGAAGGCAATAGATATTAGTGATTATAGGCACACAGGAAAAGATGCTGTTTTTACACATAATCATCCTAACAATGGTCCGTTTAGTTTAGAAGATATAATGGTGGCCGTGGACTTTGATATGCTAGAGATGAGAGCAATAACTCCCAATGGAAAGTTGTTCAATATGACTAGAAGAATTGACGGATGGAAAGTTGATGGTCAGTCGGTTCGAATGGTGTATCGATTAGTTCAAGAGGAGTTAAGAGCGGATATTAATTTCAATAAGTTATATAAAGAGGGGCGAATGGATGAAGCATGGGATATGTTTTATGATAAGGTAGCAGAAAAAATTGGTGGAGAGTATAAACGACAATAAGGGGAAGATGATAAAATTGAATAAGAAATTTCTTTATACTAAACCTAGTATAATTGGGGTATTGGATTCAGGAAATGATAGTTTTAACGATATAGGTTCTTGGCTTTTTGATGATTCCCCAGATTTACTCAGAAAAAAATTTAGGGAAGATTCATTGGATGAATTAGTAAAGGAGTTAATAGAAATTTTTCGAGAAGGAAATCCTAATTACCAGGAACTGGCCGGTTTGTTTGGCTTGGTAAAAATAGAAGAGGTTGAACAAGGAGGTGTAAAAGTATGGAGCTTACGTAATATTGAGCGATTAGCAGGTGATTTAACTAAGATAGAAATGCACATTGATGCTCAGCGTTTAATTATCAATAAGCTATATTTATATATAAATGAATTGTCTAATTTGCAAATAATCAAAAAAAAGTTGAATAATCACTTTGAAGGTATGCCTTATCAGGTCGTTAAGGATGGGGTTGTGTTTGTTGAAAAAGAGACTATTATAACTATTATTAAAAGACCTGATGAGTAATAAATTAATTATTGTATGTATTTGGTAAATATCTATTACAAAGGTTAGTTACACTATGAACGATTGCTTAATAGAGTGGTGGGATTTAGCGATGGAAGACAAATTTTTATGAGATTAGGTATTTTTCGTGGGGGCTACCCAGTGCCGAACGAAAGACTTAACCTCATCATTACAACTAACTTTTGTTTTACCTGTAGGAAGTTTTCATGAATTGAGATGTACGCACAGAAGTGCTACATAACAACTAATTGAATATATCCTATTTGACGTAATAGCGTTATGTTAAAAGGGTCAATTATGGTCAGATACCACCATGATTGGCCTATTTTTTTGTCATACTTAATTAATTGTTTTTTCAATATTTAAATTTATATACAAAACCAACATTTTTTCTAATAAAAATATATTTTTAAAATGAAGTTCACATTCCAATAGAGGGGAAATAAAAAAATGAATCTTAAAGAAATTGAGAAATTACCCGATGTATTACCAACAGAAACATTAGCATTGATGTTTCAAAACGTATTGAATGAATTTAATACTGGTAAAATTGAGAAAAAGGATTTTTTATTAATTCTTAGCCAATTAACAGATAGACAAGTTATGACCTACGAGTTATTGGAAAGTGAAGTAAGAAATAGTATAGATATGGTTCTTTATAGGTTATGGAATACCGATTCTTATGATGATGTAGATATCATTCTTTCAATTGTTGTAAACCTCGCACTGAAAAATTGCTTTCAAAAAATTAAAGATTCAATAAATCAAGATAAGGATATAGACGAATTAATATTAAACGAAATTATAGAAACAATTGATGAAGTTGGTGAAAATATTTCGAATCCATATCATGCTTTGGAAAGATTCAAATAAGCCATGTCAATAGCTTGCTAATAACTTCGGACAAATTTAATTTATAATATTAACAGATTTGCAAACCAACATCTTAACACAAACATGATAGCCCTTTAAAGGCACAGTCCAACTTGAGACACGAGTAGGAATGTGCTTTTTTCATGCCAAAAATAAGCAGTCAATTAGCAAAATGAATCCCAATTCCTATATGAATAACACAACTTGCCCTTCCTCCCTATCAGGGTTACCAACCACATCATAACCTCTGATCCATTCACACAATTGGTCCGTAAATAAATATCAACACGTTCGTTTGCTTTCCATTTAATTTCTGAAAAAGCTTAAATTTATGGAGTTTATACTTCATTAAGTATTCCCTTCAATTCAACCCAGACCCGCACAATAAAGCCCCCTAGCATTCACCGGATAAACCAAGAGGTTTGATCCAATGTCTACACTAGGGGGTGCTCTTCTAACCAGGGGAATTTGTTTTACCCCTTAACCGACCCGGCTGCGATCCCTTCCACAATCCGGTCACTCATGATGAGGAACACGAGCAAAATGGGCAAAATGCTGATCATCAGCGTTGCTCCGATAGCTCCCCAGTCGGTCGTATATTGTCCAATAAAGTTTTGAACGCCGACGGTCAGTGTTTTGTTTTCGTCCGAACTAATAAACGTATTCACGAAAATAAACTCATTCCAGTTATAGATCATGTTAATAATAGACGTCGTTGCCATAACGGGGGTTGTCATGGGCAGCACAATCCGGAAGAACATTCGGTTGACGGAACATCCGTCCATAACGGCCGCTTCTTCCACTTCACGGGGCAGGGCGTAATAGAATCCCAGCAAGATCATCATCGTTGTCGGCAGATTAAAAGCAACATACGACAGGATGATAGAGAGTGAAGTGTCTGTTAAATGCAGTTTGAGAAACATACTGAACAACGGAATCAAGGTGGAATGGACTGGAATCATCAGTCCGACCATAAAGAGCCCGAGAACCAGCTGGCTTCCTTTCCACCGCATACGCGTAATGGCAAACGTTACAAAGCTGGCGAGCAGCACCGTTAACGCCACGGATATGACCGTAATCCACACACTATTGAAGAAATACCGCCCGATATTGCCGCTGGTCCACACATTCATATAGTTCTCCCAATGTGGCTGGGACGGGAGTGCAAACGGCGGAAGGTTAAACACTTCCTGATTATTTTTAAGTGAGAAAAGCATCAGCCACACCAGCGGTAAAAGCTGCGTCACCGCCAAGATGATTAAAATGATATACAAAGCGGCATAACCGACCCGAGTTAACATTTTGCCGCGGGTACCGACTCCAAGCGGATAGTTGGCGGCTGCCTGGGTTTTCATATCCGTTCCTCCCTCTTCCTGTCCTTTGTTACCCTCATCTATTTGCATGACCGTATTATGAATACTGGATGGTGTCACTAGTAGCCGTAACCTTGCGGATCAGCCACGTAGCGATCAGACAGATGAGCAACAGGGCAAAGGCTGTAGCGCTACCGTATCCAAAATCAAAGCTGCGGAATGCCTGGTGGTACATGTACGAAGCCATCACTTCACTGGCTCCATTCGGCCCACCATCCGTCATGACGTAGATGAGGTCAAAATATTTGAGCGAGCCGACAATGGACAATATGATCGTAACGTTAATCACCTCGCGCAACAGGGGCAATTTGATACGAGTCGCAATCTGCCAGGCACTGGCCCCGTCAATCCGGGCAGCCTCCATCAGCGTTTCGGGAATGTTTTTCAGCCCGGCATAATAGATCAGGATATAAAAGCCTGCATATTGCCAAATAATCGGGATGAACAAAGCAAACAGCACCAAGGACGGATTAGCTAACCATTCAGGCGGGTTGTGAACTCCGACCGACGCCAGTATGGAATTGAACACTCCGTTTGTTGGATGATACATTTTGAGCCACAGCTGTGCGATCGCTACAGATGACAACAGCATGGGAATCAGATAAATTTTCCGCAGCAGATTCGCTCCCTTGATTTTTCCTGACAAAATCATCGCAATGACCAGATAACCGATCAGACTGATGCCTGAAAACAAGGCCAGCAGCAGCGAATGCCAGGCACTTTGCCAGAATGCACTGTCTGTGAGCAAATGTTGATAATTGTCCAGCCCCACAAAAGTCATAGAACCGATTCCATTCCACTGATTCAGGCCGTAATAGCCGGTCAGTACGATGGGTACATATATTACGGCTAATAACAGCAGCAGAGAAGGCAATACATAGAGAGCAATGACAAGCTTATTGGACATGACCTTTTCCACGGTTGGACCTCCTTAGGTGGTCAATTTCAATTTCCTTTCTCGATGGCAGCCTTATGCTGGTCGGCAAATTGTTGCGGTGTCACCGCTTTACCAAACAACGCCTGAATCATATTCAAATGTACCTGTGCTGCATTCGGCTTCATCTGTACATCGGCGAACAACGTAATACTGCTGGCTTGATTCAGTCCGTTCAGCAAATCGACATACAGCTTGGGCAATTTTTCTTTGGAGGTGTCCACTTTCGTCGCCGGAATAACGCCCGCCTGTGTGACCGATTGCTCTCCCCATTTGACTACGAAGTATTCAACGAACGCTTTGGCCTCTTCTTTCACCTTGGAATTCTCAGAAACAAACAAACCTACTCCCGGACCTCCTACCCAACTGTTCTCGTTGCCCTTGCCGCCTGCAACCATCGGGAATTTAAAGAAGCCAATTTGATCTTTAAATGCTTGCGGGATTGCGGGATTGGTCGTAAAATTCGGCAATTCCCAAGTAGCCATCAAATACATAGCTGCCTTGTTGTTCATAAATTCGGATTTTCCCTCATCATTGGACAAGCCGTTAAATCCTTTGTTAAATGCATTCATATCCACAAGCGTCTGAACTTCGGAGGCCGCCTGAATTAAACCAGGGTCATCGAACGATCCTGAGCCGTCAATCGCTTTTTTCAGCGTTTCGTTACCTGCTATACGGTCCGCCAAATACATATACCAGAGCGAGCCGGTCCAGCGGTCCTTATTGCCTAATGCAATCGGTGCTACTCCATGATCCGTAAGTGTTTTCACAACCTGCTTAAATTCGTCAAAAGTCGTAGGTACCTTCAAGTTGTATTTTTGGAATATGGCTTTGTTGTAATAAATAGGTGTAATATTCAATTCAATCGGAAGCGCATACGTTTTGCCATTCAGCGCATAAGCTTCGGTCGTTCCCGGTACGAATTTGTCCTTCAGCTTGGAACCTTGCAGCAGGTCATCCATCGGCGTAAATAATCCACCTTTAACGTAAGGCTCCATAAAGCCTGCTGCCCAGGTGATGCCGATATCCGGCAATTCATTGGAAGCTGACAGCACTTTGAGTTTGTTTTTATATTGTTCATTTTCCAGCACTTCCTGCTGAATGACGACATTCGGATGATCCTTTTGGTATTGATCTATAATCTGAGTCACAAGCTTGCTCTGCTGTGCCGAGCTTCCCTCTGGCCAGAGGTGCATCATTTTGAGTGTAACCTTTCCCCCGTCTCCACTGGAACCGCCTTGACCATCCTTACCAGCACCGCAACCGGATAGCACCAGCATGAATGACAGCAGCAGGGTCAACCCAGCAAGCCATTTTTGATGTGAGCGCTTACGTAAACCATACTCGTTGGACATCGTTAGACCTCCGTTTGTTGTATTTATATTTTTTGTAACCGTTATCATTTGTAAGTTTAGCACTCTATTCCTGCTTTCAACAGGGTACGCTCATTGGGTATAATTCCACTTTTATTGGGTTTGATCTGCCTACTGTCAGTCGATATTCTCCGGCCCTGTACGCATCTGCTGCCTGTAGCGGCTGGGACTTATCCCCTCGGTCGCTTTGAATACTTTAATAAAATATTTATCTGTTCGGTAGCCTGATCGTTCGCCGATTTGGGCAATCGTCAATTGGGTATGCAGCAGTAGCTCCTTGGCCCGTTGCATCCGCAGCCGATGCAGATATTCGCTGAAGGACAAACCACTTTGCTCCTTGAATAAAACACTAAAATAGCTCGCATTCAGGTGTGAATGCGCGGCAGTCTGCGCCATCGTAATGGATTCGTGAAGATGCTCCGCCATATAGGTGAAGGCACGTCGTACCGGATCACTAAGGGTAGCCGCCTGGAGATCAAGCTCTAGCAGAACAGGGTCAGCCAGCTTGTCCAGCTTCTCGTATCGCTGCCGCTCCTCTTCAAGCCGAAGCGCTTCATTGACCGCATTCAGCAGCTCTTGTTTATCAATCGGTTTGAGCAAATAATTGACGGCTCCCAGACGAAGAGCCTGCTGGACATAATCAAACTCCGCATACCCTGAGATGACAATGGTCGCTGGTCGTCGTGAATCCCGTTCCAGAGAGCGGATTAAATCCAGCCCACTGAATTCCGGCAACCGGACATCCGTAATCAACAGATGAACCGTCTCTGCACGCAGTATATTTAGTGCTTCCAAACCATTACCGAATGTCACAATCCGATATTTCCCGGCTGCCCATTGCTCCAGTGTCTGGTGTATCCCCTGACGTGTTCGCTGTTCATCGTCTACAATGACAATGGTTTTGGATGAAACACTCATTGCTACCGCCCTCCATATTCATCAGGAATTTCAAAAGCGACCACCGTTCCTTCCTGCTCAGCACTATGTATCAGCACACCGTCCGTTGGATAAGATGCGCTGTCATAATAGAGAGCGAGCCTGCGCTGCACATTAACCAGTCCCATACCGGTTCCCTTGCTCTCGCAGGCTGCTCCCCCCATCAACGCTGTACGCACAGCTGCAAGTTCTTCCATTGTCATTCCAGGTCCGTTATCTATGACCGCGATCCTGGTCCACCCCGGTCTGGTCGAAGGAGTGACACTGATTTCAACACGGCCGTTGCCGATGCGATTTTCCACACCATGCAAAATAGCATTCTCTAGAATAGGCTGGATCAGCAGTTTAGGAAGCGGAATTCTGGCTGCCTCTGAAGGCATATGAATTTGCCAGCTCAGACGTTCACCCAGACGCATCTCCATCAGTTCCAGATAACGACGGATTTGCGCCATTTCTTCCCCGAGGGTCACCCAAGAGTCATGGTGAGCCGGTTCGATAACATAACGAAACAGCCGCGACATGGACACCATCAGCCCGGCAAGCTCCTCCTCTCCCTTCTCCTGTAGCGACCAGTTGAAAGCATCCAGCGTATTAAAAAGGAAATGCGGATTGATCTGCGCCTGCAGAGCTTTAAGCTCGGTCTGGCTTTGTAAAACCTCCTTTTCGTAAATGACATGGATCAATTCATTGATATCGACAATCATCGTATTGTACTCTGCGTTCAATTCTCGCAGCTCGACCGCTGCTGCCGGTTCTGGATTCAGAGCCAACGCCCCTTCCCGTGAACGACGCATCGCCTGAATCAAGTGACCTATCGGTCTTGTAATCAACGTAGACAACATAAAGGACATAAACAGGAAAAGCACGGCACCAAGAGACGCGGAAATGATAAGTGTAGTCCGTAAAACCGTAATTCCGTCTGTGACGACGCTAACCGGAATCAGGATCAGCAGCGACCAGCCCGTCCGCTCCGACTGCTGAACCGCCTTCACATATTCCCGCTCCCCAATATGAACCGTCTGTGTCTTGCTGTGCAGTACACCTGACAAATCCGTCTGGTTCATTGGTTCACCCGACAGCAGCTGGCCTTGACGATCTACAAGCAGCATGGTTTCATCCGCTTCTTCATTGACTGCTGACGCACCATTCAGTCCAAAATAACTTCGCTCCATACGGGTAATCAGGTACCCTCCGCGTGAGAACCAGCGATCCACCAAGCTGACCTGCCGAATTGCTAGCAGTGACCTGGGGTCCTCGGGATCAATGCCGATCCAGACCAGTCTTCCTTTCATCTGATTCGCTTCCCGGATGTCTGCCTGTCCGATACGTTCCTCCAGACTGCCCTCTCTAATCGGAAACAACATCTTCCCTTCAGCAGTATACAGTTCCAGTGAGCCGACACTCGGCATATATGCCTGATAGCTATGCATCACTTGCAGTAGGGATTGACGCTGTCCAAAATTCACCTTGCCCCCGTTGCGCTCCTCCAGCAAAATATGCTGAACAGACGGGTGATTAGCGACCTGCTCCGTCAAACTGTCCATCTGGCCGATTAATGCATCCAGCCTACCGCTTGCTTGTACCGCAGTTTGACCAATATGTCGCTCGGCACTGTCTTTTAACAGGTGAGACACATTGAGATAAATGAACGCCCCCGCTACACTCATCATAATAAGCATCACCAGTATAAATCCGATAAAAATCTGATTACGTAATGTGTTTAATGGTTGGTACCTTAAACGCATATGCCATCTCCCCCTGAGCCATCGCAGAAAAGTAGATAATGAGAACGCTTTCTATTTTCTATTCTAGCGCATCATTCTCCTTTGTTGGCATATTTTCAGCAGAGATTATATCAAAATGGACAGCAATCTCTGGAATCATTATGTTCGACAATAACACGTAATAACGATACTTATTAAAAAAAATGACTCCCGACACATGCAGGAGCCATCTACTGACCAGTTAAACCGA
Source organism: Paenibacillus sp. FSL L8-0644 (assembly GCF_038008165.1). Taxonomy (NCBI): domain Bacteria; kingdom Bacillati; phylum Bacillota; class Bacilli; order Caryophanales; family Paenibacillaceae; genus Paenibacillus; species Paenibacillus sp. FSL L8-0644. Next base: position 3,902,587 of record NZ_JBBOYN010000001.1, read on the forward strand.
AGCTTCTTTAAAATCACCCAAACTAAGGTACCGTCCAGGCTCCGAAGCTTGGATATAAAATAGATATCCTATTAGAGGGCAGCCAAAATGCGGTCGCACAGCTCCATCGTTTTCACGTTGTCCCGTCCACTTGAATCAGGCGTACGTCCTTCTTGGCAGCAGTTTATGAAATGTGCGATTTCACCGACAAAACCGCGCAAGTACAAATCACGGTATCCGCCCGACATCGCGGAAGCTGATGGTGTCAGAACCGTATCATTTTCCGCAAGGGATTTCCAAGGAAGCTCTGTATGACTCTCCGACTTGTGAATGATCAGTGTATTCACCTCATCCGCGTTCGCAAAACCGTGGTCAAAGGTTACCGTAATACCTTCACTCTCGCGTGTCCATGCTGTCATACCTGCGAAGTATAGGCTGCCCACTACACCATTTTCAAATTTCAAGGCAATCGTATGGGAAATACACTCACCGTTATCGTTCGCAAATCCGGTAACCTGTACCACTTCCCCGAACAAATAACGTACCAGGTCGACCATATGAACCGCCGCCAGCTTCATGAAGTCTTCGCCAGTTTTACAAAACTGGGTACTGTCCACGAGAAATTTTGCCTGAAATGAGCGTGCGGCTCCAAGCGAGCCACCCTCAATCCATTCTTTTAACTTTATGTATACAGGTGCGTAGCGCTTCATGAAACCGACCATCAGCACAACGCCTGCTGCTTCTGCCGCATCTGCAATTTGGGCCGCTTCCTCGGCATTCCAACCCAGTGGCTTGTCTACAAAGACATGTTTTCCAGCCTTAATGCAGTCTAGTACGAGCGAAGGATGATCTGCCGCTTGTGCTATCACGACAACTCCATCACAGTCTTCCTGCTCCAGCATAGCCTTGTAATTGTCATAAGGTGTGCCACTACTTCCAAACCGCTGAAGTGCTTTCTTCGATCTGCTTAAATCTCTAGTCGCAATCGCCTGAATTTCAGCACCTGCCCCAATAACAGCAGGATATATATTCGTTGAAGCGTGAAAGCCAGCCCCGATAAAACACAGCTTCGCCTTGCTCATGTTAGTCCCTCCCATGTACACACTAAAATAATCCGATCCCATCGTACCCTATTGCCGAAGTATATATACAAAAAAACCTTAACAAAGATAATCCCTTATCCTTGTTAAGGCTCTGTCTGTATCACCTGCAACCATCCTTAAAATACATACAATTACAGGGTTCAGAAATTACCTTGTGGATAATGAAGCCCATTTTTGCTCCAGCCACTGGTCAAATTCAGCGCCCTTGTCGCCTTCATAGATGTCATAAATATCGACTCTCATCTTGTGCAGCTTCTCGCGAAAATCGTTATAGGTATGGTCGGCTGGCAAGCTTTTTTTAATCCGCACCAGAATCTTCGTCAGGCCCTTAACAAGCTCACCCTCTTTGCGCACAGGCGGCTGTACATTCTCGCCCCATTCCTGAAGTCTGCGGTAAGCGGCTTCCTGAACGGCATATACCGTATCATGATTCAAACGATGTGTCAGCAAGTCAATCGTCTGCTGGTTCTTCCATGCACCCAGATCATTTACCGCAGCTAGGCGTGTTTTCCAATCGGAGGTTCGGTTTGCAGCTACTTTAAGCTGCTCATATACTTCTGCAAATTCCTGCTGAGTTTCGTTGTTTTCCAAAATTGTCTCATCCTTTTCTAAAAATCACTATATTACTGTTCATCACGATTGCCGTTTGTTAAATATAACATACTTGCCGGTCTTCTTCTAAAAAAGATAAAAATGAAATGATCGGACGTTACAGGAAATCTGCACGTGCTGGTGTAAATGCATCTAGCAGAATTCCGCCATCCTCCAGTGGGATACAGCCATGAAGAGTATCGGATGGAAAATGGATGCTGTCTCCTTCTTTGACGGTCTGCACTTCCTTTGTTTCGCCATCATCAATCATGAACTTAAAACTTCCCTTCATTACATAAGTGACTTGTTCATGGACATGCTTATGCAACAGGATTTCCCCTGTTTGGGCTTTGGCAAACATCACTTTGACATACATAAGCTGGTCGCTGTGGGCCAGCACTTTCCGGGTGGTATTACTGTCAACGATATCAATTTGAATATCTTGGTCGTTAAAAAACATGGATCATTCCTCCTCTTTTTAAGCACAAATGATTTAGATAAGTTATTTTTTGAAAAATTCATAAATCGATTTAGTTTAAAACCAGCGGAAAATAAGCCAAAGTACTCCAGAAAGGGTGGTAAAGTCGGGATCGGCGAACGTCACCCCTTCGGCACCCAAAAAAGAAAAGAGCGGCAAAGTGAGAGCTGGTAGCAGACAGAGCAAGAATCCATTAAGACAACTGGAAATAACAGCTCCTCTAAAACCACCGCTGGAATTGCCGAATATCGCGGCTGCACCACCAGCGAGGAAGCAGGCCATGATCCCTGGCACAATGACAGGCAATCCGACAAACGGGAAAAGAAAGACGCAGGCAACGCCTGTGAAGAAGCTGACCAAGAAGCCTACCAACGCGGAATTGGGTGATTTATCGAACAGTACCAGAACATCCACACCAGGGATTGCTCCAGGTGCGAACACTTGGGAGAATCCTTTGAAAGCGGGTACAATTTCAGTTGTGAACAGCTTAACACCTGCTTTTGCGATATACAAGCCGGCAGCAAAAATAGCTGACTGTTCGAGGATAAAGACGATATATTCTTTGCCATCCGATAATTTGCTGACATAATCAGAACCAGCAACCAGTCCGGATACCAGCAAAAGCACAAGCATCGTCAAGGTCGTTGCAACATTGGGGTCGCGCAAAAAACTGATGCGGTCATTAATTTTTACATTTTCGGTGTCATTTTCACGGTTGCCGAACACTTTCCCTAAATAGGTGCCCAGAATGTAAGAGGTCATGGAAGCATGAGCAATCGTATAATCATCCGATTTAATAATGTTTTTGCTGGCATTTCGGAGTAGGTAAGGAAACACCGCCATATAGCTCCCAATGATCAATGAACCGACGATGATCGTAGTCAGCGAACTGAGACCTAGACCTTTCATAACGGCTGTAGCGGCAAAGCTCATAAACAAAATCAAGTGAAGAGACAAATAAATGTACTTGAACTTGGTCAGACGTGCAAGCACGATGTTAAGGATCATGGAAAAGAGCAGAATGAGCGCAGCATCCGCCCCGATCTGATCAATGGTCAGTGCCATAATGGCTTCATTGCTGGGTACGACACCTTTAAGGTTGAACGCATAAGAAAAAATTTGGCTGAAGTTAGTGAGAACGCCTCCTAAAATGCCGCCGCCGACCTTGATCATGGTGAAGCCCATGAAAGAAAGGGTAGTTCCCGTAATGATTTCTGATACTTTCTTCCTCTGGAATATAAGGCCGAGTAATGTCACAATCGCGATAATGATGGATGGCTCCCTGATAATGCTCATAAACATTTCCATAGTGATCTCCGACTTTCTTTTATTATTTTCCATTCTTACTAAATCGATTTAGTAATACTCGAAAAAAATTTCCCTTCCGGGAATGTAAAAAGAAGCAGAATCATTCCCTTGTGAATTAAATCACAAATTACTCCATACATTATTCGCTTAAGCTCCATTCCTCCCCTCTCTTCAATCACCATCATCACTAAATTCAGGACAACCATAAATGAAAGGGTATTCATGACTCGAATCATAAGATCATTATAGCTCTTTATTTTCTTTTTACAATAGAATTCATAAAAACGTTTTCAAAAAAAAAGAAAAGGACTTATTCAAACATTCAGTTCAGCTTTAGGACCGATTCTCTGTGGTTGATGACCGGATTCATACGGATGATTTCTGACAGCTCCTCATGATCCTGTTCTTTTTGATCAATTTTCTCCAGCAGTAGCCTGGCACTCCTTTTCCCCATTTCAAAACTCGGCTGGGAAACGGTTGTGATCGGCGGATTATAAAAAGACGCAAAGGATACATCATCTATACCAATCAAGGAAAAGTCATTAGGTATGGTCAGATGATTATTTTTTGCATAAATCAGCACCTGCTCCAAAATCATGTCATTCGTAGCAATAATTGCAGTGGGCGGATTCTCCATGTGAAATAGTTGTCCAATCAGATTGGGCATTTCATCCAACCTGCCGCTTTTGATATAGTTTTCATTCACGGGTATGTCATGTTTACCCAACGTATTTCGATAACCTGACAGTCGCTCACTTCGTGTGGTGATCGCTTTTTTGCCTAAGGGGAACGTGATAATCCCAATGTTGTTATGACCATGCTCAATGAGTGCTTCAACCGCAAGCTCGCTGGCCTTTTCATTATTCAATAGCACCGTATCTACGCTGATTTCATCGATTTTTCGGTCCACAAACACGAAGGGATAGCCATTCTTGGCAAGGGAAACATATAATTTCTTGTTCTCTTCCGTCGGGAAAATGATAAGTCCATCCACTTGCCGAGCAATCATCGACTGGACATACTTTTTCTCTTTTAGCGAATCATCATCGGTATTGCAGACAATGACCTGGACATTTTCCAGTTGGCATTCATCTTCAATGGCACGCACGACTTCTGTTGTAAATCTCGATAAAATGGTTGAAGAAATAACCCCCACAATGAAGGTCTTCTTCTGCTTGAGACTACGTGCCACCTCATTGGGTATATAACTGAGATCCTCAATCGCTTGCTCGATCTTCTTCTTGGTGTTTTCACTCATATAGTTGTATCTCTTTTGCAGAAACTGCGAAACTGTACTCTTCGACACCCCGGCACGTTCTGCAACTTCCTTCATCGTTGTTACCATAGTTACCCTCCTTTCTTTTTCTGCATGTCAGGCATGTTAATTTTCAAATATATATATTCTGCAACCTGTATGTAAAGTGAATTTCACTTTATTATATACCTTCTTTTACAGCAGGAAAATATAATAAAAAAAGAGTTAGAGCGTGCCTCTACCTCATATACAAGCGCGGCCAAAAATACGGGGTGGAAACTCCTTCACGAATCTTTTACAAGAGGAACTTTCCTACTTAGCTTGATAATCCGTTGTTATAAATCTATTGATTTCGAACGAAATCTTAGAAATATACGAATTTTATGAACTTGTTTGATGGAAGATTTGAACATAAAATAAAAATGTAATCGGTTACAAATTCTTTTAAATAAAGGAGGAAGCAGAATTATGAAGAAAAAAGGATTAAAAAAAACATTTTTCGTCATTGCCTCCCTCGTAATGGGCTTCACACTGTATGGCTATACACCCGTTTCTGCAGATGCAGCCAGTGTGAAAGGATATTATCACACCCAAGGAAACAAGATTGTAGACGAATCCGGGAAAGAAGCGGCATTTAACGGCCTGAACTGGTTCGGTCTGGAAACTCCTAATTACACCTTGCATGGACTGTGGAGTCGCTCAATGGACGACATGCTGGATCAGGTGAAGAAAGAAGGCTACAATCTGATTCGTCTGCCTTACAGCAATCAGTTGTTCGATTCCAGTTCCCGTCCAGACAGTATTGATTATCACAAAAACCCTGATCTAGTCGGGTTAACTCCGATTCAAATTATGGACAAGCTGATCGAAAAAGCTGGACAACGCGGTATTCAGATTATCCTTGACCGTCACCGTCCAGGCTCAGGCGGGCAATCCGAGCTGTGGTACACATCCCAGTACCCTGAGTCTCGCTGGATTAGTGACTGGAAAATGTTGGCTGACCGTTATAAAAACAACCCCACCGTCATTGGTGCGGATTTGCACAACGAGCCACACGGTCAAGCAAGCTGGGGTACAGGCAATGCCTCAACAGACTGGCGTCTGGCGGCACAACGTGCAGGGAATGCGATTCTATCCGTGAATCCAAATTGGCTGATTCTCGTAGAAGGTGTAGACCACAATGTACAAGGCAACAATAGCCAATACTGGTGGGGTGGCAACCTGACAGGTGTAGCCAACTATCCTGTCGTTCTGGACGTACCGAACCGTGTCGTATATTCTCCACATGATTACGGCCCTGGTGTGTCTTCGCAGCCATGGTTCAACGACCCGGCCTTCCCGTCCAACCTGCCAGCGATCTGGGATCAAACCTGGGGCTACATCAGCAAACAAAACATAGCACCGGTGCTGGTTGGTGAATTCGGCGGCCGTAATGTTGATTTGTCCTCCCCTGAGGGGAAATGGCAAAATGCGCTTGTTGACTATATTGGTGCCAACAACCTGTACTTTACGTACTGGTCCCTGAATCCGAATAGCGGCGACACAGGCGGTCTGCTGCTGGATGACTGGACTACCTGGAATCGTCCGAAGCAAGATATGCTGGGTCGAATTATGAAGCCTGTTGTTTCCGTAGCCCAGCAAGCGGAAGCAGCAGCCGAATAGGCACAGGCCTTCAACTTCACTTAATTAAAAAAGCCGATTTTCCTCCTTCAGGCCAGATTATGCTGGGCTATGAAGATGTGGAGAAACGGCTTTTTTTGTTCTTCCAGTTTTACACATTGTAAATTCCCCATTGAATGGGCCATTTTGTAAACTAAATCTCTCTTTCAACCGATAAATACATATGTTGGATTTTAATTTAGAAAGGAAGTATTCATGTGATTATTTGGAAGGGTTTTGGTATTTTAAATATTATTATTCCAGGGATTTTATTTGTTATTGTCGGTAGTTTAGTATCCGCTCTAGGGCTTGACTCCATAGATTCCCGGCTGCCAATGGCTTTTGTGTTCATTGTGTCGGGAGTTATTATCTGGTATTTGGGAAAAGCACTCAACTCCGACTCGGACAAAGTGCTAGTTGATATGGAAACGGGACAACGCTATCGAATGGGAACCCAGCACAGTCTGTTTTTTATCCCTATGCATTATTGGGGCCCTGCCGGTCTAGCGATCGGATTTATTTTAATCGTTGCATCGATATTTATTTAACGTTGATTGCAAACATAAGCTATTCCGAACACCGCAATGCGAGCTAGTTGCTCCCATTGCGGTCTTTTTCCTTCTCGCAGGTCGATTATGCTCAGATACCGCTATGGTTTACCTGTAGGCCAATGGGTTTGGGTCAGGGGAACACCTAGCTCATGCTTCGACCTAGCTGCTCCACCTTGCTCAGCCAATCGTTGCGCTGCTGATCCGATAACTTATTCATAAGATCAATGGTCGTAGAACGCACTGGTTTGACACCACATAGATGCAGCGTGGAATCCTTCATCATCCGATGCCCAGGCTGTCCCTGGAAAAATCGGTAGTACCAGTGCGGACCGTCCATCGTTGTAATGAGGCGAGCTGTTCTTCCTTTTAGAAGCTTGTCAGGCAAGGATTTTCCTTTTTGATACTTAAACGCAAACCCCGGCATAATGGTACGGTCAATGAAGCCTTTCATTAATGCAGGCAAGCTGCCCCACCAGATTGGAAAGACAAAAACAAGATGTTCTGCCCATTTAATCGACTCCTGTGCTTGGATCAAATCAGGTTCCAGCGGCAATTTATTACGATATCCACCTAATAGATTTGGGTTAAAATCCAACGCGGATAACTGCAACAAACGAACCTCTGCTCCTGCAGCCTTCGCTCCTTTTACATAGGATTGAGCCAACGCTTCTCCATAACTGCCAGCGACTGGATTCCCTTGAATCACCAATATTTTTTTAGACATATAAGCCACTTCCTATCTTCACATTATGATTTTAGTTAGAAAACACTAACTTTATATTTAAAAAGAAAAGGTCACTACTGACCTTTACTTAATAAAGCTGTTAAACGTTGTTTGACCTCTGTTGCAAATGGAACCAACTGCTGTGGAAGTTCACCTTCCAGGCTGGATACGGACAAGCGTGTAATAGCTCCAATGATGAGCACACCGGATAGCTGAGCATCCTGCTTCGGCAGTTCACCTTGTTGAATCCCCTGTTCGATGAATTCAGTCAACGCCTCCAGCGGCTGACGCACATTCTGGCTCTGGCTTGCTTCAACATACAGCTCATGATGCTGTGATAGTAGAAGCAAACCATACTGGTCCTCATCATGCATATTCAGCACTTCATCCACCAGTTGATGGAAACGACTAACGAAGTTCCCACTCTGCTTGCGATAGAAGTCAATTAAGGTGGTGTAGCTATTGCAATACTGCCCAAATACTTCCAAGGCCATCGCATCTTTACTCTTAAAATGCTTATAAATCGCGGCATCCGTCACACCGGCAGCCTCTCCAATTTCTTTGACTGAAATCCCGTCAATTCCTTTGGTTGCAAATAAGCACATCGCTGCCTGCAGAATATCTTTCTTTTTGCTGTCTATATGTGTTTTCTTGTTCATAAAATTATAGTAAGTGATAACTAACTAAAATGCAAATTATATTTTTATGCAGGCTCATTCTGTCTTCATACTTTCATTTGAAATATATTGTATTAAACCTAAATACCATGTTTTTATAAGTGAATGATCATAAATACAATTAATGATACGTGTATCGCCACATTTTATTCATATAAAATAGATATGTAATCGAATAAAACGGGCGCTCGGGCAGGCGGGACTCATTATGCTTAAGGTGCATGCAGTCACCCAGCAGGGAAAAGACTCAGGCAGTCTTGGCATATGAGCGACGAGCACATTTCCCCGCTGCAAAAAATTGTGCACGCCATCCATAACCAAGGCTCCAAGGCCGGTCTTCAGCTTTGGCATGTCGGACGCAAAGGCTCGTTGCCCCAAAAACAGCTGTATCTGCCTCTGGGTTGCCTCACCGCGAACAGTATCATCCACTGGCTCGCACACTAAATTGAACAATTTCCACAATAATAGGTGTGCCGGAGGAAATTGCCTCCCCTTCGTTAAGGCGAATCGTCAGCGATTCAGGTGTCAGTCTATACAATGTGCTTTCTTGTATCATTCCATTAATGTATAGATTGGCATAACTGTTGCTTCCGACATTAAACCGCTGAAAGGGCTCCTGTACACCATCTACAGAAAATTGATCCGCCATAATCGTGATTGAAGACTCAATTGTAGCAGGTGCAAAATAAAAATATCGCTCGGCTATGGGTATAATTTCAATATTTGAAATGTCAGCTGCCGGACCGGTTGGGCCTGTTATTCCTTGGGCTCCGGTTGGGCCCGCTATGCCCTGTGCTCCAGTAGGGCCGGGTGCACCTGTTGCACCTGAACTACCTTGGACGCCAGCCGGACCTGGCGCTCCCCGTGTTCCTGCTGGACCCTGTATTCCTGGTATTCCTTGGACTCCCGGTGTTCCCGCAGTTCCCGGTATGCCTTGTGCTCCTGCTAAACCTGGAATACCTTGTACCCCTGTTAACCCGGCTTCGCCTTGCTTCCCTGTCAAACCAGGAATACCCTGTGCTCCTGCCGAACCTGGAACACCCGGCTTTCCCGTCTTGCCCATTCTCCGCCTCCGCTTGGTAGGAGTATTTCTACATCTCCGTTGCATGATTAGCTTTGGATGCTTTTTGGTATGGAACCCCGTTTTTGTTCTACCTTTGAGTGAATAACTTGTTTTACACTTTTTACGTTTGTTGATCTTGCAATGTACGGTTCTCTTTCCTTGCCTTCTTAGTGATGAATCGCGTCTCCTCATACCAGTCGTATACACCTCCTTCTCACATGCTTATTTATGTATTGTATGCATATCCCCCTTTAGGGTTTTAGGCATTTGTAGGATGCCGATTCCAAGTATTCGCTTCCATCTGTATTTGTAGCAAAATAGGCCTTCTCCATTCACCCTATTATTAATAGAAAGGTTAATATGCCGTTTCCGAATAGGTTGAGAAATCATTTATTGATTAAGAGCCACCGAATGGCTCATACCAGTAAAGAAAGGAGATGAAAACTATGCCCATCATAAAACCTGTGTACACAGCAGTAGCTACTGCTCCCGTAGCAACTGGTGGTGCCATAAGCACGACTGTAACCCCAGCCGTGACTCGTTTTTTTGCAACAATTACAGCCGGGATGATCGGAGCAACAACAACAACTATTCCTGCTGCAAGCTTCGTAGATGACGCCGACGCTCCAGTAGTTGCTTTACCAACATTAACGGCTACTGATTCTGCTAATTATTATATTAATGGAGTTATTCAGCAGAGCTCCTTATTCACCCTGACCACGGCAAGTCTGGTCATTGCCTCTGTAGATATTACACCAGGTGTCCCCGCTGTCATAGAAATATCTGATTTTAGCGGCACAACCTCCACCATATCAACTCAGCCCACCATCTCTGCCCCTACCGTAACAATTATCACTTAAGACGTTTCATCCTTTTGATTCAAGATGGACTGAACGGTCATTCACACTGTACATTACCCCGTATAAGCTAGAAAAGACCGATTCAGATGTCGATATCTGAATCGGTCTTTTAAGCTCAAGATGAATATACAATCGTTTTCAAATGACTGGGTACTGTATGATTAAGGCAAAATAGCAAAGGAGCGCACTGGAAATCCGGGGGAATCTTGAATGCTCGGAACGATATTATATATGACCGCGCCCGTCGGGGGCAACTTGTCCAAATTTGTCAGCACCTCAACTTGATACCGATCCTGCTCCAATATGTAATATTCCCCTACCAGCTTGCCAGCTTTGCGATAAGCTACAGAAGAATCCGTATCTAGCGTTTCATGTCCAATGGCAGCCACATTCCGTTCTTCTACCAAAAAGCGTAGCGCCTCTAGCGACCAGCCCGGACAGTGTGCATCTCCGGCGTCATCCTTGTTCGAGAAGGCATCTGAATCAGGCCAACGTTTGCTCCAATCACTGCGAAAAGCGACAAAGGACTGATCAGCAATGCGTCCATGCTCTTTCTCAAAGTCCAAAATATCCGCAACCGTAAGTTCATAGTCAGAATTGGCTGCAACGGCTGCTGAACGGTCAATGACAACGAGCGGCAAAACCAGCTCCTTCAATGAAAGCTCATGCAAGTAACGTTTGCCCTTCACAAAATGAACGGGTGCATCAATGTGAGTCCCATACTGACCTGGAAAGCAGTATTGTTTTACAAAAAAGCCATCGTCGTGGGTAAACAGGGTATCCACCTGAACATTATCGAATACTGGAAAATGAGGGATTTCAGGATAAAAAGCGTGGGACAAATCTACCCACTCTTTTTGCTTCAACAACTTCAAGATATCTGCTAAATGCTCTGCCATGATGCCCATTCCTCCTCAGCTTTATTACAAGCCATTTTACCTGAGGATTCTGCAAAAATCTATAAATCGACCTTCCAGAATGTATAGATTGAAATCGTTAACATTTTGAGAAAAAACACAAAAACAATTCCATATATTCATATATACATTTCCTATTCCGTGTGATTGTTAACGTTTTCATTATTACATATACGTCTTGATTGGAAAAAGTAGGGGTCTATTGAATTATATAAAAAATTCGACAAAAATTTTAGTATGTAACTTTTATTATATTAACAAATACTGGAACACGAAGTATGATAGAAAATGTAGAAACCACAGGAGCACCCGGGACTCCCTTCGTTTGTCTACTCTATTCATCCAATATACGGAGGTATTTTATGAAAAAGAGATTTTCACTCGGAATTGCAGCAGCTCTGCTATTCACTACCCTGTCCCCTCTTGGTTCACCTGCTCATGCAGCCAGCGATATTGGTAAAGAAACGCTTGGTAACAAAAACGGTTGGGCAGCCTTTTCTACAGGCACAACAGGCGGAGCTGCAGCCTCTTCTTCTAATATTTTCACCGTAACGAATCGCAAGCAATTAGTCGATGCTTTGGGCAAAAACAGCAATAGTACGCCTAAAATCATTTATGTCAAAGGCACGATCAACGCCAACGTCGATGACAATAACAAGCCGTTGGGATTGAACGATTACAAGGACTCTAAATATGATTTTGACGCCTACCTCAAAGCTTATGACCCATCCACTTGGGGTAAAAAGGCTCCGTCCGGCACATTGGAAAAGGCACGTGAGGCTTCACAAAAAAATCAGGCCAGTCGTGTCGTCATTGAGATTCCTTCTAATACAACGATTGTCGGTCAGGGTAGCAATGCCGTCATTAACGGCGCGAACCTTCAACTAAAAAAAGGGACAGATAATGTCATTATCCGTAATATTGAGTTCCAGGATGCCTACGATTATTTTCCTCAATGGGACCCAACGGACGGCAGCACAGGCAATTGGAATTCGGAATATGACAGCATTACAATTAACGGCGCCACACATGTATGGGTAGACCACAATACCTTCAATGATGGATCTCACCCAGATAGCCAAAACGGCTCCTTTTACGGTCAAGAATACCAGCATCATGATGGGCTTCTCGATGTGATTAACCAGGGCGATCTGGTTACGGTTTCTTACAATCATTTTTACGATCATGATAAATCATCGATTATTGGCAACAGCGACAGTAAAACAGCAGATGAAGGGACTTTACGTGTAACCCTGCATCACAATTATTATGAAAACACGGTACAACGCACACCACGCGTGCGGTATGGACAAGTCCATCTGTACAACAATTACTATACAGGTGATGTAAAACGCTCCGAATATCCTTCACTGTATATATGGGGCGCAGGTAAATCCTCCAAAATCTTCGCCGAAAACAATGTTATTGACGTTGCCGGTTTATCTGCAGCTAAAATCGTGACTGTCTTTGGTGGAACTGCCCTGTCAGATACGGGCACAATCCTGAATGGACAGGCTGTTAATGCAGGCTCCAGTGCGGGTCTTAGCTCCTCTGTAGGCTGGAAACCATCGCTGAACGATAAAATTTCCCCATCCGCCAGTGTGAAGGCAGAAGTCACTTCCCAAGCTGGCTCTGGTAAGCTGTAAACACTGCCCGTTAACACAAATAACCGCAGACGCATACAACCTGCGATTTTACACCAAAAAGGCTGCTTCCTCCGTAGAATGATTCCACACGGAGAGAACAGCCCTTTTTTTATTTTTCATTTGTTTAATTACAAATTATAGCGCACATTAACTACCGTATTGTTCTACCAAAACCGGCTTTTCAAATGCGTTATCCAGCTTGCGAAGCTTAGCCTTTACCGCATCTGGTGGCTCAACAGCTGGCGCATCTGGATGCAGCAACCATGATTTTACAAAATGCGTATCGGATAATTGAAAGAGTGGAGGCTCTTTCTCAAAGTCAATTTTCATAGCATAAGAACTGCGAGCTGCAAAAGCATCCCCTACAGGTGGGTGAAGCAGATCCGGAGGTGTTCCCGGAATAGCTGCCAGCTTCTGACCATGGCTGTCCAAACTTGGCATAGAGGCGAGAAGGCCCCATGTATATGGATGTTTCGGGTTGTAGAAAATTTCATTAACCGTACCTGTTTCCACGATTTGTCCTGCGTACATAACGGCAACGCGATCAGCCATCTTCGCTACAACACCGAGGTCATGAGTAATAAAGATGATGGAAGTATCAATCTTTTTCTGAAGATCTTTCATCAGTTCCAAAATTTGAGCTTGAATCGTTACGTCCAACGCAGTCGTCGGCTCATCGGCAATCAAAAGTTTCGGATTAGCAGCCAATGCCATCGCAATGACGACACGTTGACGCATACCGCCACTAAATTCATGCGGATATTGGTTAAAACGCTGTTCAGGATGTGGAATACCTACTAGATTCAGCAACTCAATACCCCGCTTGCGAGCAGCATCCTTGGATATTTTTTCATGCTTGAAAAGCACTTCCGTGATCTGCTTGCCCACTTTCATCGTCGGGTTAAGTGAAGTCATTGGGTCCTGAGAAATCAGGCCAATTTCCTTACCACGAATTTTTTGCATCTGCTTTTCCGTTTTATTAATCAGCTCTTGTCCGTCAAACATAATTTGACCCTTTTGATAAATGCCCGGAGGGGTCGGAATCAACTTCATAACAGCTTGTGAGGTTACGCTTTTACCTGAGCCGGATTCGCCCACAATCGCCAGCGTCTCTCCTTTATTGACATGAAAGTTTACGCCACGAATGGCCTGCACTAGTCCCTGGCGGGTCTTGAAAGATATCGTTAAGTCCTTCACTTCCAAAAGGCGGTTCATCTCATCACTCTTTCATTTATTATTCATCACTATTATTGACCACTATCTAAAAAAACGACGTCCATGAGTCAAGGTATATACGATTAATTTTACTCAGTTTAGTACCTACCAGTCAAGCTATATCTCAAATATCACCGAAAAACTTCCATTCGATGTTAGATAAATGAAATGTTTCTCCGAAAAAACGATCATTTTTAACCATTTTTGTACTCATTTATAACATGCGCTGGATATAGCTGAAGCGTGCTCCACCCAATGGCGAACGTGTGCAGAGTAGTTCTCCATTCAACCGGGTAGCAATTTGACGACAAATAGCCAATCCAAGACCTGTGACACCATTCGAGCCCGCATAGAATCTTCCGAACACCTCGGTTGCCTCTTGTTCGGTCAGCCCTTCCCCATCATCATCCACATGCATAACCCATACAACCTCCGGTGTTGTCCCTGTCTCCAAATGAATGACAACCTCTGCAGAGGTATGCCGAACTGCATTTTGCAGCAAATTCAATATCATGCGGAACAATTGCTCGGCCGGAACGGCCACATGCAGACCCTCTCCCTCCACTCGGAGCGAGATAGAACGTTCAGCAGCCACCGGCATCAATAGATGAACAGCATCCTCCGCCATGCTTCTAAGATCAACCAGAGAGACAGGCCACTCTTCATTCAGCGCCTCCAGCCTCGATAGCTGCAGCAGCTTTTCCACCATGTCAATTAACCGCTGGGACTGCACTTTGATGATACTCAGTCCCTCGTCCTGGGATACCACTTGATCCTGTATGGCATATACATAGCCTTGAATCGACATTAACGGTGTCCTTAGCTCGTGAGATACATTTTGTAGAAATTCAATTTGACCGTGATGGTGCTGCTGAATACGGGCGGACATGGAGTGAAAGGTGCCGATCAGCTCGCCAATCTCACTTTTATCCGCCTGCGGAAAATCACTATCCTGCGGCTGATTCGGCTCATAGTTGCCAACCGCCTCCTTCAATCGTTTGAGCGGACGCACCAGACGTGAGACCACCATCAGACCAATGACGAGAATCACTAAAAAACCCGCGATGATAGACAGTAATGTGGTTCTCATTAACGGTACATACAGGGCTCTCAAAGAAGATAAAGGTGAGTATACAAAAATACGAAAAGGTTGTCCGGGCAATTCTTCATTCGTAAACAGTACCTTTTTACCTTGAAGCACAGCCACCCCTTCATGTGTAGCGGTCAGATCCTGGGCAGACGGATGAACCGATGCAAAAAATCCCTGGCGGATCAAAAGCAAATGTTCGATCTTTTTGCCTTCCATTCCAGAAACGCTTGAGTCGATGATGTGGTTATCCGTGCTTAAAATAAAGTAATCGGTAGATAAAAGCACGCCCTTGATAACATAGTTAAATTCAGCATTATCCAGTCGATCAAAGCCTCCATCGCTCATAATATGGACGGCTTTGCGTGCCTGCTCATGAAGTTTGGATTTGGCTTGATTCACCAGAATGTCGTCGATAAGCCTAACGAATAAAACCACCGTAATACAGACGGTAATAAGCATGGCGATGGACAGGGAAAGCAGTATTTTAGCTCTCATCGTACGCATGATTACAACTCCTGAACCGTTGCTTTATATCCGAAACCCCATACGGTGTTAATGACGAGCGTAGAGTGATATTCAGCTAACTTTTTACGAATCCGTTTGACCAGATCATCCACGACTCTCACATCACCTATAAAATCATAGCTCCACACCTGCTGAATCAGATGTTCCCTGCCAAAAGGTCTTTCCAGATGATTCGCAAGAAACAGCAACAGATCGAATTCACGTGAGGTTAAATTCAGCTCTTGTCCGTCCACTGTGACTTTACGAAAGTCAGCAAAAATACACAGATTGCCCGCATGGCATAGATCTGCGTTTTCTGCCGCTTGCCTATCGTCCGATGCAGACATTCCGGCCTTGCTCAGTCTCAGCATCGCTTTGACCCTTCCTACCAACTCCCTTGGATTAAAGGGCTTGGTCAAAAAATCGCTGCAGCCCAGCTCCAGCCCGTGAATACGGTCGTTCTCTTCTCCACGGGCAGAGATCATAATGATCGGCATTTCCGTAAACTCACGAAGCTGAGTCAGTAGAGAAAGCCCATCAATGCCAGGCATCATAATATCAAGAACGAGACAATCCGGACGGTTCATACGGATATGCTCTACCAGTGTTTTACCGCTGGAAAAGGAAGTCACCTCGTAGGATTCTTTTTTCAAATATTCAGATATTAATTGCAGAATGAACACATCGTCATCCACTACTACTATTTTTGTCATGGCCTTAACCCCTTGCCGTTGTTCTGGATGCTTCCATCCTCTCTTTAAGCTTAACAGAAGCCTAGCAGAATAGACAAAAGACGGGTATACCGTTCCCGGTCCCGTCTTTCTTATCATGAATCGCTGCTGTATATGCCAGGCGAGCTGAGTGCTAACTACGCATCAAACTTATTTCTTGGTTGTTACTACTTTGGCTGCTGCTTTTGGAGCTGTTTTTGCTGGGACTGCTTTTTTAACTGGAGTTTTGTGGGTCACTTTTTTAGCTACGACATGATGTGTACGAGTTTTATGAGCTGTTGCTTTGTGTTTAACAACATTATGTTTTTTGGCATGATGTTTAACTGTACGGTGCTGCCCTTTCACTGCTTTTGTTTTGTGGCTTGCCACTTTTTTCGCAACGGATTTTTTGGCAGGGGCTTTCTTTGCTTTGGTTGTTGTTTTATGAGCTGTTACAGCTTTTTTAACCGGTGTTTTTACCACAGGTGTTTTTACCACAGGTGCTTTCGTCACAGGTGCTTTTGCCGGTGTTTTGGTAGCTGGTGTCATAACCGCAGGAGCTTTGGTTACTGGTGCAGTGCTCGCTGGAGTCGTTGTTGCTGTAGCGGCGAATGCGCTGCTTGCTCCTCCCAGTACACTTACTACGGTCAATACGGCTGCTGCATTTTTAGTCCATTTTTTCATGATTGAATCACCTCTCCTTTAAAGTATCTTTAGCTTATCAGGAGAATTCGGCATAATTGTGGAGCAAATGTGTGAAAAGTATATGAAAAAGTGTGCAGCTCTGTATTTAGAAAATACATGAGTCTGCACGCTATGAGTTTTACAATAACCGGCTTCACTAGCCAATGGCGATCCAGGAAATAATACCGTAGTTATGCGCGGTTTCGTTCCACTTGGTTACGACGATCACTGCTCCATTCGGCGTCTGAGATTTCAGCGTCGCATGAAAGAGAGGGTGGTTCGTCATCGCTACTAATGTGTAGTCCGGGTTTACAAAAGGCTCCCCGAATACAATGGTCACTTCCGTCTCTCCTTCACTGCCTTTCAAAAGAAACGGCGCTCTGCCGAACTGCTGCAATGCGGGCTGATTCGCACACGTACGAACCGGAGTGATGCTCAAATGCTCCGGCTTCACTGCGTTCAGCTCCAACTCACGTGAGCCTACAGTGCCTTCCACCAGATGATGGCCTTCAATGCTCTGCTCTGCCACATGATGGCTTTGTACCGCAGCGGCCTGCAGATGCTCTGCTCCCACAGCTCCCGGGCTCAGCACCTCGCTGTCGACGGCCTGAGCTTGCAGATGGTTTCGAGATATACTGTTTGCCTGAAGTCTGTCGCCACTGATACCTTCCTCTGGCAAAAGTCCCGAGAGATGAATATCTGTGGACAGCTGAGCTCGTGTCACTGAGCCTGCTTTTAGGTGATGCGAATCAATAACTTCCTCTCCAATGTGGTGGCTCTCAATAGCCTCCTCAGCCACATGACGGGACTGTACCGTTCCATCTGCCAGCTTGCTGGATGTTACCGCTCCTTCTTGTATAGCATCCTCAACCACCGCCTGCCAGCCTACATGCTGTGGTTGAATAGCCCCTGCTTGCAGATGCTCCGACTGGACTGAATCCAGCGCGATATGCCTGGACTGCACCACGCCTTCTGCCAGTGCGGACCCTTGGATCGCCCCCTCGGCCAAATGCTGAGCGTGTACGGCATGCTCCGTTAAATGCACGGAGTTTATGCTGGCTTCTGCCAAATTCGAAGCACGCACCGCCCGAAGTGCAAGCTTCTCAGCGTTCACGCTGCCTGCCTGGAGCGCGTGAACCGATATACTCCCCGGCGCAATATGCCGAGTCATCACTGCCGAAGCCTGCAAATGATCAGAGGTGACCGATTCAGGAGCCAGGTGGCTCGACTGGACGGCCTCTTCTGCCAAATGATTGGCTTGCACCGCTTCGTCTGTAATGTGCCACGGCTGGACCGAATGAGGAGATATTTTAGCGGCAGTTACGCCATCATCCGCTAGTTTGTCGGACGTAACGGACTCATTCTGCAAAGCATCGGTCGATATTGCTTGTGAGGCGATATGCACACCTTGAATAGTTCCAAGATGCAGATGGTGCGGTTGAATAGACTCCGGTGCGATATGCACGGACTTCACCGCCCCCTCTGCCAGCGCTCTGTCCTGTACAACACCGGGTGCCAAATGCCGAGGGTGTACGGCATGCTCAGACAGCTGTGAAGGACCAACACTTCCTTCCGCGAGATTCGTCGCGTGCACCGAGCGTGCCGCCAGTTTTTCCGAGGTGATGCTTTCTGCTTGAAGCGCACGACCTGACACACTGTCCTGGGCCAGATGTCTCGCAAATACCGAGGAAGCCTGCAAATGATCAGAGGTGACGGATTCAGGAGCCAGATGGCTCGACTGGACGGCCTCTTCTGCCAAATGATTGGCTTGCACCGCTTCGTCTGTAATGTGCCATGGCTGGACTGAGTGAGCAGACAGCTTGGCGGCAGTCACGCCATCATCCGCCAGTTTGTCGGACGTAACGGACTCATTCTGCAAAGCATCGGTCGGTATTGCTTGTGAGGCGATATGCACACCCTGAATGGTTCCCATTTGCAGATGATGCGACTGGACGGACTCCGGTGCGATATGCACGGATTTCACTGCCCCTTCTGCCAGCGCTCTGTCCTGTACTGCACCAGGTGCCAAATGCCGGGGGTGTACGGCATGCTCAGACAATTGTGAAGGGCCGACGCTTCCTTCCGCGAGATTCGTCGCTTGCACCGAGCGTGCCGCCAGCTTTTCCGAGGTGACGCTTTCTGCTTGTAACGCACGGCTAGACACACTATCCGGGGCCAGATGGCTCGCAAGTACCGCCGAAGACTGCAAGTGGGCAGAAGTGACAGATTCCGGTGACAGATGGCTCGACTGGATGGTCTCTTCTGCCAAATGATTGGCTTGCACTGCTTCGTCCGCAATGTGCCACGGTTGTACCGAGTGAGCCGACAGTTTGGCAGCAGTCACACCCTCATTCGCTAATTTATCAGACGTAACGGACTCATCCTGTAATACATCGGTCGATATCGACAGGGATGCCAGATGCTCGCTCTGAATAGTTCCAGGGTGCAGGTGATGCGGCTGGATGGATTCCGGGGCAATGTGTACTGACTTCACTGCCCCCTCAGCTAGCGCTGTATCCTGCACAGCGCCGACTGCCAAATGCTGAGTGTGTACCGACTGTGCAGATAAATGCGAAGGACCGACGCTGCCTTCCGCAAGATTCGTCCCTTGTACCGAGCGTGCTGCCAGCTTTTCCGAAGTGACGCTTTCCGCTTGTAGCGCAAGACCGGATACACTATCCGGCGCCAAATGACTCGCAAGTATCACCGAAGACTGTAAGTGGGCTGAGGTGACAGATTCCGGCGCCAGATGACTCGATTGAACGGCCTCTTCTGCCAAATGATTAGCTTGCACTGCTTCATCTGTAATGTGCCACGGCTGTACCGAGTGAGCCGACAACTTAGTGGCAGTCACACCCTCATCGGCCAATTTATCAGATGTCACAGACTCATCCTGTAAAACATCAGTCGATATCGACTGAGATGCCAGATGCTCGCCCTGAATGGTTCCAGGGTGCAAATGGTGTGATTGGATTGATTCTGGAGCGATATGCACGGATTTCACTGCTCCCTCTGCCAACGCTCTATCCTGTACCGCTCCGGCTACCAGATGCCGGCTGTGTACGGAATGTGCAGACAGATGTGACGGTCCGATGCTGCCTTCCGCAAGATTCGTCCCTTGTACCGAGCGCGCTGCCAGCTTTTCTGAGGTGACGCTTTCCGCCTGTAGTGCACGACCGGATACACTATCTGGCGCCAGATGACTCGTAAGCACTGAGGAAGCCTGCAAATGGCGAGAGGTAACGGATTCGGAAGCCAGATGGCTTGACTGGATGGATTCTGCTGCCAAATGATTTCCTTGCACTGCTTCGTCTGTAATGTGCCACGGCTGTACCGAGTTGACCGCCAGCTTGGCGGAAGTCACACCCTCATCCACCAATTTATCGGAGGTAACAGACGCATCCTGCAAAGCATCGGTCGATATGGCCTGGGATGCGATATGCTCGCCCTGAATGCTTCCTGTGTGCAGGTGATGTGGCTGGATTGACCCCGCGGTAATGTGTACCGACTTCACTGCTCCCTTTGCCAGCGTTGTATCCTGTACTGCGCCAGTTGCCAAATGCCGGGCGTGTACCGACTGTGCTGACAAATGTGACGGGCCGACGCTGTCTTCCGCAAGATTCATTCCTTGCACCGAGTGGGCTGCCAGCTTTTCCGAGGTGACGCTTTCCGCTTGTAGCGCACGGCCGGACACACTATCCGGGGCCAGATGGCTCGTGAGCACTGACGAAGACTGCAAGTGGGCTGAAGTGACACTTTCCGGTGCCAGATGGTTCGACTGGATGGATTCTGCTGCCAAATGATTTCCTTGCACTGCTTCGTCTGTAATGTGCCACGACTGTACGGAATGGGCCGACAGCTTGGCGGCAGTCACGCCCTCATCTGCCAATTTGTCAGATGTCACAGACTCATCTTGTAAAGCATCGGTCGAAATGGCCTGGGATGCAATATGCTCGCCCTGAATGATTTCAGTATGCAGATGGTGTGGTTGGATCGATTCCGGGGCAATGTGCACGGACTTCACCGCTCCCTCTGCCAGCACTCTATCCTGTACCGCTCCAGCTGCCAAATGCCGCGTGTGTACGGACTGCACAGATAGATGTGAAGGGCCGATACTGCCTTCTGCAAGGTTCATTCCTTGTACCGAGCGGGCTGCCAGCTTTTCCGAGGTTACACTTTCCGCTTGAAGTGCACGACCGGACACACTATCCGGAGCCAAATGTCTCGTTAGCACCGAGGAGGCCTGTAGGTGCACCGAGGTGACCGCTCCAGATGCCAGATGGGTCGAGTCCACAACCGCCACGGCCAAATGGTTGCTTTGTACAGCTTCATCCATAATATGCCCGGACTGCACTGCATGGGCTGACAACTTGGTAGAGGTTACACTTTCCTCTGATAGTTTGGCAGAGGTAACCGCTTCATCCTGTATGGCTTGAGTCGCTATAGCCTGCAATGCAATATGCTCTCCCTGAATGATCCCGCTTTGCAAATGCTCGGATTGGATGGATTCTGCTGTAAGATGCTCAGACTTCACAGCATTCTGGGCTAATATCGTGTCCTCTACTGATCCTGCGGCCAAATGTCTGGTTTGTACGGCCTGTGCAGCCAAATGCCCAGGTCCCACGCTGTTTTCCGCCAGGTTGGAAGCCTGCACAGCCCGAGCCGCTAACTTCTCGGAAGTGACGCTTTCCGACTGAAGTGCATGGCCGGACACACTATCTGGGGCGAGATGTTTGGTTTGGACCGAAGCAGACTGCAAATGGTTGGAGGTGACGGATTCCGGCGCCAGATGATTCGCCTCCACTGCTTCAACAGCCAGATGGTTGCTCAGTACTGCTTTATCCGTAATATGCCATGGCTGCACCGAACGAGCAGACAGCTTGGAGGAAGTGACACTGCCCTCAGCTAGCTTAGGCGCAGTAATCGCCAAATCATTAATTTTATCCGTAGCCACACTTTCCGGCGATAGTTTCAACGAAGTAACGGCATGATCCTGTAAATGGTGGGAGTATACCGCACCACTGGCCAAATGCGCGGTATGAACAGCGCCTTCGCCTAGTATGTCTGCGGTAACGGACTGTTCTTGCAACGCCGCGGTTCCGACACTGTCTTCCCCAAGATGCTTGCTCTGTACAGAGCTCTGGGCCAAATGGGTTGAATCCACCGATTGAGCCTGTAACGCCTTTCCGCCCACACTGTTGTCGGCAAGGTGGTTTTCACGGATTACTCCCGTTGCAATGTGTACGTGGGTAATGGCTTGAGACGCAACTTTATTTCCGGTTACCGCCCCTGTGCCAATTTTAGTTTCTATAACCGCCTCGTCAGCGATTTTGTCAGACTTAATAGCGCTCGAAGCGATGTGATTTTCCTTGATAGCCTGATTCGCCACATGGTAATCCAGAACTGCACCCTTCCCTATTTTCTCGCTTGTCACAGCCCCGGAATGCAAATGTTGCTCCGTAACCGCCTCTGGTGCAATATGATCTTTCCGAATAATTTCGGATTGAAGATGCACGGAAGAAACTGCCTCTGGAGAAATCTGAGGTCCTTGTATGGCTGCTGTTGCAATATGTCTGGTAAGTACTGCCTCATCGGCAATTTTGTGTGGGAGAATGCTCTGATCCGATATTTTGGATGAAGTGACGGATTGATCAACAATCTGCAATGAGCCTACAGACTGATCTGCCAGTTTATTGGATTGAATACTCCGATCCGCGATATGCCGGGCTGTTACTTGGCCCGTTCCAAGCTGCTCTTCCCCGATGGAGCCAGGACTGAGATGCTTTCTTTCAATCGCTCCTGCCTGAATGTGCGTACTGGTGACTGCCTCAGACTCCAGATGACGCCCGCTGACAACACCTTCCTCCAATTGTTCCCTGCCCACAATTCCGTCGGATAGCTGCTTGCGATTAATCGAACCGGGGGCCAAATGCCTTGCATGAACGGCATGCTCGGTCAGGTGCGCGCTCTCAATGCTGCCTGCCTGGATTTTAGTTCCATCCACAGCCCCATCCCGCAATTTGGAGGTGGTCACAGACTGATCGCCCAGCTTGGAGCTATCAACAGCTTCATTCGCCAAATTGTTCGATTGAATCGTACCGCTGCGAATTTTATCGGAGGTGACCGACTGATCTTGAAGCATATCTGAAGACACGATCCATTGCTTGAAATGACGGCTTTCAATCGAGCCATTGGCAATATGATCGCCGCTGATAATTTTATCCGCCAGCTTTTCTGGAGTGATGCTGCCATCACGAAGTTTTTCACCACTAATAGAGCGATCCTGCAATTTACTGCCTGCCACTGATGCGTCTGACAGATGCTCGACC
The DNA here is from genome assembly GCF_038008165.1 of Paenibacillus sp. FSL L8-0644. Classification (NCBI taxonomy): domain Bacteria; kingdom Bacillati; phylum Bacillota; class Bacilli; order Caryophanales; family Paenibacillaceae; genus Paenibacillus; species Paenibacillus sp. FSL L8-0644. The sequence goes on from NZ_JBBOYN010000001.1 coordinate 3,925,930, forward strand.
GTAATGGAGTCGGGAGCAATCTTCGAAGCAGTCACAGCACCGTCAGCTATTTTAATTGTATGAACAGCATAATCTGCTAGAAATTCCGTTTGGATACTCTCTTGTTTCAGCTTGCTGGAATCTATGGAAGCGGGAGCGATCTTTTCACCTGTCACAGCGAAATCACTCAAATCGTCTGTATAGATGAAAGCATTGTTTACATGCGGAGCCTTCTTATTGTTCAAAATTTCTTCCACATCAATTGGATCAGGTTCTGGTTCTGGTTCCGGCTCTAGCTCTATCTCTGGCTCTGGCTCTAGCTCTGGCAGTGGGGGTTCTTCCATCAAAGCTGGAGTCTCCTCAACATCTGCAACCTCAATTTCTTTCTCGTGCAGAGCCTCGACTTCAGGCTCGACAACTGTCTTTAGCTCCGACTCCTCTGTAGTTGGGGGAGGCGGAGAAGCAACTTGATGAAGTCTTGCTTCTGTCTCCCTCTCCGCAGGCAGTGGTTTTGAGCGTTGTATCATACTTAACTCATTCATATCCGGGTCAATTACACGATAGAGCGGCTTTTTGTTTCTGTTGGTTTTTCGGCTCTTGTTCTTCAAGCAGCTCTCTCCCTTCTCATGTTTATCGTTACAGCATCATATGCAGACCCTTAGGCACTTGCCACCCTGTACAGAGATTCACTTTTGGGTAAAAAGGATACTTACTAAAATCCACGTTTGAAAAAAAATAGTTAAAAGTTAAAATAGTAAGGGTGAAGATCGCTACAAGAAGAGAGGAATTACAATAACATGATTATCAAACCAAGAACACGTGGCTTTATCTGCACCACTGCTCATCCGGTGGGCTGTGCCCAACATGTTCAGGAGCAAATTGACTATGTACAGGCCCGTCCTGCTATCCAAGGCCCCCGTAATGTACTTGTAATCGGGGCATCTGCCGGATATGGATTGGCTTCTCGCATTACTGCCGCCTTCGGTGCGCGTGCCAATACAATTGGCGTGTATCGTCCTAGCAATGCTACGGCTACACGCACAGCATCGGCAGGCTGGTACAATTCTGCTGCATTTGAAAAAGCCGCTCAGGAAGCTGGGCTTAAATCCTTAAGCGTGACAGGAGATGCCTTCTCGGATGAGGTCAAAGCCAAAACGGTGGAAGCCATTCGCGAAGAACTGGGACAAGTCGATCTAGTGGTTTATAGTGTCGCTTCAGGTCGCCGTACAAATCCCCGCACAGGCGAAACGTTTAATTCCGTGCTTAAACCTATTGGTAAGCCTTACACAAACAAGACCGTTAACTTCCACACCGGGGAAGTCAGCAGCGTGACGCTCGAACCCGCAACAGAAGAAGAGGTACAAGGAACTGTAGAAGTTATGGGCGGTGAGGACTGGAAATTGTGGATTGACGCCTTGCGTGCTGGCGGCGTGCTCGCCGATACTGCAACGACCTTCTCTTTTTCGTACATCGGTTCAGATATTACACAAGCCATCTACAGAGAGGGCAGTATCGGAAGTGCAAAGGATCATCTGGAGGAGACAGCACGTCAGCTGAACGATCAGCTGAAAGTTACAGGCGGACGCGCCTTCGTCGCAGTCACCAAAGGACTCGTTACCCAATCAAGCTCCGCTATCCCTGTCGTTCCTCTGTATATTTCTGCTTTATATAAGGTAATGAAGGAAAAAGGGCTGCATGAAGGGTGCGTAGAACAGAGCTACCGCCTGTTTGCTGAGCGTCTGTACGCACCAGAAACTCCTGTAGATGAAGAAGGACGTATTCGCATTGATGATTGGGAACTGCGCGAAGACGTGCAGGCAGAGGTTGAGAAGATATGGGAGGCGCTGACGACCAACAATATCTACGAATTGTCAGATCTTGAAGGATATCGTCGCGAATTTTTCCAACTGTTCGGCTTTGAGTTCGAAGGTGTGGACTATGATGCTGATATTGATCCCATCATAAATATTCCTAACGTGCGCTAAGTCTTTTAGTGCTGTCCCTATGTTAGAAAAACAAAAAAAGCTGTTCTCCAGCAGAGAAACATTTCGTTCTGCATGGAGGACAGCTTTTGTTTTTAATTAAAAGGGACACTTATGTCCGCTTTGAACTGCAAATGATGCTATCATTGCAATTTTAAATTTCATTTGATATTGTACAGGTAGGCATAGCAAAATCCCTCTTCCTAACAAGAGGGTAAACACAGTTGGACAAGTCCTACCTTGACTGACCGTGATACTATTTGCTCAGCCCATCACACCCATATAAGGAGGTGCACAACATGGCAAAAGACGTTCTGTGTGAAGTCAACTCTTGTACGTACTGGGCCCAAGAGAATAAATGCAGCGCTAGCTCCATTTACATCGTAAGCAACAGACCAGAAGACACTCACAAGTCTGAAGAAACAGACTGCAAAACCTTCGAAGCCAAGTAAATCTTTGATTTCAAGCCTAGCTTTATAATGAAGGAGCCCATGCCCGGGTTCCTTCTTTCTTATGATATTCTAACAAGAATGATAATTATTATCAAGTCCTTTTTCGGTACAGAAAAGCGCTTTTCGCTTGTATACAATCATTTCTCTGCTACTTTATAAATCCACGCCGAAAAGGACACTGCTGTTCTCTCTAAAGACAAAAAAAGAAGCGTCGCTCTGAACGATTCGCTTCTTATGCTTGACCTTTTGTAATTGTTCCTGCTTGGTCGGCTTCATTCGTATGTGCTGTGAAATCTCGCCATAATGGTCATTTGTTTTGCGGCTCTGTGCCGCGCAATAGATTCCAGCGCGTTTTGCCTTGCTTAGCGCTTTTTGTGTTTGAGTACGTGCCATACGGCTTCACTCTCCTTCATTGGACTCCTTTTATCATAGCATCCAATAGTCAAATCGTGAATGGTTTGTCTGACTCAAACAATCTTCAATTCATTAAATGTCTGAAAAAATATCCGGATCGCCACTGGAGGCCGCTACAATAAAAACAATAACTATAAAAATGATGATCAGTGTATAAATCAGTGTACCGATAATACTACATACCAGTCCAGCAATGGCCATACCTCTGCCTTGCTCGCCATGACGGTTAATTTCCTTCAGGGAAAGACTGGACAAAATAATACCCACAATTCCGATAATCAACCCAAGATAGGGAATGACAACAGATAAAATCCCGAGCACCATCGAGGCAACAGCTTTACTATTGGTAGGTGGAACTACTGGGGGCGGGTTAAATGGGGCGTTATAATCGTTCGTCTCCTGAAAAGGATCGGAAGATCGAGGCTCCTTGTACAAATCACTCATCTGTTAAATTCAACTCCAATACGAAAAATAGCAATTATATAAGTTCTAGGGTACCACAATCTTACAAATCAGGACAGTACTTATTTCGAATTTTTAAATTAGAACGTTAAAAAGAAGAAACATAGCGATATTAGCACTTTTTGAGGTAACTGGGCATACAGTATTTTACCTGTTACAGATCAATTGTGCTCCATGAGAGCATCCTGCCAAGGAGGTCGGAGCTATGCTATATCGTGCAACATCCCACAGAAAGCGCTCGCCTCACAAACGTTTAAATGCAAACACACTTAGGATAATATCCACTGCTATGCTGCCATTTTACAAAGCTATTGCAACCCGACGTGCTTTTGCCGTCCAATGGTCACGAGCTGTCGTTCAGGCGAATTTGGATCGGATGAAATCCCTTCTCTGCTCAGTAGCTCCATTTGCCGCCAAACAAGGCTTAGGCACGAACGGCATCGGCTACTTTATTTCCTTTTTAGCTCAGCCACCGATGCTCTATTATACGAATGGAACAACGATTCCACCGGGGACTGTGCAGTTTACATTTGAGCCGAGAGTTCATCGCGCCATCGCAAAAGCCGTTTTTCCGCTGTATCGCGAATTGGCACGTAATCCATGTTTTGCTTCTGCCTTAGCCAAAGCGATCAACAGACAAGACCAGCGTGCAGTTCATGTCATGATCCGTAGTTTGATTCCATCCTCTGCGCTGAAATCCGTACAAATTGAGGACGATGGCTTTGCATTGCTTTTTAAGTATTCCTTTAGTAAGTACCCCTATCGCAATCTGCTCTTTCGGGAGTTCACTTAAAAAAGTCTCTACAAGCGTGCCTGCTTGAGTTCTCCAATGAGCTCTTTTCCCAGTTGTATGGCCATATCTGTCAGCACTCGGATTTCGTCCTTGGATGCATGGTCCAAATGTGTCCCGCAGCAAATGGCAAAATTGCCCGCAAACTCTTTTCGTAAGCGAACTGCAATTTCTTCGGTAATATAAAACTCCTTGTGATTTTGCAATTGCACAGTTTGAATCGGCTCGAGTCTGGCCCCTGCTGTAATCGTTCCCAAATGGGGCTGATCACCGCCAGAAATGAGTACAACGATATCTTCCCCCATAAAATAGGCATCCAGTACAAGACGGATACGTCCGCTTTCTTTTTGCAAATGAATCATAGGATCCTCTCCTGCTAAAAAATATTATTGTGAAACGATTCACTTTATAGAGTTCTACTCATTGTATCGCTTCTTGAACAGTTCGACAATTTAAAAATGGCCCACAGCAGCCTATAAACCGTAGCTTGCTGTGGGCCTTCATTGTTATTCTAAAACAAGCATTCCATTTCCTACTGGGTGTTAACGGATCGTGATCGTATGCACAGTCTTACCGCTTGCGCCGTCATTATCCGTCACCGTTAGCTCCACGGTATACGTTCCAGCTGTGGTGAATTTATGCTTCACCTTGGAACCGACCGCCGTATCACCATCCCCAAAATTCCAGCTGTAACTGACGATCTCACCGTCTACATCACGGGAAGCTTTGGCGTTAAATTGTACATTTTTGTTCTTCTTAGCGGATTCATTAGCCTGAATAATGGCTACTGGCTTCTCATTGGATGTAGGTGGATTCGGATCAGGGTTCTGTCCTCCACCATTGGTTACATACAATCTTCCCGGTGCCTCCGTCTCCACTTCATTTCCCGCTGCATCCCTTACCCGGATCACGATGACTCCGCCTTCCAGGTTCAGGGAAGATGAAGTGAAATAAGTACCTTCATAGTGGCCTGACGAAGTTTCATTTAATGGAATATCGTTGCGACCCAAAGTGGACAGGTTGAAAGGCAGCTCCACATGGAAGGACGCCTCCAAACCGGATGCACTGTCAAAGGATACTCGTACCGACTGTCCTGGAGTAATACGCACATCCTCAGCAGGACTAATGTTTTCAAGCTTCGGCAGAGCTGTATCGACATACACCGAGCGCGTAACGGTTGTTTCGTTTTCGGCAAGATCCTTGGCCGTCACCGTAATTTGATTTTCACCTTCGTTGATAAGCAACCGCTTGTTAAAGCTGCCGTCACTTCCAAATTCAGCGGGCTCACCATTAATCGTCAATTCGGTGAGGAACTCGTCATACACAGTACCGACTACACTGACTACACCCGCGTTTGTACGCGCCCCTTCATCAGGTGAAGTCAGGATCAGACCCGGTTTAGTCTGGTCAAGCGTCACAACTACCGGCTCGGAACGATCCGTTATTTTGCCGTATACCGCTGCTTGAACACTTAGCGGATTAGCACCTGGTTGAAGATCAACCGACAGACTGAACTGACGATCCTTCACCTTCGTTGTGCCAGCCAGCTCCTTACCGTTAAAGAGCTGAATATCGGCTCCTTCTGCCGGAGAAGTTCCTGTTACGGTAATCGTCTCTTCCTGCGTATAGGTAGCCTTCGTAGGAGTCGTAATCGTTGGAGCATTCACCGGATATCTGACGATAGCCCGGATCATGTAGTTCCCTTCCTCCTCAGGTGATTGGCTCCATGTGCCGCTTACACCTTGCCAGCTTCGAAGCGCATTGGGACTGCTTTCATCTGTAGCAAGACCCGGCGACTGTGTGCCTACAGCAGACTGTGTATATACGATGTAGAAGTCACCTTGAACCGTCACCGGCTCTGGGAGCTGCACCGTCGTCCATTGTGTCTCATCCCGTACGGCAGTCCCGTCGAATGGACCAGCCAACAATCGTCCAGGTGCTCCTGCCACACCGGAGGCGTCATAGACAGAATATTGGAATGCCGTTCCTCCCGGATTCGGGAAGGCAGAGTTCCAGAACAGAAGCGATGCTCCTGTCACTTGAGTCACTTCCGACTCAGGTGTCATTCTGACTGCCCATGAATTGCCTGCCGCGTTAAAGGCTCTAGCATTTTCTCCTGTCCCGTCATCGTAAGCAATGCCTCCTTGGAACCCGATAAAAGGTTTCAACATGACATTCGCTGCCACACTACCATTCGGAGGAGCAGTAACGGATACACTGTCGCTATAATAATTTTCGGCTGCAATGGACAAGGTGTATGTTCCTTCCAGCACATCCAGCGTAAATTCTCCAGCCTCATTCGTTTCTACCGGAGCAATACGTGCATCCTCCACCACCAACACTTTCGCTTTTTGGATCGGTTCACCGGATTGCTTGTCGGTAATGACCCCGTGAATCGTACCGTGAGGTATGGCCTGAAGACTAAAGTTTGCTCTGATAACTTTGTTATTCTCAATCGTGACTGCTTTCGTTTGAGGCACGTAACCGTAGGCTTCAGCCTTCAGCGTATAGTCGCCGGCTACATGGGTGAAGCTGTATTTGCCCGTGGTCGGATCCGTTTTTACCGAACGTCCGGTTTCCAATACCGTAACCGTAGCGCTGGCTGGAAGACTGTCGAGACCGACACGTCCACGTTCCACCGTTGTTTCTGCCGGCTTCACTTTCTCCTGGAATTCACTCTTTTCAGTACTTGTAATTTTGTACAGCGGGAACTGTTCTTCCGCTTTTTCCAGCTTGATATTCGACTCAGGTACGATGTCCTTGGTCACTGTTGTAGCTGGAATGCCAAGCACACGGAAATCGTCAATATACCAGCCGTTCTTGTTCACACTGTTATCCGATTTCAAACGGAAGCGAATTTGAATTTCATTGCCGGCGTAGCTATCCAGATTGTAATAAACCGGAGCCCACTTTTTCCCGTTCGTATTGTGAGAAAATTTGCCCAGCTCGCTCCACGTGTCACCATTGTTTTTGGACACTTCCACATAACCGTAATCATAGCCAGCCTCAATTTCAAACCAGTGATTGAAGGTCAGTGTTGCGTTGCGTACAGCTTGCAAATTAATTTTTGGTGAAACCAGCGAAAAGTCAGCTCCGTTCTCATAATTGCTATCCAGATCGGTTGCCCACACATTCGGTTTGGACACCGCACTCTCTGGTCCTACTTCCTTAGGAACGCCGCGTTCCCACTCATCTTTGGTGCCGGAATGAGTCCAGCCATTATCCGAGCTGCCATCAAAATGATCGCTATACAGCGTATCCGGCACGTCTACTCTCAGAGAAGCCTCATTCGACTTGATTCCTTCATTGCCACTATAATCCTCGGCCGCCACTGCATAATGGTAGGTCGCTCCACCGACCGTGATGGTATCTGTGAATGTCAGTGCTGAGGTTGTACCGACGGAAGCATAATTTTTACCTGACTGGGTAGAACGATACACCTTGTACTGCTTCACATCTTCATCGGAGGAAGCATTCCAGGCCAGCGTGACGTTGCCCACAGTATCTGCTTCAGCAGTCAAATTGCTCGGCGCAGCAGGTGCAACGGTGTCTGGCTCCTGAATCGACAGATCGTCAATATACCAGCCATCTTTCACAACCGTATTGTCACTAGTAAAGTTGAACAGGAGGTATACCTTTTGACCCGCGAATGCCCGCAAATCAAGATATTGTGTTTTCCAGCCGTTGCTGGCGCCGGTAAACGATAATACCTGCTCAAACGCATTCTGATTGTTTGTGGTTGCTACGTACACTTTGCCGAAATCAGAATTGTTTTCAAGATCGTACCAATGCTTGAAGCTGACCAGTGCCCCTTTTGAGCTCTCGGTCAGATCAATCGGAGGGGCCATAAAATAACTGTTGGAGTTGGTCTGATATTGGCCTTCGAGATTGGTCGCGATGACCTTTGTACCCGAATGTGCGCTTTTAGGGCCGCTTGTTGGAGTTCCCCATTTCCAAACACTGCCCTGTCCACCGATATTAATACCGGCAATGTCTTTTTCAAAGTCTTGTGTGTAGCCTGGTTTTACCCCTTTAGAGATTTTCACCTTATATACTTCAGTTTCAAATCCGTTATTACCGTAATCATTTACACGAATATAGTATTCCAGACCAGCGCTATCCACCAAAAAAGTCGGGATGGATGCTTGATATGTACCATCTTTGCTGTCGCCGGAGGTCCGTTCCAACGGAATATATACATAGTTTGACGTACCCGCTGTTTTGGCAAATGCCTCAACGGCTGTCACGCCGACATCATCCGTTACATGAGCAGTCAGAGGTATATCAATACCCTCGAATGCCGCAGCGGGCGGTGTATGCTCGAGAACAGGTGCTTCCAGATCGTCGCCACCCGTTACAACTTTACCAGACACGGAGCCCAGACCCTGCATGACCGAACCGACCGCATCCAGCGCATTAATGACACCATGTCCGTAGCCATTGTTTGGTGAAGTAGGATATGTGCTGTCCGTTCGTGGTGTAGCCGTATTCATCAAAATTTCCTCAAGTTGATCTACGGTAAGCGAATGATTCGCTTGCAGCAACAGCGCTGCAAGGGCCGCAACATGAGGTCCCGCCATAGAAGTACCGTTATATCCGCCTTTATAGGCGCCACCAGCAACAGATGACCGGATATTAACACCCGGCGCGGAAACTTCGGGCTTCACTTCACCATAGGGTGAGGGTCCTAACAATGAGAAGCTGGCCAGATTATCATTGCTATCCGTGGCTCCAGTAGCGAAGGATTCCGGATAGTTCGCCGGATTGGCTACTGAGGCAGGTCCGCCCGGATTGGAAAGAGAGGTGTTACCTGCAGAGAATTCGGGGAAAATTTGAGCATCCCGCCATGCCTGAACCACAGGCCGGAACCATTCATCAAGACCCGGTCCGCCCCCCCACGAGTTGTTCACTACGTCTGGAGCAAGCTCGGGATGAAGATTCCCTTGGGCATCTTTTGGCGCAAGCAGCCATTGACCGCCATCCAGTATAATTGCATCCGTCGTTTCCGGATTAAAAATCCGAACCGCAATCCACTTGGCGCCAGGTGCAACGCCCACTCGGTTCGTTCCGTTTTCCTCAGAGCCGACCATCGTTCCCATCGTGTGCGTACCATGGGAATCGGCTTCCTGATCGACCGGAAGCGTCGAATGACTATGCGGATCGTACCAGCTCAGCTCGGGATTCACGACATTGCCTGCCGCGTCCAGACCCCGCCATTTGCGATGAAGGGCCGGATGTGTATAATCTACACCTGTATCCAGATTGGCGACCACGATTCCGGTTCCGTCGATTCCTTTTTCCCACACTTGTGGTGCGTTAATATGGGATATGTTCCATTCCACCGTAGATGGGTCTACAGCGTTCTTACCTGCATTGCCAGGCTTAGCCGATGTTTTGCCATCGTCCTTCTCCAGCTCTACAGCTTTCTCTACCGATGCAGACTTCGCCGTTGCTGCTGTCGCTGTTGCAGCTGTTTCAGCCGTTTTGGCACTTGCTCCCTCTGCTTGCTTGTCAACTGTCACCTTTTGCAGATAACGCGTTTCATTCGGTAAGACTTTATCGACCTCAGGTAGTTTCGAAATATGATCCAGCACCTCCTTGGTGCTTGTTACAGCCAATGCATTGACAATAAAATAGCTTTTATATTCCTTCACTCCGCCGCTCTCTGATTGCTTGTCCAAGTAATTTTCAAGCCCATATTGGGTTCTTGAAGCGGTTTCACGCAGAGAGCTGATCACATGGCTGCGTGCAGCCATTTTGGCAGCGGAGGGTGTTATTTTCTCAAGTGAGGCCTTTTGGAGAGCATTTTTGGAAACCTTGTTGGTGTCTACCTGTTCTTTTAATTTGACCAGATAGGTAACATAGTTATTCTCCTCAAACTGTTTGGTCAGTTTCGGAGATACCTTCGCGGTCGTGACCTTGTGAGAGGCTGATTTCAGCTCCAGCTTGGAGCCATCCGGTGTGTTATTCGCCAAAGCAGGTTGAACAAAGGAAAAGGCCATTAGTAAAGATAGTCCGATAGACAGTGGTTTCTTGAATCGTTTAGGTTTAATCAATTACTTTTCCACTCCTTTTACTAGGTTTAATGTTTCTGAAATAACCTGTACAGAGTAAGACCTCATGCCTTGCACATCAAACACACGGGTTGCGCAACATGATGTGGTTGGCGACCACCTCCTTCATAGAATATAGAGGCACAAAAATATTTGGCTGTTCATAGATGGCGGTACTTCATAGGTGAGTTTACAATCCCAATAGAAGAGCGATGAAATTCAGTAGAAACCAAGGAGAAAAAGCAGGAGAACTTCGAAGAAAAACATGTTATATCATTACAGTTTATATTAAAAATTGATATATAATCATATATTATGGAATAGTATAAAGTTATCAAAACAGATATACAAGTCATTTTTTTGCATTTTTCTTGAAATTCTATAACTTTTATATTCTTTTATGTACGAAAACCCCTTTTTAGCGGCTACGTAATTAGTGCATTACACGGTTAGCAGGTGTATGCAATCTCTGTACGAGCCGCTCAAAGGGATTTTCGGAAGACTTTCTTAATCCTGTCTGATTATTTTTACTTAAGTACGGAGTTCACCGCAGCAAGCGCGTCGATCAGACCATATCCGTAACCATTGTTCGGTGAAGTCCGATACTGGCTGTCTGTCAGCGGAGTTGCTGTTTTTGAAATAACATCCTCCAGTTGGTCCACGGTCAAAGATGGTTTGGCCTGAAGCAGTAATGCTGCTAATCCGGCAGTATGCGGGCCTGCCATGGAGGTACCGTTCCATCCCCCCTCATACACTCCGCCCGGTACAGAAGAACGGATGTTTACACCAGGAGCCGAAATTTCAGGCTTCACTTCGCCATAAGGAGAAGGACCGCGCAGCGAGAAGCTGGCTAGCTTGTTGTTAACGTCCGTGGCTCCTGTCGCATAAGCCTCCGGCAGATTTGCCGGATTGGCTACAGACCCAGGTCCGCCCGGATTGGACAGTGTTGTGTTGCCTGCGGAGAACTCAGGGAAAATCTGAGCCGCTCTCCACGCCTTGGTGACTGGACGATACCATTCATCCAGGCCAGGTCCACCGCCCCAAGAGTTATTCACCACATCCGGTGCAAGCTCAGGGTGCTTTTTACCGTTTTTATCTACAGGAGCAAGAATCCATTGTCCACCGTCCAGTAAGATGGAGTCGGTGGTATCTGGATTGAATACTCGAACCGCAATCCATTTGGCGCCAGGAGCAACACCGATTTCATTCGTACCGTTGCTGTCCGAGCCAACGCTTGTACCCATCGTATGTGTACCATGTCCATTTGAATCAGTTGGCAGCGATGCTCCATCAACCGCATCATACCAGCTCAGTTCTGGATTCACGACCTGACCGGAAGCATTCAGACCACGCCATTTTCTTTTCAACGCCGGGTGAGTATATTCAACGCCTGTATCCAGATTGGCGACAACAATGCCTTTGCCGTCAATGCCTTTGGCCCAAACCTGTGGTGCTTTGATTTTAGAGATATTCCACTCGACACGGCTTGGCGTTACCGCATCCTTATATACGGATTCTTCCACCGATTTTTGCGCATTCTCTTCCGTCACAGCCGTATCTACAGCGGCCTGATCTGCAACCATTTGGTCAGCTGTAGATTCCTCAACCACAGGCTGGGCATCCTTATCTATTTCTACCTTTTGCAGTTCCCGCTTTTCATCCGGTAAAATTTTGTCGATCTCAGGAAGTGTGGCCAGATTATCCATGACCTCTTTGGTGCTGGTGACCGCAAAAGCGTTCACAATAAAGTAACTCTTGTACTTTTTGACGCTTCCGTTATTAACTTCTTTCTTTAAGTATTCTTCCACGGATTGTTGCGTTTTTTCTGCTGTATCCATGAGAGAGTTCACAACTGTTGTACGTACAGAAAGCTTAGCAGCAGCGGGTGAAATCTGCTCTGCAGAGGCCTTTTGGAAAGCATGCTTGGCAACGGACTCCGTATCCACCTGATCCTTCAATTTAACCAGGTGACATACTCACTGGCACTGAATTGTTGGTTCAGCTTGGCTGAAACCTTGGCGGAAATGGTTGATCCTCCTGCTGAGGTGGTTGTGCTGGAATCCCCATATACCGGGGAAATTAGAGAAAAGGCAAGAAGAGCGGTAAAACTGACCGACAGTGTCTTTTTGATATTTTTCGACTTAATCAATACTTTCCATCTCCCTTTACTTGGTTTTTTAATTCTCAAGGACAACCTTCCGGACAGCTACGTCAAAAGTTCACAAAATAGCCTCTGGTACTCACCTCCTTTAAAAAATATAGATTCCGCCGGGGTGAAATCCATAGATCATCATTCTGAGGTGAACAACCCTTGGTGCAGACCGTAAAAAACGAGCATCGGGTAGAAACAGGTGGACAAGTTTGAAAATGATAAGTGAAAAAAATGAAGAGAAAGGTAGGATAAGAAATTTAGAAGTAATCGAGGAGGTTAATGTGCAAGTATTAAAATACAATTTAAAACAAAAGAATGAAACATATGGTATCTTTTGAATCTAGTATAGTGTCATAAAATCAGATATTCAAGCATTCTTTTGAATTTTATTCCTTTTTTCCTTGAAAAAAAGAAAAATCTCTTCCATTTTCGAAGCAAATGCAAGTCTTCATTGTGCACTTGGTTTCGGAGATCAGAAGAGATTTTTCGACATTCAGCAAGAAACTTAAAAGAGTGTTATCTGCCGCTATTTACAGGTATGGGAACCGAGACGGCTCCATCTGGAAAGGATGATTTGGTTGGCTGCGGTCTGCGGCACAGACTCGTACATTCTCGGAAAGCCATTTGCCTGCATCCACAGCAATGATCCTGATTCACCAGTGCAAGGGCAGCCGTAAGGGCCTCTCCTGTGTGTTCAAAAAAATGCTTTTGTCCAATCATGTCGTAGCATCCGGTTTTCTGTAGTAATGCCAACGGTTGAGGCTGGAGTCCGGAAACAAGCACTGTCCCGCCAGACTTCCGGTATTTCTGAATTAATGCAGTAAAGTTACCTTCTCCCGTCATATCCATAAAAGGAACCTTTCCCATACGTAACAACAAAATCCCTTGTAGGTGATCAGTCCGGCCTCCCACACCTGAGTTTTCCAATACCGAGGCTGCACCGAAAAATAGAGGGCCTTCCACATTGTAAATAGCCACTTGTGGACAATCATGCTGATCTGTGACCATATGGGCGCCTACTTTTTCATGTTTTACAGAAGGATCAGGAAGTACCTTGTCTACTGAAAGTGTACTGCTCATACGTTTAACAAACAATACAACCGCTAGAATCAGGCCTACCTCCACAGCCGTTGTCAGCGTCGTAAAAACCGTCAGCAAAAAGGTGACAACCAGCACAATAGAATCCGCTGTCCGCGTTTTGAGAATGTGCGCAAAATGCTTGCGCTCACTCATATTCCACGCTACTACCATCAGCACCGGAGCCATACTGGCCAACGGAATGTTAGATGCGTAAGGTGCAAAAAGCACCAGAATGAGGAGCACCACGAACCCATGTACGATGCCTGACATAGGAGAAACAGCACCATTACGGATATTTGTGGCGGTGCGGGCAATTGCACCTGTCGCAGGAATACCGCCGAACAGCGGTGTCAGCAAATTAGCAATCCCTTGTCCAACCAGTTCACGATTGCTGCTATGCCGGGCTCCCGTCATACCGTCAGCTACCACCGCTGAAAGCAGAGATTCAATAGCTCCCAGCATTGCAATAACAAGTGCTGGCGGCAAGAGTTTCACGATCAAATCCCACGTCACCGCAGGAATATGTAGCTCAGGCAAAGATGCTGGAATTGTGCCATACGCAGAGCCAATCGTAGCCACCTGCCCTGGAAAAAGTAAAGCTGCCACCAGCGTTGACAAGAGTAGACCAACCAGTGATCCGGGTATCTTGGGCCATTTTTTAGGCACCAAAATAAGCGCGGCAAGACAGATACAAGCCGTCAGGATACTATACACATTCAGTGAAGGAAGTCGATGGATGAGCTCTGCCATGGAAGGCAGAAAAGTTTCATGCCTCTCTACCCCGCGCAAGCCGAGAAAGTTAGCAATCTGACCACTGAATATCGTCACGGCAATTCCGGCCGTAAAGCCAATCGTTACTGGCTTGGGAATAAACTTGATCAATGCCCCCAGCCTGAGTACACCCATTAAAATGAGCATAATGCCCGCCATAAAACCGGCTATGAGTAAGTTCTCATAACCGTATTGCATGACAATAGCTAGCAAAATCGGAATAAACGCGCCTGTAGGTCCTCCGATCTGGAATTTGGATCCTCCCAGCAGCGAAACCAAAATTCCCGCAACAATGGTCGTATACAGCCCATATTCCGGCTTTACTCCTGATGCAATGGCAAACGCCATACCGAGTGGAATCGCCACAATCGCTACAATACTTCCGGAAATGAGATCCTTTCGCAAAGCCCCTGCGTTATAGCCTTCGAACCTTCCTATCCACTTCATTCCTGTAACCCTTCTTTTCTGTAATAGCATTACTTCTCGTTACGTATACCTTCCAGCAACGAGATAGCTTCGACCAAATGATTGTCAAAAATCCGTCGCGCCACTGCAAGCAGCTCCGTCAAAAGCGGATCACGTAGTGAATACACAACCGATGTACCTTCCTTGAAGCTGTTCACCAAATTTTTGGCTCGTAAAACGGCCAATTGCTGCGATACGGCAGAACCTTCAGAACCGAGCGCAGTCTGCAGCTCGTTCACATTCCGTTCCCCTTCACTCAGCACCTCCAAAATGCGGATGCGCAGAGGGTGAGCCAATGCTTTGAAAAAGTCGGCCTTAAATTTCTGGAGATCTCCTTCCATGCCTGCTCCGTCCCCCTCACAGAATTGTCCTATAAACGATCAACAATATCTGAATATTTGAATATTTAGTACAATAACAGCTTCGGGCCAATTGAACTATGATGTTACTCACACTTCACCATGAGTAAAGTCACATTTTTCCACACTTCTACCTTTCAGGGGTTGACAGCTTCCACAGGTTTCCATTAACATAGCAATTAACTTTTAAGAAAAGGGGGCCGACAGACATGACCGTGCTTTACATGATAACGACAGACAGGCAGCATGATACAACCACATATTTGAGTTTTCGTCTCATCGGCCCCGTTCGGGCGACATGATGGGTGATATCACGCTGTCTGACGGCGTGATTAGCCGGGCTTTTTTATTTTTTTATGCTATTGGAAGAACAGGTTATTTTACGTATTTATGATGTGTTGATCATAAAATGTAATAACACTTTCGGTGCAAGAAGCCGTAGACGACAAGTCTGCGGCTTTTTTTTGTTTTTTAAATCTTTTTATGCAAGTATTTATGAATTTACTTGAAGAAGGGAACTACCCATTTATATGAATATACAACATACAACCGACTCGTCCTTGCATGAAGGACCATACAGCCATCTGATGAAGCTTCCGGCAGGTGATCTAACCGTCTATGCTTCTCAGCAACTTTTCTCCTCACTGGATTACAAAGTGTTCGAGATGGCTAATAACAATTTACAAATTCCAGGTATCCGCTATATGGGATACACACCAGATGTACATGTAGGCGTCGGAACCTGCATCGGTACGACTGCTGTATGGGGAATGGAGGATGGTTACGTATCTCCCTCCATCGTCGGCAGTGATATTGGCTGCGGCATGCGCGTACACCTGACCAATCTGCACAAGGATGCTTTGAAGGAAACCAAGCTGCGCCGTAAGCTGGTCAAAACCATCGACAAATATTTGCCCATGGAAGCCCACCAACGCGGGCATTATTCGGATATCCGACTGGAGCATATTGTACGCAAGGGTCTACACGGCTTACCCAACAAATATATTCCGGACAGCTACACTCCTAAGAAATCCACCTCACTCACCCATGTAGAGCACAGTAAGTTCTCCTTTGACGAGGAGGTGCTGAATCTTGTCGAAGACCGTACATGGCACCGGGCTCACCGACAGCTCGGCACACTGGGTGGAGGCAATCATTTCGTCGAAATTCAGGCGATTGAAATCGCGGAGGAAAACCGTGAAACAGCTGAAGCTTGGGGGATGTTCGACGGTCAGGTGGCTGTGATGATTCATTCTGGATCGCGGGCTTGGGGTGGAGCAGTCAGCCAGGCTAGTTCATCTGCCATTGCCAAGACGATGAGCCGTCTCGGACTCGGTACCTCTGACCCGAGACTGGTATTCGCACCGCTGGACCATCCCGAAGCTGCACATTATGTCGATATGATGTATTCGGCGCTGAATTATGCCGTGGTGAACCGACATCTCATCGCATACTCCGTGCGTGAAGCCTTTCGCGATGTCTTTGGTACAAAGTGCGAGTTGCGTACTTTGTACGATCTAATGCACAATTATGCTTGGGAGGAATCCCATCCGGATCACGGTAGTGTGTTTGTGCATCGTAAAGGTGCTACGCGTGCTCTTCCAGCAGGACACCCCGACAATCCGCGGCCTTATCAGGCGACAGGGCATCCGGCCCTGATTCCCGGCTCTATGGGAACAGCCTCTTATATTATGGTAGGCTTACCGGGCGGTCAGGATAACTTCCACTCCATTTGCCATGGAGCAGGCCGTATTCGTTCGCGTTCTGCGACCAAACGACTCGTCAGTGTGGACGATTTTGCAGGGGCCCTGGGTGTAGGGACAGACGACGAAATTGTGGTCAATCAGGCATCACTGGAAAGCATTATCGACGAATCTCCGCAAGCCTACAAAAATGTAGATGATATTATCGAAAGTGTCACCGGGGCAGGACTCGCAGTAGTTGTAGCCAAATGCAAGCCGCTAGCTGCCCTGAAAGGAGCCAAATAATTTGAGTATAGACATCCCAGCTATTTATGAATTTGATGAACGTACAGATGGACGCATTACCGGTTATGCCGCTTATGCCCGTCTGATCGACGGTATCAGTGAAGCACTCTATAACCGCTATGGCGTAAAATACGTGCTGTATGCCAGCGATGATCCCAATATTGAGTATTGGGATCTGCTGGAGGAGGATATTCGTTCAGGCAGTCCCGACCTGGAGCATGTGGCACGGGTCTTCGATCGTTTGGAGGAACGCACCATCCAGTATGACGATGACGGGCCGACTCCTGAATACGGCGTGCATCTGTCGATGCGTAATAATGTATTCGCCTATCCCAAGTGGGGCATCGCGCTGGCGCGAGTTCCCTTTTTCCGTGATAATGGCGTGTACAATGAAGATTACGTATTTGCGATAGGCGACCAGGAGCTGCAAGGCTTCCTCGCGGGAGTACGCGGTCGTGAACGTAAGCAGAATATGAAGCGTGTCACCGTGTTTACCGACACAAGCCGTGGACTTTCTCGGCAGGCAGAGCCGATAACCCGCGCAATTACGCGAGATGACGTGATTTTGAAAGCGGAAATCAAACGGGATATTTTCCGATCACTCGATCAGTTTTTTGAAGCGGATCGTACCTTCTATCAGACTTATAACATTCCTTACAAGCGCGGTATTCTACTATACGGCCATCCGGGCAACGGTAAAACAACACTTGTAAAATCAATTGCCAGCAGTGTACCGGGTCCGGCAGCCTACTGGCAAATTACGGAGTATACAACCAGTGAATCGGTCAAAGAGGTGTTCGAGGCGGCTACTCGCCTGGCTCCGATGGTGCTGGTCATTGAGGACATTGATTCCATGCCTCAGGAGGTGCGTTCTTTTTTCCTGAATACCCTCGACGGTGCTACATCCAAGGAGGGCATCTTCCTGATCGGAACGACCAATTATCCCGAAAAAATCGACCCGGGTCTGATGAACCGGGCAGGGCGTTTCGACCGGGCTTATGAAATCAGTTTGCCTGACGAAGCGCTGCGACTGGCATATCTCAAGTTGCGTAACTTCCTTGTTTTTGCAGGAGAAACGGGTACACAGAAGGCGGCAGCCATGACTGACGGGTTTTCGCTGGCACAGCTCGGAGAACTTTATGTCAGCACGGCTCTGGAGTGGCATGAGCAGGGAAAAGCCGATATTGAACTGATTATCAAAGGTATGCGAGGCGAGCTCGATAAGAGCCGTAAGCAGGACTGGCTAAAAAATGTGGCCGAAGGACGAGTCGGGTTCTTCTGATTTATCCTTTCATTGCCTTATCAAGAAATTTATGTTACGTTGATAAACAATAAAGTATCGAAAGGGTGACCTTAAGCCAATGATCTACTAATCCTATTCCACCAAAGAAAAAAATCGTAATCTTACGAATTTTCTGGATAGGATTAGTGTAGGCTTTTGGGTATTAACGATAAGAGCATTGCTTCTTTGACGGGAGCAGTGTATCTTCTTGTTCGTATGTCTGCCTCCTATCCAGAAACCAATGGATAAGGAGGTTTTTTGCATGAAAAGAATACTTGGGATTCTAATGATTAATATCTTCATTGTTATGGTGGGCGTGGGTTTAATTACCCCCATCCTGCCGGAACTGATCATTGAGTTTGGAGCCAGTGGGCGGGCAATCGGTTTATTGGTAGCAGCCTATGGCATAACGCAGTTCCTGCTCTCTCCCCTGACTGGACAGCTGTCTGATCGATATGGGAGAAAAGTTTTTATCCTCGTAGGTGTCATTGTTTTTGCTGTAGCTAAATTTATCTTTGCTATCGGAGATGAATTATGGATGCTGTATACCTCAAGACTTCTGGAAGGAATGGCAGCAGCCTTGATTGTTCCTCCTATGATGGCATATGTAGCGGATATTACAACAACCGAAGAACGCGCCAAAGGGAACAGCCTGCTCGCCGCAGCCATGTCATTCGGATTTGTTATTGGACCTGGATTGGGTGGTCTTCTTGCAGGATATGGAACGAGAGTGCCGCTTTACACAGCGACAGGTGCTGCTATAGCTGCTGTTATTTTTTCAGTGTTTTGTTTGCCTGAAAGTTTATCGAAAGAGCAAATGAAAGCAGCACGGGCAAGAATGATTCAGAAGGAATCTATTTATAAACAATACGCGAGATCATTGAAGTCAAAATATACAATGCTCTTTGTACTTGTCCTGGTGATGACCTTTGGACTCGCTAATTTTGAATCTGTTCTTGGTTTATATGTAACGAACCGCTTCCAATTCTCGCCGCAAAATATTGCTGTCATTCTGACCGCAGGTGCTGTGATCGGAGTCGGTATGCAAGCATTAGTTGTTGCTAAAATAATCAATAAGTTTGGTGAACAAAGAGTGATCAAAGGATCGCTTCTTTTCACCTCTGTTGCTTATATTTTATTTCTCTTAGCCAAAGATTTCTGGAGTATCTTCCTTGTCACTTCCCTTATTTTCTTTGCCACAGCTATGCTTCGTCCAGCTCTTAATACACAATTATCGAAGATGGCCGGGAATGAGCAAGGATATGTAGCTGGTATGAATAATGCCTATATGAGTGTTGGGAATATTTTAGGCCCTACTCTAGCGGGTTTTTTATTGGATGCAAATCTGTTCGCTCCATTTATAGCAGGCTGTTGTATTCTGTTGATTACTTTTTTGCTTACATTAAAAATGAAATAAAAGAGGACAACTGATGAGCAAAAGGCAGCTACGGGTGCAAGGCTTTATTTTTGAAATGCCCGGCTGTAGCTGCCTTTTATTCAGTCTAAACGCTTATTTTAATAAATACTGTATTTCCCTTTATTCCACTTCCCCGCTCAGACGATTCAAAAACTGAATAGCCCGTGGACTGGTGGGCTGTTCCAGAACCTCATGCGGCGTACCCTGCTCAACGATTACACCCTGATCCATCAAAATCACATGGTCCGCGACCTCGGCTGCAAACTTCATTTCATGGGTAACAATGACCATCGTCATCCCTTCGGCAGCCAGCTGTTTTATAACCTTGAGCACTTCGCCTACCAACTCGGGGTCAAGCGCGGAGGTCGGCTCGTCGAACAATAGTACCTCAGGTTCGACCGCCATTGCCCGGGCAATACCGACACGTTGCTGCTGTCCTCCTGATAACTGATGCGGATAGGATTCGGCTTTATCAGCCAACCCCACTTTTTTAAGCAACTCCAATGCACGTTTGCGCGCTTCGTCCTTGCTCTTTTTCTGAACCGTGACTTGTCCCTCCATCACATTTTGTGCTGCTGTCATATGTGGGAAAAGGTTGTAGGATTGAAACACCATCCCTGTCCGCTTGCGCAGCGCCAAAATATTTTCTTGCCGGAGCTTCGTTCCTTTCGCAAAATTCAGTGCAATATCCCCTACTTGAATCTCTCCTTGGTCAGGAATCTCCAGCAAATTTAAGCAGCGTAAAAACGTTGTTTTACCAGAACCGGAAGGACCGATGATAACAAGCACCTTCCCCTTACCCAACGTTACGTCAACACCCTTAAGCACTTCCAGCGAGCCGAACGATTTGTGTATATTCCGAATTTGGATCACCGGTACAATCTCCTTTATCTGACGGAAAAACGGCCTAGTCGCTTCTCCAGGTAATTTTGCAGCACAGTCAAAATAGTGCTAAACAGCAGATAAATAACCCCCGCCTCGGTATACACCAATAGCGGTTCGTATGTGGTAGCTACAATCTGGTTAGCCGTTCTGAACATTTCCACATAGGTGATGGTCGCAGCCAGTGAGGTATCCTTCACCAAGCTGATGAATGAATTAGCCAACGGAGGTACGGACACACGGGATGCTTGCGGTAGCACGATACGTCGCAATACTTGCCAGCGCGTCATCCCCAGGGAGTATCCCGCCTCCCATTGGCCTTCCTGAATAGATATGATAGCCGCACGTATAATTTCAGAGCTATAAGCCCCTACGCTGAGGGTAAAACCGATTACTGAAGCAATAAACGGGTCCAATGTAATACCTACGGAAGGTAAACCATAGAAAATAATATACAATTGCACCAGCAACGGAGTTCCTCGAATCACCCATACATAGAAGCCGAAAATCAGCTTGAGTATTCTCCATTTGGACAGACGGGCTAACGCTGTAATCAGCGCCAGCACGAGTCCCAGAGCAAAGGAGATAAGCGTGAGCGGAATCGTAAAAGAAACCCCTGCTTTTAGCAGAGGCAATAATGAATCCATAATGATTTGTATTTGGCGATCATCCATTGTACAGACATCCTTTGAAAAGATAGGTTTGAGAAGATTCAGTTCGCCTTGGCGAACGTTTGGTCTTCATTTATTATTTGGATACGTCGGCTCCAAAATATTTCTCGGAAATTTTCAGATACGTACCGTCAGCCTTCATATCAGCCAGCGCTTTGTTTACTTCCTTGATCAAATCTTCGCTGCCTTTATTGAATACAGCTGCGCTGTGTGAAGCATCTGGAGATTCGTCCACCTTTTTGATGGGTGCGTCTGGCTTTTGCTTTTTCAGATCGAGATAGGATAATCCATCATTGACGGTCGCATCCACCCGTTTGGAAGTGAGGAGGTCAATGGCTTGGTTAAATCCCTCTGTTGCCACAATTTCCGCACCGTTGCTTTTCGCGATTTGAGTCAGGTTGCTGGTCAGGGATTGCCCGGACTTTTTCCCTTTTAGATCAGCAAATTTATGGATGTCTGTATTGTCTTCGCTTACGATCAGAACTGCCTTGGAGACAATGTACGGATCGGAAAAATCATATTTTTGCTTGCGCTCGTCTGTAATGGATACTTCATTGAACACTGTGTCAAACCGCTTGGAGTTCAACCCTGCGAATATGCCGTCCCATTGCGTCTCGATAAACTCCGGTTGTACACCCAGGCGTTTGCTCACTTCAGTCGCAATATCGACATCGAAGCCCGTCAGTTTACCAGCAGCATCATGGTAGGTAAACGGAGCATAGGTGCCTTCCGTGCCAATTCTTAGCTTGCCGCTTGCTTTTACAGATTCAAGAGTAGCTGTAGCAGTGGTATCTGCTTTTCCATTATTAGATCCGTTTTCTCCGGTAGATGCATTATTGGTACTGGCGCCTTTATCGTTGTTCCCGCAGGCCGAAACCAGCAATGCCATCACGATGAGTACAATCGACAAAAAACTAAATTTTTTCATGGTATCCACACTCTTTCCCTTTTCTTGATAACCTAGCACGCGGCTGGTCATTGAATAGTACATCATTCATTTTCACGCGTCAATGCTTTTATCCAATAATCCCTATGAAAAAGGTAAGTTATATATTTTTGTGGCCTAAAGTTATTCTAGGTTGACTCTTTCATTGGCAGGTTATTCATTATAACTCCCCTCACAGCAACTTTTTCTGTACCCTCACGTTTGAGATTTCGTATAATAGGTTTTAATATGCAATTTAGAAATATGTACCGGAGTGTGATCATGGATACCCAGAATTCAACCTTATCCTCTACTTCACCTGAAGGCAGTCCCTCGGCCTGGGCTACCTTCACTTCACCCTTAAAACAATCCAAAGCGTTCACCTTGTTGTGGCTTGGACATTGGATCGCAATGTTGGGGAGCTCAGTCACCACAGTCATTTTGCCACTGGTTATCTATTCCCTAACAGGCTCGACTACTATCATGGGACTGGCGATGACGGTTTATATGCTGCCTAACGTACTTATTCTGCCTTTCGCAGGCATGATTGTGGACAGAATTGACCGAATCCGTCTCCTTCTGTTTACGAATATCGCCCGGTTTGGGCTGATGTTCATTGCGGCCGTGCTGATGTTTACGGGCGGGATGAAATTGCCGTTTCTATTCGTTGGCCTAGCGTTATACGGATTGATGGACGGTATCTTTAATCCCGCTTATTCTGCCTTACGTGCACAGGTGTTCACACCGGACATACGCAATGCAGCCAACGCGCTTAGCCAGATTAGTATACAAGCCGTCCGTCTACTTGGTCCTCCGTTAGGAGGCTTCATTGTATCTTTTTCCTCACCGGGTGTGGGCTTTGGGCTGGATTCTATCGCTTATCTGATATCTTTTGCCTGTTTTTGGATGCTGAGCGCTCATTTGGCCTCCATCATCGGCAAAGGTCAGGTAGATCCAGAACAGCAAGATCAGGGGGGACAGCATTTTCTCAAGGATTTTATCGCAGGCTTTACCATTCTCAAAAGCCATCCTTGGCTATGGATTACGATTCTTGCCTTTTCATTCATTAATATTTGTTATTCAGGCATTATCGCTGTACTCATTCCATGGCTGTTCAAGGTTCATCATGGCTACAATCCAGTCGTATATGGCATTGCGATGGCAAGTAGCGGTATTGGCGCCATGTTGGGGGCCTTTGTGTATGGATCACGCAAGCATTGGAAGCATCGTGGCCTGCTCGCTTACTTAGGAGCTTTTGTCAGCGGTCTTGCTTTACTACTGTTGTCTGTAGTCACTTGGATGCCAGGACTGATTATGAGCATGATGCTCGAAGGGTTTGGCATTATGATATTTGCGATTATCTGGGAGACGAGCCTTCAGGAATTAGTCCCAGCCGAGTCTTTTGGACGTGTAGCTAGTCTGGATCTAATGTTTTCCTTTGCCCTACTCCCTGTCGGCTATCTGGCAGTAGGTGCTGTGGCGGATAAGCTTGGTGGTATGTTCACCATGGGTATGTTTGCAACCATCGGCATGTGTATCGTGCTAGGCGTTCTGAGTGTTCCTCATATCAGGCGTTTTCAATAGGACTTTTCCTCAAAAAAAAGCTGCTCCCACAGGTTCATTTGCGAACCTTGCGGAAGCAGCTTCTTTCCATTTTAGCCTTGTGCCCCATAGGGGCTAGTCTATTCAATGATTCGTAAAGTTAGCCTCTAGTCCGTCCAACGGAACGGAAGATCAAGCTTACAATCACGACCAGCACAATCGCACCAATTAATGCAGGAACGATGTAGAATGATCCGATTTCAGGACCCCAGTTTCCCAGAATCAAGCTACCCAACCATGCGCCGATAAAACCAGCGATGATGTTACCTATCACGCCACCCGGAACATCACGACCTGCAATAATTCCTGCCAACCAACCAATAATACCACCAACAATCAATGCCCATAACCAACTCATTTTGCGTCACCTCGTTTAAGTTTTTATCGTTGTGTTCTATTATTAACCACTCGAACTCCTTTTGAACACACAAAAGACGATTGGTTAATATTACCACAGTATGGAACACTGATTTAGGGACTTGATACCATCTTACGTGCCTCTACGACTATTTATACCCCTTGTGTGAAAAGTGTGTCTCATATGCGTTTATCCTTGTATTCCTGCTTTTTTTGTGCCATCCTCACATTATGGCTTCATCAATGTCACTTCATGCATAAGTTACAAAAATAACAGATTATTAAGGAGTGACCCCAACTGGAGTGTCGAGTAGGATGTGCCGCGTGCTGCATTGCCATTACGATTTCTTCCCCTATTCCCGGCATGCCAGATGGAAAACCAGCTGGTGTTCCTTGCCCTCAGCTAACTTCCGATTACCGTTGCCGATTGTTTGGCAAACCTGAGCGCCCAGTTGTATGCAGTGGGTTCCATGCTGATGAGGATACGTGCGGAAGCACTAATGAAAGAGCATATCAGCTACTGAGAGAGCTAGAGGAGTCAACTTTACCGGGTAAAACTTAAGGAGAAGTTCATTCTATATGAAGGAGAATTTTGATTATGAATGTTATTGAAAAAAGAATTGCCGAATTGAAGCAATATCGACCCGATCTTACCGCCCCGAAGGATATAGATTTATTCTGGGCCAAAACACTGGAAGAAGTCCACGCCAAACCTGTACATGCGTTCAAAACTCTCGTAGAAACACCATATCCTCATATCCTTGCCTACCGGGTTACTTTTGAGGGTGTCGATGATACGCCTCTGCATGCCTGGTATGTACGCCCCCGATTTGCCGGAGATCAAAAGCTGCCATGTATCGTTCTGTTTCATGGCTATACAGGCGGAAAAGGCTATCCTGAAGATTATTCCTCCTGGCTTATGCTTGGCTTTGCTGTATTGGCAGTAGATGTACGTGGTCAAGGTGGAGAAACGGGAGACCGTCTGGGTGATGCTCATGGTACGGTTAAAGGCTGGGTAACGAAAGGAATATTGGACAAAGATACCTGCTACTACAAAACGATTACAACTGATGCCCTTAGAGCCGTAGATTGGGTAGCGGAGCAGTCGGATGTCGATTCGGCTAAAATCGCAATCAGTGGCGCCAGTCAGGGCGGCGGACTTTCATTAATGGTGGCTGCGCTCAGCGATAAAGCTGCTATTACAGTAGCGGATATCCCCAATATGTGTCATATGGATTTTGGTATGATGAATTCTACCAGTTCGCTGACGGAAGCAGCTGAATTTGCTAACCGATTTCCGGAGCATTTGGAGCAGGTGCTACATACATTAAGTTATTTTGACGTGATGAATCTTGCTCATCGTATTCGTATCCCGATCATGGTATCGGTAGGGTTCAAGGATACTGTGTGTATGCCAGAGACGATTTTCGCCGCTTATAACCGTATTGAATCACCGAAAACGATTGAAATTTATCCGTTTACCGGACATTGGGTTGAAGGCTTTCAAAGACGTAAAACAGTTGAATTTTTAGTGCAGCATTTTTCATAATTCCTCCGGTGCACAAAAAAAGAACACCACGCATCAACCTGCGTAATGTTCTTTTCTGCTGCATCGGGGCCAGTCCCGCTTACGCCAGACAAACTCCTCGACAACTCACACAAAACAAAACTTCTAAGATTACGATGCAGCTCGCTGTTCTGCTGCCGAATCCCCTGTCCATTTTCGCACCCAAACAAAATCCATAATCATCAGACCAAACGGAATGAAGGAGGCAAACATAATAAAAAGAGGCCGCCGTATAGACCAATGCAGTGCTGTTTTCCCATAGATCAAAGCAACGAGGAGCAACAAAAAGCTCACCCGGTATATGTTACCAATCACCATAACCGCCTGGGCCATGCCCGCTGCTTGCAGCGGCTGGTGGGTGAATAGTATCGCCAAATAAGCTATAGCTTGAATCCAGAGCATGAGTCGGACACGCCCTAAAGGTGTTCTTAACACAATTTCAATCCCCTCTCCATTAGCAAGGATGTACTCTCATCCTTTACACATCCTTTATTATAACGAAAAGGTCCCCAAACTCCAACCTATCCATTTTGAATTTTGACCTAGTGAGTTGTGTCTGATAGAGTTGTGTAAGAGGTGATTATAAATGCTTAAACTGGGTATACTGGACCAGTCTCATATTCCTGAAGGCGGTACTGCTCAGGATGCATTATCCAATACAACAGATTTAGCCCGCGAAGCTGACCAACTGGGGTACAGCCGTTATTGGGTATCCGAACATCATGCTTCCAAAACACTAGCGCATTCCAGCCCTGAGGTGCTGATTGCGCATTTGGCTGCTCACACATCACGCATACGTGTGGGTTCAGGCGGTATTATGCTGCCACACTATAGCGCGTATAAAGTCGCCGAAAACTTCCGTTTGCTGGAGGCACTCCATCCAGGACGTATCGACCTGGGAATAGGGCGGGCTCCCGGCGGTTTACCGCTTGCTACTCGCGCCCTGCAGGAAGGCAAGTACCAATCTGTCGAACAATATCCACAGCAGATTCTCGATTTAATCGACTACTTCCATGATTCGGTGCCTGACAATCATCAGTTTGCCGGTCTTCATGCCTCCCCAATGATATCGACCGTTCCTGAATTATGGTTGCTCGGCTCCAGCGGAGAGAGCGCCCGATTGGCCGCGATGATGGGGGCCTCCTATGCCTTTGCCCAATTTTTCGGGACTCCAGGCGGTGTAGAAGCTACTGCACGTTACCACGAGCAATTTCAGCCTTCGATCCTGGGTGATAAGCCCCATTCCATGGCGGCAGTTACGGTGGCCTGCGCTGAAACCGAAGAAGAAGCTGAGCAGCTGGCGTCCAGTGCTAGTTTGTATTTCCTTTTGCTCATGCAAGGTAAAGAAATGAGTTCTCTTCCGTCGGTGAAAACAGCAATGGCCTATCCATACACAGAGTTGGATCGTGAGCGGCTGCGTCAGTCCGCAGCATGGCGTGTTGTTGGTACCCCTGAACAGTGTAAGGAACAGCTACTAAGACTGGCTGAGCAGTATCGTACCGATGAGTTACTGGTCGTTTCATCCATTCATGACTTTGATAAACGTGTTCAGTCCTACCGTCTGCTGGCCAAAGCTTTTGATTTGGTATAGACAGCCGTTGAACGGAGGCTGAGCTTCAGAAACATAAAAAACCCCCGCCAGCCTATAATGGCAACAGCGGGGGTTTGTCGTAGAGAAGGGTTCATTGGAACCAACCCATCTACACTATGGAAGTAATTCAAGCACTACAAAAGTCTAACACCATATGGTACTTTGGTAGTATACACATCGAAACTAAAGTTCCAGTTGTTACCTCCTAAAGTTCCAGTTCGTATATACCAAAGGCGCATATTCTATACTCCAAACCTTGGAAAAATTGCACCCAAAAGTCCCATTCTTTACTCATTCCGATAAAGTTAATAACGGTTAAATTCTAAGGTTCCTAAGGTTCTATACCCCAAACCAGCTTACCCTGCTGATATACAGTGCCATGGTCCCAGTCTGCAAATGCTTTTTGGGTAGCACCATAGGAGTAATCGTTGGTCTCATCAAAATTGCTCCAATTTGCAGCATGAATACGGGGTTGAATTTCTCCGCTTTCCCCACCGGGCTGAATCGTTCCGGCTCCATCTGTGAAAGAAATCTCCACATATTTATCAGCCTTGGCCTTTGGATTCGGCAATGTTACAAAAGTTGCTTTTACCTTCTCATTGCCAATCCTGGCCCAGTCTACAAAAAACTGCTGAGCTTGTTTGCTTTCATCTGTGTAATAGTAGCGAATTTTTAGATCGCTCAACTTCACAGCTGTTTTCCCTTTATTTTTGATATTAAATTCAGGACGGATTGCGTTATCCTTGGCATTTGTGTCACCGGTGCGATACTGTAGCACAATTCCTTGATCGTTACTGCCTGGTGTACTTCCTCCGTTGTCGTTATCGCCGCCGTTGTTGCCACCACCGTTATTACCGCCAGTGTTGCCATCTCCGCCGTTATCCCCACCGTTGTTTCCGCCTCCACCAATGTTGCTGGAGCCTTCCAGAATCGCCTGTTTTACGAATTTTCCAGAAGCGGACAATTGTGAATCAGGCCATCCGCCCTTACGGTCAGCACCAGACATCAGCGCAGCAGAGGTCTCATTTTTATCTGACAGCGACCAGTTAGTCCAACTGATTCCACGGCTAGCCAGAAAATCAGTCCATACTTTGGATTCATTCAGGAACGGACCACCGTTACCCGAAGCATCGCTTGTACCCCACTCGGTAGCAAATATGCCCACGCCTTTGTTCAGTGCATAATCGACCCGATCGCGCAAGAATTGTCCATGCGTACCCGCATAGAAATGTACGGTATACATTGTATTCTTGTCTGGAAGTGGATGGTCTGCTGCATCATGTACATCCTGACTCCATGTGCCTGTTCCTACAATAATAATATTGTCCGGGTCCTTAGCGCGAATAACCTGAGATACCTCAGACGCATAAGGTCGGATTTGATTGTTCCAGTTCACATTTCCATTCGGCTCATTGGCAAGTTCATAGATTACGTTAGGTAAATGGCCGTACTGAGTTGAAAATTCATTAAAGAAAGCTTTGGCTTCATTTTTATGAATGTTCGGATCGCCATCTGAAAGAATGTGCCAGTCGATAATGACGTACAAGCCCAGTTTCTGTGCTACCTCAATCGCTTCTTTCACTTTATTTTTCAAAGAAGGATTGGCGATATAACCACCTTCTTCAGTGTACAGTGCAACCCGAAATACGGAAATGCCCCAATCGTCCCGTAGCCATTTCATAGAGTCCTGATTTACCAGATCCCCAAACCATTGGACGCCGTGAGAGCTAATACCTTTGAGTTGCACAGGTTTACCGTTTTTATCCACCAATTTACCATTCTTTACTGAAAGTTGTCCGTAACGTTCCACAGGTGTCGTCCCAGCAGCCTCTGCTGTTTGCGTATTCCAGTTGAATCCGTTCGTTAACGTTAATAGTAATACTGCTGTTAGCATCACCGCTACTCTTTTTGCGATCCTTGACAGGATCCATTGCCCATTCATCATTTACACATTCCTTCCTTTTTATAAAGTAGATGAGACTTATCAGTACGTTGTTCTCTGCTCTTTTACCCCCTCCTTTATACAACAAGAGGATCAGGTCCAAACATCGATGTCACTTACCTGTATATGGATGATACTACTATTATAGTTAGTTCCATGTTACATTTCGACTTTATGATAGAAAATGAACAGGAAGTCACGGTTTTGGGATGTGTTCTACTTGGTTGGCTACTATGGAGTACTAAAGGGACAAAAGACTCATTTACTAATTGCAAAATTCGGAGAATTTTAGTTATTTTAATAAAAAAAGACCGCTTCCCGTGCCTTGGCTCGGTAGCAGTCTTATAGATGATCTTATATGTGATCGAATAATGTTACAAATATCGTCTTAACGTATGATCTCCCTATTACCCCTGAGCAGTTGCTTGAGGTTCTTTGGTCGTCTGATCTTTCTTCATATCGCCGCCATCCGTCGCTTGCTCTGTCAGTACAGTCTCAGATGAGTTACCTATTACCTTGTCAATAAGTTGCAGCCAAGGTTCTTCACTACCTCCACAGCTCTCAATATCACCGAGCAGGGACTCTAGCGTGGTTCCTTCTTCTGGCAAATCAATAACTAAACTGTCTTCGTCAACTTGGATGGTGCAGCAGGTTTTCATTGTAAATCCCTCGCTTAATTCATATTTGAGCATGCAGTAAGCTAGCTCAGATGGGATGAACTCCCATGGATTCCGGGATAAGCCCGTTGAATCCGTCTGAAATTATAAACCTAATGCACATCAATTGCAATGAACAAACCTTGAATTTTTAAGAATTAGCGAGTGGTACGGGCAGGAATGGAAATCTAAACGAAGTGTTCGTGCCAGTAATTTTGGATTTATAGAAAATCAGTTCAAACAATCAGCAAGCTCCGTAAAAATCACACCAAGCGCATAAGCCCCCGCGTCTGGATAACCAAGGCTTCTCTCTCCTACCGTTCCGGCACGGCCCATACGCGCCACGATGTCTTCCGTCTTTTTGGCCCCTAATACAGCGGCTTGAGCACCACTTACAAAGGCTGTCTTCACGTCAAAATCTAATTTTGCGCTCTCCAACCAGCTATCTGCACATGGCACTAATGCATCAATAAGCGTTTTATCGCCAACAACGGCTCCTCTGCCGAAAGAACGTTCGCCTGTTGATTGTATGCCTTGCACCGCAGCCTGCATCATATCTGCGAATTCGGAAACGGTGAGTTCGGTTCGTTCGCCAGCAGATCGTGCCGCTGCGCGAAATGCTGAGCCCCAGATCGGACCCGAAGCGCCACCGCAGTATTCCATGATGACGAGCGAGCATGAATGAAGAAAGGCTCCCATCGTCAAAGAGTCTTGATTCAGGATGTCTCTCCATTCCCGTTTCAGCTGACGAAATCCCTTAGCAACGCTCATGCCAAAGTCGCCGTCGCCTGCATGAGCGTCAAGATCGCAGAAAGGTACCTCATTCTTGATGATAACCTCACTCATCTTATCGACTAGGTAGGTAAGATTGTTCAACGTAATTTTGTTGTTTTCAATAACTGCGAAGGCAGGGTCCGTTTCTACCTCAAAGGATATTTGCCGCTTTTCGTCTGCTACAGTTGAAATATCCGTGAATACGACATGATCAACAGGTCCAGCCACCTTGAACGCAGGCGCGTTGCTTTCATGAGAGAGGAGCGTTTTCAGTTCCTTGTCCAGCTTCATGATGGAAACCGAGATACCTGCCATATCGATACTCGTCATATAATTGTTGACAAAAGTACGATCAATCTTGACCCCCTTCGCTGCTAGTTCGCGAGTGACCGAATGGTTGAAGAGGTACAGTTCTTGCAGAGGCGTACCGCCGAAACCATTGATCAACAGGGCGATTTCTCCGCTGAATCCAGTTTCGATCTGCATGTCTCGAAGGAGATCGGTTACCATTCTGGCTGCCAGCGTATCTGCATCCGTCAGCTTCTCGCGGCTGGTCCCAGGCTCGCCGTGAATGCCAACACCGTACTCGATTTCATCATGCCCGAGCTCTAATGTTGGCGTGCCCTTCGCCGGCACGGTACACGAAGTCAATGCGAATCCGATACTGCGTACATTCGCAGCGGCTTTCTCGGCTACTGCTTTAACTTCCGCCAGACTCCGGCCCTCTTCCGCCGCTGCACCCGCGATCTTGTGGACGAGTACCGTTCCCGCCACTCCGCGCCGTCCGACTGTATATAGGCTGTCTTCTACCGCGATGTCGTCCTCAACCTTTACATAGTCCACTTCCAGACCGTCTTCAGTGGCCAGATGGGCGCCGTTTCTAAAGTTCATAATATCGCCGCTGTAATTTTTGATAATCAGCAGCGCACCTTTTTTCCCGGTCGTCGCTCGGATGGCCTGATATACTTGAATTTGTGAGGGAGAGGCGAAGACATCACCGCAGACCGCGGCATCGAGCATCCCTTGGCCAACGAAGCCGGCGTGGGCGGGTTCATGCCCGCTGCCACCGCCGCTGATGAGCGTTACTTTCTCCGCGTTCAATTCCTTTTTCTTGAGCACTTTGTATTTTGGCAGAAATTCCAACTCAGGATGCGCGAGCGCAATACCACTGCACATCTCAAGGACCAAATTTTCCGCACGGTTGATGACCTTTTTCATGCTACTTTACCTCCGCTTTGTACTGGCTCCCGATACGGTTGGCCGCAGCGATTGCCGCTGCAACCTGCTCCACTGTGACCGGAAACGGCATGGAATGAATCGATTCCTCCAAAATGCAGGCCTTTGCAGCTACTTCCATAAGTTCTTCCTGACTGATATGATCGACGCCGATATCAGCCAAGCAGACCGGTAAACCGACGGCTAAACAGAAATCAAGTACCTGATGTAATTCTTCCGTCGGTGCGTTTTCGAGCACCAGCTGTGCGATCGTGCCGAATGCAACTTTCTCTCCATGATAATAATGATGCGTGCCTTCCAAAATCGTGAGTCCATCATGAATCGCATGGGCCGCCGCAAGTCCACCGCTCTCGAAGCCGAGGCCTGAGAGTAAAATATTAGTTTCAATGATATTTTCGAGTGCTTGCGTAACCTGGTTTTCATCACATGCCGCTTTTGCTTTGGCACCGTCTTTCAACAGCATTTCATAGCATAGCGTTGCAAGTGCAATCGCCGCATTTGTGCCTACTGCTGGCGCACACTGTCCTTCGCGTACTCCATTAGGCAGTCCGGCATTGACCCTGGAGTAAGAACGGGAGGTCGCACGGGCTTCAAAGTAAGTTGACAGTGCATCACCCATACCTGACACAAGGAATCGGGTTGGTGCATTGGCAATTACGGTGGTATCGACTAATACGACACTCGGACTTTGCCTAAAATAGGCGTAATCGTCGAAAGCACCTTCCGGAGTGTACAGAACGGCCGAGTGACTTGTCGGTGCATCTGTCGCAGCAATCGTCGGACAGATGATAAGCGCTTCCCCTTGAGCTACGCATTTCGCCGCGTCGATCGCTTTCCCGCCGCCAAGACCTACGATACAATCGCATCCGCTTGCAGTAGCAATTTCCTGAAGTCTGGATACTTCCTGTCTGGAACACTCACCCATAAAACCGCTTTCAATAAAAGTCACGTTATATTTACCCAAAGTGGAATCAAGTTTATCTTTTACCCGCGCCACGTCGGCAGGATGCGCAATCAGTAAAGCGGATTTGCCGAAGGTGCTCACATAGTAACCCAAATTCAACAATTCATTTTCACCTTGTACATATTTGCTTGGGCTGATAAAAGCTTTTCTCATCTATAATTCCTCCTTATGATTGTGTTGGCTTCGTTCTGATTAAAACTATAACCGAACCATGTAAACTTTACATTGGAGGAATCAAGGAATATATTATAATCTACAATCGTATTTTTTTGCACTAAGGATCACGAATTGTACTTTTTTGTTATCGCTTACAGGATAATTTACTATTAAGGGATGAGATCTTGATACGTGAACATTTGAGCATCCAGAAAATCTTTGATTTGAAAAAGTGGGAGCAGTTGCAGGATTCATTAGCATCCGTTACCCAATTAGCTATTCTTACCGTCGATTATAAAGGGAATCCCGTAACTAGCCACAGCCAATGCCAATCGTTCTGCAAGAAGGTTCGTCAGAATGAGAATCTCCTTCCCTACTGCCAAAAATGTGACTCTCGCGGTGGACTTGAAGCAGTACGTTCCAACAAACCTTATATTTATCTCTGTCATTATGACATCGTCGACATCGCGGTACCGATCATTATTGACGATAAGTACATCGGCGCCGTCATGGCAGGTCAGGTCCGCTTAGCCGATCCTTCGAGTGCCCTACAGCTGGAGCAAATCCTCACGTCAAAAAATGAAAAACTGTACAGTTCCAAATGGGAGGAACTTAAGAACGACTACGCCGATCTGCCCTCCATGACCTATCAGGAAATTCAGACGATCTCCAACATGTTATCCTTATTGTGTAATTATATTGTAGAAGAAGCCATGAACAAAAATCTTCTCGCGGAAATGTTCGAGAAGGCGTCGGCCACACATTCCACTCCGCAGTTGTCCGAGATCCTTCCTGGCTACTCGCTGGAGCATATCGAAAACCTTAAGAAAGAAATGAATAATTTCTTAGCAGATGCCTATCTGAATTCCTCAGAAGATGTGGATATTCCGTGCGGAAATCCCGTACTCAAACCCGCCTTCGAATATATCTTTGAGCACAAGGGTGAAACTTTTTCTTTGAAAGCCATGGCTGACTTGTGCCACATTAGCCCAAGCTATTTTAGTCGGCTGTTTGCCAAGGAAACGGGTGAGAACTTTTCCAGCTATCTTTCCCGCTTGAAGATTAGATGGGCGAAGCAGTTGCTCGAAGCTACAGATATTCCTGTATCTCAGATCAGTAGCGAGCTCGGCTTTAATGAGCCGGGGTATTTTATCAAAATATTCAAAAAGTATGAAGGCACAACGCCCGCGGTGTACCGAAAG
Source organism: Paenibacillus sp. FSL L8-0644 (assembly GCF_038008165.1). NCBI lineage: Bacteria > Bacillati > Bacillota > Bacilli > Caryophanales > Paenibacillaceae > Paenibacillus > Paenibacillus sp. FSL L8-0644. Next base: position 3,960,101 of record NZ_JBBOYN010000001.1, read on the forward strand.
TATTACAAGGGATAAAACAAACGAAAAACAGATGATTCACGGGTCTAACGTCACCATGATCATCTGTTCATAATTTTCTGCCCAAGCTACATGTTCGTGTGTACTTATCAGGCTGCCTCAGATTGTGTTTTGCGCTCAATCATCATCCCCTATTTATCAGCAATTTTATGGAGTGTTTTTTATCTTTACTGTAGTGTTTCTGACTGATCCTGGGCGTTCGTTTCATTGTGCATGGATTCCGATTTTTTCTTGCGAAATAATTTGGCAAAAAACTTGCCTATCACGCCAAACACACCTGCACAAGCAGCACCAATAAGTAGGATAACCTTAATTCCCGCGCCCTTAAAAAAAGCAATGAGTAATGCCAACAAGCCTACTTTTTTAGCTACTGCCAAGCCTGCTCCTCCCAAAATCAACCCGGTTAGGCCGTATTCGGAAATTTTGTCCGTTGAAGCATTAAATTCCTCGTACCGCTCACCTGATTTGACTGTCAGCTTGGGTAATATGTTCTCATTCAAAAACTTCTTATCTGCGTCCAAATGCGCAGGATCGGACACTAATATTGCAGAGATATAACCCTGACGAGTGAGCAAGCGAACATTATAATTGATCAGCTTTTCCTTGTTCCCATCCTCCGCCAACATAGACCAGGTTAGATTATGGGTCGCTTCATTATAAAAAGGCTCGACATCCCAGCCCGTAACATACAAGCGATCACTTTCCGCTTTTTCCTTGTTACTCTCTTCCGTCCCCTCTTTATAACTATCTAGAATAGCATCCGCATCGATATCTTCTTTTTCATCATCCTTGATGTGTCCAAGTTCATCGTATTCAAAAACAACTTCCCAATTTTGATTTTCATCTTTCGGAAATATACTCCCAATTTCCTTGCCAGATGGCTTATCATGATTCATCTCGCTTGCCTTTGCTGTGTTAGCTGCATCCAAGAAAAGAAGAGATGAGTCCAGTTCAACCGTAGCCATTTTTCCCAGATCTACCTTTCGGCCGCCCTCAATCCAATTTAATTGTTCATTGGATGAGGCCCACGCATTACCCCCACTGAGTAACACCAGACTAAGCGCCAACAGCGCTCCAAAAATCGTTTGGCCCCATTTCATTTTGTTACTACATCTGTTATCTAGTCTCTTGTTCAAAACTCATTACCCCTTTATAAATTCCAATATCTCCCGTGTACCCAACCATATTAGCCACTGCTTCATATTTTGTCAATTCACAGTAGCAAAGGGAGTTTCCGAGACTTAATACTCATTTTTATACATATGTATGCAAATATTCTAATCTAATCGAACTGAATTAATAAAATGTGAATGAACGATTAGAAAACCTCATAAAGGACAAGCACAATTGCGCAATAGCACTGCTTCTCCGTTCCAGTTTCCTACTTATGAATTCCTAAACGGGGCTTATTCCTTGATACGACAACCCCATTGACTTCTAGCTTAATTTCGAACAATCCATCTAGCATAAAAAATGTCGAATTTCATCAGATTAAGGAATGCATAATTCATCTAACAAGAGACTTTAGTCTTAGTGACTTTTTGCCTGTTTTTAGACATATGTCAACTTTTTTATTTAAAAGAATGTATAGGCTTTCATAGAGTCGATTTAATTAGAAATAAGCTAATCATTGAGTAGCCTTCTAAGAGTTCACTGCTTGTTTTGGAGACTAGGGACTATTCACCAATATTTTATAGTGTCACCATAGCGCACAACTGGTTATTCTCTACGAGAAAAAAACTTATTCCTCTCATGTTCGAGTGAAATAAGTTTTTTAAGATAAATTATAATTTTGGGCCCAATTAATTGTGTGAATTCTTTTTACAATCTGTTATTCTCGCTCTTTTAATTAGCTATTAATATCTTTATTTACATGCATTTAATCTATTAACTTCAACAATATCATTTACGTTGTATTCATCAAACTTTTCAAGAAGAGCACCAAAACCTTTTGATAGTTGAAATTCCATTTCTTCCTGATATATTGGACAAACAACTAAAAATTGTATTGTTTTATCTTTACTTAACATTAACGAGCTAAACCCTTCATCTTCACGAATAGGAGGTAATAATAGCATACAAGTGAAATTATTGTCATTTGCAATTGGTTCTGGAGGATCCCCATTAGGTATAGTGTCTCCATAACAAAACCATGTGTTTCTTTCATGCGGGAACTTGCCAAGTTTTCTTAGCCAACCAAATGGCCAATAATCTTTAAAATCTTTAATATCCTCTTTAGCCACAGGCCATGATGCCGGAAGATACATGATAAGTTCTGTATATTCCCAATCTTTATTATCTTCTGAAACTTGTGCAGGTAATAAGCTCATTCCTGACGTTATAATAGTATGAAAGTCTCTTTGGTCGTTTGCTCGAAAAATGATTAAGTTTATATTTAGACTTTCTGAAACGGTCTCTATATTTATTAAATCTGGCTCACCAATGTATTTCTTATAATGTTCTAATAATTGATTATTTATATCCAATATTATCACTTCCTCTTATAAGCAATCTCTTTGTATTGAAGTCCTCCCATAGGCTGTTAGAATACCAATAGGCTTCCTTGAGGCCACTTCCCTTTCCAACCACAAGGTATATGTCCTGAATTATATATTTCCAACAATTCTGTATGAAAGCCTGGTTTTACATACGTGCTATAGGCATATTCCATCATTGCAGTAAGCAAATCCCACTCAACGCTCTCATATATACAATTGTTTAATTTATTTCTTTCTATAAAAGTAGAAATATTTTTAAGGACTCCATCCTTAAGTAATAATTTAGCCTCCATAGTAATATTATTCCACTGTCTGTATTCTTCTCGCCAATTCTCATGTAGAGTCGAAGTTAGTTGATTTCTTATTTGGAGTCTAACATTATCCCAAGTAGAATTAACTTTTTTTTCAACATCAACCCAGTTACGTACTTGCGTAACATTAACATTGAGTGTAGCATTAATAGCATCCCCACAGTTACTGAAAAAGTCAATTTTAGATATTGTATTATCGTAAAAATCCTTTACTTCGTTCATTTTCTTCCCCTCAGTTTAGTTTTATTTTTTGAAATAAATATTTATATATAGAATTTATTTGTCCTGGTATTTTTGGTATTGGATCATCATCTTGTAAACCATATTTTAACCGTTGGCTTCTAGCTTTCTCCACTACATCTAAGGTTTGTTTTTCGGTTAATCCGGCCTTTCTCAACGATTTATATAATGCTACGTTATATTCAGCATTTGTAGGAATTAAACCTTTTTTATCCCCTTTTCTATATCTATTAAAAAATTCTTCCATAGTTTTATGTGCCATAAAATGTGGTGAACCAACATCCTTAAATGCATTGCCCTCTAATTCGATAGTATATCCTTCATCTGACGGGATTACCTGTTTGCCATTCCCATCTTTTTTAAATGCAGCATCTTGATTAAGGTGATGCTTTTGCTTCCCAGATTTATCATATTTCCACTCACCATACTTCTTAACAGTTACTTTTTCTTTACTTCCTACTGTTCCCTCAACCTTTTTCGCCGCGTTCTCTTCCATTTCCTTCATGACCTTGTTGTAATTCTTCTGCACATCCGTCTGTGGAAGTGGTCCGCTGTCCATCTTATTAACGTGCGGAACTGGCGCTCCGTTGGCTGTGGCCAACTTCCCGGGGCTGAGGCCTTCTGCCATTTTACTCAGCTGCTCATTGAACTTCTGGCCCAGTTTACTGCCGGCCTGCTCCAGCTTGGTTACAGCTTTGCCAAAGCCTGCCCCGACTGCATCTACACCTTTGCTAATCCATTGCGGTGTAACTTTGCTGCCTACTTTTTCAGCGAATCCGCCAATGGCCTTGCCTACTTTGGAATCCAGTACGCCTACGGTGACAAAACCCAATCCCGCGTCCTTTGCTACTGAGCCCCAGTTGATCTTTTCACCACTCAGCACCTGACTCGCTAGATTTTCCGCGGCATTTGTGACACCGCCGATCGCTGCTTTCCTCAGTAAGGTTCCCCCTACACCGAGAGGGCCAAAGATTGCTCCAGATACCGCCCCGATTCCCGCTTCCTTCAAGCCGGTCAGGGCATAGTCGCTGAAGTCGCTCACTTCCCCTCGGGCGATATCTGATGCGGCCAAGCTTGCTACACCCAAGCCACCCGCCAGCAGCGCTCCTCCGGCTACCGCTGCAATGACCACCGTACCCGCTCCAAGCGTCGCTACCGTAATGGCTGCTACCACGGCTACGGCTGCCACAACTGCCAAACCGCCCAAAATATTCATCCCCAGCTTGCCCCAGTTAAACGGTTCAGGGGGTGGCGGCGGTGGAGGTGGCTCGCCTTCCTTCGGTTCATCATCAAACGGCGGGTATGCAGTTCGGTCGCTACCGTCCGCCCAGACGTTTCCTCCCAACACGTGGTATTCGTTTTCTACCGAAAGCCCCGTGCTTCCTCCCGTTTGATACGCCATGACCTGGCTGGTTCCATCAATAATGATTTTCTTCGGCGTATTCAGAATGATTTCTTGCTCTGCTTCTAACGATAACTTCTTGGGACTAGTTAATTCAATCCCAGTAGCATCGTCCAGACTCATCTGCAATGTCCCACCCGGATCACCCATGATATGGATGCGACCCGGTGCCATTTTCAGCTCACTTCCATGCTCCGTTCCAAAATATCGATCATTAGGATTACTCGTTTTCGCGCAACCGTCTCCATTTGTACGAACCGCACCCAAAATCATTGCTCTGGAACCAGACGCATCTGGAAAGTACAGGCTTGCCTGTGTTCCCACCTTCGGCATACTGTACATCGCACTTCCCGTTGGGGGAGCGAACGGATACCAATGCGGCTCGGATACCCCATCATCCTTATCAATCGCCAGCCGCAGCTTCACTTCCTCTCCCCGTACCGCAATGACCTCTCCTTCCAGAGAAATTCCGATTGTTTTGGGATTGGGGATGAAATCACTGCGAATGCCCTCTGCGCGGGCCAACACATAACTGAATAGCAAATGCCCCTTTTCCATGCGGCTTCGCAATTCAGTTACAATCATTATTTTATGGCGAAATTGCACCTCGTCTCCAAGAGCATACCGTTCTCCGCTTTCAATCTCGTATTTGAAAAAGTCGGTATCATGTAGCCCGGCTGACTTTCCGCCTGCCCGCTGATAGCCCTTTAAATCCTTACTTGCCGTATATGGCGTATCCTTCCGAATTGTTCGCTGGGTGCCAGCAGGCATGCCGAAATACAGCTTCGGCGATGCGGACTCCCATATGTCGCTGACCACCACTGTATGTAAACGGCTCGCCATCCGTTTCATAAACTCCCAGTCGGTTTCATCATACTGTAAAATGGCTTCGCCTACCGACTGCTCTCCGGTCTGGTACAAGACATCACTTCGCTCATAGCCTTGAGCAAGCTTATTCACTAACTGTTTATATGTTTGTTTTTCCTCAGGAAAAGACCGCTTTCTTTTGACAATATCCAGCTCAAATGAGCCACTGATTCCTTCCAGTGTAAGTGTATACACTCCATTATGGTTCTCAACTTCTACCGTATGGACGACACCCTTAAACAAGCTGATTTCCTCTTGTCCATTCTGCGCATACACATGTAGCTGATCCTCTGAGGTCGCATTCAGCGCAGCCGTGGCATGACTCGACTCCTTACAAATGCCTGTGAGTGTAATACGCCCATGCTCACCCGGCTTCCACTCGATCTGAACATCCTTTAAGACCTGAATGGGGTAGGGGGAATCTATTCGAATCTGATCATATCCTATCATGTTTTCAAACCTCCCTTCCAGCTACTCCTCCTGCTGGCCATTCGTATGAAATTCGATAAATCCATGATATAAACAACTCTGAAATGAAGAGGTCGTCAAGGCTGGCTGGCCTTCCACCTTTGTCGGTTCTTTTGTGTTTTTCCACTTATCCGTCAGCATTGGTAGGCATGGCTTCCCTGAGATTGTGGATCCATCTTCGGCGATCAGATATATAGTCTCGGCACTCGGCTGTTCTGGACTGGTACAAATTCCAAAATGAGGGACATTCTCAGGAGAATAATCTCCTTCATTCATCATGGGTTTACCGTTAACATAAGCCCCGTGGCTGTTCGGCAAATTGATCTTTCGAGGATGCGTCCCGCAAGTGCAACGCATACAAGCCCCCCGTACGACATAATACTCATTGTCTGACATGTGCCCTTTCCCTCCCTATTTCACCTGAATTTGCTCCAAAGCGATCCCGGTATAATCACGCCGCAATATACTTTCCGCAATGTCCAAACGGACGATGATCATCGGGATAGCACTCTCCTGGATTCTAAATATCTTGTGGCCCCGAATAGCATCTGCACGTAATACCAGCTTTCTAAGCACACTTTGATCTAAATTCCATTCGCTTTCTGGATGTACTGCTGCAAGCCGCTCCACAAAAGGAATATAGTAATTCTTCTGTATCTTCTGTTCGATCTGAGTAAGTATCGTTAATTTCATAGGCATCTCCGGCACATAGGCCTGGACAAGGCGCTTTAAAGCATCTGAAATGAGTGGAATGGGACCTTCTAGATAATCAATAAAAATACTTTCTGCATCTGCCTTCACGTGAAACATCAATGGCTTGACAATATCCTCCGGCTGCAAATCATACAGCTTCCATGGATCAATCGTTTCCATCACCTTTTGTAGCGTAGGAACATGGGTATACCGCACATCCTGCTTTAAGAGGAAATAATCCATGAAGATTCCCCCTCTCGTGTCTCGGCTCCCTCACTACGCGTAAAACGGCACAATATTTCGTTATCATCTCGATATTCTCCAGCAAATATCGTGCATACATTTGCTTTTGGCATCCTTTCTAACGAAGGGGAAGCAATAAAAACTGGCATCTGGCTTTTCAAGAACTCAACAGTGAGCAGATGGTATTTGACCGCCTCAATTTGTTGAATTTGTTCAATATCCATCGTCGTGATCTTACGGGCATAATCTGATTTAAGCTTTTCCAGCTTAGTCATGCGATTGAACAGAGGCTCGAAAACAAAGTCTGCCGACCATTCCACAGCGCATTCAGTCTCATCCAGAAACCAATTTTCATCATAGGCATCTATACGATAAACCGCTTTATTTTTCCTAACACAAGTTCTGAGCAAGGAGATATAAATGTATCGAATATCCCCCTTACGACCTTGCTCGTGCTGAAGGGTAGCGAGCTGGCATAGCGACTCTAAAGCTGCTATAAGCTCGTCTTCAATGGCTTGCTGGCGCGTCAGAAAGTTGTTTTCAATAAGAGCCAAATCATGTATCCATTCCGTAAATACGTGCTTTTCCAGCAAATCCTGCAACGCAGCATCCCGATCCATGAGCTTCATTCAATGTTCACCTTTCCCCCGGTTAATCTCACATCATCCATGATGTCGAGTTTGGCTCCGGATTGAATAAAACTTACGCCTTCTTTCCCCTCCATAATAATTTTCGCTCCCCCTGTAATTTGGATATCTTCCTGAGCAGACAGGGTTATTTTTTTGTTACTGTTAATTTCGATCCCGCCTTCATCCGTGAGACGCATGAGCATTTGCCCACTGTTGATAATTTCTACTGCACCAGGCTTGAAAACGACTTGTTTACCGTATTTAGTGCTGATACTCTTGACCGCAGGATCACTTCTTTTAACGGGATCAGAGGAGGCAAGATCGACAGAACTGGCGGCAAAAGCATGCTGCTCCCGTTCATCCGGAAAGTACAGACGAATTTGATCACCTGCTTCCGGCATAACATACCAACCGCTGCCATCAGGAGAAGAATAAACCGTAGAATAGGGAAACCACATAGCCCCGGATGCAGTCGAGCCTTGATCAATTTCCAGCTTGATTTTTACTTTTTCTTTGGAAATATCAATTACCTTGCCAAACAGAGAGGCTCCTGAAAGATCATAGGCATAGACGGTTGGGCATTTTAACCCATGTGCATCCCGTAAAATGTAACGATTAACGATCAGATTTCCTTCCGTGGTCGTCTCCGCCCTAGCTATGTAAAGCGTTCTTCTATGAAAAATGACGGAACTGCCCAGCTCTAGCACTTTGTTGCTGGTCACTTCATAACTCAAGCTGTTAGACTCACCGTATTCCGGCAGTCCGTTACGGGACATGAGCTTGTGCTCCTTCAAGTCTTTTTTTATGGAATAGTTATGTTCGTTCAGCGGTTGAGGGGCACTAGAATGGGGGATACCAATCACATATTTCAATCCTTGTTGCATCGTAATTGGAATTAAAGCAGCATGCAGCCGAGAAGCAATTCTTTTGACAAAAGCCCAGTCCGTTTCATTGTATTGCACTAACAATTCACCGATAGCTGCGCCATGAGAAGCCTCGTCAATCACTTCTGCATCAGTATATGAACTTGTAACATGCGAAAATAGATTGTTATATGATTCCGCTGTTTTTTGGAATGAACGACGTTTGGGGCGAATGTCCATTATTAAGGTTTCACTGCTAGCCTCAATCGTAAGCTCGCGTACTCCGTTTACAGCTTTTACAGCAATATTCGTGACGATTCCCTGAAAAAGCCGGATCTCCTTGCCTTCACTTTTTAAGAAGACTTCGATGTGCTCATCTTCATCTGCTTTTTCTACGTATTGATCCAGCTTGTCCTCCGAAACAATTCCACGTATGCAGAAGCTCACATGTTCGTTTAACTGTTTAATGAGATGGATACTTAATACACGTTGAAACTGATAAGGGGCCACCTGAACATCTGCTGTGGTGTAAATGGGGTTACTCATTCATATCCCTCCTTTTCTGCCTCGTCAACCGTTTGAATGGTGCGTATCATCTGTAGGGCGACATCCCGCCATTCAGCATACTGCTTATACGGACAACAAAATGTTCCCATGACCGTCTTTCCTTCCAGCTCAAAGTAGAACATATTGTGGTAGATGGGCTGGTCCAGCGCAGGACTTTTAAAGTCAAAATAGCCAATCTGCTTACCATGTACCTCTTCTATTTTTTCTTCATAAAATACATGGGCAGGATTCATATTTTTCATCATTGCCTTCATGCCAGAAGTGAGCTGTTCCACCCATTCATCTTGTAGCGTCTGGTCCACCCGATTCAGGGTAACATCCACACTGCCCAAATCATTCGTCAAAATCATTTCTGGACGTTGCTCATGAGGATATTTAATCTTTTGCAAATGCTTGGGCATTGGAGTAAAGATAGAGGGGACATGCATTTTCAGCCGACCCTTAAAGAAAGACCGCTCTTCAAACACATAGGATTGACCGTCAATGATTATGGGTCCTGCTAAAATATTGTTAGGCCTCTTCAGCTTCTCCATCTCACGGAGCTGATCCAAAATCTTTTCATCCTCATATTTCATAATGCACACTCCTCTACCTGATTTTCTAATCCACAATCATCCGTCCGGCTCCGCCGCCCTGCCAACGGCCTGCTGTTCGTTTTCCACGTCCGGCGCCTTCTAGAATAAGAACTAGCTGTCTATGCAACTGAGCATGAGAATAATCTCTGTATTCCGCACCATTTCGGTTTGCGATGTAATGCTGAATGGACTCCCTGTCTACGGCTTCTGAGTTCAGGCATATGAGGGCAAACATACAATCCATCGGATCGGATGCACCACTTTTAAGCAGCTCGGATGCGAAGTAGCGCATCGTCTCCGGGCGCAATGTACTCTGCTTCAAACCCGCAAAAGGAGCATGGATATCACTCCATGTATTGAATTCCGTTGCCATGTCGGCAAAATCCTGATAATCCGAGCGAAGCACGGCTCCCTCTTTGAGCTTGAATCGGCCCAGCTCCATCTCATCCAGACCGATTTCTGCCTCATCCTCCAGCACGATATCTGCATGATGGGCTGTGAAATCCGGGCGATCTGTTTGTTCCAAAAAGAGCAGCTTCAACACCGACAGCCGCCCTGTGGCCGCATACGGCACTTCCTGCTCCTGCTCCAGCAGATACAATCTACCCTTGTGCTTCACGATGCCTCTACCAATGGTTAGCGTGTACTCCCCGACAGTTACGTTCATTCCTGTAATGATGCCATCCGAATAATCCTGATACCGGATATCGAGAAAGCTGCGGGGGTAGTCCCGCAGGTTCTCTAGCATCTCGGTTTTGAGAATACGGCCTTTCTCGAACTTCGGCACGATATGGGTTAACATGTGGTTTCCTCCTCTCCGTGCCGATTTCGGCACAAGTGTCGCCCGGCACCTCAGTAATGACATTGCGTAGCAACGTTATGCGCCAGCCGGGTCGCTCTGCGACGTCATTACTGCTCTTCTTTATTCAAGGGAACGGACAACCGATTCACACCGGGTGCAGGAGCCGGGACAGGCATCTCTGTCAGCGATGGATTTTGCTTAATATACTCAGAGTAGTCCAGCCAATTTTTGTTCACCACATAGGTACGAGCGATTTTGTCATGCAGCGCCTGCTTTTTTTCAGTGAAAGCTGCCATGATATAGCCTACAAATATAGTGACTAAGCTAATGATTTTACCCCAGTAGCGGGCGTTGGCCCGTCCGAAAGATATTTTTTCATTATTTTCATCCGCAACGACAATCCCCGCAGCCAGCTTGCCGACCGTTCCTCTGCATTTTGATGATTCCATGATGGTGTGGTAAAGCCAATCCAATAAAAGAGGGCCAAAAATAATAATAGCTCCCAAAATTCTCACCGACACATCGTCTAAGTGTGAAACAAACTCCGAAAAATTCGGCATTTTTACGAACGCAGAGACAAACCCTATCGTCACAAACGGCAACGTATCAATCAAACGAATAGTCACAAATAAAATAGTATAATCTAGCAAATGGGCTAAAAATCTTTTCCAAAAACCAGCGTACATCCTACTGCTCCTCCTGTTTAAAGCCTGCTGTTCATCAGAATCTTTGAATCTGTGTGCCAACCTAAATGTTACATTCCAGCTCCGCGCCCAGCCTGCTCACGAAGGATATAATTCAGCTCGCGTTTGTCCACAACGTAGGTACGGGCAATCAGATCGTGGAGAGCCTGTTTTCTCGCCGTAAAGGCTGCCATAATAAAGCCGGCGAACAAAATGATGACTGATAGAAGCTTACTCCAGTAGCGGGCACTAGCACGTCCAAAGCTGAGCTTGTGATTAAACTCATCTACTACAACGATGCCGAGAGCCAGCTTGCCCACCGTGGCTTTGCATTTCGATGATTCCATAAGCGCATAATATAGCCATATAGCTCCCCAATTCAGCAAGGTCTGTCCTATTACTTTCATGGTAACAATAGAAGACGATCCGTCTGAGAGCAAAGAGCTTTCTGCCGGAGACGGTACCCAATCCCCTAAGGTCCGAATTACCATCCAGATCAATCCAAATATTAAAAATACAAACCATAGAATAAGGCCATCGATGATATAAGCCAAAGTTCGTTTCCAAAAACCTGCATACAGCACGTTATCCCCTCCAAGTGTTGTGTACTTTTCTAATTTCAGCATTTTGCAAAACCCTTAATTTACTATTTCGTGCCGTCAAAGAAATCCAGCTCGGAGAGATCATTCTCGAAGGCAAAAAAGCGTTTGGGTCCCAGATGCAGCAATTCATCTCGGCGAGTAATCGGCACTACATAAAAGCCCCAGCGGCTATCTCCGACAAAAACAAAATATTTCGTTTCCCCATTACGGATGGAGTCCGTATCATCCTGCGGGATATCCCGCCCGTACAGCACTGCAATTTCCTCATACGGCATGGGTTCAAAAGCTTCTGGCCGACTACGATACACATGGCGCTGACGCAGCTTGCCGCCGTCGGCCGTCAGGAAGAACTCCACCTCAGCCGCATGAGACGGCCGGGAAATAGAACCGCGTACCCGATTGCTTTCCAAACTCGCAATCAGCTCCTTCTCGCGTCCCGTATGCGTCCATGCGCTGACCGTGTACGGAATAGCCGGAATATGATTGGTAATGACAGGCTCAATCGTGCCCATTTTTTTAGCGTTCAGGTAACGGATAGCCCCGCGCAGACAGGCCATTTTCAACTCAGGTACCCGGCTGAGGTCCTCTGCCTTTTGACGAAACTCAATACTGCGCCCCGGTACAAATTCCTTGAGTGCTTCGCGAAATACGTCAATCCGGCAGGATTGCCCGGTTAGCTTGATAATCGAATAATCCTGCAAGCGTCCCTCCAGATAAAACTCATCCAGAAACTTGCGCACAATATTGTAGATGTCCGCCTTAAGAAGCTGCTGTATTTCCCGAATGTTAAACACCACATCAGGCAAACCATATTCATCACGAAACCGTCCGTTCTCGATGACTGAAACCAGCCAACGGTCCATCACTGCAATGTTCAGGTCGCTTTCAGCAGATAATACCTGCTCGGATTCGAAGCGGCTGCGCAAGATCCCCGTACGTAGAAAAAATTCCTTTTTCATATTTTCTGCCGCGCTCCACAATAGATGAAAATTACTCAGTACCCGCTGATATTCATCCCGTGTAGCATGCTCATACTGTTTGAACGCAGTAGGCAAGATGGCCTCTGCCTCTCGGTAGCGCTCCTCCAGTCCCGCATATACAGCATCTACACCAAACTCATCCACATGACGGTACAAATCTCCCGAAGGAATGCCGATCAGGGCATCAATATCGGTGTCAGGCAAACGCGTCTCGGCAGCATAATAACCTGCAAATACAATTTTCATAAACTGCATAATCCGATACGTCAGATTATTGCCGCCAAAGTTGGTATCCCCGTTTTCATATGTTGTGTGAATATCCAGCTTGTAAGCAATACGTCCGTCCTCAATTCGGAATCGGCAGGAAGACAAATCTGTCGTGCCTCCACCACAATCAATAACAAGTGCCTGGTACTCATCACCGTCCGCAAAAGTCCCTCGTTCCATCTGGTCTGCCAGCGTGTTGTACAGCACAGCCAGCCCTTCGTCCAGCGCATCCTCCGCTTCAATCTGGTAATCAGGCAAAATATCACTAAACATCTCTATAAACTGGGGCTGCAGCTTTACCGGAGCAGAAAAGTGCAGGTTGCGGAACCGACACTTAAATTGCTGCTCGGCTGTAGCAATCACATAACGGATAAAAGCAGCTAAAATATCACTGCGGGAAGCGGTTGCTGTATTCCCCTCGGAATCCATTAATTCCTCAATTCGCTTATAATCGTTGACCCACCGCTTGATCCCCCGCAATACTGTTGCACGGCTTCCTGCCACGTCAGATCCACGTAGTGCATCCTCCCCAAATACATAAAGGATATGTTCTGGATTGGAGCAATCTGCGACGCGAATAGCAGTCGGCAATACTTCGATCCAGTCGCCTTCTGCCCCTTCTGGGCCGGGGAATGACACATAATTGATGGCGTTCAGCCTTACTGTGCTGCTCATACCTGTATCAGGAGCCGTAACGTAGGAGCTATCCAAATAAGCACCTGCTGTGGTGTTCGAGGTGCCAAAATCAATCGCAAGTACCGCATCTGTAGTTTCCGTGCCCCGAATGATCAGCTCTGCCACCGGAATCCGGTGACCTTGAAGCTTCAGCGGCAGCATTGGCTTATCTCCATAGTAGAGGTTATAAAAATATTCTGATTCCTGTCTTCGCAGAAACAGCAGGCTATAACTATGATTGGACGTCTCTCGCAGTTCAGCATCACGATGACGAGAAAGATAATATACGCCTGTTCGTGTCTCATCCTTCACCAAATTCAAAACACCGCACAGTTCTCCTGTTGCATTCACCAGCAGCACATTAGATGAGCTCAGCCAAGGCAAATCGGATTTAATCCGGTAGTTGTCCATGCGACCTGTGCGTACACCCTGATACAGCGTGATTTTGGCGGGAACCCGGATGCCGCTGCTCTCCTGCCGACGGTCGTTCCAGTTTCGCTGTAGTGCCGATTCCATGCGTTCAAAGCCGCCAGGATTTGGCCTTGTGATGAGTAAATGCTCTTCCGCGCTCCGAAAACGTAAAATCACGCGAATCAACTCTTCACGTGCCAGGCGATTGGCAAAGCCCTCGACCAGTCGTTCCTTATCGCATATTCCGCGTAACTGAAAGGTCGTCATTTGCTCCAATTCCGCCCGCGTGTATTTCGCCGTGAAGCGTATGCTTTTTCGATCGGTGAGCGGGTCTAGCAACCTGTATGTATAGGGTCCGTTCATCGTTCACATGTCCTTTCTTAGCCATTTAGCCTTAATAGAGGGCGATAGCGTCTATTTTCATCGTAGGATCTTCCTCCAAAATGCCGAAATGACTTGTCCAATACAATTCCGTCGTAAAACGTGCCGGAAGAAACAAATCCAGAATCAAATCCACTTTAATCCGTGACAATGGTGTCTCCTCTTGGCCGATATAGATGAGCAGTTCGTCTTTTTCCTCACAATTGGTGTAAATGATTGAGCGATGAAAGACGCGCCGCATCGTTTCTTTTAGCAAATGTACGGCTTCTCCCGTCTCATACAGGCGCAGCAATCCTTCAGCAATCGCGTCCTGATCCTCACGGTTTAATTGTCCAAAGCCTTCCTTTACCTTCGGGCCAAAAATGCCCTCTGCAATATCACGCTGAACAAACCGGATATGGTACTCCCGCCGATTCATCCCTTGATACAAGTCCATTTCCGCCAGGAAATGCATCATAATATCAAATAGCGATTCTCTCAGCTCTAGATACTCTTCAGCATCCGGTGGAAACAGATCCCGAAAAATAGAATAAAAGCGGTAGTACGGATTGATTTCCACTACCTGCTCCAAATGGGAAGTATTCAACTCTGCCAGACTAAGCTCCATATACGGAGAGTAGCTGACAGCGGGTACGAAGCGGAATTTATCTACATCCAGCCCCTGTTCCCTCGCGCGCATGAGCAAATCCCAGACGTAATTCACACCCATTCTCCTTCACACTTGTACTCCGGAAAATACATCTGCACTTCCGATACTAGAAAGCTCATCAAATCGGATAAAATATAAGCAGGTGCGACTGGCAAAACATCCTCAGAACCACGTCTGAACGCCAAACGCATGATCTGCTTTCCCTCCTCAGTCCGCACGTTATCGCTGACAAACGGATTTAACGGATACGTCTGGGTTTTGGTTAAAAGGTTGCTTACATCATTTCTCCCTGTACCTCCCCAGATGTCCACACGTTCCAGCTCCAGCCCCTGCGCTGCTTCAAAAGAATTTACGATGCGCGTGATTTCCGCTTTGGCACGGACAATCACGGCCTGTTTTCCAGCATAGCGACCCAAAAAGCTGTCCTGTCGCCGATTGGACAATACCGGATAAGTCTGACGACTAAGTCTTGTCGTAACTGGCTTCGTAACCTTCAACACATTCCATTCGCCAGATTTATCACGTGGTGTGACAATCGTCAGTTCCTCTTCTGTACGCTTGATATACCGGATATCGCCTTCAGTCCCGTCAATCAGGTACCCATGCTCAGGTCCTGTTTTACGCAAAGGCAGCACATGCTCATAGTTCACACGATCCATAGCTGGTATAGGAAAACCGCTGTTTTTTAGAGCCAGCCTTTCAATGTTCCAAAGCGGAAAAACGTCGCCCTTCTTATAAACGTCGAATTCTTCCAATGAAATTGTAATTTCATGAATTTCCTCATGGGCGGCTGGCTCGCCGTCTCCTCCAATCAATACACAATCGACAAATTTATAAGCGTACGGGTGATTAATCGTTTTCCACGGCATGCCATTTTGCATAAACGTATGATATAGCTGCTCAATCTCCAAGATATAAGAACGGTTGTGCTCCAGACGAAAACGAATCGGATAGTTTCCGGTTTCCGTTACTAACATTCCTGAGAAAATTCGCTTGCTGCGTACCAGTGCTAAGATTCGTTCGGTCTCCATCTCGAGAAAAAGCGTAAACAGCGGCATCGCCCCGCCTTCGCGTACCACCTCTGCCACACGACTGATGTCCACCTGTTTTTCCTCTGTATCGGACGGTAACACAGGATATAAAAATTCATGAATCGGGTCATAGTCCTCACGCGATGTCAATGACACGTACACATCAAACTTTTCTTCCGTATTCTCAATTTCCTCAAATACCCGCCGTTCTAGCTGGCGGGTCATTTCTTCCTGATATTCGACGAGGTTCATAAATACCCCAGCCATCATATTTTTCAGTAAACGTCTCTGCTCTAAATCGTCCATCTTGCTCAAACGGTCCTGCACCAGTTCTTTCACGACGTCTCACTCCTTTCCGGCTCCAGCATTCATTGAACATGAAAAACTTAACTTCCGTTCGCAGCAGCCCGATCTTGGCTCTCTGAATCAGACGCCCCTGCTGCTTTAGAAGCGGAATCAGCAGTTCCTTGCTCTTTGCTGGTGTCCGCCTTGGCCGAAGAAGCATTTCCATCGCCCGTACCACTGCTCTTTGTAGCCGAAGAGGCTTCCTTCTTCGCGGGTGTAGTACCCGCTGAAGCCGTTGGCGCAGCCTTCGTTTGCGATTCTGCAGCAGCGGAAGGCGAAGCTTCGCTCGCTGTGTCCCCTGCGTCCGTGTCGTTCAACGCTCCGTCAGACAATCCCAATCCAGCAGGAAGCTGACCGTTTTTCTGCTGCTCAGCGCTCTGCTTTTCCTCCGCCTTGGCTATGCTCCGCTCCAATGCCAGAACACTTTCGAGCTTATCGATCTCCTGATAAATTTCCTGTGCCCCGCTATAGGCATCAATGGCTCCTTCATAATCGAGATCCTTCATCATTCGATCTCCTTTAGCCTGAAGCTTGCCAGCTTGAATCTCCTTGAGCTGCTGCTGAATAGCAGTCAATTTATCGTTGGCCTCGGTAATTTTCTTCTCCAGTTCTTTTTGCGCAGACGTATAACCGGATTCCATCGCAGCCTTATTTGCTTTTTTGTACAGCTTGAGTGCATTCGTGTAATCGCCGCCCTGAAATTTCAAATCTCCGTCCTTCATCCAGCTCGCCGTCTCAGCATAGCTGTCCAGTTGGTCGATTTTATGCTCAATATCCTTCACATTGAAAGGCGGGTACAGACCAGCGCTTTTCCGTGCTTTCTCGTAGCTGGCTTCAGCTTTGGTAAAGTCCGCCTTTTCCACGTAGCCGTCTCCGTCCACCAGTAATTGAGATAGTTTCTGCTCGGCTGTATATAGTCGCTTATGAATCTTATCGTTAATTTTAACCGCCGCGTTTTTCGCTTCACTGTAGGACTTGAGTGCCTTCGCATAATCTCCTGCCCTGGCGTAATCATCCGCGGCCTGTGCCGATTCGACCATCGTTTCCAGCGCAGCCGCCTTGTTCGCTGCCATACGCGCCAGTGTAATCCATGCTCCCCCGCCCACAACAATAAAGATAAGCAAAGCAAGCAAAATCCGTTTGATCAGCTTGCGGCGGTTTTTAGGCTTTTCCTGGAAAACTTTATTTACATAAATGGCCGCAGCCGTGTAATTATTCACCGTCCGGCGCTGCTTGCTCAGCAGAACCTCTTCCAACGTATCCGTCAGCATGACCGGATCCTTCGCTTCCTCTAGCGCCCCCAGCATTTCCGCCAGCTCAACGTCCTCCCACATCCCGGATGTGGCGAGCAGGATTACATCTCCATCTGCAAGCTGGGTCTTTTTGGCGTAATGGGCATGAACTCCATTCGGATTTCCCAAGTATTCCAGCAGATTACCTCGTTCCTCATGTGTGCTGGTCGCTTCGTCTGGAATGCGTCCATCATCTGCCAATGACTGAGCCAGACTATGATCCTTGCTGCGAAAATTAAGCCTTCCATTGCGAAAATGATATAGCCGCACATTACCGCACGAAACGTACACCATTTTGTTGTAGTTGGTCACTACCATCAGCAGACTGGCTTTGAGCCGAACACGACGGCTTTCAAATTGCAGCCATTCCTGCGCTTCACGCAGATCTCTCATCAAGCGCCGCTTGGACATGGAAGGCTTCTCCATGAAGTTTTCCAGCACCGTTTTGACAACCATTTCTGCGCTGCGCAGCTCCTGATCCGAATCCAGACCGTCTGCGAGGACATAACAGGCCATGTCGTCCGTCTCCATGAATGCAAAATAGTCCCGGTTGTCTATGTAAGAGCCCGCTTCCGACACAAAGGCGGTACTAAAATCGCTGTTGTCCTTGCGCATCGCTACCCCCGTCTTTCTTGTTTCATCCTATCGCCAAAATAAGTACTGTTGCATTATCCTGACTTTTAAAGCCTTTATCATTAATGGCGTCGATCATGGCATCCGCTGTTTCCTGCGGTGTTCCACCCTTGCGCATAATCTCTTCCAATTCAATCTCCGTCAGCGCCTCCTGAATGCCATCGCTGCACAACAGCACATGATCGCCCGAATACAGACGAATCGGTGCACTCCCCAGTTCCATGCTCTCAAAGCCCTCATAGCCCAAGTAGTTGACCAGTTGATTGCGCACTGGACTCGTTTTGGCTTCCTCCGAGGTCATTTGTCCAGCAAGCACTCGTTCCTCCAGCAGTGTTTCTGCTGTATGCTTGGAATTGACTGTTTGGAAATGACCATTACGGTAAATCGTAATCAGGCTGTCACCCACCGCTCCGTAATGCAGCTGATATCCGCACACAATGACCGCAGCCAGCGTCGTTCCTCCACCCTGTCCATTCAAATTTTGCAAAATGCCGCGATTGCTTTGAGTTGCCGCTTCTGCAAAATATCCGTTCAAATTCGTTGCATCTTCCAGCTTGGCAAATGCCTTTGTAAAAGTCGTCACAGCCAAGGTACTGGACATACGTCCATTGGCCAGTCCACTAATACCGTCTGCGACAACAGCCAGCGTACCGACAGGTGTCGTCATACTGGAGAAATAATCATCCTGCTCGCTTCGGCTCCCGACCGTTTGACCATTTCCGATTTCAATTCCACTTACGGTACGGCTGCCGGAACTTCGCGTCAGTCGTATACGGATCATGAGAAGAACAGCGAATAGTACCGCAGCTCCACTTACAACAAAATAAGGCTGCATATCGTTACCTCCCTGCACCATTGCCCAATTCCATCCTAGTTTTCGTTATCCCACTCAAAATGGGCGCCACACAGCGGGATAAAGATAAATTTGCTGTGTCCCAGCTGAATCACGTCATAGGCAGCCAGCTCTGCTGGTGAATATACCGCCTCGTTATTGTGGTACGCTAAACCTGATGAATCGCCTGGCAGCAAGTAAAAGTTGCGTTTCTTCGGATCATACACAATGACCGCATGATTTCTGCGAGAAATCGTGTTGTCCCCGATAATGCGGACATGCATTTCCTCTGCGCGTCCGATAAAGTTCTTCTCTGCCATAATGCGATAGTCCTGACCCACCTGTGCTCCTTCGATGCATACCAGCCATCCAGTTACCGGATGAATACCCACCGTCTCACCCAAATACGGCATTGTTTTGTCATTATCTCCCGCGACGTTTGTTTTCGCTGCTGGCTCCGCGCTCTTGGGTGCAGCTATATTTACTACCGTGTTGCAATAAGGACACGTATTTCCGTGCTTTCGTGTACTGAACATGTGTCCGTTCGGGCATCTTGTCAAACTCATAGTCGGTTCCTTCCCCCATTGTCATGATTGTCTTTTCAGCGATCTGAGGATTTTGCAGCATCCTCATCTATTTAACGAGCACCCTTGTATTGGCAATATATAACAAGTCACCTGAGTAAATCCGGTATGGCTCACCGCTTTCCAATTTCTTGGTTACACTTTCGTTGGCAGACCGCAAGCCTGTACCATTACCGGAATCCACATCTTCCACAAACCAGTCGCTGTTCACCCGGTTGAGTACCGCATGTTCCACACTTACCAGGGAGGCATAATCTGTACCTGCCAAATCAATATCCGCCTCCGAACGTGACGTCGTTTTGCCGATTAAGAGCGACGTTTCGCCTTCGATATACCATTCTTTAATGGACTCGCCCTCTTCATCAATCAACACCAGCTTGGCAATCCGCTGACGTTGTGCCCTTGACTTGGCCACAGGTACAACGGACACCAGATTGCGCAGTATGTATACAAGCACGCCGATTCCAATACCTGTCGCGACCACGGTTTTCAAACCGCTGTAGCCTGTACGATTAAACACATAAAAGGCGATCGCCAGCATCAGCCCGAACATGGCAACATCTATGATGAAAACCCATCTGTTCTGCGCCGTTTTCACTGCTTGCTTCCCCCATTTCTATCCTGAAATCATCATTTTTTACGAATACCAAAAAATTGGTTAAACATCGCTGAGGTATCCGTCGGATCACCGGATTTTTTCGTTTTTTTCCCTGGTGAGCCTTCCTTCGTTTTCGGATGAAAACCAAAAAATTGCTCAAAATCAGTTCCTATATCAGCCGGATTGAATCCTTTGGCTGCCGTACGCGCACCGCCGGAAGATGAAGCCCCTCTCCCTCTCTCTTGCTGTTTCCCGCCAGCTCCCTCGGTTTTTCGGATGAGCTCGGCATCGTATGCCTGCCGCAATGCTTCGTCACGCAATGTATTGTAAGCCTCGTGAATCAGCTTAAACTTGCGCGTTGCTTCCTCGCTTCCCTGGTTGGTATCAGGATGATACTTTTTGGCCAGTTTACGGTAAGCCTGCTTAATCTCTGCCTCCGAAGCATCCCGGCTGACACCGAGCAGCTCATAGTAGTTAGTCATTGTGTGATGTTCCCCTCTCCGAAAAAAATAAATATTAAGAGACCCGTAGGCCTCTTAATATTTATCCACCCTGCACTTATGTGCCGGGTGAGTGTGTGTTTAAGCTGCACTTAACGTGAAGACGTTAAGCTTAAACCGGATATCCGCCGTCGATTGTAGCCAGCTCGGTTTTGTCTTTCTTTTGTTTGATGTAGAGTGTAAATGCACCTACACCTTCTGTGTCGCCGAAGTGCTCGTTGTAGTCTACAACGAAAGCATTCGGGAAGTGGATTTTACGCACAACTTGATCAGCTGCGATAACTTCCAGTGTTACTTTACGGTAGCTGTCTGCTTTTTCAGCAGGAACCAGAGACCACAAAGCCAGTTTCAGCGTGTCATCCGCGCTGTCACCGTCTACTGCTGTGATGATTTTGCCGCTGATGCGCAGCGTGGAGCCTACGTCAGTGGAGCGTGCATTGGAATCGTCCGGTGTATCGGTGTCATAAATAACCGTTTGGATGTTATCCAAGCCCAGCTCAATTGTTTCTTGTCCTTCTACTTTCAATCTGAATCCCATGTGTGTTGCCTCCTTGAAATTAGGTAATATGATGGCGGAAGAAGCAGAGCTTCTTCGCGATTTATGTATAAAGGCGGTTCTGGAAAGAAACGCCTCTAACATCTTTCGTAGTGCTCGGATCATGATTTGACCGAGCTGGTTCCTTTAGTGATCATGACTTCCAGGTTCTTCACATTACCGTTGAAGACCAGGTCGATATGGCACATATTGCTTTTCTCATCAATAATGAAGCTCATATCGTCTCCGTCCTGAATGATCGAGTTAACAGATCCTCTGCTGCTCAGCCACTTGCTCTTCTGACTGCTCGGATTGTTACTGAAGAAACGGACGATATTTTCGTGTTTGAAGTCCCCTGTCTGGTAGCGCAAAATACGTTCAATATACGTGCTGACCAGCGTCTTGTAGATGGAGTCAAAACCGTCCTCGGACATCGCCATGCTTCTCGCCTTGTAGACGGTAATCCGGCGGATATCCTTATCCTGGATCTGTGCATTCTCCGACGAGAATACAAAGCCGAAGTTTTTACGGTTGATGGCATCCTTGATCGTGTTGGTGAAACCGGTGATCTCCTTGGCCATCGTCGTCACCGTGCGCAGACTGTTGTCTCCTGCTTCGATATCGAAGCGTACGCCAGGGAAGTTCTTATTGACCGTTTTGAACGTCTCACGCAGGTATTCAGGACACTGATAGGAAGCGACCAAGCCGGCGGCAACGTAGGCTGCACCTACATAAACGCCCTCGATCCACAGCTTGAGAATATCCTCTTTCTCCTTAGAGAGCTGTACACCATCTTCGGTCTGTAGCATTTTGCTGTCGATAATGACACCCGATTTGTCCTTCGGAATAATCGTAAAGTTCGGTACACAAGGAATTGCAAATTCGCTATATTCTCTGCGAACGAGACTGGCGCATTTATCGACATATTTATCGATGCCTGCTGTTGCCATACTGTTGAAAGTCGTTTCTTCACCGGATTCAAAATTAAAGAACATTTGAATTTTGTAATCTTTCACGACTTGCAGCAGCATCGAGAGCGATTCCATAGAATTTCCGCCCTGCTTAACAACTTTCTCGTTGCCCTTGAAGCGTTCACGTGAAACCTTTACCTTACCGCCCGCTTCCAGCTCGACGGATGGAACGATACCGAACCAGATCGTGTCGCTAAATTCATTCTTAGCATTCACAGTGTTCAGGTACGTTTCCAGGCGCGGGATATTGCTGCTTTTTACCAGCATGTCCAGCTTGTTGTTCGCCACCAGCATTGTCGGCAGCATGCCTTTGCTCTTCGTTGCATATTGATCGAAGAACATTTTGACACCGAGAATTTTTTCCACAAGCGGCTTAACCGCCTTTACGAAATCATCCTTGGCATTTTTATAGAACTCCAGATACGTGTTGTAGTTCTGAACCTCAACTGCTGTATCCACCTTGGTCTGAACAGCTGGCAGTGGCACAAACGTGCGAACTACCAAATCCTTCACATAATCAGAAGGCGTATCTGTGATAGAGTTATAATCTTCTTCGAATACTTGAGAGAGATCGCCAGTGCTGTTCTCATCCAACAACATCAGCTCAGTGCTGTCGCTCTTCGGCGCTTCAATAATTTTCAGTTCGCCGCTTTCCCCGATGGAGAGCATGCCCACCTGGATCAGTTCACCGGAGTTTTCCTCTTGGGCGCCACCGAGCAGAAGGCGGGTTTTGATGTCCTCAATTGCCAGTGGGAGCATAGCCATAACGTTGTTGTAGTTTTGACTCGCTTCCTCGAACATGCCATTCAGCTTGTCACCCATGTCAAGTTTCTTCGGGTCACCATCATCCAGCTTGTCGTATTCACCGTACATATAGTGAATTTCTTTGCGGACTTGGCGAATATCATCCATGACCTTTTTCGGTGAAATCATATCCAGCAGATTTTCAAATTTGAAATCTACATTAGTGATTCCTTGACTCCGCTTGGTATCGATGAGCGTAAACAACATTTTCAGAAAGTCATTACTTTGATTTACACGAATTTCAGAAATGCTATCCTCATCAATTCCCTCTGGCTTTTTAAGGGTGTAGACGACTTTTTGATTGGCCGCGTTAAAAAACGAATACACAGTCGGCGAAAACTTATCCAAAAATTCGTCAAAGCTGCGCACCAGAAGGTGCTGATTAATTTCCTTGATCTTCTCATCGCTCAAGCTGTCAATACCCTTCACATCACCTACAATGGTGATCAGGTCCAGCTTTTCCGGGTTAATCTCTTCAAAAAGCATTGTCCGGTTGGTTTGATAAATGATTTCCATCGCTGTCGGCAAATGAATAAAGTATGAGTTATAGGTCCATTGCTCCATATACGGACACGGGATGTCCAATTTGAAACGGACGAATACTCATTTTTAGTTCTTTTGCCTCCTCCCCCCTACTTAACATTTAAATTCGTCAAAGGATTGAGCTTATACCACATTTACGGTACAGGCATGTAACCTCGAAAATCGGTCCGAAGCGTTATTCGGCTTTTAACGGCAAAGCATGCAAATGAGATGTATTTCTAAAATCACAAAGTCAGATAACACAGAAATTTTAAATTTATGATTTCGTATTCCTAACTTCAATCCCAATTTTTGCCGTTGATACGAGAGCTATCATACAAAGCATTCTTCAGTTTTGTCAATTTCTGTAGTCTCAGATTGAAACAGGGCATTTTGACTCATTTTATGCGTGAATACGTAATTTTCATGATATGTTAGACCTGTTTCTTCAGGGAAATATTCACAAATGGAACTCAATTACCGATAGAAGTCCATTGGATATTTCTGATAAGCGTAAAAGAATCAAATTCATGGCTAATGTGAGGTTTATCAGCTGTTTTGATCCTTTATCCCTTATATCCCAAGGATTAGGAGAGTTGATCCCCCATGTTGGCCTCGGCGATGGAGGAGCTTATGTTCAGAATAAGGAAACTAGGAATTACCGTTTTCATGACTTTTGTACTATTTTTACAAATAGGCTTAAATGGGGGCATTTGCACTGTAAATCAGGCTAATGCAGCATCTTTAGGTGCTGTCCCGATCGAGGGTTATGATGCCGTTTTTGTATTGGATACCAGTTATTCCATGAGGGATACCGATCCTGAGGGCATTGCCGCGGAAGTCATCAATATGTTTATGGATTTGAGTGATGCAGACCGCACACGCGTCGGATTCGTTGCCTACAATCATCACGTGGTCGCCTCGAAACCACTCACTTCGATTGCCGTGGCAGCGCAAAAATCCCAGATCCAGCAGGAAATCAGAACACTTAACCGTTCCGGTTATACGGATTTGGGACTTGGGTTGCGCAAAGGCTCAGAGCTTCTAGCGGCAGGAGCATCCCAAGGGCGTCAGCCTTTTATGATTCTATTGTCAGATGGAGAGACTGATTTTGGTGCCTCCTCTGGTTCCCGATCCAAAGGTGACTCCAATAACGATGTATCCTCTGTCATCAAATCTGCACAGACCAAAGGATATCCGGTGTACACGATTGGTCTGAACCATGATGGCACAGTGAACCGACAAGAACTCGAACGGATCGCTTCTCAAACGGGTGGAGCTTCTTTTATTACGAGTAGTGCCGAGGATCTGCCGGAAATTCTGAACCGTATTTTCGCCAATCAAATTCGCTCCAAGCTCGTTCCAATTGCTGCAATTACGACCACTGGCGAGATGCAGGAATTAACTGTAACTCTACCTGATTCCAGTATGGAGGAAGCCAATCTGGTGCTTTTGTCGGAGCATCCCCTTCTGGAAACACAGCTATATTCCAATTCAGAAAATGTCCGCAGGTACAAGTCGAGCCGATATGCGATTTTAAAAATCGAGCATCCACAGGCAGGCAAAGTGAAGTTGAAACTACGGGGCATACGCGGGGATTTGGTGAAAATCAATTTACTTGGCAGCTACCGACTGGAAGCCGAAGCAACCATGGGAGGAAAGCAAGCATCAGCCACTCATGGCGACAAGCCTGTGCAGTTGCTGAAAGGTCAAGCCACACCGTTTCAAGCTCAGCTCCTGTTAGCCGACAGTCAAAAGCTTACGGATGAAGCCGTATATACGTCTCTCCAAGCCCATATTATTGTTACTCCAAAGGGGGGCACAGCCAAAAAGGTGCCTATGACCTATAAGTCAGGAGCCTTCCATACCGAATATGCGTTCCCTCAAACCGGGGATTATACATGGCAGCTATCTCTGGATAGTCCGCAATGGTACCGTAAGGGAACTGTACATAAAGTTCACGCGGCCAATGCAGCGCCACAGGTCTTAAAAGACCTGACGATTCACCTGGTGAAAGAAGACGGTGATTCCCGTCGAAGTGTTTCGGATTTTATTGTTGACCCGAATCATGACAAGCTGAACTATAAGTTGGATTCAGAATCCTCTGGGGATGCGATCCATGCTGAGATTAACGGTAATGATCTGCTGCTATCCGAGCTCCGCACAGGTGACTCTCAGCTAAAGATTACTGCCACCGATCCGGAAGGAGCATCCAGCAGCGCTACACTAACCGTTACCGTACAATCTCGGTATACAGCCATTAAATGGACAGTAGCCATCAGTATCGTGGTAGCCGCTCTTCTGTATTGGTTCTTGCGGCCGAAGCCGCAGTTTGCCGGAAGAATCGAAGGATATTTTCTCGCTACAGCAAGTGGGCAGGAGATTCCCGTAAAATCCTGGCCGCTCACCTCCTTTCCGGGTCGTAAGGTCAGCTTGCAGGAGTTGTTCCGTACGCTTGACGTTCACGAACCGTTGCCAGAAGCGGAACGGATCCTATTTTCCGCAGGTAAAAAAGGGAGCCTGATCGTGAAACATGATACACGCTGTGCCTTACAGCATGGAAAGATCAGATTAGCTCGCAACAAAAAAGCGGTCATGGAGTACAGTGACAAACTGTACATTACATTCGAGGATGGTGTCACTGAAATCGAGCTGCGATACAAAGCGATTAAACCGAATACTTCAGTGTACACCGACCATATCCAAGCTCCGACAGGATAATGTCGGTCACAACGTAAAAAAAGAGAAGCGCCGTCTCTTACGATTAACGAACCGTAAGAGTAGGGCGCTTCCCTTTTTTTATCCAATATTCCGCACGTAGTGCGGCTTTAAACCATCGAAGTGAGCGGCAGCGCTTGTTAGCCTGTACCTCCAGACCACGCCGAATGACATACGGCAGCAGAGAAAGTCCCGCATTTTCAATCTGAATCCGCTCAGCATGATCTGCAAACAATCGGCCTGGCACATCTGGCGGAGGTGTTCCTTTTCGGCAATAGTACAACGTGGCGGCCAAACTATAGATATCAGACACAGGCCCCTGCTGCGAACGATTAGAGTAAAATTCCAGCGGAGAATAGCCCGCCGTGGTGAAAATCGGATGCTCTTTGCCTTCAAAATGCACAGCCGAACCAAAATCAATCAGCTTGACGTTGCCATTTTCCCCAATCATAATGTTGCCCGGCTTAATATCCCGATGAATAATTCCTTTGTCATGAATGTACTCCATGGCATCAATTAAAGGTAGCAGCGTATGGTACAAAAAAGTGGGGTCATACGTTGGCGCAGCCTCTTCTTTCATCATTCGATCCAGTGTCTTGCCTGCACAGTATTCCATGACCAGATAGGCAGTTCCATTTTCCTCAAAGTGATCTATATAACCGACAATTCCCGGGTGACTTAACTCCTTCAACATTTGCCCTTCACGCAAAAAATAATGCATAAACTCCACGTATTTGGATTGCATAGAAGCACCGCAAGTGACCGTTTTTCGATCCATCCCCCGCAAAGCCAGTGCGTTCGGAAAAAATTCCTTCACAATGACCTTTTCTCGGTTATCCAACAGCCTTGCCGTATACACGATGGCCAGCTCACTGCGGGACAAGGCGCTTCGAATTTGATATGTATTTCGCAGCTTCGTATTGCGGGCAAGCAGATTCCCGCTTGTATCCACGATCATGACTCGTCCTCCTGTCAGGTTCTTAGCTTATGTCTTTTGTATATATCGGCTTATTACACATCTTTTTATTATACCGTAAAATAGATTATTGGAAAAACAAATAACCTGCCATAATCTCCCACAGAGAAATGATGACAGGTCTTTTGGCATTCATCTGGTCCTTTTTTCTCAAATCCTTTAACCCAGTTTTGTTCCGGGCTTCATGCTACGCACACTGTTCGTATTTTTCTTCCGTTCACTGCGCAGTTTGCCTTTACCTTGTTCCGGAGTGCGAATGGTGAGGGCAATTAGGAACGATACGACACACAGCACAGCAATCGTAGTAAAGGTAGGGATGAACCCGCCGAGCAAGGCTGCGATAAATGATCCCGCCAGCGCACCGAGGCCAAAGCCTTGATACACAATACCATAGTTTTTGCTTTGATTTTTCAGACCGAAGAAATCAGCTACGATGGCAGGAAAGACTGTAATGTTGCCGCCGAAGCAAAAAGCAATTCCTGCTACACAGGCAAAGAACAAACCATAATTCAGCGGTAATAGACTCAGCACTGTAACTGCAACCGCCGTTGTTAATAGAGCACCCGCTACTACTTTCAGACGACCTACTTTATCCGATAGCGCACCTAAAATGATCCGACCTGCCGTATTGAAAATAGCGACCATAGCGACCGCATTCGCGGCTGTTGCTACATCTAGGCCGGCCATCCGTACGCCGATATCTTTGACGACTCCAATCAGGTAGAGACCACTCATACAAGCGGTAAAGAACATGACGAACAGCAGGTATGCCTGCTTGGTGCGCAACATTTCTTTAACGGTGTAGTCCCGCTGTACGACCCCATTTTGTACCGAAGGCTTGTTCACGACTACAGCTTCTCTTACCAGGAAAGAACCACCCACAATCATGATCAGCACGATCATTCCCCAATATAAAAATGCTTGCGATACGCCAACGGACTGAATCAACGAACCATTAATATACTTGAATAAAAGACTGCCTGTTCCATATGCCCCAACCGAAATACCGGAAATAAGTCCTTTTTTCTCAGGAAACCATTTAATCAGATTCGAAAGTGATGTAATATATGCCGTTCCATCCGCAAATCCTACGACAATACCCGCCAAAATGTAAAGCAGGGACAGTGATGTTACCTGCGAACTGAGCATGAGTCCTGCTCCTAACACGACACCTGCACACAAAATCAAACGACGTAGTCCCCATTTATCCTGTAGTTTGCCTGCGAATAAAGTAGCAAATGCCAGTGCAAAACTGGTAATTGAAAATGTAATGGCAACCGAACTGAGGTTCCAGCCAAAGCGGTCCACCAACGGTTGATTAAATAAACTCCATGTGTAAATGGTTCCTAATCCCATTTGTACAATTATTGTTCCAAGTACGACAAGCCAACGATTTCCGCTGTTTGTTTTCATTTCAATCTCCTCTTTTCATTCCGGCTCTACAGCGTCAATTTGTGATTATGATAACCGGGAATCCAGTATGCTTTGCGCCTGAGGAGGAGCAAGTCTGTAAGGATTCTCTCTACATGGATTATTATAACCCTGCATGTTAGCCAGAAATCGTTTGAGGAATGAAATGCACATATAGCGGAATGAAATGCCTTTAAAGTCGCATAATTTGCCGAAATTCCTTGGCCTTGCTACGGCTTACCGGAATTTCAGCTTCTAGTCCACGCAAACGCAGGAGATACGTATGGTTAAACCAAGGTACAATTTCACGGATCTGCGACAGATTTACCGTGTACGATCGGTGACAGCGGAAAAAGTCCTGCTGTGGTAGCCTGGCATGAAATTCCGAAATGCTCATCGGCATCGTATATTCTTCATGTCTTGTAAAGACACGAGTCACCTTTTCCTGCGCACACGCATAGTAAATATCGTTCGCATCCGTTACAATAATTTTGTCATTTTTAAGCAGATTTATTCGACCCGGCGCAGCAACGGCACTGGCTTCAGCAGCTCGGGGTTGCGCCGTCTGGACAGGTTCCTGTATTGGAACGTTCTGCTGCTCATAAGCATTTTCCAGCTTACGCAGCATAGATGCGATCCGTTTTTCATCATAGGGTTTGAGGATGTAGTCGAACGCCTCCAGTTCAAAAGCCTGCGCCGCATGTTCTTTATAGGCGGTCGTAAAAATAATATAGGGCTTTTTGGCAAATTTGCTAATGTTCTGTGCCAGCAGCATCCCGTCCAATGAAGGAATATTAATGTCCAGAAAGATCGCGTCCGTCTCCTGATCTTGCAGAAACCGAAACACATCTAGCCCATCCTCGAAACTATCGGTCACCTCAATGTTGCTATGAGTCTGAATAAGATACTCCAGCTCTTCACGCGCCGGAAGTTCATCTTCTACAATTATGGCCTTCATGACTTCTCCTTTGGTATGTCAAAATAAACTTCGGTGCCCGGCTCATGCTTGAGAATAATAACTCCTTCGCCGTACATAAGCTTGAGTCGTCTGTGCACATTGTACAAGCCGATCTGTTTAGCCGGAACCCGATCATGATACAGGTTATCCACAACATCATCGCGTATACCCACCCCGGTATCTGCCACAGAAATACGCACCTTTTCTCCACGATCCTTTACAGAAATGGTTACTGTACCTGCCCCCTTTTTCTTGAGGATTCCATGATTAATCGCATTCTCAACCAGGGGCTGGATAATAAGGCTTGGAATACGCACAGACACCTCATCCATTACATACTCTACCTGAAGCCGGTTGCCGAAGCGTGCTTTTTCAATTTCTACGTAATCAGACACCTGCTGAAGCTCCTTATGAATTTCAATCAAATCATCATTCAGCTCCAAATTATAGCGCAGATAACCCGATAAATTAATGATCAGCTCTCGTGCCTTATCCGGCTTGGTGCGTGTCGTCGAGGCAATGGCGTTCAGCGCGTTGAACAGAAAATGAGGATTGATCTTAGTCTGGAGTGCCTTTAACTCGGCCTTATTCGCCGCTTCCTTAATTTGCTCCACACGCGATACTTCCATTAACGTGGAAATGATTTGAGACAAGCCAATCGCCATCGTCTGCAACGGGTACGTGATTTTATAAGCTTTGCGATAATAAATCTTCAACGTTCCGGTTACTTCTCCCCGCTCCTCTAACGGGATAATGAGCAGGGACTGGATTTGGGGTGTTTTATCGTCTGCAATATGATTGCGGATCGTGATTTTACCGCTGCGGATCGTCGATTTAGTCACATCGCTAATGATCTCATCTCCGATGTGATAACGCTCTTCGCCAAAACCTACATAGGCCAGCACATCTCTGGTATCCGTAATCGCCACCGCGTCTGCCTTGATGTCTTCTTTTATAATCGAGCAAATCGTATGCAAGGATTCGGTATTAATGGAGCGAAAATAAGGTAACGTCTTATTGGCAATATCCAGTGCCAGCTTGGCCTGTCTGGCCGCGATATTCTCCTTTTCCCCCTCCACACTCTGGATCAACAGAACGATTAAACCGATACTGACTTCTCCGATAATCATCGGTAGACCAATCTTGGAAACGATGTCCACTCCAAGGCTATGGGGTTGTGCCATCACCATAATGAGCAGCATCGTCAACGCTTCGCAGACCATACCTGCGGCGATACCGACCAGCCATCTCTTGGAACGATTGACCCGGCGGCCGATGTATCCTGACACCACACCTGCCAGAATACTCGTAATCAGACACGGAATCGAGGTCACTCCCCCGATATCAATCAGATAACGATGGATACCCGATATAATACCTGTAACGATCCCAACCCAGGGTCCAAACAAAATACCGCCTGCCATAATTGCTATGATTCGAACGTTAACAAGCGAACCTTCGACTTCAATCCCGGTGTAGGTGCCAAACAGCGCAAACGTGCAAAAAATCAATGTTAGTATGGCCAGCTCTGCCGGAGAATGACTGTTCTTTTGCAAGGTTTCCTTAAATCGGGGGATACGTGTAATAAAAAATAAACAAATCAGTAACAACGCTGCGCGCTCAAATAGCTGCATCAGCATTTCCAACAAGGCGTTCACCTGCGTTCCTCCCAAATAAAAACGAATATGCTTATGTTATCGTGTACGTCGTTCATACACACCATACCCAAGTATCATCAAGCCACATACGAATAAAATAATAACAAATATATTGTCAACAAAACTCGGCATATCAGGTTCTGACATAGAAATGCCCGAACTATTCAATTTAACAGGTACGGAATTCGCAGCCCATTGAATGACCGCTATAAAGCGCTCCATCGTATATATCACTCCGCTACCCAATAGGCTCAACACGCCGAATAACAAATATTTAAGCTCCATAAGAATTTATCCCCCCTTAGTTACAAAGCATTTAAACTGCCACAAATTATACCATCAACTTCCATCTAATTATAGCTTCTAGAAATCGCCTCTTCTTCATTTCCCTTCTTCAAACGCAGAAAAAAACCGGAGAGTACCGCTTGATAGCGATACTCCCCGGCTCTCTAGTCCGATGAAGAAGCTTGTCGGTTATTTGCTTTTGCTGATTTCGGTAGGACTGTTGTACTCCTTCTGATCATGTACCAGTTCTTTTAATTGGATAATCAACGCCTCTAGCTCACTAAACCCGGTCACCATATTGGAGGTTATATTTCGTTGTTCCTCTACTCCAGCCAAAATTTGTTCTGATGCTGCACTCGCCTGTTCCGTTACACTTGAAAATTCCGTCATCTCTTGAACAACCTGAGATGAATACTGCTGCATGCTATTCGTACTGTTTTCCACATCCACGGCCTGCATCAGCACTTTATTGGCGTTTTGCAGGATGTCTTCCAGTACAATTTCGGTCGAATGTGCCGATTCCATACTTTGCTGTAGCCTGTGCTGTCCCATGTCAAATTGGCTTACGACAGAATCCATCTGAGTTCTCAGTTGAGTCAAAATAGCTTCCATCGCCACCGAGGTGTTCCCTACCATTTCAGCCAAATTACGCACTTCGCCAGCTACGATGGCAAATCCTTTTCCATGCTCTCCCGCTCTGGCGGCCTCAATGGATGCATTCAAGGACAGCAAATTAGTTTGTTTCGAGATTTGAGTAATATCTTTAAGCATGGCAGACATGTTATCACTTTGTACTCTAAACTCGTCCAGTTCTTCTTTGGTACGACTCATGACTTGACCCAAATCCTTAATTTGAGACGTCAATGCAAGCAGTTGACTGCTCCCTCTGTCCCCGGCATTTTTCGTATCTTCGGAAAGCTGCTTCAGTTCTCGGGAATGATCAGCTACCTCTCGCACGTGCTGGTCAGATTGAGCCAAGTTATCCGTAACCTCGGTGATATTCGAAGCTTGCATTTCTACCCCTTTGGCAACCTCCTGAAATCCGATAGCGACTTCATTTGTCACGCTGCCCGTCGCATCTACTTGATTCCTGAATCGTTCTGTAAAGCTATGCAATCCAGCCACTGCTTGTCTAACTTGCTCAAACAGAAATTCAATTCGTTGCCTTGTAGCATCGATATCTTTATTTTGCTCTTCACTTTTCTTAAACTGCTTTTGATTTAACACCGATACCACTAACAGTAGCAAACCAATGAGTAAAACAATAATAAACTCATGCACATAGCGCAAAGAACCGGTAGCCGGGGGAATTGGGGGCGTACCGATTGTTATTTGCACAAATATATTACAGAGATTTAAGGTCATAGCTACCAGAAAATACCGGTAAGACGGATACAGCAAAAACAAAGAGCAAATTAATATGGTGGTCCCTACCTCGACGTTAGATAAGTTCAAAAATATACACATTAATACGCTAAAAAACGTAGTAATCCACGGAATAAGGCGGATTCCTTTCTTTTTCACATTCAGGATCGTTAAAACTGCCGCGACTACAAATCCTACACCATTAGATACCCACATCGAGGGATTAGATAATGCCGGGACGATGCCGCTCAAGGCCATAATCCAAAAAATAATGATCACCAATTTGTTTCTTTGCCACAACAATTCACTCGTTCTGTCCATGATTGTGTACGCGCTCCTTAGAATATATATTAGGTATTTATAAAATAAAAATGTAAATACCATACTTTATATATCGTCATATCAGAACACGTAGTGAATGAAAATCATGCAAACACTCCACATTCCCTTTAATCGTCAAATTACAACAGGACAACTCTTAAAGGGAAAGAGTATGTAATTGTAAATAAATGAATGCAAAGAATCGCCCCCCTGACAGGGAGCGATTTTGAATTCATTTTTGATGATCTTTGCAATTGGAAAAGGTTCATGTACCACTGATAATATTAGGATTCCTTGTTTTCAGAAGCCTCTTCAGCGCCTTCGGTTGCCGCTGCATCACCTTCCACAGCAGCATTTTCTACTTCAACTGCACGTGGAACGATAATAGAAGCAAGCAGTTCTTCTTCAGGGACGTGCAGTGTTACTCCTTTAGGGAGTTTCAAGTCGCTAGCGCTCAGCTTGTCGCCAACATCCAGCGCGGATACATCCACCTCAATGGTAGATGGCAAATCAGCCGGAAGACCTTCGACCTCAACTTCCGTTTCCTGAACTTGCAGAATACCGCCTGTTTTTGTACCTGCAGGTGTACCCTGATAATCAATAGAAACACGCACGCGAAGCGGTTTGTTTTTGGAGATTTTCAGAAAGTCGGCATGCAACCATTGGTTATCACGCTGTTGATAATCTTTAATAATAACTGGAATGGTTTCTCCACCCTCTACTGTGAGGTTAAACACCTCTGAACGTCCGGTTTTGACTACTTTATTAAATTCCTTGGCATCGACATGTACAGGGGTTCCTTCAAGCTCAGAGCCGTAAACCACAGCTGGAATCCGTCCTTTTAACCTCAATCCACGAATGGCCGAACCCTTCTTCTCTGTTCTCGGCTGGGCGGTCAGTTGAATACTTCCTCCATTAGAACTCATGATATACAACCTCCTTCAGGTTACCTTACAAATGATTTTCCTCCAAGAATCTTGCCTGTTTACCAGTCGTACTACAGGATGTAAGCCAGCTAGCTGGCAAAACTAAACAAGTCCATAATTCTATTTTACCCCTTTTTTCTGAAACTGACACACGTTTGCATAAAAAAATAGCATTTCTCGAAATGATCGAAAAATGCTATTTTTGTGTATATACGCAACCAAGCACGCAAGTCTAACCGGCCCGATTATCATTTACCAGTAACAAATATTCTTCTCTGCCACTATGAATCAGTACCTGCATCACAGACTGGTTCTGGTCTATATCAATATATCGATCTGCCTCAACATCCTTGGCATCCCAGTGATTAAGCCGGACAATGTAGCCAATTCGCTGTATATCAGGAGCCACCTGAATACGCGCTATTGCACGACCGTCATCCAAATCCCGAAATTCGACATGTCCGTCGCGATGCCCAGTTCCCCATACCCATACGTTCCAGCCAGTGTATTGCCGATCCGTACGCTCGTAGATCAGTTCAATCGTACGAAATGGAGCGACTTCATTATCGTTTCCAAGCTGCACATCTGTCAAAGCCATGGCTGTACCTGCAATTTCTTGATCTGTTCCCTCATCCGAGTCTTCCAATTCGTTCTCCGCCTGACGATTAGCCTGATCTTGTTCAGTCAAAAAGGAGACTCGTGCAGGTTCTTCCTGATCATATAACACCATCATTGACCAGCGCGATACAGTTACACGATGGCCTACGACTTCATACCGTGTCTCATTACCAGCCCCGTGTGCGTCCACGACCACATGCCAACGATCCGATTCCGCAGGCAATACTATCGTCTGCTCCGTATCCGAGCCGTTATAAATCACCACAATATGATTCCAGGCATCGCCGTTAGCATGGTGCCTCAAAGCAAAGGCCACCACATGCCCACTGCTTTGCAGCACTTCCATGTGCTGCTCCACCAGCTCACGTTGGTCCATTCGGAATGCTGGGTGGCTGCGTCGCAAAGCAATTAAGCCTTGGTAGTAATCAAACACGGGGCGAAACCTCGCCTTGTTATCCCAATGAATGGCATTGACCACATCTGAGCTCCGGTAACTATTGTGGTCTCCATATTTGGAGCGCAACAGTTCATCCCCTGCATGAATAAAAGGAATACCTTGAGATGTGAGTACCATGCCGTTGGCCAACAGGGACTTGCGCACGGTTTCGTCCTCTAGCAGGTTATTTTCATCCAGTTCCCCATACGGATCTGCTTCGGCAACAGCATGTTCAGGTGTCCTCCCATCCTGTGGCTTCCCCTGCTCCCATTGTGGAAAACGACAGTGCTCCCGCAAATGTCTTACCGTCAAAATTTTATCCCACAGATTGAGATTATCGTGGGCAGTTACATAATTGACGGTCTCCGATGGCTGAGCTGTGAAATCATGAATAGCCCCAAAAGCACCTTTGAGCACCTGCTCCTCCTGATGTTCTGCCCCCGTGGCAAACCCGCTTCCAGTACCGTCGCTATCCCCCTTAATAGCAGAACGGTAGTTGTCGTTAAAAACAGCAAAGCCTTTGTCCCGTTGTGTTCCTTTTAGCGTAAGCAAGGGTTGTGGAGATTTTCCTCCCGTCCAAGGCTCACCATAGATCAGCAGATCCGGACGCACTTCAGAGCGAAGTTCTTGCGTAAGCTGCACCACGGTTGGTGTATCAATCAGACCCATCAGATCAAATCGAAAGCCGTCTATATGATATTCCTCTGCCCAATAGCGTAGTGAATCCTTGATATACTTGCGCACCATCGGACGTTCGGTTGCCACCTCATTGCCTACACCTGATCCATTGGTGAGCTGCCCTTGTTCATCCGTGCGGTAATAATATCCAGGTACAACAGGCTCAAATGGCCCCTGTTCCACCGAATACGTATGGTTGTATACAACGTCCATAATGACACCGATGCCGGCAGAATGCAAAGACTGTACCAGCAGTTTCAGCTCTCGTATACGTGCCTCCGGATCAGCCGGATTGGAAGAATAAGACCCCTCCGGCACATTATAATGCTGGGGATCATAGCCCCAGTTATATTCAGTATCTAATTCCGCAAAGTCATTCACCGTATGAAAATCAGCTACTGGAAGCAAATGAACATGTGTAATGCCCAGTTCCAGCAGATGATCCAGCCCGATACTGTTCCCCTCAGGATCCTTCAATCCCGTATACGTAAAGGCCTCAAACCGTCCCTGAGCAGCAGATAAGCCTTTTTTCCCTGTATTAAAATAGGTATCCATCGAAAAATCACGCACATGAACCTCATAGAGAATGGCATCCGTCGGCCGCTTAAGGGTAGGCCCCGCATCCAATTCCCATCCATCCGGGTTGGTTTGAGCCAAATCAATGATCGCTGTACGTTGCCCGTTGGCTGATACCGCTGTGGCATATGGATCGGCAGCATAATGAACAGTGTTGTCCGCCCACTCCAGCCTGTACATGTAATAATATTTGTTCCAGTCACCTTCCAGCTCTATAGACCATACCCCTTGATCATCACGGATCATGAGAAATTCCTGACCCCCGCCGTGCTCCTGAACGTTCCCCTCCTGATCGTACGCCCCCGCATCGCTATACAACGCTATATGGACCTGCTTCGCAGTCGGGGCCCATACCTTGAACTTGCTGCCCGCAGGCGTATAAGTAAGACCCAAATCATAGCCTTCATATATGGGATATTTTGTGTGCTCAAGCTCTTTAAGCTGATTGAAATCTGACATTTCTGTTCACCACCCATTTCTGTACATCGGCTTACAGCCTCTGTTCATCCATCATTTATGATGTTTATGACTTGTCAATATACCTTAGGATTTTATAAAATCTTCACCTAATAGGCTAACAAAATAAGACAAGCTTGAAAAGCTGGATGATTTAAATAAGGATGACGCTTCCATTTCAACACACACTCCATTTTATGACAATACCATGAACAGGCTACAACTTTTGCCCTTAGGATATAACAATAGTTAGAAAAGTCAGGACAGTCTTCGATTATCCATTTGAAAAATATCATCAGCAATCCGCATGGTAGAACTCCGGTGAGAAACAAGGACAATCGTTTTATCTTGCTGTTGTTCCTTTAACGATTTTAAAATAATCGCCTCGTTCAGGCTGTCCAAATTGCTGGTAGGCTCGTCGAGCAGTAAGAGAGGAGCATTATGGACAAAGGCTCTGGCCAGCCCCAAGCGTTGGCGTTCTCCACCGGACAGCCTGTCCCCCAATTCTCCAACTCGGCTATCATACCCTTGAGGCAAGGTCATAATAAAATCGTGCACGGATGCCTTACGTGCTGCTTCCACCACCTGCTCATGTGTAGCATCAGGCTTTCCGATTTTGATATTAGTTGCAATGGAATCATCAAACAGGAACGTATGCTGGTCTACATAGCTCTGTAAGCCTCTCAAATGTCGGGTCCCAATTTCCTTCAAATCGTGTCCGGATAGCAAAATTTCACCTTGCTGCGGGTCCCTAAATCGCATCAGCAACTTTAGCAGTGTAGACTTGCCAGAGCCGCTTTTACCCTGAATGCCTAAAATCTGCTTATGCGGTATCATGAGACTTACATCATTCAGCACCGTTTGACCATCGTATGCAAAAGTCACCTTGTCTACTTGTGCCCCAGTAAAGGCGACACTCATTCCTTCGATATTTTCCTCTACCTCCGGGGTTTCCTCCAATAGACTCAACACTCGTTCCCCGCTCGCCAGCGTTTGAAGCAAATTGTTGGACAGATTGCTTAGTGCGATGACCGGACCAAATGAACTAAACAGGGCAATGACAGAAATCAGCATACCTGTAAAGTCAACCTGACCATTAGACATACCGTACAATCCAGCCAGCAGCATCAAGAATGAGAATCCAACTACAGCCGCATCTGTGATGGCTCTTGTGATGCCTTCATGATGCTTTAAGTCCTTCTGCTTGGCATCCAACTGATCCGTACGACGGTTAATCTCATTTAATCGTTGTTCCCCTTGCCCATATTGCACAATTTCCTTCATCCCACGTAAGCTGTCCAAAAAATAACTGCTCAGCTGGCCGAAGCTGCTCCGGTATTCCATCCCTTGGCGCTTGCCCATACGTGTCGTAAGTAGGGGAATAAACAAACCGACGGTTATGTAAGCAAGCGCAGCAAGCCAGCCTAGCAGAGGCTCATAAGAACCGATAAAAAACACCATGAGCAGTGAGGTGATGATGCCAATCATAACAGGAGCTATCGTATGCGCATAAAATACTTCCAGCAACTCAATATCACTTGTAATGAGTGAGATCAGATTTCCCTTGTCCTTGCCTTCCAATTTGGCTGGAGCGAGTCTTCGCAGGGCTTGAAGCATCTTGTCACGTAGTACAGCCAGCAGCTTGAAAGCGAGATAGTGACCACTCATTTGCTCGCCATAACGGAATACCCCGCGCAGTACGGCGCAAACCACGATCGTTGTCAGCAAAAACGATAGGGTGTAGCCTGTCGTGATGCCCGTTGCTGTAAGCAGAGCCAGGGCTCCAAACACTATAATGCCAATAGCACAAACAAAACCAAGCACTCCTGTAACAATCGTGATGAGCAGCACAGGTAAAAGAGGTCCCGCCAGTACCAATAATTGGCCCATGATCCGTAATCCGTGTCTACGCATATACAGCCCCTCCTTTTCCAAACTGCTCTACCCGGTGTTGACTGAGATACATCTCCGCATAATGCCCCTGCTGGCTCAACAGCTCATGGTGCGTCCCGGATTCTGCCACCAAACCGTTTTGCAGCACATAGATACAGTCGGATTGGACTACGTTTTCCAGTCTGTGAGAGATAAGAATCACTGTTTTTTGACCTGCCAGCGCATGTATAACCTCCATAATGCCTTCCTCACTTTCACTGTCAATGTTAGAGGTGGCCTCGTCAAAAATGTTGACACGACTATCATGTAGCAATGCTCTGGCTAGTGCTAGCCTCTGGCGCTGTCCTCCTGACAGATTGGCTCCCTGCTCTTCCAGTTCTGCTTCCAGACCTCCTTCTGAGAGGATAAAATCATACAGCTTCACTTGTCGCAAAGCTTCCAGCATGTGTTGCTCATCCGCGTGCTCATTGCCCATTTTTAAATTTGCTTCCACGGTGCCTTTAAAAATATAGCTGTTAAAACCGATCCAGGTCATATGACGCATGCGGCTTTCTTCCGAAATATCGGTAAGCTCGGTTCCTCCAATCGTCAGGCTTCCTCGATACCCCTCGTGATGCCCAACAATCAATCCGGCTACCGTACTTTTACCAGAGCCTGATTCCCCAACAATGGATACAAAGCTGCCCTGGGGAATATCCATGGATACATTTCGTAAGGTATCTCTTTCGTCGTAGGCGAAACTCACCTGTTCCAGACGAATATCTGTGGTTTCTATGCTTTTTTGTCCTTGGATAAGGTCCTCTGTGCTCAACATTTGGAATATTTTGTCACTTGCAGCCATTCCGTTCATGGCGATATGAAAGTAAGAACCCAGAAGACGCAGAGGAATAAAAAATTCTGCCGACAGCAAAACAATGATGATTGCTCCTGCCAAGCCAATTCGTCCAGAAGAATATTCGCTTACCGCGACCAGTACACCCGCAGCGGCACCACCAAATGCGATAAGATCCATAATGGCCACGGAGTTAAGCTGCATAGTCAGCACTTTCATCGTCATTTTGCGAAAATCTTCAGCTGCTGTGTTCATTTCCTGATGTTTATCCTGGTCTGTTCCGTACATTTTGAGCGTAGTCAGACCTTGCACATTCTCCAAAAAGCTGTGGCCCAAATTGACGTAACTACCCCAATATTTCCGAAAAAGCTTTTTAGCCATCCTCATAATGACAATGATCGACACTGGAATTAAGGGAACGCAGATCAATAGTATAATGGCTGCTTTGAAGCTGACAAAAGAGAGGGTAATGAATAACGTTACGGGGGCAAGCAGACTGTAAAATAGCTGAGGCATATATCTACCGAAATAGGTTTCAAGCTGCTCTACCCCTTCTACAGCAACCTGAATAACCCCCGAGGTGGAGGTATGATCTGTATATGCGGGCCCTATCTTCAGCAACTTGCTGTAAATTTGCGAGCGCAGCGTTTTTTTAGCATTTACCGAAGCACGATAGGATAACATACTGGCTGCATAATTGCTCAGGCAGCGAACTGCAATAGCAGCAATAACAATGACCGTCATAGATAGAATCAGCTTGCGAGTCACTTGTCCTTCCCATGCCTGCTGCATAACAAAGGCCATAGACAACACAGCGGCTATACTCCCCAAAAGACCGATCCACTGCACAAGCACACCCCATACGATATATTTTCGAGAATGTTCCACTAGACCGAGCAGACGGCTGTCGACCATTTTAGACTTTTTTTTTGGAGTAGGTGCAGGTGAAGATGATGGTGTTATTTTTGCTGCAGCGTTTCTCACTGTTCCGATTCGGAATATAAAGTAATAATATTTAAAAAGGATGACCAAGACGATGAGCGTTTTGCCCCACACATTAGGGGTGAAAATAAAGCCTATAATCAGCATCGTTGACGCTAAGCCCAATGTCGTGATTTTCGTAGACAGCTTCAACGACCTTGTTTGAACAAAACTCTCTAGATGCTTTTGGTACAGAGAGGTATTCGAAAACCACTGGTGAATCCTTTCGGACCCCCGCATAAAGAAAAAGGTCGCGAGCAGCAGAAACGGTGTAGTCGGTAGCAACGGTAGCACTACACCAATAACTCCAAGCGCTAAAAATAAAAACCCTAAGGTAATATAGATCGGTTTCACTATAATCCTCCCTAATAGTTATAATAGTAATGGTTTCATTTTATAGATAATGATAATCATTATCAATATAAACAATTTAAGCAGGTTGTTATGTGATGTAAATCACGCATATAAAAATCCTCTTGAAGCACATCTCTACAGAACACGCTAGTGTTGATGTGGATGCTTTGTCTTCAAGAGGATTATCGAAATTTAATGTTAGTAATCCGTTGTTTTATGAATTTATAATATCATATTGCTCCAATATCTGCCGATGTAACGGGTGGTCTGCGGTTATGGAAGTATAACGCGTCAGCGCCACACCCAGCCCTTCGTTGCGGATCACCTGCTGAAGCTCGACTGCCTCGGGGTCTTCCGTAATATCAAATTTACAGGCAGCAGCCATTCCTAACGCCAGATGATCCGTCGGAATGCCATACTCCTGCGCTTGGAGCGCGGGACGTACAAGACGGTCATTGGGAGACAGCTTGCGTAATGGTGAACGTCCGACCCGAGTAACATCGTCTATTAGATTAGGGTTGCGGAAGCGATCCAAAATTTTAGAGATGTACTTCCTATGCTCCTCTTGATCCAAACCGAAGCGCTTCACAAGCACCGCTCCCGTTTCCTCCAGTGACCCTTGTATCGAATCCACCACCTTGCTATCCTTCATGGCCTCCTGAATGGTAGCATAACCTGCGGTATAACCAAGATAAGCTGCCACGCAATGTCCCGTATTTACCGTGAACAGCTTTCGTTCAATGTAAGGCTCTAGATCCTGCACGTACAGGATACCTTCGATTTCTTCATGCTCAGATGCCATTTGCGAACGATCCACCACCCACTCGTAAAAAGGCTCTACCTGCACATGTAACGGGTCCTCGTGTTGCTGGATCGGCACAATCCGGTCTACGGCAGCATTTGGAAAATACACCGAAGCCTCAGCCTTGGCACGGGTCGCCTCATCTAATAGCGCAAAAACATGCTCTTTCAGTTGCGCACTACCTCCGATTGCATTTTCACAGGCAATCACATGCAGCGGCCTCGCTCCTCTCTCTACCCGCCGCTTGATTCCTTCCGCAATACCTGCTGCTATGTGCTTGAGGATGCTGACCCCTACCGCGGTCGTTACCAGATCTGCGTGGTCTACTGCATCGGCTACAGCCGCTGCATCCTTGCCGTCAATCGCCGTCACATTCGTGACCAGCTCCGTATCCTTTGTATCATTGGCTAATTCTACGGTGTATTGTTTACGACGGCGTAACTCGGATACAAGGGTGTCGTTGACATCTGAAAAAACAACCTCATAGCCTGCACGCGACAGAATCAATCCGATAAAGCCGCGACCGATATTTCCTGCTCCAAAGTGGACGGCTCTCATAGCTCCAGCTCACTTTCGAACAGATCTATAATTTCCTGTGGGGTCACCGCATTGCGAAGTTTATCCATATTTTCTTCCTCCGCACACACCACAGCGATACTCGTCAAAATCTCCATATGATCGCCGCCTTGTGCTGCAATGCCGATTACCATGTATGCTTTTTCTCCCCCAAAATCTACGCCTTGCGGAAACTGGACGATGGAAATGCCTGTGGATTGAATAAGCGTCTTGGATTCCTTGGTGCCATGTGGAATAGCCAGCCCGTTCCCGATATAGGTGGACACGATCTCCTCGCGTTCCAGCATCTTGTCAATGTACTCACTTGAAATATGTCCTGCATCCAGCAGGATTTGTCCAGCCATAC
The DNA here is from genome assembly GCF_038008165.1 of Paenibacillus sp. FSL L8-0644. Classification (NCBI taxonomy): domain Bacteria; kingdom Bacillati; phylum Bacillota; class Bacilli; order Caryophanales; family Paenibacillaceae; genus Paenibacillus; species Paenibacillus sp. FSL L8-0644. Next base: position 4,002,737 of record NZ_JBBOYN010000001.1, read on the forward strand.
GAATCGCCTCATATTTGTCTTTGGCGGTTGCATTCATTTTTACTTTGTCTATCGTCATAATACTCACGGTAGGTTCCTCCCTGTCCCTAATTTACTGTGTAAAAATCCAGCTAGCTCACTCGATATATAATTGACAATATGATCCCTGCTACCGTGTTCCAGTAGCGTAACCATGTCTTCCTGCAAGAGTAATGCACTAATCTCGCTCAATACCTCCAAGCTTTCTCTCGGCAGCTCACGAGGTCCCAACATGAGCAGCACGCATTCTACCTGTTCGCCTGTATCCGCCAACAGCGGCTCTGCCAGCTTATACAAGGTAAGCGAAGGTTTGCGAATATAGTGGCTACGCGTATGAACTAAAGCAATGGAGGTATCAGAGATCACCTGACTACCTTGGCGCTCTCTTTCCATGAGTTGTGCAGCAACCGCAGAAGGCTCTGTAACATTCCCCCGCCCCGCCTCCAACATGCATATAGCCTCTACGGTCGCCGCCATATCCATCTCCTGATTTTCCAGCGGGTACACTTGAAATTGCTGTACAATGTGTACAATTTCATCGAGACTTTTCCGCAGACCGGTAAGCCACTCCATGTCCTGACCGGGCTGAACGACGTGTTCCTGCTGATGGTCATCAGGATGATTGAGTGTAATATGCTGGATAAATTGACGCAGGCGATCACTCTCCTCCTGCGTCAGCAGCGGGCTGATCTTAAGATAGCGATCTGGTTCAAGCGGTAGCTCTACTGTCGAAATGATCAGATCATAATCCTCCTTGGGGATCCGCGCCGCCTCGTACCATGAGGCCCTATCCACAATTTTGATCTGTGGCAGCTCTTTGGCGAGCCTTGTTGCCAGAAGTCTGGATGAACCAATGCCGCTCGTGCAGACTACGATGGCCCGCACCTCCCGCCGCAATTGTCGCAGCCGCTCCAGCGAAGCGCCGAAATGCATGACGAGAAATCCGATCTCTTCATCAGGGACTTTCATTTCTGTCATGTCCGCCGCAGCCTTTTTCACTGAGTCGAATAAGCTGCTGTAATCCTTGCGGATTTGCTGAAGGAGGGGATTACGAATCGACTTGCCTTCCTTCAAACGTTTGAATACCGGAGCCATATGGGCAATCAGTCCTTCACGCAGAACACGGTCCTCTTCCAATGGCGTGCCTGTTTCTTCCTCCACACGACGAATCAACTCATGAACCGACTCCAGCAGTACAAGATCATCGAGCGGCAGCAGCCGGGTAGAATGATCCTCGGCATCACGGAACAGCAGCCTGAAATAAGATCGTTCCGGGTCCGGAAAGTTAATATCCAGCGCCGCTGACAATTCTGCGCATATGCGTTCTACCATAGCTGTACGCAGCATGATATTCTCATCCGAATCTGTTTTTAAATAGGAGAGAAGAGGATCCATAACATACCCGAGTCGTAGACGTGCCAGCGAAACGCAAATCTGAATCAGCAACTCCATATATTTGCTTTCCACCATGTTTTCCAGCCACTTTTCATGGGGCTGCCAGAGGGCCTTTTCCACGATCAGCAAGTTCCCTCTGCCAATCATCTCCAGCAATTTGTCGGAGACACGAGTCACAGAACGAACCTCTCCCTGGCTGGAAAACAGATCAGATTCATCCAAATGTTCGAGGGCCAGCTCGGAAATCGCCCGTCTTTTGTCTATCTCCCGTCCGGTAATCTCGACACCATATCCCCGTCTGCGGACAAGCACGAGCCCTCGATCTCCGATCCAGTCTTGTAATTCGTCCAGATCATGACTGACCGTAGTTACCGTGACTTTCAGATCTGAAGCCAGCGCCAGCAGCTTGATCGGCTCCCGTGTATCCAGCAGCATGCAGAGAACCACGATCTTTCTCTCCTCAGCCGAATATTCGTCTGGATTCGTATACAGCAATTGCTTTCGCAGGCATACAAGCTGAGCTGGGTCTGCATCTATACAGATACCAATCCCTGACTTTTTCTCCAGCTTCACCTCATGAGTTGCCAGCCAATGCTCGACTGCGCCCAGTTCCCGATGAACCGTCCTTGTGCTGACATTGATCTTCGTGGCAATTTCCCCGGCAGTAACCTCTTTGGACTGCTCCAGAAGATATTCCACGATGTCACGTTGTCGTTTCGTAATATTCATAAGCGCATACCGTTCCTTCCCAAGCTCATCCCTCCAGCAGGAGACGTACACTGCATACAGTCCGCCTGACTATGACGGGGATTAAGAATCGGATTTCAGACGTTCAACCAGCGCTTCGTATTCAGGACTCTTCAGAAAATTGTCAATGGAAATGTGTTCAGCATTCGGGACTACTGTTTTAGCCCGGTCTGTCAACGTTTTTTGCGTAATGACAATATCCGCATCCTGTGGAATTTCACTGATTGCCGTATTCGTAACTGTTACGCCTACGCCCGCCTGCTTCATTTTTTTGCGTAAAATCGAGGCACCCATCGCGCTTGAACCCATACCTGCATCACAGGAAAAGACAATCTTGTTCACTTCGGATTTATCCTTGAGCGTTCGATCTGCGACAATCTCGGCAGCACGATCAGATTCGTGGTTATCTTCCATTACAGTGGCGTTAGCACTGGCACTCTTGCTTTGATTTTTCATATCTTTCAGGCGAGATGCAGCTTCCTCCAGCCCCTCTTCTTGTTGCTTACCTGTCTTGAGTAACACTGCTGCAACAGCAAAGGATACGACCGCAGCAGCGATCACCCCGCTCAGCATTGGCAAATATCCACCTTTTGGCGTCATTAGAAAATAGGCGATGATACTACCCGGTGAAGGAGCAGCAACCAGTCCGGCACCTGTCAACATGAAACAGAAGGTTCCCACAACACCGCCAGCTATAGCTGCAAGAATCAGAATCGGCTTCATCAAAATATAAGGGAAATAAATTTCATGAATCCCGCCGAAAAAATGAATGATGACTGCGCCAGGAGCTGACGACTTCGCAGAGCCTTTACCGAACAGACAGTAGGCCAGCAAAATACCAAGCCCCGGCCCAGGGTTGGATTCCAGCATGAACAGTACGGATTTGCCTGTTCTTGCAGCTTCCTCCAACGCAATCGGACTCAATACTCCGTGATTCAGCGCGTTGTTTAAAAATAATACTTTTCCGGGCTCAATAATGAGGTTGACAAGCGGCAATAGCCCCGCGTTCACGAGGAACTGTACCCCTGCCGACAACACTTGACTGATCATTTGTACAACCGGGCCGATCGCCACATGGGCAAGCAGTGCTAGAATGGCACCGATAATCCCGGCCGAAAAATTATTGACCAGCATTTCAAAGCCTGATCTGACTTTGCCTTCAATGGCCTTGTCGAACTTCTTCAATATCCACGCAGCCAGCGGACCAGCTACCATCGCGCCCAGGAACATCGGGATATCGGCTCCTACTATGACACCCATCGTCATGATGGCACCGATCACACCTCCACGCTGTCCGTGAATCATCGTGCCCCCTGTATAACCAATCAGCAGCGGCAACAAATAATTTTTCATCGGATCAACCAACTGTGCAAAACCTTCGTTCGGGAACCATCCGGTCGGAATAAAGAGTGCCGTAATCAACCCCCACGCAATAAAGGCTCCCATATTGGGCATAACCATACCGCTAAGAAAACGGCCAAAACGCTGTACGGCGACACGAGTGCCTCCTTTTGAACTTGGCTTTGCGTCCAATGTACTCATATTCAAATCCTCCTTGTAGGTAAGCATCACTACCTTTTCTTAAAATTCATACTAAATGACAGCGCTATCTTCATCAACGAAATGAAAACGTACTTTCGTCATGAACGTTGATGACAACATTTAAATTTAAATTATCCAGGAAGATATTATACCTGCATAATTCTTCTTAATATGACCTGTAGCTATAGAAATTAGTCGAAAAACCGCGCTGGATTATGTATGATTCCTATATGGGGACAACCCACTATATCAGAACAACACACGTAATTACGTTTTCAAAAAAAGACAAAAAAATAGCCGCTACGTCAAATCATAGCGACTATTTTATACAAAAATCGAGCAAACTAACGATGCTCTTATTCAATTAAAAATCAATATAAAATTCCGAATAACACGCTATTATTTCATGCTGCATTGCTCTATTTATTACTCCGAAATCAACTGCTCATACTGATCCGCCGACAGTAGTTTGCCCAATGATTCCTCCACATCTTTATCCATCTCTACTTCTACCATCCAACCTTTGTCATATGGAGATTCATTCACTAGCTCAGGTGTACCTTCCAGCGCTTCATTCACTTTTAATATGGTTCCCGTCACCGGAGCAAAAAGGTCGGATACCGTCTTCACCGATTCAATCGTACCGATCTCCGCTCCCTGCTCAATCGTTACTCCCGCCTCAGGTAATTCTACAAAAACAATATCACCCAGTTGGTGCTGTGCAAAGTCTGTAATACCAATCCGCACCGTTCCATTCTCTGTCCGCTGAACCCACTCATGTTCGTCTGTATACCAAAGTTGCTGCTTCACTTCACCCATTCTGTTCCCCTCACTTCCATATGAATAAAATCGCATTTGCTCACCTGTATTAGACAGGTTAAGATTATGACAATAAGAACACTCATGTCAATAATACTAACAAAAATACTTCATATTACCTCCTATAGCGCTCTATATAAAAATATAATAATTTATAACAAACGCTTACATATCCTTATTTATATATTAAATGTTTTTTCTATTGTTTTTGATGACATTTTTATTGACATTTTGAATGAATTTGCGTATTAATGGGTTATAGCAAATACTTTGGGAAACACCCGACAACTGCAAACGCGGATGAACGCAGAGGGAGAGACTGCCAAAAAGATTCGCATAGCTGTTGCCGCTTGTGAGACAGTTGTGCACGCGAATCGGATCAAGTTGTTATCTGCAAAGCCAGGTAATATACTGCTGATCCCGAAGGTAGCGCCGAAGGAGTAAGCCTGCATTGCAGGTGAATCTCTCAGGCAAAAGGACCTCTGCCGGACGCATCTCTGGAGAGCATTCGCTATTGGAGCGGATCACCCAAGAGGAAACCCGGTACATACCGGGGTAACTTTCTGGTATCAAGGACAGAGCTGAAAAAAGAGTATAGACTGCTGTCTATACGTTTTTTTCGGCCTGTCTTTTTTGTTTAGCCGATTACACCGGATAGGAGTGGAAACATGACTAATTTGCGAAAAACACCGCTATATTCATCCTACGGGACGCAGTCTGGGGTTCGTTGTATTGACTTTGGAGGCTGGGAGCTCCCCGTTCAGTTTAGCGGCATTCAAAAGGAGCATGAGGCCGTCCGGCAACGTGCGGGTTTATTCGATGTATCGCATATGGGTGAGTTTTTGGTTGAAGGCAAAGAGGCCGAAGCTTTTCTACAAAGGGTGACCACGAATGATGTCAGCCAGTTGGAACCAGGTCAGGCACAATATTCACTCCTGTGTTACCCCGATGGAGGTGTAGTAGACGACCTGCTTGTTTACTGCAAAGGACCGGAACGCTACATGCTCGTTGTGAACGCCTCCAACATTGATAAGGATTGGGATTGGTTACTTCGTCATGTGCCTGCATCCGTTCACATGGAGAATGTGTCTGATGCAATAGCATTGCTGGCATTGCAGGGACCGGAAGCAGCACGTATTGCCGCAGCCGTGGCAGATACGGATATTACGAATCTGGCATCTTTCCACTTTCATGAGAACGTGCCATTGTTCGGAGCAAAAGCACTCGTCTCACGAACCGGATATACGGGCGAAGACGGTTTTGAATTTTACGTACCTGCCGCGGAAGCACCCGCCGTATGGGAGGGTTTGCTTCGTTCCGGTGAGTCGTATGGGCTGATTCCCGCTGGACTTGGTGCTCGGGATACACTACGCTTTGAGGCTCGGTTGCCGCTATACGGACAGGAGTTATCTGCCACAATTTCACCACTCGAAGCCGGTCTGGGTTTCTTCGTCAAGCTGAATAAAGGAGATTTTATCGGTAGAGAAGCACTTCAGCGTCAAAAAGAACAAGGGGTTCCTCGTAAATTGATCGGGCTAGAAATGATGGACCGCGGTATCCCACGCGCCCATTATCCGGTATTCGCAGAAGGACAACACATCGGTGAGGTCACAACGGGGACTCAGTCGCCCTCCTTGAAGCGTAATCTGGGCCTCGCCTTGGTGGACAGTCGTTTTAGCGCCCTCTCCACACCACTGGAGGTTGAGATTCGTGGCAAACGCCTGCGTGCCGAGGTGGTGGCAGCCCCCTTTTATAAGCGCCCACGCTGATCTTAAACTCTCCTTATTTCTATAAAGCAAACATGTCAGATATGTATTTCCGGGTTTTCATCTCACACTTTTTTATTAGCTCATTTACGGATTTAAAATTTTGCTTTTCGAAAGGAGCCAGAACCTATGAAGCAGCATCGTTATCTCCCTATGACTGAACAGGATCAAACCGAAATGCTGCGTGTGGTCGGTGTATCATCCATTGATGATTTATTCAGTGACATTCCAGAGGCCATTCGATATCAAGGGGAACTCCCTCTTTCTTCTCGACTCGATGAGAAAGCCTTAACCCGCCACTTGGCCGAGCTGGCTGGACACAACGCCAATACAGACACACATGCCAGCTTTCTTGGCGCAGGAATTTATGATCATCATATTCCGTCGGTCATCCAGCACATCACTTCACGCTCGGAATTCTATACAGCCTACACCCCCTATCAGCCGGAAGTAAGCCAAGGCGAGCTACAAGCCATTTTCGAATTTCAGTCGTATATTTGCGAATTGACGGGCATGGCTGTAGCTAATGCCAGCATGTACGACGGAGCGACTGCACTGGCGGAAGCGGGCTCACTGTCCGCCGCAGCTACCCGCCGTAAACAGCTTATCGTATCGAGGTCCGTCCATCCAGAGGCACGTCAGGTATTGGCAACCTATGCACGCGGATTGAATTTGGACATCGTGGAGATCGGCTGTTCGGACGGTGTAACGGATGCTGATGCGTTAGCGGCGGCCGTATCGGAACAGACCGCGGCTGTTTTGGTCCAAAGCCCCAACTTTTTCGGAGCCGTGGAAAATCTACAGCCGATGGCTGACCTCATCCATGCACACAAAGGTCTTTTGGTCGTCAGTGCCAACCCACTGGCACTTGGCTTGCTGGAGACACCCGGCAAACAGGGCGCGGATATTGTGGTAGGAGACGCGCAGCCACTTGGCATCTCCTCTTCTCTCGGCGGTCCGACCTGTGGATACTTTGCCGTTTCTCAGGCACATATGCGCCGTATCCCCGGCCGTATTGTGGGTCAGACCACTGATCGCAATGGTAAACGCGGCTTCGTGCTGACCTTGCAAGCGCGCGAACAGCATATCCGCCGCGAAAAGGCCACCTCTAACATTTGTTCCAATCAAGCGTTGCTAGCTTTATCTGCATCTGTATACTTGTCTGTTATGGGTAGACAGGGGATCAAGGAAGTAGCCGAGCTAAATTTGCATAAAAGCCGGTATGCTTTAGAGCAATTGCTGAGCTTGAAGGGCGTAACTGCCTCGTTTAACGCACCGACCTTTAACGAGTTTGCCCTGAGACTGCCTGAGGGTACAGATATGAGCAGACTCCAGGCCGAGCTGCTAGCTGCTGGATTTATCGCTGGCTACGATTTGGGCCGGGACTATGAGGAACTTGCTGGTCACATGTTGATTGCCGTGACGGAGCAAAGAACCAAAGAAGAGATTGACCAATTTGTGCACACCTTGGGGGGATTGCTATGACACATACCGGACAGGATCAGAAACAAGAGCTGTTAAAGGAACACGATCAAGCGCTCATTTTTGAATTGAGCCGTCCGGGTCGCATCGCCTATTCCCTTCCCGAGTGCGACGTTCCCCGTCGCCCGGTGGCAGAGCTTTTGCCAGACTATGCGCTGCGCAGCGAACCTGCAGCATTACCCGAGGTATCCGAAGTAGACGTTATTCGGCATTATACCGCCTTGTCCCGGCGCAATTTTGGCGTGGACAATGGATTTTATCCGCTCGGCTCCTGTACGATGAAATACAATCCGAAGGTGAATGAGGATGTCGCCCGATATACAGGCTTCGCCAAAATCCATCCATATCAGCCCGAGGAGAGCATCCAGGGTGCCATGGAGTTGCTGCATACGCTCCAAAATGATTTGGCTGCGTTAACTGGCATGGATGCCGTCACGCTTCAGCCCGCCGCGGGCGCCCATGGCGAATGGACCGGGCTGATGATGATTCGCTCATACCACGAAGCACGTAGTGAGCGACGTACCAAGGTGCTCGTGCCGGATTCGTCGCACGGAACGAACCCCGCCAGTGCAACCGTCGCAGGCTTCGAAACAGTCACCCTTCCTTCCACCCCTGAGGGGCTAGTGGATCTGGATGCGCTGCGTCAAGCCGTAGGCAACGACACTGCTGCGCTCATGCTGACCAACCCGAACACGCTTGGGCTGTTCGAGAAGCAAATCACTGACATTGCTGCCATCGTGCATGACGCGGGGGGTCTGCTCTACTATGACGGGGCGAACTCCAACGCCATCATGGGGATTACCCGTCCCGGAGATATGGGCTTCGATGTAGTGCATCTCAATTTGCACAAAACGATGAGTACCCCGCATGGTGGCGGTGGCCCCGGCGCTGGGCCTGTCGGCGTAAAGCAACGGCTCATCCCTTATTTGCCCAAGCCGCTTGTCGCACGGGATCCACAGGGGGTGTACCACTGGGACCGGGAACAGGGAGATTCTATTGGACGGGTTAAAGCCTTTTACGGAAACTTCGGCATTCTCGTCCGAGCCTATGCCTATATCCGCAGCTACGGTCCTGATGGCTTGAAGCGAGTGTCCGAATGCGCTGTACTCAATGCCAATTATATGATGCATCGGCTCGCTCCACATTTTGATCTGCCCTACCCTGGACATTGCAAACACGAATTCGTGATGTCGGGGCGAGGCTTGAAAAAATTTGGAGTGCGCACGCTTGATGTAGCCAAACGGCTGCTTGATTTCGGCTACCATCCACCTACAATTTACTTTCCGCTGAATGTAGAGGAGTGCATCATGATCGAGCCCACGGAAACGGAAAGTAAGGAAACACTTGATGCTTTTGTCGACACTATGATTCATATTGCGCGGGAAGCAGAAGAGAACCCTGAGCTGGTGCTCAATGCACCATATACTACTCCAGTCACACGATTGGACGAAACTACCGCAGCCCGCAAACCTGTACTGAATTGCTCATGCAGTTAAAACAAATTCTACTTAAAGCATGCAAAAAAGCCGGTATCTAATTAGATACCGGCTGCTGTATGTACACAGCAATTTTTTGTTGGAAAAAGATATAACCTTTGAAATGTAATACCCTTCCTTAGCCTTCGATGCTTTGAACCAATTCAACAACCTGTTCTGCTGTTTGCATGTCCAGAGCTTTTGTAGCCAGTTTTTCCATGTCCGCACGGGACAACTTGGAAATTTGACTACGTGCTGGCAGAATGGAAGTGGCGCTCATACTGAACTCATCAAGTCCGAGACCCAGCAGCAACGGAATTGCTGTTGTATCTCCTGCCATTTCGCCACACATACCAACCCAACGTCCTTCACGGTGAGCAGCATCAATAACCATTTTCACCAGACGTAGAATGGATGGATTGTATGGTTGATACAGGTAAGAAACCCGCTCGTTCATGCGATCCGCTGCCATTGTGTATTGAATCAGATCGTTTGTACCGATACTGAAGAAATCTACTTCTTTTGCGAATTGGTCAGCCAATACCGCTGTAGAAGGAATTTCTACCATGATGCCCAGTTGAATTTCTTCGGATACGGATACACCCTCAGCTACCAACTTTTCCTTTTCTTCCAACAAAACAGCTTTAGCTTCACGGAATTCGTTCAGCGTAGCAATCATTGGGAACATGATGCGCAAGTTACCATGCACACTCGCACGCAACAAAGCACGCAATTGAGTGCGGAAAATATCCTGGCGATCCAGACACAGGCGAATAGCACGGAATCCGAGGAACGGATTCATTTCTTTCGGCAGGTCCAGATAAGGAAGTTCTTTGTCACCACCGATATCCAAAGTACGGACTACAACCGGTTTACCTTCCATTCTTTCCAGAACGGTTTTGTACGCTGTATACTGTACTTCTTCGGATGGAAGCTTATCGCGTCCCATGTACAAGAACTCCGTACGGTACAAGCCAACGCCTTCACCACCGTTGTCCAGGACACCAGCTACATCATTAGGCGTACCAATATTGGCTGCCAGTTCGACATGGACACCATCGACAGAAACCGTAGCTTCGCCGCGCAGCTTGCGCCACTCTTCGCGTTGCTTGTCGTATGCCACTTGTTTAGCACGGTATTCTGCAACAATCTCTTCGGTAGGGTTCACGAATACGTGACCATCCAAACCATCAACGATAATCAAATCGCCGCTTTTAGCTTGAGACAATATATTTTTCGTTCCCACAACTGCAGGAATTTCAAGTGAGCGAGCCATAATAGCCGAATGCGAAGTACGTCCGCCGATATTCGTTGCAAAACCTTTAACAAATTCACGGTTCAGCTGAGCTGTGTCGGAAGGTGTCAAATCTTCTGCAAGCACAATCGTTTCTTCGGCAATTTCTGCAGGACTAACAAAATGAACACCAAGCAGGTGATTCAGGATCCGCTTGGTTACATCACGCATGTCCGATGCGCGTTCTTGCAAATAGGCACTTTTCATGTTTTCAAACATGGAAATGAACTGTGTAGCTACTTCATTCAAAGCATAGTCAGCATTAAGCTGCTCGTCTCTGATTTTAGCTTTAACCGGATCGATCAATTCAGGGTCATTCAAAATGAGCAGGTGAGATGCAAAAATTTCTGCTTTTTTCTCTCCCAGTTCCTTAAGCGTTTTCTCCTTAATCGATTCCAATTCGGTTTGAGATTGTGCCAAAGCCGCATCCAATCTTGCGATTTCAGCTTCAACATCACCAACCGCGCGTCTCTCTACAGCGTAATTCGGATGCTCCAAGATAAACGCCCGGGCAATGGCTATGCCTGCCGAAGCGGCAATCCCAGAAATCTTAAGCATGAACTTCGCCCAGCCCTTCGTTGACGATTACATTTTCAAGAGCTTTCAGTGCTTCGGCAGCTTCAGCGCCTTCGCAGATAATGTTAATAGTATCGCCTTGTTCCAGACCCAGAGACAATACACCCAGAATGGATTTCAAAGTTACTTTTTTACCGTTAGCTTCGGCAAAAGATTCAGCACCGCTGAATTTGTTAGCTGTATTTACCAGCGCAGTTGCAGGACGTGCATGGATACCGTCTTCATCCGTAATTCTAAAAGTTGTTTGCATAATTTGTTCCTCCCACTTTCCTAAAGATAATATTTGTTTACACGCAGTATACCGAATAATTGATCAGACGGCCTAAGCCGCCTAATCAACTAATCCGAAACACATAGAGTTTATTTTATCGTAATTATACCATCTTCGCCAGCCTTCAATACTCCAGTTTTGTTTAAAGTTACCGAAGAACCTTCAGGAAGGTTAGTAAAAATGACAGGTGAGATGATGGATTTAGCGTTTGCCTTCACGTATTCCAGGTCTACTTTCATAATAGGCTGGCCAGCTGACACAAGATCGCCTTCGTTCACCAAAACGTCAAATCCTTGACCTTTAAGCTTCACTGTATTCACCCCGATATGAACAAGCACTTCTTTACCGCCATCGGATTGGATACCAACCGCATGCTTGCTCGGGAATACATTGAATACTTTGCCGTAAACAGGGGACACAATCGTTCCATCATTTGGCACGACCGCAAAGCCGTCACCTGTCATACGTTCTGCAAATACCGGATCGGGAACCGTCGAGATATCAACCAATTCGCCGTTAACAGGCATTACAATATCTTCTACAATAATGGTTTGTTGTTCTTCTCCAGCTTCCTTCTCCTCTTGTGGAGCAGGTTGCGCCGGAGCTGGTGCAGGTGTACGTCCAGCCATGATATCAGCCATTTGAGATTTAATGGTGTCGGAACGTGTACCGAAAATTGCCTGTACATTGTTACCGACTTCAAGGACACCCGATGCGCCAAGTTGTTTCAGACGAGCTTTGTCAACGTTTGATTTCTCATTAACCTCGATCCGAAGACGTGTGATACAAGCATCCAGATGCTTGATATTCGATGAACCGCCGAAAGCTGCCAAAATGTTGTGTGGGAGCTCATCACTACTACCAGTTGCTGCGCCATCCACATTTTCTGTGGCTTCTTCACGCCCTGGTGTTTTCAAGTTGAATTTCCGTATGATGAATCGGAATCCGAAGTAATAAATAACTGCCAAAATCAGACCGACGATGATTACATACCACCAAGGCGTACGGGTTGGAATAATCCCGAAAATCAGGAAGTCAATAAATCCGCCTGAGAAGGTCATACCGATTTTGACATGTAAAATTTGCATGGTCATAAATGACAGACCTGCGAATATACAGTGTACTGCAAACAGCAGTGGAGCTACGAACAGGAAGGAAAATTCCAGTGGCTCCGTAATACCTGTCAAGAACGAAGTCAATGCTGCTGAACCCATAATACCTGCTACATATTTTTTGTGTTCTGGTCTTGCTTCATGGTACATCGCAAGCGCTGCTGCTGGCAAACCGAACATCATGAATGGGAATTTACCCACTTGGAACGTACTTGCTGTCAAAGCCACTCCGTCGCGAAGCTGGCTGAAGAAGATCTGCTGGTCACCGTGAACGGTTTGACCTGCTTTGTTAACATATTCACCAAACTCAAACCAGAACGGTGAATACCAAATGTGATGCAAACCAAATGGAATCAGCGCGCGTTCGATAACCCCGAACAGGAACGCCGACAAAGTCGGGTTGGAATACACCATAAAGTGAGATACTGCGTTAAGTCCTTGTTGAACTGGAGGCCAGATCAGAACCAGTGCTAGTCCGACAATAAGTGAGGATACCGCCGTTGCAATTGGAACGAAACGCTTACCCGCGAAAAAGCCCAGATACGAAGGAAGCTCAATTTTGAAAAAGCGGTTGTACATGGCTGCGGCCAGTATACCGATGATTATCCCGCCGAACACCCCGGTTTGAAGCGTTGGAATTCCCAACACGTTCGCATAACCCGGTATTTTTTGAGCAATCAGACCAGGTGTGACACCCACGGCTGTACCCAGAGTAATGTTCATAACGAGGTAACCGATGATGGCAGCCAAACCTGCTACACCTTCACCGCCCGCCAGACCGACGGCTACGCCGACTGCGAACAACAGTGCCAGATTATCAAAAACGATTTGTCCGGCATTCATCATGATCGTCGCAACCGATTGAACCCAGCCCGCATTTAATGCCGGAATGTACTGGAGAAAATCAGGATTGACCAGCATGTTACCGATACCCAATAAAAGCCCCGCAGCTGGCAAAATCGCTACAGGAAGCATTAATGCTTTACCGACACGCTGTAAAACGCCGAAAAGCTTTTTAAACATACCTTCCACATCCTTCTCTGAAATTTAGAACAGAGGCAAAACAACAAAAAAGGCATGAGCCGATTTAAGTATGTTTGAAAACAACCTTGGGATATAGCTTACCCCAGTAGGCTGTAAACAATCATAACTTAAAACAACTCATGCCTGATCGAATCAGTAACACGTTAAATGTTCAGTTGTTGTCTTCCTCATTGCAGAATTGATTATAGCACCCCGCTAAATGCGAGGCAATACTTTTTTATTCCGGTTTTATCACTTTTTGTTGCTCCCCCTGCTCTTTGCGTTGGGACAACCGCTGCAGATGCATTGTCAAATAACTAACCTCAGCCGGATAAACAGGTTTACGTAGCCTTTTTTCCATAATCTTCGTCAGTTTCCAGGACAGCATATACATTTCTGGATATTCTTCATTCAAAAGCTTGTCCAATCGATAAATTTCCTGCACAATCTCTCCCCGGCGCACACGTTCAATCGCAAACCTCAGATGAGTCAGCAGTCGAGAATAATCAAGGGATTGGAGAGGAATTCGATAATCCAGTGTCGTCTCGACAACCTGAACCATATCAGCAATCAGACGAGAATCCTTCCTAACCTCGGAAATATGCTGGTTTGTCATGGCGCTATAAATATGCAGGGCCACGAATCCGATTTCATCTTCTCCCAGATCTACATTCATCTTATCCCTGATTAAAGCAACAGCCTGCTCAGCCATCTTGTATTCCTGAGGATATATTTCCCTAGTCTCATACAAAAACGGATTATGAATCGTAATTCCCTGTTTATGACGGTTGATGGAAAAAGCGATATGGTCAGTTAAAGCAATCAGAATGTGCTCATTTAGAGGCTTCTTTGCTTGAAGCTGAACAAGATGAAGCACCTCACCGATGACCTCGATGAGCTTTTCATCCAGCTCAGGAAGCAACCGTTTGTATTGCTCCTGTTCTTCATGGCTTTTTAATATAAATAATTTTTCAACTGAATCCAACGGCATAAGATCGCCGGGTCTGCGATTGAAACCGATTCCTTTTCCAATCACGACAACCTCATCATGCTCGGGGTGCATTCCTATAATCACATTGTTATTCAGCGCTTTGGCCACTTTTAGGCTGCTCACATCCGCACCTCTTTTATCAGAACCTTGATCCTAAGAATTATAGCATGAAGCTCAGAGGAATCCACGTTAAAGTACCAAATATTCGGCTAAAGGTCAATAAAAAGAAAACGCTTTTCATCACATTGCCGGAAAATGCTGTGATGAAAAGCGGTCTTTTGGTTAGGGATAGAAGCTCCCAAAGACTTATCGTTATTCTTTATCTGTTAGTGCTGCCTCCACCGAGGCTGGAAGAGGCTGCTTGTTCGCTTCACCGGAGGACGGCACGGAATGAAGGCCTTTTTTCCCAGTGGTCAGCCCCTTGATTAACTGCTCCACATCAATACCAGATACACTTTTCAGCATCTCGGGCGCCGTAGCCATCAATTCGGTGACATAATTGCTGACACGCGCTGCTCCTTCTCCTTTTCCCGTATCAACTACGGTGAGTTTATCAATGGACGCAATTGGTTCGGCAATACGTCCAGCCAGATCAGGCAGCATTTTCACGATAATGTCGAGCACGGCAGCCTCTCCAAACTTCTGGAACGCCTCCGCCAGTTTTTCCTTGGCCTCCGCTTCTGCAAGTCCACGCAAACGGATGACATCTGCGTCTGCCGTACCTTTGGCGCGTTCTGCATCTGCTTCTGCTTGCCCGTTTAGACGCTTTTGTTCAGCTGACGCTTTAGCCTGGGTCTCAATCGAGTATTGCAGGGATTCGGCCTCACGCATTTTACGCGATTTATCTGCTTCCGCCGCCTGCTCGACCGCATACCGATCGGCTTCGGCCTTCTTTTTCACTTCCGCATCATATTGCTTTTCACGTACCTGTATTTCCTTGGTTTGAAGATCAATTTCCCGTTCCTTGCGCACCAGCTCGACCTTCATCTGCTCCTCGACGGCAGTCTGCTTGGCACGGGCCTCCTGGATGTGATAAGCCTGATCGGCTTCTGCCTTCGCTGTATCCTGTTCTTTTTTAAACGAAGCCACTTTCAGTTCTTTCTCTTTGGCTGCCTCGGCAATGTTGGTATCTCGCAGCAGTTCGGCCTTCTGGCCTTCCTGTTCCGCACGCGCCTTCTGAATCCGGGCATCCCGCACAGCTTCGGCTTCCGCAATCTCAGCATCCCGTTTCACAGCGGCAATTCTCGGCTTACCAAGCGCATCCAGATATCCGTGCTTATCACGCACATCTTTGATGGTGAATGAAACAATTTGCAAGCCCATTTTTTTTAGATCACGAGCAGCCACGCCCTGTACTTCCTGCGCAAACCGATCCCGATTACGATAAACTTCCTCCACTGTCATCGAGCCGAGGATTGCGCGTAAATGCCCTTCCAGCACTTCCTGAGCCTCTCCCCTAAGAGCCTCCAGTGGCTTCCCGATGAACTGTTCGGCTGCTGTAGCCACATCTTCAATAGAACTGCCGACCTTGATGATCGCCACACCATCCGCAATCACGGGAACTCCTTGCTCCGTATACACTTCCGGTGTGGTTACGTCCAGTTTATGGGATAACAGAGAGATGAATTCGGACTGCTGGAAAATAGGCCAAATGAAGGCCCCCCCGCCGCGTACAATTTTAATTTTACGTCCAGAGTCATCCTCGGAAATATTTTTATTTCCCAGAAAAGAACCGGTCACAATCATTCCTTCATCCGGCCCTACCGTTTTGTAGCGGGCCCAAAAGGCGATCCCTAATATGACAATAACGATAACAACAATCCCAGGGACCAGCACAATATCTTGCAAATTTGACACTCCCGATCACGCTCCCTTCAAGTTAAGCGAATGCGCCGTCTAGGTGTCCAGGTACGCTACGCGGACGACGCCCTCTGCGACCTCAACCACGACGATACGGGTTCCCGCAGCAAGCGGTTTGTGATCGAAGCTCGATGCTGTATGTATGGTGTTGCCTGCACCCAAGCGGATCATAACCTCCCCGTAACCAACCTCAGGAACAGGAATGGTGACCTCACCAATCCGGCCATTCAGCTCACGCATGGAGAAGCCGCTGGAAACCTCCGAATTCGTCATGGGTTTGATAAACGCAAAGAACACGAGTATTCCGATGACAAACGAAATCCCTAAAGCAAGCACGACGACCCATCCCGTGCTCAGCCCGGTATACTTTGTCAGCAGTACTCCAGCTCCGCCAAAAGCGGTCATGGCTCCAAGTAAAACGACAGGTCTGAACCAATCAAGGCCCGGCAGCTCCAATGCACCATCCAGCCAACTACCGAGTACATCCCCGATCAGCACACTGACCACGGTAAAGATAGCGCCCCCTGCCAATAGCCACCAAAATATGGTTTCCATGCGACTCCTCCTTCCATGTACCTTTTCAGTCTGGTTTCCAGTCTATAACTATGTTTACGTATTCAACCTAAAAAAGTTTCAAAATTTTCCTCCAATATCCCAAATCAAACCCAAAAAAGCACGTTCGTACGTCTAATGACGCACAAACGTGCTTTAAATGATACAAATGTCGTTTTACAGGGATGCTTTGTAAATTTCGACTACATCTTCGCGATTGAGCTTGTTAAAGCCACCAAAAGATCCGAATTTCACAGCTTTATCAGCCATAACATCGATTTTGGACGCATCAATCTCGTAATCAGCCAGACGGCTTGGTGCACCAATCGAGTTCCAGAAATCACGCAACGCCTGAATACCTTCCAGCGCCACTTCCTCATCACTCTTGCCTTCTGGGTTTACATGGAACACATTGACAGCCAGTTGTTTGAAGCGTTCAGGCTTCACATGCAGATTGTGTTTCATCCAGTTCGGGAACAGAATAGCCAGTCCTCCACCATGTGGAATATCATAAACAGCAGACACCGCATGCTCGATATTGTGAGTAGCCCAGTCACCTGTCAGCCCCATGTTCAGGAAGCCGTTCAGCGCCATCGTACCACAATACATAATTGTTTCACGCAGCTCGTAGTTTTCCAGATCGTTGACCAGACCTGGAGCCGCGTCCATTACCGTACGCAAAATCGTTTCGCACCAGCCAAGTTGGACCGGAGTATTGGATTCCAGATGGAAATAATGCTCCAGCGTGTGTGACATCATATCTACGATTCCGTAAACCGTTTGATTTTGCGGCAGTGAGTATGTGTTCACTGGATCAAGAATAGAAAACGCAGGGAACGCAAATACGCTGCCCCAGCCCAATTTTTCCTGTGTTTTTTCATTTGTAATAACAGAACCCGCATTCATTTCAGAACCAGTGGCTGCCATAGTTAAAACCGTACCTAATGGCAATGCTGCCTGTGGTGCCGCTTTACGCTCTGCAAAATCCCACATGTCGCCATCATATTTTGCACCAACAGCAATGGCTTTGGAACAATCCAGCACACTACCGCCTCCTACAGCCAGAACGAGGTCGATTTGATGTGTTTTACACAATTCCACGCCTTTATGTACTGTAGATAAGCGAGGATTCGGTTCCACACCAGCCAGTTCCGTTACCTCTGCACCGATTTCACCAAGCAAACCTATTACATTATCATACAAGCCGCTGCGCTTAATGCTGCCGCCGCCATATACAAGCAATACACGTTTACCATATTTAGGAACTTCACGCTTGAGAGCCTCCAATTGTCCTTTACCGAAGATCAATTGTGTAGGATTATAAAATTCGAATGCTTTCATCGCAAACGCTCGCCTCCAATAGTTCTAAAGTTTAATATTAAGAAACTACTCTATTATAACCTTTTCGGTTACAGGAAACAAATCTGCTTTGTTTTCAGAAAAAAACCACACTCCTTGAGGAGCATGGTTCCATGTCATATCTTGGGAGGGTTCTCGTAGTATAGTATGTGCTTCGCAAGCAATTTTATTCTCCCAAAGTATATCCCAATTGTTTCATAAAACGACCAAAGGCCTGCTGTCCGGACGGATTCCGTTTATATACTCCTGCATGCTCTAAAATTTCACTGAATTTCAGTCCAACCTCATTTTGTATGGTACGAACAGCCGTCTCCTTGTCAGGCAAACGACCGAACCGAGTGTTTAACTGGTAAATCCAGTCTGCATGCTTAAACAGCGGATGTCCTTCTTGCTGTACAGCCACAGCCAGTTTGTCATCCCCACACAAAATATCTGCAATTCCATCCAGTTCATCCTTGAGCCGCCCCGGTAATATGGCAAGTCCCATAACTTCGATCAGACCGATATTTTCCTTCTTGATGTGATGCATCTCGCGGTGAGGATGAAAAATACCTTCCGGGTACTCTTCACTCGTTCGGTTGTTGCGCAGTACGAGATCCATCTGATACCTGCCTTCGGAATCACGGCGCACAATCGGCGTCACAGTATTATGCGGAATCGTTTCCCCTTCTTGCTCTGTATGAGAGAGGACATCAGCTACAGGATCACTATAAGCTTTCCAGGCTTCAAAAGCAGCATTTCCCGCTTCCAACAGCGCCTCGGCATCTGTTGACGTAAAACGGATGACCGACATCGGCCAATTTACAATCCCTGCTGTAACCTGCGGGAACGCTTCATTATGGTATACGCCGTCCACACCCGCTTTTTCAATTGGAAATGTATGACGACCACCCTGAAAATGATCATGGGTCAGAATCGATCCGCCGACAATCGGCAGATCCGCATTGGAGCCAATAAAATAATGCGGAAACGCTTTCGTAAAGGCCAGTAATCGGCGCAGTGTATCCTTCGTGAGCTTCATCGGTACATGATTATGATGGAACACGATGCAATGCTCGTTGTAATACACATAGGGTGAATATTGAAAAAACCACGGTTCCCCATTCAATTCCACCGGAATGATACGCAAATTTTGACGGGACGGATGATTTACTCTTCCTGCATATCCAACGTTTTCACGGCATAATTGACACTTGGGATAAACAGGCGGCGGCAAAAGCTTCGCCATCGCAATTTCCTTGGGACTTTTTTCTGGCTTGGACAAATTAATCGTAATTTCCATATCTCCGTAAGATGTCGACTGATTCCAGTACACATTGCTGGCAACCCGATCCATTCGGATGTAGTTCGAATCGATAGATAATTGATAAAAAGCATCAGTCGCCGCCTCTATGCCACGTTCAGCCTCCGTTTGATGAAAGTCACGGATGACTTCAGATGGTCTCGCCATCAGTAGTCCCATAATTTTGGAATCCAGCAAATCACGATACGTATCTGTGTTTTCGGGGATAAGGCCTATGGCAAAACCATAATCTATCAATACATTAAGCACAGGCTGGAGGGCTTCAGGGGCCATAATGCCCCCTACATCCCTACCTGAATAAGGCTCGGAAAAACCAAACTGATCCAATAACAAATTACGGCTGTAATCTGTGTCTTGCGGACCGACCAAGCCCTTATTTTGTGCGAATGCAACCAGTTGCTCCACCGCATATAGAGCCGACTGCTGTACAGTTTCGTCGATGTCATGGGCCAGATGCCGGGAATGTTCCCGGCCTTGGCCTTTATCTGCAGATTGGCGCTCGCTCATATGTCATCGTCTCCCGTCTATTCGTCGCCGTAGCCGTGAGGGTGCGACTGATGCCATCCCCATGCTCCGCTAATAATATCCTCCAGTTGGGTACGCGCTGGACTCCAGCCCAACACCGAACGAGCCTTGTCAGAAGATGCAACCAATATCGCTGGATCGCCTGCGCGGCGAGGTTCTGTCACAACTGGAATCTCGAGCCCGGTGACCTTGCGTGCTGTCTCAATTACTTCTTTCACAGAGAAGCCCTGTCCGTTGCCCAGATTGAACACGTTGCTGTCATTGCCTTCGCGCAAATAATTTACTGCACGCACATGAGCATCCGCCAGATCACTTACGTGAATGTAATCCCGAACACATGTGCCGTCAAGTGTCGCATAGTCCTCACCAAACACAGCGATGTGTGGACGCTGTTTCAAGGCTGTCTGGAGCACCAATGGGATCAGATGACTTTCTGGTCGGTGATCTTCGCCGATCTTGCCGCTCTCATGCGCACCAGCCGCATTAAAATACCGTAAAGACACATATTTGATGCCTAAAACTTTATCAAACCACGACATCATGCGCTCCATCATCAGCTTTGTTTCACCATACACGTTGGTTGGCTCTGTACGGTCACCCTCTTCAATCGGCACCTTTTCCGGTTCGCCGTAGGTAGCCGCAGTAGAGGAAAATACAATTCGGCGCACTCCGGCATCTTTCATCGCCTCCAACAAGCTCAGCGTGCCAAATACATTGTTGTCGTAATATTTACCAGGATTTTGCATACTTTCTCCAACCAGCGAGTTGGCTGCAAAATGGATAACTGCATCGATACTATTTTCAGAGAACAGTTTGGACAGTAATTCTTTATCCCTCAAATCCCCTTCATACAACTTGCCCCCAAGCAACGCTGCTTTGTGCCCTGTTTGCAAATTATCCAGCACCACAACTTCTTCTCCCAGATTCAACAATTCTGCTACGGTATGTGAACCGATATATCCAGCTCCACCTGTTACTAAAATGGCCATGTTATTCGTCCTCCTTCAGTTCTTTAACTCCGTCTCCTGCCTTGCATACATAAAAGCTGGCTTCCAGCCCTGTGCGGGTCTGATAAGCTTCGCCGACTTCCTTCACAAAACGTTCAACATCGTCCTCATGAACCAACGAAACCGTACACCCTCCAAATCCAGCTCCCGTCATACGAGCACCCAACGTGCCAGGAATGCGTCGGGCTTCTTCAACCATGACGTCCAGCTCCGTGCAGCTGACCTCATACAAATCGCGTAATGAATCATGAGAAGCATTCATTAACTGACCAAAAGCTGCAAGTTCATTCGCCGCGAGAGCATCGACAGAGGCCAATACACGAGCGTTTTCCTCCACCACATGCTGTGCCCGCCGACGCACTGTTTCGTCCGTGATGTGGTGCTGAAGTTCTCCGAAACGCGTCTCATCCAGCTGAGCGAGGTATTCCAGTGACGGCTCCTGCTGCTGCAAAATGGACAGTGCTTCGGCACATTGGCTACGACGCTCGTTATAGGCCGAGTCCACCAAACCGCGACGCTTATTTGTATTGCCGATCACCAACTTATAATCTCCCGTACGGAATGGAACTTTGCGGTAATCCAACGTATCGCACATCAGTAGAATTGCATGATCAGCTGCTCCGTTCGCTACAGCGAACTGGTCCATAATGCCGCAATTGACACCAACGTAATTGTTTTCTGCTCGCTGGGACAACAAAGCGATTTCGACCGTATCTGTTTTCTGTTTTTCAATAGTGAGGAACGCGTATCCTGTAACAACCTCAATGGAGGCTGAAGAGGATAATCCAGCACCGTTCGGTATTTCTCCGTGATAGAGCAGGTCATATCCCTTAGACGGATAAACTCCCTTATCAGCTAGCTCTACCAACACGCCCACCGGATAGTCCACCCACTCATCCGTTTTGTTTTTACCTATTTCTCCGCGGGAGATAGATACTTCATACGACAGGTTTGTCGAAGCAAAATGAATCTCATCATCATTACGCGCACGAAGGATCAGCGTCGTTCCAAATTCCAGCGCAGCCGGGAGTACATAACCACCATTATAGTCGATATGCTCTCCAATCAGATTGACACGTCCAGGTGCATGAAATATCCGCAGTTCATTGCTGCTTTCACCATATTTTTTAATAAAATGTTTCTTTAATTCAGTAGAGTTCATATCCGCATCCACCTCGTATACCGTTAGTAAAGGCCACCTGATTTCCCTGTAACATCTTAATCAGGTTGACATCTCTTATGATTTCAGTATAAATGAAAGCGTCACACAATGTAATGCATCCATGTGTTTAAGCTATGGATAAATGTGACTTGGATATGTACAATGTAAGTATACCGCATACGCTAAACTATTCACAAATGCAGGAAGGATGACCCTATTTTGCAAGCGCATTCATATAGTTATGCTGTCGCCTCTAATCCAGTGTTTTATGAAAATAGCCCACTGCATGTGCTTTTTGCAGGAGAGAGCCAAACCAAATCCGGTCATGCCGTAGGGCCGAAAATCTATGATTACTATCTGCTTCACTTTGTAGAATCGGGCAAAGGCATCTTCCGAACGGAACAGCACACATATCAGCTTGAAGAAAACGATTTTTTCCTTATCCATCCTGGTCAGCTGGTGAGCTATACCTCTGATGAAGAGGAACCGTGGCGTTATCGTTGGTCTGCGTTTACTGGACACCATACTGAGCAGGTGGTGCAGGAGGCAGGGTTGCGTGTTCACCAGCCTGTCTTCCATGCTTCCGGTCAAAGTCCCATCCCCGGTTATTTGAAGCAAATGCAATTGGCCTTTTATAGCAGAAAATCTAGTTCTCATTTATCAGCCTTGGGCTATTTGTATCTGATTATGGGGGAAGCAGGCAATTACCTGAGCGACTGGACTGATCCGTCCGGGGCGGATTCGCAAATTCAACGTACAGTCAAGCAGATGGTGCAATATATGTCCACTCAGTACGCACATCCCGTTTCCATTGAGCAAATGTCTGAAGGACTTGGTTATAACCGTGCGTATTTGTCCCGGATATTCAAAAAGGAAACGGGCATCTCCCCCGTCACCTATCTGCTTAAGCTAAGAATTGACAAATCACGTCAACTGCTGCGTGAGCGTCCTGAACTATCGGTAGAGCAAGTGGCCGCTTCGGTCGGACTAACTGATGCCTTATATTTCTCACGTCAATTCAAGCGCTTCTGTGGTCAGTCTCCAACCGAGTACCGAAGCAAGGTTAAGCAGTATCCACAGTCGTAAAACAGACTTAAACAGCCCGCATCCTTCAAACGGATACGGGCTGTTAATTTATATTGTATAAGAGAACACGAAATTAGGCCGATGACTACAAATTAACTTTCGCCATTAGGCTGTGCCGCCGTCCTGTCAGTTCCCGGCATTCAGAATCGAATCAATCCGATCCAGTTCCTCCTGAGTAAAGTCCAGATTGGATAAGGTAGCAACATTTTCTTCAATTTGGCTTACACGGCTTGCCCCAATCAAGACAGAGGTCAGACGTTCGCCGCGCAGAGCCCAGGCCAGCGAGAATTGAGCCAAACTTTGCCCGCGTGCAGCAGCCATCTGATTCAGGGCGCGTACCTTGCGAAGTGTCTCTGGCGTCACATGGTTCTCATTCAGGAAAACCGATGTACTCGCTGCACGTGAATCCTCAGGAATTCCGTTCAAATATTTATTGGTCAGCAATCCCTGCGCCAGCGGGCAAAAGGCAATGCTGCCTACCCCGTTTTCGTCCAGTACATCTTGTAATCCATTCTCAATCCAGCGGTCAAGCAAGGAGTATTTCGGCTGATGAATCAGAAGCGGTGTTCCCAGTTCCTTCAGAATGCGAGCTGCTTCCGCTGTTTGCTCCGCACTATAATTGGACACACCCACATACAACGCTTTGCCAGAACGTACGATATGATCCAGTGCTCCCATCGTTTCTTCCAGCGGCGTATCAGGATCAAATCGGTGAGAGTAGAATATATCGACATAGTCCAGCCCCATCCGCTTCAGGCTCTGATCCAGACTAGATATCATATACTTGCGAGATCCCCAGTCTCCATAAGGCCCTGCCCACATATTGTAGCCCGCTTTGGTGGAGATGACCAACTCATCCCGGTACGGTTTCATATCACTGGCTAAAACTTGTCCAAAAAATTCCTCAGCTGATCCCGCAGGAGGGCCATAGTTATTAGCTAAATCAAAATGCGTAATTCCCAGATCAAAGGAGCGGGTAATCATGCTACGGCCATTCTCCGCGTTGTTAATCCCGCCAAAATTGTGCCACAAGCCCAGCGAAATAGCGGGCAGTTTTAGACCTGATCTCCCTGTACGGTTATATTTCATACTTTCATAACGATCTTCGCCAGCTAAATAAACCATGCTATCCCAGCCTCTCTCGAAACATTGTAATGTCCATCACAACATCATCATAGCGCTTTTATCCAGGCGTTGACAAGAAAACGATTACAAACCTAATTGATAAGCAAGTTTTTCCATAACTTTACCGATTGGATCAGTGATTAAAAGATCCGCCTTATGATCATACGAGGTCGGATCTGTATTCAACAGCACCGTATGTTTACCACGAAAATAAGTAATCAAGCCCGCAGCAGGATGTACTGTCAGCGACGTTCCTCCAATTAACAGCAGATCAGCCTGCGAAATAGCCTGAACGGATTGAATAAGGGTATCCTGATTCAGCTCCTCCTCATATAAAACGACATCCGGTTTGATAATTCCTCCATCTATCGGACATTTGGGTACAACCTCAGAGCTGTTCATCACTTCATCTAGACTGTAAAAGCGTCCACATTCCATACAGTGGTTGCGATGCACCGAGCCATGAAGTTCTAGTACATTCACACTACCTGCAGCCTGATGTAAACCGTCAATATTTTGGGTCACAACCGCTTTTAGACGGCCTTGTTTTTCCAATGACGCGAGGAAATGATGACAACCGTTCGGCTCCGCATCGGGATGCAGCATTTTGCTGCGATAGAAGTCGAAGAACACCTCAGGATGCTTCACAAAAAATGAACGGCTCAGCATAACCTCAGGGGAATAAGGCAATTTCTCCTCACTTTGATACAGGCCTGCTGCCGAACGAAAATCCGGAATACCGCTTTCCGTCGATGTGCCTGCTCCGCCGAAAAAAACAACATTCTGCGATTGCTGTATCCATTCCGCCAACGTATTAACTTTCATACTCTACGCACCTCCAGTTCTTCATATCCACGAACAACCTTATCCGCATCCAGTAAATGACCAGAACGTTCTGCTTCTGGCGCAAATCCAATAGCGAGCCGCACTCCGGCACGTTTGCCCATCTGCATATCCCCATTGCTGTCTCCGATGACTACCACGTCCGCCGGCGACAGTCCTAGTAACGCGCAGGCTTTTTCAGCCATTTCCGGGTCAGGCTTACCGTATGTAACCCTATCATGTCCGATAATCTCGTCAAAATAAGATGTCAGCCCCATCCACTCCAAATGCTCCTGTGCAGCCTCGGTACTGTCAGAGGTCACAACTGCCAGCTTCAACCCGGCATGGCGGCTTTGCTCAAGCAACGTCCGCAATCCTGGAAACACCTTCGCTGCCCGATGTCGCCGAATATCAGCCATCGCCGTTTTATTAAAGTCGCGGACAAGCCGCACAGCCTCATTCCACGGTACACCAGCAGTATAAAGCTGCCAAGCCAGTACCCCTGTACTTTCGTCCACCGTCCCCATGGCCAGCGGGCCAGAAGGATCGTAACCGATCACACGCCCCTCCTGATCGTGAACAGTACCTAGAACGGTACCTTTTTCCACCGTAAAACCGGCACCCGCCACGGCAAGATGCTGCTCCATCATATCCAGTATAGAACGAGCCCAGGGGCCCCACAACTGAATAAAATCCAGCAACGTTCCATCTTTATCCAATAAAATACCACGGCATGGGTACCGCTCCCCCTGCACGATCAGCTCAGACATGCAGCATACCTCCTTTACTGATTCTTAGGAGCCACATCCACACTTTCTTTCATCCAGTCCTGTAAAGCCGTTACCGTCTGATTCCATTGCTCGACAGCGCTAATTTTTGCAGGATTATCCCCTTTTTGGGCACCATAACTGCCGAATTGAGCATGATTACCCCCTTCGACTGTAAAATACAGCGTGTTGGCTGGTAAATAAGTTCTACCACTTTGGACATTTTCCATCTGGACGACTCCATCATCACTTCCCAGTAGAGAAATAACAGGCAGATTTTTATCCTTTAAATTTCCTTTGTTATCCGGGTAGGAGGCAAGGAAAAATACACCTTTGACCTGATCAGGATGCGCAGCTGCATATCGGGCCGCCATCACTCCACCTAACGAATGGCCTCCAATAAAAAACGCTTCTTTCGGATATGCCTTTAGCACTTCATTCGCTAGATCCGGGGAGATCAATGCAAGGTTGAGTGGCATTTTTGCAATAATCACATGATGACCCTTTTCCGCCAGACGGCGTGCCAAAGGCGCATAGCTTTCGGGCTTCACCAACGCCCCTGGATACAAAATGACTCCAGCTCCGCTTCTTTTTACAGGCTCAAAACCAACCCAATGTTCTTGTTCATTTACTTTCACAGCATCCGCTACTTCGGCTAATGCAGCCGCCGCCGTCTCGTCAGGCTGATAAGGCGTAAATACCTTCCATGCTCCCCACCCTGCTATCAGTGCAATAATAATCAGGATGCCTAAGAGAACTTTCCATATTCTCCGAGGACCACGTGTCCCATATGAATTGTATGATCTTCTTGTTCTTCTTCTCATTGTAAAAGTTCCTTTCGCCTTTCGTACCTCGTAATTCGTAATTTGAATATAAAATGTGCCGCTGTATTCTCAGCGTAACTATAGCCTTGTTAGGGTAACATCGTTGCACACACAGGGTCAAATCAGCATACATTTCCAGGTATTAGCCCGTCTTTGTCTGGTGTTCAAGCTTTCGCCACACAATAAGGTTATGATAACGCTTACTATTGTGAATAAAATCACAATGATAAAGTCCAGAGTATCGTACCTTGTTCCTTGTAAAGAATTATTTTTTAAATAGTTTATTCGGCAGAAGCCGCTCGGAGGGAAACACATGACGACAAGCCATGATGTACAAGGGGAAAGCTTCTTTCTCAATTTGCGATTTCTGTTGATCATATGCGTATTTGCAGGAAATGCTCTGGAACCTCTAGTCGGTTCATTTCATATTGCTCAACAATGGTTCAGCTGGATATTCATGTTTCATATGCCGTTGTTTGTACTCGTTACAGGCTACTTTGCCCAAACATCTTTGACCGGATCTGCAGGCCGAAAAGTTCTGCTTCAGATCGGTATGCAATATCTTATTTTTCAATCGCTCTATTCGATCTTGGATGTTGCGCTCTTCCACGTTCCCCATATCCATCATTCGTTCTTTGCTCCTTATTTGCTACTCTGGTTCCTTGCCAGCCATATCTGTTGGAGACTGCTAATGCTGTCTTTTCAGAAAATACCACCTGTCCTCCAATTGGGTATATCCGTGCTGCTCGGTATCCTCGTCGGGTATCTCCCTGTGGATGGTATATGGCTGAGCGTATGCAGAACCTTTGTTTATTTGCCTTACTTTGTAGCAGGTTATCATTTGAATTATGCGGACGTTCGGCGGTTCTTCACAGCTCCAGTCCGCATAATCGCTGGCTTTATATCTCTTCTGCTTATGGTACTGGCGGGAACGTCGTATTTCGACATCCCGGCAGGCTGGCTGTATGGCAATATGACTTACGGTGAATTGGGCCATACCGAATGGTACGCAGGAATTTACCGCATCGGCATTTATGGAGTTCAATGGATAGCATCCATGGCGTTCCTAAGCTTTGTTCCAGCTGTCACAGGACGTATAACCGAGATGGGAAGACGGACACTATATGTCTTCTTACTGCATGGCTTGATCGTCCGTACCGTCGTTGCGAAGGGAGTCTACGAATATATAGACACTCCAGTGGAAGTCATGTTGATTGTAGTGTGTGCTGCTGGTCTGTGCTGTATGTTGACCATGCCTTGGGTTCGAACTGCAACACGACCTCTGATTGAGCCACAGGTAGAGTGGATGCTAAAGCCAGCTCCTTATCCCTTTAGACGGTCCGCGTAATTTTTTTATCCATTTTTTATTTAACATTGAACACGCCACAACCCACTTACAGACCAACATGTAAGCGAGTCTACCCCCTCTTTACTCCACTTGGAGCCTGTTTCATACAGGCGTGACGTGGTAAGTAAAGGATGCGCGCAACAAAAAACAACTTTTTTATTAAGGAGTGATTTGTAATGGCACGTAATCAAAATCAGGGGAAAATGAGTCGCGAAGAGGCAGGTCGTATGGGTGGAGAGGCTACTTCCAAGAAGCACAATAAGGAATTTTATCAGGAGATTGGTAAAAAAGGCGGGGAAGCAACCGCAAACTCTCACGATAAAGAATTTTATCAGGAAATCGGCAAAAAGGGCGGCGATGCTACAGCTGAGTCGCATGACAAAGATTTCTACAGAGACATCGGTCGTAAAGGCGGCAGAAATTAAGGTGTAATGTCCTCTTCCGCCCTCCTTTAACATAAAAACAAGCTTGAGCCCATCCGCTTTATTGCGGAATGGGCCCTTTCATATTTTACCTGATACGCAAACCTATCAGTTTAGATATTTCTAATAGATTCAAATTAAAACCTCTTCTAAATGCAATATATAGAGAAATAAAACTGCTCATGTCTATATATTGTTGATTACAGAACACTTCTTGTATTTTCTCAATATCTTCATATATGTAGAAAAAAGCTCACATCTATGATAGACTCTTTAGAAAACATCTGCGCTATCACGGCGTCCATTGAACGCCATACTATTTTTATACTTTGGGGGGAAACCAGCATCATGACAGCTAAGACGAAAATGCGTTCCGATATGATTAAAAAAGGCTTTGATCGCGCTCCTCACCGCAGCTTGCTGCGCGCAGCGGGTGTCAAGGAAGAAGATTTTGACAAACCGTTTATTGCGGTATGTAACTCGTATATTGATATCGTACCGGGCCACGTTCATTTGCAGGAATTTGGCAAAATTGTCAAGCAAGCCATTCGTGACGCAGGCGGTGTACCTTTCGAGTTTAACACCATCGGTGTAGACGACGGCATTGCCATGGGCCACATCGGTATGCGTTATTCTCTGCCCAGTCGCGAAATTATAGCTGACTCTCTGGAAACTGTCGTGTCCGCTCACTGGTTTGACGGCATGGTTTGTATTCCTAACTGTGATAAAATTACCCCTGGCATGATGATGGGCGCATTGCGCGTTAACATTCCAACTATTTTCGTCAGCGGCGGCCCTATGAAAGCTGGTAAAGACAAGAACGGACGCTCTATTTCCCTGACCTCCGTCTTCGAAGGCGTAGGTGCATATCAGGCTGGTAAAATCGATGATCAAAGCTTGCTTGAATTAGAACAATATGGCTGTCCGACATGTGGCTCCTGTTCAGGGATGTTCACAGCGAATTCCATGAACTGTCTCGCAGAAGCGATGGGTCTGGCTATGCCGGGTAACGGCACCATTCTTGCAGTAGCAGAAGAACGTAAAGAATTCGTTAAACAATCTGCACGCCAATTGATGGAATTGATTAAGCTGGATCTTAAACCACGTGATATCGTGACTAAAGAAGCTATTGATAATGCATTTGCATTGGATATGGCAATGGGCGGTTCCACGAATACAGTATTGCATACATTGGCACTTGCCCATGAAGCAGAAGTTGACTACCCTATCGAACGTATTAATGAAGTCGCAAACCGCGTACCTCATTTGTCCAAATTGGCACCTGCTTCCGACTATCATATTGAGGATGTTCATAATGCAGGCGGCGTAAGCGCAGTGTTGAATGAATTGTTGAAGAAACCGGGCGCACTGCATGGAGACTGTATTACTGTAACCGGAAAAACCATTCGTGAAAACGTAGAGGGTCAGGAAATTCTGGACACTAACGTCATCCACAAACTGGACAACCCTTATTCCGAACGCGGCGGTCTGGCTGTATTATTCGGTAATCTGGCACCGCAAGGCTCCATCATTAAAGTCGGTGCAGTTGATGCTTCGGTTGGTGGCTATCACAAGGGTCCTGCTATCTGCTTTGATTCACAGGAAGATGCACTGGCAGGTATCGCCAACGGTAAAATTAATGAAGGACACGTTGTTGTTATTCGTTATGAAGGTCCAAAGGGCGGACCTGGTATGCCTGAAATGCTCGCTCCAACTTCACAAATCGTGGGCATGGGGCTTGGTGCCAAGGTGGGTCTGATTACAGACGGGCGTTTCTCAGGTGCTTCCCGTGGTATCTCCATCGGTCATATTTCCCCCGAAGCTGCAGAAGGCGGACCTATCGCTTTTGTTGAGGACGGCGATATCATCGAGCTGGACTTGAACAATCGTAAGATTGAGCTCCAGATTACGGACGAAGAATTCGAACGTCGTCGCGCCAACTGGAAAGGCTTTGAGCCGAAGGTGAAAACGGGTTACCTGGCGCGTTATTCCAAGCTGGTGACGAACGCAAGTAACGGCGGAATTATGAAAATCTAAATGCTTTGCTAAGATAGGACTACTTTATGAACGGCTAAAAAGCCTCTCGATCCCTAACAAAGGATCGAGAGGCTTTTTTATTAGGTCATCAGGGTTAGCCTATTCAGTCAGCTCGCTGTTGAGTGCATGGACATCATCTCTCTGAGCTGTTTGCTCAAG
Source organism: Paenibacillus sp. FSL L8-0644 (assembly GCF_038008165.1). Classification (NCBI taxonomy): domain Bacteria; kingdom Bacillati; phylum Bacillota; class Bacilli; order Caryophanales; family Paenibacillaceae; genus Paenibacillus; species Paenibacillus sp. FSL L8-0644. The sequence goes on from NZ_JBBOYN010000001.1 coordinate 4,033,606, forward strand.
AGCTTCGTTTGAGCGGTGTGAGTCTCCCTGATGAAAACGTTCAAACAAGGTATCCAGTGGCATCACAATTATTTTCGGTACCATTACATCTTTTTTTTCATTCAATTTCTCTAAGCCCGAAGGATGGATAACACGAAATAACAGCTTAAGATATACAGTGGACACATGCTTAAACAATCCTTTGGGAAGCTCTCGAACTTGAAATCCCAACTTCTCTGGTCCCCGATGAATCATACTTACTGCATAGATCGCCTTTACACCCTTCATTTCAGAATCATGTACAATGCGTTGGGTCAGATCAGGAAGTTGTTTTTTTACAATCCGAATTAATTGAATAGCTAGATGTACCATCGACTTTGCCGTCGAACCCAATTGGAACAACTTTTTATTATCAAAATGAAGTTCGATTACCGGGTCCCCTTTTTTTAGCCACCTGCTGTTCTCCATATTTACATTTGGCCCATGATAGATACGGCGACGATAATAAAAGATCGTATCCTCCTGACTTACGGGACGAAGACGAAACAAAACATGAAATAGACGCTCATACTGAAGCCATCCAAATACCAGCGTTCTTTTATACCAACCCGTACTGGACATCTCGGAGGCAGTAGGTTGATTGACAGACTGACGGCAAAACAATGTATCCACCCGCACGCTGCGTAATTGTCGTTCTTGGGCGACCCTCAGTAGCTTCTCCAGTGCGATTAGCATATTCTGTGGCGCTTCCGCGTCTGCCCCCAATGTCGTACCACAGTCATGGAGCAGCATCACCTCGCCACCCCTTAGCTTTTTAAGCATTCTCTCTGCCAATTGTTTAGCTCCAATGCTTGCCTTCCAGTCCCCGAACATGGAAGACCATAATACGATTCGACGACCATTGGTGTTGGAAATATCAAAGAAGTTCACTATCCCCCAAGGTGGGCGATAAAAGGTCGTTCCCTCGCCAGTTACTCGACGAATGACTGACTCTGTCTGGGCAATTTGTCTTCTAACAGTAACAGGCCGCATAAGCCAATTCGATTTGTGCACATAATTATGAATACCAATTAGATGACCTTCATCATGCATGCGTTTCAGAAGCTCAGGGTGTTTTTCTGCATTTATCCCAACAACAAAAAAAGTAGCTTTGGCATCAAAACACTTCAGTAAATCAAGCAGCTGCGATGTATACACTGGATCAGGGCCATCATCAAAGGTGAGCGCATATTCTTGTTCACTTTTGCCGCGCCTGAACACCCGGAAACCAAATATACGACTAACCAGCGCCGGAATAAAAGCATAAAAAGTTGAAATGTAAAACATCCATAACAGCAAAGTCTGCACGTTTTATCCCCACTTTTCTATTCTGAACTCCCCAAGCAGGCTTCCTGAGGAAAACTCACTTACTTATATGTTATCACAATGATGTAAACATGCCGAGATTTCGCTACTTCATATGGTCAGCATTGAGGTCCAATTTAGTGTACAATAAATAAAAATCTAAAAGGAGTCGTTGTATCCATATGCTTCCATTGTACAAAAAATATTGGCGTACCGTTTTTGATATCGGTTTGATCGTATTAACCGTGTATTTAATTATGTTCGTATCCAGCAAACTGTATCAACTTGCCGCACCTGTGTTCCTTTCGTTCGTCGTGTTCTGGTGCATTGAACCTGCTGCCCGTTATTTTCATCGAAAAGGAATGAAAAAACCTTTTGCCTCCGCACTCTCCGTATTGCTGTTTATTATCCTTTTACTTGCTATTTTTTTCGGATTGGGTCTGATTCTGGTTACGCAATTTACGAAAGTCGCGCAAAACCTCCCACAGTATACTCAGATTATCCAAGCGGAATTCACGCGGTATCTTCATCTTTCTCAAGATAAAATCGCTGCTTTACCTCCGGGTGTTACCGAACGTGTGAATGAATATTTTGCGACTGCCACCACCATTGCTACGAAATGGGCACAGCTAGGCTTATCCTTTTTCATACAGTTCCTCAGTTCTTTCACTGTTTTTATGGGCAACTTTGCCATTGCAATCATTTTAGCGTTCTTTTTAAGTATGGAAATTAATCTTTGGAAGAGCATTGCCCGTAGTAAAACACCCAAGACACTAAAAACTGCTTATCTTTTTCTGAAAAACCACGTACTTAAAGCTATCTCCGCTTTTCTCAAGGCTCAAGCTCTACTGGTAGGGATTACCTTTGTTCTCGTATTTATAGGTTTACTCATTTTGCAAGTGGATAATGCCCTCTCATTGGCGCTCGTGGCAGCTTTGTTTGATATCCTGCCCTTGTTGGGTGTGCCTGTTATTTTTATTCCGTGGGCAGTGTATCTGTTCATCACAGGCAATACCGGCCTGGCTGTAGGCCTGCTTATTGTCATGGCTGTCACGGTGATCGTCCGCCAGCTGGCAGAGCCTAAAATCACTGGTAATTCCATCGGTGTTTCATCTGCCTATCTGATGCTTTCCTTTGCCATTATATCGTTGTCCATCTTTGGACTAGCCGGCTTAATTCTGTCACCCATTCTGATCATTTTGCTCAAGGAATTGTGGCAGCAAGGCTATCTGCAGCAATGGATTCGGTTTCCGACAGAGGAATTTGACGAGCCTCCGTTTATCGTTAAAATACAGGAGGAGGATCGTGAAGCTACTCGTGGTACTCAAGAGGATTGAGCTAACAGATCCATCACTTGACCAAACAGTGCTGTAGCTTGATTTGTAGAATCTGTTAAAGCATTTTGCACAAGGACGGCGACCGCATAACGAGGCCGCTCTATCGGACCATAACCTATAAACCACTGGTGATTTATAGGTTGACCGTTCTTCAAAGCTTGGGCCGTACCTGATTTGCCGGCCAGATTCCATGATTTATTACGCAACGAGGCACCAGTCCCCTGTGTCACAACCTTTTCCATTGCTTCACGAAGCGTGCGAGCCGTCGATGTATGAATCAAGCGGCTACCCTCAGGTGAAGGTGCAGCGTGAGTAGGTAGTTCCAGTAAGGTGCTACCATCTGCATAACTGATGCGTTTGACGACGCGTGGTGCATGTACTTGACCATCATGCAGCAAGGTAACGATGAGATTGGCAGCTTGGAGAGGCGTCACCAGCACATCACGTTGGCCGATAGCTGTCTGTACACGTACGCCCGGATCAGACGCGTTCGTATGGGGGCCGAATACGGCTCCCTTTTCTTCGTGATCCAGCGGTCTGAATTGAGGTAGTCCTGCAAGATTCCTCTCCTGCCAGCCCACAGTTCGGCCCAATCCCAGTGCAGAGGCTGTGGCCTGAATTTGCTCAGGATTAAGCCGTTCACCGAGATGAGCGAACACACTATTACAGGATACGGCAAGCCCTTCCTCCAGGTTCAGGGTACCGTGTCCTTCTTTTTTCCAGCAAGCCAAACCGTACTTGCCATAAGTTCCATGACAATGGAATTGTTCCTGCGGTTGGACAACACCTGATTCAAGTGCAGCAGCAGCCGTAACCAACTTAAAAATGGAACCAGGCGTTATCGCCTTAAGTGCACGATTAGACCAGTCTGTTTTTTTCTGGGGATCAACATGACCGGGATTATAAAAAGGGCGAGACACCATCGCCAGTACATCCGCGTTGCCTGCATCGAGCACTACCACCGCCCCTTCTGCCAAATGACTAGATTCCGTCAGCTTTTCAATCTGTTCCTGTATAGGTAGATCAATTGTAGTCTGTACCTGTAATGGATAGTGACCATTGGATGGAGCACTGACACGCAGCGGTACATGAGCCAATGGACGACGCTGCGCATCTACAAATCGGGAGACGAACGTTTCACCGACGCCGCTCAGTAGCGGCTCCAGCGTTCTTTCCAGCCCGGCTGCCCCCATCGGCAGTTCACTCGCTCGGTCGGCACGTTCATACAAAAAGCCAAGCCATTGCCTGCCATTGGGCAAATCCCTGTAACGTTTCGCATAAGGTACAAGCTCAATAAGCGAAGGGGCTAACTTCAGCAGCTTGCCTGCTTCATGCGGATTGATTTGTACGGGCTCTCCGCGCCCATCTCGCCATATGAGCGGGGATTGCAGCCTTTTCCATCGTGTCAGTAGTTGCTTCTTATTCGTACGCAGTAGCTCGGCCAGTTCTTCGCCATGTAAAGCCGCTTTGCCATCTACATCGGGAAAAAGTACTGGCGTCCATACTACTCCGCCAGTCAAGGGTCGCCCATGCCGGTCCGTAAACTGTCCACGTCCAGAGTCGATAGAAATGCCCTCCTGTCGCTGACGTGCTGACATTTCCTTAAGCGAATGCCCCCCATAAACGGACATATGAATGCCCGCTGTCCCCTGAAGCCAAGCCAGTCGGAATAATAAAATCAGCAGTAGCGCCATCACCCCCAAGGCCATATATGCAATTCGACGTTTTCGTATGAAACTGCTACCACGCCTCGGCACACCCATCCTTCTTTCATCTTTTTTCCAGTAGTATGTCCTGTAGTTGAAAAAGAAAACCCACTCAACTTTTAACGTTGAATGGGTTAACCACGGAGATCAGTGACAAACCTGATTCCCATGGTTTAGTTATATCTACACCGTAAACCGCGAAAGCTGTTCCTTCAAGTTCACTGATACTCCTTCCAGTTTATCCGACAAACCTACCAGTTGATTACCAATATTGGCCTGTTCAGTGCTGAGTGAAGCGACTTCCTGTGAAGTGGCCGAGGATTGCTCAGCTACTGCACTTACATTGGTCATTGCCTCGGACAATGTGGTCTGTGATTCACTCAGATGATGAATGGAGGCGGTGACCGTTCCCAACCGAAGCGCGAACTCTCCCATTTGCTGCTGCACCGATTGGAAAATGTCCGTTGTTTCCTGCACGGCTCCCATTTGCTCCCGGAACAGCGGGTACACCTCAGATAATGCCTGTACCGTTTCATTCATCTCATTGACGATGTTATTAGTAATACCCGTAGCTGTGCGAATAGCTTGACGTGATTGTTCAGCCAACTGCCGAACCTCATTAGCTACCACCATAAAACCACGCCCAGCCGTCCCCGCTCGTGCTGCTTCAATCGTCGCATTCAGTGATAGAATATTCGTTTGTTTAGCAATATCCTGTAATACGTCCAGCACCTTAAAGACATCGGAAGTTGTCTTCTTCAGTTCATCTACTTTGCCTACCAGAGCATGCGTAGTTTCTTCCGTAACCTTAGTCTTGCTCAATAGAGTTTTCAGTTGAACTGTCCCTTGTTCACTGGATTGTTCAACTTCTTGTGCGACCAGACTCATTTCATGATTGGAAGCCATAACCGTATCCATTTGCTGAGATATATTCCCGGTTAGTCCGCTGCCACGTTCGGCCTCTGTTGCCAAACTGGCGGCGCCGTGAGCAATTTCTTCCGTTGCTGCTGCTATTTCTTTGGCTGAAATGGCTGTCTTCTTCGAGGCATCGCCTAGTTCCGTCGCTGTTTTCAGAACCTCCTGAGCTGAGGCATTCGTCTGCTCTACCAGCAATGTAATTTGCTCCATCATGATATCAAAGCTTTCTGACAACTGCCCAATTTCATCCTCAGCCTTATAGTTCGTTCGAATTTGCAAGTTGCCTTTGGCGCCTTCGACCATTAAATCCTTCAGGTGTGTCAATGGACGAGCCACGAGACGCACGATCCATAGGCCAATGAACAATGCAATGAGTGCAGCCACTGCAGCAAATATCCAGGTCGTGGTTAGAATCCCCTTAGCGTCTCTCACCAGCTCAGATACAGGTACTACACCCACGAGAATCCATTTGGAAGTTCCCAGCGTATTATGAACCGCAAGCACATTTTGCTCTTTGCCGTCTGCTTCCTGCTCCATAATTTGATTTCCTTCGATCCCCTCAAGCTTGGAAACGTAATCCAGCTTTGTCTTTCCTCCAGCCAAGCTCTCATTGTTAGAGCCTACAAACTCACCCTTGTCTGTCACAAGGCTAATCATACTGCCTGAGCCCAAATTAACACCTTTCAACTCGTCCTCCACCGCACTGGACTTTAAATCCATAACCAGAACGTAAGTCCCTCCCAACCCGGACATACTGTTCATGGAGCGTGCTAGGCGAAAGGTCTTGCTGCCATTGTCATTCACCTGCGTAGGTAGCCAAACCATTCCCTTGTTTTTCAAAATATCCTTAAACCATGCTTCCTGCCGTACATCCTTTTGTGTTCCGGTGCCCATAGCAGCAAACTTGGTTTCTTCCGGGTACAAATACAATGAATCAATCGCTTTATTCGTAAAAGCAATATTCGTTAATTTCTTGTTTACTTCGCCCATAGCAACAAAAGATGCAAAGGGATTTTTATCTTGCTTTACAGCCTTTTGCAACTGATCACTTAATTCAGTATCAAAAAATACCTGTGTCGATGTGTCTTGAAAGCGCTCTAGAATAATGTCAAGCTTTTCTGAAGTTTGCTGAACGGTCTGCTGATAAGCCGTTGCTGCATTTTGCTCAATCGTACTTTTAGCCTTGTAGTATGAGAGCATCCCCAAGCTGACCACAAATAACATAATTGCCGCAAAAAAGATCAGAAACAACTTCATTCCAACCGAACGTATCGGATTATAGTTTTTGACCAAATGCATGAAATCTTTACTGTACCTTTCTGGCTTAAGTAAACGCTTTAAATTGTGTGTACCCTTACGAATCGCCTTAGCTAACCAGGGCGCAACCTTCGAAGACATCGCAACCGTTTGTTCCCCTTTATTCGTTGCTTTACTGCCTTTCAAACCCTGCATTTGATCCGTTTTCTTGGGTTGCCTTTTTACTGTATTCCCCTCTTTTTTCCGTAAACCCATTCCTCTCACCTACCACCATATAATTAGTTTCTAATTCCACGTCATCCATTATGTATCTATTATCTATATAACTTCTATCGGAACTATTCGACAAGGAATGTAGCTTTCCTTTGAGCATCGACTAAATTTTGTGAAACTTTTTTCCTAGAAAACTATTCAAAAAAAGGCCTCTCCAACCGATAGGAGAGGCTTTTGATTCTTTCACCTGTGACTTAAGGCTTATTTATTTCTTTTTACGCATCATATCAAAATACGATACGGGCTGATCTACCTTCATTCTAATTCGTTGAAGCGGGTGACGAGCAGCATCCAATTCGTTGCCTTCCTCATCCCAGATCGTTCCGACCGTTTGTTTGAAGAATGTTCCGTTCGGACCGAAAAATTCAATTTCATGACCGGGTTTAAAATGGTTCCGTTGTTGAATAGTTGCGATCCCACTCGCGGCATCGTAGTCCATGACTAGTCCAGCAAAATCATAAGGGACTGCCTTTTCTTCCGGCTCATAAATATGATCCTCATGATCCGGTGTATCGTAGAAAAACCCTGTATTCAGCGGACGATTAGCTGCCTTGTTAATTTCTTCAATCCATTCTGGTTTGAGCACATAATTTTCAGGATCAGCCATATAGGAATCAATCGCTTGACGATAGACATTCACGACCGTTGCCACATAGTGGATAGACTTCATCCGTCCCTCTACTTTAAAACTGTCTACACCTACATCAATCAGATCAGGGACATTTTCAATCATACATAGATCCTTGGAACCCATAGAAAAAGCATTATCACTCTCTTCAAACAATGGAAGCTGGTTAACACCGAGCTGGAACTGTTTCAGTGCATTGCTAACCTGTGCCTCTTCTTCAGATATCCAAACCTCACCTGGGCGGGCATCCTCAAACAGATCGTATTTCCAGCGGCAAGACTGACAACATCCCCCACGATTGGAATCACGGTCTGTAAAGTGATTGGACAACACGCAGCGGCCGGAAAATGAAGAGCACATCGCACCATGGACAAAAGCCTCGATTTCGATGTCCACATGCTTTTTAATTTCTTCGATTTCCTCCAGACTGGTCTCACGTCCAAGTACCACACGCGGTAACCCCTCGTTTTTCCAAAACTTTACCGCTTGCCAGTTCAGCGTGGACTGCTGTGTGCTCAAATGCACTTCCAATCCAGGAACAGCGCGCAATGCCACGGATACAATAGCCGGATCAGCGACGATAACGGCATGAATTCCCGCCTCGTACAGATTGCGCAAGTACTCCTCAATTCCGGCAATATCTTCATTGTGGGCATAGATGTTGGTGGCCACAAGCACTTTAGCACCATACTTGTTCGCAAATTCTACACCTTCGCGCATTTCCTCAAAACTGAAATTATCGGCGTTAGAACGCAGACCATATTTTTGTCCACCAATATATACAGCATCCGCGCCATAGTGAACGGCAAACTTCAGTTTTTCCAGATTTCCGGCAGGAGCCAACAGCTCCGGCTTGTCCAAACGATTCCGTTTACCTATATATTTTCTCGCTTTGGTTATCGTCCCCATGACGTTCCCCCCTCTGTAAATTCATTTTAAAATTAATAAACCTGCTCTTTATAGAAAAATCCGAAGGAAAGTTCCCGTTCAGGATCTTGAAGACGGCGAACTTCATCCAGCCAGCTTTCATCATAAGCGTAAGCATCTGGGTCGGCTGTATAACTATCTATTGCTTTACGATAAGCACGAACAACCGCCTCATTGTAAGCCGTAGGCTTCAATAAGCCCTCGATCTTAAAGCTATGCACGCCCGCCTCCATTAGAATATGCAGGTCCTCCATGATGCAAAAATCATCTGAACTCATAATATGTGTCCCATTTATATCCTCGTAAATAGGGAACTTCTCTTCTTTCCGCTCTGCTTCAATCAGAAACAAGCCGCGTCCTCTACCCAAATCCCCTTCTACATTACGTCCCTGGTGCAGCATATAACTTTGAACAAGCTTACGCTTGGAGTGATAAATATTAGTCATGCCATGTACCTGAACCTGTGCTTCTATGTTCAACTTTGGTATCATTTCGGTAATTTCATCCATACTCAGCTCACGAGCCAAAATGACCCGGGAAGCCCCCTTTTCACCCCAATAGTTGGCGGTTGCGAAGTTGGTAGAGATCATCTCACCGTTCCAGAACAGCTTCAGATGCGGGGCATACTCCTTCACGGCCATAAGCACTGCGGGATCATTAAACTCAATGGCGTCTATGCCGCATCCAGCTAGGGTCTGCACATATTCGGGAATGAGCGGCAATAGCTCGTTCGTCATCAAATTCGTCATAGATACATATACCTGCGCCGCATGCTTGCGTGCTTCTTCTACCACTTCACGGATTTGGTCCGGTGTAAAATGTCCCGGCAGTCGCATTCCAAAGCGGTCATCTCCAATAAGTAATGCAGTAGCTCCAGCCCCCAGCATATGGCGGGCATCCTCCGGAGAGCTGGCAGTTGCCAGTAGTTCGGGTTTGTAAGCCATAGGCTCACCTCCTAATTTGTCTTACGGTTACTTACCTGAATGTTATGCAAATGTTCTTTATACGTTTTGGCAAACAAATGTTCATGTGTCCCGTCTTTTTTGGTCACATAAAATAAATAATCTGTAGCTTTCGGCTGTAAAGCCGCTATCACTGAGTTCAGACTGGGACTTGCAATCGGCCCTGGTGGAAGTCCCAGATGCAAATACGTATTATAAGGGCTTTCCACAGCCAAATCCTTGTAATACAGCCGTTCTTTTTGCTTGTCCAGCATATATTGAACCGTAGCATCAATTTCCAGCTTCTTACCCTGTTTGAGCCGGTTATAAATGACGCCAGCTACTACAGACCGCTCATCTTCCACAACCACCTCGCGCTCTACCAAAGAAGCAACCGTCAGCAGTTGATGCAGCGTTTCACCCCGCTGTTTCAGCTTGGCATCCAGATCGGAAACAGTCTCCAACCGCTTTTGTGTCTGTTCTAGCATCACCTGTATCATATCTTTGGCCGTGCTGCCCTTTTTCAGCTCATAGGTTTCCGGGAAAAGGTAGCCCTCCAGCGCATAGCGAAGCCCCGCCTGCTTTGGAATGTCCCGCACCAGCGCGACGTCAAAAGCGGACGGATCGTTGGCCAGCTGCAAAAATTGCTGCCGGTCTGCCAGTCCTTCCTTTTGCAGCTTATCAGCCATCTGTCTAATCGTAAAACCTTCCGGGATTGTAAAACGAATCATTTCCTCTTTGACAACATCTCCAGCCGATAACTTAGTAATCAACTGATCAAAGGTTGCGCCAGGCTGCGCCTCATATTTTCCGGCCTGAAATGCGCTTCCTTGCTGTTTGAATTTTACATAAGCCTTAAACACGAGCGCATTACGTATAAGTCCCTTTTGCTCCAGCGTATCTGCGATTGCCGATGTTCCTGTTCCCTGCACCACCGTAAAAGCAACGGGTTGTGTTTGGGGCTGAACAGGCTGCATGGCATTCCAAATATAGAGGGCTACCCCTCCTGCTATAATGATAAGCAGTAGCAACAACGTAAACATCCTCGTCCTTCGCTTCACATCCACCCAACTCCTTCACAGCCAAAAAGGGCGGACTGGTCCGCCCTTTCAGGTTTGATCTCATCGCTATCCAGACTTACAGTTCTTCCGGCAACGTACATTCATCGTACAGTTCGGAAATATCTTCCCACTCATCATCATCTTCAATGGTGGTGATAGAGATTTCGCCGTCTGTGGATGAGCTTACATGGTAAAGTTCATGTTCGCCAACAGCAGCCCCGGGTCTACGCAATACGGCGTACCGTTGCTCCCCTACCTTGAACTCTGCTTCCAATTCCATGCGAATCGCATGGCCCCGTTCATCCTGCAACTCTACATCGCCGTCGAACGTTTCCTTCAAATCAGAGGTCCAACTCAGGTCTTCACGTGAATAGCTCGTCATTTCCCGTCTTCCTCTTCCTCTTCCTCTTCTTCTACGAATGTATTAAAGGTCTCTTCGACGATTTCCCATTCGGCATCGTCTTGGATCACAAACAATTTAATATCATCGCCTTCTTCCTCGTAACGGAAGGCGTACACATCGGACTCATCAGCTTCAGGGTCCACTGGCGCAACCATCATGTACTTCGCTTCGGAACCATCTACCTCAAACTTCATAATGACCTCGAACTCTTCCTCGTTGCCCTCGTCATCGGCAATATAAATAATTTCCGGCTCTTCTTCCATACCCACTTGATTTTCAGCCATTACGAAATCCCCCTCACCTTGTACTGTGTGCGTCCAAATAGTTTTGCAAGATCAGGCTTGCGGCCAGTTTATCTACCACCTGCTTGCGTTTTTTTCGGCTGACGTCGGCCTCCAGAAGCGTACGCTCCGCCGAACGCGTCGTCAGCCGTTCATCCCAAAGGTGAACGGGTAAACCCAGTAACTCCTTGAGTCGGTTCGCAAACTCGATGCAAATCTCACCGCGTGGACCCACGGTTCCGTTCATGTTTTTCGGCAAGCCAACAACAACCTCGCCGACCTCATTTTCACGAACCAAATTTGCAATTTTACCGAACTCGCTGTCGTCACCGCGTCGTTCTATGACTTCCAATCCTTGGGCGGTCCAGCCGAAGGCATCACTTACGGCGACCCCAATTCGGCGATCCCCGTAATCCAATCCCATTACTTTCATGCCTGTCTCCTAACGATGCTTAGCAAGATAGAAACGAACCAACTCTTCAATCAACTCATCGCGTTCTTTTTTACGTACCAGGCTTCTAGCATTATTATGCCGTGGCACATAAGCCGGATCACCGGATAGCAAATAGCCGACAATTTGATTGATCGGATTGTATTCTTTTTCTACCAACGCATCATATACGGTCAACAAAATCTCCTGAGCAGAAGCTTCCTTTTCATCTGCCTTGACATTAAATTTGACCGTTTTGTCCATGGAATCCATTGTTGACACCTCGCTTCCACAAAACATGTGTACATGTTTATGCCAGCTTATTCTTTTACATCATACCATAAGCAAAGCCCTACAAGGAAATATCTAAGCCCGTTTTTTCCCAAAAATCTGCAAAAAATATCGAACTTTATCCTTGTGAGGCTGCCGCCACCAGTTCATGCGCACGTTGAAGTGCTTCATCCAGCTTGCTGGCATCCTTACCACCGGCTTGCGCCATGTCAGGTCGTCCGCCACCGCCGCCACCGCATACGGCAGCAATTTCTTTCACGAGCTTGCCTGCATGAAGTCCGGCCTTGGTATGCTCTGCCGGAACTGCTACGACAAAATTAACTTTATCGTCCATTGCAGCGCCGAGCACCAGCACAGCAGCCGGAAGTTTCCCTTTCAGTTCATCAGCAATCGCACGCAACGCGTCCATGCTGGAAGCCTGCACGCGCGCAGCCAGCAGCTGCACCCCGCCTGCTTGCACGACCTGATCGGTCAGCTGGCCTGCCTCAATAACGCTCAGCTTGCTCTGCAGCGATTCATTTTCACGGCTAAGGTCTTTAATTTGTTGCTGCAATGATTCGATACGCTTTGGTACCTCAGACAGCTTGGATTTTACAAGTCCAGCCGATACCTTCAACAGCTCTAATTGACCTTCCATATATTCAAAACCAAAACGTCCGGTCACCGCTTCAATACGACGTACACCTGATCCAATGCCGCTCTCGCTGACAAGCTTGAACAAGCCAATTTGCGAAGTATTGCTGACATGACAGCCACCGCATAGTTCAATGCTGTAATCGCCTACTTTAACGACCCGCACGATATCTCCATATTTTTCACCGAACAGCGCCATTGCTCCGAGAGCCTTGGCTTCATCAATCGGTTTCAGTTCAATATTAACGTCCAGTTGGCTCCAGATGGCACGGTTTACACGCAGTTCAATATCCGCCAGTTCTTCTGGTGTAATGCTTCCAAAATGGGAGAAATCAAAACGCAGACGCCCAGGCTCTACCAAAGAACCCGCCTGATTGACATGGTCACCCAGCACTTCTTTAAGCGCTTTGTGAAGCAAATGCGTAGCCGTATGGTTTTTCTCAATTTCTCCACGTGAAGCTTGATCAACTTCAGCTTTCACCGTATCGCCAACGTTCAGCTCACCAGCTTCTACAACAACCTGATGCACATGCTGACCTTGTGGCGCCTTAAACAATCCTTCGACCTTCGCGGTTACCGTACCTCCACGCAGCAAGCCTTGGTCACTGACTTGTCCTCCGCTTTCGGCATAGAAAGGAGTCACATCCAGCACGACCTGGCAAGACTGCCCTTCACTAACAGTGTCCACCAGTACATCTTCATATACAATCGCCACAATTTTAGACTCAGTTACGAGGTCATTATATCCAACAAATTCACTTTTAACCGCCAGATCGGACAAAGCTCCGCCCTGAATCTTCATGCTGGCGCTGTCCTGATGTGCATCACGGGCGCGTTTGCGTTGTTCCTGCATCGCTTCATCAAAGCCTTCACGGTCTACTTTCAAGCCCTGCTCGTCTGCATAATCCTCTGTGAGATCGAATGGGAACCCGTACGTATCATACAGTTTGAAGGCATCTGCTCCACTAATGACATTGCGACCTTCTGCCTTCGCCTGAGCACTGATATCGGACAAAATTGCCAATCCATCTGTCAGTGTTTCATGGAAGCGTTCCTCTTCCGTTTTGATCACTTTGATGATGAAATCACGCTTGTCCACTACCTCAGGGTAATACACACCCATGACATCCCCAACGGTTTCCACCAGCTCAAACATAAATGGACGGTTCATGCCCAGCATTTTGCCATAGCGCACAGCCCGGCGCAGCAAACGGCGGATCACGTAACCGCGTCCTTCATTAGAAGGCAGCACACCGTCACCAATTGCAAAAGCTACGGTACGAACATGGTCAGCAATAACCTTAAGAGCCACATCACTGTCCACATTTTCGTTATATTTCACTCCTGCCATCGCCGCTGTTTTTTGAATTAGTGGCTGGAAGATATCCGTATCAAAGTTGGAATCCACATTTTGCAGAATGGATGCAAAACGCTCCAATCCAGCCCCTGTATCAATATTTTTGTTTGGAAGCGGCGTATAGCTACCGTCTTTGTTATGGTTGAATTGTGAGAAAACGAGGTTCCACACTTCCAGATAACGCTCATTTTCTCCCCCCGGATACATTTCAGGGTCCGTCATGTCGCTACCGTAGGCTTCGCCACGATCATAAAAGATTTCCGTACAAGGTCCGCAAGGACCTTCACCGATATCCCAAAAGTTATCTTCCAGTTTGATGATACGTTCGGCAGGAAGTCCAACTTTTTCGTTCCACAGCTTGTACGCTTCCTCATCCTCAGGATACACAGTTACAGCCAGACGTTCCGGATCAAAACCAATCCATTTTGGATCCGTCAGAAACTCCCATGCCCATGTAATGACTTCTTCCTTAAAATAGTCGCCAATAGAAAAGTTGCCGAGCATTTCGAAAAAGGTGTGATGGCGGCGCGTTTTACCGACATTCTCAATATCGTTCGTCCGAATACATTTTTGCGAATTGGCGATACGTGGATTTTCTGGCTTCACACGTCCGTCAAAATAAGGCTTAAGCGGTGCCATACCCGCATTAATCCACAGCAGGGAAGGATCTTTATGTGGAACAAGCGGCGCGCTTGGTTCAATCACATGTCCCTTGCTTTCAAAAAACTCCAGCCATTTGGAGCGGATTTCACTAGCTTTCATATAAGTAGCCTCCTAATTATGGTGTCACTGGTTCCTGGCACAGGCCATAAAAAAACAGAAAAACGCCCCTGAACGGATCAGGGACGATTGTATCGCGGTACCACCCTGGTTAACGCCGTCCCCTCTGTACGAAATGCCCATGCGCAAGCTGCACACCAACATTTGCTTAACGGACGATCGATCGCCTTGTTTTCACTGGTAACGGGAGCATCCCGGCGGGTTCAGCCCGCACTTCGAAATGAGCTTTCCCTACTGGATAAACACATTTAAACATACTCAATTCAGTATATCCGTGTCATTTAGCCGTGTCAACGCGATATCAGACAAGATACATACGGTGTAAGGACAAAATCAGATCGTTTTCCGCTTCACGTAATAAGCAAAAAAATGTTGAAGTCCTACCTTTAATACCGCCATCACGGGAACCGCTAAAATCAAGCCGGTAATTCCCGCAATTTCACCACCCACTAGCAGAGCGAAAATAATGGCTATCGGATGCAGATGCAGCGTTCGTCCTACCACCTGGGGAGAAATGACATTGCTTTCCAACACTTGAATACAAGTGTTAACGACCACGACCAAAAGCACCATTTTGAAGGAGATTGTAGAAGCCATGATTACTGCCGGAGCGGCTCCCAAAAAGGGGCCCAAATATGGAACGATGTTAAAAACCGCAACCACTCCTGCCAGCAACAGCGCATAAGGCATGCCAATCAGCATATATCCGAGATAAGCCAGCACGCCAATAATGACGCATACCAGTAATTGTCCCCTGACATAGTTGCCAAGCGCCTGATCAATTTCCTTAAGTACCGTTACAATCGCCTTACGACGAGAACGCGGGAGGTAAGACACAATCGTCCGCTCGAACACATCAAAATCTTTCAAAATATAAAAAATGAGGAACGGTACAATGAATACATTGAACAGCATGTTGATCATCCCGCCGATGTTATCCATAAAGGTAGAAATTCCGGTTGCCATCCGATTCTCTAGTTGGAAAAACCATTGATTCATACCCGTTCGCACCCCTTGGGGCAAAATGCCGCTATCCATATTCGTCATTAATCCCTGTGCATGCATGGTCAGCTCAGGCAGATGCTCATTCAGCTCATCCAGTTGTTCAATAAACATCGGAATCAGGTTCATCAGAATCACAACGAGACTGGCCAAAAATACAGCATAGATGAGCAGCACAGCTACGCTTCGAGGCACCTTGCGACCGCCCAGCATATTGACAACAGGATTAAGTACATAGGAGATGATCATCGCTACCGCAAACGGAGCAATGATTGTTTTCAGAAATTCATACAAATGAAAAAACAAAGGTCGCAGCAGCCAGATAAAATATAGAATGACAAGTCCCAGCAGCGTCCATATTCCGTACCGGAACAGTCTACTTTTCGTTAATTGCTCCATTTCGTGCCCCCTTACCGGACTAGCCTTCTTTAAGTATATGCCTGTACCTCTACTTTAATCCTTCCCGCGAGTCTGGAATGCTCCATCGATTACCATTGTAAAAAAATGATGAAAACGGATGAAAATAATTAACAAAGTCATTCCATCTGACGATATAAGTACAAAGCACTATTTTAGGATTTCATATTTCTGAAACATCGGGGGTCATTACATGAACTTAAAAATCAAGCTTATTCTCCTTTTCACTTGCATTGTTATCGTTGCAGCCGGGCCTTTATCCGTTATTAGCATGACAAGTATCAAAAATCAGGCTAACCGTGACATACAAGAGCTTATGACTAGTAAAGCCACCGAAACCGTCAATCAGCTCGACGGATGGACCAGCGGCAATGCCAAAATTATCGAGACACTGGCTGCAGGTCTGGAATCGAGTGATATTTCATCAGATGCCAAAACCGTATCTCTGAAAGCAGCTTTTGAAAACTATAAAGATCAAAATATTTCCAACATCTACGCAGGCTTTGAAGATGGATCCTACTGGGATGGATCTGGCTGGTTTGAAGCTGGTTATGATCCTCGCGCTCGTCCGTGGTACAAGGATGCCAAAACCAAGGGAGAAATGTATTATTCCTCACCTTACACCGATGCAGGCAGCAATGACTTCACCATTTCTATTGCTAAACCTCTCAAAGATTCCAACGGCTCTATCACGGGGGTAGTCAGCGAGGATATTATGTTAAATGATATGACAAAAATCATTAAAGACATAAACCTGAACGGATTAGGCTACGCATTTCTGATTGACCAGAATGGAGTTGTGGTCGCACACCCAGACAGCAAGCTGGCCGGTAAAAACCTTAAGGATACGCCCGAGTTGGGTTCATCAACTGCGGCCCTGCTGAGCACAGCTTCGGGAAAAACAGACTATACCTATAATGGCAGTGACCGTCAGCTTTATTTTAAAAAGATGCCTAGCACTGGCTGGATTGTAGGATTGTCCATTTCAAAAGATATTGCTTTTCAGGAGTATTACTCCACTCGTAATCAGTTGATTATTACCGTTGCTATCATCTTGGTCGTTGCTATGCTGCTGGCAATCTGGGCGGCAAACAACTTTATCAAGCCAATTCGGAAGCTTCAAGTGAACGTCAAACGTATAGCTGAAGGCGATATGACAGCTCGTGTGGACATTAAGGGTAAAGATGAAATTGCCAGCCTGGGTACAGATTTTAATATCATGTCTGATAATCTATCTCACCTGTTGCGCAAGGTATCAGATACTGCAGGCGATGTCAGCTCAGCTTCCCATGATATGCATCAGCACGCTAAGGATACTGGAACCATCGCGTCACAAATCTCCAGCGCAGTTCAGGAACTTGCCCAAGGAGCGAGCGACCAAGCTGAGGCTGTATATTCCGGCTCTGAGAAGCTGACTCACATGACAGGCTCCATCGACCAGATTGGCGAAAGTGTCAAACGGACCCAAACTGCCGTATTCGAAACAGATTCTGCCGTGCTTGCAGGGTATGAAACAGCTGAACGTCAAGCGAAACTGGCCGCCGAGTCCAGACAAACGACGACTGCGGCAGGGGAAGCCGTAGATTCACTCACGCTAAAAACTCAGGATATTGAGCGGCTGGCCGGAGCCATCCATGATATCGCCGCACAAACAAACCTGCTGGCCCTCAATGCATCTATCGAAGCAGCACGGGCCGGGGAACACGGACGAGGTTTTGCCGTCGTCGCGGGAGAAGTGAGAAAGCTGGCTGAGCAAGCGGGCAGTTCCAGTGACAGTATCATGAGTAAGCTGGAAGAAATTAAGATTGCAGGAGTACAAAGCGCGGAGGAAATGAAGAGGGCTCTTGCTGTAACTGTAGAACAGGAGCACGCTGCCATTGCAACGAGACAGGCGTTTGAGTCCATTCGTGGCGCTTCTCAGCATATGCTTGCCCAAATTGAGGACGTTACAGCCGCCGCAGATGATCTCCGTGTGAATGCCGGGCATATTTCCGACGTCATTTCCAGCGTTGTCGCTGTTTCTGAGCAAAGTGCAGCATCTACAGAGGAAGTGGCCTCCTCTGTGCAAGAACAAGGTCATGCCATGAATAATATTGCTGACCTTTCTGCCAAACTCGATTCTCATGCAGATCTTCTATTGGAAGAGGTCAAACGCTTTAAATTGTAGAACTTACAATCTTCACAATAACGGTATACAAAAGAGGGTGCCCTCAGCCATTATGGCCGTACGGGGCACCCTCTTCGTTGTTTTTTATCAAGCGTTATACAACCTACTAAGCCGTATGTAGATCACACCTCTTAGTAAGCAGCCTGTCCACTTTTGGTGTCCAGCTTAGGAAGAAGCGTGAATTTGCGGCAAGTCCTGTTGTGCCATCTCATCTCCAAAGAATAGGTCGTCCAGCGAACTGAGCGTTCCATCCTCTTCCACTTGGTAGACAGACATTTTTTCACCATTCACCTGAAGTTCGATAAAGCATCCCCAGCAATAAAATTGATGGGAGCCAATTTTTCCGATATCTTTGGAATTACAATTCGGACATCTCAATAAACTCACCCTATCCATTAACAGAATATATGGCTTTTTCCAGACGCTGCTCGCTTAATGGGGGAACCATAACAGCATTTTCCCCGATGGACATCTCTTCGGTGCAGGGCAGCCATTTCCGCCCCTCTATAATATCCGATACAAAACCATCGCTGATTTCCAAGCCTATTATGTTATTGCCCATTTCCTGGTCAAAATAAACATCCGAGATGTGCCCGAGCATAAGCCCTTCCTCTGTTAGCACGGATAGATCCTTCAGTTTACAAGGCCCAAGCAAGTACGTATGTTGTATATCATGGGCCTCCATTTTACGCACAGCCTGCTGATTGCGAATCATGATCGCATCCTCACCGTAAGCAACGATGTCATCCCAAGCAACCATTTTCACGTGAGAAGAAAAAAGTCCCTTTCCTTCCAACTCGATCCCTGAGATTCGCCAATCCGCTGTCACCATAAAGTCATGTATTTTACCAATCTGCTTCCCGTCCTCCACATCGAAAACGGCAAGTCCGATCATATCTTGAAGCTTCATATATAGGGTACCTCCTCATTCTGCAATCTGAACGAAGGTGCGGTCCTTTTCCTACATGCCTGTCAGACCTTGCTTCCGTTCATGCAATGAAATGGAAAAACCGCCCCTCCCTTCTTATTAAAATGCGGAGAAATCCCTAGTACCTAGTACGCAGCCGCTTCCATATGGTTTCAATTTTCTTGGCCGTGTATTCCATTTCTTCCGTAGTATTACCCAAACCGAAGCTAAACCGAATCGCTGAATGTAAAACATCTTCAGGAAGATCCATCGCCTGCAATACATGCGATAGCTCTAAAGATCCGGAAGTGCAGGCTGATCCGCTTGCTGCTGCGATTCCTTCCATATCAAGGTTCATCAGCATGGTCTCTGTACCAATGGCCGGAAAGCTAACATTGAGAACATTAGGTAAAGAATGATCAGGGTCACCGTTAATCACAAAATTTTGGCTACCCAGAGTGTCTTCCAACCCTTTAAGCAACGTCTGGCGAAGAACCGTATCGTGCGCCCCACGCTCCTCAATGGAAGCATTAGCAAGAGTTGCGGCTTTAGCCAGCCCCGTAATACCGGCGATATTTTCTGTTCCGGCACGGCGTTTCTTTTCCTGAAGTCCCCCATGCATTAGCGGCTGAAGGCGTGTACCTTGGCGGATATACAATGCCCCAACCCCTTGCGGTCCGTTAATCTTATGACCAGACACACTCAGTAAGTCAATCGGGAGGTTCCGGCAGTCGATGGATATATGACCGAAAGCTTGAACCGCATCTACATGGAATACAACTCCATGTTCTCTCGCAATCTGCCCTACTTCTGAGATCGGCTGAATGACGCCCACCTCATTGTTGGCATACATCATGCTGATCAAAAAAGTATCTGGTCGAATGGCAGCCTCGATATCCGCAGGGTTCACGCGTCCAAACCCGTTGACCGGGACATAAGTTACCTCATACCCCGCTTTTTCCAGCTCATCACAAGCATGAAGCACTGCATGATGTTCAACCGCAGTTGTAATCATATGCCCTGAAGTACGGCCGTCTGCCGTAGCCGTCCCAAACAGGGCCAGATTATCACTTTCTGTTCCTCCGCTCGTAAAAATAATTTCTTCAGGCTTGCAGCCCAAAGAGGCCGCAACGGCATCCCGAGCAGCGCTGACGGTGCGCTTGGCATCGCGGCCAAAGGCATGAACGCTCGAAGCGTTGCCGAATTGGCCAGTCATGATGTCCATCATAGTCTGCGCAACCTCAGGATGCATAGGAGTCGATGCGGCATGATCCAGATAAATTCTGTTCATGTTATCCACCTCAAATGTAGAACATGTAATTATCCAATTCATCATGTTCTTGGTATGTGATCAAGTCCTTAAGTGTAGTAGAATCCAACACTTCAGCGATGCTGTCACGAATTCGCAGCCACAGCTGACGTTTTGCCGGATCGTCTTCTTCCGTGAAATCGACCGGAGAAATCGGACCTTCCAGTACACGAATGATGTCTCCCGCTGTTACTCCTGCCGGTTCATTTGCCAAAATATAACCGCCGTAAGCACCACGGATACTTTTTACCAAACCTGCATTACGCAAAGGCGCAATGAGCTGTTCCAGATAATGCTCTGACAGCTGATTTTTTTCGGCAATACTTTTCAAAGAAGTTGGACCTTCGCCAAACCTGGCTGCAAGTTCCATCATAATGGTCAGGCCGTAACGGCCTTTCGTTGATATTTTCAATTGTGCCACCTCACTTATAGTAACAATTCCGTTAAACACGCGGAATAACTGGTGTTGTAAACCTCTCTATTCCGATCCTAACCCTCAGCTTATGTTAACATATTAGGGCAGGTAAAGGGAAACATTACGGTAACTATCTTAAAAAAAGTTGCTTTCGGGCGATTTGGAACAGCTTTAGCCCGCTTTATGTAGCTTTCTTCCATCGTTCGCCGTGTCGTTTGATCGTCCAAACATCGTATCTTATTATCGTTTATGTTACAATAGGTGGGTTCTACAACTATATTGAAAGAATTGGGTGATGACCATGGCTAAAGCCAATCATGAAACCCGTGTCGTCGTCGGGATGTCCGGTGGCGTCGACTCATCCGTTACTGCGCTGCTGCTGAAGGAGCAGGGCTATGACGTAATCGGCATCTTCATGAAAAACTGGGATGACACGGATGAATTTGGCCGTTGTACGGCTGAGGAGGATGCGGAGGATGTGCGCCGTGTCTGCGAACAGATCGACATTCCTTACTATACCGTCAATTTTGAAAAAGAATACTTCGATAAAGTATTCTCTTATTTTCTTGATGAATATAAAGCTGGACGCACACCCAACCCGGATGTCATGTGTAACCGTGAAATTAAATTCGGCGAGTTTCTAAATAAAGCGCTGGATTTGGGAGCAGATTATGTTGCTACTGGACATTATGCACGGGTTGTGGAAGAAGACGGCCACTTTACTTTGCTGCGAGGCGTGGACAGCAACAAGGATCAAACTTATTTCCTGAATGCGTTAAGCCAAAAGCAGCTATCCCGAACCATGTTCCCTATCGGTCATCTGCCGAAACCAGAAGTGCGTAAAATTGCGGAAGCTGCGGGACTGTATACGGCCAAGAAGAAAGACAGCACAGGCGTATGTTTTATCGGCGAGCGTAATTTCAAGGAGTTTCTGAGTGGATATCTACCTGCAAAAGGTGGAGACATGGTGGATATCGCTACTGGTGAAGTCAAAGGACGCCACGATGGTCTGATGTACTATACACTGGGTCAACGTCAAGGCTTGGGCATTGGCGGCTCAGGTTCAGGCGAACCGTGGTTCGTAGCGGATAAGGATCTGGAGAAGAATATTCTGTATGTGGTACAGGGTGATCGTCACCACAGCCTGTATTCTACCAGCCTGATTGCAACAGATGTGAACTGGATTGAAGGCGCAGATACTCGTCCGACCGGCGAATTCCGTTGCACAGCCAAATTCCGTTATCGCCAACCTGATCAGCAAGTAACTTTACAATGGCTTGCGGATGGGACCGTGCATGTCATATTCGATGTACATCAAAAGGCCATTACGCCTGGACAAGCTGTTGTATTTTACGACGGGGAACGCTGTCTGGGTGGAGGAACCATTGATAAGGTTGAAAAACTTCAGCCTGAAACGGTTTAAATGAAACCCATTTTGCATTGATATAGCAGGAATTAAAAAAGTCGTCTCTCCAGATTTGGAAGGGGCGACTTTTTTTTATGAAAGTTTATTTTAGTTCATGGCTTGTAAAGAATTCATAATCTGCTCTTTATGATGTCTGTCATGCTGGACAAACATTTCTTGCAAAAAATTTCCCATGGTGTATGAGCTATTAGGAAATTGACGGATAAACATTGATTCTGAAACCATCTTGAGCTTCACAATCATTCGCCTACGCTCTGCAATAGCTTCATTTAACAAATCATGTGGTTTCATATTTCTGCCGAATGCAACGGACGAATCGTTAAACGCTTGTACATCAGGATGTTCTTGGAGCGTAATTTGTTCCTCATTGATAATCTGTATGAGTGTCTTAGTGAAGCTTTTGTCCCATCCCATAATATGACTGATCATATCTTGTATTGACCATGTACCCACTATGGGTTTACGAAGTAGCTCATTTTTCTAAATCTTCAGAAATCTCAGCTATCGTCGCCAATTGAATTCCTCCTTTAAGGTAAGTAACTTTTGATAACATCCTCATTTGGGTATATGATGTAAACAAGATCATACTTCAATTGAAAAGGAGCGTGCCTTTATGTCTGATTCATTAGGAATGCTGACACCAGGTAAAAAAGTTTCTTTGAAAGAATGGGACCCTAAGGATACAAATAATATCAAAAATAAAGAAGAAATCCGACAGGAAACAGATCAATTGAAGGAACGCTTCACGGAATTACAAAGCAAATTATTTACAGAGAAAAAACAATCCGTTTTGTTTATATTTCAGGGCATGGATTGCAGCGGCAAAGATGGCGTCATCAAACAGGTATTTTCTAATCTGAATCCGGCGGGGGTGACGGTCCACAGCTTCAAATCGCCTACGGCTGAGGAATTAAGTCATGATTTCTTGTGGCGTGCTCATAGCGTTACCCCAGGACGTGGATATATTGCAGCATTTAACCGTTCTTATTATGAGGATGTGCTAATTACACGTGTTCACGGACAGATATCCGATAAGCAGGCCAAACGGAATATTAAGCATATCAAGCATTTTGAACAGTTGTTGCTGGATAATGGTGTAAAGGTGGTTAAAATCTTTTTACATATTTCAAAGCAATTTCAGTTAGAAAAGCTGATCGACCGAATTGAAAAGCCTCACAAAAACTGGAAACTCGATCCAAGTGATTTGCAAGAACGGAAATTTTGGAAGCAATATACCCAGTATTATGAGGATGTATTAGAGCTAAGCGCAACCAAACAAGCTCCTTGGTATGTCGTTCCTTCAGACAACCGTTGGTATAGGGATTATACTGTGCTGCGGATTGCCGTCCAAACGCTGGAGGAAATGAAGTTGTCTGATCCTGATCCAAGACCTGAACTCGAATCCCTTTTACCTGAATTGTACAAAGAACGAGATAAAAAATAGCTGTATAGGTACAGCACTAAGCTTCCAAAACCGTATCACGGCTGAGAATGCCTTGAGTCGGGATTGGAAGCTTTTTATTGCATTTTTACGTGTTATTTCGAAAATGTATAAAGCTTAACTGACTCTGTACCCGATAGCCGCAGCTACAACTCCTACCACGACAGAGGAAAGTACATACGTAGCCATGCGTCGGTATTCTTTGCGCTCCATCAGTTGAAGAGATTCATAGCCGAATGTGGAAAAGGTGGTGTAGCTGCCACAAAAACCTGTTCCTAACAGCATCCAGAGTGCAGGAGACAACTGGTGTTGCGTAAACTCACCATAGAGCCAGCCTAGCAGCAATGAACCGCTGACGTTAATGATCCACGTCCCCCACGGGAATACGGTACCCAACCTCTTGCCGGCCCACATACCAAGCCCGTATCTCGCCAGTGTACCCATAATCCCGCCTGCCGCCGCCCACCAGATCATAAGCGTTCCTCCTTCGGAGCAGCCTGCGTCATTTTTGTACCTAGACGGATACCTGTCCATGTCAAAAATAGCCCTCCGCCTACGCTTAGCAGGAGGTACAACACAGCCGTCAGCATACGATCGTGAACTGTGAGGCGTACAGCATCCACTGCAAAAGTGGAAAAGGTGGTAAAGCCCCCTGTAAAGCCTGTTCCGATGGCAAGTCGCAATCGCGGCTTGATCCGCCATGATCGCAAGGTTACCGTAAAGAACCAACCAAGAAACAGGCAGCCGATCCAATTAATTAGCAGCACACCAAGTGGAAAATCCGCACCCGCCGCAGGCAGCAGCGATTGCAGGCCATAACGGGTAGAGGTTCCAAGCGCTCCGCCTGCGGCAACGAATAACATGTCTTTCATTTTTTTATCCCCTTCTTCGCACTTGCACGATCATGGCGTAACGTGACGATATCGTACACACTCTGTATATTAAGTCGCACATATATTAAGACTGTGAATCCCGCCAGCGCTGGTTTTGCCTGATTTTTGACTCATTCCCCTGCTCAGTAGCCTGATAGAAGGTTTGGTCTGCTATCGCATCGGGCAAATATTGCTGCTTCACATAATGATTCGGATAATTATGTGGATATTGGTAGCCTACATGACCGAGCTTTTCCGAGCCTTTGTAGTGTGCGTCACGCAAATGGAGTGGCACCTCAGCCGATTTGATATCGTCCATAGCCAACATGGCCCGTGAAATCGCCGTATATACAGCATTCGATTTGGGGCTTTCCACAGCGAACAAAATAGCCTGTGCAATGTTCAGCTTGGCCTCGGGCCAGCCGTTATTGCGATAGGCTTCAAGCGCACTCACCGCTTGCACCATTGCCTGCGGGTTCGCCAGACCAATGTCCTCGCTGCTTGCCGCGATGAGGCGGCGGATAAAGGTCATCGGGTCCATACCGAGTTTTTCTACGGCGTACAGGAACCAGAACAGCGCGGCATCGCTGGAGCCGCGAATGCTTTTGTGGAAGGCCGACAACACATCATACTGCGTGGATTCATCTGCTTTGACAATCGGGCGGCGAATGGATTCCTCAGCGACTTCCAGTGTCACGTGAATCGTGCCGTCTGCCAGCGGAGGCGTTGTGAGCGCCGCCAGTTCCAGCGCGTTTAAAGCGCGGCGGATATCGCCGTTCGCCATGGAAGCGATGTGAGCCAGTGCAGCTTCATCGACCTGGAGCTGCATGTAGCCAAGCCCTTTGTCCGCATCGCTTAAGGCGCGGCGCATAGCAGCCAGCGAATGTTCCTGCGTTAGCGCTTCAAGCTGGAACAACGTAGAACGGCTCATTAAAGCGCCGTTGACGTAGTGAAAGGGATTTTCAGTCGTGGCGCCAATAAACACGATCGTGCCCTTTTCCACCGCAGGCAGCAGTGCATCCTGACGTGAACTGTTAAAACGATGTACCTCATCGAGAAACAGAATGGTTTTTTTGCCATACATCGATTTATTCGTCTGTGCAAGATCAATGACTTCTCTTACGTCTTTCACAGATGCTTCTACAGCATTCAGACGTACAAAATCGCCTTGCGTGTGTTGCGAGATGATATGTGCCAGCGTTGTTTTGCCGCATCCCGGTGGTCCGTACAACAAAATTGAAGAAACCTGATCTGCCTCTATGGCTCTTCGCAGCAGCTTACCTGGACCCACAACATGCTCCTGTCCAATATATTCATCCAGTGAAGTCGGACGCAAGCGATCCGCAAGCAACCGATTGCTTGGCGTTGACTCTTGGGAATATGAAAATAAGTCCATTTCTTTCACTTCCTTATGATTTATGAACGAACACTTTCTTTTATCTTTGAAAACATACTATATTTAGGTTCGCTCATACGGTTGAAAAACATGAAAATTCAAGTCATCTATAATTCTGATACGGTGTAAACCGACTCTTATTCTACCATATCCGTTAACAAGTTGCAGATAGCATGGTCATGGCACAGCTGTAGGTCTTCAAGTCAGTCGCCCATAAAAAAGAAAGAACAGCCTTAGACGAAAGATGATTTCGTGGCTGTTCTTCGACTGGCATGATTTCATAATTTCATCACTAAGATAAACAGTAAACAAAAAGGAATACAACAACTCAGGCGGTACTTTACAACGCTTTTTCTGTTTACTTCGTCTGTGCCTGTACGTAACTAGGAAGTGAGCCATCATGCAATAGCCACAACTCATGCAGCGCACGGGTACATCCTACATACAGCAGCTTGGCATCCCATGCCCGTTCTCCATAATGCTCATGGTCGGCATCCGCCACAATAACTGCATCGAACTCCAGACCTTTGGATAGGTATACAGGCAGTACTGACAAACCGCCTTCATATTGCTTTTTACCACCGTCAATCAAATTCACATCCATCCCCGCACTTGTGAAAACCTCATGCAGTTCCACAGCCTCTTTTAAGGTACGTGTCAGCACAGATACAGTACGATACTCCCTGGAGGACAGCTCTTTTAGAGCGGTGAGCAAACTCTGCTCACGCACCGATGAGTCGTAAGATATAGTGCGCACCGGATCGCCACTACGAAATACTGGAACTGCCGTAATACCGCCGCGAACTCCCTGCTCCAAAATCGTGTTTGCAAATTCTATAATTTCCAAGGTTGATCTATAGCTTCGCGTAAGCGCAAAATACCCGGTATGTTCCGGTGCAAAAAGAGAACTCATTTCCTCCCACGCATGTACGCCACGGTATTCATGAATGCCCTGCGATAAATCGCCCAGTATAGTAAAGGAATGTCCTTTGACGAACAAATCCAGCAATGCGATATGAAAAGGTGAAAAATCCTGCGCTTCATCAATGACCACATGGTCAAAACGTTGAGATGATTCTACCTCATGAATCAGCACGTGGAGATACACTAACGCAGTCAGATCTTCTTCACGGATAATCTGTTTTCGCAGATCCGACTGTGTAGCCTTAAAAATAGCAGTCGGCAGAGAAGCCTTCATCTCCGCAGCCGTATCTGCGGGTAACCCTTTAGCTGCTTGAAAAAGCTGCTTGTAGAGCGTCAGTGCGTCGTATTGTGGCCATTTTTTAGCATATGCCTTTTCCCGTGCCCCTGCCTTTTTTTTGCGTTCCTTGAGTGCTGCCGCCGAAGGCGACTTTTTCAGCTCCATTTCAATCCAGCGGTGCACTCTTGCCAGTACACGCTCCTTCCGCTTCGCGAGCGGATAAGGCTTATACTCCTCATTAAACCAATTCAAAATCTCAGTTCGCGGCAGAACCGCTCCATCCCATGGTGAAAAATCCCCCTCGGGAACGGAAATGGGCTCCAGTCGTTCAACAAAAGCTTGAAGTAACTCCATAAAGTGAACTGAACCCTTGAATCTTCCCGGCGCCTCATCCATGGATTCCTCTCTCAGACTGCCACTCTCAAACCAATAAGATAATGTTTCGGCAGGATCAGCCAAAGGTAAATCCAAACCCAACAAGTCCAGCGCCCAGTCTGCAAATGTACTTTGCTGAATATCTCCGACCCCCAGCTCAGGAAGTACATCTGAAATATAGTCGAGAAACATATGGTTTGGTGCGAAAATGACCATTTTGTCCGCTGATACCTGATCCTTGTATTGATACAGTAAAAATGCGAGACGATGCAGCGCTACCGTCGTCTTGCCACTACCCGCTACCCCCTGAATAACGAGGGCAGTATTTTTAGCCGCGCGGATGATCTGATCCTGCTCCGCCTGAATGGTAGATACGATATCCCGTAAACGGTTATCCTTGTTTTCACCCAAACGATAAACGAGAAACTCATCGGAAACGGCCGGCTCGTCGCTTTCACGATTATACGTATCGGCTACCCGTTCCAGAATTCTTTTCCGAATGACAACGTTGCGCTTCAGATAGACCAAACCCTCAATAGTTCCCTCAGGAGCTTCATAGGACGCGGTTTCTTCACCACCTGTAAACGAATAAAATAAGCTGGCAATCGGTGCACGCCAATCAATCACCAGCGGATACGCTGACGTTTCTTCACGCTCTACTCCAATTTTACCGATATAAAGCGGCTTCCGCTGCCCTCTGCCACGCTCGTCAAAATCCATACGCCCAAAATAAGGCTCCTGCGAGCTTTTAGCCAAAGCCTGACGTTTTTCCTCCCGTGCAGATTCCAGCACTTGCTCTGTAAAATCATGCCCAGTGTATACTGGCGTATTGCGAAGCCGTTCCAATCTCCGATCAATTTCCTCCATAGCAAGCGACAGCCTGTGCTGTTCTTCTTGATAGGCACTTTGAAACTCATTCTCCATTTCAGTTACCTCCTAAGAATATCAAGTCTCGATTTCTGCATCATCCACTTGCTCCGACACAAAAAAAGGAAAGTAAGCGTAACACATTTAACCATAAAAATCCAACCTTATTTCTAATCCCCCTATTCCCTACTCTTTCACAAAAGTATGGAGCTTTTCGGCACCAGCGAAGCGGGTGATTTGAATCCGAAGAAGCGGAGCGATCGGAGGATCAAGTCACACGCGAAGCGGCCTCTAATACTCCATACTTCTCTCCCCCATCTCCACAAACTGCTTTTGAGCCAGCTCACGGTACACCTGATGGGACTCTAATAACTCTGTATGAGTTCCTGCACCGGTCACCTTGCCCTTGTCCAACACGATAATCTGGTCGGAGTGAACCACCGTAGACAAACGATGAGCAATGACAATCGTCGTGCGTCCTTCCATCAAGTTCGCTAGGGCCTTCTGTACCTCATGCTCAGATGAGCTATCCAGACTAGATGTAGCCTCATCCAGCATGAGGATGTCAGGGCTACGAAGAAGCGCACGCGCAATAGCGATCCGTTGACGCTGGCCTCCGGACAGCTTCATTCCCCGTTCTCCCACCTCAGTGTTGTAGCCTTGAGGTAGATCCATAATAAATGTATCCGCATACGCCATCGTAGCTGCTCGTCTCACTTCTTCCAAGTCAGCTTCGCGCCCCAAGCCATATGTAATGTTATCTCTGACCGTTCCGGTCATCATTGAGCTTTCCTGCGATACATAACCAATTTTGGAGCGCCAAGAGGAAAGTGTATATGACGATATCGGTTCGTCTCCATAACGAATTTCCCCTGTATCTGGCACATAAAAGCGCTCTAGCAATGAAAATAAGGTGGATTTCCCACTCCCGCTCGGACCCACGAATGCTGTCGTCCGGTTAGCCGGAATGACCAAGTTTGCATTATGAAGAACCTCTTCACCTTCGGTATAGGAAAAGACAACATCACGAAGTATAATATCTCTGCTCTCTTTTGCCGCTTCCTGCTTCAACTCGAGCGGTTCCTCTTCATGATCTAAAATCGTCTGAATCCGTTCAGTAGCCCCAACCACCTTTTGCAGACGTGAATACAGAGTCGTGAATTGTGCCATCGGTGTGATCACCTGAAATAGCAGCAAAATAAATGCCACCAAATCCCCCGCGGTCAGCACACCCGATGCAACGCGAACACCACCAACCCCCAATATAATGACCAGTACTGCAGTCAACAAGAAGGTAGAAATTGGACCTACAAGGGCCAGGATACGTGACTCTTGCAAACCGAAGCGGAACATCCGGTAAATACGATCCTCACCAGCCTGAGCCTCTCTGCTTTCGGTTCCGTAGGCCTTCACCAGTCTGATTTCGCCGATAACCTGACTTAACACTGAGGTCAGATCTGCCATCTCATCCTGCTGTTTTTTGGAGATGCGGTACATTTTTCTGCCTACCGGAAATAAAATTAGAGCTGTTAGCGGAACAATAGCCATAATAATGAGCGTCATCACCCAATCCAGATAAAATAACAATGCAATACCACCAATAATTGCAATCACATTAGAAATCAAATTGACTAGATACTCCGTAATTAAGTTCATAATCAGGCTTGTATCATTAGTGACGCGACTCATCGTATCTCCTGACCGATTTCTATCAAAGTAAGGTATAGGTAGAGATAAGATTTTATGCCATAAGCGTTTGCGCAAATTAGCCACAATCTTATGCCCAGCATAGTTCAACATATAGATAGAAACTGCCGAAGCCACCGCTTGAATCACAAAAGCGCCAAGCAGACCAACAATGACCATACGGTTTAGTGAAGAAAAGGTCAAGCCATCAATCAACCCTTTAGTCATCATGGGTACGATTAAACCAGCCATGGTCTGAATCAGGGTCAGAATCAGGGCGATGATCAGAATGGCTTTGGGCGGATGCGCACTCGCAATCAATTTGATAAACCGCCCCATGCCAGCCTTATCCGGTCTTTTACCCGGCTTTTCCTTCATCCGGTCCTCCTGCTCTTCTTGGTGTATATGATGTTCTTTTTCCATATACCATCAACCTCGCTTCCTGTCTGACCATTCTTGTTCAAACAACAACACCCGCGCTCTGCGCGGGTATGAACAGTACAATCTATCTTCGAGTTTACTACACCAGAGAATGAAGCACAAAATTTGCCACAAACAGTACAGATATGATATATAATGCGATAGGTACTTCCTTGCCCCGTCCTGCTGCCAGCTTGGCTACGGGGTATGCAATAAAACCAAATGCCATTCCGTCTACGATACTATAAGTAAAGGGCATCATCACCATGATCAGAAATGCAGGAAACGCTTCAGTAAAATCACTGAAATCCATCTCTCGCACATTTTGCACCATTAGCCCCCCAATGATGATCAACACGGGTGCAATGGCACTATCAGGAATATAAGCCAACAGTGGAATAAAGAAAAACGTCGCCCCGAATAAAATAGCAGTTACCAGCGGTGTCATTCCCGAGCGTCCCCCTGCTGCAATACCAGCCGTCGATTCCGCAGCGGCTACCGCCGGACTGCTGCCCAAAATACCGGCAAAGATATTGGTTACAGCCAACACACGCAAGCTGTTTTTAAATAAATCCGGTCTACCAATCATGTTGGTTTGTGCAGTAATCATACCAATATTCTCGAATAGCACAATGAGTAGGAGCAAAAAGACAGCGATCCAGAAAGCTACCGAGACAATGCCTGAAAAGGAAAGCTCTCCAAACAATTGCCCATACTGTCGCACCGTTTCAGAGGTTCGTACCGTGCTTGTAGGCTCTACAGCTCCCAGTATATAAGCAAGCCCAGTTCCCGCCAAAATACTAATTAGTAAACCTCCCTGAACGTTACGCACAAACAATACAATAGCGAGCAGCAACGTTACACAAGCCGTAATTACCTTGGGATCATTAAAATGGCCAATAGCCACAAAAGTCGTCTGATGAGCAATCACGATGCCGCTTTTTTGCAATCCGATAAAGGTTAAAAACAAACCAATGCCTACCGTAATTCCGTGCTGCAAATTATGGGGAATCGCTTGGCTAATCAGCTTGTACAATGATGTAAAGGCCACAATGGCGAATATCACCCCTGTGACGGCAACTACCATCAACGCTTCCTGCCAGCTCAGCTTCATGGAATGTACCAGCGTATAAGTGAAAAAGGCATTAATCCCCATCCCTGGTACAACGACCATTGGAGATTTCCCACCAAAAGCCATCAGTAGACAGCCGATCATCGATGTCAGCAGTGTCCCGAGCATCGCCCCTTGGAGGGGAATCCCGGCATCTGACAAAATAGTCGCATTAACCATAACAATGTATACCACGGAAAAATAAGAAATGGCCCCAGCGGCTAATTCCTTTTTCCAATGATGCTCGGGCTTGTAACCGAGACTTCTGGACCATAGTCCATCCTTCATACCAAAACCCTCCAGCAAGTTGTTCAATCTGTTTACAGTAAGCTGCACTTTTTCAAAACAAAAAAGAGCTGTAGCAACTGTGACACAAAGGATGTGATGCACAGAACTACAGGTCTTAAAGTGAATACATACTGCTGTAAATCTACGAATGCACTGCCATGCTATTTTTACAACTTACACACCAGCGTGTTCTAATAAATCCTTCACGGCTACACTAACCATGATCAGTCCTGCTACCGGAGGTACAAATGCATTGCTTGCAGGCGGCTGCTTCGCTTTCCGGATTTCAGGTGCGTTGGCAGGTACAATTTTTTTTGTAATTTCTTCACGTGGCTTCTTTGGTTCCTCATCGGAGAATACAACCTTGACGCCTTTGGTAATGCCTTCCTTACGCAACTTGGTGCGGATGACACGGGCAATCGGGTCCATTCTGGTTTGGGAAATATCCGCTACTTGAAAACGACTTGGATCCATTTTATTCGCAGCGCCCATACTGGAGATCAGCGGAATCCCCCGTTTCAGGCATTCCTTAATCAAATGAATTTTGTAAATAATCGTATCTGAAGCATCCAGCACATAATCCAGTTCGTACTTAAATAACTCCTCATACGTTTCTTCCGTATAAAACATGTTCAGTGCAATCGCTTCACATTCAGGATTAATCAGCTTCACACGCTCTACCATCAGATCCGCCTTTTTTTGACCTACCGTCGTTGTCAACGCATGTATTTGGCGATTAATATTGGTGATATCTACAACATCTTTATCAATCAAAATGATACGTCCAACACCTGTGCGCGCCAGTGCTTCCACTGCAATCGAACCGACACCGCCGATACCCAGCACGGCCACCGTGCTATTTTTCATAACCTCAAGACCTTCAGTTCCGATAGCCAGTTCCGTTCGTGAAAATTGATGCAACAATATGGTATATCCTCCCTCACTGATTTAAACTCTATACTTGAACTCCAGCATACAAACCACGAACCCATTATCCATAAAAGGGTAACGGGTTCACGGCATTCTATAATCTATCCACAAGCCACTCGGTGCACTTGCAAAGACAAACGTTCATCTTAAGCTTTAGGAGTAACAGGTTTCGGGGCAAGACGGATGTGAAGCTGTTCCAATTGAGCTTGATCCACTTCGCTTGGTGCATCCATAAGCAGGTCTGTCGCGCTAGCTGTTTTCGGGAATGCAATGGTTTCACGCAGGTTTGTACGACCTGCAAGCAGCATCACAAGACGGTCAAAACCGAAGGCAATACCACCATGTGGAGGCGTACCATATTCAAATGCATCCAGCAGGTAACCGAATTTATCCTTCACTTCCTCAGGCGGCAGGTTGAGCGCTTTGAACATTTTCTCCTGAACTTCACGCTTGAAAATACGCATCGAGCCACCACCCACTTCGTAGCCGTTCAGCACGATATCGTAGGCCTGAGCACGAACTTGACCTGGATCTGTGTCCAAGAGGGCCAGGTCTTCTTCCTTCGGACGAGTGAACGGATGGTGCTCCGCTACATAACGTTTTTGTTCTTCATCATAGCCCAGAAGCGGGAAGTCTACGACCCAGGCAAATTTGAATTTGTTATCGTCGATGAGGCCCAAATGACGGCCAATTTTCAGACGAAGTGCGCCCAATACATCAGCAACTACTTTTTTATTATCCGCAGAGAAGAGTAACAGATCGCCTTCTTCAGCTCCCGTACGCTCTTTCAAGGCTTCGATTTCTTCCGGTGTGAAGAATTTAACGATAGGCCCCTTGAATTCGCCTTCTTTCACTTGGATCCAAGCCAAGCCCTTTGCTCCATAACGTGCTGCAAAAGGACCCAGGTCATCAATGTCCTTACGGCTCCACGTGCCACATCCTTTGGCATTGAGAACTTTAACTTCCCCGCCCTTTTCAATTACGGAAGCAAATACTTTCACACCACTGGTTGCCACGATATCATTGACATTAATCAACTCCAGACCAAAACGTAGGTCAGGCTTGTCTGAACCGTATTTATCCATCGCTTCTGCATGTGTAATTCGTTGGAACGGTGTTTCTAGTTCTACTCCAACGGTTTCTTTGAACAATTTCACCATAAGACGCTCCATCATAGGCAGCAAATCATCCTGTTGCATGAAGGAGGTCTCAATGTCGACCTGCGTAAATTCAGGCTGACGGTCAGCACGCAAATCTTCATCACGGAAACAACGTGCAATTTGGTAGTAGCGCTCCACGCCACCAACCATCAGCAATTGCTTGTACAGTTGTGGAGATTGCGGCAAGGCGAAAAACTCACCTTCATGTACCCGGCTAGGCACCAGATAATCACGGGCGCCTTCTGGGGAACTTTTTGTCAAAATCGGTGTTTCCACCTCA
Organism: Paenibacillus sp. FSL L8-0644; assembly: GCF_038008165.1. Classification (NCBI taxonomy): domain Bacteria; kingdom Bacillati; phylum Bacillota; class Bacilli; order Caryophanales; family Paenibacillaceae; genus Paenibacillus; species Paenibacillus sp. FSL L8-0644. The sequence continues at coordinate 4,067,822 of NZ_JBBOYN010000001.1, forward strand.
ATGAAATCCTCACCGTCCAGGAAATCACGGAATACTTTTGCTGCTTTGGAACGCAGCTTCAAGGTCTGATGCATTTCCGGACGACGCAAGTCCAGATAACGGTATTTCAAACGCAGTGACTCGTCTACTTCCACGCCATCTTCAATGAAGAACGGAGGTGTTTTGGATGCATTCAATACTTCGATTTCAGTGACACGCACTTCAATTTCACCTGTAGGCAGGTTCGGGTTAATCGTTTCTGCATCCCGTTTGACAATGGTACCAGTAATCTCAAGCACATACTCACTACGAACACGGTCCGCAATTTGCAGTGCGTCACCGGAATATGCCGGATTAAATACGATTTGTACAATTCCGCTACGGTCACGCAGGTCTATAAAAAGTACGCCCCCCAAATCACGACGGGTTTGTACCCAACCGTTCAATGTAACTGTTTCTCCGATATGCGCATGAGTCAATGCGCCGCATTGATGACTCCTTTTCATAATACACACTCCTGTTTATGTTTAGTAGTTAATGCTATATGACAGCCAGAGGGAGACTCCCCCTGACTGATGTTACACATCTTCTTTATCCTAGTTCTTCCACCAGCTGATCCAGCTTAACAGTGCGCTGCTCGCCCGTTTCCATGTTTTTCAGTGCAATTTCACCTTGAACCAGCTCATCTTCACCCAGAATCGCAGTATACCTTGCTTTAAAGCGATCGGCTGATTTCATCTGCGCCTTCATTTTACGACCCAGATAATCTCGTTCTGCGGAAAATCCAGCTTGACGCAATTTGAATAGTTGTTTGGTTACTTCCGTTTCTGCCGCCTCACCCAACGCCACCATATAGATATCTAACGGCTTGGATTCGTTCAGTTTGACACCTTGATGCTCCAAAATCAGCTGGATTCGCTCCAGTCCAATACCAAAACCAATCCCTGGCTGATCCGGTCCGCCCAGATCTCCAACCAATCCGTTGTAGCGGCCGCCTCCACCGATCGTGTCTATGGCACCAATTCCTTCAGCTTTGAATTCGAACGCTGTCAACGTATAATAATCCAACCCCCGTACCAAACGCGGGTTAACTGTATATTCCACACCCATGGCATCCAAATTTTGCTTCACTTTCTCAAAATGTGTGCGAGATTCATCGTCCAAGCTATCCAAAATCGAAGGTGCACCTCCAAATTTGTCCTGGTCATCTTTGCTATCCAGCACTCGTAATGGATTACGCTCAATGCGTGCTTGGCTCTCCTTGGTCAACGTATCCTTAATTGGCATTAAGAAGTCCACCAGATGCTGACGATAAGCTGCGCGGCTGGCTGCATTACCGACGGAGTTAATCTCCACCTGTACTCCTTTCAGACCCAGTTCACGGCAGAATTGATACCCGAAAGCAATAACTTCTGCATCCAGTGCCGGATCGACCGCCCCAAATGCTTCAATTCCAAATTGGTGAAACTGGCGCTGACGCCCAGCCTGTGGACGCTCATAACGGAACATCGGACCGATATAATACAGCTTAGTTACATCCGGCTCCCCGTATAGTTTGTTCTCCACATAGGAGCGGACAACCCCTGCTGTTCCTTCCGGACGCAAAGTCATGCTGCGCTTCCCTTTATCCTCAAAAGTATACATTTCCTTTTCCACTACATCCGTCGTTTCACCCACACCTCGAACGAACAAATTCGTTTGTTCGAACATTGGTGTACGAATCTCTCGATAATTAAAGCGGCGGCTAATCTCACGGGCTTTTTCCTCGACCACTTGCCATTTTTCTACACTGCCCGGCAGCAAATCCTGTGTTCCCGTCGGTTTTTGAAAGGCCATTAACGTATCCCCCCATCGTTGTATTTCATATTGTGCTCTTTCTTCTTGCTCCACTTTCAATATAAAACAAAAAATCCCTCGTCCTGTTAACATTAACAGGGACGAGGGATTGTCGTTTACAAATCACCCGTGGTACCACCCACATTCCGGAGTTTGTCCAGACAACCAGCATAAAATCACTCATTGCCCGTCAGCAATATACTGACTCCGCTCATACGTATAACGCCCGTAACGCGCAGTACGGCTATTATGCAGGACCATCCACTGTCGGCACAATTACAATGTACTTTCAGTAGGGTTTCCTCAATTGTTCGCCGCCTGTTCTCGGGGAGGTCATTCATCCGTTCATCAAGGGAATTTTTACAGCCTGGAAATTCCTCTCTGCGCTTGTGGGTTCGGAGTACTTGGTCCCGTCATCAAATCATTTTTCATTATTTTATGATTTTAATGAACCGCTTCGACAAAGTCAAGACATTCTATAGCTTCTCTGCAACTTTGTATCATTGTCACACATGGACACGAAGAGTTTCCGATGTTCGCCAGGTAGGCAGACACCTCACAAAATACAAAAAAACAGCCTGACTTAAAAAGCCTAAACTGCTTTTAGTGATGTAATGTATCCCTGGTTTTTCCTAACAGTCTGTGTTTGGGAACTATCGCATGCTTTGACGAAGGATGGGAGAATTTACGTATCTTCATATTTCAATTTTATGTTTTCCATTTATTTAATTCAGATTACAACTCGTTTCTTTAATATAATGAAATTGGATTTCAGCGATTGTTTATAGTGGAAGGCCAGTCTCCAAGAGATTTAATGCTTCAGATAATAATTCAGAAAAATTTTCAGTTGGATTTTCCGCATAATGCAACATAACAGATATGTTAACACCTATGACGGCGCCTGCAAAAGTTCGAATCTGCAAGTCTCCAGGATCTCGTCCCACCCGTTTGGAAACCATCTCAGCAATCATATGCATTGTATCAGTCAAATTATTCAAGGTTGCAGCCCGGAGTTCCGGTACTGACATCACGAGTTGGTTACGCTCACGTGTAGTAGACATTTCGTCGCCGGACATGTCAGACATGGTTGCTAACATAGCATTACGCACAGCTTGAAGTGGAGTTAAATGAGCTGGCTGTTCTTCAAATGCAGATATAAGCAGGGGATCATAGTTATCTGTAACAATCACATCCTCCTTGCTCGAAAAATAGCGAAAAAAGGTGCTTGGTGAAATCTCCGCTGCTTCTGCAATCTGTTCCACAGTAGTTTCGTTATATCCCAGTTCGCTGAATAGGCGTAACGCATGCATTTGAATCGATGCAATGGTTTTTGCTTTTTTTCGCTCCCTCAGCCCAAGATTTTGCTGGTGTTCAAGTGACATTTGTTTCACTCCTCAATAGATTGCTCATTCAAGTTTCACTCCTCATCGAGCAATTTGCTTCAGCATATATTTTTGACCACATGCACACTATTGCCCGATTTTGCGTTTACACTCAGTTTATCATGATCCTTTGTACTTCACGATACCCAGGATTGTATTATTCCTGACTGTAAAGCAATACATCAAAACTTGAAACCACTCCAATTTCAGCTTTTATAGGCGAATATGCGGCGTACAGAAGCTGATAGGTTGAATCAGGTTGGTTCTATTGAGAAATTCAAAAAATTTATCTCCTCACCTCGTTAGTACAATTCCCTGCCCACCATCAACAATAACCCTGTCGCCGGTTTTCATTCTTGTAGTAGCATTTCCACATCCTACAACAGCTGGAATGCCTAGCTCTCTGGCTACAATTGCAGCATGAGAGAGTGGTGCTCCTATATCTGTTACAATCGCAGCTGCTTTTGGAAAAAGTGGAGTCCAGCCTACATTCGTTGTCGAGGTCACCAGTATTTCACCAGGAAGGAGCTGGTGTCCATCCTCAGGATTCCTCAGTACACGTACAGTCCCCTCAATTCTACCTGCCGCTCCAGCAACTCCTTCAATGATTTCAGAATGGATAGAGCTATCTAATGGTATATATGGATCATAATAATCTACTCTGCGATTGGGATCCTCCATCCATTGTAAAGGTTCAAATCGCCCACGTATAATCGAGGGGAACGCAGGCAGTTGCTTATATTTTAAATAGTTCACTTTTCTGGTCGAGATTCTCTCCTCAATAACACTTCCTCCTGCAAGCCAGCCCAATATCTCATCTACATATAAAAAAAATACATCTTCTCCTATGCCAATCAACTCGCCTGCTTTCAGCGCGAAAGAGCGATTTAATCTGAAGACACGCGTCCATTCCGAACGAACAGCTTCCCTTAAATGCGGTCCTTCAGAAATTTTTGCTATGACACGTTTCAACTTATTTATCTTGTATGGAAAACGCTGCTCCAATCTTCTCCAAACCACTTCATTTTGTTCACGTTGTTTATACAATAAATCGTCAACATTTATTCCAGATTTCTTTGTTTCTTGGATTTGCTTTTCCAGCCAACTCGGTTCTTCTCTTGGATCAGGTATCGATAGCTCAAACTCATGTGGGCCTCGATGCCCATATTCCAATAGATAATCCTCCTGACTCATTTCACCTTTCACGACTGAAGATATACCAACAACAGGTCCCAAGCTGGCCAAACCTGTACTTCCGCTCAGATTAGATAGAAGTACACTAGCATCATCACGTCCAAGCCATTTCTCCAACTTTTCCTTCAATCGAACAAAATTTTGCATCTTGCTACTAGGTCCTTCCAGTGCAATCCACATCGCTTCAATATTTTTAGGCCAAAGCTGCTCACGCCATAATGTAATCAATTCTTCCTTGGACTGGACATTGCCAATTAACTCTTCCGTTTGAGTGCACCAGGCCGCTGTTTCTTTTATGTGCTGTGGTAATAATTTCATCGCTTTTCGGGTCTGTTTAAAAGCATACAGCATCTTGGGGAGCATTATTTTAATGAGCTCTTTCCTAGAAAACGGATATATAGGAATTTGGATTTCATCTGGAATTTCCCCAAAAACATTGCTCATTTTTTTTAATATTGACTTTTTATTCCACCCAAATGCAAAAAAAACGGACAATGGTACACTCACATTGGAGTATACTCTTCCACAGATATTACCAGACATTAAATAATGACCAGGAATCACATTATGTTCTTCGTCCAAAGCACGAATAATAGACCAGCTTAAGGGAGTAACAACATCTGAAATGGATTCACCTACATTAGTATTCGTCCAAAGAAAATCACCTGATAAAGAATCATTCCATTCAAATGTATCCATATTTCCAGGGCTTAAAGTAGTAACAGGTCGTGCTTGTAAAAAAAAGAGTTGGCCATTGGCAATGGCCCATTCAATATCCTGTGGTTCTCCCATCGCTTTTTCCAGACGGGAAGCATACCAATATAGCTTTTTGATATAAGGAAGTAATTCTTTTGGCCCTTTATATCGACCTGAGGGTTTAAATAAGGAGAAAACACGAGCATTTCCTTTACCAGATACCAGTTGCTCCCCTAACCCGAACACAAAATTTCCAGACATTACTGAACGATTGCCCGTAATAGGGTCTGCTGTAAAAAGAACACCCGAGATTTCAGAAGGAACCATGATTTGGACTACAATCGCCATTTGGTGTGCTTCTTCAAAACCCTTAACTGCACTGTATGCCCGCACCCTCTCACTGTATTGAGAATGGTGAACCACATACAAGGCTTTCAGAACGTCCTCGTTTGTTTGTACTTCTAAGACACTTTCAAACTCTCCTGCAAAAGAAGCTAAGGCTGAATCCTCGCTCAAGGCTGAAGACCTTACTGCAAATGAGACATTAGGGTAATCCTTACGAAGCTTTTCCAAATACCTGATCATTTCTTTCCATGTCTTTTCCTTAAGTTTTTCCCCTTGAAAGGCCTGTGGAAAAACAATAAAACCATTAGGAATCGGATAACCAGCTTGAAGCATCCTAGCAAGCATCCCTCCTTTGCCTCCGGTCCATTTTCGCAGCTCAGGAGTTATCTCTGCAAACCATTCTATTTCATTACCCATTTTGACACTTCCTAACTTTTTCAGTTGTAATATTTCGGTCCCGTAATTGGAAATGGGTATATTTATTGTTTATATTTTTATTATTTCGGGACTTAGTATCTTTTTACACTTTATACAAAAAGACAGTCAGTGTCAAATTAAATAATCTTTCACTTTTTTTGTATCCTGTATCGTTAGCCTCATAGCAACTTACTGTACAAATAAGTCCTAAAAAAGAAAATAGCCTGCGGAAACGGTCCGCAGGCTCAAAAAGATATATCAAAAGGGGGTCATGCTGTTATTATAAACTGCTAATATTAAGGAATGATGTTTCGAATATTACAATTGTATTACAGTCACTCTTTTGTAGCTAAATTCTCAAGTATCGACAATCTTGTGCCGTGCTCTCAACTTTAATCCAACTGCGATACATATCCACGATTGGAACGCAGCTTATAAATGACCTCATCATAATCGGCATCATTCACCTTTGCAGATAATACATACCGTAATTCATCTTGATCACCGTTAATATACACATCTGTTGCACGGAGCAACCCTCCGTCATGATTCGTTGTTCCGCTCCGATCTTCATCCAGATCCCTTTGGGCTGAGCCAGAGTTAATCTGGCCATCCTTCACATCTGGTAAAATATTCTCGCCATAAGCACCCGCCGCAGGGATTGCCGCACCCGCTGAGCCTCCTGTGCTCACAGAGCCAGTATTGTTATAAGGGACCAACGGAATTAAAACCCTCGTCTCCCGACCGAGCGTCTCATCCAGAGCACCTACTTCCAAATGTTCAGTTCTATAAGCCTGAAGCGAAGCTCTAGCGCCCTCAGCTTCATCTTCTGTGCGAAAATAAGCCTGAATCTGTTTAGCCATATCAAATCCTCCTCGTTAGGGAATTGTACTGGCATAAATCTAGGAAGCATTCACGGAAATTACAATGCCTTTAACAACTCATGCACAAAAGCGGGCTCATCCTTAGGGGTTCGAGACGTAATAAAGTTACCGTCCACAACCGCCTCTCGATCCTCAAAATGAGCACCCGCATTAATCAAGTCATCTTTCAATGGAGGATAGGCTGTAATTGTCCGGCCTTGTAACAAATCGGCACTCGCCAAAATTTGTGGCCCGTGACAGATAGCGCCAATCGTTTTTTTGGACTCATTAATTTCAGTTACAAATTTCAGAACATTTGCATCCAAACGGAGATTTTCCGGAGATGATCCACCAGGAATAACAACTGCATCATAATCACTTGATTTCACATCTGCAATGGCTTTTTCAATAGTATAGCTTGCTTTACCTTGCTTACCGCTCACTTTCTCACCTTGCTTCAGCCCAACAATATCCGCCTCATGTCCAGCCTTTTTTAATTCATCATAAGGTACCTTCATTTCGGAATCTTCAAATTGGTCAGCCAATAAAAATGCAATTTTACTCATGAATGTTCAGATCTCCTTTCCGGTTATCCCTGATACAAGTTTAAAATTAAGTTTATTTTTCTACCACGATTTGTTATTACCCGCTTGATCTGTTTTTATAACAATTCGCAGCGGCGGAAAAGAAAAAGGAGCCTTTCGGCTCCTCCACTAATTCAATGCTACATATTTTATTTTTGGCCACTTTATGCTACTTTCGGGTGGCACCTTATTAACGCTCCATTTAACCCAATGTTACCTGCGCGGCAAAGCGCCGCGTCCTGGCTTGTCTATGGCTGTTGCAACATGCTGTAATAACGTATCAGCATTACGAGTAAGGCTGATTGCCTCCTGCATACTACCGGGAAAAAGCAGCATAGTGCTTCGATGCCCGTCCATTTTTGGGGTTTGACGCATAGCTTCGTCTCTCCTGTCACCCTTAGGCTATCCGCCTGGCTAATCACCAATTGGGATGACATTATGGTCCCTCTGAACAGCTATTTTATTCTACTCAGACCTCGCCGTGAATGTATAGTTACGAACGTTCGGTATCCAAAATCAGTGTGACTGGGCCCCAGTTCGTCAATGAAACATCCATCATAGCCCCAAAAATTCCCGTTTCTACCTTCAGGCCCTTGGCTCGAAGCTGACTGTTGAAGAAATCATACAGCTTCTCCGCTTCCTCAGGTTTGGCCGCCCCCATAAAGTTAGGCCTTCTTCCTTTACGGCAGTCACCATACAACGTAAATTGAGAGACAGACAAAATGGCTCCACCGACATCCAGAACGCTGTCATTCATTTTGCCTTCAGCATCATCAAATATACGTAATCCCGCCGTTTTATCCGCCAAATAAACGGCATCGGCTGCTGTATCTCCCTGACCAATACCAACCAGCAGCATTAATCCGGTTCCAATCTTGCCAACCACCTTTTGATTCACCGTTACCTGAGCGTCTTTACAGCGCTGAATAATGATCTTCATCGACTATCCGATATCTCCTTTAACCTTCCCTTTTAAAAGGTGCTCACAGCCGTACTACGGCTCTTTTAGCAGCCTATGGGTCTTTCTACCCAAGATATGTTACAAAGGCTATAAACCTATCTGTACGCTTCATAAGGTTATTGCATAATCCGATGCACGGTGTATACATCCTTCACCCGTTTAATCCGTTCGACAACAGAATGCAAATGATCCGTGTTGCGAATGAGAATCGTGATGTGAATCATCGCCATTTTATTTTTATCTGTACGACCTGTAACGGCCGAGAAGCTGGTTTTGTTCTCAGAAATGGCCTGAAGCACTTCATTCAGCAAACCGTTGCGATCATGGCCCGTAATCTCAATATCGACACTGTAATTGACTTCCGCTGCTTCTTCCCACTCTACTTCAATCACACGCGCCTGGTCTTCGCCCGTACCCGAAGGAATATTCGGGCAATCCGTCCGGTGAACGGATACGCCGCGTCCACGTGTTACATAGCCAATGATGTCATCTCCCGGTACGGGATTACAACATCGTGCAAAACGAACGAGTAAATTATCGACGCCTCTGACGCTGACACCGTTGGTAGGTGTTTTTTTCCGTTCGCCCTGCGGCTTGTACTCCTTGACCTCGGTCGTCAATTCGATCAACCGTGCCTCTTCTTGTTCCTTACGCAGCTTCTCTGTCAAACGTGTACAGACCTGCGCTGCGGTTATACCACCAAAACCAATCGCAGACAGCATATCTTCGGAATCGTTAAAAGAGAACTTCTGTGCCACTTCCTGAAGCTTGTCGTCGCTCATCCACACCGATGGCTCGATATCGCGTTTTCTTAGCTCACGTTCCAGATTTTCACGGCCTTTTTCAACATTCTCCTCACGCTTTTCTTTCTTGAACCATTGTTTGATTTTACTGCGCGCGTGAGAGGACTGAGCAATTTTGAGCCAGTCCTGACTAGGTCCATAAGAATGTTTGGACGTCATAATTTCGACAATATCCCCAGTTTTAAGCCGATAATCCAAAGGTACGATTCTTCCATTTACCTTAGAGCCAATCGTTCGATTGCCAACTTCGGTATGAATACGGAAAGCAAAGTCCAGCGGAACGGATCCGGCTGGCAACTCAATGACCTCTCCCTTAGGAGTAAACACAAACACAAGGTCTGAGAAAAAGTCCATTTTGAGCGATTCCACAAATTCCGACGCATCCTTCGCTTCATTTTGCAGCTCCAGGATTTCTCGAAAAAAGGTGATTTTATCCTCAAAGTTAGTGTTGTTTGCTCCGTTGCCTTCTTTATAGGCCCAATGGGCCGCAATCCCGAATTCAGCGGTACGATGCATATCCACTGTGCGAATTTGGACCTCGGTAGGCTCCCCGTTAGGACCTACTACTGTCGTATGAAGGGACTGATACATATTGGCCTTAGGCATAGCGATATAATCCTTAAACCGCCCCGGCATCGGCTTCCACAACGTATGGATAATCCCCAGTGTGGCGTAACAGTCTTTAATGTTATCCACAATAATTCGAATCGCCAGCAAATCATATATTTCATTGAACTGCTTGTTCTTCGTCGTCATTTTTTTAAACACACTGTAAATATGTTTAGGGCGTCCGGACAGATCAGCCTGAATGCCCATCTCTTCCAGCTTTTCTCTGATACGCTGTATGACATTATCAATAAACTGCTCCCGCTCTGCCCGCTTCTTATGCATCAAATTAGCAATGCGATAATACTGCTGAGGATTCAGATAGCGCAGAGCAATATCTTCCATTTCCCACTTAATGGCTGAAATACCCAGTCGGTTTGCAACCGGACAGAAAATCTCTAACGTTTCATAAGCAATCCGACGCTGGCTTTCCTCTGACTGATATTTCAAGGTACGCATGTTGTGCAGACGATCTGCTAACTTAATGACAATGACACGAATGTCCTGCGCCATAGCAATAAACATTTTTCGATAATTTTCGTTCTGTTGTTCTTCCTTGGAACGGAACTGGATACGCTCCAGTTTCGTCAGACCATCGACAAGCATCGCACATGTATCGCCAAAATGCTCGCGAATCTGCGCCAAAGACACCGTCGTATCCTCCACAACGTCATGTAAAAGAGCGGCGATAATGGAGATGGTATCCATCTGCATATTAACGACGATATCAGCAACCGCAAGCGGATGCAGAATATAAGGTTCACCGGACTTACGAGTCTGGCCGGAATGGGCCTGTTCGGCAAAATCATAGGCGTCCCTGATGCGGATAAGATCTGCTTCTCTGGTATAGGCCCCGGCCTTTTTAAGTAATTGCTCTATCCCCATTCTGCTCTATTCCGTGTCCTTTCTATGCAAAATGGAACCCGCCGATCAATGTCGCGCAAAGGTTCCCTTTTAAAAGTGATTTCCTACAATTATGACGGTTAGCACGTCACACGTCAACTATTACAGGTTTGGCATTGTAGCATTATTCTGTCACACATGGATAAGTAAAATGAGGAATGTTGACGAATTGAAACGAATTATATTGAAAAAATTACGAAAAGTAATTAATGTATATAAGAATAATTGAAAGAACTAAGGAGTGAACTGCGTTGCAACGCGAAATTCAAGTTAATGAAAAGCTACCGGCAGGACCTGGGTTCCTGCTCAGCGTACAGCATTTGTTTGCCATGTTTGGCAGTACCGTGCTGGTGCCGAATATTTTCGGCGTCGATCCCGGCATGATTTTGCTAATGAACGGTATTGGCACATTGTTGTACATCTGGATCTGCCGTGGCAAAATCCCCGCCTATCTCGGCTCCAGCTTCGCTTTTATCGCTCCCGTCAGTCTTGTGCTTAAAAACAATCCCGGCGGCAACGGCTATGCTATGGCCCTCGGTGCTTTCATCTTTACAGGTATTATTTTCTGCCTCGTCGCACTGGTGATCAAATATGCCGGAACCCGTTGGCTGGACGTCGTTTTTCCTCCAGCTGTTATGGGCTCCATCGTAGCCTTAATCGGTCTGGAGCTGGTTCCGGTTGCAGCAGGCATGGCAGGCATTATCAATGCCGATCCTACTAAAGCATGGACTCCAGATCCCAAAACGATTACTCTTTCGCTCGTTACACTCGGGGTTACTGTTCTGGGTGCGGTGTTGTTTCGCGGGTTTGCCAAAATCATCCATATTCTGATCGGTATCGTAGTGGGCTATGTGCTTGCTTATTTTATGGGCATGGTCAATACACAGGCCATCGCAGACGCTCCTTTTTTCGGACATCCTGCAATTACCACTCCAGTTTTTAATACCTCTGCTATGCTGACGATTCTTCCTGTTGCTCTGGTCGTCATCGTAGAGCATATTGGTCACTTACTTGTGACTAGCAACATTGTCGGGCGTGAGTTGTCCAAAGATCCTGGTCTCCACCGCTCTCTGCTGGGTAACGGTATTTCCACCGTCATTTCGGGTTTTGTCGGTTCTACGCCTAATACGACTTATGGTGAAAATATTGGTGTCATGGCATTAACTAAAGTGTACTCTGTATGGGTTATTGGCGGAGCGGCTATCATTGCCATCCTGCTGTCCTTTTCAGGCACGTTCTCAGCGATTGTTTCTAATATTCCAGCTCCAGTTATGGGTGGCGTATCCTTACTATTATTCGGTGTCATTGCTGCCTCCGGTCTAAGAATCTTCGTTGAGCAAAAGGTTGATTTCGCCAAGCCAACTAACATGCTGCTTGCGACCATCGTGCTTGTTGTCGGAATCAGTGGTACTACGCTCACTTGGGGCGCTGTAACCTTGAAAGGTATGGCATTGGCTACAATCATCGGCATCATCCTCAGCTTGTTCTTCAAGCTGATTGACGTGCTCGGCTGGTCCAACGATAAATCACAGGAACCTTTAACCGAGAAAACACCAGATTGATATCTTTTTTTCAACTTTAAAAGGCCGCTCCATGTTAGTTATGGATCAACACGCTCAGGCTGTATAGACAAGCGTGTAAAGATCCATATCTCAATGGAGCGGCGTTTTTTTATGCACGGCCTTTTTTCTAAAGATATCACACACGAAAGCGAGATACGACCTGATTAAGCGTATCAGAGACACCTGTAAGTGTCTTGACAGAGCTGTCCATACCTTCCAGATCCTTAAGCTGCCGTTCGGATCGTTCCGAGGCTTGCTCTGTACGTTTAGCTGAAGCTTTCGCAATGTCTGCAAGATATCCAATAGAGGCTGCAACTTCCTCTGAACCTGCCGACATTTCTTCTGAGGCAGATGAAACCTCCTGCACTTCTATCGCCACCTGCTGAATATCTTGATTCATCGCAATAAAACGTTCTTCCACCTCAAGTAAAATAGATACTCCTTCATCCATCTCCAGAGCACCCTGCTGCATTCCTTCCAAAGCTAATTTGGTTTCTTCCTGCATGGATCGGATTCGACTCGTAATTTGTTCCGCAGACTCGCTCACGTTTACAGCCAGCTTGCCGATTTCTGAAGCCACCACAGCGAACCCTCGGCCATGCTCCCCTGCACGTGCGGCTTCAATGGAAGCATTCAGTGATAGCAACTTGGTCTGCCCACTAATTTCCTGAATCATTCCAATTATGCTGCCAATTTGGGCGGACCGCTCATTCAATGAGCTTACTACCCTGCCTGCCTCATCCATAGATATTTTCGCTTTATGCATTCCTTGGTTGACCACGGTCAACCGTTCATTTCCTTGTTGTGCCTTATGTTCAATCTCAGTGGTAGCCTCGGATACATGCTGGATAGATTCAGCAATACGCTGTATGCCAACAGCCATTTCTTCCATCGCAGTCGCACTCTCTGCTGCTGCGACCAATTGAAGCTCGGCTCCTTCCTTCACCTGTGCCAGTTCTCCTGCATTATGCTGCGCATCTTTAGTAGCCCCAGAAATCTCTTGGGAAATTTTTATAGATACGCCTGAGATAACATCTGACTCTTCGCTCAAACGTGATGCCATTCCTCTGGTTGCCGCAATCACCTTATTGATCCCGTCAGCCATTTGGCCAAATTCATCCTTACGTTGTTGTGTTAGTTCAACGCTGTAATCCCCATGAGCCATACGATTGGTTATCTGCATAATTTTTTTAATCTCTTTGATCATACCTGAATTGTTAATTAATAACGCTCCCATAATTAGCAAGATGCCTATAACACTAACAATAAGAAGAAGTTTAAGCATTTCGTTCGCAGAGCGGTTCAAATCGGATTCTGGCAGTAATACGCCGATTTTCCATCCGGTTTGTGGGAGTGTTTCGTACATTATCCGGTAGTCCTCACTATCAATGGGTACGGATAGTTGTCCGGACGTACCACTTTGAATAGATTGTGCTGCTTCCGCATTCATCGTTTTTGTTAACGGCTCGCCTGCTTTTAAGGACGGAAGACCGGATGACAAAATGGCTCCATTCTTATCCATCAAGATCGCACTACCGTTAGCACCAAACTTCATTTTTTCAATAAACGTTTGAATGTTTGTCATATTCAGGTCGCCAGTAATGACACCTAACAGCTTCCCTTCCCTGTCATAAAATGCTTTCCCTGCAGTAATCATATTGACTTTCAGTCTGCTATCGTAAAAAGGCTCCGTAAAATTTATTTCCTTACCACGTTCCACGGCTTCTGTATACCATGGCTGTGTTAAGTAGTCATATTGTGGATCATCATATTCAATCGTTTGCTTCACTAGCTGGCCATCTCTATGCACATATATGGAACGGTAAGTCACTCCCGGATCATACGCACCTTTAGCAAAATAAATGCCCAACCCGTATGACATATCATTTAAAGCCAACTCTTGTTCAAAAAAACGTCCATAACCCTCAATGTTCATTCCTGCTCCCAGTTGTTCCGCACTCTTAGTCAGCATCGAAACAAGTAAAGCATGACGATCTACGTTAGCTGCAATATCCGTTTTAACCCTCGACAAGGAATGAGCAGCATTTTGGCTTATTTCCGTATCTAGCTTCTGCTTGGCAAAAAAATAAGACAAAAAGCTGATTAAAATCAGCGTTATAAGTACAAGCGGAATCAAGGTAGAAAATGTCCGTGCCTGTAAACTCTTAAATCGAAATAAACCCAATATGACCACCTCTGCTCCTTTTTAATTATTTATCGACATTTACTTTAAATTTTTTATAACTATTCCCAATAAAAACAGTGGTAATTTGCACCAATCAAACAAAGTCACACCTAAAACGCTTCTAAACAAAATAGCCCGATGGAGCAACTCTTTAGATAAAGAGATGTTCCATCGGACTATTTAGGCAATCCATACATAATTATTTCCCGGGAAACCCGGGTTTCGAAATACTTAATACGTAATCAGGGTGAATACATCTACGTCAGGCAGCTTCGCCCGACCGTTTAGATCAGACAGCTCGATAAGAAAAGCAGCCCCTGCCACATTGCCACCAAGCTGGCGTACCAAGTTCACGGATGTAGCAATAGTTCCACCTGTAGCAAGCAGGTCATCAGCAATCAAAACATTTTGGCCTGGCTCTATAGCATCCTTATGCATCGCCAGCGTATCTTTACCATACTCCAAACCGTATGCTTCCTCAATGGTTTCTCCAGGGAGCTTGCCACTTTTACGGATCGGAATAAAACCAACGCCAAGCGCATAAGCCAGAGGCGCACCGATAACGAATCCACGTGCTTCTGGACCTGCAATCAAATCAATTTTTAAATCCGATACCAATTCCTTCATATCGTTGATAGCCTTGCGGTACAGTTCACCATTTTTCATTAGGGTTGTAATGTCTTTAAAACTAATCCCTGGTTGTGGAAAATCGGAAATCACCCGAATATATTCTTTGTAGTCCAACTTAGTTCCTCCTACTGTAAACTTCAAATTAGTATATACATTTTACAACATAAATTACGAAATAGTATCTCAAGACGCACCCTTCATAAGCGACATAATCCAGCTCGTCATCTGGGTGGTGTCCGCATCCAGCAAATACCGCTCCATTTCAGCCATATTATATAATTCCTGATAGCGCGGAGAAGCAGTTAAATCCCGCTTGGGCGGATTGGATACAAAACGGAATTGACCATCTGTACGCGTCATAAACTCAAGCTCTTCGAAGATGTCCAATACTTTGGATAACATGCGTACTGAACAGGAACACTGACGGCTAAGAGCAGGCAGCATTGCCTTTTCATCAATAGGCTGTGTTCCCAATCGGGAAAGCACAACGTAAATGCGCTTGAACAGCTCTCTGTCTGGGCTTACGAGACGACCGCCACGCTCACTGACCGAATGAAGGAGAAATACGTTTTCTACATTTTCAAAGGTAGACCATAATGCCTGAAACTGATCCGGTGTATCCGGTGGCTCCAGTACGAATAACGACTTCACAGAGTGCTGTGCATCTCTTTGACCATCACTGGGAATAACACTGCCGTCTTTATCGTATAGCCATAAGGATTCAGTGTCCACGGAGCTCGATGGACGAAGCCTAGAAGAAGGGTGGATCAACACCGCAACGTCTTTCTTTCTTTCCTCTATGCGTGGATGAAAGATCTTCAGTCCCCGCTCTAATTCGGCAAAAGGGTCCGACACTCCACGATAATCAAAAATTTGCGGCGCCTGCACTCGAATGTCCTGCATCATGAGCTGGAGAGACCTTTTACCGTTCCATTCGTTAATTGACAATTCACCCAGCAGATCTATCTCCGTTTCTTGCTGTAAAAAATCAGCCAAATCGCCACGACGGAAGGCAATCGCGTCCAGCGATAAACCGTTCTGCTCCAGCAGGAGCTTCACATGATTTTTCTCACGTCCCATTTTACGAGCCTCACGCAATTGCAGACCCTGTAATACGAATCGTGGAGATGGATTCCCCATACCAAAAGGCTGAAGCAACTCCAGTTCTTCAACCACTTGCAAAGATACCTCGTCCAAACGACAGACCATATCAGCCTCAGCTACAGGAATGAGATCGTCTGGTGTCAAAATGGAACCCGCATAGCGGTTCAGCTGCTCTTCAAACAATTCCAGATTATCACAGGACAGCGTCATACCCGCTGCCGAAGGATGACCACCAAAATGCTCCATAAGCTCATGGCTGTCCGTAAGAGCACTGTAAATATCCAATGCAGGAATAGAACGGGCGGAACCTTTGCACATACCTGTCTCAGCATCTATACCCAGAATAATGGTCGGTCGATAATAGCGATCCAACAGCTTGGATGCCACAATTCCGACAACGCCGACATTCCAGCCTTCACCAGCCAATACAATAACTGACGGTAGCTTGCCTCCGTTCAGTTTGGATGCCAATTGTTGCTCGGCTTGCTCCACAATACGTTCGACCACCTGTTGACGCTCACGATTGAGCAGGTCCAGCGCATGCGCAAGTTGGTCTGCTTCTTCCTCTTTTTCTGTCGTCAGCAGAGAAACGGCTCGTCCCGCATGATCCAGGCGCCCGCTGGCATTAATCCGTGGAGCCAAGGCAAATGCAATGTTGACTGAAGTCACTGTAGATATATCTACGCCCGCTACATGGAGCAACGCACGAATCCCCGGAAATGCAGAGTTTCTCATGGATTGAATCCCTCTACGTACCATCGTCCGATTTTCACCATGTAGTGGCATCAGATCGGCTACCGTGCCGATAGCGGCGATTTCAAACCATTCCTCCGGCACTTCGCCCAACAGCGCCTGAGCGAGCTTCAGGGCAACACCAACACCTGCAAGACCTTTAAATGGGTATGGGCAACCGGGGAGCTTCGGATTAATCAAAGTATATGCCTCGGGAAGTACTGCAGGCGGCTCATGATGGTCCGTCACAATAACGTCTATCCCCAAGGAAGTTGCATAAGCAATTTGCTCTACTGCACTAATTCCCGTATCTACCGTAATGACCAGTGTAACTCCCTGCTGATGTGCCCAATCAAGGGCATGGTTATGCAGACCATATCCCTCATTAGAACGATGGGGAATATAAATATCATAGGAAGCCTTTAGAAAACGCATGAGCTGAATCATCAATGATGTACTGGATACGCCGTCCGCATCATAATCGCCATAGATTAATATATGCTCGCCACGTTCCAGAGCCTGGCGAATTCTCGGCACGGCCTCTTTCATACCAAGAAGCAAAAAGGGGTCGTGTACATCGTCCACACTTCCGTACAAAAAGCGGTTTGCTTCCCCGGCGGTAGTGACGCCCCGGTTCACTAAAAGCCGGGACAACAATGGTGAAATCCCCAGTTCTTCTGTCAACAGCTGAGCCGCTTCCAGGTTAGCCTCTGGGGTCTTCCATCTGTACTGCGAATGAAGCAATCCTATTCACCTTTCTTTCATAGTCGTCCTGCCCTATTGAAGCAACGACGACACATCATTATCTGGCAGTTCATGATTGGATTTGTAAGGATATCCGGCTTGATAAGAAATGAACTGCATTTGTACATGGGTCACCTGTGGAAAACGGGCTAACAGTAAATTTTTGGCTCGATCGGCGATTTCCTGCGCTTCCTGTACCGTAATCCGCGGGTTCACACTTATCGTTACATCCACTGTTATGAAATGCCCTGTTTCCTGGGCTTGTAGGTGTTCAACCGTTACAATACCATACACCCGTTGAATCGTCTCCATAAAGCGTCGGGAGTCTTCCTCCTGCAAAGGCTGCGCAGGAACCTGG
Organism: Paenibacillus sp. FSL L8-0644; assembly: GCF_038008165.1. NCBI lineage: Bacteria > Bacillati > Bacillota > Bacilli > Caryophanales > Paenibacillaceae > Paenibacillus > Paenibacillus sp. FSL L8-0644. The sequence continues at coordinate 4,085,706 of NZ_JBBOYN010000001.1, forward strand.
TAAGCGGTATTCATCACCATCAAATATCCTTTACGCAGCACCAGACAGGCTACGAGCAAAGCTGCGGTTGGATCAAGATATAATAATGCAGGCCATTCCATTGCTTCGCCAGTCATTGCACCGATCATGCCGATCAATGCAATCAACGATGCATACAGCGAGTAACGTTCATGGTTAGCGTACCGATCTGCTTCCTCTTTATGACCATGTTTAATCGAGTAGCGATATTGAAACTGAAATAGCGCTTCTCTCAACACCAACGCAATAAATACGGTAATTAATGCATACAGACCGGGAGCCTGCGGTTCCGAACTGCTTAATGAACGAACCGCCGAGATAGCTAGCTGTAGACCGCTCATCAGCACTAAAATAGCCAGTACCACAGATATGACCATTCGAACCTTTTCACCGTTTCGCAACCGTGCCAGCATTCCGTGCCCTGTAGCACCCTTGGAAAACAGAAGCTCCTGCAAACGGGAAGCACTATCCGCGGCCGTGTGCAGTGCATCCCCCAACAACGCCTTGCTGTTTGCTGCATAACCGACGGTTCCCTTTAGAACAGCCAGCGCGAGATTACCTACAATCCCGCTCAACGCCGCAGTTTCCATTGATCGGCTGCGTTCGCTATTCACAACGTTTCCCCCTCAATCCTGAACTAACCCTTTCCCATTAAAGCTCCATTCTAAAATAACCAAATTTCTCAAAATCAAAAACCATTCACATTTAAGTGCCACTACTGAGCCATACTTAAGGTAAATCTTAAAACCTTAGAAAACCGCGCCCAAGCAGACGCGGCTTTCTCTTTAATTTATACTACTGGTATTTGCGTAACTTAAGACTTTGCAGTTTTGGCCGCGCCCCCGCCAGCTGTCGGAGATTTTTGTTTTCCTTTCAATGCCACCCACAGCGGGCTGGCAATGAAAATGGAGGAATAAGCACCAAACAACAAACCAATGACCATTGCAAGTGAGAACATACGGATCGATTCGCCGCCAAATATGAACAAACATACGGAGGCAATAAACACCGTAAACACGGTTGCAAGTGAACGAGTCATTGTCTGCGCAATACTGTGATCAACTACCTGCTCTAAGTCGTCCCTGGACTTCTTCTTCGCAAATCGTAGATTTTCCCGAATACGGTCAAAAATAACGACGGTGTCATTAATAGAGAAACCAACAATCGTCAGAATTGCCGTAATAAAGGTCAAATCCACCTCAAGCCGGAAAATCGAGAAAATACTGATGACCAGGAAGGCATCATGCAACAACGAAACAATTGCTGCAACGGCAAACCGCCATTCAAAACGGATTGAGATATAAATAGCGATAGCCACAGAAGCCAATAAAATCGCCCATAACGCATTTCGTTCTAGTTCTTGCGCCATTTCCGTATCCACTGTATTGACCTCAAAGGAAGCCTTCGGATCCAGCTGTTTATTAAAAGAAATCTTAAAATCATTCACTTGCTGATCCGTCAAAACCTGTGAGAAGCGAATGCCGAAACGCTCTTTCCCCGGTGTATAATCTACCTCTTTACCGATTTTCTGCTTGTCCAGCAAAGTTTGGATCTGTTCCTGTGTAACAACCTTAGTCAAATTGACATCCACATTGGAACCGGAACGAAAGTCTACCCCGTAATTCAAGCCGAATATTGACAAGCTTAGAATACCAAGCAGTGTGATAATAATCGAGAACGTGTAAAACCACTTGCTCATCTTAATATATTTCAAGTTCCAATTAAAGCGCACTGATATCACTCTCCTTCACACCAAAATACTTGGCCTTCTTCACAGCATCCGCTTTAACCAGCAGATTGAGTAAGAAGCGGGAGAAGAAGATATTCGTCAAAATACTGGTGACAATATCAACGATGAGCACCAAAGCGAATCCTCGAACGGAGCCTGTTCCCAGACCAAACATAACCGCTGCCGCTATAATTGTCGTAACATTGGCATCCATAACGGTACGGAACGAAGCCTTACTACCTGCAATGACAGAAGAACGAATCGTTTTGCCTGACTTGATTTCTTCTTTAATCCGTTCATACGTAATGATGTTGGCATCGACCGCCATCCCGATCCCGAGCACAAAGGCGGCGATACCTGGGAGTGTGAGTACGAATCCACCCAAGTAGAAAATCGCAAGCACTACCCAGGTATGAACGATGAGACAGAAACTGGCCACTAATCCCGGTACACGGAACATTGCAATCATAAATACCAGAATAATGATCGAGCCAATCAACCCAGCACGAATCGTCTGATCCAGTGACAATTGACCCAGCGTAGCACCTACACTCTGAGAATATTTTTCCGTCAGTTTGAGCGGAAGGGCACCCAGATTAATCGTATCCGCCAGTTTATTCGCTTCATCACGAGTGTAGCTACCTGTGATTGACGCGCTACCGTCCGTTAATTCCCCACGCACTGTGGGTGCAGACAGCAATTCCTGATCCAGGAAAATAGCTAATTCTTTATTCAGAAGTCGCTTTGTGATTTCTGCAAATTTAGCTTTGTCCTTGACTTTGATACTAATCTCAGGTTGATTCAGCTGATCATAGCCTACAACAGCGCCATTCTCCACAAAATCATTACCGCGGAGCTCAATTTTGCTGTATTGACCTGGCTTTTTAGCATCTGCTGCCGTTGCACTGCGAAACGTTAATTCTGCAGGCTTTTTCAGCATGGAGCGAACTTCTGCCTCATTAGTGACACCAGCAAGCCGCACGCGAATACGGTTGCTTCCCTCTGTTGTTACTTCCGGCTCAGTCGTACCGAGCGCATTAATCCGTCTCTCCAGACTTTGAGCTGTTTGTATAAGAGACTGTCTGGTTACACTCTGCCCGGCTTCCAAAGGCTGGGCTTCATATAAAATTTCAAAGCCTCCCTTTAAATCGAGGCCTAATTTTAAACTGTTCAGTAGGCCCGGGCTTGTCCCGATCATAACACCAGTAGTTATGAGCACGACCACGATGAAACTTAGAATTCTCTTCATTCCGTCCCATGTTCCCCTTTCATTCTCAATATTCCTATTATAGCTACCCCTCAAAAAGCAGTCAATTTGAACGCAAAAAAAGACCCCCTTCTATTCGAAAGTGGAGCCCCGTAATGCGGACATAGTCAAATAGTTCATAAAGCTCGTCGCTTTAAGGGAAAGTATATCGTTAACGAGCTTGTGCAGCGGAGGAATACCCTCCTTTTCATATTTATGGCTGACGCAATTCCACACGTCCTTACTTGTGACATGCTCATAGCCTACGAGAATCAACTCGTCCGCCTTACTTTGACAAAGCATCTCAATTGCGTCATCCCAATCCTGCTCATCCAGCTCTTCCATACCCACGATGGCCGTTCCTCCTCCCAGCGACTACCGGTTCCGCAGATCAGCAATTAGCGGGGTTATTGACTGCTTTGTAGAACATTTCTGTCCTGATCCTGGAAAACCCTTCTTCTCGTTGAAAATAGCCTTAAATCAACAATATATGCAATCATTTCGCTCGTCAATAGCAGAATTCACCACTCTCCCTCTTGTTGTCTAAATCACTTTGTTTCTGAACGGAAAAGCTTGTCATGAAGATGGACAGGTCCAGCATATCTTCTAAAGTAATGTATAGACGCAGAATTACATTTTGGGGAAGAGGGAGTTGCGATTGAAAAAGCAGACATTCATCCATGGAGCAATTATTTTATTGGCAGCAGGAATTATCAACCGGATACTAGGTTTTATTCCCCGAATCGCACTCCCGCGTATCATCGGCCCCGAAGGAGTTGGCTTGTACCAACAGGGGTATCCCTTTTTTATCGTTCTGGTGACGCTTATTACAGGGGGAATCCCTCTTGCGGTAGCCAAGCTAGTAGCCGAAGCCGAAACGGCGGGACAGCCCGAAATGTCGCGGCGTATTTTGCACACCAGCCTGCGCTTAACCATTACACTCAGTCTGATCGCCATGGTGCTCTGTCTTGTGTTCGCGCCTTGGATCACAAGCCATCTTCTGACCGACAGCCGCGTGTATTATACATTCGTGAGCATGAGCCCAATGATTGTCATTGTAGCTGTTTCTTCAGTTTATAGGGGCTATTTTCAGGGAAAGCAAAATATGATTCCTTCCGCTAGTTCCTCGATTGCCGAGACCGTTATGCGCATTTTTTGTGTCATTTGGTTTGCTTACTTGTTACTTCCCCATGGGGTAGCCTACGCTGCTGCAGGTGCCATGCTCGGTGCTCTGGCGGGCGAATTCATTGGCATGATTGTGCTTCTATGGCAATACGTGTGTAACCAGCGAAAAGATCGCATCCTTCAGCCGAATTCGCCTGGCCCCTCCTCTGAGGTTCATCCCGAGCAATCATCTGTTTTGTCACGTCTTATGTCTATATCCGTTCCCGTGACTGCTGGAAGGCTTGTCGGTTCCTTATCCTATTTGCTCGAATCTATCTTGTGCATGCGCAGCCTCGCCGTAGCAGGCATTGCAACTGGCGTGGCAACCGCACAATATGGAGCCATGCAGGGCATGGTCATTCCTGTGTTATTACTCCCTGGGGTTCTGACCAGTTCATTAGCTGTTTCACTCGTTCCTTCGTTATCCGAAGCAGCGGCTAAGGGGCATATTATAGCCATTCACAAACGTCTACATCAATCGCTTCGGCTCGCTTTGGTTGCAGGAGCCCCATTTGCCGTGATCATGTATGTATTGGCGGAACCTCTGTGTCTGCTACTCTACAATAATGGCGATATTGCAGGAATGCTTAAGCTCATGGCACCTTTTGCTCTTTTTATGTACATTCAGGCCCCGCTTCAGGCAGCACTTCAGGCGTTAGACCGTCCTGGAAGTGCCTTATTAAATACCTTTATCGGAGCCGTTATCAAAATTGTGCTGATCGTCTGGCTTGCATCCCAACCTCAGTACGGTATCTACGGAGCTGTCATCGCCATTTGTATTAACAGTGCCATTGTTACTCTCCTTCATGGCTTCAGTGTCAGCAGGCTACTTCGCTTCCGCGTACGTTTGCTCGATTTCTGGAAGACCGGGATAGGCATGATCATCATGGCAGCAGCAGTGTTATATACCTACAGACATTTAACGATGTTCGACCAAATGTGGCTCCAATTTATTTTTGCCGCAGGCTTGGGAATTATTCTGTACCTTTTCCTGATGACCTTGATCAAAATGATTGATTGGGACAACCTTACACGCATTCCAATCCTGAGAAGATGGTTTAAAGCATAAGAAATCTAATCCGAAGATTTTCCATAGGTCGGTGGTGTAATGTACACATCACCTCTATGGTTAACCGAGCATAAAAAAACATCCTTAAAATCTTTGTGTCCCTTCGCTTGAATTTGATTTTTAAGCCAAAACCGGTTCATATCCATCCGTTCCAAATTTCGATCCAGCACCTTACCATCCATGATTAATGGAATAGGCAGTCCCTCATATCTAAACTTTCCACCGATTTGTGGAGAAGGATGAACTTTATCCACCTGTAGCTCTTTGTTTGCCAAATCTGTTCCGTTTAATTCCTGCTTCATTTTTTCGTGTTCCACTCCATCGTTATCATCCTTACCTATAACCGTTAGCTTACCTGTCGTTTCCAAAATAACATATTCAACTTCGTCCAGACTTTCTATATTTTGTTCACGAAGTTGTAACAGCAAGTCATCCAAATTGTAACGTTGTTTCACCATTTCGTCCTTGTTTAATTGTCCATTAGAGTACAATACACTGGGCCTACCATCAAATAGTAAGCGCAGTCGCCGACTTTTCAGACTGAAATAGGAAATCCCAATTTGCAAAATTAACAGCACTCCTAAAGGAATCAATCCTTCGTAAAGTGGACGTTTTATGTCCTCCAGACTGAATACAGCAATTTCTGCAATCATAATGGATATGACGAGATCGAAAACAGACAATTTACCGATCTCCCTTTTACCCATCAAGCGCATCACTAAATATACAATAAAATACATGAGCAGCGTCCGAAAAATATGAGCAAAAATATCGTGACTCAATATGTTCGCCTCCTCCCCTGTACTTGCAATAAGACATGAGTCGTTCATTGTACACGTATTCTGACCGTTCCTCACTTGGCTCATACAAAAAACAAAAGGCTAAATTATTGAAATAAAGAGAAAGACTGCTTGCGACTTGGTACTAAGCCGGGAGGCTTGGCCATAGAATGATAATAGTTCAAACCTTGGTACAGGAGGAATTATCAATGGAGCTCATTCGCCGCTGGTGTTCGTTTCGTCTGGCCCATCCTATTTTATCCGGCTTATTCTATGCTTTTGCATGGATGCTGCTTGGCGCATTGATTCTTTCACTACTCTTGTGGCTGACACAGATGCAGGAACAGGACTTATCATTGTATACGTACATCGTCCATGCATTCGCCATGCTATCTGGTGGCTTCGTCGCCGGTAAAAGATCCACAAACAAAGGCTGGTATCAAGGCGGTATTACAGGTATCCTGTATGGACTAATCGTTCTGCTGGTCGGTTTTCTGGCATTGGATGCGGGCATGGTCGGCAAGGACCTGTTACACTTAGGTTTCGCGTTTGTCATAGGCGCAGGTGGTGGGATGTTTGGCATTAATCTCAGCAAGTAATCAAAATGTTTGTACCCATGTAATAAAACAACACAAAAAACCGAGCCTCCTCAAAGGCTCGGTTTTTGTATAACGGTCACCAGCATTTTACGATTTGGAAACAACTTCCTCAGATGCCGTGTCTTTTGCAATCGCGTTGCTGATTGCACTGCGGTCAAAGGTCAGCTTCGTGACATCATTCACACGCAAAACTACTACATCATCCGTAATCTCCATAATTGTACCGTGAAGACCTCCGATTGTAATGACTTTATCTCCCTTTTTCAAAGCTTGAAGCATCGTTTGACGTTGCTTTTGTTTTTTCTGATTCGGGCGAATCAGCAAGAAATAGAAGATTACAAACATCAGAGCCAGTGGCCAGATCATTTGAAAAAGTCCGCCAGTTCCACCGGGTGTAGCAGCGGCTGTAGCAAAATGAAACATGTTAAATCCCCCTTTCGTATACTCTCCCTAAAACTTAAAATCCTTTATCATTATCATGAAGACCGTACTGCTCAAAAAATTCATCTCGGAAATCAAGCAGCCTGTCATCCATAATCGCTTGTCTGACATTACGCATCAATTGTATTAAGAAATGCAAGTTATGATACGTTGTCAGTCGGAGCCCGAAGGTTTCATCCGCTTTAATCAAATGTCGCAAGTAAGCACGTGAATAATTGCGACAGGTATAACAATCACAAGCAGGATCGAGCGGGCCAAAATCACTTGCATATTGGGCATTGCGAACGACAAGACGACCTTGGCTGGTCATCGTTGTCCCGTTGCGAGCAATTCGGGTTGGAAGTACACAATCGAACATATCCACACCACGGATAGAGCCTTCAATCAAAGCATCAGGCGAACCCACGCCCATCAAATAACGTGGCTTGTTGGTGGGAAGCAGAGGAACCGTATAATCGAGCACTTCATACATCAAATGTTTCGGTTCACCTACGCTCAGTCCACCAATAGCATACCCCGGGAAATCCATGGAAGTCAAATCCGCAGCGCTTTGCTTGCGCAGATCTTCATGCATGCCTCCCTGAACAATGGCAAACAGACCTTGATCATGAGGACGCGCGTGTGCCTCTAGACAACGCTCAGCCCAACGGCTGGTGCGTTCCAGTGACTTTTTCACATACTCATATTCAGCCGGAAACGGCGGACATTCATCGAAGGCCATCATAATATCTGAGCCAAGTGAGTTTTGAATTTCCATCGCCACTTCAGGCGAAAGAAACTTTTTATCTCCATTTAAATGAGAGCGAAAATGAACACCCTCCTCTGAAATCTTGCGCATTTCACTTAAAGAAAACACCTGGAATCCGCCGCTGTCCGTTAAAATAGGGCGATCCCAATTCATAAACTTGTGCAGTCCACCCGCTTCACGAATAATATCGTGGCCAGGACGAAGAAACAAATGGTACGTGTTACTCAAAATAATTTGAGCATCCATCGCTTTCAGTTCCTCAGGACTCATCGTTTTAACAGTCGCTTGAGTTCCCACAGGCATAAAGGTTGGTGTCTCAATAACTCCGTGAGGAGTGTGTACACGCCCGAGACGGGCTCCCGATTGCTTGCAGGTTTTGATATGTTCGTATCTTATTGCTGGTGCCATATTTTCTCTACCATCCTTAATTAATAAATGAACATTGCATCCCCGAAGCTGAAAAACCGATATTGTCGGTCAATCGCCTCCTGGTAAGCATGCATAATATTCTCCCTGCCCGCCAGTGCGCTGACCAGCATAACCAAGGTGGATTTGGGCAAATGAAAATTCGTAATCATCGCATCCACCACACGGAATTCATAGCCTGGATAAATAAAAATCTGTGTCCAGCCACTACTGGCCTCTAATACTCCATCACCAAATTTATTACCCACCGTCTCCAGCGTCCGGCAACTGGTCGTCCCCACCGCCACGACTCTTCCACCGCGCGCCTTGGTTTCATTGAGCACATCGGCTGTTTCCTGTGACAATGAATAGTATTCTTCATGCATTACATGCTCTTCAATCGTATCCACAGACATCGGTCTGAACGTCCCTAAGCCAACATGAAGTGTGATAAAGGCAACGGTAACGCCCTTCTTTTTAATCTGGTCCAGCAATTCTTCTGTAAAGTGCAGCCCTGCCGTTGGAGCCGCAGCCGAACCTTCATGCCGAGCATAAACGGTCTGATAACGCTCGCGGTCATCCAGTTGTTCCTTGATATACGGCGGAAGCGGCATTTGGCCCAAGCGGTCCAATATCTCCTGGAAAATACCGTCATATGAAAATGACAGTACCCTGCCGCCCATATCTCCTTCTTCCTCAATTACTGCTTTCAGCTCATCACCGAAAACGATAACAGCACCCTTTTTCAGCTTTTTACCAGGTTTCACCAATGCTTCCCATCGGTCCCCTTGCAGTTGCTTAAGCAACAAAACCTCAGCCTTAGCTCCCGTGTCTTCCTTGATGCCAAACAAGCGTGCAGGAATCACTCTCGTATCGTTTAATACCAACGTATCCCCTGGTTGGAGATACTGCACAATATCCGAAAACGTATGATGGCCCACTTCACCGTTATTTTTGTTTAATGTCAGTAATCTGGAAGCGCTCCGATCAAGCAAAGGCGTCTGTGCAATTAATGTTTCAGGCAGTTCAAAATCGTAGTCGTTTACGTTCATATATTGGTCAGTCCTTAACTATATCCACATTTTTATAATAGTGTTGCAAAATTTTCTTGTAATCATACCCCTGCTCGGCCAAACCATTGGCACCCCATTGGGATAAGCCCAAACCATGACCATTTCCTTTACCTGTAAAAATAAAGCTTTGTGTTTTGTCAATGACTCGTGCATGACGATCTTCATTCATGACGATCACCCCGTTACCACTTGAAGTACTGCTGCCAGATGCGGACAGGATTTGAGTGCCTTGTGTACCACTTACATGAGAAGTAGCCCCATCAGCGCCTAATACAGTATAACTTCCGGTACTCGCAATATCAAACAGTGTGCTCGGGAGTCCGCCCATTGCTGAGCGAAACATATCCGGATACTTCACTTTCAAAGGGGATCCGTTCGCTTCAACCTCCAACACTCGCCCTGATGGACCACGTTTGGTGACATCGAGGTGATTAATAGAGGAAGGCACTGTACCCGTTACTTTCCCTTGCAGGGATTTAGCAAGCTGAGCTGACGTAAAGGGCCCCCTCACCCATGCATAGTCTCCGGACTGAGGCACCTTTTCTAATACAATGATCTCTTCACCCGGCTGCGCCTTGGCTATTGGTGTAACCGTCGATTGAATTTGGGGAATAGGACGCACATTTGTATTTTCCGCAGTGACGGTGATTTTGTCTAACCCCGCTTCTGTGACACCCTCCAGTTCCTTAGCATTATCCTCACGAATATACCCTGTCTTGCCACTGGAGAGAAGTACATGATACCATTCCTGTGCTCCTTTTTGCGCCGAAGTATCCCCTGAGCTGTCTACGCTGGCAAAGGCTTCGCCACCACTGTTCCACACCTCAGAAGCATCTGCTGTCACACCGCCCGCATTAGATGAAAATACAGCTTCGACCACTTTGCCGCCACTTTTAATGACTTCACCAGCTGTTGCATCTACAGCCTCATTGACATTGGCATGTTCCGAGCTCTTACCGTTGTAAGCCTGGCTTAACGTGCCGTCTACCACATTGCCGATCTGAAACCGATTGCCTTGGGCAAGCGCGTAGCTACGAGCCGCTACCGCTTGAGCCTTGAGCGCTTCATCTGGCCATGAGGAATAGACCTCTGCTCCTACCACGGAATACAAATACTGCTCCAAAGGAACTTCGTTCACAAGCGCCAGCTGACCTGACGTCATGCCAATCTCCATCTCGCCGCGATATATACGCTGTGATCTTTCCATCACTTGTATTCCATCATTACCACCGCTGACAATTACCTTGCTATTATCAGAACCACTTAGTTTGTAATGAGACATCACCTGCGAGCCAGTCGTGACTCCTGCTTCCTGTCTTATAATGAGGCCGGTTTGAGTAGCATTAACTTTAGACAGCGTGAGTCTCGGTTGCTTGCTCTCCAACTCAGTTTTCAAAGCCAACAGCTTGCTGTCATTACTTTCTTCTCCAACCCACACAGCATACTGACCTCTTGATTGAATCACAGTAAAAGCATCAAAGCCCGCCGCAGCAATTGTCGTTCGAACGAGATTAGCTTCCTGCTCGCTTCCGTAGCTTCCAGTGGACCAATGCTTGTTTCCCTTCACCTCGGCCTGCGCTCCGGTTGCCGAGGAAATCCGCTGTACAGCAGCCTGCGCAGACTGTTCACTAGCATATATTCCCGCGTACACTTGATACACAGAGCTACCATTTTTTGAACCGATAAAAACCGTAGGTTTATCATTAGTCTTTTGCAGGGCTTGCGCCGCTTTTATCGCCGCTGCTTCATTTCCTTCAAGTACCTTCACCCGATAGCTGTCTACACTAAAACGAGCTGTACTGTCTGGCAGTCCCATCCAAGTTTGAAAGCTGCCTCCACTGTTCTGTCCAACACTCAGACCTCCTGATGATTTCAAGGTTACAGCGGGGACTGTCGCTTTATATTTGCTACCTAGATCCGCAAAAATCACTACACGAATATCCTCTTGGGCGGCGGCAGCGTGAACGCCCGAAGACCAAGGTATGCACACTGTAGCTAATACCATAATCGCTGCTGCTCGTTTGGCCCGGCCCATCCATGCACCGAAAATACTTTCTCGGTTAAATGCTTTTCCACTCATTTCTGGCTCCCCCAATCTAGCTGCCTAGCACTTATATTTGCGTAATTTATCGGGCTCTCGATCCTTGTCTGTCCCTTTAAATACATCGGCGGAATAAGCCAAAATGTAAACCCGCCAAAATCTTACTTATACTCTCATTTCCTCAGTCATCCGTCAGCCGATATCGTATTCACCATACTTGCATGTAACCATGCAATGATTTTTTTTAAAAGTGCATCATGTTTCCTAATCACCGTGGATCCGTTGGCATGGGGATTCCAAGGTGGGCATATGCCGCCGGAGTCACTGTTCGTCCCCGAGGTGTTCTTTGTAAAAGACCAATTTGTAACAAATAGGGTTCATACACGTCCTCAATAGTCTGACTCTCTTCACCAATGGTTGCAGCAATTGTGTCCAATCCTACAGGTCCGCCCCGGAATGAATGAATCATGGCCTTAAGCATTTTATGATCAATTTCATCCAGCCCGAGAGGATCTATTTGAAGTCTCTTTAGTGCCTCTGCAGCCAACTCAGAATGGATAATTCCGTCTCCGGCAACCTGGGCAAAATCACGCACCCTTTTTAATAGTCGGTTGGCAATACGCGGTGTCCCCCGTGAACGCAATGCGATTTCCTCCGCCGCATCCCCGACAATTTCAATCTCCATAATATCCGCGTTCCTAGACACAATGTAAGCCAGCTCGTCTGTCGTATAAAACTCTAATCGACTAATAACACCAAACCGGTCACGCAATGGCGCAGAGAGCAGCCCAGCGCGCGTAGTGGCCCCTATAAGTGTAAAGGGTGGCAAATCCAGACGGACTGAGCGTGCACTCGGGCCTTTACCAATCATAATATCCAGCGCAAAATCCTCCATCGCCGGATACATGACTTCTTCCACCGTACGATGAAGGCGATGAATCTCATCAATGAACAAAACATCACCCTCTTGAAGATTGGTCAGCAATGCTGCCAAATCTCCCGGTCTTTCAATTGCAGGACCTGAAGTCGTACGCAGATTAACCCCCAACTCATTGGCAATAATGTTAGCAAGAGTTGTTTTACCCAACCCAGGCGGTCCGTACAACAGTACATGGTCCAACGCTTCTTTACGCATTTTGGCCGCTTCAATATATACTTTCAGATTTTCCTTAACCTGATTTTGCCCGATATATTCATTTAGATAACGGGGGCGAAGGCTTAGCTCCGCCGTCTGGTCTTCCATCATCAAATTGGCGGAAATAATCCGGTCATCCATATTCCATCGCTCCTCTTTTCACCAGACACTTGTTAACGGACATCCGCGTCCTATCCGGCAAACAACAGTTGCAAAGCCCGCTTCATCAAAATATCGGCAGATTCATCAGGTTTTGCATCTTTCTTCATTCTGCTCCATACCTTATCCAACTCAGTATCAGTATAACCGAGGGCCTTGAGCGCCTCACGGGCCTCGCCCCAATATGAACCTTCGCCTTCTTCTACGACAGGCTCAGCAAACAATCCGGTTGCCATCCCCAACGAGCCAATACCGTCCAGCTTGTCTTTCAAATCCAGAATCATACGTTGTGCCGTCTTTTTACCGATCCCCGGTAACTTGGTGAGAAATGTGATATTCTCCTGATAAATCGCCGTTACCACATGAGCAGGCGTACCGCCTCCTAAAATACCAAGCGCAACACGCGGTCCAATACCAGATACATCAATCAGTTTACGGAATAGCTGCTGCTCCTCACGGGTCGCAAAACCGAACAGTAAAATAGCATCTTCCCTTACATGATGGTGAATATAAACAACCACTGGACCTTCAGTTTTGGCGAACGCGTAAGGATTCGGACAAAATACCCGGTACCCTACACCCTGTACATCTAAAACGACATATTCATTTTCCAAATGGGCCACAGAACCACGCAAGAAATCTATCATTTTCGCAATACCTCATTTAATTTTGAATTTAGTCCATAGGAGTGCGCATGACAAATAGCCACCGCCAAAGCATCCGCTACATCGTCCGGTTTCGGCACAGTTTGAAGCTTTAGAAACATTCTAACCATTTCTTGTACCTGTTTCTTCTCAGCCTTACCATACCCTACAATAGCCTGCTTTACCTGCATCGGCGTGTATTCACCTATAGGCAAATTACGTTGTTTTGCAGCCAGCACCAGCACCCCACGTGCCTGACTTACAGACATAGCGGTTGTAACGTTGCGATTAAAAAAGAGCTTCTCCAGTGCTACTGCATCAGGCTTATATTTATCTATTAATTGCAACATGCCTTCATACACATGAAGCAGCCTTTCTTCTTCCGGTGTATGAGCCTCCGTCTGGATGCAGCCATACTGTACAGGCACCACTTTACTGCCAATCTTGTCTACAAACCCGAAGCCCACAATAGCAATACCCGGATCAATTCCTAGAAAACGCAAAAAAATCTCTCCTCTATCGCTCAATCATGGCGTAACTAACCAATAGTCAACGTTATCCTGAATATACTCAAAAGCCAAATACCATATAAAGCGAACATATGTGTCGTTCTTTTCATTATAACAAAACTTTGTATCTAATAGAGGAAAAAATTTAAACATGAGTAAAAACATAAAAAGAGACGCTTCAAGCCTCACCTCATGGGCAAAGCCTAACGTCTCGCAGTTGTAATCAATAGTGCTGTTTTAATACCCTTTGTGTTCGCTCCACGGCAAAGTCACTAAAAGTGGAAATTACACTGTTATACTCATTTATATCCTGTACACGGATTCCCTGCTGAAGTTGTTTATACACCCCTTCTGGCAAGGCCGTCTCCATGGAACCCACATCCAATTGAAAAAAAGTGCGGATAACTTTTTCTCTTTTAGGCAGTCCTTCATACAATGTAAGCTGGCCGTCAGTGCTCAAACCCATGTATCCACGCTCTTTGCATGACTCTGACAAGTCTTCCACCCTGCGTTCCAGCCACACCTCTCCTTTGGTATTAAGTCGTCCCTTCCAATCGGGATGTTGCTTCAGTAAGGTCTCTAGCTGCTGTGAACTTAGCGTTCCCAAGGAAAGTGTTTCCGTACCACATACGTAGGTGGTTAACAGACGGGTCTTCCTGCTTATACCGGAAGCACGAATACTTTGTAATAGTTGCATATGTGAGGAGTGATCTTCAGTTGGACCCAGATGTGAAGCCTCCTCCATGCCCTCCTCTGCCATGACGGTAGTAGCGAGTGGCTGTGACAACATAGCCTGCATATAATTCGATAACAGAATACCCAACCCTGCCAGCAAACAAGCCGCACCCAAAATGCTACAAGCCCACACTGTTCTTCTCCACTGTTTCCAGCGCCGTTTCATCTGCTTTTTCCAACTTAATCGCTTCACAGTAATCCCTTCCGTCCCACTTTTTGTGTTAGTGTGACCTGGTGATTACTGATTTATACAAAAAGATAATTAATATAACAAAAAAGCCGCTGCTTCCAGCGACTTTCCTTTTGAATCGGGATGACACGATTTGAACATGCGACCCCCTGGTCCCAAACCAGGTGCTCTACCAAGCTGAGCTACATCCCGAAATACATGCCGGTGAGAGGACTCGAACCTCCACGGTTTCCCTCACGATTTTGAGTCGCGCGCGTCTGCCAATTCCGCCACACCGGCTTATGAAGTTAATGGCGCGCCCTGAGAGATTCGAACTCCCGGCCTTTTGATTCGTAGTCAAACGCTCTATCCAGCTGAGCTAAGGGCGCAAATATGGAGCGGACGACGGGAATCGAACCCGCGACCCTCGCCTTGGCAAGGCGATGCTCTACCGCTGAGCCACGTCCGCAATATCATTATATCCATGACATATAAGTGCATGAATGGTGAGCCATGAAGGACTCGAACCTTCGACACCCTGATTAAAAGTCAGGTGCTCTACCAACTGAGCTAATGGCTCCCAACAGGGTAACATAACTTTGTAAAAATGGCGGAACTGACGGGATTCGAACCCGCGATCTCCTGCGTGACAGGCAGGCATGTTAGGCCTCTACACCACAGTTCCATAGCAGTTTACATTCAAAGTTAATTGGTTGCGGGGGCAGGATTTGAACCTGCGACCTTCGGGTTATGAGCCCGACGAGCTACCGAACTGCTCCACCCCGCGATAATATAAGGGACTTCTATTTAAATAAATGGTGGAGGCTGAGGGGTTCGAACCCCCGACCCTCTGCTTGTAAGGCAGATGCTCTCCCAGCTGAGCTAAGCCTCCATATTACTTATGACCCGTAGGGGATTCGAACCCCTGTTACCTCCGTGAAAGGGAGGTGTCTTAACCCCTTGACCAACGGGCCATACAATAAAATAATTATGGCGGAGAGAGAGGGATTCGAACCCTCGAGACGCTTTTGGCGCCTACACGATTTCCAATCGTGCTCCTTCGGCCAACTCGGACACCTCTCCATATGGCTCCCCGAACAGGACTCGAACCTGTGACAACTCGATTAACAGTCGAGTGCTCTACCAACTGAGCTATCAGGGAATAATAATCATAAAGCTCTGCTTGGCGACGTCCTACTCTCCCAGGACCCTGCGGTCCAAGTACCATCGGCGCTGGAGGGCTTAACGGTCGTGTTCGGGATGGGTACGTGTGGAACCCCTCCGCTATCGCCACCAAACATGAATTTGCTATGCAAATTCTTCCGTAAGGTTATTCGCTTCATCACTTATCGTATGAATGAATAGCTATGCGCTTGTTGTATGTCACTTGTACATACGTTCAAGGTTACACCCTGAAAACTGGATCCGAAACTCATTACGCTTTATCTTAGGATAAGCCCTCGACCGATTAGTATTGGTCAGCTCCATGCATTACTGCACTTCCACCCCCAACCTATCTACCTCGTCGTCTTCAAGGGGTCTTACTAATTGGGAAATCTCATCTTGAGGGGGGCTTCACGCTTAGATGCTTTCAGCGCTTATCCCTTCCGTACATAGCTACCCAGCGGTGCTCCTGGCGGAACAACTGGTACACCAGCGGTACGTCCATCCCGGTCCTCTCGTACTAAGGACAGCTCCTCTCAAATTTCCTACGCCCACGACAGATAGGGACCGAACTGTCTCACGACGTTCTGAACCCAGCTCGCGTACCGCTTTAATGGGCGAACAGCCCAACCCTTGGGACCTACTTCAGCCCCAGGATGCGATGAGCCGACATCGAGGTGCCAAACCTCCCCGTCGATGTGGACTCTTGGGGGAGATAAGCCTGTTATCCCCAGGGTAGCTTTTATCCGTTGAGCGATGGCCCTTCCATGCGGTACCACCGGATCACTAAGCCCGACTTTCGTCCCTGCTCGACTTGTAGGTCTCGCAGTCAAGCTCCCTTCTGCCTTTGCACTCTTCGAATGATTTCCAACCATTCTGAGGGAACCTTGGGGCGCCTCCGTTACTCTTTAGGAGGCGACCGCCCCAGTCAAACTGCCCACCTGACACTGTCCTCGCACCGGATTACGGTACCAAGTTAGAACCTAGATACGATCAGGGTGGTATCCCAAGGATGCCTCCCCTCAAGCTGGCGCTCAAGGCTCAACGGCTCCCACCTATCCTGTACAGATCGTACCCAAATTCAATATCAAGCTGCAGTAAAGCTCCATGGGGTCTTTCCGTCTTGTCGCGGGTAACCTGCATCTTCACAGGTATTAAAATTTCACCGGATCTCTCGTTGAGACAGCGCCCAAGTCGTTACGCCATTCGTGCGGGTCAGAATTTACCTGACAAGGAATTTCGCTACCTTAGGACCGTTATAGTTACGGCCGCCGTTTACTGGGGCTTCGGTTCATAGCTTCGCCCCGAAGGGCTTACCACTCCCCTTAACCTTCCAGCACCGGGCAGGCGTCAGCCCGTATACTTCGCCTTGCGGCTTCGCACAGACCTGTGTTTTTGCTAAACAGTCGCTTGGGCCTTTTCACTGCGGCCCCCTCGGGCTATTCACCCTACCGAGGCACCCCTTCTCCCGAAGTTACGGGGTCATTTTGCCGAGTTCCTTAACGAGAGTTCTTCCGCGCGCCTTAGAATTCTCTTCTCGCCTACCTGTGTCGGTTTGCGGTACGGGCACCTTCTCCTGGCTAGAGGCTTTTCTTGGCAGTCTGAGATCATGACCTTCGCTACTACAATTTTCGCTCCCCATCACAGCCCAGCCTTAACGATGTGCGGATTTGCCTACACATCAGCCTCACTGCTTAGACGGACATCCATCCGTCCGCGTCACTACCCTACTGCGTCACCCCATCGCTCATAACGGATTACGGTGGTACAGGAATTTCGACCTGTTGTCCTTCGACTACGCCTATCGGCCTCGCCTTAGGTCCCGACTTACCCTGAGCGGACGAACCTTCCTCAGGAACCCTTAGGCTTTCGGCGGATCTGATTCTCACAGATCTTTTCGTTACTCATACCGGCATTCTCACTTGAATGCAGTCCAGCGCTCCTTACGGTACACCTTCAACCCGCATTCAACGCTCCCCTACCCCTGATGCAAGCATCAAGCCATAGCTTCGGTGGTGTGTTTAGCCCCGTTACATTTTCGGCGCAGAGTCACTCGACCAGTGAGCTATTACGCACTCTTTCAATGGTGGCTGCTTCTAAGCCAACATCCTGGTTGTCTGTGCAACTCCACATCCTTTCCCACTTAACACACACTTGGGGACCTTAGCTGATGGTCTGGGCTGTTTCCCTTTCGACAATGGATCTTAGCACTCACTGTCTGACTCCCGGAACTAAATCTATGGCATTCGGAGTTTGACTGAGCTTGGTAACCCTTGCGGGCCCCGCACCCAATCAGTGCTCTACCTCCACGATTCTTTTTTCCGAGGCTAGCCCTAAAGCTATTTCGGGGAGAACCAGCTATCTCCGGGTTCGATTGGAATTTCTCCGCTACCCCCACCTCATCCCCGCATTTTTCAACATGCGTGGGTTCGGGCCTCCAGTGCGTGTTACCGCACCTTCACCCTGGACAGGGGTAGATCACCCGGTTTCGGGTCTACGTCCACGTACTCATTCGCCCTATTCAGACTCGCTTTCGCTGCGGCTTCAGCTCTTCACCTTAACCTTGCACGGGAACGTAACTCGCCGGTTCATTCTACAAAAGGCACGCCATCACCCATAGATCGGGCTCTGACTTCTTGTAAGCACACGGTTTCAGGATCTATTTCACTCCCCTTCCGGGGTGCTTTTCACCTTTCCCTCACGGTACTGCTTCACTATCGGTCGCCAGGGAGTATTTAGCCTTGGCAGATGGTCCTGCCGGATTCATACGGGGTTTCACGTGCCCCGCACTACTCGGGATCCGTCTCGGAGAGAACAAGTTTTGAACTACAGGGCTTTTACCTTCTCTGGCGGGCCTTTCCAGACCTCTTCATCTAACCGGTTCCTTTGTAACTCCATGTGAGACGTCCCACAACCCCAAGGAGCAAGCTCCTTGGTTTGGGCTAATCCGCGTTCGCTCGCCGCTACTGACGGAATCACTATTGTTTTCTCTTCCTCAGGGTACTTAGATGTTTCAGTTCCCCTGGTCTGCCTCTATTCTGCCTATGTATTCAGCAGAAAGTGACTGTCGATGAAGACAGCCGGGTTTCCCCATTCGGACATCCCCGGATCAAAGCTTGCTTACAGCTCCCCGAGGCCTTATCGTTGTTCGCCACGTCCTTCGTCGGCTCCTGGCGCCTAGGCATCCTCCGTGTGCTCTTTGTAGCTTAACCTAGTATTTACATCGTAAATACGATTTGCTTTGAATTTCGGTTCAACACTTACGTGTGAATGAAATTCAAGGCAGCTACCTTTATTTCACTTGTTTACACAAGATCAGCTTAAAGGAATATTCTAAAACGCAATTTCGTTTCGGTATCCAGTTTTCAAGGTGCAATTCGCTTCATCGAAGCGAAACCCGATGAATATTTCGGTTCCACACGAACCTGTGAATGAAGTATTCGTCGAAGCTTGAGAGTTTGAACTCTC
>NZ_JBBOYN010000001.1:4107500-5547474 GCF_038008165.1 Paenibacillus sp. FSL L8-0644
ACAGTCTGGCATAAACATATAGGGTGTTGTATATCCCTCTAATGGATACATAGGTGCATTCCCATGCGCAAACGGATGATAAGGGGAATTCGCAGATTGTTGTCCTTGTAGTTGGCTATAGTCGGATACGTGTCCAGCCGCAGGCAAACCATATGGAGGTCCTCCCCATGCCTGGCTCCATTGACTGCTCTGGACTGTACTCTCTGAATACTGCGGCGGATGCCCTTGATGGATAAATGGAGGATAGACAGGATAGGATGCATTTTCAGACGCTTCATGGCTCGGATAATATCCGGGGGCGCAGCAATCTGAATAGACAGGATAAGGTGTTGGATAGGCATTTATAATTGGTGTCTGCACAGGCCCCCAGCACCATGGATGCTCACAGTCATGATGATAGCCCTGATCAGAAACTACAGTAGGAGAGGCATATTCTGCTAAGGAGGTATTTATAGGCGCTTGAGGAGACCCAATCCCCGGATACCACGAGTTCGGCATTGCATTTATTTGTGGGCTATAATCAGATGTCGGCTGTTGTATCGACCACTCGGAATTTACCATCGACTCCGATTTTGTGCAGCCGCAAAACTTTTCAGTTACAGGTTGCTTCACAACAGTTGTAGGAAGCTGTGGCTTAGATGCAATCGGTTGGGTAACTATAGGTTGCATTTGAGGTGGAGCAGGTGGTGTAACTATGGGCTGCATTTGAGGTGGAGCGGGATTTACGGGTGCCATAGGGACTTCAGGCAGTTTTAATTCAGGAAGCTTAGGAGGATTCACTGTTTCTTTCGGCTGTGTCATCTCCTCTTTAGGGCTAGGCATATTCTCCGGCTCAGGCTGTGTCATCTCTGCCTTGGGCTGGGTAAGTTCTTGCTTAGTGGGGGATTCAGGTTTAGGCTGTGTCATCTCTTCTTTGACTGCGGTATTTTTTTTATTCTCAGTAAAATCAGAATTCTCTTCTTTGTAGTGTGGAATATTAACTGTTTCTCCAACCAGTAGTGCGTTCGGGTTTTTAAGCTGGGAATTGGCATCAATAATTAGCTTGAGCGGTACATTCCACGCCTTAGACAACTTCCACAATGAGTCTCCTTGCTTAACCTTGTGTTGATATACCGTTGACGGCTGTGTTTCCATCGTGACAGGCTCTGTTGGAATTTTAATTTTCTCGCCGATACTCAACTGATTAGGGTCTGCCAATTGGGGATTGGCGGCAATAACTTTCTCCAGCGTCACATTATACTTCTGTGCCAGCAAGTACAGAGTGTCACCTTTTTTGACGATGTGTATTTTCACAGGTCACAAACCTCCTAGACTTTCGTTCGGGCGGGATAAACGCCCGGCTTCTGTTATTACATCCTATGCACCTCCCGGGCGAATGACCCCATACAAACAAAAAAATCCTTTTAACTGAATACTCTCGCGAGCATTCAATTAAAAGGATTCGGTTTTATTTTAGTCCTGCCACACTTTGTAGCCATCCTGATCCACGATCTTCCGGAACTCAGCCAGGAGCTCCAAAGTTACTGGGCCAGCAACGCCAGAGCCGATCGTACGACCATCCACTTCATAAGCTGCAATAACTTCTGCCGCAGTTCCTGTAAAAAACACCTCGTCCGCAACATATACATCATGCAGTGTAAAAGGTTGTTCCTTAAGGGAATACCCAAGCTTAGCACACAAATCGATAATAGCGTTACGAGTGATCCCTTCAAGCGCCCCCAAATAGCAAGGAGGTGTATACAACACTCCGTTTTTGACAATGAAAATGTTGTCTGCAGAGCCCTCCGTCACATACCCTTGGGAATTGAGCATAATAGCCTCACCTACACCAGCATAGTTAGACTGGATCTTCACGAGGATATTGTTGAGATAGTTCAATGATTTAATCTTCGGATTCAAAGCATCCGGGATGTTGCGACGCTGAGAGACAGAAATTGTCTTCAGGCCAGTCAAGTAAGCTTCTTCCGGGTAAATGGCGAGCTGCTCCACGATAATGATGACACTCGCCTTCGCACAACGAAGAGGATCTAAACCTAGATTTCCTGCACCTCGGGATACAATCAGACGGATATATCCGTTACGCATTTCGTTAAGACGAATCGTTTCAGCCATTGCTTCCAACATTTCATCAGGAGACAACGGAATGTTTAACTGAATGGATTTCGCAGAATCATACAGACGCTCCAAGTGCTCCTTACATTTAAAAATATTCCCGTTATAGATACGAATGCCCTCAAATATACCGTCTCCGTACAAGAATCCATGATCATATACGGAAACCTTTGCGTTTTCCTTAGTCACATGCTGCCCATCCAGATAGATCCATTGTTCTGCCATTAAAACCACACCTCCGATTAATGTTCCTTTAAAATAGGTTCGATCGCTGCTTCAACATACTTGTAGCTTGGATAAGAGCCAAGAACACGTACATGGCACCCCAAAGCCTCGATCTCTGCAAAGGCTGCCGGAAGTAGCACGGAATGCAGAGATTCCAAAACTTCAATGTAAAAATAGTAATTCCCCAATTGCTTTTTGGTCGGACGCGATTCAATACGGGACAGATTTAACCTGCGCCATGCAAATGCGGATAAAACCTGATGCAGCGCTCCCGGGAAATCCTGCGGCGGCGTGACCAAAATACTGGTTCGCTGACCTTCAGGCGTACCCGGGAGACTTATAGGTTGATGACCGATCAAGACAAAGCGGGTAAAGTTGTTATCGTGATCCGTCACTTTGCTGGCCAAAATATCCAATCCGTGTTTGGCAGCCGCAAGCTTGGTTCCGAGAGCGGTCCAGCCTTTACCGGGGTTATGTTTAACAATTTCGACAGCTTCCGCCGTACTTCCTGCACTCTCCAACTCGGCCTGAGGAGCGGAAGCCTGTATGAATTCTTTACACTGGGGAAGCGCCACAGGATGAGACATAATTTTGACCACTTTGCTCAAATCTAGCTTGTCCAAATCCTTCGTAAATTCACTGCGATGACCAATAAGATTTTGAATTGAAGGATATACCCATTCCGCCTGCATTTGAATGTCTACTTCATGTACAAGCCAATCCATATGCAAACTTACAGAGCCATCAATCGTATTTTCAATGGGAATTACACTATAGTCTGCCTGACCCTTGTCTACTGCCTGAAATACGTCCGCGATATGTTTGTAAAAAAGTAATTCATGGGACGTATCTCCTAACAAATACTTAATCGCTTCATGAGAAACAGTCCCCTCAGGAAGAAGTGCAATTCGTTTCATATCGTAAGTTCCCCTTTAATCATATCCATAAAAGGGAGAGTATTCCCTTCTGTATATACTTTAACTCCTTCATCCTCAGGGCGCAATTTTAAAACAGAAGCAGTGATCCCCTCTTTGTTCATGGTATCCGTTAAATACTGCTCCAGCTCTGCTTTCCGATTTTCCCGCCGATCTGTCAATACCAGCAACGTTGGTCCAGCCCCACTTAGAGCCACACCCAAAGCACCATAATGGTGCGCATCCTGCAAGATCTCTGTCATACCTGGCACAAGTGCCGCGCGGTAAGGCTGATGAAGCTGATCACGCATCGCTTCAGCGATTAAGTCGGTTCGCCCTGATGCCAATGCTGCTACCAGCATGGAAGCATGACTTATATTATATACAGCATCCTTCAATGATACTTGTGCGGGTAGAACCTCTCTGGCTTTCGACGTGGACAGCTGAAAATCTGGAATAACTACCATAACCTCCAGATTGGTATCCGGTTCAAGTCGTAAATGCCTAGCACGCTCACCGTCCCACATCGCTGTAATAATACCGCCAAACAGAGAAGCTCCAACATTATCCGGATGTTTTTCAATGGCGCTTGCCATATCGAACAACTTGGAATCCGGTAGAGGCGAGCCAATCAACGTATTTGCAGCGACCAAGGCGCCCACAATGGCAGAAGCACTGCTGCCCAAACCACGAGTGAGTGGAATATCTGAGTACATCGAAATATCGAGCTCAGGAACTGATACACCTGCTTCCCGAAAAACCATTTGTGCTACCTTGAAAATCAGATTAGTTTTATCTTGGGGAACACCATTCATTTCATCTCCGTATAAATGAAAAGCCGTCTGTTCGGCCTCCTTCATTTCAATCCATGCATATAAGGACAATGCCATGCCCAATGTATCAAAGCCCGGACCCAAGTTGGCCGTACTCGCAGGCACACGCACTCTTGCTGTTTTTAAAACGGTCATACAGACAATTCCTCCTGCTTTTATTGACTATCCCTCTACTCGATATACGCTCTTGATCCGACGGATGACGTCCAAAGTTTCAAAATGCTCCAAAACCTTTTTCATACTTGCTTTACTGGCTAAATGAGTCACGATAATAATTTCAGCATCGGGGTTAACCTCATTCGGTTGCTGCACAACAGATGCCAGACTGACATCAAATTCAGCAAATACTTGCGTAATCCGTGCCAACACCCCTGCTTTATCATCCACATGCAGAAGCACGAAGTTTTTGAAATACACATCTTCGTCGTTACTAATTTTTTTAGGGTTGTAAGGAACGATGGCTTTAAGCCCATTGACACCAAGTTTGAGATTTTTCACTACAGCAACTAAATCGGCTACAACTGATGTTGCCGTCGGCATTTCACCTGCACCCGCACCATAAAACATGGTTTCACCCACTGCTTCACCATGCACATACACCGCGTTGAATACCCCGTTCACCGAAGCCAATGGATGTTGCTTGCGTACCATGGTCGGCTGAACATTAATCGTAAATTCATCACACTGGCGCTCTGCAATGCCTAGCAATTTCATTTCATATCCTAGTTTTTTAGCAAAAGCAATATCTTCACTGGTTACCTTTGAAATGCCGCTGACACTTACATCCTTGAGCTCTACATTAGAGCGGAAACCCAGCGTGCCGAGAATTGCCATTTTACGGGCTGCATCCAGTCCTTCCACATCTGAGGTCGGATCGGATTCAGCATACCCAAGCTCCTGCGCTTCCTTGAGAACTTCCTCGTACGAGGCCCCTTCCTGACTCATTTTGGTTAAAATAAAGTTTGTCGTACCGTTCACAATCCCCATAATGCGGGTAATGCGGTCGGAGGAGAAACCTTCAATTAATGTACGAATGATCGGGATACCACCTGCTACACTCGCTTCATAAAAAATATCACACTGCTTTTCCTGCGCCTTTGCTAATACTTCAGAACCGTGCAAAGCCATTAAGTCCTTATTTGCCGTTACGATGTGTTTACCCCGCTCCAGCGCTTCAAGAATGTACTCCTTCGTCTGATCAACGCCGCCCATGACTTCGATAATTACATCAATTTCAGGGTCCCGAATAACTTCCCATGGGTCCTCAGTAAGTTTGCTCGTCTCCACTTCAATGGAACGATATTTTTCTATGTTTTTTACAGCTATTTTTTCAATGATGATCGGTGAACCGACTTGTCTGCTCAAGTCTTCCTGATTGCCTTCTACGATTCGAACGACCCCCGTTCCTACCGTCCCCAAACCTAACAATCCTACTTTGACCGGTTTCATCCATTCCCCTCCTGATAACTTTTATCTAATGAACTGTATTGCCTTAACCTTGCCCAATCAGGCGAACACGTTTGACTCCAGAGATATCTTCCAAGCCCTCCAGTAGAACACCCAACTCTTCACTGAGTCTGGACATTTCTACCGAGATGACTACGTTGGCTCTGCCTTGCAGTGGAATACTTTGCTGGATCGTCAGCACATTGCCTCCGAAATCTGCCACTCTGCCAAGTACCCTGGACAACATTCCGGATTGATGTTCCAAATCAATAGAGATATTAACAATTCGCTCACGCTCCAGCTGGTTAACCAAATGTATGCCATCCTTATATTTATAAAAGGCGCTTCGGCTTAGCCCAACTTGCTCCACGGCATCATGCACGGTTTTAACATCTCCTGAAGCCAGCAGCAGTTTCACCTGTATGGTCTTAACAATAGCTTCAGGCAAAATATCTTCCCGTACCAAGTAATAGCGCTCTTTCAAGAACGTCCTCTCCTCAAAGACTTATGTTTTTGTATAGAGGACATTATATCGAAACTCATGAAAATCGGCAAGCAAACAATGCAAAAAACGGCTACTGCCTTCTATAGAGTTTCCTATAGTACAGTAACCGTTCAGGTTTTAGACCTTTATTTGAAATTTAGTAGTAGCTGCTGCCTTCAACAAATTCGAACTCGAAATCAGCAATGCGTACAGATGTACCATCTTTGGCGCCACGCTTGCGTAACTCAGCATCCACACCCATGTGGCGTAACGTTCTTGCTAATTTCAAAATGGCATCATGCGAGTTCAACTGCATGCGCTTCATCATGCGCTCAATTTTAGGGCTCTGCACCACGAATGTATCGTTTTCACGTACAATTGTAAAGCCCTCGTCTTCTGCTGTATCCAGCTTAAATACCTTACGTTCATTAACTTCTGCTACTTCCTCAACAACCGGCTCGTCCGGTATTTGATCCAGCAAATCAGCAGCCCGGTAGAGCAGTTCCTTCACACCTTGACGTGTCAGTGAGGAAATAGGCATGATTTCAAGATCAGGACGTATAGAAGCAATCTGCTCTTTGAAGTGAGCCAGGTTTTCTTCAGCTTCCGGCATATCCATTTTATTGGCCGCCACAATTTGCGGACGCTCAGCCAATGCTGCATTATATTGCTTCAATTCGTCATTAATTTTAGTCCAATCTTCAAACGGGTCACGTCCTTCGGAGCCCGCCATATCCACAACATGGATAATAATACGCGTCCGCTCAATGTGCCGTAGAAATTCATGTCCCAGCCCAATACCTTCATGAGCTCCTTCAATTAAACCAGGCAAATCCGCCATCACAAAGTTACGATGATCACCCACATCTACAACACCCAAATTTGGAGTAATCGTTGTAAAGTGGTATGCCCCAATTTTCGGTTTCGCGGAAGATACAACCGACAACAAGGTAGACTTTCCTACACTAGGGAATCCGACCAAACCTACGTCAGCCATCACTTTTAACTCAAGCGTGATATAACGTTCTTGTCCCTCTGCGCCGTTCTCAGCCAACTCAGGCGCTGGATTACTCGGCGTAGCAAAACGGATGTTCCCGCGTCCTCCGCGTCCTCCTTTAGCTACGACGACTTGTTGACCATGACGTGTCATATCTGCTACTACTTCACCAGTATCATCATCTATGATGACCGTTCCCGGTGGTATACGTACGATCATGTGCTCCGCATTGGCTCCGTGTTGACTTTTGTTACGACCTTTCACTCCACGCTGGGCTTTAAAATGTCGTTGGTACCGAAAATCCATCAAGGTACGCAAACCTTCATCTACACGGAAAATTACATCTCCACCGTTCCCTCCGTCACCACCACCTGGGCCACCTTCAGGAACGTATTTCTCACGACGAAACGCAATTAATCCGTCTCCGCCGTCTCCGCCTTTAACAAAAATCTTCGCTTTATCTACAAACATGGTTACACCTTCCTTATGTCTGGCACTGCATCCGAATTTGAAACATTTCGCCCGTAGGGAGCTTCTCTGTTCGAATGCGTTCACTTCCGGGTACGGATCTGACCCGCTTAAGGATATTCAAATCCGCAGGTATGTCACTTCCTTCAAAACGGACGATAACATCATTCTGATCCATACCGAAATAAAGTGTCAATCTGCGCACTTCTCCCCAGGACGACCGGCCCCCGCCATATTGATACGCACGCACCGTTTCTATGACGGCCGAGGCAAGCGACTCGCCGTCTTCGGGAGACATGACAGCGTCTAACTTTAACTGCTCCTCAACCTGTACCGACAACTGTAAATTACCGGCGTTCACGCGAAAAGACTGTAAATAAAACACCAGTGAGGGAATACCCAACTTAGATATTTTACTGTCTTCCGCCACGCGCCCTTTTATTGTTTCCACATAAGCAACAGATTTATCATGCTTATTCATGCGAATATATCCATAAAGCACCTGCAAGTCATTCATCCAGTCATGCCGATGATGGTTAAGCATTGCAATCGCTGTACGCTCAAAAGAACGCAAAGCAGCTTTCCGCTCATACTCAACCTGTCTATTCGTATACCACATACCAAAACATGCAGCAACTACAGACCATACTGCTAATAAGATAATCGTTAATACTTCGGGATAGAGCAGTGAAAAAACCAAAGGAATCAGAATGGAACCCAACGCCAGATAAGGCGCTCTTATCCGCTGGAACATGGCTTCTCTCCGTTCTGCGATAATTAAATGGATTATTAAAGAACCTTAATCCAGTATAGCACAGACTAACTTTCCAGTTCATTACCATCATGCAAAAAAGCCTCCGACAAAAGTGCCGGAGGCTTTTCAGCGTGTCTAAGCCGCTATTAAGCTTCTACAGTAGCTGCTACTGGAGCAACGTCGATCGGGTAGATGCTCACCTTTTTGCGATCACGGCCCCAACGTTCGAACTTCACAACGCCGTCCACTTTCGCGAACAGGGTGTCGTCCTTACCGATGCCCACGTTCGTGCCCGGGTGAATTTTCGTTCCGCGTTGACGAACCAGGATGCTACCGCCGGTAACTGCTTGACCGTCAGCACGTTTCACTCCAAGACGTTTCGATTTACTGTCACGTCCGTTTTTTGTGGAACCTACACCTTTTTTCGATGCGAATAATTGAAGATCCAATGTCAATTTCAACATGATGTCTACCTCCTTCTTTGATTATTTTCTATTTGAATATACTTACCGTATGATTCAGCAATGCTTGTCAGCATAATCACCATGGACTCCAGCAACAGTTGAACCTGTGCGTTCGCATCATGATAACTTTCAGGAGAAAGATACGCGCTTAAAAAGCCGTTTTCCATTTCCGTTTCCATCTCAACGTCCGTAAGAGCTCCAATCGAATTGACAGTTCCTACTGTTACCGCCGAAACGCCAGCACATACGATATCCTCGCCAGATTTAGCGAAATTTGCATGTCCTTTAACGGAAAACCCCTGTATGCTGCCATCCTCCAGTCGTGTAATACGCACGATAATCACTTATCGCACCCTCTTACGCTTGGATTTTTTCAATCGTCACTTTCGTGTACGGTTGACGATGACCTTGCTTCACATGGTAGTTCTTTTTAGGTTTGTATTTGTATACGATGACCTTTTGACCTTGACCATGCTTCTCAACTTTAGCTGTTACAGAAGCTCCAGAAAGAAGCGGTGTACCTGCTGTCAAGCCATTGTCGCCGGACACTGCCAGAACACGATCGAACGTTACAGTTTCACCATCATTAGCTTCCAACTTCTCGATGAACAATACGTCGCCCTCTTGAACTTTGTATTGCTTACCACCTGTTTCGATAATTGCGTACATTTGCTTGCACCTCCTTATGTCTCAGACTCGCCTAATAGCAGGTGGCAGATTCCCTTAGGATACTGCACTTCAGTACCTGATTGGAGCGGTTACAGCATGTGCAGCCAATCTTACGCATCACACATACTAAATGATTGTAGCACAAGCTTTATACACATTCAACCTTTAGTTTTAAAATGATTTTGGGTTACGCATCGCTCTACACGAGCGTCTTTTCTTCACGCACTTTTTTGCGGGTCATTTCCAGCAAACCTAACCGCGTCCAACCGACAACATAAGATTTGGTCCGATCCTTCTTCAATCTTGCTTCCAGCACAGAGGATACTTCCCGACGGTTCTCCTCTTGTTCCATGTCAATAAAATCAATGATGATGATACCACCAATATCACGCACACGTACCAGGCGGGCAATCTCTTCAGCTGCTTCAATGTTAGTCCGGGTTACCGTTTCTTCCAGATTACTGCCTCCCGTAAACTTCCCGGTATTCACATCAATGACGGTTAGTGCCTCCGTATGATCAATGACAATGTATCCACCGCCCTGCAGCCATACCTTTCGCGCAAAATCGCGTTCCAGCTGCTCATGAATGCCATAAGCTTTAAAAATCGTTTCTTCTGCACCACGAAATATACTTACATGAGCTTTCGCAGGACCAATCTGTTGCAGCATGATTTCTGCATCCTTTGCTTGCTCTTCACTGTCAATAACCAGTTCATCCTGTTCAGGTGTAAACACATCCCGAATCAATCGCTGAACAATACTTAAATCCCGGTGTAATTCGCACGGAGCCGAGTGTTCACCAGCTTTACGCTGAATAGCCGCCCACTGCTTACGTAGTTGATTCAGATCATTTTCAATCGCCTCTATACTCATGTCCTCCGAAACGGTACGGATTATGAGTCCTTCCTCACTTGTGCGTAGCTGCTCTCCCATTGCTTTCAAACGGGTGCGCTCGCCCTCACGTTCGATCTTCTTGGATACGGCCACATAATCAGCACGGGGCATATATACGATCCAGCGACCCGGAAGTGAAAAATGAGTGGTGACCCTGGCTCCTTTGCTACCAACTGCCTCTTTTAATACCTGTACTACAATTTCCTGCCCCACCTTTAACACTTCAGAAATGGATGGCTTTACCTCCGGCTGCTTGTCCAAATGAGCGTGAAGTACGTCATCTACGTACAAAAAGGCATTCTTTCGCTGTCCAATGTCAACAAAGGCGGCTTGCATACCTGGTAGCACATTGACCACCCTCGCTTTGAAAAAAGAACCTAGAATCCCCCGTTTTCGCGGTAGTTCAGCCGCATATTCAACCAATCGTCCCTCTTCCAACAGCGCCATTTGGGTCATCTGCTGCTGGCATTGTACAATCATTTGCTTCATGGTTTTTCAACCTCTCTGGATACAGCCTCTTTCTTACTCATAAAACATTATTTAGGCTTGGGTTCTCCACCATCTGGCGGGCGTGTCGCAAAATAAGAGCGAATAAGGCGTTGCTCCGGCAGTACGGCTACAATTCGTCCCTGTTCATTCATAACATAAACCATATGATACCGATCTCTTCTGAAAAGACGCAAAATAGGCTCCAAATGTTTCATTGGCAGGGATACAATAGGTAAGGCAATACTTCCCTTAGCTATTTCGCGGTAAAAAAGCTCGTCCCTCCCCAGCAAAAACCGTATAAAACGGTAAGGGATATTCCGATAATCCACAATATTAGAATAAAGCAAAAAAATCCCTACCGCCAGCAGATTTAAATGCATAGGCCCATTTTGCCTTAACAACGGTGAAATACCATACATACAAAATAGCAGACTCGTTACGATACTGGCCCTAAAGGTCCACACTAATGTGCGGTGATAAGAAAAGGATAAACTAATCATTGCCTGCAATATTTTCCCACCATCAAGTGGTAAAATGGGCAGCAAATTAAACAGTGCAATAACTGCATTCCCCTGAATTATATAATTTACATAATCATACTCCGGTCCACTCACATTTTTGAACCATAAAAGGATGATGATCATGATTCCGTTTTGCAGGGGCCCCGCTAGCGCAATGACAATCTCCTTCCACGCATTGAGCTTCCCCTGATCCTCAATGACCGCAACTCCTCCAAAGGGTAACATCTGTATGGAAAGCACCCGCGCGCCTAACAACGAAGCAGCTGTCGCATGACCTAGCTCATGAATAAACACCAATGTAAATAAAGTGATGATCTCGATAAAATGTCCCGTTATTATGGAGGTCAGCATAACCAATACAAACAGTGGATGTAGTGATAAGGTCACCCCTCGGACATTAATCAAGGGCTACCACTTCCGACGGGTCAATGTAGTGATCCCCTCTCTGAACTGCCAAAAATAAAGTTGCCGCCTCGCTGCCGCTGCGACTTGCTGGCAGTACACCGATCTCATCTCCCTCCTGAACCCAGTCGTTCACTTTTAAGGTAGAGCGGGAAAGCCTCCCGTAAGTTGCTGTGATACCGCCAGTGTGTCGAACTGTAACCGAAATCCCGCTTTTGGGATGATTTAATATGTCTAATACTCGTCCTGCATCTATACTTTTAACAACGATTGGCCCGTTGTCAGTGACATTCGGCGTAATTTCTACCCCTTTCAGGCTCAGTACAAAAGGCTGTGTTATAGTGCCTTCGATCGGTGGAGAGCCCTTTCGATTTGCGGCTACCTTGTGCGTTTCATGCTCCTCGCCAAAAATCGGCAAAAAGGAAGGAGCTCCGTCAAAATAAGTTTCATACCATTGTCCGACGGCTGCAAAATCCATATCCTTATTCAAGGCATCCGCAATAAACATTCTCAAATTCACTGCATAAGGAATATCCCAACGAAACATTCCCCATACCATTCCAAATAACACCGTTGCTATGACTGATCTTCGCCAAAAGGAAGTCCAAAAAGACGGAGCACGATTCGCCCCAAAAGATTGCTGCCAGTGTTGCCGCTCATTTTTCCACTCCGTTTCTGGGTCTCTGGGCGAGTCGGCACTGACTATAGGCATCGACCTCATATCTTTATCCCCGTGCCTGTACTGATATATGCCAGAGGGATACGTCTCCGCTTTGCTTCCCGCGATTAGCTGCTGTATACGTTCTTCTCTGCGCTGCTTGATTCCGGAATTTTTATTCATCCTGTTCAGCCCCCTCAGCGAGGTATGTTTGATACATCTTATGAGGACGGGCTTCAACTTATGTTGTCCCGCTCGGGAATAAGTACCTAAAAATCAAAAAAAAACCGGCGCTAACGCACCGGATTTGTTTTGTATTTATAATATTTATGTAGTGACCCTAAATTTTGTGAAGCCGTATTATAGGAATTTAAAAAGACAAACCAAAAACACTTAAATAAGATTATTACTTATTTAAGTGTCTAGTATTACAAATGAATACTACTACAGCTCCTACCTTAGAACCAATAGAAAATCACTTAGGAAGCGTGGAAGCAATTTACCAGCCATAACTTCCGGTTTTCCTCATCCACCCATACCAAAAAACTTCTTAAAACGTGTCATCACGCTTTTCTTCTGGTCTAGCTGCATGAGGGGCACTGTATCGCCCAAAATCCGTCTCGCAATGTTACGGTAAGCAATCGCGGCCTGTGAATCTGGATTCATAACGGTGGGCTCCCCTGTATTAGCTGCTTTAATTACCATTTCATCATCCGGCACAATCCCAATAAGGTCTATGCTAAGCACTTGTAAAATCCCATCAATATCCAACATATCTCCGGATTTAACCATGCTATTGCGAATGCGGTTAACCACCAACTTGGGTGATATCACATGTGAGCTTTCCAGTAAACCAATTACCCGGTCTGCATCGCGTACGGCTGCATTTTCCGGAGTAGTCACAACAATAGCCTGATCCGCCCCAGCAATGGCATTTTTAAAGCCTTGTTCAATACCCGCAGGGCAATCGATCAATATATATTCAAAATCCTTTTTAAGCTCCAAAATAATATCCTTAACCTGCTCCGGCGTAACAGCACTCTTGTCCTTGGTTTGAGCGGCTGGCAGCATATACAGCTCCTCAAAACGCTTGTCCTTAACCAGTGCCTGATTTAAACGGCAACGACCTTCCGCTACATCAACAAGGTCGTAAATAATTCGGTTTTCTAGACCCATCACAACGTCTAGATTACGCAAACCGATATCCGTATCCACCAAACATACCTTTTTGCCGAGCAGTGCAAGCGCTGTTCCTATATTGGCTGACGTCGTCGTTTTGCCGACGCCGCCTTTTCCTGAAGTGACGACGATAGCCTCTCCCATGTGCTACACCCCTTTGAACACGTTAAAATCGCGGCCCAGACGCACAATATTGCTCATTTTATCTATTTGCATAGCGCCATCCTTGAGATACGCAAATTCCATACCGGATTCACGTGTCTCCCATTCGTCTGGTGGACGGCTGATCATTTCGGAAATTCGCAACTGTGTCGGTGCAAAATAGGAAGCCGCTATAATCGCTTCACTATTTCCCTCCATCCCTGCATGCGCCATGCCTCGCAGAGCGCCGAGGACATAAATATCACCAGTACATGTTATAATTCCACCCGGGTTTACATCTCCCAAAAAGAGTAGGTTCCCATTGTGATGAAGCACTTGACCAGATCGGATAATCCCTGTCACCGTATGAATAGGGGGCTTTCCCTGCACTTCCACAGGCAGTCCAGGTGATTCTACAGACCTGATGAGCAGATTCCCCTTTTGCTTCAAAATCTCCAGAATACTTTCCTTCTGTTCCTCTGTCACTTCTCGGCTTCCCAGCTTAATATCCACATGAATGATCGGGCCTGTTAAAATATTTTGATGACTGTGCTCCAGCTTAAAACGCAGCTCACCCAGCAAATTCTCAAACTCGCATTGATCGTCCAGCAGGAATACCAGGCCATCTTTGATGCCTTTAATCGTGACATGATTCGATTTCACTGCCATTAGCCTGTCCCTCCTATCTCAATCATTTCGTCCCCGGGACGTCAAATCCCTGCTAACCCGGACAAAATGTGTGTAAAAAGACCTAGACAGCCTCTTCCTTTTTCACACGGGTACCCAAACGCTGCAACTGCTTGCGAACTGGGACATAAATGATGAGGGCGAACAGAAAATGGATAAATAAATCAGGAATTATATACTGAGCAAGTGCCCAATTGAAAGTCTGATGATTCAGCTGGAACAGCTGGTCAATGGCAAAAAGCATAGAATCCAAGAGGAAACTACCAATCAACACGGCTGCCATCATAATGGGCATCTGCGCACGTCGAGCTGTAAAAACAAGCCCCAATAAGTATGCAGACAACCCCATTGCAAAAGAATAAGGCCCAATGATAAACCCATAGAACACTACATCATGAATAAGTCCAAAAACAATACCTAGCACCAATGCTGTATGGCGGCTGTAATACACAGACACAAACAAGATCACGACATACACAAAATTCGGAACCATTCTTGAATGCCAACTATCCGGAAGAAGCCATGGAAGAATCGTCCCTTCAGCTATAAACAGTACAAACAGCAGCAGTATTAGAACCTGACCGCGCATCTTCATTATTCCGGTACCTCAGGAGTGTAGAGGATGAGCAGTTCTTTCCAATCCACAAAGCTAGCTGCCGGTTTAATAATCGCTGTCCGTGTTTTGCCAAACTCCCCAACCTGAATCTTCTCTACCGTTCCAACCATTAGGTTTTTGCGGAATTTACCACCTGCGCCAGATGTAATAATCTGATCACCCTTTGCGATTGGATCTTTTTCCTCAATGCGAGTCATTTGAAATCTGTTCGTACCCGGATCATAGCTTTCAATCATACCAAACGATTGATTTTCCTTGCCCAAGACTGTCGCTGCAATAGCATAAGAATTCGGATTTTTAGGATCCAATGTAGTCAATAGGGTAACGGTGGACGTAAAATTCCCCGTTTGACTAATGACTCCGACAAATCCTTCAAGCGAACTGACTTCCTGACCAACCTTCGCTCCGTCCTTCTCACCAATATCGATCACAAGCGTTTTGGAATCATTGCTGACGCTGTTCACTTGAGCAACACGATAATCATAATTATTTTTCGCCTTTTGCGTTTGGGTGAACTTCAGTTCATTCTGCAGTCTGGCATTTGTTTCAACATAATTATGGGTCTGAATTTGGTCACGAGTCAGCTTTGCCACAGCAATTTTTAACCGTTCATTTTCTTCGTAGATACTGCGCATATTCCCGATATCTTCAAAGAAGCCCGCTATTGCAGAAGCGGGCCTGTAAAAGATACCTTGCACAAAGCCAATCGAATCTCTGGCGAACTTCTCGGGCCAGGTTAAGGAATTCCTCTGTCCAAGTGTAATCCCCATAAGGGCAATAAACAGAACGATTCCTATCAATAGAACAAATAGTCTTTTATTGCCAAACAGCTTAAACAGTTCCTACACCCCCGATTCAACGTTTGGAACGGACGGCAGAACTGCTGCGCGATTTGAACAAATGAATATTTTCCAACGCTCTGCCTGTACCGATTGCCACACAATCTAGAGGATTTTCTGCTACGATCACCGGCATTCCGGTTTCACCTGCCAACAGCTTGTCCAGGTTACGTAGAAGTGCTCCACCGCCAGTAAGTACAATACCTCTATCCATGATATCCGCTGCCAATTCGGGAGGGCATTTTTCCAGTGTTACTTTAACCGCATCCACGATTGCATTGACTGTATCCGATAATGCTTCACTAATTTCATCAGAAGTAATCGTGATCGTCTTCGGCAAACCTGTTACCAGATCACGTCCGCGGATTTCCGAGGTTTCCACTTGCTCTAATGGCATAGCTGAACCCACTTCCATTTTCAGTTGCTCTGAAGTCCGTTCACCAATCATCAGATTGTATTGGCGCTTCACGTATTGGATGATGGACTCGTCCATTTCATCGCCAGCGACACGCACGGAGCGGCTTGTTACAATCCCACCCAGGGAAATGACTGCCACCTCGGTTGTACCTCCACCGATATCGACAACCATACTGCCTGTAGGCTCCCATACAGGAAGATCAGCGCCAATTGCTGCTGCAAACGGCTCCTCTATCGTATATGCCTCTCTTGCGCCTGCTTGCTTCGTCGCATCTTCAACAGCACGCTGCTCCACCGCAGTAATGCCCGAAGGCACACAAACCATCACGTTCGGATGGCGTGGAAACAAAGAGCGTTGGGCTTGCGCCTGACGGATAAAATATTTGATCATCGTTGCTGTCGTATCAAAATCAGCAATGACACCGTCCTTCATCGGACGAATCGCACGGATATTTCCCGGTGTGCGACCGATCATTTTTTTCGCAGATTCACCAACAGCCTCAATGGTTTTTGTATCTGTACGCAAAGCGACTACAGATGGTTCACGAACCACAATTCCTTTACCTCTTACGTATACAAGCGTGTTTGCCGTCCCCAAATCTATTCCCAAATCTTTTGTAAAGCCACCCAGCATGATGTAATCTCCTTTTCTCTTCCCTGAAATCTGTTATCCAATGTATAAGCGGTTTATTCAGGCCGGATTATCCGGTCGTGTTTAAATGTTTGATTTAAATATTATATTATATCAGACCTTGTTCCTTCAAACTTACAAAGGTCCCGTCCCCGATCACTATATGATCAAGCACGTCGATACCCACGATGTTGCCCGCTTCCATCAGGCGGCGAGTCAACTGGACATCTTCCGGGCTTGGCTTCGGATCACCGCTCGGATGGTTATGAGCGCAAATTATTGAAGCACTGCTGCATTTGATTGCTGCCCGAAATACTTCACGTGGATGCACGATGGCAGAATTCAGGCTACCCATAGATAGTGTTTCCTGAGCAATGACATGATTTTTAGTGTTAAGGAACAAGCATACAAAATGCTCTTTCTGCAAATAACGAAGCTGCTCAAACAACAGATCTGCCACATCCCGCGGGCAACTAATCACCGGGGTCTCCAAATGGCGAGACAAAGCTAATCGACGCCCCAGTTCGATACCCGCTTTTAGCTGTATCGCTTTAGCATCCCCAATGCCCTTAATCTGGGTCAACTCGTTCAAGCTCATATCCACCAGTTGACGCAAATTTCCTGCCTGCTGCAAAATACGCTGCGCTAAATGCACCGAAGACTCATTTTGCGTTCCTGTACGCAGCAATATTGCCAGCAACTCCGCGTTGCTTAAGGCATCCGCCCCATATGTCATCATGCGCTCTCTTGGTCGTTCTTCATGGGGGAGGTCGCGAAGCATCAGTATTGGCGACTCCAGCATATGTTTATCCCCTTTATGGACGCAACACATTCACTCCAAAATCGGACAGCATGTCCGAAAGCAAGGAAAGCGGCAATCCTACGACGTTAAAATAACAACCCTGAATAGATTCCACCAGCGTAGCACCCATGCCTTGAATGCCATACGCTCCTGCCTTGTCAGACGGTTCACCAGTATTCACGTATGCCACAATTTGCTCTTGACTCAGAGGCTTCATTGTAACCTCCGTTTGGCGATGTCTGACAAGCACTTCGCCGGTTCCGGTATGTATGCAGGCTACCCCGGTGTACACCCGGTGTGTCCTTCCCTGCAATGCAGTCAGCATGCGAACTGCGTCCGCATGGTCGGCTGGCTTGCCCAATACCGAACCATCCAGCACGACAATGGTATCACTGCCAATCACCAGTCCGGCTTCCTTCGACTGAGTGACGGTGTTCACGACCGCTTGGGCTTTGCGTGCCGCAAGGGTCTCCACGATTTGCTGAGGCGTCCAGCTCTCAGGCGTGCTCTCATCCGCATGACTTGGCACCACCTCAAAGGGGAGTCTCAAAAATGCGAGCAATTCCTTCCTTCTTGGTGAAGTCGATGCCAAAATAATGCGGGGCGTAATTTTCCCGTCCATAAGGGAAGCTCCTTTTCATCAGTTAGAGCCTGCGGTACAGCCAGAACGCGGCAATGATGCCGATCAGACTAAGCAGGCTCAATTCAAAATTTATTGTTATGTTGTAGCTGATAATATCCAGGTCCGCTCTCGGCGACCAAGATATCCTAGTGGGGTGGGTCAGAAAAGAAAGGAATTTGATCGATTGAAGGGCTTTGGCAATCCATGCACCCAAGAGCCAACCGAGCAATAAAAACAGTATAAGCATTCCTACATTTTTTTTCATCCTGATCTTCCCTCGCCATTTTTTGACACCTTCATTATTATACGGTGATTTGTACTGCAATACAAACAGAAATCCGGCATGGGGAACTATTTCCAGTTCCTTGCCGGAAAATATGGTTAGCCTATTGTTTTATGAATTGGATAAATTCCCTCTCACGCAAAACATATTCCATCATGGAGGACTGAATCTCCCAAATGTGTTCCTTGGCTGTATTCTTATTATATTCCCCAAGTGCAGAGATCGCGCTGTTCATCGCCTTTTCAAGTGAGGTTGCGGAGGCAACCGCTTCCTTCGGAAGACCACTGGGAAGTACAGTGATATTTTGTGTCCACTGCTGATGCAGGTCGTTCAGCTCCTTCATGTCGGAGGCTGGTACCGTATTCGGACCTCCTTCTCCGAGCAAGTTTGAGGAAAGTCCGCTCAACTTACCCACCAATGAGCTACTTAACTGAAAAAAGCTAGTGAGTTTATCACCTTCGCCTCCGTAAGCCGCTTTTTCAAAACCAGGCAATTCAAGCTCACGAACATACAATTCGACTCCTTGTGTTTTCAACTGATTGCTGAGCAACTTGGCTTGCTCCCTATCCGGTGATATTCCTGCATATACCCGGTTTTGGTTCTCGGTATCCCCTCCTGCTGCAATACCTGCCTTTAACAGTTCTTCTTTTGCTTGTAAGGCCCGTTCTGGGGTGCTGAAAACCCCATATTGCAACAAATAGTAGGTTTGAGGTGGTACCTGAGCCTTTATGACAGTGGCAGGGACAGAGTTCTCTTTTGCAGATATTGCATCCGCACCAACAGATTCTTTAAAGACCGGTACAGCCTCCTCTACTGAAGGATCTGATCCCGGAACCATGCCTCCTCCGTTAAACAGTAACAACATAATATATCCAAACATGCCTCCGGTCATCAGTGCGCTGGCTACAGAGCCAACCAGTTTCCATCTAGAAGGGTGGGGCGGACGTCTTCTGTACTCTTGGCCAGAATGATAAGCTTCCTCATCCTCTTCCAGGCTATCCGGTAGAACTTCCGCATCTGACCAGGAAGCCGCCGAACGACCAAAGGGATCTTCCCATCCCTCTTGTACTCTTAATGTCGGAGCAAAACGCCGACTTGAAATGCGTTTATTCCGATCCTCAGGTTCTTTGATCTTTGATTCTTGCGTAGTTGCAGTATTTTTCTCCATTCCTCTGTTCCGTTCCGTTCCTTTATGCGGGTTATCAGTTTCACGCTGTTCGTTCGTAATCGACTCGTTTTTGTACGGAAGCACCTGTAGCTTATCCTCCCGGCTTGTCTCCGGCAACTGTTGGTCGAACCGGAATGTCATCTTGGTCTTGTTCATGGATGCACTCCCTCCTTGTCCCATACTTCCTCATAGTCTGTTGTATGAGTCAAGCTAAGAATATATGCCCCAGCATTACAAAAAAGGGTATCCCGAAACACAGTCGTGTTCGGAATACCCTTGAATAATTGTAATTCATTGGCGCAACAGCTCATTTTTATACGGTTTACACTTGCTGTCCGCGAAGATGGCGCGCTAACGCGTCACCTGCTTTCCAGATATCTCCTGCTCCCATCGTCAGCACAAGATCACCCGGCTGTAATCGATCTTTCAACTCCTCGATCACAGCTTCTTTGGTCGGCAAATAGATTGCATTAGCATTGCTGTTTTGGACGATTAAATCCACGAGCTTGGAAGAATGCACGCCCTCAATCTGTTTTTCTCCCGCTGGTGAATAAATATCGGTAATGATGACTTCACTAGCCTCGCTAAACGCGCGGCTGAACGCATCGAGCAGGAAAAAGGTGCGGCTATAGCGTTGCGGCTGGAATACAGCAATAATACGCTTGCCAGTCGCTCTTGCTGCGCTAATCGTAGCCTCAATCTCTGTTGGGTGATGCGCATAGTCATCAATAATCAGTATGTCATTGCTTTCACCTAGTACTTGAAACCGACGCTTCGCTCCGTGAAATTCCACAATTGTAGCAGCGATTTGATCGAATGGAATCCCTGCTTCTAAACATGAAATTACAGTCGCCATCGCATTATACATGTTATGTTTACCCGGCACTGATAGTTCGATTGTTCCGAGTGCTGTTCCCTTACGGCTCATAGTGAAGCTTAATCGACGGTCACCTAATTGGATATCTGTCGCCATATAATCCGCTTCATGCTCCACTCCATAAGTAATGACCCGAGTCTGGAGTTGAGGCAGCATTTCCCGGATGTTCTGATCATCTGCGCACACAATAGCCGCTCCATCCGGTCGAATTTGACTCAAAAACTGTACATAAGCACTTTTCAGACGATTAAAGTCGCCATCGTAATTTTCCAAATGATCTGCTTCAATATTGGTTACGATGCCTTGCCAAGGATGATATTGCAGGAAAGAACCATCACTCTCATCCGCCTCAGCAACGACAAACTCGCTTTTACCTGCTTTGGCATTCGTCCCCAAATTCGTGATTTCGCCGCCAATAATATACGTTGGATCAACGTTACATCTCTCCATAACCAGAGCGATCATGGAAGAGGTTGTCGTTTTACCGTGCGCACCCGCAACAGCTATTCCCTTACGTTCGTTAAGCAAGCGAGCCAGCATCTGCGAACGGTGCAGAGTTGGAATATTCAATTCCTCCGCTGCCACCCGCTCCACATTGTCACGTGACAATGCTGTTGAATAGACGACGATATCCGCGCCTGCAATATGCTCAGGCGTGTGTCCAATATATATTTTTGCGCCTTTTGCCGCCAGTTTTTCTGTCAGCTCCTGTGATGCCACATCTGAGCCAGTCACGGTATAACCCATCTCCAGCATGACTCGAGCAATCGCGCTCATCCCGTAGCCGCCGATACCGATAAAATGAACATGTTCCGAAGTAATCAACAAATTTCACCAACCTTTTTCCGAATCGGTTTGATACATAAGGGTAGCCCGTACATCCGCAATAAGGTACAGCGTGCCGGACACCACCCCCAGATCTTCCGCTTCCGTATGTGATTGAAACAGGCCAAGAGCCTTTTTCCAGTCACCTTCTACAATTATTTTTAAATCCGTTTTGGCATAAGACGGCCGCAGCTTCTCCACGAGATGAGCCAATTCAGCGGCATTCATTTTGCGCCGAAAATCGGGCTCGGTCAGGATAAGCGTATCCACTAGTGGCAGTATATGCTGCAAGTATGCTTCATGATGCTTGTTTGACAGCATCCCCATCATTAAAACCAATTTTTTGTACGAATACACTTGAGGAAGACTCTTGGCCAGCGTCTGTGCTCCTTCTGGATTATGAGCCCCGTCAAGAACAATTCTCGGTGATGTACTGACTTGTTCGAGACGCCCTGCCCAGGCAGTTTGCCTAAAGCCCTCCAGCAGTTCTGCATCATCCAACACAAAAGCCATATACTGACGTAGGACCTCAAGTGCCATCATAGCTCCTGCCGCATTAGAACATTGGTGCTCGCCTAACAACGTGATGTCAATTTCCATATGTCGGAAGGGCCCCGCGAATGAAAAGGTTTGAGCTGTTTCATCTCCGTTTAGCCGTTCATACGTAAATTGTTCTCCTGCCAGGTACAAGGTAGCTCCTTGCTTTGTCGCCGTTTCACGTATGACCTGAATAGCCTCGGGTTGGGAAACACAACTGACGACAGGTACACCCGGTTTGATGATACCGGCTTTTTCCCTTGCAATCTGTTCGAGCGTATCTCCCAAAATATCCGTATGGTCATAGCCGACATTTGTAATAACCGAGAGGATTGGATTCACGATATTAGTTACATCCATCCTTCCCCCAAGACCTGTCTCCCATACCACAACATCTGGGAAAGATACCGTAGCATAGTATAAAATAGCCAACGCTGTCGATACCTCAAACATTGTAGGTGATCCCAATTCACTATCTGCGATTTCTTTCACCAACGGATACAAGCGATTGGCAAGCAAAACCAGCGTTTCATCGGGAATATCGGTCCCATTGAATTGAAAGCGGTTCGTAAATCGGGTGATGTACGGAGACGTAAAAGTCCCGACATCGTACCCACATTTAAGTAGCACAGAGGTCAGAAAGGCACAAGTCGAGCCTTTACCGTTGGTTCCCGCAATATGCACAAATTTCAGATGTCGTTGCGGATCACCCAATTTACTCATTAGTTGTTCAATTCGTTCCAGTCCAGGTCTGATACCAAACGGAATCAAGCCGTTAATCCATTCCACTGCCTCATCATAGCTTTGTAAAGGAGCCGTATCTCC
Organism: Paenibacillus sp. FSL L8-0644; assembly: GCF_038008165.1. Taxonomy (NCBI): domain Bacteria; kingdom Bacillati; phylum Bacillota; class Bacilli; order Caryophanales; family Paenibacillaceae; genus Paenibacillus; species Paenibacillus sp. FSL L8-0644. The sequence continues at coordinate 4,130,281 of NZ_JBBOYN010000001.1, forward strand.
GCCCCTGATCGTATCTGACATCCTCTTCACCTTCAGGTCATTTTATTGTGAGTGAAATTATCCCTTGAGTTCTTCAATACGTGCGATAACTTTAGCGCGCTTATCTGAGTAATCGGCTTGCTTGGCCTTCTCTTCCTCGATGACTTTAGCTGGTGCCTTCGCCACAAAGCCTTGGTTAGATAACTTTTTCTCCACGCGCTCCACTTCACTGTTCAAATGCTGAAGTTCTTTTTCCAGTCTGCTAATTTCCTGGGCAATATCAAGCAGTCCGGCCAGCGGCAGGTACAACTCTGCGCCGCTAACTATAGATGTCATCGCTTTATCTGGAACGGTGAACTCTAATCCCGCGTCGAATTCAGACGTATTACAGAATCTACGCACATATTCCCCATTGCGGTTAATGATATCGAGAACGGCTTGATCGCCGGGTTTTATGAGCAACTCAATTTTTTTACTCATCGGCACATTGACTTCAGCACGGATATTGCGCACAGCGCGAATTACGTCGATCAGCAAATTCATTTCTGCAACTGCATCCTTATCCTCAAAAGCCGGATCATAAACAGGCCAAGCGGCCAGTGTAATCGTTTCTCCCTCATGTGGAAGATGCTGCCATATTTCCTCAGAGATAAACGGCATGAACGGATGAATCATGCGCAGCGTCCGGTCCAATACATATGCAAGTACGGACTGCGTTTTCTTTTTCGCATCTGCGTTGTCGCCATATAGGGAAAGCTTCGCAAACTCAATGTACCAGTCGCACAAATCATCCCAAATAAAGTTATACAGAAGGCGGCCTGTCTCGCCAAATTCATAAGCATCTATTAGACGCGTGATGTCGCGTGAAGTTTCGTTTAGACGATGCAGAATCCAACGATCAGCGGTGCTCAGGTCACCAGTAATGTCTATATCTGCCGAAGTGACGCCTTCCAGATTCATCAGCGCAAAGCGTGACGCATTCCAGATTTTATTGGCAAAGTTGCGGGCCTGCTCCACCCGCTCCCAGCGGAAACGAAGGTCTTGCCCAGGCGTGCTACTGGTGGAAATCATATAACGCATGGCATCGGTACCATATTGGTCAATCACGTCGAGCGGATCAACACCGTTGCCGAGGGATTTGGACATTTTTCTACCGTCCGCATCACGAACCAACCCGTGCATAAGTACGTCCTTGAACGGAATCTCTTCCGTAAACTCGAGTGCTGTAAAAATCATACGCGATACCCAGAAATAAATAATGTCATAGCCTGTAACCAAGACATTAGTCGGATAGTAGCGTTTGAGGTCCTCTGTCTGCTCAGGCCAGCCCAGTGTCGAAAACGGCCACAAAGCCGAGCTGAACCAAGTATCCAGCACATCCTCATCCTGTTTTAGCTTTCTGCCAGCATACTCAGGCAAAGTTGTAGGGTCCTCCGCCGATACAATCACTTCTCCGGTATCCTCATCGTACCAAGCCGGAATACGGTGTCCCCACCATAATTGACGGGAAATACACCAGTCACGCACATTTTCAATCCAATGCAGATAAGTACGTTCAAAGCGATCCGGTACAAAGTTTACCCCGTTGCCAGCCTTCTGCACTTCAATGGCTTTAGCTGCCAGAGGCTTCATTTCCACAAACCATTGTGTGGACAGATAAGGTTCTACAACTACACCTGTACGCTCGCTGTGGCCTACTTGATGTACGTGCTCTTCAATACGAATCAGTACGCCCTGCTCTTTCAGATCAGCGACGATTTGCTTACGGCAATCGCTACGATCAAGGCCCTGATATTTGCCTGCTTCGGCATTCATCGTTCCCGTTTCGTCCATCACTGTAATTTGTGGCAGCTGGTGACGTTGTCCCATTTCAAAGTCATTCGGGTCGTGAGCCGGTGTAATTTTAACCGCGCCGCTACCGAAATCTTTATCAACATAATCATCCGCAATGACCGGAATTTCCCGTCCGATGATTGGGAGCACAAGCGTTTTGCCGATCATTTGCTTGTAGCGTTCATCTTCCGGGTGTACAGCTACAGCTGTATCGCCCAGCATCGTTTCAGGACGTGTAGTGGCTACCGTAATAAATCCGCTACCGTCTTTCAGTGGATATTGCAGGTGATACAGATTTCCGTTCACCTCTTTGTATTCCACCTCAATGTCCGATAATGCAGTACGTGCAGCAGGGTCCCAGTTTATGATGCGTTTACCGCGATAAATCAGACCCTTCTTGTACAGTTTAACGAATACCTCGCGTACCGCTTGGGACAGTCCCTCATCCAGCGTAAAACGCTCACGAGAATAATCGAGAGAAAAGCCCATCTTTTCCCATTGGTTATGGATATTATCTAGGTAAAGATCCTTCCACTCCCACACTTTCTCCAAAAACTTCTCGCGGCCCAAATCATAACGTGTCAGGCCTTCTTCACGCAGCTTTTGCTCTACCTTTGTTTGGGTAGCAATACCCGCATGGTCTGCCCCTGGCAGCCACAAGGCATCATAGCCCTGCATCCGCTTGGCGCGAATAATAATATCCTGCAAAGTAAAGTCAAGAGCATGTCCAATATGCAACATACCTGTAACATTCGGTGGTGGAATAACGATTGTAAAAGGCTCTGCCTCTGGATGTTGCCCAGCGCGGAAATAGCCCTTCTCCATCCACGTTTTGTACCATTTTTGTTCTGCTGATTTTGGATCGTACGTTGTTGGCATTTCCAAGGTTGTCTTGTTGTCTTGTTCTGACATATCAGGATACCTCCATGATTTTTCAATTGGCAAATAAAAAAAGCCCTTCATCCTCAAAGGACGAAAGGCTGTTCTCTCGCGGTACCACCTTTGTTTCACCCCTAGTGTATGTATCCACTGATCCATTACACATGGTGTGACACTTTATGCAGATAACGGTTGCGGACCGGCCTTATTCTACCGTGAACCTCTTATCTTCCGTAGGAATTAAATGAGGAACCGTTCAAACAGGCGACTCCCGGGTGACTTCGGCCAGTAGCTTCCTGCGGAACCTCACAGCGCTGCAATTCCACTCTCTGAAGGGCTTGCTGCCTACTCTTCCCGATCTCAGTCTTTCAATAACTATACCACATCATACATTTCCCATTGACTATAGTCAACACCCGCTGTGCATTTTTCAGCAACCGGATCAAGGGATGTACAATACCTGTCCTTCTTCCACATGATGCTCCGCCAATCTGTTATACAGTTGAAGCTCACGCGTGCTGAGCTGATAACGGTCAGCTATGGTTTCCAGTGTATCCTCGCGCTGTACTATGCATAACCGCACCTTACGAAAAGGTGTTTCATCTTGTGTATGAAAAAAAAGGTTCTTCCACTTGGCATTCTCCCGCTCTTCTTCGGCTTTCTGATCCTGCGGCTCCTGCTCCAATTGCTGCTGGTATTCCGCTTCTTTCACCGAACGGCTGGATTGGAGCAATGATGAGTAGACAACCGGGTCTGGCTCGTCTGCCTCTTCATCCTTTTTACTGTTAAGCGCCACACGCATCTCTGGCTTATCCTCAGTAAAAGTGTCATGGGCCTCGTGATTCACCTGTTCTGACGCTTCAGGCCTGAAGTCGAAGCTATCTACTTGACTCGCTTCCAACTGTGGCTCCAGATAGACCTCGGACTCCGTAGCAGGATGCGGTTCAGACAGCAAAGGGTCATAATTTACATTAGGAGATGCGGAAGATACTTTGGACTCATTTCCCCCTGCCCATGCTTCCTTTTGCTGAAATCCCCACACTTCCGGAGACCCATGCTCATGTTTGACCTCGGGAGAGTTATCTTCAACTGCTTTGCCCGTCCAAGGCTCATAGAATCGGTTAGGATCTACTGCTGGCTCATAAGCTTGCTGTTCCGACGATGATTGCTGTTCCCCTTGGTCCTCAGACAGCTGTTCCCAGGAAATGGACTCCTGTTGTACTGGCACACTGTAGGAGGTTTCAGGATCTGTAACGTAATCAGAGGTCGAGTCATTGGTAGAATAGGCCTCTGCCTGACGATACTCTTCATCGGCGGAAAGGGATTGAACCGGATGCTCAGGTGCATGCACTACGGTAAATTCTTCATCCAACCAGACCGCCGTCTCTTCCGCGTGCGAGCTTTCCACACCATGCAAAGAAAGAACGCCTGTAATGTTTAGACTACGTAAAGAAAGCAGGTCCACATCAAAATTTTCAATCTCGACAGAGATATCTTCCAATCTCCCTACGCGGTTTAGCGGAATGGTAATTTCCACAGGGATCAAATGATGAAGCTCGCTCGTGAACTGTTCAGGTGTGCGGTACACGCCCTCCAGCAGCAAATGCCCTCGCAAAGCGGCATGGTCGCCGTGGGTTACAACCTGAATGCGTGGCAGAAGCTCGATTTCCTCCAACTCAGCAATCCCGGCAGCTTCCTCCGTCAAATGAATGCGTTCATAAATATCAAAACGCAAGCCTTGCGGCTGATCATTCTGTTGTTTGTTCAAGGATGGCATCCTCCTTTGGGCAGTCTCCGCACATCCTCTGACTTCTGGTCAGGCGCACGGAAACTCCATATTGCAAACCGTTTCTAGGTTCAAGTATATGCGCCAAAATAGAAGGCATGCCATCTTTTATAGCTGTTTGTGCAGCTTTTGAAAATCATCCGGCCAAGCATCCTCCACAGTAATCGTTTCGCCACTCAGCGGATGACAGAAGGTAAGACGCTCTCCGTGTAGCGCCTGCCTGCCAAAATCAGTAGCACGCCCCCCGTATAATACATCCCCAAGCAACGGGTAGCCAGCATGACTAAGATGTACGCGAATCTGGTGCGTCCGTCCTGTCTCCAGCGTCAGATATACGAGACTCACTGCACTTGAACCGCTTCCCCATACTTCCCCGAGTTCAATATGGGTAACCGCCTTCTGCCCAGTCGGAGATACACGACGGCGCTGCTTATGATGCCTGTCCTTGCCAATCGGCCAATCCAACGTTCGCAGCGATGGAGGTACTTCCCCTCGTACCAAAGCTACATACCGGCGGTCGATATCCTTAGCTCTCATTTGCTCGTCCAGCTTGAGCAACGCAAACTCATTTTTGGCATATAGCACCGGGCCCGTCGTATCCACATCCAGACGATGTACATGCCGTACCACCGCATGAATGCCATTCATCTCATAGTAGGATGCGACAGCATGATCCAACGTCAGCGGACCATCCTGCACACCACCGTCCGGATGTACTGCCATACCTGCTGGTTTATGTACTACCAGACAAAAATCATCTTCATACAGTACCTTCAAATCATACCAGCGAGGGGTGATGCCAAGGTTCATTACAGGAAAAAGGGCCAGCCGTAGCCGGTCCCCTGTAAGTTCAATCTCTTTATCATGGCGCAGTCTGCGCCACAGCTTTTCCGGTAATTCCAAACGATTCAGCAACCACTGATCTACAGCATCAGCGCTGTTTTTTTCCTCGTCTGTGATTTCCCGTCCTGGCGTGACTTCCAGCCACGGTCCTCTTCTTTTCCAGCCACCTTGCCAGCTCATAGACGTTTGAGCGCGCGATAGTTCGCCTCAATGGTGGCATCAATATCCTCTACCGTATGCACGCCCGATACAAACATACCCTCAAATTGAGATGGTGCTACACTGACTCCCTCATTCACCATTTCAGTAAAGTAACGACGGAAGTGGTCCTGATTACTCGTTTTAGCTGTATCAAAATTGACAACCTTTTCTTCTGTAAAAAATGGACAAACCATGGAACCCACGCGATTGATCGTGACAGGGATACCTAGCTCGTTCGCATTACGTTCGAATCCGGCTTGAAGTCGTGCTGCCCGCTCTTCCAAGCGATCGTATACTTCTGGCGTCAGCAATTTAAGTGTCGAATAACCTGCTGCCATAGCCAGCGGATTTCCGCTAAGCGTACCCGCTTGATAAATGGGCCCCGATGGAGCAATCCGCTCCAGAATATCACGACGTCCGCCGTAAGCACCTACAGGGAGTCCACCACCAATCACTTTACCCAAACAGGTAAGATCCGGTGTCACACCAAAGCGACCTTGAGCCGAATGAAGTCCAACCCGGAATCCAGTCATCACTTCATCAAAAATCAGCAGACTTCCGTACTGCTGGGTTACCTCACGCAAACCTTCCAAAAATCCAGGCTGTGGCGGTACAACTCCCATATTGCCTGCTACTGGCTCGACAATAATTGCGGCAATCTCTTCGCCAAATTTCTCAAAAGCTAGCTTCACCGAAGCTAGATCATTATAAGGGACAGTGATTGTATGGGTGGCCACAACTTCAGGCACACCGGGACTATCGGGCAAGCCTAATGTGGCAACACCAGAGCCTGCTTTAATCAGCAAGCTGTCCGCATGACCGTGATATGATCCCTCAAATTTAAGGATTTTACTACGGCTCGTAAATCCGCGTGCGAGTCGAATCGCACTCATAGTCGCCTCAGTTCCGGAGTTAACCATACGTACAATGTCCATAGAAGGAACACGCTCACATACGAGCTTGGCCATTTCGGTTTCTGCCAACGTTGGTGCGCCGAAGCTGGTTCCTTTTACAACAGCAGCCTGTAAAGCTTTAACCACTTCGGGATGTGCATGGCCCATAATAAGCGGTCCCCATGAACATACATAGTCTAAATAGGATTGACCATCAATATCATATACGCGCGATCCTTCGCCATGGTCGATATACACAGGTGTAATTCCAACAGATTTAAAAGCCCGTACCGGGCTGTTTACGCCACCCGGAATGTATTGTTTTGCCTCATCAAAGGCTACTTTGGAGTTCGTATCCTTGCGCACTGTTCGTTGTTCGTCGATCATTCTGACCACTCCTATCTTCTGAAAATAGACTTATTGCTTCAACCATCTTGCCGCATCCTTGGCCGAATAGGTAATAATCATATCTGCACCCGCACGCTTCATACTTGTCAAAATCTCTAGCACCATTGCTTTTTCATCAATCCAGCCTTGAAGTGCCGCTGCCTTGACCATGGCATATTCACCACTAACGTTGTAAGCCACCATAGGCAGATCAAATTGATCCTTAATCGTGCGCATTACGTCAAGATAAGAAAGGGAAGGCTTCACCATCAGCATATCTGCCCCCTCCAGCACATCAGATTCTGCTTCTCGCAATGCTTCACGTGCATTAGCAGGATCCATCTGATAGGATTTGCGGTCACCAAACTGCGGCGCAGAATCTGCGGCCTCCCGGAAAGGACCGTAAAAAGCAGACGCATATTTGACGGAATACGACATAATTGGAATATGTGAAAAGCCTTCTAGATCCAACCCCTGCCGAATCGCCTGTACAAAACCGTCCATCATATTAGATGGCGCGATAATATCTGCACCAGCTCTGGCCTGAGATACAGCTGTACGTACCAGCACCTCCAGAGATTCATCATTCAATACCTCACCGCATACCTCACCATCATGCTCATGCATGTGCACCATACCGCAGTGTCCATGGTCCGTAAACTCACACAAACAAGTGTCAGCCACAACCAGCAGTTCGGGATAACGCGACTTGATCAGACGAGTAGCTTCCTGAACAATACCATCGTCCACAAAAGCCGAAGTCCCTACGCTGTCTTTGGTTTCTGGGATGCCAAATAGGAGCACAGCGGGAATGCCGAGCTCACTAATCTCTTTCAGTTCTTCCTCCAGCCGATCCAGAGAAAAACGGTATACACCTGGCATAGAGCTAATTTCCTGTTTCACCCCAGTGCCAAATGTAACGTAGATCGGTTGGATAAAATCAGCGGGATTCAATACGGTCTCACGCACCATACTGCGGATTGCAGCCGACTGGCGCAAACGGCGATGTCTGGTAAAAGGAACACTCATGATTACAAACCTCCATTTTTTATACATTCATTAGTAAAAACAAAAAAATTATAATGTCATAACAGTACTTGAACGTTTCCACTCACACAACGATTGGATCAGACTTTCAATGGTCGCCTTCTCTGACATAAAACTTACAGTCAAGCCGGCTTGGGTAGCTGTCTCACCGGTCAAAGGACCTATCACAGCAATCGTAACTCCCTCCAGCAGCGACACCGGATCATGGATCCCCATTTGTCTGAGGGCTTCTAAGAAAAAGGTTACAGTTGAGGAACTGGTAAACGTAATCGCATGAATGGCACGCTCCTCAAGCAGCTTGAGAAGTTCATCATCCTGTGTGTTGGCTGCTAGCACCGTTTGATACAAATCAGCCTCGGTCACATGAAGTCCCATCTCCCTCAGCTTTTCTGGCAGCCACGGCCGAGCTAGATCACCTCTTGGGAGAAATACGTTCTGCCCTGCCTGCAAATCCTGCTCAAATCCTTCGAGCAAGCCCTCTGCCTGAAATGGGCCCTCGATCTGTTCTGCCACAATTCCGTGTGTCCGAAGCGCGGCTGCTGTAGCCGGTCCGACTGCGGCAATACGCGCTTTGAACAGCATACGTACGTCCTTGCCCTGTTCCTTTAAGTGCGTGAAAAAGTATTCCACTCCATTAACGCTGGTAAAAAACACCCAATCATATTCTGGCAGTCGCGCAAATGCCTCTTTAATTTCCTGTTTGGTTGGCTCGTCCGAAGGGGCGACCGTCTGAATAACTGGAAATTCATAAGGCTCGCCACCAAGCTCTTCTATCCGATGGACCAGACTGCTGGCCTGCGCACGCGCGCGAGTAACCAAAATTCGCTTGCCAAACAAAGGCATGTCCTCAGCCCATTTTAACTGTTCACGTTGATTGACCACTTCTCCAACAACGATGACGGCGGGAGGCTGAAAATTCGCAGCCTTCACCTTAGCTTCAATATCCGCAAGCGTACCCACCAGCGTATCCTGCTCGGCACGGGTTCCCCAGCGGATCAAGGCAACAGGAGTATTTGATGGCTTGCCGTGTTTTATCAGCTGTTCACTGATATAGCCAATCTTTGCTACACCCATCATAAAGATCAGTGTGCCCGTTGCGTTCGTCACTTTATCCCAATGAATACTTTTGTCGAGTTTATCCGGACTTTCATGACCTGTAATGATAGATAGCGATGAGGCCATATCCCGGTGTGTGACTGGAATCCCCGCATAGGCGGGCACACTGATTGCTGATGTGATGCCGGGTATAATTTCATAGGAAATACCATGTTTACGCAGTAGCCCGGCTTCCTCGCCGACTCGTCCAAATATAGTAGGGTCTCCCCCTTTAAGACGAACAACTGTTTTTCCTTCCAAGGCCAAATCCACCAACAGCTGATTAATTTCCTCTTGCTTCATAGTGTGACGATCTGGCAACTTTCCAACATATATTTTTTGGGCCTCTGGCTTCATCAATCCCAAAAGGCGCGGGCTTGCCAGTCTGTCGTACACAATGACATCGCCCAATTGAATGCATTCCCAACCCTTGACCGTAATTAATCTTGCGTCTCCGGGTCCTGCACCTACCAAATATACTTTTCCTGCCATGCTATCATCCCCTCACCTGCGCCAGAATCTGTTCTGCTCCTTTGGCTATCAAACTGGCCGCCACCGCTTCTCCCAGCTTTTGCGGATCATTTCCCTGGAGCGTTTCCTTCAAAATAACCTCGCCATCTGGCGAGCCTACCATGCCCGTAAGGCTGATTTCTTGACCAGCCCAGACGGCATGAGCCCCGATCGGCACTTGGCACCCCCCATTTAACACGCCCAAAAAGGTTCGTTCTGCCGCAACGGTAGCCGAGGTATCCCGGTCGTTGTAAAGGCGCAGCAAGGCCAATAGCTCTTCATCACTCGCGCGACATTCAATACCCAGCGCTCCCTGCCCAACCGCCGGCAAACAGTCTTCTTCCGGTATATAGGATGTAATTCGATCTTTCCAGCCCATCCGATGCAAACCTGCTGCCGCCAAAATGATAGCGTCAAAACCTTCCGTCTCCAGCTTTTTCAGACGGGAATCAATATTCCCACGCACAGGCTCCAATTGTAGATCAGGTCGCATGGACTTGATTTGACTGGCTCTGCGCAGGCTACTCGTGCCCACCTTTGCCCCTTGAGGCAAATCCTCCAGGCTCTCGGCGCCCAATGTGATCAGGCAATCACGTGGATCCTCACGACGCGGTACAGCGCCGTTGACAAGCCCTTCCGGCAATTCGGAAGGCATATCCTTCATACTATGTACTGCCATATCAATCTCACCAGCCAGCATGGCCTGTTCAATCTCTTTGACAAAAAGCCCTTTGCCACCCACTTTGGACAAGGTTACATCCAATATTCGATCACCCTTGGTCAGGATTTTCTTTACGACAAATTGCAAATCCATTCCATGCTCCGCGCATAGCGCGTTCAAATCTTCAATGACATGCCCGGTCTGAGTTAACGCCAGCGCACTCTGTCTGCTGCCTACCACAATTGTTCGCATGTTATTCCTCCTGATTTTGCGCAATCCACAGGTCTATTTGTTGTTCGGTCCAAGCCATAAATTCATGACGGCGTATTTGATCCAAAATTCCGCTACTCGCCAAGCGCCTCAGTAGTTTAGTCCTTTGCTGTGGGGAACTTATCTTACGTTTGATGATCTGTCGCATATCGTGCATGAAATCCAGATATGGCTCGTATTCGCTACCAAACAACGTATCCAAGGCTGATGTAATATCAGCGGTCACAGCGGGGCCTGCCCCTTCTGTAGAGATACTAATCGTCAGTCTCCCTCGTCGGATGATGCCCGGCGTTATAAAATCTCCCTCTTCCGAGCGATCCGCCACATTTACCAGTATACCCCTTTGTCTGGCCTCATGCGCAACCTTATTATTCACTTCTCTCTGGTTCGTAGCGGCATATACAAGAAAGGCTCCCTGGAGGTCACCCTCGCGATATACGCGATTTACCCAGTGGAGCTGCTTGTGATCGGCCAGGACCTGTAAATCCGGCGTTATATTCGGGCTAATGAGGGTAATGGACGCCCCACTTTCCATCATCCCCTTAACCTTTCGTTCCGCAATCCTGCCGCCGCCTACAATACAACAGATCTTATTGTTACAATTCAACGAAATCGGGACAAAATGCTGCAAATGGCTTTTCACTCTCCCGTCCACTGATGAAATACAGACCAGGAATTCAGCAAAAAATTAAGAATCAATAGCGTGTAGCCCACCAATGCCCACTTTGCCATCACAAGCCCTGAACGCTGATTCAATCTTTTGCTCACTAAAAATATAATATACACACACAGGGCAATCGCTGTCATCAGCACCTTGGTATCTAGCAAGAGAAGCCAGCGTTCCTCAGCAATAATAGAAATAACGGCAACTACAATAGAGACTCCCAGCAAAGGAGTACCAATCAACAGCGCCATATGCGTATACCGATCCATCATTTCCAGACTCGGCAGGCGTCTGATCGTGTCATTCCATTTCTTTACTTTCAATTTACGATGCAAAAACAGATATAACCCCGAAAATACAGCTGCTACCGTCATCGCTACAAAACCAAGATTAGCCAGCGCAATATGAATCAGGAGCAGCCCATGCACGGTATGCCAATTTCCAAGTGGATTGTCGAGAGGCTCCATCCATATATTGTTGAGCACCAGCACTGCAAAACTAATAATATTAAGCAGCAATACCGCAAATTCGGAACGCTGATAACGTGTCAAAATCAAAGAAATCAGCACTAAAATAACTGAAAACAGAAATAGAAAATCGTAGGTCACGAAAATAGGAAGGTGCCCTTCATTCCAGGTTCTTATCCCCATATAAGCAAGCTGGAGCACCAGAACGACAACAAGAAGCCCTGTACCTGTCCGTTTAGCATTCGCATTGCGACGAATCCCATCCGAGAATACAAACAGAAGGCTCAGGGCAAAAACATAAATCATTGAATCATATATAAGCATGCCTGAAGCCACGTCTGTTCACCCACTTTTACAGGCTGGCCGGCGCAAACGACGCTGGCAAAGCCTGAGCCTGAACGGTTTTTTCATGAACACCGGCTTCCGGTTTTATTAACGCAGATGCATCGCTTTTATCTACTTTCTGAGCGGCGTCATCCAAACGATCCTCCAGAGCAAAAATGTGGCTAAACATGTCCAGGGCCTCATTCCCCTGTTTTTGGACAGCCAGTTCCTTTACCCGATTGATCGGATCATGCATCATCTGGTTCAGCATGCTCTTCGTCAAACGGCTAATCACTTTGCGTTGCCGTTCATCCAGCTCGGGAAGCTTATTGAACAAGCTTTCCAACGTATCCTGATGTACAGACTCCGCTTTTTCCTGTAATGCACGAATCACCGGACGCACTCCCATCGTTTTCAACCATTGATAAAACTCGCTAAGCTCATCTTCGATCATATGCTCGATTTTTGTAGCTTCGGTACGGCGCATTTCCAAATTGCTCTCCACGATCCCTTCCAGATCATCAATATCGTACAGGAAAACATTCTGTAATTCACCAATAGCCGGGTCGAGATCACGCGGAACCGCAATATCAATCATAAACAAAGGACGGGACTGTCGACGTTTCATACTTGCTTCAACCCGAGTCCGATCCAGAATATACCCCTGGGCACCTGTCGAGCTAATAACAATATCCACGTCCGCCAACCGATTCATGCCTTCCTCCATCGTAACCGGCGTTCCATGGAACTTGGAGGCAAGGTCTTCCGCACGGGACAAGGTTCGGTTGGCTACAATAACCTCGGCTGCTCCGCCGCTGTACAAATGCTTAACCGTAAGTTCACTCATTTTACCAGCACCGAGAATCAGTACCTTTTTATCGGTAAACATCCCGAAAATCCGTTTGCCTAGCTCAACTGCTGCATAGCTGACAGATACGGCACTTTCTCCAATAGATGTCTCTGAATGGGCACGCTTGCCCAATGTGACGGCCTGCTTAAACAACATATTAAACCACGTTGCCGTAATTTTCTGGGATTGAGCCTGAAGAAAAGCGTTCTTTACCTGTCCCAAAATTTGTGTTTCTCCGATTACCATAGAATCAAGACCACAAGTCACACGGAACAAATGCCGAATCGCCTGCTCGTCCTCATATATATATAAATGTTGTGTAAATTGATCACGCGGAATGCCAAACCATTGCTCCATAAAACTGCGTATAAAATAGCCGCACATGTGAAGGCGGTCCACTACAACATATATTTCAGTCCGATTGCAGGTTGCGACAACTACGCCCTCCAACACACTTTTGGTAAGTTTGAGTTGCTCCAGCGCTTTTGGCAAATCTTGTTCTGCAAATGTAAAACGCTCTCTGACTTCCACAGGCGCCGTACGATAATTCAACCCAACAACGACGATGTGCATTGCAAATTCACCTGCCTAAACTGTAATAAGAATAACCACTGTTATCATAAACTATGTTAATTATATCACAGAAGTCCGAATCTCCTCCGGCTGTTTTATGAATTGTTTATGAAAATTGAATAGCTTTCATGAAACCAGCACGTTCTGTATGATTTGATTTAGTGTAGACCACTTTTAAAACAAATAACCATGGAAATGTTCCATGGCTATAATATAGGACGCACAAACGGCTCCATAAAAAACGATTTACACTAACTCAGCCAGCTTGCACTCTGGTGATTCCACCTGAAGTTCTCCCAAGCCGCGAATCAGCTTTTTCGCATATGTTTTTTTCGGTTTTAGAACGGATACCAGGTAATCAATAGCCAGCTGCGGATCGACAGTCTCACCGCAAGTATAACAATCAATAGCGGCAAACCCTCTCTCAGGATACGTATGAATAGAGAGATGACTCTCCGACAACAGTACAAGCACGGTAGCTCCCTGTGGTTCGAACTGCTTGGATTGAACGGACATCACCGTTGCTCCGCAAGCTTCAGCTGCTTCAACTAATTGAGCCTCCAAAAACTGCGCATCATTCAGTAATTCAAACTCAACACCCCAAGTATCTACGGCAACGTGTCTTCCGAAAGTTGAGTACTCCAATTCCATCTTTCGGTTCCCCCTTCCTAGGAATAAAATGTTTGGAAAAATTTCATCCGCTAGGACCTACGTCATTCACTTCCCGAGGGAATAATCTCTCGCAACATTCAATGTCCTGAGTGAATCCTGGTTCCTATATTTCATTTTCAACGAGATTAAAAATAACATCTATGTGCAGCAAATGCAATCATTTTTTAAGAATAAAAAAGCCTATTTCGGTAAAGAAAGGGACTACATGGCATAACGATTCATTCCATATATTCATGCCTTATTAAGCTTCCAGTGCAAATAATTTTGAGCAACTCATTCGAAGCTTGTGGTCAATCTGTTCCAACTCCGAGAAAGTACGCGCCAAATTCCGCTGGTCAAGCAACGAATTAATGAGATGATATACGTCAGATATTTCATTTTCGACGTTCTGATGCTGAAAAAGCTGTTGCAATTCCTGCACCGTATTTTTATATTCGAATACCAGCCTGGAACCTCCGGCATTCTTCTCCATAATTTTACGAACCGTACCTTCATTATAAAAATACACCATAGTGAATCCTTGATACATTCGGTAAACGATGCCTTCGCCCTTAAAACGAACAAAAAGTTTGCGTATAAACAGGGTTAGTTGCGGATGAATTAAGCGACAAGTCAATTCACACACAAACGCTCCCTCTTTGGCTTCAAAAAACAAATGAACTTCCTCACCCGCACTATGCTCCAGAACGATTTCCTGTCTTCCGTTATCTAGAACTTTAATATAGTAATGCACCTGGGGATCATCCACTGCCCGCAAAAATTCGTCCATTTGGGTTTCCGACAAGGTCAAAGTGGTTTTAACATACTCTGTGGCTAACCGCTGAGCCATACCCATCTCCTCAATTCTTTCCTGAACCTATAAGTTTAAGCTTTAAATTTATTATACATCAGACCAAAAGTGCTTTTCTTGCACATCAAATCATAAATTCCCGCCATACATCGGAAATAAGCGGAAAATGATGGGGTTGAGACTGCATTATCCCCCATATACTCACTTTTCGGCTTAAAATCCACGAGTTCTTTTTGTTATTATATATTATTCCCACCTATTTAGTAAGTTTATTTTTTTGAAGCCCGAACCATGAAAAAAGGACGTCCTCAAGGACGTCCCTAGCCTTACAATTCCGTCTGCTCTTCTTCGTCATTCTCTATATAGCTGGAGATGACAGACCACAGCTCTTCCTTGCCCATACCTTCTTCGGATGAAAAGGGGATAAACAATCCCCCGGGAAGTATTCCGAGTTCCTGCTTGATTACCTTGTAATGCTTTTCTCGCCGCGTTTTAGGGATTTTATCTGCCTTCGTGCCTACAACACATACGGGAAGCCCGTTATGACGCAGCCAATCATACATCATGATATCGTCCTTGGACGGCGGATGGCGCAAATCTACCATTTGAAGCACCAGTTTGAGTGGCTCACGCTCCAGCAAATAAGACTCAATCATCTGCCCCCAAGCCTTGCGGGACGTTTTGGATACCTTGGCGTAACCGTAACCGGGAAAATCGACAAAATAGAGATCATCATTAATCCGGTAATAATTGAGTTGCTGGGTTTTACCTGGCGTAGAACTGGTACGCGCCAAATTTTTACGGTTAATCAACCGATTAATCAATGAAGACTTTCCTACATTGGAGCGCCCCGCCAGAGCAATCTCTGGCAAAGCGTCCACAGGAAACTGATCGGGACCAACCGCACTTATTATAAATTCTGCTTTTGTTACTTTCATTGTGTCCTTAATTCCTCTCTAATGTACCCTTGCCTGCTCAACCAAAGCATGCTTTAGCACCTGATCCATATGGGCAACGGGGACAAATTCAACATCCTGCCGGATACTGTCGGGAATATCCTTTAAATCCCGTTCATTATCTTTGGGAAGCAGAATTTTTTTGTAGCCTGCCCGGTGGGCAGCCAGCGACTTCTCTTTTAAACCACCAATCGGCAATACACGGCCGCGTAGAGTAATTTCGCCCGTCATAGCCACATCCTTGGATACATGACGGTTGGTCAAAGCTGAAATTAACGCGGTAGCAATAGTAATTCCCGCAGATGGACCATCCTTCGGAATCGCACCCTCAGGAATATGAATGTGGATATCATTTTTCTCATAAAAGTCTAGTTCAATGCCCAGATCAACTGCTTTGGAACGGGTGTAGCTGAATGCCGCCTGTGCAGATTCCTTCATAACGTCTCCCAGTTTACCCGTAAGAATCAGTTTACCACTACCAGGTACGACCGTCACTTCAATCATCAGTGTTTCACCACCGACCTCTGTCCATGCCAAGCCTGTAACCGTACCGATCTGATCCTCCAGTTCTGCAACACCGTAACGGAATTTAGCGATACCCAGATAATCCTTCAGATTATCCGGTGTGATTTGAATTGGTCCTTCGCCACCAGATACAACGGACTTCGCCGCCTTGCGGCACAGAGAAGCCATTTGCTGCTCAAGATTCCGCACACCAGATTCACGCGTATATTCGCGAATGACACGCAGTAGCGTATCCTCCCCGATAACCAGTTGTTCCTCGTCCAAGCCATGCTCTCTCTTCTGCTTGGGCAATAGGTACCGATTGGCGATTTCCAGCTTCTCCAGTTCGGTGTAGCCAGGAATATAGAGCGTCTCCATGCGGTCCATTAGCGGACGCGGGATGTTGTGTGCAGCATTGGCTGTCGTTACAAACATCACATTGGACAGGTCAAACGGCAGCTCAACAAAATGGTCACTGAACGTATTGTTTTGTTCAGGATCAAGCACTTCGAGCAATGCCGCCGATGGATCTCCTCGAAAATCGGAAGCCATTTTATCAATCTCATCCAGCAAAAATACTGGATTAGACGTTCCTGCGGTCTTCATCCCCTGAATGATCCGCCCTGGCATCGCACCAACATAAGTCCGACGGTGACCACGGATTTCCGCTTCATCCCGCACACCTCCGAGAGAGATGCGGACAAATTCCCGACCCATGGATTTGGCAATCGAACGGGCCAACGAGGTCTTGCCGACCCCTGGCGGACCCACGAGACACAGAATCGGTCCCTTAATGGTCTTCACCAGCTTGCGTACAGCCAAATACTCCAATACACGCTCCTTGGGTTTATCCAATCCGTAGTGGTCGTTATTAAGTACCTCTTCAGCTTTGACGATATCCA
The DNA here is from genome assembly GCF_038008165.1 of Paenibacillus sp. FSL L8-0644. Lineage (NCBI taxonomy): Bacteria > Bacillati > Bacillota > Bacilli > Caryophanales > Paenibacillaceae > Paenibacillus > Paenibacillus sp. FSL L8-0644. Next base: position 4,147,367 of record NZ_JBBOYN010000001.1, read on the forward strand.
GATCATCATCGGTAAACTTGTTCCATGGCAAGCTTAACAACCAATCCACATAATTACGGATGACGCCACCCTCGGCAGAGCTTGCCGGCATTTTTTCCAGACGATCGATTTCCTTTTCGACCTTCTCCTTCACCGGAACAGGCAACTCCAGTTCACTTAGCTGGTTGCGCAGTTCTTCAACTTCTCCCGCGCGACCTTCCTTCTCGCCAAGTTCCTTCTGAATTGCCTTCATTTGTTCACGCAGATAATACTCCTTCTGCGTCTTTTCCATCTGCTTCTTCACACGCTGGTTGATTTTACGTTCCAGCTCCAGTACTTCACGCTCATTGTTCAAAATATCCAGAAGCTTCTCCAGACGCTGAGTAACGTCGATCGTCTCCAGTATATCCTGCTTTTCCTTAATTTTGAGCGTCAAATGACTTGTGATTACGTCTGCTAGCCGTCCCGGCTCCTCAATATCCGATACCGCAGCGAGAGTCTCCGGTGTTACCTTTTTGGACAAGTTGATATAATGCTCGAACTGAGTTAATACAGTGCGCATTAGCGCATCCGTCTCAGGCTGTACGTTTTCTGCCTCGTGCAGCTCCTTCGCCATTACCTCGTAATATTCTTCATTGTCCGTATATTGAATAATCTCGGCCCGTTCCAGCCCTTCCACCAATACTCGAATGGTTCCATTAGGAAGTTTGAGCATCTGGCGTACCTTGGCTACCGTGCCGACTCGAAAGATGTCCTCTTGTGTAGGTTCTTCAATATTTACTTCTGATTGAGAACACAGGAGAATCAAATTGTCTTCAACCATCGCTTTTTCCAAAGCCTTGACCGATTTTTCCCGGCCCACATCGAGATGCAGAACCATACTCGGGTAGACCAGAAGCCCTCTTAAAGGCAGCAAAGGAAAACGACGACCTTTTGTCTTGGTGGGTCCCATCGCTTTCGCACCTCCAGTGATTCTCAGGTTCCGGATTTTACAATCCTCAAGTTGTTATCTTTCATATTTTATCAAATGTTTTATGAAAAAACCAATGAAAGGGTGGTTCATCAGCAAGATCCTGTATCTGATATCGTCCCGTTATGCGTTCCATCAGCCTGTAACAAGGAAGATTGGGATGGGCGAAAAGTCTCAATTGGCGCATGTACAGGCGAATCCGACGTTATCTCTTCCCCGAACACATGTCGGAACACTTCGGTAACCGACTGTACGGGAATCACTTTTAAACCCTCAATGCTGTCAAAAAGAGCTTGCCAGTTGTCCTGCGGAATGATCACTTTTTTGGCTCCTGCCTGAAAAGCGGCTTCAACCTTGGCTAATACACCACCAATCGGTTTGACACGACCATGGATGCTAATTTCGCCAGTCATTGCAATTTCATGATCCACCGGAATTCCCCGCATCGCGGAAGCAATGGCTGTTGCCATCGCAATTCCTGCGGACGGGCCATCTACCGGCGTACCCCCAGGGAAATTGATATGCAAATCGTAATTCGACGGAGACAATCCGAGCGTACGCAAAACAGTTAGAACATTTTCTACAGAACCTTTAGCCATGCTCTTACGGCGCAGTGTACGGGACCCGCCTCCGATTTCTTCCTCATCCACAACCCCCGTAATATTATAGCTGCCCTTTCCCTCAGGAACCGGAACTGCTGTAACTTCAATTTCAAGCAGCATCCCCATGTTCGGGCCATATACAGCTAATCCGTTAACAAATCCGATTTGCGGCAAGCCTGGTATTTTTCGGTCAGGACGCGGTTGAATTTGACTACTGCCCGCTACCCATTCGACGTCGGAAGCATTGAGACATTCCCTTTTCTCGGTAAGTGCCAAACCAGCAGCCAGCTGGATCATATTGACCGCCTCCCGACCGTTCGTTGCGTAACGCTGTACAACTTCTACCGCCTCAGGACAAGGGCCAAAGCCTAGCTTGTGGACGGCATCCTCTGCAATACGAGCAATCTCCTGTGGCTGCAAGGCACGGAAATAAATCTCCATGCACCGGGAGCGAATCGCAGGTGGCAGTTCATGCGGCGAACGGGTCGTCGCACCCACCAAACGAAAATCGGCTGGCAAACCGTTTTGGAAAATATCGTGGATATAAGCAGGAGTATTCGAATCTTCCGAGTTGTAATACGCACTCTCCAAAAATACCTTGCGATCCTCCAGTACTTTCAAGAGTTTATTCATCTGCGTTGGATGCAGCTCACCAATCTCATCAATGAACAGCATCCCCCCATGCGCCTTCGTCACAGCTCCGGGTTTAGGTTGTGGGATACCCGCTACCCCCATCGCTCCTGCCCCTTGATAGATTGGATCATGCACTGAACCTATCAGCGGGTCCGCAATACCGCGCTCATCAAAGCGGGCCGTCGTAGCATCAATCTCCGTGAATTTGGCGTCTCCCTTGAACGGAGAGGACAGATTCTTCTTAGCCTCTTCCAGCACAACGCGTGCAGCAGCTGTCTTCCCTACACCCGGCGGGCCATAAATAATGACATGCTGCGGATTCGCACTACATAACGCAGCCTTGAGCGCGCGCAGTCCATCCTTCTGACCCACGATATCCTGTAATGTGGCAGGACGTGTGCGTTCAGCCAACGGCTTGGTAAGTGAAATAGAACGCAATTTGCGTAGCTTATCCAATTCCTTGCGGGATTCCCGATCCACCGCACTACGGTTCGTTTTCTGGCTCCGCAGGAGGTTCCAGAAATACAGACCAATAACAATCCCGAAAAACATTTGCACCAATAACAAAATCATAGTCAAGTCCATCGTATTTCCTCCGTTTCTCATCTCAGCAATTTTAAAAATGCCGCTCTATGAAAAACAGTATTTCCTTTTCCGCGATAGCTAAACGGCGGTCTTTCAAAAGATCAGAGAGAAATACAAAAACACCGCGAAGAACAGTTCTGTAGCAGAGCTGCTCTCCACGGCGTTTAAATGATGACAATAGATTATGACTATGCCTCTTTATAATAACTGCTTTTTGCCTACACCTTCTCGGCGGTATGACGTTCTTCACGTCCAGGTATTTTCCCTGTTTCCTCATATGCTTTGACGATGATATCAATTTCTTTTTTCAATTCGTCCACCATATCAGCCTCAGGTACTTTGCGAATCATTTTTCCATAACGGAACAAAAGGCCTTCACCGCGCGCTCCGGCAATTCCAATATCAGCTTCCTTCGCTTCACCCGGGCCATTTACTGCACAACCCAGTACTGATACTTTAATCGGTACCTTGAGTTTTGCAATGTAGTCTTCTACCTCGTTGGCAATAGAGAACAGATCAATATCCAGACGTCCGCAAGTCGGACAAGAAATCAATGTAGCTGCGTTTGTGATTAATCCAAACGTCTTGAGCAACTCACGGGCTACCTTCACTTCTTCCACCGGATCAGCACTAAGTGAAATACGCATTGTGGAGCCGATGCCTGATGCTAGCAAAGCGCCCATACCTGCCGCGCTTTTAACTGTACCCGTAAAGAGTGTACCCGCTTCGGTAATACCCAGATGGAGCGGATACTTAATAATTTCAGCGGCCTTCGTATAAGCAGCAATCGCCATAGGAACATCAGACGCCTTCAGTGACACGATAATGTCATGGAAATCAAGTTCTTCCAGTATCCCGATATGATACAGCGCACTTTCTACCATCGCTTCTGGCGTAGGGTAGCCATACTTATCAAGTAAATGCTGTTCCAATGACCCGGCATTCACACCAATTCGAATCGGAATCCCTTTTTCCTTACATGCCTTCACGACAGCTTCTACTTTTTCACGTCGTCCTATGTTACCTGGATTAATGCGAACTTTATCAATCCCATTTTCAATTGCCAGTAGAGCCAGCTTGTGATTAAAGTGAATATCTGCAACTAGCGGAATATGAATCCGTTTTTTAATTTCCTTAATGGCTGCGGCAGCTTCCTCATTGTTGACGGTAACCCGCACCAGTTGACATCCGGCTTCTTCCAAGCGAAGAATCTCGGCTACAGTTGCTTCCACATCTGCTGTTTTAGTTGTACACATGCTTTGGATGATGACTTCATTGCTGCCGCCAATCGTCAGATTCCCGACTTTAACGGGACGTGTGTCTTGTCTTAAGAACATGTACTTTTCTCTCCCATTAACGCCAAACCTCCACCCCTTAAAACCTCATACAGGTTTAGTGAAGTGGAGATCCGGCTTCTCATGTTTTAGAGATCGCGAAGTATCAATCCTTAGGCGCTCTCTTCTTGTTTTTTATCCTTATCTGTACCACCGAGTTCCGGTGCGATTTTGTCTTTTACAACCTGCTCATTGATGACGCAAGTAGTCACATCCTCACGGGAAGGAACCTCATACATTACGTCCAGCATAATACCTTCGATGATCGCACGAAGGCCACGGGCACCCGTGTTACGCTTGATCGCTTCACGAGCAATGGCTTCCAGAGCATCTTGCTTAAACTCCAGTTGCACATTATCCAGCTCAAGCAGCTTCTGGTATTGCTTGGTTAACGCATTTTTCGGTTCGGACAGAATACGAACCAATGTGTTCTCATCAAGCGGCTCCAGCGTAGAAATTACTGGCAAGCGTCCTACAAATTCCGGTATCAGACCGAATTTCAAAAGATCCTCAGGCAATACCATTGAAGTATATTCGCCTGGTTTCAGGTCTTTTTGTTCGCTGGTAGCGTTGAAGCCGATAACCTTTTTACCGATACGGCGTTTGATCATTTGCTCCAGACCATCAAAGGCACCACCACAAATGAACAGGATATTCGTGGTGTCAATTTGAATAAACTCTTGATGTGGATGCTTGCGACCGCCTTGAGGTGGTACAGAAGCAACCGTGCCTTCCAAAATTTTAAGCAACGCCTGCTGTACACCTTCACCCGAAACGTCACGCGTAATGGACGGGTTTTCGGATTTGCGGGCTACTTTATCAATTTCGTCAATGTAGATAATGCCGCGTTCGGCTTTTTCTACATCATAATCGGCAGCTTGAATCAGTTTCAGCAAAATATTTTCAACGTCTTCACCCACATAACCTGCTTCCGTAAGGGAAGTGGCATCTGCGATAGCAAAAGGAACGTTCAAAATTTTAGCCATGGTTTGCGCAAGCAACGTTTTACCCGAACCTGTAGGTCCAAGCATCAAGATGTTACTTTTTTGCAGTTCCACATCATCAATTTTGTTTTGAGTATTAATTCGTTTGTAGTGATTATATACCGCTACAGACAACGATTTTTTCGCTTGATCCTGACCAATAACATATTGGTCCAGAATGTCACGGATTTGCATTGGTTTCGGAATGTCTTTCAGATCTACTTCTTCTTCATGACCCAATTCCTCTTCTACAATCTCCGTACACAACTCAATGCATTCGTCACATATATATACGCCCGGTCCGGCAACAAGCTTGCGAACCTGATCCTGAGATTTACCGCAGAAAGAACATTTCAATTGTCCTTTTTCATCATTAAATTTAAACATAGAGCCACCCCTTTACAGATTAATCGGTTTAGACAGCACCTGGTCAATGATACCGTATGCTTTTGCCTCTTCCGCTTCCATGAAGAAATCCCGGTCAGTATCACGTTCGATTTTTTCGAGGGGCTGACCCGTACGCTCTACATAGATTTGATTCAGCTTAGCACGTGTTTTGATAATCCAGTCCGCATGAATCAGCATATCGGAGGCTTGCCCCTGAATGCCACCAAGTGGCTGATGAATCATGACTTCACTATTGGTAAGCGCGTATCTCTTACCTGGCGCACCCGCTGTTAGCAGCAACGAACCCATACTTGCAGCCATGCCTACACAGATCGTCGATACGTCCGGCTTAATGAATTGCATTGTATCATATATACCCATGCCCGCAGTTACAGAACCGCCTGGCGAGTTAATGTACAAATTAATATCCTTCTCTGGATCTTCCGCAGAAAGGAACAATAGCTGTGCAATGACGAGATTGGCGACATCGTCATCAATCGGGCCACTTAGGAAAATAATACGATCCTTAAGCAACCGCGAGTAAATATCGTAAGATCGTTCTCCTCGATTCGTTTGTTCCACAACCATAGGGACGAGACTCATCACGACCAACCTCTTTTCTTTATTAAAATGAACACCTGTATTCATCCGCTTCCTTATGTCCCATTAAAACGGAAGCAGCAAGCATGAAACGTGAACACCTTACAAAATATTTTAACATGTTCAGAGTCTCGTGTCATATTTGCATGCGCTCATATATGCAGTGCGGGCTATTTACAGTACACTCTGCCGAGACCTTCTCATATTTAACCATGTTTCGTATGTATGTGCAAATATACGGTAGTGACTTATGTAAAACAAGAAAACGCGACTCACAGCACTTTCCATAAACGACTAAAATTTGGGTTATCAAAGGTAAAAATAAGGCACGTAACTTTCACTACGTGCCTTATCCCTATCTAATTACTACGTTTCAGCTTGTTACAGCATACTCCGTATATTTTATCGTCTGAATTACTCAGCAGCTTCAACTGGCGCTTCTACTTCTTTGCTGTTTTCCACCAACAAAGCAATGGTTTTGCGCAGTGAAATTTCTTCTTTCAGGTTAGCGAACGAGCCGTTACCTTCCAGAATGCTACGGATTTCTTCAACTGAACGTTTGTAAGCTTCAGCCATGTTTTTCAGTTCTTCATCAATTTCCGCTTCGGAAACTTCGATGTTTTCTGCTTTAGCCACTTGCTCCAGCACGAGGTTGTTACGTACGCGCTTCTCAGCATCAGCTTTCATTTGCTCTTCCAGGTCTTCCTTGCTTTGACCAGAGAATCCAAGGAACATTTCAAGGTTCATACCTTGGCTACGCAAACGGTTGTCGAAATCGCGAACCATGTTTTGCACTTCGCTCTTCACCATTGCTTCAGGAATGTCGATTGTTGCATTCTCAGCAACTTTCTCCACTACAGCACCCTCGCGGGCTGCTTTAGCTTCGTTTTCCTTACGATCCAACAATTGCTTTTTCAAGTCTTCCTTGAATTCAGCCAGTGTGTCAAATTCGCTTACATCTTTAGCAAATTCATCGTCCAGTTCAGGAAGAACTTTGCGTTTCAGTTCGTGAACTTTCACTTTGAATACCGCTTGTTTGCCAGCGAGGTCAGCAGAATGGTAGTTCTCAGGGAACGTTACTTCAACGTCCTTGGAATCGCCAGTGTGCAAACCAACCACTTGCTCTTCAAAACCAGGGATGAATGTGTTAGATCCCAGTTCCAAAGAATACTTCTCAGCTTGTCCGCCTTCGAATGGTACACCGTCCACGGAACCATCGAAGTCAATAATAGCTGTATCACCGGATTGAGCAGCATCTTCATCAACGACAACCAGTTCAGCATGACGTTGTTGCAGGCGCTCCAGTTCTTGAGCCAGTTCTTCGTCGCTTACTTCGAGTTTGCTTACAGGCACTTCTACGCCTTTGTAATCGCCCAAAGTCACTTCAGGTTTAACAGTAACCTTTGCTTTGAACTTGAAAGATTCGCCTTTAGCAAATTGATCAATTTCAACGTCAGGGCTGTCAACCGGGAAGATGTCCGTTTGCTCTACAGCTTGGCTGTAAGCTTCTGGCAACAGGATGTCAATTGCATCTTGGTACAGACTTTCAATACCATAGCGTTTTTCAAAGATAGGACGTGGTACTTTACCTTTACGGAATCCTGGTACACTTACTTGTTTTGCCACTTTATTAAAAGCTTTGTCGAGTGCAGCGGCTACACGATCCGCGTCAACCTCAACTTCAAGAACCCCAAGGTTCTTCTCTATTTTCTCCCAAGTTGCTTTCATTTTATGCTTTCCCCTCCAACAAAATCTTCACTTAGTTTTCATTACAATCAACGCACACAAAATAACCACTATAGTATATCTAACATTACTGTCTTTTTCAAGAGCAGCCCTTTGAATGCTTCACAGGTAAACGTTTCCGGTCACTAAGGAGTGTGCATTCCCGCCGCTACGAATAGTCGCATCGACCGATACGCCTGCTCAAAACGGAAGCGCAACGCATCTGTAATACCATATATAGCACGGGTTTCTTCCTCATTATTATTACCGTTCAAACTTTCCGAAACGGTCTGATGGAGTGCTGCAGCCCAAATATCCGGCATTCCGTCCTCTTCCACCAACATGGATCTATAATCATTCGTACCGTATACTGCCATCACAAACTGTGACCACAACTCCTGTGCAAAATAGAATAGTGTAGGCTCGTGCACCTCAGTCTGATCAGCCACCCGTTCCAAAATACGCATAATCGACTCTGGAAAATCACCAGGCTGTAACGGAACCGTTTCAATGTCGATTTCCGCTTGTTCATCACCCCGTCTGATTTCTATCGTCCCTTCCATTCCGCGTCGTCGCATTGTCTGTAGAACACGGAATTGAAGTAAAGGATGGATTTCCCGGTCCGTAATCCAGCGAAGCAAGGCATCGTCGATTTCTGGCAGTTCCAAATAGGACAACTGCTCCAACGCTAAAATCGTCTGTTCGGATAAGGGTTCATCCATAGCCATCCGCAACAGCTTGTTGCCGTAGCCCGCATCCTGCTCCTGCTTAAAGCGTGCATGACGGCGAGCTAACTCTACTTCACTGACCTCTTCTTCCACAGCGTCCGTTACCGCCCCGCTGTCAGCGTACTGTGGAAATGCAGCTTCCAGCCATTGTAATAGAGCGTTCCATTCATCGTATTGCTTCTGCTCCTGTCCCTGACACTGCATTAAAAAACGCAGCATCGCCATCGCCTCTCCGTAACGTTCGTTTTCAAGCATCACAGTAAGTTGGATTTGATAATAGTCCAGTGTCTTCGGAAACAATACAATATTATTTTCTTTTGTCGTCACCTTGGAGTCCTTTATTCAAGGCACCCCCTCTCCTTCACAAGCTCAAGTATTTGTAGATTATATGAGAAACAGTAGCCGAAGTCCAACCACTCGTCTTACACATATTCACCTGTATTCTAACATACCCTTTTATAAGGCAAAAAAAACTACGTCTACTCAGAATTTATGCTGTATAAAGCCTAAATAAGCGATATATGCAAAATAAGACTTGAATTTCTTTTATCCATATGATATATTAATATTCGCTTGAATTTTATGTCCCAGTAGCTCAGCTGGATAGAGCAACGGCCTTCTAAGCCGTCGGTCGGGGGTTCGAATCCCTCCTGGGACGTCATAACAAGAAGCTTCCATAATGGAGGCTTTTTTTGTTCTCATGAGATAACTCACAGGGGAACGTCGGCCCATCGGCATCGTTAGCCTATACTTCGCAGTCAACCATAGGGAGAGTATCTCTCTTGATAAATTCATCAAAAAAAGCTTCCGCAAGGGAGCTTTTTTTGATGATAAATAATGTAGAAAGAATAGTCTGCCACGCTACTTTAGGCGCTGGTTTCAAGTCACTACTCTTTCAATAAAACGCAGATATTGCTATCATCTATCATGTTACACCATTTTGAAGTAAAGGAGGTTGGCTGACTCCCTTGACTACGAATAAACTCCAAAAGTCGCGGGAAATTCATCGTTTTGTTGCCACTTTGCTTTCTATATTAGGTACTGGATTGGGTATGTTTTATCTCGCCATTCCTTCCTATATGATTGGAGGAGCGGCTCTGATCATCACACAGGGAATTCTGATCTATTTTACATTATTTTCTCTCGGATACCTGCTTATTATTTCGGGACCGCTGGCCATTATTCTCCACATTTTAGGCATTATTTTTACAATACGATCTTTTCAAATTACAAGCAAAGTGGGTAGCGCGCCGACAAGTGCATCGTTGCCTTCCAAATGGCGCATGTTGCTCAGTCTCACTGTGGGAGCTACACTTCTACTTCTTGCAGTCACAATGAAATACGTAGATATTATAGAACCTTTTACACAAACAGGTGAAAATAAACGCAACGTAGCCGCAGAATCAGAGCAATATCTGGAGCAGAAATACGGAGAGGACTTTCAAATTCAAAATATTAGCTATCATAGTATTCCCTTCACTGAATATACCATGGAGGCGATCTCTAATCGTCATCCTTCCGTCCTCTTTAACATGACCAAGCGTCCTTATGAGGATGTCCCATTTAGAGAAAAATATCTTAACGCCCTTTGGGAGAGCCAACTGGACATGAAGCTCAAACCTGTTATACAGAAGCTATACAATGATGCAGCCGCTGTTCATTCTGGGGTGCAAGAAGGGGAAACAGATAAAATGATCAAAGAATACGACGATTTTAAACTGAATCCCGAAGCGGTCGGCGATCAATATATTCGTATAATTGTATTCGAGGATCTAACTGACTCAGGATTGTCATTGGAAAAAGAACGGGTATTACAAACTGCAAAAGTTCTCAAAACAGTGTTGGCCGGAAATAAAGCCTCATTAGACATCGAATACTTCCCTTCGGCTATGAATACCAACCGAAACCTTAAGGCAATAGAACTAAACGATTATATGTTTGGTCAGGACCATTTTGATGAAAAGACCTATGAAGTCAAGATAGAAGACATTTATAAGCTTATGTCAACAAAGGATATACAAATCACATCGCTTGACCGCGTGAAGTAGCAAGGAGATTAATCAAATGAAATTAATATCTTGGAATGTAAATGGCTTAAGAGCCTGTGTGACCAAAGGGTTTTATACTTATTTAAAAGAAACGAATGCCGATATTTTTTGCGTACAGGAAACGAAGCTTCAAGAAGGGCAGATCCTCATGGAAAACATGGAGGAATACACACAATACTGGAATTATGCTGAGAAAAAAGGGTATTCCGGCACGGCTATTTTCACCAAAATCAAGCCGCTCTCTGTGCATTATGGACTTGAAGAAAATGAAGAACCGGAGGGCCGAACCATCACTTTGGAATTCGAAAAATTTTATCTCGTCAATGTGTACACACCGAATACCAAACGGGACTTATCCCGACTGCCCTACAGACTGGAATGGGAAGACCGTTTTCGCAGCTACCTGCAACAACTGGATGCTTTGAAGCCTGTCATCGTGTGTGGAGACTTGAACGTAGCTCATCAGGAGATCGATCTCAAAAACGCCAAAGCTAACTACGGAAATGCCGGTTTTACGCCTGAGGAACGGGAACGCATGTCACAGCTGCTAGACGCCGGATTTATAGATACCTTCAGAACCTTTTATCCTGACCGGACGGATGTTTATTCCTGGTGGTCCTACATGCCAAAGGTGAGAGAAAGGAATATTGGCTGGCGGATCGATTACTTCCTCGTCTCGGAGAGACTTCGTTCGCTATTGATGGATGCGAACATTGATTGTCATATTACAGGCAGTGACCACTGTCCTGTGATATTGGAGTTGCAAGATATTTCAGCATAAGTCCCCTGCCCTGACACAAGGATTTATGAAACTTTAAAAAGCGGTCATGCTCTGTTATTGCAGCATGACCGCTTTAATGAATGGAGCTATGTCCCCAAATATACCTCGATACGGGAAATCAACCGCTCTCTCACATCTTGTGCCTCTTTATGATCTAATATAGCCTGTCTTATCGTCTTCTTTTCGCCACTAGCGTAATGCAGTACATACTGGGTCACTATGCATTCCGGTGCATAAGTATCCTTTCGATCCGTATTAAAATAAGTCACCTGACAGCTTCCGAGAAAACAGAAAGATAGCTCACCTGTAGCTGTAAAAAGCCAGCCTGGCAGCTTGGGCTCCAGCTTCAAGGATAGGCCCCTATGATCATAACCAAACGGCTGCCCGCCCGTCATCATCCATATCCACATATGGATAAATTCTGCCGTAGATCCGCTCAGCCTCGCGATATATCCCGTTCCATGCAAACTTGCATCAGGATTAGCACTGCTAGCAATAAAGGAGCTGTTCGGTTGGCCGGAAAAAACTCCATGATGGCTCCATTCTTATCCTCCACACCAAAGCTCGCAATTCCTTGTCCACGATTAACATAATACGCCCACAGAGGAATTCCCTGAACACCAGCAATACCGGGTAGAAAACTGGAAAAGGGCTTGGCCTGCGCAAAATTCTCAATCACAAAACGTCCTTGATCGTCAAAATAATACTGCTGCATCGTGCACCCCTTTTCTTTTTAAAACCCGTTATTCGCCATCACTTGCTTGAACCACAGCGCACTTTGTTTGGGTGTCCGTTCCTGCGTATCGTAATTGATGTGTATAATCCCAAAACGTTTGCTGTATCCCCAGGCCCATTCGAAGTTATCGAGGAATGACCATACAAAATAGCCCTTAAGCTGACCTCCCTCCCCAATAAAGCGATGGCATGCCTTTAAATGTTCCTCAATGTAATGCTGACGCCCAATGTCTTCAATCTTTCCATTCACCAGTTCGTCCTTCATCGCTGCTCCGTTTTCTGTAATCAGGATGGGTAATCCTCTGGTAAAATCCTTCTCAATCCGTGTCAGCAGCTTATAAAAGGATTCAGGGTGAATCTCCCATCCCATATCCGTTACCGGTTCCTCTATGGAAATCTGCTCGACCTGAAGCAACGAAGCGTCTGTAGTCGCTCGAATGATACTGCGGGCGTAGTAGTTGATGCCCAAAAAATCCCCTGGCTGCTGAATCAGCTCCATATCACCAGGCTGTATAAAATCCAATCCGTTCAAGTGCTCCCCGTACCATTCCACCATATCCTCAGGGTATTTCCCGTTAAACAATGGCTCGGCAAACCAACGATTAATAAAGCCATCCCGCCGGACAGCAGCGGCTACATCCTCGGAGTGTTCAGAGGCTGCATCGACATGCTCCATGTTCAGCGTAATACCGATATTGCCCGTCAGGCCCTTTTCCTTGTGTAAGTTCATGGCTATCCCGTGACACATCAGAATATGATGAGCGGTAGCAAGAGCTTCCCTCCAGTTCTCATGGCCGGGGGCATGCTCGCCTGTGCCATAGCCCAAAATAGAGGCGCAGTAGGGCTCATTTATCGTATTCCACCAGCTTATACGCTGTCCAAATCGATCCATGATTACAGAGGCATACGTTTTAAAATGTTGGATAGTCTCTCGCTGCGTCCAGCCACCCTCGTCCTCAATCCATTGCGGCAGATCCCAATGATACAGCGTCAGCATTGGAATTAGCCCAGCCGACTCAATCTCATCCAGCAGACGCTCATAGAAGAGTAGCCCCTGTTCGTTAACCACGCCAGGTGCGGGAATAATGCGCGGCCAGGCCACGGAAAAACGGTAATGTAAAAAGCCAAGTTGCTTCATTAATTGCACGTCTTCCTTAAAGCGGTGAAAATGGTCACAAGCCACATCTCCGCAGTCCCCTCCGATCACCTTCCCGGGTACTTGACAGAAAGTATCCCAAATAGAAGGCGTTCTTCCTTCCTCATCCACGCCACCTTCAATTTGATAAGAAGAGGTCGAAGTTCCCCACATAAACGTGGTGGGGAATGTATAGGTATTCTCATTCATATTTGGTATCATCCTTTCAGGAATCAAGACTTCACAGCTCCGGCTATCTTAGAATAAATGCACTTACCTTTACGAAAGCGGTTTAGTTAATTACAGCTACTATTATGTATCGGATAGCCTGTATTTGTAAATAGAGATTTGTAAATTATCAAATAAAACACAAATCACCGTTATTACTCCTTAAAATATTAGGAGTCATCCTTTATTAGCACGGTTGACTCACTTCTATGAGGTAGCATAGAATACGAGTAATCATTAATTTTGAAAAACAAAGTCAATTTAACTAAATCAGTTTAGTTGCGGAGGATTCCATGAATATAAAAACAATAGCTAGCATGGCAGGCGTTTCAGTAGCAACGGTTTCGAAAATTATTAACAATTACACAGACATCAGTGAGGAAACCCGGCAGCGGGTACTTAAAATCATGGAGGAAACAGGCTATAGACCCTCCTCCTCGGCTAAAACGCTGGCTACCAAAAAATCTAATCTGGTAGGCGTTATATTCGCTGGTAAGCTGAATGTTGATTTTAGTCATCCTTTTTTTGTAGATATCATTAATGTCTTCAAAAAACAGATTGGCTTGCTTGGTTACGATCTGCTGTTTTTTTCAAATGAGAAATTTCTGGATAATGGAGAGGACTATTTGGCACGCTCGAAATATTTTTCAGTGGACGGGTGCATTATTATTGCTGGAGATGAAGTGGAGAAGAGTGTTTTTGATCTCGATGCCAGCCCTATCCCCTGTATCGGTGTCGATATTGAACTAACCGGAGCCAGTTCTTGCTACATTATGTCCGACAATCAGAAGATTTCAATGAAGGTTGTTGAGCACTTTTACATGAATGGATACCGCGACATGGGGTTTATAGGCATTGAACGCCCCTCCTTGGTTATTAAAGAGAGAGAGGAGGCCTTTATTGCTTCACTAAAACGGTTTAGTCTTGATGTTAGACCTGAATGGGTCGTGTATGGTAAGGACTACGCGGCAGAAGATGGATACCAGGTCGCGAAAGCGTGGATACAGCAAGGAAATTTACCAAAAGCTATTTTTGCGGCGACCGACCTGCTTGCCTTTGGTGCCATACGTGCTTTCAAGGAAAGCGGCTTGAGGGTACCCGAGGATATTGCTGTAGTGGGATGTGATGATATAGAAGCCTGTCGTTATACCGAACCTCCACTGACGACTGTAAAACAAGACAAGCAAAAAATAGGCCGTCTAGCTGCTATGGTGCTGTTTGACCTGATGAATAAACAAATGGATACCAAATGTATTAAAGTCGAGCCGGAACTGGTCATTCGTAGTTCCTGCGGAGCCGGCCAACATTGGAACCATACGAAGGTCAAAGGTTAGCTCATGCCTTAAAAAAGATGACTCCTGATAAGATTCAGAAGTCATCTTTTTGCAGTTTAATATTCAGAGACCCAGCGCTTAATCATTACTTGTAGGCCATCGTCGCATTCACAGCCTTTTTCCAGCCTTCATACAAGCCTGCACGTGTTGATTCATCCATATTCGGGGCAAAAGAGGTTTCCACCCTCACCCGCTTACGAAGTTCATCCGTACTCTTCCAATATCCAATAGCCAAACCTGCCAGACATGCAGCCCCCAGTGCCGTCGTCTCATGGATCACTGGCCGCTCCACCGTTGCATCTAAAATATCGCTCTGGAATTGCATCAGAAAATTGTTCAATACAGCTCCTCCATCCACCCGCAGCGTCTTCACCGCAATACCTGAATCGATCTCCATGGCTGTAAGCACATCCTTGGTCTGATAAGCGAGTGACTCCAATGTGGCGCGGATAAAATGCTCCTTCGTGGTCCCTCGTGTCAGGCCGAACATTGCTCCGCGCACCTCGCTATCCCAGTAGGGGCTCCCCAGTCCGACAAAAGCGGGGACAAGATACACTCCTTCCGTAGACGAAACACGAGCGGCATAAGGCTCACTGTCTTTCGCTTCACGGAACATACGCAGCCCGTCTCGCAGCCACTGGATCGCCGACCCCGCTACAAACACACTCCCCTCGAGTGCATATTGCACTTTGCCTTCCTCCAGTCCCCAAGCGATGGTCGTAATCAGGCCGTGTTTAGATTCAACAGGCTGATCCCCCGTATTCATTAGCATAAAGCAGCCTGTGCCGTAAGTATTTTTGATCATCCCTTTTTCGTAACATGCCTGACCGAACAAGGCTGCTTGCTGGTCACCTGCTGCACCGGCGATCGGTACATTCTGACCGAAGAAATGATAATCCACGGTGTGCGCATATACCTCAGAAGAAGGTCTTACCTCAGGCAGCATGATTTTCGGAACACCCAGAATGTCCAGCAGCTCTTCGTCCCACTTTAGCTCATAAATGTTGTACATGAGCGTCCTGGCTGCATTCGAGTAGTCCGTCACATGTGCCTTTCCGCCGGATAGTTTCCAGATCAGCCACGAGTCAATCGTACCGAATAACAGGTCACCTCGTTCCGCCTTTTCCCGCGCGCCCTCTACATGGTCCAGTATCCACTTTACTTTAGTGCCTGAAAAATACGGGTCGATCAGCAGCCCTGTTTTGCTGTGAAACAGTTCCTCGTGCCCTTGTCGCTTCAATTCATCACAGATGTCCGAGGTTTGGCGTGATTGCCATACGAGTACATTATATACGGGCACTCCTGTATTTTTGTCCCACACAGCCACCGATTCTCGCTGATTGGTAATGCCGATGGCAGCCACTTGATTTGCTTTTACACCGGATTCGGAAAGACAGGAGGCAATGACTCCGAGAATAGAACTCCAGATTTCATTCGCATTCTGCTCTACCCAGCCGGGATGAGGAAAATATTGCGGAAATTCTCGCTGAGCCGAGTACACTACATCTCCCTCGCTATTGAACAAAATCGCTCTTGAGCTTGTCGTTCCCTGATCTAGTGACAAAATATATTTTCCCATTGTTCATCTCTCCCCGTGTAAATCCATCGTTTTTACGCTATAAGTTTGTGATCCGTTTTATGATTTTTATAAGTACGACTCATACGGAAGGTAATCAAGAGTACAATCACGATGATCCCTAGTAAAATCCAGAAAGCTGGAGTCACACTCCCCTTAAAAACAGCCTGATAAAATGGCCCTGCGAAAGATCCCCCCAATAGCGGTCCTATAATGGGCACCCATGCATATTTCCAGTTGGATGCTCCCTTACCGGGAATCGGTAGTAAATAATGCATCAGACGCGGCCCAAAATCCCTCGCTGGATTGATGGCATAGCCCGTTGTGCCTCCAAGGGATAAACCGATACTGACAACTAAAAAACCAACAATCAGCGGTTTCAGGCCGTCTGTAAATGAATTGGCGCCAAACGACAGTAAAGCAAGAACAAAGATGAAAGTACCTATCATTTCACTAAGCACGTTGGCAAACGGATGATCAATAGCTGGTCCTGTCGCGAATACACTGAGTTTGGCTGCTGTGTCCTCCGTCTCTTTCCAGTGGGGCCAATAATGCAAAACGACGATGATCGCACCCGCCATGGCCCCAAGAAGCTGAGCCACAATATAGCCGGATACATCTTGCCATGGAAAACTACCCTGAAATGCCAACGCGAGTGTAACTGCCGGATTCAAATGCGCTCCGCTGATTTGACCCACTGCATACACCGCAATAGCTACCGCAAGCCCCCAACCCATTCCGACCACAATCCAGCCGGAAGCGTGGGCAAATGACTTTTTCAGGGACACCCCTGCGCACACTCCGCCACCTAGGGCAATAAGAATCATTGTCCCTATGAATTCGGCTGCGTATGGCGACATACAACCTACCTCCTCAATAGATCACCCGATTTTGATCGCTTTCATCGCACAAAAAAAAGAAAAGCCATCACAAATCAACCCTGTGCTGTACCATGGGATGTCTGCGTGGCTCTCTTGTCTCCGTCACGATTATTAACTTAAATTTGATACTATATAAGCATGTAAGCGATGTCAACTGCGGATTTACGTCATTTCATAGCTTAAAATAATCGTTGACCATGTTAGATCCCCCGATTTATGATGTAAAAAAATGGTTTAACATAAGGATTTCAGGCTGAATACGACACTCCCAAACTCGATGAAGAAGGGAAGAATGTTATGCTGAAATTTCTGCAAAAAATCGGCAAGTCGTTAATGCTTCCAGTAGCTACTCTACCCGCCGCAGGGATTTTGCAAGGATTAGCTCTGATTAATTATGAAACGGATATACCGTTTGGTCCCGTAGTTGGCGGATTTCTGAATCATTATGTCACTCCTTTTCTGAACGAGGGGGCGGGGGCTATCTTCGGTAACCTTGCGCTCATTTTCTCCATTGGTGTTGCCATTGGTCTGGCAGGCGACGCAGTAGCCGCATTATCGGCAGTCATTGCCTATATGGTGTTGACCCGTATTTTGGCGGCAGTGCCGGGTATATTTGCATATATTCCAGACGACGTCAAGCTGGACATGGGCGTATTGGGTGGTATTTTTATCGGTGGATGGTCTGCTTTTCTGTTTAAAAAATATCATAATATTCAGCTCCCGGATTGGCTTGGCTTCTTCTCAGGCAAACGTTTTGTCCCCATGATTACCGCCTTCACGACCATGATTCTGGCCATTCTGCTCGGAATGATCTGGAGTCCGGTACAAGATGGGATTGCAGCCTTCGGCAACTGGATTGTCGGGTTTGGCGGAATCGGATCAATGGTATTCATGATTGCCAATCGGCTGCTGATCCCGCTCGGTTTGCATCATGTACTAAACTCAATCGCGTGGTTTCAGATTGGTAACTATACGAATGCAGCTGGCGAAGTTGTTCATGGTGACCTGACCCGTTTCTTTGCAGGCGATAAATCAGCTGGTCTATTCATGTCCGGTTTCTTCCCTATTATGATGTTTGCTCTCCCGGCAGCCGCTCTCGCATTCATCCATACGGCTAAACCGGAAAAACGTAAAGCCGTCGCTTCCATTTTCATCGGTTCTGCGCTGGCATCGTTCCTGACCGGAATTACCGAGCCCCTCGAATTTTCGTTTATGTTCATTGCACCATTGCTTTACGGCGTTCATGCTCTGCTGACAGGCCTGAGCGGCCTGGTCGTATACCTATTGGATGTCAAACTGGGCTTTTCCTTTTCAGCAGGACTCATTGACTATTTGGTCAATATGAAGCTCTCCACTCACCCATTGCGAATGATCCCGGTCGGGCTTGTCTTCGCCCTCATCTATTACTTTCTGTTCCGATTTATCATTCTCAAATTCAACCTAAAAACTCCTGGGCGTGAAGATGATGGAGAAGACAGTCTCCTGTCTGAGGCTAACGAATCTGTACCCAATAAAAAAGCAAACGCTACATCCGACACTCCGTCCAGTCAGGCAGGCAGGGTACTAACCTATCTCGGCGGTTCGGACAATATCCTAAGCATTGATGCCTGCATCACACGGCTGCGTCTTGTCGTCAAAGACGACAAAGCAGTTAACGATCAAGCTCTCAGGCAGCTCGGAGCGTCGGGAATCATCAGGCTTGGTAACGGTACCCTGCAGGTTATTTTCGGGACTCGGTCCGAAATTCTGAAAGATGAAATACTGCGGTTGATGTCATGAGCTGAATCCCTAACTTAAGTACGTGCGTTCTTCATATAACAGACGCACGTGCTTTTTTTTATATGGATAAACGTTTCAAATTTTTTGTTTTTGGTTAAGGCAATGCACATAAATGGGTAACAGCTTCATATGATGGAGCTAAACCATTTACAACTTGTTTAGCAGGCAGATTATCTCAGACAGCAAGGAGGGAAATGATGTGAAGACAGTACAATGGTTGGTATTATGTCTTACTTTTCTCACTATGTTCAGTGCTTGTAGTGGACCCTCGTTCTCTGAAAGTCAATCATCTGAAACTAATTTGTCAAACGGAAAAAAGATAACGCTTACATTATGGTATTGGAACCGCTCCATTGATGATGAACTACTCGCCCAAGCGGAAAAAACCTTTCCCAACATTGAATTAAAAACTCAAAAAATAGGTGGTGACTTCAAAGCTAAACTGAAGACAACGCTCGCAGCTCGTTCTGGTGAACCAGACATCGTAGCTCTGAACGACTGGATGGTGGAGCTATTTCCTAGTGCGGATCGTTTTTATGATTTAAGGGAACTCGGAGCAGACCGCCTAAAAGATCAATATTTGGAATGGAAATGGAATCAGGGGATCACTCCTGATGGTAAAATGATTGCATATCCCATGGATACTGGGCCTACTGCCCTCTTCTATCGAAGCGATCTATTTAAGCAAGCAGGCTTGCCTAGTGATCCTGAAAAGGTTAGTGCCTCGATCCGCACATGGGATGATTACATGGCAGCCGGAGAACAACTTCAGCAGAAATTCGGAAGCCGTTCGTTTTTGGGTGATAATATTGTAAACGTTTACAATCAAGTGCTCGCTCAGCATACAAACCTCTACTTCAAGCCGGATGGCAGCTATATTGGCAATCAATCTCCTGACATCCGTCTGGGCTGGAAAACCGCTGTCGATTTCCACAAGAAGCATCTGCTCGCCAATGCGGATGGCTGGACTCCCGAATGGAACGCTTCGGTCAATAACGGCAAAATTGCCTCTTTTGTAGGGGCTGTTTGGATGAAGCAAGTTCTCACAGAGGCCGCGCCGGATACAGCGGGCAAATGGAGAGTCGCCCGTGCTCCTGGAGGAGACGGCAACCTGGGTGGTTCGTTCATTTCTATCCTCAAATCCAGCAAACATCCCAAAGAAGCCTTTGAAGTCCTGACCTGGCTGCAAAACCCGGAACACCAGTTGGAAGCCTACCACAAAATCGGTCTGTTCCCGTCCACTCCCGGCGTCTATAACGATCCTATCATGGGGATACCCGAGCCTTTCTTTGGGGGTCAGGCCACCGGACTCATCTTCTCCGCCTCCGCACGTCATGTGAAAAGCAGCTATTTCGGCGAGCGCTACCCTGTCATCCACGGCATTGTGACCCGTCGCCTTGCTAATGTTGCCAAGCAGGATGCTAATCCTGATGCATTATGGACGGAAACCATGGAACGAATCGAACGGGAATTACAGCGATAAAAAAACAAAATTCAAAAAAGGCGTGTGGACAATATGCTGAGAGAAATCTGGAAGCACCGTGCCGTTTATGCTGCGATCTCGCCGTTTTATCTGCTGTTTGGCATCTTTGGACTGTTTCCGATTGGTTTTTCATTATACCTGGCGTTTCACAAATGGGACGGAATCGGAGACATGACCTACAACGGCTGGGGCAACTTTCGCTACCTTGTAACAGATCATGAATTTTGGCAGGCTGTAGGCAACACCTTTGTGATCTGGGTGTATGCAACGATTCCAATGCTATTCTTCGCACTGATTATTGCCTTTCTGCTTTATGCCCCATTTGTGAAAATGCGCACCTTATGGCGAGTTGGATTCTTCCTGCCCAATGTGACGTCTATTGTGGCTGTCGCCATCATATTTGGTGCCTTATTTGCCAACAATTTCGGATTTCTCAACTACCTTCTGCAACTCTTGGGACTGCCCATGGTTCAATGGCTGAATGTGCCATGGGGTATCCAAATTGCCATTTCTTCTATGGTCGTATGGAGATGGATGGGCTATAACGCAATCATCTATCTGGCCGGACTTCAGAGTATTCCGCATGTGCTGTATGAGGCCGCCAAAATAGACGGAGCAACCGGAGCGCAAGCTTTTTTCCGCATCACTATCCCCATGCTGCGCCCAGTCATTCTGTTTACGGTCATTACGTCCACCATCGGCGGTATGCAACTCTTCACCGAGCCACAGGTCCTGGTCGGTAATGACGGCGGTTCCGGGGCAAGTGGCATGACCATCGTTTTATACCTGTACCGCGAGTCGTTCATTAACAACTATTTTGGATATGGTGCAGCCGTCGGATGGGGCATGTTCCTCATCATTGCTCTATTCTCCATCATCAACTGGAAACTCGTTCAAGGTAAAAAATAACGATGGGAAGGAGCTTCACAACATGATACAGACACGTGCAAAATCCTTTGTTTTATATGCCGGATTGTTGGTGGGAATCATCCTGTCGATGTTTCCATTTTACTGGCTGATCGTTATGGCAACCCGTACAACTTCAGACATCTATCGTTTTCCACCGCAATTGTGGTTTGGCGGCCACTTCTTGGATAACATAACGAGAGTATTGCAGCAGATTAATTTTGCCGGAGCCTTTTTTAATACCCTTTTTGTAGCCGGTTCTGTTACCTTATTGGTTCTGTTTTTCGATTCGCTGGCAGGTTTTGCATTCGCCAAGTTTGATTTTCCGGGCAAAAAAGTGCTATTTATCGTTCTGCTAGCTACAATGATGGTCCCTTCACAACTTTCGCTTGTCCCCTCCTTTGTCATGATGGCCTCCTTTGGATGGGTAGGTACGTTCAAAGCGCTTATTATCCCGGGGATGGTAAATGCCTTCGGCATTTTCTGGATTCGTCAATATGCGGAAGAATCCATTCCAAAGGAGCTGCTGGATGCGGGGCGGATGGACGGATGCAGCTTTTTTCGACTGTACTTGAATGTAGCACTGCCTATTCTACGTCCTGCGTTCGCTTTTCTCGGCGCGTTTACCTTTATAGGAGCCTGGAATGATTATTTATGGCCGTTAATCGTCTTAACGGATGAGCGTAAATTCACGCTCCAGATTGCACTGTCACAGTTAAACGGGATTTACAATACGGATTATGCGATGGTCATTGCGGGCACCCTGCTTGCTGTACTGCCACTTATTATTTTGTTTCTTTTCATTAGCCGCCAGTTTATTTCCGATCTTGCCGCTGGTGCGGTCAAAGATTAGATTCACTTGAATTCCCTTATTCATTTCATGTATAATAATTAATCGTCATTTCAAATAGCTTACATGATGAGGTTAGGTATACAACAGCAATCAGGTTAAGCGATTTACGATTTGAACATGAACTATGAACTGAGGGGAACTTTCCAGATGAACAAATTCACATATTATAACCCCACCAAATTAATTTTTGGAGACAATCAAATTGAAGAACTGCAGCAGGAACTGTTGAATTACGGCAAAAATATTTTGCTGATATATGGAGGCGGAAGTGTCAAACGAAATGGTCTATATGACCAGGTATTAAACGCGTTACAGCCGCTACATCTCAACATTCATGAATTGTCGGGCGTAGAACCGAATCCGCGGTTGTCCACCGTTAAGAAGGGCATCGACATTTGCCGAAACAAAAAAATCGACTTCTTACTTGCAGTAGGCGGCGGGAGCGTTATTGATTGCACCAAAGCCATCGCAGCAGGGGCTGAATATGACGGCGATGTGTGGGATATTATCAATAAAAAGCACATGCCTACCCAGGCTCTGCCATTCGGTACCATCCTCACACTCGCCGCTACCGGTTCAGAAATGAATCCAGATTCTGTTATCACCAACTGGGAAACAAACGAAAAATACGTATGGGGCAGCGCGGTGACGCATCCGAAATTCTCAATTCTGGACCCAAAAAACACCTTCTCTGTGCCACGTGATCAGACGGTATATGGCATGGTGGATATGATGAGCCATGTGTTTGAACAGTATTTTCACAATGTTAAAAATACACCGTTGCAAGATCGTATGTGCTTTTCCGTGCTGCAAACCGTAATCGAAACTGCACCTAAGCTGTTGGAGGATTTGCACAACTACGAGCATCGCGAAACGATTTTATATGCCGGAACGATTGCTCTTAACGGAACACTGCAAATGGGCTACTTCGGGGACTGGGCTTCGCATACGATTGAACATGCATTATCTGCTGTATATGATATTCCTCATGCTGGCGGTCTGGCGATCCTATTCCCCAACTGGATGAGACATACGGTCGATCAGGATGCTGCACGCATGAAACGGCTGATGCTCAGCATGTTTGACTTAGACACCGTAGATAAAACAGATAGAGAAATCGCTTTGGAGGGTATTGACCGTCTTAGTGCATTCTGGACAAGTCTCGGTGCCCCTTCCACCCTGGCCGATTACAATATTAATGATGAGCAATTGGAAAAAATCGCAACCATTGCAGCCCGTGAAATGGAATATGGAGGCTTCGGTAATTATAAAAAGCTGAATCAAGAAGATATTTTAGCTATTTTGCGTGCATCGTTATAACATTCAAAAGGGAGTGTCCTCAAGCCTGTGATGGCTGAAGGCACTCCCTTTTGGAATTTATGAATTAACCGTGTGTCCCTTTTCTTCTACTTGAATAGCTGCCCCTACACTGGCACCTGCAAGAATGCCCTTTTTCTTACTAGAATTCAGAGAATCCATATAGGTTCGGGTTTCTGCAACGACAATGCCTGACAAACCAAGCAGTGCAATCAGATTCGGGAAAGCCATCATTGCGTTAAAGATATCTGCCAGCAGCCAAATGGCTTCCAACTTGATGAACGCACCTCCTGCCACAAGTGCGATGAACAAATAACGGTATGGTTTAATCCATTTGACACCCAGTAAATATTCAACACAACGTTCCCCGTAGTAATTCCAGCCCAGTATCGTTGTGAATGCAAATAAAATAAGGCTAATCGTCACGAGTTCTGCACCAGCCGGAAAGGCACTGGAAAACGCATGCTGGGTCATCAGACCTCCATCGTCATTTCCACTCCATATTCCCGTAACCAGCAACGTAAATCCCGTCAGATTACAAATAATCATCGTATCGATAAATACGCCTGTCATGGATATCAACCCTTGTTCTGCAGGCCATTTCGTCTTAGCAGCAGCTGCTGCAATTGGCGCACTTCCCAAACCGGCTTCATTAGCAAAAATACCTCTGGCAACTCCACTTCGCATCGCCAACATAATCGTCGCTCCGGCAAATCCACCCGTTGCAGATGTGGTCGAGAAGGCCCCTTGTAATACTAAAGCAATCGCATGAGGAAGCTCTCCTGCAAACTTAATGAGTACAATTAAGCAAACTACGATATAGAGCCCCGACATGAATGGAACAATCTTTGTGGATACCTTGGCAATACTTTTGAGTCCTCCAATCGTAACAACAGCAGTTAACACGGAAATAATGATCGCTGTAACTACCGTTGGCACTCCAAAGCTACTTTCCGTCGAAGAAACGATAGCCTTTACTTGCGGAAAAGTACCGATTCCAAATAGGGCTACAAGAACACCAGAAAAGGCAAACAACATCGCCAGCGGCTTGAAACGGCGGCCAAGTCCGTTTTCAATATAATACATCGGACCACCCGAAAATTGTCCGTTCCGGTCTTTAACACGGTATTTAACGGATAATAATCCTTCCGCATATTTGGTTGCCATCCCGAAAAAAGCTGCAACCAGCATCCAGAATAATGAACCGGGCCCACCCAGCTTGATCGCTGTCGCCACGCCAACAATACTTCCTGTACCTACAGTAGCTGCCAGTGCCGTACTCAATGCTCCGAAGCTGCTTACATCTCCGCTACCTTCGTCCGGCGCTTTACCAATTAGCTTGAGCGCCAAAGGCAATCGAATAACCTGAAGCAGCTTCAAGCGGATCGTTAGCCACAACCCCGTGCCCATCACGAGAATAAGAAGCGGCGCTCCCCATATCCAGCTGTCAATCGTTTCTAACACATGTACCAAATTCATTTCAACCCGCTCCTCCAGCATATTAGAAAACAAAAAAGAGTCAAATCCGCTGATTCGACTCCTGGAGAGGTTAAAGGCACGAAAAAATACAACCATCTTGTGCAGGTTTTGCCTCTAATAGCTCATAAAAAAGCCTAGGGCATTCCCTGTCACAGGTTATTCGCGTCTCTGTCCTTTTGCCTGAGAGTTTAAGCAGATGTTCTCTGCGGTGCACCTTCGGCGCCCAATTAAGGGTCTCTCCAGAGTTCTGTCCGTTTACGGTCCCCGCTTGTGGCTGTAAACAGCCTAAGCACCTGAGAGTTTTGCCCCTTCGGTCGGAACTTTCGTTCCATCTCCCGCAAACATCAACCAGACATATGAAATTTTTATTCATTATACAGAAAACTTTCAGCTTATTACAAGTGAAAAGTTTGTGAAGCCCTCTGAAATATTATTATTGAGTCTATCAAAAAAGCGGGTACAGCAGATCGCATCCTTAGGATGTCCTCTGCTATACCCGCCCGAGATGATATGGAATTACAATTCTTCACCGTTGGTTGCTATCACATTTTTATACCAATTAAAAGAGTCTTTTTTGGAGCGTTTGAGCGTTCCGTTACCGTCATCATCCAGATCAACGTAAATAAATCCGTAGCGCTTGGACATTTCGGAAGTAGACATGCTCACAAGGTCGATAGGGCCCCAGCTGGTGTAACCAATCAGATCAACACCGTCGGCAATCGCTTCCTTCATTTGGGCAATATGCTGACGCAAGTAATCAATGCGATATGTGTCATGCACAGAGCCATCTTCCTCCACCTTATCATATGCACCCAAGCCATTTTCCACGATGAACAGCGGCTTTTGATAGCGATCATAAAACGTATTCAGTGTAACACGCAGGCCGATCGGATCGATCTGCCATCCCCAGTCGGAGGACTGCAGATACGGATTTTTCACGCCACCAATCAGGTTTCCTGCTGCTTTCTCGCCTTCTGGACCTGCCGATACGGTCAAGGTCATGTAGTAGCTAAATGAGATAAAATCAACCGTATTATTTTTCAAAATTTCGGCATCGCCGGGTTCTGTCTGGATCACAATATTATTTTCTTCAAAATAACGATTCATATAGTTGGAATATTCCCCACGGGCATGCACATCCGTAAAGAATAGGTTCATCTGATTTTCATGCTGGGCTTTCAGTATATCCGCTGGGTTACACGTATGTGGATAGCTTTCTATACGTGCCAACATACAGCCGATCTGAGCACCCGGGATGATCTCATGTCCCCGTTTGGTTGCCAGTGCACTAGCTACAAATTGATGATGCAATGCTTGATATATCGCTTGTTGTTTGTTTTCTACACGGTCAATAACCACACCGCCACCGGTGAACGGACTCATGGTCATTACATTGATTTCATTAAAGGTCAGCCAGTATTTTACTTTATCCTTATAGCGTGTAAACACCGTTTCGGCATAATTGACGTAATGCTGTATGACTTCACGACCCAGCCAGCCATTATACTTCTGAGTCAGACCTAGCGGTGTTTCATAATGTGACAATGTTACCAAGGGCTCAATATTATATTTGCGCAGCTCATCAAATACATTGTCGTAGAATTGCAATCCTGCTTCATTCGGCTCGTGATCATAGCCATTCGGGAAAATCCGCGACCAGTGGATGGACATACGAAATACTTTAAAGCCCATTTCAGCGAACAATGCAATATCTTCTTTGTAGTGGTGGTAAAAGTCCACACCTTCACGTTTTGGGAAACGGGCATTGACTTTGCCTGCCAAAATGTCTTCGAGTCGCTCGGACGAAATCTCTATAGCGTGATCGTTCTTACGTTCCGCTTTGGGTACATAAGCAATCATGTCTGCGCTGGACAAGCCTTTTCCATCTACGTCAAAAGCACCTTCCAATTGGTTGGCTGCAGTTGCCCCGCCCCACAAGAAGTTTTTCGGAAATCCTTTTAGCATCTTCGTCATGGTATAAAGACCTCTTTCCGTATATAAGATTTTTACTTTGGCCTAAGTAATCCCATCAAATGCTGCAAATGTGAATCCATACCTAACGGTAACCGTTCTCCTTTGAAATGCATTGACAGATGCTTTAAAATAGATGTAATGCCCTCATAAGCATCCTAATTGTTGTAACGCGTTTCATGTCAAGTATTTTTTTCTTATGTGAGGAGAAGCACCATGTCGAATCTTGATCAAATTGCAAAACTGGCGGGCTTTTCCAAGGCTACGGTATCCAGAGTATTAAATCAGTCCCCCCATGTCAGTCATGAAACAAGAGCTAAGATTTTGAAAATCATGCAGGAATTAGATTATGTTCCTAATCGGAATGCCATTTCCCTATCCAAGGGTCAGACGCTTCAGATTGGTATCATCACTTCAACGATTAATGAAATTGTTCTTGCTTTTCTGGACAGCTTTGTAGAAATCGCCGGACAATATGAATTCCAGACCATTATTTATACTTCGGGAGAAGACAAAAAGAAAGAGCTTCAAGCTTTTGAAGATTTAAAAAGAAAAAGAGTCGACGCGCTGGTCATCATTTCCTGCGTGAATGACACTGATTTTTTGAGTACCTATTGTAAATATGGCCCGATCGTGGCCTGGCAACGAATGGAGCATACCGATATTCGCTCCGTCGCAATGGATCAATATGAAGGTTACATGCTAGCATTAAAGCATTTGATACAAAAAGGCTATACCCGTATAGCCAATGCTTTTGGTCGTCCGAGCAGCATCAATACCCATAGCAGACAACGAGCCTATGAACAGATCATGAGTGAGCACAATCTGTCAGTGTTGCAACACTGGAATCACTCTTCAATTTATAATATCCGTGATGGCGAACAGGTCGTACGGGATTTGTTACAGCATCGGGGGGAATTCCCAGAGGCTATTTTATGTGCTAACGATTATGTAGCTGTGGGCATTCTCTGCGAAGCACGCAGACAACGGCTGAACGTACCGGGAGATCTGGCGATTGTTGGGTTTGATAACACGGAGCTGTCGCATACGTTGGGGATTACAACCATTCAAAATCCCATCATGGCTCAAGCACAAAATGCTTTTTTCATGCTTTCCCCCCAGCTGATTGGACGCCAAATGGAGCTTCATTCGCTAGAGTACAGCCTCATTGAACGTACGACCACATAAGGTAACGCTTTACTTGCAAATTAGGCAAAAGGGTCTTGATATAAAATGTTTTTTGTCGAAACAGAATAAAAAATGTTGAAATCGCTTTTTTTTGTGCTACAATAGCACTATATCGAAGGATTGTGACCGGTGATGCGGGCAATGCCTGAGTTCAATTGAGTACTATTGCTAACAATAGTATTGAATTGTGCTTAGGCATTTTTTATTGGTAAAGGATGGGAGGGGGAACTTCAATGATTATTGAGAAGGTGCTCAATAACAACGTCCTATTGACTAAAAACGATAAAGGCAAAGAGGTCATCGTGATGGGAAGAGGTATTTCCTTCAAAAAGGTGGCTGGCGATCAAGTCGATGATGATAAAATAGATAAGATTTTCATGTTAAATGAAAACGAGTTCACGGCCAAACTAACCGAGCTGCTGAACGATATTCCTGTATCTCATCTGGAGGTCGTGAATGAAATCGTAACCCATGCAACAGAAGTGTTGGATACGGAGTTAAGCGATAATATTTATTTAACGTTGACCGACCATATTCATTTTGCCATACAACGGCAAGAAAAAGGACTGGCACTCCAAAACGCGATGCTGTATGAAATTAAACGCTTTTACAAAAAAGAATTTGCAGTTGGACTGGATGCTCTCCAAAAAATTGAAAATACGCTCGGAGTAAAATTGGGCGAAGATGAAGCGGGATTTATTGCATTGCATATGGTGAATGCACGGATTGACGGTAACGAAATGAAATCTACACTGAAAATGACTGAGATTGTCCAACATATATTGAACATTATTACGTACCATTACGGGATTGTGCTGGATGAGTCTTCTTTTAGCTATTCGAGATTTTTGACACATTTGCAATATTTTGCGATGCGAGTGATTCGTAAAGAAGTCATTCACAGTGGTGAAGAATTCTTGTACAACCAGGTGAAGCAGACGTATGCCGAAGCTTTTGCTTGCGCCCAAAAGATCAATGAGTATCTGGAAAAAACATACGATCAATATTTAAGCAAGGATGAATACGTATATCTAACTATCCATATTCATCGGGTAACTGAGCGTAATAACATATAAGACTAACAACTTCATACCCCTCATCGTTCATGGATTGTGACTGGTAAGGCAGGCAAAACCTAAACTGATGGTGAAATCGACGTTCCCTTATAGGAAGAGTGCGCAGTTTTCACCACGAGTTTAGGTTTTTCTTGTTTACAAGGTTAAAAAGATGCATGCCGGCGCATCTTAGCAACAAATGTAAACGGTAAACCCTATCAGTAGCAAGAATAACCCATAAGGAGTTCTAAATATGAGTGATAAAGAACTATCTAAAAAAATAGTGACTCTCGTTGGCGGCGAAGAGAATGTCAATTCCGTATTCCATTGCGCTACACGCTTGAGATTTAAATTAAAAGATCGCACAAAAGCAGACAAAGCTGCACTGGAAGCAACACCTGGTGTCATTACAGTGGTGGAAAGCAGCGGCCAGTTCCAAGTGGTCATCGGCAACAATGTAGGTCAAGTATTTGAGCATATGATGGCAGAAACGAATTTGCAGGATGCAGACAATCCTAATGCCAAAAAGGAAGAATCTTCCGAAAAAACAAATGTTCTCGGCAAAGCGGTCGATATCATTTCCAGCATTTTCTCACCTCTCTTGGGTGCTCTTGCCGGAGCAGGTTTGCTCAAAGGGATTATGGCCTTAATTGCGTCGCTTCATTGGATTGATACTACAAGCGGTACGTATCTCATTTTGAACGCCGCTTCGGACAGCGTATTTTATTTCTTGCCTATATTCCTGGCTATTACTTCGTCCCGTAAATTTAAGACAAATGCCTTTGTATCGGTCGCAGTTGCTGGAGCACTCGTGTACCCGGATGTTATTGCAGCGGTGGATCATCCGGCAAAACTGGCTTTTCTCGGGATTCCAATCATTCTGATAAAATACAGTTCCAGCGTAATCCCAATTATTCTCGCGGTATGGGTACAGTCCTATGTGGAACGTTGGTTTAATTCCTTTGTTCATCAATCGGTTAAAAACATTATCGTCCCTATGCTATCACTGCTAGTTGTTGTTCCGTTGACGTTTTTGGCCTTTGGTCCAGTCGGTAACCTGATCAGTCAAGGCTTGGCGAACGGTTTTACATGGGTATACAATTTAAGCCCATTGATCGCCGGAGCTGTGGCTGGTGCATTCTGGCAAGTGTTTGTTATTTTCGGTGTACATTGGGGCTTCGTTCCTATTATGCTGTCCAATATTCAAACATTGGGTTATGACACGATGCTTCCAATGCTTACAGCAGCCGTACTTTCTCAAGCCGGTGCAACACTGGGGGTATTCCTGAAATCACGAAATACTCAAATGAAGGCTTTGGCGGGTTCCTCTACACTGGCAGCTGTATTCGGGATTACAGAACCAACGATTTATGGTGTAACTTTGAAATTGAAAAAACCTTTCATTTATGCTTGCATATCCGGTGGTATTGGGGGCGCTATTATCGCTTCTGGCGGAGCGACTGCAAAATCCTTCTCCCTGCCTAGTTTACTGGCGCTGCCAACTTATTTTGGAGCTGGATTCTTGTGGGTAGTCATCGGTTTGCTCGTTGCCTTTGTACTCGCAGTTGTGTTGGTTATGATTTTGGGCTTTGATGATCCAAAAGAAGAAACTGCAAAAACAGAAGCTGCGCCTATAAAGAAAGAAGTGACAATCGAGAAAGAAATTCTCGTAAGCCCACTGCAAGGTAAAGTATTGCCTTTGGAACAATCTTCTGATGTTGCTTTTGCTTCAGGTGCTATGGGGAAAGGAATCCTTATTGATCCTACAGAGGGTGTGCTGACATCTCCTGTCAATGGAACGATTACGACCGTATTCCCAACCGGACATGCCATCGGTATTACTTCCAATGACGGAGCAGAAATTCTGATTCACGTTGGTGTGAATACAGTGAAGCTGAAAGGACAATTCTTTGACAAGCGCGTCAAAGAGGGTGATGTAGTGAAGCAAGGGCAATTGTTGCTCGAATTTGATATCGAACAAATTAAGGCGGCAGGCTATACAACGACTACGCCGATTATCGTAACAAATTCCGCTCAATACCTGGACGTATTGAACACAATGGAAACTGAAGTGAAGCGTGAGGATTACTTGTTGACTGTTGTGGTCTAACATTTAATTATCAGACTAGGGCATTTTGCATAAATCCCAGGAGCGTTTTCAAATCAGCAGTATATAGATCGAAATGCTTTAATTCGTCTATATACTGTACTTACAAGCGTTGGGAATCGAATTATGCAAAATGCTGACTAAAGAAGCTTTCCCTACGGGAAAGCTTCTTTTTTATACATAATGAGACAAGTGTTACAGTGAAAAACGAAAAAATCATTTATTGTAAGTTTGAAATTGTAAAAAAAGGAGGGTTTCTGTGAAAAAAGGATATATCGCCGGGTTAAGTGTCATTGTATTGCTTCTCATTGGTATCGCTATTTCAGCTGTAGTTAAATTTCAAGATCTGGAGCAGGTTGTTCAGCAGAAAGATAAAGAGATCCAAGCAAGCAAAAGCAATTATCCCGAAATATATGACCACTTGAATGCGGTTACACTAGATGGTTTTAAGCGTTTGATTCAGCAGGATCAAAGTGTGTTTGTCTATGTCGGCAGACCCAGTTGTGGAGACTGCAATCGGTTTGAGCCTAACTTTAACAAGATGATCGAACAGTATAATCTAGGCTCTAAAATTACTTTTTTGAACGTTCACAAAATCCATAAGGACAAGCCTCAATGGAATAAATTCAAAGAGGATTACAACGTTAAATACACCCCCACTATTGCAGAATTCAGAAACGGCAAGCTGGTTGATAAAATAGAATGGACGCCCAAAAGAGACCTCAGTACGGATGCTGTAAAAGAGTGGCTGACTTCCAAGAAAATTATTATTTTATAAGTCTCTTTTCTATTCAATTCATTACAAACACAGAGAACTGTTTATGCAAAAAAAAGGTATTCATTCGTATAACGCATGAATACCTTTTTAGGAATGCACAGGTCTTCCAAGCTCTAATAAAAAAGGGGCATTCGGATTTTATGGTGGAGACAAAATCAAAACATTTCACTTAAAAATCGGAGAATATGGTGGTATTTTTCTAAAGACTTGATTTGTAGCGATATCTTAGTACAATGGTTTTATGACTACTCAAAAAATAATAAATGATGAGCTCAGAGTCAAAATATTTAAGGCGTTAGCTGATGAAACAAGATTGGACATCATACGAGCTCTATACGCCAGCAAGAAGGAAATGAATTGTGGAGAAGTAGGACACATTCGCGATACTACGAAATCGAATACTTCGTATCACTTGCGTGCTTTAAAGGAGGCGAAATTGATCAAGGTACGAAAAGAAGCTCAAACGAAGTATATGAGCATCGATTTGGAGACATTTCAAACTTACTTACCTGGATTTCTGGATACATTGTAGAAAGAAATTCTTTTTTTATTCATTAGTTCAATAATCTTTGAACTATAGAACTAACTAAAAAGGGTGAATAAAATGATCAAATTAACTGCTTTATTTTTCCTCATCATGTTTGTTATCGGTACGGATACGTTTTTGATATCTCCGCTCATCCCCACTCTTCAGAGCTTGTTTCATATCCCAACTGAATATTCCGGTTGGATGGTAGGGTCTTATGCTTTAGGTTATGCCATTTTTGCACTGATTGCTGGACCGCTTTCCGATGGATGGGATCGCAAAAAAGTAATGCTTTCCGGCATGATCTGCTTCTCTGTTTCAACCATGTTATGCGGCTTTGCCACAGGTTTTTGGTCGATGTTCTTCTTCCGTTTTTTAGCCGGAGTCAGCGCAGCATTTACGGCGCCTCAAGTCTGGGCCTCGATCCCTACTCTGTTTCCAACGATAAAAATCGCCAAAGTATCAGGATTCGTCATGGCAGGCTTGGCTGCTTCCCAAGCGTTCGGTATCCCTATTGGAAGTCTGCTTGCCTCAACCCATTGGTATTATCCTTTTTTTACAATCGGTGCATGTGCATTATTGGTAGCAGTATTCATCTTCTATGCTTTGCCCGAAATGAAACCAAATCAAGGCCAAAAAACCAGGACTCCGATTTTCAGTAGATACATCCCACTATTGAATAGCCGAATGGCAAGAAAGGCTTTCCTCGCTCATTTCTTATTTCAATGTGGATTCTTTGCTGCCTTTTCTTTCATTGGAAAATGGGTGACGGATCGCTTTCACCTTTCAATTGATCAAACGGGATACGTAATGTTTTTTCTAGGTCTTGGGAATATAGTCGGGAGCTTTGGCGGTGCCTATGTGATCAAAACGTTAAACCGTTTCAATACGCTGGTTGTAGGCTTTCTTGTCTCTATCATATGTTTTATTGTGTTGCCTCTCTTGCCGTCGGTTGCGGCTTTCGAAAGTGTTTACTTTTTCATATTCGTTAACATGGGGATCTCTTTTCCCCTAATATTGGGAATGCTGAATTCACTAAATCCGACCATCCGCGGCACGATCTCCAGCTTGGCCAATTCAAACATGTACGCTGCGACAACGCTCGGTTCTTGGATCGCAGGCCTGATTTACGCGACTTTTAACGGTTTTTCCGCCGTAGGCATGTTTGCGGCTATATGCTTTGCCGGTTCGTTGTTATCTTTTATATTCAGCGGTATTTTGACCAGTCACGCGAAAACAAAGAAGGAGTTTGCATCATAAATGCATAGAAGAAATTCATATGGATATTTTAAATCTTCCAAACTTCAACATATTAAGTATTAGTGAAAATGAATTTGATTTTCTAATACAAGTGGTGACGAACTCTCCACCTTTGGCTTGCCCTCATTGCGGATGCATAGCCAACCTCTACAAACACGACAGCAGGGAACAAGTTTATATGGACTTGCCCATTCATGGCAAGCGTGCAGGCCTTCTTATAAAGCGTCAGAGGTATCGCTGTAAAGATTGCAATCGAACCTTTTGGGAACACTTAGATCACACCATAGACGAAAAGCGAAACTGTACCAAACGATTATTGT
The DNA here is from genome assembly GCF_038008165.1 of Paenibacillus sp. FSL L8-0644. Classification (NCBI taxonomy): domain Bacteria; kingdom Bacillati; phylum Bacillota; class Bacilli; order Caryophanales; family Paenibacillaceae; genus Paenibacillus; species Paenibacillus sp. FSL L8-0644. The sequence goes on from NZ_JBBOYN010000001.1 coordinate 4,181,633, forward strand.
CTTATATAGAGAAGCAAAGCCTTAAACGCACGTTTGTCAGCATATCCGAGGATGTTGGATTGCATGAAAAAACGATACGTAACATCTTTCGTGATTACCTCAATCGTCTTAAAGTAACGCTTCGTTTTGAAACTCCTAATTGGCTTGGGATTGACGAAATACACATTATTAAGCCAAGATGCGTTTTAACCAATATTGAGGAACATACGTTGTTAGACGTTTTGCCCAATCGTAACAAGGAAACCGTTATAGACTGCCTCTCACGCCTTCCAAATAGAGGACAAATACGATACGTCACAATGGATATGTGGCAACCATATAAGGACGCCGTGAGGGCTATCTTGCCAAAAGCTCTTATCATCGTCGATAAGTTTCATGTTCTCCGTATGGCAAACCAAGCGTTAGAAACCATTCGTAAGCAGCTCCGAGAAGGATTATCGCCAAAAGAACGCCGCGGGCTGAGGCACGACCGTTTTATCCTCCTAAAACGCCATATAGCGCTTACAGAGATGGATAAAATTACGCTTGACCTTTGGACAAAGAATCATCCTTCTCTCGGCACTGCTTATGACTTAAAGGAATCATATTTCGATATTTGGGAATGTGATAGCAGACAGACGGCATTCCTTAAATACAACGAATGGAAAGCTAAAATACCAACTGAACTGCAATCCGCTTTTGAACCACTTACAAAGGCTATGAAGAACTGGGAAGAGGAAATATTCGCCTACTTCGACCATCGCATTACAAACGCTTATACGGAGTCTCTAAACAGCCTTATTCGAGTCATTAATCGTTTAAGCAGGGGATACTCTTTTGAAGCCCTACGAGCCAAAATACTCTTTACAGAGGGACTTAAAAAGCAACGTAAGCCTAAGTACCAGAGGCGGTTTGATAGCTACGATCTACGGGAGGAAAACTTCCCGATGTTTAATATGCCACCTATTGAAGTTGTTCGTAAGCCAGAAGAAATAATCCTGCTGGGAATCGATTTTTCCACCTTGATCGAGAAATTGGAGAAGGGCCAGCTATAAACCCTTCTCCGCCATAAAATCCGAATACCCATAAAAAATAGTTCCTACTACTCTTCACTGCCTTATGATAGACCTCGTTCATATCTATCAGTCCCTATATTGTAGGCACCTCACAGTGTATGGGTATCCATCGAATCAGGAAATTCATATCGGATAATATCCGTTTCGGATACGATATGCCCGATTTGTGACTCAATGAATTCCAAATCTCCCTCTACGGCCCCTATAAAATGCTTTGTACCGGGTTCTATCACGATGACTTCACCGGGGCAGACTGTCTGTGTCACGCCATTGATAGAGACACTTCCGGTTCCTGAAACTATGGTCCAAACTTCTTTACGGAACTGATGTTCATGATAGCTGATAAATCTTCCGTTCGATATGAACACGCGTTTGGTCACTGTCTGCAATCCACTTGCCGCCTGCTGATGGGATAATACAGTTTGCTTCCCCCAGAAGCGCTCCTCAAAACGCGGGCCGATTTCAATTTCCGCCACCATATCCTTAATTCCTGTGGACGACTGTCGATCCGTAACCAAAACACCATCCGGCCCGGCAACGACGATAATGTCTGGAACATTCCAGATGCTAACCGGAATCTCCAGTTCATTGATAATATGCGAGTTATGTGAAGCTTCTGAAATATATCCTGGGCCACTTAGCTTCGAACTTACTTCCCGCACCAACGAATCCCATGTGCCCAAGTCTCTCCACTCTCCATGATATGGAAGCACGGAGAGCTTATGAGTATGCTCTACTACCGCAATATCGAAGCTAGTTTTAGGCAAGTCTGCATAATTTGTCGAAAGAGAATTGTAGTCGGCTGGTAAACCCATTTGCTCCAGAATATCCAACAAAAAGCCCAGTCTAAAAGCAAACACCCCGCAATTCCATAAGGCCCCTTCACGGATCAACGCTTCTGAACGAATCAGATCCGGCTTTTCTACAAAGGAACTAACTCTATAATATGGCTGGTCAAGTGAAGAAGAGGATGAAGGCACAATGTATCCGTATTTATCAGATGGCTCCGTTGGAGTAGCCCCCATTAATGCGATATGACTTCCTGATTGCTCTAATATTGAAGGAAGCCTGCTCAAATGCTCAAAAAATTCATCCCCCGCATACCCGTCCACAGGCATGACCCCTACGATCTCATCGCGTGATGCGCCTGCAACGTCATGCAAGTAGGCCGTAGCCAGGGAAATGGCCGGGAAGGTATCCCGCTGAGTCGGCTCCTCAATGACTACAGCATCTCCGCCAATTTGTCCCCGGATCAGCTCGGCCTGAGTTCCACTCGTCGAAAAATAGGCCTCATCTGCCAAATTCGCCTCATCTAATTGCCTCCATATTCGTTGCAGCATACTTTCGGGCCGTTCGTCGTGACGTAGTATGGAAAGAAACTGCTTGGGACGGTTCACATTGGATAAGGGCCACAGACGTTTACCCGAACCTCCAGATAATAAAATCATTCGCAAAGATGCAACCTTCTTCCTGTAAATTAATATTTTTCTTACATTATAAGACTGTTCATTTTTCGCATTTCAACCGAATACATAAGTATGTATTATCGTGGCAAATACATGATTATGCAATGCTATTGTATCTTTGTCTGTACAGGAGATGTCAGTCATGCCCATAAAAATACTCATCATTGAAGATCAAAAAAGTTTGGCAGATATGATTGCTCTTCACCTTCAGGAGGAAGGCTATCATACCGAGCTTATTTATGACTCTAAACTTGCAATTCCTACACTTATGCGTTTTAAGCCGGATATTATTGTGACCGCTCTAATGTTTTCCGGTAAAGTCGAATGTGCGCTGATCAGCCAAATTCGTCAATTTACCACAGTCCCTATGCTGGTCATCTCTAATAACACCGTGCTGAATATAAGAATAAAGGCTCTGGATGACGGAGCAGATGACTTCTTATGCAAGCCGTTCAGTCTGATAGAGTTAAATGCCCGCATCAAAGCCCTGCTGCGCCGCTGCGGCCGCAACATGCTCACTGAATCGCAAACGGTAACTCAAAAGATTAAAAAGGTAAGGGTTTGGGTGAATGATTACCGTCATTGTCTGTTAGTCGATGACCAAGAAATAGAAGTCACTCAAATCGAATTTTCTATTATAAAAGAAATGTCCTGCAATCCAGGTAAAGTCTTTACCCGCAGTGAGCTGATGGATCGGATCAAAGGCGGAGATGGCGCTTATCTGGATCGCACTATCGACGTACATATTTCCAGCCTCCGCAAAAAAATAGAACGTGACCCTAAAAATCCTAAGCACATCCGTACTGTATGGGGCAGAGGCTACAAATATGAGATGTAGTCGTATCATGGCTACCCATTTCCCCACTGAGCAGCTTGCTTTTTATGGAAGATTTCGCTTCTTCCATCGCCGATAAGGAAGAAAACAAGCTGCTCCACCCAATATCCCTATGAGGAACAGCACCCAGCCGAAATGGTAGGCGGAAGCCAGAATAACGACGACTTTCCCGTTCCCGTTACCATTGGTAATGAATCCGGTAGTCACTCCATTGACGGACAGACGGGCTCGCTGATTTTCGTTACCCAGTCTGAACTCCCACAGTGGATTGGGTGATTCGGTCTCCCGGATCAGCACCTGCTGATGCGTTGGATTATATAGCGTAAAACTGCGTTCCATGGAATTTTCGCGAGTAGCCTGAATGCTTTCCGAAGTATGTGGAACCATAAAAAAGGTATCCATATCCGTTCCCTCAAACAATGTAAATTGATCTACTGTAATCATCGCTTGATAAGGGATGATGGAATATTGCTTCATTTGAAATAAGCCTGACTGCTTCTTGTGCGCATGCGCTAAAATCTGAAACTGCATCATGGCGGTGCCTGCCGGAGTCTTCACAATTTGATCATAATGATTCCATTGTTCCTTATCTCTCTCCTCCACCTCATCAATATAGGAGGTTTGGAGAACCTGGGACGCTTTATTCAAAAAAATGACCTTCATGTGCCGACTTCCAACTTGTTCGGATCGCGCATCCAACTGCACGGCATACTCTTGCAGCGGCTCAGCCTTCATTTTCTTGGACGCATAAATATTCCAGTCACAAGAATAGCTAGGTGCGTAACGGATAGAGAGCCCTTCGTCCATGATTGATAGCTTCGTCTGGCCAGGTCGTATATCCGCTACACATCCGACATCCGTCGTGCTCAATGATTCCTTCGTATCCTCCCCCGGCATCACCGTCACTTCCTGCCCGCCCATTCGATGAATATCTCCAAAACGGCTCAATGAAGGCACCTGACTATCCAGAACAAGGGTTAAGCGATACTTTCCCTTGGTTAGGAACAGATTTTTAAATTCGACTCGGCCATAGTCGTTCAGCAGACCGGGAATCTGTATGATTTTCTTTGCAAAACCAACCTGATTGGGCACCGTTTCAATAACCTGCTTTTCGGATAAAGAGGTAGCAGGTAACCGCTTATACGACTCCTCCGTACGAATCGTTCTGGTCAGCACCTCTCCCGTCTCTTCATTCATCCACTTCATCGTTAATAACCCATGGTACCCTGCAGGTAGATTAGCCAAAATAGCTGTGGCATAGGTTCCCGTTTTGGCGACTTCCACATCCCTGCTTAACGTCCCCTTCTGATAGCTGATCCCCCGCCCCATACTAAGTCTTGGTAAAGCACGTTCCGTCTGCACATTGCCTTGGGCGTTAAAATCGTTCTCTGCCTCCAAAGTGAAGAAGAGCTTGCCCCGCTTCAATGCCTGCTCCACTGGAAAAGATAACTGATCTAGCTGATCCACAGGCACAATCGCAAATTGATTGACCGCATTAAAACCTTGCAGGTTATTAACCGTGACTGGAGTATCTCCTTTTGGAAAAACATGTTCCCCCAGATCGACCCATTGAAATTGGTTTAAACCATCATCCTGGGTCTTGATACTAACCACTTTGTCCGGTAGTGTGACTTGTAATTTCCCACCTGCCTTATTCATAAACACTCTAGCATACACATGCGAGGTTTGAGGTTGATCCAGTTTTTTGTGCATCGTAAACGTGTTAGGTTTGCTATATTGCCCCAAATCACGCAGCTGGATATCATGAATCCACCAGTAATTTTTTTGCTGTGGACGCTGCAGGGTTAACAAATCCATTCGCATCCAATAGCTGCCGGGCGGCGACACATATTCCCCGTAAAATTTCACACTGTCGAAATTATATCCCTCCGAAGGCGCCACGACATAGCTAACCCCCAGTTCACGCATTTGCTTATCATAAAATCTCATTTTCACATGCATTTTGTTTGTCCCACGACCGGAAACAGTAATTTGGAACTGATACGGATTATTTTCCTTGGCCTCCAGCAAACCCGATCTAGCGACCTGCCATATATTACTCGGGTCTCCCTTCATAATTTCGCCGTGCAGAGTTGGCACATCATTCAATTCCTCACGGGGATTAGCCTGCACACTGAACAACTGCGGATTATCTGGCTTGAAGAAGGTTTCGGTCCGCAACATGGAATCAAAGTCCACGACCGTTTTCCCATCGATGCTGCTCATCTGATACGGGGCCACATCCAGCTTCTTACTGGCAAAGGTGACCGCAATCCCTGCATCCATTTCCATATCGAACGGAAAGTTCCGTATATTTTGGGAGGATAAATACCACAACCAATCATTAGTAGAAGCAAAGGTTTTGGACCATTTTAAAAAGGCATTACCATCCTCAATGGCATCAAAAGGCCGTAAGTAATTCTCTGCTGGAAGCTGTGACAACAACAAGTCATTAAAGGACGCCGCTTCCACATAATCCCCTTTGTTAATCGTCTGAATGGTTTTCAGCTCAGGTTTTAACGCACTGAACAGCACTCCAAAGCGGCTAAAATCAAAACCAGGCAGATGACTGTAGCTCTCCAGTCGGCTAAAACCGTAAGGTGTAACAATTTTACTCGTAAGGATGTTCATATAGGGCGGTGTTTGATCGAGATTGAATATGGAAAATAGCCCGTTCTGGTATGTACGTTTCAGCCCGGTCTGACCTTCCAGCTGAGATAGGTGGAAATCCTGCCGCTTCTCTTGTCCCACATATTCATCATGGTAGACCAACTGGTTAACACCAAAGGTAGAGAACAGCCAGCCTAATCGGGAGCTTAATCCGTTGTCCATGACATACTGCAGAAAATTCATATAGTATGTAATGCCGGGATCATTCCCCTCATGATGAAAAATCGTATTTTTAGGAGAAGAGTACACCTGAAAATCTCCAGTTGCCTTCTCGTTTGCGGTCTTCCCTTTATTCCATTTGGGCGTGGCTACTCCGTTATAGCTCTGAATCATATTGTCAGCAATCGGAAAGTATAATGCCTTGCTATCGAAACGATCTGGGTCAGTCAGCTTTTCAGCCATTTGACCATAAGCCTCCGGCACTTGTACCGGCTTGTAGTACCCCTCAATAAACTGAGTACGCAAGGGAGCAAAATACACCCCTAGGCACAAGACGACGATAATAACTGCCAGCCTTTTATATTCACGTTGCAATGGGGATGATCCAAACCATTCCATAAATTGAATGACACCAAAGGTCAGCAACACCCCGAAATTAAGGGCAATCAGTCCAATAAATTTGTTAGGATCACGGAAAACCGAACCAATCACAGGGGTTTTCGTAACCAAAATGACAAACCACTTGGCAATGGATGGGAACGTCGTCCCGGTAGCGGCAACCAGAAACAGCAACGTAAGTAGCGAGAAGATTAGAATGATCGGATTTTTATGTGAACGTGTCACCATCGCATACCCGATCAATAGCAACAAAAATCCCCCTCCTACATAAAACATGCTAGGCAGTGAGGACAAGGAAAACATGGGCCACCAATAGCTCAGTAAATAACCCACATTATATAAACTGCTGTTGCGGCTGAACAGAGACAACGTATCCACGACGTTGATATTATGCTGAGACGCTTGAGCGTCCATCAACATGCTACCGACATATAGAGACAACCAATAAAAACTGAGCAGACCGAAAAAGACGCCAAAAATGATCCCTTTACGCAAAAAATTGCCGTATAACGGCTGCAAATAGGTGCGACCGGCCTTACGGTGGGTCCAGGTCAGCTTGATCAATAGCAACATGGTGAACAAGCCCAAATAGATCATGCCAAAGAAAAAATAATGAATTGCCGCAGCACTAACAGTGAATACCGCAGCCAACAGAAACAGGTCGATCCAGTTCCGCTGATACAACTTGTGGGGATGATAGTTTTTAATTTGTTGAATTTGAAATTTGGGGTCCACCGCACTGAAAAAGAATCGCAGCATTAACGGAAACAAACTATATCCACAGAGCAAATAAATATGCTGGATGCGGAAAATAACCCACGGATTCAGCGCATAAAACAACGAGCCGACCATGATGGCAAAAATACGGGTCTTCGTAAAGCTTGGTGAATAATACACGCTGACCAATCGCTTGGCAAAGGCATACATCGAAAATGCCGAAACAAATAACAAGCCTGTAATAAACGACTTGAGCAAGACCGGGCCGCTTTCGTTAAATAAGAGCGACAGTCCATAGAAGGGCAAGATGTACAGGATACGTGGAGCATTGAACAAGGTCGAGGTAGACCATCGCTCGTTCCATACCCCGGTTATTTCCTCCAGATACCGATGAGAGGTGGCTCCAAAAGCAATGTCGCTAAACACAATTTGCCCTGGTCCATAGATGGGTGCAAGATATGCAACAATCGCAATCAGCATCAACATCATTGCCGCCATATCGTAACGGTAGCGAAATATCCATTTTTTCATGCTTGTCCCCCTCTCTTGAACTTCTCGTATATCTGTCGGTTATCTTGGCCCTATCTTCTCAAACGAACGATTGCCTGCAAGCCCTGGTCGGTATTACGCAGCTTTAAACGACCGCCTATGGTCTTCAGGTATGCATCCATATGATACAGGCTGAACGTATGCTCCTGCGAGTTTTGGGAATAGTCTGGCTGAAAATAACTCCAACGCATTTTATCATCAATCCCGCCGCCCGTGTCTTCAATGATAATAATAATTTCTCCTTCTTCCAGCCGTGAACTAACCTTGAGCACTTGAGATTGCCGTTTGGACCGCAGACCTGTTCGGCCCTTTTCCTGATCGTCAGGCTGCTCTCCACCTTGGCCCATGGCCTTCACTGCATTTTCCAGCAGCCCCTGAATCGTTTTGTACAGCATGGGTGCTTGTGCTGCAATGGATGGAACAGGCTCTTGCCGCAAGATCACTTGAATGTTCTTCATGTTCAATGAACGGTTCGCCCATTTCAGCGACTCAGACAATACTTCATTCATATCTGTAAAGCTAATTCCACTATTATCATGCATCTTCTCTTCCAGCTCATCGCGCAAGCTACGAACTCCCGTCAGTAACTCTCCCAGTGAGGATTCCTGTCTGAGACGACCCTGGATGAAATTTTCATTCAACTCGCGAAAATACTCCAGCTCCTCATGGGAGGCTCCTTTTCCCTGACTGGAAGCCGCTTCAAAGCGGTTTGCTAGATCATGATAAAATCCCAATAGTTTCAAATCATCACCGCCTGTAAGACGGCTAGTCTGCTCTTGCAGCTCTTGTAGCTGCTGCTCAATCGTCTGCATTAACGGTAAATAATATGTGTCCTGCTGCTGTCGCATATCTTCATCTCGCCGTTGGTCACGCACCTGATTGTTCACGATGGCATCCTTTACAATCCGTTTGCGGAACTGTACGAGCATGGCCCACAGAATAAACAATATCAGAACCATAACCATCCATAACTGTTTGCGAAAGGAGCTGATTCGCTGAGCTGTATCCTCACTGACATCCTTAACCGATATGTAAAGGGCCTCTTCCCCAATGCGGCTGAATCCTATACCGTGCTTCTCTCCGCCATCCTCAAGGACACCTGTATTGCCCTCCAGCAACCTACGGGTTACGCCCGTGATGTCCGTTCGGTTAATATCCGAAGTACTTCGGGAAGCTACGACCTTAAATTGACCGTTATAAAATAAGGTCTCATGCTGGTTAATCGGTTTACTTTTAATAATCCCGCTGAGCATATCAGCGTCAACCGTGCGCACCATAAAACCGCCCATCTGCGCGCCTTGAATCCTGCATGCTATATACTGGGCAGGCTGATGATCCTCTGTCACAAAAGAGCTTACCGCACAGCCATTTTGCAACCATTTAATCTGCTGGACTGCACTTTTCATCTCACGATTGTCTCGTCCGACCATCACACGATACTGCTCATCCAACACATAAAAGGCCCCGCTTTCACGCTCAAACCCCTCAGTATACTGGCGTGTTCCCTGATTCAGCATATCTCTGCCCAGACTGGACGACAGGTCCTTCAGTTCAGCCTGCCATGCGGCATAACGCTCGGTAATACTGCTGGAAAGCTCCTGTACCTCATACTGGAGCTGCTCGTTCTGAATCTCCGCCAAGTGACCACTGAATTGTCGCACAACAAACCATTGAAGCACAGCGGCCAAGAACACGGTCACACACAGAACGATCAGGTACAAGATCAGCTTTTGCCAACCTGGTTTCAACAAAGCCCATTGCTTCATGCTTCCCTGTCCCCTCCATTTTGTTCAAGACGGCTCAAAATAGCCTGCATCAGGCATTCCAGCTCGTAGCTGACCAGCGGTAGCCGTGCGCACAGCAACCGGGGAGTGCGGCGCTGGAGTGCAGCAAACCTCACTGCGGTTTCCGTTGCCCCGTCCGTCAATAGGATCAACTCGCATGTTTTTGCGATATACAAGCGACCCAGTTCTTCCTCGCTGTATTCTCGCAGATCAACAACGTAAATATCATGACGATCGTCCATATGCTGAAGTGCGCTGGAGACAGCCAGGGTCACTCCTGTATGCCGTGCAGCATGATACTGATGAAGGAGACGCATCCCTTTTTCCCAGAGGGCATGTTCAGCCGAATCAAATCGTTCACAAAAAAGACGCAACGCCCGTTCTGTATTGACATCTTTCAAAAATGCCAAAACGCTGATATTATACATGTAGTTCCTCATTTCTTACTTCCTGATTGGAGTTGCGCAGTTCTTATGACACCCCAAAACATTCTATTTGTTGACGACAGCCCTATGGTTCTGTCTCTGCTTGAACGGACCTTGACGCAAGAAGCATTTACCTTACATACCGCTCACACGCCCAAAGAAGCCTTACAAGTGCTGGAACAGCACCCGATTGATGTGGTCGTTTCCGATCTGCTCATGCCTGGTCTGGATGGGATTACCTTCCTTCGCATGATTAAGAAGGATTATCCACATATCGTACGAATCATTTTGTCTGGTCACCTGCATACGCAGTCCATTTTATCGGCAATTAATCAAGTCGGTGTGTTCCGTTTTTTGACGAAACCGCTGGAGTTGGATGATGATACACTAAAAAAAATACTGTATGAAGCGCTTGATCAGGCCAAACTCAACCGAAGCAGCCTGCATGCAGAACAGAATGTAGCTTCCAACCTGTCAGCATTTATAGACAGCATCTTGAATGCACCGTACCGCCCCTATGTGCTGCTGAATGAACAAGATATCGTAACCGCTGTACACATTGCACTTGCAGAGTTGTATCCTGTCGGCTGCTCACTACGTCATCCTGACGGGGAAGGTGTTCAGTTAACCACGCATTCATTATATATACCGTATGAGGAGTCGGAATCTTCCGATCCCGACTTGTACACGCTGGATACACTGACCCTCGGCCATTCATCCTTACGCCTTATCCGCCTTAGCGAGATCGCCTGAGTGACGGGTGCCGCCCTTTAACACGGCGGCTACCCCAATCACAGTCAGGCATACATACATCCACAGCATCCCCATCGTCAGCAACGGATGACGGATATAGTTTTTCATATTCCCCCATGTATACAGCACCGGACGGAAGAAATACCAACGTTCCAGCGCCTTTCGCAATCCTCCCTCTTCAGATGACATCGTACGATCCATCACCGAAAAGTAGTAGGCTTTTTTACGTAATACGTCGTGCAGATACACCTGTTTTTCATCATGGTATACCCGTGTAAATACCGCCCGGCGAATAACTCCGCCAGACTCTATATAACGCAAGGTTGGCTGTATTTCTTCAAAAGCAATCTGCTCCTCATTAAACCCGCCCGTCGATTCATAAGCGCTCATTCGCCAGAAGCGTGCCGCTTCAATGGAGCGTTTTCCCAAGGTCTCACCCGCGTTATTAATCACATTTCGCTCAAAAACTTTCACTTTGGAAAAAAAATTGCCCGCTTCCGAATACGCCTCCTCTGGAATGACCAAGGCGCCAATATCCTGATGATCGTCAAAAAAGTCGATGCTCTGCTGAATCAGATGTTCGGCTAAAATCATATCGGAATCCAATACAAATATGTATTCGGCCCCCAAGTGTCTTGCTTCCTCAACCGCCCTGACCCTAGCAACTCCCCGCTCCCCATGGGGAAGCTCTAATATCGTTACGGGTACTGAGCTCCCTGCCGACAGCATGCGAATCGTCTCAACGGTCCGGTCATTGGAGCCATCATCAGCAATTACAATATGCAGATCCTTGTAATTTTGCCCCATACAACTTCGTAAACAAGGCTCTATCGTCCGTTCATTGTTGTACGTGGAGAAAAGAATGACCACTTTGTCCACTCTGTGCCGCCTCCTTTACCCAATCTTCCATCAACTGCTCAAATGCAGCAGCCGTATGATCAAAATGGAATCTTAACGCATATTGATACGCCCGCTCACGGATGGCCATGTAATCTTCGCCGCCCTTCGCTGCTCTTACCATTTGTTCAGATAATCCCCGGATGTCGCCGTGAAAGCATAGATACCCGCTTTTTCCGAAATCCGTGGCATCCACCAGCCCCGGTGAATTGCTGACAATGCTGGGAGTTCCAACGGCTGCCGCTTCGGTAATCGTCAATCCCCAGCCTTCACGCAAGGAAGGGAACACCAGCGCGTGGGCACGACTCATCAGCTCCAGCTTATGCTCTGCTGAAACAAATCCATAAAAGGTAATATCGGCTTGCGATTGCCCCTGTTCATCCGGTTCTCCGTATGTTAATCCATACCGTTTCATAATCGGCAACAATTGTTCTGCCACATAGGTTTTATCGGTTTTTCCGGCAATCCATAACATAGCCTGAGGGAACTTTTCCTTGAGCTGCCCAAAGGCCTCAACGACCAGATCAATGCCTTTATATTTGACGAAGCGCCCAGCGTACATGAAGGTCGGATTCGACTCCTTCGTTAAAAATTGTTCGCGCGGCCAATGATCAAACTCAATGCCTTCCGGTAAAAGATGGACACGATCGGGGTGAAAGCCCAGCTTAAGCAGATCATATCGGGTAGACGGAGATACCGTGAGCGTCCGATCCTTACGAGCCAGCTTAAGCATCAAGGGCTCCATATGAAACCCAATAACATTTAGTGGAAATTTGGCGTTCTCAAACCATATTTCCCTTGTTAGCTGATGTATGAAAAAAATCCGTTTGGATGCCTCCACCCAAAATCGGGTAAAGAATTGATGCGTATTCGCCTGGTTAATCACATAGTCGATCTTCCTTCGATAACGACGGTAATAGCGCATCGCATAATAAATAACACTGTATATGTTCCCTTTTCGAATATACGTAATACCGTCAATAACTTCATGCTCAGGCATCCCCTCAAATTGAGGTGAAAAATGAATGAACTGGAAGCGGCCTTGCTGTGAGCGTTTAAGCATTTCGTGGGTGAAAATTTCTGCTCCCCCGCTTTTAGGTGAACGAATGTCACGCCAAGAAAGCAATAGAACTACGGTTTTACCGTCCTGTTCATGTATGGTATTCATGGGGTAAATCCCCCTTTATCTTTATTTTGAACAAATGAACATAGGCGTCTATCACAAAGTAGAGAGCCAGAGCCCCGTAAACAATGAACTCAGATAGCAAAAAATCTACCGGATCTGTGTGGGCAATATGAAAGGCTACTAATAAAGCCGCGGCTCCTGCCATCAGACTGAACATAAATTTGCGTCTGCCCACCAATACGTGCACATGCACAAAAAACAGCACGATGGAAAATAGCCAGTACACCCATCCTCCCCATGGAATATAGGCCTCAGCCGATTGGTAAGAGGCTCCGAATAATATGGGAATGGAGGATGGGAACACAAAGGTCGTGCCCACATATACACAGATTGCAGCTACAGCCATTAATCCGGCATAAACGGCCATCAACTTGCCCAAAGCTTGGCGGTCATGCCCCTGCGCACCGATCTTTGGAATAAAAGCAGCAATGAGGCTATACGAAACGTAATAGACCAACTGGCTGTACTTCAGCGCAATGGCATAGCTGCTGGCCTGCTCGGGAAAGTAATGCTGTACATACAACATGTCGATAGAGATACAAAACAAAATGAATAAATTCGTCATCAGGCTATCAGTGAAATCCTGACCCAATGATTTCCATAGCCCAGAAGGGATATGTTCTCGACTGGTTGTGAATAAGGACAAGCCACGAGCCGATACGGTCCAGCCGTGAAGCAGCGACAGCAACATTCCTCCACAGCTCGCTAACAGTAGGGCTTCCAGCTTTAACCCCAGTGCAGCCAGAACAAAAAACAAGCTCAGCTTCCCTAATACCTCAATGTAATAGTTCACATTGAGCGCCAGCATGCGTTCCCTGCCTTGTAAATCTCCGCGGCACGAACTCACAAGAATATGCAGTCCGATCAGGCCATACAGCATGAACAACGGGCCGGATTCGACGCCCAATAGCGAACGCAGTAACGGATGAAAGATGAGTAAAATGATCATGGCAAGCACGGTTAGCACCAGAGGTACTTTTAGTAATAGAGAACCAAGCGGTAAGCTTCGTAGCGTAAGCTGTTTGTCTCCCTTAGAGACCAGTTTGGCGGTTAATAGTTGGATGGATAAACCCAAAACGGATAAAAGTGCAAAAAGTGCCAGCAGCGCATTCGCCTGGCCATAGGCTTGTCCGGTAAGATACCAACTCGCTGCAATGTGGAAGAAAAAATTAAATCCGTTAAGCAGCACATTAAAGAGAGGAAACATCAATGATCGCAATCGGTTGTTCACGTTGTTATCTCACCCGCCGATCCAGTCGCCAAATATCAATGATGGAGCGCAAAAAACGAATAGAATCCTTCCAGACATGGATGTGCGAGCCATCCCGGTCAATACATTTGACGGGTAATTGCAGCACACGAAGCTGGAGTCGCTTGGCAATAAACATCATTTCTAGATCCAGCGCCAGTCCGAGCTGTTCCTTTAAATGCGGAAACATCCGTTTCACTGCAACCGAACTCATCACTTTAAGCCCAGTTTGGGAATCCACCACACCTGTGGGTAAAAAAGGACGGGAAATAACCCGCTTACCAAAGCTGACGACAGATCGCAATAAAGATCGATTCTCGGCGGTCATATCCTTGGTTCCGATCACGACATCATAATAGCCCTGCTGAACAACATTAATCATTCTGGCAATATCCTCAATAAAAAAGGAGTCGTCCGCGTCCACAAATACGTAGTAATCCGCACCAATGGTTCGCATCCCTTCCAGATACGTCCCTGCCTTACGTGTATTGCGTCCCAATTCCCTTGTTTGAAGCAGCGGACTAAGATTCTGATTAATCCGGTTTACGGACAAGTCCGTGGCTGTCTCCAGCGCTTTAATCAAGGCATTCGTGCCATCGTGGCTGCCATCATCAATGAGATAAATCGAACCTTCAATAATATGGCTGCGGATAAAGACCTGCAATCGTTCAGCAAAGGTTTTGACATGAGCAAAACGTTGCTCTTCGTTATATACAGATAAGATAAATGCAATATGTTGGCTTTTGGTCGAATACTCGGGATAGAGCAAGCTTTGTATTTCCGAAAGCATTTCTTCAGTGTCATTGGCTTGCCAAAATAGCAGTCGCAAACGACCTACTCCGGTGATTTGCACCATATGCTGATCACTGAACGGAAATGTTACATCCGTCACTAGTAACAATGGCATTTGCGGAAATTGGCTACGGATCTGATTGGCTTTCCGCACCGCCTGCCCCGGCTCCCTATAATCAATCAGGCAACAACATGCGTTCTCGTAGACTGAAGCTGTCTCCGTGTCCTCGCACTGTATATACTGGTAAAAACAAATCACCTTGGGATAATCAATAGCCCTGTCGTTATCGCTAAAAATGGCTATAGGTCCCTGCACACAAACCTCTCCTTTTCCTCCGAATAGTTCTATTTTGTTGAAAAAGAATTAAGAATGTTTGCTTATAGGAGTTAAATTAATGTCCAAATACTTCATATTTTCTTAACAAAATAGCTGACACCACATGATATATAAGAATATAAGAGAAGAAAAACTGATTTTCATATTTGATAAAAGCAGAGTATTTAGACCTGATCCATTAGAACCAAAATCATCAGAATTAGTTAGCCGATCTATATCTAAAATTGGTTCTTTTAGATCAACAGGAAGAAATGAATATGGTTATTTTGTCATAGAAAGATAGACGAATAAAACAGATTCGCACGTCCATACTATGGACAACATGTCATCTTTCGTCATGAATAATCATGAAAATGAAAAGAAAGAAGGTCTTTCTATGGAAGCTTTTTATGTCAATCGCGATGGGTCATTATCTACTCCATTGCGGGGAAAGGATGTGTTGGCAAATCCCCTTTTGAACAAAGGTGTCGCTTTTACAGAAGAAGAACGCAAAGAACTGGGTTTGGAAGGAATCCTTCCTCCCACCGTCCTTTCATTAGAGAAGCAGAGCGTACGGGCATATCAGCAGTTTCTGGCACAACCCACCATGCTGCGTAAAAATGCTTCTCTCAACGACCTTCATAATCGAAATGTCGTACTCTACTACCGACTGCTAACTGACCATTTAAGTGAAATGCTGCCCGTAGTCTACACGCCGACCGTAGGAACCGCGATTCAAGAATATAGTCACGAGTACAACCGCCCTGGAGGCGTATATTTGTCGATAGATAACCCGAACGGCATTGAACAAGCATTCTATAATTCTGGTTTGAGTGGTGAAGATGTGGATTTGATCGTCGTGACGGATTCCGAAAGTATTTTGGGCATCGGAGACTGGGGTGTCGGGGGGATTAACATTGCTATTGGCAAACTTGCAGTGTATACAGCTGCGGCAGGCATTCATCCCGGGCGGGTGCTGCCAATTGTACTGGATGTAGGTACGAATAATGAAAAGCTGCTGAATGATCCACTGTACATCGGAAACCGCCATAAACGGGTTCGCGGAGAAGCCTATAACCAGTTTATTGATACTTTTATCAGCAAAACGTTAGCGCAATTCCCGAAGGCGCTTTTACATTGGGAAGATGTGGGTAGCGTAAATGCACGCCATATTATAGGAAAATACGGTCAAAGTATACTCACCTTCAACGATGATATACAAGGTACAGGAGCGGTGACCTTGGCTGCAATTCTTTCGGCGGTGGGTGTCACCAAGACTCCGCTGCGTGAGCAAAAGGTACTTGTCTTCGGCCCAGGGGCAGCAGGGATCGGTAACGCTGACCAAATTCGGGGCGCTATGATCGAGGACGGCCTTTCCGCGGAAGATTCATTCAAGTCCTTTTGGGCCTTTGATTACCGTGGGCTGTTAACGGACGATATGGAAGATGTACTGGAATATCAGAAACCGTATGTACGTAAAAAAGAGGAAGTCAGCTCATGGACGCGGTCGGAGGACGGCAAAATACCACTGCTGGAGGTCATCCGTCAGGTGAAGCCTACCCTATTAATCGGAACTTCTGGAGTAGCAGGTGCCTTTTCTGAAGAGATCATCAAAGAGATGGCGAAGCATGTAGAACGCCCGATCATTATGCCCATGTCCAATCCTACAAATCTTGCAGAAGCTGTACCTGAGGATCTAATACGGTGGACCGATGGCAAGGCATTAATTGCTACCGGAAGCCCCTTTGACCCCGTCACCTATAACGGTACGAAATTTGAAATTGGACAGGCGAACAATGCCTTTGTGTTCCCGGGACTGGGTCTGGGTGCGATTGTGGTTAAAGCCAAAAGGATTACCCCTGCGATGTTTACAGCCGCAGCAGATGCCGTTGCTAATGGCGTAGATTCGAATAAGCCTGGCGGTGCGCTTCTCCCTCATATCCGAAAATTACGCGAAGTTTCGTACGTTGTTGCGGTTGCGGTAGCGAAAGCAGCGATTCAGGATCAGGTAGCTCAAGCACACATTTCAAATGTTGAACAAGCTATACGGGATGCAATGTGGAAACCGGAATATGTCAAGGTCAAAGCAGTGGAAAGTGTAATTCATCACCCTCACTAATGCTCCATTTAGGAAAGGGATTGCCTTGTTCAGACAGGCAGAATACGTCAGTTCAAGCAAGGAGAATCAATCTATGAGTGTCGGACATATCTTGTACATTTTGGTGCCGATTTTTTTCGTTATTATTTTAGGGTGGTTAGCGGGGCATTACAAAAGCTTTGATGCCTCTTCCTCCAAGACCCTAAATGCGCTCGTTACCAAATTTGCACTACCTGCGCATCTATTCATCGGTATTACGACAACGGACAGGAAAGCGCTCATCGAGCAATGGCCATTCCTTCTGGCCTTGTTCATTGGCATTGTCGGCTTTTTTACCGTTCTCCTTCTACTGTCCCGCTTTGCGGGGAAGCAGTCGGTGAAGGATGCCGCCATGTTTGCTTTGAACTCGGCACAGCCGACCTTTGCTTTTATGGGCATTCCGGTGCTTGGAGCCATCTACGGCTCCTCTGCTGTCGCCATTCCGATTGCGCTTACCGGGATCGTAGTCAATGCCGTCCTTGACCCGGCGGCTACCATTATAGCTACCGTAGCCAGCAGGAATTCAGGCAAGGAACGAAACGGTCACCTTGGAAGACTGATCCGGGACTCCATTCTTCACGGCTTAAAAGAACCGCTGGCGCTGGTTCCACTGGTTGGTGTAATTTTGACCTTGTTCGGCTTCCATTCACCGGATTTGTTGAACAAATCGTTGAATCAAATTGGTGATATTACGTCCGGGGCAGCCTTATTCGCGGTCGGTGTAACCATTGGCGTACGTAACATAAGTTTTAGCGTAAGCGCCTTTGCCATCGCACTGTTAAAAACAATTGTGCAGCCTTTATTAATGCTGCTGATTGCCTACCTGTGCGGTCTGTCGTCTGCCGATACTGTGAAGGCAGTTCTGCTCGTTTCCTTCCCGGGTTCAGCAGTCGCTGCTATGATCGCTACCCGTTTTGAAAGCCTGGAATCAGAAACTGCCTCCTCCTTTGTCATCAGTGCTGTCATATCCCTCGTTACACTCCCAGTACTGATTTCTCTATTGGTATAAATACTGATTATTTAGACATTGGAGCCTGCCGCGAATTCCTTCGTGTAGATGGAACTGATCTTCTCCAGCGCCTTTTGTCCTTTCGGAAGCGAACTTCAGCTCTGTCGTTTGGCCCTTGACCAGATAGACATGTTTGACATAGCGTATGAACGTATGTACAGTAATAGTCAAAAGAATAGAAGTCCACTAGGGGAGCCGCTATGGCTGAGACAAGAACGTATCTTGGACCCTTCGAACCTGATCTAGTTCGTACTAGCGTAGGAAAGTGGAGCCTTCGTATATAAGGTTTCAAGCGTTTTTTGCGTATTGGGCCTATTGTTGAAGCCGCTCCATTTTTCTGGGGCGGCTTTTTAGCGTTGTTCCGGAATTATATTCTTACAGGACTTCTTGCTCTTCAATTTGATGGAGGTGGGGAAATTGAGTTTTACAGAAGAACTCCGTCGGCAGGCGGACGGCATTTTTCAAGCGATTTTTGAGCATCCCTTTGTGAGAGGTATTGCCGAGGGAACTTTGACAAGGGAACAGCTGATTCACTATGTAAAACAGGACTTTGAATATTTGAACGCCTACATGCGGATATACGGCATCGCAATCTCCAAATGCACGAATCGGGAGGACATGGCTGTATTTAATGAACAAATCTCTTTTATTCTCCACAGCGAGGTTCATCCGCATCAAAATTTTTGTGCTGTCGCAGGGGTGACCTATGAAGAGTTGCAGGGATATCCACTCGCTCCGTCGGCTCATCACTATATCCGTCACATGCTGACGGTTGCGCATGAGGGCAGCCTGGGCGAGATCTTGGCTGTGCTGCTGCCATGTATGTGGACGTATGCCGAGATTGGTCGCAGGCTGCTGGATGAAGTAAAGCCGGATGAGTCCCATCCGTTCTACGAATGGATTGGCTTTTATGGAGACCAGCTTGATGGTACAACACTCAAGTTCCGAGAACGTGTGGATGCTTGGACGGAAGAAGCAACGGCTGCTGAGCGGGAGCGGATGATTGAGCATTTTATACTGAGCTGCCAGCTGGAATATAAGTTCTGGGACATGGCTTATAAGCAGGAAGAATGGCCAGTCCAGATGCAGACAGGGTCTTGGAATAGTCAGCCTGGCGATTCGCTGCGTGAAGTACGGTGAATGCCCTGTTTAACCACCAACTATAGAGAGGATAAACATTATGAGTACATGGGAAAAAAGTTATTCGGATCTCCTGACGAAGGTACAAAACAGCAAACCCCTCGTTCACAATATGACTAATGTGGTAGTCACCAACTTTACGGCTAACGGCCTGTATGCATTGGGCGCCTCCCCGGTGATGGCCTATGCACCCGAGGAAGTAGCAGATATGGCAAAAATAGCAGGCGCCGTCGTGTTAAACATCGGTACGCTGAACCGCGAACTGGTGGATGCCATGATCATTGCTGGACAATCGGCGAATGCACACGGTGTTCCGGTCCTGCTAGATCCGGTCGGTGCGGGAGCAACAAGCTTTAGAACTGAATCGGCACTGCGAATCCTGAGTGAAGTCAAAATCTCATTGGTACGGGGCAACGCAGCCGAAGTTGCCCATCTTGTCGGAGAAGCGCGTGAGATTAAAGGCGTAGATGCTGGTGACAGTGCTGACAGCGGCCATGTCGATCTGGCAATTCGTGCTGCTCGAGCGCTCAATACAATGGTTGTCATCACTGGAAAAGAAGACGTCATCACCGATGGGGCCGAAGCACGAATGATTAGCGGCGGAGACGCGCTGCTCACGAAGGTAACCGGAGCAGGCTGCCTTCTGACTTCTGTGTTAGGTGCCTTTGCGGCTGTTGAACCCAACCTGCTGCTCGCAGGTACAGCAGGCTTGGCATTTTACGGTGCAGCAGCTTCCCAAGCCGCAGCACGTACCGTAGAGCTGGGGCCAGGTAGCTTCCAGATTGCCTTTCTTGACGAGCTCGCCAAACTACATACTGGTTCGCTAGAGGGGCATGTCACGATCCGTGAAGCTGGAACAACTACAGCAGGTGGTGCGCGATGACAGACACTCGTGTACCCAGAGCACTGACGATTGCCGGCTCGGACAGTGGCGGCGGGGCCGGAATTCAAGCCGATCTCAAAACCTTTCAAGAGCTTGGCGTATACGGCATGTCAGCTATTACGGCCATTACTGTACAGAACACCTTGGGGGTTCACGGCGTATATCCACTGCCACAGGAAGCAACAGCGGAACAGATCGAAGCTGTAGGATCAGACATTGGAGTGGATGCCCTGAAGACTGGCATGCTGTTTAATGCGGGCATCATCCGTCTTGTGAGCGAGCAGATCCGAAAGTTCGGCTGGAAAAAAGTCGTCGTCGATCCCGTGATGATTGCGAAGGGGGGCGCTGAACTGCTGCAATTGGAAGCGGTGCAGGCTTTGAAGGACGAACTGCTCCCCTTGGCCCTGGTCGTTACACCGAATATCCCGGAGGCGGAAGCCCTGACAGGGATCAGTATCCATACGATGGAGGATCGCCGCGAGGCTGCGAGACATATTAGCAGTCTGGGACCAAAATTCGTTGTGATCAAGGGTGGCCACGCTGACGAGAGCGAGAGCAGCGGACAGATTGTTGACCTGCTTTTTGACGGAACCGCCTTTATAGAGCTGAGCGGCAAGCGAGTACGGACTGTCCATACACACGGAACAGGGTGCACTTTCTCGGCAGCGATTACCGCGGAATTAGGGAAAGGGATGTCTGTACCGAAGGCTATCTCGAATGGTAAAGCCTTCATCCAGGCAGCTATTGAGGAACCTTTACAGCTTGGACAGGGACATGGTCCCACCAATCATTGGGCCTTCCGCCGTCGTCAGGAGATGCTTCTATGAGCGGCAGAATATTGTCAGAGGTGGTGCGCCGCCAGCTACAGATGTACCTGGTGCTTGGAAGCGTGAATTGCCTAGCGGAACCAGGCTGGGTCGTGCAGGAGGCTCTGGCTGGCGGGGCAACCATGGTCCAGTTCCGGGAAAAGGGTCTCGGCGCGTTAAC
Organism: Paenibacillus sp. FSL L8-0644; assembly: GCF_038008165.1. Lineage (NCBI taxonomy): Bacteria > Bacillati > Bacillota > Bacilli > Caryophanales > Paenibacillaceae > Paenibacillus > Paenibacillus sp. FSL L8-0644. The sequence goes on from NZ_JBBOYN010000001.1 coordinate 4,203,041, forward strand.
GGGCGTTCCTATGTTCGAACTCGCGCGCCAGCTACAGGAACTGTGCCGCCACGATGGTGTCCCCTTCATCATCAATGACGATGTGGAGCTGGCTCTTGAAATCGATGCTGACGGTGTTCACATCGGTCAGGACGATGAATCTGCCGAAACCGTCCGCGAGCGAATCGGAAATCGAATTCTAGGCGTCTCTGCCCATACCATTGAGGAAGCACGTCGAGCCATTCTGCAAGGTGCTGATTATCTCGGCGTCGGGCCAATCTATCCCACCCTCTCGAAGGATGATGCCCATGCTGTACATGGGCCAGCAATTTTATATGAGATGCGTAAAGCGGGAATTGATGTGCCAATTGTTGGGATCGGAGGTATTACAGTCGACCGTGTTGAGGAAGTCGCACGTGCAGGTGCAGATGGTGTAGCGGTGATTTCAGCCGTGACACAGACAAAGCAGGTTAGAGGTACGGTCAAGGAATTAAAGAAAAAGGTAGTGCTAGGCATCAAAAATCGAGGGATGTATGGATCATAGCAAATTGTTTCGATTGACTAAATAATTTCTCGTTTCATACCCAGCAGAAGACGATATGATTAATCAGATCGTCTTCTTAGGTTGTCGAGACTTTATATAAGACCAGTATTATAACCGATACGATCGTAGAACTGATTATGTTTATGATCTTATTCGGAATTATCCTATTTTTATTTATCTCAAAAGAAACACGATGGCATAAGTCGCTTTTAATTAATACTTATGTTCAGACAGAGTCGTTTCAAAAATAGAAATAATACATTATTCTTCAATTCCGAGCAATTCGGATACTTGTTTTCTGTATCTTGTAGCCTTGCGTGTCCCATGAATGAGATTTGACAATCTGGAAGCTGGAATATGATATGTACTACAAAAAGTTTTCTGATCCATTCTTTTCTCGAGCAGTTTTTGCTTGATCTCCCATCCAAAAGGGGTTACAGAATTTCGATGATTCAACATCACTACCTCCAAGTTTTAGTTTTTGGAATCATGTATTACGCAACATGTAATACACCAGAGCTTAATGATTCGATCTGCATGTTTGGTAATGATTCAACAGGTAATCCAACCTTTTAGATTGCTCAATTACTTTGGGGTGTGTTAAAAATCCATACTTTTTCTGGACTTGGTACAGTTTCCTCCTAGCTCTCTCGACACGAAGTAAAGTCACACCTTGGTTCATCAGTATGATCCCCTCCTCTATGTCACATTTTAGAATAAAAAGACGTTTTTTGGTTTTTCGGATGATGCGCCTAACAAAAAGAGAATATCACAAAAGTTTTCATAAATAAGGGCGTCCCTAAAATATGCAAAAAACCTCCGTTTCCACTAATAAAGTGGAGCAGAGGCTCTAGTTTCTATTAATAATATTTACATACAGGATTTTAATCCTACATGAATAAAAGGATACTACTACCAATAATAAAACGATCTTTCTCTTTGCCCTTCGCTCACTAAACTTTCGTACTTCATATGAGCCTTAACATCTGCAAACGCTTTAAACTTCTCAAATAGTCTTATGCACCTAATGAAAAAAGCTTCTTTATTAATGGTTAATGATTTAGATAAAACGTCTAGCAAGTATTTAAAGCCATGCGAGTAGCTACCTCTATTCAAGTAATATTTAGCAAGTTCATATTTAAAAAGCGTTATGTGTTCTGGTACGACTTGATGTGTGTACATATCAGTAGATGCTGGATCAAAAGAATTAAACTCCACTTCAAAACGTGAGAGTACATCATCAACATCTATTGCATATCGGTTAGCCGCTATTATAATGTTCAACAGCTTTGAGAGCTTTTCATCTTCGTTAGTAATTGATGTGGCTACAATATATTCAACATAATCTGGAAGCACACTGGTATCCCCAGACAGAAGTTTATTTACAAAGATATTACCTACTGCCCAATGCTCGAACAAGTTGATCCAGTGTCGGGTTTCCTCGTCCGTCTCAATCACCCAATCTAAATTTGCGTAGGCGTATGTAAACTGTAAAGCTTGCTGATAATTGCCTTGGGCTTCACAGACACTAGCACACAGTAAATCAGCATAGGTAATGTAAACAAATATGGGACGACTTAGCCTCATATAAGACTCCTCACTCTTTTGCTTCTTCTGCCGTTGTTTCATAGAATAATAAATTTCCGCTTTATGTCTCATTTTTTGAGCTGTTTCATAAAGCATATCCCACTCGTGTAATGAACGATACACATTCGCTAGATCCTTCAACGCATCAAGTTGATCTATTTCATCCAGACGTTCGACAAAGGGCTCAAATCGAGTAGCCGCCTTGAGATTTCGGATCTGATCGTTCCCTACCTGAATCGTAAACAGACGATACTGACAGATAGCCAAGCGTTCAGAGTGCTGGTACTTCTCGCCTTCCGCAATCCCCTCATAGAGTAACAAAGCAGCATTACGCTGACCTTGTGCGAATAACTTTTCTGCCGCATCGAATAGCTTCGGGGAATAAAGGAGGTTGTCCATGATATGGGCCACTACAAGCTGGATCGCATGTAACTTGTCCAGTTCCGCACAGCGAAATAACAACGGCTCAATTCGCCGCCAATCTGGGGAACGCTCAATGATATAATTATCTATGTATAGTTCGTAAAAAAAACCTTCCGGTAATCCCATGGCTAGCGTGATTCGATCCAACTGATGTATAGCAACAGGACGATGCTTAGTAATCCAATTATTAAGTGTTCTTTGATGAACACCTGAATGTTCGGAAAATTGCGCCAAAGTCAAATTGTTTTGTTTTAAAAAATTCTCAAACTTATCTAAGATCGTAGGTGTATGTCCCAAGTCATAACCACCTTTCATATAAAAATACCAAATTTTTATAATCTCATCTCAAATTATTGTCCAAATTTTAACATACGTCAATGAGCATTAGTCAATATCCACATTATTAGTACCCCTTAAAAAGGTGAAAATACCACATTAATTCATATATTCATTAGCATTTAAATATTTGTAACAATGGATGGGTGAACACCTCCATCATTTTCATTGAGAAGCTTTGATACACAACCCTTTCAGAATTCAGGTGGTCGCTCGCTCTACTAATTTGAATTCCAGATGATGTATCGTTTCTTCCAGCCCTTCGAGGGCATTTCGAATCATAATGAACGCATTCTCAGCTTGCTTGTCTATCGGGTAATGAATCGTAGTTAAATCAAGCAAATGCGAGATTTCGGTGTTATCAAAGCCTACTACTGCAAAATCACTCGGTACAGAAACACCTAGCCTACGCGCTTCAGTCAAAAGACCTGCTGCCAAATAATCGGTAGAACAGGCGAAGGCGTCCGGCCTGTCTGTTGGTGCTCGTTCTGCCCACCAATGAGCTATTTGTTCACCAGCTTCTATTGAATTTAAATCATAAAAATGCGGGAAGGCCTCAGCGTCCAAATCATATTTTTCGCAAAAGTCATGATAAGCTCGAATGCGTTCTTTTGTATTTAACCCCCGCATGCTGCCGTACACATTCACAATTTTCCGATATCCTCGGGTGTACAAATGTTCCAATGCCAGCGTATAGCCCTGATACTGATCCATAAATACAGACGGGATTGCCTCAATGTTTACACGCTGCCAGGTCACAATCGGACCATATTTTGTATAATGCTCAATCACACTCCACTCATTAACGCGAATCATACAGACCAAAGCGTCCAGTTGCTTTCTCCGCAACATTTCCAGCGCTTCAAGCTCCTGTTCCTTCTCCCCATTGGTAATAAACAGCGCTATATTAAAGCCATGCTCCTGGGCATACATTGTAAATCCGCGCACAAATAAACCCAATGAATCATTAAAAGAAAGTGAAATAATCCCTATGAGCTTGGTCATCCCTTTTTTTAAAGATACCGCATTGAGATTAGGAACATAATCCAGTCGATCTATGACCTCCTGCACACGCTGTCTTGTCGGTTCACTTACGTACGGATGGTTGTTAATGACACGGGACACCGTAGCCGAGGATACCCCCGCCAGCTTTGCAATTTCATGAATATTCGCCATTTTTCTCACCTCATTCTTTCTATTTTAGCATGTTCGTGTTTAGCATGTTCGTAGTGTCCGCCCTATAATTGTCACCTTCCCAAAATAAGTTTTTTAAAAGCGCTTGACCTGTAATGCATTACAGGGATTACAGTGAATTTGTGCTTAAGAAAGCGGTTTACAAAACATACTTAGGAGGCACTAACTATGAAAAAAGGCATAAAGATTGCAACCATTGGCGGAGGCTCCAGCTATACACCAGAACTAGTAGAAGGCTTCATCAAACGTTATGCAGAGCTTCCCATTCGGGAATTGTGGCTGGTAGATATTGAGGCAGGTCGTGAAAAACTGGAGATCGTAGGCGCCATGGCCAAACGGATGGTAAAAGCCGCAGGCATTGATTGTGAGGTACATTTGACCCTGGATCGCCGGGAAGCGTTGAAGGACGCTGATTTTGTAACGACCCAATTTCGGGTAGGCTTGCTGGAAGCGCGGATTAAGGATGAAAGTATTCCGTTAAAGCACGGCATAATCGGTCAGGAAACTAATGGGGCCGGTGGGATGTTCAAAGCTTTTCGTACCATCCCTGTTATCCTCAGTATCGTCGAAGATATGAAAGAACTGTGTCCGAATGCATGGTTAATTAATTTTACCAACCCTGCGGGTATGGTCACCGAAGCCGTGCTTCGTTATGGTCAGTGGGATAAAGTCATCGGATTATGTAATGTTCCAATCGGCGCGATCAAGAGTGCATCGGCTGTGCTGGACAAACCGGAAGAAGAGCTATTCTTTAAATTTGCAGGCATTAACCACCTTCATTGGCACAAAGTTTATGACAAAACAGGGGTCGAATTAACAGAGCAAGTTATTGAAGGACTGTACGCTCCGGGCGCAAAGCCAGAGAAAGTCGTAGAAAATATTAAGAACATGCGCTTTCTGTATGATCAAGTTCGTCAATTGAAAATGCTGCCTTGTCCTTACCATCGGTATTACTATATGACGGATAACATGCTCAAGGAAGAATTAGAGGAAGCCAAAAACGAAGGAACTCGGGGCCAAGTGGTCAAACGTCTGGAAGAAAGTCTGTTTGAATTGTATAAAGATCCGAATCTGGATTACAAACCAGAGGAACTATCCAAACGCGGCGGTGCGCATTACAGCGATGCAGCCTGTGAGATCATTAATTCCATTTATAACAACAAAGGCACATTGATGGTGGTTAGTACACGTAACAATGGTGCGATTGATGATGTTCCCTATGATAGCGCCATCGAAGTGACCAGTGTCATTCGCGCTCATGGTGCCGAACCTGTCAACTTTGGCAAATTTCCACCTGCACAGCGGGGCTTGCTGCAAGTGATGAAGGCAATGGAAGAGCTGACGATAGAAGCGGCGGTCACCGGTGACTATGCAACCGCACTGCAAGCCTTCACCCTGAATCCGCTCGTACCAAGCGGGGACATTGCTCAAACCGTGCTGGATGAATTACTAGAAGCACACAAAGAGCATCTGCCTCAATTCTTTGCTCATAAGGAGAAGGCAACGGTATAAAAAGGGCGTCTATCATCCCACTAAAACACAAAAAAGCTTCCTACATGTAGGAAGCTTTGCTATACGTCCCAGGAGTACTTGCTGGGACATTGGTGTTATTGGTTTGTACTTGGCTTGACAATCCGTCATTAAGCTTATTGATAACTTTTTTAAAGTATGATCTCCGTTGAAAAAGCAATAACCGCTTTCCCCGTAATTTGAACTAATACGGGTTTTCCCTGTTCCTTTTTCACATGAACATGCATTGTTCCCTCTCTTTTGATTGCCTCACCTTGTAAAATATCAAAATCAAAAGACTGCTCATTCTCATTTTGCAAAATGTTATAGTGTACCAAATAGGCTCCAAGCGGTCCGTTTGCATTTCCTGTCACCGGGTCTTCAGCTATTCCAATTGCAGGAGCAAACATTCTTCCGTGAACCAATATATCCTCTTGTGGATTTAATGTAAAAACATAATATCCATTACATCCAATATGCTTGCTGATTTCTGTAAGCTTCTGCAAATCAGGTTTTAAACTATGTAGTATTTCATTGGAGTAAATCGGAACCATTACCTTAGAATGACCTGTTGAAGATATTGCAACTGGATATTCCATGCAAATATCTTTACAAGAAATACCTAACGCATTTGCAATCTGACTTCTTATTTCTTCATTTAAAGGCTCTGATACAGAAGGTTCTCCCTGTGTCATTACAATAGAATAGTCATCTTTATACTTTATAACATCAACAGGCAATATACCTGCTTTTGTTTTTTGAATAATTCTTCCAGTTTCAGCTTTTCTCTCAATTGCATAAATATAATGCGCTGCTACTGTTGCATGACCACAAATTGGAACCTCTGTTGTTGGAGTAAAAAATCTTACTTCAACATCATAATTTGAAGAATCTGTTTCAAAAATAAATGCAGTTTCCGAATTATTTAATTCTCTTGCAATTCTCTGCATCTGCTCATCTGTAAGTCCATTTGCATTTGGAACAACCCCAGCAGGGTTACCATGAAATCTATTTTTTGTAAATGAGTCTACTTGATATATTCTATATTTTTTCATAATTTCGCCTCTATAAATACCAGTTTGTCTGTCTGTTAAATCTGATATTAACATACTTTTTAGGCAGTTTCACTTAAATTAAAAGATATAATATGGCCCTTTAATGAAAACGAACTGATCCTTATTATAGAATCGCGCTCTTTTATGGAAGATTGTTATTAAACTAAAGCCGCAGTTAGCTGAAATGGTCTTCTCAATCCTTATCTAAAAGTGGAATAAATCTTTTATGATTATAGATACTTTTAGATTCTGTCACGCCTGTTGAATAACCAAAATAAGTAACTCAATTCATGAAACAAGAGGTGCACTGAAGAAGAACGCGCTGAATCTGAATCAGCCATTCAACAGGTAGTTTTGAAGAAGAAATAGACGAGAAAATCGCGCAAAGGAAAGAACGGCATGTTGGGGCCATGAAGTCTGAGCAGCAACAAATAGCCAATTGAGCAGGACATAGACGATTAGAGCACAGAATAATTGCCCATAGACCGCATTTTCAGTCATGCCCAACAGCGTTGGAATATTCAAATGTTGCTTGATCCAACGAAAGAAGACTTCAATCTGCCATCAAGCCTTATTGATCTGTTTCGCCCCCCTGAAGGGGTTGCCCATTTTCTGCTCGTAAAGCGACATGAAGTTTAATACCTCCACGCTCTCCGTGATAAGGAGCCCAATGGATCGATAGCTACCCCATTGTTCCAACGCAGCCATGCACCAGTATTGGAGTAAATGGTACACCGTAAACTTGCGGGCTTTGTCTTCATAACCTATTAACTTCACAACCCTTTGAACTTCTTCAGGAGTCAGCATGGATTGAAGGATAGATGTAATCGTGATAGAATTTCTCATAAGTTCGTCTTCTTTCGGATTCGTTTGGATGGTACCAACGATTCTGCAGAAAAGACGATCTTTTTTCTGCCATTTTGTGGTTATTCAACAGGCGTGCTACAATATAGGGGTATTAGTTTATATAGCGTGTAAAAATCGTGTGTATAATTTGTGTAAACAGGTGTATTAATCACACCTTATTCTAACGTTTTCTATCGTAACCCCAATAAAAGAAAAAACGCCCCAAACCCTTATATATCAAGGATTTGAAGCATTTTAATTTCGTTCAAACTTTACATATCTGAACGCTTCGACGTCCCAGGAGGGATTCGAACCCCCGACCGACGGCTTAGAAGGCCGTTGCTCTATCCAGCTGAGCTACTGGGACAAGATGGTGATCAATAAAACTTTATGTATTCAGCGCATTGATTATTATATCACATTTCGAGCAACTGTCAAAAGCATTTTTTTCATGATGTAGGGAAGCTGGCTGCAAAGGAATCATTTGGACGCTAACGGGGTATTATGTACAAAGAACCATGCATAAAGGAGGGGTTAATCCGTGAGAGGTCTTTTGTCGTCACTTTGTTATTTCAGCATTTTCTTCGCACCTTTTCTAGTGCCTGTCATTGTGTGGATTGCAGTACGGGACGAATATGTTCAGGGACATGCAAAAAAAGCTATTTTATCGCATATTTTCCCCATTATTGCGGCGATTCCGCTAGTGTATTTTATTATAACGGCGAATCATGCAGGTTCAGTGATCGGGTTTGTACTGCTATTCGTAGTGGTCTATCTCGGGGTTTTTGTGTATAACATCTACAAAGGAATTATGACGCTGCGTGAAGCGGCTTAGTTCAAAAGAAGCCTCCTATATTCCGCAAACTTGGCGGGATACAGAGGCTTCTTTAGGGTTATTTTTGATGAGTTGCTGTTGCTATTTAGTTCGATGGCTATGGCTGCTTATTTATTCCCAAAGCGTTTAGGACTTCTACGCACCTCATGTCTTACGTTTTTCTCCAGTACTTCTTCTGCAAACTCATTGTTGTGAATATAACTGCTGCCTTTATTTTTCTTATAATTCGCTTTGCCGTCTATGATTTCCCCCTCCTTTCACGCTGATCCGGCGATGGCGCCGGGGCCCAAATCAACAAAAGCCGAGGCATAGCACACCATATCCTCATGCCCCGAACTCCTTGGCGAACTCTGTACTGAGTTGCCCATACGAGAGCAATTCTTTTTTGAACTTCTCTCGCTCCTCACCAGCAGTAATGTGTGTAGAATCGGTAAAAGCCTTGTCTGTCACTTCCTCAAATGCCGAATGCAGGTTATTGTCGTACCAATCCAGCTCCAGATCGGCGTCATTGCGGATGATCCGTACCATGTCGTAGTCATGCTGACCATCCGTCTGATCCTTGGCCGTGATATAGACCAGCAGTTCCGGGTCATCCGCGGCACCAGGCCGCACCTCTACCTCAGCGCAACGCACTCCGTCAAGTTCAGTGAAGCGGCGGATTTTGGCATCCTTGATGTAGTACATGGTCTTCCTCCTTCCTTGCGAGTAGACGGGTTGCCCCATCAGTAGTTTTCGGAACGGACAGACATTTTATGCTTCTTTTCGGCATATATACTGTTGAACTGGGGATTTAGTTTTTGATTCATTCCAACACTGGATGAACACGACAAAGAGAGGATGAACAGACATGTGCGGAATTACAGGTTTCATACAGTGGAACGGAGACTTAATGCATCAATCTGAGCTGCTGCTGAATATGGCACAAACGCTCTCCGATCGCGGACCAGATGCTGCGGGTACCTGGATATCCAATCCGTGTGCCTTCGGACACCGAAGACTGAGCGTTATGGACCCGGAAAATGGCGCTCAACCCATGATCCGGCAGCTGGAGGATATCACTTATACGATTGTATATAACGGGGAAATATATAACGCGCCTGAGCTGAAAAAAGAGCTGCAACAGCGCGGGCATTTTTTCCGTACACAATGCGACACGGAGGTGCTGCTCGAATCCTATATCGAATGGGGCCCCGAATGTGTGGATCGGTTAAACGGCATTTTTGCGTTTGCAGTCTGGGATAGTGAGCGGGAGCAGGTATTTCTGGCACGGGATCGGCTGGGAGTGAAGCCGCTATTTTATAGCCAGACCGAAGAAGTATTCGTATTTGGCTCAGAACCCAAAGCACTGCTTCAGCATCCAGCGGTAGAAGCAGCAGTGGACGCCGAGGGATTGGCCGAAATTTTTATCATCGGGCCTGCACGTACCCCCGGACACGGCGTCTATTCGTCTATGAAGGAGCTACGCCCCGGGCATACGCTAACTTACAGCCGCGACGGCGTGCGCATTCAAGCCTACTGGACACTGGAAAGCATTGCGCATGAGGATAACACCGAAGAAACGGCGCTTAAGGTACGAGAACTGTTGCTGGATACGGTGGAGCGGCAGCTCATTTCGGATGTTCCGGTGTGCACCTTATTGTCTGGCGGGTTGGATTCAAGCGCTCTATCCGCATTAGCTGTCGATTATTACAAACGTACCGGGCAGGGACAAGTTCATACGTATTCGGTCGATTATGTGGATAACGACAAGCATTTTAAAGCCCATGCGTTTCAACCAGGAGCCGATGCCCCCTGGATTCAGCGGATGGTGGATGAATTAGGGACAAATCATCACTGGATTGAATTCGATACGCCAGAAGTCGTAGCAGCTCTGAACAACTCCACGCTAACGCGGGATTTACCCGGAATGGCGGACGTGGATTCGTCGCTGTATCTCTTTTGCCGGGAGATTAAAAAAGGGGCTACGGTCGCTATTTCCGGCGAGGCTGCGGATGAAGTTTTTGGCGGATATCCATGGTTCCACCGGGAGGATATGCTGAATTCGGGTACATTCCCGTGGGCAGTTGCACCCGACATGAGAGCCAGTCTGTTGTCTCCCGAAGTGCGGGACTGGATCAAGCCGCTGGAGTATTTGAACGACCGCTACTCCGAAGCGGTAGGAGAAGTGCCGAAGCTACCAGGAGAAACAGGAAAAGCTGCACAAATGCGCGTTATGTCCTATTTGAACATCACCCGCTTTATGCCTACTCTGCTGGACCGCAAGGATCGGATGAGTATGGGAGCCGGACTCGAAGTGCGGGTACCGTATTGCGATCATCGATTGGTGCAATATGTATGGAACATTCCGTGGAGCATTAAGATGACAGGCGGACGTGAAAAAGGTATTTTGCGCAAGGCGCTTGAGGGTGTACTGCCGGATGATGTGCTGTATCGCAAAAAAAGCCCATATCCAAAAACGCATAACCCTTCCTACCTTGAGGCTGTGAAAAAGCAGGCGCTGCAGCTGCTGGATGACTCCTCTTCCCCACTGCTCAAGCTGATTGATGCGCAAAAGGTACGCGATATTGCCGCCTCACCGGAGGCATCCACCAATCTGCCTTGGTTTGGTCAACTGATGTCGGGTCCGCAGTTGTTTGCCTATTTGGCCCAAGTGGATAACTGGTTGCGCACTTACAAGGTTGCGATTCGATAAGCTAAAAATACAAAAAAGGCTATCCGCAACTCATGACTGACGGATAGCCCTTTTTCGTTATGTGAATGGGGGATAATTTCGCCCCTGTTACCAAGCTATGCCTGTGGATTACCCAGCTTTGTTGCCAAATCCCGCAGAGCTATCCCTCGGTGACTGATAGCCTGCTTTTGTTCCAACGTCAGCTCGGCCATTGTCTTCTCAAACTCTGGCAAATAAAACAGCGGATCATACCCAAACCCGCCGCTGCCGGCGGTTTCAGTAGTAATCCAGCCTTCCACGGAACCTGTCGATTCCAGCGTCTCGCCAGTCTGCGGATTATACAGAATCAAGGTACAGACGAATTGAGCCGGGCTTAGCAAAGGCTGTCCCGTATCATCACCCAGCTGCTTCGATTCCAGAACGTCGAGCAGCTTAATATTGTTTTCGTGATCGCTGGCACCTTCTCCAGCATAACGGGCAGAGTATACCCCCGGTGCACCGTCCAGCAAGTCCACGCAGAGGCCTGAATCATCGGCCAGCACGGGCAATCCGAGCACATCTCCAACCGCTTTAGCCTTTTTCAGTGCATTTTCGGCAAAGGTTTTGCCATCTTCAACGACATCAGGAATGTCGGGATAATCGTACATGCTTCTGACTTCCTTGCCAAACGGCGCAAAAGCATGCGCAAATTCCCGCACTTTTCCTTTATTTTTCGTAGCGACAATGACGACCGGGCCATCCAGCTGCATTAGGCGCCAGCTCCTGTACGTCCAGCACCGATCTTATCAGCAATCGGTCCAAGTACTTCTTTTTGGCGCTCAATCATTTGCAGAATCCCTTGTTCGCCCAAGCTAAGCAGTTGATCCAATTCGTTACGGTCAAATGGGCTTTCTTCACCTGTACCTTGCAGCTCGACATATTTTCCACTGCCAGTCATGACAAGATTCATGTCCACTTTGGCCTTGGAATCCTCTTCATAGTTCAGATCCAGCAACGCTTTTTCACCTACAACCCCTACGCTGACGGAAGCCAGAAAATCGGTAATTGGAAAAACAGGCAGCTTGTGCTGGGTAGCAATTTTATTGACCGCAATCGCCAACGCTACGAAAGAACCTGTAATTGAGGTTGTACGTGTTCCGCCGTCCGCCTGAATGACATCACAATCCAACGTAATCGTCCGTTCACCAAGCGCCTGCAAATTGACCACCGAACGCAATGCTCTTCCAATCAGACGCTGAATTTCCATGGTACGGCCTGTCAGCTTGCCACGCGCAGCTTCACGCTGATTACGGCTATGAGTCGCACGCGGAAGCATGGAATACTCTGCGGTTACCCAGCCTTTTCCTTGTCCCTTCATAAAGGGGGGGACGCGTTCTTCTACAGTAGCCGTGCAAATGACTTTCGTCTCGCCAACCTCTATAAAAACAGAGCCCTCCGCGTATTTATTTACTCCTGCTGTCAATTTCATCGGGCGCAGCTCATCACCGTTTCGTCCGTTAGATCTACTCATGCTTTTTCCTCCTACGTCGTATGCAACCTGTTCTTATATGTTTATTTTACCAAAGTGTGCAGGCAAAAGCACCCCAAGGACGATTCCCGCCCTTAAAGAGGTTGTTCAAAAAGTCGTCTTTCCATGACGAAGCTAATCAAGAAGCGGATTCAACGTCGAATCTTGAATTCAGCCGGGCCTTCCGTTGCTCACGTAGATCTGTCTACGCTCCGCTACTCAGTCCCTAGCTTCATCCAATCTTCTCGGTCCTGAAAAGCCGACTTTTGAACACGCCCTTAAAGAGGGATTTCGTTAATATGCTGCGGCTTGGCTACAGGCTCTCCATAATTTTGATTATTTTGTCCAATCACGCTTTTTTCACCATTCAGTTCAATCCGAATTTTTGTTTTGACTGCATCATCTGAATTGTCTGCCGCTGTCAGCACAACCGATTCCAAAAATTCAGCAGGCACGGCTTCTCCCTTAGCAAACATATCATCCGAGAGCGATACCGTAATGACGTTGTCTTTGGAGCGTTCTACTGATTTCAGTGCCGTCTCTCCTGTCATCACTTCTTGTAACCCATCTTTGGTCTGCGGCCCTTGAATCAATTGATGCAGTGCTGACTGGACACGATCTTTTTCAGGGCTGACCAACCGTGTTACAGGTACATAGTATTGAACTCCAGCAGGAGAAGATGAAGAGAAATACACAGTGACTGGACTAGAATCCAGTGGTGTTACGCCATGACCAATCTCCAAGTTAATACCTACTGCACGTGTCAACGGATGATCCAGCGGTGTGCCGCCAACAGGCATTTCGTTCAGCTTTTTGCCCTCCACCCAGATCTGTACGCTCTCAATATCAGGACGGTCGGTCAGGGTCCAGGTCAAGCTCTCCATTAATTTTCGTTCATCCTGTGGCTTATAGTTGGCGAAAGATTTGTTGAATTCGACAACAGCCAGCTTGTTGTTCTTGTCCACTGTCACACTTTTCACTTCCGTGCCTTGGGGAATTACACCTTTAAATCCCTCTGGCAATAATCCGGCATACGGCCCCCCCTCAACCAGGGCTTCCAGCGCCGACTTGGCATCTGCCTGTACATCCCCTGTAGCCATCGGTAAAGATACCGGGGCCAGCAAACCGTTATGATCTTGCAAAAAAACAGCCCTCAGTTGCCCTGTACTGGCAGGTGCTTTTCCGGTTACAGCCTTAATCATGGACTGCTCTGTCGTGGACGGCGGGGGGTCAATGGATGCCGATTCGTTGCCGAAAAGGCTGCAGCCTGACAACAACAGGGGTAGGGATAGCAGTCCAGCTACAGAGGTCATACGCCATGGGTGTTTTATATTCATAAGTGAAGTTCCTCCCTAACAATTTTGTACAGATTGTACTAATATGTATACAAGCCTCGCGTAAAAAATAACTACTTTTTCAGCAGACTGGACACACTGGTCATAATTGCAGTAGAAATCAGGATCTATACGAGGAGGGTAACTTCAATTTTATGGACAAGAAAAAAGTACCTTACAGCCTGAACAGTAAAAAGGTAGCTGATGCCACCCGCGAGTGGCTGCACAAGCGTGGCGTTAACATGACTGAAATCGCAGAACTGGTCATGCTTTTACAGAAAAAATATTACCCAACCCTAACGATGGAAGAATGTATGGAGAATGTGGACAAGGTACTGATGAAGCGCGAGGTTCAAAATGCCGTGCTCACGGGCATCCAACTGGATATCCTTGCAGAACAGGGCGCTCTTCTTCCCCCATTGCAGGATATGATTGAAAATGATGAGGGATTATACGGGGTGGATGAAATTCTGGCCTTTTCCATTGTAAATGTGTACGGCAGCATTGGATTCACCAATTACGGTTATGTCGATAAACTCAAACCAGGTGTGCTGGAACGCCTGAATGATAAAAGCCTCGGGCCGATCCATACGTTCCTGGACGACATTGTGGGCGCTATCGCAGCTTCGGCCAGCAGCCGTATCGCCCATCGCAAACAGGCAGAGCGTGAGCAGGAGCTTGGGGAAGAAAGCGCACCGAATACAACACGTTAAACAACATGCTAAATAACAAACAACGCGTGGGAATATAACAGATATATAAGGGTTAGAGGAGAACTAGACATGGCAAACATTACTGAAGGGTATGCATTCCGTACGATGCAGGCTAATGATTATGATCAAGCCATTGAGCTGTGGAATGGCTTAGACGGATTGGGATTAAGCGAGGCCGACTCACCGGAGCGAATTGCACGCTTTTTACAACGGAACGAAGGACTTAGCTTTGTCTGTGAGTACAACGGAAACATCATAGGCACGATTTTAGCGGGCCACGATAGTCGCAGGGGGTTTCTGTATCATCTGGGTGTAGCTGCAGCACATCGTGGTCAAGGGATCGCGCCCAGATTGGTGGATAAAGCGTTATCTGCTTTGCTGAGAGAAGGCATTGATAAATGTCATCTGTTTGTGATGGAGCATAACGCAGGGGGTCAACGCTTCTGGTCAGCTAATGGCTGGGAGAAACGGGATGGAATTTTACTATATTCCCGAGGACTAGAATAGGATCTAAGCGCTTGATCTATACAAATAGGAACACCGGGTCTGATTCAAGTCGAGCTATAAACGATCAGACCCGGTGCATAATACTCACAGCTTATTCATTGCCATTCTAACATTTCAAGCTCAGATTACCTTCATTCATAAATTACAATCCATTTTGTGGACGCAGTGCACGTTCTACAATTCCCAGCGTGGATTGACGAGAGAAGAACCGGGACACCTGAGCTACCCAATAGTTTTGGCGACCGGAAATGATGTGACTACGTCCCTTTTCAAATGCTCTCAACGCGTTCTTCACAACGGTTTGGGGAGTTTCCCTAATTCCAATTGACGCTTCACTTGCGCCAACAATATCAAAAAACGGCGTTTCTGTTGAGCCTGGACAAAGGGCCAAAACTTTAAGCCCCCGTTTCCGATTTTCGGCCCATAGCGCTTCAGTAAAAGAAAGCACAAATGCTTTGGTTGCTCCATATACGGCCATATATGGATCGGGCTGAAATGCGGCTGTGGAAGAAACATTGATGAGTCCCCCATCCCGCTTACGCAATAAATCAGGCATAAATGCATGTGTGATGTCGACTAAAGCAGCCACATTGAGCATCACTTCCTCATGCTGTCGTTCTCCTGAAACCTGCTCAAAGTATCCATAGGTGGCAAAACCCGCGTTGTTAATCAGGAGATCTACCTTTAGCTGTTGTTTTTGAACCTCCTGATGCAATGTCTGGGATGCTCTGGGTGTGGAAAGATCCAGCGCAATCACTGTTGCTTTTACGTTATATTTAGCTATGAGCTCCTTGGCCAGCGCTTCTAATTTGGTTTCATTCCGAGCTACCAAAATGAGGTCACATTTCTTAGCTGCGAGCGAATAGGCAAATGCCTCGCCAATACCGGATGATGCCCCTGTGATCAGAGCTGTTTTGTTTGCGTACATAAACATGATGATAACCTCCATAGTATCGTTGTTTTATTTTAGAAACATTGTTACCACTACTCTATAATGAACTGAAGTCATCTACTATGACGACCTCAGTACACTTCATTTTTACGATGGGGATGAGGATGTTTTAAATGCTACGAGCGTATTCTTCAGTGTAAATGCATACACCCCTTGAGCCATATCTACATCTGAAAAATGACCTGCAAACTGAAGATGTATGACCCCATGTAAAGCAGACCAAAACATCCGGACAACCAGCAACGGATCATGCTCTTTCAATGCTCCCTGCTCCATAGCGTGTATGACGGTTTGCAGAATTCGTGACAGTGCCGTTGTGGTCCCCTCCAAGCTCTGTTCATCCGGCTTGAAATCAGACAATGCCCCGCCAAACATCATTTTATAATAGGCTGAATGGAGCTGTGCAAATTCCCAGTACGCCCAGCATAGAGCTTCCAGATCAGCGAGTACGCTTTCGGTAACAGGTACTTGCTGGAAGGTTTCAGCCAATAGCCGACATCCATCCAGGTACATCTCATTGGCAAGACCATCCTTACTGCCAAAAATATTGTAAATGATCTTGGTGGAACAGCTTAATTTCTGCGCAACTCGCCGTACGGTCACAGCCTCAGGCCCTTCTTCCACAAGAAGGATGCATGCGGCATCGATGACATTTTTACGTAGCAATTGCTGCTGCTGTTGCTTCACTTCCGAATAGGTTTTATAGGGAGGCGATGGCTCGGACATGATTGAATGCACTTCCTTTTGCTTGAGGATTTTGCAAAATCCTGGCTTATTAAAAACTGTTGCTTGTTGCTACTATAATAAATTAAAGAACTACACAAGACTTTCGGGAAACGATGTTTCTGTTAAGAATCATAGTATTCTAAGCCTGAGTATTTGTCAAATAAAAAAAGAAACACAATAAGTAGATACACTTACCGTGCTCTGGTTGATTGCTTAAAAATGAAGCTATGTTGGGTGTTCCACGATCAATAGGCAATGCCTACCCGTGTACGGATAAATCCGTAACTCTTGCATTGCCGATAGGTAAAATCAGCCGTATCCGCGGTGGTAATTTGTGAGCCACCTTCAGGCAAAAAATCTTTTTCCACGCGATAAATACCTGTCCGCGCTCCATCCGGTAGATAGGTTGGACATACGATTGTCCAGTCTAGTGCCGATTCACGCAGCAATTCGTACACTCGCCGATGTTCCTGGGCCGCACGAGTGCTGCGTCGTCGGGTATCGTAGGACTCGTAACGATACAGGTCCGGTTCGGTCCGGCTTTGCAAAATTCCTGCCGTTCCTACCGTAATGAGCCGAGAAATGGACTGTTCCTGCATGAGCCGGATCAGCAGGGCTATATTAACGGATAAGGTAGTCGTTCCATCCGTATTCAGCGCACTGATCACAGTCGTCGCCCCACCCTTCAGCGCCTGTGCTACGTCCTCTCCATTAGTGGCATCGCCTTGTACGATTTGCAGCTGATTCCCATATCCAGGTATGTAATCCTCCAACTTGTCCGGTGAACGAACAAGGACCGTAACGGTATGACCGTCCGCTAACGCATAATCTAATATATACCGTCCTACGCGTCCGGTAGCTCCCAGCAGCAGCAAATTCATAAAGTCCTCTTTTCCGGCATGCATGCCGCTTGTCATGTTGTTTCGTTATGTCACTTGTTGGTCAACTTTCCGTGACTATTGACGGCAAAAGGGATAGAAGCGCGTGATTGGGTTCGTCTCGCTCATAGAGGCCCGTTCACGGCGCACCAGCTCCACCAGATGAGCCAGCGTCTCGGACATGGCAAACCTTAGCTGGTGAATACCCAGCTTGCCACCGAACATGGCAATGCACAGCTCATAGGCTGTGCTTCCCTCCGGTTGGATCAGCTGCTGAAATTTCTCCAGTCGTTCTTCATGATGTGCCAGCAACGCTTGCGTCCGCTCCCGAAAATAACCAAACGGATTGCGGTGCCCCGGATATGCCCACGCTACCTCCAGCTCGCCTAGACGCTGCAAGCCGTCTACATAAGACTTCAACGGCTGGGCATCACTGCCCGGCAGCAGACTGATATTAGGAGAAATCTGCGGCAAAACTGCGTCACCGCAGAGGATAACACCGCTATTCGGGTCATATAAGGACATATGTCCGGGCGCATGCCCTCCCGTCTCGACGGGCAGCCAACTGCGTCCACCCCATTCCAGACGAGCGTCTATGCCGGTAGGAATAACGGTAATCTCAGGCTGTGGATTCACTTGCAAATAAGCCTGCCGTATATGTAATTCCAAGGCCGGCACTTGCTCCAAAGGAAAGCCATGCTGGACAAAAAAGCTGGGAAGCCTGTTCTCCATAGCGACCGTCGATTCTGGAGCGTCCCACATCATCATCGCTTCCTTATGGCTTCGGGCTGACATATGTACACGAGCCTGACTTTGCTGCTGCATCCAACCCGCCAATCCGTAATGATCAGGGTGATGATGAGTGACCACAATGTCCGAAATATCCCCAAAGGACATTCCCAGCTGGTGGAAGACATGCGCCCATTCTGCCTCGGTGTCCATATTGCGCGGCCCCGGGTCTACAATCGTAAAACCGTGCTCTCCCTTGAGCACATAGCTATTCACCCAGCGCAGCGGAAAGGACATGGATATTTTGACCTGAAAGCCTCCGTCTATTCGCTCACACGGTGTAAGCTCTGGCATTTTCATGGCTTCCATCCGCCTTTCTGTTTCAAGCCCGCACGCCGACAAAAATCATTCGAGGCGAAGCATCTTCGATATATTGATCTTCATTATAGCTTCCGTGTACCTGCTCCACAGATAATCCGGCTTGCTCTAGCAATCCACGAAACTTTTCATATGGATATAGTTTCACTCGTTCATGATACACGCGCGCAGGTTCTCCCTCAGTAGGAATCGTGCCCAGAGCAGAGGCTGCCTCAGTGCCCGTAACGGATGCAGCTGACCGAATCGCAATTTGCTTTTTCACAAAGCCATCTTCAATGACCCGATGCTCCTCAATCCAATTCCCTTCATCCTCCCGTGACGAATGCGGTACCAAATGAGCGGTTACGTAAGCAGGGTTCAAATAATCTATGATAAAGCGTCCTCCCGGCTTCAACAGCCGATATATTTCCTTTAGTACTTTAAGCTGCTCCTCATCCTTTTCAAAATAACCGAAGGAGGTGAACAAATTCATCACCGCGTCATAGCTTTCATCCAGCGGCACCTCTCTCATATCCCCTTGATGCCAACTTACCCGCCCTTCGGAATCAGCTGCACGAGCCTCTCTCAGCAACACATTGGAAAGGTCCACACCGGTCACCTTATAACCTGCATCTGCGAGCGCAAGCGAATGACGGCCCATCCCACAGCATAAATCCAATACGCTGGAGCCTTGCGGTAATTTGAGCCAGGAGATCATTTTTTGCACTTCCTGATAGGCTCCCTGAAAGTCGCGATGCTTGTATACCAATAAATAATCTTCCCCAAAGCTTTGCTCGTACCATTCTGCCATACCGTTTCTCCTCCATGAACTCATTTTCACTCTATTACATACTATATTAGCTTTTTCAAACTGGAAACTCAAAAGCATTACGAATAAGGATTTTGCAAAATCCCGAATAAGGAAACATGTTACAATAACCGTATTTGAGCTTAAATATTCATAGGAACTTCATACCAACTTCATGTGATTCACCCCATTTTATCATTAAAATGATTCATGGGAACGCCTTTAGAAGTTTTCATGAAGGAAAGGAGCGGGGAAATTATGATTCAAATTGGACTTACGGGTTGGGGCGATCACGATGACTTGTATCCAACGGGTACCAAAGCTAACCAAAAACTAAGTATCTACGGAAGCCATTTTCCGGTAGTAGAAATGGATAGTTCTTTCTATGCGGTGCAGCCCACAGATCGTATGGCGCGCTGGGCGGCGGAAACCCCTGACTCTTTTTCATTTCTCGTCAAAGCCTACCAAGCCATGACTGGACATACCCGCGGCAAGCAGCCTTACTTCAAAACAATAGATGCCATGTACGAAGCACTGCATGCATCAATACAGCCTCTTCACGAAGCGGGCAAGCTCAAAGCCGTGCTGTTTCAGTACCCACCCTGGTTCGACTGTACACGTGAGAATGTCGCCATACTGCGAGACACAAAAAATAGGATGGGAGAGGTCCCATCCGTACTTGAATTCAGACATCAAAGCTGGTTCACACCCGATTTTCGGAAACAAACGCTGGCATTCATGCGTGAAGAAGGCTGGATACACAGCGTATGCGACGAGCCGCAAGCAGGACCAGGGTCGGTTCCCATTGTGCCGTTGGCTACAGACAGCAATCTGACAATCGTACGTCTCCACGGACGGAACATTTCCGGTTGGAATCAAAGCTCTGCACCGAATTGGCGGGAGGTTCGTTATCTGTATCGGTACAATGAACAAGAGTTGACCGAATGGAGAGACAGGTTGCTGGAATTGGAGCAGCAAAGCCGTGAGGTATGCGTTATTTTTAACAACAACTCCGGTGGAGACGCCGCTGCTAATGCCAAGCAGCTCATGACCATGCTTGGCATGGACCCTAAACCTTTTCCCCCTCGCAAGCCACCCGAAGAGGATAACGGGCCGGAACAGCTTGAACTATTTTAAGGAACGGGCTGAGGGTGGGGAGTTGGAAATAGCCTCCTTGAGCTTGCATGCATTATCCAGTAAATGCGGGTCGTCAGGTAAATAGCGTAAAGCGGTTTGGTTATGCTCATACGAAGCGTCCAGCTGACCTATATGCGCATAGCAATGGCTAAGCCGCACATGAGGTAACCAGGAGTAGCATGGTAGTGGAACAGGTCGCATACCCGGAAGGTGATGCTGTTGCTCCAATGCCTTTTCATACCAGTATGCGGCGGTGGTCCATTCGTTTCTTGTGAAAAACCAGTCACCGATCATGCAGCACAAATCAGATTGCGGCACACCGTATCGAAAGGAGCGTAACAGACGATCCAGCTGTTGCTCCGGCTTCCCAAGGTGAAGATAGCATTCCGCCGACCGCGCACAAGCGGTAATCCGATCCTCACGGTAGCCGCTCGGCTCCTCCAACAGATGATTGAACGCCTCTACCGCCTCGGCATATTCTTTACGGTCAAAACATTCATTCGCGTGCAAATACAGCAGACGCCCCTCCAGCTTGCCGCTTTCGCTGATCCACCGGGCGAGAATACGTTGGTTACGGAGCGTGTGGTCTTGCATTCGACGGTGTGTTACTGCCACATCCGAGTGAACGATTTGCCCCTGAGGTATCACTAGATCCTCATGCAGGCGCCCTTCCCAGCGGTATTGTCGCTCACGCTTTACGAGACGGATACGGCGTGAGGTGAACAACAGTTCACCCTGCTCCCCCTCTGCCAACTGAAGTGGCATTACCACTGCGTCGATATCCATAGACAAACGCTGCTTCAAGGCACGCAGGCGCTCACGGTCCGGCTCCAGCAGCACATCGTCCGCATCCAGCCACATGATGTAGGAGCACGTCGCCTTGTCAAACGATTCATTACGAGCGGCTGCAAAATCATCCCTCCATTCACACGTATATAGCCGATCCGTATAGCGGGCGGCTATCGACTTCGTCTGATCCGTCGATCCCGTGTCCACAATGATGATTTCATCCATCAGATCTGCGACCGAATCCAGACAGCGTGCCAGTGTCTGCTCCTCGTTTTTTACGATCATGCACAAGCTGATAGTCATTGGATGCTCAGTCATGACTTCACGTCATCCCCTTTACCTTTGGCTGATTCTCCCGTGGTTTTTCCGGTAGACTCGCCATCAGTATATGCTCCTCTCCTTTCAGCCTGCGTCTTGTCTATCTGTTCGGCACGTGCATACCTTTGCAACGGCAAAAGTTGTTCCTCCATATGCCGGATTCGCTGTACCGCCTTGTCGAGTGCAGCCTTTCGCTGATTCATTTTGCGAACATGCTGCTGCTCCACCAGTCGAAACTGCTCCTCGTCCAGTTTCATCCACTCATTCAGATGCTCTACCTTTGGTTTGGCCTCACGCAGTTCTTTCGACTTCTTGCGGCCGGCAAAGCACAAATATTTGTGATGCACCTCCAGCGCTTTTTCATCAAAATAAGGATACAACACACGGGAGAGGCTCCCGGCATAGTAAGTCCGCTTGTGATCATGAAACGGATGGTATCCATAAGGTACAGATAAGACGAGCGTTCCCTTTTTATTCAACAAGCGATAAGCATGAGCCAGCAGAGTGTCGGGATGCGCAAAATGTTCCAAAATCTCGCCTAAAATAATGGTGTCAAATCCACCGGGAGGACGCTCAAATTGTGAAATGTCCTTTAACTGAAAGTAGACTCTTCCCCGGACGGGTGCTGATTCCTGACGAAGTTCTTTTTTTGCATAAGAAATACTGTCCTCTTCCAAATCAATGGCCGTTACCTCAAAACCTTCCCGCGCAAGCAAAATGGACGTTATGCCCTGACTGCACCCAACATCCAGCACCGTATGGCCCTGTACATGGCGGCAAATCCAGTGAATTCTATTGCGGGTGGCTTCATGAGATTCCTCCGAATTGATCTGCCCGTAATAACGTTCGTTTACCTGATCACGGTTAGCCAACAGCGGCGCCCCCTCCATCACCGGGATGTCCTAAGATCACGACATGTCCACCTGTGCAATGCACAGTCGCATTACGTGTATCGAAGACCAGTGGGGCATGCTCGACCAACTGTTGGTAGTCCACCACAGAATGGTCTGTCGTGATGACTACGATATCCGCACTTTCCCATAGCAGGGCATTTGCCGTTCGAGATGAGATTGCTTCACCGTTCAGCTTAAAGCTCGATACATATGGGTCGGTGAAGCTCACCGAAGCTCCCATTTTTATTAGATGTTCAAACAGGACAAGAGCTGGGGATTCACGAACATCATCAATGTCCTTTTTGTAGGCCACACCTACCAGAATAATTTTGGCTTTGTTTATGGCTATCCCTTTCTGAGCGAGCATGGCTTCAATTCGCTCCGCGATATACAGCGGCATACGCCGGTTCATGCGATCTGCCAAGTCCACGAATTCCAGTGGAAAACCATGCTGCTCGGATTTCCATGACAAATATAGTGGATCGACCGGGATACAATGCCCCCCGATGCCAGGTCCCGGATAAAAAGGCATATAGCCGAATGGCTTGGTTGCGGCTGCATCCAGTACCTCCCATATATTAATGCCAATTTTCTCACAGGCGGCTGTCAGCTCATTGACCATTCCAATGTTGACGCTGCGGAACGTATTCTCGAACAGCTTGGCGGCTTCCGCCACGGTTGTCGAGCTGACCGGTACAATTTGATCCAAAAAGGACCCATAGAAACCTACTCCCACTGCCAAACAATCTGGCGTGCAGCCGCCGATCACCTTGGGTGTGTTGCGAATGTTAAAATGAACACTGCCCGGATCGACACGTTCCGGTGAAAAACACACATAAAAATCTTTCCCCACCGTCCAGCCCCTGCGCTGCTCTATCACCGGACGAATCAATTCCTCAGTCGTCCCCGGGTAGGTGGTGCTTTCCAGAATTAACAGTGTCTGTCTACGCAAATGGGGTATGGCCTGATCAATAGCCGTTTCAATATAGGACGTATCCGGTTGGTGTCCGTCCGTCAGTGGCGTAGGCACGCAGATCACGACGATATCCGCATGCTCCAGTACCTTGATATCCGTAACCGGATGCAATTGCTGCCCGATCAGACCTTCCAATGCATCATCACCAATGTCTATGATGTACGACTTTCCTTGAAGCAGCTTGGCTACTTTGACGGGATCGGAATCCACACCATATACATTATAACCAGCCTTTGCCATTTCCACTGCCATGGGCAGCCCTACATAACCGAGGCCGATTACCGCAACCTTTACAGTTCCTTTAGTTATTTTTTCCATAAGCTGCAAAATACCCACCTCTTTCATCGTTACTCCATGCCTCGCAGTAGCTCAGCAATTCCAGCGCGATCCATTAACTCATCGTCCGAGCGATATTGATCAAAGCTCACTCGTTCCAATCCACCGTATTGGCTCAGTAAGCGCTTGTCTGCTTGCTGGGGAAGAATAACAAAATACCGATCATCATAGCGATACGTATGCGGCACCTCATAGGGCGAAATCAGCACCTCATGCAGCTTTTCCCCACCACGTATACCAATCTCCTTCACTTTCAACGCAGGCTGACCCGCCTGTTCTTTCATCACTTCTGCCAGATCTGCAATATTGCAGCCCTTCATTTTCATCACAAGTGTCTCTCCCCCAATCGCCGTGACAGAAGCCTTCAGCAGCAAGCCAATCGCTTCTCCGAGCGTGAGGAAAAAGCGTGTCATATCTGGGCTCGTCAGCGTTAAATCCTGCCCTTCTGCGATTTGGCGCTTGAAAAGAGGAACGACACTTCCACTCGTCCCCAACACGTTGCCGCCGCGAATACACACAAAGCGAGTACGCTCACTTAAAGTGTTGGCGCGGATCATCAGTCTTTCACCTATCGCCTTCGTCATGCCATATACATTCACCGGATCTACCGCCTTGTCTGTAGAGACATCAATTACCTTGGCGACTCCCTGCTCAATGCTGGCCCGGATCACGTTTTCCGTACCGTGTACGTTCGTCTTGAAAGCCTCTTCCGGCTGTCTCTCACACACAGGGACATGCTTTAATGCCGCCAAATGGAATACATAGTCCACTCCGCGACATGCCTCCTGCAATGCCTGAAGATCTCGAATATCTCCAATCATGAAATTCAGGCGAGGATCAGATTGAAACTGCCGCTGCATGGCAATCTGTGCAAATTCACCGCGTGAGAAAATACGAATTTCCGCCGGTCCCTCCTTCAGCAATTCAGCGGTTAGGCGTTGCCCCCAAGATCCCGTTCCTCCGGTCACCAGCAGTTTTTTTCCTTTGAACAATATAATCTCCTCCTGAACCGTTACGAATTGGCAATGCCTGTTCCCAGAAATTCAGCCAGCACAGCATTCATTTCATTCTCTGACAGCCGATCCTTCGCTGGCACTTTTTTCACCGAAGTATTTGCGGCATGAATGACGTTCACATAGTTGCGAAGCGGAATGACCTCATGCGGCAGCTCCGTTACATATCCGTGCGTGCCTTTCCCAGGAATGACGACACGGTAATCATTCAGAAAATCCTCCACTTGATAGCGAAACACATAAAAAGAAGGCGAACGGTGAAACACCGGTGCCATCTGCCCCTCAACCGCATCCCACAGGTAACCCATCTGGTTCACCAGCGCAACCGTCTCCGGTTGAAACTTGTAATCATGCAACTGTTGTGCAAATGACTGGTGATACAAATCGTCGGAATCTATTCGAGCAATGAGCAGTTCGTCCGCGTCTTCGATGTACGCATTGATACGACGTTTACTTTCGATGCTCGTACCAAAACGGATGTGGTCGGGAATGGGCTCATGTCGGGCCAGTTCCTCTTCCACAATGTCACTGCATCCGCCCGCCAGCTTGACGACAGATAAGAAATCCGTATTCGTCTGACTGAGTAAACTACGTAGCGTAAAGGTTCTGAATATATCCAGTCGCTCGCTGATCCACTCACGTGTCAGGCGGTTGGGATTCATCCCATAGTTATTAAAATTAATTTCAATTACAATCTTGCGATTCATTGATCTTCCTCCCTTTCAACCGTCTTCTCTCAAGTTATGAAGACGCTTCTGAAACGGCACGTACAGATGCAACGAATCTTGTAAAAATAGGTAGAATCCAAAAAGAATAGCCGTTCATACAAAAACCTTTTCGCTTTCGACATATGATAGAATACAAAGTTTTTTGCTCCATCTGAAAAGTTGAACAAGCAGGAACGATAGGGAGGTAACATGTTATGACGAATCCAAGGTATCTGGAGATTGACGAGGTACTGAAACGTTTGAAGCTGGCACTCGATCAGCACCATTCCTTTTCGCTCATTCGTATTGGGGATGGTGAAAATTTGGTGTTGTCGCAGGACACCGTCTGGCCGATGGAAAAGGTATTACAGGAACGTTGGGCGGTCAAAGCCAATCTCGGTCAAAAGGGACTGTTTCTACCGAATACGGAACTACGGGACGCGGTGGCTGAGGCAGTGAGCAAAGCCAGCATTGTTGGCATTTTGCCATATGATGACGAATCTATTAAAGCACCATCCTATATGAAGCGTGAGCTGACCGATCAGGTCTTTGCTCACTATGCTCTTTCCCCCGCGCTGACCTGTCACGCCTGCCTGAATCGGTATTTGGCTGAGACACCCGCTTTCTGGGACATGCTGAAAAATCGACGCATTCTGCTGGTCACCCGGACGGCCGCTGAAGCAAAGCCTGTTCTTGAGGCTGATCCGTACAAGCTGCATATCGCGCACACGCTGGCATTTCATCAATATGAACAAATGCCTGAAACACTTCAATGGATCGCAGCACACAAAGATGACTTTGATATTGCGCTGTTCTCTTGTGGTGTCAATGCAGTCGTGTTAGCACAAAAAACAGCAGAGCTAACTGGCAAAATAGGTATAGACTTCGGCAAGGCGATTAATATCGTCATGTTTGGCAAAGCTAATTAATAGATAAAATAATATTTGTGAAAAAATACACTTAGTAAGTAATCTTTGCTCCGTATATCAAAAAGCACCCGCAAATTTCAATTTGTGGGTGCTTTTTGATATCATATGTTGTCCTAAGTCCATGGTCGAAAAGAATAATCCATATAAAGCCATGGACCCTTGCTTGTTTAGAAATAGAATTTGAGATTCCCTGTCACTTCTTTTACAATATTACAGAAACTAGCATTCATTTAGAAATTATGAGGAGGATATCGAAAATGTCACATAACAAGAGATTGAAGACATACCCACTTGCTAAAGCAAAGCATGTAAAGGTTCATGGTCGAACTACGCAAACACGTAAACCTCTTACTCTGTTTTGGACAGGCAGTGGCATTGAATTGAATATCAAAGGCTCAGAGCTGTGGATTGAAATTGAAGCCGATTACCAGGTGTATGAGTCCTGGATCAGTATCGTCATTAATGGTGTCCCGATGAGTCGCCTGATGGTGACCGCAGGACGGCATTGGATCTGTCTTTTGAGAGGGTTGAACCCTGACACGGTCAAAAATGTCCGTATAGTCAAGGATGTCCAGCCTATGAGTTCGGACCCGCGCTGCTTGTTGCAAATTCATGCCCTGAAGGTTGACGGGGAATTGCTGCCAGTCCCTGATAAGCCCCTCAAGGTGGAATTTATCGGTGACAGCATTACCTCGGGAGAAGGAACGATTGGAGCGAAGGACGAGACAGACTGGGTTCCCATGCTGTTCACAGCACTACGCAATTATACAGCCATAACAGCTGAAGCACTGGATGCGGACTACCGAGTGTTTTCACAAAGCGGCTGGGGTGTCCTAACGGGCTGGGATAATAATCCGGATACGAACATACCGGCATATTATGAGCAGGTATGTGGTGTGCTGACCGGTGAGAGAAATGAAGCATTAGGGGCATTTTCAGATCATGATTTTACCTCATGGCAGCCGGACGTGGTCGTGGTGAATTTGGGGACTAATGACGAGGGAGCCTTTTATTCTCCTGCATGGACGGACCCAGAAAGCGGGAAAGTGTACAAGCAACGCTTGAACGAGGACGGCACATTCAATGAAGAAGATTTACATGCTTTTGAAAGCGCTATCGAACGTTTTCTTGTCAAGCTTCGGAATTGCAATCCTGCTGCTCATATTGTATGGGCCTATGGGATGCTGGGTACTCCTATGATGCCCTCAATCTACCGAGCGGTAGATGCATACAAGAAAAGAACGAGGGATCGGAATGTGTCTGTATTCCAACTGCCTAACACGACGGAAGAAACGATAGGGTCTCGCAGCCATCCCGGGCTCCCTGCCCATAACAAAGCGGCAGATGAGTTGACAGTGTATTTGCGAGAGATTCTTAAGAAATAGAATCCGAGAAGCACAATCAACCCTGTAGAACACGCTCATAAAGGAAATTACAACAACTAGGTCATTTGTGCTCTGGGTGTTGTTGAGAATTATAGCCACGAGTCTGTAGCAGATGTCTGTCTATGCTCGTGGCTAGTTAAGCTTCGGCGCAGCGGCCTATCCTAGGAGAACCACGAACAGGCAGCGAGCATTTACCAAAAAAATATTCACCTGATCTATTTACAAAAACGGAGTCGAAGCGATGCCCGTGAATACCTCTGGACCATTACGTACAGTGGTTGATACACCAGAAATATAAGAAGAATATATGGTTTGTATTGCCCAGGGAGCAGACAGATCCTGTGCATTAAAAGCTTGCGTTTCATTAGATCCAGTCACACCCAGTACCCCCTCGGCCCGGTAGACTATCTCACTCGGATCATAGTCGGCTCCACGCACGATTTCAACCGCATACGTATCGCCAAGCTCACCGATCAGGCCAATGGAACCACTAAAAGTTACAATCGGACCCGGCACAAGAAAGGTTCGCAGGGTAATCAAACCGAACCGCTCTGGTATAGGACCCAGCTGTATATCGGGACCCTCACCTGTTTTTGATGAATGGGTGGAGCTTCTCATATCCAGAAAAAAACCCATACCTTATCCCTCCAAATTGCAAGATACTCCATGCTATGCAAGAAATTTTTTAGCGTATTGGACAAATTAGTAATAAATCTATCAATTCAGCTCAAAATAACCGATAGTAAATACATATGGTATAAATATTAGAAATGAATATGTAGATAGAAAGCAGGGGTTTGATGAAACAACTGAGACGATTCAAAACATTAACACTACGCAAGAAATTGACAGCAGCATTTCTAGTGGTCATGCTTGTCCCTAGCATTATTGTAAGTTCTTTTTCTTATCAAGCAGCTTATAACCAAACGGACCGCCAATTACTTGACAGTGCGACAACTAGCGTTACCGCATCTGATCGTGCAGTTACTCAAACAATACAAGCCAAAATCGCTGATCTCGAATATTACTCTACGACGATGACGGCTAGTGATAACAGTGCAGAAGCAGATGAAGACATCCTGAAGAGGTTGCAAGTATATTTGAAAATGCATGCCGAAGCTGTTGATATGTTTGTAGGAACTCCCGAAGGAAAACTCATTATTGGCAAAGCTGTAGGCTCCACAAACGACCCTCGTGAACGTCCGTGGTACAAACAGGCCATGGAGAAACCCGGACAAACCGTAATCAGCCCTGTTGGACTCAATACGGCTAAGGTCCCCGTCGTATATATTTCACGTACACTTCCCGACAACAGTGGCGTTCTCGGTCTTTCGCTGAACCTGAATAATTTAAAAGAAATCACAAATTTAAAAATCGGACAAAATGGCTATATTATGATATTAGATGGTACCAAACGTATCGTTACCCACCCGACAGAAGTCAGTGGAAGTACCAAAATGGGGGATACGATACCCGAATTGTTTGCCTCCAAAGAAGGCAGCTTTAGTTACGATCTTAATGGCGTAGACAACCACCTGATTTTCAAAACTAATGCGCTGACGGGCTGGAAAATTGCCGGAACGATGGACAAAGCAGAAACCAGTGCCTCCGCCCAACCGATTCTTATCACAACGATCATCGTGTTGGTGATTGCAGCCATCATCATTGGTGTACTCGCAATGTGGTTAATCAGCAGTATACTTAAGCCTATCCAAAGATTACGTAATTCTATGGATGCCATCAGCCAAGGTAATCTTTCGATTAACGTGGCTACGACCAGCACAGATGAAATTGGTGAATTATCAAGATATTTTCAACAAATGGTAGATAACCTGCGTAACATGATTAGAGAAATTCAAGCGATGACAGGCAATTTGTCGGCATCCTCACAAGAGCTCGCAGCAGGTGCAGAACAAACGACTCGTGCCATCGAGCATGTGACCGTAGCCATTCAAGATGTGGCCGCAGGCAGCGAACGCCAATTGGGCAGCGCTAAAGAAAATCAGGAACGGATTAGCGGCATGGCAACAGACATTACCGCTATGACTGAAACCATGGCTGAAATGACCACTTACTCCGCACAAGCCATTCAGGCGTCGGACGCAGGCAGCGAGCATATCGGCAACAGCGTCGTTTCCATTGATGGCATTCGCACTACCGTGGAAGAATTGGATGCCATTATCAGTGCTTTGAATGACCGATCTGGACGAATCGGAACAATTGTCACTGTCATTACGGAAATCGCCAGCCAGACTAATCTGCTCGCATTGAACGCTTCTATTGAAGCGGCACGTGCAGGGGAGCATGGCAAAGGTTTTGCTGTCGTTGCCACAGAGGTTCGCAAGCTGGCTGAAAACTCAGCTTATTCCGCACAACAAATTCGTGAACAGATTCAAGGGATACAGAGCGGTGTATCTGAAGCCCTGATTGCCATGGAATCCGCCAAGGAACGTGTAATCGAAGGTATCAATTCCATAGACATGTCCGGTCGCTCCTTCTCTCGCATCCGTAGAGCGGTAGCCAAATCAGCGAAGCAGCTCGATAACGTCGCAGCTTCTACCGCTGGCGTCGCAGATGGAACGAGTACAGTCGTTAGTAGCATGGAGGAAATTACACGCATTGCTGAAGAAGCGGCCTCCCATACGGAGACCGTGTCCGCAGCCGCAGAGGAACAGCTCGCCTCCATGGAAGAGATCGGTTCGTCTGCCGCAGACTTGACCCGTCTGGCAGAGCAGCTTCAAGATTTACTGACACAATTCCAATTAGATGAAACAAAATAACCGTTCCAACCGATAAATACAGAGAAAGAGTCTTCACAATGAGGGAGGGTTGGAACATGGATATCGCAGCATTATCAACAGGTATGAGTCAGGCCAGCTTGGCTCAAGCTGTAAGTGTGAAGGTATTAAGTATGGCTAAGGATCAGGCTAGTGAACAAGGACAGGCTTTAGTGCAGATGATGGAAAAAAGCGTACAGCCTCATCTTGGCGGTCAACTGGACATTCGCGCATAAGTGCGTCCATATGCTTGGTTAAGGGCGATTCTGCTCAGGTCTGGACAGACCTGGGTAGAATCGTTTTTTTATCTCCCTATTTTTCGTTCAGCACAAAACGTAGTAAACTAGACATATCGTCCACAACCTCGGTTCGGAGGATAGCGCAACATTCACACGATTTACATTGAAAAAGGAGGATACATAGTTTATGAGTTATTCTGAATATTTTGAAAAAGCCAGAGAGCAACAACTAGGCGAGTTACAGGAGTGGTTGTCCATTCCGAGTATCTCAGCATTATCGGAGCACAAAAAGGACATTAACCAAGCAGCTGATTGGCTGGCTGCCAAACTGACTGCTGCCGGTCTGGAAAACGTGGAAATCATTCCAACCAAAGGGCACCCGCTGGTATATGCCGATCATTTGCACGCACCTGGTAAACCAACGATTCTCGTGTATGGACACTATGATGTACAACCCGTAGACCCGCTTCACCTGTGGGAAACGCCACCGTTTGAGCCATCCATCCGTGATGGAAAATTGTATGCGCGCGGAGCGACAGATGATAAAGGACAGGTTTTCCTGCACATTAAGGCAGTTGAGGCCATTTTGAAGCAGGAAGGCAAATTGCCGTTAAACATTAAATTTTGCATTGAAGGCGAGGAAGAAGTGTCCAGTCCGAACTTGCTTGAGTTTTTGCAAACTGGAGCTGAACGTCTGGCTGCCGATGCTGTACTGGTGTCCGACACTTCCTTGATCGAAAAAGGAAAGCCTGCCATTTGCACAGGTTTGCGTGGTCTATGTTCACTGGAAGTTGCCATTCACACGGCGAACACAGATCTACATTCCGGTTCTTTCGGTGGCGGCGTGCCGAATGCCCTGCATGCTCTGGTGTCCTTGCTGGCAACCCTGCATGACGACAAAGGCGGCGTAAGCGTCGAAGGATTCTACGACGATGTTGCTCCATTATCGGCAGAGATGAGAGAAGAATTCGTGAAGCAAGACTTCAATGAGAGCAAGCTGCAACAAGATCTTGCACTTGATTCCCTCTATGGCGAAGAAGGATTCAGCTTCGTTGAGCGTGTGGGGGCGCGTCCAACACTGGAGCTGAATGGTGTGTACGGCGGCTTCCAAGGGGAAGGCACGAAAACGGTCATTCCGAAAGAAGCTCACGCTAAAATCACGTGCCGCTTGGTGGCTAACCAGAACCCGCAAGACATTCTGGACAAAGTCGAGCGCCATTTGCGAGCCCATGTTCAGGCAGGAGCTACTCTGGATATTCAACAGGGTGAGAAAGCGAACGCCTTTAACATCGACCCGTCACACGCGTTTCTGCAAGCGGCAGCCGATGCTTTTGAGAAGGTATACGGTGTGCGTGCCCTCTTTACCAAGGATGGAGGCTCCATCCCAATCGTGGAAACCTTCTCCCGTGTGCTGACTGCTCCAGTTGTATTGATGGGCTTCGGCTTGCCGGATGAGAACCTGCATGCGCCAAACGAGCATTTTAATTTGGAGAATTTCGACAAGGGTCTGCTGACGATTGTAGAGTTTTTGAAATCGGTATAAGTAAACTAAAAAGCATTCACAGCATGGGACCACCCATGCTTCGTGAATGTTTTTTTTCGTTAGTTCTGTCGCTTAAGAAAAACGAGTATAGCGCAACAGATGAGCCAGCCGATTGAGCCGTTCTATCTCCCGATCCAACTCATGCAGCGGCTGTCCAGCCAAAGCAGCGTTTGCTCTTAGATCCCGTAGCGGGTTCATTTTCCGACCCATGAGTTTCAGCACCGTGGCCTTCCCCATGTTATTCACCACCACATATTGTGTTAGCGGGTCAAGCTCAATCCACAATACATGATGCTGCTGGAAAAACGACAATAGTTGCTTTTTTAACGCCTCCAGCTCAGAAAGGTCACCTGTGATTTGCGGATGATGATGAAAAGCCACATAGCCCATCACCCGCAGGTCACTTATGATTTGTTCCAAATGAAGCGTTTCGTGTATGTACACATTGTTCGTACGCATGCGGTTTTCTGCACCATTCGTATGATCTTCCCGGATGACGTTCACCACCTGACTATCGTGATATCAAGCTTTATCTTTCCCCTTTTCCAATAGCTGCACAAGCCAGCAACCTCCAAACCACAATGCTCCTACAGCAAAAAAAACGGTATACACCGTATATAACGTGGTCAGTTCAAACAAGCTATTGTACCGATTAAGCAAGATCCCCCACAAGCATAGCAGAAAATTGCTACCATTTTGCTGATGAAAGCGATACTTGTAGATCCGTTGAATCAAAACAGCCACAAATCCTATCAACAAAACGTGATTCAGCAAAATACTCCACATTTCCATAAGCCCCCTTTTTCACTATAGCGCAATGGCTTTGAAAAGTCAGGACGTACACAAACCTTGCGAACAAAAAAACAACTGGCTTATACGCCAGTTGTTTCCCGTTCCACAAAATACTTATTGGTCATATAATGGGCCTTGCCTCTGGAAGTATCCACCATTCCCTTTTTGTTGTCGAGAAAAACAATCTCCCGACATTTGGTGCAGTACCACTTGGTCCGCTTAAAGGGAGATTCTGTTACATACGATGTACCACATTTGCAATCTACTTTAATTAAGGTTTCTGTTGATTTGTAAGCCTGGGACAACTCTTTTAGGCCAGTATCCGGCTGTTGAATCGGGATAATAACCTCCTGATAGCTTGAATACTGATTATGCACTTTAAAATCAGCTACTAGTTCCGAATGCAGTCCAAAGTACTCTTTGCCAATCTCGGTTACAAATTTCTTGCCGATTCTGTAACACTCAAGCCATTCCTGTATCTGTTGATTAGACAAAGGCACTGTGCCCTTGATACCACTATTTAATGTGTAAGTCATGATGTATAAAGTATCATCTTGTCTATGTCCGTACATGAGAAGCCTCCTTATAATACACTTGATAATGTACTACAAAGCGCAAAAAACATCAATTTTATTATTTGCCAAAAGACTTATATCATTTGGGTAGGCACACAAGAATTGTGAGTATATGGTTAGAAAGCAACTGACAATCTGTCAGTTGCTTTGTCTTTCCACATAGTATTTGTTGGTCATGTACCACGCCTTGCCTTTATCCGTATCCACCATGCCCTTTTTACGATCCAGGAACACAATGTTATTACACTCCTTGCATGACCACTTGGTTCTTTTATGCGGTGACTCTTCTATATAGGAAGCACCACATTTACATTCTACCTGAATTAATGTTTTATACTGGCTGTACGCCTCTACCAGTGGGTCCAGCTCTACAGCTTTGTGTTCCATTACAGGCTGTATTATGAATATGTGTTCTCTCTGCTCCGAGTATTCATTATGTACCTTGAAATCTGCTACCAACTCAGGGTTTAAACCAAAATACTGTTTTCCCACAACCGTTACAAACTTGCTGCCAATTCGATATGCTTTGATCCATTCCTGCACCTGCTTACTGGTTAGGTCGACAGTTCCCTTTATACCGCTGTTCAGCGTATAAGTCATCAAGTGTTGGTTGGGTGTCATATGTCTTAACGTTCACCTCCGATCAAGAATATACCACAGGTAGCTCTAGGCAAAAGCTACTTCCTGCTACCTGAAGCAACGAGCTTTTTCTGCCTTGTGATTCTTCTTCAATCCATCTTCCATCCTGTCGTCATGCTGAATACTGTTTTTGTAGGGATTTATATTCTTAGACTATCACCGAATGCATTTCTAGCCTTGTATAACTTTGTGGTAATTCTTCTGATTTGATCACTTCTGCTAGTTTACCATGATCTCCAATGGTAGTTTCTTCCTTCTATATATAGTACATCATTTACACGCAATTTCCCACATATTTCAGCGGTTTAATCGTTTTACTTTTTTATATACCACAAAACAAAAGCCTTCCCGACCACCCTTCATTGTCGAAGGATCATCGAGAAGACTTTGTACCCCGCAAGGAACGAGAGGTCAGATTTTTAATTCGCCAAGCCTGATTAATTCCACGACCGCCTGTGAACGACCTTTTACGTTCAGTTTCTGCATTACATTGGAAATATGGTTTCGGACCGTTTTTTCGCTAATAAATAGCTGTCCGGCGATGTCACGTGTTGTTTTGTCCTGCACGAGCAGTTCAAATACTTCACGTTCACGGTGAGTTAACAAAAACTTGTTTTTATGGTCGTTACCCTTCGTCAATTTCACCCCTCCTTGCTCGGGTTTTGTGTGGTGTAACAAGGTTAAGGGATACAGTCAACACATTTTATGTCATGCGCTTAGGTATGGTTCAATATGCGGATAAAAATGGGCATAGGCACCCTACTAACTCCCTTCGATGGAGGGTTGGACTCTGCGTCTAATTTATGTATTGACAGGCATATGGGCCAGCCTTATGATAAGAAAAACCGCGACTGATAATCATTATCAAAATGATAATTTGATATAGATATCGCAACAGACTATGGTTCAAGGCCAGTTTGGCCAGAAAGGGTGTTCATTGATTATGAAACTACGTTATGCCGTACCGGCCGGAGTGCTGGTCTCTTCTATTCTGTTCGCAGGTTGCGGACAAACCGGAACTGCTACTCAGCAGCCTGCTGCAACGACCAAAGATGCAGGAGCCACAACACAGACAACGACTCCTGCCGCTTCTGCTCCCAATTTTGATCAAGCGGTAGCAGCTTACCGCACCTATGCCATCGAGCAATGCGATACGTTTGTGAAGAAGACAGAAGAATTCACGAACGCGGTCAAAGCTGGCGAGCTGGATAAAGCCAAGGCGCTGTATGCTCCTGCACGCATGTACTATGAACGGATTGAACCAATTGCAGAAGCGCTGGGTGATCTTGACCCAAATATTGATGCACGTGACGGTGATGTGGATGCAGCGGATTGGCGCGGCTTTCACCGGATTGAAAAAACATTATGGGAAGAAAACACAACCAAAGGAATGGACGAGTTCTCCGACCGACTACTGAGTGATGCCAAGCTGCTGCGCGCCAAAGTAGAAACAGTTAATATTGACGCCAGCCTGATGGTAACGGGTGCAGTCGAGTTGTTGAATGAAGTTTCTACCTCGAAGGTGACGGGTGAAGAGGAACGATACTCCCATACGGATTTGTACGACTTTGCAGCCAATGTAGAGGGCGCGCAAAAGATATATGACATTTTGAAAACAGATCTGAACCAAAAAGATGCCGCGTTGGAAAAACAAATCGGTGAGCGCTTTACGACCTTACAGCAGGAGTTGGCTCCTTTCAAGGACGGAGAAGGCTATGTATCGTATACAAAACTGAAACCGGAAGAAGTTAAAAAGCTGAGCCAAAACCTCGATGCCTTGGCAGAACCGTTGTCCCAAATGGGGAAATTGTTAGGAGTGTAATGATATGAAAGGCTTTAAGCGGCAAAAAGGGCAAGAAAAGCCGCAGTATGCGGAATCCCATAATGAACAGGGCGATCTGGTAAAAAAGGATGCGACGCTAGTGAAAGATGATCCGTCAGGAAAAAGCAAATCCGTATCACGCCGAGACCTATTGAAGCTGGCCGGGGTAGGTGGACTAGGTCTCCTGCTTGGCGGCGGGGGCGTGGGAGCCGTGCTGTCAGCCGGTCAACGTCTCGAAAGCATGATGACGGATGCGGATACCAAAGATGTAATCTCTTTTTACGGGAAGCATCAGGCAGGTATTGTGACTCCGGCACAGGATTTCATCTGCTTCGCCGCTTTCGATCTAACAACCAGCGACAAGGAACAGGTGCGTAGCCTCTTCAAAGCCTGGACGGAAGCAAGCACTACAATGACTTCTGGCGTGCTCCTTGGCAACGATAATGAAAACCTCAACCTCCCTCCGTCCGATACGGGCGAGGCGGCAGGATTGTCGCCGTCCCGCACGACGATCACCTTTGGTGTGGGCCCATCCTTTTTTGATGGACGATATGGCCTGGCAGGGCTTAAACCTGCCGGGTTCCGTGAGCTGCCCCGTTTTCAAGGGGATGCCCTAGAGGAGCAATGGTGCGGTGGCGATATCGGAGTGCAGGTATGTGCCAATGACTTGCAGGTCGCTTTCCATGCCCTGCGTAATTTGGCGCGTATCGCCAGAGGAACGGCGGTGCTTCGCTGGACGCAGGAAGGCTTTCAGCGGACTGCACAAGCTGATCCTGCGGGAAGCACACCACGCAATTTGCTGGGCTTCAAGGACGGTACGGGGAACCCGGACACCTCCAAGGCAGACGAGATGAATCGGCTGGTGTGGACACAGACCAGTGACGGACCAGCATGGATGGGCGACGGCAGCTATATGGCTGTACGCCGCGTACGCATGCGGGTAGAGGTGTGGGATCGCTCAACATTGGGCGACCAGGAGGATACTTTTGGACGTCATCGCAGCAGCGGGGCCCCACTCGGTAAGGTCAAGGAGTTCGACAAGCTTGATCTGGCGGCCAAAAATCCAGAAGGCAAGCCAGTTACGCCTCCTACCTCTCATGTGGCTTTGGCTCATGGGGACGGAAGCATTAACATTTTGCGGAGGTCTTATTCGTATTCAAGCGGATTGGACAAGCAAACTGGACAGCTGGATGCCGGGCTGCTGTTCATCAGCTACCAGCGTGATCTGTTCAAGCAGTTCGTTCATATTCAGGAGAAGCTTGCACGCAATGACAAACTGAACGAATACATTGTACACAAAGGCAGTGCGGTGTTCGCCTGCTTCCCGGGTGTATCGCAAGGCGGCTACATCGGGGATACGTTATTTTAGCAGCAGGCAAGGAAGGGGATTTATATGAATCGGCTCAATAAAAGCTTGGGATGGGTGTTTGTGCTGGTGGCGGCACTGCTGCTGACCGTAACTCCGTTCCTATCCGGCTCCGGGTCGGTCGCTTTTGCACAAACAGATACCAAAGCTGTTACCAATGATCAGCTAATGCCTGTGGTGGGCGGAGCACTGGTGGAGGCAGGACAAGCCCAATGGACGGAAGCCTCCAAGGATCTGAAAGAATTCCGCACGCTGTGGGAGACCGCCAAAACGAATGGCGGAGATTCAGCTCACATCACAGCTGTAGATCAAGCACTCACCGATGCGGAGCAGACACTCGCCAGTGGCGGCGGGGAACCAGCGAAAGCTGCCTTATCCGTGCTGGCGCGCTCGGTCAATGAGTACGTCACTGCTGCCGAAGGGGACAAACCAGCCCCGGCTGGAGCTAAAGCAGCAGAAAAACTGCTTCCCATGGCGAAGGGTAGTCTGGCTGCCATGCAAAAAGACGATTGGACTGCTGCTCGGGTGGATTACGATCGAATCGTCAAAGCCTGGTATCAGGTAGAAACACCGATTCGTTTGGACAATTTTCCGGTATACAGTTCGCTCGAAACTAAAATCAGTCTCATTCGCATCTCCATGCAAGCTGAGCCCATTCGCCAAGAACAGGCCCTCAAGGAAATGCAAGAGTTAACGACTTTGTTGTCTGATTATAGTCAGGGCAAGCCTGTGAACACAGGCCAAGGAACAGATGCAGGCAATACGGCTGCCGGAACGGCGAATGGTTCGGTAGCTTCTCTGACCGATGCAGTCACCTTGCTCGAATCCGCACGCCAAGATGCTGTAGCTAATCAATCAGAGCAAGCGGCTGACAAGGTAGTGCAGTTCATCGCTCTGTGGCCTTCCGTCGAAGGACATGTGCAAATTTCCGATCCGACGTCTTACACTGCAATTGAAAATGAAATGACCGAGACTTCCGGATATCTGCTGTCTTCTCCACCGAATACAGACAAAGCCATTCAGACTCTTGATCAGATGCTGGACAGGCTCCGTCCATTAACAGAAGAACGTTCTTACACTGCGTGGGATGCTGCGCTGATTTTGCTGCGTGAGGGTCTGGAGGCCATCCTTGTGCTCGCAGCTCTGCTGGCATATGCCAAAAAAAGTGGCGAAGCCGTGGCTGGACGGTGGATATGGGCAGGAGCTGGAACGGGGCTGGTACTGAGCGGAATTCTGGCAGTGCTGTTCACCACACTGGTGGCAGCAGCCGCATCGGGCAGCATGCGTGAGTTGCTGGAAGGTGTCACCGGACTGGTGGCGGTCGTGCTGATGCTGACCGTTGGTAGCTGGTTGCATAGCAAATCCAACGCTGCCGCATGGAACCGCTTTGTGGAAAACAGCGTGGGTAACGCGCTGGCACGGGGAAGCCTGTGGTCGCTATTTGCGGTTTCTGCGCTCGCAATTCTGCGTGAAGGAGCCGAGACAGCTATCTTTTATGTCGGTATGGCTCCAGCCATCGAAACCTCGCAATTGCTGATTGGCATTGGCTCGGCGACGGTTATTCTGGTCATTCTGGCGTTTGCGATCATTAAATTCAGTGTACGATTGCCAATTCGCGTCTTTTTCCTGACTGCAACTGTACTGATTTACTATCTCGTATTCCGATTTCTGGGCGAAAGTATTCATTCGCTTCAGGTGGCAGGCAAGCTTCCGGGGCACACTGCCTCCTCGCTTCCGTCCATTAGCTGGCTGGGTATGTATCCAACTTGGGAAACATTTGTCCCACAAGTCGCTGTACTGATCTTTATGGTATGGCAACTTGTGCGTCAGGAAATGCGCAGTTCCAGGCAACATTAAGTCGATACTACCCTACTCATCCTATAAAAAACGCCAAATCACAGGTCCGATTTGTATCGGTCTCATGAGTTTGGCGTTTTTTTACAAACTTATAGCATTTTGCATCATTCGATTCCCAGCGCTCGTAAGTACAATATATACACGAACTAAAGCGTTTCGATCTATATATTGCTGATTTAAAAACACTCTTGGGATTTATGCAAAATGCTCACTTACAGCACATCCTCAGGCAACGGAATCATGCGCTGATGATGCAGCAGGTCCGCGCGGTCACCGTGTTCACGAATGACATGCACCTCCCCACGAAAATCGAGCAACTCCGCCGGGGTAGCATGTCCCAGAAATTGTAGTGGACTATAGCTTAATCCATAGGCACCTGCATTCGGAAAAGCAATATAATCGCCCTCATGAATCGGAGGAAGCTGCGCTTTTTTCACAATACAATCCTCGGGTGTACAAAGCGGACCGACAATGCTTACCGTCTCAAGCTCCATGGATGTTTCTTGCAGAGGCCCTCCTATTCGGTTTGGAACCTCTTCTAAAGATTGTTCGACAGCAACAGCTGTTTGAGCAGAAGCGTCTCTCTGTCCCATCCATAGGGTTGCTTCCACTTCTCGTTCTTTGGGTTCTTTCGATTCTCCCGCTTGTCTGCGCATAATACGCACCGGGTAGTTGTCCCTAATGCGGCGTCCTCGAAAAGTAGCTGCGACGTAGTGATTCATGCCACCATCAGCGACGACAAACTTCTCTCCCTTGGATTCCTTGGTATACAATGCTCGGCAGACATACATGCCCGATTGAGCAACCAGATACCTGCCGCTTTCGATGATTAGCTTAACCCCGGGCATGCGGGTTTGGGTCTGCTCCGCGAGTGCGTTCAGTCCGTCAATGACGTGATCCATATCGAGCGGTTGCTCATGAGCAAAATAAGGTACACCAAACCCGCCGCCCAAATTGACCGTATGCATTGCCACACCATACTGAGCCTGTACCCGTTCTGCCAACTGCAGCGTATTCGCAAACGAAGCTAAGATCTGATCCGACTTCAACATTTGCGTACCTGTATATACCTGAATACCTAGAAAATTGACGTGTGGGCAATCTTCCAGCACCTTAAAAAATTGATCCAGCTGTCCTTCATCCACTCCAAAGGGGCGCGGAACACCGCCCATTTTAATCGTTGCTCCAGACAGATCGTTATCGGGATTGATGCGAACTGCTGCCCTGACAAACTGGCCCGCTTGGGCAGCAATGTCCTCCAGCAGACGCAGCTCCCTCACCGATTCGACATGAATACAGCCGATTCCATAGGCAATCGCCTCGTTCAGCTCGGCTACTGTTTTTCCCGGTCCGGCGTACAGCACGTCTTCCGCAGCATACCCGGCCTCCATAGCGACGAACATTTCTCCGGCCGAAGCAATCTCAACACCACAACCTAACGAGCGCAGCAACCCAGCCAAGGCTACGTTACCATTAGCCTTGAGCGCGTAATGTACACGCACAGCCGGGTGCAATCGGGACAGCAACGAGCTGACATGAGCATGCAGCGCGTCCCCGTCATAATAGTAAAATGGCGTCGGATGCTCGCCGAATCGTTCCAGTAAGGCTTCGTCCTTTTTATCCATCTACTGAATTCCCCTCCTCTCTTTGCCTTGATACTCCGTATTTTGCATCATTCGCTTCCCACCGCTCGAAAACACAATCATGCTCATACTGCATAGATCGTCTCGCCCGAGCGTGCTGCTTCATGAATGGCTGCCAGCAGTCTGACGCGTTCCGCAGCCTCGCGAAATGGTATGGGCTCCGCTTCTCCCCGGATGATACCGCAAAAGGTATTCAACTGATTGACATAATAGTTCATAGGCTCGAAAACCGTTTTGGTATACGAAGATGTCTGTGATAACACAGGCAGTGCGTCCGCATCCGCTATATTTGACGCGATATTCTTTTTGATCTCCGTCTTGAGTGTCATTTTATAAAAGCCTAAATTTGCTCGAAAGCAGTCCTTTAAAGTGACTACTGCCGAATCAAAGGTCAGTACATGAGCACAGCGATAAGGGCGCTCGAATGAAAAGAGGGCAGATGCCTCCAATCCACTCGGATAACGGGCTTGCGCACGAAATGTCCAGTCACAGCCATGAGGACCATCGAAATCCGATTGACTGTGGAATTCCGCCTGATCTAATCCAACGACGGCCTGGAGCAATTGGAGCCAGTACACGCCTAAATCCCAAAAACATCCCCCACCCTGCTCCGGACGGGATCTGTAATTGTCCGCATGCCCTTCTTTTGCCGGAATACATAAACTCGTCTCTATGGAGCATAAACGACCATAACGCCCCGATTCTACGATCCTCCGCAGCTCACGCTGCCACGGATGGTGCTGCACCATGACACCCTCCAGCAGGTGAACGTTACTCTGCTCGACTATAGCTGCCAAGGGTGCCAGATCAGCCGTATTCAGGCATAACGGCTTTTCCACCAGCACATGCTTATGGGCCCGTAGTGCTTTGCCAATCCACTCGGCATGCAAGTCGTTGCTGAGTGCAATATATACAGCGTCGATCTCCGGGTCCTTTAGCATATCCTCAGCATGCCGATAAACGACACTGACGCCAAAACGATCTGCCATTTCTCCTGCCTTGGCAACCGTGCGGTTCGCAAGCGCGGTCACGCGTGCCCCTGCAACATGTCGGATCGGTTCCAGCAACGCACGGGGAGCAATGGCAGAACAGCCAATGATCCCAAAGCGAATATCTCGCATCGCAGGCTCTTGCGCAGCCGCCGCAGCGTTCATGACCCCTGCTCCATTCCCGGTGAGCCTGCTGGCATTTGGATGCTATTCACATAGGACTCTATATAACGCGGCGTTCGACTGCGCAGCTCTACGATCCTGCGATGCATATCTTCCAGTATCTGAGCACTGCCATCATAGGTTTGTATCCACGTATCGTACCGCATACCAAGTCCCAGCCGTTCCCATAGATCTGCATTATGCTTTTCATGTACACCAAATGGCTCCAGCATAATGAGTGGAGTGGCTGTAGCGAACGAATCGGTTAGGCTACCACCTCCTGGCTTGCTGACAATGGCCTGGACACGACATGCTTGGTCCAGCATGTTATGGTAATCCGGTCCGACCTGATACACGGTCTTCTCGCCCTTTTTCACCTCTCCGAAAGGCGGAAATGTATGCTCCCCGGCTTCATTACGCTGCCATGTCCTCCACTGCGGATCCATCTGAAAATAGCGTATACTGTCCCGCTGTTCATCCGGTTGATCCTGATCATACAACAGCAGATCCAGCTCCCAGCCCGCTTCTTCCAACCGTCCAACCTTGTCACGGTAGGTGCCCATCCCCCAACCGCCACCATGTACGAATAAGCGGGATTGCCGTGCTTCAAACGGTACATACTCCACGGCCGGTACATCAATATAGTGGCTGACTCTATTCTTATCATTTTCAAAAAGGGCCATTTCTCCACAGCCATCCGCAAAACGCGGGTTATGCTTGGCTAGATTTTTCCAGGAAGGAGAAGGTGTCGAATCCATGTACACGATGTCCACATGCACCGACTCCGGTTCTCTGCGCTTACGATACTCCTCCAGTACATACATCCAATGACCGGATAAGCATATAAAATACCGCCGATCCTCCTCCATCCATTGGTTCAGCAGCACTTCCATCGCAGCGAAATCCAGTGAATTACGCATATCTTGCGGAACCTTCTGAGACATTAAGGCCACCGCAAAATTGTCATGGTAAGCTTTGCGGCTTTTGTCGACCTTGAGTCGGGCCGATTCTGGCAGTACATTTTCAAATACATGAATCGCCGTATCCACGCCCAGCCTGCGAAGACCCGCTTGCAGCAGCAAGCCAGGGGTATAAAAGCCCAATCCGAAACCGGAACACAAAATCGTTACCTTCATAAGCTTATCCGTACTCTTACGCATGCTCATACGCCTCCCGTTTAATTCAGCACTGTAAAATGATGCTCTGCCAAAAAACGCTCCAGCTTTGTAGTCAATTGCATTTTATCCTCATCGCTCGCAGCAACTAGCTCTAAATAAAGACGCCCCTTGCCTCGTGCCCTTTCGCTTCCACCCGTTTCTTTTTTACCATTCAAGTCCGGCTTAGCCATGCCGTTCCCTTCTGATCCGCCATCGCTGGCCCCAATCCCGCTCACACGAACCTGCTTGGCAGGCGATCTGCCTCCGCGCCCGGTTGCATTTCTGCTTGGCTTACTTGTATGGCCCACAATCTTGTTCTCGCCATCTCGTCCACCTGTGTTCACATATAACGTATTGGCACCCAGAGGCATGACACCTTCTTCACGTTCACCTGTGAACAACAATCCTTCACCTTTCAGCCCTTCCAGCAGTTCTTCATAGGATAGACTGCCATCATGAGATAGTGAATAATTCGTCAGTGTGCCACGCATATTTTTCCCGGACAGAAAGGTATCGAGCTGATGCTTGATCAAACTCATCGACTTTCTGGCATTAATTTCGATAATAGGCTCCAGCTTCCCACCACGAAGTGTCATGGAATCAATGCAAACATCGCC
Source organism: Paenibacillus sp. FSL L8-0644 (assembly GCF_038008165.1). Lineage (NCBI taxonomy): Bacteria > Bacillati > Bacillota > Bacilli > Caryophanales > Paenibacillaceae > Paenibacillus > Paenibacillus sp. FSL L8-0644. The sequence goes on from NZ_JBBOYN010000001.1 coordinate 4,247,192, forward strand.
GTAATAACCATCCTGATACAATTGCCGCCCCACGTCCTGCATTAAGCTAAAATAGCCCTCGCGCTCCAGCCGCTCCAAAAAGGCCCCGTCCGGCGACAAGGATTCCCGATAAGAGAATTGAGTATTAGCCAGCCATTGTACAGATATGATATCGACACTTCCATCATCACCAATCGTAAATTGGCATGAAAAATCCTGCTCCTTCTCCTGGAAAGGCTCCAAAAGGAAAAGCACCTGTTTGCCTTTGCGCTCCTGTCCACGTAAATACGATACGATCCGGTCTAGCATTTGTGTCGAGGTAATGTGCAGGTTTCCTTTGCCCGATACGCCAAAATCATCCTTGATTAAAAAGCTTCCATCCCGTAGCAGCTTACGCCCCGCCTCAGCGACATCTGCAAACGAAGTCACAATATAGCCCGGGTTGCGCAAACCGAGGCTGCGTTTCAGCTCAGAGGAATACGTTTTGGCATTTACCTTGCGAATCGTTTCCAGGGGTGGCTGATGCAGTGTTATTCCCCAAGCACGTGCAGCCTCCTCCACATGCGGTAAACCCGCAAACGGGCTAAGCACACAGCCTTCCAGTTGAGGAAACCCCTCTCCAGCATCGGCCTTGCGACTGCCCAGCAGTTCAAATACTGAAGCAGCCGATACGTTGCCTGCACGCTCCATTCCGTCGGTCAAATCTCGTTCGTTGACAGCCGGATGAAAGCCCAACTGCGCGATATACTGACGATGTACGGGCGAAATGGCATAACGGGTCAATAACGCATCTCCCGGCTGGCAAAAGCTGAACAGCAGTTCATCCATGGCTGCTACAATCGCAGAAGAAGCCCGGTCAGGCAGGGTTGGCAGGGAAGCTAACTGGGCATCCCGCCAGTAAGCCTCCGCTTCGAACGTTCCCATATACAAATGACGCTGATTCGGTATCGCATTCATATGATTCGCTTCCTTTCCTGCTTCATTTTGGCCCACTACACGGTAGCGCTACTGGCTCGCGCTCGTATAATCACGTAAAGCAAACTGCCATATCAGGCGGATGATCGCCAGCAGCCAGAGAGGTGCGAGAAATGCCCATACCACTAACCCGGTTTCCATTTTGCCGAGAATGAACATGGGCGGAAAATTACAAATGACAAACACCGGAAGCACGAACAAACCGATACGCTGAATCAGATTACTGTACACGGCCATCGGCACATAGTTTGTCTCGAAAATGCTGTTGGATAGCTCCGTAACGCCGTTCGTGCGGATAATCCAGAAGGCTAGCAGTTGGGGGAGCAAAAATACGGAGTATGCCGTTAGCACTCCGCATCCGAGCAGCACAGAGAACCCTCCCGCAGTTTCAAAATTAAACGGCAATCCGAGTCGATACCAGCCGATCCCCGTCATAATTCCGCCGCCAATTACATTTGGCACGGTATAGCCCAGTTCAAATTGACGCAGTGTCACCATAAATTGCAGCGATACGGGTTTGGTCATGAGCACATCCAGTGAGCCGGTACGAATTTTGTCAGGCAGGCTTGTAAAATTACTGTAGAACAATCCACTATAAAATCCGCTCATCATCGTAAACACGCCGATATATAACAATATGGCGTCAGGAGACCAGCCGTTAATGTCCGTCCCGGCGCGGTATGGTACCGATGCGTACAGCAGCTTGATGAGTAAATAAGCCGTTTCAACCAGAAATGCAGTTATAAAATTAATGCGGTATTCCATCTGCGACATGACGGAAAACTGGACAAACTTCCAGTACAGTCTGATGTAGCGCCTAACGTTTCGGAAAACATTTTTCATGTTACCCCCCCACCGAGACAAAGCGTTTGACCCCGGCTTGCCACACCCAGCGTGATAGGGCCGCCAGCGCTACAATCCAGAGCCATTGTACGCCAATGCCTTTAGCGGCTTCCAGTACAGTCAGCTTGCCCGTCAACGCATTCACCGGAAAAAATACGGTGTAGCTGAACGGTAGCAGACTGAACAGACGGGCCAAAACATCTCCAAAAATCGTCAGCGGAAACACGGTACCGCTAGCTACATAAATGACAAGAGACAGCGTATAAAATAGTCCCGCCGATTCCGTCACCCAAAAGGCTATGCCGCTCAACGCATAATAGACCACAAAATTAAGCACAAGCGCTCCCGGCAACGCCAATATGTAAAGCAAGATGTACGATAGCCCGAAGCTGATTTGTCCTTCCAGGCTAAGACATAACAGCAAAATAGCAGCCGCCAGCAGCACGACCGCGGACTGTATGACTTTGCCTCCGATAAACCGGCAAAAACGGTAAGCGAAATAATGCACAGGCTGTACCATGAATTTTGCCAGTCCACCTTCCTTGATATCTGTAGCAATTTCATATTCAAAGCCCGTAGCAATCAGTTTTCCAGTGACTCCCGCCATGACCACATACACTAGCATTTCTGGCAGAGAATAACCCAGCACTCTTGCTTGTCCCGAAGAACCAAATACAGCTAGCCAGAGAAAAATTTGCGTCATGATGGGCAGCATAAATCCCGCCATTTGGAGCCAATAATTAGCCCGATACTCCATTTCATTTTGCATGCCGAGCTGGAGTACCTTCACATATTTGTTATTTCGCATCGGCCAGCCTGCCCCCATCATACAAATTGGCTATCCCCTCTTCCAGCGGGACGTCCTCAATCGTAAAATCAACGACAGGCAGTGCGTCCAAAATCTTTTTGGACCAAGCCAAGGTATCTTCTGCATCCAGCTCGAATACCGCCTCCAGCTCCGAGTTGGAGCGAAGTTTGCCGAGGCTCGCCAACGTTAGGTTGGATACAGGGGTCTCCAGTCGAACCTTGAGCAATTTACGGGCACCGATGACCTCGTTCACCTTGTGTAAGTCTCCGTCATAGACCAATCTGCCCCCGCTGATAATGATGGATCTACTGCACAAATCCTCAATATCCTTCATATAGTGGCTTGTCAGCAGGATGGTCGTCCGGTGCTTGCGGTTATAGGCTTTGAAAAACTCTCGAATCCGCCGCTGAGAAACAAGGTCCAGTCCGATGGTCGGCTCATCCAGCAAAATGACCCGTGGACGATGCAGCAGCGCAGCGATCAGTTCCATTTTCATACGCTCACCGAGAGACAGCCGCCGAACCTGCACATGAAGCTGCTCCTCCACCCCAAGCAAAGTGACCAGTTCATCCAGTGCCTCTTTATAACGGTTTTCATCGATTTCATAGATAAGCTTGTTCAGCTCGAATGACTCGCTTGCAGGCAAATCCCACCAGAGCTGGTTTTTCTGTCCCATTACAATGGAAAATTGACGTTTAAACTCTTTTTGTCGTTTCCACGGGGTAAAGCCGAGTACCGATGCCTCCCCGTCCGTGGGATGGAGAATGCCAGACAGCATTTTGAGCGTCGTTGTTTTGCCTGCCCCGTTTGGACCGAGAAATCCGACAATTTCCCCCTCCTCAATGCTAAAGCTGACATTTTGCACAGCCTCTTTGGTCAGCTGCTCACGCCTGAACAAGTTTTGCAACGATTTGCGCACGCCCGGCTCCTTTTTGTAGTACGTAAATGTTTTCGACAATTGGTTTAATGTAATGGACGGCAATTAATCCCCCTCCTCTTTCCTCTGTGCAGGACACCTGGATGAACGGTCTGATACGACCGAATGCTTGGACTACTCGGCTGCTTGCTCTGCTAAAATCATCAGTTCCTCCAGCATATGCCGCTGTCTTTCAATTAAATGCAAAGCTCGTTCCGTAATCTCAGGCATCCGATGCTTGCGCAGTTGAAGCCCTGTTTTGTAAATATGCAGATTAAGCTTGTGCCAATCCGCGTACAGCCCCTGTGCCAATTCAATTACATGCTGTGTTTGTGGCCCCAGCGTGGCTTGGTGCAGCAGGCAATAATCAGCTGTATAATCCGTCAAATGAAGAGCACTGCCCAATCGCAGATTGTAATAGATTTCATGACAGTACGTCCGAAAATCCTGATCCTCCATGTCTGCCAACAGACGGAAGTCATCAACAAATGCCCGGTACCCCTCATCTCCCCGCTTGACCTGCTTGCCTGTTACAGCTTTCCCCGTTTGACTGACCGACTCATTAGACGTAGGTACGCCTCTCCAGATGGCTTCGTGTCCAGTCAAATACTGTCGTATATGGTGAGCACACGCAGCATGCATCTCACTTGGCGAAAGCGGGGCAGGCTGCTCCACCAGCCATGCATACTCAATAATGCCCTGCATCAGATCGTCGAGCCGGGCTGAGCCCACATAAGTCATGGCATGTCCCGAGGAATCGAGCAGGAAGCTATCATTCACCTGTGCTGTCCGTTCTTGCAAGTCCAACCCGCACAACTCAATCACGTGGCCCCTTGGGTAATTTTTCACATATACATCGTGATAGGTTAAAGCGGTGCTTGACGTATGCAGCATGGTACCGTAGCCCGATGTAAGTACCCGCAACAAGTCGGTTTCATCACTGACACCAGCGACCCACGGTTCCACCCGAATAACAGGTCCACCACTGGCTGCCATTTCTTGAAGCTGCTCCGGATATTTCTCAGGCCCGAAGCGCTTCAAATCTCCACCATACTCTGCGCACATACTCCCACACAGCATGAATAGCTCGGATTCGGCCATGGTCACCCCGTACCTCCGCAATGAGGTACGCAGGGAAGAATATACACAATGCTTCCCTGGAAGAGCGTTTGCCACTTCTTCTGTACCATAGTCCACAACGGAATTTTGACGAGTCTCCATATCGGATCCCTGCATCAACCTTGTCTTTTCGGCGCCCTTATGCATATTTGCTCAGCAGACGCTCAATGCCTTGCAGTGTAGATAGATGCTCCAGCACTAGATCGTCGTCCTCCATCGTAATATCAAGCTCATTTTCCAACTCTACAATTAATTCCACAGCGGATAAGGAATTCAGCCCCAAGGTTCGCAAATCTTGATCCGGAGTCAACTGTTCCAGCTCGCCCGGAGCCAGCTTCAAAATCTTTTCCAGCAAGGGTACTACATGGTATACATCTGTTTTCATTCTTGATTCCCTCCCATTTATGAGCATCCTAATCCAGCAATGATACCTTCCAATTTGTGCGCATACGCATCAGCTTCCTGCCAGCTGTCTGCCAAAATAAGTGTGAAAATCCGGTTCACATAGCCCCGCTTCACAGGGATACCAGACAATGTACCCGCCGTATACACAAACACCCCTTCTGGACGTTCGGGCGTATAGAGCAAGCCTTCCTCCGCGAGCAGCCCGCACAAGCGGCTGTAGGTGAGAGGTGTAGCGGTAACGTTGCGATAATAACGGGATAATGTTTTGTGCTGCTCTCCCAAGACGGATGACAGGAACGAAATATAGGTAGACAACGTAAACCTACCGTTAATCTCAATGACTGGAACCAGCAAACCTTCTTCGTCAACAAAACCGTCAATAGAGGCCATTCCCGTATACCCAATGGAATAGAGATACGTACCCAGCTGATAGGCGCAGCGTCTCACTTCTTCCTCCAGCGCATCGCCAATCTCAGCCGGCACTTGAGATCCGATATACACGGTGCCATCCACGTTTTGCCTTTTTAGCGAAAACATCGTCACACCACCGCCCTCGTCAATACAGAGCTGGTAGTTCAGATCCATCTGCTTATTGTGCCAGCGCTCCACCAGCCAGCCGCCGGATGATGGCGACGAGCCGCCAAAGCGCCTCATCACACTCAGCAGCGTGTCCAGCTTGGACAGCTCGTCCAGCATATACATGCCTTGTCCCGAGGCACCGTGCGGCTGCTTGATAATCAGCTTCACAGGTCCATCCGATAAGTCAGCCAGTCTGGCACACTCCCTGCGGATCGCCGATTCGTCTGTACATACAGCGCCTTCGCTGACAGCAAAACCAAGCTTTTGCGCGGTCAGGCGGCTGAATATTTTATCATTCACCTGAGCACTGACCGCGGATGGAGCGCCGATCAACTCCAGCCCGCAAAGCTCCGCAATCGCTTCCTCCTGCGGTGTGACCGCATAGGGGACGAGCCACGCTTTGGCTCCACTGCTGCTGTGGCCTGCATCTGCAACCGTACGCAGTCGTGCCAAAAGCGCCTCATCCGCCAGCACCAGCTCTGAAATCGGCGTTAGCGGATCAGAAGGCTCTGGCACCTCAATACGCGGCAGGCTAAAGCCCAACCGTTGAAGCATGTCCAGAAACGCCTCATCCGGATATTCCCGAAGTACAATGACATCCTGACTTCGACATAGCAGAAGGTTCATTTCCTCCATCCGATTTACGACCTGCTGTTCATCCCGGTCTACCATGCCCCCCTTGCGGGGGGATGGATGCCATACTTGCTCTGCACCGATATTAAACAGCCAAATCAGGACTCCATGGTCCCGTTCATGCGCAAGCGCTTCCACAAGGTTAATTGTTTTAGTCGTCACGACTTATCATCATCCCTCTCTCTTCCATCCAGTAACAAACAACATTCATAGAAAGCTAAATGTATTTCAGAGAGCCTGCCCCGTGCAGATACAATACGCTGCATTTGGAGCACACCGGAGTCAATCCTTCATGATTAATCTTTTGACGGGTTTTCTCATACGCTTCCGAGTTCCATATCTCCTTCAGACTGTGCTCACGCATGCTTCCAATCGTGAACTCACTGAAAAATTTGCAAGGCATGACCTTCCCGTCTGGTAAAATATCTGTTCTGGAGGTGAGCGCCAAACAATGATTGGAACAACGGCTGACCATTTCCTCACCATGTATAAATTTATCAATTTCCTCATAATCCAAACCGGGCTGATAGCGCACGCGAATGTTCCATACTCGCTCATTGATCCGCTGTAGTTCCTGCATCAGAGGATCGATGTTATCCGGGTTGATTTTATATTTGAAAGCATGCCAGCTACTAATATTTTTTTCTTCGAGTTGTCGGAGCCAAGAAAAATTACGTGTAAAATATTCATCCATTTTGAGGGAGGTCTCTTTGGAAATGTACCAGGGGAACGTCAGCAGCACCAGATCCAGCCTTTTGTCCTCCAGCATTTGCAGAAATTCGTACATCCGTCCGATCATGTTATCGTTAATGACCGCATGGACAGTTACCCGTCCCTTGTACAATCCCTGGTCGCGCAGTTCAATCAGCTTATCCATCTGCCGCATTGTTTTTTGAAAGGTGCCTTTACCGCGAATTAGGTCGTGTTCTCTTTCAAAACCTTCAATCGCTATTAATAACTCCAGATTTTCGGACAAATCCAAAATCCGGTCCAAATATTTATCAATAAGTAATCCATTTGTACAAAAGGTCATTTCGCGCCGATCTTCCGCCAGCACGTCCAAAATTTCATCAAAACGCCGATGAAACATTGGTTCGCCGCCCCACATGTACAGTCTGGACTTGGCTTCCTTGGTTTCGCTCAAAATTTGCCGGAGCATGTCTGGAGCAAGATCCATGTTTTGTTCTTCTTTATCCATTTGGTGATGGTAGCCTTCCTCGTTCCATTCAAAGCAGTGGGTACATCTCAGGTTGCAGCGGTTAGTCAGCTTAATGCCGATCGTCTGGGGCATGTCCGTTTTGAAAGCAGGGTCCTGTGTGGCGTTACGGTAAGATACAGAAGCGTTTTTCAGGTTACGCTTGATGAGCTTGAACGCTTTCTCATCAATCAGCACATTGCTTTTGGGCTGCATGCTAACACCTCGTTTAATGGATTTTCAGGCACATGTACCTAGCTGTACGTCAGACCGTCTCCATTCCCTCCAGATGCGGCGCTTGTTCCGCATCGCTGATCCCCTGAATGTAGCTGCAAAACGCATCTACCGAGCTCAAATGCTCCAGTTCAAAGGAATCAAAATCAATCTCCACATCAAATGCATCCTCCACTTGCAGCATGAAATGAACCAACTGCAACGAATCCAGTCCCGCATCATGAATAATGTCCGAATGTCCATCCAGCTTTGCGACCAGTTCAGGATCTTCCTTGACTGCGCTGATCATTTCAATCACTTGGCTTTGCATAGCAAACTCCTCCTTGTGAATGAGATTCTGTTCGTTCCACCCAACGATGCCCTCTGCAAAGAAAGCTCCTAGAAAAATTCCTTCACTGGAACTTTATTCAATTATACTCCTCCAATGAAGAGACAAGTCAATAGGTTGTTTTGTAAGTAAAACTCGCAATATGTAAATTAATGTATGATAACTTCTACAATTTTCGCTGGCTATTTTTTCGCAAAATTTAATAAAAATTCTTCTCACATCTCTTGCATGAGCGACAGAATTATTTTACAATACACGTGAAAATGTTTTTCTTAATATCATTCTTATAAACGATATTTATTTTCACGCAAATACTCTACAGCCAAAGGAGCACAGCTCATGTCCCCCATTCTTCATACATTAGCCCAAAGACTGGAGCTGCTTCCCGTACAGGAGCGCAAGCTGACGGAATCCATCCTGCAATCCCCGGAAGATGTGTTACATCTGGGTATTCGGGAGCTGTCAGAGCGTTGTGGTGTGAGTGCAGCGACCGTTACGCGGTTTTGCAAATCACTACATTTTAAAGGCTATCCCGATTTCAAAATGAAGCTGGCCGCCGAGTTGTCCCATTCCAACCGTAATGGTGAAGAATCCTATCAGGATATTGTCGCCGGAAATTCACTTCCCCGAATCGTGCAAGCTATTCAGGCGAACCACACCGCATCCATTGCAGACACGACCCGACTGCTGGATTACGACAAGCTGGAGCAGGCTATTGCATGGCTGTCAGCCACGAGCCGCATTGATCTCTATGGGATGGCGACATCGTCGATTGTGGCGCAGGATTTTTACCAGAAGCTCATCCGTATTGGCAAGAACAGCACTGCCTTTGCAGATTCACATATGCAGATTACCTCTGCCTCCTCGCTCGGAGTGGGAGATGTCGCCTTTGCCGTCTCTTATTCAGGAGAAACCCAGGAGACCATTGCGGCTCTACGCTGCGCCAAGGAACAAGGGGCCAAGACACTATCCCTGACCTCCTTCGGAAACAACACGCTGGCAGGCCTTGCGGATATTGCGCTATTTTCCTCCTCATTGGAGGAAGGAATGCGACGTGGGGATATGGCCTCCCGCATCGCCCAGCTTCATATCATAGATATTCTGTTTACAGGTATGGTGAGCGCGGATTTTGACAAATATATTCCGAGATTGGAAGGTTCATATCAACAAGTGAGCAAGCTCAAAAAACAACCGGGAGGTCACTAAGATGAACATACGCATTTTGAACAGCCGTGAAGACCTGAACGCTACTGCCGCCGCTGTGATCGCTAGCTTGCTGCAATCCAAACCACAGGCCATGCTTGGCCTGGCCACCGGTAGTACGCCGATTGGCATTTACCGACATCTTGCAGATATGTACCGCAAGGGACAGGTCAGTTTTGCACGCGCCTATTCCGTGAATCTTGATGAGTATGTTGGTCTTCCCCCAGAACATCCGCAGAGCTATCGAAGCTTTATGAATGAGCACTTGTTCCAACATATCGATATTCCGATATCCCACACACGTGTCCCTGACGGGAATGCACTGGATCTGGCAGCAGAATGTGCAGCGCACGAGCAGGCTATTCTGGATCATGGCCCCGTGGATCTGCAATTGCTTGGCATTGGTCATAATGGACATATCGGCTTTAACGAACCTGGTCACAGCTTGGCTGGAGCTACACATGTTGTAGATTTAAAAGAAAGTACGCGCTCGGCGAATGCTCGATTTTTTGGCGAAATAGATGCTGTACCCAGGCAAGCAGTTACGATGGGAGTAGGCACGATTCTTAAGGCGAAGCAAATTATACTGGTGGCTTTTGGTGCGGATAAGGCTGACATTATAAAGCAGGCTTTAACTGGACCCGTCACGACAGCGTGTCCGGCTTCCCTGCTGCAATGCCATCCCAACGTACTTATTTTATTAGATCAGGAGGCAGGAGAATGGTTCAATTGAAGTCAGATGAAATGAGTGGTACCGTACCCCAGCTACTGTATGGGCAAGTTGTCGTTGGGAATGACATCATTGAAAAAGGGGTTGTCGTCATTGAGGGGCAATCCATTGTATACGCTGGTTCAGAAGCGAATTTGCCCGCCGATTGGACAGCGTTAGTCTTCGCAAATCAGGAAGAAAGCGCAGCGAAAACCGCCAAAATTGTGCGTTTGGAAGGAGGCTATCTGCTGCCAGGCTTTATTGATATTCATGTTCACGGCGGGAACGGTGAGGACTTTATGGACTCCGATCCGAGGGTGCTGGATACGATCACCTCCTTTCACGGTTCACAAGGTACGACAGCTATGCTGGCTACCACGATGACCGCGCCCAAGGAACAGATTGACCGGGTATTGAGTGAAGTTCACGCATACATGGCACTACCTATGCCCTATGCGCAACTGGAGGGCGTACATTTGGAAGGACCGTTCATCAGTCCGAAGTGGCCGGGAGCGCAAAACCCGGAACATATCGTGCCACCGAATCTCTCATGGGTAGCAGAATGGGAGCAGCGCTACCCGGGCCTTGTTCGCCAGCTCACGCTTGCGCCCGAACGGGAAGGAGCGCTGGAACTGATTGCATGGCTGCGCAGCCATGGCATTACCGCAGCTCTCGGTCATACGGATGCTACGTATGAAGAGGTTGAACAGGCAGCGACGGCAGGGCTGAACCATGCGGTGCATGCGTTTAATGCGATGACTCCGTTGCATCATCGCAAGCCGGGAGCCGCCGGAGCCGTACTTGCTGATCCGCGCATTGAAGCAGAAATCATCGCGGACGGCATTCATGTGCATCCCGCCGCCATTTCCCTGCTCGCTAGGTTAAAACAGGATCATAATCTCATTCTCATCACCGATGCCATGTCTGCTACTGGTCTCGAAGACGGGAAATATACACTCGGCGATTTGCCAGTGATTGTGCAGGGCGATGTAGCACGACTGGAGGATGGCGTCACATTGGCCGGAAGCACACTAACGATGATTGAAGGCTTCCGCTATTTGGTTCAACACGTGGGTATGAGTATTCCTGCGGCATCACAAATGGCCAGCCTGAATCCGGCTCGATCCTTGCACATTGCTGATCGTACAGGTTCCCTTGAAGCAGGTAAACAAGCAGATATCCTGTTACTGGATGGAGACTTAAAGCTGCAAGGCGTATGGATTAAAGGATTGCGCAAATAATTCAATTATAGTTATCATTCTCCCAAAACTAAAGAGCTATCCACCAGCGTATTCGCTGAGATGGATAGCTCTTTCTTTGGCATTGCACAATTATAGGGTTTGAATTAGCGATGATTCATCGGGGCAGGGGTATGATTTTGTGGACGTGTGGGTGCTGTATTATTCATTGGACGGTTTGTATCAGCCGCCGAGGTCGGGAATACACGTTCAATTACATCCATCATACCATTGCTCAAGCCTCTAATCGGATGACCATTTTGCACACTGTGTGTAAAGTCAGTGGCTTGTTTGACAAAGTCCGGGTTAGCGGATACATGTACCTGTTCAATCGAAGGTGCAAATTGCTTCACTTTATTCGCGATACGGCTCTTGACTGCATCACTTGGTTCATATGCAGTTCTTGCTCCCTCGATTGTGGTGTTTCCGTTATCTGTGCGATTGTTGTTGTCCGTTAAGCCACGCAACATACCGTACGATCCTGTACCCATCGTACCAAATAAACCGTCATCACGACGCGCAGGTGTTCCATTCCCGGTAACTCCATTGTCTGTCATTCCAGGCGTTGTAGTATCCGTAGTACGGTTTCCTCTAGTGCCATTAACGCCATTCACACTCGGTACATTCCCGTTACGTCCAGTACTGTTTGCACTTGGAGTACCGTCAATACTTGGAGCACCGACACCTGTTCCGTTGGCTTGGTCTTTCAAGGAAACGGCTACATAGGCATGTCGTTCACCGACCAGCACTGTCGCAGACTTTACATCCGGCATCTCGGATATACGTTTGGACAAATTGCGATCGACTTGCAGATTACGGACTGGATGTCCGGTTCGGTTGCCATTTTCATTCAATGACATCCCGTCCATACCATTCGACTTAACCCCATAACGATTCACACCATCCATACCATTACGGTTCACACCATCCATACCATTACGGTTCACACCATCCAAGCCATAACGATTCACTCCATCCATATGGTGCGTGCTTTGTGCGTTATAGCGGGTAGCGTTCGTGCGGACGTTATGATTCGCAGTCCCACATCCTGTCAAAGTAGCCATGCTTGCAAGTAAAGCAGCAGAAATCGTCAAACTAATGACCTTCTTAGTTCCTGGCATGAACTCATCCTCCATACATATAAAATGTGTGACGAGATTATCATGCGCCATGGATCATGGGGATATCCTGACTAAAAAATGACTAAAAAAATAAAATTTTAATGTAAATATGAAATACAATTGATGATTTACCACAAGATGGCATGTATAATAAGCTTGAAAAATACTTTATTTTACAAAGGAGGATTTTCAATTTGAAAAAGATCACTGTTTTGATGCTCATTTTTTTGTTATCAGTTACTCTTGTACCCGTCGGCGCTTTTGCAGGCTCCACTACACCCCAACCCCCGAAAGATCCCGCCGGAAGCTGGGCAGAAGGCCCACCACCTAATCGCGTTGATCCTACCAAGCCAGCACTTTTGTTCGTACATGGTTTGAACAGTAGTGCTGAAGTCTGGACCAAGAATAATAACGATATGCTTCAGCGTGCACGTGACGCCGGATACCAGACAGCCACCATTAATCTGTACGATACAAATGGCACCTCCCAAGATATGTGGGACAATGGTAAGCTTCTGGCCGACAAAATTAAGGTCATCAGTAATCACTTTGGAAAAAAACTTATCGTTATCGCCCACAGCAAAGGTGGAGTGGATACTCAAACCGCTCTCGTATATAACGGAGCCGCTCCCTATGTACAACGTGTCATCACCCTCAGCAGTCCTCATCATGGCTCACAACTTGCAGATCTCGCCTACAGTAGCTGGGCCGGATGGCTGGCAGATATCGTCGGCTCACAAAATCCTGGTACCTCCACTTTACAAACATCTTATATGAAGTATTTCCGATCCAAGACCGATGCACTCAGTAATGCGACTACAATTCCATTCTTCACGTTTGCTGGTGATAACTGGTCTGGCGGCACTGCTTCCTACATAATGGGCGGACTTTACCTCTCATCCTTTGGTAAGAATGATGGAGTGGTCACAGTCGACAACGCTAAGCTTCCCGGCGGACGTGTAGTTAAAGTCGGATCTTGGGATCATGCCAAGGTTCGTACTGGCTCCTACGTTTTCTCCCTGATCCAACCCTACCTCCAAGCAAACACTCCAGCATTGAATCAGGAAACTGAAGCACTTTCAGCATCTTCCCTGACTGCTTCTGCTGTACAAGCCACCTATAGCGAGATCGACAATTCATACTTTATTCGAGGCAGCGATTATAATGGACAAGCCTCAGAAACCCTGACTGTTGAAAATGGTGTCAAATCCATTGATCTGGACTGGATCAGCGATAAACGTGTGAGTCAGCTGGAACTAACCAAGCCTGACGGTACTAGTGAAATTATTAATCTGAAAGCAGGCTATGATGACGATATTTTTGCTGGTGCCTGGCATCATAACGCCGTCATTCAAAATCCAAAACCGGGCACCTATAAACTGAACGTCACAGTTCCTGATCAAGGAGCGTATCTCCTGATTGCACGTTACCAGGCTGTTCAAGTTCCTGAACTGAAATACAATCTGAATGCAGTGGGTCCGAAGCTAAACCTGAAAACACAGGATTCCCCGGACAGCGTGACACAAGTCACCTACCAAGTTCAATATTATGGTGATCCGCAGCAAGGAGTCACTTCTGCACCTAAAGGTTTGACGGCACAGCAAAAAACGGTTAAACCTAATGGGCAAATTGAGCTATCCAAAGCGGACAAGCCCGGCATCTATTCTGTAACCTATGAAATTAGCGGCACCACAGAGGCAGGTTATCCGTACCGCCGTACAGCTGTTCAATCCATTTATATTGATGCAGACGGCAACAAGTATGTCGACTAAATAAATCTACAGCCTAAAAAGCCTGCGAATCCCTATTAAGTTGGGGCATTTGCAGGCTTTTTTTTCATTGTGTTCAATCTGTTGTCTGATTCCTCAGCTTATGAAGCCAATAGTAGCGGTGTAAATCCATAATAAAATGAAAAAGAACAAATGCCAGCATGGAGTATACACTGATCAATACTGTGGCAACTAATTGTTGTGTAGCAAATCCGAGGGAAACATTCGCTATCAGATAACCAGCCCCAGTAAATGTGGTGATCGTCACTAGAGGCGCTCTCTTGTTTTTTTTCTTAACTTTTGGTTTCTTCTTATGTTTTGAAGGATCTTTGAATTTCGCCAAATTATATTTTATAAAGTAATACAAAGCGACTCCATAAAGGGCAAAAGAACCTATAAAATACCATGAAGTATCCAGACCCAACATGCCATAAGCAAACTTTTGTGTCATGATCATGAAGCCCATAGAACAAATCAAACCAAATACACCACGGAATAAAATGTAATTCAATTGCAATTTGCGTGGCATGATGACCAGTACTAGAGCCCAAATGTTTATCAAAACAATCGGTGGCAACAGTACATACACGTAAACTGCAATGTATGGATTTCCCACTAAGGGGATAACCAGAAACAGATCTAACAGTAATAAAACAAGAATGATGACATTGGAACGAATACTGTTGACTGGGTACATCTTCATACTTTTCTCAAAAGAAGCCCTGTTATCAATCATAAACTTATAAGCCCTCCGTTAAATAAGTAAACCTACGGATAAGGATAGCCAAGGCTATATCCATTGTCCACTTTTCACTGTCTTTAACTCTTGTCGCAGTTCTTCTATAAAATCAGTCACAATGCTTTGGACAGCATCTTCACGGGACATACGAATATATCGACTGGTCTTTTGAATGTCTTCCTCGAACAATTGAAGTATCCTATACATGGCCTCCTGATCTCCACTTTGTACTAATTTTAGCAATTGGACGAACTCAGCATCCGAAATAACTCTTTCAGCATTTTCTTTTTCCATTTATTCACCGCCTGTTGGGATAGCTTTAACTCTTTTGCAATCTGTGCTTCGGTTTTATCTAGTATGTAAAGGTCAAAGATGATCATTTTTCCGATCTCAGAAGATAGAGAGTTGATAAGCTGTAATGTGTACATATGAGAGTTTGAAGATTCTGTAAAAGATGGGGCACTGACGGATTCGTTCTTTTCCATTACAAATTCATGATTGGTTTGTACCCGAGCACGATACTGGATTCTCCAGGCAATGCGGTACAGCTTCTTTCGATATTGTTCTACCAATGTTAGCTGAGACTGATCCATTGTAAATCACCCTTTCTCTTTGGATTTGACTTTTTCTAATCCTCATACTATAGGGTAATTTCCAAACCTATTTTACAACCAAAAACAGAACATTTGTTCTTATTTATTATACTATTTTTACAATCGGTTGTATATGGTTCGTTTAATTTACCTTCCTTTATATATGGCTAAAAAGGAGGGAATACATTGCAAATGGATGATGCTCTTTCTCTGGTTACCAACGTAGGCTTTCCGGCTGGACTTTGTTTTATTTTGTTGCGGCACATCCTGCACACGATGGAGGAAAAGCTGGATAAGCTGGACGTCTCACTTCATGAGCTGATTCAAGTAATCCAAGATTTAAACGACACTAACAACTCTTCTTCCAAAAGCAGCAAACCTGACGAATAACAAACACAAAGAAGCTCCAGACGACGATCATCCGCCGTTGGAGCCTCTTTGTGCAGCTAATTTAATTACTAATGGTTATTTTCCAGCCTGAGCTTGGTCGTGGTCATTCTGTTCAGTACGGTTTACGTCAGATACTGACAGACCATAAGCCCAGTTACTTTGTGGCGGTACAACCCATACGGTATCTGGATCATCTTTAAGCGTCCAGCCCTGATAGACCAGCTGGGAATCATCCTTACCCAGCGATACACTTAGCGTAAAGCGGTGGACAGGCTTGCTCAGCTCAGAGGCTTTGCGCAAGGCCTGACTGCTGGCCAGGTTTTTGATCTGCTGCGAGAGGGAAGTCGCCGTGTCGCTGGCTACTGACTTTCCGTTCAGCGTCCAAGATGTGGAGGCACTGTCTCCGGTCCCGCTGTTACCGGAGGATTTGAGCATCCATGAAGCATTTTGGCCTTCCCACTCTATTCCGCTCAGCTTGGTATCGTCCCAATCGAACGGCGTTGTATCTATAAAATCTTCAGCACCCAGCAATAACCCTGAAAGAGTATCTATAGGTACAGAAGCTATCTCTTTTTTGTCTGATAATACATAAACAGCATCTCCGGAAGGCAACGTTTCACCGAAAGCAAAGGTACGAACGTCACCCTGCTTGGTCTTAATCTCAATCTGATCATGGGTAGCGGAGATCCCATATTTGGCTACGTCTGTAGGGGAAGATTCCACCACTTCACCCAACTTTACATTTTGAATCGCCGCTAGCCAATGGTCTATTGTATATTGGTTTAGCGGGTAAGTCCGTGGCTTGCTCATACTCCATTGGCCATCATGTTGTTCTAGTTCCACCGACTTGCCGTCCTTTCCAGTGATTGCGAAAGACGTAATATTCTCTTGCGTAAGCTGAATCAGCTGACGAGCAGCCGGCGCTTGTTCATGAAAAAAGTTTTGGCTCTTTGCATAGATTATACCCGCTCCCAATACAACTAACAGCAGCACTGTGGGTATCCATTTTCTCATGCTCTTCTTCGCCTCCACCATAATAAGATTCCGATGACCGCGAACAGCAACGGCAATCCGATGACAGATATGGTCAATATCGTTTTCGCTTGTGCAGGAGTCAAGTAAGCTACCTTATAATCCTGCTCCTGACGAGGACGAATAGTGAGCCCATCAGAATGCTCCTGCACATAATTCAGACTGTTCAGCACAAAGTCTCGATTGCCTCCTGTGCCGATCTCAGTGTCGCTTAAGAGGGCAGACGTTCCGAGAATAACGGCTTTGGGCTTGCCGTCTTTCCCTTCTACCGCATAACCGAGATCCAGCGGCCCCTGCGGGTCCTTGTCATCCTTCTGTGTTTCGTTGTTCAGCAGACCTTGGATATTCGTTTCACCATAGCTAGCTCCAGAAGATTTCATCAAAAGCGTCGACTTCCAATCCTTCTGCTCTCCTGCCTGCAAAGCAATAGACAATGAAAGAACAGGGTACAGATTGGAAGCCGCCAACTTATCGGTGATCGCATGACTGCCGAAGGTAGGAACCGTCCATAGCGGTCCAAGTGTATTCGTCTGTTCTTGATCCACCACGATGGCATGAGTGTCCTTCACTCCATAATCAGCCGCTAATGCATCAAGGTTTTTCCAATCGGACCCCATGTTCGGGTGAAAGCCTAGTGCCATAAAAAGCTTTCCGCCACCATTCAGATACGTACGAATACTCTTCAGTTCTGTTGCACTGATATCACGTTCTGGTCCAACAATAGCCAATACAGACGCATCTTTGGGTACACTACCCGCCTGATTGAGCTGAACTTCCTCTGTTTTCACATTATCTTGTGACAGTGAGCTACTTAATTCAGTCATTTGGGACAATGGGATTTCCTCATGTCCAGTTAGAAAGGCCACTTTTCCTTGACGGGTAGATGATAATCCCAACAATCCACTCGTCAGCTTTTCTTCCCCCGTAAATTGGTATGCCCCTTCACCACTCCCCTGAGCTTGCGTAAATAGACTCCCAATATCTATAACCCGTTTCTTCTCCCCCTGCACCAACACAATAGACGCTGCAGTAACACCATATTGCTTGGCCAGTATCGGTTCCTGATTCAGATCGTATTGCTCGACCTTGAGCTTGCTGTTACGCTTGGCGTATTCATTCAGCATATCCGTAACATCCCGGTTCAGCTTCTGATTTTGCGAGGTGGATACGGTAAAGGCAATCAATCGTACGTCTTCCTTTACATCCTGGATGGTCGTCAACGTTTGGTCAGACAGCGTATACTGCTTCCCTGCCGTCAGATCCAGTTGAAAGCCACCCAGCGAACGCAGAAATAACGTCAATAAAATAAAAATCCCTACAGCAGCAATCGATAGTACCACACTATTGGTATGACCCAGCCATTTTTTCATATTCATTACCTCCACCGTTTCCGTTTAACCACTTGGATGCTGAATAGCAAAAAGAGTACCGCCACCGTCACGTAGTACATCACATCGGCTCCATTCAGCAATCCTTTGGTGAAACTGTCAAACCGTGCGGTTAGTGAAAAAGGTTCCAGCCATTGCTGTACCGCCGCAGATGCACCCGTCTGTCCACCAAACGAATCCAGCATCCAGAACACAAGTAAAATAATAAAACTGACGACCGCTGACATCATCTGATGCTGTGAAAGCGTCGAAGCGAATAAGCCGATCGCCATCATGGCTGCGCCAAGCATAAACAGACCGATCACAGATGTTAATACCAGCGTCCAATCCAGCGACCCATAAAAGGACATCACGACCGGATACGCTAGACTGCACAGCACTAATATGAGCAACATGCCCAACGACGCTAAAAATTTACCCACGATCATTTCCGTCACACTCACAGGTGAGGTAAGCAGCAGTTCATCCGTACCTTGCCTGAATTCCTCCGCAACCAGCCTCATCGTGAGCAATGGGACGACGAACACCAGCATGGACAAGGTGTCACCGAGTACCAGCCGATAGTCCAGAATGCTTGGCTGATACATAACAAAATTGGTATAAAAAAGTAACCCCGTCAGCAGCATGTACACTGCAAGCGCAAAATAGGTCGTTGGTGTCCACAGATAGGCTTGCAGCTCTTTTTGACAAACCGCGAACAAACGCCTCATGACCGATTACCTCCTGTATCCTTATCTTCTTCGGCCTTATCGTCCCCGGACGCAGCATCTCCATGCTCCACCGTGATAGCCGTAGGGGCTGCATTCTTCGAGGAATGTAGGTCTTGTACTGCTGGATCGTCGACCTGACCTTCTTCCGTCTCGCGTGTCGTTAACTGCTGGAAGATATTTTCCAAGCTAAGGCTTTCTTTTTTCATCTCCAAAATCGGAAGCTTCGCATCAGACAGCACATAAAATAGTTCTTCGCGAAAATCCTCACCGGAGGCTCCTGTGAGTAGCAATCCAGTCATATCTGACTCTGCGGCACTTAGCTCCGTGTTCGCTGAAGGCAGCGTGGTCGCCATAGATTCAACCTCTACTTTTCCCCAAGTACGAAGGACATCCATCACCTGCTCACGCTTGCCTTTAACCTCTACCTTCACCTTGAATCCATCTTCCATCGAACCGCCGAGCGTGTCAGGGCGCCCATCCATGACCAGTTTCCCTTCATGAATGATGAGAACACGATTGCATAACGCATCCACCTCAGGCAATATATGTGTGCTAAGCAATACCGTATGATTTTCGCCAATCTCCTGAATGAGCTGACGAATCTCCAAAATCTGATTGGGGTCCAAACCCGAGGTCGGTTCATCGAGCACCAGTAAATCCGGGTTATGAATAATCGCACCTGCCAGTCCCAAGCGCTGTTTATACCCTTTGGACAAACTGCGGACTAATTGTTTTTCCCGCCCATTCAGTCCTAGCCTGGAAATCATCTCCGAAATACGCAGCTTCTGCTCTCTCGCAGGCACGTCACGAATACTAGCTACAAACTTCAAATAGGATCTTACGGACATATCCTCATACAAAGGGGGCGTCTCCGGCAGATAACCGATTTTGGAACGGGCCAGTCTACCCTTATCCTGAATCGGGATACCATCAATCGTAACCACTCCCTCGTTGGGTTGAAGATACCCTGTAATCATGCGCATCGTCGTCGTTTTACCCGCACCATTCGGCCCCAGGAAACCAACAATTTCACCGCGCTGCATTTCAAAATCAAGCTTATGTACACCCCGGTTGCCCTCATACCACTTGCTCACCTGCTGTACTTTGAGCACATGTTCCACCCTTTCCTTTATCGTATTGACAAATCATATCGAACTACACACACATATCAAAAAAACTCCATAGCGATAGATTTGGACGACCAAATCAATCTTTGGGCGAGCGCTCTCATCCTACTACTCTCCCACCTAAAATGTTGCATGAGTAGCGGGTAGCAGTGGAGCGGAGGGTTTGGAGCTGGAGAAGCACCAGCGATCGGAAGCCCAAAGCCTTCGCGAAACGGTCTCTCCTCGCCTCATGCTACACTTTTAAACTCTAATGATACCCCCCCACATATAACTCCAGCTTAACGTCACTTAAATAGAAGCTTAAAATAATGTGTCTAAAATGTGAACACGGAAATGCGCATCTGCCCTCGTAAACTTGTACGGTTCGCCACGGCGTGGATTCGCATCTACTATCATTACAACGTGTGAAGGGAGTGTATAAAAAACGATGACCGTACTATTTACCAATCTAGTTAATAACGGCGACTTCGAGACTGGATCTACCCTTTTTTGGAACGCTGCAAATGTGACCGTCACTAACTTATCCGTAAAAAAGACAAACTTTTATAGTGCGATCCTGACAGGAGGCGCAGTAGATGCATCTCTTTCCCAGGTCGTTTTTGCTGCACCAGGCGAAAGCTATACATTAAGCCTCTCAGCTGCAAAAATAGGAAGCCTGTCCAGTCCTCAAGTTAACATTTTTCTGTATTACTATGACGCAACCTTTAGCTTCCTTAGCACGGGGCTGACTACCTATTTGAGCGCAGGCACATTGCCAGACGCTGTGAACGGAACATGGCAAAGCCTGTATGAAGTAACAGCTCCTGTTCCAGCCAACGCAGCCTTTGCCTTTTTGGTTATTAGTAAAAATGCCTTGGCTAACACTGCTGATGTAGCCATTGATTCTATTGCTCTTGTTAAAGCAAGTGCAGCTGGAGCTGTGGGCCCAGCCGGACCTGCCGGGCCTACGGGTGCTACAGGGCCTGCGGGTGCCACAGGCGCTACAGGCGTTAGCGGACCTGCCGGACCTACGGGTGACACTGGTGTTACCGGACCTGTTGGGCCTACGGGTGCCACGGGTGACACTGGTGTTACCGGACCTGTTGGGCCTACGGGCGCCACGGGCGACACCGGTGTTACCGGACCTGTTGGGCCTACGGGTGCCACGGGCGATACAGGTGCTACTGGACCTGTCGGACCTACAGGCGCCACGGGTGATACAGGTGCTACTGGACCTGTCGGACCTACAGGCGCCACGGGTGACACTGGTGTTACCGGACCTGTCGGGCCTACGGGTGCCACGGGTGATACAGGTGCTACTGGACCTGTCGGACCTACAGGCGCCACGGGTGACACAGGTGTTACCGGACCTGTCGGGTCTACGGGTGCCACTGGCTTTACCGGACCTGCTGGACCTATCGGGCCTGTCGGACCTATTGGCGACACAGGCGCTACGGGACCCGCTGGACCAACAGGGCCGACTGGACCTACCGGACCGTTTGGCCTTGGATTTACTGGCCCGATTGGACCAACAGGAGACACTGGTCCACAAGGACCGATTGGACCTACCGGACCTACGGGGCCGACTGGACCTACAGGGCCTACCGGACTCTAACGTTCTTTTTTCTACCACATTATATTTAAGCGACGTACCATACCTTATCGACAAAGCCGCACAGCCCGTTTAGGCTTTGTCATCCTTGCCCTGCCGCGATTGCGGCAGGGCTTCTATAATCAGACCTCTTGATAAATAAAGCTTTATGTTCGACCTGAATCCTTAGAAGGTTCCCAAAGGAGTGGTACTCAATTGATCAGTATCAGCCTGTGCATGATCGTCAAAAATGACCAAAATACTATTGGCAGTTGCCTGGAATCGATCCATCCTATTGTGGATGAAATCAACATCGTGGACACGGGTTCACAGGATCAGACCATTGACATATGTCGCAACTTTACAGATCGAATTTTTCCATTTGAATGGGTAGATCATTTTGCCCTTGCACGTAACTATTCGTTTGAACAAGCTACGCAGGAATACATTCTCTGGCTGGATGCCGATGATATTTTGAAGGAACAGGACGCCGTCAAGCTGCTTGAGCTGAAGCAAACCCTTGATTCCTCAGCCACACCAATCGTGGATTCCGTGTCTATGAATTATCATTATGCCTTTGATGATCATGGCAATGTCACCCTACATTTTCGTCGAAACCGCTTAGTTAGAAGGTCAGCCGGGTTCCGTTGGCACGGAGCCGTGCATGAGTACCTCGCCGTAAACGGGAATATTCAACATGCCGATATCGCCATAACTCACACTAGAACACACACGGTCTCTCCAGGACGAAACCTGCGAATCTATGAGAAATTGCTCGCCCAAGGTCATGCCTTCTCTCCTCGTGACCTCTACTATTACGCTAACGAGTTAAGAGACAATAAAAGATATGAGCAGGCTGTGCAGGTTTACCAGGATTTTCTGTATACTGGACAATGCTGGGCAGAGGACGCGATTAGTGCATGTAGCAAAATGGCTGATTGTCTACAACAGCTTGGCAAGCTGGAGCAAAGCATTACGGCGGCTCTCCATAGTTTGACCTTCGATACGCCCAGGGCTGATCTGTGCTGTCGGATGGGTCATTATTTTTTGCATAAAAATGAGATCTCCAAAGCTATTTACTGGTACGACATGGCTACCACTCTGAATCCTCCCGACACGATGGGCCCGGTACAAGACGCGTACCAAACGTGGTTTCCTCATATCCAGCTATGCATTTGCCATTTTCGGATGAAGGATTACACACGTGCGAATTGGCACAACGAGCAAGCTGCCATTTACATTCCCAACGACCCGTACGTCCTGCATAATCGACAGTTCTTCAGCCCAATCCTGAATCCTCCCCAATAAAAATGTCCCACACACTCACCCCTTAATCTTTAAGTAAGTCAAAGGAGGAGCAAGCGGAATGCAACAATCGAATCGGTACAAAATAGCTGTCTATGCCATTAGCAAAAATGAAGCCCGATTCGCCAAACGCTGGATGCACACCATGCGTGAAGCCGATGTTGTCATTGTAGCGGACACCGGCTCTACAGACGATACTGTTTCCCTGCTACACGAAGCGGGTGCAGAGGTGCATCGTATAGAGGTAACTCCTTGGCGTTTTGACAAAGCTCGCAATGAGTCCCTACGGCTGGTCCCTGATGATATAGATATTTGTGTCTGTACGGATCTGGACGAAGTCTGGGAGGAGGGTTGGCGGTCGCGGCTGGAACGCAACTGGAAGGAAGGAACTACCCGGATGCTATATGCCTTTACACATGGACAGCCTGGGCAAGATACCGTTTATACATGGTTCTGGAAAGAAAAAATACACACTCGTCACGGGTACCGCTGGGTACGCCCAGTTCACGAGGTGCTTGAATATATCGGAGAGGGTAAAGAACGCAACATCCGATCAGACCAGCTCCGCTTGTATCATGATCCCGATCCGCACAAGTCCCGCAGCCAATACCTTCCACTGCTGGAGCAGTCTGTGCGCGAGTTTCCCGAGGATGACCGCAACATGCATTACTTGGGGCGGGAATATATGTATCATGGCCGTTGGGACGAGTGCATTGCTACGCTGCAACAACATCTTGCCATGCCGCAGGCACGCTGGGCAGATGAACGCAGTGCTTCGATGCGCTTTATTTCTAGAGCCTATAAAGCAAGTGAACAATGGCAAGAGGCAACACGTTGGTTATACCGGGCTATTGCGGAAGCACCGTATTTACGTGAACCTTACACGGAAATGGCTCAGCTGGCCTATCATACGCGGAACTGGCCCGCCGTCTATCATATGGTTGAAGAAGCGCTGCAAATTTCTACACGACCGGATACGTACATGCAAGAGGATTTTTGCTGGGACGCCACGCTGTATGATCTTGGTGCCCTCGCTTGCTACGAGTTAGGCCTTTTACACAAAGCATGTGAATTTGCGAAAGAAGCAACAGAACGCTCCCCGGAAGATTCTCGCCTCAGTCATAATTATGCGCTAATTCAATCCAGGCTTCCATAGAAACCCACACCCCGTCCTGTTGGTTGAATAACTTGGTATTAGAGCTTGTGGTTGGCAAAGGAGGTTATTGAGATCAAAGTTCTATTTACTTTTTATATACCCAGCGGCGGCGTAGAAACCTTGAACCGCCAGCGTTGTAAAGCGCTCATTCAGGACGGGATCGAATGTCATCTTCTCTATTATCAGCAGGGTACAGGGATGCAAAACCTGCACGGCGATATTCCAGTGTTCACGACTTCCTCTGAAGAAGAAATTCGAAAGCTGGTGGAGACTCATCGCTACGATGCAATTATCGTCTCTTCGGACTACCCTATGCTCCCCAGATTGCGAATGTTGGGCTATCAGGGGATATTGATCTATGAATCGCAGGGCTTTGGCCCTCACGAAGAAGCGGCTTGGGTTGTTGCAGATGCAGTTCCGTATCTTCAAAATTACGCCGATGCAGTGCTCCTACCAGATACGACTCATTTAGTGAATCTTTTCTCCACCATGTGTCCATGGCTTAATCGCTATGTGTTTCCAAACGTGCTGGATACCAGCGTATTTAATTATGTACCTAACACTCCTCCAACTAATCCGGTTATTGCCTGGGTTGGACGGCTAGAGCCCAACAAGAACTGGAGGCATTTTGTCGATATTTCTTACTGGATGCTGCAAAACCGTGCGGATCTTCGAATCTGGATGTTTTATGATGAAACATTGTCACAGCCGGAGGATAAAATACAATTCGAAAAAATGCTTACTCAGCTTGGCATGTCCTCCATTATCGAGCGTTTTAAAAGCGTACCTCATGCCAATATGCCCCTGTATTACTCCATGATTGGCGACTCAGGCGGCTACTTGCTATCGACCTCATTGGTGGAGGGATTCGGCTATGCAGTTGCTGAGGCGATGGCCTGTCGTTGCCCGGTATTAAGCTCTGATTCAGACGGAGTACGAGCATTCATTGACCACAACGAAACCGGTAAATTTTATCAGCAGGGGGACATCTTGCAGGCGATACTGCAAGGACTAGACCTGATGAACAACGTACCTCAACGCGAATCTATCCGCAAGAAAGGACTGGCGCGAATCGTTAACCTGTTGGCACCGGATAAATATGTGCGTTCCTTCAGACAGATGATGAACACGCTAGGTGTGAGGTAATTAAAAAAAAAGCTGACGACAACCCTTTTTATATACGGGGCATCGTCAGCTTTATCTTGCCTTTTTTATTATTGAATATTGGAATTGGAATCTATCTAATCTTTAGTAAGCGGTCTCCTGCATGAATATCCTTGGAATCTTCAACTAAAATATCCGTGTACACGGCTGTATTGGTTACAATGACGGATGTGGTAATATCATATCCGTCATCCTCTATAGCTTTGGGATCGAATTCAACCAGCTTGTCCCCTTTATGAATCGTATCTCCTTCAGACACAAAGGAAGTGAAATGTTTTCCCTTCAAGCTGACCGTATTAATTCCAATGTGAATGAGCAGTTCAACTCCATCCTCAGAGATCAGTCCAATCGCATGTTTTGTTTTGAAAACGGTAACAACAGTTCCGTTAAAAGGTGCGTAAGCTACTCCTTCTCGGGGGATAATTGCGGCTCCCTGACCCATCGCACCACTGGAGAAAGCTTCATCTTTCACTGTGGTTAAAGGAATCAATTGACCATGTAGAGGACTGAATATCGTTTTTTCTTCTTCTTTGTTTTCATCTGCAACCTTAATTTCAGACGCAGATTGTGCATTTTTATAACCGATAAGATAGGTCAGAATAAATGCGACTACAAAAGCTACAACCAAAGATATAATAAAGCCGATGAAGCCTGCATCCATGCCTTTTGGATTAATGAATAGAGGTATACCAAAAATACCGCCTGAGGCAAATCCATATGCCGTTGAGCCGAGTAAGCCTGCTGCAGCTCCTCCTATACCTCCAGCAATCGAGGCTAAAATAAACGGTTTTTTGGTGGGGAGCGTAACCCCGTAAATAGCTGGTTCAGTAACCCCCATCAAACCCGCAATTGTGGCAGAAGTGGCGATGGGTTTTAATTTAGGGTCCCGTGATTTCAAAGCAATGGCAAAAGCTGCACCTGTTTGGGCAAACGTAGTACAGAACAACATACCGTTAATCGGATCAAACCCGTTCGTAACTACATTATTCAAGAGAATTGGAATAAACGCCCAATGGAGACCAAAGATAATAATAGCCTGCCAGAATCCGGCCAGAACGAGACCAGCTACAGCCGGACTTAACTGGTAAATCCACATAGAGCCTTTGGCTAACCCATCGCTGATAATAGTTGCGATCGGTCCGACAACCAGAAAAACAATCGGTGATATGATGACCAAGGTCAGAAAAGGAACAATGAACATTTTAATGGAAGCAGGTGCAAACTTGCTTATCATTTTTTCGACCTTAGCTGCCAAGAACGCCCCAATAATGATAGGTATAACAGAAGAAGTATAATTAATTAGAACGACAGGTATGGTCAAAAAGGACAGCGCCGTTTTATCCGTAAAGGCCGAAGTAATGGTCGGATACACCAAGGCGGCCCCCAAAACAGCGGACAGGTACGGGTTTCCTCCAAACTTTTTACCTGCTGAAAACCCTAGAATAACCGGAAAGAAATAAAACATAGCGTCCGCTGTCGCATATAAAATTTTATACGTGCCCATCTGATCCGTCATCCAGCCCAGGGATGTGCATAAGGCCAATAGTCCTTTTAGAATCCCCACAGCAGCGAGCACACCCACAACGGGCATGAACACACCTGAAATGACATCGACAAATCGACTGAATAGGCTCGCTTTTACATTTTTTTGATCGTCTTCAACCATCTGATCTCCATGCTTTACTCCCATGGTGTCCAAAAGAGCTTCGTATACTTTGGGAACCTCATTCCCGATGACCACCTGAAATTGGCCACCACTTTCTACAACGGTAATGACACCGTCAATCTGCTTGATCTTTTCTTTATCTGGCAATTGATTATCCTTCAGTTTGAATCTCAATCGAGTGACACAGTGAATGACACTGTTCACATTTTCATTTCCGCCCACGGCTCTCAACACTTCTTTGGCTGTTTTTTTATGATCCATCATGTTCACTCCTTCTTGGATGCGCTTTCTATTTTTCTATTCGTAGTAGCTGGATGTGCAATAACTGCGACAATTACGGCACTAATCCCGCCTGTAAGTTTTCCCACGATCATGGCAATCACCATATTCT
Organism: Paenibacillus sp. FSL L8-0644; assembly: GCF_038008165.1. Lineage (NCBI taxonomy): Bacteria > Bacillati > Bacillota > Bacilli > Caryophanales > Paenibacillaceae > Paenibacillus > Paenibacillus sp. FSL L8-0644. The sequence goes on from NZ_JBBOYN010000001.1 coordinate 4,274,477, forward strand.
TGTCCATTCCAGCTACAAAGCCAAGATGTCCTCCGAGAACGAAAGATCCACTGACAGCAAAGGCAATACTGATCACTTTTCCTCTGGGCTCCATCTCTTTAACTAAAGTGAAGGTAGGAATATTATGAGCAAGACTAGCCACAAGACCCGCAGTAGCCGATGGATCTATGTTTAGCAAACGTCCTGCCCGTTGAAGCGGATTTTTAAATATTTTTGTAATCCAAGCAACCAACGGAAACGCACCAGCCAATACAATAGCAATCGTTCCAACCGTTTGCACACCGACAGACAACGGAGCCATATTGGGAATAATCACAAATCCAGTTAAGGTTTCGACCCCAATCGCTGCCAAACCGACAAGGGATAGAAGCCTAATGCCGTTACCAAACCACTTGAACCATCGGATCGTATACTCCGTAAATAGACGTAAACCCAGCATAATGATTATTGAAAGAAGCATGGGAATGATCAGATTTTTTAAAATCATAATCACGTCAAATCCGGCGATCATTCCCCCTATGAAACAGCCAACGGGAATGGTACTAATACCGATCAAGATACCTTTTGCAAAATATGGATGATCCCCTTTTTCCAAAATGCCGAGGGCAACCGGAATCGTAAATACGAGCGTTGGGCCAAACATGGTCCCTAGAAAAACCCATGAAAACACGCCCGCTTGCTGGCTGTGCGCCATTTCTGCCGCAAGTGCGTATCCCCCCATATCTACCGCCAATATCGTATTAGCAAAGGATGCCGGATCGGCACCCATTGCCACATATAACGGTGAAACAATGGGGATCAACCACGCGGCCAGTACAGGGGCCAAGGAAACAATCCCTATCATGACCAGAGCAAGAGAGCCCATGGTCATAAACCCATTGTTGAAGGCTTGTCCCAAACCCCAGCGATTTCCCAAACATTGATCCAATGCACCCAACACTAAAAAAAGAGCGATAACATACATCACAATATCGTTAATGGACATCCTGTTGCCTCTTAATACACATGAACTTTATGATTTTCTGCGCTGTCATAGGTGTCGAATACAAGCTGAAGGGTCTTGATATTGTCGTGACCACTCGTTTGAAATTCTTTTCCCGTGTTGAGGCAATCTATAAAATGAGCCTGTAGCTTTTTATGGCTTTCCTCATAGTTTAATTCAGTCTTTTCAACCAATACTTTTTCGACTCCCTGATTATTAATGAGACATAATTTACCTGTGTTGTACAGTTTTAGGGTAGCCTCATCGCCTTCAATCACCAGTTGTTCTTTATGATCGGGAAGAACCTGTTCCGACAGCTGCCCATCCAGTTCCCTGCGAGTCGCCCAGCTCATGTCCATAAGACCGAAATAATGTTCATAACCTAACATGATAATGCCCGTGTCTTCTCCTTGTGTGTATGGACTGACCCGCTTGGTTTCCGCATACAAACGCCGAGGTTCACCGAATAAGAAACGCCAAGTATCCAGCCAATGAACTCCCATTTCATAAAACAAAAGCTTGGGCATATCTCTGAAAAATGGCTGCGGCAGCTCTTTTTCCGGAGCAAACCTCGGTGAATAAAAATCGGTATGCGTATAACGTATAACATTCATATTTCCAACGATATTCTCTGCCAGCAATTTTTTTATAATTTGAAAAGGTTCAAGCCAACGCCAATTTTCTGTCACCATAAGTCTGACTCCTGCTGCTTCAGCAATACTTACTATCTGCTCAGCTTCCTCAACAGAACGGGCAAAAGGTTTTTGGCACATAATATGTTTTCCGGCTGCGGCCGCCAGTCGAACCAGTTCCAGATGTGTCTCAGGAGGTGTAATGATGTCCACGACATCAATATCCGCTTCGCTTAGCATCTCCTCCAGGCTGGTATAACAATATTCAGTAGGGACATGGAATTGATCTGCTTTTTCAAAAAGTAAGCCTTTATTTCGATCACAAAATCCTTTGATTTCTGCATCCGAGATAAACTGCCATGCTTTGATATGTTTCTCCGACCAATATCCCGTTCCAATAACGCCGATTTTCCACATGTTGCTTCACTCCATCCACATTCTTCTCTGTTTTTATTTCGTTCCGATGATTACAACATCACTTTCAAAGCTGTGCATGTCTAGCACCGATTGATCCTTTTGGACGGACACGTCGGTTTGAGCAAACCGCTTCCCGGCTAAATCAATCGTTGTAAACTTGTATTCCTGCACGTTGATACTTAGTCGTACCTTTGTGTTAACCGGGACATACAACACAATGGTATTCTCGTTCCCCGCAGCTCTGATTTCCTCTGTCTTGTTTAAAACAATATCCAACGGCTTTACGCCAATCAGGTTGTACATTTCAAACAGATATTTAATAAAGGAATAATCCCATGCGCCCTCAAATTGCAATGCAGTTCTCCAATCATAGGGACTATCGAATCCTTCCCCTTCTACAATGCCGAATTTCTTTCCTTTCTTGTGCCAGCTCCAAATGCCATGCGCTCCGTAGGTAATGCCCGCACCCCCGCCTGCAAGGAGGCTTTGCCATGCCGCTTTTCTGGCATCCAGTGCTGTGTATCTGCCATACACATTGCGGCTGTAACTAATTTGTTCATAACATGGCTCTCCATTAATGACAGGCCGTATATCCGGCTTATAATAGAAATGTTGAGCAATCTCATGGGCTACATGTTGGAACTCGGAATTATGTCCTGATTGATACATATAGAATCCAAGACCCTGGTGTTTCTCAAAGGCTGGAGGAATTTCTCTCAATCTTCCTTGAATATGCAGCGTAGTTAAGCTTGCAGGGCTTAATTGTTGTACAATATCCAGTGCTTTTAAATAATAGGAATTGGCACGTTCGGTCGGAAAATCACTATCCCCGCTAATCAGAAAAATAGGATCAAATGGAGAAAAACGGTTTACCACGTACGTTACATAGGGTTCAACGCATTCAAACGGCATTTTATTACCTTTTTGGAACATCTCAGCCCATGTATCCGGCACATAGTTACACCACAACAGAACCAGTGCTGGAACAAATCCACGCTCTGTAGCCATCTTCAACATGATTTCTGCCCGGTCAAAATAAGCTTCGTTTAATATATGGTAGTCGAAATCCCCATTTTCCATTAATGCAAACGGCTGTAGATTCAGATCCGATTCACTTGCGTCCCATTGTCGGAGTATGTTGATTTGCAACACATTGAAACCTTGCATCTTCCGATAGTCAAGATAATCGCTCCACTCCTCTATCGTCGCGTTGGTAAATACACTCCACACCGTATCTGCCAAATAAAAAAAAGGTTTGTCCTCTTTTGTAAAACTTCTTTGATTTTCAGCCATGTTTAAACTCAAATAAATCACCGTTCCTCTTTTGCTGTATTCACAAAATAAACTAAACAAAACTAAATTAATAACTAAATTTATATGACTATATCGCAAAATAAACTAAATTAGAGCGCTTTACACTTGAATATTAACATTATAAATTATAAAAGGTCAACAAATTTTTACTTTTAGTTATTTAGTTTAGTTTAGTTTATGAGCTAAACTTTCTTGCTGAGTAATGATATAATTTATGTAGTTTAGTTCAATAGGGGGTTCCACATTGAAAATTGATGATATTGCAAGGCTTGCAGGTGTTTCTAAATCTGCTGTTTCTCTTGCTTTTAATAACAAACCCGGAGTCAGTGAAGAAACCAAGGAGCACATTCTAAAAATAGCCCAAGAGCATGGATATAAACCACGCACCATGAAGACAAACAAGGAAGCCATTAAAAATCATCATGTGATTCGTTTTGTGGCCTGTAAAAATACAGACATCGTAACAGAGCACTATGATTCACTTCCATTTTTTAACGAATTAATTCATCATATTACCAATCAGGTGAGAGAACATGGAAACACCTTGATTTTTTCGTCTTTTGATAGCCATAGCCTCGAAGAAGAATTATCTGCTTTGGAAAAAGATCAGCCCTCTTCAGGCATACTTCTACTTGGCACCAATTTAACTTCCGAGATTATTCATTCCATACAATCCATTCATTCCAATATTGTTATTTTGGATACTTGCTTTGAACACGTCGATGCCAGTTTCGTATCTATTAATAACTATCTCGGTGGGTATCAGGCAGGCCAATATTTAATTCAGTCAGGACACAGAAAGATAGGATACGTACAATCCAGTACCAGAATTCTGAACTTTAAAAAACGAAAGGAAGGGTTTATGGCGGCTTTAGAGGAGCACAATCTTTCCATAGAAAATGGGCTTACATTTGATATGCATCCCATGCTTGTGATGTCACAGGACGCATTTAGAACAGCTATTTATGAATTGGACGAGCTACCTTCGGCCCTATTTTGCGAAAATGATTATATGGCGATCAGTGCCATTAAAACGTTTCAGGAAATGAACATTCGAGTGCCTGAACAAATTTCCATCATGGGCTTTGATAATATACATGAAGCGAAGGTCATTAGCCCGGAACTCACAACCATTCATGTGAAAAAGGATATTTTGGCCCGAACGGCTGTAAACTTGCTTATGGAGAGGCTTAACCATCATCAGGGGCATCATACTCAGGTTCTTGTGAATACAGAGGTTATTGAAAGAAGGTCTTGTTTAGTCACAGAATGACCTATGATATGGTGCACGAAATGGGGTAATAGAGAAGATAAGAATGGGGGGATCATCATGATATATGATTATTTATGGTGGGCAGGTGCCACATGCATAATACTGGCTATTATATTAAGTGGAACAGGGGTCAGCGGTGACCGCATGCGGGCTAACTTTTATGTTGAACAGGCAGCTGATCCCGAGGGGAAAGATAGAAAAAACAGATGGAAATGGTCCTTTATTTTTATGATCATTGGTTTATTATTGCTTGCTCTCTCTATGATTTTAGAATAAAGCCGCCATATTGGCGGCCTTTTCTATTATCGGATTCCATATTGGACATTTCCAATTTCTCGTCATTCGTTGAAATCTTCCTCTGTCAAATCCATATTTACGCTCGCAGCAGTTCGACTGCCGTCGGCCGCGGCAAAAATCAACTGAGAAGGCATGAAGTACGATGAATCCCCAGCAGCATATACACCAGGTATGGAGGTTCTCCCCGCTTCATCCGTCTTGATCCCGCCCGACTCCGTTCTTTCACAGCCCAAATGTTCTCCAAACGGTGCACTTTGTACAAACTGGGGAGTCACGAAGCCGCCGATCCTCGGGACTTGAGTGCCATCCGTAAAGCGCACGTGCTCAAGCTTTCCATTGTGGCCGATGAACGCCGCAACAGGTTGCTCTATTACTACTATCCCCTTGGATTGAAGCCGTTCTTTTTGCTCGTCCGACAGGGATGCATGACCGTTCGTACAGACGATCAAATCCTTGCTCCAATTAAGGAGTAGTTTGGCTGTATGAAATATAGCCGCCGATTCAGAGACAAGGACAAGCGGTTGATCCCGCAGCTCCCAACCGTCGCAATAAGGGCAATTAAACAAACTTTTCCCGTATAACGGATAAAAACCTTCGATCTTGGGGAATATCTCCTTCACGCCCGTCGCTAATATCAATTTTCGCGCTTGAACGCGAAGGCCTGACGAATCAAACCCCTCAAATCCGGATACGTTTTTCATAATCGAAACAACCTCGGTTTGCAAATGATGAACAGACGGATAACGCAGCACTTCCTCATAAGCTACACGGCGGAACTCAGATGGCGTTACGCCATCTCTTGTAATAAAACCGTGCGACGCATGCGTAACCGCATTTCTGGGCCGATTATTATCAATCAAGGCCACACTTCTCCTTGCCCTGCCCAGCACGAGGGCTGCATTCAACCCAGCAGGCCCTCCGCCAATAATAGCGCAATCGTATAGCATAATACCCAACTCCTTTTAAAAGATATTAAAGACTCTTTATGTCTGCGATAGAACCAAAAAAACACCGTTTTACATAACTGGCAACCACCCTCTTTCTATATAAAATCGCTCACTTTACACTTGTGCTTGCTTTTGCGCCAAATCGACCAATTTCGTATTTTTTAGATGTCGTTCCATTTTCTCCTCTGCTTCCCTCATTACAGCTTGAATCAGGCACTCAGAACCGTGGACGAAATCACATTCAAACAAAGAATTCGTACCTTCAATGGCATGGATAATATCCAAAAAAGTAATATCATCTTTATGACGGGATAGGCGATAACCTCCATTGGCTCCAGAAACGGATTCGATCATTCCAGCCTTCACAAGCCTCGTCAAAATTTTTGAAAGATAAGTTGGTGAAACATTTTGGGATTCAGCCAGTTGCTGAACACCTACCGGCTTAACCGACGAATCAGTAACGAGCATGAGCATAGTGTGCAGAGCATAATTCGTTGCTTTTGTAAATTTCATAACTACACCTCAATCAAAGACTTATTGTATCTACTATATCGCCGAATCTGCGAGTGTGTCAAGATCATCTAGGATTCACGCTGTTGTCAACCCTTCTTTTGGTTACGCTCTAACCGTTGTATACTGTTCATCAGAAACAGCTAAGAGAGGGGGCTCGTTGTGCGTATTTTTGATATTCTTCGTATATTGGTTGCTGAACAGATGGTCAAAGGAGCACACTTGGCAATTGCATTGAAGGTATCTTCTCGAACGATACGAACGGATTTAAAGGAATTGGGTGCGCTGTTGTCGAAGCATGGAGCAGCAGTTAAACCCCTTAAAGGAACAGGCTACAAGCTAGAGATTCGGGACGAACAAGCATTTCATCATCTGCTGAAGCAATTAAAGGATGATGAAAATAATGGGCCCTATCCATTAGCGAGTTCTTCTGAAGCTAGAAATCGTTTTTTAATGAAAAAGCTATTGCTTACCAATGCATATGTCAAACTTGATGATTTAGCCGAGATCCTGTATGTTAGTCGATCCACTTTACAGAATGACCTCAAAGAACTGCGCAAGCTGCTGGCAACTTACGGACTATCTCTGGAGAATAAACCCTATCATGGTATTCGAGTCAAAGGGAATGAGGCCAAGCTGCGTTATTGCATTTCCGACTATATATTCAGTAGGACAGATGAAATAGGCGAGCAGCAGATGTCCCACCCTCCTCTGATCTCTAACGAAGAGATGGAATTCATAAGAGAAGTGATTCTGGATCGTATTGAGATCCATGATATTCAGTTATCGGACATTGCCCTGAACAATCTGGTCATTCATATTGCTATAGCATGTAAGCGAATTCGTGAAGAAAGGTATGTGTCGTATTATCCGCAAGAGATGAAAAAAATCGAAGCGCAAAAAGAGTTTAGGGTGGCGACTGAGATCGTATCCGCCTTGGAACAAAACATGAAGCCCTCCTTTCCACTTGTTGAAGTTGCGTACATTGCTGTTCACCTGTTGGGTGTAAGGACCGTCGTTAGTGCACGTATGGATGAAGTGGAGATTAAAAAGATCATTGATAAAGATATCTACGAACTGACTATCGAAATACTAGACCAAATTGATCAGCAGTTGAAGATGAACATTCAACACGATCAAGAATTGCTGATTGCATTTTGCCTTCACCTCAAACCAGTGATCAACCGTTATCAATACGGAATGAATTTGCGTAATCCTATGCTGGATGAAATCAAAGCCAATTACCCGCTTGCCTTTGAAGCAGGTATCATTGCTGCGGAGGTCATCAAGCAGCGGCTTCATATACACATCGAGGAAAATGAAATTGGATATTTAGCCATTCATATCGGAGTCGCGATGGAAAGAAAGAAAATGGAGGATGCACCCAAAAGATGTATGATCGTATGTGCTTCTGGACTCGGCAGTGCTAAGCTGCTGTATTATAAGCTTCAATCGGTCTTCGGTTCAAGGTTGGATATCGTGGGAACCACTGAACTTTATAAGCTGAAACAAATGCCGTTGGATACACTGGACTTTGTCATTAGCACGATCCCTATTTCAGAACCGCTTTCTATCCCTATGATCCATGTGAGTACATTTTTGGGCAGTTCTGATATTACTAAAATTGAACAAGCCATTTCTGAGGTCAGACTTCCTGCTGTGCAGTATGTACGAAAAAAATTGGTCTTCCTTCAGCAGAAGTTTGAGAACAAACTCCAAGTGCTTGAATTTATAGCCGAAAAAATACACGAAGCAGATCTTGTAAAAGGCCCTCTACTGCAATCCGTGATAGAGCGTGAAGCCGTTTCCCCCACTTCATTTGGCAACTTGGTCGCGATCCCGCATCCGATGGAACCTTTCGCAGATTCCACATTTTGGGCCATCTGTACATTACAAAAAGCAATCGATTGGGATGGCAAGCCGGTACAGTTTATTTGTATGCTCTGTATACAGCGTACGAAATCAGAAGATTTACAGACTATGTATCATATCTTGCTTGAAATTTTAAATAATGAACAGCTCGTCCAGCAGCTTATTCGCTGCAAAACGTATACAGAATTCATAGAAGTGTTGCATAAAAATAGTTGAACATAAGGAGTATGAAGAACGATTGATTTCCGTTAAGAAGAGGAAATAATGTGTGTTATGTTGAAAGCGATTCCAAATTATAATAGCCATACGAACAAGATGATTGAAAGGAGAGAGGATCACGTGAATCATGATGAATCTACAGAGCACGACGTGAACATGGAGGACATGGATGATACAGAGATTGTATTCCAAATTATATTATACGCAGGGAATGCACGCAGCTCCGCCATGGAGGCGATTGAGCTTGCAAAGGCGGGGAAATTTCGTGAAGCCAAAGAAGAATTAGCCTCAGCAAAAAAAGAACTGGTGTCCTCCCACAAGATTCAAACCAGAATCATCCGTAAGGAAGCAGCGGGTGAAAAAACAGAGATGTCTGTCATGATGGTACATGCTCAAGATCATTTGATGAATGCACTCACCATTCGCGATATGGCCTCAGAGTTTGTAGACCTGTATGAACGCATGGATCAATTCGTACCGAAATCGTAGAGGGAGGGACGCTATCCCATGGCATTCAAAGACAAACTGGTTGACGGCCTCACATCGGTAGCAAATGCAATCAACAATTTTAAATATATTATAGCGATCAAATCAGCTTTTATCACATTGATGCCCGTTATTATTGTCGGGGCCTTTGCTGTACTGATTTCCAATATGGTCATGGACCCAGTCAATGGTTTGGCCCATTTTAGGCCATTCTCATTCCTGGCTGAGTACAAACCGATTTTCTCAGGCATTAACTATGCCAGCTTGAATATCCTTACCATTCTGGCTGTTTTCATGATTGGTCTGGAGCTAGGAAAAATTAATGGTGAGAAAAATCTTTTCCCCGGTTTGCTTGCTTTAATCTGTTTTATCTCTGTGACACCAACCACGATAGAGTTGATGGTTAACGGTGACATGCAAAAAGTAACAGACGTCATAGCCCGTCAATTTACGGATACCAAGAGCTTGTTTTTAGGGATTTTCATAAGCATCCTGTCCGTCGAGCTATACAGCAAACTGGGTAAGTCCGACAAGCTAAAAATCAAAATGCCTGAAAGTGTTCCCAGCAATGTGGCCGTTTCATTCTCCGCACTCATTCCTACCATTATTACGGTGACTGTCTTCTCCATGTTTGGATTCTTTTTTCATAAGTTTACGGGACTCTATCTGTACGATGCTGTCTATAATGTGGTGCAAAAACCTCTGGAGGCCGTAGTACAGGGACTGCCAGGTATACTGGTGCTGATGCTGGTTGCGCAAATCTTCTGGGTGATCGGTATTCACGGAAACCAAATGGTAAAGCCCATTCGTGAACCCCTGCTGCTTGGCGCGATTACTGTCAACATGACTGCTTATGAGCAAGGACTGCCCATTCCGAACATTATTACGATGCCTTTCTGGGACGTATATATGAGTATCGGTGGTTCAGGGATTACGCTAGCCCTCTTGATTTGTATTATGATCGCTTCCAAGCGTGAAGATATGAAGGAAATAACAAAGCTTTCGCTCGGCCCAGGTCTGTTTAATATTAATGAGCCTGTCATTTTCGGACTTCCGATTATGTTGAATCCATTGATGGCTATCCCTTTCATTATTACTCCGCTCATCACAGGAACGATTGGTTACTTCTCGACGTTGCTTGGATTTGCAGGTAAAGCCGTCGTCATGGTTCCATGGACTACTCCGCCTATTATTAATGCCTACCTGTCTACAGGTGGAAGCATTGGAGCCGTCGTCACTCAGATCGTTTGCATTGTGGTAGCGATTATCATTTATTTCCCGTTCGTCAAAATTGCCAACAAGCGAACGACTGAATAATGCGCTACTATAGAAATACACTAATTAATTGAAAACGCATTCTTTATACAATGAAAAGGAGAAACATGTCATGGCTAAACATACGATACAAATTCCATCGAATTTCATCATGGGTGCAGCGGCTTCCGCCTGGCAGACAGAGGGATGGAGCGGTAAAAAAGAAGGTCAGGACTCATTCCTGGACCAATGGTACAAAAATGACCGCTATGTCTGGCACAATGGATATGGACCCGCGGTTGCAACCGACTTTTATAATCGCTATACCGAAGATATTGCGCTGATGAAGCAGATTGGCTTAACCCATTATCGGACTTCTATTAATTGGTCCCGCTTCTTAACGGATTATGAGAATGTAGTGGTGGATGAAACGTATGCGGATTATATGGACCGGGTCATTGATGAGCTGATTGCGAGTGGAGTCGAGCCGATGATTTGTCTGGAACACTATGAGGTCCCTGCCTATCTGCTGGATAAATATGAGGGCTGGTCTTCCAAGCATGTAGTGGAGTTATTTGTAAAATATGCGGAAAAAGTGTTTGAACGGTACGGCGATCGGGTCAAGCACTGGTTTACGTTTAATGAGCCCATTGTTGTACAGACTCGCGTCTATCTGGATGCCCTTCGCTATCCCTATGAACAAAATACGCGGAAGTGGATGCAATGGAACTATAACAAAACGCTGGCAACCGCAAAGTGCGTACAGCTTTTCAAAGCAAAAAACTATAGTCAGCACGGGGCTAAAATAGGCGTTATTCTGAATCCTGAAGTCACTTATGCCCGATCAAGCGCCCCTCATGACCAGTATGCGGCACATGTGTATGATTTATTTTACAATCGAGTATTTCTGGACCCGCTTATTAAAGGCGAATACCCACAAGAATTGTTCGATCTCATGGGCAAGCATGATATTGCATTTGAAGCTACAACGGAAGAACTGACCGTAATTAAGGAAAATACCGTTGACTACGTCGGAATCAATCTCTATTATCCCCATCGGGTCAAAGCGCAGAGTAAAGCGTGGAACGAAAACACCCCCTTCCACCCCTCTTACTACTATGAGCATTTTGATCTTCCGGGTAAAAGAATGAACAAGTCACGGGGCTGGGAGATTTATCCTAAAATCATTTACGATATGGGAATGCGCATTAAGAACGAATATCACAATATCGAGTGGTTTGTCGCAGAAAATGGTATGGGTATTGAGAATGAAGCTGCTTTCAAAAATGAGGAACACATCATTCAGGACGACTATCGTATTGACTTTATAACAGAGCATTTGTACTACACATTACAAGCTGTAGAAGCGGGCTCCAACTGTACAGGTTATATGCTGTGGGCCTTTACAGACAACGTTTCTCCCATGAATGCTTTTAAAAATCGCTATGGACTGGTAGAAATTAACCTGGACAATGATCGAAGTCGGCATTTGAAGAAATCCGGCTACTGGTATCAGGCCGCGATCAAAGAACGCTCATTTATTGCTGATCTGGATGAAGAGTACAAGTAGTTAAAAATGAATTCTGGAGGCGCTCAAATATGAAAAAAATTATTTTGGCATGTGCTGCGGGTATGTCCACATCCATTTTGGTTTCTAAAATGAAAAAAGAAGCAGCAGCAAGATCCATAGAGCTGAACATCGAAGCCATCCCCGAAAGCACCATCAAGGAAGAGCTGGAAGGCATTACAGATTCCGTGATTGCTATTTTGCTCGGACCTCAAGTGCGGATGCGTAAAAAGGCAGTCACCGAAATTGCAGCTCCCTATGGTATCCCAGTAGATGTCATTGACACGTTGGCTTATGGTAGAGGGAACGGTGCAGCTGTCCTAGATCAAGCCTTTAAGCTGGCTGGCGAGAACATCTAATTGCTATTCAAATGAAAAAGAGGCTGAGAATTCCCTCAGTCTCTTTCTTGAGTTGCGCGCTCTTTATCACGACATATCTTCTTTGCCTGAGCCCATACTACTCACATACGTTTCCTGTAAACCGGCAGAAATGCCGTATAGCGGTTCCCAACGAAGCCAATGTCTGGCGACTGCGTTACTAAGACAGCTATGGTGAATGTCTCCAGCTCGCGCTGGTGAATACACAGGGCGGACAGACGAACCATGCAGCTTCAGTAAATCATAGGCCAGTCGATTGATGGACGTCGTTCGTCCCGTACTTACATGTACTGTGCGTTGATCCGCTGCATGAATAGCCGCCATATTCGCTCGAACTACATCCTTGACGTACACAAAGTCACGAGTTTGCGTCCCATCGCCGTGAATGAGCAAGGGGCTTCCTTTTTTCAGCCGCTCCATAAAAAGAGCGACAACACCACCCTCTCCCTTCGCGGCCTGACCGGGACCGTACACATTTCCATAACGCAAAATCGTGTAGTTCATACCGTACAGCCGATAAAAAAGTCGAATATACGATTCTGCGGTCAGCTTGGACAGTCCGTAGCCTGAAATGGGCTCCACGGGATCGTCTTCCTGTATACATTGCTTTTGCAGCTCTCCGTATACGCCAGATGTGGAAGCAAATATGAATTTTGACACACCAGCTTCATGACAAGCCTGCAACAAATGAATCGTCCCCAGCACGTTCACATCCGCGTCCTCATCGGGTTGATGGATGGATTGCTGCACATCAGCCTGTGCGGCCAAGTGAAACACAATATCCGGGCTTTCCCGAATCAGCAACGTCCTAGCTTCAGAGCTGCGAATATCCGCAATATGCATGACCGCGCGCGGGTCCACATTTGCCATATTTCCGGTCGTCAGATTATCCAGCACATGTACTCTGATGTCCGAATCAGCAAGCGCACGTACCAGCTGAGAACCAATAAATCCAGCTCCCCCGGTGACCAAAGCCTTCACTAGCTCACCCTCCTTTTGAACCGAAGCATATGACTTCCCTTCGCATCATGTTATGCGACTCCCTATAGCTTGGCGCAGGCACACGCACAGTCCGAAGACAATCTATAGTGTGTCTCTAGAATCTCAGCACCTCAGACGTGCAGTCTCACATTTTCCAGCATATAACGCCACATCCCATCCTGACCGTTCCATATATCCTCAGGCGGCAGCTCCACTGAAACCAGCCGCTCCAATCCCCAATCCAACTCCGTCACACCATCAGTCCCTGTATAATCCACGTATAACAAGCGAAAATCATGTGTAATCCTCTGTAATAGCACATCATGTAGTTCCACCGCTTGCTCCCGACTGCCCCCGAGACGAACCAGTAGCAGACGGGACGCAAGCGTGAATTGCTCCAGTAGACGTGCGATGCGGCGATCAAGCGTTGTTTTGAATGCAGGATAGGAAGTCAGCTGCTCCGATGTATTCTGGCTAACCGGAAAATGGTGTGCGGCTGTAATCCCATAGTTTGCATCCTCGACCATGAAGTTATGCTCGCCGTAATCGTGCCCCGTGACACGCAGACTATCAACATCCATAAAACCGGCAAAACGGGCGTCCAGCAAGCGACTGATCTGTGACAAGTTACCGGAAATCATCCAGTCCAGCGGACCGGCATAGGGACGCAGTCCGTTTTTATCCAGCTGAATGGAAGGCAAGCAATGTCCACCCAGACTGAATACAGCATCATAATCCCCCTGCAACCGTTCAAGCACGACGTCCTCCCCTTTCCGAAAACAAGGTCATCCCTTTAAAAAGAGTACGCCAATGCGGATCACTCTTGTAATTCCATACATCGGCAAAAGGCATTTCCACCGCGCATACATGCGGAAGCTGCCAATCCACCTCCGTCAACTCCGTTACGCCGGAACAATTCACCACCAACAAACGAAATTCATTCGCTACCATGCCTGACAAAATACGTTCCAGTTCCTCTACTTCTTCATAGGTTCCCAGCATACGGACGAACAAGCTGCGCTTCGCCATCTGTGTTTTTGCAAAAAAACGTTCGATACGACGGTCTATCTTTTCCCTGAACTCGGGATAGGTCACCAGATCTGAGGACGTATTGCGTTCCTGTGGAAAATCGTGCACCGAGATCACATTATAAGCGATATCTCTGACCATATAATTCAGTTGGCTCGTACCAACGACACTTAAATTGGGCAAATCCATAAATCCGGCAAACCGATTTTCAAGCAAGCGGTTCACATCGGACAGCGTGTCAGACATCATCCAATCCAGTACCCCGGCAAACGGCCGCAAACGGTTCTTTTCCAATTGAATGGCAGGTGTACAGTTTTGTCCCAGACTGAAGACCGCTTCATATTCCCCTGCCAGCTGTGCGAGTCTCATAGCCGTGCCTCCTTTTTTAATACGACCCTTCTCTCAGTTCCTACTCTATCCTTCTTCTGTAGTCGAAAAAGGGACTTCAGGCCGTAGTTTGTTCCACTCTACATTACATGCACAGCACGGCGAAAAGGGTTGGACACCGATGCGCTTTTTGTCAAAGAGGCGTACAACTATCCAGTCCAATCCCGGTTATTTTTCATATCATATTAAGGCTGGTAACCTAACGGAATTCAAGGAGGCATCATCATATGTCCGTGTTTCTTTTAACCATCGATCACCATCTCGCTTACCACAGCGCCCATATACAAAGCTGCCATGTGACCTTTTTCAATCGTGAAAAGAGGGCCGTCGATGTGTTGCTGGAAATGGGGAATGACAGTGGCGTTTTTAGGCGGCAACTTCTTCGACTGGGCCCTTCTCCCGAAGCTGACTCCGTGCTAGAACTCAAGGATATGGAGGCAGCCCAAAATCCGTTTTATCTGCGAGTGATCACGAATATTTACAATCCAGAAACGCTGTTTATCCTGGCTGAATTTTTGGAAAACGGGAACGTTGTCGCTAAGCGTACAGCCAGTCATTTTACCGTGACACCCTAATGAACGGGCAGAGGAGGAAGAAGGTATGTTGAAATATTCAGTTCAAAACAAAGCTGAGCCAGGCACATATGCACTGCCTTTTCAGGTTACCGATCAGGAGAGCGTGCTCTCTACATTGATCATTCCTGCAAGTGAAGCTGAAGGACGTATTGTCATTGAAGTCTCTTTGGCATGGGAAAATCCGCTGCTCAACTGGGATATCGGGGAGCTGGATATTCGATTGCGTCGCAACGATGAGCGGGGACCTATGCTGGACTGGTTGCAGGATTCCTGTTATCAGGAGGGATTTGCCGAGTTAATCTATGAGGAAACGGGAACACAGGGAGAGCCTTATGTATACTGCCTGACCGTACAATCAGCCGACCGCCGTGCTGTTGTTACAGGACCACTCATGGTTCGAGGCTCTGTGTATGTAGATTCGATGGACGAAAACCCGGATGGACAATGAGCTGAAATAACTAAAGGCAGGTGGGAGTTTTAAGCCCAACCTGCCTTTTTATAGGGTCTGTATTCTCATGGCGCGGATTGCTTCAGACATTCTAAAATGTCAGCGTCCGGCAGCGTATAATCTTCTGGCAACGAAGTGTTAATTCGGTTCCATATTGCGTAATCGACCTTCAAATCCGGGTGTGACTGCTGGATTTCAAAAATACGGTTGTACAAGTCTCCAACGACAGGAAAAGTCATGCTCTCCCTCCTAACTATTGAATCAACGTATTCAACGTACTTGATTCAGCGCTTGCCCATAAATATTCACGAGTCGTTCAATCATAACATCCAGAGACCAATGCGCGATCCCCCATGCTTTGGCA
Source organism: Paenibacillus sp. FSL L8-0644 (assembly GCF_038008165.1). Lineage (NCBI taxonomy): Bacteria > Bacillati > Bacillota > Bacilli > Caryophanales > Paenibacillaceae > Paenibacillus > Paenibacillus sp. FSL L8-0644. The sequence goes on from NZ_JBBOYN010000001.1 coordinate 4,290,408, forward strand.
CGATTTCCCATGACTATCCGCACTTTATCCTGAGCCAGCAAATGCTGCAAATGAGCTGCCAGTGCCTCCACATCGCCAACCGGGGAGACCAGTCCGGTGTATTCATGCTTCACCATTTCCGGCAGTCCGCCTGCATCCGATACCACTGCCGGAAGCCCCATAATCTGCGCCTCCATGACCGAAAACGGCTGATTGTCCTGTATGCTTGGATGAACAAAAAGGTCCGCCAGTTGTAAAAGAGCAGGTACATCTTCACGATGCCCCAGAAAAACCACGTCTTCTTCCAGCCCTAGCTCCTTCGCCTGTGTTTGAAGCTCTTCCCTTTTATCTCCCTCCCCGACAATCCAGCAAACCCAATCCGTACGACTTGCTTTCAGCAAGCCAAGAGCGCTCATTAAATAATGCAGCCCTTTGATATAGACCAGCCGTGAAGGACAAATGATAACTTTTTTCCCCTCAGGTCGTATCATGTCTGTTCCCCGGGCGTGGACTTCCCAGAAGTACTCGGTATCCAATCCGTATTGGAAAGTAGCAATCTGCTGCTCAGGCACTTCGAACTCACGCACAAGCGTCTGTTTCATCCATTCTGTAGATGTAATGGTAATATCCGCGGATAGAGCGCCATAGTGCTCTAGCGCCCAATAATACTTCCACATCAGCGTCTCACGGTAACCCTCCTCATGATCCCGCTCCAAAGCCATCATAACTTCACGAGCCAGCGAGCCATGAATATTCGCTACCAACGCGCTATCTTTGCGTTTGACCCGACTTAGCGCACGCGTCGCAATGACATCTTGCGTGTGAATAACATCATACTGCTCGACCCCGAAATACGCCGCTGCCAGCTCCATACAGTATCGATCCTTTTCCACCGTCTGCACCCATGAATCCAAATGTAATACAGGGACAGCCGATTCATTCAGCTTCGTATCCAGCAGGGGCAGCAGTTGATCCTTCAGTAGCTCCCTATCTTCAAAAACAATATGGTATTTAGGTGTATCCGGTCCGTTCCCCATCAAGTCTACCGTGTGGCCCAGTAGCTCCAGTCTCCGTTTAATTTGCATCATAAAGGGCCATACGCCACCCAAATGAGGAATCGGCCAGTACGTAGCCAACAAAATTTTCAAAACAGCCTCACCTCCTCTGTCTCGTACGCTGAGCTACATTCCGTTGCTTCCGTAAATTTGCTGGAAACCCGATAACGCATCTGTCCAGACCGCAAAAAAACCATTATTCGGCACGATCGTTACATCAATAAAATTACCGATTGTAACGACTGGAACCGGACTAATCCCGTTAGGATTAAAGGAGCTGTCTGTTATTCTGAGGTTCGTAAATGTATTCCCTCCGTCCGTTGATTCGGCCACAAATACGTCTAATAAAGAGGTCGTTATTTGATTGGTATAATATACGATCTTAATCACGCCGGTCACAGGCGAAACATCAATAGCCGGGAAAAAATGCTGTGCCCCTGCACTGGCCCCTGTCACCGATTGCGGCGCAGTCCAGCTTAATCCACCATTCACCGACCTGGCAAGCAGCACATCCGCATACCCTGCCCGATTATCCTGCCAGACCGCATAAAGTGTTCCCTGATTCGGGCTCGTAGAGCGATCCACGGCAATGTTAGCTGCCGGCAGCACATTGAAACCAAAGCCGGCCACGGGCAACGGACTCGGAACCGGGACCACAGAAGATACAGGTAGCGAGGAACTAAATGCTGTCCCTCCATTGAAGGACACAATGACCTGATATTGGTTAACCGGATTTGTGACAATGTACCCGACATAAATCACCCCTGTAATGCTCACAGTGATTTCCCCCCGCGTAATCTGATTGGAGCCAGCGGTGAGCACCACGGGTGTCCCCCATGTGATCCCTCCATCCTGCGAACGTTGGAAGAACATGACTGATCCGCCGAAAAAGTCAGGATTGTACTGATGCGTATAACATAAATAGATATTTCCGGTATAGGAGCTGACCTGAGAAGTATCGAATTTCACGCTGACCTCAACATTATTGACAAATGTCCCATACCCTCGCTGGGCAATCACAGGCGGATCAAATGTATTACCGTTGTCTCTCGACACATAAGTGGCGATGGTACCGCTCAAACCGTCTGCGGTAAATACGTGACAGGCTATGACAAACAAGTTGGGAAAACCGTAGCTGACGCTATGGGATTCCGCCCCTACATAGCCGGCTGGTAGCGGTAAAATCTGCTGTGTGAAAGAGGCACCGCCGTTACCTGAACGGTATACCGCCGTCAACGGCGGCCCTGTCGTAAAATCGATAGCCGCAGACACAATGGTACCGTCGAGCAGGTTGAAAGCTACACTCGGCTCCTGGGCCAGCCTTCCGTTAGGCGTAAGCTGTACGTTCGGCATCAGGCTCCACCCCCCGGTACACCCGCAAATATCGTCAAACTGCCTGTGCGCGTATCTGTCCAGACGGAAATATAGCTGTTCGGCGGTACAATGGCGACATCAATATAATCACCGATCAGCTCTGATTCGCCTCCACCGACATTCGGGTTAAAGGAGGTCGTCGTGAGACGACTGTTCGTAAAGGTGTTACCTCCATCGGACGACTCTGCGGCGAACACATCCAGATTAAAGCCGTCCACGCGATTGGTATAGTACACGACAACGACCAGTCCCGTCTTGGGCGACACTGAAATTGCAGGGAAAAAATTTTGCGAGCCGGGCGGGCTGTCTGTCACAATGACCGGAGCACTCCAGGTACCGCCAAAATCGCTTGATTTGGACAACAAAATATTGCTGTATCCCTGACCAAAGTCCTGCCACACGGCATATAGCGTATTTGTTGTGGAAGGCACACCCGAGCAGTCCGCGGCCAAGCTGGGGAAATTCAATATCCGAAAGTCATAACCAGGAACGGGCAAAGGATTGGGCACAAGCGTTATATTGGATACGAGAATATCCCCGCTGAAGGTTGCCCCGCCATCAAAGGAGCGTCGGATAAAAAAAGCTGGTGTTTGCGGTCCCGTACGAATCCAACTGACATATACGCTTCCATATTTGTCGACCGCAGGCTCAGGCCGCTCCGTTGAGGATTGGATATTGGAGAGCATTAACGGTCGGTCCCAAGTTAGTCCTCCATCGGTGGAACGCTGGTAGAAGGCCGCAGATTGAGCATTAAAATCCACATTATATTGGCGGTTATACGTGACATAGACGTGCCCGAGATAGGGACTTGCCCCCGCATTATCCGTCGTAATATTAGTCCAGTCATTATTAATGTAATCTCCATAGCCCGGGTTAATGACCACGGGAGGAGCAAAAGAGGCTCCATCGTCCGTAGAGCGATAGATCACGATAGCCCCGTTTTCATTGCCCGGAAATACATGCGCGGATACGATAAAAATATTGGGGAACAGATAGGCTACCATTCCTGCCTCGGCTCCTGTATAACCCGGCGGAATCGGCAATAAAGTATCCGTCCAGTTCGCTCCGGCATCCAATGAGCGATACAGTCCAATCAAGGGAGGCCCACTGCTAAAATCAACAGCTACAGCTATAACAATATTCGGATTCAGTAAATTAACAGCAACACTAGGCTCAAATTTGGGCAGGCCGCTGGGTGTCACCTGAAAATTCAAAGGCATCGCGAGCATTCCCTTCATTATATAAATAGATACGCCTGAAGTATTTCTATCAAAATGTACTTTTTTCAGCACAGCCTAGAGACAACCATACAAGCTTTCTTTTCAATAGATTCATAGTATAAAAGCATCCCTTCAAGGGTTATCCAATATTCTGTTTTTTGAGAGGATGATTCGATTGGCTTTTACAACCGGTTATATGACGAACACTAGAGATTTTGGTACTGCCTGCTCCAATGTTGTTGTGAACTTGGTCAATGAGGACACAGTAAATGCGGCAACCGTGACCATCCAAATTTTTTTCTCGCTTGTACCGGATACCAAGACACCACTGTATGTGACATCGGTTAACTTGCCTGCAAACTCCATTGCCCGCCGTACCTTCTTTATACAAGGGGTTCTTGCCTATGAGGTACAATACAACGTGGCCTCCGCTGCTCCAGCGAATGTCGTGCTCTCCAACTTTGGACTGGATCAGTTTGGTAATGTTGTACAGGAGCACCGTGTTCTCCAGTCCGAGCTGACCACAATCCCTGCACTGTCCCCTGTTATTTAAAAGCCACCCTGTTCCAGTGCCTGATGCAATCTGTGGGTGTAATACACGTAATTCCATTCTGGCGGTACGGACTGAACCCCTCGTCCGCTGCCGATGGTGGAATGGTCATCTGTATAGTAGGAAAAGGCATGTGTATCCTGTAATGGGCGCAACAAATCCGTGAGATACAGTAGATCCGTCACGGCAATATAAGGTTTGACACCGAAGCATACAACAAAGCGAGTCGTGGTTTCACCAATAGCCTGAACCAGTGCTTCCTGGATCGAATAATGCTGCCGTGATGTTACGATTAACCGAGGGTCGAGCATCATCGACAGGAAAGCGCTAGCTTCCTGTTCTGGCGTTAAATCCAGCAGCCGTACCACGCAATTGCTGTAGTGCTGCTCCAGCAGATTATCCAGCAATGATTCAGCTTGAGCCATATCCGTGACAGGCATTAAAATCGTCATTTCAAGTGGGATGCCCCGGCGTGCTCTCGCCTCATACTTGGCGATTTGGAATGCGCGCCGCCAGCGTCGGTGCTCCTTTTGGCTGTGTAGGCCGGCCGATACACTAAATGTGGAATTCACCCGGTAATCCATCAGGATCTCCGGGATGAATTTCATATTGCACGTCTCGGTCAGCCGCAGCCAGTAATCATAATCCTCAACGGGTTGCAGCCGATAGCCGCCAATCTGGAGGGCATATTTGCTTTTGTACATAAATGAAACCCCAACAATGCTGGCGTTCAGCAATTCGTGATGTGGCTGACTTTGGTACCGGATCAACGCCTGTTGATGCTGCTCGTCATACAACGGGTTCCCATATGCGTCAACCTGGCGGAAGGTAGAGAACACAAGGCCGAGTGAGTCTGGCCCCTGCTTCAGCTCTTGCCGCAATCGTTCAATAAAGGAAGCATTATAAACATTGTCGCTGGAGACCCAGGTCACATACTTGATCCCAGGATCTTTAAACAACTCATCGAATCCCCGGTTTAGGGCGTGGGATACTCCTTGGTTCTGAGGGAGTGTAACCAACTGAACGCGCGGGTCTCCCATTGCTGCATAGAGCGCTGGCCCCACCATTTCCGGCGCTCCGTCAATAACAATGATGAAGCGAAATCCCCTGTAGCTCTGGGCTAGTACGGATGAGATTGCAGCTTGCAGATAGCCGATATCCTGTTTGTACAGTGGCATAACAATCCCCGTATCTACCATATCAATCCCCCCTGACAGACTTTCGGCTTCATGAGGATAAACCACTCAATACCTGACTGAAGCGATCTCGATAACGTGCTTGGGTGATGTTGTACTCCCGCTCCACAGCGGGCCAATATTTTTTGGTTCCCATTTCATCATGCCAACGGTAGTTAACCAAGGACTCGTTCAGAAAAGGAAATGGATATCCCGCCAGCATCACTCGGTACCACATATCCAGATCATGTGTGTACGGCAGCAATTCATCAAACAAACCGATATGTGCAAACAGCTCCTTTTTAAACATAACCGTGCATCCATTGACCGGATTTCCTTGTTGAAAAAAACGGTAAAACTCCGTCATAGACGGAAACACGGCGGCTGCCTGGTAGCTTGTGACTTGGCTATATTGATTGATGAAATTGAAGTTGGTATGGGAGATGTACGCACCGTTTTCCACCATAAAAGAAACCTGATTGTTAATTTTATCCCTATGATAGGTATCGTCGGAACTGAGCCACGCAATATAATCGCCACTGGCATGTCGGATACCATGATTCAGAGCGCTGGCTGTTCCACCATTGGATTTCCCTAAATAATGTATATAAGGAAGATAGGCCTGAAGCATATCAACATGTTCCGTGGAGCCGTCATCGACGACAATAATCTCGAGTGGGCCATAAGTTTGCTCTAGTGCACTTTGCAAAGCCTGATCCACATATGCACAGTTATAAAAGGGAATGACGATCGTTACTTTCGGTCTCATATCGTTCCTTCCTTTCCGGCTCGGCGGTATTGAATCATATCCTCCAGAGATTGCCTCAGCTGTATGGTCGGCTTCCAGCCCATGTCCTCCAGCTCTTTCGCACGGTATGCCTCGGTAGATGCTGACTCTGCCACATCCCCCCATTGTATGGGAATAGATGTTTTGGCCAGCGCAACCATACGTTCCACGATATTGCCCAGTTCCACAATGCGGCCTGTGCAGACCGAGTACACTCGGCCTGGCACACCCTGTTCCAATAGCACACCGTATGCGCGAACGGCATCACGAACGTCGAGAAAATCACGTTGCGCATGTCGGGAAGATACCCGGAACGGGACAGTTTCAGTTGCGGACTGCCCCTCCCTACGTTCCGTCTGAACGATATACCCCGCGAGTAATGCACAAAATCCGGTAGATGGACCCGGACCGATCAAGTTGCAAGGCTCTGCCAGCATGACGGATTGTTCGAACAGCGCGCCCCACGAGAGCGCGACTGCCTCTTGAAGGCTTTTGCTAAGGCTGTATGGATGTGTTGGATGATACGGAGCCTGCAAAGCCGTCTTTAGCCGAGAACCCGCCACGACAATTCTGGCTTTGGGGAAAGGTCGCAGTACATCGAGCAGATACAGGGTGGACAGTACATTGGATTCCATGTATAGCAGGGGACTCTCCCAAGATTCAGGGACGGAATTTTTACCACCCAGGTGAAGCACATAATCCGGAGCAATCTGTCTAATTACTTCGCCCAGACGTTTCTTGTCGAGCAAGTCACACACATAAGGCGTAATACAGTTGCGAGTCTCCGCCTCTGGGCTGTTATTTTCATCATCGCGAGCCAGTAAGATCAGTTCTGAGACGGAAGCGGCAGTGCGAGTCAGCGCCGCTACCTCCCAGCCGAGCTTTGCAAAATGGCGGCAGGCATGCATCCCGGTATAGCCCGCCGCTCCGGTAATGACTATGACAGGCCGACGTTGTTCCGCTGTGCTTCCGTCCATTCCAGCAGCTCCTTCAGCATGATGCTGTAGTGAGGAACATCGTAGAGCAGATCGGCCCGGGTAGAACGAAGCGTCCGGTCCTGCACCGGCTCATCTTTCGGCACGATCCGAATATCCTCCCTATTCCAGATATCTTTGAACAGCAGCAGCAAATCGTGCTTGCTGATCGGTTCAGGGTGAACCAGATGAATGAGTCCGTCCAGCGGCTCATTCATCTGCACCTGTATCGCCTTTGCTAATTCCAGCGTCGTAACCCCGTTCCAAAAGACCCGGCGATACCCGTTAACGTCTCCGCTCTGCTGCAAGAACCAGTGCAGCAGACCAATGCCACTGGGCCGAATTTCCGGCCCGATAATGGAGGTACGGATAGTCAGATGCCCTGCGGCCTTTACTTCTCCGAGTATTTTCGTCAAAGCATAGGCACTTGTCCCATCGGGTTGATCCGTCTCCTTATATAAACCAGGTACCCGATTTCCCTCGAATACGCAATCCGTGCTGATATGAACCAATCGGGCACCGATACTGTCCGCTGTCCGCCGGAGAAGATGTGGCAGCAACCCATTAATTTGGTATGCTGCAATTTGATCCTCCCCGGCATGCTGATTCAGTACACCTACCGCGTTAATAATAACGTCTGGCCGTACACTCCGTACCAGCTGCTCCACCATAAAGCTGTCCTTTACATCCAGCAGCAGACCACCTTTATTTTCGGGATCACGGGTGGTGTAGAACACGTTATACCCGCTCTGGTTTTGGAAATACTTCACCAGAACATGGCCCGCCATGCCGTTACCACCCAAAATAAGCAGCTTCATTTGATGAACCCCCCGCTTTGGAGAATGCTGCGAATCTCCTCTTTCGACATCAAATTAAACTCCGAACTAAAGCTGCTGAATGACACGGGAGGGCACTGATTATAGCGGTCCTTTAATTGAGGAATATTCAGCGTTGGGAGAATGACCAAATATTGCTCGTCATAGACTACCGTCGTCAGGCTTTCAAAATCGCTCATCAAAATCTCATGAATTTTCTCACCGGGACGCACACCTTTTTCTACAATTTCTACGTTTTCCACACCTGAATCCTCAATGAGCACCTCAGCCAAGTCCAAAATACGGCAGGTTGGCATGGTCATGATAAAAATTTCCCCGCCAACACTTTCCACCGAGGCTTTGAACAGGAGACTGATCGCATCACGCAAGGTTAGGAAGAAGCGCGTCATGTTCATATCTGTGATCGAAACCTTGCCCTTTTGGCGAATCTGGCTTTGGAACAGATGCACCACGCTTCCGTTTGTGCCCAAAACATTACCGCCGCGCACCGTCACGAAACGTGTATCGCTATTCAGCAGATTGGCGTAAACAATCAGTTTTTCTCCTATTGCCTTCGTCATGCCGTAAAAATTGGACGGATTCGCGGCCTTGTCGGTCGATATATAAATGACTTTCTTGACCTGATTAACGACAGCGGCCTCGATTACGTTTTGAGTGCCTACGACATTGGTTTTGAGTGCCTCGTAGGGCTGATCCTCACAGACGGGTACGTGCTTGAGCGCTGCCAAATGAAATACATAGTCCACTCCTTGACAAGCGGTAGTCAGCGCATCCTTATCCCGAATATCTCCAATACAGAAGCTGAGTCGTTCATCCTCAAACTGCCTGTTCATGGCAACCTGACTGGATTCTCCGCGTGAAAAGATAATGACCTCTTTGGGGTTACGCGGCAGTAACTGGGCAACCAGCTCATGCCCCCAGGAGCCGGTACCGCCGGTAACCAAGATACGTTGGTTTTCAAACATGCCGTTTCCCTCCAAGCAGAAATTTAACTACCTTATCCGACACATCTTCCACCAGATAGCCCGCGGGACATTGCCACTTATGGGTCATCCCGGTCATTATGGCTACCGCGTTTGCTATAATCTCGCCATCAAGGCCGGACACGATATTGCTGCCGCAATCTACCGTTTCCGGCCGTTCAGTCGTCCGGCGCATCGTAACCGTCGGCACCCCCATGACACAGCATTCTTCCTGTACGGTACCACTGTCTGTCAAAGCGCAGCGGGCATGCCGCTCCAGCAGAACGAAGTCAAAAAAACCGAACGGTTCGTGAAATTCCACTAGCGGATCAAGCTGGATCGGCGGATGGCTTGCGATCCGGGCGGCAGTCCGGGGATGAATACTGCAAATGACCCGCTGCCCGAACTGCTGGGCTACCCGGTTAAGACCATCTAAAATAGCCAGCAAATGCGGTGGATGGTCGACATTTTCGGCTCTGTGGGCAGTGACCAGGAAATATTCTCCCGGCGACAGTCCCAATTTTTTCAAAATCCCACTACCGGTTACTTCTTTCTCATAGTGCTGCATTACTTCGTAGATCGGATTTCCAGTCAGTATGATTCGTTGGCTTGGGAAGCCTTCGCGTAGTAGGTGCTGCTTGCTTTGCTCCGTATAAGGCATATTAATGGTAGATATCGCATCAATGACACGCCGGTTCTTCTCCTCCGGCACATCCAGATCATAACAGCGGTTCCCCGCCTCCATATGCACGACCGGATAACCCATACGTTCCGCAAGTAAGGCACATAGAGCGCTGTTCGTATCACCGAGCAATAGCACATGATCGGGGCGTTCCTTGTTTAAAATATCCTCCATCTGCGAGTACATGGCGGACAACTGTTTGCCCAGTGTCCCCGCTTTCTCCTGAAGTACATAATCCGGGGCACGCAGTCCCAGTTCGCGAAAGAACTGCCCGCTCAGGCTTTCGGTGTAATTTTGGCCCGTATGCACAAGCACATGTTCATCTGCATGGCGGTCTAGCTTCGGAATGATCAGGCTGAGCCGTATAATCTCCGGTCTTGTGCCGAGCACGGTCAATATTTTCATGGTTTTGGAACCCACCTTTGCTGTCGTTGTTTCATTGAATTGTGGCGTTCAATGAAGGATAGCCATCCAGCAGACTGGCTGTGCTCCAGCTTAACGTTCATCTCAAAGGTCCGGCGTAGGTTCACCCGGACCGTTGTTTTGTATGCTGTCCAGCCTTGAGTGTGACTCGCTTCGGTTTGTGCGCGTTGTGTCGCCGTGACCGGTGCTTGATTTTCCGCTTGAGCTTCTGTCTGGACTTGGTTTTCGGATAAAGTCCCTTCGACAACGGGAACCCGTGAATTTTCTTAAGGCGACTCTTGCCGCCGCTTCTCTTATACCTGCGATTCCGAAGTCTGGTACGCTTGCGGCCCTTTGGCCATCTCGCCCGAATACTACGCTTGCCGCGGGGCAATTCGGGTGGTGACTCAGGTAAAGGGGGTGCTGGTTGTGGCAAGCCCTGAATGGCTGCATATTCGATTGGCGGCAGACCCAGCACAGGCAGCTGACACACCACCGATTCAGGAAATTCTCGAATCGTGCTGGTATAACCCTCCGGTATAGCGGTGACCTGACGCAGCCCTTCGCCTTCCCTCGTCCATACAGGTCCACCCGGCTGCTGAATCAACGGGAACCAATGCGGATGATGACATACCCATTGACTGACCATGAGGTGCATACTGCTTCGGTAGGAATCAGGTCCGTATACACGTGTAGCTGCACTGTTGTTACGGACACCAATCCGTTCCACTTCCTCGGGATGATCGAGCAGATAGCCCACTTTTTGCGCCAGCATGTCGCTGTTGCCCGGCTCTACCAAAAAATCTGTATTTCCGGTAGCCTCCATCAATTCCACAAGTCCACCCTGCGCAAAGGCTACCACGGGCTTACCGTAAACTAGCCCTTCCAGGGCGGTCAGACCAAAGCCTTCTTCCACCATACTTGGGATCACAACAATATCCATTGCGCTATAGGCCGTTGACACGGATTCCTCGAATGAATTGAACTGGAAGCGGCGGCTATAACGAGATTGGCGGATTAAAGAGACACATTTTACGTAATATTCCGAGTCCACCGAGCTGCCGATGATCCAGAAACGACACCGCGAATTGGTTTCGCACAGCTTTAGAGCCATTTGGACAAAAGGTAACAGCCCTTTGGCTTCGTAGATAAAGGAAGAAATATAACCAATGCAAATATGAAAATCCCGCAGCCCCAGTTTTTCACGTTTCCTTTTCCGTTCCAGCACATGCTCTCTGGGAGACGGCATATCCATATCCCGGCAGGGAGACAACACCGTATGCGGACGTGTCAGTCCCCCACCATGCAAAGGACGCATTACAGCTTGAGAAATGCCGATGACCCATTGGCTATAGCGCTCAATGATAGAAACAGAAACTGGCGTATGCGCATTCTGGTTAATGACTTCGGTAATTTTCCAGATCACCGGAATATTAAGCTCATGGGCAGCCATTGCAGGCATGACGTTCACACAGGTATTGACCAGCACCACATCAGGTCGAGCATGCCGAAGCATCTGGAACAACGGTGCATACGCCACATGGGTCCGCAAATTCTCCGCATCCTGCGCCAATCCCTCATATGGGGTATACATGCCATGCAGCATGAACAGATTCTGTGTCAGAACGGTGATTCCGCGCTTGCGGGCCATTGAGGTCAGCCGCCCTTCACCAGGCGTTACGAGAATACAATCGAAGTACGTACGCATATCTAGACAAAATTGCAATAGCAGCTTCTCGGCCCCCGTAATACTGCGGACGTTGCTAACATGGCTGAATAACATCATTTTCGGCTTGATCGGAGTTCACCTCCTTTAAAATAGCAACCACCGGACGTGTGAATCACCTTATGGAAATATGACCGACAACAGTTGGTCAATCCGGTGACCATACGTGTGCTCCCGCAGGGTTCGTTCCAGAGCACGCAGAGCAATCTCACGACGCTCCTTTTCATGCGTCAAATAAAACTCAACCTTCTCCAGCAGTTCCTGCTGAGAGCTGTAGGTCTCTATCTCTTCCCCTGGCTTGTAAAAACGAGCCAGATCATCTCTTGTATCTGTCAGTTGCAACGTGCCACTGGCAGAAATTTCAAACGTACGCGGATTGGGCGAAGCCCCCGGAATTTTCAGTGAGTTGTTGTTCACCGAATCATCCTGATGGGAACGATGAAGATTAATTACGATTTTGCTGCCGTTGTACGAATCATTGGTCTCGCCCGGAGACATCCAGCGACCCAGCTCAATTTTGTCGCCATACGACTGATAATCTGGGAGACGATCCCACCAGATTCCGTTGATTTTAATGTTACGAGCCATGAGCTGCGGCATAATCGGATTAAAGAAATAGATGCGGTTCCAGTAGGCTGAGCCTGTAAACCCAATCTCACGTCGTACCGAAGCGGGCGAGCTGAGGGGGAAATAGTGAGTCAGAAATGCTCCAAAGGGCAAATAGTGCACAGACGTGCAACCCAACTGACGGTACAGCTCCATGCAGTTCATTTCTAACGTGAACACATAATCATAATTCGTAACGATTTTGGTCGTCGTGTCGGTGTAATATGGATCGTCCGTTAGCCAGATGGCGGTGGGGATGCCCAACTGGCGTACCGCAGTAACCTGCTCCAACGGAAGATCCATTCCATCCAGTGCCAGCATCAGATTCGGACGGAGCTGAGCGGCAATATCTCCTACCGGCTGACGTGGGTCTGTTACGGTAACCTGAGCCGTCATGCTCTGCAATGTGGTAATGACCGCCTCATCCAGCGGAGAATACGGAAGGCCTTTGCCTGAGACGACATACAGTACATGGATCTGTCGAAAAGGGAAAACTGCTTTCATCCGCGCAACAATTGCGTTAGCACGGCCGCGCAGATATCCTTCGTCGTATCCGTCATGCAATCCCGCAGTTCTCCCCTTTTCCCAGGAGGCTGCCGCCGTCTGGTGAACAGCCGGGTCATACGGTCCTGTCGTAGATATCGTCATCACTTTCACTCCTCACTGTTTATGGTGTTTACTTTAGGCCATCGCCTTGTCCAGCAGTTCTTCCATGCGATTGGAGTACATATGCTTTTGCATAGTCGTGTACAATGCGCGCCAGGCCATGCGTTCGCGTTCCCAATCATGCTTGAGATAGTAGTCCAGCTTCACTTTCAATTCATCTGCTCCAGAGAAAGTTTCAATGTCATAGCCTGGTCGGTAATAACGGCTCAAATCCTTCCGAACATCCGTCATTTGAAGCGTGCCGCAAGCAGAAATTTCATATGTCCGAGGATTGATGGACTCCGCTGAAAGCTGGTGTGTATTCCGATTATCCAGTCCGGGGTCTGTCGGGCGGTGCATATTGATGACAATTTTAGAGCCGTTATAATATTGAGCGGTCTCTTCCGGTTCCATAAAACCCGGACGGATAAAGCGTTCCAGCACATCCCGCCGGGTCAGCCGATCCCAGTGCCCACCTACGATCAGCACTCTTTTGTCCGCCAAGAAGGGAGCTAGGTGGTCGAATAGCTTCACACGGTTCCAGAAGGCATTTCCAATGAAGCAAATATCATGCTGATGCTCCCGCTCTACCCGCCGAGGATAAAAGATACGAGCTGACGCAGCCAGCGGCAAATAGTGAACCCTCGTTACTCCCTGATCGCGATAAAACGGCAGGCAAGAAATTTCGTGCGTAAATACGACATCGTAGGATTGACAGATCAACGCCGTATCCTCCGTAAAGTAAGGATCATCTACAAACCATATGGCCGTCCGAATGCCTAGGGCTCGTATTTGCTGTACCTGCTCCAGATGATCCGCCGGAAAAACATGCAGCCCGTTCATGACCAGCACGAGGTCTGGACGTTGAGCCTCGGCGTCAGCTAGCATCGTAGCAGGCGTACCGATGGCGCATGAGCTGCATATTTGGCCTAATGCTTCTTGCACACCTGTGTCTATAGCTGCGAAACCTTGCGGAATATACAACACTTTCAAATGACGAACAGCAGGCTGTATGGCCACGACCTGTGACAGAGCAGCCGTGCAACCGCCCATTCTGCGTCCTTCCCGATAGCCGCATCGGTACGCTTCGCGTTCATTTCCGCTTTGTTGATCGTTCACATCCTTCACCCTGTCCTGTTGTAGGATAAACTTCTGTCACTCCTAAACTATATGCGGAGGGGTCAAACGCATCATGGACGACTGCCACTGCCCGGACAAAATTGGCGTTTGCCCGTCCAACTGCCGAACCGCAAATAACCCCGAAGCTGTGTAGCTTCGGGGGGTTAGCTGTCATGGATGTTCTGCATAGTTTACTGAGCCTTGTAAGCGACCTGGTGTCCATCTTCATAACCTTTGGCAAAGCCTGAATTGAAACCCTCGTTGTAAGCTGCATCATACCCCTGCTGAAATGCCTGCGGATCATGCTCCAATGCAACAGTCCCGGGCTGTGGATTCTCCGCAGAAGGGACTGCCACCGGGTTAGCTTGAGGTTTTTTTCGCCGCCGCAAAAGAGGATGTCTTCTACGTGCAGAATGATGTCCTCTTTTACGGCGTCTTAGAGCAAGCAGACGTCTTCTTCTCCGTTTTAATCTGCGAATGCTGGAACGCCGGGCATCTTTACGTCTTTTGCGGGCTTTTTCCCGAGTGGCGCGTTCCCACCTTGTGCTCATTTTCATTCCTCCTTTGCTTTCTCGTGGTGGTTTCATTTTTCTGAACAGGCACATGGAGCCACGGCTTCGTCGGTTTTCCATATACCTGTCGTCTTAATGGAATACCCGCCAACATTTGCGTGATTTCGCCCTGGTAGTTGCTGAGTATACGAATGGTTTCTTCCAGACGGGTAGCCGACATATCCGCATGGGGCGTCAAGTCCGCAAGACTGGTCAGCATCCGGGCAACGGCGTGCTGGCTGGCAGCAATAGACTCCATTATATCCAGCTTGATCTCACGTTCACGCCTCATGCTCATTAGTTCATATCCCCCGAGCCCATGCCTCCCATCATCCCTTCCATGCCGCCACCCTGCTGCTCATCCTGATCCAGCAATGCTTTGAGATTGCTGCAAAGACCAGTCTGAAGCCGCGTTAATCCCTCCAGCATTTCCACCATTTGCTCGTGAATCTCCAAAGGTCGCCCCAGCTGTTCTTCATCGGTGTCAAAGGCGTGGGGCGCCAGATGGTTCAGCGCCCAATTACGCACTTTTTCTGCTTCGACCGCCTTGGCCTCCAGGATCATAGACACATTCCGCTGCATTTTGGAGGCCGCGTCCAGCATGTGAATCATTGCTTGTTCCCTACTCATGTGTTCACTCCCTGCCCTCGGTTGTTACGTTACTCCTCTTCCGGGTATGCCGTTTCCTTCACGACACGAACGAGCATTTCAGCCATTGCTTCCTGAAGATCGGCAATGCCGTTCAGATAGGCCACAATGCTTTTGTTTACTTGTCCCGAGCTGTCGAGAATGCCCGGAATTCCGTCAAAACGCGGCTCCTCATCTGGCAGTTCATGTATGATCTGCGCCATGCGCACAACCACCTGCCGTTCCGCATCCAACAACCTTGACATCTGCTGCTGCGAGTGCGAAATGTGGATCAGCAAATCATCTAACTCGTTATGCATAAGCCCCTCCTTTATGTGCTCCGCCGTGCGGAACGCACGAATTACCTACGGGCTTTCCGCTACTACAGCGTATGCCGCAGCGAGTAGTCGGTTCCGCCTAAAAGCGCCTATTCAGATCATTACAGATGCCCGTGCAGCACCGGTGGAGCAATAATAGGCTGCTTCTCCGGCAATGCCGACAATTCTTCAGAGGACAAAAATTGAATTGGATAGTCCTCAGCCCGCCAACTCATCACAGCGTAGAGGGTAAGGAATGGTCTTTTCCAACCGTTGCCGATTTGGTACAGTTGCCCACCTTCAGCATACAGTAACTCGATCCATCGCCTACGTTGGGCCGGGATATGAAGTGTGGGAAGCATGGACATGTTCCCCAGCTCAGGAGCCGCCAGCACAGGCAAGGGTTCCTCTGGCGACTCAGCTACAGGTGCATCAGTGCTGCCGGAAACTGTGACCTCCGGCTTCCCTACCAAGGGAAGTGCCAACAAGTCCAGCTGAGACAATCTGACAGGGCGCACGTTTTCACCTCCCGCAGCACTGACTCCATGCAAATACCGCCTTCTTCCCGATTCTAACCGAAATACTACACCGGACGGTCCCTGAACAACCGCTCCGATGGGGTAAAAGCTTGCCGCTGATACGTGTGTTTCCTTACCTGTTGAGATCTGGTCGTCCGTCTCCGCTGTACTGAATTTCAGGTTGTGGAACAGCTTATCCGCGTCCCCCCACTTTTGTACAAAAAAGGATCGGTTCCGGCTGCTTTCCTCCATTGAACCGCTTGTTTCGGTCGTTAGAGGAAAACCATACACCGTATCCCGATCTCTTTCTTCATAATGGATAAAAGCATCTCCGGCAATTGCCATACGTATCCCCAACAAACGCACACGCAGTAGCCAATCTGCATGGGCCTCCTCAATACTGTGGCAGCCTTCGTCCCAGTAGCCCGTTTTTTTCAGTGTCTCTCTGCGCAGCAATAAACAAAATCCAGCCAAGCTTTCGGTCTCTCGCCATGCATCCGGTTTGGGAACATTGAAGGTCATGGCAAATTGACGTGCTCCATTTTCGTTCATATCAGGAACCTCGATCTGCTGTTCTTTGAATGGACCATTCGTTACAGGCCCAACAACACCCATACGCGGATCGCTGTGTAAACACCCTAACAACCGATCCAACCAGCCGGGGGTCACCATGGAGTTTTGATCCAGTACCACAATAGTTGTTCCTTTTGCCATCATCAGCCCCTGATTCAGGCTACCTATCATTTGCACATCCTTTTTTAACAGCGCATAACGCACAGCGATGCTTTTACGGAGCAAATAGGTGGATGTCCCGTCCGTCGAGCCGCAGTCCACTACAATAATTTCGTGAGGATGGCTCGTATTCTCCTCAATACGGTGAATGCATGCACGGAGCTGTTGAAGCTGATTGCAGGACGGAATGATAATACTGACGCCTTCAAAAACCTTGCCGAACGAAGCCTGACCCAACCTGTTACCTTGCTCCTGGCCCCTTTTATATCCTGACCAGTAGCCTTTCTTTCCGAGCCGCTTGCTGTGTTTCCTTTGCATATTCAGGCGTTTCATGCCGTTCACTCCTCCGGGTGGCATTATGCCTATACTATATGCCTGGCCCGGTAGGATGGTGTTTCATTGAGATCAAGGTAGAAGTCCTTTCATTTTCAATCCAGCTTCCTGAAGGGAATCGAAGGTTCCTGCGTCGCTCCAATAACGCCGTAAAATATCATATTCCAGCTTGCCTTCAGCGGCATAACAGTTGTTAACATCCGTGATCTCAAGCTCACCACGTGCCGAAGGTGTAATTTGCCGGATCTTATCGAACACGGCAGTATCGTACATATAGATACCCGTAACGCAGTATTTGGATTGGGGATGCTGTGGCTTTTCTTCAATCCGCGTAATGCTCTCCGGACGCTCAGGATCAAACACGGGTACCCCGTAACGACGAGCATCTGCCACCTTTTTCAACAACACTCTGGCGCTCCCCGGGGGCTGTTGCTTGAATCGTTCGATCACAGGTCCCAAGTCTTCCTTGAACAAATTATCACCTAACAAAACAGTGAATTTCTCTTCTGCCTGCATATAGCTTCTTGCCAGTTCGAGTGCTTCTGCAATGCCGCCCGCCTTTTCTTGAATCCGGTAGGTCAGTTGGACACCATAATCACTGCCACTGCCCAAAAAATCGGTATACAGCCCGGCCGATTGTTTACCAATAATAATAAGCATATCGGTGATTCCAGCCTGTCGCAGCCTCTCGATACCATATACGATCATGGGATACTTGCCGACCGGAAGCAGATGCTTGTTGAGTAATGTAGTCAACGGATGAAGGCGCGATCCGGTTCCTCCTGCGAGAATAACCCCTTTCATATCTTCCTTCCTCCTTCGACAGCATGTTCAGTGCATACAACCCCAGCGTTTCCAGTTTCGATGAACATTCTGGGATCTATGCTCCATTTCTCTATAAATAAACGATAGTTCCGCTCGATCAGCTCTTCGATCCAGGAAGTTTCCGAGCGTGAGAAGCTCGCATTCCCCTCGTGATAGACAAAACAGTCGTTGCACATGAGCAGCTTGTAGCCATGCACACGTGCGCGCAGACAATAATCGTCATCCTCATAATGTCCGGGACTGAACCGTTCATCCAGCAATCCGATCCGTTCCATCAGATCACGCCGGAATAACAAACAAAATCCGACCAACCGCTTAACCTCCTGCCACCTGGAGGGATTACTTACATTATTCTGCTCCGCATATCTCAGACAGCTGGCCAAATCTCCTTCCAAGCCGTGTATCTGCTGAATACCGCTGACGCAATTCGTCACCGGTCCCACCAATCCCACGATGCTTTCGCTCTGCAATGCGGCCAACATATTCGATAGCCATCCCCGCGTAACCGTCACATCATTGTTTAAAATAACGAACTGATCACCCGAAGCCAGCCGGAGCCCCATATTACATGCTGCTGGAAAGCCCCTGTTTTCAGGAAGACGTATGCTGATCAGCCGCTCGGATGCGCAAAAATCATCCGTTCCGTCATTCGAAGCGTTGTCCACAACAATGATTTCATACGGTACATCTATCGTATGTGTCCGAATCGCCTCAATACACGGCTTTAACAGATGCAGGCCGTTATAAGTCGGAATAATGATGCTCGTCAGACTCATTGTGCATTCCTCCCTTTGGCAACGTCTACCCGTGTTGGAACAGGCCCGAGCGGGGAATACCCGGCTACCTGAAACACAGCTGTCAGTGCCTCTGCATGATCACCGACGATCAACTGTTCCATAGCGTTCCCTTTGCCAACATTGAAGGTCCGCTTACGGTTTGTTTTAATGACATCGACAGCATGTACTGCCGCCACGATCATGCCATACAGAATTGCCATGGCGTGGGCTTTTGGCGGTACGGCAAGCACGGCTGAGCCAAGCTGATCCAGTAAACGCCGAGATAATGCATGCGGTACGGCGGTCAATGAGCTTGCTCCCAGATCCGGCCTGCGCAGTACGCGATTCAGGAATGCTTTGCACCGTGTCACGCTGTCTTGCTGGGCATAGGGGGGCAAATGTCTGCCCAGATCATTAAGCGCGACATCCGTTCCCTGATCCACCGCGTGGAGAAAAGGCAGCAAATCAGATCCCGAAATCGGCAAATCTCCGTCCACGAACAGCACAATATCAGCCTGCGTCATACGCGCGCCTACTGCACGGCCAACATCATGCCCCAGTCGATCGGGCACGTTGACGAGAGTCACATTAGGATGATGTTTGGCTACGGTGGAGCGCGTGCCGTCCGTGCAGCCGTTCAATACGACAATGATATCCGTAAGCGGAAGTTTTTCCAGCTCGCTCAGCACCCGGTCAATCGTTGACTCTTCATTACAGGCGCTGACCACGGCCGCTGCGGTTCCCTGTAATACAATATCTCCCGGAACTTCGCGTTCCACAGGTGGAGTCACTTCGGTCATTCCTGTTGCCCGAGGTGTGGGCTTTCTCACCCTACGGCTATGCATTGAAGTCGTCGTTCCTCGTTTTCGCTGAACACGTCTGATCCCCCAGCTCGGTTCTTCACGCTTCCCTCTGCGATACGGTCTACTCACAGTTTCACCTCGTCTCTGATCCGTTTGCGCTCCAAATCCGTAAAGCCTGCACGCGTTCCCAGATGCGATGTAAGCCAGGCAATGGCATCCAGATGATCCTGAACAATTACACCTGCCAGCGGGTCCTTGCCGTTCTGTTTTTTACGTGTCGCATTTATTTTACCGACAGCTATTCCATATACAGTCACCACTCGTAACCCGGAAGCGATGGACATAGCTTGAAATAAGGGAGGTTTCTCCAAGGGCTTTGGACCTATTTTATTTAGAGCCTTTTGACTAATGGCGTGTGGAATGCCAGTCATAGACGCTCCCCCTAAATCAGCACGATTCGACAAGATATTCAATACATGCTTTGCCTCCACTACAGGATGTACGGGCGTACGATTCACAGGTCCATGGTAATCATTCAGCACCACATCCGCCCCTGCACATATGGCGTGTATAAACGGCCGGAGTCTAACGCAGGGAATGACGATATCCCCATCCAGGAAAAGCAGGATCTGTCCGGATGCCGCCTCCGCTCCAACACGACGGCCAACATCATGTCCGAGCGGTTCCGGGAAAGAAAGTACACGAGCTCCCGCCGCTGCTGCCACCTTCGCCGTTCTATCGTGTGATCCGTTCTCAACGACGATAACCTCTGTATGTGGATGGACACGGCGCGCCTCGCGAATCACAGCTCCGATTGTTTTTTGCTCATTCATGGCCGGAATAATGACAGATACGAAAAACTTTCCCACTGATGACGGTCCAGATGGTCGCTCTTCGCCGATCTGTGCCCCTCTCTCCGTGTCGAGTACCTCCCTCATGGCAGGGGTCTTATGCATGTTCGGCATTCGTAACGGCAGCCACATCTTAGAATGATAGTATGCGCCGGAATGCCGCCTCCGTTTGATCTTGTATCCAGCTCTTCCCTGCTTCTTCATGCTCCCGTCTCACCTCCCTTCCTGCTGTATAGATGGACAGCATGATTAGGACAGTTCAACATAACCTATGCGGTCCAAAAGCCGTGTGTAACGGCAAGCGTGGAGTCTTTTCGACATAGCAATTTTCGACTTTATTTTACATAACTTATTAATCCTATTAAATAAGTGAGTTATTAGGGTCTAAAGATTCATTTTGGATAAATTTGTGACATAGATCTTCTCGTCTGTCATTCTCTGTGCTAATATCAGAGCCAGATGATGGGAGTTCAAAAAATCAACATTAGTTTTTTTTGCATAAGTCATTCTTTTCCATTATCCACCATTATTCTATTTTCTTTATATACGACAGGAAAGGAGGAGTTTGTCACCTTTTTAGGCCACATGCTTCATACTGCAGTACCCTCTTTTCACGTACGCTTCATGAAAAACACTTCGGTATTTCTCTTCATGTTCCATTTTCTTCTATTCCAGACGACAACACGACCTACATAAATGGCGCAATGCCTTATTCAAGACAGGATGATTCATCCTGACATTAATCGAGGAGAGTGAATTTTTAATGAAAAAAGTATGGGTTTCGCTTCTTGGAGGAGCTATGTTGTTAGGGTCTGTCGCGTCTGGTGCATCAGCGGAGAGTTCCGTTTCGGGGCCGACTCAGCTTACACCGACCTTTCACGCCGAGCAATGGAAAGCCCCTTCCTCGGTATCGGGTGACGACATTGTATGGAGCTATTTGAATCGGCAAAAGAAATCGTTATTGGGTGCGGACGACTCTAGTGTACGTGAACAATTCCGAATCGTTGATCGCACAAGCGACAAGTCCGGTGTGAGCCATTATCGGCTGAAACAGTATGTAAACGGGATTCCCGTATATGGAGCTGAACAGACTATTCATGTGGGCAAATCTGGTGAGGTCACCTCTTACTTAGGAGCGGTGGTTACTGAGGATCAGCAAGCTGAAGCTGCGCAAGGTACAACTCCAAAAATCAGCGCTTCTGAAGCGGTCTACACTGCATATAAAGAAGCATCTGCACGGATTGAAGCCCTCCCTACCTCCGACGATACGATTTCTAAAGATGCTGAGGAACAAAGCAGTGTAAGCAAAGACACTTACGCCGAAGCAGCTAACAACGAAAAAACGCTATCCATTGATAAAGACGAGCTGAGTCTTGATAAAGCGTCTGCCTTGAAAGATAGCAAAATTGAAGCGGTGGAGACAGAAAAAAGTTCCATTGCCAAAATCGCTAATCTGCAGCCAGAAGTAGATCCTAAAGCCGAT
Organism: Paenibacillus sp. FSL L8-0644; assembly: GCF_038008165.1. Taxonomy (NCBI): domain Bacteria; kingdom Bacillati; phylum Bacillota; class Bacilli; order Caryophanales; family Paenibacillaceae; genus Paenibacillus; species Paenibacillus sp. FSL L8-0644. Next base: position 4,312,316 of record NZ_JBBOYN010000001.1, read on the forward strand.
CTGTACTTCTATCCTAAAGGGGATGACCTGCAGCTGGTTTATGTAACAGAAGTCAATGTTTTAGAACCTGCCCCACTGCGTACTCGCTACATTATTGATGCCAATGATGGCAGCATCGTATTCCAGTATGACATCATTAATGAAGCGACAGGCACAGGTAAAGGTGTGCTTGGTGATAGCAAATCATTCAACACGACGGCTTCCGGTAGTAGCTACCAGTTAAAAGATACAACACGCGGTAATGGTATCGTGACTTACACGGCCTCCAACCGCCAAAGCATCCCAGGTACCCTTCTGACCGATGCCGATAATGTATGGAATGATCCAGCCGGCGTGGATGCCCATGCATATGCTGCCAAAACATATGATTACTATAAGTCTAAATTTGGACGCAACAGCATTGACGGACGCGGGCTGCAACTCCGTTCGACAGTCCATTACGGTAGCCGCTACAACAACGCCTTCTGGAATGGCTCCCAAATGACTTATGGAGACGGGGATGGTAGCACATTTATCGCCTTCAGCGGGGACCCCGATGTAGTGGGACATGAACTTACGCACGGTGTCACAGAGTATACTTCGAATTTGGAATATTACGGAGAGTCCGGTGCATTAAATGAAGCTTTCTCGGACGTTATCGGCAATGACATTCAGCGTAAAAACTGGCTTGTAGGCGATGATATTTATACGCCAAACATTGCAGGCGATGCTCTTCGCTCTATGTCAAATCCTACGCTGTATGATCAACCAGATCACTATTCCGACTTGTATAAAGGCAGCTCCGATAACGGTGGCGTTCATACGAACAGCGGCATTATTAATAAAGCCTACTATTTATTGGCACAAGGTGGTACTTTCCATGGGGTAGCTGTAAATGGAATTGGCCGCGATGCAGCGGTCCAAATTTACTATAGTGCCTTTACGAACTACCTGACTTCTTCTTCTGACTTCTCCAACGCACGCGCTGCTGTGATCCAAGCGGCAAAAGATCTGTACGGTGCGAACTCGGCACAAGCAACTGCAGCTGCCAAATCTTTTGATGCTGTAGGTGTAAACTAAATCATATACGCTATAATCCTCATATTCTCGTCCATAGACCGTTGCCGTTGTGCAACTGTCATGTGGCCCTACTCATACAATGGACGAAAAAATAGGGGTGCAGTGTACAAGTCTGCGCCCCTTCCCCCCTTATTTATGGCGTCCCCTCAAAGGGGCGCCCTTTTCATATTCATAGAGTCCCTCCGATCATTTTCGACTAAATAAGACAAATAAACCGTAAATCAGGGACTAAAGATTCATTTTGGGGTATTTTGTAAAATTAATCTTCTCGTTCGACAACCTCTGTGCTAATATCAGAGCCGAGACGATGAAATTGCAAAAAAAATAAACCTTAATATTTTACATAAGGTCATTTTTATCCAGCCTCTTCACGTTTCAAAGGGGCAACAAGACTTACATATATGACGCTAGGCTTCTGCAAACAGGGTGTTTTTTACCCCAACATTAATTAAGGAGAGTGAGTATGAATTGAAAAAAGTATGGGTTTCACTTCTAGGAGGAGCTATGTTATTAGGAGCCATTGCGCCTGGAGCCTCCGCAGCTGAAAATTCTGTTCCCGATCCGACTCAGTTTACGCCAACATTCCAAACGGTGAACTGGAAGTCTCCTTCAACGGTAACAGGCGACAATCTGGTCTGGAGCTTTTTAAATCGACAACAAAAAACATTATTGAGTCTGGACGATACCCACATCGGTTCCCATGTGCGCGAGCAATTTCGTATCGTGGATCGCACCAGTGACAAATTTGGTACAAAGCATTATCGGTTAAAACAATATGTAGACGGAATTCCCGTATTTGGAGCCGAACAGACCATCCATGTGAACAAGTCTGGTCAAATCACCTCTTATTTGGGAGCTGTCATTTCAGAAAATCAACAAGCCGATGCTAAAGAAAATACAACTCCAAAAATCAGTGCTACTGAGGCTGTATATATCGCTTATAAAGATGCAGCTATACGGGTTCAGTCTCTCCCTTCCTCCGCCCCAATCGTTCCTGAACCTTACGAGGGTACAAGTAGTGTAAGTAAAGACACTTACGGAACAGCATCTAACAATGAATTTTCAATCTCTGTTGATAAGGACTCCTTGGATTTGGATAAAGCAGCTGAACTGGAGAACAGTACATTGGAAGTGGTAGAGCCTGCATCCTCTATTCCCAAGATTGCCAATCTGGAACCAAGCGTGGACCCTACAGCAGAACTGTACATCTATCCCGATGGAGACTCCACACGTCTCGTCTATGTAACCGAAGTTAATACTCTACAGCCCACTCTGCTGCGCACACGTTACTTTATTGACGCTAATGACGGAAAAATCGTATTCAAGTATGACATTCTTAACGAAGTAATCGGCACAGGGCGCGGTGTATTCGGCGATACCAAAACATTTGAAACCACAGCCTCGGGCAAGAAGTATCAACTAAAGGATACGACTCGTGGTAAAGGAATCCTAACTTATAACGTCCACAACACCGAGACGCTCCCCGGCACCCTGTATACAGATTCCGATAACGTATGGGAAGATCCTGCTGCGGTGGATGCCCACGCTTACGCTATTCGCACTTACGATTATTACAAGGATAGATTTGGACGCGACAGCATTGACGGGCATGGCATGGCCATCGCTTCGGCAGTCCATTACGGCGCAAAGAACTACAATAATGCCCACTGGGGTGGCACTCACATGCTTTACGGAGACGGAGACGGCACGTTATTTGCCCCTTTTAGCAGCGACCTTGAAATTGTTGCCCATGAGCTGACACACGGTGTGACCGAGCATTCATCAGGGCTCGTGTATTTCGCTGAATCTGGTGCATTAAGTGAAGCCATCTCAGATATTATAGGCAACGACATTGAGCGTACCAATTGGGATTTCGGCAAAGTCGCTTATACCCCTAATATTAAGGGCGATGCCATTCGCTCCCTTTCCGATCCTGTCAAATACGGTCAAGTCGATCACTACAGCAATCTCTATCCTGATCCTAACAACGAGGATTATGGTGGAGCCCATATTAATAGCGGTATTATTAATAAAGCCTACTATCTACTGGCACAAGGTGGCACTTTTCATGGTGTCAAGGTAGATGGAATCGGACGTGATGCAGCCGTATATATTTATTATAATGCCTTCACCAATTATCTGACTTCCACGTCTAACTTCTCCACCGCACGTGCTGCTGTTATCCAAACAGCCAAAGACAGTTATGGTGAAAATTCAATAGCCGTAACCTCTGCTATGAAGTCTTTTGACGCTGTAGGTGTGAGATAAGTGAAATAATACAAACTTCCCCGATATTACAAGTCTACCCCCTTCCCTTTTATGTATACGGCGTCCCACTATGGGACGCCTTTTTTCTAGTATAAAGTTGATTATGGACACTTATATTCCTGGCTTCTTATTATTGCCCCATCGCAATCCAAAGGACCAACCCTTCACATATCGGTCCCGAGTGTATGCGTTCCACAGTAAGTACTACCGAATGCCTCTGACGTTGTGTGACGGATACCATCACTCCCGGTATACTCGCATTGGCAGTGATTACATATTGTGTATCTATAAATGGCTTCTCAAATACAACGCTCACTTCGCCCCTATCTGCCCGTGCGGGTAGGTGAAAAGAAATGCTCCCATATTGTGGTGAAGCTATATGATCGTCAGAAGCCTCGTCACTGGTCGCTGATCCATCGTGAATGGCATTCAAGTCTAATTCTTCTTTCTCCGTATCGAAGGCTAGATCGATATCTTGCTCAGGCAAGATCACACGCTGCTTTGGGCGGTGTCTTCCTTCCGCAATGTGAATACTGGTTATGGAACAATCCAGTAATGAATCTTGCTCTGCCTGATCTTCCGTCGTAATAGACGGTTTATCGTTATCCATCCTGCATTCCGTATCTGACTCAGGCACAGACAACAGCAGTACAGATGCTCGATTCATCTGCATCGCTTCCTCTAGCGTTTTGGGAAGCTTATGCTTCTTCCACGCCGCTTCCTCTACAGCTTGAACGGAGGTATCCTTCTCTACAGGGGCAGGAACCGTTGCCGTCCCGCGCTGGCTCGGTCTAGGACTGCCGGAAGTCGAAGCCGCTTTTTCCTTGTTAACACGGCGGGAGGGAACCGCATTGGAAGGGTTACGTCGCGCTGTTCTTTTATCCTTAGGGCTATGGTTCGTACGATGGTTCATGGTGACCGCTCCTTTGGCACAGGAGTGAACCAGCGGTCGCTCCGCTTCATTCACCCGGCTGGGTATCATGGCTAATGCCTATAAGATAACCTATGCGCGTAACAGCGCCTGCGTCACTCCGTTGCGCAGTCCGTTATGATTTGTGCCCAGCGTTGTGCTGAGTGCTGCCACAAAAATCGTCTCCGTACCTCGCCAAGTCCGGCTTCTCCCATCCGTCGTCGCAAGTCAGGTTGCTGGAGCAGCCTGATGATGGCATCGGCCATTTCCTGCTCACCGTGAGACGGATACACAAGCCAGCCTGTCTCGCCGTGTTGTACTACCTCTGGAATACCGCCGATTCGTGAAGCGACCACCGGCACTCCTGCTGCCATAGCTTCCAGATTGACCAGCCCGAAGGCCTCATCCTTCACTGAAGGAACAACAGTCACATCGGCTAGCTGATATAGCGAGGCCAATGCTGGATGCGGAACATAGTCTAGGAATTGCACATGCTTCCCCAACCTTAGTTTACGCACCTGCCGATGCAACGACGCCGTATACGGCGTGAGGCGGTCATGCCCGTAATAGGCACTACCTGCAATGAGCAGCAGTACGCCCGGGCAGGCGCGGACGACATGCCGCAGGGCCTTGAGCAGCCGGTGAACGCCCTTCCCTGGCATCAGTCTGCCCGCAAATAATACGATTTGGCGGCCTGACCAGCCGAAATCGTCCAATCGCGCCGACCTGGCCGCTTCTGCTGCTGGAGTCCACCGTGGCAGGAAATCGCCAGGATGGATACCCAGCTTGTTTACGACGATGCGTTTCCTGACTGCTTCGGAACAGTCAGAAGCTACGATTGCTCCCAAATACGCACTGTTCACAATAATGCGATCCATTGATGCCAGTAGCCTACCCATGTCCTTCCGTTCAAGGTGAGGCTCCCGGATGAACGTGGTCGAATGCAAAGTCAGCACAACTCGGCTATTGGGCAAAGCCTCGCGAATGGCATACGCAACTGCCGGGCGGTTGTGTACATCTACTACCGCTGGTGACCATCTCTTTAAATCGGCAATCACCTCAGAAATATAACCTGCTCCCCGCGTAAAACGCATACAGGGAATTCCGTCGACATCGCCATGATCCGATGCCTCTGCTCCCTTTATGCCATAGATCTGCGCCTGAAGCTCATGACTAGCCAGCGGTACCATGCGGGCAATTACCCGCTCCACAGAACTGCTGCGGGGCGAAGGTATAACAAAGGAGCCCGGTGTAACAACTGCTACCTTCGGCCTCTGCATCACCACACCTACTTTCTGACCTTATTCCAACACTCTGCAACACTCATCTTGTATCATATCGTCTGCCTCCCTGAAAGGTGCCTCGCTTCTAACTTTGGGCTTACCGCAAGGCTAGCGTCCATGCCTGGCCGATCTTTGATACATATGATGGACTACAATCACAGTATGATCAGTTGGAGTGACTACAAGGAGGGCGGACATACTCATGTTGCATGTCGGCGTCATGCTCAACCCGGCAACCTACCGGGGCATTCCCGCCATGAGGACGCGATATGAATCTATCGCCAATTACGAGGACGCCGGGTTAAGCTATGAGCTCATCCCCTGCTTTCTTCGTCTGGAGGATATTCATATAGCGACCGGAACATGCCGGGCTTTTGTTAAACACGGCAACGAGTATCGGCAGATAATTCTTCCGTTGCCGCCGGTCATTCACAATCGGACTCTCTATCGGCAAAATGAAAATGCTAGAGATATCAACAAGCTTGTAAAAAAGGGATACTACATTTTTAATGAACAAAACCGTTTCCACAAAGACCATATACATGCAATTCTGCAGGAAGACCCTCTGCTACGCATCCACCTCCCCAAAACCTTGCAAGGCAACCTTTCCTCCATCCATACCTTAATGAAAGAAACCGGAGATGTTGTCATTAAACCCAGTAGCGGTAGCGTGGGTAGAGGAATTATGCGTCTGCGGCATTCCCGCGGAGGCTGGACTTTGCAATGTGCACATCCTTCTATACCTGAGCGTTGGTCCACACTACGTTTGCATGTCGGAGAACTCCCGTTATTTCTACACAAACGACTGCTGCATGTGCCTCATATCGTACAGGAAACCATACCGCTTGCTTTGTACAACAATCGTCCGTTTGATATCCGTGTGACGGTTCAGCGCGGATATGGCGGTATCTGGGGTGTGACAGGCATGTTCGCTAAAATTGCTCCTTCCCACACCTTTGTCTCCAATGTGGCACAGGGGGGGACGGCCCGTTCCTTACTGGAGGTGTTATCACAAACAGAGACGGTTCAGACTTCGAACGCAGTCCGGTTAATGAATGAACTAGAGCGGCTCTCGTTACAAATCGTGCACCGACTGGCACAAACCCTTCCTCGTCTCGCCGATGTCGGTCTGGATCTGGGAATTACCCGTGAAGGCAAGATTGTTTTTATCGAATGCAACGGTCGTGACCAGCGCTATGGCTTCAGCCAGGCTGGCATGCACAATGTCTGGAAAGAAACATACACTCAGCCGATGGCTTACGCTCGTTGGCTTCTCGAACGGATGCCTTCGTCAGATACCGAACGTTCACCAGGCCGTCCACTGTATTGATTTACGTCACATTCTGTGTCAATATAGTTCAGAGCGGCCGGACAGGTTCCGGCCAAGACGGCTCGGAAATGAACAAGGGGGATCTGTAATGGCAAAACAGTGGCTGCGGCTCATGACGGAGCTATCATCGCGCAAGTGGGTGTGCCGGATTGTGGGCTCCTTCGCGCAAAGCGGTGCAAGCCGACTTTTTATCCCCACCTTTATACGTACGTACCAGATCCAGACGCATGAGGCTGAACAGGAATGGAAGGAATACCGTTCTCTGAACGCCTATTTTACACGCAAATTAAAAGCGGGCATGCGCCCGATTGATACGAACGCCGAGGTGATGACCAGTCCGGTGGATGCACGGATTACTTTCACTGGCCCAATTACGTCCGGCACTCTTTTGAATGTCAAAGGGCAGGACTATACGCTGGAAGAGCTTCTTAACCGCTCTCCGCGTCTTGAAAAATACACACACGGCTATGCTTTTGTACTCTATCTCAGCCCGACGGATTATCATCGCATTCATGCACCAGTATCCGGTACGCTGGTAGAAAAAGAGCATCTGCGCGGCAAGGTATACCCAGTGAATGACTTCGGCTTGCAGCATATGCGAGCAGTTCTTAGCCGCAATGAACGACAGATTACGTACATCGCCCACGAATATGGTGAGGTGGCGGTCGTTAAGGTTGGCGCAATGAATGTGAGTAGCATCAAATATACGGATGATAAAGCCGTCTCATGGACAAAAGGAGACGATCTCGCCTATTTCGAATTTGGGTCAACCGTCGTTTTGCTAACTGAGAACGGTACGTTTGAGCCAGACCCCGCATTGAAGCTGGGGGATGTGGTGAAAATGGGACAACGTCTGGGTTGCTTTCGACATGATCCCAAAGCATAAGTGAATGTATCATAACAGGATTATAGCTACACATATGAGCATTGGGATCGAATGATATAAATTGCTCATATAAAAAAGGACCCGGCGTAATGGCTCGGGTCCTTTTTTTGGAATTTATCCTTTATATTTGTCATGCGTTACTCCCATTATGCCTAAATCCGAAACAGCTTGTCCACCGTCTATAACATTAGCGGATCTCAGACGGACTTTTCCCCGTGTATTGCTTGAATTGGCGGCTGAAAAAAAAGATGTCACGATACCCCAAAGCCTCTGCCACCTCGGTCACATTCATTCCCGCATGCAGCAATAGATGCTGTGCACGCTCAATCCGCATGCTGATAATATGAGATTGCGCAGAAACACCTAACAGCTCCTTGAATTTAATCGAAAAATAACGCGGTGACAGCCCTGCCCGTGCAGCTAAATCCTCGACGCGATGAGGAAGTCCCGGATGCTGACGCACGTAGTTGGCCGTTTCCCGAATGACCTCGGTGAGCTGGTTACTGGCCTGTTGCTCCTGCGGCTCCTTACGGTCCGCACGCAGCAGATGAATCATCAGTTGTTTTAGAATCAGCTTGCCTTCCTCGTCAGCTCCGTAAGCACGCTCCAGGCGCAGTCGAACGTACCTGGCAAGCATATGCTCTACCTCGAACGTTTCCTCCAGCATACGGTAGCTTGCAGGGACTAGCTCTGGTTGTTCGATGAGATCAAAATGAATATAGGTAAGTATGAGCGGCTTTTGCGGGTTATGTGTGGCACGGGTATCATCCCCCGGCTTGAACAGGAAGCAACTCCCCTTGCTCACCGGATACGATGTTCCGTTTAAGACCACTGTTCCTTCTCCGCTCCATACATAGAATAAATCATAGTTTGGCATCGGCTTCTCGCGTACCTGCCATTTCCAGCCCGGCTCGCACACAATTTTGGCGAAGGCCGACAACAGGATAAACGATGACGCAGATGTATCCAGCAAAATCTGCACCTCCTCTTGTTAATCTTTGGTTGTCCTCTATCCCGTTAATTTATAATATAAGCTCAGCGCCTTCATTAAGCAAAAAAATGCGTTTTTATGCTCCCAGATGCTTTTGCGTGACGCTTACCGTGTGTGATGCTATAATATGTAATCAAAATGACTTGGAAGGATGAAACGGGAATGAATCCACTGGCAGCGCAGTTAAACCAAAACATTCAGACAGGCAACGAGCATGTATATCAAATGCTTTCTCTTTTAGGGAAAGAAATTTATTTCCCAAAAGAGGGGATTTTGAGTCAATCCGCAGAAGCCGGGAAGCTTGCTAAAAAGTACAACGCCACGATTGGTATTGCTACGGAAGGTAACGGTCCTATGCATTTGGAGGTCATTCAGGAGAAGCTGTCCGCTTACAATCCCAAGGATTTATACCCTTACGCACCCCCTGCGGGCAAACCTGAACTTCGTAGTGTATGGCGTGACAAAATGCTGAAGGAAAACCCTTCATTGGCTGGAAAAGGTTATGGCCTTCCCGTAGTTACGAACGCGCTGACCCATGGTTTGAGCATCGTTGCCGACCTGTTCACGGATGAAGGGGACGCTGTCATTTACCCAGACAAAAACTGGGAAAACTATGAGCTGACTTTCGGTATTCGCCGTCATGGACGTTTGGTGAATTTCCCGTTGTTCACAGAGGATCAACGTTTTAATAGTGAAGGATTACGCGAGGCGCTACTGGCACAGAAAGAATACGGCAAAGCAATCGTTGTGCTGAACTTCCCGAATAACCCGACGGGCTACACACCGGGAGTCGAAGAGGGTAAAGCGATTGTTGCTGCCATTCAGGAAGCCGCAGAAGCAGGCATCAATGTCGTAGTTGTGACGGATGACGCTTATTTTGGTCTGTTCTTCGAGGACTCCCTGCATGAATCACTATTCGGTCAGTTAGCTGGACTTCATCCGAGAATTCTACCCGTCAAAATTGACGGAGCTACCAAAGAAGAATTCGTTTGGGGCTTCCGTGTCGGATTTATTACCTTTGCTTCGGAACATCAGGATGTACTGAGCGCACTGGAACAAAAAACATTAGGGATTATTCGGGCAACGATTTCGAGCGGTCCTCACCCATCTCAAACCTTCGTCCTGGATGCCCTCAAATCACCCGATTTTGAACAACAGAAAAATGAAAAGTTCCAAATTATGAAGGGGCGGGCTAATAAAGTCAAAGCGTTGCTCGATAGTGGAAAATACGGAGATGTATGGAGCTACTATCCTTTCAATTCGGGTTATTTTATGTGCCTTAAGCTGAACGGCTTGTCCGCTGAACGACTGCGCACACATTTGCTGGAACAATATGGGGTAGGAACAATTGCGCTGGGTGAATATGATCTCCGAATCGCATTCTCATGTATCGAGGAAGAGTATCTGGAAGACCTGTATGACATTGTTTACCGTGGCGCACAAGATTTGTTGAACGCATAATATGTAACAGATTCAATATAGCATCATTAGCGGTATGCCGGATGTTGTGGCATACCGCTTTTTAATGGGCTGAACCATTGTAAGTCACACTTCGAAACAAACTATCCTTCAGCAGCGAGCATTGATTCTTGTGCGAGTGGCAGCAGGATGACTACCTCCGTTCCGACTCCGGGCTCACTCTCATAGTGTATACTTCCGTTCATGGCTTCAATGATTCGAAAGGAGACGACCGTTCCCAGTCCCGTTCCTACCTCTTTGGTTGAAAAAAACAAAGTACCCACTCGCTCCAGATGCTCCTGACTCATGCCTTTTCCTGTATCCCTAATATGCAGACATGCCTTCTCTTCCTGAATCGCCAGCTTTATGTATACCCTGCCTCCATCATCCGCAGCTTCGATCGCATTTTTCGTCACATGTATTAACGCCTGTAACAGCTGATTACGATCCATATGTACGTATATTTCATTCCTTAGCTCAGTATACAGTCTTACGCCTTGCTTGGTCGCCATCGGTTTCAAAAGCAAAACAATCTGTTGAACCATGCCAGACAGATCCATCAGCTCTGTGTTCCCAATCTGCGGTCTGGATAAGTTCAGATAGTCGCTAATAATTCTTTCAGCCCGATCGACCTCTGCTAGTGCCAAAGCAATATATCTGCGATTTTTCCCTTCTAGCCCTGACTGAACCATTTGCAAGAACCCTTTAATAACGGTCAATGGATTCCGTACTTCATGAGCCATAGAGGCAGCCAGTTCACCTAACGTATTCAGATGCTCAGCATATTTAATCTTTCTTCTCATTTCTTCCCGTTCCAAACTAAACTCCATCCAGAAAGAGGAGGCTCCAATGCTTAGGAATTGAATCATACCGAACCAGAGTATTGCCCGGATCAGCTCGATCTCATCCTTATCTAGCCTTCCATTGACCCAGGAATGTATTAACAGAAATATAAACATGGCAATACTAGTCCATATACTCATTAGCATATTCATGCCCACCCGAAGCAATATACTATTGAGCTGCATAAACTTTTTTCTCACCAAGAGAGGCCCCAAATAACACAACATCATGCTGGGAAAACTCACCACTATAGACTCAGGATCTATATACATACGAGCCATCACCATCAACGTTATATTCAGAAGCCCTGCCTTAGGACCAAAATATAAAACAGAAAGGATCAGAGGAACATATCGAAGATCCCAAAATAGTCCATACCAAATATACGAAAACATAAGGCAAAGCACAGAAGACACACCCAGCACCCCTCCCATAAGCAACGGGGTATGTTTCATATGCCGATGATCTGACAAAGCGCTATATACCAATAACGGTACAAACACAAGAAATATGTTCACGAGCAGCTTATCTATCAGCATCTCGTCTTTCCCACTTTCCAAGTGATAATGATTACGTACTTCTTCTATTCTCGACAATACGTGTCTTTTCCTCTCTCCTCCCCTACATCTGATGAAAAATATAAGGCGATTCAGCAACATACCTGAGCAATGGCCCACGCAATCTGAAAATCCACTTCATAAGATACGATGTATCCTTTATCACAATGACCGAGAGGAGAATGAGCATGGGAGCAGAAGAAACAAGAGGCGGTTACGGTGGTTACGGCGCATTCACAAGCACAGGAACAATTCTGGTACTGTTCATTTTATTAGTTATCATCAGCAAAACGATCTTTATATAAGCTGACGGATATCTGCACCCACGGCTATGATAGCAGTACAAAAAAAGGCTAATTCGCAAGCAGCAAGTGCTGCCTGCGAATTAGCCTTTACTTTATTCACATAGATACAAATCACACTTCTTCTTCATCCTGACCGTCCAAACGCCATTTTTTGGCTTGAGCGCCTCGTAGCAGGAACACTACTGCAACTCCCCCAAGCAACGTGAGCAGTGTAGACAGTAGATCTTCCGTTCCCTTTGCCAGAAAAGGAAGCCACAGAACCACAGCAGCCGGCAACGTCAACCGAACAACAAAGTCGAGAAAAGACGCACGACGACTATGCGCAGGAATCGGATACAACTGAAGCCATAACGAATCCTTGTGATACTGCCTTAGTGAAGTGACCTGTACACCAATGAGGAATATGAAAAATAAATATACTGCAATACCAATCCAACTAGCATGGGTGATATATATAATTAACAACCCCAGAATCCCGAGCCGAATGACAATACCTGCTGGCTCTGTGCGCAGGAACGTCTTAAACAGCAGATAACGATACGCTCCCCTTCTGTTCCAAGGTATGTTACCTCCCAACCAGGATAGCCAACGGCGCGGCGTCACTCTCTGCGTAAGGGCGGGCACATCGACAAACCAGCCCAAAGTGCGCATCACCCGAGCAGCCTGCATACCCTCTGTACGAATCAGCTTTTCCCAAGCCACTAGCAGCTTGACCGGAAAACGCAGAACAAGCACGTACACCACACCGACCAATATGATAAATGGTACGCTGTGTAGTGGAGGCTGCCATAGCCATGCGGCTACCATCAGCACAGCCAACACCCACCGAAGCAGACGATAGCCTATACTCCCGCCAATCGATACCATACGAAGCTCTTGCCAGCCGCCGTAGCTGAATAGCAGCTTTAATAGCACGAACAGTAGCAGGGTCAGTAGCAACGGCTTAGGCGCGGAATCACTGCGAATATACAGCGGCCACACGATAATAGACAGCAATAGCAAACCGAATATTTTATACACCACACCCCGAATCAGGCTGGCCTTAAAATAATAGTGCATTGCGTGCTCCTGTGGACGGAGAAAAACAATATCCGCTGCGTTTAAATACGTACGAAAGCTCGCATGAGCAATCGGAATAGCCACAATAAGCATGATCCAGCGGATGGGCAAATCCGGTGGAGTATGCATTAGTAGCGACGTGTACCATGCGGCAAAGGCAATCAGTGCAAAGCCGAACACCACCGCCAGACCGCTCTGAATGACATAGCCCAGATAAGGCAACACCTGTCCCCAGAACGCTACACGTCTTTCTTTATGCAGACGTTGCAAATCCATGCTCATTCCCTGCCCTGTACCAGCTCATAAAATGCATCTTCCAGCGGCATGCCCGGCTTACCCGCCTGTGCTGTCACTTCGTCCAGCGTACCCTGCGCAATGATGGCACCCTGATGAAGTACAATGAAACGATCGCAATAATTTTCAATCGTGGACAAAATATGAGAACTGAGTAGAATGGACGAACCCGAACGCTTCATCTCTAACATAAAGTCAAGCAGGGAACGAATACCAAGCGGGTCCAAACCCAAAAAAGGTTCATCTATGACATACAACGGCGGTCCCGCTAAAAATGCACACATAATCATCACTTTCTGGCGCATCCCTTTAGACAGGTGCATCGACATACTTCCACTTTTATCCCGCATACGGAACAAGTCCAGCATTTGATCACTGCGTGTGCGGAAATCTGCTTCGCTAACTCCGTACGCTCTGGCCGTGAATTCCATATGCTCCATCACCGTCATTTCAGGATACAGCTCTGGAGATTCAGGTACAAAAGCAATGGCTCCCTGATATTCCTCGGGATTTTCATCCTGCTTATGCCCCTGCACACGAATTTCTCCGGCCTGCGGTGTCATCAGGCCCAAAATATGCTTCATGGTCGTACTTTTCCCGGCCCCGTTCAGACCAATCAGTCCTACCATTTCGCCCGGTTTCACATCCAGCGAAATCTGATGCAACACCGGGCGCTTGGCGCTATATCCGCCGGTCAGTCCGTTAATTTGCAACACAGGCTGTTGTTCCATGGCTCCCCCTCTTCTCCCTTACTCGTTCGGTTTTGATCCTTTTTCCTTCAGCCATCTTGGTGCACCCTTGTTTTTGCGATCACGCTCGCGCTGTGCTTTTCCTGCTTTGGACAAGGCTGCACCTTTGCTCTTGCCTGGAGCTGAACCGTTCGCGGAATTCCTGCCAGGACGTCCGTTCTCGGCACGAACAGGTGCCTTTCGATCCTCCGCCGATGCTCCGTTAGATAAGGATCTAGCCTCGGAGGGTCTTACAGGTGCACGCTTGGCATCCGCCGGACGCGGCACAACTACTCGACCTCCATGCAACGCACGCTCTGCGATGTCAATGCCCAGTTCACGGGAGAACTTACGCATGATGAACGTTTCACGGTCAGTGACAACCGATGCCACCAATCCTTTGCGTCCCATCCGTCCTGTCCGTCCTGCACGGTGAACATAAGCTTGACTATCCGTAGCCGGATCAAAATGAATAACCATTTCAAGGCCCTCAATATCCAGACCACGGGCTGCCACATCCGAAGCGACCAGCACTTTGAGCTTGTCCTCACGGAATCGGGCCAACACATTGCTACGCGTGACTTTATCCGCATCTCCATACAAGGATGCCGTAGTCAGCCCCATATGCTTGAGCTTGGCCTCAATCTCCCCGATGGCATTGGTTGTATTCACGAACACCAGCGCTTTTCTCGGATTAAAATGACGTACCAGACGGCGCAGCATATCCACCTTATCCCGTTCTTCAGATACAAAGTAATAGTGTTCCAGTCCACTGGCCGTCTTCTGGTCGGGATCAATCCCAATTTCTACGTATTCACGCATCTCCCGTTTCGCCAGCGACTGAATCTCGTCGTTCAGCGTTGCGGACAGGAATACCAATTGACGATCACGTTGGGCGGTGCCCAATATATTGGTTACATCGCCTGCTCCGCCGAGCTGGAACATCTGATCCACCTCATCGATAACAATGGCTGTAATATTGTGCATTTTCAACTTTTTTGAAGCGATGAGTTCCCGTACACGTCCTGGTGTGCCCACGACAAGCTGTGGATGATCCTTGAGCTTTTCGATTTGACGTTTGATAGCCGCCCCACCAATCAGACCGAGTACACGGATTCCGCGATGCTCACCGTAGCGCTGACCCTCACGTACAATTTGCATGGCCAGTTCCTGGCTTGGAGCTAGTATCAGCTTTTGCGTAGCCTTTTTCTGCGGATCAATCGCTTGCAACAGCGGCAGCAAATAAGCCAGTGTCTTGCCTGTGCCAGTTTGTGAGCGCGCCAATACATGCTTTCCCTTCATTATTTCCGGTATAGCCTCTGCCTGAACTGGCGAAGGCTGTGTAATTTCATGCTCAGTCAGTTTGTCCAACAGATCTTGTTCAACGCCGAGCGATTCAAAATTCAATGTCATGAAAAGGTCCAACCCCTATACGTAAATTCGTTACTCTCCATTATATGCGAAAATAGCCCTGTTACCAAATCACAAAAATAAAAGATGTCCCTCACCATAGCTAATGGCTTACGGGACATCTTTTATTTCTTATTCATCACCCCATGACCCAGCCTGTCGGTCAGTCTGGGAGCTAACTGATACAGCTTGAGAAAAGGAGATACCCACCGTGGCAGATTAACCTCCTCCTTGCGAAGCTCCATCGCTCTTACGATATGCCGTGCTACCTTATCTGGTTGTAGCATAAACCAGCTTACATTTCGAACATATCCTCCTGAAGGATCTGCCAGCTCAAAAAAGGGTGTGTCGATCGGTCCGGGGTTAATCGTCGTTACAGTCACTCCACTCCCGCGCAGCTCTTGCCGGAGCGCATTGCTGAAACCGAGCAACGCATGCTTCGTCGCCGTGTAAGAAGACGATTTGGCTGTCCCGATTTTCCCGGCCATTGATGCTACATTGACAATCTGTCCATGGCCCCGCTCTGTCATTTGCGGCAGAAACGCCTTGATGCAGCGAACAACACCCATGTAGTTCACGTCCATCATTTGTTCAAACTCCGTCAGGTCGGTTTCATTAAAATACTCAAACTTTCCGTAGCCCGCATTGTTAAGTAATATATCGACCCGTCCGTACTGTTCCAATACTCGTGCAGCAACAGCCTCTACCTGCTCCTGGCGGGTGACGTCCAGTTGGATAAGCTCATGTCTGCCGCTGATTCCAGCAGATACTTGCTTCAGTCGCTCCTGCGAGCGTGCTGTTAAAATAGGAATCGCGCCCTTTTCGCTTAACAACTGAGCGCAAAGGGCGCCAATCCCACTAGATGCACCTGTAATCACAACTATCTTGTCCTGTAGTATACTCACGCTCATCCCTCCACATTAAAGAAACTTGCTCCTTTAATATTAAGAGATCATCACCTGAATATCCAGCTCACCGATTCCTTCCACCGTGAGCGGAATATAAAGGGCACGCTGAGGCACAAAAGTGGTCAAGTTTTCTGATTTCATGACCTGCGGAGGCGTAATATCCACGACAATTCCCTGACTGGACAAAATCGTACTGGCATTACCACTAATCATATTGCCCAATTCTGAAATTGCGCTTTTTCCCATCTCATCAATTTCAGTCAACACAAATCCGCCCATCATCGCTGATACCATACGTAGCGCCACCTGTTCATTCAGGCCGAACACAATATTTCCGCTAAGCTGTCCGGTCATCCCGATCATAATCCAGATGTGGTCGTCCACCAGCTCGACATTTTTCACACCAAGATTTCCGGATGAAGGAGATACTTGGATCAATTGTTCAATGACCCGTCGCGCCGACTCCAAAAAAGGATTTATCACTTCTGCCTTCACGATCAAAGCGCCCCTTTACGATGGGCTTTTAGACACACAACAAAAGTCCCATTTAAATTAGAATTTTTTAATTAAATATTACTGTAAAACGAATCGATCCTCATTAAAATGCTCTCTATATCACTTATCGACAGCTACCCGGTAATTTTTTATAGCTAAACCACAAAAAATGTGAATAATGTCCTATATCTTTACTTCTTACCGGTTTTAGATTGATTATTTTTGAAGGATATCAGGACTTTAGTCTTTATTTCCCAATATACCACACTTTAAGGTGCTCTGCTTCGATTCATTGCCCTTCCTGCTCGAATAACCTATAATTTAATGAAATAAAGCATAACGACGGTTTTACATATGAACCTATGGATTGGCTAAAAATATTCATTCTATACAGCTGCGATAAGATTAAGAAAAGAGAGGAGGAACTTCATGAACATCAGTCAACTCGAAACACTTATCATGATTTCCAAAACGATGAGCTTCCGCAAAGCCGGAGAACTTCTCAATTTGACGCAGCCGGCGGTGTCCGCCCAAATTAAAAGTCTAGAGGATGAGTTCAAAACCATCCTGATTGACCGCAACCAGCCTGTCACCCTGACCGACCGGGGAGCTGTTTTTTTGGAACATGCCGAGCGCATATTAGAGGTTGTTGAGGAATTAAGGCAAAAATTGTACGATCTAAACGAAACACCACAGGGTCACATTGCGCTGGGTACCACAACATCCATCGCTATTCAAATTTTACCGCGCGTGCTTTCCTACTTTCAGGATCAGTTCCCTCTCATCAAAACCTCCATTCAATCCATGGCTTCCTCCATGATTTATCAGCAGGTGGAGAACGGACTTATTGATGTTGGCATCGGCTATCTGATCGAACGTAATCCTAATTTAAGCACTTCGGTTCTGTATTACGATTCCTTTGAGCTAGTCGTGTCTCCTACTCATCCGCTGGCTTCACAACCACATGCTACCATTGAAGCCCTTCGGGAAATTCCGCTGATTCTGCTCTCTCCTGATACGGTGGGACGAAAATTCGTAGACGATGTATTTAAAAAGCACCAAATCGTGCCTCATGTCGTGATTGAGTTGTCCAGCAGTGAGGAAGTCAAACGGATGGTCGAAATTAATCTCGGTGCGGCCATTATTTCCAGACTATCGGTCACTTCTGAACTGCGTGCAGGCACATTAAAAATGATCCATATTCCTGAGCTGGAAGTTAGTCATCCGGTAGGAGTGATTTATAAATCCGGCCGATATCTAAACTCAGCCATGCAGCAATTTTTAAGTGATCTGAAGGGGATGCCGGAGACGAATTTCACCAGTTCTGAATAACGTAATTCACTATGAACACCATACAAAATATAAACCCTGATTACGAAAGGAAGACAGGCTATGAAATTTGATCTGCACACCCATCATTTCCGCTGCGGTCATGCAGACGGAAACATTCGAGATTACATTGAAGCAGGCATTCAGTCGGGCTTACAAGCGATTGGTATTTCGGACCATTCCCCTTTCCTGGGCAGCGAACAGGATCAGGCTTTTCCTAAAATTTATATGGCTAAGTCACAG
The DNA here is from genome assembly GCF_038008165.1 of Paenibacillus sp. FSL L8-0644. NCBI lineage: Bacteria > Bacillati > Bacillota > Bacilli > Caryophanales > Paenibacillaceae > Paenibacillus > Paenibacillus sp. FSL L8-0644. The sequence goes on from NZ_JBBOYN010000001.1 coordinate 4,330,672, forward strand.
CTTGCTGAATACGTAGAAGAGGTACAACAGCTTAAAAAAGAATACGAAGGCCGTATTGACGTGCTCCTCGGATTGGAAACGGATTATTTTCCTGATTTTGCTGAATTATATCGTTCCACTCTGGCTCCTTATCCATTTGATTATCTCATTGGGTCGATTCACAATGTCGAAGGGGACAGCATTTTTAACCGTAACCGTTGGAACAAATTAAGCGACGCTCGTAAAATCGAGGTCAAACAAGCCTACTACACGCTCATTCAGGAATCTGCGCGAAGCGGCATGTTTCAGATTTTAGGCCATATTGACGCAATGAAGGGGAACTTTCCAGCCTTTTCAGACATTCCTGCTGATGAAGCCATTGATGAAACCTTGCAGGTAATTGCGGAATCCAATGTGGCGATTGAAATTAACACTTCGGGTAAAACCAAACTGAGTGGCGGATGGTACCCGTCTGCTTCTATTTTAGAAAGAGCGCACCATTTTGGTGTGGAGGTTACTTTTGGTTCGGATGCCCATAAACCTTCGCGGGTAGGCGATGACTGGGAAGAAGTAAAGGCAATGCTGAAGGATATCGGCTTCCGGGAATGGGTCTATTTTAAAGAAAAACGTAAAATTTCTGTGGCGCTTTAAAATTCAAGGTGGGAATTGCCTCTCCGCAAATCATTTGATCTTACGAACGCTGCTGCAATGGAATTGTTGGGGATTGTAATTTATAAGGTAATAATTCCATTGCAAAGGCGAATGCTTAGCAAGATTATGACATCTATGTGTGAGGAGAATTACATATGCACTTGGAAGATCCTATGGACAAATTTAAAAAGCTAAAGCATGACATCACGCGATTTATGCTAATCTATAAATTTGCGCTCGACGAAATGGAAACCAAGATTGAAATATTAAAGCAGGAATTTCAGGCATTACACGATTTCAGCCCTATTGAGCATACCAAATCACGCCTTAAATCTCCTGAGAGCATCATGAATAAAATGATTCGTAAACATAGCGAGTTATCGCTGGATGCTATCAAAGATCATATCAAGGATATCGCCGGCTTGCGTATTACTTGCTCTTTTATTTCTGATATTTATGATGTCAGTAACATGCTTCAGAGACAAAGTGACTTGAAGGTGCTGGAAATTAAGGATTACATCAAGAACCCCAAGCCGAACGGTTACCAGAGCCTGCATTTGCTGGTTCAAGTTCCTGTATTCATGTCGGATTGTGAGGAGCTAGTCTGCGTAGAGGTGCAAATTCGAACCATTGCGATGGATTTCTGGGCCAGCCTGGAGCATAAAATATTTTATAAGTACAACCAGTCCGTTCCCGAAAGTCTGACACGTGAATTAAAGAACGCAGCAGACTCCGCTAATGCGCTAGATCTCCAAATGGAGCGACTGCATCGTGAAATTAAGGAGATTAAAGACGCTAGAGGTGAAGAGGACTCCATGGAGGAGCTTCGGAAGATTATGATTAATAATCAGCAAATTACGGTGCCGGCCAATTTCTTGAAGCTTCTAGGAGAGTAAGATTAGGCGGTGCTCCACCGCTATGCGAATGATTGGTTCAACGAATCGCATGTTTGTTCAAAAATGAAAGAATAGAATCATTGATTAAGATCGGCTTCTCTCTAAGCATGTGCGGTCGATGACTACAACCCGGAACAATTAGATAACGTGAGTCTTGGGCCCCTGAGCATAATTCTAAAAGCTGCTCTTCTGTGGCGAAATCGTCATGTTCACCCGCGATAAATAATGCAGGGCACGTAATGCTACTTAACTCACTACGTGTCAATTGCGGATATTGGCGCCAATCCTGTGCGCTCTGACGCATAATCAAATTCATCTGCCCCCTCAGGACATGCGACTCCACTACAGCCTATGGTCGTAACGGTCGCAAACATTTGAGGGTGCTTCACCGCACAATATAAAGCCACATTGCCTCGCAGCTGTACCCATTTTTTCGTAATACATTTCTAAATCCTGAATCTCTACGTATGGCATATGATCCTCCTTTTTTTCATTGCGTCCTGTATCTTTTACATTCATTAGTCCGTCTATCTTAATATAAATGAAAACCATTCTAGGAGGAGTGATGTAAGTATGAAAAAGATACTTGTACTGGGTGGAACGCGCTTTTTTGGCAAGAGACTGGTGGAACGTCTGCTAGAGAGTTCCGAGAACTCCGTTACCATCCTCACACGGGGCCAAGCAAGCGATTCGTTTGTTGACCGCGTTCAGCGGATTTGTGCAGACCGTACCGACCCGCAAGCGCTCGCTGAGGCCGTAGGTGAGCAAGTGTGGGACGTTGTTTATGATAATATTTGCTTTTCCCCAGATGAAGCAAGCGAAGCCTGCCGCATTTTTGATGCTAAAGCCAAGAGGTATATCGTGACCTCCAGCCTATCCGTCTATGATTCGAGACCGGAAGTGCTGACAGAGAGCATCTTTGACCCTCAAGCTTACCCGGTTCGCAAGGGCGGGAAAGACGATTTTACATATCAGGAGGCTAAACGGCAGGCAGAAGCAGTTTTTATGCAGCAAGCTACATTTCCTGTAGTTGCTGTTCGTTTTCCAATTGTATTGGGGACAGACGATTATACGAAAAGACTTCATTTTCATATCGAGCATGTTCGTGAAGGAACAGAAATCGGAGTACCTAATGCCGCAGCACAAATCTCATTTATTCGTTCCGATGAAGCCGCAGATTTTCTGTTTTGGCTTGGTCACACTCCTTTAACAGGGCCTGTAAATGCTTGCTCCGACGGTACAGTGAGGATTGGGGAGATCATTTCGATCATTGAGCAGGTAACTGGAAAACAAGCTGTGATGAAAGAAAAAACAGCAGACGAGCACATGTCTCCATTTGGTATTACACAATCGTGGTACATGGATACGTCCAAAGCCCAGTCAGAGGGGTACTCATTTCTCTCCCTAAATGAATGGCTTCCAGAGCTGATAACCAGCCTGACCCGTTCCTAAAAATCATAAAAAAAAGGGGACCCGAAGCTCCGGGTCCCAGCAATATATATATATGATTCAAAGGGGGTCATGTTTATGTTGTACCCACTCTATGTTAAAGTAACTTTGCAGTTATATTTCATTTTTGTAACAAATTGAAATATAACTGAGCACAGCCAAGGCAAGAAGGCTACTCGCTTCCGCAGAAATAGAGAAGGCTCTGATATAATCTGACAGATTAGCTTCTGAAAGCGTGTGATTGAGTGATAAAGAGAACAAGATACCGATCAGAGCGACTCCCAACGAATTAGCCAAGTACATAAAGGTCGTAAACAAGCCTGAACCCGTTCCTGCCTCTTCAGCCGATACAGCCCCAAGGACGACATGGGCCAGTGGCGTTGTGGCCATCCCGAGACCCAGACCATATACACCTAGTATGATGATATTTTGAATATGACATAAATGAATTGCATCTAGATGTAACGATCCAATGAGCAGAAAGCTACAAATCCCCATGATTAGCATACCTGATTTTAACACCTTATTCCCCCACTTCTTTACTAGCCTGGACGACCATAATGAGGTGAGAAAAAAGCCAACACCAAGCGGCAAAAAGACCATGCTTGTGGATCGAACATTGTATTTCAAACCGGATTGTACATAGTAATTTAAAATAAAGAAGAACGAAAACATACTAAGATAGATGACAATTACCGTCAATATCCCCGCGCCGAATGAACTCTTTCTAAATATAGATAGACGAATAAAAGGCGAGCCTTCCCTCTTTTCTTTTCCCATTTGCGTAACTATAAAAGCAACCAAAACCAGAATGGACAACAGCAGACACCCCCATGTCCATAAAGCCCAGCCCTGCTTTTGCCCGGTTGTCAACGGATAGACAAACAGCAATAAACCAAGAAGCAACAGAAAAGCCCCGCCCCAATCCATGTTTGGCACCGCTCTGCCATAAGACTCCGAAATAATAGGACAAAAGAGTACCACTAACAGCCCAAAGGGGACATTAAAAAAGAAAATGATGCGCCAGCCCAGACCGAAAAGGTTCCAGTCTACCAAAAATCCACCCAGAATTAAACCAAGTGTAAACCCAACCCCAATGATAGCTCCGTAAATTGCAAATACCAGTCCCTTCTCTTTGGGAAGAAAGCTACTTTGCATGATAGATAGAACCTGGGGTTGAATCATGGCAGCTGATATCCCTTGAAGCACACGAATCATAATGATTAACGTAGGCTGCGATACGATCCCCCCTAACAGAGCCATCAATGTAAATCCCAACACCCCGATACATAACATGCGTCTTCTACCATACATATCTCCAAGTTTGCCGCCCAATATCAAGGCCACAGCCAATCCCAGAGAATATCCCGTAAATATGAGCTGTGCCTCTGAAAAACTGGCATGCAGGTCCGCCTGCATCATCGGAAGGGCAACCTGCATCATATAGTTGTTCAGTGAAATTAATAAAGTAGGAAGTAAAATAAGAGCTAATGCGTACCAGCGACGCGAATCTACCTGCTGTACTGCTTGAGGATTAGTCATGGCTATGGCAAAACGATCTTTCATTGTAGTTCCTCCAACCTATAATGGGCATCTTTAGTCTTTTCATTTCTCATCTCAACTGATAACCATTATCATCTATAAAGCAAGGAGGTCTCTACCTGCAAAGGTATTTTCTATCCCTATAGAAGGAGCACCAATAAAAAATCCTCCAAACATGATGGACATGCTTGAAGGATTGTTTTATTAAGATTTATTCGTAAATGTATCTGGATTACGTATTTTTTTGATATATTCGCTAGGATTACAACCATAATACTTTCGAAAGGTTGTCGTAAAATTACTGGCGTTGCTGTACCCGATTGAAAATGCCGTCTCTCCAATGTTTAATTGTTCAACTTCCAAGTACCAGAGGGCTTTTTCCATTCTTTGCTTACGCACCATTTCAAAAATAGTCATTCCGAATAAATGGGGGAATCCTTTCTTTAGCTTGAATTCATTAAGCCCAACCTTTCGGGCCAACGCTTGAATCGACAGGGGGTGCTCAAAATGAAGAATGACGAATTCACGAGCCTTATGGAGCTTTGAAATATCTTCACGACTTATAAAATGGCTTGTCCCCCTTGTTACATGTCCATCCATCTCCCCAAATAGTGCAATAAACTCCATTGCCTTACTTTCCATGTATAACCGTTTCATCGTCCCATTGTAGTTACAATGTATCATGTCATAAACACACTTGTGCATGGCGGGCGTATCCGCATAGGCGTCAATATTCCCTTTGTAACGCTGCAACCATGTTTCTATGCTATGCTTTTCTGCAATATCTCCGGCGTAAGAAAATAGCTCTTGTGGAGAACACCTTATTTCCACCATTTGGTGGTGAACTCCTGCCTTCTTTTCCTCATAAACCAGTTCATCCTCTAAATATAAAACATTTCCGGTCAACCGATTGGTATGGCTTTCTTTGCCGTTCCATTCACAGTATATTTCACCGTTTAAGCAATAGCTGAGTTCAAAGAGCGGACAAGCCTCCTGAATATGAAGCTTCATATTCTGTTCAAAGGTGAGATCCGTGACCACGATTTCCATACCTGGACGAATCCGTGTGCGAGTCATACTTCCCTTACCCATATGCGGGGGAATCGTGAGTTGTTGCTCCGATTTTTTATGATGAATATGACCATCCACAAGCTCAGTGAATTGGTCAAATAAATGATGAATGTCTGCACTCCATATATTCAAAGCCAATGCCAGCCCTTCTTTCCTGTTCGGTTCTAACTATAGGATAACAAAAAAAGAGGACCCGAATCATCGGGTCCCAGCAACATATATTATTCAAAAGGGGGTCATGTCTGTATTGTACCCGTCCTGTGTTAGAGTTGTTTTGCAGTTATATTTCATCTTTGTAACAAAATATTCCAATGCCATTTCTATGCATAATCCCCTTGGGTCATCGAAAATACCAATACACTTGGCACCTCTCCTGAGGGATCATAAGCACCAATGGTGCGCAGCAGGCGCATCTTATTTTTAATAAGCACGCGCATGGAAGCCTGATTATCCGCTTGGCAACGACTTTCGATCCGCTGGAGCTTCAAAGATCCGAAACCAAAATCCAGCATTTCTCCCACCACTTCTGTAGCCAGCCCCTGTCCCCAAAAAGGACGATCCAGAATATAGCCCAATTGCGCCTCCCCCGTTCTTTCATTCCATTGCTGAAAAGAGACGATACCGAGCAACGGTGAAGAGGTAAGCTCATTGGATTCACTAAGTAGATTGCTTTCTTCTGTATTTCTCGGATGCCATTCCACCGCAAAATGCAGGGAATCTAGTGAATCGGAAGAAATTTTAATTTGCGCAACCAGACGCCGCATTCGTGCATAGACTGGCTTGCGAATTCGATTCACATATTGGATCACCAATGGATCGGATAGGATCCGTTCCAGCGTGGGATAATCCTCCGTTCTTAGCTGGCGCAATCGGACTCGACGGGTGTAAAGCTCTGGTAGCCCAAGACGAAGCATTTCTCTGGTCAGCACAATGTTCCCTCCTGCGGATGGATTGGCTTTTAGAAATGAATGTTTCCATACTTAATCCAGGTCCTGAATCCCGCGGTAAATTCCTGTACGCAGCTCTCGAATATAATACGGCAAAGAAGGCACATCAGCTTCCTCCGCTTGTTTTACCGCCAGTTCTATATCATAAGGTACACGTACAAAATGAATGGAGAAGGACGTAGGCTGCTCCTCTCCCATCTCCCCCTCTAAAATGCAGTAGGAAGCCTGCGTAACATCCAACGGATTCCCGACACTGCCGACGTTAAAAAGTGTTTTCCCCTGAAAATGCTGGATAAAAGCATTGTGCACATCACCATATCCCACAACATCCGGAGCAAAAGCAACTTTTCCATTTTCTTCTGCTAACGGATCGAACATGGCAAGCCGTTTTTCCGGCTCATCCCATGGCTGCACACGGTGATACACACTTTGCGGCGAGGCATGCACCAGACGGATACGGCGTCCGCTCATTCTGAAATCATAATGAAACGGTAACTGTGCCAAATACTGCACTCGTTCTGCCCCCAAGCGCTCGGCTTGCCAGCTAAAATTGAGATCATCCGTAATACTGACCAGCTCATCCCAATTCCCCCGCACGACCACTTCACAACGTTGACGGACAGCATCCAGAACCTCGCTCGGGCTAGGCCCTTTGCCGATCAGATCCCCCAAACAAAACACACGGCTAATGCCTCGGGAAGCAATATCCTCCAGCACCGCCTCACAGGCAGGCCAATTGCCATGAATATCTGAAATGACAGCAATACGATCCATCTGAACCTCACTCCTTTGTCCGAAACGACTACATCTCTACACTACATTCAAGCCATCTTTATGTAGTTCCAAACTATATGACGAAGATGAAAAAAAATCATGGCCTATTGGCCGGATTTTAGTGTAATGACACTAAGCTCCGGCCTGCACAGCACGCGAATCGGCAGATGTGTCATGCCAATGCCTCGGCTAACATATAGCGGCATTCTCTCCGTTCCCACATGAAATAATCCCTGGATGTACTTGCGTCCACCCGGAGGCGGCATTGGCGCTCCAATGACCGGCAAGCGTACCTGTCCTCCATGCGTATGCCCCGACAATTGAAGATCAAAGGACATTTGCGCCGCCACATCTGCATAGTCCGGCTCATGCATCAGCAGGAGCTTGCACATCTCATCAGGTAGTCCGTGGATGGCACGCTGCGGATTGGGCTTGCCCATAATGTTATCCTCTAAACCGACCATGGCTACACGCTGCCCCGCGCGCTCTACAATCGCATGCTCGTTTCTCAGCAACGTAAACCCGGTTTTCGGATACAATTCCTGTACTCCGGCGGGTAAGCCTCTATAATCATGATTGCCCAGAATAGCAAATTTGCCAAGTGTGGCGTGCATAGAAGCCATAACTGGAACAGCAGCCTTCATGGATACTGCATAGTCATCCACAATATCGCCTGTAAAACAGAGCAAATCTGGCTTCAGACCTGCTATCCGGTCCGCAAGCTCGCGTAAATCCTGCTCATCCATGTGAAAACCCAAGTGCACATCACTAAAATGTACGACCCTGATTCCGTCAAAAGCAGACGGAAGACGAGGGATAGACAAGTTGAAGCGTGTAATTTCCAAATGATTAGGCTCCCATAAGGAAGCATATCCTCCAGCTAGAAGCGCGGTTCCGGCTGTGGCTAAAGCCGCTTTTTTCAAAAAATGGCGGCGCGAAGGATTGGCTGGTTCATTTGAAACGGAACGCCGCGAAGAACCGGGAGGGATAGCGGCCCCCTGATGCGGGCCATCCTGACTCTCGCGGCGGGTGTGCGGCGTCTTCTCCATATGCGTTCCCCCTTGCGATCTATTCCTTGATCTCACTTATTCGAATTCTTACCGTCCAGAAGCTTTAGCGATGGGTGGACAACCACTGCTCCGCATAGTCTACCAAATCACGTTGCCTCGCGAAAAAACATGAAGCCTCCCCAATGTTCACCCGCGTAAAAGCTGAGGGACAGTCCCGTTCAAAATCAAGTCCCAGCTTCTCAAAGTCATCTGAGGTAATATTAAAATCCTGAAAAGATACCCACGCTTTTGCTCCATCCACCATCATAGGAGCTTGATGGGTGATCACTTCACGTCCATTGTAGGCTGTTCGATATTCCGCCAAATGCAGGGACGTGTTGCTGTCATGTCCGCAGCCCAACAGCACTACATAAGCATCTGCCTCGTACAGCTTCGCCAAGGGCGAATGCTCACCCAGTCCAAAGTCGAGCTCATGAGCTGCCAGTAATTCCGAAGCTGTGGGTCCACGTGCCGCCAGAGAAACATGCGGATGCCCGCTGCGCTTGGTTCCCGGCAGGCCACGGAACGTTTCTACAATGACGCCCATCCCTCCGGTCAGCGTCCAGGCCGGATCATAAGCGGGCATTTCCTCGCGTACCAGTTCCCACCATGACTCATCCAGAGGCGGGTTCATCCAAGTCGAGGGATCAGTCAAGTCATGTGACTGTGTCGGCATCACCAGCGTCCCTTCCGGGCCAACTGCTTCGGTTAGTGCGGCAAGAATGACCGAGGCCCCGCCTGGAACAAAGCGTCCAAAGCTGCGCATCGACGAGTGAGCAAGCAATGTCATGCCGCTCCGAACCCCCAGATCCTCTAATCCCTTCAATACATCCGACCTAGTGACAGGTCGATTCGTTATCGGTTGCACAGTCACCTGTCCAGCCTCCTTTTCTCCAAAAACGATACACAATACCATAATTATACCATAACTGCTATCCCGCGCTCCTTCCTCCATGTTACCCTCCATCATTCCTGAGCGCAAAAAACAGGCTTTCTCCAGTTTGAGAAAAAGCCTGTTTGGGCATAACCTATTCGCTGTCTAGTGCTATACAGTCAGCCAGCGCTTGAACATATGCTTGGTCGTTTCCTTGTTCATTTCGGCAATAGAAGTGGTCAACGGAATACCTTTCGGACAAGAGCGTACGCAGTTTTGCGAGTTCCCGCACCCTTCCAGCCCGTCGTCTGTCATCAACGCCTCTAGCCGCTCTTCCTGATTCATTTCCCCTGTCGGATGGCTGTTAAACAGGCGAACCTGAGATATCGCCGCAGGTCCGATGAACGTCGTCTTCTCGTTGACGTTCGGGCAAGCTTCCAGACAGACACCACAGGTCATGCACTTGGACAGCTCATACGCCCACTGACGCTTCTTCTCTGCCATCCTAGGACCAGGTCCCAGATCGTAAGTACCGTCAATCGGAATCCACGCTTTGACCTTCTTGAGCGCATTAAACATCCGGCTGCGGTCAATGACCAAATCCCGAACTACCGGGAACGTGCTCATCGGTGCAATCGTAATCGGCTGCTCCAGCTTATCGACAAGCGCCGCACAAGCCTGACGCGGCTTGCCGTTAATCACCATGGAGCATGCTCCGCATACTTCCTCCAGGCAATTCGACTCCCAGCACACCGGAGCCGTCTCTTTACCGTGGCTGTCCACCGGATTACGCTGAATTTCCATCAGCGCGCTAATCACATTCATCCCCGGACGATAAGCCAATTCGAATTCTTCCGTATAGGGACTGGCTTTAGGATCAGCTTGACGGGTCACAACGAACTTCACTGTTTTATTCGACTTCACTGCTTGCTCCGACATCTAATACACTCCCTTCCGTTATTTGTTCTTGGAATAATCCCGAATGCGTGGCTTGATCAGCGAAACATCCACCGCTTCATACGAGATTTGTGGTCCTTCCGGTGTCCAGTCCGCAATCGTCGTTTTCAGGAAATCCTCATCGTTGCGATCTGGAAAGTCTGGTTTGTAATGGGCCCCACGGCTTTCGTTGCGCAGCAGCGCACCTTTGGTCATCGCTTCAGCCAGCTCCATCATATTCCACAGTTGCCGTGTAAACGCCGCACCCGCATTGTTCCAGCGCGAAGCGTCATTGATGTTAATGTTAGAATAACGCTCCTTCAGCTCCTTGATCTTGTGGATCGTAGCTTCCAGCTTGTCATTATAACGAACCACAGTCATGTTGTTCGTCATCCACTCGCCCAGCTCTTTATGAAGAACATAGGCATTTTCTTTTCCGTCCATATGCAAAATACGCTCATACTTCTCCGTCTGCTGATTGACTGCGGCATCAAATACGGAGGACGCTGTATCCTGTGCAGATTTTTTCAAGCCTTTGATATATTCCACAGCCTTAGGTCCAGCCACCATCCCGCCGTAAATGGCTGAGAGCAACGAGTTCGCACCCAAACGGTTCGCTCCGTGGTATTGGAATTCACACTCACCAGCCGCGAACAGGCCTGGTATATTGGTCATCTGATTGTAATCGACCCACATGCCGCCCATTGAATAATGAACAGCCGGGAATATTTTCATCGGAATTTTGCGCGGATCATCACCGACGAATTTCTCATAAATTTCAATAATGCCGCCCAGTTTTACATCCAGCTCTTTCGGGTCCTTGTGGGACAGATCGAGGTAGACCATGTTCTCGCCATTAATACCCAGTCCATCATCAACGCATACACTGAATATTTCACGTGTCGCAATATCGCGAGGGACCAGATTTCCGTAAGCTGGATACTTTTCTTCGAGAAAATACCATGGCTTACCGTCCTTATACGTCCAAATACGACCGCCTTCTCCCCGTGCCGACTCGGACATGAGACGCAGCTTGTCATCACCTGGTATAGCCGTCGGATGAATCTGGATAAACTCACCGTTCGCATAGCGTACGCCTTGCTGATACACCGCACCGGCAGCTGTGCCCGTATTAATGACGGAATTCGTGGTTTTACCGAAAATAATCCCGGGCCCACCAGATGCCAAAATAACTGCATCCGCCGCAAAAGTCTTCACTTCCATCGTACGCAAATCCTGCCCGCAAATCCCTCGACAGATGCCTTCATCATCCAGTACAGCCTGTAAAAACTCCCAGTTTTCATACTTGGTCACCAAACCCGCAGATTCCCAGCGCCGTACCTGCTCATCGAGAGCGTACAGAAGCTGCTGTCCTGTCGTCGCACCAGCAAAGGCGGTCCGATGATGCTGGGTACCGCCGAAGCGGCGGAAGTCCAGCAGTCCTTCCGGTGTCCGGTTAAACATGACGCCCATGCGGTCCATGAGATGAATGATCCCCGGAGCCGCTTCGCACATCGCTTTTACCGGAGGCTGGTTGGCCAGAAAATCCCCGCCATAGACCGAATCATCAAAGTGAATCCAGGGGGAGTCTCCCTCACCCTTGGTATTTACCGCACCATTGATGCCACCTTGAGCACAAACGGAGTGGGACCTTTTGACCGGAACCAAAGAAAATAAATGAACGTGAACTCCCGCCTCTGCCGCCTTGATCGTAGCCATTAGACCTGCCAGACCGCCGCCCACGACAATAATGTTGGATGCTGCCATTTCTGCTCACTCCTTTTTTTCAGGATTTTTAACCAAATCCCCTTTTACGTTTGAAAATAGAATTTCAACACAATGTATAATGGATATGACTCATTTACAGTAGTTGTTTAAAAGTACTGCATTGCACCAAGGCAGTTGCTGTTTCCTGAAATTCCGCGCTGCGGAATGCAAGCAGGGAAGCGATGAAGCCGATAGACACCACCACGAATAGGGTCATACAGATATAAGAAGATACTTTTTGCGCACGTGGTCCCACAGTAATCCCCCAACTGACCATAAATGCCCACAGTCCGTTAGCAAAGTGAAAGGATGCCGAAACGACACTGATTAAATACAAAATAAAATAAACCGGGTTTGTCACGATGCCATGCATGACGCCGCCTAGCTCCTCATGGGTTACATTACCCAGAGCGACCTGAAAGCGTGTGTCGTATACGTGCCAGATAATAAATACAAACGTAATGACGCCGGAAATACGCTGGAACAGAAAGCGCCAGTTACGTGAATAGCCGAACCTTTTTACATTCGGGTCAGCCTGATAAGCGATATACAAGCCATAAATTCCGTGGAACAGTAATGGCAAGTAGATGAATAAAGTTTCTAGCACAATAACCAGCGGCAAACCATTCAGGAAGGCCACGCTGCGATTAAATCCTTCCTTGCCGCCCTCCACCGCTGTGAAGTTCGTCACCAAATGCTCAACAAAAAATAGAGCCAACGGAATGACGCCAAGAAGCGAATGCAGCTTTCTGGAATAAAATCCTCTCATCTAGGTCATGCTCCCTTCTCCCAATAATAGCGTTTTCAATAGTAATATAACATATAAAATGACAGTTCCCGACAGGAAATGTCCAACAAGGTGTCCCTTATTAGGAAAAACAAAAGTGTGAACATCTTGTGTCGCTTTCATGTTACTCCTTTTCGGCTTATAATGGAATTGCAATATACGTATTAATTATTATGTCTTTTTTGCATATAGAGAGGAAGTGGATGATTTGTTTGAGGATTTGAACGCTTTTGCCGTCATTGTCGAGCAGTCCAGCCTGAATAAAGCCTCCAAACTGCTGAATCTGTCCCAACCCGCCCTGTCCCGCAAAATTGCCAAGCTGGAGGAAGAGCTGGGTGTGAATCTCTTTGATCGTCGGGGCAAACGGCTCGAAATTACGTCCACTGGCCGATTTGTTTATACATTCGCACTAGAGCAACGGCAACGACAGCTTCGCTTCTTACAAAAGCTCTCCCAGCACAAAAATGAAGCCCAGAGTATGCTTACACTCGGCGCAAGTCTCACGACACTCCAGACAACGCTGCCTACCCTTGTCGAAGCTTTTATGAGCAAGCATCCTCAAACCGAGCTGAAGCTGCTCACCGGTAAAACCCATGAAATCGTCGCCTTTGTACGTGACAAAAAAGCAGACGCCGGTATTGTCGGATCTGCCATTCATGAAGTCGGACTGCGTTGCATTCCGCTATTTGATGATCATTTGGAGCTCGTTGTTTCCATTGGACATGAATTAACCGTCAAGACAGGAACGGCCTCGATGAAAGATCTGCAAGGACTGCCGATGATTATTTTCTCCAAAGGAACCTGGTATCGCAGTCTGACGGATGACTTGTTCCAGCGCAGCGGCATCATGCCGGATATCCGCATGGAAATCGACTCCTTCGAGGCAATTGTACGCCTGCTTCCAACCTGTAAGGCTTCTGCCTTGCTACCCAAATCCTATTTGCGCAGCGAACTATTACGGGATAATGGACTCACTGCACTGTACTTGCCCGATTTGAAGGAGACACGCCGAACGACCTCCCTCATTTACTCGGAGACGACCGATCTCGGTCCGACAGCACGACGCTGGATTAGCGAGACACGTGCGTCGTTTGCAGGCTACCGTATGGTGTAAAGGGTTTAGCCCTCTTCATTAACATTAACAACCTCATCCTCAAAGCGGCCGATATTATCATTCGAGCCGATGATGACCATAATATCGTCGGCTTTTAATCGATCCATAGCCGTCGGTGCGATCAGGATACCATTCGCCGTATGAAGCGCCACGACGCTACAACCAAAGCGGGTACGGGCATTTAGCTCTGCTAGCGTTTTGCCATTCAGACATGCAGGTACATTGAGTTCCACAATACTATATTCCTTAGACAACTCCAAATAATCGAGCAAATTAGGCGTGACTAGCTGGTGAGCCACCCGGATACCCATATCCCGTTCTGGATAAATAATCCGGTCCACACCGAGCTTTTCTAACGCACGCCCGTGCAGCACAGATATGGCTTTGGCTACGACTTTTTTCACACCCAGCTCCTTCAGCAAAATGGCGGTGAGGATGCTTACCTGAATGTCATCACCAATAGCAACAATGCCACAATCGAAATTACGGATGCCCAGTGATCGCAACGAGTCTTCATCGGTAGCGTCCGCCACGACAGTATGTGTCAACATCTCACTCATACTGTCCACAACATCCTCATTCCGGTCAATGCCTAGCACCTCGCACCCCATATCCACCAATTGCAAAGCCAGGCTTGAGCCAAACCGCCCCAAGCCAATAACTACAAACTGCTGCGTCTTCATATCTACTCGAAAACTCCCTTATCCTATAATCATTTTACCTTCCGGATGACGATATAATTCTTTACCCTTTTTCGGCCCCAGTGCATAAGCTAGCGTGAGTGGCCCCAGTCTACCTGCAAACATCGTCAGGGTAATCACCAGCTTGCCTATGACTGTCAAATCAGGTGTAAGCCCCATCGACAGCCCCACCGTACCAAACGCAGATACCGTCTCGAACAAGATCATCAGAAAATGATGATCTTCGGTTGCCGACAAAATCATCGTCACCCCGATCACGAACAGCAACCCCAGCAGTGTAATGGTCAAAGCCTTGTAAATTCGTCCCTGCGCAAGTCGGTACTTGAACAGTACAATATCTTCCCGCCCCCGCAGCATCGAAATCACCGCTCCAATGAGCAGGGCGAATGTTGTGGTCTTAATCCCGCCTCCAGTAGAGCCAGGAGAAGCCCCGATAAACATGAGTATGATGATAAAAAACTGCGTAGCCTGCCGCAAGCCTGCAATGTCCAAGGTATTGGCACCTGCGGTACGGGGAGTAACGGACTGGAATAAAGATCCCAATAGCTTACCACCCCAATCAAGCGAGCCGAGAGTCTTCGGATTCGTAAACTCAAATACAAAAATCACGAGCGTGCCGACTACAATCATAGCGCCCGTCATGCTGAGTACCACCTTGGTATGCAAGGACAGTCTCTTGCGCTTGCGATATTCTGCCAGGTCTGACATCACTACAAAACCAATGCCGCCTGAAATAATCAAAAACATGGCTGTAAAATTAACAATCGGATCATATACATAACCTGTCAAGCTGCGAAATTCACCGAATAAATCAAAACCAGCATTGTTAAACATGGAGATGGCATGCCAGATTCCAAAATAAATCGCCCTGCCTACGGGCATATCAAAGGACCAGCGAACCGAGAATATCGTAGCGCATACGCCTTCAATAACCAGTGAGTACAGTAATACCTTACGGATTAACCCGACAATTCCCTCTACAGAAGTCTGATTCATCGCTTCCTGCAAAATGAGACGCTCCCGCAGGGAAATCCGACGCTTGAACACCAGTGCAATCAAGGTAGCCATGGTCATAAAGCCTAGGCCGCCGATCTGAATGAGCGCCACGATAACAACTTGACCAAAGGTTGTAAAAAAGGTCCCCGTATCCTTTACGACAAGCCCTGTAACACAGGTCGCGGAAGCGGCAGTAAACAAAGCGTCTATAAACGCAAGTGGCTTTCCTGTTGTATTGGAGATCGGCAGCATTAACAATAAACTACCTATTAGAATGATAATGGCAAAGCCCGCAACGAATATCTGCGGTGGAGAAAGCCGGAGCCAGCTTGCATTGGGATTCATCTATTCATCACTTCTCTCCTAATCCTTAAAACTATAAAAACAGTGATTTAATACGGTGTAAGCTCGCTACGCGTTCCATTTGATCTTCCGATCGTCGTTGCCCCTGAATTTTTTGATTTTTCCAAACCTTAGTTAACTATAATTAGCATTCCCTGAATACAGGAAGAATGCATGTCAAGCACTACTCGGCCCCCTGTGCTATTGGCGGGCAGTAGCGAAGGGGGCAGAATTGTTCTGAAGAAGCGAAGCGTTTGCCTTTATCTCCGGATTTTAACCATTAAAGGGGGTATACAATCAAAAAATCCGGGGATAACAGCAATCGGAAGAATAATCTGCACCCGCAGCGGTCTATCTAACCAATCCAAACACTTTTATACGCACAAAAAAAGACACCGGAAAACCGAGTGCCTGACTTGGTTCCTGCTCATAGCCTACGAGGTTAGCTGACGGATTCGGGCAGCACAGTATGCCCTATTTACACTTTCGATCCACCAGTGATCGGCTGTAAAATTCACCCCAGTAACATGGTTCCCCCGTTTTCCCATAGAAATTCGGCTCAACTGTATATCATTACCTATGTATTTTATAGGCATTGCCTCAAGATTATAATCCTTCTATATCCAGATCACAAAACCGATTTCGTCGAAAAAACGTGAAATTGGCTTTATTTTGCGAATGGGCATCGTTTAATCGCAGCTTATCTTATTTTATTGGAACTTTAAAGTGCTTTCACTCTATTTTCATGAATATCGCTGGTCTGTTGGCGGGAACCTGTGCAGTATGATATCTTTAATGGATGTTCTTATTTACAGATTAAGGAGGAAACTCATGAATCCTATCGGGAAACCGGTCGTGCTCACGGCCAACTTCAAAAAATTAGGCTTGCTGGGCGGGATTGGCCTGATTTGCTTTTTTATCTTTCAATTGCTTATTCCCTCGCTTAGCAATCCAAGTCCAGAATCAGTAATGAATGCAAAGGTCATCAGCAAACAAGAAGCGGTTATACACGCATTGGACTTCGCCCGCTCCGAGCTGGGATATACTGAATCACAGCCAGAGAAGCCTCTGGTGACCTATCAGGCCGAAACAGATTTGTACGGTTATTTATCTAGAGAAAAACTGCTTCAACAGTACGACCGTACATGGAAGAAAAATTACCCTTACGAAACCTTTCGGGTCGATCTGCCTGAATCCTCAGCGAAGAGCAAGCTGCAAATTCATGTAGATTTATCCACTGGGAAGGTCGTTAGTTTTAAACGGATCACCTCCAGCACCAATTACACGCAGGCTGATATTTCTACGGATGAACAAGCACGTAACAGGCTTGTACGTGTGGCTGAGGACGGCATGACGCTTGAAGCCAAGGAGCAGGCGGCCGCTGTATGGGTGAAGCGCTTTGGCTTTAAGCCGGCGGATTTAAAGCTCGCGACCACTGAACAAGAAGGCGGATTAAAGTATACCGTAGACGATAAAAAAATTGGCGCCTCGGTACTTACACTGGCTTTTACTTTTGAAGACGGTGATGTTCGCTCCTTCACTCAAAGCTTTTCGGCCCCGTCATCCTATACCGATTATATCGAAAAGCAAACATTTTGGGCGAATTGGATGACCTATGCGGGTTATGCCCTATTTAGCTTTGTGCTCGGTGTACTTGCCATTGTGTATGCCTCACTCACCCGACGACATACTTCATTTGTACGCGGCATTGTACTGTCCGTCATATACTTTATTGCTAGTATAGCCGGGACAATGAACATGCTGCCTTTATTGCAAGCAGAAGCAGGCGGTAAGGGCATGCTTATATTTCTTATGGTGTTCCAGATTGGTGTTACCTTCTTCATGGCTGTAGCGCTCTACTTCTCCTTGGTCGGCGGTGACGGGCTTATGCGTCAGGTTGGACTGAATGCATGGCCACGTGCGAAAGAGCCGGGCTACGGGCTGTATGTGCTTCGCAGTATGTATGTCGGCTACTTGTGGGCCTTTATTTTACTCGGGGTACAATCCATTTTATTCTTTATACTGGAGCGCACATTTAATACATTCTCCACAACAGATGCCACGCAATCCCCTTACAATATGGCTTATCCATGGCTGCTGCCAATTATGGCCTGGATGGCAGGTATTGGAGAAGAGACTGTCTACCGTCTGTTTGGTATTCCGATGGTCAAAAAAATAGTGAAAAATACTTTTGTTGCTTGTCTGATCACCACGCTGATTTGGGCACTGGGACATACACTTTATCCGATCTATCCAGTGATTTCCAGACCTATTGAGCTGACTTTTCTTGGTTTGCTGTTCAGTTTTGTGTTCCTGCGTTACGGCTTTATTGCCGCCATGTTCAGCCACGTTATTTTTGACAGCATTCTAATGGGACTTAGTGTGATGAGTCTGGGAGATACTGTGAACGTGAGCGCGGGCCTATTCTGGATCTTACTTCCAGCCATTGTGGGTTACATCATTTATTGGTTTAGTCCTAAAAAGCCGAATCGAATGATGTTTGAACCTATACAAAAAGAGGAGTCGCATTCTACGACTCCTCCTCCCGAAGGGCAGCTATAATCTGACG
Source organism: Paenibacillus sp. FSL L8-0644 (assembly GCF_038008165.1). Taxonomy (NCBI): domain Bacteria; kingdom Bacillati; phylum Bacillota; class Bacilli; order Caryophanales; family Paenibacillaceae; genus Paenibacillus; species Paenibacillus sp. FSL L8-0644. Next base: position 4,349,116 of record NZ_JBBOYN010000001.1, read on the forward strand.
CGCAAGCTTATCCCCAATAGAGAGAGGCCGGAAGTCTTCGACACTGGCCTCTCTTATTTTTTTGAGCGATCCAAAATGCTTAAGCAGTAACTTACGCCGTTTCTCGCCAATGCCTGGAATAGAGTCCAGCCGGGAAGTTACCATAGATTTGCCGCGTTGCTCGCGGTGGAACGTGATGGCGAAACGGTGAACCTCGTCCTGAATCCGTTGCAGCAGGTAAAATTCTTCGCTATTACGTGCAAGTGTCACGGCCTCAGAGGATTCTCCCACCAATAGTTGGGATGTTCTATGTTTGGCATCCTTCACCAAACCACATACAGGAATGAACAAACCCAGCTCATTTTGCAATACATCGGTCGCCGCCTTAATTTGTCCACGTCCACCATCGACAACGATCAAGTCGGGACGTTCCAAATTTTCCTTAAGCACACGTTCATATCGACGCCGGATAACCTCACGCATTGTTTCATAATCATCGGGTCCCTGCACAGAACGGATTTTATATTTTCGATACTCCTTCTTGGCAGGTTTGCCATCAATAAACACGATCATGGCTGAGACTGGATCGGAACCCTGGATGTTGGAGTTATCAAACGCCTCCACCCGGTGCAAGCTATCCAGCCCAATGGCACGTCCGAGATTGCTTGCAGCTTTGGATGTTCGTTCCTCATCCCGCTCGATCAGCTTAAACTTCTCATCCAAAGCTACACGTGCATTTTCCGTCGCCATGCCTGTCATTTGCTTTTTCAGTCCACGCTGCGGTACAAGTACCTTTACATCCAACCATTCAGCCAGAGCGAGAGCCGCCGTACTTGGGTCCTCCAGTCCACCGGATAGTTGAGTTTCTGTTTCCTTTATCTCGGCATCTTGGTCACCAGCTTGATCTTGATTCGTTGCCGCTGCATAAGTTGCCTGTTCTTCAGCCACCAGTAGTGAGTCAGCAGAACGCTCTGTCTCCGTTTGTATCGCTTTCTCATCTGTCTGTCCGGTAACATCGGCTGTAGGTGCACTGTAGAGTGCAGTTTCTGCCGCAACCGGTTGATCGACATTAGCCTGTTCCGCCTGCATCAGCTTAGGAGAATCCGGCAGCAATATTTCCTGCGGCACTGCTGGGTTGTCACTATAATATTGCGTCACATAGGACATAAAATCACTGTAAGCCTCACCGTAGAAAGGAAAAGTCGACATATGGCGCTCGATCATTTTACCTTTGCGGACATATAGGATCTGTACACACATCCAGCCCTTATCTACTGAAAAACCGAATACATCTCGATCTTTCGCATCCGATGTGGTGATTTTCTGCTTTTCCATCATCGCGTCGATGCTGATAATCTGATCTCGCAACTCCTTGGCCCGCTCAAAGTACAATTCCTCTGCGGCCTCCTGCATTTTACGCTGAAGATCCTTTTTAATTTCCTCATGTCCCCCGCTCAAAAAGGAACCAATTTCCTGACCAATCTGGTCATACGTTTCCTTCTCGACCTCTTTCACACAAGGCCCCAAACATTGATGCATGTGATAATACAGACACACTTCCTTGGGCATCACACCACACTTGCGTAACGGATACATACGGTCCAGCAACTTCTTCGTCTGATGTGCCGCGTAGGAATTGGGGTACGGTCCAAAATATTTTGCTTTATCTTTCAGAACGCGACGGGTCACCTCCAGCTTGGGGTGTGCCTCGTTCGTAATTTTCAAATACGGAAAGGTTTTATCATCCTTCAATAGCACGTTATAGCGTGGCTGGTACTTTTTAATGAGATTGCACTCCAAAATGAGTGCCTCCATATTACTGCCTGTAACGATATATTCAAAATCACGAATATCGGAAACCAGTCGCTGCGTCTTGCCGTTATGGCTACCTGTAAAATAGGAACGGACCCGGTTTTTCAACACTTTGGCCTTGCCGACATAAATAATGGTGCCTTCGCTATTCTTCATCAGGTAACAGCCTGATGCATCCGGCAGTAACGCTAATTTGTGCCGTATGTTCTCCAGCGCCTTCTCCTGATTCTGCAAGTCCTCCGCATAAGGTTTCATTTGCCCGGTTCCTCCTTCCATTCTTAATGACTACTCAACTAACTACTTATAATATATAGGAATAATACACAAAAACGCCCCCGGTATTTACAACCGGAGGCATTGACCTTTCATGGCCGCTCCACCAAGCCCCCGCGGGAGCATGGGTCACATGCAATGATTATTGGTGTTTAGTAAGCATGCTTTTCAGCGCTTCTTTGGAGTTCAGACCTACCACTTTATCAACAGGCTGTCCGTCTTTGAAAACGATCAGGGTCGGAATACTCATCACGCCGAAACGGGAAGCAGACTCTGGATTTTCATCCACGTTCACCTTCGCGATTTTGACGCTGTCGCCAACTTCTGTGGACAGATCCTCCAGAATAGGAGCGATCATTTTGCAAGGACCGCACCATGGCGCCCAAAAATCAACCAAAACGGTTCCTGTGCCTTCGACTTCTGCGTTGAAGGATTGATCGGACACGTTAACAATTGCCATTGTATGTTCCTCCTTTATAGAAAAGTCAAGATTATTATAACCTGTAATGTCTGTTTCGACACCTTTTAATTATATCACAATAGTCTTTTAATTGTAAGATATCGAAATAGCAGACGGATAAACGCTTACCCCCGCTGATTTTTTCCCTTTACGGTAATGACATCTACAAAAGGACGAATCCGGTCCATCAAGCGTTGTCCTTTATACATTTCCTCTCCATCCTTGCTCGTAAAGCTGAGATGCTTCTCCAGTCCCTGCAAAGAATAATTGGAAGTATAAAAAGTAGGTTTGCGGTTCATTCGGTAATTCAAAATAGAGCCCATCACGTGGTCCCGTACCCACGGGCTTAAATTTTCGGCACCAATATCGTCAAATACAAGCAGATCACAATTTTTGAGCATTTCGGTCGTTTCCTTCAGCTTCTGCCCATCCTGGATCATGGACTTTAAGTCCTCCACAAAATCAGGCATATACACGATCACACCGTTCAGACCCGACAGGGCCAACTCGTGCAATAAATAGCCCATTAAAAAAGTTTTACCCGTACCAAACGTACCTTCCAGATACAGTCCTTTTTTGGATAGACCCTGACTTTTCGTTTCTTCAATGTAACGGAATAGCTGTGTGACGGCAGGCATGCGTTGTGAATCTTTACGCGCAATTTCAAGGGCGTTATATCCCTCCAGAAGTGCGCGTTCATCCACATAGAAGCTTTTAATTCGCTCACGCACCCGTTGCTCATGTTGGGAAGCAATCTGCTTCGCACATGGGGTCCGAATGTCTACAATTTCAGCAGTTCCATTCGGGTATTCCACGCCCAGCTTGCAAAAGTGGCCCTGAAAATCGTTAGGACACCGTTCCAATCCCGGACAATTGTCGCAATTTCGACGATCTCGGGCATACTGAAAGAGCATGCTCATGTTGAGTCGCAATTGTGTTTCGTCCACATCAGGATGCGCAGCACAAAACTCCTGCACGAGCGGATCTTTTAGAACCTGATCGGCTACATTGCGGGTGCGCTGGCGAAACGAAGGGTTCTGCATCTGCTGCAGCAAATCGCCCAGTGATTCCAAGAACGCTCCTCCTTTCTTAAAAAGTGCAGAGTTATGGATACCTTAAAATCTACCTACACCTTTTTCTGTTTACCGGATTGCATTCGTTCAGCCAGACGCAGCAGTTCATCCAATTCTTCCTCAGATACAGACTCCTCGGAAGGTTGATCTTGAACGATTGGAATGGATGGCTTGGCTGGCCCGTTATTTTTGGCATACGCGCGGGATCGGCCGCCGGAAGGAGAAGCAGAGGACTGTTTTCCTTTTACCTTGGCTTGATCCCTTATATATTGAACGGCTTTCTCGTAAGTGTTTACCTGCTTAAGCAGCATATTGGAAGCAACGGCCTCGACAAAGTTGCGGTTAATCCGCTGATCGCTCCCGGATACGAGCAGTGACATCAAATAATGGATCAGCACGTTGATGACTTCGCCTGGCAGCTTATAGCTGATATCAATTTTCTCGAATATATCCAGCAGGTTACCGGGAACCGTGCCGGGGAAAAAGGTTTGCAGCAAACGGCGATAAGGCTCGTTGCGCAACATCATATTATATTGGTGAATGTCACACTTGGCTGTGAATTGTGGGGGAACCTCCACATAAAATTCCATTTCCACAGCTTGCTCTGCAGGCGGCTCTTCAGATGTGGAAGCTTCCCTTTGGCGCAAAGCAACTACCTTGGCGGCTTGAACCTGCTGCTCCTCCTGACGCTTGCGATCCTGTCTGGAGTGCTGGCTAGCCCGAAGCTGAAGCTCGTCGAGCAACAAGTCGCCTGCTTCGGTAAAAATACCATCCTCATCCAGCAATCGGCTAATATCCTGTACAGAAAGATCAAATTTGCGAACAACGTAATTGACCATGCCTAACTGCTCGTGCTCAAACCGAAGACGCTCCACGTGCTTACGATTGGCAGATTCACGCGGAAAACGGAGAATAATATCTGCATAATTCAATGCTTCCTCCGATTCTGACGCAAGTGGTCCAGTCTGACGGCTAGTAGACACCTCGGACAACGCCTGCTCCAATTCATAATCTATAACATGGGTATTCAGTTCAAATAACTCATAAAATGGAATCGAAATATTCTCTTTATTATAGGAAGATTGCGACCATTCGCTAGATTCTCTGCTCCACAATGATTCTCTCAGAGAAAGCACTGCAAACTTACCGATTTTGTCTCTCAACAAAAGGGTGAGATGCTGTGTTCTGAAAAATTCAGCAGGTGCGAGCGGCGGCTGCATCTCATATTCATACATATAGTCGTCCGTTTCGGGTGCATACAGCCTGGACGTCTGTAACAGACCGACGGCCTCCAGTTTGGAGGTCTGTTCAATCAAATACTTGCGTCCCTTCTCACTCGGCTCCAGTCCCAGTGTCAGAAAAAGGCGACGCTGCTGTTCCAACGGCGAATAACCGATTTGTCCGACTGGCACATGCTGGAACAACAGTCGATACAGACTGACCGCAAATGCGCCTACCATCGGCTGATAGACGCTTCCCAGCATCAATTCATCCAGTGCGCTCAAGCCAAATTCCCGATAAACGCAGTAGCGGTGGTTCTCAGTATAGTGCAGCAGGTTTTTCATCCGCATTCCAACATTCTTCCTTTCCTGACATAACGGTCTCCAAGATGTTTTTCTATTCTATCATACTTGCCTTCTCGTGGGACCAACAAAATAAGGGCAATTGTTCTCCTTTTTGGCAGCCGTATTCGTCTGAGTTCTACTTTTTTCGAGAATACTAACTATTTTATGACTTTGTGACCTGTATCATGGTAAAGATAAAATTCTTCACACTTCTTTCATTGGTGAAAAGCTTTATTTTGAGCTACAATATAATGGTTAAGCATCACGTATTGGATACAGGAAAGATATAAGGAAGTACACATATTTCGGCTAAGCCGATTATCATTTACAGATCGTAAAGGAGTGTAGATCGTGAGTCAACATCAACCTCAACAAACCCCAGCAACACCTAACGAAGTAGCCTCCACACTGGAAGGCTGGTATGCGCTTCACGATTTTCGGTCCATCAACTGGACAGCATGGAAGACCGCAGACGATGAAGAGCGCGCCGGAGCACTGGACGAGCTTCAAGAGTTTATGAAGGAATGGAACGTTACCGAGGAAGCGGGTCTGGGCAGCTCAGCCGTCTATACTGTAGTCGGACAAAAGGCTGATTTTGTCATGATGCACCTGCGCGAAACGCTGGAAGACCTCAATAAACTGGAAAATGATTTTAACAAAACAACCTTCGCCAAATATACAACTAAAACCTACTCTTATGTGAGTGTGGTGGAACTGAGCAATTATTTGAGCAAAGATGAAGATCCTATGCAAAATCCACAAATTGTCGCACGCTTGAAGCCTGTATTAAACAAGGCCCGTTATATTTGTTTCTATCCAATGAACAAAAAACGTGATCTAGATGACAACTGGTACATGCTTTCAATGGACGAGCGTCGCACCTTGATGCGCAGCCACGGTTTAATTGGACGCAGCTATGCTGGCAAAGTAAAGCAAATCATTTCCGGTTCTGTCGGCTTTGACGATTGGGAGTGGGGCGTAACACTGTTCTCCGATGACGCACTTCAGTTCAAGAAGCTAATCTACGAAATGCGTTTTGATGAAGTCAGTGCCCGTTACGGTGAATTTGGCTCCTTCTATGTCGGCAGCGTGTTGAATGAGGAATCATTTGAAGACATGTTGAAGCTGTAAAGCACAACCGTCAGTACCATATCGCAGCATACAATTAAGGATTCCGCGAACTCCCACTTTCGAGACGGCGGAATCCTTTTTTTATTGCAGCACAGGCTCGACCCCTACGGATGTATCCTCACTTTTCGCCAGCTTTCTTTTCTCCAAAGCGATCTGAATAAAGATAACAAGCATTAGACCACTTAATAGGATCAAAAAGCCGCCAAGCTCAGGAATAAAATACTTCAGGCTCCCACCTTTGAAGCCCATCCCTCTCAAAAACTTGAAATGCCAGGTCAATGGAAGAATATTACTAATATATTGCAGCGATGTAGGCAGCATAGCTACTGGCAATTGAGCGCCGCTCAGTAAAAACGAAGGCAGTATAATTAGCATGAGGCGTGGGGAAGCTTTTCCCGGATTCGCCGCATTCCACCCTAAAGCCATCGCAAACAAACTCAACGTAATCGTGTACAGGAGAAATGGGATACTGAGCTGCCATACATTCGCTTCAAAGCGCAGTCCGCCAATTTGCTTAAGTAAACCAATGGACAGGTAAAAGGAAACACATCCTACTAACGCATACGGCAACACCCTAAGAATCAAACCATACGAAAACTGAAGCTCCTCTTTTAATCTTCCTTGCTCCCGCAATCGCGGGACAATTGTCAGTACAGTAGCACCAATCAGTGAAATCATGACCGTATTAATGAACCCCATAACTGAGGTCATCAAAGTAGCATTGGTAGGATTATATAACAGGCGCTGCTGAAGCAGCATATTGGAAGTAAGCCCTGTAACCTGGCTGTCACTCATTCCCATACCCTTTAATCCACCACCAGCCAGCATCGCATTTTCCGTCGCCATGATCTCTGTGACTGCCGAGCGTAGATTTCCAGTAGCCTGACCTACCGTATTATCTACATAGAAACCGATGTTGCTCTGAACTCCTTTGATCCTATTTTCCTCCAACCCAGCTGGAAGGTAAATCACCGCAAAAAACTTTTCATTATATAAAAGTAAATTCGGATCGGCTTCATTCTCTTGCACATGGCGTACATCAATATACTGCGATGCATCCAATTTATTAATAAGCTGTCGGCTATAACTGCTATGATCTAAATCGACTACAGCTACAGAGGCATCGTTAAGCTGATTATTTTTAAAAACAAATCCAAAGGCTACAGCTACTACGATAGGAACGAGCAGCATGATAAAAACCATCTTACCACTGATCATCAGCTTCCATTCTTCTATAAACGCCTTCATTTCGTCACAACCTCTACCGTCATTCCAGGTAATAATTCAGATGTTCGCTGGACATCCACCCGCACTTGGAAGGAGCTTATATCCGACAGACCTTTGTCCCGACTCATTCTCATGTTGGTATACTGAGGGGCAGAAGTAATGTACCTCACCTTGCCTTGGACATCTTTATCTAAAGCTACGACGTGCGTATTCACATTTCCCCCAGCTTTAAACTGTGACATGGAATCCTCGCCCACATAAATATCGTAGTATAGCTGATTGGTTTCAATAACGACGCCCGTTGCCCCCGTAGAAACGATCTCTCCCATTTTAGGTACAATACGCGACACCTTACCATCTGCGGATGCCTTCAGCACCATACGTCCGCGCTGCAATTCCAAAGTTTTGAGTTGAACACTTAATGCCTGCTTTTGTTGAGCCAGAAGATCCACATTGTATTCGCTATTCTTAACATCTTTTCGTGTTTGCGAGGTTTGAGTCAAGGCTTCCTTTGCTTTTTCTGTTTTGATACGAGCCTGCTGGCGTTCCTCAGCAGTTGCGCCTGCCTCCATTTTATCCAAAGCGGTTTGCTGCTGAGCGATCCCATTTTTAGCAATGTCCGATTGTTTGCTAGCCGCTATAATCTGGTTTTTGGCAATTTCAACCTGATCTGTAGCTGTATCTAACGCGATTTGGGCATTATCCAGTTGGTTTTTGGCGTTATCCAGTTCTGCTTTAGTTCCAGCTCCAGCATCATATAACGCTTTGATACGGTTGTAATTCACATTAGCCAAGTCCAGAGCCTGTTGTCTGGATGATACTGTTTTTTGCGCGATTTCCGCATTCCTTTTGGCTGTCTCTACTCCTGTCAGAGCTGCGTCCAACGATTGCTGTGCTGCTTCAATAGCCAGCTTTTGTCTTAGAATATCCTCCGCACGTGTTCCTTGATTTAATAAGGACTCTCCTGCTTGCGCGGCTTGAATGTCCAATTGTCCCTGTTTTTCTGAAGTTGAAATTTTCTCCGACTGATTTTGCAGCCCGTCTTTAGCCTGTTTTATTTTCACATCAGCCTGTGCGATATCCGTTTTTAATTTCTCAATTTGCAAATCAAGGTCTACAGGATCGAGGGTCATGAGCACATCCCCTTTTTTCACCTGTTGTTCTTCCTTCACCTCAATCGTGTTTACTCTTCCCCCTACGCCCTGAAAAGCAACATTTACGGTATCTGCCGTAAGCAGTGTGTTTTTTTGTTGGGCTGCCATACTCACAGCATCCTTGCCGCTCATTGCCATCAGCGTACCTCCGGTACCTAATGCAACAACAAGTAGCACGTACACAATGATCTTTTTATTCATTGCAATAAACTCTCCTTCATGATGATTTAGCCAATGATAGTTAAAAAATAATAGTCAAAAACAAATAAGGAATCTGATAGTACGACGTCTAACTATTTAAGCCGGGAAATTTGATTACTCCCGTTTTATCCGTTCAAGTCCTGAGGAAAACTTATTTAATAACGTAGCAAATAGAATATGATCTTCCTTTGTAAATTCATTCATTAAATCCGAAAAAAGCTGGATGAACATCGGAATTTTTTCCGTCATTAACTGTTTTCCTTCATCAGTCAAGGAGATCGCGGTCATACGTCGATCCGTCAGCGTACTTCTTCGGATGATGCCGTCCCGTTCCAGCTTATCAATTACGCTGGTTACTGTTGAACGAGTAACCCCTGAATATTCAGCCAGCTCTGATGGAGTCAATGCACGTTCATGTAAAAACAATGGCATTAAAATTTTCAGGTTGCCTACAGATAGCCCATATTCCGAGAGTCTGGAAGACACTCCATTGTACACTTCATGTGCTGCCTGCACGAAAAGTACCCACGTATTCAACGATTGGGAGTCCACATTTGGAAACTTTTCAGTCAATAAATGTATTCTCTTGGGATCGGCATTGATTTTAAAATCAGAATTCAATGTGAAGCTCCCCCTCTGTAATTAGTAATCATACTATACGACGTCAAATAGTTATGAGTCAATATCTTTTTTTGTTCATTGAAATAAAAAAGGCCTCCAAGCTCCTTTCAAGGAGTCATGGAAACCTTCTGGCCTTAGAAAAACCGTCCTTTTTTCAGTACCAGTGGAATTCCGCCTATGATGAACAGATAGCGGAGATCGACAATTTTTTTCAATTGTGCGGCCACCCAACCTTTTATTTTGCGCTTGCCCACCACGGCGACGGCTTCGCCTTTTCCAAGAGAAGCAACCGTCCCTTTGTTGGAAAATACGAACTTGTGCAACTCCTTTTTGCGGAGAGTAGCGGCTATATTCTTGGCACAGAGCACCCCTTGCTGCATCGCAATTTGGGCAGTCGGTGGATAAGGGCGTCCTTCGGGATTAAACATCAAGGAGCTGTCCCCGATAATAAAAATATCATCGTGGCCCGGTGCACGCAGAAAATCGTCGATTTTCACCCTTCCACGCATCACTTCGAATCCAGCTTTCTCAATTAATCCGTTTCCACGAATCCCTCCCGTCCAGACCACCGTGCAGGCTTCGATTTTCTCACCCTCACCAACGATTACACCATCCTGCAAGCATTCCTTAATCGGAATTCCAATGCGGAAGGTGACCCCTTTACGCTTAAGGACATCCATCGCATACTCCACCAGTTCAGGATCAAACCCCGGCAGTGCCGTAGGAGCTGCCTCGACGTTAATGATTTGAATCCGGTTAAAGTCGATGTCATAAGCTCTAGCCAGCTGTGGCAAACGATCCGCCAACTCCGCTACAAACTCAATGCCGCTAAAACCAGCGCCCCCTACGACGAAATTGAGGCGACCTGGTTTACCATCATTTTTATACAGGGCCAGCTGGTATTCAATATGCTCCCGAATCAGGCGAACGGAGTTAATACTGCGAATCGTCAGCGCAAACTTATCCATCCCCGGAATGCCAAATGTTTCTGGCTCCCCGCCTAGTCCAATGACCAAATAATCATAGGACAGCGAGCCGTCCTCCAGCACGATTTTTTTCTCCTTTGGTATGATTTCCTTAACCGTTCCTTTGACTAAATCCACCTTGAACTCATCGATTAGCTGCGCAATCGGAATCCTTGAATGCTCAATCGTATCCGTACCTGCCGCAGGCATATGAAGATGTGTCGTAATATAGTGGTAATCATGACGGTTGATCAGCGTGACATCCGCCTCATTGTGCTTGAGCTCCTTTTGCAATTGCTGAGCCGTCAATATACCGCCATATCCGGCGCCCACAATGACAATTTTGGGAATACTGCTCATGCTTTTACCCCTTCCGATATACATAATTATTCGAAGCTGTTCTCTCAAAACGGTTAATTTACACTCACAAAAAAGTCTTCATCAAATATTAATAGCTTTAACTTTGCAAGCGGAACCTGGCAGTTTATAATGATAAACAGTGAATCATGCGTTCGGCGGCTATCTGAACCTCTATGCGGCTGATTCAATAATTACAAATTCCATACTATCCCTTTCGGAGGTGTTTTTAGAGTGACAACTCAATCCACAGGCGCGGAGATCCGCGATCTGATCATTATTGGAGGCGGTCCAGCCGGTATTTTCGCCGCTTTTTACGGAGGAATGCGTCAGGCATCCGTCACCTTAATTGAAAGTATGCCCCAACTGGGCGGCCAGCTTGCAGCCCTTTATCCTGAAAAATATATTTATGACGTTGCTGGCTTTCCTAAAGTAACTGCACAGGAACTGGTCAACAATTTGGTTCAACAAATGAACCACTTTAATCCAGAAGTGCAGCTAGAAGAGAAAGTCGTATCGTTAGAGAAAAAAGAAGAACGCCACTTCATTGTAAAAACAGACAAAGGTGGCGAGTATCATGGTAAGGCGGTTATTATTACCGCTGGTGTTGGTGCTTTCGAGCCGCGCAGACTGGAGCTTCCAGGTGCCGAACATTTTGAAAAAACGAACCTGCATTACTTTGTTAGCGACCTGAGCAAATTTGCAGGCCGAAAAGTGCTAATCAGTGGTGGCGGTGACTCTGCCGTAGACTGGGCACTCATGCTGGAACCAATTGCAGAACAGGTTACATTGATTCACCGCCGCGACAAATTCCGTGCGCATGAACACAGTGTCGAAAACCTCCTCGCATCCAAAGTAAATGTTATTACACCAACGGAAATTACAGAATTGCATGGAGAAGACACGATTACGAAAGTCACTCTTGCTCATGTAAAAACCAAAGAAACACAGGAAATCGAAGTGGACGATGTGATCGTTAACTTTGGATTTGTATCCACACTTGGCCCGATTGCTGAATGGGGAATTGAAATCGAAAGTAATTCCATCGTGGTCGATTCTCGCCAGGAAACCAATATTCCCGGCATTTTCGCCGCAGGGGATATTACAACCTATCCAGGCAAGCTCAAGCTGATTGCGGTCGGCTTTGGTGAAGCCCCTACGGCAGTCAACAACGCCAAGGTCTATGTAGATCCAGATGCCAAGTTGTCTCCTGGTCACAGCAGTAACATGAAAATGTAGTTTAGTTTAGACTATGACAAAAAAGGGTATTTTACTCCAAATTTGAATGTTTGGAGTGAAATACCCTTTTTTACGGTGTGCCTATTCGTTGCAGTGATTGTCCGTAAAGCCATTCGAACCCTGAATGACTTTACAGTCGCAGTACGAGAGCTTGTCCGGTCTAATGAAGGACTACGGCTGTATTCATCTCTAGATTTCTTTTGTGAATTTCAGCCAGCAACAGTGCAATGAAGTCACATTCAAGTTTAAGCTCGATTGCCATCTGATAGGAATCCAAAAGCATCTCATCCGTCAGCATAGCCATCCTCGACACAACCTTTCCTTTTATTTCAAAATCTATTCTATCAAAATACCAAAAACGGAACAAGCGTTCTGTTATCCACAGCCAATTGTGGAAATCCTGTGTATAAATTGTTGGTAAGTGTCGTTAACCCTTATATGTGACAGGGGATAATGTGGACAATATTTATACACAGAATTTTGAAGCTTGAACACAAAAAAAATATTTTTATTATTTATACAAATATATTATATTTAGCGTCTTGTTAATAGATTAAATTGGGATTTTATTGAAGAAAACAGAAATTTATTGAGGTCTTGTATTAACCTCTAAAATCCATACCCTTCCATTCTGATCAAGCCCGTAATCAAATCCTAGTTGTCCAATCCCAGGAAACCTTTTTTCCAGCACAGGAATACAGCGCTGTGTAAGTTCAATGATCTCTCGCCGCTTTCGCGTAGCAAGCCGCCGGGGATATATCATTCGAAGCGCATCTGTTCCCTTCAGCAAAGTTCCCCCTCTGCACAGATTCGTAATGACCAGTCCGGGACGAGCATGACGTGCAACTACCGCATGAAAATCCCATCTCTGCCCTTCCTTCACAACTTTGACTCGATAGTCGACAGGTCTACCTTGAATACTTGCCAGTTGGATCCCTTGTTGAATGAGATATGGGCGTTGGATTCGGAGCTTATGGATTCCGATTACAAGTGCTCTAAAATGACTGAACCGGTGCGTGTGCTCCATACGCGTGCAGGTGTATCCCCTACGCTCCTTTGCCACACGCATGACTCCGATTCCTCCGCCTCCTTTTACAGGTTTTATAAACACAAAAGCATGCCGCCGCAGCATCATGCGCAATTGATCTTCACTATATAGACAGGTTTCCGGTATATAAACGGCGGTATGTGGATGGTGGAGCAGCGCCTTCGTCTTTAGCCATTTGCTTGCAAGTTGTCTCATCTAACCCTCTCCTTTCGCCGTCAGGTATACTTATACATACTCAACAGGAATGTTCTATTCTTGGATGATTGTCCGCGGCATGTGTCTATTTCGACAAGATCATGGCGAACGGTAGCATGCACCGAATATCACTGGTACAATGACAATAATCTACTACCATTTGCACGGAACAGCGGAAATTACCGCCAAATCGTTTTTCAACAAGGAGGTCAACTCATGAATAGCAAAATTGGCATCATGGACATTGGCTCAAACTCCATACGTCTGGTGATCTATGAAATGACAGAGACAGGAGCCTATCGCATTGTGCAGGAATGCAAAGAAGCTGCCCGACTGAGCGAAAAGGTTGGGGCCAACGGCCGTATGGAACGGGAGGCGATTCGAAGCATCGCTCCGTTGCTGCGCCAATTTATGGCGGTATGTCATATGCACGGGGTTGTCCGTATGCGTGCAGCAGCAACAGCAGCCATCCGCAATGCCACGAATTCGGACGAAATCGTCCAATGGATTGCGGAGGAGACAAATTTAACACTGGAAATACTGAGCGGAGAGCAAGAAGGCTATGCCGGTTTTCTGGGTGTAGTGAACACTATGAATGTGAGTGATGGAATCATCATTGACATCGGGGGTGGCAGTACCGAAATTACGCTGTTCCGCGATCGAAAGCGACTGCATACGGTGTCATTTCCCTTTGGCGCCGTCAATATGAACTGGCGCTTTGGACGTGAGGTCAAGAATGGCGAATGGTCTCCTCAGCAGATTGAGGAAATGGAGAGCTTTGTCCGTTCTTCACTGCAAAATCATGATTGGATCTTCTCCAATCCGGATCTGCCATTCATCGGGCTAGGTGGGACCCTGCGTACTTTGGCTAAAATCAATCAGAAGCGGCAGGATTACTCACTTCCTGTGACGCACCATTACGAAATGACGATAGAAGATGTCGATTACTTCTATGGCAGTCTGCCCCATCTTCCCTATGAAAAACGCAAAAAAACAGCCGGCCTGTCCAAGGACAGAGCCGACATCATTGTACCCGGTCTTATTATATTGAAAACGATATTTGAAGCTGCTCAAGGCTCCGCGTATCTGGTCAGTGGAGCGGGTCTGCGAGACGGCCTATTTCATGAGCTGGTCAACGCTGAACAGCCCGTGGTAGCTAATCCGCTTATCACATCCATTCGCAATATCCTTTCGTTTGCTGTCCCGGTTAGCGAAGCGCATGTCAAGCGGGTTAACGAGTACGCCGTCCGGCTCTATGACACATTAGCTAGCGGAACCTCAGCTGCTATGGACAAACGTTTGTTACTGACCGCAGCAACTCTTTACAAAACGGGAGCTGCCTTGAATTACTATCATTTTCGCCAGAATTCCGTGTTCTGGATCTTACATGCAGGCATTGGCGGTCTATCCCATAGGGAAACGGTACTAGCCGCGTTGATCGCGGATTACCATCCCAAGAACCGGACCCCCCGTTTGCTACGCACACATGCGGATATTTTGGAGCCTTCCGACGAGGAACGTGTACATCGGCTCGGCTCGCTGCTCCAGCTCGCGATTGGCATGGATCGGAGTGAGTCCGGAATGATTACCAGCATCAATCCTACTACAGGGGATGACGCAATGCATCTTCGTTTGGAAAGCAAGAGTGAACCCATATTAGAACAACGAGAACTAGAATCCGTTGCGAAAGATTTCCAAAAGGCGTGGAACCTCACATTGTCGTGGTCCATTCTACCTTCTTCCAATTTCTAACCTTCATCGCTTCAGATTGGCTCCTGATGGGAGCCTCTTTGTCGTTTCTGGACACAAATTGATAGCTGCCATTAGGCAAAAGCTGGCGCGCCTTCACATTATCCCTTAACGATAAATGCAGAATATCTGCCAGCATTTCTTTGATCCCGTCATCATAAATCGGGCACATCAGTTCAATTCGGCGGGTCAAATTGCGCGTCATCCAATCCGCACTGGACAGAAATAACTCGGATTTCCCTCCATTTTCAAAATAAAACAATCTGGAATGCTCCAGAAAGCGGTCTACAATACTGATGACACGTATATTCTCGCTGAATCCTTCCACACCGGGACGCAAACAGCAGACCCCTCTGATGATAAGATCAATCTTCACACCTGCTTGGGAAGCCGCATATAGTTCATCGATCATCTCCTGATTGGATAAGGAGTTGATCTTGGCAATAATCCGGGCGGGCTTACCTGCCAATGCTTGCTCTGCTTCCCTACGGATGAGTTCAAACAGCTTGTTCTTCATTCCTGTTGGAGCCACGGTAAAAGCCTGCAAAGTCTTGAGCGCGGAGAATCCCGTGATTTCATTAAACAGTTCGGAGGCATCCTCACCAAGTACAGGGTCTGACGTAAACAATCCGATATCCGTATACACGCGCGCCGTGCTTTCATTATAATTGCCTGTGCCTACATGCACATATCGTTTGAGTGCGTTGCGCTCATGGCGTATGACAAGAATGATTTTGGCGTGCGTCTTCAAGCCAACCAACCCATACACTACGTGACAGCCTGCTTTTTCAAGCGTACGCGCCCAGGCAATATTACGTTCCTCGTCAAAACGGGCTTTCAGCTCCACCACCACTGTTACCTGCTTGCCCGATTCGGCCGCACGTGCCAATGCCGGAATCAGCTTCGATTCCCCGTTGACACGGTACAGGGTCATTTTGATTGCCATCACATCCGGGTCCTCTGATGCCTCAATGATAAAATCAGTTACCGCATCGAATGATTCATACGGATGATACACGAGCACGTCCCGTTTGCGAAGTACGTTGAAAATATCCTCCTGCGGGGGCAGTTCTTCCGGATACAGTGGTTTGATTGCCGGGAATTTCAAATGCGAATACCCTTCCAAATGATCGGCAAAAGACGATAAAAATGTCAGATCCAACGGCCCGTCCACCTCAAAAACATGGTCGAACAGCTTGAATTCGCGTTGAAGCTCCATCAGGGCATAGGGATGAATCCCTTTTTCTACTTCCAATCTTACTGGCGCGCCCCGTCGTCTTCGACGCAGCTCTTTTTCAATCTCTTCGAGCAAATCTTCGATTTCTTCTTCATTAATGGATAAATCGGAGTTACGTGTCACACGAAAAGCATGAACGGCCTCTGGGATATACCCAGTGAACAGCGTTTGGATATGATGCTTGATCAGTTCCTCAATTAAAATAAATGATTTCTTCTTGCTATTGGAACGTAACGGCACTGTAACCACACGTGGAATATTCGAAGGCACCTGCACAATGGCAAAAAGCGGTTTATCCTCCTCCGTATCCGCCGGACGTCTCAAAACGACCGCTAAATATACGTATTTATTGTGAACGAGTGGAAAAGGACGGCTCTGATCGACCGCCATCGGCGTGAGCACCGGAAATATAATTTCATGAAAATATGCATCCAGCGACTTGCGCTGTGTCGTATTTAAGTCTTCATATTCGAGCAGTAAAAGACCTTTTTTCGTCAAGAGGCGGGAAATATCACGATAGGTCCGGTATTGTTCCGATACCATCGAGACAGTACGCTTGATCAGGCGTTTGTACAAACCGGAGGGGGTATATCCCGTAAAATCCTTTTGCATAAAACCCGCCTTGATTTTCTCGCGCGTCTCTGCAACACGAACAGCCATAAACTCATCCAAATTGCTAGATACAATCGCCAAAAATTTGGCTCTCTCCAGCAACGGTGTATCTGCATCCTGAGCTTCCTGAAGCACACGGCGATTAAATTCAATCCAGCTTAAATCTCGGTTAAAGTAACGTTCTGACCCGGCTTTATCCTTATTCTGACTCTCTATCAACATATGGCCTCCATCAATTCATGCAGTATAGTTACCCTTTATTGTACTATTAGATGAAACGCACTAGCATCACAGTAGTGTAAACGCAATGTAAAATGTGTGTAAACACAAACTGGATATTTGAAAAGGTCATTCGGATGCTTTACAAAAATAGCATTAAGCGGTACAGTGTTTACGTCTGTTTCATAGAGTAGATTGAAGAACCGTTTCTTTTTCAGTTGTTTATGTTCGTTATGATGTGTAGTAACCACTTAGAAGCCACATTCAATTGCTGATTTTCAAATGGCATGATATAGGGAGGATTTACGTTATGGAACCCAAGAAAACGCCACGCGTACTGCAAAAAAACATCGAATTTTTCACCGCAGCGCTGTCTCAACACCTCGTTACGGTCTGGCAAGAGGACCCTACAGGTGTATACTGTGAGATTGGCTGTGGATATATCGAGTTATTCAGTAGCGAGATGATTCGGGTGCGCAATCAAGATGGAACCCCAAGCCATTATGACCGCAATATTACCATGTTTCAGCTAATCACAAAGGATCAGCCGATATAATTATTATATGCTATGCCTGCGCTGTTCTTCCAGATTAGAATTGCTTTATGTTTACAACTACCGATTTTCATATCTGCTGAATCTTGCAGTTTTTCAAAAAGCGCCTCAGAGCGCTTTTTTTGTCGACCTTTTTTGAACATCGTTTCGAAAAGCAGTATGATAAGGGAGCATATTACCTAAATTTAAAGGGGAATCAACCGATGGAGCATACAACATCAGATGAGCGCATCCTGGTTATGACCGCGGTTGAAGGCGAACGGGAAGCTGTACTGCGGGGCCTGAAAGGCGACACCCGTTTTGTGGTCGAGCTAGCTGGCGTGGGCGCACCGTCCGCGGCGGCTTCAACCGCGCTAGCACTGGCGGCGGCTGGTGACTACCGTCTGGTCATCAGCGCCGGAATTGGTGGCGGCTTCGCGGAGGTCGCTGCATTGGAGAGCGTCGTTGTTGCTGACGCGATCATTGCCGCCGACCTGGGGGCCGAGACGGCAGAGGGCTTCAGCAGCGTGGACGAGCTAGGTTTCGGCTCAAGCCGAATTGCCGTGAACGTTGCCATCGCGCAGCGATTGGTTCAGGCGTTGCGTGCCGCCGGACAGACGGCTGTCGCGGGGCCGATCCTGACCGTCTCTACGGCCACCGGTACGGCGGCAACAGCGGAACGGCTGGCCAAACGCGTTCCTGGAGCTGCTGCCGAAGCGATGGAAGGCTACGGCGTGGCCGTGGCTGCAAATAGGCTAGAACTGCCGACGATGGAAATCCGCACGATTTCCAATGCTGTCGGTCCACGTGACCGTGCAGCCTGGCGAATCAAAGAGGCTTTGCAAGCATTGGAAGCCGCATTTTCTACATTAACGGAGGTTATATAGATGCAAATTGCTTTTTCACCTTGTCCCAACGACACTTTTGTCTTCCATGCTCTGGCGCATGGTTTGATTCCGGGCGCACCCGCGCTGGACATTACATTCGCCGATATCGACATCACCAACAATCTGGCGATCACACCAGACGGACTGGATATCATGAAAATTTCGTATGCTGCACTCCCTTGGGTACTGGATGAATATGCCCTGCTGCCTTGTGGGGGCGCACTGGGCCGGGGTTGTGGGCCACTCGTGCTGACCAAGGAAGGTTCCACCGTCAAAGGCCCGGAAGCCCTGTCCGGCAAGCGTGTAGCCGTTCCGAGTGAACGTTCCACTGCCTATCTGCTGTTCCGCCTGTGGGCGGCCAAGCATGTGCCTGGGGGTGTCGGCGAGATCGTCGTGATGCCGTTCGACCAAATTATGCCTGCTGTCCGTGACGGGAAGATAGATGCCGGACTAGTTATTCATGAAGCACGGTTCACGTATCCGTCCTACGGGCTTAGTAAGCAAGTCGATCTGGGGAACTGGTGGGAAGAAGATACAGGACTGCCGATCCCGCTCGGAGCTATTATTGCCCGCCGTACGCTGGATCTGGATGCGATCACAAACTGGATACGCGCCTCTGTCGAATACGCTTGGCAGCATCCCGAAGCTTCGCGTGAATATGTATTGTCTCATGCGCAGGAGCTTTCACCTGATGTCGCCCAATCGCATATCGACCTGTACGTTAACGATTTTACCGCCAATCTGGGCGACAGTGGATATGCCGCCATCGAAGCTTTGCTCGGTCGTGCCGCGCAGGAAGGGCTGGTACCTTCGTTTGATTTAGCCCAACTGCGCCCTACATCCACAACAATACGTTAAAAGGGAGAGACATGCCTTGCATGTTTTCCTACTGAATAGAGTAGTTTAAACATATAAAACCTCCCGAACGAGCACATGGCCTAGCCATGCGCCCCATTCGGGAGGTTTTATCATTTCATATGGCGAATCTTCATTCGACTCGCTTGATCCCTATACTTAGTTCTGTTCCTGCTCCACAACCTCGGTCTTAAATACGTTATCCAGTTTGGTACCCAATCTTTTGACCAGCGGCACCTTGATATCCCGGCTCAGCTCCTTGAAAAAAGCGTCCATGTCACAATTAATCTTATCCAACACGACCTTCACGGTACCCTCCTCCAAGATCTGCTCATTCAGATCCTCCGGTACGGTAACCGAGATATCATACTTCTTGCTTAACGTTTTAATGTAGCGGGTAAAGATTTCGATAAGCTCCTCATTGTTGAACTTCTCAACTGCAACTTGCCCTTTGTTGGTAAATTTCAAATTCACTCTCACGTTAGCATTTCCCCTTTTCCTTTTGACCATTTATTTTGGATAAACGTTGAACCTTTCAGAGGCTCTTCAAAGAAAGGGCCTTACCGGTCGTTTTAGACTCTTGTCCTTTGATATACTAAGTATAACACATTAAGGCCGTTTTCATTTCCCAACTTGTCGTTTTATGATAAAAAATGATAAAATTTGCGCATTTTCAGCATAAATTCTTTCCTTTCATGCCAATCATTAGGAATATCCCCTACACAAATACACAAAAAAACGCCTATCTCGCAAAAGAAAGACGTTTCCGTATAGATGCCTAAGTGGTATGCATTTACAGAGGTTTCGTACATTCCCAACCATGTGAACGATACTCACGCACAGCGTCTCGTATATCCTCAATATCATCAGTATGCAGCAAAACGGCAGGTAGAATAACCCAATATTCATTCTCCGCTAGATCAATAAATACGTCCTCGACATCGTAATATTGCATATCGCCAAATGCCGTGTCCCTGATCTTCTGTCCAACTAAAGGTGTAAACGGAGAATCAAATGTTTTCATCACCTTCGTATATTCCTTCACGCCCGTTGCCGAGATTTGCTGCGAAATAATGACGCTCAATGCTGTTACCTCCCTGACCTAATAATGCTCATTATACCCTTCTCTCAGACCCTCTACAAAACCTTGCGTAAAAAAAATCATAAAAATCAATAGACCGATGCCAATAGCAACGGAGCTGATTACAATAATGAAGATGCCCTGCGTGTTTCTTTGTTCCATTCGTTTCGTCAAAATTCCAAAAACCAAACCTAAGACACCCAACAATCCTCCAAAGACAAAAAAACTAAATATGAACCCCAAACCTGCAAAAATCCAGCCAAAGAAAGCGAGCAGCCATCCCTGCTGCTGCGGCTCGCTCTGTTTCATCTGCCAGCGTTCCCTCGCTGTAGGTGTATATCTGTCCATTCCTTAACTCCCCCGCTTCATCTGCAAAACCCAACATCGGAATACATTAGGTTCCTCCTACTGCTGACCGGTGAGTTTAAAAGTGCCGCCTTCCCGCTTCCCAAGCGGATAATTTTGAACCGTCATTTCCACCCTCGTATTCTTATCCCATACCGGAAGCTTGTCAGATGTACCGTACTCTTTCATAGCTATGTTTATGACTTCCTCCGCCTTCTTCGTCAATACAGCTGAGGACATATTATATTTACCATAACCTTGATAAGCACCGCCAAAACCAAGATTAGGTTGATTGTTCACATTCAGTAGCACACCCTTCAACGTGCCATCCTCTGTTACATCAAAAGTCACTTTTTCCAATACAAAATCATCGGTAACGACAGATGTCTGCTCTAACATATGCGTTATGGCTGACAGGTTAGCTGTTAATCTAACTCGTCCCAGTAGCGCCTCTGTATCGTTGTGTTGCTTCGTTAACGCTTGTGTTGTTTTATTTAGTGAAGCGTTCGCACTAGTTAAAGTATTGACCTTCGTATTCAGATTATAATTCCACACCGCCAAGGCTATACATCCTAGTACAGCTACTCCTGAAATGACTGTTGCTACAACTGCGAGCTTACGAACAGAATGTGCTTGCGGCTCCACAGACTGAGCATGACTGCTTAATTCTCCCATACCAAACTTCCTCTCTACTTATATAGTCATATTTTACTATTCCCTCCTCTGATAATCTAGTATATTTTTCCTAATTCCATATTTCTATGCATTTGTACAGGAATTCGTTTCATCAGCCCTGGAGTTTCGGTTCTTTCGTTTTCTAGGAGATGCTGTATTTACCAGATACACACTGCCTGCAATCAGCACCAGCCCCACAACAAACGTCAAAGTAAGCGATTCCTTGAGCATTACCATACTAAAGACTGTGGACAACACCGGAATCATAAACGTATATGAGCCGACGGTTCCTGCATCTCCATTGTCGATCAGTTTAAAATAAATTATCCAGCCCATCGCAATCACGAATATCGAAATAAACAATAGAATTGCGACAAAGGAGGTCGTCCAGTGAATATCGCTCCATTTCTCGGTCGTAAATCCAATCCCATTGAGTATAATCCCTCCCAATACGAGCTGCATCGTCACCGCCCAAATGGAGTCCAGCCGCTGACTTTTTTTCTTCATATAAATCGTTCCGAGCGCCCAGCACAATCCTGAAGCTAGCCCCAACACAATACCCAGTACCGATAAATGCCCTGCCATTCCACCAGAGCTAATCACGATCACCCCGCCAAAACCCAGTACCAGTCCAATGACCTTCAGGGGAAACATGCGCTCCCCTAACCACATCCAGGAGAATAATCCCAACAGGATCGGCTGAAGGAATACTAAAGTGGAAAATAACCCAGCAGACAAATAACGCAGCCCTACCGTCTGCAAGCCATAGTAGCCTGCAATATTAAATATGGACAGCACAAGATAAGTCCACGCATTCTGTCTAAAACGCAAGGTTTCCCGGTGACGTATAGCGAACAATAGCAGAATCACACCACCCAGCAGGGTACGGATTCCTGAAAAAAATATCGGCGGCGTATCTGGCAAAGCCAGCTTGGTCAACGGCCAGTTGATCCCCCATACCATCACT
Organism: Paenibacillus sp. FSL L8-0644; assembly: GCF_038008165.1. Classification (NCBI taxonomy): domain Bacteria; kingdom Bacillati; phylum Bacillota; class Bacilli; order Caryophanales; family Paenibacillaceae; genus Paenibacillus; species Paenibacillus sp. FSL L8-0644. The sequence goes on from NZ_JBBOYN010000001.1 coordinate 4,371,575, forward strand.
AATATCAAGACAAGCCACAACGTAGCTTTAGGTGTTAATTTTTTCATAGATGTCTTCTCTCCCTTAGATTTTTCATCGCTCATTGCTACCGACTAAAATCTGAATAGCCGTTTGCAAAGTTTTGCTTTACTAGCGTATACTGTGGTCACTAATAAATAAAATGAATGTTTTCAATAAGGGAGATAACTTTTCACTTATGACCATTACTCAGATTATGATCTTCGTTCGTGTAGCTGAAACGCTAAACTTCACCCAAACTGCCCATGAGCTGCATATGACGCAGCCCGCGGTCAGCCATGCCATCGCCAGCATCGAAAACGAGCTGGGTGTCCAGCTATTGCTGCGCGACCGAAAAAAAGGAGTGCTGCTGACAAATATCGGGCACAAGGTACTGCTGCAATTCCGTATGATGCTGCAAAGCATGGAAAAGGTACAGCAGCAGGTGGCTGCTGAAAAAGGTCTAGACGTGGGCACGATCACGATCGGTGCCTTTCCTTCTGCCTCAGCCTATTTTCTGCCCCCGATTATTCATCATATTCGTCAGCATTATCCGAACCTTGTTTTCGATCTACATGAAGGCTCCACGAATGAAGTCAAGGAGTGGGTGCATACCAGAGAAATCGAAGTCGGTATCATCCTGTTACCAGACCCTCAGGTAGATATCATCCCATTATGTCAGGATGACATGGTTATTCTCCTGCCAGACGGTCACCCTCTACAATCGCACAATAAAATTGCCATCCGTGACTTGAATGAGCAGGATATGATCTTTTGTAAAGGTGGACATGAGGTCGCCATTATGGAAGGTTTTGAACGCGAACAAAGTCAGTTGCAGGCACAATTCATTACTCACAATGTCAGCACCTTGGTCAGCATGGTTCGACAAGGACTGGGTATGGGCATTGTTTCTTCACTCGCCTTGTCCACGTTCCCCCATGATCTGACCGTCAAGGAGACTTCACCTCTGATCACACGTCAAATCGGTATCGCTGTACCATCCCTGCACAATGCTTCTCTGGCTGTACAGTTATTTGTGCGTACTGCGCAGGAGCTGTTTACGGATATGAAGCAGTAGAAGCATTGGATTATGAACATAAGGAGGTCTATTCATATGCAGAGAAATCAAATCATTCGACCAAATAGCTAAATTTCTAACCTATAAGCTTATACATCACATATAATGCATTAATTACATTGGTATATTATCCCATCCCAGCGGGTAACCTATATGCTGAATACCTGCAATTTTCAAACTAGGAGGGTTTTGCATGGATCATCTCGTTATTTTGATCAGAAGTTTTTCTGCATTCGTTATCCTCATGCTAATTGGGAGAATATTGGGGAAGCAAACCCTTTCCAATATGAACTTTCACGAATTCGTAACGGCAGTTATATTAGGAGCTATGGCTGCTAATTTTGCATTTAACCAAAAAATAGAAGTTGTCCACCTATTAATAGCCCTGTCTGTTTTTACAATTACTTCTTATGTTTTATCCAAGTTTTTTTTGAAATTCAGAAACTTTAAGATGTGGACAGAGGGAGCACCCACCGTTCTCATAGAAGGAGGGTTCATTCTCGAAGATAACCTAAAAAAAAATAATATGACATTGGATTCTTTAAACCAACAACTTCGCCAGAAAGAAATTTTTAATATAGAAGAAGTGCAGTACGCCCTCCTTGAGATTAACGGAAAACTATCTGTTCAAAAGAAAAAGGAACTGCAAGCCGTGACATTAAAAGACCTGCAGTTGAATGCAGGTAATGCCACACAGTTCCCAATTGAGCTTGTAATCGACGGACAGCTTTTGCATGGCAATTTAAACTCCAATCATATTCCCGAATCATGGCTGCTGTCTCAACTGAAGGCCCGCGACAAAAAGTTAGAGGACGTATTCTATGCCGTTAAAGGCAGCAACGGCCAACTCTATGTGGATGAATATAAGGATAAAATCCAGCATCCAATTGATGTGGAGTAGTATTGACTTTCGGTCAATAGTTACCTGAGATTCAACGTAATCAGATAATTGTATTTGGCAGCGTGCTTAAGCTCATCCAAAATGATACCGTACACCGTGTCCTTATAGATACCGGCAGGCAAACCAAACCAGATGTTGCGATATCGTTCCACCGCCCCCAACTCTCCCATCAAGGCGCGCTGTAGACCTTCTGTATAAGATTGCACCCTCTCATATTGCTCACTACTGATGCCTGCAATTTCCTGTCCTGTCAAAGCCCGATACATCTCTCTGAACATTTTATTGTGACCGCGCTCATCATTACGGATGCTTTCAATAATAGCCACCTGCTCTTGTGAGGGTGCCAAATTGATCAATTCATCGTAGAACAACTCATCGTTACGCTCCCCTTGTACCGCTTCCTTTATCATTTGTACTGCTTTCGGAAATCCTGTGTTCCAGATCGGTACAAAATCGGCCCGCATATAGTATGAATTTCCCCAGTAAGAAGGTACTTGATACAAGTTTATTCCTCCTAATGTTAGTTTTTAGAAAGTATATGCGCATCTGCCCATGTCGGTTCCTAACATTAGGAGAATATACTGATGATAGCTATCCTTCAATGTCGGATCAAACCTCCAGCTACATCATCCCAGCGCCAAGAAACCTCATGTCCATGGAGATGCAGCCCCCCAAACCACTCATCGATCCCTTGAACTGCAATGCGGTCCGCTGATCCATTCAGTACCTCTTTACCCAACTCTGTCAGAATTACCTTTCGGTTCAGAAAATCCGGAATTTGTCTGAAATCCAAGCCCGCCTCAATCCCGTCAATGATCAGCAAAGGATGTTCGCCTTGCGCCAAAGCACGAATAAATTTCCAGTATTCGAGATCACCCATGCCAAGCACATGCAGAACGTCAGTTACCTGACGAAACAATTCCAATGCCGTATTCACTTCATTATGAACGGCCTGAAGCGTGGTCTGTTCCACAATGCCAAGACCATTCTGCTCCGAGGGCAGCCGCTTGAGATGCGCTGTGAAAGCTTCATAGGCAAAAGTCAGGCCGGATGCTGCCAATTCTGTCTTCTTGTTTTCCAGCAGATTAGCCATTTGTACAGGATCAGGAGAAGCATACGCCTGCCAAAGCTCGCTTCCGAGTTCCATTTCTTGCCGCCCAATAGTCCGCCAGGTACCGGATAATGTCTGAAGCTGTGCCGGAGTGAGCTGTCCCAAGCCATGAAAGCGTTCGATTCCCGGAAACTCCCCAATGCAGAGCAGGCTCAGCTTCGTGCGGCCCAGTTTCTGTCTTTTGAACCAGTGGAGCAGATAGGCGAGCATGCTCTGATCAAACAGGTCATGCTCAAACCACAATACGACTTCATCATACTTAATAAACTCACGAAGTTTCTGCTCCTGTTCCTCACAACCCGTAATATATTCGCTGGTCGGAATACCCATCGATTCTTCTAGGACCCTGGCCCGCAATGCCCGTTCTTCCGCCCCCGCTGGATTTAAAAATATCGGTCCTGCCGGATATACCTCTCTCCATACAAGCACATCACCCTGTACAACACCCTGCTTCAACATCTCGCCTACAACATCACCGTTAACAATATGTAGCATGTTTTGCCCTCCCTCATACAAATGATTGAACACAGAAACGAGATCAGCTACCGGGAGTGTACCTTTCAGCTTTCGGCGAGCATCGTGCAACCGCTTCTTAAGCGTCGGGACCGGAGTGCCCAGATAATCGGAAATTTCCTGAAGAGAATAGCCGTAAAAATAAAACAGCCGCAGAGGCACGCGCAGCTTGGCAGACAGTGCCTTCACCGATTGTTGCAGAACTTGGCTCTCCTCCCTACGCTCCGCAATTTCTGCTACACCCGGTACTCCTCCCGATATCTGCATAGCCTCATCCAGAGGAAGCATCGAATGATGCTTGCGCCGCAGCATTCGCTGGCACTGTCTTACGACAATGGTCTTGAACCAGCCTGGAAAAGCGGACGCGTTCTGCAGCTTCTCCAGATTCTGATAAGCTTCTATGAGCGCATCCTGCACGGCATCTTCCGCGAGATGAACATCCTTCAGCATGTCATAGGACACCGCATAGGCCATCCCGCGAAAATGCAGCATTAGCTGCCCGAACGCTTCTTCATCCCCCTGCCGTGCCTTTTCAACCCACTCCTTCATACATCCCTAGCCTCTTTTCTCTCGTGTTCTTAGTCTTAAGTGCCAACTCCGTGGAGGAAGGTTACAAATCAGCTAGTTTCTCAACAGAAATATATCATCCTTTATTTTTTACGAGGTTAAGTTCAATATGACTTCGACCATGTAGCCATAGCAGTTCGTCCAGTAAAAACGTCAATCCATCCTTACTACGCAAACGCTCGATCAGTTCTGTAACGACTTCCATAATCCCACGCTGTACATTCTTCGCTAGTTGGAGGCCCCCACTTTCCCCATCCACATAAAGATGTGGATGGTCCGGTTGTTCTACCTTTCTTACATGTCGCAGACACAGTATCCCATGTTCAAGATAAAAGAAATAACTACGATCATACAGAACTCCCTCAAATAATTCATACATATGAGGATCATCATCAAGTCCATATGTCATGGTAGCCATTTTTAAACTAACTGGATTGCTCATATATTCTTTCACTCCCTCAGAATTCAAATTGTAAGTTCCTATACTGAAATTCTAGTGAAGTAAAACTCTAATTAAAATAATGTGAATTTTTTATTTGATAAGTCCTGAATGTTTGTATGCAATACTGTAATTTATGTATAAGAAGTCGTTCATTGAATACATTCGCAATATGGTATATATACCAAGTTAACTTCTATTTTGTTAATGAGGTACTTATACTATATGTTTTGAATTCTTATAATCAAATTGGAGAGTGATACAATGAATTTTATAAAATCTATTTATACAAAACAAAACGTAAATAGCTCAGTACTCTTTTTTGCATTTTTAGTTTTATATAGTGTTTTTTCTAAGATTGAAATTAAACCCGTAGCTCTTTTGCTTTTTACAGTTGCATTTGCCTTTTTTAATGCCCTGAGTAAATTTGTCCAATCCACACGTAGTGATAATGATCCTAAGTAAGTAATCTCTACATATTAAAAAAGACCTCCAGGACGAATATAGTACGTGACTATACCGTTCTGGAGGTCTTGATTTACATTTTCGAATTGTTAACACCCCATCATGCAGGTTTGCAGACAATTCATTTCATTGTACCCTTTTAAACTACCTTAACAAGGCTCTTCGTTCGGTTTCCCGGCATCCGTAGCCGTACGGAAGCTTGAACCACAGCCGCATGTAGCTACAGCATTCGGGTTATGAATCGTGAAGCCGCCTGACATTCCAGACTCTTCAAAGTCGATTTCCAGACCGTCCAGGTAGCGGATGCTTTCCTTTTCCACTACAATCTTCATATCCTGTACGTTCATATATATATCCTGATCCGTCTCGTTGTCGTCAAAGCCCATTGCATACGAGAATCCGGTGCAACCACCTGGCGTAACACCCAGACGTAAAAACATATTCGGCGTTTCCTGCTGCTCCAGCATATCCTTCAAACGCTCAGCAGCGGAATCGGTGATGTTAATCATAGCTCCATCCTCCTCTTTTACTTCATGTTCTCCTTCAGTATACTCCACTATTTGCAGGTGCTCAAGTCATGGAATGTCCTTCCCTTACAGGCTTCAAGACCTGTTTTTCTATTCGTTTGTATTGAACACCGGTGGTGTGAGGTTTATAATAGGTGAAGAGTGTGTAAAAGAAACTGTCGGAAATTTGTCATTTCAAAGGCGATATTTTGAGATATTCATCATTGTAGCCTGGCATTGTAACATTTTTCACATATCGTATATCCGCGCTGCCGGATTTTACCGACGGAACGGGACATCCTGTGCGCATCAAGCGCTTGTGCCGCTGATTTGGCGGACAGCCTCGCACAGAGCAACTTGAAGGAGGAATAGGCATGTCCACATTAGTTACACCTTTTACAGACCGCAGAATGGCGGAAATTGTAGAAAAGGTACAGAACGGGATTCGTTTGAACCTCGAAGATGGTATATATTTGTATGAAACTGACGATATCCTCACACTGGGTCAGTTGGCTAACGAAGCTAATTTACGCAAGAACGGAAAAAAGGTTTATTTTATCGAAAACATGAGCCTGTACTTCACCAATGTATGCGAAGCGCGCTGCGCGTTCTGCAATTTCCGCAAGGATCAGGGGGAGGACGGCTCTTATACGTTGTCCGGGCAGGAAATGATTGATTATGTAGAGCAACACATCCATCCGGGGGTAAGAGAATTTCATATCGTCGGTGGTCATAATAATCATGTGCCTTTCCAATACTATGTAGACTCATTGAAGGCGCTGAATGAAAAATATCCCCACGTTACACTGAAAGCCTACACAGCAGCGGAAATTGACTTTTTCACACGCATAAGCGGCTTGAGTATTAAAGAAGTGCTTGAGGAGCTGCAAAAGGCTGGACTTCAATCCCTGACTGGTGGTGGCGCAGAAATCTTGTCCGACGAATATCGCAAGAAGATGCGTGTTACCAAAGCCAACGTGGACCGCTATCTCGAAGTACATCGCACGGCCCACAATCTCGGCATGAAAACTCATACGACTATGCTGTACGGTTCGGTCGAATCGTATCAGGATCGTATTGAACATATGCTGCAAATTCGCGAATTGCAGGACGAAACGAACGGATTTATGGTATTTATTCCACTGTCCATGCAGCCGAAAAGCAAAAACGCCAACATTATGCGTCGTAACTCCGCTTACGAAGATCTCAAAACCATTGCGATCAGCCGCCTGATGCTGGACAATATCGACCATGTCAAAGCTTACTTCATTAATATTGGCCCGCAATTGACGCAGGTCGCTCTCACCTTTGGCGCATCAGACGTCCATGGCACGATTGTGCGCGAGCAGATCAGCCATGCCGCAGGTGCGTTGACCCCTGCCGGATTGACCCGTAAAGAGCTGATCTGGCTGGTCAAAGGTGCAGGACGCATACCTGTAGAACGAGACACCTTCTATAACGAAATTGAAGTTTTCGAATAAATGTAATATCGGATTCAGATTTCCCGCGAGCATATCATCCCCATTACTCACATCATGCAGCATCATGCTGCCCCGGAATACGCTGGTCTGTCTGCCACAGGCAGGCCCGATTCTCGGGTTTTATAACAACAAAAACTTGTGTTAGATCGACGAGACACCAGACCATTTGCCGGGGACACGGTAGCGAAAGGAAGGCGGATTTTGATGAAAAATTTCGTTATTCTGGGGGGCGGCTATGGCGGCCTTACCATTGCCAAAGAATTGCTGGATAAACACATTCCCGACGATGTTCAAGTTATTTTAGTGGATCGAATGCCCTTTCAGGGCTTGAAAACAGAGTACTATGCCCTCGCAGCAGGTACGGTTTCTGATTTTGATTTGCGGGTGCATTTTCCAGATGAGCAACGTCTTATTCGCAAATACGGAGAGGTCACCTCGATGGATCTGGAGAATAAAATGGTCCATTTTCAAGACGGTGAACCCTTGCCCTATGATCAGCTTGTCATTGCGTTGGGTTGTACCGACCGCTTTCACAATACACCGGGGGCTGAAGAACACAGCTGTACGATCCAGTCGTTTAACCATACCCGCCAAACCTATCTGCGCTTGAACGAAATCAAGCCATATGGACATGTCCATATTGTAGGCGGCGGTCTTAGCGGTGTTGAGATTGCAGCGGAGTTACGTGAAAGCCGCACGGATTTGAATATTACCATTATGGATCGGGGCGAGCGGGTGCTGTCAGCATTCCCGCAACGTTTGTCTGCCTATGTACATGCTTGGTTCAAGGAGCATCAGGTTAATGCCCTGAACCATGTTGCGGTTTCTCGTATTGAGCCGGGGGCTATTTATAACCGTGACGAGCAAATTGTAACGGATGCAGTGGTATGGACGGCCGGGATTCAGCCAGTAAAAATCGTGCAGGATTTAGCTGTCCCTAAAGACCCTCAGGGTCGTATCGTGCTCAACGATTACTACCAAATACCAGATCATCCAGAGGTATATGTGGTCGGAGACTGTGCGAGCCTTCCCTACTCTCCAAGCGCTCAGGCAGCAGAGGTGCAAGGGGAACAAATCGCACATATTGTACGTGATCTATGGAAAGGTCAAACGCCTCACCCGCATCCTTTAAAGCTGCGCGGTACATTAGGCGCACTTGGCAAGAAGGCCGGGTTCGGCTATGGCTTTATGGGCAGCACTTCATTGCGCGGCCGTGTACCACGCCTGCTTAAAAGCGGTGTGCTCTGGAAGTCCAAACGCCATTTTGGCTGATCATGCTAAACAAACAAAGAAGACCCGCTCCCAAAGCAGGTCTTCTTTGTATATTGCGTGTATGGGCTAACAGAGCATTATATTTCAATCCAAGTCTAGGTTATCCCATGCTTCAGCTTCCTTAATTTTGTTCATAATCACTTCGTACAGAAGCTCTGCTGAATCTGCGGATACAATCTCACCATTGACCATCGCATAGGGTTCCGCGTTACACTGACCGCAATTGCTTAGGCAGCCGTATTCAATCACATCATAATCTGGATTCTGTTCCAGCTTGGACATGATTTCATCAGTGCCCCAATGCATATTACTGGTGCAAAACTCAATAATAGTTCTTAACATTTTTTCACCTGCTTTGGATGACGGGCATTTTAATTTGGCCCGCTTTGTAATATAATAATAAAGGTATAGGAAAGGAGTTGAATTCTAATGAGCGAAACACAAAGCGTTCAAATGTATGATGAAGTAGCAGATGTACTGGATAAGCTCCGTCCGTTCCTGCAACGCGATGGCGGCGACGTTGAGCTGGTTGACGTAGAAGACGGCATCGTTAAGCTGAAGCTGGTAGGCGCTTGCGGCAGTTGCCCAAGTTCCACAATCACGCTGAAAGCAGGGATTGAACGCGCTCTTCTCGAAGAAGTCGACGGCGTCCAAGAAGTGGTACAAGTATTCTAATGCTTGATGCATAAGATCATGAGAGTCTTGACTTCGGTAACGAAGCTCAAGACTCTTTTTTGTGTTACAGCGTCTGAGGGATCACTCAAGCTTATATGGTTGGCCGAATGGGGTCCAATCCTCCCGATACATCCATAATATTGCCTGTTATAAAATCCGAATGCTCCTCACACAAATAGGCGATCACTCGCGCAATGTCCTCTCCGCTCCCCGGACGCCCACGCGGTGTCTCTTTATCCTGCATGCCGATGACATCGGCGATTGACATTTCCTTATTTGCTCCTCGAATATCCCCTGGACAGATCATATTGACCGTGATGCCATAAGGAGCCTCCTCCACAGCCAGTGACTTCGTAAAAGATACCAGCCCCACCTTGGCGGCTGCGTAGACGGCGCGATGCGGCCAAGCCCTCGCTTCTCCAGCATGACCAAAGCCAAAATGAATAATACGTCCCCATTGCTGGCTACGCATGTGAGGCAATACCAAATGATCCAGCAACATGGTACCGACCAGATTCCCTTGTATCATGGTATGAATCTCAGCTACACTGTAATCCGCAAACAGGCGGCGTTCCCGGATGAACGGTCCAGCATTGTTCACCATAATATCGACTCCGCCTAGCCGATCCTGGACTTCACCAATCAGCCTCGTGATATCTTTCTGAACAGTGATATCCCCTTGTAAAGACAGGCAGCGTACTCCCTTAGACTCAATCACCCGCTTAAGCGCTTCGGCTTCTGCTTGGCTATGCACATAATTCAGCGCAATATTACAGCCTTCATTCGCCAGACGCAGAGCGGTCGTTTTACCTAAACCTTTGGCACTACCCGTTATGAATGCGACTTTATCTCTCAACAATTTTCCTCCTGTTCACAGAGAACGGTCACCCCCAAGTATAAAATATTTAAGCTTCCCCTACAACTCTATCCAAAAGAAACCCCAGTCCTCTTGTTCAAGAGAATCTGGGGTTTGCGTGCAATGTGTTCTCGTTCCCTACTTAAAATGCCGGGATAATTGCGCCTTGGTATTTATCTTCAATGAATTTTTTAGTTTCTGGGGATTGCAAAGCTTTAAGCAGCTTCTGAATCGCTTCAGAATCTTTATTATCAGGACGAGCTACCAGAACGTTAGCATATGGAGAATCTTTATCTTCCAGTGCCAGTGCATCCTTCGTCGGGTTCAGCTTAGCTTCCAGAGCGTAGTTCGTGTTGATCAACGCAATGTCCACTTCAGGCAACTGACGTGGCAGCATAGCCGCTTCCAGCTCCTTGAATTTCAGGTTTTTCTTGTTTTCAGTAATATCTTTTACCGTAGCTTCAATGTTGCTTGCGTCTTTCAGCTTGATCAGACCTTGTTTTTCCAACAACAACAATGCACGGCCTCCGTTTGTTGCATCGTTCGGAATGGCTACCGTTGCGCCATCTGGGAGTTCATCAAGCTTTTTATATTTTTGGGAGTAGATGCCGAAAGGCTCCAGGTGAACCGCGCCCACAGAAACCAAATTCATTTTGCGCTCTTTGTTCATAACATTCAAGTAAGGTACATGTTGATAGAAGTTAGCATCCAACTGCTTGTCAAACAATTGAACGTTCGGCTGTACATAGTCGTTAAACTGAACGACTTGAAGACGAACCCCTTCTTTTTCCAACTGAGGTTTGATTGCTTCCAAAATTTCCGCATGCGGCACAGGAGAAGCTCCAACTTTCAGCTCCACTTCACGTGGTGATCCGCCTGTATTTTCGGCCGCATTATTTGTATCCGATGTTGTGCTCTTTGTGCCGCAAGCAGCCAGCACCGCAATTAATGTCAAGCTTAATACAGCCAATACCCATTTCTTCATGTTATTACCCCTCCAATAATTTGTAATATTCAGGAGCAGACGTCCTGATCAATAAGGATATCTATATGTTTTCCCTATTTTCGAGTATAATGCCGCACGAGACGGTCTCCCGCCATTTGCAGCAATTGAACCAATACGACCATCAGCACGACCGCAACGATCATTACAGCCGTTTCATAACGATAATAGCCGTAGTTGATAGCCAGTGTACCCAGTCCACCGCCCCCGATCATCCCGGACATTGCCGTGTAGGATACGAGTGTAACGACGGTAATGGTTAATGCGGCTAGCAGTCCCGGAAGTGCCTCACGTAACAGCACACGCCGGATAATTTGTCCTGTCGAGGCCCCCATTGCTTGTGCGGCTTCAATGACACCCTTGTCCACTTCACGCAGAGACGTTTCGACAAGACGTGCGAAGAATGGGGCAGCCCCGATAACCAATGGTGGGATGGTTCCCAACACCCCGGTCGAGGTACCTACCAGCGATCGTGTAAAAGGAATAAGTGCAACGATCAAAATGATAAATGGCACGGAACGTAAAATGTTAACGATGAATGATAATACAATGTATATCACCTTCATCAGAGTCAACGAGGAGCGGCTCGCCAGAAACAATAATATGCCGAGCGGCAAACCAATAATGAGGGTGAACAATGCGGATGCACCGAGCATCTGAAGGGTTTCCATAGTAGAATTCCCTAGCTCTTCCCAACTCACTTGTGAAAAATCAAGTTCGCTCATTGTCCGATCACCTCCACATCAAGTCCTTGCCCAGACACTTCGCGCAGCGTATGCTCTATATCCTCATGATTTCCTTCAAAACGAACGATTAGCTGACCATAGGGTACATTTTTAATCGTAGATATGGTTCCCTGCAAGATCGCAAAATCAACCCCAGTGCTTCGAGCCGTACGCGACAGAATCGCATCATATGTTTTGCTGCCCAAAAAGGAGATACGCACCACCTGTGCCGACTCGCCCTCACCTGCTGCCGCAATCGCTGCTTGCAACTCCTCGGGATGTTCTGACTCCCGCTGGATAAAGTCCTTGGTTACCTGGTGCTGTGGCTTCAAAAATACTTCCGCCACCGGACCTTGCTCCACGATGTCACCCTGATGAATGACGCCAACTTTATCACAGATGCTTTGAATGACATGCATTTCATGTGTAATCAGCACGATGGTTAAATTAAATCGCTGATTAATATCCAGCAGCAATTTCAGGATAGACCCCGTCGTCTGCGGATCAAGCGCAGAAGTCGCTTCGTCACACAGCAATACATGAGGATCACTAGCCAACGCCCGCGCAATTCCTACCCGCTGTTTCTGTCCACCTGAGAGCTGTGACGGATATTTTCCACTGTGCTCTTCGAGACCCACCAGTTCCAGCAGTTCACGGACCTTCTGGTCCAACTTCTGCTTGGGCGTGTTTACCAGCCGCAACGGAAATGCAATATTGTCATATACCGTCGCCGAAGACAACAAATTAAAATGCTGAAAAATCATTCCGATTTTTCGGCGCTGCATTTGTAACTGGGATTGACTCACAGTAGTGAGGTTTACCCCGTCTACCCATACTTCACCTGAAGTAGGGCGTTCCAATAAATTAATACAGCGGATCAATGTACTTTTCCCTGCCCCGGAGTGACCAATCACTCCGAATATTTCTCCACGCTTTATAGAAAGATTCAACCCAGACAGCGCATTTACGCGTCGGTTGCCTTTGCCATAATGCTTGGTTAACTGCTTAAGCTCTATCAACGTGCTGCGACCCCCTTCACTTCTTCCTTACCCTTTTTACCAGTTGTCATCTCTCAGGATTGTATAAAATCGCTATTTATTTATACAAAAAAGAGCCCCTTTCACAGAATGAAAAGGGCCCCACCTTGCGATCCTTTTCTCATCTGCCAAAATCGCTATAACTCTAGCGGTTTTGTAGGAATTAGCACCATCATGTTCCCTCCCAGTGTATTACACCGGGAAAAAACGGGTTGCCGGGCTTCATCGGGCCAGTCCCTCCACCTCTCTGGATAAGAAAAATATGTTAAACTCCAGCTTTAGCTGTCCGTTAAGTTTATATAAAAAAACATAATTCAAGCATTTTTCTGAAACTAGGTTTCAGTATAGATAGTTTACATTGCTTTGTCAAAGGATATTTTCTATCATATTTTTGGGCGTACTGCCCGGTTCTTCCATTGTTTCGCAGTATAAGTAAAGGCGATTGACAACGACCGACACACCATTTCCAAGCCCTGCTGCAAATCTTCCAAATGGTGATCAAGGTCCTCCAGTTGGATTTTTCCATACAAAGCTCGGTGTCGTTGCCAGAGATCATCCTGCATTTCTGTATTCATATAGTGTATCTCCGTATTTCGCCGCTTACGCAGCCGATTGATCGCATCGTTGTATGTATCCTTGATATCATATAAATTATCGGTCAATACAGGATGCATTTTGAGATACTTGAGCTGCCGCAACACGGTAAAATACGAATAATGCGCCTTATACTGTCCTGTTTTTAAATCATACAGATCATTCAGCCAGTTGCCCAGCTTATCCAGAATGGAAAATACCCTCACAAACCCATCTTTATAAAAGAAAACATACAATGCATAGTCGGATTTTTCATCCTCACTCATATCTTCAGCATATCCGGCTTTCACTTTCATACGGAAAAAGGCGGCAGCATGATGGCTCTGCTCCAGTTCATCCAGAGATGACATTAGACCGCGTGTCAAAATATCCGCCTTCCGAAAATCGTGGGTCGGATCTCCACCAGCCTGAATTTGCCGTTCCAGCAGGTTCAACATATCTGACATGCTATTCATGGCATCTAGCAGGATGCCCTTGTTCACACGCGGCGGCTCACCCAGTAGCTTGCGTATCATGCTTACGCCTCCTTATAAATATAAAATCCGGCTGTAGGTTTAATTAGGGCGTCAAGCGAAATAACTTGTCCATCGTTGATCTACAAGCTTAACAATATCCCCACGCGGTAACACCTCATCCGGATACCCCGGCTTCATACGCGCATCCACTACAATCGGCAGCTTATAGTTCAGATGATGCAAACGCACTTCGCTGTCCGCGTACATATCCGTAGCCGGGTTAAAGCGAGTGAATACCGTCCACAGGAACGAGGCTTGAGAGCGAACGACTTCCTTGGCATCGTCCACAATGAAAACGAGCGGCCACTCTTGCTCACCCGCAGCTAATCGCTCCAATACACGCGCAGCGAGTTCAGGCTCCTGCTCAAAGGAAGAGCCGGACACAACGAGGCACCCTCCGCAATAGGGCTCAATTTCACGAATGCCCGGCAGATCGCCTCCCTCATAAGCACGAGGCAATTCACGTACAGGCTCACCTATTCCCATCAGGATCGCCTTACTGCCATGATTCAGCTTGCGGCCTGTGTAATCGAGTGTATCGTGTGACGTGTGATTGAAAATAAATAAATCCCTTGCTGGATTAAATCGCTCCAGAATGGTTTCTAACAGCAGGTTAAAGTCAGATAAATCAATGACTCGATCTGTCAGCATCAGGAACTTGGTCAATGACAATTGACCTTGACCCAAAATGGTAAAACCGGATACAAGCGCTTCACGGGAGTAGCTTTCACGTACGACTGCCGCTGCCAGCGCATGTACGCCCGTTTCCGCATACGCCCACAGGGACTTGACGGAAGGCATCACAAGCGGATAGGCAGGCGACAGCAGACGTTGCAAAAACTCACCGAGGTAGTAGTCTTCTTGCCGAGGCTTACCTACAATGGTTGCCGGATAAATGGCATCCTTGCGGTGATGCATATGTTTGACATGAAATACAGGGAAATCATGCTGTAATGAATAATATCCAAAATGATCGCCAAACGGGCCTTCCGGACGGCGTTCATGAGGTGGCACATAACCGCTGATTGCAAATTCTGCTTCTGCTGGAATCCGATGACCCCCAAGCGGGTCCTCTGTCATGGGCAGCTTGCCTCCCATAATAAGCGAAGCCAGCAACAGCTCAGGCAAGTTTTCCGGTGCTGGAGCAATGGCAGACGCAATCAGAGCAGGCGGGCCACCGATGATAATCGTCGTAGGCAACGGCTCATTACGCAGCTCCGCTTCATGATAATGGAAACCGCCGCCTTTATGAATTTGCCAGTGAATGCCCGTCGTCTGATCATCATAAATCTGAATGCGGTACATCCCCAGATTATGATCCTTGGGCTGACCTGGCTTCTCGGTATACACGAGTGGAAGGGTAATAAACGGTCCTCCATCCTCATGCCAACTGGTCACTTTAGGCAGTGGTGCCAGCGGAGCCTCTGTACGGCGAACTCCCAATACAGGAGCCTCGCTATGAGATACTGTTTTTAGGCCTACTTTTAGCATGTCCTTAATCAGGCCACGTTCATTCCACAATGCTTTGGGTGTAGGTGGAAACAATGTTTTGGTTGCTCCTACAATCGCATCCATCAGTTGCTCTGGGCGCGGGCCAAAAGCCATGTCCACACGGCGATTCGTGCCAAACAGATTACTGGCTACAGGAAACGGAGTTCCTTTTACATTCGTGAACAGCAGTGCCGGCCCTTCTTCCTCAATGACTCTTCGATGAATCTCAGCCAGCTCCAAGTAAGGATCGACAGGTGCCTCTATAATTTTAAGATGATTTTCTTTACGCAGTGCTTCAATAAATTGGCGCAAATTCTGGTAGATCAACTGGACGATTCCTCCTAAGCAAATCAAGCCCTCGAGAAACTCGTGGGCCTGGTTTGTTTCTTATATGCTATTATACGTGTTTAAACGCCACTTGGGCAAAAAATCCGCTTCACTATGATCTATGAAATGCTTAGGTACGTTGTGCTTGGGTCGGAACAAGCTTGCGATCCGGTGACAATTGCCATACACGATAGCTCAGATAAGCCAAGATGGAGAACAACGATGCAATCACCAGCATATGCCCCAGCACGATAAACATGTAGATTTCAGGTCTGTTGACGTACAGCAAGATAATTCCAATCACCACTTGAAGCAGGATTAACAAGACCGATACAACACCCAATATACGGATGTCCCGGTGATTCGGGTGATAACGGTATGCGTAGTGACCCACAGCCAAGATAATGACGAACAGCAGACCGGCTGAAATCTGATGAAGCAACAGTGGAGATATGAAGCCTCCAATATTTACAACCTTCTGGATGACCGAGTGACTAAGCAACGCCCCTGAATAGACAGCAATATAGGTATAGATCGTCGATAGCCATATAAAATTACGAAAGCCCCGACTGACAGGCCCAGGAATCAGACGCGGAGTGTGGCGTGAGTCCGCATGCTCCTGCCAGGCCCCCAGCGTCATCATAGTCGCACTGGCAAAAGCGATAAGCGCAAAGCCAAAATGCAGTCCCATGACCGCAGCTGATTGGGAGAATATGACAGCCAACGCCCCCATTGCACCTTGTATGATCACAAACAAGAGCGTGAGCAGCGAGAATAGCTGTAAATCCTTTCGATGCTTCATAAACAGCAAAAAGCCAACAAATGAGGCGATAGAAAGAATCCCGGCCATGGCACTGACGGAGCGGTGAGAGAACTCAATAAGGGATGCGATCGTATGTGCCGGAACCAGCTTACCATTGCATAGCGGGAATTCCCGGCCACAGCCCAGACCCGAATCCGTCCGCGTCACAACACCTCCACCGAAGGTAGCCAAAAACATGACAATACATGTTACGAGTGCCAGCCATTTTAATATTCTAATTTTGTTATTCAAATTCACCCGTATCCTTCCAAATATAATATTTATTCACTTTATATGTTGTGAAATGATCACTTATAGTAATTATAACTGATATATCGTTCCTTGACATACGAGCTTTGTTGACAAAATGTGAACGTGTTCGTGAGAAAGCCGCCCCCTTGAAAGGAAGCGGCTTTCTGAATGTCTTGATGTTTAAAATTCAATTTGGAACCTTCATGTATGCATGTACAGCATTCATTATTTTGCCAAGCTCGTATGGACTTCAACAGCCCGATCCAAAAATTGCTCAATCTCCTCGCGGGATTTGCGCAGTCTGTTCACCAGACGTACCAGTTCTCGCCCTTCACTGTAAGCGATAAAGCTAGGAATCCCCAATACATTCTGCTCTTGACTGACGCTTTCGGCCTGTTCTACATCAATCTCAATTAATGTAAGCTTATCTGCATATTGTTGTTCCACATCAGGCATGAACGGATCAATGAAATGACAATCCCCACACCAGTCCGCCTTAAATACAGCCACCGTTACGCCCGGAGTGGATATTGCCTTATTAAAGTCTTCATGAGAGACGATTTTTTGCATGGATGATTCCTCCTTAAATTCTTTTTATACTGAAAAGATTGCACTTTCTATTGTAACGCCAAGTGAAGCTTTTGCACACTCCCCCATTCTGCTCACATGCCGATTGGAAGCCCTCTCATTGAGGCATACTAAAGATATACTTAAGAATCCACCACATAAACGACGACATCCTAACAGCATACCCAACTTACTTGGCAGGATACGGGGATGCTTGCAGTTGGAAAGGAGGTTATTTAGTCATGTCTCTTACCGAATGGCTCCATACGGCATCTCGACAGCTTCAGGGAGGGCTAAAGTTACTGGGTTCCGTTCCCCGTGTTGCTGAGGAAGCTTGGGAAGGCAAACGGGCAGCCTGGACCGAATCCCGCAAATTACGCTACCCCTTGCGTGAACTAGCGTGGGATTATCATACGGCACAGGCCGCTATGAATGAAGCTGAAGCGTTAATGTTGGTGAACGGACCCGCTACGCGTCCCTCTTCTCTGAATATGCCCTTATGCGAAACAGACTGTGAGCTGCTGGAGCGGATCAAGAATGATACAGCACAGGAGAATCGCAGCAACGTCACCCGCACTGCCGCTTACCTTGAATGCTATCGTGGCTACCCGGAGTTACACTGGGCATTACTGGCCCACCTGGTTTCTCGTAATGGCGGCTATCATATGACCGATCTGAAAGGGGGGCTGATTGGCAAGCTGTTCGGCGAACAGGAAAAGGAATGGCTGTATCGGCTACTGGAGCGCTGTAACGCCCTTATTTTTCAAGACGCTTATCCGCAGTTGCAACTTTACATGCACAGCCGTCATTTAGGTCGGAGTTGCTTTCATTTGTTGCCTTATTTTCACGTTTCGCCATTCATGAAGCCCTTTTGGGAACGTTTCTGGGCATGGCGTGATAGCTCTCTGTTGACTGTGGCGCTCATCATTAATGAACAAAACTATATTGAAGGACGTGTGGTAAAAGATCCGTATTTTCAAAAATTTGTGACACACAAGCCGGGCTTTTATTTGCATGACTGGCTCCAGCTTAATCAGGTTATATTTCCACTTGGGCTAAACGGTGGGCTTGCTGGACTAGTGATGGAGCGTTTCGGCCATTTGGACGAGCGGATCGGCTTTGGCAAAAGTCTCTATGCTATGCTCTTCGGCCATCAGCAGGTGCTGGACCAGGCATCAGCATTCGCTAACAGTGTGCCGCATACGGGTTCACGCAGCGACTATTGGCCTGGACTATTCACCCCGAATGAACAAAAAGCGTTGCACTCTCCAGATGAAAGTGCAACGCTTTTAGCACATGAATGGCTACCGCCAGGACAACGTCTGTACAGCCCGGAGCTGAACGCCGTCTGGTCCGATACAACTTATGATCCAATCCCCCGGTATGACTGGTTTCAGGACGGCTCCACACTTGGGCATCTCAGCGAACCAAGGCGACCGCTGTTATTTGCCATGCGCCACGAGCATCGCCATGGCATACAAAAAACAGCAATGGCCCACGTTGCCCATAACAGCTTGCAACCTTTCCACTGAAAGACTGGAGAGCTCTTTTAGCCTCACTGTCCTGTGGACTCACGCTGTAGGCGCATTAACGGACGTAGTACCTTTTGCAACATACGTGGGTAGTTGCCCAGCTCGTCCCTGCGCAATACGCGCAATACAACCAGCAACACCAAGTAGCATACCAGTACAGCTGCCCCGGCAATACAGCACGCGATCAAGAAGGCCACACGCGCAGGCATCAGATGCACCAGCAGAATACAGGCTTCATTTACACCGTATCCGACAGCTCCCGAGACGACGACTGCGGTTAAGAACCCTGCCCAGCGACGGCCCATGATGGAAAAGGAGACGATCCCTTTAAGCACACGCAAATTCAGCAATGTGATCACGAGGAAACATAATCCGGTTGCGGCAATGATCCCGTAAATCCCAAGCCAACCAGCCAGCAGCCAGCTCGCTGCAAACTTAACGACGATACCGACCATGACATTAACCATTGAAATACGCGGCTTGCCCATACCGATCAGTATTGAATTAGAAGTCATCATCGTAATCTGGAATATCGTTCCGAGTGTCAGAACAGCGATGATACCACTGCCTCCAAGCGAGCTGAACAGTAAACCATTAATAGAATAAGCGGTCACACATAAAGCCAGCACAATCGGCATTCCAGTCAAAATAGAGATACGCAAAGCCAGCGTCATCTGATTTTGTAAATGCTGCTCATCCTTACGGGCAAATGCCGCTGAAATGATCGGAATAAGCGATTGACTGAGCGCAATGGCCAAAATCGGCGGAATTCCCGCCACACTCTGTGCCCGAGAGCCTAGATAACCCAACTGAGTAGTCGCCTGATCCAATCCCACTTGACCAGATAGCAGTCTCACCACAATCGACGTATCAATAAAGTTGACCGCCGGAACCGTCAGAGACGACAATACAATTGGAATGGAAAGCTTGAAAATATCTTTGTAAATGCGCATCATCGGTAGCGCGGAGCTTTCCTCTTGGAATTGATCTTGACGATCCTGTCGATCCTGACGACGCAATTTTACCGTGTAGTACAACATGACCGCCAGAGCGCCAAGACTTCCCATGACACCCCCAAAGGAGGCCCCAGCTGCAACCTCGCGATCTCCATAACCCAGCTTCAAAATAATAAAAGCGAGTATAATAGCGGTCGCTACCCGTGCAACCTGCTCCACAATTTGTGAAATACCGCCTGCGGTCATATTACCGCGCCCTTGGAAGTATCCACGCATCATAGCAATGGCAGGGAACAGCAGTAATGCTGGCGCCAAAGCCTGAATGGCCAAAGCGGATTGCGGAACCCCTGCTACATGCTCGGCAAAATAAGGCGCTCCAAAATACAGCAGCGCTGTAATGATAATGCCTGCCGCAGCCGCGAATATCAAAGCCGCATGATACACACGTCGCGCTTCCGAAGGTCGGTCCAGTGCATAACGTTCTGAAACCATTTTGCTCAATGTGCTTGGAATGCCGGCCGTAGCCACCGTGAGCAGCATCAAGTAAGCGTTGTTCGCAATGGTAAACGAGGCGTTCCCGACGGAACCGAGCAGATGCTCCAGTGGAACACGCTGTACCAGACCAAGCACTCTGGCCACCAAGGCGGCAGCGGCTAAAATAAGCGTACCTTTAAGGAATGTTTCTTTATTGGACAAAATGCGTTCCCTTCTTTCTTGCTGTTCACACGCATGCAAAAGCCCCGCACAAACTGTCATGGCCTGAGCCATCACCGGTGCGGAGCCGCATGTCGATTCTGTCTCTGCAAATCATAATAAACGAAAATGAATCTCGGGTTATAACACCCAAATTAAGAATACAATAATCATGGCAAGCTGCAAAATCACTTTCATCACGGTGCTGGTAAAAAGGCCTAACACAGAGCCAAAGCCCACTTTAATAGCTCGGTCCAGCGGGGCTTTGCTTATCAGCTCACCTAGCACAGCGCCAATAAATGGTCCCAAAATCAGGCCAAATGCCGGAATAACAAAGGGGCCAATAATAATCCCGATAGTACTCAGTATCGCTGACAGGCGCGAGCCACCAAATCGTTTGACTCCCCAGGCATTCACAGCGTAATCCGCGATAAAAAGGGCAACGACGATTAGCGTCTGAATGATCCAGAACAATTTATTATATGAAGCAAACGAGAAAAACCAGCCGTACACAAAAAACGCAAAATAGATGGCGAGCGCCCCCGGCAATACGGGATATACCGCCCCCGCCATGCCCACAATGAACAGCACAATGACAACAATCCAGCCTACAATGTCCATGGGCCTCCTCCTTCTCGTCCATTTATTCTGCTTGCTGCATCATTCGTTTTATTACACAAGCACATAATCGCGGATCACTTCTACAATGCCGTCGTCATTGTTCGAAGCCACGACCACATCAGCGGCTTCTTTTACTGTATCCTGAGCATTCCCCATTGCTACGCCCAGTCCAACCGCTTGAATCACAGCCAGGTCATTCAGACTGTCGCCAACGGCAACCACCTGCTCCAGAGTAATGCCAAGCAGGTCGCACACTTCAGCGATTCCACTGGCCTTGGATATACCAGCTGGGTTAATTTCCAGATTCGTCATTGAAGAATTGGAGATTTCAAGTCCACCCATGTCCTGAAGCTTCAGCAAAATTTGGTGGCGAATTTCGTCATTTTCCGTATTATAACCGAATTTAAGCCATTCCTGTGTGTCCAATGTATTCGGCCAACGATCTCTGTTATATAATTCCTCCGTTGAGTAAGCCCAGAACCAGGAGCCTGTTTCTACAGCAATCTGGTGCATCTTACGAACGAGCTCCTTATCAAGTAAATAACGACGCCACAACTCGTGGGGTGATTTCCACACCTCACTGCCGTTTACGGTTACCATTGGCGTCTCCAGGCCGAGTTGCTGACCGTAAGGCAGAGCATGCATCGCTGCACGTCCGGTGGACAAGCATACATGGATCCCTTCCTGTATCGCCTTGTTAATCCAGTTAATCGTTTCCAAGGAAATTTCATGATTATCATTCAGTAAAGTTCCATCCATGTCGAGCGCAAGCAGTTTGTATTTATATTGGTTCTCTCCCATAGTGTCTCTTCCTCCTGTATGTCCCTTATGTCCAACGACATTTTACCATGAAAAAGAGAAGCCCACAAAAAAATTCAAGTCCTCACTTTGCTGCCAGAGGCTTTTTAGGAGTACCATCTAGCCCATATACTTCGTCATACGCATCAAATATTTTACGCGCAACCGGTCCCGCGCTCGTCGCACCAAAGCCCCCTTCAGGAATGATGACCGCTACTGCCAGCTTCGGATTTTGACGTGGAGCAAAAGCGATGAACACCCCGTTATCTTTAACCGTACGTCCCACCACCTGCTCGGAAGTCCCCGTTTTACGGGCATAATCATAAGGAAATCCATTAAAGGCTTTAACATCCGTAGCCATACCTCGAATCACTGTATTCCAGTGCGTATCTGAAAAAGCGACCTCATTCAGCACCTTCGGCTTAAATTCACGTACAAGATTCCCCTGATCATCTACAATTTTGCTGACCAAATGAGGTTGCATACGCTTGCCCTTTGTTGCCAGTACAGTCGTATACTGGGCTAGTTGCATGGCTGTATACTTTCCCTGCTGACCAAAGGATGCCTGTACCAAACGTGTCAACGCACTTTCCTTTTTGCTCGTATACTCGAGTCTGCCTGCCCACTCGCCCGGCAGATCAACTTCAGTCGGTACGCCTAATCCAAATTCCTTCATATACTTGTCCCATACGTCAATTCCCTGATGCACCCCTGCATTACTTCCGTATTTGCCATATAGCGGCTTGCCGATCATATCCACCATAAACGTATTTGACGAGACCTCAATTGCCCTGCTAGGTGTCAAAGAACCATACACATGTCCGCTAGAGTTCCCAACCCGGCTGGAGCGATTTTTGCCGTAGTACGCACTTCCCGTATCCAGATAAGTTTGTCCGGGAGAAAAAAAGTTTTCCTTCAACCCGATCAGCACGGTCAGTGGTTTAATGGTTGAACCCAGAAGTACCGAGGATTCTGGATGTGGACCTGCTTTACCGCTAGGGACGGATTTAATGGTTCCGTTTCCCATTTTATGCTGAATTTCGTCATATACCGAAGGTGGGGTACTCCCACTTTTCCATACATTAGAGTCATAATCCGGCATACTGGCCATTGCCACGATATTTCCGGTCTCTACCTCCATCGCTACAGCGAAGCCAGTGGTTGCGTCTTGATGAAGCTTCCCCGATACGGCATGAGTATGAAGCCAGCGAAGCTGATCCATAATGGCCTGTTCGGTTTTCTGCTGAATTTCCTTGTTGATGGTGGAATATAAATGATGTCCTTTTTCAGGAGGAGTAATGGATTCAATGCCCTCCGGCATGCTGCGAGGATTGACCTCTACCGTTTTATATCCGTTTTTCCCTCTCAGCTCGTCCTGGTACTGAAGCTCCAAGCCATCATATCCGACCGTTTCACTTTCCGAATAAACCTGTGCCGGTTTTAAAACCTCTGAATTCGCTTCATAGAGCTCTTTATATTTGGGCCGGTTCGTTCGAGCTCCTTTGAACTTGTACATATATCCAATCGTTTGTACCGCCACCCGATCCGGGTCATAATGGCGTACACTTTCTTCTACAACCTCTACACCAGGGAACTCTGTCCGATGTTCCAGAAAATAAGCGATTTCCTCCCGACTCAAGTCGGATTTGACCAATCGCGGGGTAAATCCCCTATATTGATTATAGTCCGGGTCCAGTCGCTTTTTTATTTTCTCTGCATTAAGCTGCTCCCCTTCGGTATGCCCCAGTTCGTTTAATTTGGCAGCAAGTCTGGTAGCAAAAGCATCGAGCTCAGGGAGCAGCTTTTCCCCCGGCTTGCGATCTTTCTCCGTACGTTTGCTATAATCCTTAGATAAAGTTACATACAAGGACTGTACTGAAGTCGAATACGCCAGCTTAACCGTACCTGTAGAGTCATAAATCGTGCCGCGACTCGGGGCTAACGGGACATTTTTCGTATTTACGGATTGCTGCTGCCCTTTCAGCTCCTCCGATTGTACAAACTGCAATACAGCTAGTCTGGTAATGATCAGGGCAAACAGCACAAAAGCACCAAAAAACAGTAGGTTGGTTCGTAAAACCGTCTGTTTTTTTCGCGACCCTTCATTCTCTTCAACATTTTTCTTTTTAAATGAAAACTTTTTATCCAAACTTCCTCTGTCCATATTAGCTGGTCATTACTCCTTTCAGTTAGGTTTTTATATTCCTGATCCTACCATATCCAAAGCCATAAACGATGAATTCCCAGATGACAATTTTGTAAGAAAACGTAGAAAAAGCATAAAAAGCTTCCCGCAGCCCAAAGGCTAAGAGAAGCTTTTATGAAATGATATCGTATAAAATGATTATGGCTGTTTGGTAGTGTTAGGATCGGTTGCTGTGGCATCCTTTTTCTTAGGCACCCCGTCCAATCCATAAACTTCGTCGTAGGCATCAAAGATTTTACGTGCCACAGGTCCGGCGCTCCATGCCCCGAAGCCCCCCTCAGGAATAACAACCGCTACTGCAAGTTTGGGATTTTGACGTGGAGCAAAGGCAATAAATACCCCGTTATCTTTTAGTTCTCTGCCCACACTTTGCTGCGATGTCCCTGTTTTGCGAGCAAAGTCATAAGGGAAACCTTTAAATGCGCTGACATCTGTTGCCATCCCGCGTATGACCTCATTCCAGTAGGCATCCGGAAATTTTACTTCATTTAGTACTTTCGGCTTAAACGTTTGAACTACATTGCCGTTGGTATCTTTAATTTGACTGACCAAATGCGGCTCCATCCGTTTACCCTTGGTAGCCAATACTGCTGTATATTGTGCAAGCTGAAGCGTTGTATATTTACCCTGCTGACCAAAAGAAGCATATGCAAGTTTAGATAATGAAGACTCTTTCGAATTATGAGCATACTCTCTGCGTCCAGACCATTCACTTGGTAAATCTACACCCGTAGAAACACCTAGTCCAAATTCCTTCATGTAGCGGTCCCATACATTCACACCTTGATCTTCCTTGGCATTATTAATGTATTTGTTGTACAATCTTTTGCCCACCATATCGACCATAAATGCATTGGAGGAATGCCGAATGGCAGAAGCTGGGTCCAACCCGCCGTACACATGACCCGAGGAATTCCGAACTCGTGACGAATTATTACGCCCAAAGTAAGCCGCTCCTGTATCCTGGTAATACGATGAGGTACTGAATAGATTTTCCTCCAGTCCTACTAACACAGAAAGCGGCTTAATGGTGGAGCCAAGTAGGACAACCGACTCTGGATGTTGACCTGATTGGCCCGATCCAAAGGAGCGAATAGTACCATTCAAGTATACATTTTGTATTTTCTTATAATTATCGCTAGATATATTTCCGGTCTGCCAGTAATTAGCATCATAATCCGGCATACTAGCCATCGCCACCACATTTCCTGTATCCACTTCCATAGCCACAGCAAAGCCTGTTTTAGCATAAGGATGGGTCTTGCCAGATACAGCGTGTGAATGGAGCCATCTCAATTGATCCATAATAGCATCTTCCGTTTTAACCTGAATTTCTTTGTTAATCGTAGAATATACATTATTTCCTTTTTGCGGAGGAGTAACAGAATCTACACCTTCCGGCATATTGCGTGGATCAATCGGAACCGTTTTATAGCCATTTTTCCCTCGTAACTGTTCCTGATATTGATATTCCAGTCCATCAAAGCCAACAGATTCGTTATCCATATAAATGAGGCCCGGATCATTTTCAGCTGACATGGATTTTTGAATATTCTTATATTTATCCAACGTTTCACGCGCACTTTTATAGCTTTTAATGTAGCCAACCGTTTGGACAGCTACCGTATCTGGATCGTAATGACGTACCGTTTCCTCTACGACATCTATGCCCGGGAACTCACTCTTATGCTGCATAAAATAGGCCACTTCATCTTTGTTAAGATTCGTTTTAATCAGACGCGGCGTAAAACCGCTAAATCGCTGATAGTTACGGTCCATAGCGTCCATAATTTGCTCTGCCGTCATTTTCGGCTCATCTTTATTCCCATATTCAGCAAAGCGATTCGCCAGCTTCTGTGTCATTTTCTCCAGCTCAGGCAATAGCTTTTTGTCATTATCACGCTTTTCTTCCATACCATCACTGTAGTTCTTAGAGAGCGTGATATACAGCGATTGTACAGGTGTAGAATACGCTAGTCTGTTCTGCCCGGTGGAATCATAAATCGTTCCGCGAATCGGCGTAAGTGGTACATTTTTGGTAACATTACTGGCCTCCTGCTGCTTGAGCTGAGGTCCATCCACGAATTGAAGTATCGCCAATCTTACAATGATGACTGTAAATATAATGAACGAGCTGAAAAAGAACAGATTGATCCGAAAGCTGAATCTTTTTCGATCAGACGTCCCATTGTCTGTTCCCTGCTCGTTGTCTATCTTTCTCATGTGCCCTTTTCCACTCCTTATTAAATCACTTTATCCTTGATATGTGTTTGGGCAAAACCAGGCGGATTAAACCAGTCCCCACTTTGCGCCCAGGTCGGGTCTAGCGGTACCCACTGATTCTGTCCGCTCAAATATACCTCATTCCAGGCATGGGACCCGTATCCTCCCTGTCCGTTGTACCCAAGGCCTGTCACCACCTTGACCTGTAGCCCCTGCGAACGAGCCATCATTGAGTACAGGCGGGCATAATCAATGCACACTCCTTTACGTGTATCAAACGTATCTCTGGGAGTCTGTTCATGCCAGTCACCACGTTGCTCATAGGCTTCGACCTTACTGTAATCATAGCTAATACGGGTGCCTACCCATTCATACAACGCTCTAGCTTTTTGCTCGTCACCGCTAGCCCCTTCTGTAATCTTGGCCGCTGCCTGAACGATATCGCTTGGAATGTCCCGGTCGATTATTTCATATTTGCGCTGCATGATACCATTCAATTCCTTGGTAACGGCCTGCGTAAATACGGGCAGCTTATCCTTAATCAGAGTCCCGGACAACGGCTCAATGACCGATTGCGCACCTTGCTTATAAATCGGCGAAGCTTGTACGTAGCTGCTAAACCCGCTGTTTGGGTACAGACTAACGCCTATGAACAGCAGGGCTATGATCATCATGGCGCGAGCTCCACCAATAAGGGTACCTATTCCGGCCCCTGCCACCCTGCTGAAAAAGCCCGATTTTTTTGGATGCTCATGGAGGGAGGAATCTGATTTTCCACCTACCATCAACACATAAATGGCACGCAGTATAAACTGGGCAATAGCATAACTGAGCATGAACAATACGGCGAATCGCAGCAGCGGAAAACCCTCTATCCCCGCCACAAGCGTATAATAAAATTGCTCAATCCCGCTTAGTTTTCGCTGTGGCAAATGCTCCATGTAAGCTGCCAGCCATTGTTGCACCTTCGGTGAAAGCCACATGGCTAATCCGAGCGAGCACAAAATACCCGCTACAGTCAGTATGCCATCCACAATAAGACTAAACAGCGCCCCTACAGATCTGGAAGCTCCTCGTCTCCAGCCCTGAATCAACGACAGCAGTACAATGACAATTAAAAACACCGTCACGCCATTCCAATGAAGAATAGGCTCCAGCCAGGATGGTTTCATTGTGTTCCTCCTGTCTCTACGGCGACTGTGGCGACTGTGTTACAGCCGAGCCTTTCGCACCTTCGATATATTTCTTGACGGTATCGCCCATACTCCACTCGCCCAGCGACATCCCCTGAAACCATACCTTGACCTTGTCACCATCAAATGGACCTTTCACTTCCAAGTTGGAGCTGGTTACCGAAAACGTACCATCCGCGTTGGATGTGTATTGGGCATCCCGTCCCTCTTTGATCATCATGTTCAAGGCCTCGCTCTGAACCTTGTTAATCGCATCATCCTTTGCCTGAGTAACGACCTTGCCGACCTGTTCAAAGGAAATGCCACTGTAGATAAGCAAGCCTGCAATTACGACGATGACAATCAGCCATTTTATGAGAGTTCTTACAACCTTCAATATGACTAACAATAGGACAAGCCCAATTAATATATACAGCCAATTATCTTGAACAATCTGCCAATTATGTTCCAAAAACTCTCTCCAGACGCCCTTATCCATTTCGCTACACTCCCGTTTTCAACTACATGATTCGAATTGCAAAATTGTCTCTGTAATTATACATGATTACGCAATGTCCTGTCAGCTTAGGTCTTATACATACCTTGTCTTTCAATTCTTGTCCATACAAAGTGGTCTATGTTCGTCTAATCCAGCGTACAACTTAGGAAGGGCCAATACGAAGTAACATGAAAGTTTACATTAGGGAAAGGGGGTCATTCACATGAAAACAGCCCTCTGGCTGTATCTCTTTTTGTTCATTGCCTTTTTTGATCTGCATGCGCAATATCCTATTTTGACGCCATTCGCCATCTCTCTGGGGGCAGCTCCTACCTTTATCGGTTGGATGATGGGGATTTACTCTCTGACTCACCTGCCTGGCAATTTGATGGCAGGTCCCAAAGTCGACAAACACGGCAGTCGCCGATATATTATGTTCAGCCTGACAGCTGCAGGCCTGATCCTGATCATTCAATCGTACATCCATACACCGTGGGAATTACTTTTTCTGCGTGCGATTAGTGGCTATGTGTTGGCTTTTTTATCTCCAGCCTGTCTGGCCATGCTGGCGCAACTGTCTGATCATCCGGTTACGCAGGGTAAATATATGTCCGGGCATGGTGTCGTCCATACGTTGGCCTCTGTTCTGTCTCCAGCCGCAGGCGCATTTATCGTAGCCAGTTTTGGCTTTAGCGAGACATTTAGTTCCCTTGGCATCATTCTCGTAATCACGGGGCTTATGGCTTATTTCACCTTACCCAAAAAAGCACCCGCTCCGCAGGCCCAATTATCTGATGGTCATACGACACCTGCTCCACTCTCGGCAGCACAGACGCGGTTACCATTCAATTGGCGTTACCTGCTTTTACCTTTTGTTTTGGCGTGCGCACAAGGCATTTTATTTTATGAGATCCCATTACGAAATAACGGTTCTGCGTCTATGATGTCCACCGGATTGCTTTTTTCCATCATCAGTTTGGGAGCACTCTGTACGCTTAGTTTGCTTTTTCTGAACAAATATTCACCGATGGTCAGGCTACTTTGTGGCATTATTCTGATGTCTTTAAGCTTCTATGCACTCGCCACCACGCCCGAAGCAACAATAGGCATCATCCTGTTTATTTTGGGAACAGCCAAAGGCATCATTTTTCCAGCGCTGGCCTCTCTCTTCATACGAATTGGAGGTGCTCGATTGGGCAAAACCTTTGCCCTGCAATCCATTGCAACGTCAATCGGCTCCTTTGCCGGACCTGTACTGGCGGGTCAGCTTCCGGATCACATATCCCCTTTTTTTATCGCATTTCTGATTCTGATGGCTGGCCTGCTATTCGTTCCCGTTAAGCGCATATCTCCGACGCCGCCACTGTCTGCCACAGGACCTTATCATTCCTAGCTAGTCTGAGGCAGTGGGTATGCTAAAATGCTATCTTTAAAGCCCAAAATGCCGTTCCAGAGGGCAGATGCACAGTACACTATACCCCTATCCACATAGACTATTTTGACTGAACATTCACTAATAAAGGGAGGTGCAGCCTGTGAGCCACTGTCATCCTGTAAGCCCTTGCCCTGTTTTTGGAACTTCAACTGGCACCATTCTTGTTCTTTATATTCTGCTCGTCATCATTCTCCGTACTTGCTGGTTTTAATGTCTAAATTGCCCTAACATGTTGTCCCTTGTACCCATGCCTGCCACTTCTGGCAGGCTATTTTGTTATTTTTTGCATGAGAACCCTATTTGGAGCTACACTATACTCATATTCTTCATTTCCCGGGGAATTTCGAGCATATGTATCAGACAAGGGGTGAGCTTAAATGGCGATAACCGTGATCGTCGAAGGGAAAAATGACCGCAGCAAACTTCGCCGATTACTTGACCCGGAGGTTCACATTTTATGCACCTTCGGCACACTAAACTCTATAAAACTGGAATCCCTCCACAAGCGAGCCAAGCACGACGAAATATATTTATTTATGGACAATGACAGCTCAGGGAAAAAAATAAGGGGTGTGCTTGCAGACTCTTTTCCAGATGCCTACCATATGTATACCCGCAAAGGATACGCTGGCGTAGAAGGGACTCCAGACGAATATGTGATCGCTCAATTGGAAAAAGCAGGATTAGAAGAATACATTATATACCCGCCACCTGTTCTTTAGTCTTGAATAACAAAAAAGCTGTCCTCAGGCCGCTTTCATGCCTGTTGGACAGCTATATGGTGTACTATAAAATGCCTCTAAAATGACATTAGAATTTATGAACCGTATCGACGATCATCAGCAAGAAGCTGAGTGTCAGATGGTTAATGGAAAAGAAAAATACTTTTTTGGCCCAGGAATCCGTTTCTTCTTCCTTAATCGTAAAACCTTTAAAGGCATAGAATGCCCACAGCACGGACAGTAACACGGACACGATCATAAAAATCATACCGGCATATCCATAAGCATACATAAGGATGGGTACCGGAATCAGCAATACAATATAAGGAATCATCTGAATTTTGGTCCGATGGATACCTTTTACGACTGGCAACAACGGAAATCCTGCTGCGCGATATTCCTCAACTCTGCGAATAGCAAGTGCCCAGAAGTGAGGCGGCTGCCATAAGAACAGGAGAGCGAATAAAAGCCAAGCGCCCATATCAATACGACCCGAAGCGGCCACATAACCAATTACAGGAGGCATTGCACCAGAAATACCGCCGATGGATGTACTCCATGTAGATGAACGTTTTAACCAAAGTGTATAAATACCGACGTAGACGAACATACCAAGTAATCCCAGTAATCCTGCCTTTACACCAGAGAAGAAGAATAGAACAGCTAACCCGACAACACCCAAAATAATAGCGTATGACAACACCGTTGTAGGGGTCAGACGCCCTGTTGGCAGTGAGCGATTACGTGTACGTTCCATTTTCAAATCCAGCTCACGGTCAAAATAGTTGTTAAAAACACATGAAGATGCCATAACCAGCATTGTACCTAAAAGTGTAAGAATTAGCTTTATATAGTCAACGTCCCATTGCGATGCTAACCAAAAACCACCAAAGGCTGCAACCAGATTGGTACGAAGGATGCCTGGCTTGGTAACTGTAATAAAATCTTTCCAAGTGCCCGCTTTGCCGGGTGGTTTAGATTTTACAGAATAGGTAGCCGCATCCGAAGAAGTCTTATAACTTATATTATCCATTGTGAGTAACTCCCCCTTAGAGATGTATGAATTCGGGAGTAAGTTGAACTCCGATATAAATTTTATCATATACCTACCCTAAAAAGTTTGACAGAAAACGCACAAAACGTTCACAATTCCGATGGCAAATCGCCCCTGCTGATCGTTTACAGTAAATTTGGGTAGTAATAAGTACAGGAAACAATACAAAAGGAGCGACAGATATGGATACAGCCACACACTTTGTCATGGGAATCGGATTGGCCGGTCTGGCCTACACTGACCCTGTCGTCGCCGGAGATCCAAAGTTGGCCGCAGTGGTGCTGCTCGCTACAGTTGTAGGGTCACAAGCTCCGGATTTTGACACTTTGCTTCGGTTGAAAAATAATGCAGCCTACATTCGCAATCACCGTGGACTGTCGCATTCAATTCCCTTCTGGTTGATATGGATCTTGTCCATAACAGGGCTAATTTGCCTGATCTTCAGAGATGTGCCCCCAGGTCATGTAGCATTATGGGTAACGATTGCCGTCTGCCTGCATGTATTCACAGATTTATTTAATACGTACGGAACACAGGCATTCCGGCCGTTTACAAACAAGTGGATATCTTGGAATATCATCCATATTTTCGATCCCTTTATTTTTGGCACCCATGTTGCTGCGATTATGCTGTGGATCACCGGATTGATTCCACCCGCTCCCTTATTTATTACGCTGTACGTCATTATTGGCCTGTATTACATTTGGCGAACCTGGAGTCATTTTATAACCAGAAAAGCGGTACGTAATATGGACAACGAGCGTCAGGAGGGCGACAATTATTATATCATTCCCACCGTATCATGGAACCGGTGGCATGTGGTAAAAGCTCATCAGAATGGAAGTTATGACATTGGCGGATTAAATGGCTCGCACTTATTTTGGACGAAACACGCAATTCCATCCACACATCCTGCCGTAGAAGCATCCAAATCCTATCGCGATGTGCAGGCATTTCGCTATTTCTCCTCCTTTGCTGTTGCCGAGGTGGAAGAACTGGAATGGGGCTACATTGTGCGATGGGGAGACGTGAGGTATCGACACCGGAGGCAATATCCATTCGTGGCTGTGGTCGCGATGGATAAGCAGTTCGGGCTGATCAACAGTTATATCGGATGGCTCAGTGACGAAAAGATGCAAAAACGCCTTTCCCTGCATACGAATTAAAATCTGCTTACAAGCTAACAACCAGCCGTATGAACAAGAAACAGCAAGTTCCCCCTTAATCTGGGAGCTTGCTGTTTTTTTGGCCATTCGCGCCAAAAATCACATCTCATGAAAGCGCCCTCTTGACGAAGCGGACTTGCGTGATTCACAATGGTCATAAGCCATGCGTAAAAAAAATCCGGAGCATGATCGCTCCGGATTTTCTTCATGACAGTTGCTCATAATACAGCTTCCAAGATGGAGTGTTTATGTGTATTACTGCAAACGGCTGCTGCCCGACAAGGATTGTTCTGCTTGTTGGACTAGCTTTTTCGTAATATATCCCCCAAGAGAACCTGTTTCGCGGGAAACAACATTACCGAAGTAACCGTCCTGAGGGATGGTGATGCCAAGTTCTTGAGCTGCCTCATATTTTAATTGTTGTAAAGCGGCGTTGGCCTGCGGTACTTGCAGGTTGTTTGAACGACGTCTGCTCATATTTGAATCTCCTTTCAGTTCTTTGTGAGTGAGGTTCATTGCAAGCTTGCAAGATTATTATGGCTCGCTTACAACTACTTATTCCTGAAATTCAACATTCGAACACTGGAGGTTTTTACCAATGAGCAAAGGTTTATCCCTATGGTTCGCCGTTTCATCCATTGTCCTGCTGACCGCAGCCGCTATATCCATCAGTTATTCCGCATGGCTTGCCATTCTACTGGGGCTATTATCTGTCGGCAATATTGGCTGGGGTTTCGTGGTCAAAGCCCGACAACGCCGCTCCTAATCCAATCCTATAAAAGGCCTAATTCGTTTCGCCTCAATATGCTTTAGCGTAGACGTGGCAGAAAGCCCATGCGCTCTTTGACCGCAGACAGCGTGACTTCAGCAGCTTCTTGTGCACGCTCTGCGGATTGGGCCAAAATATGTCCAATTTCACCAGATTCCCGGATATCGCGATAGCGTTGCTGAATCGGTTCAAGCATAGCCACAACCGTCTCTGCCAGTTCTTTTTTAAATGTCCCGTACATTTGGCCTTCATAACGATCCTGCACTTCTTGGAGCGACAAACCGGAACACTGGCTGTAAATGCTCATTAGATTACTAATTTCAGGTTTATTGGCCAGATCATATCTAACCTCACTGCCAGAATCGGTCGTAGCGCGGCTGATTTTCTTGCGTATGACTTTCGGTTCGTCCAGTAGCGCAATAAAACTGCCTGCATTCGGATTACTCTTGCTCATTTTTTTGGATGCATCATCCAAGGACATAATTCTTGCCCCTACTTCAGGGATATACGGCTCGGGAATTGTAAAATAATCTCCATAACGATGATTAAAGCGGCCAGCCAAATCCCGTGTCAGTTCCAGATGCTGTTTCTGATCTTCGCCCACCGGGACGAGATCCGCGTTGTAGAGCAAAATGTCAGCTGCCATCAACGACGGATATACGAACAACCCTGCTCCTACGGAATCCTTGCCAGCAGCCTTGTCCTTAAACTGAGTCATACGTTCCAGCTCGCCCATATTCGTCAGTGTTGTCATCAACCATCCCAGCTCAGCGTGCTGAGGAACATGGGATTGTAAAAAGACGTTGGATTTCTCTGGGTTAATACCCGCTGCAATAAATAATGCCGCTACCGCCTCCGACTGCTCGCGTAATTGAGCTGGTTCCTGCGGTACGGTAATCGCATGAAGATCTGGAACCATAAAGTAACATTGGTGATCCTCTTGCAATTTGACAAAGTTTTTCATTGCACCAATGTAGTTGCCCAAAGTAAGTTGTCCGCTAGGCTGAATACCTGAAAGTACAGTTTTCATATTCTTCCTCCTCCGATTATTTCAATATTTTAGAACGCAAAAAGGCCCCGCATCCTCAAGGGACGCGAGACCGTGGTACCACCCTTATTCATTGCCGTCAGCCTTTGCTTATCGGAGCTATGCGCCATGACTGATTGCAATCTTAAAGCTCCGTTAACGGGGAGCAATCGGCCGTCATACTGAGGACTGTAAAATCCTGTTCTGTGCGGCACTCCAAGGTCCATTCAGCAATGCAGGCTCACCGGTTCCCATCCACCACCGGCTTTCTGAAGAGCTTATGCGAAAGCTTACTTGTCCTCATCATCGCGTTATCCATGTCATTACTTTCTAAACTACATTAATGATAATTCCGCATAATGTTATTGTCAAATGACGATTGTGCCCTACGATCAAAAATCTGTTATCATAATGACACGAAGCTTCAACCGATTATAGTGGACAAAGGAGCATGGATATGAAACAAGTGACCAAAGAACACTGGAACGGTTACGACACGTATGTTTTACATAGTGGTGAACTGGAAGTTACGATGATCCCTCGCCTCGGGAATAATATTATCTCAGTGCGTGATCTGAAGCTCGACAGGGATATCGTACGTCGGCCCGGTGAGGAAGAATTGGCTTTTTATTTACAAAAGCCTTATCATTTTGGCTTGCCCATTTTGATTCCTCCTGGCCGAATTCGCAGAGGACAATTTGAGTTTGACGGTGTTCCTTACCAGTTCGACCGAAATACAGCCAATGACAACCATATACACGGTCTGCATCGTAATCAATCCTGGCGCTGCAGTGATATTGAAGAGGATGAAGAAGGTTGCAGTGTCACTACCGAGCTTTTGACAGAAAGTGATCCGCACTGGATGGAACAATTCCCCATTCCTTTGCGTCTGGAGATGACGTATCGCTTGCAGGGTGCTATATTAAGTCAAACACTGCGCGTAACCAATTTGGGTGAAAAAGCAGCCCCATTTGGCTTGGGATATCACACTTGGTTTATGGTGGACGGAGAACCTGAGCGCTGGCGCCTAAAGCTACCTGTAAACGGCGTATATGAACAGGATGCTGAACAGCTACCTACAGGTATCATTACTTCGTTGAATGACTTGGAACAGCTCTCTTCGGGTCTTTCTCTGAAAGGAACGAATCTAGATACGTTGCTGCGGGCAACGGAAGGCCCTGCTGTAGCTCTTTTGACTCGTGATGATGGTTATCAAATCCGCTACACAGCAGATGAGCAATACTTTAAGTATTGGGTGTTATACACCAAAGGTGAATGCGATCAGTATCTTTGCATTGAGCCTTATACCTGGCTGTCAGATGCTCCTAATTTACCTGATCCTGTTGAAGGAGGCGGGCTGATCCGTCTGGAGCCTAAGCAATCCATCGATCTCAAAACTCAGATTCATATCATATATCCGTAATTTCCCTCTAGTCACTTTCCTTCCTTCGGCGCATATTTTCATAACTCTGTCGCATACTAACCTCATCACAGCCGAAGGAGGTGACTACACATGAATGAAGCTAATCAAGGCAGAAGTCGTCGCAGTAACAACCTTGTTGTTCCTCAAGCCAACAACGCACTGCAACAATTGAAATATGAAGCTGCACAAGAGCTGGGCATCACCATTCCGGCAGATGGTTACTACGGTGACATGCCATCCCGTGAAGCTGGTTCTCTGGGAGGCTATATCACTAAACGCTTGGTACAGCTGGCCGAACAGCAATTATCAGGACGTTCAGGTCAATAAGCGTCATTATTCCACATGAGCATTCCGTTCATCGTAATTTACCAAAATGCGTTATAACGGGCATATAACATAGGCGGTCTTCCCAAGGAAGGCCGCCTTTTCTCTTTTTTAAATTAGGATTTTGCAAAATTCTCATATTGATGATTATTCCGAATTAGCCGCTCGGTATGTAGGCTTGTTGTAGCGGATCATGAGATTCGCCATGTTGTAGTTGGACTCCAGTGTTGCATCTACCAAAATCGTTCCTTGTCTGATGGCAAAATCGAAAGCAATCTCACCATGAGTCCAGCTACGCTTATGATTTAGCGTTTCTAGGGCCATACGCCGAAAATCCTCCCGATGCTTTGCTGATAACCCCGGTTCTACTGCTGCTAACGTGCCACCTTTACCTGCAAGCGGATTATGGCGAATCCCAAACTTCCCAACTACATTGTTACGTATTTGTACAAATACGATGCCTGACGACAAACCCGCCAGTTCATTATCCAGTTCTTTTAAAACGATATCCATCTGCCTTGACAACGACAATTGACCTACTTCATCCATTACAAAAACCCTCCTATATACCTTGTCCAAAAATAATTAATAGGTCTTACGACTCAATTATATGCGAAGATTTTTAACCTTACAATCAAAACCAACATAATTGGGTATTTATAACTATTTTCTAAGTATATCCATCATTTTAAATTTCGCCAACAGGTAATGTTAATTACACTTCGACATTTTGCGACTTTGTTCATCATCTTCTGCAAAAATTACAAAAAAGGCCTCCCTTATAGGAGACCTTTCAAAAGTGTAAATCCGTTATTTTGTCATTTGTAAAAATTGCTCAATATCCTGAACAGTAACTTGCGCAGCATTACGCCAGAAGTCAGCCTGTGTTAAATCGGTACCTAAGTGCTTGGAAGCCAATTCTTCGACTGTCATGCGACCTGTATCACGCAGCAAGGCATCATATTGGTCGGCGAAGCCGTCAGGGTTTTCCTTCGCAAAAGCGTAAATTCCTGCACTGAACATATACCCGAATGTGTACGGGAAGTTGTAGAAAGGAGTGTCCGTAATATAGAAATGCAGCTTGGATGCCCAAAAATGAGGATGAGCCTCATCCAGGATACCACTAAACGCTTCACGCTGCGCTTGTTCCATCAACTCGCTTAATTGTTGTGCTCCTACGACTCCTTTTTTCCGCAACTCGTAAAAACGGGTTTCAAATAGGAAACGGGCATGAATGTTCATAAAGAAGGCTACACCACGCTGAATTTTATCCTCCAGCAAAGCTACCTTCTCCTGACCCTCGGCAGCTTCCAGCAAAGCATCTGATACAATAAGTTCTGCCAGCGTCGACGCCGTCTCAGCTACGTTCATGGCATAATTTTGATTCAATGGGTGCAATTCATTCATCACATGCTGGTGATAACCGTGTCCGAGCTCATGGGCCAGTGTCGAAACGTTGGATGGCGATCCGGCATAGGTCATAAAAATACGGGTCTCTTTGCTTAGACGCAGAGATGTACAGAAACCACCCGGACGTTTGCCAGGACGATCCTCTGCTTCAATCCAACTTTTCTCAAAAGCCATTTGGGCAAAGTCAGCCATTCTCGAGCTAAACTTACCAAATTGCTCAACAATCGTTACAGCAGCATCGTCGTAAGGGATTTTAGTGGTTGATGTTCCCAGCGGAGCTTCAACGTCATGCCAGGACAGCTTCTCTAAGCCCAGCAGCTTTGCTTTCCGCTCCAAGTATTTAACTACAATAGGCTTTGTTTCATTAATAACCTGCCACATCGTATCCAGCGTTTGTGCGGACATACGGCTGATTTCCAGCGGTTCCTTAAGCACATCTGTCCAGCCTCGTTTTTCATATAGCTTCAGACGGAAGCCTGCCAAATGATTCAATGTATCCGCGCAATAGTCCTCTACCTGAGTCCATGCCTCTTCCCAACGTGCAAACACATCTTTACGTACGCTGCGATCTGCTTCATCCAGCTTATTAGCCGCCTGACCTACAGACAGGTTTACGATCTCGCCATTTTCTGGTACAGAGATCGTCATATTTTTGACAATGGTATCATAGAAGTCGCCCCATCCATGGTAGCCATCCACTGCCAGATCCAATGCAAGGCTTTCCAGCTCAGGAGCCATTTTTTCACGTGCTTCGTTCCGATATTCGTTCAGGACAAAAGAAATCGGCTGGATAGCTTCGCGCTCCATCCATTTCTGCCAAATGTCTTCACTGGTTTGTGCCAGCAAGTTCTGGAAAGATACTAAAGCACTTTTCCCTTGGGCATACAGCGTGTTGACACGCGCCCCCAGTTGAACAGCCAGCTTGTCGTGCTGGTTTTGAGCAGTTAGACAAGAGACAAAGGAACCCGCCTGCGACGCGCCATTAAACAGCTCCTGGATGCTACTCAATACACTATCCAGACGCTCGGTATCCAATACCGTTTGTGGTACTTTAGCTGCTTTAAGCTGGGACTGCAGCTGTTGGACCTTGCTTTCCAATTCTTCCAAAAATGCATGGAATGAGGCAGAGGAAGACCCTCCGCTAAAAATAGATTCCAGATCCCATGTTTGCTTTAACGGTGTTTTCATAATAGTTCCACCTTTCTTTTTTGGCGAATTCATGTGGTTTCATATACAATAAAGCTACATCGTGATAGTAAATCACTACAATTGGGAGGAAAACAGAATGAGACCCTTACAAATTTCGCCGGAAACGGCTGTGAAATTATCCGAAAAGCTCGGTATTCCGCTGGAACACCTTATGCATACACCCCAGCACATTTTGATGCAAAAGCTGGCCGAACTGGCTAAAGAAGAAACCGCTGACCCGAACGGCGGAGAATCGGACAAATCATGATCCCTTTTCATAAAACCTGGCCTTATGACATCGTCATGGGAGACGTTTATGTACAGTCTTGTCCGTTTTGCGACCAGGATAATGTATTGCTGCCCCTGAAGCCTAAAGAACTTAAGCTCATACACGAAGGTATGAAAAAGCTGCTTGTGTTTCCATGTTGCCATAACAAGGTTACTTTAGTGGATTGTGATGACGATTATTTGCTGTCAGATACCACATTGCGTCATCATTAATTCATGAGTTGTAAGAGAATATAACCCGTTTTACAAACAAGGTGTGAACCATGAGCCTAAATCGGCCATAGTGCACACCTTTATTTCTTCAGGAGGAGCTTGCGTCTTGCATTTCCTCCGGCAGTTGGAAATTTTTAGCCATCATTTGTTCTCGCAGTACAGACCACTGTTCGCGGGAAGCCCGGATCATGGCTGCATCCATAATCTTTTTGTCATTAATGACACGCGAAAACCAGCGTACCGCTTCGTTAAAGTTCCCTGTACGTCGATGCAATTCACCAATCAGATACAGCAGTTTGGCATTATTCGCCCCGACACCCTCCAGCTCATAAACCCGAACGTAAGAATCCAGACTAAATTTGAGAAAGCGAAGCTCCTGCTCCTCATTTCCCTGGTATCTGTACATCCATGCGATATGCTGTAATAGACTGGCTACTACGCGTTCCTTTTCTCCGATGACCTGGGCACAGAGTAAACCCAGTTTATACGTTTCTAATGCCTCTTCCCAGCTACGATGCCCGCCATATTCGCGAGACTGCCAGCGATTACCGATTTTATCTCTAAAAATCTTGGTTTGCTGATCGCTTAACTGAACGGTAGAGTGCTCTGTCGAGGTAAACCCACAATGAGGACAGACCCTTACGACATAAAAATCCGGATTTTCATTCTTATAATAAGCGCAAAAATCTGAATCTGTACGAATGGCCTTCTTTAGGCTTGGTCTGACACGAGATGTCTGAAATTCTTCTTCACAATGTGTGCAGGTGATTTTAATCTGATATAACGGTTCAAGTTCCAATGTTTTTACAACCCTCTCCAAAATTCGGCAATCCCCGCAAGCTTACGGGGTATTTACAAAATGATGCGCAGGACCAGACAAACGGTTAAGTATGATGGAACGAAGCGGCTCCTCAATGCCCGTATCCGTTAACGCACCTGCCATACAAGACAACCATGCCTCTGCTCGCTCCTCCGTTACGGGAAACTTCATATGTCTCGCACGTAACATTGGATGACCATATGCATCAGAAAAAAGGGACGGTCCTCCAAAAAACTGGCTCAGGAACATAAACTGCTTTTCCTTAACCGGTTCCATGTCTTTAGGAAACAGGGGACTTAACAACGGATCTTTATAAACTCTCGGGTAGAAGGCCTCAATAATAGCACGAATACCTTCCGCGCCCCCAAGGTTGTCATAAATGCTCAGGCTAGGGTTCACTTTTCCTCCAACTTTCTGTGCTATGGTAATAAATATACACCCGTATTATAACAAAAAACAAAAAATGACGCTAAAAATAAGCGTCATTTTATCAATTTAACATATGAAGAGGATGTGCTTCGTTGCACATAGCTTCGTCATTCTATAAATACAATTAATAACTCCGCCAATCCTCTTCACCGGAATGGACGAGAGAGGCACGAATAACATACACAAAAGCACATACGAACAGACCGGCAACGATACTCATCCTGATCACTCCATCCTTAAGGTTATGGATCGTTGTTTTCCTATTTTAACATACTATTTACAAAAATACAGCAACAAATGTAACCGTTTTCTTTGTTTTTTTTGTACTCTTTGTCCATCCCCGACATAGGTATAATAGTACAACTCCAAAGGAGGGGCCTCTATGTCGCTATACCGTCGTTACTCGCTTCCTCTGCTCATCCTTTCACTGCTATTCCTATTTATACTTATGGCTGTATACCCGCAATCTTCTCTGAATGCCGGGCTTCGGGGGCTTGCCATCTGGTGGGACGTGCTGTTTCCATCTTTATTCCCGTTTTTCGTTATTTCCGAGCTTCTCCTCGGTTTCGGAATTGTTCATTTCATAGGTGCGCTGTTGGATCCGCTGATGCAGCCTCTATTCCGTGTACCTGGCTGTGGAGGTTTTGTCGCTGCGGTCAGCTGTGCATCCGGTTACCCGATTGGAGCTAAACTAACAGCCAAGCTGTGGGAGCAAAAATGGATCACACGCATTGAAGGAGAGCGTTTGGTCGCATTTACGACTTCCTCTGATCCGATATTCTTGATCGGTGCGGTTTCCGTTGGCTTCTTCCATCAACCAGAAATTGCACTCGTGCTGGGCGCGGCTCATTATGGTGGTGTGCTCATCATCGGGCTACTTATGCGCTTCCACGGTTCCCGTTCAGGGGAAACAGATACTCGCAGCGACCGCCCTCAACCTACTCCAAAAGCCTGGTCGAAGTCCACAAATACAAAAGCTGCAGGTCGCAATAGACAGCCTGGACCCCTACGCCAAGCATTATATGCCATGCATACAGCTCGTTTGGAAGATGGTCGTCCATTGGGTGAGTTACTCCGTCAGGCGATTACTTCCTCCCTACGCCTTATTATTGTCGTAGGAGGGCTAGTTGTATTCTTCTGCGTCATTTTAGAAGCTTTGACGAACTCCGGTTTAATGAGCGGGCTTCATCTGCTTACGGCAAACCTCTTGACTGCATGTGGTCTTCCTCCTACGTTAACGGAGTCCATCGTGGGTGGTATTTTCGAAGTCACTTTAGGAGCGCAGGCCGCAGGTAAAGCCACGGCAGCGATACCATTCAAGGTAGCCGCAGCCGCTTTTGTGCTCTCCTGGGGCGGGCTATCGGTTCATGCGCAGGTTGCAAGTATTTTAAATATGACGGATCTTCGTTATAAGCCATTTTTGTTGGCCCGGGCTGCACACGGCTTCATCTCGGCACTGCTCGCTCTCGTGTTATGGCAGCCTCTGATGGGACAGGGAAGCTCTCCAGTCTTTTTTCAAATATACGACATCGTATGGTCCCCTGGCTTCTCGTCCGCCATGCTGTTGCAAAGTCTGCTGTTTCTTGGCTTTATTCTGGCTGGAATGCTTAGTCTCTCATGGTTGAGTGTGGGTACACGTCGCTTATACGTACGTTTGAGAAGAACACACAGGCAATGAACGATTGTGTTCTTGCTCATAATTGATTATGATCGATATATACCCATGACAAAGGAGCTTTTCATCTTGAGATATTATGTTCTGGATCGCGGGGATCAGCACTCCATGGACTTGAGTCAGCAATTTCACCGTCTTGCCCAAGAAAAGAATTTCAAGCTGGATGCCGAATCGCCGGAAATCGTCGTGTCTATTGGAGGCGATGGTACAATGCTTCATGCGTTTCATACCTTCATCGACCGCATTCCGGATATTGCCTTTGTTGGTGTACATACCGGTCATCTAGGCTTTTACGCCGATTGGCGTGCGGACGAGCTGGAGGAGCTAATCCACCTGATGAGCCAAAGCGGATCTGAGGGACCGCTTAACCCGAGAATCGTTAAGTATCCACTGATTGAGTTGGAAATTCACAAGAAGTCAGGCAATGCTTCTTTTATTGCCTTGAATGAGTTTACGTTAAAAGGGGTGGATGGCACTGTCGTTGCCCAAGTAGATATTAACGATATCACCTTTGAAATGTTTCGCGGTGACGGTATATGTGTTTCTACCCCCTCTGGGACGACCGCCTATAATAAAGCACTTGGCGGAGCTATGGTTCACCCCACCATTGAAGCATTGCAATTGACTGAGATCGCTTCCATTAATAACCGCGTGTATCGGACACTGGGATCGCCATTGCTACTGCCCAAACATCATCATTGTGATATTTTTTCACGGAAAGATCAGCGTCTTTTATTGACAGTAGATCACCTGAACTTTCCTGTGGATGACTTAATCTCTGTTCGATGTCAGGTCGCAAGTCAGAAGATCAGC
Source organism: Paenibacillus sp. FSL L8-0644 (assembly GCF_038008165.1). Classification (NCBI taxonomy): domain Bacteria; kingdom Bacillati; phylum Bacillota; class Bacilli; order Caryophanales; family Paenibacillaceae; genus Paenibacillus; species Paenibacillus sp. FSL L8-0644. Next base: position 4,414,205 of record NZ_JBBOYN010000001.1, read on the forward strand.
TTCGCTCGTTACCGTCCTTTCCCATTTTGGGACCGAGTACGCAACGCTTTTCTTAATTAGAACCTGTAAAAGAGCCGACTCTGGCTCTTTTTTTACAAACAAAACGGTTCCTGAAAATTCAGGAACCGTTTTGTTGTGGAGCAGTAAATGTTTTATTCTTTTTACTACCCTCAGTTTTTTCGGCTTTAGCAGCTGGATGGGTCTGACGCTGGCCCTCAGGTTCACGTGAGACACGAACTTGCCGTCCCTCCCGATTTTCCTTTGGTTGACGCTCATAGCGTGGTCCACGTGATTCCTTTTTATCGAAATTCCCTTGCTGATTGCGCTGTCTACGCGGTTCGCGGGCTTGCTGCCCTTCACCCGGATTGCGTCCATCCTTCGCTTCACGTGGTTCTCTTGGCTGGCGCGAATCACGTGCTTCACGTGGCTCACGTTGCCGATTTCCTTCACGTCCTTCTCTGGATGAACGACTTTCACGAGCTTCACGCGGCTGTCGCTCACGTACTTCCTGGGTATCCTTCGGTTCCCGACGTTGCAACTCGCGTGGTTCTCGGAATTCTCGAGGCTGCTCCACTCGCGATTCCTCCGTAGCTGTGGAATCCTGTTGTGGTTGCGGCCACTCCTGTTCTCCAGCTGTATGTTGCAATACTTCTTGCTGCTCTTCGGTTTCTAACGTTCCCGCTTGTTCCCTTTGAGCATCTACCAACTGCTGAATATCTGGAGCAACGATTTCATCATTGACGCCGTTTTTATTAATCACTTCACGGCTTTTTTGCAGCACAAAATAGGCACAGCCAAAATTGCAGTATTCATTAATGTAATCGTCCAGTACCACTATAGATGTATCCTTATTTGCTTTGGGATGGCCGTCTCGATAAAAGCCCTTCAGACGCAGCTGATTGTAACCCCAATCACCAATAATGTAATCATAGCGATCCAGCACTTCACTATACCGATCACGAAACGCTTCGGGATTCCATCCGTTCTTGTGATCCTGCAACAATTCATAGTTTTTACCACCGATTTGAAACAAGCTATTCTGACCGCCTTTCCCGGATCAAGCCTGCGAAAGGGCGCTTTCTTCCTTATGCTGAGCGGCTGACTTCACCTGCTCATGCGCTTGGTAGGAGCTGCGGACCAACGGTCCAGATTCAACGTGGCTGAATCCCCGCTGTAATCCCTCTTCCTTTAACTTCGCAAAATCTTCCGGTGGATAATATTTTTGCACATATAAATGTTTCTCGGACGGCTGCAAATATTGACCAATTGTCAGAATGTCACAATCGACTTTACGCAGATCATCCATGGCTTGTAAGATCTCGTCCCACTCTTCTCCGACACCTAGCATGATGCTTGATTTCGTTGGAATAGCCGGATTTAATTGCTTCGCACGTTGAAGCAGCTCCAGAGAGCGACGGTATTTCGCTTTAGCCCGAACCTTGTCGGACATGCGCTCCACCGTTTCAATATTATGATTCAGAATATCTGGTTTGGCATCCATGACGATTCGCAGCGATTCAATATCGCCCATAAAATCGGGAATCAATACTTCTACACTGCACAAAGGTAACCGGCCGCGAATCGCACGAACCGTTTCTGCAAATATAGTAGCGCCCCCATCTTTTAAATCGTCGCGAGCCACACTGGTTACGACACAGTGCTTCAAATTCATGTTCCCAGCCGCTTCCGCGACGCGATCAGGCTCCTGCAAGTCAAGTTCCGTAGGCAATCCCGTATTTACTGCGCAAAAACGACACGCACGCGTACAAATATCACCCAAAATCATAAATGTAGCTGTCCTATTGGCCCAGCATTCATATATATTAGGGCATCGTGCCTCCTCACATACGGTATGTAATGTCTTGGAACGCATCATGCTCTTGATTTCTTGATAGTTATCGCCTGTCGTAAGTTTAATACGAATCCAGTCGGGCTTAGCTTCCTTCTCTTTTCTAGACAATGGCATAGACCTTCTTTCTGATAAGCTTAAGCTGTCATTGTCATACATTATAACATGAAAGCCATGGAAAAACCTCCATTCATTGTTCCCTTTTTGATATGACATTGATGCCGAAAAAAGTAAACTTTTTATATGGATAAAAGCGGCGGATATGGCTCAATCTAAACAAAAGCGCCCTATTCACGCTATTGAATAGGGTCTAGAATTTACTGGGCGGTTAAGCCCTTCTATAGGAGGTCGGTTCACGTGCCTTACCCTACGCGGACAGCCCGCGCTGTTCGTCTGTTATCGCTGCTGATATGCGCTGCTACACTGACAACGGCCTGTCCGCTTCCTGCCCATGCCTTTGCCAATCACTTACAATCCTCGTCCGCCGGAAGCAGCCTGACAGTTAATGTAGATGCTGAACATGCACAGTCTTCAATGTATATTTCCAGGCTTGCTTTATATCGTTCCATCGAAGCCCTGACAGGAGTCCCTTGGTACAGGCTGGCCGCCATCGACCAGTATGAACGTACACTTACGGTGGCCCATCCCAAAGATCGCAAGCATGCAGAACGGACCATAGGTATTTTCGTTACGGGACCGATCTGGTCCGGCTTGATGAACCCTGATTCGGAGGATCAAAATCCACGTTCCATAGAACTATTTTCCGGGCTGGGACAAGACGGTTCGGGTGATGGAATTGCTGACCGTAATAATGACAAGGATCTGCTGTTCAGCATCGCATCTTATCTCGGAAAGTATGGAAACAACGAGGATGAATTTGGTATTGCTGTTTGGGAATATTACCATAACAGCCGCGCAGTTCAAAGAGTTCAGCAGTTTGCCAAGCTGTATCGGACGTATGACAAGCTGGATCTGGTCAGTCAAGCTTTCCCCCTTCCTTTAGGCAGCATTTATAGCTACCGCAGCACATGGGGAAGCCGTCGCAGCTGGGGGGGCTACCGTATTCATGAAGGAACTGATCTGTTTGCTGGCTATGGAGTTCCAGTTCGCAGTACCTGCTACGGTGTAGTTGAAATGAAGGGCTGGAATCCCTTTGGAGGATGGCGCATCGGAATCCGAGATCTCAACAACCGCTATCACTACTATGCGCACCTTTCCGGCTTTGACAAAACCGTTCACAACGGAGACGTCGTTACACCTGGCCAGACGGTTGGCTGGGTCGGAAGCTCGGGCTATGGAAAACCTGGTACCCAAGGCAAGTTTCCACCGCATCTGCACTACGGTATATATCGGGACAATGGCTGGGCAGATTGGTCCTTTGACCCGTACCCGTTATTAAGACAGTGGGAGCAGTCCGAACGCAAAGCGCTCAAAAAAGGAAAGACAAAAGGGACCTCCTCATAGGGTCCCTTTTATTTTTCCAGAGCAACTCACGTCACTCCATTCTGCTCTATGGCGTTGGGGGCTGACTAGAGGAGTTTGGGTCTTCCTGTACCTCTGGAACACTTACTATGCTGGAATCTATAGCGCCGCTACTCTCTATGGAATGGGGAGGCAACGCCAACTGCGGAGCGGCTGCACCATTTTTACCTACTGGTTTTCCCTGATTGTCATAGTAGTACATCGGAACGTTGCCCACCACCAGCAAATAAGAAACGGGGATTTCCGTCTCCACAATCTGAGGTTGCATCTCAAACGGTATAACCACAGACACTTCCGTCGTAATCCGAATATACACTTCAACCAAGATCATGTTTATGCCCGCATCCTGTTGCCGCGTATTTAAATCCACCTTAATCGCTCCATGCGGCTCCACCTTTAGAGGAATCTTGGGGCCATAAGCTGCCAACAATGGACTGCCCAATGCCTGACCAATCGGAACGCTCTCATCAAAATGGCTCATGCTGTCCATCGTTGCCTTAACTGCTTTGAGCGTGTCTGACGTAATTCTCATATGCTCTGCATAATTCAGAACAAAGCCGGAGGTTCTTCCTTGTGCATCCGTTCTCCATTCGATCAAATTATCAGCTGTCTTCCCCTGCTCTACCTGTGCTGTAATTGCTGAATTAATAGCCTCCGTCGCCATTTGTTTGACCCGCACTTTTGCCAGATGCATCATAGGCGGCTTCAAATGCTGCTCCACATAAGCAGCCACCTGTATGATTCCTACCAGCAGCGCCAGTACCACAATCAAAAATACTCTACGTCTGCCGCGTCGCCTTCTGTTGGGCGCGCTGTGCCATTGCGGTCTTCTCATCATCCGATCCCCCCGCAGCGTTGAACTTACCCTACAAGGATATGCAAGGAAGGGACGAAAAAGAAGCCGCCCGTCCGGCAGCTCCTCTAGATGGAACAAATATATAATTGCAAATATAAGGTGCACTCATTATTTGAAAATATGGTCAATCTTTTCGATATCAGCCTGACTCAATTGGACATTTAGCGTCTTCAGATTCGCCAGCACCTGCTCCGGCCCCTTCGCACCTGGAATGAGGGCATCAATTGAATCGCGTGTCAAATACCATGCGAGCACTACGTGAGCAACCTCTGCATTCAACGCATTGGCAATCTCCCGTACCTGCTCCACTTTGTCCAAATTACGAGCAAATGTATCTCCCTGAAACAGTGGATTATTCGCTCTGATGTCCGTGAAGGTCATGTCTTTCGTATACTTACCACCCAGCAATCCTGAAGCTAGCGGGAAATAAGGCACAAACGAAATGCCATTTTCCTTGGTATAAGGCAGCAGATCCTTCTCAGCTTCCCGTTGAAACAAATTATATTGGGATTGGAGCACATCTACATAACCGTCGCTATTCGCATCCTTAAGTTGTTCAATGGAAAAGTTAGATACGCCAATAGCCTTGATTTTGCCTTCGTCCTTAAGCTTCTTCAGTTCTCCGACTGCTTCTGCCTTCGGCGTAGCTTCATCGGGGAAATGGATATAGAACAGATCGATATAATCGGTCTGCAATCTTTTCAGACTAGATTCGACGGATTCTCGTAAAAAAGCAGGCGAGTTGTCAAAAACAATCTCTCCGTTCACAAATTTGTGTGCACCCTTCGTGGCAATAACAGCTTTATCACGCTGACCACGCTCTTTCAATACCTCACCAATTAATCGTTCCGAGTGCTCAGGTCCATAAATAAAAGCCGTATCCAGAAAGTTGATGCCATTATCCAAAGCTGTGCGAACGACTTCTTTGCCCGTTTCATTGTTCAAATCGGAAAAGAGATTATGTCCTCCCACCTTATTTGCACCCAAACCGATTGGTTTTACATATAAATCTATTTTACCAAGACGCACTTGCTCTGCCAATTCACGTCATCTCCTTTTCGAAAGTTACTTCCATTTTATTATTAAATTCCAAAAAAGGCAAAGTGCGTACCTGGCTGCTGAGCCCCATCCTATTTTCTTTTTCGCTTCATACTACGAATGGTCGTTTTCGTTGCCTGATCCACCCGGTATGATTCTGTAATTTTCTGCAGAGCTTTATTGAAAGTAAAATCATCCAATGTATTATGACTTAAATACGCCATCGTTGCCTCAGGCAGCTTGATATAACAGATCGATATCGCCCATGCTACCGCCATTTGTACATAATAATCCTCACGATGGGTCTGATCTAGCAGAGCAAACACCCGGTTCATATACTGTTCCTCAATATAAAAATTCAGAAGCATAACTACACCAAACCGAATTTCATATTCTTTCTTGGAGAGCAAGTAGGGTTGAATAAACTCCCACACCCGTTCTTTATGATGTTTGGTGATTTTCAATCCGGCACAGAAACTATCACATACGGACCAATTATCAATTTTAGGAACAAACTTGGCGGTATAACTCAAAACTTCCTCTATATCCGTTTTTACAGAACCAATCACCATGCCTTGCAGCATGACTTCTTCGAAGTGATCACTTTCAGCAGTCTCCAGATAGAGACGCCAATCCCCTTTGGCGATATTTTGAGCTAGCTTACGCAGCATTGGCAGACGTACACCCAGCACATTATTAATCGTCGGAAGCAATGCAGCCGTGAATTTCTGAAAATCCGCATCCACATATGACAGTATTTGTTCTCTGATTGTTTTCTCCATCGTTTCCACTCCCTGATTTTTAACGAAATGAAATACTCCACAAATAAATGGAGGCCACCGAACCATAAGGCGAATAGACTCGGCGGTACTCCTCGAATTGCTGCTTGGTCAATGTATCCAGATGGTACAACTTCATCATTCCCCGTCGAATAGCCATATCACCCCAACTGACGACATCTGGACGCTCCATGCAATTCATCAGCATCATTTCAGCCGTCCAAGGTCCTATCCCTTGCAGCGAGGACAATTTCTCGATCACCTGTGCATCGGAAAGCTCATATAATTTCTGTAAATCCAACAGGCCCTGCTCGATCGACTGGGCTATATTAAGGATACATGTGGCCTTTTTCATGGTGATGCCACAGCTTTGAATATCTAAAGCCGTCTGAACAGCTATATTTTGTGGAGTGATCACGCCTAACTTCTCCTGCATCCTTGCCCATATGGTCTGAACCGCCTTGGCCGATATAAGCTGTCCCACAATTGCATGAACGAGCGCCGCAAACAGGTCAGGAATGATCACCCGTTCTACCTTGCCCATTTGCGTCATCGCTGCACCAAGTACGGTGTCTACGTTTTTTAGATAATTGATTTCCTTGTCCCCATAATCAAAGTTTTTGGTCATTACGGTTTGCATTCGTTCTCCCGCTGCCCCCTTATATGGTTCACTCTTGGTTCAATGGCATAGACTTCTGTTCCATCAAGGTTCGAATCCTTCTTTGCTCACGTAGAGCTGTTCTTTCGGGAAAACATGGAGAAAACGTTCAACCGTCTTATAGGCAGCAGGATGATACCATTCTTCCAGCCCCAATGACTCGTACAGCGCACCTATTTTTAAGCTACGCGTTCGTCTCCCCCCACTGCCATCTCCCATAAAATAATCATCAATACAGACACGGTTGACCAGAGGCACGAGCTTGTCTGCAAAATGTTCACTGCTTGGAAGCATCGGAGCAATCGTAGCTTGCGTCGGTACACCTGCCTCCTTTAAGAGATGCAGCGTTTGGAGACGAGCCTGGATGGGAGGAGCTTCCGGGGTAAAATGTTTGCGTATATCTTCTCGATCTGTTTCTACAGTCATACTTACACGAACACGATCCCCCAATCGGAGCAGTAAATCGGTATCCCGCCGTACCAGTGGACTGCGCGTCTGTAAAAAGAGAAAATCTGGTGGCTCATCCACCATCACCTCCAGCAGAGACCGGGTCACCTCTTCCTTGTACTCAGCAGGCTGATAAGGATCTGTGCTTGACGACATGAAAATCGTGACTTTACCTTTGGATTTGGCTCTACGAAGTTCCTTGCGAAGAATATCTGCCGCCTGATTTTTAATATCAACCCATGTCCCCCACGCTTCCTTCCGAAATGTGGAGACTGGCAATTGGCGTACATAGCAATACGAGCAACCAAAGGTACAACCTGTATACGGGTTCAACGAGTGTGTATACCCTGACAAGAAGCCGGTCCCTTTATTCAGAAGTGTCTTTGGGGATTTGTAATACTCATTTTTCATACTGAACCAACGCCACTCTTTCCTTTTCGAGCTGCAAAAGCTTAACCTTCATGTCCAAACCACCACGATATCCGGTCATAGCTCCATTTTTACCAATGACCCGATGACAAGGGACCGTAACCAAAATCGGATTAGCACCGATGGCGGCCCCCACCGCACGAACAGAGGCTGGTTTTTGAATAGCGTTGGCAATATCTGAATAGGATAGTGTTTCCCCATACGGAATATCACACAACGCATTCCAAACCGCCAGCTGGAATGCAGTCCCCTGAAAGTCAAAGGGCAATGTAAATTGGGTGCGCTCCCCTTGGAAATATTCAATCAGCTCCTTGGCATAGGGCTGTAAAGCGGCATCCTCTTCAACTAAAGGGCTACCGGGAAATCGACTTCCTGCCCATGAAAACAATTCCTCTACAGGATGATTGGGCGAGCCCACATAACATAATCCTTCCGATGTAGCTGCAATATATAAATTCCAATCCTCATGTGTCAACAATGACCAATAGATCGTTTTATTTATTTGATGTGCCATGCTGTGTACCTCCATTTTATGTTGCTTTCGATTTGAGTTGGCGATATTGCAATGGGGTGTAGCCTGTATTCTTTTTAAATAACGTAATAAAGTAAGGTGCATTGGACAGACCTACGTTCTCCCCCACTTCCGCAACAGATATATCTGAGCAGATGAGCAGCTCCTTCGCTTGTTCCAACCTGGTCTGCTGTATATATTCCATCGGGGTTAGATGCATGACCCGCTTGAAGGTACGATGTAAATGATACGGACTTCCATGACTTATCTCAGCTAGGATGTGCAATGTTAAGTCCTTCATATAGTTAGAATTCACGTATTCTGTAACCCGTGCGATCCATTCATGATCAGGCAATCGTTGTCCTGTCGGTTTACACCTTTTGCATGGACGGAAATGCTCAGCCAATGCCTGTTCCGCTGTTTTAAATATACGGATGTTCTCTCTTTTGGGAGGTCGGGATTTGCAGGAGGGGCGACAAAATATTCCCGTTGTCTTCACGGCGTACAAAAATATCCCGTCATAAGACTTGTCGTTTTCTACGATAGCTCTCCACTTGTCGTCAGTTATGGATAAATCGGATGTACTCATTCAAATCACCTCTCTGATGCAAATGTGACCTCCCACATATCTATGGCAGGATTATTCAAAATCCCTCTGTCTAAATTATAAACTAAATAGTGAACATATGTACCCTTCTTGGAATGTAAAGGCAAGATAACGAAAAAAAGATGACTCCCCGCGGAGCCACCTTTGATCTTACTTCTCTATCTTATTAGGCTTGAAGCTTGCTTGGTTTAGCGGTGATCGTCAACTCATCTGAAGGAGGCTGATATTCCTTTGACCAGTAATCGGCATTTGAAATCCCTGCCTTCTTCGGATCAAATACCGGGTCTATCCCTTGCCTCCGTTGCCGTTCGTAATCCTTAAGCACCAGAAGCGCAGGCTTGGCCAGGAGGATCATAGCAATCAGATTCACCCACATCATAATACCGACCCCCACATCCCCCAGTGTCCACGCCAACGCAGATTCCTTGACAACCGTTCCATAGAATGTCGAACCCAGAATAACCAGCTTTAACAGGAACATAGGCCATTTGGCTTTACGATCGGCAATCAGGTAGGCCATATTCGTTTCAGCGATATAATAATAGGCGATAATGGTGGTAAAGGCGAAAAAGAACAATGTAATGGACAAAAGACTCGACCCAAAACCCGGAAATACCGATTCGATGGCAGATTGTGTATATTGAGTTCCTTCTTCAACACCCGGAAGATGCTGCACAATATAGCCCCCACCTGGTCCCTTCACATTGTACATCCCTGTAAACAAGACCATGAAAGCCGTAGACGTACAGACTAAAAAGGTATCTACATATACAGAAAATGCTTGAACCAGTCCTTGCTTTGCCGGATGAGACACTTCTGCGGCGGCGGCTGGATGGGCACCAGAGCCTTGTCCTGCTTCATTCGAATAAATGCCTCGTTTTACCCCCCAGGCAATGGCTGTCCCTGCTATACCACCGAACACTGAATCGATACCGAAGGCACTGCGAAAAATAAGGGCAAATACATCGGGAAGCGCAGTAATGTTCGTCATCATAATATAGAAAGAGACAAGGATGTAGCCAAGTGCCATAAAGGGTATGACTACCTGTGCCACATTGGCAATTCTTTTTACACCACCAAATATGATAAGCGCCAGCAACACCACAACTACTATCCCGGAAACCTTCATATCCATACCAAACGAACTATGAAAAGCTACCGCAATCGAATTCGATTGAGTTCCCGGCAACAGTAAACACATAGCGACCAACGCTACAACTGCGAAAATAACCGCAAACCATTTTAAGCCTGTCCCTTTTTCAATATAAAAGGCCGGGCCGCCTCGATACTGACCATCACGCTTTACCTTATAGATCTGAGCCAGTGTAGATTCAACAAACGCAGTGGCCGATCCGATAAAAGCCATGACCCACATCCAAAATATTGCCCCGGGTCCTCCCATACCGACTGCCAGTGCAATCCCCGCAATATTCCCCGTTCCTACACGTCCTGATAACGCCATCGTAAAGGCCTGAAATGAGGATACACCTGCCTCAGAACTTTTCCCTTTAAAGACAAGGCGAATCATCTCTTTGAAATGTCTGATTTGCAGAAATCGGGTCATAATTGAAAATAATAGCCCCACGCTCAAACAGACATATACCACAGGATTGCTCCAAATGACGCCATTTACTGCCTCTGCCCACTTCTCTAACATTCCTTGCATTTCCCCCTGATCCATCAATTCATATTCAGTTAATGTTTTCAGAAAATTTTTCATATTTACAAGAAATTATAGAATAGTTTTTACAACCGTACAAGCTAATTTAATTGACATATTGTCAATTACAAATCGACTTATCTGCTACCTGAAAGGACGACAAAAAAGCTCTGATGATCCGGGAATATGGATCATCAGAGCCTTGTCCTTAAGACATTTAGGCAATGCTTTCTTTCTCATTCAGAGCGCTAGACAGTTTCAACAGCGGGGCCTGCTCCGTTACCTCTCCTTGAGCGATTGGAAGGACTTCAGTATATTCGGAAGAATTCGTAATGATAACTGGCGTAATCGTAGGATAACCCTCTGCCCTGATTTGCTCAACATCAAACTCAAGCAGTAGGTCCCCAGCTTTCACCTGATCGCCTTCTTTGATATGGGACGTAAAATGTTTACCGTCCAGCTTGACCGTATCTACTCCGACGTGAATCAGAACTTCTGCGCCATGATGCGAAACAACTGCAAGCGCATGTTTTTTCTTGAACGCCACGGTGATGGTTCCATCGAACGGGGCTACGACTCTGCCCGTTGTCGGTTGGATGGCGATACCTTTACCCATAGCTTCCGAAGCAAATGCTGGATCGGGAACCTCCGACAGAGCGACCACCGTTCCTTCAATCGGGCTTAGTACCTCTTCATTAGAAACTGCAACTGTAGATGTCGATTCTTTAGCCGAATTGTTAGTAGTTTCCTCTTCTTCAACTGGATCTTCAAAACCTAAAATATAAGTCAAAATGGCCGACACCAGGAATGAAACGGTAATCCCTAAAATCAATCCTGGGAAGCCTTGTCCGCCAGGACCGTAAAAGATCGGCAAGGTCAGCAATCCAGGTGCGCCGGAGGCAAATGCTTGCGTTCCCGCTTGACCGATAATGGCACCACCGACAGCACCACCGATAATACCTGCAATAAACGGACGTTTCAACGGCAGCGTAACCCCATAAACTGCTGGCTCCGTGATGCCGAATAAAGCGGTAAGTGTAGCGGAACCCGCTAGTGTTTTCAGCTTTTTATTTTTCGTTTTCAGCATAACACCGAACGAAGCGCCGGTTTGAGCAAAGATGGATGCCGCAGCGGAAGGTTTGATCCCGTCTCTGCCATTAACAGCAATATTATTAATGAATACAGGTACAAGACCCCAGTGAACACCGAAAATAACGAGCAACTGCCAGCAAGCACCAAGAATTGCTCCAGCCAGCAGCGGACTAAAGCTGAACGCAGCAACGAGCGCGGTAGCGATTGCGTTGCCCACATACACCCCGACTGGACCAAAAACCATCAGGGTCAGAGGAAGCATAATTACAAGTAGAATCAAAGGTGTAATAAAGTTTTTGACACTCTCATGGATCACGCGATTGCACCATTTTTCCAGCTTACTCATGACGATAACGGCTAAAATTATCGGAATAACGGTAGATGAATAACTCATCATCACAATAGGAATACCGAAAAAGTCTGTAGGTGTACCTTCTGTTTTCAACGTGACAATGGTCGGGTAAAGCAGCCCTCCGGCGATGGTCAGAGCAACGAAGATATTACCTCCAAATTTCCGTGCCGTTGTAACCGCTAACAAGAGCGGCAGGAAATAAAACAAGCTGTCAGCCGCAGCATACAAAATCATATAAGTAGTGTCTTTCGGAACCAACCAGCCGAGGTTACTCGCAATCAGCAGTAGACCTTTCAAAATACCGGACCCCGCCATAACTCCGAGCAACGGTGCAAAAATACTGGAAATTACGTCGATTACAGCGCCAAACCCTTTCTTGCCTTTAGCTGAATGATCTTCTTTTCCAGTTTCATTTAAAATGTTGGATACTTGGCCGATGGCATTATACACTTCTGGTACTTTGTTGCCGACCACAACCTGGAACTGGCCACCGCTCTGCTTGACCGTAATAATTCCATCAGTTTTCTCCAGCTTTGCCTTGTCTGCTTTCGCCTCATCTTTTAGTACAAAACGCAGGCGCGTGGCGCAGTGTACGAGCGATACTACATTTTTTTCGCCGCCTACCAGGTGCACAATTTCTTTAGCCAGTTGTTCATAACTCATGATGGACACCTCCATGTTCTAAGGGGCTTTTTACCATATTTAGGCACACAAAAAACCTAAGCCTTGAAAAATGGTGGGCACTTGAGTCCCGCAATTTTTCATGACTTAGGTTTTGCCTGCATAACCAGTAACAATCCCAGTTAAAAATTATTAAATTCCTGTTACTCACATAATACATTTAATCTACCATATTTGTCAACAAAAACATTTTAAATATATTTTTGATTCTTTTTTACTAAAAAAGTTCAACTTATCTGTTCACCACTCGTTCAATATGCACAGTCAAATACAGCTTTTCTTCGTTCGTCAATTCGTGATTGTATTCTTTTTTTACAAAGGTTCCGATTTTCTCAGTACAAGCAGCTGCTTCCTTGTGCTTTTCCTTAATCATGTCATACAAATGGTCATAGTTATTTTCATAGTGATTTCCCTTAAATACGCGCTGGGCAAAAAATTTCAGATGCGTAATAAAGCGGAAATAACTCAAAGAATCCTCGTCAAAATCAACCTTAAAATGGTACTTTGCGATATTGATAATTTGCTGGATAAACTTCGTGATACTCATGGTTGTAATGACTTCCTCGTTCATTTCAGCATTTACGATGTGAAGGGCAATATAAGCTGCTTCATCTACAGGCAGTTCAATATCGAGCTTTTGTTTGATTTGTTCCAGCGTTTTCAGACCTATCGCAAATTCTTCTTTGTATAGCTGTTTGATTTCCCACAACAACGCGTTTTTGATTTCCAATCCTTCCCGGTATCTTTCAACAGCGAAATTGATATGATCGGTCAGCGAAACATAAATATTTTCGTTCAGCTTTCTATTCAGATTATGCTTGGCGTCATTTATGACTTCCTCTACAATCATGATCAAATCAAGCGGTACCTCACGTAACAGCATTTTAAAGTTATCGGACGTCTGTTTGTTTTTCAGAGCAAATACCTTCTGAATTCTGGTTTCGTCTACTTTGTCTCCAGGCTTTTTCTTAAAAGCAATCCCCCGCCCCATCACCACGAGTTCGGTACCGTCCGTCTGGTAGACGCTGATTACATTGTTGTTGATGACCTTTGCTATGTTCATCTTGATCCCCCGTTCCATATGCCAGCAAGAGCCACACTTGCTCCATCCTATTTATTGTAAACAGAAAAAAACCGAAGCACGCCAAATAAACAAGACTGTAACATCTTCTTATTTGTGGCTTAGGTTTTGCCTGCTACGCAGTAACAATCCTAAAAATGATGGAATTGCGTCAAGTATAGCCCGAAGAGGAACGATTGTCAACGCTTTCAATGAAGAAACGAAGATCGGAAATCCCCGTGGGCCCGGGATGTCCGATCCTATTACTTGTGGTACGATTATTCGCCCAGATTTTCTCCGTCGGAATGAATTACGTTTTTGTACCAGTGGAAGCTTTTCTTTTTAATCCGTTTCAACGAACCTTCGCCTTCGTTGTCGCGGTCCACATAAATATAACCGTAACGTTTTTTCATCTCTCCTGAGGAAGCGCTGACAATGTCAATAGGTCCCCAACTTGTGTAACCGATAATTTCGACTCCGTCTTGAAGAGCCTCACCCATTTCGGCAATATGCCGCTTGAGATAGTCGATCCGGTAATCGTCGTTAACTTCTCCTTCAGGCGAAACCACATCATTGGCACCAAAACCGTTTTCCACTACGAACAGAGGCTTTTGGTAACGATCATGCAATTGGTTGGCTGTGATGCGGAATCCTTTGGGATCGATCGTCCAGCCCCATTCGGACTTATCCAAATATGGATTGGCTACGGAGCCGAATACATTACCACTGGTCATATTCTTGACGATTTCCGGGTCTGTGCTGGTCGTCCGGCTTGAATAATAGCTGAATCCGATATAGTCAACGGTGTGATCTTTCAGAATGGCTGCGTCGCCTGATTCCATCTCAATGTTTAATCCATGATCCTTAAAGAAGCGCTTCGCATAACCAGGATATTCGCCGCGTGACTGAACATCAATGAAGAAGTAGGACTCGCGGTCTTTTTCCATGCCCTGATATACATCTTCGGGATTACATGTATACGGATAGAAGCTGCCGGCAGCAAGCATACAGCCAATCTTCGCATCTGGGATAATCTCGTGACACGCTTTTACAGCCAGCGCACTTGCAACAAGCTGATGATGTGCAGCCTGGTACTGAATTTGTTTAACGTTTTCACCTTCTTGAAAAACAAGACCGGCGCCGAGAAACGGCAAATGGAGAAGCATGTTAATCTCGTTAAATGTCATCCAGTACTTCACTTTATCCTTATAGCGGGTGAATGCTGTTTTGGCATAGGTTTCAAACAGACCTACCAGCTTCCGGCTCCGCCAGCTTCCATACTTCTCGACCAGATCCACTGGCACGTCAAAATGAGCGAGAGTAACGACTGGCTGAATGCCATGTTTATGCAACTCGTCGAACAAATCATCGTAGAATTGCAAACCTGCTTCATTGGGAGTAGCGTCTTCTCCTGTTGGAAAAATACGAGCCCAGGCAATGGAAACACGCAGCGCCTTAAATCCCATTTCTGCAAATAGCGCGATATCCTCACGATAGTGATGATAGAAATCAATGGCTTGGTGGGAAGGATAGAATTCGCTTTCAAGTGGAGTCAGTGAAGGAACATTCCCTTTCATTATGCTTCTTCTCTTCTCTCCGGTAGGCAGCAGATCCACCAGACTCAATCCTTTACCATCTTCCAAATAAGCGCCCTCAGCCTGATTGGCAGCAAGAGCACCGCCCCATAAAAAGTCTTTAGGAAAAATATAACTGGACATAAACATTCTCCTTCCAAATGTGTAATAAAAGGGGTAGCGAAGGGTGACAGACAATAAAAAAACCCAAACCAGCCTGTGTACACTTACCGTGTAAACAAGCCAATTCAGGTTATGCCCTATCGGTAACATCCCATGAAAAGGTTATACGTATTTGTTTGAAACTCTAACAAAGATTTGGGAACCTGTCAAATTCATTTGATATAATAACACGCAGCCCCTGTGGGTTATATCATACAACAGCATGATTTCAAATGCCTATTGGGTAGTGAATTGAACCATGAAGGAAACCCCAGATAAACGACTTTACGAAAGATACCTGGCTGTTCGTCTTTGTCTGGAAGGGCACGTGTTTTCGAAGATCGCTGATCTACTCAGTCGCTATTTTAAGATATTTTGTTGCAAGAAATTTAGAAAATCCCTTTGCATAGAGCCAAGAGGAAGAATTTTTTTGATTATCTTGAACCTCCAATGCTGTCCTTTAATGTTAAATGACCATATTGCAGAAGACAGATATATGGAATGATATTTTTGTTCTTGTAAATCAGCTACTTCAAATTCAACTTTCTGTACTACTTTAGTGGAAAATAGATTGAGGAAAAGGATAATAATTTTATCATTATTTAGGAGTAATATAGCTCGACTTGTCCAAGCCGAAAGGCTTTGAGGAGTTGAATAGCAGATAAGCATGTTAGGTTCTCTATGCGATTCAGTTAGCTTATTAATAGTTTTTTTGTTAATGAATATCATAATCAAATACCTTTCTATTTGGATGTTCAAATGAAATGACATTTTAAAGAGTATCTTCCAAAATATTCAAAACTCGAATTGTTTCCAGTTGTTAATCCGTTTCATAAACTGGCCGACATGAAGCTTAATCTTATAAAACCTCTAAAAAAACACGTTATTCGCCACATTGGATTTAAGCCACAGCCATAGCCCCTCTACTGGATTTAGGTTGGGACTATAGGGCGGAAGAAAAACCAGGTGCAGGCGTAGATGTTCCTATCTCATTTGACAATATAATTAGTCTCATTTAATGTTATGAACCACATCTGGTGCCTCTTTTATCTGATATAACAAAGGAGGATAACCATTTCGAAATACCAGAACATCAGGCACATGTAACCAAAATTTTTTTCTCTAATTTTTTTGTTTTATATGGGATGGGGACTTCAACGGGTTGAACATAGTAATATAATGTTGAAACATCCACCTCTAGAAAATAATAAAATAAACACTCATTCAATGAGTGGTACTCGACAGTACGCTTCATCTTTCTACTGTGAAAACTTCCGATGATGTGAGGCCTTTGCCAGCTGATTTTATTATCTACTCTCCGTTTTGGTGAGAATTCTTGGTCTTCTTGTAGCCAGTTTTTATTATTCCACATTAAAGATTCCATGTAGAAAACCTCCCTTCCTGGTAATCAATATTACCAACCTCCAAAGCGTAAATCACTCGGCTATAATGCAATGCTAAGTTTGACTTCTGGCCCACAGTCCGTTATCAGATACGGTTGCTCGACAAGAAACACCGTGCTGAAAATGCGGTTTTCCTCTTTAGGAATATATCCCCTTCTCCTTTCGGGTAACAAATTAATTAGCTGATCTAGTTTTTATCTTTTCATAAATAAAATTAAGAATAGAGATTTTCACATGTAACCTCTAAAAAAGCGACACTACATATTTTCTGCAGCGTCGTCTCGTTAGTGTTATTTTTAATTGTTGTTTCAAAGTGTCTTATGGCAGTTATTAACCACATATAGCTTGAATTAAAAACGTCCTCAGAATATCTAAAGTAATTTAACGATACGGATTCAATTCAGACAATAATCTTTCTTATCTTTTAATAATTCATGCCTTTTATTTTCTTATAGAGCACAGTGTAAATGTATCCGGTAGATATATTTTTAGCTTCGCGGTATTGATCAATTTCTGTCATGAAGAACAAGTCCTTGTACTTCTCCGAGTATTCTACGAATCGTGTAGGTCCCGCCATAGCTCTAATGAACTTCTTTGCCCATTAGACGTCCTTGCATTTTTTTCAGCCGCTCCAGAGCTCCTTCTTCATCAATGGCCATGTCGTACATTTGGTGGGCAAGCTGGAACCCTTGATCACTGACCAGGGCTTGTTTCCATGGACGGGATATAATGGAGTGGGACAGATGTCTCGTTGAACGCGGTGCCTGCATGATCATCTCCGCAAGCTCCCATGCGCGAGGAAGAAGCTTTTCCCGGGGCAGGACTTCACTAACGATGCCCAGGTCCAAGGCGGTTTGACCATTGATATTCTTGCCGGTGTATGCGTAATATGCTGCTTTCTTGAAACCGATCATGTTCTGCAGTGTGAGCAGCATTCCATCTCCGGGAGGTGTGCCTCCCAGATAATGAGGATCAAAAAAGTCCGCGTCTTCAGTACAAATGGTAATATCGCAGAGAGTTGCGAGTTCACAGTGCGTTCCCGGCCCGTTGATCGCCCCGATGGTGGGGATGTCAATGCAGAATATCAAATTTTCAAGCAGTCTCAGCGATTCATGATACTGTTCGAGCTTCTTTTGCTTCGGCCAGTCCATAAATTTTGTATTCCAGACCTCAGGGTCCCCTATTACCCATTTATCCCCTGTTCCTGAAATAATCATTACCTCGTTCTCAGGGTCGCGGCCAATATCTGACCATGCATGGGACCATGCCGTATGGGCTTCCCAAGAATGCTTGTACGGCCCTCCGTCGGTATGCAACCGTACTTCGATGATTCCGGCACGGCGGGTCATTAATAGAAATTCCTTGTATTTCTCCGAGTACTCTTCAAATTTGGTTGGTCCAATCATACGTCTCTCTGTCATTTCAATTCCTCCTGGTTTTGTTGAGATATTATCTATTACTTTCAAGCCAATCTCTGGCGAAAGCAGCGTAAGCCGCAGCCCCTTTGTACAGCACCTCATCCGAGAACATCGTCTTTGGATGGTGCACAGGGTAACCATAGCCTTCCTCGGTATTGCCTGCGTTAAGAAATACTGAGGTACTTGGCACCGCTTGTGAGACAAATGCGAAGTCTTCCGATCCCATTAATTTCCCGCCGGGTATCAATTGGGTTATACCGATTAAGGAACTGGCGCCAAAAGTGTTTGCAATCGTAGTTCTCATTTGACGGTTAAGCCCGCTGTCCGTTTTCACCTCAGGACATCCCCTGGTATAGATCACATCCACCTTTGCCTGAAAAGTTTCTCCGATACCTGCAGAAATGTCGTGGATACGGGTTTCCATTTTGTCCCGCAATGCGGCGTTAAATGTGCGTACGCTTCCTTTCATTCTGGCCGTATCGGGAATCACGTTGTTTGTACTTCCGCCTTCCATCACGCCAATGGTAAGGACGGCACTCTCAACTGGCGGAATTTCACGGCTGAGAATACCCTGCAGCGCCAGATGAAGATGAGCAGCCACATTTAACGGATCAACCGCGGCACTCGGCATTGCTCCATGTGCACCCCTTCCGCGGATGATGATTTCGAACCAATCAGAGGAAGCTGAGATAGCTCCACCGGCCTCAGGCACTACAAATTGCCCGATAGGAATTGGCATTCCGGTCAACACATGAAGCATCATGGCTGCATCCACCTTAGGATTATCAAGAATCCCATTCTCAAGCATCATCTTTGCCCCGTGCAGAGTCTCTTCACCCGGCTGAAACATAAGCTTAACCGTCCCGCGAAGCTGCTCTTCGTTGGCCTTCAGGATCTCCGCAGCTCCGAGCAGCATGGAAGTATGCAAGTCATGACCGCATGCATGCATGTTTCCGTTCAACGACGCAAAAGAAAGCTCCGTTTCTTCTTGAATGGGCAGCCCATCCATATCCGCACGGATAAGGATCACCTTCCCGGCATGTTGTCCGCCGATCGTAACCATTAGACCTGACTCTCCTACGGGAGTAGGCTCAAGCCCCATCGACTCCAACACCTCTTTTACGTAGGCAGTTGTCCTCGGCAAACTTAAATCAAGTTCCGGAACCGCATGAAGATGATGCCTGTGCTTGACCAATTTGTCCTGCAGCTGATGGGCCATACTCAAAAAACCTCCAGCTTCTTCAATCACAATAAACATCTCCCAAAGCACAAATTGAATGAACGTAAGAACAGAGTAAACATTCCCCCCTTCATATTTTAAGACTTTTTGAGAACACTTTTATCGTACTTTTAAATCCATTCGCTGTCAAGAGAAAATAAGACATTTTAAGAACATTATTTTAGAGGCTGCCGGAACATTGAAATATCACATTTATTGTGATATAACTCTTTTGATTGAACTGTTTATGAAAGGAATCTATCATGAAAATCAAGCTGGGTATTATCACGCCTGAGACCCATATGGACTATTTCCGCGCCATTGAAGAAGAAATGCGGCCCTTATGTCAGTTCAGGTTTCTTACAATCAGTAACTTCCGGGAAACAACAGACATCTATCTCAAAAACTTAGATTCGGTGGATGGATTTGTGATCAGTGGCAGGATGCTTTACGAGTCAATCGATAAGGAATGCCTGGATGAAAAAGTACCTGTTCACATTTTGCAGGATGATGAAAACCTGCTTTACAGGGAACTTTTCCGGCTGCTGGTTACAGAACCTGGGCTTGATATATCCCGGATCTATGTGGATTATGCGTATATAATCAAGTCTTTCAGCGAATTCCAGCAATACCTGACTCATGAGGGAAAGCCCATTGACAGCGGTGATCTGCTCGAACGGGTGGAGACAATGCTGGAGAACCATATCACTCTATGGGAAGACAAGAAAATAGACTTGTCCATCACCGCGTTCGGCCACTTTGTTCCAGAACTCAAAAAGCACGGAGTCAGATATATCTTAATCCGGCCCACTTTGGAAAACGTTAAAGAGACCATAAGAGAGATCATCAACGAGATTACTATCCTCAAGCTTAAGAGTCAGAGGGCAGTTGTCGCATGCTTATCGACCAGAACGGCGGATCCGCTATCTGAAGAGCAGCTTCATGAGCTAAAGGTCCTTGTCGGCAGGTTTCTGCGCAGCGTGAATCTGGCAGACACGGCCCAAATTTCGGAAGGCTTTGTCAGACTATACACCACCTACGGAAATTTCATGAAAATCACCACTAACGCGCATAACTGCACCCTACTGGAGTATCTGGAAGAGCGCATAAGCGACAAGGTGAAGATCGGGTGGGGCTCGGGACATGAATATTTTCAAGCTAACATTAACGCCACCAAAGCTCACAGACAGGCGGAAGCCTTTACGGGCAGCTGCAGCTTTTTTATAAACGAGGATCAGAAGGTTATCGGCCCAATGCGGAGCATGAATGTCATACAGTTCTCTGAACAGGGGGACCCGGAAATCATCGCGTTAGCCAAAACTATCGGAATAAACAACATCAACTTGCAAAAAATCATGTCTTATGCAGAAATCATGAGAACAAATAAATTATCCTCTGAGGATGTTGCTGGGTGCCTGTCCATGACCGTCAGAGGTGCAAACCGTATCCTTAACAAAATTGAAGAAAGTAAATACGTACAAACGGTATTTGAAAAACGAGACAACAGTAAAGGGCGACCCAAAAAATACTACGAACTGTTGTTTCTTGACAAAGAAGGGCGCAAATTAAGCAGATGACACTCATTGTTACGTTTGCCATTTCGACTTTAAATTAATGGCAAAAAAGGCACATTTTCAAAACTGAAAACGTGCCTTTTTTTTGAGCTTGATTTACCAAGCCAAATCACTTCCTGGCCGGACGACCAGCTCTGCATATGCTGCCCCCTCATCTGGGAACAACCTAAAAACATTATTTAACTCGAATTTGTTTCTTTAACAACATGATTTGTCCGATATGATATGCATTATGAATACTTAAATTAGAAACAACTCCCCACCAAGGAGCATTAAAATATTCTGGAAGTTGTTTTGTGAGCTTTGATTCATCTGTTTCTTCTAAAATAACTCTCCAATTGCTAAATACATTCTCAAGTCTATTTAATGTTTCCTTCCAGCCTAAATCATTCAATTGATCTTGAGTCAAAGAAAATGTCTCATCATTGTTAATAGCATTATTTAATATAAATTCTCCTGCCTTAAAACGCTCAAGCCATGTTTCATTCCAATAAATAAGATGATTCACTATGGACCATATGGTTTGTTTATTGTCATTCTCAGTAACTGCTTCCGTTGCTGTTAGATCATCCAGTATATCCGCAAGAGGAATGAACCAACTCTTATCGTTATAACATGCAGTTAATTGATCTATTAAAATTGATTTATAGGTCATCAAATGCTCCTCATCTCTTAATCGATTTAGGGTTCTTTCGGATAACGTTCCTATATTCACGACTCAGCGAATGCCGGACCCAGGACGAAAGTCCGCAGCATGAATATTATGTTAGATGTAACAGCCTACTTTGAATTACCTTCAGTCGTTCTTACAAAAAAAGAACACCAAGCCACTTCTACTTGGGTTTTCGGGGACATTGACTGTCTCATTTAGATGGTATAAACAGTCTCATTTAATAATATAATTAGTCTCAATTGATGTTATAAACCACAGCCCCATGTTCACTCTCTTAGTTTCGTTGTCTCATGGCCTCAAATAACAGCACCGTAGAAGCCATCGCCGCGTTCAGTGATTCCGCTTGCCCCTGCATCGGAATGAATACCGACTCATCCACCATGCGCGCGGTAGCATCAGAAATACCTTGGCCTTCATTCCCAATCACAAGCCAAGTGGAAACACGCAAATCTATGGCATAGCATGACAAGCTCGCATCCAACGAGGTGCTGAGCAAGCGGGCACCTTTACTTTTGGCCTGCGGCAAAAGCTCCTCCAGACTGCCTTCAATCACCGGCAGGTGAAACAACGATCCCATCGTGGAGCGGATCGTTTTGGGATTGTACAGGTCGGCACAGCCATGACCCAATATTACGCCTGCGGCTCCAGCAGCGTCCGCGCTGCGGATGATGGTGCCTACATTGCCGGGGTCCTGCACCCCGTCCAGCACCATTACCAGTGCATCCGGCTGCTCCAGCAATGCCTGGAATGCGCTGCGCTCCTCCTTACGCACGATGGCAAAGACCGACTGCGGCGTCTTCGTATCGGTGCATTTTGCAATGACCGCCGCTGACACGGGAACCCATTCCACCGGCTGGTCTGCTGGATCCAGGCCATTCAGCTCGGCGGGAATGCCCTTGTCCAAATCATAGGCGACGGTTTCGACAGCCGCGTCCGAACGCAGCGCTTCCTGCACCAGATGAATACCCTCGACAATATATTTATGCTGCCGTGTGCGATGCTTTTTCTCCAGCAGTTGCGCCCACTCTTTTACACGCGCATTATTCGGTGAAATGATTTCCATTCGTTTAACCTTCCGTTTCTTTGTCCGTTTCAATAAAAATAAATGATGTATCACTTGCACTTGAACACAAGCCCTCATTAGGCTGCAAATGCCAGCTCCAGCTTGGTCAGGTCATCCTTGTGGCCCACAATGACCAGTACATCACCCGGCTCCAGACGATCCTCGGCATAAGGTGAAATGTTCATTTCCTGATTTCTGCGAATCGCCATCACATTGCAGCCGAAGCGTGCACGTATGTCTAACTCTTTCAGGTTTTTTCCAATCATGGAATCGGCGGCTCTCATCTCCAAAATACTGTAGTCCTTGGACAGCTCGATATAATCCAAAATGTTGGGGGATGTCAAATGATGGGCTACCCGTAACCCCATATCCCGTTCAGGATAAACGACTTTATCTGCACCTATCTTTTGCAACACTTTTCCATGCAGCTCATTTTGTGCCTTGACCACAAGAGCTGGTACGCCCATGTCCTTGAGAATCAATGTCGTCAGAATACTGGCCTGTATATCTTCGCCAATCGCAACTACGATTACGTCAAAATTACGGATACCCAGCGCTCGCAGCGCTTCCTCATCCGTCGAGTCGGCAGACACCGCATGCGTCACAATATTCGACATTTCCTGTGTACGCTGCTCGTCCGAGTCAATAGCCAGCACATCAAAACCCATCTCACTCAGCGCACTGGCAACACTGGAACCAAAACGTCCCATGCCAATAACCGCATACTGTTTTTTTGCCATTCCTTCTTTACCTCCCGATCACCATACTGTCCGTCATAGTATAGCATATCATGCTACAAACATAAATTTTGACATACTTATGCCAAATGCTTCTCCATGTATACTGGACAACAGCCCAAGCCATAATACATACGATCACTACTACAACATACGGGAGGTACACATGCCCATTACAATGGATTTACGACAAGCAATTGTTCACAAAGTACACGGCAAATCAGAAGCTGATCTTACGGATATGATTATTGGGTCAGTGGACGGGCCTGAAGCCGCTCTGCCTGGATTGGGTGTCATTCTTGAAATCGCTTGGAAGCATATGAGCCCAAATCAACAGCACGATTTCGTCCATTTGGCACATGAACAAATCGATAAAATCAAACCCGTGCCTTTAACCTAGCTCTAGCTATTTAACTTTTTGTTCCAATTTAATTGTGCTCATTATTTTACCCGTATTCGAAAATGAAAATAGTCCACTCGCATTCACATCGAGTGGACTATTCGTTGTATACACTAAATGACTGAGATCAAACTGTTCTGCTTATTCAATCTTACGGAGCCATTTCTAGAAACTTAGCTGTCGGGTTTTTCTCCATAGCCGTACGCATGGCATACTCGTTTTCGAACAAGGCGACATAATTGCCCTTCTTATCCTTTACCAGCGTAGAGTTAATACGGAACTTGCTCGGGTCAATCTGCTCATCCACAATCCAACGTGCAAATTGGAATGGCATACGCTGAAGCTGTACATCAACTCCATACTCACCCTTCATGCGGTACTCAAATACTTCAAATTGCAGTTGGCCGACAACACCTAATAGTGTATCGTCAAAGCTTACCGTACGGAAAACCTGAATCATACCTTCCTCGGTCAACTGGTCAATACCCTTCAGATACTGTTTGTGCTTCAAGGCATTTTTCACCGTTACCTTGGCAAAAATCTCAGGCGAGAAGGTCGGCAATTCATCAAACACAACCTCGCTACCTTGGCTGAGTGAATCACCAATACGGAAAATACCCGGGTCAAACAATCCAATAATATCGCCAGGAAATGCCTCCTCGACAATATCACGGTCCTGTGCCAGGAACTGCTGTGGCTGAGACAGCTTAATCTCCTTGCCCATACGTACATGCTTAACACTCATCCCGCGTTGAAACTTACCAGACACAATACGCAAAAATGCAATACGGTCACGGTGAGCCGGGTTCATGTTCGCTTGAATTTTAAATACATAGCCGGTAAACTTTTCGTTTGTTGGCTCAATTTCCCCAGCTGTACTACGGCGTGGCTCCGGTTTAGGAGCAAGCTGAAGGAAGTTTTCCAAAAATGTTTGTACACCAAAATTATTAATCGCACTGCCGAAGAATACCGGTGTTAATTCTCCGCGCTGTACTTTCTCCATGTCAAAAGGGTCACCCGCGACATCAAGCAACTCCAAGTCTTGGCATAATTGGTCATGCAAATATTCGCCCGCCATCTCACGAATGATCGGATCATTGTAATCTTCCACTTTTTGTACTTTAATCGTGGAATGGTCATCTCCCTGAAACAGCTCGACCTGATTTTTGACACGGTCATAGACACCGCACAGCTCGCGTCCTGTACCAATCGGCCAATTCATAGGCACCGAACGGATGCCAAGTACCTGCTCCAACTCCTCCATCAAATCAAAAGGACTGCGTCCCTCACGATCCAGTTTGTTAATGAAGGTGAAAATCGGAATTCCACGCTTCGCACAAACTTGAAACAGCTTAATCGTTTGCGCTTCCACACCTTTCGCTACGTCAATCAGCATGACTGCACTATCTGCTGCTGTTAATGTACGATACGTGTCTTCACTGAAATCCTGGTGACCTGGCGTGTCCAGAATGTTGATGCGGTGACCATTATAATCAAATTGCATCACTGAGGATGTTACAGAGATCCCCCGCTGTTTTTCAATCTCCATCCAGTCACTCGTGGCGTGTTTGCTTGCTTTACGCGCTTTAACTGAACCAGCAAGACGAATCGCGCCCCCGAACAGCAGCAGCTTTTCCGTCAGTGTCGTTTTACCCGCATCCGGGTGAGAAATAATCGCAAACGTACGCCGTTTGTCGACTTCCTGTTGAAGTATATCTGTTGTTTTACTCATTTCACATATCCCTTCATGATCAAATCCATTGCATTCCTGCTCAAGCTATTCATAAAAAGGCCATGATGCACGCCTGTTTTCATAAAATCATCGGCTCTATCGGCTCATTGCCGTTAGCCCCATTATTCGGCGTACCCCGTTACCATATTCATTATAAATACGATCTATTTACATGTTTTAGCCTGCCTTTAACTTAATAATCAGTTGCAAACTGAAAACCTGAGACTAAGCTATTATAGCACACTCCGAACGCAAAGCATCCCCTTACGTCCTAAACAGGACATAGGGGGATGCAGGACAAAACGGGATTACTGAACGCCGCCTACTCGCCAGATGACATTATCTTCATCCTGACCGCTAACCGGCCACCACTTGAAGCCATCCTGCTCCAATAGCTTGTGAGCACCTTCCGGTCCCCATGAGCCTGCAGCATAGGTTTCCAGCGTATCCGGGGTCTGCTGCCATGCTTTGGCGATTCGATCGACGAATCCCCATGCCGTGGCAACCTCATCCCAACGCGTGAAGTACGTCGAATCACCCTCAATCGCATCCATCAGCAACCGTTCATAAGCCTCCGGTGAGTTGATACCCACCATACAGCTTTGGCAAAAATCCATAGCCAATGGCTCAATATCTGATTCCGAGCCAGGTTTCTTGGCATTAATTTTAATGTAAATGCCCTCCATTGGATTGACCCGAATTACGAGCAAGTTCGGTTCCAGCTTATGCTTTTGACCGAGGTACACGTTCGTTGGCATGCTCTTAAATTCCACAACAATCTCCGTTGTTTTTACAGGGAGACGTTTGCCCGTACGAATATAGAACGGTACGCCAGCCCAACGGAAATTATCAACAAACACGCGTGAAGCAAAATAAGTCTCTGTGTTTGACTGTGGATCAACCTTGTCTTCTTGGCGATATCCCGGCAACTGCTGACCGCGATAACTGCCTTCGATGTATTGACCACGCACCACATTGGTTTTCACATCGTCAGACGTTTCAAAAGGGCGCAGCGAACGCAGCACTTTCACCTTTTCATCACGGATATCCTCAGGCAACAAACGACTAGGTGGCTCCATCGCAATCATCGTTAGCATTTGCAGCATATGGTTCTGTCCCATATCCCGCAAGGCGCCGGAATGATCGTAGTAACCTCCGCGTTCCTCCACCCCTACCGTTTCACTAAGCGTAATTTGCACATTGGCAATATGCTTATTATTCCACAGTGGTTCAAAGAAGGCGTTCGCGAAGCGGATCACCTCAATATTTTGTACCATTTCCTTGCCAAGATAGTGATCAATCCGATAAATTTCTTCTTCGGCAAATACTTCTCGTATTTCAACGTTCAATTCTTGTGCAGATTCGAGGTTATAACCGAATGGCTTCTCAATGACAAGACGATTCCACCCTTTGCCATCCATCATGCCGCCATCTTTCAAACTCTTAGACACGCTTCCGAATAATTCAGGAGCCAAGGCCAAATAAAACAACCGATTTCCCGGTATGTTAAACTTGCTTTCTATAGACTCCGTCTGCTGTCTCAACTCATGGAACCCTTCGACATTGTTGATATCAAGCGATTTATATTCAAAATGCTCGGCAAATGCCTGCCAATCTTGATCATTTTCTGCTTTGTAGCGACTAAACTCCTGTATGGAAGCGTACAGGTCATTACGGAATTCTTCCTCTGTGCGAGGACGCCTTGCTACGCCAATAACGGCAAAATCCTCAGCAAGCTTGCCTTCGCGGTACAAGCTGTAAATAGCAGGAAAAAGCTTGCGACGAGCCAAATCGCCCGTAGCGCCAAAAATAAACAGAACTGCGCCTTGCGTCACAACAGATTCTTTAGCAGGTATGTCAGCCATGTAGTACCTCATTCTTCCCATGTCAAGATTCCGCAATCCACAATCCCCGAAATCCGCATGTAGTATTGTGTATATTTATA
Source organism: Paenibacillus sp. FSL L8-0644 (assembly GCF_038008165.1). NCBI lineage: Bacteria > Bacillati > Bacillota > Bacilli > Caryophanales > Paenibacillaceae > Paenibacillus > Paenibacillus sp. FSL L8-0644. The sequence goes on from NZ_JBBOYN010000001.1 coordinate 4,441,606, forward strand.
CAAGATCATACTTGATTTTCGAAAAACATGGAACTAAAGATTTGATGATATTTTAGCATATCCTCCATGGATAAGCTATCCGATGAATCATCAATTTACCTTATAAGTCAGTATTCAATCGTGATGAGCGGAAAACCGAGCGTTATACGTGTATCCTGTTGCTCCTTATTTTCATGTACAGCCATCTGCATCTGGACCTGATGCTCACCGCTTTGAATCATTAACGGCAGCTCTGGAGCTTCATAGGATATAGCCACAGTAGTCGCATCCGTATATCTTTCTTTGGCCTGCATGGAGATGTTCCCTGTTAAGCTCGCTTCTGTCAGTTTCAACAGTTGATCTTTGGATTCCTTTGTATGCAGCGAACGCTGAAGGGCCGTGTTCCACTGCGCTTGAATCCCCATAGACTTTAATTGCTCAGCACAGAGTTTATGAAGCTGAATCAACTGCTCACGTCCTGCATCGTTGCTCTCCAGTTGAACGACTACATACCATTGCCCAGTTTGACGTTCCATTACATTTAAGCGGATTTTTAGATCCTCACTATTACGAACAGAACGATAAACCGTGTGTCCATTTTCCACGAGTTTGTTTACTGTGGGTATATTCAGCTGATCAGCTATCTGTGCCGCTACATCTGCCGGCTTTTCATGGTTAGAAATCCAATCGCCTTGCCACTTCACAACCAGCTTATCCAGCGTACCCGGGGCCTGGTCCGAGATGGTTAACAATGAGCGTAAAGCCGTTTCTGCCTCGCGGGAATCATATCGGTTTGTCTGAAGGGTTCCGTAACGCCAGCCAGCCAGTACCAGCACCGTTCCTAATACCAAAATCGTAATAATCCCTTTTCTAATCAACTCTGCTTTTAGCATTATCGTTCCTCCCGCTCCACACAACCATCCGATTCCCACACCTACGCTCTGGATACTTTCTTTTTCGGCTGGTTTGAAATCTATGAATCTATCAATAGCATTCCCGTTGTCAGAGGTTTTATACACACAGCAATACGGCAAAGCCCTTCTAAAATATTCATCTGCCTACTGGGTGTTCGACCATACATCGTAGGCACCATAAGAATAGACTATGATCACAATGCATCTTACACCAAAAGAGGTGAAATCATGTTTCCGATTTATCCTGTAAATGAAGCCAGTGTGGCACCTCATGGTGGACGTCTGGTCTGTGCCGTTATGCGTGATGGTACACGACACATCGGCATCTTAAGTGGGTGTAGCAAAGGCAAGCTGATGTTGAACGGATATCCACCCTCCTTTCCTGGCAGTCTCTATGCCGGGAGCTACAGTAACAAAGGAAAACAAACCCCTAAAAAGATTTCCTCTAAAAAGAAAAAAAGGAATCCTAAAAACAAAGTTCGTACCTCTGCCAAACTAAATGCCTTAATTAAGCCGCCCAATGCACCTTTGAGTCCATCCTTTCCTTATGACGCAGGCGGATTTGCTGGAAATGGCTATAGTAGTTATGGAAATGGCAGAGCAGGCTATCGCGGTGGGTACGGCGGATATGGATACGGTGCAGGGCTTGCACTAGATCTGGCTTTAATCGCCTTTTTATTCCTCCTGATCTAAACACCTTGTTATAGAACACAAAAAACCGGAGAACTATTATCGTCTCCGGTTCTTTGTATTCGTTTATTCTACATTCTACTCTGCTAATCCGTTCTTATAGGCATAGATCGCCGCCTGTGTACGGTCTTCCACTCCTAATTTAGCGAGAAGGTTCGTGACATGGAATTTTACCGTCTTAATCCCGATAATCAGCTCGTCTGCGATATCCTGATTAGACTTCCCTTGTGCCAACAGGCGAAGTACCTCCATCTCACGATCAGTCAGCTCCGTATGGGCGGGCGCTTCAGCCTGTGGCTGGCGGAATCGATTCATCATCTTGGAGGCCACCTGTGACTCTAGTACGGACTGTCCACGTGCAGCTGCACGGATCGCATCCGCTATTTCGGAAGCGCGAGACGTTTTAAGCAAATAGCTGAATGCCCCTGCCTCAATGACCGGATACATTTTCTCATCGTCTAAATAACTCGTCAGCACAATCACCTTTGTCTCTGGAAGCAGACGAGTTACTTGGCGTGTCGTTTCGATGCCATCCATGCCATCCATGACCAGATCCATCAAAATCACATTTGGCTTGTATTCGGAAGCCAACCGTATGCCTTCTTCTCCGCTTCCGGCCTCGCCGACCACTTCAATACCTTCTTCCGTCCCCAGCACCGCCGCAAGACCAATTCGTACCATTTCATGGTCGTCTACCAGCAGTACGCTAATCGGTAATTCCGTTTCCATGATCATCGTTCCTTCCGCTTTCATCATTAATAACTGGCACGGACACCTCAATCCGTGTACCTTTTCCCGGAGCCGTTATATACTGAATAGCCCCTCCAATTTCACTCACCCGCTCCTGCATGGTGGATAATCCATATGAAGTCTGCTTTTTCTCATCCAGTTCAAAACCAATACCGTTATCCCGAATCGTCAGCCTGATGGAATCCGGGCGTTGCACGATACGAATTTCCATGCGGGTTGCTTTGGCATGGCGCAATGTATTAGACATCGCTTCCTGAACAATACGAAACAAGTGGTTCTCAATGCCTTTAACCAACTGTACTCCGCTTTCAATCTCAAAATCAATCTCCATCGGTACCTTTGCCTGCAACTCCTGTACCAAATCACGCAACCCCTGCTCAAGCCTTTTCCCTTCCAGATAGACAGGCCGTAGATGAAGTAGTAACGCCCGCATTTCAGATTGTGCCACAGAAGACATTTCTTCAATTAGTGCAACTTGACGCTGTGCTTTATCAAAATCCTTATCCAGCGTCCTCCCCACAGCCGTCGCGGTCATTGAAATAGCAAATAATTGCTGTGATACGGCATCATGCAACTCTCTGGCCAGCCGCTGCCGCTCCTCCACAATCGCAGTCATCCGTGCCTGTTCCGCCAACTGAGCATTATCCGTGGATAAGCGTTGTAAAGACGTAACTTGTTCCTGCCATTTACGTCCAATCCGTTCCAGCTGCTCTCCCAGTCTACCAAGTTCATCATGCCCTAGGGGCGGCAACTCACGTGCAGGGGTTCCCTTTTCCCACATCAGCAACGTCTCTCTCAACATTTCCAGTCTGCTTTTAAAGCGGTAGCTCTCATAAAATCCGTACATTGCCCCTGTACCAATCAACACCAGTATAACGGCTCCTGCAACTTTCAATATCATTCCCCAGGTTGGAAACGACTTCACATATCCATATGTATACAGCATATAAAAGACAACTACGCCTACAACAACACACAGGAGGATACCTTCACCCATACTGCGGGTTACCATGTTGGACGCTTTTTTATGATTCATCCCGGCTCCTCCTGATTCAATAAAATCGGACGCGAACATCGCCCGCCAAGTACGAAACAACAAACTTCACTTTATACTCACTCTGCTCAAAATGGGGAGACTTCCAAACTAGTCGATTGAGCATCCCCGCCTCATGGTCCCGGTCGAACTGAATCTGTCCGAACAATATGAACATCTCCACCTCTACACCGTAATTATCCGGTAGGGTGATGTCAATATCACCGAAGATCCCCTGCAAAAATATGACGGGCTCACGTTCCTCTGGAAGAGCCAACGTCAGGTCGGCATCCACGTCCCCAACCACATGCCATATGCTTGTGCTGCGCAGGCTCCAAGGCACTTCATCCCATTTATGATTGGATATAAAATTGTGCTTGAATATGGAGCTTTGACCTTTATGCAGCTTCCTTGAACGTGAATAGAATATAGCTAATGATGCTAGTGTAACTACAACAAACAGGAACAAATGATCCAGCACTAACAATCCAGCACCAATCGCGAGCATCGTGTAACCCTTTTTGATTTTGGAATTGCGGATCTTATATATTCCGGCCAACATTAGGATCAGTGCAACCACGGAGAGGAACCCAATCCACTGACCGAATAAAATGATAATTCCGATGCCAATCCCTGCCAGTGCCAAGGCTGATTTTCTTCTCTCCATGCTGCACCCCCTTTTTGTTTATACAGGACGGAAAAGCCATAGTGGCGCAACATTCCGCCATATGGCTTTCCTGAACCATACAGATTAGGCACGATCATCGACCAATGTCCATTCCATACAGCATATCATAATGTCTTGTTTCCGAGTAGTCAGTCCTTCTTCATATCGACTGGTTTAACACCTGTCTGAATTTTGGACTTAAGCTGTTGAAGCTGCTCATCCACTTTAAACTGTTTTTCAGCCTCAGCCGGATTAACATATGCTTCTCCTGGAGCTTGACGGTAAGGAGCACGCAGTACGTCAGCTTCAGCTTCCATTTGCATAATTTTTTCTTCCATACGGTGGAAGCCCAATGAAGCAGACCCACTTTCAATCGTATGCAAACTATTGATTTGAGACATTTGCTTTTTGGCTTTCGCCATTTGAGCACGGGATACTAACTCATTGCGCTTGTTGCGCATTTTATAGAACTCATCTTTCATGTCGTGAAGCTGTTGTACTAATTCTTTTGCTTGAAGCTCAGCTTGTGTATGCAAGTCGCGGTATTCGTCCTGCTTTTGCACAAAATAAATCTTCTCTCCCAACAGCTTGCGCGCTACTTCTTCCTGACCATTTCGCAATGCGGATTCGGCTTGCTTCTCACGCTCATTGGATACACGTACCGCTTCCTCTAAACGCTGTTTCATACGTCGTTCATTCGCCATTTGCTTGGCAACCGTTACCTCAGCCTCGTGAATTTCCGCCTCCATATCGCGCAGATATTGATTCAACATAATAATCGGATCTTCCACTTTATCCAACACTTCATTCACCGATGCTCTTGTCATATCCTTCATTCTTTTAAAGATCCCCATTATTTACGATCTCCCTTCTCAAATTGCTCTACTTTTTTGCGTAACTCTGCCAATTCTTTTTTCATTGCCTTTTTCTCAATATCTTCCATCATGGAATCCAAGTCATTGTTCTGACCTGTGTTAAATTTGGATGAGTTGCGGGCATCTTGACCAAAAAACGGGTTCGAATTGCCATATGCACCGCCCTGGTTGTAACCAGTTCCCTGCCCATACTGCGATCTTGTATTGTTACTGCCATAATAGCGTGGATCCTGTTGATGGTAGGGCCCGCTGTCAGGGCCAAATCCTCCATCGAAAGGAGATCTCGGCTCCTTGGAGATAACCAGTGCCGCAATCACATAAATCATAAATGTGGTTCCTGCTGTAATAAAGAAACTGATCACAACCAGAATACGAATCCATGTTGAGTCCATTCCTGTTGCGTCAGAAAGACCGCCACATACACCTGTTATTACTCTATCCCGGCTTGATCTGTAAATTCGGGTCATTATCAAATTACTCCTTCCCGCTGTTGTTCAGCTTGCTTTTCAGTCTCGCCCACTCTTGTTCGAGCAGCGATCCACCGCCTTGGGCATCCTGTGCATGGTCGCCCTCACCCCGACGTAAATCACGCAGACTCATCGTTTCTGCTTCCATATCGGCTACCCGGTCTTCCAAGCGGTTGAACATTCGGGGAACATTTCGTCCACCGTATGTACCAGCCCGTTCGTTCATTTGCTGCTGGAGTCTCAACGTCTGTACACGTGCCGCATAATACTGACGCTTGCTGTGTACCGTTTGATATTCTGTCTTTAACGTATCTAGCTGTTGTTCTAGCTCACGTAGTGATTCACGGCTCTGCTCCCACAATTCTCTATACTGCTCTTCTTTTTCTGCATATAGCATTTTCTCCTGTAGGGCCAGCTTCGCAATATGTTCTTCATCAGCTTTCAAAGCCAGTAGCGCCTGTTCCTCCCGTTTGGTCTGCATGGACAATGCATGATCCAACTGCTGCTTCATCTGTCTTGTATGCATCGCATACTGTTGATGGAGTTTTTCCGCTTCGGCAATTTCCTGGCGGGTATTATACAAGAACTGGTCAATCAGTTGCACTGGGTCTTGGCTTTGTTCCAAATGCTCATTGAAGGTCGCTACCGTAATATCGCGCATTCTTCGAAAAACACTCATTTGCATCTGCTCCTTTCACAATTCGTATCCCCATAATTAAAACTTTGTTACTGCAATATTTCTTCATTCGCTAAACTGCTAAAATCAGTAACGTCTTCTGCGGTCACTCAGCAGGGAAACACCAAATATAATCAACCCGATTGCCAGTAGTGGTCCCAGAAGCCAGGACAGTTTGCCGAGCAAAATCAGTACCCCAAGTACAAGTACGATCCAGCCGAAGAGCGCATTTCCTTTTTTCACACCGTAGTAGCCTAGCATAACCATAGCTATCGGAATTAAGTAACCAATCAGATGTCCTAAAAAGTGACCGAAAAACGGAGTAAACTTACCGAGCAGCATAATCGAACCCAACACGATCAGTACAATGGCTAACCCATTCCCTTTGTTAACTCTCATCATCTCTCACCGCCTTTCACTGTGTCTTGCTTATGTCCTTATTGTACGCTGAACAAGCGTTTGACAAAACGGACCCCAGACGGTTTTTGAACCTAGACCTAAGTCGGGGATGAGTATAGACCTGCGGCTATCCTCCTCTATGCTGTTCTGCTGCACGGGCTATCGAATGTTGCTCACCCGCTTGCTTGGAACGTAGTGAAAGGACGAGACAAGCCAGTAACGCTATAGCTGCAACCATATAAGGCAGATTAATATGAACATCGAACAACAGTCCTGCAATTAATGGTCCAATCACATTACCCAAGCTGGTATAGGATGAGTTCATGCCTGCCACAAAGCCTTGCTCATCTCCGGCCTGCCGCGATAGAGAAGTACTTACTGCCGGGCGAAGGATATCCATAGCCAGAAAAATGATGAAGGTCGTCAGCATAATCATCATGTACTGTTCAGCAAATAGGGTTAGGAAGATGAACAGGCCCCCAATAGCCAAGCAGAGATGAATTACTTTTTTCTCTCCAAAACGATTAATGATCCATCCAAATATAGTTGCTTGGACAACTGCTCCCAAAATGGAGCCTGTCGTTATGATGATGGCAATATCCATCGGTGTGAAACCATATTTATGGTCAACAAACAGTCCAAATACGGTTTCGAAGTTCGCTAACCCAAAAGCAACGACAAATACAATGAGTAAACCCATGAAATATGGAGATTGATATGACTTGGCAAATTGCTGCAAAAGATTTTCTTTTTGACGTGGAAGCTCTCTATTATATTGTTGCTTTTCCTTGCTTAAAGACTCAGGCAGCACTAACAGAGACAAGATAGCTGCTATTCCCGCAGCTCCAGCTGCCGCAAAGAAGGGAATGCGTATTCCATATGTGGCAAGCAATCCGCCAATCCCTGGCCCGATTATGAAGCCTGTGTTGATCGCCGCATTGATCATGCCCATTCCCTTGCCTCTTTCTTCGAACGAGGTCACGTCAGCGACATAGGCCATTATAGAAGGAGTCAGCAACGCTGCCCCTGCTCCACCCATGATTCGTGCTATGAACAGGGTAGGAATGGAATGAGCCAGTCCAAAAACAAGCTCTGATAACATGAAGATGAACATCCCAGAAACAATCAATTTTTTACGTCCATAACGATCAGACAACTTTCCTGACAATGGTGATAATAAAAGCTGAGTCAACGCAAAAGCTGCAACCATCAGTCCCATCGAAGAACCATTCATCCCTAGCTCACTTATAAATTTAGGTAATACAGGGACAACTAAGCCGATCCCCATGAATGCCAAAAAAATGTTAAGCATCAATAACAGCATTGCTCCTCGATTTCTTGTGAGTATAGACATATTACCACCCTTCCTTTTCCGTATCTCTTTATTCGATATCAGGTAAACTTCATTATCCCTTTTCAAAAAACAATTGAAACTAAAAATGTTTTCTTAGTTTTCATATAAAAAAGTGGCCTCTTCAAATATGCAGCATATTGTTGAGGCTATTTTTTAATTTTCGACCAAACCGAACAACAAAATATCTACAATAGAATAAGTAGCTTCCTCTACCGTCACACTGTTATCCAGAAAGAAACGCTGATCAAGCGTTAAATTTACAGATTCAATAATAAGCTTCATGATCAGAGCCTCATTTTTGTTCACAATAATTCCTTCTCGGATGCCTTCCTGAATTAATGTTCTAATCGGAGACCAATCATTTAAATCGGCATGTACCCTTTTCCATTGTTCAGGATAATACTTTTTCATCTGGTCCAATATTCTTAAATCGTAAAACTTATAATACAGAGGCATGACCCTAATCGACTGCTTAATCTTGTCTAACAAAGATAACTCATTATTTTGGATAATCTGCTCAGTTTTTCGAATCATATCATCATTTGTACGCTCAATAAGTGTTTCTAAAATAAGCGTCTTAGACGAAAAGTTTTCATACAACGTACGCTTGCTAATAGCGAGTCTTTTCGCAAGATCATCCATCGTAAATTTCAATCCATTTTCATGAACTTCATCTACAAAAGCCTCCAAAATTCTTTCCTGCATATTCGCCCTCATTTCTTTCGCGCTCGGTAAACTAGAAAAGTTTTTTCAGTACCATCATCTTACGATAAGATCAAAGCGCTGGTCAAATCCATGTTAACCTTGTTGCCAAAATCATGAATATATAATAAAAGGATGATAAAATGCCTTTAAGCATTTTATCATCCTTTTGTGTATACCGACGAGAGGACTTGAACCTCTACGGTTTCCCACTCGATACCGAATACAATCTTGATAATACCTTGTTTAATGAAGGGGGATAAGCGTTGCTCGTCGATTTCGACCCGCAAGGTAATCTGTCGATGTACTTTGGTATTGAGCAGCGGGATCAACTTCCGTGGCTATGGTCTGCGACAGGACTAACTCAGTTGCTCAGTATCAAGGAATTTAGAATACTTGTACAACTTCTTTAATATCATCAATTTCCTCAAGAATTGCGCGCTCAATAGCAACCTTTAACGTAATCGTAGCACTTGGGCAACCATTGCAAGCTCCCAAAAATCTTAATTTTGCTATACCGTTCTCAACTTCGACCAGTTCAGCATCTCCACCGTCACGCAGTAAGAAAGGACGTAGTTTGAGAAGAACTTCCGATACTTCATCGAATAAAACTCCATTTTCATCCATCATGCCAACTCCTCCCATTGTTTTACCAACCGTCAATTCAGACCTTTTTTCACCCTAGATCGTCTGAGTGATCCTTGGTTTTTTGCCTAAGAGTGACCTCTTGATCCGAAAGTTCCCTTATAAGCGTATGAATAGAGTCTAAAGGTATCATCACACCGCAACTTGCGCTCAATCCTGACAGCATATTGAGGCAGAACTGAAGTTTTCGTATCTCTCGCGTAATTTGAGCTAGTTCTGAATCGTCCGAATTATTTTTCTTCATTACTAGCACCTCGCACTTCTTTAAAGAATGATAAAGGTTTGATCTATTAAATTAATGAATCAACCGATGCTTCCTTCCATCTCAAATTGAATCAACCGATTCATTTCAACGGCATATTCCATTGGCAATTCTTTGGTAAACGGTTCAATAAAGCCCATTACAATCATTTGTGTAGCATCTTGTTCTGTAAGCCCGCGGCTCATTAAGTAAAACAATTGTTCCTCGGACACTTTGGATACTGTTGCCTCGTGCTCCAAAGTAATCTGATCGTTTTTAATTTCATTGTACGGAATCGTATCTGATGTTGACATGTGGTCCAATATCAACGTATCGCACTTAATATTGGACTTGGACCCTGCGGAATCGCGGCTGAAGCTGGACAACCCTCGGTAGTTTACTTTTCCGCCCTGCTTGCTGATGGATTTGGATATAATCGTAGATGTTGTCTCGGGAGCAAGGTGAATTACCTTCGCGCCAGCATCTTGATGCTGATCTTTACCGGCTACGGCAATAGACAGGATGGACCCCTTGGCTCCCCGTCCTTTCAATAATACTGCCGGATACTTCATTGTTACCTTGGAGCCGATGTTGCCGTCCACCCATTCCATTGTGGCATTTTCTTCTGCCACAGCCCTTTGGGTTACCAAGTTGTAGATATTAGGAGCCCAATTCTGAATGGTCGTGTAACGGACACGGGAATCTTTCCGGCAAATAATTTCAATAACTCCACTATGCAGAGAACTGGTACTATAAATAGGTGCTGTACATCCTTCAACATAATGGACAAAGCTGCCCTCTTCGGCAATAATTAATGTCCGCTCGAATTGACCCATATTTTCAGAATTAATACGGAAATAACCTTGTATAGGTACCTCGCACTGAACACCCTTCGGAATGTATACAAAGCTACCGCCTGACCAAACCGCACTATTAAGCGCCGCAAATTTATTGTCGGCGGGAGGGATGATCGTCCCAAAATGTTGCTTAAACACTTCGGGGTATTGCTTTAATGCACTATCCGTATCAAGGAAAATAACGCCCTGATCCTCCAGCTCTTTCCGCATGCTGTGATAAACTACTTCCGACTCATATTGAGCGGATACGCCCGCCAGGAACTTTTGCTCCGCTTCAGGGATTCCCAGCTTGTCAAAGGTTGCTTTGATCTCGGAAGGAACCTCCTCCCAGGTCTTTCCCTGTTTTTCAGAAGGGCGAACGTAATACTGGATGTCATCAAGATTTAGCTCGGTCAAATCCGCTCCCCATTCAGGCATCGGCATTTTGTAGAATTGATTCAAAGCTTTCAACCGAAAATTGAGCATCCACTCCGGCTCTTCCTTGATTCGGGAAATTTCCCGGACAATCTCTTCCGTCAGACCTTTTCCAGATTGAAAAATAGACTGGTGCTTGTCGCGAAACCCATATTTATATTCGCCCATATCTGGTGCTTTTTTAGCCATTGGTATCACTCCTTTTTAACCTTTCAAGATTCATTTTGATTTGCTATGATCTGCCGAGCTTGCTTTCCACTAAATCTTTTAGGCGACTGCGAACACCTTCCAGCGGGATCTCCGAAATGACAGGAGCGAGAAATCCGAAAATAACAAGATGTTCGGCTTCACTCCGTGATATCCCGCGCGACATCAGATAATAGATTTGCTCTGCATTTACTTGCCCCACGGATGCAGCATGACCCGCGGTTACATCATCCTCATCTATCAGCAGGATCGGATTGGCATCGCCGCGAGCTTTAGGACTTAACATAAGCACGCGTTCTGTTTGCTGACCATCACAATGGGTTGCACCTTTTTCAATCTTTGTAATGCCGTTGATAATGGCCGTAGCTTCTTCAAGCATGACTGCACGCGTAATCATCTGGCTTACCGAGCTTCTGCCAAAATGCTGAGCTTGAGTTGTATAGCTCGATTTTTGATTGCCCGTGCCAATAGCAATCACCTTATTGTCGGAGACCGCCCCGTTGCCTTGTAGCAAAGTCTTGGTATCGCTCACGGTATAACCATTGTTCATCTCACCGATAATCCATTCCACACCCCCATCAGCAAGAACGACCGCCCGTCGCTGGGTGAAATCTGTTGTAGTTACAGCAAGCTGATGAACCGAAGCTACTTGCACCTTTGAGCCCGCCCCCGCGAAGACCTCCGTCACACCGTTATGCAATACCTTGACATCATCACCACTCGATACACAATTATCCACATAAGTGATCTTGCTGTTGCTCCCTGCCACAATTAAGACGTGAGGAGCAAAACACACACCGCTTGTATCGTTAAGAAAGATCGCTTGAATAGGTGCTTCAACCTCTACACCGTCTGGGACATATAGAAAAACGCCACCACTCCATAAGGCACTGTGTGCAGCAGATAAACGATGTTCTTCTGGCTTTACTGCCTGAAAGAGATAACGTTGAACCAGCTCCTCATGCTCTTTTGCCGCAGTATGCAGATCCGTTAAAATGACTCCCTGGGCGGCTAAGCTCTCGGACAATTTCGTATACACTACATCCGAGTTGAACTGAACGATTAGTCCGCCTTTCACCGGAGAAGCAACCAAACCTCGAACAACCTCCGGCGCTTCCTCCAAACTAGACCACGCATTCTCTGCTTTGTAATCTCCACTTTCGTAGATATCCCATTTTTCAAGATTGATTTTCTCCACTTTAGGCAACTCCAGCGTCCCTGCCAGTTCGAGTGCATGAACGCGGCGTTCAATCAGCCAACGAGGTTCATCCTTAGCGCTTGACCATGCGCGTAAATCGTCCACATCCATTGAAACTCTAGCTTGTATATCCACGTGCTGTTCCTCCTCTCCGGCTTTTAAGCATCCCTTACCGTCTCATCCGTAATCCCAAGTTCCTCCTTCACCCAATCGTACCCTTCAGCCTCCAAACGGTGGGCAAGCTCCGGACCGCCAGATTTAACTATCCGGCCTTGCATCATGACATGCACAAAATCCGGGGTAATATAATTCAACAGTCGTTGATAATGGGTGATGATTAAAAAGCCTCTATCCGGGCTGCGCATCTCATTTACGCCATTGGCCACAATACGCAGTGCATCAATATCAAGCCCTGAGTCCACTTCATCCAGGATCACAAACTTGGGTTCAAGTAGCATCATTTGCAAAATCTCATTCCGCTTTTTTTCACCGCCAGAGAATCCCTCATTCAAATAACGATGCACAAATTCCGGATTCATCTCCAGCCCCTTCATTTTGCTCTCCATTTCACGGATAAAACGGATTAAGGATATCTCATCGCCTTCTTCACGCCGTGCATTGATGGCACTTCTGAGAAAATCCGAGTTGGTCACGCCAGCAATTTCACTTGGGTATTGCATTGCGAGGAACAAGCCTGCCTGGGCACGCTCATCCACCTCCATCTCCAGAAGGTCTTCATTGTCCAATGTCACCTTACCGCCAGTAACCTCATATTTGGGATGGCCCATTAAAGCTGAAGCCAATGTACTTTTTCCCGTCCCATTAGGCCCCATAATCGCATGAATCTCTCCGCCATGAATCTCCAGTGTGAGCCCTTTTAAAATTTCTTTCCCTTCAATCTTGGATCTTAATTCCTCAATCTTTAATGTCGTCATTTATCGTAAACTTCCCTTCGGAGTATTCTTCGGCACGCGCCACCAAATCACTCATAAATTTTCCAATAGTCTGCAGCTCAACCTCTGAATAGGATTCAATGAATTGGTAAAACCTTTCTTCTTTTTCTTTGTGCATTTCTTTATGCAAATGATAAACGTGTCTTCCCTTATCCGTTAAACTAAAGTAAATCTCCTTACGATTGCTGTTCAGTTGACTTCTCATAATGAAGCCCATTTCCAGCAGCTTTGCACTAATTTTAGTAATGCTAGCTTTGGACAACCCCATCTTCTCCACAATCCCGGTATGATTTATCGGTTCATAATCACCAATGCAATCAATAACGTGCACACTAGTAATATTGTTGGAAAGCATGTCAATCTGGTACTTTCTGGCCTGTTGCCGAAACGAGTTAAATTCTTGTTCAGTATACAGTTCATTCAGATGTAGCATTTTAATATATTGCTCGTAAAGATGACCTTTAAAATGATTTTGAAACTCCAATTTCCCAATCTCCCCTCTCTTGTAGTAGTTGCAGACCAAGTTCAGTGTCTCCATTAGATTTTTTTGTTCACTAGTAAACAAAATTATATTAACACAATTGATATTGATAATCAATATCAATTGTGTTGAATGTGACGTAATTTTGAAGTCGCATTTCACGGGTTTGTTGTCATTGTCATAGGCCTCATGCTGTGTTTTTACTAGGGCACGTCCCGGAAATAGTTTTAAATACCTCTGATCAATCCTGCTTTGCGGGGGTTGAACAATGGAACCAATTCGGCAGCATCCGGATGGATCTGGTAACCGAAGCCAAGTCCAATACCGTTGCCTATGAACGTCATGGTACACCTGCCACAGACTGGGGTCGCTACCGTAAAAAGAGGACGAAGGTGGTGCTTGGCCGAGCTGTTTTAAAGCTGTATCGCCGCGTTTGAGTACGCTATCGTGAGCATGTATGGCAATGAATAATCCGTCAGTTACCTGTGTCTGGATATGTTATGGGGCCAAAGAGTAACCAAAAACTGTGGTTTTTGCTGGTGAATCCGAACAGGCGATGCTCCATTCTAGCCAGCACCGATCTGACACTGGAGGCGACCTAGATCATCGAACTTTATACCGCCCGGTTCAAAAACAAATGTACCTTCTGGGCGCTAAAGCAATCCATCGGCGGATTCAGCTACCACTTTTGTAGCAAATCCATTCCGAAGCTCAACCGGTATTTGAAAAAGGATCGGGTTCACCCTCTGGAGTTGTTGGAAGAGGAGAAAGCGTAACGGGACATCCGCCTAACTGTAAAGATGAGAATGGTAAACGATAACCAAAATGGATCCCTACGGGGCTTAAGATAAAAGGAACCAAGAAAAGAGCCGAAATCTTGCTTCAGGAAGCCAGGAAGAATTATCATATGGAAGGACAAGCACTCGCGGTTGAAAACGAAGATATGCTGTAAGAGTAAAAGCGGCTACTCTATCCGGTAATCTGCCACTGGTGGACACGTTCTATGAGCTTCTGATTCGTATGTAGGAATAACAGGAATCCTATCGCTTATCTTCTGACAATTCTTATTGTCTTGAATACCTGGAGTATATTTATGTAGATGTATTAGGGGTAAGCATGAAAGAAGTTCAGGAATGGTTAGGCCACAGCGATTATGCAACAACGGCAAATATTTATTCGCATTTGGAATACAACTCAAAGGTGTCTTCAGCTCAAGCAATGAGTGGGGTACTAAAGCTCAAATAAAAAAAGCTCACTAGAGAATGTCTCTAATGAACTCTTTTAGTTAATACCGGCGAGAGGACTCGAACCTCCACGGTTTCCCACTCGATTTTGAGTCGAGCGCGTCTGCCATTCCGCCACGCCGGCGTATTCAATTATGGAGGCGCCACCCAGATTTGAACTGGGGAATAAAGCTTTTGCAGAGCTTTGCCTTACCACTTGGCTATGGCGCCAGAGTGTAACAAAGCGGACGACGGGAATCGAACCCGCGACCCTCGCCTTGGCAAGGCGATGCTCTACCGCTGAGCCACGTCCGCATAAAGATGGCTGGGGATATAGGATTTGAACCTATGCATGACGGAGTCAAAGTCCGTTGCCTTACCGCTTGGCTAATCCCCAATAAGTAAAGGGCGGCCGATGGGGCTTGAACCCACGAATGCCGGAGTCACAGTCCGGTGCGTTAACCACTTCGCCACGACCGCCGCAAGTAATGAATAATTGGCAGGGGCAGCAGGAATTGAACCCACACCAACGGTTTTGGAGACCGTTGTTCTACCTTTAAACTATGCCCCTATAAAACTGGTGGAGGATGATGGATTCGAACCACCGAACCCGTAAGGGAGCAGATTTACAGTCTGATGCGTTTGGCCACTTCGCTAATCCTCCAAAAATGGTGCCGGCGAGAGGACTTGAACCCCCAACCTACTGATTACAAGTCAGTTGCTCTACCAGTTGAGCTACACCGGCACATAAAATATTCAATTAAAAGTGGCTCGGGACGGAATCGAACCGCCGACACGAGGATTTTCAGTCCTCTGCTCTACCGACTGAGCTACCGAGCCTTATAATAAGGCTCTTCATTACACGTTATAATACTAATGGCGGAACTGACGGGATTCGAACCCGCGATCTCCTGCGTGACAGGCAGGCATGTTAGGCCTCTACACCACAGTTCCATAATAATTTTTAATTGGTTGCGGGGGCAGGATTTGAACCTGCGACCTTCGGGTTATGAGCCCGACGAGCTACCGAACTGCTCCACCCCGCGACAATAATAAATATTAAATTTTCAAATGATGGAGGCTGAGGGGCTCGAACCCCCGACCCTCTGCTTGTAAGGCAGATGCTCTCCCAGCTGAGCTAAGCCTCCACACCGAAACACTTTTCATATTATACCATAATAAAATTTTTATTGCAAGTTTTTTTATGATATTTTTATGACCCGTAGGGGATTCGAACCCCTGTTACCTCCGTGAAAGGGAGGTGTCTTAACCCCTTGACCAACGGGCCATGCTACAAATGAATTATGGCGGAGAGAGAGGGATTCGAACCCTCGAGACGCTTTTGGCGCCTACACGATTTCCAATCGTGCTCCTTCGGCCAACTCGGACACCTCTCCATATGGCTCCCCGAACAGGACTCGAACCTGTGACAACTCGATTAACAGTCGAGTGCTCTACCAACTGAGCTATCAGGGAATATTAAGCATTTGTTTCAAGGTTACACCCTGAAAACTGGATCCGAAACTCATTGCGCTTTATCTTAGGATAAGCCCTCGACCGATTAGTATTGGTCAGCTCCATGCATTACTGCACTTCCACCCCCAACCTATCTACCTCGTCGTCTTCAAGGGGTCTTACTAATTGGGAAATCTCATCTTGAGGGGGGCTTCACGCTTAGATGCTTTCAGCGCTTATCCCTTCCGTACATAGCTACCCAGCGGTGCTCCTGGCGGAACAACTGGTACACCAGCGGTACGTCCATCCCGGTCCTCTCGTACTAAGGACAGCTCCTCTCAAATTTCCTACGCCCACGACAGATAGGGACCGAACTGTCTCACGACGTTCTGAACCCAGCTCGCGTACCGCTTTAATGGGCGAACAGCCCAACCCTTGGGACCTACTTCAGCCCCAGGATGCGATGAGCCGACATCGAGGTGCCAAACCTCCCCGTCGATGTGGACTCTTGGGGGAGATAAGCCTGTTATCCCCAGGGTAGCTTTTATCCGTTGAGCGATGGCCCTTCCATGCGGTACCACCGGATCACTAAGCCCGACTTTCGTCCCTGCTCGACTTGTAGGTCTCGCAGTCAAGCTCCCTTCTGCCTTTGCACTCTTCGAATGATTTCCAACCATTCTGAGGGAACCTTGGGGCGCCTCCGTTACTCTTTAGGAGGCGACCGCCCCAGTCAAACTGCCCACCTGACACTGTCCTCGCACCGGTTCACGGTACCAAGTTAGAACCTAGATACGATCAGGGTGGTATCCCAAGGATGCCTCCCTTCAAGCTGGCGCTCAAAGTTCGACGGCTCCCACCTATCCTGTACAGATCGTACCCAAATTCAATATCAAGCTGCAGTAAAGCTCCATGGGGTCTTTCCGTCTTGTCGCGGGTAACCTGCATCTTCACAGGTATTAAAATTTCACCGGATCTCTCGTTGAGACAGCGCCCAAGTCGTTACGCCATTCGTGCGGGTCAGAATTTACCTGACAAGGAATTTCGCTACCTTAGGACCGTTATAGTTACGGCCGCCGTTTACTGGGGCTTCGGTTCATAGCTTCGCCCCGAAGGGCTTACCACTCCCCTTAACCTTCCAGCACCGGGCAGGCGTCAGCCCGTATACTTCGCCTTGCGGCTTCGCACAGACCTGTGTTTTTGCTAAACAGTCGCTTGGGCCTTTTCACTGCGGCCCCCTCGGGCTATTCACCCTACCGAGGCACCCCTTCTCCCGAAGTTACGGGGTCATTTTGCCGAGTTCCTTAACGAGAGTTCTTCCGCGCGCCTTAGAATTCTCTTCTCGCCTACCTGTGTCGGTTTGCGGTACGGGCACCTTCTCCTGGCTAGAGGCTTTTCTTGGCAGTCTGAGATCATGACCTTCGCTACTACAATTTTCGCTCCCCATTACAGCCCAGCCTTAACGATGTGCGGATTTGCCTACACACCAGCCTCACTGCTTAGACGGACATCCATCCGTCCGCGTCACTACCCTACTGCGTCACCCCATCGCTCATAACGGATTACGGTGGTACAGGAATTTCGACCTGTTGTCCTTCGACTACGCCTATCGGCCTCGCCTTAGGTCCCGACTTACCCTGAGCGGACGAACCTTCCTCAGGAACCCTTAGGCTTTCGGCGGATCTGATTCTCACAGATCTTTTCGTTACTCATACCGGCATTCTCACTTGAATGCAGTCCAGCGCTCCTTACGGTACACCTTCAACCCGCATTCAACGCTCCCCTACCCCTGATGCAAGCATCAAGCCATAGCTTCGGTGGTGTGTTTAGCCCCGTTACATTTTCGGCGCAGAGTCACTCGACCAGTGAGCTATTACGCACTCTTTCAATGGTGGCTGCTTCTAAGCCAACATCCTGGTTGTCTGTGCAACTCCACATCCTTTCCCACTTAACACACACTTGGGGACCTTAGCTGATGGTCTGGGCTGTTTCCCTTTCGACAATGGATCTTAGCACTCACTGTCTGACTCCCGGAACTAAATCTATGGCATTCGGAGTTTGACTGAGCTTGGTAACCCTTGCGGGCCCCGCACCCAATCAGTGCTCTACCTCCACGATTCTTCTTTCCGAGGCTAGCCCTAAAGCTATTTCGGGGAGAACCAGCTATCTCCGGGTTCGATTGGAATTTCTCCGCTACCCCCACCTCATCCCCGCATTTTTCAACATGCGTGGGTTCGGGCCTCCAGTGCGTGTTACCGCACCTTCACCCTGGACAGGGGTAGATCACCCGGTTTCGGGTCTACGTCCACGTACTCATTCGCCCTATTCAGACTCGCTTTCGCTGCGGCTTCAGCTCTTCACCTTAACCTTGCACGGGAACGTAACTCGCCGGTTCATTCTACAAAAGGCACGCCATCACCCATAGATCGGGCTCTGACTTCTTGTAAGCACACGGTTTCAGGATCTATTTCACTCCCCTTCCGGGGTGCTTTTCACCTTTCCCTCACGGTACTGCTTCACTATCGGTCGCCAGGGAGTATTTAGCCTTGGCAGATGGTCCTGCCGGATTCATACGGGGTTTCACGTGCCCCGCACTACTCGGGATCCGTCTCGAAGGGAACAAGTTTTGAACTACAGGGCTTTTACCTTCTCTGGCGGGCCTTTCCAGACCTCTTCATCTAACCGGTTCCTTTGTAACTCCATGTGAGACGTCCCACAACCCCAAGGAGCAAGCTCCTTGGTTTGGGCTAATCCGCGTTCGCTCGCCGCTACTGACGGAATCACTATTGTTTTCTCTTCCTCAGGGTACTTAGATGTTTCAGTTCCCCTGGTCTGCCTCTATTCTGCCTATGTATTCAGCAGAAAGTGACTGTCGATGAAGACAGCCGGGTTTCCCCATTCGGACATCCCCGGATCAAAGCTTGCTTACAGCTCCCCGAGGCCTTATCGTTGTTCGCCACGTCCTTCGTCGGCTCCTGGCGCCTAGGCATCCTCCGTGTGCTCTTTGTAGCTTAACCTAGACTTTTCTTTCAAAGAAAGAAAATGTCGATGTTCGATAAGAAATGATTTTTGCCAAAGGCAAAAGATCTTTCCTTACCTGCTACCTTTATTTCACTTGTTTACACAAGATCAGCTTAAAGGAATATTCTAAAACGCAATTTCGTTTCGGTATCCAGTTTTCAAGGTGCAATTCGCTTCATCGAAGCGAAACCCGATGAATATTTCGGTTCCACACGAATGTGTGAATGAAGTATTCGTCGAAGCTTGAGAGTTTGAGCTCTCAAAACTGAGCAACGAGTGAGTAAGTTCAGGATATTCATTTCATTCACATGAATGTGATGAACCGAATTGAATATCCGGTCGCAGGTACATGTACCTGCTAATTTGAATGTTTCCATCGCAGGAAACGATTCTCCATAGAAAGGAGGTGATCCAGCCGCACCTTCCGATACGGCTACCTTGTTACGACTTCACCCCAATCATCTACCCCACCTTCGGCGGCTGGCTCCCTTGCGGGTTACCCCACCGACTTCGGGTGTTGTAAACTCTCGTGGTGTGACGGGCGGTGTGTACAAGACCCGGGAACGTATTCACCGCGGCATGCTGATCCGCGATTACTAGCAATTCCGACTTCATGTAGGCGAGTTGCAGCCTACAATCCGAACTGAGACCGGCTTTTCTAGGATTGGCTCCACCTCGCGGCTTCGCTTCCCGTTGTACCGGCCATTGTAGTACGTGTGTAGCCCAGGTCATAAGGGGCATGATGATTTGACGTCATCCCCACCTTCCTCCGGTTTGTCACCGGCAGTCTGCTTAGAGTGCCCAGCTTGACCTGCTGGCAACTAAGCATAAGGGTTGCGCTCGTTGCGGGACTTAACCCAACATCTCACGACACGAGCTGACGACAACCATGCACCACCTGTCTCCTCTGTCCCGAAGGAAAGGTCTATCTCTAGACCGGTCAGAGGGATGTCAAGACCTGGTAAGGTTCTTCGCGTTGCTTCGAATTAAACCACATACTCCACTGCTTGTGCGGGTCCCCGTCAATTCCTTTGAGTTTCAGTCTTGCGACCGTACTCCCCAGGCGGAATGCTTAATGTGTTAACTTCGGCACCAAGGGTATCGAAACCCCTAACACCTAGCATTCATCGTTTACGGCGTGGACTACCAGGGTATCTAATCCTGTTTGCTCCCCACGCTTTCGCGCCTCAGCGTCAGTTACAGCCCAGAGAGTCGCCTTCGCCACTGGTGTTCCTCCACATCTCTACGCATTTCACCGCTACACGTGGAATTCCACTCTCCTCTTCTGCACTCAAGCTCCCCAGTTTCCAGTGCGACCCGAAGTTGAGCCTCGGGATTAAACACCAGACTTAAAGAGCCGCCTGCGCGCGCTTTACGCCCAATAATTCCGGACAACGCTTGCCCCCTACGTATTACCGCGGCTGCTGGCACGTAGTTAGCCGGGGCTTTCTTCTCAGGTACCGTCACTCTTGTAGCAGTTACTCTACAAGACGTTCTTCCCTGGCAACAGAGCTTTACGATCCGAAAACCTTCATCACTCACGCGGCGTTGCTCCGTCAGGCTTTCGCCCATTGCGGAAGATTCCCTACTGCTGCCTCCCGTAGGAGTCTGGGCCGTGTCTCAGTCCCAGTGTGGCCGATCACCCTCTCAGGTCGGCTACGCATCGTCGCCTTGGTAGGCCTTTACCCCACCAACTAGCTAATGCGCCGCAGGCCCATCCACAAGTGACAGATTGCTCCGTCTTTCCTCCCTCTCCCATGCAGGAAAAGGATGTATCGGGTATTAGCTACCGTTTCCGGTAGTTATCCCTGTCTTGTGGGCAGGTTGCCTACGTGTTACTCACCCGTCCGCCGCTAGGTTATTTAGAAGCAAGCTTCTAAATAACCCCGCTCGACTTGCATGTATTAGGCACGCCGCCAGCGTTCGTCCTGAGCCAGGATCAAACTCTCCATTAAAGACCAACCGAAGTTGGTTTATAGAAAGAGCGATAAGCTCATGTTGAAACTGACGAGATAAAAATATCTCTTGTTTGATTTTGCAAGCAAAATCGTTTCACTCACTCGTTGTTCAGTTTTCAAAGATCAAACCTACATAACGTCTTACTTTGTTTCACCACCGCGTCTCAGCGGCGACTTAAATAATGTAACACATAACCTCATTTTTCGTCAAGCTTTTTTTTGAAAACTTATTTTTTCCGCTTGATGCAACACGTTTATCCTGCTTTAAACAGTTCAAAACTATTCATGCTGCTTAATGGGGCGAGTTATAACTTATCACATATTTTATATACTCGTCAACCTAAATTAATAATTTATATTTTTTAACTATTTATAAATACTAGATCATGTGCAAAAAAAGGAAGAAAAGTCGGTTTAACAACCTTTCTTCCTGACAAATCAACCCCTGTACATCAAATAAGAGAGTAACGCAGTTCACGATTTTGCCCGCGATCCCTAAAATCCCCGGCAGCTGTTTCTCTAATAAGTGATCGATATACCAGTTTACGGAGCACGACGGTAAGATCCAATTGGAGATTCTTTAGCTCAGGATGGTTAATAAGTTCATTTATAGACCAAGGTTCCCGTCTGCTGCCTAATATACGGAATAGCGGAGAGGAGCACTCCTCCATTTTTGACATAACTGAAAATTCACAAGCAAGCAGTACTAGTTCAACCCGTTGTTCCAAGGTTTCCGTACTTAATGTGAGTTCGTTATACAGTTTGTCAATTGTTCGATCCAGAGGCTGTACCTGAACCCATAAGTGAACCTTTGGATAAATCCCCCGTTCAATGAGTTCAATAGATGCCCAATGATCCAATGCTTTCAGAACACTTTGATAAGCGTCAATGATCCGCCCTTCTCGCACCGCTCTTTTACCATGAACGTAATTGACCAGAAAGCGGGAGAACTCATGAAATCGCTTCTGCTCCCGCAGTGGATCGTTAAAATCAACAATTTCCTGTCTTAAAAAACGAACCCTGTCATCCCTTTCCCAGACAATACGCCCTTCTAGCACATAATCTATAATGTTGGCTTGTTCACCAGCTATAATCCATTCCTTCAGACAACTGAGCGTTGCGTACAACACTTGGCATCTTAAACCATTCACAAATAAGTGTTGAATAGAACGGACTGGCTTGGTGCCTTCTCCAATAATTAGAATGAGTTCATCAAAGTCATACAACATCGAACCGTGAAAATACTCTCCCGGTTTTCTGTACGAAATAATACCTATCGAATCCTCCTGCAACAATTCATCATATATCAGGTTTAATTTGGTTAGCTGCACTTCTCCCTCCATACCTGCAAGGCGGCTATGACCGCAAATTGGATATTTGGATACATGTGATCATTTCTACATAAATAAGAAACTTCCTTCTTCAATTGTAAATTTTTTTATCTTATTCACTTATTTTTTTCAGTGTTATCCAAGCGTCTTTATCTGCAAAGCTTCGATTCCACACACCAATTCCTCCGAGCTTCAGCGATTTGGCAAGTTCTACTCTTGCCTTCAGAGATACCTGATCCTCCAGCCAAATCTTTTTGACTACGCCGTCTTCTGTATACTCGACATAATTCTGGCCTTCGGAAGCTCTAAACTTGGGCTTCAACTTAAATTGGGCTATGATATTGGCTGCTGACTCCATACCAAGTGATTTGGAGGTGACCTTAATCTTCCCTTCTTTGGGAGTCTCGGACCACACGCGAGTATATAACGGAATACCTAAAACCACTTTTTGAGACGGCACTTCATCTTCCCGAATAATTCGCTTAATTGACGCTTCCGTCCATGGTAACGAGGCGACGGAACCAGCTTTTGGACTAGCCGCCCAATGCTCATCATACGCCATTACCATGAGATAATCTGTTATAGTCCCCAATGCTTTTCGATCCAAAAAAACAGACCACATCTCACTTTGAGATTTAGGCGTAACATCAATGGACAGTATCAAATCATGTTCCCGAGCCATCGGTTTAAGTTCACGCAAAAATTGGGTGACATTGGGGCCATCCTTTGTATGAACATTTTCAAAGTCGATATTAATACCGTCCAGATCATTTTGTTGAGCAAGTGAAATCATCTGATCTACAATCGACTTTCGACGTTCAAAGGTAGACAAAGCTTCTGTTGTTAGTTCGGGATTAAAACTGTTGCTCAACAACCCCCAAACCTCCATACCCTTGCGATGTGCCCAGCTGACATAAGAAGGATCCGCTTTGCTTTCTACAGTGCCCTCATGATCGACGACACTGAACCACGTAGGGCTCACCACATTTACTCCAGGCATAGGATCAAACTTGGAAGGATCGGGCTTGCGATTATAGACGGCTTCCCAAGCGAGATTCACTGGTCTACCCTCCCAATGCTTCTCCGATATGGACAAATCGTCCTTAACCGAAGGAATCACAAGCTCTTCTCCTTCAGCGATATGGTCTGATTTAATGTATCCTGCATAGCCATTGTCTAACTGCACAAAATACCAATCACCCTGTTGGGACCAGATACGTACTTTCGTCCGCTGAGGTACATCTGTCAAAATAAAAGATAGGCTAGAGGCTTCTTTACGTAAGGCAATTCTAGCATCCTGTTGCCCATCCTTCTTTTCTACATTACCCAGCCTGACCTTCTCGCCGGCCTTCATCAAGATAACGGCACCCGTTACAGAGTCTTCGTGTATAGAAACGCCGTATACTTCACGTACAGCCTCTATCGGGATATATACCTCTCCACTGATCACCTGGGGGGCTGCGCTCAGCGCATATGTTTTACCATTCAATTCCCCTTGTGCCTTCGAAACCTTCATATAGAGCAAGCTTTGTCTCGTCGCCATAATGACGGTTTGGCTGTCATCCTCATAGCGAACCGAAGGATCAATTTGACTTTGCACCAATTTAAGCGGCATCAGCATGTTCTTGCCGGAGCTTTGAGCTTCATACCCAGTCAACTTGCCCTGCATAAAAATAGGACGGACACTGCCCTGCCAATCGGGTTTCTCATGAAGGGGATTACCAAACCATACGACAGTAATTGCGCATATAATCGCTGCAAATAATAGCAGGCTTGCCGCTCCTTTGAATCGTGAACGTTTACGGCGGCGTCTGGAATGATTTCTGGCCAATATTGAACCTCCATTGTATGAACTTTGAATTCCGTATTTTGTAACCTCAACAGATTACTTGAAACAAAAGTAAAGTGATTTAAACAAAAAAACGCGGTAAATCCCCGCTTACGGAGAATTGCTCACGTTTCCAATCCATTACAATATATACATACCGCACAAAAAAACTCTATTCCTTGTTTCGTTACGTTTGTTTGTTACTACAAGTTTTGCATACTCCGTGTAACTCCATACGATGTCCATGCACTTCGAAGCCTGTTTCCAACGCAGCATGACGTTCCACATCAGCCAAATAGGGATAACTGAAATCTTCAATTTTTCCGCATTTTTCGCAAATGATGTGATAGTGCTCCGAAATATTGGCATCATAACGACTGGCGTTATCTCCATAGGTCAACTCATGTACCATACCCGCTTCTATAAACATCTTTAAGTTATTATAAACCGTAGCCACACTCATACTTGGAAACTTGGACTCAAGCGCTCGATATATTTCATCTGCAGTCGGATGCCCCATGGTTTCCATCAAATAGTTTAATATGGCATGACGCTGGGGTGTTATGCGTACACCTGTCTTCTTTAGAAGTTCCAAAGCATGCTGGACGCGTGCTGCCATATATGTCCACCGCCTTATCCCTTACTTACGATCCTATCAATTACCACGCATCTATTTACAACTTACTTCTAAACCTACTCACATTGTACGGTCTACTCAAGTTTCTTGTCAACGCGCCGTATTGTCGCCGGATGCTCCTATAGAGGTATCGGTCTCGGGAGCTCTAGGTTCAGCCGGAGAGATTTCAGATGTATCGGGCGCAGTCGTACCCCCGGAATCTTCCAAGTCGGGTAACGACGGCATCAGTAACTTTTTAATGGTTAAATTACTGTTGCCCTCCACGTTGATCGCATACTTGCCTGTCCCGTTTTGGCCTGAAATACTTTTACTGTCTATTTTAAATGGAAAATCGGATTGAAGATTACCATAACTGCTTGAACCCTCTAACTGAAAATCTCCATTCGACGGAAGATCCAATACGATATCACCGACAGCACTGTATATTTTCCAATCTCCGCTCACCTGTTCGCTATGCACTTTGATAGAGCCATTAAGCGAATTAGCATTCAGCTTGGCTGTAGAATTCAACACATTCATGTCCCCATTCTGAGTATCAACAGTGATATCTCCTTCCGAACGAGCAAGCTGAATGTCACCTACCATGGTATGTAGTGTGACAGCTCCCTCAATATCGCCTGCCTGCATGTCGCCTCGGTTCGTGCGCACATCCACATCTCCAGAAATCCGATGCAATTTAACCTGACCGTTCAGCGTGCCTCCCTTGACATTGCCGATAGCGTCATTAACGATGAGATTTCCATTACCGCTCTCGAGTCTAATGCTGTCAATAGCATCAACTCCATTCAAGGTAATATTCCCGTTGGAGGTTCTAATCTGCATATTGAACCGTCGGTCCTCAGGCACGGTGATCAGCATGTTCACACGGGGCTGACGTTTGCTTGATGCTCCGTATGACTGTGCCTCCGGACGAATCTGGATAGTCTTGCCGTCGGTAGAAGTCAGTGAAGAAGCTTGAGCAATCTTGTCCGCTTCGGCAGCAGGCGCTTGATCCACCCATAGAGTCCCTCGTACCTCTATATTGGACACAGGTCGTCTGATCAGTGTTACATCACCATTAACTGAATCAACTATTAAATCGGACGTCTGCATAGTTACAGGTACCAGCACACCACCCATATCATACCGATTCTCTTTAGCCTGGCTAAAATCCATAGAGGCTGACGTCAGATTGAGACTGACCCGATTCCACAGATACATATAATGATTTTGCTGGGTCACGATAAAAACCGAGGCTGCCACTACCAAAGCGGACAGAATCCCCTTTAGGTCAGGTCTGAATCGCCTTCCATTGTCAGACTTGCCTTCTTTCCGAAAGTACACAGCAAAAAAAATTAGATACTCCAGTCCCCAAAGCACGAAGATTACGGGCCACCAAACGAGGAGTTGAAGCATATATTCAGTATTTTGAAACACATCTACAATAAGCAAAATGCCTACAGCCATCAACAGAAGCGAAGAGGTGTAGCGCCCGACTCTTATTTTACGGTGCACGCCAGCTTCACCCTCTTTCTTTCAACTTTTTACGCTTAAAGGTCAGAAAGGCTTCCCTTAGAAAAAGGAATAAACCGATCATCATTAATAAAATAGCCAGCGTAAGGAATCCATAATCCTCAAAGAAATTGCTCAACCAGCGAGGTTTCATGCGAAACAAAATCATAAGCCCACCGCCTGCCACCATCAGCACAGCAAAAGCAAAGCCTCTCTCCCACGCATAAAAAGGACTACTTTGCTGGCCTCTAGCATCCATTCGTACATAACGATCAGGCTTACGTCGATAGCGAACCATATAATCTGCAGACTGTAAGACATCATATACATTATAAAAATATAAAACAGGTATGAACAATCCAAGCAAAATAAGTAATGGAATGTTGATCCTTAAGCCGTCAGAGGAAACATACAGCATCGCAAAAATATCTAGCAGGAGCAATACAATAAAACTAAGCCCCCTGATAAACAGTCCTAAAAAAAGATGTCCCAGTCCGGGTAACAATGCCGCCATGATAATGGCAATCACTTTGCGAAATTTAGCGTATTTTAGACGCTTCCCCTGTCTGGGTTGTTCCAGCTGTTCCGATGCTTGTAGCTGTCCAGCCTCTCCAGACGGTAACGGTTGTTCCGAGTTCATGCCATCCTCCCCTTTGAATCCCATGCGTGGTTCCGCTGAAAAACATTTCAATGCTTACATAGTACCCCAATCAGATTTAAGAGTAACTGTTAAAAAAAGGTACCCTATTACTCAACAGAGACTGCAGCTATATCTTCCCATTGTCGTAAATCTGCTGCAATACGTACAGGATTAAAATCATGACGGGCCAGCACCTCTAGGGAAACCTCCATACTCTGCCGATCTGGATGTAATTCGTGAAATGGGACATTTTCATGTTCTTTAATCATTATTTTACGTATTTCCACTTTTTCTTGCTCTAAATAAGTCGAAATCTGATCCAGCAATCCGTGAGAGGCCAATCCGTACAATGTAATAAGATGGCGCTTGCGTCCACGCATATACCGAAGTTCAACTTTGTTAAACACCCATAAATTTAAAAATACGAGCACTGTCGCCGCTATAGATGGGAAATAAAACCCTGCTCCGACCCCAAGGCCAATAGCAGCCACGACCCAAATGGAAGCCGCAGTCGTTAGTCCGGTAATGGATTTACCTGTGAACATAATCGTTCCTGCACCCAAAAAGCCTACGCCAGTGATCACAGCGGTAGCCAAACGAGCGGGATCTATGCGTACATTAGCTTCTTTAATAAAATCGGCAAAGCCGTAAATGGAGAGTAGCATAATCAGCGTCGAACCAAGGCTGACCATAATATGAGTCCTCAAACCAGCTGCGTGATTGGAACGCTCGCGTTCAAATCCAATGAATCCACCGAGAAGCATGGACAGTAAAAGCCGTAAAATGATATGTGAATCGTCTATAATCCACGGATTATTCATTCGAGTCTCTCCTCCCGGTTATGTCGTGCTTCCCACTCCGGGTGCGCGGTTTGTGGGCTTATGTGCATTTTTAATGTCAATTTGATACCTCAATGCTATTCCACCTTATGCAGATGGTAGGTAGTTAATTCCACGCCTGGAGCGACCTCAGCCGCAGATACGGGACGAAAGCCATGTTTTCGATATAACGCCACCGCAGGAGTATTTAGAGTTCCTGTAGAGACGATAAACAACGGGATATTTTGATATTCATTCAAAACATGCTTCATTAAAGAATCTGCAATGCCTTTACGAAAATGATCTGGGTGAACCATCATACGTGTAAGGGTAAGCGAATCGGGCGATTCGGACTGCACAGCCAGTGCTCCTAGCAATTCACCGTCCTCCAGCCACCCATAAAAAGACTCTCCACAGCTTCTCAGCGTATCCAATGTATCCATCAGTGGAGGAATTTCATCAAACCCAATCAGCTCAGCTTCCAGCCTATAGGCAACATGCTGTAGACGCCATATCTGACTGACGATATCATCATCTTCCAATGAACATAGGGTAACCATGCTGTTTTCCCTCCTAAGGAAACTCATAAAATGCCATCAGGTTCTAAAGCTTGTTCGCGCCAACCATTCTTAGCGGCTATGCAAAAGGGGCCTGTCCCTAAAAGACAAGCCCCAGTCAAATCTATGCCATTAGCGGTTCAGCACTTCCGTCAGCAACTTATTAGCAAGGCCAGGGTTTGCCTTCCCCTTGCTCTCCTTCATCACTTGACCGACTAGGAAGCCGATGGCCTTTTGCTTGCCAGCTTTGTAATCCTCAACTGATTGCGGGTTAGCTGCTACAACTTGTTCGACAATTGTAAGGATCGCACCCTCATCACTGATTTGTACAAGCCCTTTTTCTTCGACAATTTGCTGTGGCAGTTTATCACTTTCCAGCATTTCCTTGAAGACCGTTTTAGCGATTTTGCTATTGATCGTTCCCTTCTCCAGCAGTCCGATCATTTCACCCAAGCCCCGACCGGTCAATTTAACCTGCGACAGTTCAACACCGGCGCTGTTCAAATAACCGAGTAGATCCCCCATAATCCAGTTGGATACTGCTTTGGCATCCTTGGTGAATTGAAGGCTATCCTCGAACAAATCGGCCAATGGCTTGGAGGACGTAATCACCTGGGCATCATACTCAGGTAATCCATATTCGGAAGTGTAGCGTGCTTTACGCTGGTCAGGCAATTCAGGAATCGAAGCACGGATGCGCTCTTTCCATTCCTCATCTATATGCAGTGTAACCAGATCCGGGTCTGGGAAATAACGATAGTCATGGGCCTGTTCTTTACCACGCATGGATAAAGTTTTACCTTGTGCTTCATCCCAACGACGTGTCTCCTGTACAATCGTTCCGCCTTCGTCCAGCGTCTGCTCCTGCCGGAACTGCTCATATTCCAGTCCGCGCTGTACGCCACGGAAGGAGTTCATGTTTTTCAGTTCCGCTTTAGTTCCCAGCTCTTTTTGTCCATGCGGACGAAGACTGATATTCGCGTCGCAGCGAAGTGATCCTTCCTCCATCTTCACATCGGATACGTCACAATACTGCATAATGGCACGTATTTTTTCGAGATAGGCCTTGGCTTCTTCCGGCGAAGATATTTCCGGCTCCGAAACGATCTCGACCAATGGTGTACCGACCCGGTTAAAATCGACCAAAGATGCGTAGCCACCATCAACATGTGTTAATTTCCCTGCGTCCTCTTCCAGATGCAGTCGGGTAATACCGATACGCTTTGTCTCACCATTCACTTCAATATCAATCCAGCCATTTTCGCCAATGGGTTGATCGTATTGTGAGATTTGGTAAGCCTTAGGTGAATCGGGGTAAAAATAGTTCTTGCGGTCAAACTTGCTCACATCAGCAATGGTGCAATTCAGCGCCATTGCTGCTTTCATCGCATAATCAACGGCCTGACGGTTCAATACCGGCAATACCCCTGGATGACCGAGACAGACCGGACATGTATGAGAGTTGGGTGGTGCTCCGAAGGATGTCGAGCATCCACAGAATATTTTAGACTTCGTATGCAATTCCACGTGCACTTCAAGTCCGATGACCGTCTCATACTTGGATGTAGTTGTAGACATGAATAGGTTCCCTCCTTTTTGGCAAATTACAGCTGCGGACGCTGCTTGTGAAATTCGGTATTTTGTTCAAAAGCATGAGCTACGCGTAGCACGGAAGACTCGTCAAAGGCTTTTCCGATGATTTGTAGTCCGACTGGCATTCCATCCGCTAGACCACACGGAATGCTAATGGCTGGCACACCAGCCAAGCTCACCGGAATCGTCAAAATATCGTTCAAATACATTGTTAATGGATCGTCCACTTGCGAGCCGATTTTGAAAGCAGTTGTCGGTGCAGTAGGTCCGATAATCACATCATATTGTTCAAATACACGATCAAAATCCTGTTTAATCAGTGTGCGCACTTTTTGAGCTTTCAAATAATAAGCATCGTAGTACCCGGAGCTGAGTGCATAGGTACCGAGCATAATCCGACGCTTCACCTCAGGACCAAACCCTTGCGTACGGGACTGATGGTACAGATCAAGCAGGTTATCTGGATTGTCAGCGCGCACACCATAGCGCACACCGTCAAAGCGGGCCAGATTGGACGATGCTTCGGATGAAGCCAGCAGGTAGTATGTCGCAACCGCATATTCCGTGTGTGGAAGAGATACCTCTTCCCATACAGCGCCCAATCCTTCCAGCGTTTTCAGTGCATCCAGCACCTTCTCCTTGACCTGAGGATCGACGCCCTCACCAAGATACTCTTTAGGCACAGCGATACGTAGTCCTTTTACATCCCCGGTTAAAGCGTTCAAATAATCAGGAATGTCTACCTTTGCAGAAGTGGAGTCCTTCTGGTCATAACCTGCAATGGCTTGTAGGACATAGGCCGAATCCTGAACATTTTTAGTAATGGGTCCAATTTGGTCTAAAGAGGAGGCAAAAGCCACCAGTCCAAAACGGGATACTAGACCATAGGTTGGTTTCAGGCCAACTACTCCGCAGTAAGAAGCGGGCTGGCGAATGGAACCCCCTGTATCCGAGCCAAGCGTGAAATAAGCCTCACCCGCTGCAACAGCCGCAGCCGAGCCGCCACTGGAACCACCGGGAACACGTTCTAAATCCCAAGGGTTACGTGCAGGGAAAAAGCTGGAGTTCTCGTTAGAGCCGCCCATGGCGAATTCGTCCATGTTCATTTTACCGAGTGTCACGGTTTGCGCTGCGCGTAACTTGCTAACAACTGTGGCATCGTAAACGGGATCAAAATTTTTCAAAAACTGACTGCCACATGTTGTACGCAGCCCTTCTGTCACAATATTATCCTTAATGCCAACTGGCAGGCCAAACAACAACCCTCTTTCCTCCCCGGAAATCAGTTGATCATCCAGCTGACGTGCGGATGCACGGGCCTGTTCCTCGTCAACGGTAATATAAGCTCTGATCTTGTCTTCCCGCGCACCAATTGTCTCCAGAGCGTGTCCTACCAGATCACTCACGGAAATTTCCTTTTGATGCAGCTTGTTATGTATCTCGGGCAATGTGTTATTGAACAAGCTCAATTTGCATCCTCCTTTCAAATATGAGATCTATTCCAGAACAGCAGGAACCTTAAACTGTCCGTCTTCTTCTTCAGGTGCATTGCGCATCACTTGCTCATGTGTCAAACTTTCGCGAACTTCGTCGTCTCGCATGACATTGCTGACGTGCAGCACATGAGTGGTCGGTTTTACCTGCTCCGTATCCAGCTCATTCAGCTTCTCCGCATAATGGAGAATGGCGTTTAATTGTCCTGTCATCGTTTCTTCCTCAGCCGCGGTCAGATTCAACCTGGACAGCTTGGCTACGTGACGGACATCTTCCGTGGAAATGTTCATACAAAACCCTCCTCATGTATATGAGGATTTTGCAAAAAATCCCAATAAGCGACTGAAATCGAATTTTGCAAAATCCTGATATTAAAAAATGCTGCACCGAACTTTGAAATAACGTTTTTAATTATAGGATAGAACCCTTTACAATTCAATCTTTGACGCGGTACAGAAGCAAACTGCACTTCGATGAGGTAAATGTTGCTAAAAGAATATAAAAAAAGCACCTTTCGGTGCTCTTTCGTGAAAACTATAGGAGCTGAGATTGTGCCCTTTATATATTCTTAAAAAGAATCGACCGTAGCCGACTTCTATATCCAAGCACGCAAATTGACTTGTCTGATAAAATCAGCCTGTGACAACAACTCCGCCGCGGTTTCTTCTTCCTCAGTCTCTACCGAATCAATACCACCGTTCATCACATGCATGAACAGTTGCTCATTATGGGTAGCAAGGGCGTAATCTATCAGCGCTTCACGCTCAATCCGCTCGGCTTCCAGCTTGAGAATACTCTCTTCCAGCTCGATGTCTCCGGATGGTACAAAAAAATTGCGGTTCACCTTCGGTACGCGAATGACATAGTCAAAAGCATTGTCCGCATTACGGTCGTAAGCAATGATATAACCATGTTCGCCCACAGGAAGATTCTGCTCAAAAGCATCCGCGACGATCATAATTCTAGCTCCTAAATGATGCATCGTTAGCCCCCCCGTTTGTCTGAACTTATCTGCTAAGTCTACTAAAAAAAAAGTAGCTTGTCTATATCATCTATGTATCTTCATAATCGACCGTCTCCACGTCCCAACCTGTGTTCATTCAGCCTCACATGCCAGTTTTGTGTAGGGATTCCGCCCCGTCGTTTCACCTTTTTCCAAGTTATGATCTTCGGCTCGGAATCTGCCACAGAATCTTCAATATCTATTATATTGGGAACCCGGAAACTACCTCCAATCTCACGTTGTACCCCATATATATGTTTTCTTTTCATTCTTGCTCCCCCTTGTGATCTGACGGCCTCATGCCTCTTTATCCTCTTAATGGGCAAAAAAAAGAACGCAAACCGGGATTCATCCACAGCTTGCGTGCTTCGCGAGTTTAGTATGTAACTTCAATAAATTTATGTTAACAAAAATAAAAACCTTTGTCTATACATAATTTATAATTTGTTGTCGAAATGGGGCAAAACCTGTCACACCTTTGATTTTGCCCCTACTGAAAACATTCATCACATTTACCGGATATACGGATTGTTAGCTTTCTCATAACCGATGGACGTTTTGGGACCGTGACCGGAATAGACTGTAACGTCATCTCCGAGTGGAAACAATTTGTTCTGAATAGAATCGTATAGATCCCGTTCGCGGCCGCCCGCCAGATCCGTGCGTCCAACGCCCTGACGAAATAGCACATCCCCGGAAAAAAGATCTTTGCCGCATAAAAAGCTGACACTTCCGGGTGAATGGCCCGGAGTATGGAAAACCCGGAACGTGTGACCGATCAAGTTCAATTGTTGACCTTCTGCCAAGTCATATTCGGCTGGTTCCGTCGAGATCGGAGGGGATGCCTCTGGCCACATCAAGGAGCCATTCAGCTTAGGAGATGTAAGCCAGTCTTGCTCCAAGGCGTGCAGATAAACCGGGCAGCCTTTGGCATTGCGAATCTCCTCTACTCCTCCGATATGGTCAAAATGGGCATGCGTCAGCAGGATAGCTTCAATCGTCAGTGGCTCAATGGCTCTCAGCAAAGGACCCGGATTCATCCCTGGATCAATAATAACAGCGCGCTTCGGATCATCTCCTTGAAGCAAATAAGCATTCGTCTGGAGCGGGCCGAGATTAAAACTGCGAATAGATAATGTCATAAGTTAAAATCCCGAGATCAGCTCGCGTAATTCCTGAACAATTACAGGATGGACCTCGGTTCCCTCCCCATATTTTCCAGCCATTTCTTTACGAGCAACTGCGATTTTTTCTTGATAATCATCGGCTTCCCGATCTGGATTTTCACGTTTGAATGCGATCATAATTTGTTGAACATGTGCAGGGCGTGGTCCCCAGTGGCCAAGTACATGACCTCCCGTATCCGCAAAAATCACAATCGGCACAGCACGTCCGCCCATTGTCAGGAAGTCGTCCATCAGCGCCTGATGATTTTCCAGAATCAATACTTCGGTTGGAATCCCGCTATTCTCCAACGCGCGGAACACAACTGGCACATTGCGTACTACATCCCCACACCAGTCGGCAGCCAATATAAGCACACGCAGATCATCACGATGGTTCAGGCTTTCAAAAAACTCCCGATCCTCTTCGCTGCTCCACACAAACTGATCGTATCCAGAGCGGAAGGCTTCTTTGTTCTTTTCCATGCCCTCCATAAATTGTTCAGGACTCAAGCCCTTTCCGAAATATTGCGATACGTTAGTACGGCTCATGTTATACACTTCCTTTTTTGTTTTTGGCTACAATCCATTTGATAACAAAATAAATGATCAAGAGCGCAAGAGCAACCAGCAAAATCGGTTTGATGTAAGGTGCTGCCACTTCGTCAATTTGTTCCCACTTGTCTCCCAACAGCATACCTAAATATATAAACAAAACAGACCAAGGTATAATCGCCAGCGTTGTCAAAATAATAAAGCGCCATACGTTCATTCGAGCCAACCCGGCAGGGATTGAGATCGCGTGACGAACAACAGGGATAAAGCGAGCTGTAAAAATGACCCCTGTGCCATATTTATTGAACCAGGCTTCAGCGTGGTCAACATGACTTTTTTTGATGAGTATGTATTTCCCATACTTATCTAAAACGGGTCTGCCACCATAGCGTCCAATCCAGTAAATGAACAACTGGGCCAGCACCCCGCCAATCGTTCCAAACACGACTGCGCCAAAAAAATTAATATGACCCGAGGACACTAAAAAACCGCCATAAGCGAGGACTATCTCACTTGGAATGACCTCCACCATCAAGCCTAGCATAATACCAAAATACCCAAGACTACGAATGATCTCAAACAAATAATTAATGATACTAGATATTTGGTCCATCTCTCTTCCCACTCCCTGCCTGTTTCTCTATTTTCATTTAGTGTATCACAGCGGCAGAACAAGTCGCCACTTCGTCCAAAAAGGGAAGTCAGTGACCCCGGATCCTCTGCCCGCATAAGTTGTGAGAGAGAGGAGGGGGTACAATATGCCTCCCGGCAAATTCCCCAAACATGACAATTCACAATCCCGATTACCCACGGCTCGTGGTATCCGCCGCGCATGTACCAAAGAGTTGTATCGAACCTGCAAACGTCTGCCTGTTCACATTGCTCCTGATCTGGTCAAGCAGGGCGAAGAACTATACTGCCGCAAGGTCGTCGGACACCTTATCTGGATTGCGGAAAACCATAGTAATCGCAAACTACTGTGCGACTGGTGGGATGAAGATGTCAGCGAGGAGCTCGCGGCATTGTGGAAGGTGGATCGCGATGTCTTGTGCACCGCTTTTAGAAATGCCTATGGCGGATAGATGTTTGCGTACTGCAATCATGAACTGTGAACTACAAAAAAGTGGAGCCACCCCGCAGTGGCTCCACTTTTACTATATTCCTAGCTATGTGTCTGCTTTTTCCCCGCTCCTTCGGGAAGCAAGTCCGCACAAGCGCGTTCCAAATAAGGATCAGCATGAATAAAATCCCGAAATGCTGTGTATTCACGCCACAGAACGGATTGTTCTCCCGCTTGCCCTTTGACGGCACGAATCAGAATATTTTTAGGTGTATGCTCCATGTCGATAAATTCCAATAGCTGTGTCCGATATCCCATCATATCCAGCAGTTTGGCCCGGATTCCATCCGTTGCCAGTGCAGAAAAACGCTCCTTTAAAATGCCGTGGGAAAGCAACGGCTCCAATACCGGATTTTCCAGTTGGTTAAACAGCTCATGCTGGCAACACGGAACCGACAAAATGACGGAAGCACCCCAGCGAACAGCCTTTTCCAGCGCCGCATCTGTTGCAGTATCACAAGCGTGCAAGGTAACAACCATATCCACCTGTTCCAGTTCGTTATAGTCTGCGATATCACCGACCAGAAACTCCAACTGTCGATATTGCAGCTTTTGAGCCAGAACATTACAGGCTTCAATGACATCTGCCTTCAAGTCCAAACCAACGATCTGCAATGGTCGCTTTTGCTGTACAGCCAAATAGTGATACAGCGCAAAGGTCAAATACGATTTGCCACAGCCAAAATCCACAATCGTCAATGGGCGGCCTACCGGAAGGCTAGGTAATACATCCTGCACCATTTCGAGAAACCGGTTAATTTGACGAAACTTATCATACTTGCGGGCCAGTACCTTACCATCCTCATTCATAATCCCCAGCTCAATCAGGAAAGGAATTCGTTCCCCTTCTTCGAGCACATATTGCTTTTTGCGATTATGAGACAGGTCCGCTTTACTTTTGCTCGGTGACTTTGTCAGAATGGATACTTTATATTTTTTACTGATCAGCACTTGGTAGTCTGCATCCTTGGCGCATAAAAGTCCTTGGCGGAACGTGTCCTCAAACAAGGCAGTCATACGCTCGTTAGCTTCGTCAGGGGTCAGATTTTCATGAATGACTTTGTTGCTGTAATGAAAAGCAAACTGGTAATGCAGTTTGTTTTTCAATTCTACAGGTTTAATTTGTACTTTAGTAAAAGAAGCATCCTCCCGTTTGCGAAGCTGACTCAGCGTCGCTGTTATGAGGGATCCTCCCGTGGTCAATTGGTATATAAGTTCGCGCAGTGAATCCAAAAGGTACATCTCACTTTCTTTCATGTAATTGGGTGATCTCGGTCAAACCCTCGGTGACTTCCTGGCGTGAAATTCCACCCAGCTCCAGCTCTGCATTGGTCTTATCCAGTAATTGACTATAAAACGTCTCCGCTTCCGCTAGCAGCTCTGGCTGCTCCCATGCCAATCCAAACCAGACATCGGCGGCTTCGTCCAACCTGTTTTCTCGCTCGTAATGAACAGCCAGCAGCTTGCTGGTTTCAGGGGGGAGCTCATATTCGCGCACCAGCTTCACGATACACGCTATTCGTTCAGGCAGGACCTGCAGATCACGAGTCGCGCCATTCGTATCGCTGTACAAATATAAATGAAGAGATTTCATCAAGATTCGTATACCTTCGTCTGTTCTGCTGGTTTCCAGGTAAATCGCGGCTTCTTCCTCCAAAATGCGAGCCACCTGCTGAAGCTTATCCGCTTCAATTCCAGGGCCCAATCGGAAAAGCTCAATAATTTGTTCCGGCGGCAATCGTCTGAGCAGATCTGAACGAAGACGAAACTGCTTGTTGAGCAGGTCATCTAGCTGTTTCAGCGCTTCGATGTGTTTATTTTCGCGCCTAAGACCGAGCACCGATGCTACTGCGGATGTCAATTCTTCCATCATACTGAGCAAATAGTCTTTTCTAAGCAAGCCGTTCCCTTCCTTTCATCCCGGTGCCTAGACAACCAGAAACTTCTGTCTTCTGATTGTATGACATCCTTGTCTAAAAGCCAAATGCCACCGCCATGCCGCAATTTCATTTAACACAATTACAAATACTTTATAGCATCAAAGATTCGACACTCAGAAATCACGTATGGCACGTAACATTCCGTTAGTACAGTGTTTTGTAGCCGATCATGGACTAACGAAATAGAGTATTTGAAAATTTGATATTGATTCTCCGTTAGTCTCGTGTTATTTTTGTTTCATACGAAACAAAAATAATCTTTATTATTTATTGATTCATATAATAAAATAAAATATTTATTTTCATTCGAAACAAAATTATGCATTGATATTTTACAGGGGAGGACGTTTAAGTATGGGAAAAAAATTCAGTGCGATACTACCGGAATATAAAGAGTTCATACAGCGACAGCATATTTTCTTTGTAGGATCAGCACCGATATCCGAGACGGGGCATGTGAATATTTCCCCCAAGGGATATGATTCCTTTCGTATTTTGTCAGATCAGGAGGTAGCCTATCTCGACTTGTCGGGAAGTGGCAACGAAACAAGTGCGCACATTATAGAGAACGGACGGGTAACCATCATGTTCTGTGCATTTGAAGGCGAGCCCAGTGTATTAAGACTCTATGGTACTGGCACAGTCGTGTTGCCCAATACAAAGCGTTGGAATGAGCTGTATCCTCTCTTTAATCCACTTCCTGGAGCAAGACAAATCATAGTAGTTGATGTTCATATGGTGCAGGATTCATGTGGTTTTGCAGTTCCCTTCATGACTTACACGAGCGAACGGGAAAAGCTGAAGGACGTGGCGATTCAGATGGGCGAAGAAGTACTTAAAAAGTATGCATACGAGAAAAGTTTAGAGAGTATTGATGGTTTGCCGACGGCGTTTGCCTTGAACAAAAATAATATGACTTAGGTATTCTGCACATTAACCGATATGATACAACAAGTCAGCAAAATTCAAATAAACTGAATGTATAGTGACCACATCTAAAAACAATTTGCATACAAGAAACCGGAACCTTCTGACGATCACATCAAAGGGTTCCGGTTTTTGGGCTTACCTTAGTCTACTTTTTCAAGTTTTGCTCCAAAAACGCCAAGATAGCATTAGCTAATAGCTCCGGTGCCTCAAACAGGCTCATGTGACCTGCTTCCGGCAGGGTAACCTGAGTTACTCCGGCCCGATCTGTTGTAAACGTCCGCGCTGGAGGAACCGCCTGATCCTGCTCCCCCGCTACTAAAAGAGCTGGCAAGGCAGAAGCCGACAACACATCCCGTCGGTCAGGACGCTCGCGCATAGCCAATGATGCTCCTACAGCTCCTTGCGGAGGTGTTTTGTAGCCAATTTCTTTGACTTTAAGTAATTGGCTGGACATCGACTCCACATGATCAGGAGCAAACAGTCCCGGTACGAGTCCATCTACAAAGTTGGTAATCCCCTCCGTTTGGATGGTAGATACAGCCTTGTTACGCTTTTCTTTACCTTCGTCCGTATCTGCATAAGCTGTGGAATGAATCAGTCCAAAGGCTGTAAGGCGCTCTGCATGTCTCTGCACTGCCGAAAGGGCTAAATAGCCTCCTAGGGAGTGACCAAACCAGGCAGCCTGAGGGATGTCCAATTGTTCTTGAAGTTTAAGCACATCATCTGCCATTTGATCAATCGTATAGGCTCCTAGTGGAGCATCGCTGCGTCCGTGTCCACGCAAGTCTGGAACAATACAACGATAGCTTGGGGACAGCAAGGGAACAACCTCATCCCAATAGGAGGAGCTTCCGCAAAATCCGTGCAATAAAATGATCGGATCTCCTTTTCCCTGTTCGGCATAGCAGATCGTCGTTCCTTCGCATAATACCTTTTCCATGTGGAACCCTTCCTTCTCTGTATATAATCTATTGGATCTGAATATATTAGTGAGTAGAACATGCTGATGTATATTATTAAGCAGACGATCAATATCTGAAACGGTAACCCTCTGGAAAATCTTGCGAAGCTGTTTTTAAGCCAAATTCACAAGCCGCCGCATTAGCAATATGCGCAGCCATTGTCATGACCAAGTGAAGCGAAGTCATTTGGAGTGTCCAATAGGGTTTGGGACTGCGCTCATTCACAATCGCTGCAACACTATAATGACCCACAGCCGGCAGAGACAGCCCTACCGATCGCGCAGGAGTTAGCGGTTCACACGCAATAAGAAACATTCCCGTTGAGCCGTGCTGTCCAAGACAAGCATCTATGGCGATCACATGATGATCTTGGGGAATGCACTCCAAGTATGGAACCAGATGATCCGCATCACAGGGCTCCGACATTGTCCCAATCACGTGCGGAAAACCTTGCTCCTTGAGCATGGTGCCTACCAGTGGCCCCAGTGAATCACCCGACGAGCGATCTGTACCGATACAAACAAAAGTCAACTTATCTATAGCATGCTGATGATGAATTTCTCGGAAAAACGGCGCGAGTCCATCTCGATCTGTTTTCTTTACATTATGTTCTAAGGACGAGCGTCCGGGTGCGGAAGCTCGATTATACAAAGACAACTTTGCCCATCCTCCTTGATTCGGTTGTATATTGGTAATCTGGCTTTCAGTACATTCTACAACAAAAACATGATACAATACAGGCAACTTCCCCTGTTATGAAAGGATGGAAAATTAACGATGGATTTGTCTGTACCGTCTCATGCCAACATTGAGTATATGATTGAGGGCATTAAAACCAAGCTCCGTATGGCGAGTGGTGCTGCTATGCAAGCTTCCGCTTTCTCGCTGGAGCAATACGAGGACATCCATGATGTCTATGATATGGTGATAAACAAGCCTAACCTGAGCATTTCCGAGGTTGAAGCTATTGTTTCTGAACTGGGTAGATTGCGTAAGTCCTCCTGAATCAGCCTATAGGAATACAGCTTAGCTGTATTACAACCTATCATCATGAGCAACAGCCTTCATGCCAGTGGCCCTGTCACCGTAAATAAAGCTCGTACCTCCGCTCGCTTCAACAGACGCGCAACGGGGATACGAGCTTTATTTTTCGATTGCATATACGCATTTTCATACACTTCTTCACTCAAGGATGCTTCAAGGTAAATCTGCTAACACCAGTTCAGATATATCCTCATTACCTGTAGCTAGTATCTTTAATGCACAACTTTTTTGAATTCGTGCAGCATCACCAGGCCCTAACTGAAAATCTCCATCCTGGCACGTAACTTCCACATGACCGCTAACTACATAAATGTGGGTGCGGCGCTCCTCTTGCTGCGGATATTCAAGCTGCTGGTCTTTTTCCAATCTGCTCAGATACAGATTTATATCCTGCGCGATGGATAACGTTCCCTCCACTTCTGAACCAGACACAACAGGCTGAAGCCGATTTAGGCGTTCACTGTGCTTGAATCTTTGCACCTGATAAGAAGGCTGAATGCCAGGGCTCTCGGGTAAAAACCACATTTGCAAAAAGCGAACCGATCTTTCATCCCCAGTATTTCGCTCTTCATGTTCAATCCCGATGCCTGCACTCAGAACCTGAATCGAGCCGCTTTTTAAATCCTGCTCATGTCCCAAGCTGTCGCTATGATGCAATTGGCCTTCAATTACATAAGTGACGATTTCCAAATCGTGATGCGGATGTCTTTTGAAGCCTTGCTGCGGTTCAAGTTTGTTATCATTATGGGCTAGCATACAACCAAAATGGGCATTGCTCGGATCTTCATAATCGGCAAATGAAAAGCTAAACTCACTATGAATCCATCCTTTATTTGAGGTATGTCTTTCTGCCGATGTCACTATTTTAATCATCCTTAACACCTCCATGGATTACAGTTCCGTAAAGCAGCCTTGCTTCGTGATGATTATTCCACTTTCGGCCCTGGCATTACAAACACTGTGATACGATCCCTTTACCCCGGGCTTAAATGCCTCAATCAGCCTGTCGTCTCCGTCGAGTTTTGCTCTTAAGTTCATTATTAGTTAAGTTAATAATACGAAAAATTAAATCTATTACAGCCATAAGGAGGAGATTTATTACATATGCTATCCCATAAACC
This sequence comes from Paenibacillus sp. FSL L8-0644, assembly GCF_038008165.1. Classification (NCBI taxonomy): domain Bacteria; kingdom Bacillati; phylum Bacillota; class Bacilli; order Caryophanales; family Paenibacillaceae; genus Paenibacillus; species Paenibacillus sp. FSL L8-0644. Next base: position 4,482,989 of record NZ_JBBOYN010000001.1, read on the forward strand.
CCAACCATCCCGGTTCCAACCAAGCTATTTGCGTCGTAGTCTGTATGCATCTATTATCATGATCGCTGTGATGCTTCTCATCGCCTACTCTGTGCAATGGATTGGCACGGCTCCTTTTCTATATTGGGATGAGCGTATACAGGATGCTATTTTTCCAGACACAGCAGCTACTCATGACCAATTGCTAACCATCGCTATATTCATTACGTCTTTCGGTTCATTCAGCATGTCGTTAATTATCGCCCTCGGTGCTGCTACCTTATGCTGGGTCTTTCTTCGTTCAAAAGCTTATTCCTTTGCGATCCTAAGCAGCTTTACGGCGATGTGGGTGCTGAATACGCTCATTAAAGAAATTCTGCAACGGGAACGCCCGTCACTTCAACATTTGGTTGAAGCCGGGGGCTACAGTTTTCCCAGCGGTCATGCGATGATTTCCATGGGATTTTACGGCATGATATTTGCCATCTGGGCTATAGAACGAAAGATTCGTGAGCGTTCGCTCTTCCTCCCGTGCGTTCTTGGTGCACTGCTCATTATATTGATTGGACTAAGCCGTATATATTTAGGAGTTCACTTTCCTACAGATATTGTGGGTGGTTATATTGCAGGCATCATTTGGCTGGCGTTTACCGTTCCTATGATCTATTGGCGAGCGAAAATGCAACTTTCTTCTCCCCCCCGCCCATAACGTCCGATTCGGCTTTTTGTTTCACTCCGGGTCATGACGTTTATATACGAAGTAAGCAAGGCACAGCAATATCGAAGCTCAGCATTTATCAAAAACGTTATCGTTTGTGAACTTAGGATAAGGGAGGCGATCCTTGTGTGGGGAATTGTACTAAGTATTGTAATGGCCATTATTATCGGATTGATTGGCGATGCACTAGCTGGACATGAAATGCCTGGCGGCATTGCAGGCTCTATGATTGCTGGATTTGTAGGAGCTTGGCTAGGTGTCATGCTGTTGGGAGACTGGGGCCCGGTCATCGGAGATTTTGCAGTCATTCCAGCCATACTTGGAACCGCATTGTTCGTATTCTTGCTCGGACTTGCGTCCAGGCTATTGAGAAGGGCTACCTAACATTTATATATATTTTTATTCTATAAAAGGAGTGATATATCATGAGTAACATTGACAATCAAAATATGGCAAGCACTTCAGGTTTTGCAAAGGGTTTATTCATTGGAGGTTTGATTGGTGCTGCGGCAGCCCTGCTGTTCGCTCCAAAGCCGGGTCGCGATTTACGTAGTGATCTGTCCGAAAAAATGACTGTTGTCTCCGATAAAACGAAGGATGTCGCATCTGTAGTTAGCAGCAAAGCGACAGATTTGGCCAAAACCGTTTCCACTAAAACAGCAGATGTAGCCAAAACGGTATCCGAGAGTAAAGACAACATCGTATCCAGCGTAACCAAAGCTTCTGCCGATGTCGCTAATGAAGCGGCCAAAGCGGATAAAGAAGTTATGGATGCAACCGCTCAAGCAGCCAAGGACACTCAAAAACAATTAAATGCAAATTCCTAATAGGAACACATTCCGATTACAACCAAAATAATATCCAAACACTGAACAGCCAGCATGCAAGAAGCTGGCTGTTTTTAAATGATAGAAAGGCTGGGATGACAATGAACAAACCAAACTCCTATGGAGATGATCTTGCTCGGAACAACAAGAGAACCTTTCACCCCCTCCAGGCTCAAGATCAGCCAGATGAGATTTCATCCAAGCAGACCTCTTCTACTCATCATCATGTTAAAACACATGATCCGGAGAGAGACTTTGATGTAAATGAGCATCCTTTTGAACTTCGCCATGAGGTCAAGCGGCTTAACAAACGCCTAGATCAAATCGCAGATACATTGGAAAAAGCAGAATTCAAAGATATTATAGAGAACTACTCCAGCACGAAAAGAAGAATTATGAGCAATCTGACTGCAGGGATTGCACGTGGTCTCGGCCTTACGCTGGGTACAGTGGTCATACTCGCCTTGCTCGCTTGGTTGCTCAGTTTCCTGGTACAGTTAAATCTTCCGGTCATCGGAGATTTCATCGCCGAATTATTAGGATATATCAAAATGAGCCAAGGTACTAAGTAATTGTCCCTATCTCATTTAAAAACGATCCATCGTAACCGATATAGACTCCCCAAAGAGCCTCCTGTTACGATGGATCGTTTTTTATTTGTAAATTATAACAGCCGTAATCAGCCGCTACAATTTGTTGCGCTTGTTAGTTTTCAATAAGTCACCTGTCCACCCCTTCATCATCAGCCAGCCGTACATTCCCGCCATACTTAGCAATGTGGCAATAATCACGGCGGTAAAACCCCAGCCTGTTTTAATCCAAGGCAGATTTTCAAAGTTCATGCCCCAAATGGCCCCCACTACAGTGGCAGGTGTAAAAACGGCGGTCACAATGGTGAGCGTCTTCGTAATCTCATTGCCCCTAAAAGCGGAAATGGCCTCGTCAATAGAGATCAGGGTGTCGATTTCCTTTTCATAATGCAGGAAAAGTCCTTCCATCCGAGTCACACGGTAAAGTAACTGCTTAAAAAAGCGATTCTCCTCCAGTTTATCCAAATATGCCTCCCGAGAAGCCGTTACCAGCTCTGAAAAAGGAATGAACATATTGCTCCAATACAACAGCTCGAAACGTGCATTCAATATAGAATCCATCAGTGTACGGGCATTTCTTTTCTCCATGTCCTCTTCCAGTCTTCTCAGGTTGATCTCGAACTTATCCATACCTGTATGAAAATAATGAAGCACGGCTCTCGCCAATACAAACATGCCGTCAGCTGCATCCTCACACTGTTCCAGCATTTTTTGGCGTTCCGCGGTGTGCATAATTTCACGGGTATTTTGATCCAAATTTAACGTCACCAACTTCTGGTTTAGAACCAGAAAATAAAACTTGTTGCAATTGCGTTGACTATCGATTTCCTCTTGAACGGAGTAGATCAGCGACCCGTACATTAAGGGCTGATTGCCATCTGGAAAGCGTACAGATATAAAGCTGGATGGAATGTCCTCTACCTTGTCCAGCCATTCTGCGGCTTCTGGGAGCTTCTCCTTCAAGTGCTGTATGACCGAATCTTGCCAATTCCCAGCACTGATGTCCCACCATTCCCATCCTCCACGAAAGGAAGAAATCTGTTCAAATGCTGTCATGGATTCCAACCTTCCTCCCAACCTTTTTCGCTTTATAAAAAGGACACGTTTCCCATATCGGAATAACGTGTCCTTACGATGTGACATCAAATATGTTAAACCAAGAATTCCGCGTTTTTCTCATGAAATAGAGGAATTAGACATAATCTGCTTCAGCTTTTCCGTAGCCCGCTTCTGAATACGGGAAACGCTCATCTGTGATACGCCCAACGTCTGGGCAATCGCACGTTGAGATTGACCGTCCTGAAATGCCAGAAGAAGCACCTTCTGTTCCTGCTCCTTCAGTTGGCTTAAAGCCTGCTGCAAATCCATTCGTTTTTCCACAGTGTCATAATCGTTAGCATCCGAGCTAATGAGCTCGCCTAAGGTAGCTGCACTCTCTTCCTGGGATAAAGGCGAGTCCAGTGAAACATAGTGATAGCACTCACGACCAGCAAGCACCTCGATCGTTTCTTCCACGGTTAGATCCAAATAGGTCGCAATCTCGTCCACATTGGGTGAGCGTTCCAACTTAACGGTCAGTTCATCAATAGCATGTTGAACAAGCGCACCCTTTTCCTTAATGCGGCGAGGAACCTGGATGTACCAGGATTTGTCGCGCAAATAATTTTTCATATGTCCCAGCATACTTTTCATAGCGTACGGTTCAAATGGGATACCCAAGCTGATATCGTATTGCTGAAGCAGACGTATCAAAGCCATCTGACCGGTCTGATATAAATCCTCGTATAAGTCCGGACGGTTACGGGAGATTTTCCCGGCAGCCATCTTGACCATCGGCTCATACTTGCGGATCAGCACGGTAGCAATCTCGTTATCCTTGGTTTGCTGGTACTCCCAGATTAGACCAACGGCTTCATCCATCGACTCCGGGGGAGTTACCTTTTCATTCATACTCTTTCCTCACTTCTGGTCAAGCGCTTTACCAGCACCACTTCGGTGCCTTTTCCTGTCTCATTCAAGATATGGACATCGTCCATAAGCGCCTGCATGAGATAAAAGCCTAATCCGCCTATCTGTGCATCATTCAACTCCTTGTCATGCAAGGATGCGATACGGGACGGGTCCTCCACGCGTTCAAAGCTCTCCCCTTCATCTTTGACACGAATGGACAGCGAAACTTCATCAAATTCGAATGTCACTTCCACGACTCCCCCCTCATGACCATATGCATAAAGGACAGAGTTATTACAGGCTTCCGATACAGCCACTTTCATGTCTTCAATATCCTCATAAGAGAATCCCATTTTCGCGGCAATACCGTATAAATTTAATCTTACAATATCAACAAAGTCAGCAGTTGCCGGCAAATTAAGAACTACTTTTTGAATTTGAGCGTTCATTTCTTTTTCTTTCCTTTCCTATTGGGAATTCTCCTGGGGGACAAAGAATTTGGCAATACCAGTCATATCAAATAGCTTTTGAATTTGAGGCGGTACCTCTTGAACAGCAAAGCGAGACTCCATCCCATGCCTTGCTTTTAAAATGGATAACAAGATTCCAATACCTGTGCTGTCAATGTATTTAAGGTCTCTCAAGTTAATAATCAAATCTTGGCTGGATTCCCCCACCAAAGGCTCCATCACCAGACGAAAATCAGGTGCTACCGAAAGATCCAACTCTCCACTCAGATAAACGGTATTTACGCCATCGGTTGTTTCCGTAATTGCATTAAACTTCTCATTTTTATTTGTATTCATAGGCCTACTCTCCCAAAAAAAGATTTCCCTACATACTAACCCATTATACGAGCGTTTGAATCACGGTATAACTTTTTAAACACTACCAAATGCCACCATCTAAGCTTCATTGATCTGATCTTTACCCGGTTGCATTGGAAAATGGTCCGGAGAATGCCGTAGCAATGCCTGTTTTACACTGCTGATTTTAACGGGCTTACTAATATAATCGTTCATCCCCGCTTCAATACATCGAGGCTGAATACCCTCCATCACATTAGCCGTCATGGCGATAATGGCAGGTTGCGATCTTCCCGCCAATTGTTCACGCACTCTCCCTGTGCACTCCAGACCGTCCATCACAGGCATCTGCAAGTCCATAAAGATATAGTCATAGTCCTGATTAGCCGTGACCATATCAAGCGCCTGCTGTCCATCTGCTGCCACATCTGAAGCCAGACCGAGCTTATCCAGTATATTAACCATCAGCTTCTGGTTAATCGGATGATCATCAACGACCAGTACAGGTCTACGACTTGGAGATTCCTGATGTGGAATTTCCCAATCGTGGCTGGACTCTCCCTCCAGTTCATTTTCCTGAGCAAAGCCAAGCTTCATTGTGAAATGAAACGTCACGCCCTGTTCTCCGCTCGTATCTACACGGATATCTCCGCCCATCATATTCACTAAGGTTTTACAAATGGCGAGTCCTAACCCGGTTCCACCATATTTACGTGTCATTGAAGAATCCAGTTGGGAAAAGGGCTGAAACAACCTTCCAACCTTAGCCGGATCAATACCAATGCCTGTATCCTTCACAGAAAACTCAACGGTAAGTCCATTATCGCTTTGCTCTTTGACAGATGCGAAGACATACACCCCGCCCCGGTCTGTAAATTTGACAGCATTGGATATCAGGTTAATCAGTACTTGACGCAATCTTCCCATATCTCCATATAACACAGGAGGCACCTGTTCATCGAGAAAATAAACCAGTTCCAAGTTCTTTCGGTTCACTTCTACCGTAAATAGGCTGAAAACTTCCTTGATACAGGAAACCAGATCAAAAGGATATTCCTCTACCTCCATTTTGCCTGACTCCAGCTTAGTGAAGTCCAGAATATCATTAATGACTGCTACCAGTGCGTCTGCACTACGACGGATGATATCGGCATATTCCTGTTGGTCGCTTTGCAGCTCCGTCTCCATCAGCAAATCAATCATTCCAATGACGCCGTTCATAGGTGTGCGGATCTCATGGCTCATCATCGCCAGAAATTCCGTTTTGGCATTGGCAGCAATCTCCGCTGCCTCCTTGGCGGCAATCAGTTCGCTGTTCATCTTCTCCAGCTGCTGGGTCTTCTGATGGAGCAGATGGGACTGTGTCTTCAAACGCTTGTTTGTCAGATACATTTGCACGAAACCTTCAATTTTGGACTTGAGAATTTGAGGGATGAACGGCTTAACCATATAATCAATACCGCCCGCTGAATATCCCGCAAATAAATGCTCCGCTTCCTTGCTGTTAGCTGAAATGAAGATAATCGGAATATCCTTCGTTTTCTCTCTGGCCTTGATTAGCTTTGCGGTCTCAATACCATCCATACCCGGCATCTGCACATCCAGGACTACGAGTGCAAATTCATCTTTTAATAGACATCGCAGCGCTTCTTCCCCGGATGTGGCCTTTACCAGATTATATTGTTCACTCTCCAGCACCGCCTCAAGAGCGAGCAGGTTCTCAGGTCTGTCATCTACCAGCAATATATGAATCGGTTCATGAAGCCCCATGGAATCCTCCTAAGCATCTCTATTTAATCTTCCGGTATATTTTTTCTATCCGGTCCAGCGGCTCGTAGGAATCACTATAATCGGTAAAATGTATGGATTCCTTGGCCCCAAGCACCAACACGCCAAAATGACTCAAGCTATCATAAAACAACCCATGTACATGGTTGCGAAGTTCGTCGTTAAAATAGATCATGACATTCCGGCAAAAAATAACATTGAACTCGTTAAAGGACCGGTCTGTCGCTAAGTTGTGCTCCGCAAAAATAATATTTTTCCGTAAAAAAGGATGAAACATCACTGAATCATACTTGGCTGTATAATATTCAGAGAACGATTGTGTGCCCCCGGACTCCAAATAATTTTTGGTATACAGCTTCATTCGGTCGATCCCGTATACGCCTTCCTTCGCCTGCTGTAAAGACAGGTTATTCATATCCGTCGCATAAATGCGGGCCTTATCATATAAGCCTTCCTCATGCAGCAAGATCGCCATAGAATATACTTCCTCACCCGTGGAGCAACCTGCATGCCATATTCGAATATACGGATACGTTCGCAAAATAGGAATGATTTTCTGTCTGAAATTCAGAAACAGCTCCGGGTCACGGAACATCTCGGTCACCGGAATGGAAAGGCTCTGTACCAGCCTATCGAAGGCGCTGCGATCATGCAGCACCTTCTCCTGAAGTCCTGATATCGTGCTTACATTCTCGGACTGCGCATGATAATAAACACGCCGCTTAATCGAAGGCAGAGCGTAGTTACGGAAATCGTAGCCGTACAGCCGATGTATACCTTCCAGCAACAGCTCAATCTCAATCAATTCCCGCTCAGCATCATTCGATTTCACTTCATTAGCAGCATTATCCGCCATATCCTTAGATGTCATAATCTCTCTCCAATTCCTAAATAGGTTTTGCCTGTGCCGCTCCCATCATGTGTCGATTTATATTACCCATTTTTTTGGGTTACGAATACAACCACACCCGCATTAATGATAAAAGTTGTTCGGTTTGAATCGGTTTTTTCACATAATCGGAAGCGCCTGCCTCAATACACTTGGAACGATCATCCTTCATGGCCTTGGCTGTCAGGGCAATAATAGGCATCTTCTCGAATTGTGGCATTAGCCGGATACGTCGCATCGCTTCATATCCATCCATTTCCGGCATCATCATATCCATCAGCACCAGATCAAAATCAGGTGTCTGTTCCAGCAGTTCCAGTGCTTCTCTTCCATTTTCCGCAAAGGTAACATCCATACGATAGCTTTCCAGCACACTGGACAGAGCAAATACATTGCGAATATCATCGTCTACCAACAATATTTTTTTACCTTCAAACAGCTCTTCCTTGTTGTATAGCTTTTGCAAAATTTTGCGTTTGTCCTCAGGAAGATTCGCCTCTACACGATGCAAGAACAGCGTTGTTTCGTCCAAAAGCCGTTCCGGCGATTTAACATCTTTAATAATAATAGACTCTGCATATTTGCGAAGTTGCGTTTCTTCTTTGTTATCCAGATCTTTGCCTGTATAAATAATGATCGGCAGATCAGCTAGCTGCTCGTTCTCTCGAATACGATCCAGCAGCTCAAAACCAGTCATGTCGCTCAGCATCAGATCCAGTACCATGCAGTCATACCGCTGAGTGGCCAGCTCATTCAGTGCTTCCTGACCTGTCGATACCGCCGTAATGGCAACATCATCATGATCGATCAGCTCAATAATGGATTTACGCTGATTATCGTCATCTTCAACCACAAGAAGACGTTTGACCATTTGGTCTGTATACGATTTTATATGTGAAAATGCCTTATCCAGACTTTCCTTCGAGGAAGGCTTTTTGAGATAGGCAATCGCGCCCATCATTAAGCCCTGCTTCACATCATCTATGACTGAAATAACATGCACTGGAATATGACGTGTCGATGAATTTCCTTTTAGCTCGCCTAAAATGGACCAGCCATCCATCACAGGTAATTGAATATCTAATATAATAGCGTCCGGCAAATAAGACTGAGCCATGTTGAGCCCATCGTCTCCTTGGAGAGCGATCAGTGCCTTAAAGCCCCGGCTACGAGCCATATCGTACAAAATATTAGCAAAATTAATATCATCCTCAATAATCAGCAGCACTTTATCCTGCGAGGTAATCTCGTTTCGGTCGTCCCCTGGATGTATAATGTCCTCCGCTTTGTTTTTCGAAGGTATCTGATATAATGGCAACTGTTTAGCAGGCATAATCATGGGAAGGTCCGTTTCTGCCGAGGCTGCAACATTCTCAAAATTCGAATTCACATCCGTACCGTTAAATTCCTCTCTCGAATGAGAATCCATATCCTCAGCCGTAGGCGTTTGTTCCGGCAAATACAGTGTGAAGCAACTGCCCTGTCCCTGCTCGGATTCCACCGTAATCACACCGCCCAACAATCTGGAAAGCTCGCGGCTGATTGACAGACCTAGTCCTGTCCCCCCATATTTCCGGCTGGTTGTACCGTCTACCTGCTGGAAGGCTTCGAAGATCAGATCCGTTTTATCGGAAGCAATCCCAATGCCCGTATCATGCACAGATAGAGCCAGATAGGATCTTCGTGGATTTAGCAGACCCGGAAGCTGTTCTCCATTTGCCCGAGATACACTGAAACGAATAGATCCTTCCGTGGTGAACTTGAATGCATTGGACAACAAATTACGTAAAATTTGTTTGAGACGATAACCGTCACTGATAATGGCATCTGGCAAGTTCTCTTCGATCTCGGTATGCAGTTGAAGCCCACGTTGGGCTGCGACCGGAGCAAAATTCTGCTCCACAAACAGTTCCAGTTCCTTCAAGTGGACCGCTTCATGGTTAATATCCATTTTTCCAGCGTCCACTTTGGATAAATCCAGAATTTCATCAATCATTTTCAGCAAATCCGCGCCTGACATATAAATGGTTTGTGCATATTCCACCTGCTTCGGCTTGAGATTGCCCTCCTTGTTCTCAGACAAGAGCTGAGAAAGAATGAGCAAGCTATTTAGCGGAGTACGCAGCTCATGAGACATATTGGCCAAAAACTCGGATTTGTATTTGCTTGTGATTCCTAGCTGCATGGCCTGTTGTTCCAACTGAGCTCGTGCATGTTCAATCTCGTCGTTCTTTTCTTCCACTTCTCGTACCTGTTCTTCTAGCGCTCTGGTTTTGGCAATCAGTTCAGTATTAAAATGCTCCAATTCTTCTTGTTGACGCTGTAACAATTCCTCTGAACGCTTGAGTTCCTCTGTTTGCTCCTCCAAATTTTCGTTGGAGCGCTTGAGTTCCTCTTGCTGAGTTTGTAGCTCCTCGGACTGGCATTGCAATTCCTCAGTAAGTGCCTGGGACTCGCGCAGCAATTGCTCTACACGCATCCGTCCCTTGATATTGTTCAGAATAATCCCCATGCTCTCTACTAATTGAGCAAACAGCTTCGTTTCCAGATCACTGAAGCGATCCAGTGACGCTATTTCTATAGCACCGATGCACTCATCTTCGAACAAAATAGGGAAAATCATAATTCCCACTGGCTTACTTTCTCCTAAGGCAGAGCCTATGGACAAATATCCGTCAGGAGCCTCTGTAATCAAGATCGGCTTACGATCCAAAACACATTGTCCGAGCAACCCTTCGCCTACCTGGATAACGTCTCTAATCGAATTTTCGCCAGTCACCTTTGCATAGGAGCCGTATAACTTAAATCGGTTGTCTTCTACATCTTTTCCTTGCAAATAGATGGCTCCATAACTGCCTCCCAAGATGGGCGTAAACTCACTAATGAACATCTGAGCAACTTGCTCCAGTGAATTTACGCCACGGAACAACTCAGTCACCCGAGCAGTATTGGCATTAAGCCAAGTTTGGTCCTTCTGCGTTTGAAGAACGGAATGTTCAAATTTCCGCTTTTCTTCCAAGTCTCCGGCCATTTGTTGAAATACACGAGCGACCTCACCGATTTCATCTTTGGAGGCAACACTCATTCGGCTGATGGCCCTGTACTTTCCCTTGCCAAAACCATTAATCATGAGATTCACGACATTTAGACCTTTGGCAATACTTGGGAGCACCCACAAAATAACCAGTAAGCCCATGATCAGGCCGGCGGCCATCAGAATTGTGGTAATCTGCACAGATTCTTCATACGCCAAATTAGCTTGCTTCATGTCGCTATCAATTTCCCGATCCTGAAAAACGGCAAGGGCATTAATACTATCCATCGCCTCCTCTTGGGCAGGCAAACCAGTACTATTGCGGAAAGCGTTAGCCTCATCAATACGATCTTGCCCCAACAAAGAGACCAGTCTTTGTTCGTAACTTAAAAATTCATTCCACGCGACGGCTACCCGATCAACCTGCTGTTGCTCTTCACTGGTGCCGGAATTCGTTTGCAGACTAGCCAGCACTTTCGTTCCAGTAGCCGAAATATCGTCCAGCTCGCGTTTGGCCTCACTAACGGAGGAACCTGGATTCAAGATCAGATTGGCCATCACTTTGGCCATATCGTTCACCTGCCCGCGAATAGCTGTTGTTTTCCGGACTTTCATATATCGATCCTGATAAACCTGATTCAACTGCTCATTCAGGCTCCCCATCCGGTCATAGCTGATTAGTGTCAGCACAAGGAGGATCGCCATAAGCGATCCAAAGCCAATCAGCAGTTTATTTCTGATTTTCATGCAAGCTCTCTCCCTCTTTCAACGAAATCCAGATCAGGCATTTATCATCATCACGATCTTGTGGCGCCTCTTTACGAAAAAAAGCATCCAGCATCGCTTCTTCATTCCATTGCTCATATTTACGCAGACACTCAGTCAGATACTCCAACTGCTCCTCATATTCACCTTCCACCGCCTCCAGCAAGCCATCCGTATACAAAGCGATATGCCCTGTTCCTTCATAATGAATCGTGTGCATTTCTGCATCAATCTTATCAAATAAACCAACCGGGCTGCATGCACGGTCAAATTTGGTAATGCTACCATCCTGGTTGAACAGCAAACCGGGAGGATGTCCCGCATTTACATAGTCAATTCGCCGTGCACGGGTATCAATCACCATATAAATCGCCGTAAAATAATACTGTACCAGCTGTTTGCCCAGATCCAGTTGATTAAAACGACGATTCAGCTCTTGTATGACCTTCTCAGGCTCCACATACGTGGTCACCGTGTCCTTAAGTACAGATGCAATGAACATGCAGAACAGCGAAGAAGAAATGCCATGTCCCATCATATCCAGCAAAATGATGGCATATCGCCCCTCCCCTAACGGATACCAAGAATATAAATCCCCTGCCAGTTCAAAGGAAGGCTGATAGAGCGCATTTACTTGCAGCACCGGGTCCTGAATGGCAGGACTAAGTACCGCTTGCTGCACCATCGCGGCCAGCTTCAACTCATCCTGAATTCGCTGATCCCGATCCTTATGCCAGTCCTTCTCCAATTTGAGACGCAAGGCAGATCGGATTCGCGCCATTAGCTCTACCTTGTTGATCGGCTTCGTGACGTAATCGACGGCTCCCACATCCAGAGCTTCAGCCAATTTTTTAGAATCACCTACAGCCGTTACCATAATAATCGGGATATCTTTTAAATGCTCATATTCCTGCACAATACTGCAAGCTTCAATGCCGTCCATTTCAGGCATCATCATATCCAGCAGCACCAGATCAATATCTGAAGGACGGGGCCTGAGACTAATGGTACGATCGCCTATTCCCAGATGCTCTAACATTTCTGCGGCCGAGTTAGCAGAGATCACATCCCGATAATTTTCTTTTTTTAGTATCTCACGAATAATAATGATATTCGTCGGGTTATCGTCAACAATTAGAATTCTCATTGGCTTCTCCTTATCTGTAACTCATGTATTATACTATACCTACTTAAACGGCAACACCCTTGTTGATTAGTAGTAGTGTTTCCGTAAGAAGGCATTCCAAAAACATAGATAAGGAATGAGGCTGAACCCCATTCCTTATCTATGTTTTTGGAGGACCCGCGAAACACTTGTGCTGCGGTCAACTTCCTCTTTTTCGAATCTAATGTCACGCTGCTCTTATAGTGAACAGCGATATCACGCTTTTTTAGCAATGACCAGCACTTTCCCCTGATCCAGTTCTTTTTCATAAAAGTCAGCTTCCGTATCTGTAAATCCCAAGGAAGTAATTTTAGCGCGAAGCTCATCGCCGCGGGAACGGAACAAGTTGGCTAATGAATCGAAAACGCCCTCTTCCTTAATCCCGATTTCCTTGGCATCCACCGTATCGGCAATACGATCTGTCCGATCCTGATCATGAGCGAGCACGAACACATCCTCATAACGATAGCCTGTGTTACGCAACTCATTTACTGCTTCAACGGCTTGTACACCGTTATCTACCACTTTGGCATAAGATTTATGATTGGTCTGATTCATGTTTCTCACGCTCCTTTAAGGATTGACTTCTCTGACTATTACACTTCACATATCCATTTGAAACTTCCATGTTATGTCATGTCTTAAAAAAAATCAATTACCATTCCGTTTCATCAAAAAACTCAACATACTTAGGTTTATCAGACGTCTCATCCATAAACACTTTGATTGCACGTTGTCCGCGTACATATACCTCTCCGTCTTCCGCCGTGAATTGCGAGCCACCCAGCGCCTGATCGAGCGTTTTCCGTTGCAGCGGCAGCCACTTATCATTCACCTTGATTCGACCGGCAGCAGGATCTACATGCACATAAGAAACGACGTCCTCACGCATACCTACCACAACATCTGGATATTGGTATTCTGTAGAAAGCAGCAACTTATCCTTTTTGACTCGCTGTGGCTTGCCCAGCTTTTTCAATACATCAGCACGTGTATCATCCAAAGATATGCCATTTAAGGTATGAAAATCTGCTGGTACAGCATGTGGAGCGGGTATCGTCTGCACAGTCCTAACCACATGTCCCGCTATTTGCGGGGAAACGGTTTGCTGAACCGTATCCTGTCCGGAAAAGGGAGTGAGCAAACCAGCAGCTAGTAATAACGTCTTCATCATAAATCTCACCCTTTCAATGAATTTCCTGTAGTTTACGGTTCAGCCACTATGCTACTGACGCATTTTCTGCCACACCCCAGCAGCGATGTCTACATAACCCAACCAGTTTTTACCTGGCTTGGCCGCAGGCTCCTCATAAGTCGCATTGTAGCTCTGAACCGTCCGCTCCGTTGCGGTCAAAGGTCTATTCGATGTCGTTGCCTTGATCGCGTTATCCGTTCTGGAAGTATTACTCGCAGCGCTATGCGATTTCTGAAACCGTGTCATTAACGCTGTTGAAGCCTGCTTGGCAGCCAACGTCACTTCGCTGAGTACCTCCCCCAAATTTCTAACCGATTCCATCACTGGCTCCACTTGCTTCAATTTATGATCAACATCTGCGGTGATGTCATTCGCATGTCGAACCGTTTGTTTTACTTCATAACTCAGTTCATCAATCGTTTTTTGTACATCCTGCAAGGTTTGAGTCACCTTATCCAAAGAGCCTTGTGCTGCTTTCAACGTTTTAATGAGGAAAATAACGAGAACTGCAAATGCGATAGCAATAATAAAAATGCTGACCTGTGTTAACATAGCGTAACCTCTCTTTCGTCTTTCACGATGATGTTTATGATTACTGCATAGTTACCCTTTAGATTCAGACACGAAACAACGTCCAGGCTGGCTTCTTCTCCGCTCCAAACGTTATGATTCACGGACTCTCACACCGTTTAAAACAACGTATAACGATGGCACAGACACGAATATTCTATAGAAGTCTCCATCATCTGCAACCATGCTCTATCGGGGCGTGAGTATGCCACATTATATACAATTAAAGGAGGATACAGAACATGCTAAAATGGTCCGCTTTATTCTTAATTTTTGCTGTGATCGCCGGTATCTTAGGTTTTTTTGGTATCGTCGTGTCCGTAGCTGCTACAATCGCTAAAATATTATTTGTGATATTTCTGGTGTTGTTCGTCATTTCACTCTTCACCAGAAGAAAACGGGTTTCATAGTTATCGGATGCTAGCTGCACAAAAGCAATATTCTAAATGTCTATAAAAAAAGGATGTTCCCACCCTGGTCAACAGGGCTGTGGAACATCCTTTTTTGATGCAGCTTTTTAACAGTTAGCGGCGTTTTTATTGAATCACGCTGCCCCCAAACAGGAAACGGTCCTGCCAAGGCTTGCTGAAATCCGTAACTTTTACACCGCCACCCGCTACAGAAAACGTATGGAGAAGCTTGTTGTCTCCCAAATATACAGCTACGTGTGTAATCGTTTGGGAGGAGTTATCCAAGGACGTGTACGCCCCGGAAGATGCATTATAATTTGTAAAGAAGAGCAAATCGCCACGCTTCAGCGTAGTCATGTCCGTATTCGGCTGACTGTTTTGCTTGATCCACTCACCCTGTGAACGAGAATCTGCCGGAAGCTGGATACCTACAGCCTGACGGAAAATTTGACGGGTAAATGCCGAGCAATCAAAAGTAGCCGTACTGCTACGATCCGAACCATATTCATATGGAGTTCCGAGATAAGTCATCCCCGTGTTAATAACCTGCTCTATTGCAGCCGCTGCATCACCGGAAAATATGTTCATAGTTGACGCAGGAGAGGCTGTCACAGGTATTGCAGTAGTATCAGGAGTGGTTGTCACCGGAGCAGACACAGGCTGCTGCACAACAACGCCCTCACCAATACGAATATACTGTGGAGACGAGCTGACGTAACCCACCGTACCACCAGCATTGGTAACCTTGAACCAATAGGCATTACTTGGATCGGTAATCGTAACGACATCCCCTGCATTCAAATAGCCCAAGACCTCGGAAGAAGTGGATGCCTCCGCCCGCAAACGAACGGACGTTTGAATCGTAGCTTTCGTTTGACCGGCAGAACTATTCACTGAGGCCACAGCCTCTTTAGCTGAAACATTTTTAACTGGCTCTGCGGCTTCCGATTTACGGCTGGCAGATGAGGTGACAGCAGCAGCGACGCTGGTAGCGCCAACTTTTATGTACTTGTCGGAGCTGCTAGTGTATCCGGTTACTCCATCAGAAGTCTTGATCTTATACCAATAGCTGTTGGTTTTCTCCAATACCGTTACGGCCTCTCCCTGCTTCATAAAGCTGACTACATCCCCTGTAGTCGAAGGACCGGATCTAAGCTTTACAGCCGCCTGAATAACCGCCTTCTGTCCCGTGGATGCTGTTGATGCCGCTGCGTCAACCTGACCCGGCGCCACATGAATTGCTGTCAACAGCGCGGCTGACGTCATGAGCATTCCCATCACGCGTCTTCTCAATGTTGCACCTCCTGGCTGTTTTTACGAATTTGAAGAGCATATCCAATTCCGACGAATATAGCCGGACATGCCTTCATTATAGTAAAAGCAGCAGGAAGAGAGATATAATCCAAACGTCACAAAAGGAAGCGTATACGCCTTTTACATATAGGTCTAAAGTCACTTTTAATACTAACTATTTAATAATTAATCTATAATTTGGGTTCTACATGGACATGGACATGCATCGTATTATGAACCTCTTGTAGGCGCTCCTCAATCCGGTCGCTGATCCGATGCCCTTCAATCAGGCTGAGTTGCGGATTCACCTCAATGACCACATCCACTAGTGCATGATTGCCGTGTACACGTGCCTTAACGTCCCGAATCCCCTCTACTCCAGGTATACGGGCAATCGTACTTCGTAAGTCAGACAGTTCTTGCTCATCAAATCCATCGGTCAAGCTGTGTGTGGAATCCTTAAAAATATCCCACGCTGTTTTGCAAATGATACATCCTACCGCGATCGCAGCTACAGTATCCAGCCAGGGTAGCCCGAACTGTGCGCCGATAATGCCAACTGCTGCCCCAACACTGACAAGTGCATCCGATAGATTATCCTTGGCCGCTGCCAGCAAAGCCCTATTGTTAATTTGCCGTGCCAGCCTGTTATTGTACAAGTACACTCCCAGCATAATCACGGCACAAATCACAGCTACACCCGCGGAGGTGATATCCGGTATTTGCTTTCCGCCCTTGAAAATGCTGCCGATCCCATCAATAAGCACCTGCAAACCGACGACAGCCATAATAAAGGACGCCAGCAGCGCCGCGATCGTTTCTGCCCGAAAATGTCCATAGGCATGGTCAGAGTCCGGTGGCTTTTGGGAAATTCTCAGTCCAACCAGTACAGCAACCGACACTACAATATCGGTGACATTATTGAAGCCATCCGCCCGCAATGCGCTAGAAGCAAATATATACCCGCTAATCAGCTTAAAGGCGGACAGCAAGAGATAAGCAGCAATGCTTACCCACGCCCCACGCTCACCTTTTCGGATTTCATCATAGACATTTACCACAACGTAGGACACTCCTTCAAATATATAGTTCCCAGCAGAACGACCTCACCGGGCCCAAAAATAAAAATAGCAGCATCGCTGCCTTGAACCCTCAACATTAACTTTTCAAACAAGCAGCGTAGCTATCCTGAAAATAACAATTCACCTTTGGGTAACTGTTATTTTCAGGATAGCAGACGAACTTTGTGTGGGTCTAGAGAAACAGTCTTTCCGCTCTGCATCGCTGTAGGAACAACGAAAAAGTATTGCCAGGCCCCATTCCTGTAGGTTACACAAAACATTTTTTCCTTCACACAAAAAACAGACGTTTTCTCTCCCGCCCCACCCCAGATGGGTGTTATCATTGTTGCCCTTGTCCCTTCTTTTAAAAACGTATAAAATGAGGACACAGCCGCGTTTTTCTTCAATCCAACATGATTGACATGAATCTGGCGGCAACAGGAGGAATTTATTCATGAGCGATGCCAATGAACCACGTAAAGTTAATCTCGCAGATGCCATTCGGGAAAAGCTGGCACAAAAAAAACAGCAGTCCGGCGCTTCACAGCAGGGCGGCTTTCAAGGCGGTTCCACCAAAACACTTAAAAGCCAAAATACGAAGAAGCCGAACAACCAACGCCGTCGTACAGGCGGATCATAAGCCACCTCATAGCCTTTATAGGGTACCAAAGGTCTGGCGAGGTCTATCTTACCTCACGGCCAGAGCCAGGTAAGCTATGGGCATGGCACAAAAACGAAAAAGAGGAGTCTCCCTGCCATCTCAATGGCCTAAAGGAGCTCCTCTTTCGTTTATCTAGTTGTTGAAGATAGCCGGTTGGAATTTTAGCCGATTTCTACCGGATACATACGTTCACGCAATTTCGCGATTTCTTCATTTTCCAAGTATTCATCATAGCTCATCGTACGGTCGATTACGCCGTTTGGTGTAATTTCCACAATGCGGTTCGCAATCGTTTGAATAAACTGATGGTCATGAGATGTGAACAATATAGTACCGTCAAAATCAATCAGACCATTGTTCAGCGCTGTAATGGACTCCAAATCCAAGTGGTTGGTCGGTTCTTCCAGCAACAGCACATTGGCACCGTTCAGCATCATTTTCGCCAGCATACAGCGAACCTTTTCGCCCCCGGACAGTACACTTGCTTTCTTAAGTGCTTCTTCACCAGAGAAAAGCATACGTCCCAAGAAGCCACGCAGGAACGTTTCGTCCTGATCCTTGGAATATTGACGGAGCCATTCCACAAGATTCATGTCCACACCTTCAAAATAGGTGGAATTATCTTTCGGGAAATAAGCTTGGCTAGTTGTAATCCCCCAAGAAAATTCTCCGCTGTCTGCTTCAATCTCGTTCATCAATACTTGGAAGAGCGTCGATTTAGGCAAACCGTTCGGCCCAACAAACGCGATTTTATCGCCTTTGTTCACAACCAGACTGAACTCATTCAGCACTTGCTCGCCTTCAACGGTTTTACTGAGGCGGTCTACTGTCAAGAGTTGTTTGCCTGCTTCGCGTTCAGGCTTGAAGTTCAGGAAAGGATATTTACGGTTCGATGGACGGATGTCGTCCAGCGTAATTTTATCCAGTTGTTTTTTACGTGAAGTAGCTTGTTTGGACTTGGAAGCATTCGCGGAAAAGCGCTGAATAAAGGCTTGCAGTTCCTTGATCTTCTCTTCCTTTTTCTTGTTGGCATCACGCGTCAAGGCAAGCGCAAGCTGGCTGGACTCATACCAGAAGTCGTAGTTGCCGACGTACATCTGGATTTTGCCAAAATCGATATCCGCAATATGCGTACATACCTTGTTCAGGAAGTGACGATCATGGGATACGACGATGACGGTGCCTTCATAGTCCATCAAGAAATTTTCCAGCCATTGAATGGATTCGAGGTCCAAATGGTTGGTAGGCTCATCAAGCAGCAAATTGTTCGGACGACCAAACAACGCTTGAGCCAGGAGAACACGTACCTTGTCATTACCACTCAGCTCAGACATGTTCTTGTCATGCAGGTCGCGAGGAATACCAAGACCGATCAGCAAGGAAGCTGCATCCGGCTCAGCATCCCAACCGTTCAGCTCCGCAAATTCGCCTTCCAGTTCACCGGCACGCAGGCCGTCTGCTTCAGTAAATTCTGTTTTGGCATACAGCGCATCTTTTTCCTTCATGATTTCATACAGACGCGTATGACCCATAATAACGGTTTCCAGAACCGGGAATTCATCGTATTCATAATGGTTCTGCTTGAGCACTGCCATCCGTTCGCCCGGTGTCATGTGAACCTCGCCTGAATTGGCTTCGATTTCACCGGAAAGAATTTTCAAAAAAGTGGATTTGCCCGCGCCATTCGCCCCAATCAGGCCGTAGCAGTTCCCAGGAGTAAATTTGATATTTACGTCTTCAAAAAGTGGGCGTTTCCCATAACGAAGCGTTACGCCGCTTGTACTGATCATATAAGCATACCATCCTTATCATTAGTTAAGTGCTAAACACAAAATTACCGACGGCAATAGTATAACACACAAAAGATCGGATTCGAACCGTAGTATAAGCATAACCGTCCCTGAATCTCATCCAATATCTTATAAATAAAATAAAAAATGCTTCTGTCTCCACGGTTGTCACCTGACAAAACACATGGACCAGAGCCATTTTCATGTTTTAAATTCGTTGAAATGCCGTGAGGACAAACGCGTTATTCAGTCGCAGCATTAATGTTCCGTATGCTTGTAAATGTCAGGAAGCCCCGACTCCTATCGGAATGAGATACATGCCCGCTTCATCATCCTGTTTGATTACGACCTCCACATCATAAACTGCCTGGATCAGTTCAGATGTAACGACCTCTGTAGGTGGGCCGTTCGCTATAATACGCCCTTCCTTCATGGCAATCATTACATCGCTATACCGAATAGCCTGATTGATATCATGCAGCACCATCACGATTGTCAGTCCATGTTCCTGGTTTAACTGCCGAATGAGCTCTAAAATTTCAAGCTGGTAGTACATATCCAAATAGGTAGTCGGCTCATCCAAAAATAAAATGGGCGTCCGCTGTGCCAAGGCCATTGCAATCCATACACGCTGCCGTTCTCCTCCTGAGAGTTGATCCAACGTGCGAGTTCTACGTTCGTTCAGGTTAGTACAGGCTATCGCCCACTCGATCGCCTCCTCATCCTCGTCACGCCTCGCTGTGAACATGTTCTTATGCGGCAACCTGCCGAAGCTAACGAGCTTTTCTACAGTCAAGTCGGAAGGTGCCTCATTCTGCTGATGAACTACCGCCAATTGACGGGCCAGCTCCTTGGGCTTGTAGTGGGCTATCTCCTTGCCGTCCAGAACCACTTGTCCCAAGCGAGGAACAGCATTGTTGGACATCACGCTGAGCAGCGTCGATTTGCCGCATCCGTTGGGACCGATAATGGTCGTAATCCGTCCCGACTCAATAACAGCATGAATAGCGTGCAGACGATCTGTTTTCCGATCATATGAGAAGGTTATATCCTTAATGTCCATAGGTGCGATCCGCCTTTCTGATCAGGAATATCAGGAACGGCCCGCCAATGACGGCCATAATAATAGAAGCCGGGATTTCATTGGGAGCAAGCACCGTCCGCCCCAGAGTATCCGCGAGCAGCAGCAGCAAGCCACCACATAAGGCTGAAAATGGAATCAACCACTTATGATCCGAGCCAACTAGGTAGCGGGCACAATGCGGAACGAGCAGGCCGATAAAGGCAATCACCCCTGCGATGGCTGTAGCCGTTGCTGCAAGCAGCACTGCAATCACAGAAATCAAAAGTCGTGCGCGCGTTACATTGAATCCCAGATTTTTAGCTGTTTTATCTTGAAGGGACAAGAAATTGCACCAAGAGAACACGAGCATGGCCAAAATTAGTCCAATCCCGCCATAGGTCACAATAACCTCGACATCTACCCATTTTTTCATAGACAAGGTTGAAGTAGTAACCTGGTTAATGCTGGTGACCGCATAACTGCCTCGATAATTAAATGACTGACCTAAACCAGAAAAAATGGCATTCACAGCTACCCCGATCAGAATGAGACGAATCGGATGCAAGCCGGATCTCCATGAAAATCCATAAACCATTAAACAAGCTATCGCACCGCCAATAAATGAAAAGAACGGCATCCAGAAATAAAGCATTGGAAAGACCGTCACCGCAATCAGCGAGATCAATGCTGCTCCCGAAGAAATGCCGATAACTCCGGCATCTGCCAGCGGGTTTTTCATAACAGCTTGCAGCAAGACACCCGCTACTGCAAGGGCTGCACCTGCCATCACGGCTACGATAATTCTCGGCAGCCTCAGGTCCTTGACCACATTCACCTGATCATCTGTACCTGTCCACAATCCGGTGACCAACTGACTCAAATCCACCTTGAGACTACCTGTCATCGCTGAATATAACATGACGCCGACGAGCAAGACCATTACAACAATAAGACTCCAACCTTTTTTGGACATGTCATCAGCTTCCTTTAATTCGAAGGATACAGCATTTTCATCAGCTCATCTAGCGCCGAGTTTGCCGCTAGATTCCCTGTTGTGCCAAACAACGGTTCAGGCAGATCATAGACATGCCCATTTTTCACAGCGTTGAAATGCTTCCAGATATCGTTGGTTTTGAACTCTTCATCGAACATTTTCACTACTTCATCCGGCATCCCGTGTGCAGCGCGCAAAATGATATCAGGGTTGGATTGCTGCAAGGCTTCGGTATTGTGGGCAATGAACTCCACCTTCTCGCCCTGAACCACATTTGTTCCGCCTGCAATTTTAACCAGATCCCCAATATAGGAATGCTCGGTAGCCACCAGATAGCTTCCCGGTACTCCCAGCAAAATCAATACTTTAGGAGATTTCTTCCCTTTGATCTTTTGTTGAATCTCAGTTACTTTGGCATCCAACGCTCCATTAATCTCTTTGGCCTTATCGGCTTTGCCAAACGTGTCTCCCAGCTTTTGAATTTCTTTTTGCATATTCGCGAGACTTTCAAAATTCAAAAATTCGGCATTGATTTTCAAATCTTTAAATTTAGGCTCCAGATCATATTTCAGTGTCGTCACCGACAGTACATCCGTCGGCTTCAATGACATCACTTTTTCCATATCAGGGCTCATCGGATTACCCACATCAGGCACATCCTTGTAACGGTCAGGCAGCACTTTCGTGCTTGTCGGCTTACCTGCCAAATCCAGGCCTAGCGCATCCGTGATTTCCGCAATGGCTACCGTAGTCGCCACAATACGAGGAGCTTGAGCTTTACCGTCAGACGACTTTCCGGCTGCATCCGGTGTTGCCGCTGATTTCGAACCATCGGTCTGATTCTGTCCAGCCTGTCCTCCTCCCGAACATCCGGCCAGCAACAAGATCACGATGCCGATTAACATATACAAACAAAACGATCTTCCTTGAGCCCATGCTATATATCGTTTCATGAAAATCCAGTCACCTCAATTCAAAATATAGAACTGCATTAGGAACCCTAACTTTTCGGGTATCAGGATTTAGCAAAATTCGATTCCAGTCGCTCCAAAGTGCAATATATAGACGAACTAGACTGTTTGGTCTACATATTGTTCACTAGAAGTCGCTTATTGGATTTTTGCAAATTCCTCGGGTATGTAAATGCTGACAAGTCTTGACGCCGAGGCACCAAGACTTGCTCGCATACAAACTTTGCTGTTATTCGGGCTTCATTGACGTCACAACCTGAGGCTACTTCGCTTTCAGGCTTGCTTCATCAAATTGGAACTGAACTGTATACCAGTGATCATACGGCACTCCGCCAAGAACCAAGCCAGGCACAATAACGTGTGTGTAAGCACTGATTTTCTGGGACAAGTCCCCTACCTCGAATTGAACAACACGTGTATCGCCGGATGTCGAGATCACTTCTACATCTTTCAGGGTACCGTTTTGCTCCACTTGTAAAGTTGGCATCCAAGAGCTATTTTTCAAAGTTACTTGGATATAGCGCTTGTCTCCCTTTTCAATCAGTGTGGCTGGCTTGTCGAGATAACCGTCCATAACGGAAGCTTCACTCGTTTTGTCTTTAAATACGTTGTAATTAATCGTGTATTGCTTCTCGGAAGCCATTTGAACCGGTTGCTCAACTACTGGTTTGGTTTCAGCTACAGATGCAGTTGTTTCTGCTGCCTTGTCCGTAGAAGCTACTATCGGTTCAGTAGGGGTTACGGTTGTAGCTGTATTGACTCCCTCACCTTTAAGCGATGCACGGTCAAATTGAATCTGTCCGCCGAATTTCTCATTTAGAATGTATTTCTCAGGCAGATATACCTGTGTGTACACACTTAACTTCTTATCCAGATCAGGTACTTCGAACGCAATCGTGTGCGTGTCACCTTTAGTGTCCGAACCCATAATCGTCGGATTGGCATAACGGCCTTCAAAATCCGTTTGGAATAGCTTCAAAGCCTGGTTGTTCGTAACGGTTACATGAGCCTGAACCTTACCGTTTTTCACAATCAACTTCGCTAGACTCTGTACAAAAGGAGCTACTAGAGAATCCTTATCCGTTCCGTTCGCCAGCACACGGAAGTTCGCAGTGTACTCTCCATCGGCCAAGTTATTTTTCCCCTGTTCTACTTCGTCTGCTTTGGTTTCGTTGTGATAAGATACATTACTGGTATCGAATTTAAATTCAAAATCATATACCTTTTCTACTCGATCCTCCGCCTTGAAAACCATCGGAGCGCTACTTGCCACTTTAGGAGCTTCGTAGACAACCAGTTGGCCTTTTACATTGTTCTTAAAGTCACTTACGCTAAAACGAACGTGCTTCGTATTGCTTGCTGCATCTTCCTGGGTCACTTCTGCATCTCGGTAGTCCCCGCTTGCGTTGTCCCAAATGCGCAGCGCCTTCACTTCATTGCTGTTTTGCAGCTTCAGACCTACAAACCGTTTGTCGCCTTCCACGACCAATTGCGCCGGTTCGTCAGTGATGAAGCGTTGAGCCTGTGAATCTGCTGCTGTTGAGCCATCTGACAAAACAATACTGAATTTCAAAGCATATTTACCATTGGCAAGCTTGTCAAAATCCAGTTTAATCATGGGATCAGCCGCCCCTGAAGAGGTAGGCTCAACAAAGCTTCGAATGGTAGCAGGCTCGAATTGGAACTGCACATCATACACGTGATCATATGGGATGCCACTCAAATCCAATCCAGGTACGATGACATGCGTGTTCACTGTCACTTTATCCGACAGATTTGGCACTTCAAATTGTACTGTTCTTGTATTTGCGGAGCTCGATTGATCGACAACCTGAGCCTCTGCACCATTTACTTTGAACGTTTTGATCCAGCTGCTCTTGTCCATTTTGATCTGAATGATATTTTTACCAAACTGTTTTAACAGTGTGGCTGGCTTTTGCATATATCCATCCATCACAGATATTTCATTGCTTCCGTTTTTGAGTACGGAGAAATCAATGCTGTATCTGCCATTTTCAACTGGGGTTGTGGTTCCGTTATCCGGTCCTTTAGCTGTAATGCTACTGCGGTCAAATTGCAGACGAAGCTTATGATCCATCTCATAAACCCCACCTGGATAGGTCGTGCTCACATGTACCTGTGCATTCAGAATAGCGTCCAAATCCGCCACTTTGAATTTCACAACACGTGTATTAGCATTCCTGTCCTCACTAACGATATCTGCATCCGTAAGTGTCCCGCTTTGTTCTGTTTTAAACTCTGTCACGGTGGTGCTGTCTTTGATGGTAAAGGAGGCTTCATACTTGCCTTTTGATACCGTCAGTGTGGCCGGAGACAATAAATATTGCGCCATGGCCGATTTTTGATCTTTGATTGCGTGCAGCGCATCGAAGTTGATTGAATACGTTCCATCAGCTAAATTCTTTCCGGGCGTGCCTGGTGTGCCTGGCGTCCCAGGATCAACCGGGGTTGTTACCGCTCCTAATTGAAGATCGACATCATAGGTTTCTACATAGTTCAGCTCAGGCCAGTTGATGCTTACCCATGCATTCAGTTTGGCAGGCACTTCCTTAACCTCAAATTCGATAACACGTGTATTCGCCGTTTGATCTTCACTTACTACGGTCGTGTTGGTCAATACTCCATTTTGTTCTACTTTAAAGCCGTCAATTTGTTTGCTGTTTTTCAAAGTGAACTGTACATATTTCTTGCCTTTACGTTCAACCAGAGTACCCGGTTTTTCTGTATATCCATCCATCATGGACTTTTCACTTGAACCGTCTTTTAACAGCGTGAAGTCCAGATTTGACGTTACTGGAGTTGAACCGTTGTCCGTTCCCGAGATACTGTTTTTATCGAACTGAAGACGAAGTTTATGGTCCATCTCATAAACCCCACCTGGATAGGTCGTGCTCACATGTACCTGCGCATTCAAAATCGCGTCCAAATCCGCTACTTTGAATTTCACAATACGTGTATTGGCGGTCTTGTCCACACTTACAATATCTGCATCCGTCAACGTTCCATTTTGTTCAGTTTTGAATTCCGTCACTGTAGTGCTGTCTTTAATGGTGAAGGAAACTTCTTTTTGTCCCTTCGCTACCGTCAAAGTTGCCGGAGACAACAGATACTGTGCCATGGCTGATGGCTGATCTTTTGTGGCGTGCAGGGTATTAAAATTAATAGAATACGTTCCATCCGCCAAATCTGATGGGGCGGGTGCAGAAGACATCTGAAGATCTACATTATAAGTATGCACGTAGCCCAGCTCAGGCCAGTTGATGCTCACCCATGCGTTGAGCTTGGCAGGCAGTTCTTTCACTTCAAACTCGATCACTCGTGTATTCGCAGTTTGATCTTCACTTACAACAGAAGTGTCGGTTAGCACCCCATTTTGCTCTACCTTAAAACCATCAATCTGTTTGCTGTTCTTTAATGTGAACTGGGCATATTGTTTACCTCCACGCTCAATTAGTGAGCCTGGTTTCTCCGTATACCCATCCATCATAGACTTTTCATTGGTTCCATCTTTCAAAAGGGTAAAGTCCAAATCAGAAAGTTTTTCTCCTGCATTAGGAGGCGTCACCGGTGGTGTTACAGGTGGAACCGTTGGATTCTCCGTTGAGTTTTTAAGTCTCAAGCTGGAAGGATCAAACTCAATCCATTCCTTCACTGAACGATCTGGATCGGTATCTACATACCACGGAGAACTGCTATTAAATCCAAACTCCGTATTTACATTTTGATGAAAATCATAAACATCGAAGCTTACAGTCCCGGAAGCTTTCCCAGAATCCACCTCTATTTTTGCGGGAACTGTTTCCCCGTTTTGTTCTACTAAAAATTTCGATAGCCCTTGAGTTTCCGCAAACTTAAATGAAAAATGGTATTTTCCATCCTTAATGATCAAATCTCCAGGATAGGTATAGTTTGTTTTGAAACTCGAATCTCTGGTGTTACCGCTGACTGTCTTTCTTAAAGGTTTGTAATCAATCAGGTATTCTCCATCTGCATAGGTCGCATCTGTGGTAGTTACAGCATTGGTAGGCTCAGCATATGTGCTAGGTACTTCTACCGGCATCTCATAAGTAGCATAAGTAGCACTAGTGACTGTAGTGCTTGAATCGGGCAAATTTTGGGAAGTGGAATCAACTTCAGGGGTTGCTCCTACGTATGGTGAAAATAAAGAAAACAACATTAGAATAGCAGCGAATGTCGTAATGTATTTGTTAAATCGGCTTTTCAAGGTGATGTATCCCCCTACTTAAAATATACTCATTTGGGGCATTGAAAGTAAGCTCCAAATGAGTATTCAATTCAAAATTATATTTTCAAAAAGAAGCCTTAGATATCGCTGTCGTCGAATTGGAATTGAACAACATAGTCGTGATCGTACGGAATACCACCAGTGTATTCTGCAGGCACACTTACATGCAGTTTAACGTTCAATTTTTGAGACGGGCTAGTTACAGGGAATTCGACTATTCTTGTATCCCCTGATGTGCTTACCACAGTCGCATTCACATACTGACCGTTTTGTTGAGTTTTGAATTCAGTAACCCATGCACTCTTAGTAATAGCTACTCTCACTTTATATTGACCATTCGTAACAATCAGTGTGGCTGGTTTTTTCACATAACCATTTGTATCCATGTAAGATGGCTGAGTGGTTCCATCTTTATAAACGGTATAAGGCAATTGATACGTTCCATTAGGCAAAGCCGCATTCGCCTTATTGGCAGAAAATGGAGCCAGTACCACAAAAACAAGCGCTGCCATCAGTACAGTAAGCATTACTTTTTTCAAAGACAATTTTTCCATACGATTCATAATCATGTTCATGTTCTTAATCTCCTTTACGTTTTATTTTTGGATTATATTTCGTCGAATTGCAGTTGTACATCATACTTGCCTGTGTAGCCGATTACTGGGATTGTGATTTCAGCGTAAGCATTCACTTTTGCATTCAGATCAGCAACCTCGAATTCCACTACACGAGTGTTGCTAGCAGTATCTGTGCTCACTACAGTCGCATCTTGCAGTACGCCATTTTGCTCTACTTTGAACGTTGTAATCAGATTGCTGCTTTTCACAGTCAGACGAACGACATTTTTGCCGTTAGCTACCGTAACCTGAGCAGGCTTCGTCAGGTAGCTATCCAATCGAGAAGTCTCATTGGTTTGATCCTTCAGAACGGTGTAGTCTACGTTGTACGTGCCGTCGGCTGCTGCCGCTTTAGCTGAGAATGGAGCAACAAGTGCAAAAACAAGCGCTGTCATGATCAATGCTACGAATACCTTCTTAAAAGAAAATTGCTCAAAGCGATTCATTACCATATACATATCTACACACACTCCTCCATTTTTTATGCTTGAATTTGTGTTGATTTTATGAACGATAGAGATGGCTTGAATTTACTTCTTGGAAGATTTAGTTGATTTTGCTGACTGGACGGCTGCTACTTTTTTGACACTTTTGGAATCAAAAGCGAAACGGATCGTATAGTCATGATCGTAGTTATACGCAGGGACAGTAACATGGATTTTAGAGATTAGCGGGCTGTTCACACTCGTAATTGGAAATTGTACGGTGCGGGTATCGGTTTTGGCATCCTTATGGATGACCTTGGTATCGATGATTTTGCCTTTGTAATCTACTTTAAACCCAGTTGTCCATTCGCTATGATTCAGCTTAATTTGCATGGTCATTTGACCTTTTTTCACATACAACTTAGCTGGTTTTTCAAAATAATCATTAGCCATGGACACCGAGTCATTTTCTGCCTTGAGGATATTGTATTTGAGCGTGTATGTACCATCCGCCAATTTTGGAGAAGCCGCAGCGGCTCCTACAGATGACGAAGTTGGCCAAAAGCTCAGCACACTCACCAGCAGAAACACAGCAATAATTGCAGAATACCCCTTCTTCATTTTGACAGCAGTCCCTCCCCACGAGAATAAACTAATTGATTATCATTCTCAATTGGTAATTTAAAAAAAATAGCTCTTTTCGAGCTTGTCTCCCCACCTCTCTATTCCATAATTTCGCAAAATAAAGTAAACCCATCACCAATATATCTTACACTTTTCGAAAATGTCAATATGTATTTGCGTGTACGAAATCCCTTGATATATGCTATTTTTTAAGAAAAATTTGTAGTTCCTTCTTCTTTAATTCGAATATATCCCTTTTATTTTTAGTTCAAAATTTATTTAAAAATTTTGTTTTTTTAATTGACATTGCCCAGTGATATTCATTATCATTCTCTTATATATAATTGAAAATGATTATCATTATTGTTTAACTCGAAAATTGCAGGAGGAATAACATGAAATCTTATATGTTGTGGTCGTCCGCAGTGCTTTTATTGGCAGTTACCGGATGTAGTAATGGTGCCCCGACCACAGATCATAAACCAACCAGTGCCTCCGTATCTGCCACTTCTGGCACGACAAGCAGTGCAGCCATCCAAGTTACTGATTTTTCAAAACGGACGTTGGCGTTTCAAAAGGTTCCTCAACATATCGTTGCGCTCAGCAATGGCGATCTGGATATTATATACGCATTGGGCGGGACAGCCGTAGGAAGACCCAACTCCAATGGACCTGTCGTCGTACCTGCTGCTGAGAACGTTCAGCAAATAGGCTCCACTCATGAAGTAGATTTGGAGAAAATTACGATGCTCAAACCGGATGTCGTGCTAGGCAATTATCCTATGAATGAAAAAGACATTCCAGCCATTGAAGGAGTAGGTTCACAGCTGCTGCTGACTAGTGCCAATTCAGTTCAGGATATCCAGACACAAATTACACTGTTCGGACAATTACTACAAAAGCAAGCCGGGGCCGTAAAGCTGAACCAGCAAATTGACCAACAAGTAACCAAGCTACAAAAGGAAACCGCTTCTGCCTCCAAACCGAAGGTGTTGCTCGTCTACGGAGCCCCGGCTACGTACATGGCGGCACTGCCGAATTCACTGAGTGGAAACATTCTGGAAGCTGCGGGTGGCTCTAACATCGCCGCTGATTTTCCGGGCCTGCAAAATTTCCCGCAATATGCGCAGCTGAACACAGAACGCATCATACAGGCTGACCCTGACTACATCTTCATCATGACTCATGGCAATACAGAAGATGTTAAAGCTGCATTTATAAAGGAAATGCAGGAAAATGCAGCTTGGAACGGAATCCGAGCAGTCAAAAACAATCAGGTCGAGGTTTTACCTTCAGATCTGTTCGGTACGAATCCGGGCACACGGGTCACTAAAGCGCTGGATTTGATGCATCAAAAGCTGTATCCGGCGAAATAGGCGATGGCGATGAACAAACTACAGCGCGCCAGAAGACGCACCATCGCCTGGATTACCCTTCCGATTCTACTGCTGGCCGTCTCTGTGTACGGTCTAGCCTACGGTTCGGTGTCGATTCCACTTCAAGAAATCAATCATGTTTTGCTACATAATGATGAATCTACATATCGCACGATCCTGATGGATCTCCGGCTACCCAGAGTATTAGTAGGTTTACTGGTAGGAGCTTGTCTTGCAGCTTCCGGAGCCCTTCTTCAAGGTGTCATGAAAAATCCATTGGCTGACCCTGGCATTATTGGTGTATCGGCTGGAGGTGGACTTGCCGCCGTCATTACGATGGTGATGCTTCCCCAGCTCAGTTACCTTCTTCCGATAACCGCCTTTTTGGGAGCCTTTCTGAGCGCAATCGTCATTTATCTGCTGGCTTGGGACCGAGGGGCGTCGCCTGTCAAAATTGTGCTGGCTGGCGTTGCGATCAATGCGCTGCTGGGCGCACTCACCAACGGCGTAATGGTCATGTTCAGCGACCGCGTACAGGCCGTTCTTCCTTGGCTATCCGGCGGATTAAACGGAAGAAGCTGGCATCATCTGGAGTTCATGGCGCCTTACGCCATCATTGGATTAATCGCCTCTTTCTTTGCGATTAAACCTGCTAATTTACTGCTACTGGGCGACGATTCAGCACAGCTGCTGGGCCAGCGAGTAGAGCTTCAACGTATGCTCATTATCCTGCTTTCTGCCCTGCTGGCCGGTACAGCAGTCAGTGTAGCCGGGTTGATCGGCTTTGTAGGACTGGTCGTTCCCCATGTCATACGGCTGCTACTCGGGGAAGATTATCGTTTCCTCCTTCCCCTTTCCATTGTGGGCGGCGGAACGCTGGTTGTTCTCGCAGATACGGTGGCGCGATCCTGGTTTGACCCGATTGAACTGCCTGTAGGTATTTTGCTGGCCGTCATTGGGGCACCGTTCTTCTTAATCTTACTCAAGAAACGGGGGAATTTCGGATGACAGCCATTCAGGGTGAGCATATCTCCTTACAACGTGGGTATTTCAAGCTGGTCGATGTGAATATCACCTTGCCTGCTGGTCAGCTCACCGCGATCGTCGGGCCGAACGGTTCAGGCAAATCCACGCTTTTGCGGATTATGACCCGGTTGCTCAAGCAGGATCAGGGTCAGGTTTCCGTATTGGGCAAGCCCGTGCAGGAATACAAGCGGCGTGATTTTGCCCAGACGATTACAATGCTACCGCAAATGAAGGATATGCTGCCGTTATTGACGGTCCGCGAGCTGGTCGCTTACGGAAGATCTCCTCATGCCAAGGGCTTGAAGGTACGCTATACCGGACAGGACCAGCAAATCGTGGACCATGTCATGAAGATCACGGGTATCCAGCCCTATGCGGATCGGATGTTCCATACTCTATCGGGAGGTGAACAACAAAAAGCGCGAATTGCAATGGCCTTGGCCCAACAAACGGGTATTCTTTTGCTCGATGAACCGACCACTTTTCTGGATATCGCCCACCAATTTGAAGTTATGGATATGCTGCGGCGTATCAATCACGAGTCCGGCTTGACGATTGTTATGGTACTACATGATTTGCAGCAAGCTGCGGCCTATTGTCATCATATGATTGCGCTTAAAAAGGGACGAATCGCCGTTGTCGGCGAACCCCATGAGATTTTGACGTCTGCTTTTCTTCGCGACATTTATGAAATGAACGCTACCATCAAATTTGAGGATGGCTATCCGGTTATTATACCGACCATACCACATCATTCAGGAGGAATTTAATATGGTTATCGTAACAAATACATCTAAAATCACACCGGGCAATGCACATCTACTCATCGAAAGATTTAACAAAGAAGGAAAAGTTGAAAAAATGGAAGGCTTTCTCGGTCTGGAAGTGCTGCTGACTGAAAACACGGAGGATTATGAGGAAGTAACGATCAGTACACGATGGAAAGAAAAAGAGAACTTCCAAGGCTGGACGAAAAGCGAAGCTTTCCGCGAATCCCATAGCCATCGTCAAATTCCGGACTATATTATTGAAAATAAAATCACGTTCTATGAAGTTAAAATCGTTCGTCATCCCATCGCCAACAGCGATTCCTCTTTGGCAAGTGATTCCGAAGCAGTTTAACCCTGCATTATAGCTAAAAACCAAAAAAGGCGGCTCGGCAGGCAAAGTTAATTGTCCGCCGAGCCGCTTTGTTTATCAGGATTTTGCAAAATCCTCTTATATAAGGATGATGTCGAATCTCTCAGATTGTAGTTGAACAGCGACGTCCAATTTTCAGCGTCTCTCCGTGCCCTAGAACATGAATGCGTTCCTTCGCAATACCCATACGCTCACGCTCCGCTTCGAGACGATCCAGCGCCTCTCTTGGCGTATCATCCGCTAGTTTGAAGGCTCCGTAGTGCATCGGAATCATCTGATCTGCGCCGCAATCTACAAACCCTTGCAATGCCTCCTCCGGTGTCACGTGCTGCGAGGTCATGAACCATTCCGGTTCATACGCGCCAATCGGCATAAAGGTCAGGTCAATGGCAAAGCGCTCGCCAATCTCCTTAAACCCACGAAAATATCCAGTGTCTCCCACAAAATACAACGTCGGTGTATGCTCTGAATCTGTATTCGAATGAGGATGAGATTCCGTGACGGACGTGGCAGAGCCAATCACCTGCTGTTCACTTTGCAGAACGTATCCACCCCAATGCGAAGTGTTCGTATCAAACGGCGTGCGTCGTGTCCAATGCTGGGCTGGAACAAATGTAAATCGTACCCCTCCTACCGTAAAATGCTCCCACCATTGCAGCTCATGACAGTTACGAAAACCTTTGCGGATCATTTTTGCCTTTAACCCTGTGGGTACAAGCATCAGCGTATTTGCACGATATAATTTCCGTAAGGATTCTAAATGTAAATGATCATAGTGTGAATGAGACAGCAGAATGATGTCTAGTGGTGGTACATCCTGGATGCGAATGCCGGGCGGGGCCAACCTTTTATCAAAAGCCATACGCTCTGCCCACACCGGATCGGTGACGATATTCAGCCCAAGATACTGGATGAAAAAGGTGGAATGCCCCACCCAGGTGGCTGTCGCCATCTCCCGATTGCTATGCAGAAACTCCAGCTCCGGGGGATGGTTTGGCACAACGAACGTATAATCCTTTATTTTGCTGCGTCGCTCTTGCCGCCATTGTCTGAATTGCTTGATGGTTTTATCGGTATTTACATGATCCATATTGTTAAAACGAACTTTGGGCATGATGCAGCTCCCTCCCTGATGAACCCGTTCTCCAAAAAACGCAGCGGTTCAATTTAACTATATATTGTCATTCGAGTGTGAACATAAAATGATGCAATATCCTGATCTATGTAAAGTATAATTCAATCACGTCTGTAAAGGAAATTCTGCGATAATACAGCAAAAACAGACCTCCCGGATCAATCAGGAAGGCCTGTTCCACCTGTTGTTGTCAGTCTTGTGGATTTTTAAAGCGTGCCGAATAAATAAACAAAAACACAATCGCCACGACGATAATGATAGGTGACTCATACATAATCGTAAAATGCTCGAAAGCAGCCACTCTAACTCATCCTTTCTTCCCTTCATGTCCGCGCACATATTTTGCATCGAACAGAAACAATCTTAATATCAGGATCAGCGAAGGGATCAGCACCAGCAGACCCGCAACAAACGCCGTAATCAACGCATACGCCATCGTAGAATTTGTAAAGCTGTCGTAGACATTAATGTAGGGATACAGAACATACGGGAGATGCGAGCGGCCGTAGCCATACCAGGCAAATGCAAATTGCAGCATCACCAATATGAACGAAACCCCTAGATGCCGCCGCTGCCATACCAGATAAACTGCTCCCGCAAAGCATATGAAGGATGCGACAAACATCCAGGCTATGTTCAGCATATTGGTAAAATGATCTGGATTTTGTTTGTTAATCTGAAAAAATGCGAGCAGACTCGCAACAATCGTTGGACCGCTCCAAAGCAGTGCATATCCTCGTACGATTTCAAAAGCGACCTTGTCTCCTGCCCTTTTGGCATAATAGGCCAAAAACATCGCCGAGATATACAGTACGCTTACCAACGCCAGAAAAATAACCGCCCACGTGTAGGGATTGCTTAATAGCTGCCCCCATTGCAGGTGCACACCTGTACTGTTCTCCACAATAATGCCGCCTTCCGATATAGCGAGGACCGTCGACAGTGCCGCCGGAATCAGTAACCCTGTCGCACCGTACAACGCCATGTAGACGATATTATTGGTGCCGGAATGCCCATACGTATTGTATGCATAATACACTCCCCGGATGGCGAGAAGTACAATCGCAATACTGCCGGGAACGAGTAACGCCGTACCATAGTAATATGCCGCATCCGGGAAGAACCCGTTTAATCCCACCACAAAAAAGATGAGAAATACGTTTGTTACCTCCCACACCGGGGATAGATACCGTTGAATAATATTGTGGATTTTGTTCTGGTGGCCTGTTAACACACTGTAAAAGCTGAAAAACCCTGCACCAAAATCAATAGATGCTATAAGCAAATATCCGAACAGGAACGTCCACAAAATGGCGATGCCTACAATTTCATAGCTCACTTACCATCAGCCCCTTCCAGGCCGAGCTGTCTTATCTCTTCCACCGCATCCTTATTGCGAAATAGCTTGCTGAGTACCTTAATGGCCGAGAAGCACAACACCAGATACAAAATAACAAACAACACCAGCATCCACCCAACACTCGTAGAAGTGGTTGCTGCTTCGGACACCTTCATATATCCGCGTAAAATCCACGGCTGTCTACCGACCTCCGCGAACATCCATCCGAGCTCAATAGCTACCATCGCCATCGGCCCCACCAGAATGAGCGCCAACAGCAGCCATCTGGGGTATGGTTTGCGACCTGGCAAACGCTTGCGGATCAGATACAACAGCGGAATGACGAGAATCAGCACCCCTGTGGTGATTTTGAGGTCAAACATATAATGGATAGACAGGGGCGGACGCTCATCTACGGGATAATCATTTAATCCCTTGACCTCCGTACTGGGCAGGTTCCCGGCCAACACACTAAGTGCATAAGGCACTTTCAGGGCATATTTGATTTCACCGTTCTTATCCATGTATCCGCCATATACGAAGGGCGCGTGCGTCATCGTATCAAAATGCCATTCGGCGGCGGCCAGCTTCTCCGGCTGATATTTGGCCAGAAATTTACCGGATGCATCTCCAATCATCACTGTACTGATGGCAAACACAATGGTACAGGTGGCAGTGAGCTTCAGCGCCTTTTTAAAATAAGCGTGATTACGTCCCCGCAGCATACTGTAAGCAGCCAGTCCCATCAGCACCCCAGCGCTCAATGTATACGAGGAAGCCAGTACATGAGAAACTTTGGTCGGCGTAGCCGGATTTAGCATGGCCTCGATGGGATGAATATTTGTCATGACTCCATTTTTGAGTGTAAAGCCTTGAGGTTGGTTCATGAACGAGTTCACAGTCGTAATAAAAACCGCTGATGCAGATGAGGCAATCGCTACCGGGATGAGCAGCATCAGGTGAAAATATTTGCTTTTAAACCGATCCCAAGTATACAAATAGATGCCCAGGAATATAGCTTCGATGAAAAAAGCAAACGTCTCCAAAAACAGAGGCAGTGCAATCGCTTGTCCAGCCACCCGCATAAAGGTGGGCCAAAGCAAGCTGAGCTGCAAACCAATGGCGGTACCTGTAACGACACCCACGGCAACGGTAATGACAAACCCTCGCGCCCACCGTCGGGCCAGCAGGGTATAATGCGGATCACCAGTTCGCAGCCCGCGCCATTCTGCTAGTGCAATCATTAAGGGTACGCCGACGCCGATAGATGCAAATACGATATGAACAAACAGGGTAATTCCGGTCAGCATCCGGCTTAGTAATACAGGGTCCAGTGAAGACAAATGGGTTTCACTCCTTCATTTCACATTTTAAACATCGCGGATCACTCTGGATTACCAACTAAGGAGTCAAGCGAGCTATGCTTTTAATTACGGCATATAGCATAATGGCCGCAATTACTATACATACAATAATGAGCGTTCTTTCCTGCTTGCGGAACATAGGAACGCCTCCTTCACTTATCTATTGGCGCATTTTGGTAACCTATTCACAGTTTGGTTCATTCTGTCGAGTTTTAACCCTGCTTTTGCATTGAATGTAGCAGTATTTCTTTTTAGATATTGTTTTATGCATTTCAATACGCTATATTGATATATAGTTAGATAACCTAATTATATGAAAAGAGTGAATGTATGCCACCAAAACAAAGTATGCGGGACACCGTCCAGCAACCTCTTCCCCGTCTGGGTCCAGAACCTTATCTGGAGCTAATGGATCAAACTGCTCTTGCAGAAACGAATCGACAACTCGCCCGTATTGGTCTCTTCTTGCTATGGACGGGTGATAATACGCTCGACGCAATAGATTTGGATCTAGCTGCTTATGGCCTGACAGAGAGTAAGCTAGATTTATTGTTGCTGTTGACACTACACCAATCCCAGGCTCAGATGAGCCCTTCAATGATTGCCGACCGTCTGGGAATTCGTCGTGCATCTGTTACATCTCTCCTAGACTGGACAGAGCAACGAGGCTGGATTATCAGAGAACATAATTCCTCAGATCGACGCAAAATTCATGTGCGCATTACAGAAGGGGGATCTCATCTTGTACAGCAAGTGCTTCCTGTATTTTGGTCTTCCTGTGCTTCTCTAGCGAGTATTTTGGAGCCTGAGGAGCAGGTCGTTTTTTCGCGGATTATAGAAAAAATCCATCATCATATGGAAAACAGATTGGGGGTGGGCAGATAAATTTTTTTTAAACATATAATTAGGTTACCTAATATATTTAATTTCGTGTATTACCAAGCCACTTATTTTATGATCAAGGAGTGTTCAATTGATGAGTAAATTACGAACCAATCATACCGTTATACAGAAAGAAAATGTGGCTCTCCCTTATGCATGGATGACTGTAATCCTATGCTGGTCAGCGGTTGCCGTTATGTCCAGCCTGTATGTGACGATCCCTTTGGTCCCTCTTTTTGCTAAAGTGTTTGGAAAAACGCTTGCCGAAGCAGCCCTACCGGGCAGTATCTTTTCCTTAGGCTTTGCGGCGGGATGTCTTGTTTATGGTGGATTGTCTGACCGCTTTGGACGAAAGCAGGTTATCGTCATCGGACTGCTCGCATTAACGATTATTTCGTTATCCATCAGCTTAACCAGTCAATATTCTGTATTAGTTACACTGCGCTTGCTTCAAGGTTTGGCTGCAGCCACCTTTTCCCCCGTTGCTCTCGCATACGCCGTCGATATGTTTCCGGCCGAAAAACGGGTAACAGCTATCGGCTTTATCAGCACCGGTTTTCTAGTAGCGGGTATTGCTGGTCAGGTATTTAGTATTGTCATTAGCGAACAAATGGGGTGGAATACGGTATTTCGGATGCTAGGCATTTTGTATGCAATTACCTTCCTAATCGTCCTTTTTTTCCTACCTAACCCCCCCTCCCCTCAACGAGGTGTTCGCATTTGGGCAGCTTTCAGTCAGTTGGAGACCGTTCTGCGCTCGTATCCTTTATGGTTAAGCTACACGGTTGCTTTTGTTCTCCTGATGTCCTTTGTGAGCATGTATACGGTTTTGGGTAGCTATCTTGGCGGCCCTGAATTTGGCCTGAATAGCCGACAGATGCTTTATGTCAGATCCGTTGGTATCATCGGCATGCTCCTTTCACCATTCGCCGGAAAGCTAGCCCAGAAATACGGTGTGCACCTTATATTACGTACAGCTCTTATTCTTTCCATTCTGAGTTTGGCGCTGATGGGAATGACACACTCTCTTATGACTATCGTGGTGTTGAGTGTATGCTTTGTCAGCGGCATTGCCCTGAGTGTTCCTTCACTCATAGCAATCGTCGGCCAGCTCGGCGGTGCAGCGAGAGCTATAGCTGTCTCACTATATACCTTCATCCTGTTTGCCGGTACAAGTCTAGCTCCTATGCTCTCCATTCGTTTGATGGGGAATGGCGGCAATCAGATGACTACATTTATGCTGCTGGCGGCAGTTCTGTCTGTGGGATTTATCGCCTCCCTGCGCATTCGGATGGTGCTTCCCATCGCCCCCAGATTTCTAGAATAAAGCCTATGATTAGGGTAGAAATCCGGGGACCAAAGCGACCGCTACGCTTGTACAGCACCATTCCGCCTACTCCGT
Source organism: Paenibacillus sp. FSL L8-0644 (assembly GCF_038008165.1). NCBI lineage: Bacteria > Bacillati > Bacillota > Bacilli > Caryophanales > Paenibacillaceae > Paenibacillus > Paenibacillus sp. FSL L8-0644. The sequence goes on from NZ_JBBOYN010000001.1 coordinate 4,521,105, forward strand.
TTCATGTTAATTTTTCGAGTTCGGCTTATATAGCATCCTGTTTTTATTAAAAAAACCTCCATATTCATCAGCCATGTTTATATGAATCATCGTGATATATGTCATTGCATTTTCCTGTGAAACGCGAACTTCTCTTTGGAGACATTCGCAGAATGAGTTACAATACAGATAAGCTATATATGGAGAACTTTTGAACAGGAGGCTGTACTGAGCTATGAAAATAACATCTATCGAGCCAACTCCCAGTCCGAACACCATGATGCTGCATCTGGATGAGCGACTGGAAGCGGGTATCCGCAGAACATATACACGAGACAATGAGCGTTCCGCTCCCCCATTTATCCGGCGCATGCTGGGCATTGAAGGGGTCAAAAGCGTGTTTCACACAACCGACTTCGTAGCCCTTGACCGCAAAGGGAATGCAGATTGGTCTACCATTCTGGGTCAAGTCCGAGATCAGCTAGGCGAGGAAGGCGCTGACGCCAATTGGGATTTGCCAGAGGAAACCTCTGGAGAAGCGTTTGGCGAGGCACAGGTTTTTGTGCAATTTTTTCGCGGCCTTCCTATGCAAATTCGAGTCAAGGCAGGGCAGCAGGAGGAACGAATCTCCTTGTCCGACCGCTTTGTGCAAGCCGTTACCCGTGTAGCGAGCGCAACGCTGATTAAGGAACGCAAGCTGAGTGATTACGGCGTCCGCTATGGTGAACTGCCGGACATTGCACGTGAGGTTGAGCAGGAACTGGAGGCAGCCTTTCCACAAGAGCGGCTGGAGCAGATTATCCAACAAGCGATTGCCCACGGCGCAAACAACAGCGAATTCGTGGAGGAACGCCGCGAGTGGAGCGATGCCGAGCTGGAGCAGGCCCTGCAACACGAAGATTGGCGTACACGCTACGCTGCGCTGGATCGGCTGGACCCGACGCCCGAGCATTTGCCGCTTATTCGGCAAGCGCTGCATGACGACAAAATGCAGCTGCGGCGACTGGGCGTCGTCTATCTGGGCGATATTCGCTCACCGGAGGCGATGGAACTGCTAGCCGAGGCGCTGCGCGATCCTTCAGCGGCAGTACGCCGCACCGCAGGCGACACGTTGTCGGACATCGGCGATCCGGTCGCTACCAGTGCAATGATCGGAGCCCTGTCGGATAGCAGCAAGTTGGTGCGCTGGCGGGCGGCACGTTTTTTATACGAGGTGGGAACCGAGGATGCGCGTGATGCGTTGGAGAAGGCGGTCGATGATCCCGAATTCGAGGTCAGTCTACAGGCTAAAATGGCGCTGGAACGCATCGAATCAGGCGAACAAGCCGCGGGCACAGTTTGGCAGCAGATGGCCAAGCGGAACTCTTAATTTAAGATTCTACGAGTGATTTTCAAAAAATTGTCGATTGTCAGAAGATGTACAGGTACGATATACTGTAATTCGCTATACAATAAAATATCATGTCATACACCTCATCAACCCTGTTTTATGATGAGGTAGAGGTCGCGGATGTAATCGGTACACCGGAGGAGACGATAAGAGCCGTCTGAGATTCCAGTGGAAAGGTACACCCGCCGAAGTATGCGGAGCTGACTCTTTGTAAATACTCCGAATGCTGGGGCTGCTAACCGAAAGGAGCAGAACTGTCACACGCTGTCCTAACACAGACACGTGTGTTGAGCTATCTTGTTATAGAAGAAGGTATGGTGCGGAATGCATAGACAAAACCGCAGGCGTATTCCCTGCGGTTTTTTGATTTATATACTCCCCCTCCTTCTAGCTCTTGCCCTGACATGAAATACAATTTCATGAAGGAGTGTTTGAACGTGCAACACAGAGCAACATCTGACGGAACCTTGCGTAAAAGTCTCAAAGCCCGCCATATGACGATGATCGCCCTCGGCGGTTCTATCGGAACAGGTCTGTTCCTCGCCAGTGGAGGCGCAGTTGCCGAAGCTGGACCCGGTGGTGCCCTGCTGGCTTATGCAGCAGTTGGCCTCATGGTCTACTTCCTTATGACCAGCCTCGGTGAGTTGGCTACATTTATGCCTGAATCCGGCTCTTTTAACACCTATGCAGGTCGCTTCGTCGATCCGGCTTTTGGTTTCGCCATGGGCTGGAACTTCTGGTACAACTGGGCGGTGACGATTGCTGCCGAATTGGCAGCAGCGACCGTGCTGATCAAATACTGGTTCCCGGAAAGTCACTCTGCCTGGTGGAGTCTGTTATTCCTGGCCGTAATCTTCGCACTGAACGCGTTGACCGTCAAAGGCTACGGTGAGTCTGAATACTGGTTCGCCATGATTAAAATTGTGACTGTGGTCATCTTTTTGACTGTAGGTGTGCTGATGATCTTCGGCATTATGGGTGGTCCTGCGGTCGGCTTTGCCAACTTCACGGTAGGAGACGCCCCGTTCCATGGTGGATTCTTTGCTGTACTGGGTGTATTCATGGCAGCGGGCTTTTCCTTTCAGGGAACGGAGCTGATTGGGGTAGCCGCAGGAGAGAGCGAAAATCCGCGTGAAAATGTGCCGCGCGCCATCCGTCAAATCTTTTGGCGCATCCTGTTCTTTTATATTCTCGCAATTCTCGTGATTGGATTGATCATTCCGTACACCAATCCGAATCTGCTGCGGGGAGATATCAGTGATATCGGGGTCAGCCCGTTCACGCTCGTATTTGAAAAAGCAGGGCTTGCGATTGCTGCCTCTGTTATGAACGCCGTTATTTTGACTTCCGTATTGTCGGCAGGTAACTCGGGTATGTACGCGGCCACTCGGGTACTGTACGCTTTGGCACGAGAAGGTAAAGCCCCGCGTTTCCTCGGACGTATCAATAGACGCGGCATTCCTATGAACGCGCTGCTGATCACGACCGCTGTCGGTATGCTAGCCTTTCTCGCCTCCCTGTATGGGGACGGTGTAGTCTATAACTGGCTGCTGAATGCTTCTGGAATGTGCGGATTTATTACGTGGGTCGGAATTGCAGTCAGCCATTATCGTTTCCGCCGTGCCTTTAATGCACAGGGTCACAGTCTGAGTGAGCTTCCATACAAAGCCCGTTGGTTCCCATTTGGCCCGTTGTTCGCCTTCGCTCTGTGTATCATTGTCATTATCGGGCAAGGGGCGGATGCCTTCACCGGACAGGAGATTGACTGGAAAACGATGATCGCTACGTACATGAGTGTGCCGCTATTCCTTCTGCTGTGGCTCGGCTACAAATGGACCAAACGTACTAAAATCGTGCCATTAAAAGAATGTGATTTGAGCCCGGATGCTTCTTCGGATAAATAATAGAAGACATTAAAAAAAGCCCGTCTCCACATATCAGGGAGAACACGCTGGTAAACCTGGTCCAAGACTGTTTATCCGCATGTTCACCTGTATATGCCCGGAGACGGGCCTTTTCTTTTTCTTTTTCTGTTTATTTGGAAGAAGCAGCTACTTCAGCTGATAAAGACATAGATAAGGCACGACGACTAAAAATACCGTATATGACAGCAATCAGCGTCAACCCTGCTGAAAACAAGTACAAATTAACGATACCCAAATGATCTGCAATCCAGCCCATTAAAAGCAGCGAAATACAAAACGTTAGGCTTGTCAGCGTAGCCTGGGCGGACAGCACCTTAGGCAAATCATGTACAGACACACTCATTTGCATCATCGTACGGCGGGATACGACGGACATTTCCGCAGGTAGTCCCATCAACAGCACGATAAGCAGCGTTAGTGGCGGTAATGTGTTCAGTGCATACCAAGCTGTCAGCAGCCCATAACCTGCCATCCCCGCCAACATGGCGGGCAGCAGTCTGCGCTGCAAATACTTGACGCAGGCGAGGACCACGATACCGCCGCCAATCGCTCCTGCAAAATACGCTGCATTGATGTATCCCCACCATGCCTCACTTTTGTGCAAGACCTGCTGAGCGAAAGCAAGCGTGAACGCGCCTACCCAAACCGAACCCCCTAGAAGGTCAATCATATCCATAAAAATAAGAGCTTTCAGTCTGCGACTGGCTCCGATGAGGCTCCAGCCTTCACGAAGTATTTCCTTTTTACGCTTGGGAGGTAGTGTGGGGCTCTCAGATTCCGGGCCATATAGTGTATCTTCCAACTGTGCAGGAGGCAAGTCATGATGCCCTTGCCCGGGTTCAGTTAGAGCTTCGAAAACTGAGACATCTCCACCTCGCACCCTTGTTCCAGGTTGCAGCAAATAATGAGCTTTGCCCTCTAGTGGATCTCGAATCAGGCTGGTGAAGATCATGGCTATCATATATAATCCGCCAGCAACCAGTAGTGTTTTTTCCGAACCTAGCATGGCTACGAGCACACCACTAAGCCCCCACCCCGCTAATTGCACCGTCTGATCGCTGACCGATACCAGACTGTTTGCCCGCATAAGTCCTTCCCCGGACGCAAGGCGAGGAATCAGCGCATTACGCGCAGGCGTAGTCCATCCGTCCAGAAAGGACATGGCTGCCACCAACGTAAACACAATCACCCATATCGGCTCCGTGCCTGCTGACCACAAGTGGCCCAGCAGAACAGCAAAGAAAGCCAGTTGCCCGAACTGAGAAACGAATAAAATAAAAGGAAGCTGAAATCGGGCCAAAATGAGCGGTGCTAAAAAGCCACTGATCATTTGTGCTCCCATTCGCAGCAACGGAACGAGAACCGAAGAGAAGATGGAGTCCGTTTCATGAAAAACCAGAGACACAAGTGCCATAATGTAAAGAATGTCGGCCGCATTAGACATGGTCTGCGTGCCAAGCAAATAGGTAAAGGAACGCTTGTGCATATAAATAAAATACTCCTTTGTTAATGTTGCTTTTTACAACAAGATGATTAGGTCCATTTCAGGGTTACACGAAGATTACCGGTACTTCCTAGATCCGTAATCTGATAGGAAATGGATTTCAAACCGAGTTGATATAAGGATTGTAAATCCTCCTTGAGACTTCGCTCCGTTCCCTGATAGGCGAAGGTAAGTGTCGTCCCTCCCTTATTTGCAATCTTACGTACCTGTTCCTTAATGTCAGCAGATGATTTAACCAGACCCTTGCCGTCTTGCAGCGGATATTCGAGGGTATTGTACAGTTTTTGATATACAGCAGCCTTTGATCCTCCGGCAGATACTAGTGATGATAAGGTTTCCCGATACGATGTATTCGCCTGAGGATACGGCTTAACCCAGGAGTGATCTCGCCGCATTTCGGTATCCGTCAGCAGATAATATGATGTGCTTACCTCGTTCGCGCGATCCGGGGTTGGATCATCCCATGTCGTATCCATGTGATACCATCGACCGTCTAATAAAACAAGATTCCATGCATGCAGCTGGCCTCCTGCTCTTCCTTCCACAATCCGGTTCGTAATGCCTGCACGTTCCAGCATTTTATAGGCCAGCAGTGAATAACCCTGACAGACCGTGCTTCCCGTTTTCAGGCCATCATAGGCTGTATACTTTTGCTGTGTTTCATCATACTTCAGGCGAACGACGATCCAATCATGAATGGCCTTTACCTTCTCATGATCCGTCATTCCCTTCGTAATAATATCCCCCAGCACCGTTTTAACTGTGCTATCCACATATGCTGTCTGTTCCTTCGTCTCCCGGTAGCTTAAACGAATCGTAACCTGAGCGGAGGTCGTTGTGCCTGTATAGGTGAATGCATAGCTTTTGATCGTATAATTCACATACGGATCGCTCTCCATGGCCTGTTGGATGGCCGTCTGTAATTGCTGCTTGAGACCGTTCACTCGCCCTTGATATGTAAAGGTCAGCGTTTCACTCCGCGTAGCCATTGCCTGTAAAAGCTTGTTCTGAAGCTGCTGCGATGATACGGAAGGAGCCGGCTTAACCGACGTCGCATACACATTGCTGCCCCACTCCACAGCCTGCGGCAGCAACACAGCCAGCGCTGCACCCGCAACCAGACATTTTACAAGCCTAACCCCGATTTTTCTGTTCATACAGAGCGTTCCTGCCCTTCTTAGCATAGTTGTAAACAGCTATATCTTACCATAAAAACAGTTGCTCCAAACGCTCTAGTTTTGTCGGTTGCAGACAAGTAAGGGCGAAGTTCAAGACAGGTTGTGACATCATATTCGGCGAGATAACAGATGGGACAACGAGCAGTTTTGTTGTTCGTAGAGAGTTTTATCACAGCAATCTAGGTTTCCTCATGATATGGTACTGGCATCGGAAGTAAATGATATTGATTCTCATTCTAGATCAGAAAGGCTGAGCACCATGCCAGAATGTATCTCACTCCTTCGTACACCACTGGGTAAGACTGTGCGTTTGCAATCTCTCGCCCCTCTTCATCCCTCATTGCGCCGCCGTTTAACAGACATGGGCATTAACGAAGGTTCCATCATACGGTTAAAGAAAATCAGTTTATTGGGCGGTCCTATTGTCATTGAATGCAACGGCCAGCTGGTCGGCCTTCGCCAAAATCAGGTGAAGCAACTGGAGGTTGTTCCAACATGGACATGATCGCTCTATTCGGTAATCCCAACACAGGAAAAACCTCATTATTCAACAAGCTGACTCGTACGTACGCAGAAGTAGGAAACTGGTCCGGCGTCACCGTGGAAAAGAAAACAGGAATCCTGCGTGATAAGTCTGCCGTATTGGTGGATTTGCCGGGCGCCTACTCTTTGCTCCCTCTTTCGCTGGATGAAGGTGTTGCAACTCGATATTTGCTGGAAGAACCTCCTACGGCCCTGATCAACATTGTGGATGCTTCCCAGCTCCAGCGTAATCTCTATCTGACCGTACAACTCCTGGAGTATGGCCGTCCGCTTGTACTTGGCTTAAACATGACTGACGTAGCTGATGCCACGGGTCTTCGTGTAAACAAGGAATTGTTAGCTGATCAATTGAACGTTCCCATCATTCCTATGGTGGCGCGTACAGGCAGTGGAAGTAAGCAAATGCTCGCTTCTCTTCGGGAGGTAAGACGTACATCCAATGCTTTTCAACTGGACTACGGCCCTGCCATTGAAGCTGCTATTACCGATATTTGCAATTTGCTGCCGAATGCATCTGTACCGCAGCTTCGGTGGGCCGCACTGCAATGTCTGGAAGGCAATCCTGTCGTCATGGAATGGATGACGAATGAGGTACAGCGTGAACAAGTAACTGCACGCATCCACCGTTGCGAGGAAGAACTTCTCGCTGAAGGCCATGCCATCACCCCTGCTCAGCATATTCGTTCTGTACGAACAGCATGGATTGCTGATCTGTGCACCAAGGCACTCGACACCTCCAAACTCAGACCGCACAGCCTGACGGATAGGCTGGATGCACTATTAACTCACCGGTATCTGGGGATTCCGATCTTTTTGCTGCTGATGTACGCTACCTTCAAGTTCACCTTTGATTGGGCGGGTACGATCCTTTCAGATATGCTGGATGGATTTTTTTCAGGGACACTCAGCACTTGGATTTCTGAGTTACTCGTTCACTTGAACGCGTCCGCTTTTACGCAAAGTCTAGTCGTGGATGGCATCGTGGCTGGAGTCGGGGGTGTGCTTGTTTTTCTGCCTCAAATTGCTATTTTATTTCTGATAATTTCAGTGATCGAAGACTCCGGGTATATGGCACGGGTCACGATACTCATGGATCGCCTGATGCAAGCCGTAGGCTTGAACGGGAAAAGCTTCATTCCCTTCATCATCGGATTTGGCTGCAATGTCCCTGCGATTATGGCAGCACGCACTATTGAACAGCCCAGAGAACGTCTCATTACCACGTTGCTGGTGCCCTTTATGTCGTGTTCAGCCCGCCTGCCGGTATATGCGTTGTTTGCGGGCGTGTTTTTTCCAACACATGCGGCAAGCATCATCATGCTGATGTATGTGTTAGGAATCGTCGTTTCGCTTATACTTGCCAAAATTTTTTCCAAAGTATCCATTTTGTCGGGTGAACCCTCTCTCTTCATCGTGGAACTTCCTCCCTATCGAGTGCCACAGGCTCTTACGCTATTCCGCAGCACATGGGAGAAGGTCAAAGGCTTTGTCCGTAAAGCCGGAACCATTATTCTTGCAGGCTCCGTTGGCATCTGGCTCTTGTCCAATTTCGGTCCACAGGGCTTCGGGGCAGAAATGGATGACAGCCTGCTCGCCTCCGTTGGAGGATGGTTTGCGCCCATACTGGCCCCTCTTGGTTTCGGTACCTGGCAAGCAGGTGCTTCCCTGCTCACGGGCTTTATGGCCAAGGAGGTTATCGTATCAACGATGAATATCATTTACCACGTTCCTGATATGCAGGGACTTGAACTACAAGTCAGACAGGCCTTTACACCGCTTGCCTCTTTTAGCTTTATGGTGTTCATTCTGTTGTATGTTCCGTGTCTAGCAACGGTAGCGGTCATTCGTAAAGAAACCCTTTCGTGGCGTTGGACCGCATTTTCTGTGATCTATCCTTTGACCGTCGCATATATCATCGCCGTCTTGATCTATCAATGTGGCAGATTATTAGGTTGGAGTTAAGTCTGACCTTACAGTAAATAAAAGGAAGTGGATTCCATGATCAATATCATCATTTTATTGGCGATCCTCGGTTATAGTGCGTGGGTGCTGGTACGATTTTTGCGAAAAAGCCGCCAAGGCGCCTGTGCGGGGTGCTCGTCGAGCAAGTCATGTCCGGGTTGTGCCACAAGTGCCGTGAGTGAAGATACCAGAAAAACTACAGCTGCTCACAAAGGTTAACCATAGCATCACACAATGGATGGATAGTAAGAAAAAAACTTGGTGACTGCTCTCCAAATACATTAAAGGAGAACAGTCACCAAGTTTTTTATGTGTCACTCTATTCCTTGACAACCTTCTAATCAGGAGTATTAATAAGCTAATCATGTTGATGTGTTATATATAGAGTTTCGAGGTCAATTGTAGGTTTTCCTGCATATGTTATTCGCCCGTTTCGAAGAATAGCAACCTGATCTGCTAATTTCTCAGCCAACCCCATAATGTGAGTGGATAGTAAAATTACTCTGCTTTCTGTGAGATACTCCCGCAATGTACTTCTAACGATCATCACTTGATCAGGGTCCAGTCCGTTAGTCGGTTCATCTAATATAAGAATTGTAGGTTCATGTAAGAGCGTTGAGGCTAATGCAACTCTCTTTTTAGTTCCTTGAGATAACTCTTCCATTTTTATATTTTGATAATCTTCTAGTTTGAATCTCTCCAGCCATTTAGCGATGCGTATTTCGAGCTGGTCCTTCGGTACCTGTCGTAATCCCCCAATAAGTCGCATCATTTCTGATACAGAAAGTTCGGGATAATAAAAAGGGAATTCTTGTAGATAGCCTATCATTGATTTATAGTTTTGATTTTCAAAATCGATAATGGTTTGATTGAATCGAATTGTACCTTTTTGTACCTGATGAAGGCCAGCAATTAAACTTAATAAAGTTGATTTACCCGCTCCATTGGGACCCAGTAACACAGTAATTTGGTGGTCTGGAATATTCCAATTTATTTCATGTAGAATTTCTTTAGAGCCATAACCGAAAGAAACTTGATCCATTTGTAAAAATGATGATTTATTTTCTTGGGTCATCGTTGACTCACTCCTAAGATACTTTTCTATAAAAAAAGATGAATCTAATATAGATCACAATAGATATAGCTGCAAATAATACTTTATGAAATTGATGAAGGTACAATAGTAATAGTATGCTCATGGCAATGAGCCAGCTCCCGAAAAATTTGATTCGGTAATTTCCTAAATAATCAATGGATAAAAATTTGTAACCCAAAGGCATACCAAAACTAATTAAAGTGATTGGAAGGAATATATTCCATATACTTTGGAATAATAAACTCATCGGACTAATATGTAAATAAATTCCCCAAAACCACTGATGCATAGAAATAATTCCTATGGTTACAATACATAGAATCAACCATTTAGTGCGCAGCATCTTCTTCCAAGCAAATAATGTTGCTTTATATATTAGTATTCCTTTTCCCTCTATAACAAGACTCTTGACAGCCCAGATATCAACAGCAAACCATGATAATACCGCGCTACTGATTGGAAGAATAAACGGACTTTCTCTAATAATATAAGAGTTTAAAACTTCAATTCCTAAGGCTAAAATAAAAAAGGAAAATAGGTTAACTCGCCTAATAATAAATAACAATTCCTTTTTTAGGAGTGGACATTGAGATAGCCATCCACGCCGGCTCAAATTTTTTTTTGGACCATGATACTGTAAAAAAACAGACCAAGAACGTTGTGCAAAATAGAGAGCTATATACCCCATGCTTATACATAACAAGATCCAAGTCAAAATACGTACTGACAGAGACATTGGCAATATGAAATAAACTACGTTCAGTGATAGAAAAAAAAAGCTTATTGCATAGCCATAGAACTTTCTAAATAGCGTTATATATCCAACTATTTCGGCGAAAAGTACACCTAAGATCAATCCTGAAACCATATTAAAAATGTAATTGTGAGGAACCTCCCATAAGATCTGACCAACTACGATCCACAAAAGTAATATTAGAAAAGGGACTTTTTTTATCATAGTATATTGGGTTAAAAACAAACTTTCCTTTCCTATAGACCACAAAAAACGTATTTCCTCTATTTTCGAAGTGGATATACTTATACCCATATGAATCAAAAAACCAATGATTCCATATAGGATAGCCCACATCATTGCTTTAAAACCCCAGCTGTTTAATCTCAAGGTAGCATTAGCTAATCCATTGGGAATTAAAATTAATAAAAAAATGAATAAAGCGGCATCCATTTTAGTTAGTTTTCTGAGTTGTTTCAAATACAATATTTCACATAACTTTATACTTGTCATTTTCCTCGTCTCCAAGTCACAAAACTGGTTCAAACTGAACATTAGTTTTCTGAGAATTATATAAATTGAAATATTGACCTTTTAAATCAATTAATTCCTGATGATTACCTTGTTCTATTATTTCCCCTTGATCAAGCACAATTATTCTATCAGCTCGTTGGATTGTACTAAGACGATGAGCAATCATAATTTGTGTACAATGTCTTTCTTGTAAGAAATCTGTTATCAATTGCTCAGAAACACTATCAAGTGAACTTGTTGCCTCATCTAAAAGAAGAATTTGAGGTTCTGCCAAAAAAGCACGCGCCAATAAAATACGTTGCCGTTGTCCCCCTGAAAAGTTTAATCCATTCTCGGAAACAACAGTTTGATAGCCTAAAGGGAGACTCATAATAAAACGATGAATATCGGCTTGCTTTGCTGCCTGAACTACCATATCTATCGTACATTCTCCATTATCCATGGCGATGTTATCCAATATAGAAACATTGAATAATTTTGTTTCTTGTAAAATGACACCTATTTTTTGACGAAGCTCGCTCAGATGCCACTGATTCAGCGGTATATTATCGATGCTGACTTCTCCCAATGAAGCCTTATAGAGTCCTAATATTAACTTCGCCAAAGTGCTCTTACCTGAACCTGAAGCACCAACAATTGCAACCTTTTCACCCGGCAGTATTTCAAGATTAATATCTTTTAAAACGTATTTTCCAAATCGATAATAATTAAAGGAAACATCCTTAAACTTAATATATCCTCTAAAAGTATGGTTCGGTTTTTGGGTACCTGAAGGCTCCTCTACACTCTCAATAACATCTTGAATTCGTTGAATATATGAGCCCACAGTGACGAGTTCACTAAGAGTCGATCCTAAGGAAGCAATCGGTACCATAAAAGCAGTTGACAACGTTTGTAAGCCAAGGAGACCTCCCAAAGTTATCCATCCTTCAAGCACATAATGAAATCCAATCCATAGAATCAGGAGGGGAAAAACAAACTGGATGCTAACTGTCATAGAATCAAGTGATACATTCCAAATGACACGTTTTTCCGTAGTGGTAAGCTGTTTTTTAAAAAGCTCTTCCCACTTATTAAATACTCTATTCTCGAACCCTAAAACTTTTACATCTGTAATTCCATGTATATGTTCTGATAAAAAACCATGCATCTCAGCCTGGCTTGAGATCTCCTTTCTAGATAAACGGTGAGTAATAAAAGAACTTAAAACTATAATAAGTAACATTATAAAGCCTACAATTGTAACTATTAATCCAATTTGCCATAGTTGATTAATCATTAGGGTTCCATAAGTTATAAGTAAAAGCCCATCAATAAGAATAGTTATAACTCGATTAGATAATACCCTTCTAATTGTTACATTGGAGTTAGCTCTAAATACCAATTCTCCACCTTTTCGATTTTCAAAGAAATCAAAAGGAAGTTTAAAAAGCTTGTCGATAAATTGTGTCATCATAGATGTATCCATTTGGGATTGCAACTTGGCAATCAAGTAACCTCTTAAAAATTGGAATAACTGTGAGAACACAAATATAGTAAAAATCGCTCCCCCCAACGTGATCAGGAAAGAATAATTTTTGGATTCTAATAAGTTGTCAACAGTAAATTGGGTGACTTTAGGTATTGAAATACCTAACCCTTGAAGAAGTATTGAGACCAAAAATACAGAAATAAGAAGTTTTCTGCTCTTAAAAGCTAATTTGATATAGAACGTCCATTTTGGTATCTTTCTTTTATTACGAAAATCCTTTACTGGGATTAATGAAAGTGCAAAACCCGAATACTTCTCTGTGAATTCTTGAAGGGAAAGAATTAGTCTTCCAAAAGCTGGATCAAGGATTATTGCTTTTTTCTTTTTTATTTTCTCAAGAACCACAAAATGCTGATTATCCCATAACAAAATTAAAGGAGCGGTTAACTCATTTAACTGAGATGCCTTTGCCCGATATCCTCGTGATGTTAAATGATATGTACTCCCTATTTCTTGAAGTTGTTGCATAGACATACCTGCGCGCACTGCACCAACCTGATTTCTTAATTCTGTTAAAGAAATATTATGTCCAAAAAAACCCAAAATCATAGCCAAGCAAGCTAATCCACATTCACTATGTTCCATCTGTTCAATAAAAGGTACTTTCTTATTAAACTTCAGAGGAATGCACCTCCATACCTTCCGTCAAAAAAACTAAACCATAATGATAAGCAAATATGCCAATCTCAACTCTTGTTTTTATATTCCATTTCTCCTTAATTGAAGCCACAATTTCTGCAGTACGTCTCATACTAATAGATAAATCCTGGGAGATTTCGCTGTCTTTGTATCCTTGAGCTATACAAATTGCAACTTTTTGTTCTTTTGGAGATAAATTTTGATATTCTCTCAATTTTTACTCCCCCTAAGTCTTTTGCAAATATTTTTTCATAATTAAGGAAAAATTTCAATATTTACTTAATAAATATATTTGTAAAACTTGAAAAAATAGATTGAAATAAACTTTTTTAGATATTTACATGATGATGCATTTTTATGAAGTGCAAATCAAAAAAAAATATGTTTATCATTAAGTTTGTCTTATATCACTACATTCCTGAGAGGAGTAAAGAATAATGACAAAACAAGAAATGATCCAAGCATGGAAAAATCCAAAGCTTCGTGTAGCTGGAGAAGGTATTGAACATCCAGCAGGTGACGCTCTGGTCGAGTTGAGCGCTGATGAGCTTGCTCGTGTACATGGCGGTTTAGGAGTGCAACCAGATTCTACTCCAACTGTAACTATTGTTCCTGTTACTATTACAGTACTAGTTTGCTTTCCAGGGCATGCTGGATAAAATAAGTGGATGCCACTTAGGAATACACCTTAATTGGCGTATTCCTAAGTTATTTTATTTCTTAAAAAAATTGAGTTTTTTAACTTCACATAAACGAGGACGGGGTAATTATGAAAGAGCAGATCATGCGTGCTCTCTTTTTACATGAACGTAAGAACCTTGTTGATCAAGCCTTTCAAGGTTTTAATCATAAAAATTGGAAACAAGATAAAGAGAAGACAACAAAACTAATAGACGAATGGTTTAAGTTTGCTCTAATTAGTACAGAATCCAAAAAGGAAGCTCGGTTTAAAGCTTCAAGTATGAATAAAGAGATATTCGGAGCCTTGATTCAATCTACCGAAAATCTTAAATGGGATGAAAACTATTTAACTATTATTAAAGAGTATCAAGCAGATTGGTTTCAAGTTTTGGAAGAGGCTCTAAAAATGAATGAAAATCAGCCAGTTTTACAAAATGAGTTTCGAACAATGGATGTTCTTATTCGTCCATTTATAATTTGGGCAAGAAATCAATTAAAACAGCACTTATCAAATATAGATAACGCTCAGGATTTTATTCTACATGAGAATACGATAAATTCGGTCTTGCATACATTGTCTTTTCAATTAACCCAAATCGCAGGTCGGTCATTTGTTTTAGAGCTAAATATAGCTAAAACTTTGGAAGAATTAGAAGGGCAAACACCGGAGGAACGATTTATCTCCTTCATTGAGAAAAAATTTGTAGGACATAAACAACTTGTATCATTTTTTTCTGAGTATGCAGTTATTGCCCGCACTTTGGCTGAAAGAACTATGCTTTTTGTAAATGTAATAAAAGAGACGTTAGACCGTTATCTCTTAAACAGATCTATGATTATCGATATATTTTCTTTACATTCATCAGAACTCATACGTATCGATGCTGGTTTCGGTGATTCTCATCAGCAAGGTCGTACAGTAATGCGGTTATATCTTGCAAACGGGCAATCGTTTATGTATAAACCAAAGCCATTAGATACCTCACTCCATTTTCAGGAGTTACTGCAATGGTTTAATGATAGAGGTTTCTCTCCTCTCTTCCAAAAAAATTCTGTTATTGCACTAGATGGTTATGGTTATGAAAAATTTATCGAAGCAAAGCCTTGCCAAACTGAAGAAGAAATTCAGAGTTTTTATACACGTTTAGGAGCGCTTTTAGCCATTATATATTTACTGGATGGGACCGATTTTCATTATGAAAATTTAATTGCTTTCGGGGAGCATCCTATGCTGATTGATTTGGAAACCCTTTTTCACAACCAGGTATATCATAATGTCCCCGATTCCGCAGATATAGAAGCTCAGTTTAGGATTCGTAATTCTCCATTAGGCACTTCACTCCTTCCTATCTTGTTTCATCAAGATGATAAAGGATTTGGAATTGAATTAAGCGGTGTAAATGGAGAAAAGCAAATGACACCTTACCCAGTTTTGAGTTTAGTAGATGTTAATACTGATAATATGAGATACATTAGGAAGTCCCAAGTCACTTCAACGGGTAACAATCGCCCTTCGTTGGAGGGAGAATTTAAAAATGCAGGGGACTACACCACTGAAATTGTAAATGGTTTTCAATCATTGTGTTCCATGCTTCTCCAATACAAAATGGATTTGTTAGCTCCAACAAGTCCTCTCTTTACTTTTAAGGATGCGCCAGTGCGTATTGTATTGCGTTCAACACAATTTTATACAAATTTTCTTCTCGAATCTCGTCACCCTGATTATGGTCGCGATGCTCTTAATCAAGAGAATTTACTTGATAGGGTTTGGTTTTCTTGGTTGGATGATCGGATTATTTCTTCAGAACTACAAGATTTACGAACAGGAGATATTCCGTATTTCACTAGTACTCCTAGTTCCCTTGACCTTTGGGATAGCTGTGGTAAATGTATAAAAAATGTGTTTACCCGAACAAGCATGTCAATAGTAGAAGATCGATTGAAATCCTTAACTACTGATAGTATTTCTTTATACAGCGATTGGATCTCTTCTTCGATAGCAGGCTCATCATTAGGAAAACATGTACATAAAGTGCATGGTCCCTCTCAAAATGAAAAAGTAATGATAAGCGATTATAGTCCAAAACCATTACACTCTGAAAAATTTCTTGAGACAGCAAGAATCCTTGGCGATGAGTTAATTGAAAAATCAGTTTTTAGTCCAAGTAAAAAGTATGTAACTTGGATTGGAATGAACCTAAATTATCGTGGACAACTTTATTTATCTGCCTTAAGCCCTGGGTTATATGATGGTACAGCAGGCATTGCATTATTTCTAGCCTATCTCGGAAAAATCTCAGAAGAAGAGAAATATACCAACGTAGCTCTAGCTGCATTTGAAACAGCACTAAGTAAAATACCTGTACACCTGAAGTTCCCATCTGCCTTTTATGGCCAAGCTTCTCTCCTATATACTCTCTCTCATTTTGAGAGTTTATTAGGTTTTAACGATGCTTGGAGCAAGCGGAAATCGGACATTATAAGTAATTTGGAAGATAGCATAGAAGAGGATGCTTTCTTCGATCTCTTTGGAGGATCGGCAGGTGTTATTCACGTTCTTTTAAATGAATATAACCTTACAAAATCGGCTAAGACTCTAAAAGTAGCAATTCAATACGGAGAGCACTTGTTAAATCATGGAGAAAAAAATAATGAGATAATTTCATGGACATCTAGTGTATCTCCAACCCCCTACGTAGGCTTTGGCCACGGTAGCATTGGTATTGCTTCAGCCTTGTTTCGTCTTGCAGCAGTTACTAAAAATGATTGCTACTATGCTACTGCCGAGAAAGCATTGGCTCACTTAGCAGAATCCTATTCTCCAGACTATTTTAACTGGATTGATCATGGTATTAAGGAGAATCATGATCTTGCTAATTGGTGTCATGGGGCTAGTGGAATTGGCATAGGACTAACCTTATGTTTACCTTATTTAAAAGCTCGCCAAAAATCTCATTTCATTCGTAATATCGAGATAGCAGTTAATACAACATTAAAATATGGATTCAATAAGAGCCACTGTATTTGTCATGGAAGCCTTGGAAATATTGAATTATTAATTTTAGCCGGACAAGCTCTTAACCGCCCGGAGTGGGTTACGGAAGCAAAGGAACAGGGGAACAAGGCGTTAAATTATTATTTCGAGCATGGTAAATTTAAGACTGGTCTGCCCACTGCGTTAGATTCCCAAGGGCTGTGGCTAGGTTTGTCTGGAATAGGGTATCAATTCATGCGTCTCTATTCCTTAACTTCCCTACCAAGTATCCTCTCACTACAAGAACCACATAATACGGCGCCTGTTTGTATTTAATACTCTAAAAGCACCGATAAAGATGTTCTCTTCGAAAAACCTTTATTGTGGCAATTGATAACAGAGAAGCGGCCCCGGGGGTTTCTTACACCCGAAGCCGCTTCTTATTTACGCTCAAGCTCACCGTATTCAGCGATATACTGCCAAATGCTCACTTAGCTCTTTCGTGTGCAGGTAAACTTCACGGTACAGCTCGTATAAGCCTTCATACCGTGCTACACGTTCCGGGTTCGGCGAATATCTCGCTGCTTCACGCAGAAAAGCTTCAGCACACGCTTGCAGAGATTCAAACCAGCCACTACCATAAGCAGCCAACATGGCCGCCCCCAAGGCAGGTCCCTGCTCGCTTTCCAGCTTGATGATATCCGTGTTAAAAATATCTGCCTGCATTTGCAGCCATGCCTCATTACGCGCACCGCCGCCGATGGAAATTACTTCATTCACTGTTTTGCCCGTTCCTCTGAGAATATCGATGGATTCCTTGAGCGAAAACGTTATTCCTTCCAGCACCGACCGTGTAAAATGCACAAGCTTATGCCCCGCATCCATCCCGATAAAGCTGCCTCGAATGGTTGCATCTGGATGAGGTGTACGTTCGCCGACGATATAAGGCGTGAACAGCAGCCCTTGGCTGCCCGGCTCAACAGAGTTCACATCTGACAACAGTGCATCAAAAGAATGCTCTGGTGCAAAGGTATCCTTAAACCAGGTCAAGCTGTATCCGGCCGCGAGCGTAACCCCCATAATATAATAAGCATCCTGCTCACTATGATTAAAAAAATGCGCCCGTCCTTGCACATCAATATCCTTGCGTTCCTCATAGGAAAGTACAACCCCTGAGGTGCCGATGCTGCACAGGGTGCGGCCTTCGCTCAAAATGCCGGCGCCAATCGCGCCACATGCGTTGTCCGCACCACCTGCAAAGACCTTCGTTTCAGGTGAAAGCCCGCTCTGCTCCGCAATCTCCGGCAATAGCGTACCCGTCTGGTCAAAGGATTCCACCAGTGGCGGGAACAGCGATAACGGTAGATCAAACGCAGCAGCGATCTCTTCGCTCCACTGCTTGTTGGCAATATCCAGCAGCAGCGTGCCCGCCGCATCCGAATACTCTGTCGCCAGCTCTCCTGTCAGACAGTAGCGCACATAATCCTTGGGCAGCATAAAATGTGCCGCACGGGCCAGCACGTCTGGCTCATGCTCCTGCACCCACAGCAGCTTGGGCAGCGTGAAGCCTTCCAACGCGCGATTACGTGCGATATTCAGCAACTCCGATCCGAGCTTTTCTTCAATACGACGGCATTGTGCTGTTGTACGCGTGTCATTCCACAGAATAGCCGGACGAAGCACTTGGCCTTCCTTGTCAGTCAGCACAAGCCCGTGCATCTGTCCCGAAAAGCTAATACCGTCTACGGCATCTGTGCCGCCGATTCCAGCCTTCTCCACAAGCTGTTTCAGTGATGCTAACGTGCCACTGACCCAGTCCTCAGGATGCTGCTCGCTATAGCCTGCCTTTGGCTGATGAAGCGGATAAGACTGAGAGGTTTCATAAGCCACCTGCCCCTTGCGGTTAACCAATACCGTTTTGACCGCGCTGGTACCCAGATCTACGCCGATGACATAGCGCTCCTGCTCCTGATTTAGCTTCTCCTGCATTGGAGTTCCTCCTTCCCTCATATCGTGCAGCCCTTATTTCATATATAAGTTCTGGTATTAGTCAGCCAAAATGTATTGATTCAATGTTGCTTTCAGATATTCCTGACGACCGGATACGTTTTTACGTGGTGTTTCGTTCGCCAAAGCATATTCAGCCAGAGAAGCAAGCGTTGCTTTTCCGGATACGATGTCTGCTCCAATACCTTCTTTAAAGCTGCTGTAGCGCTTCTCAATAAAGTCTTCAAACACACGATCCTCGATCAGTTTAGCGGCTACCTTCAGTCCCTTCGCATACGTATCCATACCTGCGATGTGCGCAAGGAACAAGTCTTCCGGCTCAAATGATGCTCTGCGCACCTTGGCATCAAAGTTGATACCGCCACGGCCCAAGCCTTCATTTTGCAGCACTTCATACATGGTTAGTGTGGCATCATACAGATCAACCGGGAATTCATCCGTATCCCAGCCCAGCAGCAAATCTCCCTGGTTGGCATCCAGTGATCCCAGCATGCCGTTAATCCGTGCTACACGTACTTCATGATCAAAAGTATGACCCGCCAAGGTGGCATGATTAGCTTCCAGATTAAGCTTGAAATGCTGATCCAGATCGTATTTTTGCAGGAAGGCAATCGTCGTCGCGGCATCAAAATCATACTGATGCTTAGTTGGCTCTTTCGGTTTTGGCTCAATCAGGAACTGAGCGTCAAAGCCAATTTCACGCGCATAGTCTACGGCCATATGGAACATACGTCCCAAATTGTCCTGCTCCAGCTTCAAATCCGTGTTCAGCAGTGTTTCGTAGCCTTCACGGCCTCCCCAGAAAACATAGTTATCTGCGCCCAGACGTTTGCCCACTTCCAGTCCTTTTTTAATCTGAGCAGCTGCGTGGGCGTATACATCTGCATTGCAAGTCGAGGCAGCTCCATGCAAATACCGTGGATGGCTAAACATGTTCGCCGTGTTCCACAGCAGTTTTTTCCCCGTTGCTTTCATATGTTCCTCAATCAGGTCCACGATGGTATCCAGATTGCTGTAAAATTCCTTCAATGACGCACCCTCTGGTGCAATATCCACATCGTGGAAAGCAAAATAAGGTAAATTTAGCTTATCCAGTAGCTCAAAGGCAGCTTCCACACGTGCCTTCGCCAAATCCAGCCCGGTAAACTTAGACCATGGACGTTCCGCTGTTTCTACACCAAAAGGATCGGAGCCGCCTGCAACCAGTGTATGCCAATAGGCCATGCTAAAACGCAAATGCTCTTCCATCGTTTTTCCCGCTACAATTTCCTGTGGATTATAAAATTTGAACGCAAAAGGATTGTCGGATTGCTTGCCCTCAAAGTTAATTTTAGATACCTGTTCGAAATAAGCCATGATAAGTTCCTCCTTTATAGTAAACGTTTACAAAAACGATTCTAGCACAGCCAAAAGACTTTGTCTATTGCTTAAACTAAGTTTGTTTTTATGATATAATATCAGGAATTACACCAACAGGAAGTGAATGAACCATGAATGTCACTGGCGATCAGGCGCTTGTCAAAAAGCTGAATAAATCCATTGTGCTGGAGCGTATTCGCCTTCATGCTCCGCTATCCCGGGCACAGTTATCCAGTCAAACTGGATTAAACAAGGCAACCGTTTCCAATCTGGTGGCAGAGCTCATTACCGATGGATTGGTGTATGAGACAGGATTAGGAGAATCCAGCGGTGGGCGTAAGCCTTTAATGCTGCTGTTCAATAGCCGTGCAGGCTTTGTACTCGGTATTGAGGTCAGCGTACAGTACATCAAGGGCGCTCTGACCGATCTGGCAGGTACCATTGAAACGGAGCTTACCTTTTCTCTAACCCAGCATGATCCCGCCTTTGTTATGGAACAGATTCGAAAGCTCGTTCAGGAGCTTATGCAGGTCACTCCTCCCTCCCCTCATGGTATTGTCGGCATTGGACTGGGGGTACCGGGTATGGTGGATGAGACCGGAACCGTGCTGTTCGCACCCAATCTGGGCTGGGAAGGGGTTCCGCTGCGGCAGCAGCTTGAGGCTGAGCTAGGTCTGCCCGTCGTAGTAGATAACGAAGCCAACGTCGGCGCGCAGGGCGAGTTGTACTATGGTATGGACGGCGATCACCGACAGCTGGTGCGGGATCTGGTCTACATCAGTGCAGGGTCTGGAATCGGGGCCGGGATTATCATTGACGGCAAACCGTATCAAGGAGCTTGGGGGTACGCCGGAGAGACGGGTCATATGACCATTGATTGGAACGGACGGCTCTGCTCCTGTGGTAGTCGCGGCTGCTGGGAGCTGTATGCTTCAGAGAAGGCGTATGCATCATCCACATTGAAACTGCCTGCACATAATACAGCGGAATTACTGCCGTTTGCTCAGCAAGGTGAAGCGAGTACATTAAGCGTCCTTGAAGATATTGGACGATATTTGGGTGTGGGTATTACCAGCATTGTGAACAGCCTTAACCCCGGGATGCTTATCATTGGCGGTCCACTGGCGGAAGCCAGACCTTGGTTGGAGCAAAGTATGCGTGAAGTGATTGACGAACGTGCCTTGCCCTATCACCGTCGGCAACTACAGATTCGTTTCTCCACGCTTGGCAGCCGTTCGACGATGCTAGGCGCCGCCTATGCAGCAACCGCTCCT
Organism: Paenibacillus sp. FSL L8-0644; assembly: GCF_038008165.1. Lineage (NCBI taxonomy): Bacteria > Bacillati > Bacillota > Bacilli > Caryophanales > Paenibacillaceae > Paenibacillus > Paenibacillus sp. FSL L8-0644. The sequence continues at coordinate 4,542,414 of NZ_JBBOYN010000001.1, forward strand.
TTTCTCGGGCGTGTACGCGTGTCCTTATAAGTAAAAAGGCCCCCATTGCAGTATGTAGCTGCGATAGGAGCCTTTTCTTAACCATATAACGATCATAGGACCGTCGTCTGCTGTTAGATTGGATTAAGCGTTCAACACTTTTTCAAACTTGGTTTTGTTCATACCGGAAATACGTTCTTCCCCGATCAAAGTCAATGGAACGGCACGAATGCCCATATCCCAAACCTCTTGAGCAAAAGCTTCATTCGTTTCAATGTTGCGTTCTTCGTACTCCACGCCTTTTTCACTCAAGTAGCTTTTTACTTGACGGCAATGCGGGCAGTTTGTAGATGTGTATACGATTGCTTTTTCCATGAATATCACCTCATCATTTATTTTGTTACATCATATTTATTCAAACTTGCGTGGATCATTACAGGGCCAGTGCGCTGTGCTCCAGGCTTTCGATGTATTTCTCGCTGTCCATAGCAGCCATGCAGCCACTACCTGCTGCGGTAATTGCTTGTCTGTAGCGTGTATCCTGTACGTCGCCACAAGCGAATACGCCAGGCACGTTTGTTTCGGAAGTACCCGGATTTACGACGATATAACCGTTCGCATCCGTTGTAATTTGTCCTTCGAGGAAGCCCGTATTCGGATGATGACCAATCGCCACGAATACGCCGCTAACCGTAATAACTTCCTCTTCACCTGTTGCATTATTCAGCACTTTCAAGCCAGTGACTCCGTTCTCGTCCGCAATCACTTCTACAGGAGTACGATTAAGCGCCCATTCAATTTTGTTGTTCGCACGAGCACGATCCTGCATAATTTTGGAGGCGCGCATTTCTTCACGACGATGCACCAACGTTACTTTAGAGGCAAAACGAGTCAGGAAATTGGCTTCTTCCAGTGCAGAGTCTCCGCCGCCGATGACAACAATTTCTTTGCCACGGAAAAAGAAGCCGTCGCATGTTGCGCAAGTGCTTACGCCACGTCCGATATTATCCTGTTCACCGGGAATACCCAGGTACTTGGCAGTCGCTCCTGTGGAAATAATCAGCGTATCAGTAACCAGTTCACCCAAACCCTCTACATCCAAAGTAAATGGACGAGCAGTTGTGTCTACTTTGTTTACCCAGCCTGTGCGGAATTCAGCGCCAAAACGCTCCGCTTGCTTACGCATATTATCCATCAAATCGGGTCCCATGATTCCTTCCGGAAAACCTGGGAAATTTTCAACTTCCGTAGTCGTAGTTAATTGTCCGCCTGGCTGTGGTCCTTCGATCACCAGTGGGCTCATGTTAGCGCGTGCCAGATAAATTGCAGCGGTCAAACCGGCAGGGCCGGTACCTATAATAATGGACTTGTACATATCTTGGTTCCTCCTAAAATATCATAAGTATTATATAACGAGTTTTCGGAACCGGGCGCTGGGCAACTGCATATACTCTAAAAGTAATTCCGCCAGAAGCTTATCCCAAAATGTGGACACCCGGATATTACAAAAACGAATCACTTGTTTTGTAGCTTTTTATGACTTAGACTGATTCTAAATCCTAATTTCATTATGCGGAAATAGCTGTAAACAGTCAAATGAAGTTTTCATGAAGCGAAGCTTAAAGATAAATCAGGTATGGAGGGATTATCCCGATTATGAATGACGTTTTTGTAGGTAGCTTTATTTCTGCCCTGTCCACTGGACTCGGCGCCGTGCCCATACTGTTTATGCGTAATATCACGCATCGGCTTCGCGATGTTCTGTTGGCTTATGCCGCAGGAATTATGACCTCTGCCTCCGTGTATAACCTCATTCCCGAAGCGATCCAGCATTCCAATTGGTTCGTGCTGACTGCGGGAATTCTGCTCGGCTGCCTCGTATTACTGGTGATGGAGATGTACATTCCCCATGCGGATTTGGAGGACCCAGATTCCAAGACCTTTCAACTGGAATCCAAATCTTTTCTCATCATCGCAGCTATTACATTGCACAATTTACCGGAAGGACTCTCTGTTGGGGTCAGCTATGCGAGTGAGACTCACAATCTCGGCAATCTGATCGCCTTCTCTATCGGCCTGCAAAATGCCCCGGAAGGCTTTATCGTAGCGTTGTTCCTTGTGAATCAAAACATCGGCCGTTTCAAGGCCTTGGGCATTGCTACCCTCACCGGAGCTGTGGAAATCATTACGAGTCTGATCGGCTTTTATTTGAGTAGCTGGGTGAACGGACTGGTACCTTACGGCCTTGCTTTTGCCGCCGGAGCCATGATGTTTATCGTCTACAAGGAACTGATTCCCGAGAGTCACGGGGATGGCAACCAGCGGATCGCCACATTCTCTTTTATTCTCGGCTTAATTACGATGATTGGGCTAACCGAATGGCTATAGCCGAGCAACACAAAAAGGCTGCTTATCTGCCTGTAATCCAGACAGATAAGCAGCCTTTTTGGCATGTTCATATGGAGATACGTCATTTTTTTTGGTTCATGGAGCGCAGTGCTTCACGGTACTGCTCGTCCTCACTTTTGTAAGTCTCCTTCTCTCCATTGGATATTGGAGAACGTCTTTCCTTTTCTTCGTCCTTTTTGGTAAAACCACGTAAAGCCGCACGATAATCCTGATCTCCGTAAGCATCTTTAATATTCTCGCGATCTTTTTCCACCTTCTTATCCGTCTGGATATCAGGCACCTTGTGTTGTTCCTCCGCATGATGCTCTTCGACATCGATATCCTTAGGAGGCGTCTCTTGCGCAGGATCTATCCATTCACGCGCCTCGGGTTCCACCTGTACAGGATAAGGACGTTTGCTTCTTTGCCGTGAGTCCTCTTCGGTAGAGCGAGTCTTGGAAGAGGACTTGCGCGTCATCTTCGTATTAAATACCAGCAAAAAAATAAAGGCAACCGCAGCTACTACGATAAAAGCAATGGTCATCGGTAGCCTCCTATTCTCTTTCAGCGCTACGGTACCGTCCCGCTATTTCAGCGACCCGTTTGCCCAAAGAGCGGCCTAGTGCAAGATCATCACCCGTTGGAAGATTAGGTGGTCCATTGGGGTCAGTCTCCACCGGACATGTTATCCCTACGCCGTAATAGGAGCCGTATAATGCATTTTCCGTAATATTGGCGGGCAGTCCTACAATAATCATGCCTTGATGAAGCATTGGAGTAATCAAATTCAGAAGTGTGGATTCCAATCCACCATGAACGGTAGCGGTTGTGCAAAACACAGCGCCGATTTTGTCCACCAGCTTGCCCTGCGCCCACAGATACCCCAGCTTATCAATCCAGCTTTTCAGACCGCTGCTGATCGTACCAAAATGCCCCGGACAACCCCATAGGATCGCATCCACACTCACTAGCTCATTCACATCGGCCTCATTTACATGCTTTAACAACACTTCCGTGTGCTCAAGGTGTGCTCCTTCTGCAATTGAGCGTGCGAGACGTTCGGTATGCCCATTTTCACTGTCATATACAATCATGATTCTGGTCGTCGTCATTATGCGCATCATCCTTTGTCAGCAAAATCATCCTTTTCGCATGCGCTCTTAACCTTGCCCAAAATCCATCTGAATATTATAAATCGTTTGACGCATACTTTGAAAATCCAAGAACTAGGGAGGCATGTTAACACATGAATTCACGCGCCATATTAGTCAACTTGCTAGTTATTATCATTATTCTGGCAGGAGGTGGAGCCGCCGCCTATTACTACAATCAATCCGCCAACTACATAAAAACCGATAATGCCCAAGTGAGTGGACAAGCGGTTACCGTTGCCTCTCCAGGCGCTGGCAAGCTCACAGGCTGGAATGCTGAAGTTGGTAAAACCTACACCGCTGGAAGCACACTGGGTAATGTAGAAGGAGGCGGAAGCCGAATTAGCGTTACGATTCCAACCGATGGTACCATCGTGCAGCAATCTGCGGTCAACAACTCAATTGTTGGGGCAGGCACGCCTTTAGCGAAGGCTTTTGATCTAAACAATTTATGGATTACCGCCAATATAGACGAAACGGCTGTACAGGATCTTCAAGTAGGACAAACCGTAGATGTATATATTGATGCTTACCCGGATACGTCCCTGAGCGGTAAACTCGAAAAGATCGGCCTGGCGACCGCATCGACTTTTTCACTACTGCCCACTTCCAACACCACTGCCAACTATACCAAGGTGACGCAGGTCGTGCCTGTCAATATTTCCATTCAAGGTTACAAGGGGCTGGGTATTATCCCGGGAATGAGTGCGACTATCAGAGTTCACAAGTAGGGGGCTGTCATGGATCAAAAAATGTCCGTCGGACGTATTCTGTCCGTGCTGCTGCTAGGCGCCTTCATTTCGATTTTGAATCAAACGCTGCTTAACGTGGCCATTCCACACTTAATGAATGATTTCAATGTGTCTGCCACAACCGTTCAATGGCTTTCCACCGGATATATGCTAACCAACGGGATTTTGATTCCTATCACTGCTTTTCTGATTGAGTCCTTCGGAACACGTGCGCTGTTCATCTCCGCGATGGGGTTATTTACTGCCGGGTCTGTCGTCTGTGCTGCCAGTACCGGCTTTGCGCCTATGCTGGTTGGACGTGTTATCCAGGCCAGCGGAGCAGGCATCATCATGCCTGTGGTGATGAACGTGTTCCTGACTGTGTTTCCTCCAGAAAAACGGGGCGCTGCCATGGGTACTATGGGAATCGCCATGATGTTTGCCCCGGCGATTGGACCAACTTTATCCGGCTATATTGTGGAGCATTACAGCTGGCGGCTGCTATTTTTACTTGTTATTCCGCTGGCGGTCATTGATATTCTGTTTGCCATACGCTGGCTCAAAAATGTATCCAAGCTAACGAAACCGAACTTTGACCTGCTGGGAACCGTCTTTTCCACCCTTGGGTTTGGCTTCCTGCTGTATGGCTTTAGTTCAGCTGGGGACAAAGGCTGGGGTAGCAATACAGTAATACTCACACTCGCTGCCGGGATTGTGTTTATTGTATTGTTTATCGTGCGCGAGCTGAACATGCTACAGCCGATGCTGGAGTTCCGTGTGTTTAAATATGATATTTTTACTGTATCAACCTTAGTCGGGGCTACCGTCAACATGACGATGTTTGGCGGTATGCTGCTGCTGCCAATCTATTTGCAAAATATACGCGGCTTTACACCGTTGCAATCCGGTCTGCTGCTGTTGCCGGGTGCACTGCTGATGGGTGTGATGTCACCCATATCAGGGGCAGTATTTGACCGTATAGGCGCAAGGCCGTTGGCGATCATTGGGCTGATCATTACGGCAGTCACGACATGGGAGTTCAGTCTGCTAACCGACGCCACCACCTACGGACATATTATGATCATCTATACGATTCGCAGCTTCGGAATGTCACTGCTGATGATGTCCGTCCAGACGGAAGGGCTAAACCAGTTGCCTCCCCATCTCGGTAGCCATGGTACAGCCATGTCCAATACAGTACGGCAAATTGCCGGGTCTATCGGTACCGCTTGGCTCATTACTGTAATGAGCAGCCGGACCACGATTCATGTAGCGGATTATGCGAATGTCGCTACCACCGCCAATGTTCCTTTAACCGAAGGGGTAGCACAGTTGGGACAAACCCTCGCGCAAACGGCGGGTATTTCAACAGAAAGTGGTTCATCGTTGGCGCTACAACAGGTGTACCGAAATGCTGTTACGGAATCGACGATCCATGGCATTAATGATGCCTTTATCATTGCTACAGGGATTGCGCTGGCAGGGCTATTGTTTTCCTTGTTCTTACGACGGTCTACGCCACGCCGAAGATAGACGTACAGCGTTGCGAGGCTGCAAAAGAAGGAGCATTCACCCCTTGAATTTTTAAGAGGATGAATGCTCCTTCTTGTGATTATTAGCCCTATGACCGTAATAAGCGCAGGCCATTCAAAATAACCAGTAATGTGCTACCTTCATGCCCAATAACCCCAAATGGCAGGGCTATATCTTGCACAAAGTTGCTGATCACAAGCAGCAAAATGACACTTACCGCAAAGATCATATTTTGTTTAACCACCCGCTGCGCCTTGCGGGCCAGTGCTACCGTCGGAGCAATCTCCTCGATTCCATCGTTCATCAGCACAACGTCTGCGACCTCCAGTGCGGCTCCGCTGCCATGCATCCCCATGCCTAGTCCTACGGTTGCCGCTGTCAACGCAGGAGCGTCGTTCACACCGTCGCCGACCATGACGACATGCCCGTACTGCTCCCGCAGCATGCGAATATGGCTGACTTTGTCCTCCGGCATTAAGCCAGCATACACGGCGTCAACTCCGGCCTGCGCCGCGATCACAGCGGCCGTTTCTGGACGGTCCCCGGTTAGCATGACAACCCGGATACCCTGCGCTTGCAGTCGTTTCACGGACTCTTGGGCCTGCGGACGCAGCTCGTCGCGTAGTGCCAGCATTCCGGCAATCCGATCATTCGCGAGGATGATGGATACGGTTTTGCCCTCAGCTTCCAGCCGGGCCCGACTCTCCATCCACTTTGGCTCTGCCAGAGAACCAGGTTCATCCAGTACATTTGTACGCCCAATTTTCCACTTCACCCCACCTATGATGCCTTCCATTCCCCATCCGGTGAGTGCCTGCACTTCTTCGGTTGGAAGAAGATCTCTCTGTCCCAAATCAGCTTCGGCTTTGGCTACAATCGCTCGCGCCAGTGGATGCAAAGAATAGCTTTCAATTGTGGCGACCATATGCAATAACTCATCGGCATCGTATTCTGCGGCGGTAATCCAATCCGTGACGACAGGTGACCCCATCGTTAACGTGCCTGTTTTGTCAAAAGCAACAACAGAAGTCAATGCCATATTCTCCACATGTGCACCACCTTTGAACAGGATGCCCCGTCGGGCACGGTTGGAAATGGCCGATAGCATTACTGGCATAATGGATGATACGAGCGCACAGGGGGAGGCCACGACGAGGAACACCATAGCCTTGTAAAACGCTGCTGCCCACGTCCAGCCTAATGCTATGGGTGCACCGGCAATGACGATCAGCGTGACAGCAACAACAATTCGAGCGTACACCGATTCGAACGTTTTAATAAAACGCTGGGAATCAGGAACTTCGGTCTGAGCCTCTTCCACCATACGAATGATTTTCGAAAATAAAGTGTTCTCTGAGGACTGACTAACCTCCACATATAGCACCCCTTCTCCATTAATGGTGCCCGCATATACCTCGTCACCTTCCACCTTATTTACCGGAATAGATTCACCGGTAATCGATGCCTGATTCACTGCCGAAACGCCCTTAGAGATTCGGCCGTCCGCCGGAATCAGTTCGCCCGGCTTCACCAGCAGCAGGTCGCCTGGCAACAGCTGCTCAATGCCGACCGTTTCGGTCCCCTCGCGAGACAAGCGCAAAGCCGTTTCCGGCTTCAACGCCATAAGCTCAGAAATATCCTTACTACTACGCTCGGTGGTATAGCTCTCCAGCGCACCGCTGAGTGCAAAAATAAAGATCAGCATGGCTCCTTCATTCCAATAGCCAATGGCCGCAGCTCCTAGGGAGGCAGCAATCATGAGCAGGTTAACATCCAGATCATGTTCTCGGATCAGTGTTTCGACTCCTTCCCTGGCTTTGGACCAGCCCCCAAGGGCATAGGACACCACATACAGAATGACCGATAGCCATTGCCACCAATGTGAGACTCCCCATGCCATCAACATCAGCAATCCACTACCTAGAGCAGCTTGCATCTCCTTGTTTTTCAGCATACTTTTAAGCTGAAATTGCGGCTTACGATTCGGACCGGGTCGTCCGCTGCCACTGTTTTTTGAAAGGGTTCGGTTAGAGGGAGACAATGTATCTTGTAATCGTTGAACAGCTTGCATCATGTCACGTTCCTTTCCATATTTTGTTCCTTGTACTAGCATCTCATTGAGAATGATATCCATTGTTAAGTGCCCTAAAATAGCACATGCTGCTTCGGGAAGCCCGAAGCAGCATGTTTAGCAAATGAGAATGATAATCATTTTTGCGTCTATACAATTATTTTGGTTTAGAGAAACTTTTGTTTTATTATATACCTTTTCTTTTCCACTTGTAAACCAGCAATGGTCTAAATAAAAAAAGATACCCGCGCAAACACCGCAGGTATCCTCCATATTTAGAGCATCCGATTCAGGATTTGCAAAAATCGATTCCAGTCGCTCCAAAGTGTAATATATAGACGAACTAGGCCATTTCGATCTATATTTTGTTCTTTGAAAATCGCTTATTGGATTTTTGCAAAATCCTCTATTACATGAATTCAGGTTATCTTCAGGCTAAAGGAAACTTCCACGCATGGTTGTGTGCAGCCCCAGAAGTGCGCTGACGATCTGCGGGCTGTTGCAGTCCCAAACGCGCAGCTGCAAGGCGTGCGGCGGGAACTGCTGTGTCCGGGCAAATGACCCCCGTCAGCTCATTCTCCCAGATCGAAATCCCATCCAGAGACTGGTTAATTTCATCTATTGCTACCCATAAAGGAAGCTCGGGCTTTACACGTCGAACAGCTTCCATTATGCATTTTATCGTATCACTAGTATTCTCATGACCATCGACACCGGGTGGAATCAACTGATCCTCAGTCCTAATATCATCGGATGGAGTTGGTATGACTTCTAAAATGACCGTATCGGCAAAACGTGTCAGATCTGCAGCTTGAGCCACCTGCTTGATATGTCGTGCACCCACTTTGGATATGTTATTGGGGTTGGCTGACTCCTCCGACCGTGCGGCTTCCTTGTTCCATGTTGGGCTTATGTTAGGCACCAAAGACGGGGCAACTGTCAAAAGCACGCCTACCCGATATGGAATGCACCGAAGACGTCCGCATAAGGTCTGCTCCGCAACGCCGTCAATCCAGTCTCGGGTTGCCCGGAATTCGTCCACGTCAGCCGGATTGCGTACCATAATCTCCAGCTTGGGTTCTCCCCCCTGCCGCACGCTCCGCAACGCCGCACGCAGTAATGCCTCCAGCTGCATATCTTGCAAGCTGCCAATACCCACTGCATTGTTCTGCTCCATTAGGGCAACAGTGAGTGGCGATCCGTTCAGAGACTCGAATAAGCCTTCATACTCTGTTTCCAGCAAGCTGATAATCCGGCGGGACAAATGCTCACACAATCCAGGCAGGCCAGATGCCTGGTTAAAGGTTTTGTACGTGTCAGATGCACGAGAGCCGGGAATAAGGATGGGGTCGGGCTCCCCGTCAGGGGCATGAATCGTCTGTCCAGACTCAGCTACGTCCAGATAGGCATAGCATAATTCCCCAACGCGGCCAGAGGCCTGTGACAAGGGGCCATGCAGAAGACTATAACCGTCGAAACTGCCTATTTCTGATGCTGTCTCTGTACTTATACGACTCATACTTGTAGGAGCATCGGCATAAATCCGTATGAAGGTACGTCTGTATTCATCGCTCCATTTTAGGAGTGTACCCATTGCTTGCCCAATATCGTTGCCGCTATTCAGCATCGTTTCCCCAAGTAATTCGGGATTCGCAGCCATCAAAGCCTCCGCTCGGCTGATTACGCCCTGCTCAGCTAAACCAACCAGCCAGCCCAACGGATCTTCCCCCTGCGTAGCAGATACTTCATGGCTGCCTGCCCTTAGCGTCTCCATAGCCAACCTCTGTGCAGCAGTCTCCATAACCGACTCTGGATCTTTGAGATCCCGGCTGTTTTTGCCGCCCAACAGCTCTGCGAATACATGCATCAGTTTAGCCTCCATGCTATTAATCCATCCTTTCTTCCGTCAGCAAGTTGGCACACACGAATTTGAGTACCCCTCCAAATAAGGAAAACGCTTACTCATAATGGAGCAACCGAATCTTACATGGGCCTTACTTGTAAAGCCCCTACCTTAACGTATTAGGCACGCCACGCATTTATACATCTGGGCACAGCTCCCCTACAACCCACAAGTAATCTCTATACTGCTGGTACAAGACCACTCGAAAAAGGAACCTATAAAATAAACACCCCCGGTTTTCACAGGATGCCTACATCCGATGTTAACCCGGGGGTGTTTATTTTTTACTCGTAAGAACGAACCTTCAATACACGCATCACATTCAATACGGCTAGCAATGTTACACCTACATCGGAAAATACAGCCTCCCACATCGTAGCAATACCGAATGCTCCCAGCGTAAGAAACACAGCTTTGACACCTAGTGCAAAAATGATGTTTTGCCATACGATACGACGTGTGCGCTTGGCGATATGGATGGCCGTAACCAGCCTTGAAGGCTCGTCGTTCATGATTACGATATCTGCCGCCTCAATCGCAGCGTCCGAACCCAAGCCACCCATCGCTACACCGACATCGGCCAGCGCCAGTACGGGTGTATCATTGATTCCATCGCCCACGAACAAAATTTTGTCGCTCGTTTTTTTACTTGCAGACAACTGCTCGATGGCTTCGGCTTTGTGCTGAGGTAACAGCTCTGCCCTTACTTCATCCAAACCCAGCTGTCGTCCTACAGCCTCGGCAACTGTCCGATTGTCACCCGTCAGCATGATGGTTTTCACCACACCCAACTTTTTCAGTGAAGTAACCGTTTGGGCTGCGTCTTCCTTAACCTCATCTGAAATCAGAATGCACCCGGCATACGTTCCGTCTACCGCCACATGTACGACCGTTCCTTCATCCAGCGTCCCTGCTTGCTGCGCCACATTAAAAGCAACATGTTCCCGCTCCATCAGCTTGGCGTTCCCGGCCGATACCAGACGACCATCTATTTGTGCCTGAATCCCGTGACCGGATATTTCACTATACTGCTGAACCCGTTCTGCTCTGAGTTCTTTACCGTAGGATTCACGCAAAGATGCAGCAATAGGATGTGTCGAATGCAGCTCCGCCAAAGCGGCGGTTTCGAGCAGGGTTTCGTTTGTAAAATCCCCGGCAGGATAAATCCCTGTTACACGGAAAACACCTTTGGTGAGTGTGCCTGTTTTATCAAAAACAGCGTATTTTACATGATTCAGAGCTTCAAGATAATTCCCGCCCTTGATCAGAATACCTGAACGGGAGGCTGCCCCGATTCCCCCAAAGAAGCCCAATGGAATAGATACTACCAGCGCACATGGACAAGAAATAACGAGGAAAACAAGCGCACGGTACACCCAATCTGCAAATTGTGCACCTGGCACAACAAGCGGTGGAACAACCGCCAACAACAGCGCTACAATAACCACTACGGGAGTATAGTATCTGGAAAATTTCGTGATAAACTTTTCAGTCGGCGCTTTTTTGGCACTCGCATTTTGCACTAATTCCAAAATTTTAGAGACCGCGGATTCACTAAACTCTTTGCTAACCTCTACCGTTAGAAGCCCGTTCGTATTGATAAATCCACTCAACACGCTACTTCCCGGCTCCACAGTACGAGGCACCGATTCACCAGTCAACGCAGAGGTATCCACATGCGATTTACCATCTACAACTTTACCGTCCAGCGGGATCTTCTCGCCTGGCTTAATCACAATCAAATCCCCAATGCGAACGTCTTCTGGAGACACTCTCCGTACGGACTCAGCCGTCTTCAGGTTCGCATAGTCCGGTCTAATATCCATCAGATCACTGATGGACTTACGTGAACGGTTAACTGCGATGCCTTGAAACAGCTCTCCGATTTGATAAAAGAACATGACAGCTACGCCTTCCGGGTATTCCCCAATCGCAAATGCACCAACAGTAGCCAGCGTCATCAGGAAGTACTCGTCAAAGGCCATTCCACGCACCAGACTGCGTGCAGCCTGCAAGACAACATCACCGCCAACGATGATATATGCCAGTAAAAATAGGGCCAGCTTGCCTACACCTTCGACAGGTAACCACCAGGCAACAGCCGCAACGACCGCACCAATAGCCAAACGCGCAATCATGCGGCGCATACCGTCCGTACCGTGATCATGCGTATGCCCAGCGTGGCTATCATCTCCATGCGAATGTGAATGAGCATGGGTGGATTCACCATGTTTGTGCTCTGCATGGTGGTTGTGATGCTCTTGTGTATGTCCTTCACCTTCATCATTATGCTCATGACCGCATGCACAATCCTCTACGCTATCTGATTGTACTGCACCAGCATGGCTTCGACTGTCTTCATGTAGGTGGCCACGGGCACTTTTTACCACCATCCGAACATGTGGCTCAAGTCTATGAACCTTCCGTTCCGTCTGGCGAAAAACCTCTTCTTTTTGATCCGAACTTGTGGTCATCGTCAACGTTTTCGTAACAAAATTGACCGAGCAATCCATGACCCCTTCTATTTTACTGACTCCATTTTCAATCTTGAGCGCACAGTTGGCGCAATCCAAACCTTCCAAAATCCATTCATGCCGTTCCGTTCTTTTTAGAGCATCCATAATCATTGGCCTCCAATTAACTATATATGAGCAACTGTTCATATATTATTTATTAAGGTCATTATATTCAGGATCAGGGTCAAAAGTCAATGACATCTAGCCCTTTTTAACAAAAAAATCGACTTCAACGGACAAACGCCAAAAGAGCGCCAATCGCTTGGCGCCCTCTGTTGTTTTATCCCAAAAGATTATTGATGTGATATGTGTTGATGGGTTTGCAAAAAGATCTGCTCCACATGATTATCATCCAGTGAATAAAACACCGTTTTGCCTTCTTTGCGTCGTTTGACAATACGCAGGTTGCGCAAATAACGAAGCTGGTGGGATACCGCAGATTGTCCCATATTGAGCACCTGGGTCAGATCATGAACACACAGTTCTTTTTGTGCCAGGGCATAAATCAGCTTGATTCGTGTCGGGTCACCCAAAGCTTTAAACAGCTCCGACATTTTGTATGCGATGGAATCCTCAACAAGGGAAGATTTTATGCGCTCGATTTCCTGATCTGAACCGTGACAAGCCGGCTCGCAATCCAAAGCTTCCGTTTCAGAATTCATCCTTTTCACCCCGTGTATTTCGACTTGATGCTCCTATTATAGCAAATTCGTAGAGTTTACGAATAGCTTATATTACAGCTTGCCCTGTAACAGAAGACTTCCAAGTCTCAATGCTTGCCTGACGCTATAGCTTTACATACATAAAGCTTAATTCAGCGTCTTTAATACTTCATCACTGTAAGGAATAATTTCTTCTATCTGTTGATCACGTAACTTCATCGCAAACGCTGGATCAACCAGCAAAGCACGCCCAACCGCAACCAGATCAGCTTCCTCTCGTTCTACTTGCCCCACGAGTTGTTCTAATCTTGCCTCTACACTACTGGATTGTTCGGTTTGACGATTATTATTTTTTTCAAAATCACTCAAAAACGCCTTCTCCAAGCCAATGGAGCCTACAGTAATAACTGGCTTACCTGTTACCTTTTTCGTCCAAGCTGCCAGGTTTAGATCGGACCCTTCAAATTCCGGTTCCCAAAAACGGCGGCTTGAGCAATGGAATACATCCACTCCTGCCTTCACTAATGGAGCGAGAAACTGTTCAAGTTCCTGAGGTGTCTGTGCCAGCTTTTCTTCATAGTGGTACATCTTCCACTGGGAGAATCGCAGTATAATTGGGAAATCCGGCCCTACTGCACGACGACAAGCCTCAATGACCTCCACCGCAAACCGAGTACGCTGGACCAGATTGCCTCCATATTGATCGGTACGCTTATTCGTTTTGTCCCAGAAAAACTGATCAATTAAATAGCCATGTGCTCCATGGAGCTCAATACCGTCAAAACCCACTCGCTGGGCATCGGCAGCGGCCTGAGCATAGGCTGCGATAATATCAGCAATCTCGGTCTCGGTCAACGGCTCAACTACCTTTTCACCGGCAGGAGAAATACCGGACGGACCGACAGGCAATGCCTCGGGATTCGGTTGGTTATCCGCACCTATTTGGCGAGCTGTACCCACATGCCAGAGCTGCGGTATAATCTTGCCACCTACCGCATGAACCTCCTCGACTACCTTGGCCCACCCCTTTAATCCCTCACCATAAAAATTAGGAATGCTGGTGTGCTCTACAGCTGCGGGATGATTAATAGCAGTTCCCTCCGTAATAATCAAACCAACCGCATTTTCTGCACGCCGACGATAATACATCACCACGTCAGGCCCTGGGATACCTTGAGGAGAAAAATTTCGTGTCATTGGCGCCATAACAATCCGATTGGGAAGAGTTAAATTACCTGCCTTAAAAGGTTTAAACAGTAATTCTGTGTTCATTACTTTTCCCTCCGCTCTCCACTAGTATTATCGTTTTCACTCTACTGTTATACAATTCCATTTTACACATATGTAAACTTGAGTTCAAGAAGCCACAGTTTTAATTTTAATAAGCAACACAAAAAAAGAAGAAGCGGTTCTAAGTCCGCTCCTTCTTTCCTAATTAGTTTGTACTTGTGTGATTTTTAGTGTGCTACCATGTTGTATTCCATAATCCATACTGAACCACCAACGACGGTCAACAGGATCACTACACCAAGAATCAAGGTCATAACATTCCAACGTGGTCCATTGCTTTCACGGATGTGCATGAAGAAGAAAAGCTGAACCAGAAATTGCAGCACTGCCGCGGCTAAAATAACAACCATGGTCGAAGTGCGGCTCAACATATGATTCATCACCACGAAGAGAGGAATGATGGTCAGTACGATGGACAGAATAAACCCGATAACATAGGATTTCACTGAACCGTGAGAATCATCATGACCATGCGAACCCGCTCCTGATTGATGCTGTGCCATCTACATCACCCCCATCAAATAGACGACTGTCAGCAAGAAGATCCAGACAGCGTCCAAAAAGTGCCAATACAAGCTCAATGCCGAAACTTTCCCCTTCGTCTCTGGTGTAAGCCCGCGTTTTTTCAACTGGAACATGAGTCCAATCATCCAAACCAGACCTAACGAAACGTGAAGTCCGTGCGTTCCGACTAGAGTGAAGAATGCCGACAAGAACGCACTGGTTCCAAAATTGGCTCCTTCGTGTACCATTTCAACAAACTCGTAAACTTCAAAACCGATAAAACCAAGACCCAGGATCGCTGTTACGATTAACCAGCTGATTAATCCCTTCATGCTTCCTTTGTTCATAGCCAACACAGCCAGACCACTTGTGAAGCTGCTCGTGAGCAAGAGGAACGTTTCAATAATAACGCCCGTCATGTTAAACAGCTCTGCGCCACCTGGTCCTCCGGCCGTGTTATTCCGAAGGACAACGAAGGTTGCGAACAAGGTACTGAACAGGATTACGTCCGTTACGAGGAAGATCCAAAAACCAAGCATCTTCAGCTCTTGCGGATCGTGATGCCCGTGGTCATGATCATGGCTGTGATGTGCTGCAGCTTGTGCCATTATACAGACCCCCTTATTGCCGCTTCCGTGCGTTTTACTTCATCCGCAGGGATATAGTAGTCGCCATCGTAGGAGAAGAACGAACGGCAAATCATACAAATTGCCACACCGATCAGCCCTGGAATATAGAAGAACGACCATCCGAATACGAACCCGAAACCTGCAATGAAAAAGAATACCGACATAATGAATGGAATCGCCGAGTTTTTCGGCATATGAATCGCTTCAATTGGCGGTTGCTTTCTGAAAATACCTTTTGCACGTTTATCTTTTTCTGCCCACCAGTCATCACGTTCTTCTACTTGTGGAATGGTAGCAAAATTGTATTCCGGTGCAGGTGAAGGAATCGACCATTCCAACGTATGGCCACCCCAAGGGTCGCCTGTTGTATCCTTCAGCTTGCGGTAATTCTTGATGCCCAGAAGAATTTGAAGAACCTGGAACAAGAACCCAATCCCCATCAGGAATGCCCCAACGGTCGAAACGAGGTTAAGCGGCTGCCAGCCGGTATCCCAGCCATAAGTGCTCAGACGACGCGTCATACCCATCAGACCGAGAGAATATTGTGGAATAAAACATACATAGAAACCGATGTTCCAGAACCAGAAAGCCCATTTACCAGGCGTTTCAGGCAATGTGAAACCGAACATTTTAGGCCACCAATAGTACAGACCTGCCAAGTAACCGAACACTACACCACCAATCAGAGCGGAGTGAAAGTGAGCGATCAAGAAGTAACTGTTATGGAACTGGAAGTCAGCAGGCGCTACAGACAACATGACGCCCGTTAAACCAGCAATCAAGAAGTTCGGAATAAAAGCAATTGACCACATCATAGGGGTTTTGAATGTAATCTTACCCCGATACATCGTGAACAGCCAGTTAAATACTTTAACCCCTGTCGGTATAGCGATAACCATCGTCGAAATCGCAAAGAATGCATTAACATCTGCGCCTGATCCCATCGTGAAGAAGTGATGCGCCCAGGTGAAGAAGGACAGGATCGCAATCATGAACATAGCGTAAACCATGGATTTGTAGCCAAACAATTTCTTTTTGGAGAATACACTGATGACCTCGGAATAAATACCGAAGGCAGGCAAAACTACAATGTATACCTCAGGGTGACCCCACATCCAGATCAAGTTGATATACATCATCGGGTTACCGCCGAAATCAAGCGTAAAGAAGTGCCCTCCTCCAAAGCGGTCAAGGAACAGCAATGCCAAAGTAACCGTCAGAATGGGGAATGCGAAAATGATAATAACACATGACGAAAATACGGACCACGTAAAGACAGGCATTTTCATCCAAGTCATACCAGGTGCACGCATTTTAATAATGGTCACAATAAAGTTGATCCCCGTAGCCAATGAACCTATACCAGAAATCTGAATACCCCAGATATAGAAGTTCTGACCGACGCCTGGACTAAATTGCAGTTCTGAAAGCGGTGGATAACTCAACCACCCTGCATCTGGCGAACCGCCGATAACAAAGGACAAGTTGAACAACATCGCTCCCATAAAGAAAAGCCAAAAGCTCAATGCGTTCAGGAAAGGAAACGCAACGTCGCGCGCACCAATTTGAAGGGGTACGGCGATATTAAACAAACCAAACATCAACGGCATCGCCATAAACAGGATCATGATCGTGCCGTGAGTTGTGAAAATCTGATTGTAATGCTCAGGATGCAGAAGTGTCACATCCGGTGTAGCCAGTTGAACACGCATCAATAATGCATCCACGCCTCCGCGGAATAACATCAAGATGGCCGCAAGAATATACATAATACCGACTTTTTTATGGTCAACAGTAGTCAACCAGTTTTTCCAAAGCCAGCCCCATTTTTTGAAATAAGTGAGCACAAACACGATCCCGATCGTCGCTAATGCGATGGAGACGTCCGCTCCATAGATCATTGGGTCTCCAGTAACGAAGAAAGTGGATGCAAACTCTTTTATTTTGTCAAGCATTGGGGGCCTCCTTCCTTATAATCATTTAATTGTGTCCGCTCATATTCATATGACTCATGTCCATTCCAGCATGATCTTCTGTGCCGGACTTGGTTGAATCTTCTGTGGATGTAGCTCCGCCATGTCCAGCATGGGGGTTAGGAGCCCCTTCCACTACATACTTGTTGACAATCTCTTTGAACAAGCCATCTGGAATCGAAGAATACTCATCAGGCTGGGACAAACCTGGTTTTGCAAGCGCCAAATAGCCGTCTTTCGTCAGCGGCTTAGACTGCTTCTTGATGTCAGCGACCCAGTTTTTATACTCTTCATCCGACTGGACCTCTACATCAAAACGCATTTGTCCAAAATGCTCACCGCTAAAGTTTGCACCCGAACCAAAGTAAGTTCCTTCGTGATCGGCCTGCAAATGCAGTTTCATAGCCATGCCTGACATGGTGTAGATTTGTCCGCCCAATTGCGGAATCCAGAACGAGTTCATCGGTGCGTCAGCAGTCAGTTCAAAACGGACTGGAACACCTTTAGGAATGTGAACTTGGTTAACTGTAGCTATACCTTCCTCTGGGTACATAAAGAGCCATTTCCAGTCCAGTGAAGTCACTTGAATGGTTACTGGCTTTTGCGTACTTGCCAACGGCTTGGAAGGCTCCAGCAAGTAGGTATATCTTGCAGTAATAACCGCAATAATACAGATAACGATAATTGGAATAGCCCACCATGTGGTCTCCAGCTTTTTGCTGTCATCCCAGTGGGGTTGGTACTTCACCTTGTTTGTCGGTGTATCACGATACCGCCAAATGATGAAGAAAGTCAAAATCATGACCGGTACAATTATTAGCGCAGACAATGCCGTTGTAAGAATGATCAGCTCTTTTTGTGCTTGCCCAATGGGTCCTTTCGGATCGAAAACAACGTATTTTCCGCCAGCATAAAAACACGTCCAAATGAGCAATGCTACCGTGAGCACGGTCAAAACCAACGCAATAATCGCTTTTGGTTTTTTGTTCATGTTGTTCCCCTCTCCTTAAATAATAAATTACTCAAAACTTAACGAACTCCTGTAATGTTGCCCCTATATAAGATAGCAGAAAAGCGGCCACTTTTTTTATTGTTAACAGAATTGTCGATTATTTGTCCGATTTTTGTGAAAAATATCTCTAAAAATAAAATTTCTCTTGCAAATTCAAAATATATTATAATTCAAAGATGACATATTAAAAACGTTATTTGTGTATCTTAAAGAAGTTATATTAAAGAAAAAAGCGGGACTCCCTACAGTTATCATCCTACACTGCTCGAAGCCCCACGTTGTTGTTTTCAGTATATATTTGCTTTAAATCATTTTTAATTTTATTAACTGCGACCGTTTTCCTGGTCTTCCTTCTTGCGTGCAATGACAAATGATTTCCCAACGAGAAAAATAAAAATCCCGGCAACAACGCAGCCAATGCCTGTCATTAAATATATATTTCGATCAGTCAAATTTCCTATATCAAGCAAAATAAGGATAATACCTGCAATACAAGCGATCAAAGCGATAACAGATACCGTACGGCTCATCTGCCCGTCAGTTGATCCTGATTTTCTAAAATTTGCAGCCATCCCCTCCACTCCCTTCGGTCCAAAATAATTTTAACGCCCTCGTTCGGTATTTTTGTCAGTATGCACACATCTTGCTTCTTTATTCCCTTTGGTCTCTACATACCTGAAACAACCCTCTGCATATCCTGACTATTATTACCCCGGAAGACCCAGTATTCAAACAAAAGGGAATGAAGACAGATCCGTCTTTGCTATATTTTTTTAAAAAAATTGCTCTTCGTTTAACGTCTGGTCTCCAACCAGTTATTACTTACTATATTTCGATACCAATAGTAACTTTCCTTCGGGGTGCGGACCTGTGTGCGAAAATCGACATGAATCATGCCAAATCTCATATTATATCCCTCTGCCCACTCAAAATTGTCCATAAGTGACCATGCCATATATCCTTTGACATGAAGGCCGTCATGAATCGCCCGGTGTACCTGCACCAAATGCTGCTGCATATACGAAATGCGACGGTCATCCTGAACCTTGCCATTCACGACATCATCGTTGATACAAGCCCCATTCTCTGTGATATAAATATCGAGGTTACCGTATTTTTGCAAATAATGCAGTACCTCGTACAGCCCACGCGACTCCACTGGCCAGCCGATATCTGTTACAGGTAGCCCCATATTGATTTCTTCAGATTGAAGAAACCCGGCTTCAGGATTAAAGCGATTAACCGACATACTATAGTAATTAATACCGATCATATCAATAGGCTCGCCAATAATATCCATATCGCCATCCTGAATAGGCACGGTAGCTCCCTGCTCCGCGAACCAGTCTACCAAAAACTGAGGATACGAGCCTTGATAAATAGGTTGAAGAAACCAGTCACTGTGCAGGGAAATGGTGCGCGCACAAGCAGCTTTATCTTCCTCAGATGTACTGTAAGGGACAGCCCATGAGACATTGGGAGCGATACCGATCTGGCCACTGGTGCCCAGCTCACGGAAGCGGCGCACAGAAAGACCATGTGCAACTAGCAGATGATGTCCTACATCAATGGCTGTCTGAAGATTTGTCAGACCTGGGGCATGAACACCCAGCATATTGGATAAAAAGGCGATACACCACGGTTCATTGAATGTTAGCCAATGGTGTATTTTACCGTGGAACTCGCGGAACATCGTTTCTGCATACTGGACAAATGCTTGAATCGTGTGACGATTCTCCCATCCTCCAGCATCCTGAAGCGCCTGAGGCAGATCCCAATGGTACAGTGTACAAAACGGTTCAATCCCGTTTTCGTTCAACAAATCGACTACGCGATGATAATAGTCCAATCCTTCTTGATTGACTTCACCGTCACCATTGGGAAATATACGCGGCCAGGACACGGAAAAACGGTATGTACGAATGCCCAGCTCCTTCATTAGGCGGATATCTTCCTCGTAGCGATGATAGCTGTCACAAGCTACATTGCCGTTATCACCGTTGAATACTTTGCCAGGCGTATGGGCAAAGGTATCCCAGATCGACAAGCCTCTCCCATCCTCCTCATAAGCTCCTTCGATTTGATAGGCTGCCGTCGCGGTGCCCCACATAAAGTCCTGCGGAAATTGAAAAATGGTCATATTGTCTATTCCTCTCCTTCAATTATAATCGTATGTCCGTTCGTTATTTCCTGTTCTTTGGTAAAAATCCATGACAAAATAAATCCTCCGTGCTCAGGATCAGGCAGAGCCTGACGAGCATCTGCGCTAAATGGATGTGCACTGCGAATCGTGCAGCTTCCTGCTGAGATGGATGTGGCCAGTTCTGCACGGACAAGCCGGGAACCGGACCATTCCATGCCGACCGTCATCCCGCCATGTCCCTTCAATCCACTGACCCGTCCCTCCGGCCATGCCGTTGGCAGGGCAGGCAGTAACGTCAGCTCTCCCGGACGGCTTTGTAGCAGCATTTCTGCGATCCCCGCCGTCGCACCAAAATTACCGTCGATCTGAAAAGGCGGGTGAGCGTCAAATAAATTAGGATAGGTCGATCGCGACAGCAACGTGCGAACATACCGATGTGCGGCGTCGCCATCTTCCAGTCGAGCGTACAGATTAATCAACCAGGCACAGCTCCATCCGGTATGCCCACCACCGTGATCAAGCCGTCGACGCAACGATATGCGAGCCGCCTCAGCTAGCTCCGGGGTATCACGGATGTGAATTTGTCGACCAGGATATAACCCATATAGATGCGAAACATGTCGATGCCCAGGCTCCGCTTCCTCAAAATCGACAAACCATTCCTGTAGCTGACCGTGGCGACCAATTTGATAGGACATTAATCTGTCTCGTGTCTCCTCGCAGCGGTTGCGGAACTCATCGTCTAGTTCCAGCAGATCCGCAGCTTGAATGCAGTTCCCCAACAGCTCTCGAATCAGCGTCATATCCATGGTAGAGCCCATAGATATACTGCAATCCTCGCCATCCGTCGTTTTGAATTTATTTTCAGGTGATGTGGATGGGGACGTCACAAGCTGACCCTCCGGGCCTTCTACGAGCCAGTCCATGCAAAAGGCTGCCGCCCCCTTCATGAGCGGATAAGCTTGTTCTGCCAAATAGGCTGTATCCAAGGTAAACAGATAGCGCTCCCATAGGTGAGCAGTTAGCCATACACCTCCAAGCGGCCAAAATGCCCAGCTGGCATGGCCCCCTGAAGGTCCGGCGTATCTCCACACATCTACATTGTGATGAGCAGTCCACCCTTGAGCACCAAAATGGATGGAGGCTACCCTCCGTCCCGTACGAGCCACTTCTCCAATCATGTGCAGCAAGGGTTCATGGCACTCGGCAAGATTGCATACTTCTGCGGGCCAATAGTTCATCTGAGTATTAATATTGGTTGTATAATTACTGTTCCACGGCGGCTGCACCCGGTCATTCCAGATGCCCTGAAGATTGGCAGGCTGACTCCCCGGACGCGAGCTACCCATGAGCAAATAGCGGCCATACTGAAATAACAGCACTTCCAGCCCCGGGTCGGCCTGACCTTTCTGATAACGTTCTAATCGCAGATCGGTCGGTAGAACGAATTCGTCGGTTAGAGTATCACCTCCCAGTTCTAATGCAACGCGGTCAAACAGCTTTCGATGATCCTGTTCATGGCGTTGCCGCACCTGCTCAGTTCCCAGCGAAATTGCTCCGTCTAAAATGACTTGACATGCTTCTGCTGACTCCGTTGCATCACTATTCGGCATAGCGTGAAATCCCCTAAATCCAGTAGCTGCTGCCAAATACACCGTGATTTTATCCGCGCCTGAGATGATCAGCGCACCATCAGTGTCCTTCGTCAAGGTTCCTCCCTCGGGAATAACCCTCGCCTGAACTGCAAAAGCCATCCCCAAATCATTTTCATAAACGACAGACTGTGGATGATCACCGTGATAATTAGATTCCACATGACTGGGCGCTCGTCCAGTCAATGTCATAAAGTCCCCGGATGGCTCCTCGGATGGATCATCCTCTTTATCGCTATCCCATTTGGATGAATCACCAAAATGTACATCCTCTCCAACCTCGTCTTCACAAGGATGGGGGGAAGTGATGCGCGCGGATGCTTGGATCTTCCCAAGCTTATTCGCAGTCAGTGACACCATGATGATTCCATCTGGCGCACTGGCGATAACTTCACGGGTATAGCGGACTCCATCACTCTGAAAAGTGACCGCTGCGGTTCCGGTCAGCAAATCCAGTTTCCGTTCATAATGTGCAATTTCCCCTAGGCCCTCCTGCGTAATCCACAAATCTCCCAAAGGCTGATAGGCTTCCGTATCGCGACCTAGCATATTCGTATTAATCAGTTGTTCCGCTTCCTTGTATTTTCCATCTGCAATCAACTTTCTGGCAGGCTGCAAATATCGCAATACATCATACTGAACGCCATCTCTGGGAAACCCGGACCAGAGCGTATCCTCGTTTAATTGCAAATGCTCCTCTCTGATTCCGCCAAATACCATAGCTCCCAGCCTTCCATTGCCGACTGGCAATGCTTCCTCCCATACCTCAGCAGGCTGGCGATACCATAAACGCAGGGACTGTGGCCTTTCGCCTTTCGTCACATCAAACCCTCCCCCATCAAGATCAAACAGAGCGCTAATCCCGTATGGACCTTAAGGACAAGCGCTCTGTCATTCCGGCATTCAAAATTTCGTTAAAAGCAGTCAGCTATTTAGAAGCCTTGCCGCTCCATAACTCCACTCTGTCCTTCACCAGTTGCGTGTATTGCTGTTCCATTTGGACAGCTCCGGCGGCATCCAGTTCTTTAATCATGTTGTCGTATACCGTATCAAAATTGGAAGCTGGTGCTAAAATAGCTTCGGGTATACGTTTGCGGATAATGTCGGTCGTTTTTTTGAATGTAACGTTATAGTTGGATTCATTGTCTGTTGTCAGGTTATAGGCTGCGCCCCAAGGCTTTACATCAAATTCTTTCTTGTCTGGGAACAGATCTTTCCACGTTTTTACGCCATATGCTTTAAGGGATTCTTTCTCCGGCTTCGAATAAGCCGCGATAATTTGCTCCGGGAATTTGGCAGTATAGTAGTTACCCGTAGGGTCCTTCACGCCGTCACCATAGTGTCCGCTGATGAGCGTGTACAAATCTATACCCGTGGATTTGCTGAAGTTGGTTGCATTGTTCGTTTTTTGCTCCAGCACATCAGCCGGAATGATGCGTTTGCCATCTTTGATCTCATAATGCTTGCCCTCGATCCCCCAGTTCACTAGCACCTGTCCTTCATCGGAAGCTAAATAATCAAGGAATTTTATAGCCCGCACCGGGTCCTTGCAATTTTCCGTAATACCTACACCATAACCGGACACGAAGCCCATATCCTGAAAGGAACGATCCTTGTATTCCTCCGAAAGTGTAACTGGAAAATGCGCGTAGCTGGCATCAGCCTTACCTGACGCTTTTAATGCATTTTCAGCATCCTGATACCCCCACTCCTGGTCAATCAGACCGAGGACACGGCCGCTGGCAATTTTGGATTTGTATTGATCACTTTTTTGCACAAACGAATCTTTATCGAGCAGCCCTTCATTGTACATGTGGTTCAACCAACGAAAATATTCCTTTTCTTCTGGACGTTTGTAATGAAGTTTGGCTTCAAATGTTTTGGGATCAATAAAATATTCACCATCATCCGGCGCTCCAGTCGTCTGGAAGGCAGGATTCGTTACGGTAATCATAATTCTCCAGTCATCTGCATCCAGCGTGAGTGGGATTGTTTTTTTGCCATTGATCGTCGGATGCTTGGCAGTATAGGTTTTGAGTACGTTTTCATAATCCTGTAGCGTTCTTACCTTTGGATAACCTAACTCCTTGAGCACCTTATGCTGAATTTCAAATCCCCCTGTTGCGTCAAAACTTTCCTGTCCCACACCTGCATACGTAGGAAGGACATAGATGGATTGATCCTTATTACTGTATTTCAAACGATCCATATAGGGTCCATATAGCTTTTTGAGATTAGGTGCGTGATCGTTGATCAGATCTGTCAGATCAATCATGGCCCCCGCATCCACAAGCTTATTAATATTCGCTTTAGGAGAAACCAAGTCCGGGTATTCTCCACTTGCTGCCATCAAAGCAATTCGGTCATCTCCACCTCCACCGCTGACATCAAATTCCGCATTCAAGGTTACACCTGTTTTCTTGGTGATTTCCTTGCCTATTTCATCCTTCATTCCGTTCCATTGTGGGCTTGTATCTGCTCCGAAGAAGCTAAACGTAATCGGGTCTGTACCGCTGGATGTGCTCTCCTTCGCTGCTTTATCGCTTCCCCCACAACCTGCGAGTGCGGTAAGTGACACCGCGAGCAAGGGAATCAGTGCAAATCTGGACCAGTGTTTTTTCATGTATAAATCCTCCTATATTCTTATGATGACTTCTCCTACAAATAACTACTATTTACTGCCAGAATCCTGGCTTTTATGATTTCACTGCCCCCAGCGTCATACCGCCTACAAAATACTTTTGCAAGAACGGATACACCATCAGGATGGGGAGCGTAACCGTAATCGTGATTGCCATTTTGATCGATTCTGGTGAAATTTGAGCCATTTGTTTAGCCATGTCATTGCTATTCGTCATACTGGAGCCGCCTTGCTGCGTACTTTGCAGTATTTTCATCAGCTCATACTGTAACGTCGTCCATTGCGACGCCCCACCGTTGTATAAATACGTATCAAACCAAGCATTCCACTGACCTACTGCCAGAAAAAGAGCAATCGTTGCCAATACTGGTTTGCACAGCGGCAAAATAATTCTCCAGTAAATCGTAAAATCATTCGCTCCATCGAGTTTGGCAGACTCCTGCAACGCATACGGCAAACCATCCATAAAGGAACGAATGACAAACACGTTAAATGCGCTAATTAAGCCTGGAAAAATGTACACCCAAAACGAGCCCAGAAGATGCAAATCCCGCATTAAAATAAACACGGGCACCATCCCGCCGGAAAAATACATCGTCAACGCCAAAAACGTAGAAATAAACTTACGAGCACGAAACTCGACCCGACTCAATGTAAAAGCAAGCATAGATGCGCAGATCAATCCGAGTACCGTCCCGACCAAAGTACGAAGAATAGATATTTGCAGTCCCTGAAGAAGGCCATCGTACTGGAAAATCGTTTTGTAATTTTCGAGCGTAAATTGGCGGGGCCATATATAAATACCACCACGAACCGTGTCCGTTGAATTGTTCAGGGAAATCGCAAGTACGTTCAGAAACGGGTACAGCGTCAACACCACGATCAGAGCCATGAGGATATAGTTGAACAGGTCAAACAGCTTCTCAGACCGGGTAGCATTAAATGCCTTATTCGTCATTTCGCTTCTCCCTCCCTACATGATGCTTTCTTTGGTCAGTTTTTTGAATATACCGTTCGCCGTAAACAACAGCAGAATGCTAACCAGCGAGTTGAAAATACCAATTGCCGTCCCGTAAGAGAAGCGCCCCAAATTAATCCCGTAATTGAGCGCGTACAGATCCAGCACCTCGGAATAATCCGTCACAAGACTATTGCCAAGCAAGAACTGCTTTTCAAAACCATTGCTCACCAGATGTCCAATCGCCATAATGAACAGAATGGCAATCGTCGAGCGGATACCCGGCAGTGTAATATGCCACATCTGTCTCCAACGACTCGCTCCATCCACGCGCGATGCTTCATACTGTTCTTGATCAATTCCGGTGATTGCAGCTAAATAAATAATCGTATTCCAACCTGTCTCTTTCCATATATCGGAAGCGGTTACAATGTACCAGAACCAGCTCCCCTTTGCCATGAACTGAATCGGTTCATCCACAATATGAAGCGCTACCAATACATCGTTGACAATGCCTCCGTCAATGGACAGCATCTTGGTGACCAAGCCGGCCACAACTACCCAGGATACAAAATGCGGGAGATAGGATATTGTCTGCACAAACCGTTTGAACAGCATACCACGCAGCTCATTTAACAGAATTGCAAAGAAGATCGGTACGACAAAACCAAATACAATCCCCATCAGGCTCATCGCTAGCGTATTGCGTAATACCAGATAAAATCGTTCATCCTGAAATAGCTCAATAAAGTTATCCAGCCCTACCCATTTCTGGTCCGTAAAAGATTTGGCTGGCTTATAATTTTGAAACGCCATCGTCCAGCCCCAAAGCGGAAGATAGCTGAAAACAAACACCCATATGACGAAAGGAATGGACATAAAATAAAGATACTTTTGCTGCTTCACACTGTCCCACAAGCCTTTTTTACCACGGTCAGGCTTCGGGCCGCGAGCCTTGCGTGGTCTTCCCCTATTGGATTCAGGAATCAAAGCACTATTGTTGGAAGCGGTTTCAGTTGAAGATCCCATAACAAGCTCCTCCTCATCTCTAGATACTATTATCATACTTTGCTGGCTTGGAAGCGGATACCCGACGAATTAGGAGAAAAATCAGTTCAAAATTAGATATATGGGATGAAAAAAATTACATTCGTGCCACTACGCATGCGGATGGTGCTTCCCATCGCTGTTGTCCCCGGATTTCTTGAATAAGCACACAAAGGTAGAAAGCCGGGGACAGTTTATGCTTGCGATGCGAGCTTTCCTGCAGAAAGCTTTAAGGCGACCGCTTCGCTTGTCCAGCACATTCCGCCTGTTCCGTTCTAATGTAAATTCCCTGAAAGAAGTCTTGTAAAAAACAAAAGATCAGCAATGTAAGCTGATCAGAGGTAAAGGGTAAAGGATAATGGATAATGCATACTGCACCACAGGTGGTGGATGGTATATACACACTGTCGCAATTAACCTAATGATTGATTGAAGGAAAAAAAGCTTTCTGGCATCAATGTGCCAGAAAGCTTTTTTGATTTATTTTACTGTGATGGTCCCGTAGTACATGTACATACCGCAATTGTACTCATATACGCCTGGTTTCAAGTCCTGGACGGTAAAATAATTATTTTCGTGATCCAGGTAAACGTCCATTCCGATCTTCAACGACTGCACTTCATCAATGCAAGTGAAGGATGTCATTTTCTTGAAATTGATTTTGGTTGGAACGCCGGCTTTCACTTCAATATTTTTAGGATAGAAACCGTCCCCTTTTACACCCACTGTAACAATCTCATATTTAGTTTTGTCTGGCTCTTCCTGAGCTTGTTTAGGTTGAATGGCCGGAAACGACGACACGCTCCCCTGAAAATAAAACAAGACAAACCCGCCCATGCTCAGGGCTACAAAACCAATCAGCATCAAATGCCAATGCTTAGAGATTAGTGTTTTCATTCATATCAGCCTCTCCAGTTGAATGTCTGCATGTGACGCATCAACTCTAACCAGTATATAAAAGTTAATCAAAATTTTAAATACCTCATTTCACAGGCTCGGATGATCCAGCTCATACAGATTACGGTAACGAGACTGCTCCTGCCACAGCTGCTCATGACTGCCGCGCATGGAAATGGTGCCCTGCTCCATAAAGATCACCTCGTCCATATGCTCCATTCCTGTGAGATGATGCGTGATCCAGATCAATGTTTTGCCCTTCAGCACACGAAACATCGTCTGCATGAGCTCATGCTCTGTCAGCGGGTCAAGCCCCACTGTCGGCTCATCCAGCAAAACAATCGGGTGATTTTGCAGCAAAATCCGCGCCAGTGCAATTCGCTGTTTTTCTCCACCGGAAAAACGAAGGCCCGTCTCATGCATTCGGGTATCGTAGCCCTCCGGCAAAGAATCAATTAGAGTTCCAAGCCCTACCTGCTTCGTCACTGCACGCACCTCATCCAGCGTAGCATCGGGTCGTCCCAGCCGAATATTGTTCGCTACCGTTGTATCGAATAAATACGGCTGCTGGTTCAGCACCGCAAATAGATTGGAGTATGCTCCACCTGTGTATACGGGAATCCCTGCGACAGTGACGCTCCCTTCATCAGGCTGCAATGCTCCCTGAATCAGATTCAGTAGCGTGGACTTGCCCGCACCACTGCGACCAAGCAATGCAACCTTGCCCCCCTGCGGTACGTGCAAGGAGATACCACGCACGCTCCATTCCTGCGTTGCCGCATAGCGGTAGCTTACGTTGTTCAGCAGCAGGTCTCCTCCGTGGCCCAATCCCAGAGCGGCAGCCTGCTCATCTATAGTGTCAGCTGTGCCGCCTGCTGCTGGGTGTCCTGCATCCACAGTAACCGGAAGCGATGATGACACAGGTGTAGGTGTGTCTTTCTCCGAATCCTTCAACCGTCGAAGGGAATCCTGATACTCCGGTGCATGCACCACTGCTTCTCCAGCGCGAACGAAGGCATCCAGCAACGGAAAAGCCACAAGGGCAAAGGATGCCAGGCATGTGGCTTCTATACGATTCTGTGCTACTAGGCCTCCGGCCCACACAGTCATAATCACAATCCCACCGCCTACAACGCATTGTGCCATCCAATGAGAACGCCACTCGCCCCGGCGAAGTGAATTTTCCATCACGGCAGCCCTATTGTGCCGTTGTGTAAAGGTACTCAGGAAATGCCCAGTCCGTCCGCTCAGCACCAGATCACTCATGCCGAACAGAGCATCCGTCAGGTCCTGATAGGCTTTACTCCGTTCCTGCTTGAACATTCGCCGTTTGGCGAGTGAGGTCCATAGTGAGATAGCTGGGGCAATAAAAAGCAAAAATCCTCCATATAGCGCCATAAGCAAGGCAAAGGTTCCGTCCATCCGTCCGAGCGCCGAGATGCCTGCTGCATAAATCAGCAAAGCCGATAGCGCAGGCAGAACTAGCTTCAGATAGATGTTTTGAAGCTGCTCAATATCCTCTGCCAGCAACCCCAATAAATCCCCTGTACGGAATTTGCTGCGGATCATCAGCGCCTGCGGTTCTACTGCCCGATATAAGCGTACCCGCATACGGGACACCAGACGCAGTGCGGCATCATGTCCTACCAAGCGTTCCAGGTACTGAATAACCGCTTTACTAAAACCAAATGTTCGCACAAGCACAATTGGAACGTACACCATTAATATATTTTCCGGTTTTAAGGCCGAACGGGTAATCAGATGACCGGACGTAAAAAGCAACGCGCCCGCACATCCAATGGCCAGCGCGCCCAAAAGAGCAGCTAGCAGAAAGGCCCAAAAATATTGTCTCAGATACGTCACAAACCAGCCTTGTCTGCTATTATCCGTTACTCTCATATCGTCCGTTCCCTCCTTCCGACATCCCCGTCAGCAATCGGTAATATGCCCCCTTACGGGCAATCAATTGCTGATGGGAACCTACTTCTTCCAGACGACCTTGATTCATCATCCAGACACAGTCCATATCTGGCATCCAATGTAGCCGGTGGGTGGCAAGAAACACTCTTTTGTGTTTCAAAACCGATAAAATCGTCTGTTTTAGCTCCCACTCTGTCTCAATATCCAGATGCGCCGTAGGCTCATCCAATAAAATGACCGGACGGTTACTGAGCAACGCCCGCGCCAATGCAATCCGCTGCGCCTGTCCTCCGCTCAACGTCCTACCCGCTTCACCAATGGACTCATTCATTCCACCCGGAAGACCGTCTACCAGTTCACGCAGTCCAACCGCGTCAACCGCCCACTCCACCTGCTGGTTGGATGCCTCCGGTTCATAAAAACGAATATTATCTGCCAGAGAAGCGCTAAACAGGTATGAATGCTGTGGAATATACGCAATATGCCGTTGCCATTCAGCTTTTGCATCCCCAGCCAATCTGCATCCATTCAGGAGCAGTTCGCCCGAAGTGGGATCAGCAAAACCGCCAAGCAGGCTAAGCAGCGTCGTTTTACCTGCACCGCTAGCTCCAACGATGCCGATCATGTTCATGTGCGGTTCAACATTGGCAGACACATGTTCAAGCCGAGCCGAACCGTCTTCATTAAGGAGGCACACATCGGACAGCTCAAGAATGTCCTGTCCCGTGATGTCCAATCCTTTATCGTTAGCTGCCTGTTTATTCGGCTCGGTCGCGTCATCTTCTTTACTGAGAATGGAGCGGATTGCTCCCCAAGCCTCCTTACCATCCAGTGAAGCATGATAGTCTGATCCCAACTGGCGTATGGGCATAAAATATTCTGGGGCCAGAATAAGCACCGCAAGCGCTGCCTCCAAACCCACCGAGCCACTAATCAGGCGCAAACCCAAGCCTACCGCAACAAAAGCGACCGATAGCATACTAAAAAAATCGAGGGCAAATGAGGAAAGAAACGCTACCCGCAGCGTGCGCATTGTTGCCGTGCGGTATTGGTCGCTGACCTTCCCAACCGTTTCCCCATGCTCTTGGCTACGACCCAAAAACCTTAGTGTCTGAAGTCCACGCAGCGAATCCGTGAAATGATGAGATAACAGACGATAGGAACGCCACTGCTTGTCTGCCTGCTTCCGCGCTGCCAAGCCGAGCAAAATAAAGAAGCCTACCAGGATCGGCATCGTAGTCGTCAAAATCACACCTGAAATGACATCCAATGTGAAAACATACACAAGTACAAGTATAGTGACAGCCATCATGTCAATCATTCGAGGAATGGACAGTTCCAAATACGTGCGAAAACGATCCATGCCGTCCAGCGCCAGCGTCACCAACTTGCCGCTACCTTCCTGCGCTGCAAAACCCGGCCCCCGTTCGAACAAACGTGCAAGCAGACGCTCCCGTAAGGAAGCGCCTGAAGCTTCAGCAAAACGGCCTGCTGTCCGGCGTTGCAGCCAGATCGCCGTATGCCTCGTTGCAAAAGCAGCGAAAAACAACGCCAGCGACGGCCAAGCCATCACCAGCGGATTTTGTTCAAACAAAATCGTAACAGCCTTTGCCAAGAAGACTGCTTGTGCAATCACCGCGGCCCCCTGGAGCAGGGAAAGGGCAGCCAGTAGCAGCATCACTGGCCGAATGCCCTTTAATTCAAACCATGCCTTATCCATTAGTATTCCAAATGATCCTTCTCACTGAGACGCTTATGGAAAACAAAATAGCTCCACGCCTGATAAGCCAGCACAAAGGGTAAAAGCGTTGCTGCAACAATCGTCATGGCTTTCAGGGTGTAATGACTGGAGCTTGCATTATAAATCGTCAAATCAAAAGCACTGTTAATCGAGCTCACCATAAATCTTGGGAACAAACCGACGAATAACGAAACGAAGGTCAGCAAAATCACTGCACCTGTCATCCCGAAGGCCCATCCTTCACGGCGCTGCTTCAGGAAGTACCACGTCAGCACATAGGCGACAATTCCGACTGCTACCGCAGCATACATAAAGGGACCGCGACGCGCAAATAAATCCGTTGCAAAATAAGTCCATACCACCATGCCCGCAAGTAAAATGCCCAATACCGGAAGAAATTTGGATGCCATCACGCGAGCACGATCCCGTACTTCTCCAATCGTCCGCAGAGAAATAAACGTCAGTCCGTGCATTAGGCACATTCCGACCACTGTCAGTCCAATCCATACGGTATATCCATTGAATACATCGGAAAATCCAGCTTTCAAATCCATGTTTTGCTGAATAGGTACACCTTTCACCAAAGCCGCAAAAGCCATACCGAACAGCATCGGCGGTAGAAAGCTGCCAATCAGAATGCAGGCATCCCACGTTCCTGTCCACCATTTTCCTTCAGCCTTTCCGCGGAACTCAAAAGAAACTCCACGCAAGATCAAACCTAGCAAAATAAACACAAATACGAGATAATATCCGCTGAACATAGTCGCATAAAAATGCGGAAAAGCGGCAAACATTGCACCTGCTGCTGTAATCAGCCACACTTCGTTGGCATCCCAGAATGGACCAATCGTATTGATCATCAAACGTTTTTGTTGGTCGTTACGCGGCACCAATCCTGTGGCCATTCCTACGCCAAAATCAAAGCCCTCCAGAAAAAAGAAGCCGGTAAACAGCACAGCGATCAATAAGAACCATAAATCATTTAGCGACAATGGTGTCACCCCCTTGAGCAAAAGGATCATGAATTACCGTTTGCTGATGTGGCTCAATATCTGGACCTTTACGAGCCGTACGGTAAAACAGAAACGCCAGCACACCTGTTAAAATTAAATACAATGTAGTAAATGAGATGAACGAGAATAGCACTTCTCCTGCCACAACGGTAGGCGAAACAGAATCTTTCGTTTGAAGCAAACCAAATACCGTCCACGGTTGGCGACCTATTTCAGTCATGATCCAACCTGAAGTATTCCCAATGAATGGAAGGGATATCCCCCATATCATCAGACGGAAGAACCAGCGATGTGAACCTTCCAGCTTTTTACGGAACGTCAGGTAAGCCCCGTATAAGGCGAGTGCAATCATGCCACATCCAGCCGCAATCATAATGCGGAAGCTCCAAAACGTGGTACGTACTGGCGGGATATAATCGCCCGGACCATACGTTTTTTCATATTGGGCTTGCAGCTCATTCATACCAGGCACAGAGCCGGTAAATTTACTATAGGATAGAAAACTCAAAGCAAAAGGAACTTTAATCTCAAAGGTATTTCCCTTGTTTCCAGGATCAATCCATGCGATAACGGTCCAAGGAGCGGGGTCACCACTGTTCTCCCATAATCCCTCACTGGCAGCCATCTTCATCGGTTGTGTTTTCACCAAATATTGAGCCTGTCCATGACCAAACAAAGGAATAGCAATGGCACTGATTAAGGCAACAATAATACTCAATTTAAAAGAAGGTTTAAAAAAGTCCATATTCTTTTTGTGCATCAGCTTCCATGCACTGATACCCGCGATCAGAAATGCTCCTGTCGCAAAAGCAGCAAACAATGTATGTGGGAATTCCCATAACAGTTGTTCATTCGTTAGCAGAGCAGCAAAATCTTTCATTTCTGCACGTCCATTTTGAATCTCATATCCTACTGGACGCTGCATGAATGAATTAGCAGCTAGAATCCACAATGCCGATAACATCGTACCGATAGATACCAACCACATACAGATTAAATGGACCGTTTTGGACAATCTTTCCCAACCGAATACCCATAATCCGATAAAGGTCGATTCCAGGAAAAATGCAAGCAGCGCTTCAATCGCCAGCGGCGTACCAAATACATCACCCACAAAACGGGAAAAGTCCGACCAGTTCATCCCGAACTGAAATTCTTGCAAAATCCCGGTGACTACGCCCAGTGCAAAGTTAATCAGCAGAAACGTTCCCCAGAATTGAGCCATTTTTTTGTACAAGTCATTTTTCTTAATAACATACATAGTCTCCATAATTGCCACCAATAACGACAATCCAATGGAGATCGGCACATAAACAAAGTGAAGAATCGTTGTGGTTGCAAACTGCAACCGTGCCAAATCCAATACGTCCATGATGTTGCTCCTCCCCCTGTACTTCTCTTAACATTGATTTATAGTGTCTGTAATCTGAAGTCTTCTACATTTGTGACAGTATTCACATTCTTACATATGCAGCGGTCACCTTTTAGAAAATGACTCACTCAACTACCTTCACCATGGTGTCATGATCCGGCTTCAGATTATCCCCATTATATAGAATAAATTTAAATGAAATAGAATCGAAAATGTGAACATCGTGTCAAAGCTGTGTCATAACGATGGCGATTTGATGAAAACAGCCTAAATCCCATAATAAATGTGACATTTCCTATTGATCTATCTTTTTTTCATCATGCAAAAAAAGCCTCTCTTCGTTCGGAGGTTGTACCTCCGACATCTGCAAGAGAGACTTCATAGCGTTATACCTAGGATTCTATCAACAGCCATCTGTTCCTCCGTTCTTTTGAACCCGATTTCGATAGGAGGAAGGTGACATTCCAGCATACTTTTTAAATTTACTATGAAAATAATCTGCGTTCGCATACCCTACGCGTTCCGCCACCTGGTGTACCTTAATTCCTTGTGCAAGCAACTCCCTTGCTCGCTCAATCCTCACCTTATCCAGGTAGGCATTAAAGGCCTCGCCAGTATGACTTTTGAACAATTTGCCCAAATAGCCACTATTGTAATTAAACATATCTGCCAGTAACTCCAATCGCAAATTTTCATCATAATGACTATGAATAAAGTCAATCATTTGTTTCATGATGATGTCCTTGCCACCGGGATCAGTCTGTCCAATCCATTGCAACACATGCTCCAGCGAGTGATCCACCAGCTCGCCCAATGTGGAATAAGCATATACATCGGTTATAAAGCTGGAGTGCTCCTCCAGCACGGTTCGGCTGTGATCCTGTCCGGCTGCATACTTGTTCAACGCCAGTGTGAATGTTTGGGCGAACGCCGCCTTGATTGCGGATTCTGTACGATAAATCCGTGGAAATTGGCCTTCCATTTCCTTAATGACACGGGTTGCAGCTTCACTATTAGCCATATCTAGCGCATAGTACAGCTTTTCTGCATAACGTAGGGGATCATCTGTGGCACTATCAGACGTTCCACTCATTTCAGTCTCGACTGTCTCCAATTTGTGTAGGTCTCCGGAAAGCATGACTCTTTCTGCCCGGAACAAAAACGTACGCTCTAACAATCGTAGTGCCTGCTCAAAAGATCTGGGAATGTCGCTAAGACTGGCTACAGGATCACCGGCAGCCACATAAATTTCCGTAGCCCACGCCTTTAGCTCCTGTCGCCAAGCAGCTAGTAACTGAACAGCATCTCTCTCCGTTTTTAACGTGGCGGGAAGCAAAAGACCCATATATATTCCAGCCTCAAACACGATACCTCTGCCTTGCTCATGGCACATTTCTGTTAGTCGCTGCTTTGCTGCCGACTGCCGGGCTTGCCGATCCCAGTCAGGTATACGTAAATCCAGCAGAATAACCTGATAGCTACTCCAGTCCAAGTCTGGTAACGCTGGCTGTTGTCCATATTTTCCGTTACCGCTTTGATGTTCAGCCTGCTTGGATGCTCTGTGCAGAGAATCGCTGCTTTCTACAGCATTACGAGTATACTCTCGATGAACCGGAAACAATAGAGCTTCGATCCAATTACGCTCATGAGAAGGCGGACTTCCCCATTTGCCGACTTCTTTCTCATCCTCAATGTTTTGCCGTACCCGCTTCAACTCTGTCGTCATTTCTTCCTCATCAACTGGCTTCAGTAGATAGCCATCTACTCCGAAGCCCATGGCTTGCCGTGCATAATCAAAGTCTGCATATCCGCTTAATATGAGAAAATGATACGGCTCCCCGTTCTTTTCACGTATACTACGTATAACCTCCAGTCCACTCATCCCGGGCATACGAATATCTACAATGACTAGCTCCGGCCGATGCTCTCCGAACTTATCCAGAGCCTCGCGTCCATTCCCTGCCGTATCGACAATACGGAAGCCACAATCCCCCCAGTCAATAATGGAGGACAATCCTTCACGAATCGCTGGCTCGTCATCTACAATCATCGCTTTATACATTCGACTCTTCCTCCCTTGGTATGGAAAAGTATACGGTTGTTCCTACTTGTAATGCGCTTTCAATATGCAATCCATAACGTTCACCATACATCAATGTCAGACGTTGATGTACATTACGCAGGCCAATACTGCTCCCTTCTGGCTCATCCGTCCCCCTGATCCGAGCTAGCAGACGGGTCAGTTGCCCAGCTTCCATGCCGATCCCGTCATCTTCTACTTTAATTTTCAACTTTCTTTGTTCTATTGCAATATTTACCTTCACGGTAACCGGCTCTTCCTTATTTTCCAGTCCATGAATGACCGCATTTTCCACCAGCGGTTGTATGATTAAGGGAGGAATCGACATGTCCGTCGCATCTTCTTCCAAATTCACTTCATAGATCAAGCGATTTCCAAATCTGAACTGCTGAATTTGCAAATAGGATCGCACCATATCCAGCTCCTGTAGTACCGTCGTTTTACCACTGCCAATCTCCAGATTCCGGCGCATCAGCCTGCCAAGCAAACGCACCGTCGTTGCAATTTCCGCTTCCCCATTCAGATGTGCTTTCATTCGAATAGATTCTAATGCATTAAACAGAAAGTGTGGATTAATTTGGCTGGCCATCATTTTTAACTTGATATCCTTTTGTGCCAATTCCAGCCTGTTGTTGTGCTCACTCGTCTCATAGACCTGCGCCATGAGTTGGCGAATACTACTCACCATATAGTTGAAACGGCGGGATAAATCCCCGATCTCGTCCCTTCCCTCCACACTCGATACCACATGAAAATCGCCCGCGGCTACCTTACCCAGCTCATAGCTCAACCGCTGAAGGCGTTTGGTAATCAGCCAGGAAATGATGGTGATCAGAATCAGTGCCATAATCAGCACTGCAAGGACACATAAAGCACCAATCAGACTGATTCGATTGGCTCCCTGTACAATATGCTCCGTTGAAAACACTGAAATAATCGTAAATCCGCTCACACTGGAGGCGGGCAGCAGCTCATCCACAATGATGTTGGAGGGTATTCCGTTGATTTTCGCTTCATATATCCCCTTACCCGCACGCTGGACATCAAAGCCCAAATGTAAATCGCCCAACGTCTGCCCCACCGACTGCGGGCGAGTAGCTGCGACCACAATCCCGTTACGATCCGTAATCAATGTTTCAAAAGGCTCCTTGCTCAGCATATGATTCAACTCGGTCTGACTCAGCGATATCATCAGAATTCCCTTGGTATTGTATTCAGGAAATGGAATTTGCCGTATCAGGCTCAGGCGATTAACCGGATTATCTTCCTTATCCTGAATGTAAAACCAGTTAATCGCCGTCCCCTTCAATGCCGTCTGGAACCACTGTTGCCGCTCAATGTTAGAGTCCACTGGAATAAACTCCAGATTATTGACAAGCGTCGGATTGTACGAATAGAACCGAATGGTAGCAACCTCTCTATATTGCTGAGTGTACTCATTAAAATCCTTGTATTGATGATACGCATTCATCAGCTCTACCATACCCGGATACCGTCGGTTTGCCATTTCCCTCAGCCTTTTATCGAACATCAACCCATTTGAAATATCCGTTGGCACACGTAGTAAATTTGCCGTCTGGCTTTTGATCTTTTCCACATTGTTTACCGTCTGGGCAATTGCACTATTCAATGCCTGCTCTCGCAAATAAAAAGTTACGCAGCCGCCAACCACCAGCACCGGAATCATGACAATTAGTACGTAGGAGAACAGCAGCTTATTCCGCATACGCATATTACTCATCAGAAGCCATACTCCACGATTCATGCCATCCCTCCCACAAGATAAGCGCTTACATTTTTTGCGTGTTTTCACATCCTCCATCTCGACCTATATGTATGTATCCAGTTTAATGCTTCGTAACCTCTATATCTATGTTTTTTGCAAAATTTAAAAAATGTGGCGAACAGAGTCACCACACTTTACGATTCCTAAACTATTTACGTACAAAAGGTTCGATATGCACTCCCTGCGGTAGCTTGTGCGGATCTTCCGGGTTGATACGGTCATAGAACATAATACCATCCAAATGGTCCATTTCATGCTGTACAACAATCGCTGCATAACCTTTGAACGTCAATAGCTCCTGTGTTCCGTCTGGTAAAGTGGCCTTAATACGAATTTTTTCGTAACGCGGTACATATCCGGCTACGTACCGATCTACCGACAAGCACCCCTCACCCTGCTCCAAATAAATCATGGACGTGGAGTGGCTGACTAACTTCGGATTAAACAACGCATACTCTACCGTTTTGTCTCCATCTTCATAATAAATAGCGCACATTCTTTTGTTCAAACCTACCTGGTTTGCAGATAACCCCACACCCGGGCGCAGTTCATAGCGGGTAGCCAGCTCTTCATTTTGGCTATTTTTCAGATAATCCAGCATCCATTGCATCTGTTGAAGATCCTCTTCAGATAGTGGCAAGCATACCGGATCAACCTTCGTACGCAAAATAGACTCCCCTTCACGCACGATATCCTTCGTGAGAAGCATGTCCATCGATTGATTACTCATTCGTCAGCCTCGATTCATTAAAATAAATATATTTTCATGTGATGTACTGCCATGTAATATGTGATGCGGTGCAAAAACTGTGGGATTTCCCGGTTTTCTGCAAGTTTTATCCCATAAATTATATCTATTCATGAAATGAATTGTCAAAATAAAGCGACGTTTTTTGGGGGGGAAATTGGCGCAATAAAGACCTCTACGGGGGCGTCCTACTCTTTTAGATTAAGTCATTAAATATACACTGCCTTTATTATTTATCACATTAAATGATTTTGTCTCTATATAAAAGCCTCCTAAATCATTTCAATGATCAGGAGGCTTTTGAAAATAATTTTTCTTACTATTAAGATGGCTGCTCCAACGCACTTGGAGCTTCACTAAACAGCTTCGCCTTTGGATTCGGGTGTGTCCAGGTATTATAATATTGCGAGTTCTTGCCGTAGGAATTGTCAATGACAACGTGCGGCATATCAAGCAGGCAGGCCAGAATGTGACCGTGTAGCCGTGAAGTGCGAACCTCGCGATAAGAACTGAACAGCGTAACCGCCTTGTTCATGAGATGGTCGGTGTACTTGTACCAGAATGTACGGGTAGGCAACGGGCCGCCGATTTTCTTATTCAGTCGGTAAAACTTTTGGAAATAGACGATCCCCTTCACTTCCAGCGGAGTGAATAAAGTATCCCAGTCCAGACGGTGTGAGGCATCAGCCTCGTCATCGAATTTTTTTTGGCCCCCCACCGTTTCAATATCCGTACGCAGGAAGTACAGTACGTCCTTCACGGTTTCCGTAGTCGGCTTCAATGGCCAGAGCTGGTGCGCCATATCAGGACATAGTGTGATACTGCACTGGTTCAGCTTGTCCTTAGCCCACTGATAAGAGCGAGTATCCCGCACAAACATATGTAGATCCGGGTGAGCATTAAACAGGGCAGCGACCTCATTAGCCTTCTGTTCAGATTGAAAGTGGATCGTTTGCGGCATAATCACAATTCGGTGGTTAGGGAAATCGCGAACGATGCGTTCCCGCAAATTTTGGTGATTTGAATAGAGATCGCCGAAGTTGCCGCCGCCGTGACACACGATAATCCAGTCACCCGGGATTTGAAGCTGATCGGGAATATCCATGGCGCTATAACGGGCACGGACACGGATGCCATTATCCTTGAAGAACGCCTCAGTGCCTTTCATGATGAGTACATCCCCACCGTTATTATAGACGGGATAGTCGACATAAATGATGTTCGAACCTTGGGGGACTACGTCGAGAATGACGCTCAGCTTGTTTTTCAGTTTAGCCATGGGATGCAAATTCGGCATCTTTCAGTTCTCCCTTCCTGCGCTTCTTTTGTATTGTCTGAATGACGAATGTAATATCACTTTTATCAAAAATGATCCGTGATAGCGGAACATTGAAAAACATGGGGAACGAGAACAGTGAGAACGCCAACCGAACACAAGCGCCTACAAGCAAAGCAATCGCAATGCCATCCAGACCGAAGATCGGTGTACAAATAAAAAACAGACCGACGGTGATCGCATAGGCTACAATTTGCCGGAACAATACCAGTCCCGGACGCCCCAGCGCGTTAAAGGCCGAAGCCAGAATCCATGAGCCGCCACCAATGATACATTCCAGTGACAGCAGGTAGAACGTTAGCGATGCTTCCAGAAAAGCGGGGCCGTACAGCAAACCCAGCATGTATCGTCCAATGAAGAGAGCAGGCACAATGACGATTAGCATCGCAGCCATAGAGATGCGAAAAGCACGTCCTACCGTTTCGACAATCTTGCTGTGCTCCATTCCCGTAACCTTTGGAAAGGTAACGTTAGTGACGGCATTTTGCACTACATTGAACACACGAGACAAGGCGTAGACGACAGAGTACAGGCCGAACGCTTTGGGTGATAGCAGTGCCACAATAACGATTTTGTCCGTTTGTGTGGACAGCGTCCCCATCAACTCCATCCCGTAAACCCTCGCTCCATAGCTATAATAAGGACGAAGCACTTGGCGGCTGGTAAATGGGCGGAAAGTACGCAAATTCATATACTTGCGCAAACGGAGGAACGCCCACACTAGTGCAAGGAAACTCGCGGCAAAATTCACTGCTCCAGCCAGTTGCACATTGAGCAAGCCCATCAGCCACAGTGTCACCAGACCGATGAAATTCAGTAGTGGGTAGTAAAACAACAGGCCGTTATATACGCTAAATCGATCCAGCCCTTGCGACAATGCTGTCGTCAGCGCTGTAAGCACTGCCAGCGGTATGGCTGCCGCACAATAAAGCTGGGACAGTTGGATGATGTCCGCACCATAACCATTCAGCCACAGCGGCATGCATATCCAGGCCACAGCTCCCGCCAACAAGCTGGCAGGCAACTGAATCCAGAGCGACAACGCCAGCAATTCTTCCGTCGTGCCTGTTTTCTTCTTGATGTTATAAATTAACGACGTTGGTAACCCGAAGCTCAACACACTGCCGATCAGCGTAGGCCAGAACAGAACTGCCGCCAGTTCTCCTTTCCCCTCTACTCCGAGCATACGTGCGGTCAGGATGGAAGTCAGGGTCGTAACGATTAGCACAAAAAAATTGTTAAAGCTCGTGCGCATGATCGTTTTGGCGAGACTGTCACCCGTGAATACTTTCCTTGCTGCTGTCCATGTGCTCATGTTACGTCCAACTCCTGTTCCTTATTAAGCCTCTCGTCTCTATGCTCGCATCGCGTCTTTTGACGCACCTCCATCAGCCTACCGTTTTTTTGGAATTGCGTTCAGGCAACTGCCCCCCGCCAACAAGCTCCTTTGGACTTGAAAAGATCGCTTTCAACGCTCTTCTATAGCCTTGAATGGCAGTATGATTTTTCTTGGGCTTTTCTCTCAAAATCTGATACAACGTCGTCCAGTATAGCGCTGCATAACCAATCGGCCCAGATCCCTCATCACGCAGTAAATGAATATGATTCATCACCCGCATATAAGTAACCTGCTCCATATTGTCGCGTGAGGACGGCGATTCGTGATGAAGCAGCGTAAGCGCCGGGTTAATGTACAATGGGCCGCTTTTCATTGCGATGCGCGAAAGTAACAGATCCTCGCCTACGCTATAGCTTTGCAACCAAGGTACCGGCTCTAGACTGCGAATCGCCTCACGGCGAAATGACATATTACAGCCATGAAAAAACTGGGTTCTAAACGTCTTCTTGGCCTTATGCCAGTTATACATCGAGCCGGACTGACCGCTGAGGGACAACCTCCCTTTGGACAAAGACTGCTGGAATGACAGCAAGCATCGAATCGTTCCCATGAAGCTGTTACTCATTCCCTGTGCAATACCGCCGACACCAGCAGCCTGCGGGTAAATCTCATAGGTACGCATCAACTCATTTAAATAGTTGCTCGGCAACTCAACATCATCGTCAAGGAACAAAATAATGTCACCCTGCGCAAGTTCAGCTGTCTTTACACGAGATAACCATAATCCCGGCTGCTCCTTACGATGATATCGGTAGGTAATTCCCGCTCCGCCCAACTGACGCTCATAGCGTTCCAGCACATGCTTCGGCAGTTCTCCGTCGTCAATAATCCATAGCTCGGTTTCACATGCCTCCGGTGCTCCCCCAATGGCAATTGAATTGATGCATCGGGTCAGATCGTCAACCCGATTTCGGGTGCACAGAGCAATGGACAAGCTTAACATCATACTCCCCCTTTATCCTGTCAATGTGTAAAAAAACAGATTACTGAACCGCCGGGCCTAAATATTCGTTATATTTTTGCTTGCGCGGGTTCAGAATGAACAACACCCCCTGCTTGTATCCATCTGCGGCATTAAAATTGCGACGCAGCGTTTCTTTGAGCATCAAGTAGGATAAGGTCCATAAAAGGGCTCCATACTGAATCACTCCAGCCTTTTTCAAAGCAAGAAAATAATAGTGGTTAATCGCTGTAGCCTTGGCTACTTTGCCCGCCTTATCGCGCGAGCTTGGAGATTCATGATGAATAATGGTTAAGTCAGGATTGATAACCAATTTGCCGTAACGGCTCGCTAACTGGCACATGTACAAATCATCAGCCACGGCATAACTGGTCATCCACGGATACGGCTTCATGTCCCGAAGCGCATCCCTCCGAAATGACATATTGCAGCCATGGAAAAATTCTGTATCGAAAACCTCTGTTGCTTCGCCCCATCGCAGCAAAGAACCTGCCAGACTACTAGGCGAGAGCTTGCCGAGGGATGAAGACATCTGAAATGTCAAAACGCCCAGCAGCTTTCCTGCCCGGCTCGAATGTAATCCCTTTGCAATCCCTCCAACACCCACAATCGTTTTATCCTGATCATAGGTATCGAGCAAGCGCCGGATATAGAGTTTATCGTCCAGTTCTGCATCGTCGTCAAAATACAGCACAATATCATACCGCACAAGGGACAAGGCCTCATAGCGAGATAACCAAACGCCGGGACGACTTTTTTTATAATATTTCAAAACGCTTTGAGGCAATCCGGATACCATGTGACGGTACTGCTCGATCTGTTGGTCGGAAATATCGCCGTCATCAACAATCAGCAGTTCTACAGCCGTATGCTCCAATTGCTGCTGTACTGCAATAGATTGTATACAGCGTGTCAGGTCTTCGATCCGGTTGCGGGTACAAATGATGATGGAGACATCGGACATGCCATTACCTCCTGTGTGTGTATCCAGATGCTTTGGAAGAGATATTCAAAGTTTTTCCAATTGCTGGATTATATATGTTTATTGTATCTTTGACAGCGTTTTAGTGTATATACCTCTTTTGTATACTTTTTCAGTCTCCAAAAGGGTAGACAATCCTCTAAAAAGAGTAAAAAAATAGGATTGGCTTCTAGTGCCAATCCTTATTTACCCTTGGAAGTCCAGAAACAACGTCGCATTCACATACCGACGTGCCATGGACAAAAAATAACTATTTTGCACCGCTACTGCTGCCACCAGCAAAGTATTACGCACTGCTTCACACTGGTTAGGGGTCAAATGCTGTAAACGACTGGTGTATTGATCAGCCGCCTGAACCAGCAACTCCTCTGTCGCACCTTCCTGACGCTGCTGTACTGTAACGGAATCTCCGTTATCCTTTACATAGCCTGCACCAGCAACATCGAGCAGTTGGTCTCCGTTCGCATCCAGCTCCTCAAACAAAGTTGAGTAGGCAGCGTACAAATCGACCGGCTGAATCAGATCGTCCGTATCATCTTCGGGCTGTTGGAACAGGATATGAAATAGCTGACGAATGGATTCAAAATCAAGACATGATTTTAAATCTTCTACAATGAGCAATATAGCTGCCTGGTTGACCGAGTATTTTTTGCCGATCTTCGGAGCGCCGAGAAATTCCTTGAAGTCGCGTTTGACCCAATTTTGCATAGATGCTAGTGACACATGGCTGTACTCGACTAGTTGTCCCAGGGAAACAATCTCTTGCAGCGAAAAGGCTGCGCTGTGCTTACCCTTGATGATTTTATCTAGCACAGGTGTCACATCGGTGTATAAAAATGTCGGCATCGCGCTCCCGGAGCGGGCGAGATGGCTATGAGTGCGCCTCCAGGCGTCCTGCAGAACGGCCAAAGGCTGCAATTCGCGGCGACCTTCCATGGCCAGCAGCAAATGGGCCATATCACGACGAGTAAGGGTAAAAGACTCCATCTGCTTTCCTCCCTTTATTACATTTCAAGTTCATTTGAACTCATCATACGCCCTCAAACTAGGCTTGTAAAGTGAAGCAATGAGACGT
This sequence comes from Paenibacillus sp. FSL L8-0644, assembly GCF_038008165.1. Lineage (NCBI taxonomy): Bacteria > Bacillati > Bacillota > Bacilli > Caryophanales > Paenibacillaceae > Paenibacillus > Paenibacillus sp. FSL L8-0644. The sequence goes on from NZ_JBBOYN010000001.1 coordinate 4,586,507, forward strand.
GCGGGTTCTATTATGCCTTATTTTCTGTGTAAATTGGAGGTAGGCGACCTGCTACGATTCCATATGAACCTTGTATATTTTCTTTTAAGTTCTTAAAATAAGTTCAAGTGAACTTAAAATGGAGTTCCTTAAAAAAATTGAACGAAAAAGGGATGAGTGAAAATTATATGGGTATAGGTGTCAGTCTATTTTTGTTTGCGGTGTTGATTTTATTTAGTGCTTTCTTCGTGGCTACCGAGTTTGCGATTATTAAAATCCGTTCCAGCCGGGTCGATCAGCTGGTTGTGGAGAACCGTAAAAACGCACTGGCGCTACAAAAGGTCGTCAATAATCTGGACGGCTACCTGTCCGCCTGTCAGCTTGGTATTACGATTACAGCGTTGGGACTCGGCTGGCTCGGTGAACCGACCGTAGTCAAATTGCTGGAGCCTCTCTTTCAACAGCTCAACATCAATGGGGATTTTTCACATATCCTGGCCTTTATTATTTCATTCGTCATTGTAACTTACCTGCACGTGGTGATCGGCGAACTGGCTCCCAAAACATTGGCGATCCGCAAAGCGGAAGCTGTCAGTTTGTTAACCTCTCCAGTCATCGTGTGGTTTAACCGGATTATGTATCCGTTTATTTGGCTCCTTAACGGCTCGGCCAATCGTCTGGTTCGTCTGTTTGGTCTTCAACCGGCTAGTGAGCATGAAGAAGCGCACTCTCAGGAAGAAATTCAGATCATTTTGTCCGAAAGCGTGGAAAGTGGTAAGATCAATAACACCGAATATGGCTACGTAAATCGTATCTTTGCTTTTGACGAGACCGTTGCCAAAGAAATTATGGTGCCACGTACAGATATGGTATGCTTGTTTACGAATCGCTCGCTAAAAGAAAACATGCTGACTATTCACGAAGAGCAGTATACCCGTTTTCCGGTGGCGACAGATAGCAAGGATCAGATCATTGGTATGATTAATACCAAACAGCTATTCCTTGAGTATGATCGCAATCCCGAGCTTGTTTTCGACAGCCTGATTCAACCGATCTTGACCGTTCCGGAAGTTATCCCCGTCAACACACTGCTGAAACGTATGCAGAAGGAGCAGGTTCATATCGCTCTCCTGGTCGATGAATACGGTGGAACCTCCGGTCTCATTACCATCGAGGACATTTTGGAGGAGATTGTTGGCGAAATTCGGGACGAATTTGATAAGGATGAACGGAAGGAAATCGAGAAACTGACGGAGAACAGTTATTTGATGGATGGTAAAGTGATGCTTTCCGATCTGAGTGATCTGACTGGCTTGACATTGGACGATGAAGACGTGGATACTGTCGGAGGGTGGGTGTATAGCCGGGTTCCGGAACCTAGACAGGGCAAGGAATTCATAGAAGAAGATGTGAAATTTATCATTCGTGAAATGGGTAAAAATCGTATTCGTCGGGTGGAGATTATTTTACACTACACATCCCCCGCATCTGAATTGGAAGCAGAATCGGACACTTCTTCCCGGGAATGAACCGTGTGACCTGAGCGTTTATCTTTGCACTTGACACTTGTGTTCACTCCTACTGAAATGACATATCTCCAGGGCAAACGGCTTAGGTCGTTTGCCCTGCACGCGTGTAAGGAGGAGCTAGTAAAGTGGATATTTTATCTTCTATTATTATGGGAATTATTGAAGGGCTGACAGAGTTTTTGCCGGTCTCTTCGACGGGTCACATGATCCTCACGGCTGATCTTCTAGGATTAAACACAGAGAATGATACGGTCAAAACGTTTGAGGTTATCGTGCAATTAGGTGCTGTGCTGGCAGTCGTCGTATTATACTGGCGCAGATTCCTGAGCCTGTTTGATTTCAGACGCAAAATCTCGAGTCAGCCACGTCTAAACCTGTTACATATTATTTTAGCCATGATCCCAGCTGGGCTAATTGGCGTACTGTTCCGTGATGTAATTAAGCAATACCTGTTTGGTCCTGAAACGGTTCTCTATAGTTTAGTCATCGGAGGCCTGTTGATGATTGCGGCCGAGAAATTTCATCCGCCCATTAGATCACATACGTTGGATGAGATCACGTACAAACAGGCTTTTACCATCGGTCTGTTCCAAGTCCTAGCTCTATGGCCAGGCTTCTCCCGTTCAGGCTCAACCATGTCTGGGGGCCTATTCGCACGTGTAAGTCATACGGCAGCCGCGGAATTTACATTCCTCGTATCGGTTCCGGTCATGCTGGGTGCATCGGGTATTGATATGATTAAAAGTATGGATCATCTGTCTATGAGTGATTTTCCGGTGTTCGCAGCAGGCTTTATTACTTCCTTTATCGTCGGGATGCTGGCGATCAAAACATTCCTCGGTCTGCTCAAACGCTTGAGCCTGACTACGTTCGCCATTTACCGCTTCGTGCTGGCGGCTGTGTTCTTTTTCATTATTTTATAAGCCATTGTTTGGTACCAATAACCAATAACTAAAAAGGGATATCCATAGGGTCTGAATGATCAGCCTTGGATATCCCTTTTACTATTTTGCAGAAAGGATAGATCGTACTGAACGATCCCCCTATCATGCGTTCTGATTATTGTTTGGATTCCAGCGTAGTCAAATATTCCGAGATTTGAGCTGGCGTTTTAGCGTATTTGCTGTGCAAATGAGCAATTTTTTCGCCATTTCGGAACACGAGCAGACTCGGAATGCCGCGCACTTGATTTTCGTCGGCAATCGGCTGGAATTTCTCCGCATCAAGCGCAAAGAAACGCTTATCCGCGTTTTCTTCAATAATGCCGTCCATAAATTTATCCAGTGTCTTGCAATCCGGACACCAGGTTGTATCAAATTTCACGACGGTCAGACCGTCACCGTTAATTAAATCCTGATATTGCTGCTGAGATTCGATGCGTTCCATTCGTTAGTCCCTCCTAGGTTGTATTTACAAAACATCTCCATATTCACATATGGAATTATATAAACGGAAGCTTATTCTTATATTGTAATGGTTCTTTTATAAATTGCAACTGGGATGGGTACATGTTTGACACTTGTCCCATCATTGCCCGGATCAGCGGTATTGCGTATCATAACGATTGGCTCGGCTAATTTGCTGTAGCGCCTGCCGCTCTTGTTGAGTTAGCGGTGCAATATCCGCAGCAGAAATATTATGCTCCAATTGTCCCAAAGAGCTTGCACCCGGGATCACAGCAGCGACAGTCGGATGTGAAAGGCTATAACGGATAGCTGTCTGCCCCATACTACGGTCCGCCCCTGCAAAAGCCTTTAATTGCTTACGCACGTCCAGCAGCTCTGCTTCTTCGTAGTCTAGGTATCCCTTCGCTGCCTTTTCTTCCCCCTTATCAGCCAATACACCGCTCGCTACGGGTCCACGTGCAATCACGCTGATTCCCCGCTCCTGAAGCAAAGACAGTACCTCTTCCTCTGCACGTCGGTCCAGTAAACTATACTGATTCATAACACTAACGATATTCGAGCGTTTGACATATTCACGGATGACGTGCGGGCGAATGGAGGAAATACCATAATAACGGATGACGCCCTCCCGCTGTAGCTGCTCAAAAGCCTCAATGGTTTCGTCTATCGGATCGTTAATTGTCCCTCCATGCAGCTGATACAGGTCGATATAGTCCGTTCCCAGGCGACGCAGACTTTCTTTAACAGCTGACAGGATATATTTCTTGGACGGGTCCCATTCCCAGCCCTCCTGCCCTGGTATGCGCCGATTCCCAACCTTGGTCGCCAGGATAACATCCTGCCGCCGTCCACGGATCGCTGCCCCCACAATTTCTTCATTGCGTCCATGCTGGTACAAATCAGCCGTATCCAACAGATTTACGCCTTTATCCAACGCTTCATGAATCAAGTAAACAGCTTGCTGCTCCTCCGTACCGACCGACATACATCCCAGGCCAATCTCACCTACCAGCAAATCTGATGATCCTAGGCGGTTTCTTTTCATTTATGCTCCCCTCACTTCCAATAACGTATAACTTTAAATTTTCAATATTTCTTTATTGAATCAATTTCATAAATGATTAAACCAACGAAGTGTATAGTACATATAGACAAATTAAACCATTTTGATCTATATGTACTCTTTATTAAAGCTACTGAAGGTATTATGAAATTGATTCTATTATACGAAAAAAATATACAAAAAAAACAACCCCAAAGGCATAGAGACTCCACGCTCTCCAATCCTCTGAGGTTGTTGTATGAGATTCGTATTCCATCCCATGCTATCCGAACAGCCATTGGACGGCCTTAGGAAATTGACGTTGAAAACAATCCACACGATGCACCGCATCCTGATCCAGCTCAAGAAGCACATCTTTTGCATCCAGTCCCTGTGTCCGCAGCAACTCGTATGCCTGGAGGGTGAGCGGAACCATATCTTTTTGTACATTCGTCTTTCCTTCACCTTCACGGGTCCCGACAGATATATAAAAGCGTTGTGTCCCATCCCTCACAGTTGCACATGATGCAGATTGCATATAATCAATCATACCCGGATACCAATACGAGCCTGAGATAGAACCGACGCGTCCGAATACGTCCTTATACTGGAAGACGGCATACATGGAAATTAATCCGCCCAATGAGGCGCCGATAATGCCCGTATGCTCCGTTCCAGTATGCACTGGATATTTTGCCTCGACGTATGGCATTACTTTTGTAACCACAAACGCCAGATAGGCATCTCCACCACCACCAAAAGCAGGTCTTCCTTCTACTAAAGCAGCTGCCTTCCAAGGCGTATAATCATCCAGCCGATTTACGGGCTGAATACCTACCAGCACCACACGGGGCAGCTCCCCCGTAGAAAAACCTCTTTCCAGCTCATCTAATCCGCTTAGAAATAAAGAGCTACCATCCTGCACATACAGCACCGGATACAGCTCATTATGATTCACGGAGACGGGAGGTGTATAGACGTGCACAAGATACCCATCTAATGAAATTTCATCTACATGACCTTTCATCCTACACAGTCCCCCATGATGTAAATGTATGCATTACAATGCAGCATCCATTTCCTTGATCATTTCAGATACGGATTCCAGACCATTACCTGACAGGTACCAGTAGTTAGGATCAAGGTATATAATATGACCGTTTTTAAATGCATTGGTTTTCTTCACCAGTTCATTCTCCATGGTTTGTTTACCTGTAACCTGCTCCTTGCCTTCTTCGACCACCACTGCTCCACGGTCAACGACAAAAATATAATCCGGATTTTTTTGCTGTACATATTCAAAAGAAACTTTTTGTCCATGCGTGGATACTTTAATGCCAGGATCTACAGGGGTTACGCCAAAAGCATCATGAATGATACCGAAACGGGATTGTGAGCCATATGCGCTCAGGCTTCCTTCATTTGTCAGCACGATCAGTCCTTTAGCTTTGCTCGCTACAGCCTTGTCATGTACGCCCTTGATGGAGCTATCAATCGCAGCCAGTTCCTGCTTGGCAGCATCCTCTTTGTCGAAGATTTGCCCCAGTGTTTCAACGTTTTTCTTAAAGGAATGGATATAATCCTTGGTGTCTACCGCCATCGAAATGGTCGGTGCAATTTTGCTCAACTCTTTATATGCATCAGCTTGTCTGCCGCCGATGATGATCAGTTCAGGAGACAGATCACTGATTTTCTCGTAATCCGGTTCAAACAGCGTGCCCGCACTTGCATATTTGGAATCTTTATATTTGCTCAAATACGTAGGAAGATCCTGCTGCGCTACCGCCGCAACGTCTACGCCCAGCTTGTCCAACGTATCCAGTGAACCAAAATCAAATACAACAACATTTTTGGGGTTAACTTTGACTTGAACCGGGTTTTCATCGAGTGCATGTTTGACCGAGATGGTTTTGGATTCAGTGGTTGCAGTCGAGGAGCCCTCACCTGTCGCTTCCGGTGTTACCGGAGCCGCTTTACCACAAGCCGACACGATCAGTACCAATGCAAGCATCAGCGTTAAAAACATCATATTTTTCTTCATTTAACATTCCCCCTAAGTGAAATAAACGCAAATTTTATGGTCACCAATCTGTTGAATCGGAATATCCATATCGTACAAGTCCTTTAATACCTGACTATCAATCATCTCGTCAGCCGTTCCTTGTTTTAGCAACCTGCCATCCTTCATCCCTACAATATAGTCTGAATAGCAGGAGGCAAAGTTAATGTCGTGCAACACGACCAGAATCGTTTTGCCGAGATCATCCACCAAACCACGCAACGTCTTCATAATCTGAACCGAATGCTTCATATCCAGATTGTTCAGCGGCTCATCCAGCAGGATGTATTCTGTGTCCTGAGCCAAAATCATGGCAATAAAAGCCCGTTGTCGCTGTCCCCCACTAAGCAAATCAATATGCTTATCTTTCATATCCTCCAGTCCCATGTAAGCCATAGACTGCTCCACCATTTTGCGATCCTCGCTGTTCAATCTGCCCTTGGAATACGGAAAACGACCGAAACTGACTAGTTCCTTCACGGTTAAGCGAATATTGACATCATTCGTCTGTTTTAAAATCGATATCTTCCGGGCTAGCTCTTCACTTTTCGTCAGGCTCACGGCCTGCCCGTCAATGAGGATTTCTCCCTCATCACTGTCAGTCAGGCGACTGATCATCGACAACAAGGTGCTTTTTCCAGCGCCGTTAGGTCCAATAAAGGAGGTAATGGTTCCTTTAGGTACAGTGACGGATACCTGATCCACCACATTTTTATTCCCGTAGCGTTTGGATACGTTTTTGACTTCTACCATGACTTATTCTCCCGCAGCAAAAGGTACAGGAAGTACACCCCCCCGATAAAGTTAATAATGACGCTGACTGTTGTCGATAAGTCGAATACTCTTTCTGCCAGCAGTTGGCATCCTGCCAACGCAATAACACTGACACAGATAGAGGCCGGAATAATATAACGATGCTGATAGGTTTTCATCACCTGATAAGCCACATTGGCCACAATTAATCCGAGAAACGTAATCGGCCCGACAAGCGCTGTAGAAATGGAAATGAGAATCGCTACGATAATTAGCAGCCTTTTGATAATAAAACCATAAGGGAGACCTAAATTAATCGCATGCTCTCGTCCGAGCGACAGCACGTCCAGATACTTAATGAATCTCCACGCATAAGCAAATACGAGCACAAGCACGAATACAGAAAGCCATAACAGTTCGGTGTTTACATTACTAAAGCTGGCAAAGCTCTTGTCCTGGATTTTCGCAAATTCGTTTGGATCAATCAGTACCTCCATAAAGGTAGACAGACTGTTGAATAGTGTGCCGAACACCAGACCAATCAGCAAAAGTACATAAATCCCACGTCCATCTTTGCGGAAAATTAATTTGTATAGCAGTCCTGCGAACAGCACCATCAGCCCCACCGACAGCAAGAAGTTTAATTCTTTGCTGGTCGAAATCAACGGGACGGAGCCAAATGCAAAAATAATCGTCGTCTGAATCAGCATGTACAGTGAATCCAGGCCGATAATACCCGGAGTCAAAATCTTATTATTCGTAACCGTCTGGAAAATAACGGTTGCAAAAGCAATGGAGCCACCTGTCAGAATGAAAGCTGCGATCTTTTTCAATCGTCGTGGCAGCGCGTAATGCCAGGTATGCGGAAGATCTATAAACACGAAAGCAGCAATCAACACAAGCGCGGCAGCGGCTAATATGCCGATTTTTAATTTAGGATTCATAGGCCCTTCTCCTCAGCAGCAAATACAAGAACAACGCGCTCCCGATCACACCCACCGTAAGCCCTACAGAAATTTCATACGGATAAATGATCACCCGTCCCAGAATGTCGCAAAACAGCACAAAGACGGCGCCCAAGATCGCTGTATGGGCCAGGCTTTTTTTCAGATTATCCCCCATATACATACTGACGAGATTAGGTACAACCAGCCCCAAAAAGGGAATTGTCCCGACCGTTAAGATGACAACAGAGGAAACCAAAGCCACGATCACTAACCCGACATTGACGGTGCGCTTGTAATGTACGCCCAAATTCGCCGCAAAATCCTCGCCCATGCCTGCAATTGTGAAACGATTCGCATATATGTACGTCAGCGCAACCAAAGGAACACTAAGATATAGCATCTCATAGCGACCACTCATGATTAGAGAAAAATCCCCCTGCATCCACGAAGAAATGCCCTGGATCAGATTGTATTTGTAAGCAAAAAAGGTCGTTACCGAATTTAAAATACCTCCAAACATCAAGCCGACAAGCGGGATAAATACCGGGTCCTTGAACCGGATTTTATCCAGTATCTTCATGAAAATCAGCGTTCCCCCTAAAGCAAATCCAAAAGCCGTCAGCATCTTCGTCCAAAATCCTGCCGCTCCAAACACCATAATGGCCATCAGCACACCCAATCGTGCCGCATCCATCGTCCCTGCAGTGGTGGGAGAAACAAATCGGTTCCGGGTAAGCTGCTGCATGATCAATCCACAGATACTCATACTCGCCCCTGCGATAATGATACTGATCAAACGTGGGAATCTGCTAATCAGGAGTACCTGCGCCTGATCGTTGGTTAAGTGGAACACATCAAGTGGAGTTACATCATGAACACCAATAAAAACCGAGGCGAAGGCCAGTACTAGAAAAGCCAGTATTAAATAACGCAATTTCATCTCTAACTAAGGGAGCCTGTCCAATAACCTGCACCAAGCTTCGGCCCTGTCCTCCCCTCCAATAATGATAATGATTATCAAAATCAACTAGCATAAATTATATCAGTGATATTGTATCTGTCAAATTTTTTTGCAATGAATAAACCATATCAAGAAAGGTGTTAGCAAAACCTGAATAGTCTAAAGAGCGAATGAGCAAATAAGAGCAATATCCTGTAAAATAGAGGTGGAAGATTTTGGGGCCCTCTTTTCCATTTTTACTGTAAGCAGTTCTTGGAATTCGGGTTTCATTAATTTGATAGACCAAAAAAACAGGAGGAGAATGATGAATCACATATTAATCGTCGAGGATGATACCGCCTTGAGTAATGGTATTGTTCTTGCTCTCAAAGAACCTAACAACGTATTTACGCAAACATATGACATTACTGCTGCAAAAGAACAATTGAACATCACTGCTTTTGACCTAGTGATACTTGATGTAAACTTGCCGGATGGGAATGGACTCGACCTCTTAACCCATATACGTAAAACAAAAGCTTTACCAGTCATTGTTCTGACTGCGAATGATATGGAAACAGATATTGTCACTGGTCTTGAGCTGGGTGCTGATGACTACATCACCAAACCCTTCAGTCTGATGATACTGAGAGCAAGAGTTGGTGTTCAGCTTAAGAAATCCAAATACTCGCTTGCAGACTCCATTCAGCTAGGTGATTTTTCCTTCTCATTTGAGAGGATGGAATTTAATAAGAATGATATACCGATTGAACTAAGTAAAACGGAGCAAAAATTGTTGCGCATTCTAATCAACAATCGAGGAAATACCGTTTCGCGTGATCATTTAATAGACAGCATCTGGACTGACGGGGCTGAATATGTAGGTGAAAATGCCTTGTCGGTTACGATAAAAAGGCTACGTGACAAGCTCGAGGATCATCCTTCTTCCCCACAATATATTAAAACGGTTTATGGGCTGGGCTACACATGGGCGTTGAAATGACAACACTCCTATATATATGTATTGGAATTGCCGTTGTTGCTGTATGCACCGCTGTGGGTGCTATTATGCTGTATCGCAGGAGCATCCATAAAACAATGAAAACCATTGAGAACATGCTGGATGCCGCGATAAATGGCAGCTTCTCAGAGGATGTCTTTGATGAATCCGTTCTTTCTTCAATAGAAGCTAAATTCGTGAGATTTCTTTCCATTTGTTCCGTGTCCTCCAAAAATCTGCTTGCTGAAAAGAATAAAATAAATGAGCTGATTTCCGATATTTCACACCAAACGAAAACACCATTGGCCAACATCCTGCTTTATTCCCAACTACTTAGCGAATACGAACTATCACAGGATACCTCCACTTGTGTGAAAGCTCTATCAACACAGGCCGAAAAGCTTAATTTCCTAATCCAGGCATTGTTGAAAACATCGCGGCTTGAAACGGGGATTATCACGGTAGCGCCAAGGCAAGAATCTGTTCATAAGCTCCTTGATGCTGCACTGGAGCAAATAACGCCAAAAGCAGATGCCAAAGGGATTTCAGTTATTAGGGAGGACACCGTTATTCATGCTTATTTTGACCTAAAGTGGACCAGTGAAGCTGTCTATAACATTATGGATAACGCTATAAAATATACAGAGACAGGCGGAAGCATGGATATAAAAGTGATGGCATACGAATTGTTTTGTCGAATTGATATTACTGATAGCGGCATAGGCATTGCAGAAGAAGAACAAGGGAAGATCTTTACCCGCTTCTATCGCTCCCCTACTGTTAACTCGCAGGAGGGTGTCGGGATTGGACTGTTTTTAGCTAGAGAAATCATCGCTGCGGAGGGTGGGTACATCAAAGTACGGTCACACTACGGCCGTGGTTCTACCTTCTCTATTTTTCTTTCTATGGATACTTAATTCTTTCAATACCGTTAGATTTCAGAAAGATTGTAGAAAGATTAGTGTGTTAGTGTCTGTACTGTAGATGACTACGATACAGACATTTTTTTGTGGAGGAGAATGTATATGGGCCTATTGAAAACTCAGGCATTAAGGAAGCATTACGGGAACGGAGATACTGCTGTTCATGCCTTAGACGACGTGAATCTGGAGGTGGAAAGCGGAGAATTTGTCGCTATTATCGGTACGTCCGGGAGCGGAAAATCTACCCTTCTCCATATGCTGGGTGGACTTGATCGTCCGACAAGTGGAAACGTTACGATTGACGGCAAGGATATTTCTACACTAAAAGACGAAGAATTGACTATTTTTCGCAGACGAAAGATTGGCTTTGTTTTTCAAAATTACAACCTGGTGCCTGTCTTGAATGTCTACGAAAATATTGTGCTTCCTATTGAACTGGACGGTAAAGAACCAGACAAAGCCCACGTAGATAAAATTGTACATACCTTGGGCCTTGACCATAAAATGAATGATCTGCCAAACAATCTTTCCGGTGGACAACAGCAACGTGTAGCTATTGCCAGAGCACTGGCAGCCAAGCCCGCCATTATCTTGGCAGATGAACCCACCGGAAATCTGGACAGTAAAACCAGTTTGGATGTAATGGGATTGATTAAGGTATCCAGCCAGCAGTTCGCCCAAACGATGGTAATGATTACCCACAACGAAGAAATCGCGCAGATGGCAGATCGGATCATCCGCATTGAGGACGGTAAAATAGTAGGTGGTGCGACCCGATGATCAAAGTAAAAAACAGTAAGGCGGTTCGTAATTTATCAGATAAAAGTTTTAAAGCGAATAAAATCCGCAATATTATTGCGATTATCGCTATTGCCTTAACCACTTTGTTATTTACATCTCTATTTACTATGGGGCTTGGCACGATGGATAGCTTCCAACAGGCAACGATGCGACAGGCTGGTGGGGCAGGGCAGGGTTATCTCAAATATATCAACGATGAGGAATTTAATCACATCAAAGACCACACTCTTATTAAAGAGATAGCGTATAGCCGCCTGTTAAGTGAAAAGGTGACGAACGAGCAATTTTTAAAGCGCCATGCGGAGTTCTGGTATCATGACGATGTAGGGCTGAAGCTAGGATTGATTGAGCTAGAAAAAGGCCACAAGCCAGTGGCGGAAAATGAGGTTATCGCGGACTCGAAGACCCTACAGTTACTGGGTACTCCCCTGAAAGAGGGCGCCACATTGTCCTTGAAGCTTGAGGTTCACGGCAAAATGGTACAGCGTGAATTTATCCTCTCCGGCTGGTGGAAGAGTGACCCCGCCGCCATGATAGACAGAGGTCAAATTTATGCTTCTAAAGCTTATGTGGATGCACATGCCGAAGAATTACGCTACACATATAAGCAGGATCATGATATGACCGGAACCATCAATGCAACTATCATGTTCGGTAACAGCTCGAATATGCGGGAAAATCTTAATAAAGTGATTACAGAAAGCGGTTATTCCCTTGACAAAAATGCACCGAACTACATTGCAAGTTCTGTGAACTGGGCGTATCTTTCCAACACTTTCAGTTCGAACCCTGAAGCCGTCTTCCCCCTAGCCACTGGTCTGTTACTGATCATGCTTACTGGCTACTTGATCATCTATAATATTTTCCAAATCTCGGTGATGCGTGATATTCGTTTCTACGGTCTTCTAAAAACCATTGGCACAACCAGCAGGCAAATCAGCAGAATTATCCGCAGACAGGCATTATTTCTTTCCTTGATCGGGGTTCCTATCGGCTTGCTCGCAGGTTTTTTAGTCGGCAGATCGCTTATCCCTCTGCTGCTTATGAACACTTCTATGCACGCAAATGCTGAGGTAACTACATCCCCCAGCCCATGGATTTTTATCGGCTCCGCTTTGTTTGCAGTCATGACAGTTATGATCAGTGCATATAAGCCTAGTAGAATTGCGGCGACTGTGTCTCCGATCGAGGCAGTAAGATACGTAGACGGAACTACCAAAAAGGATAAGAAAAAACTAAAAAAATCTACTAACGGTGCTAAAATGCCGCTGATGGCTCGAACCAACTTAGGCCGCAATAAGAAGCGGACTATTTTGGTGCTGCTTAGCCTTTCTCTAGGTCTAGTGCTACTGAATACTACTTTTACATTATCCCAAAGTCTGGATATGAATAAGTATGTGTCTAAAAGTCATGACACTGACTTTCTGATTGCACATGCTGATTATTTTCAAGAACATTTCACGGGCCCTGACAATGCAACGACAGAAAGCTATATTCAGGCCGTCCAGGCACAACCCGGTTTTGAAGAAGGTGGACGATTGTACAGTGGCGGCAATTTATTCACTGTCGAGTATAAAGAGAACAAAGAGGGGAAGAAGCTGTACGGGGAAATCGTCACTCCTGACGCTCGCGGCAACTTATCTGCACCAATGTATGGGCTTGAAGATCTCCCCCTTCACCGACTACAATTAATTGATGGTGAGCTTGATTATGGCAAGCTAGCTTCAGGAAAGTATATTTTGGAAGGAATCAGGTTAGACAATTACGATCATCCTGAAATGGAACTATCCGTATACAAAGTAGGTGAAAAGGTTACTCTTCATAACTATATGGACACAGCAAATGCCCAGGAGTATACTAGCCATGAATTCACAGTGCTTGGTCATGTTGGCGTAAAATCATCCAATTCTGGTGTAGCCGTTGCTAGTTATACTGACTTCTATCTCCCGGCGGATATCTACAAAACGCTTGTGAAGAAGCCTGTGGTGATGAGTTATGCCTTTAATGTATCCGATAGTAAAGAAAAAACGATGGAGAGCTTCTTAAAGAACTATACCGAAATAAAGGAGCCCACGATGCATTATAAATCCAAATTCACCTCAATTGCCGAGCTTTCAGGTATGCAAAAAACAATTTTGATGATCGGCGGTGCGCTCAGTATTATTATTGGGGTGATTGGCATTATTAATTTTGCAAACGCGCTTCTAACTAGTATTCTGACCCGCCATCAAGAATTTGCTATACTACAAAGTATCGGCATGACCAACAAACAATTAAAAACAATGCTTGTTTATGAGGGGATGTACTATGTGCTCGGCACCAGCATATGCTCCATCTTATTAGGAAGCCTATTTTCCGTCCTGATTGCGAGACCCTTGAGTAGTCAAATATGGTTTATGAGTTATAAATTTATTATCTGGCCGCTGATCCTCGTGCTGCCTGTTCTGCTCGCTCTTGGGATATGTCTTCCTCTCGCTATTTATTCTCTGAGCGACAGGAAAACTATCGTAGAACGACTGCGAACAGAAGAATAAATCCCCCTGTAAAGAAAATGACCTGGTCAAAACTTCTGGCTGGGTCATTATCGTATGCTTTAAAACCATCTATCGCTGGCTATATATAGACCTTTTGGTGAAAGGCCTACTTACCGTCCTGCGACACAAAGGCAAGCCCATCTCCCAGCGTCCAAAAGAGGTACGGTCTCGGGAAACGTTCGGTCATTAGGAACTGGACACCGTCGTTTCAGTCCGTGGAGAAAGTAAGGCTGTGTGGCCACATTTGTGGAACGCAAAACCCGCTTGTACACCACCATTCAGATGCCGGATCGCACGGCGTTATCCATGGAGATTGCGTTTGGTATAGCTGCTTCCCCGTACCCTACTGCTGCATTCCAAACGGTAACCGCTGACCGCGGTAAAGAGTTTGCCTGCTATTCAAATTTGGAAGCCACTCATGATGTACAAATCTATTTCGCTGATCCGTATCCCTCCTGGCAACGGGACTCTAATGAAAACGCGAATGGCATTGCTACATCCTCCTTTACTCACAACTGCTTAGCGAATATGATTTGCTGGAGGATACTCCTCTTGTATAAAAGCTCTATCCACACAAGCCGAAAAACTTCATTTCCTTATACATGCATTGCTAAAGGGATCAAATACACAGAAACTGCCGGACACATGAACATTAAAGTGATGCGTACGATTTTTTGCCGAATTGATATTACCGATAATGGCATAGGCATTGTGGAAGAGGAATATGGTAAAATCTTCACGCGCTACTATCGCTCCCATACCGCTAATTCGTAGGAGGGTGTTGGCATTGGACTATTTTTAGCAAGAAAAAGAGCTCATGGTAGAAGGTGGTTACATCAAGATATGTTCACGCCGGGGTAGCTCACCTTTTCCATTTTTCTTTCCATAGGCAGGTTATTCTTTCAACATTGTTAGATTTCAGAAAGATTGTTGAAAGATTATTATGATACGGTCTGTATAGTATAGCAAGGAGATACAGACTATTTCTTGGAGGGAAACAAAATGACTTTATTAAAAACTCAGGCATTAAAGAAAAATTACGGTGATGGGGATACCGCTGTTCATGCCTTAGACGGCGTGAATCTAGAGGTGGAAAGCGGAGAATTTGTCGCTATTGTCGGTACGTCCGGGAGCGGCAAATCCACCCTTCTCCATATGCTGGGTGGACTTGATCGCCCAACCAGTGGAAACGTTACGATTGATGGTAAGGATATTTCTTCACTGAAAGACGAAGAATTGACTATTTTTCGCAGACGAAAGATTGGCTTCGTGTTTCAAAATTACAACCTGGTACCTGTCTTGAATGTCTACGAAAATATTGTGCTTCCTATTGAACTGGACGGTAAAGAACCCGACAAAACCCACGTAGATAAAATTGTACATACCTTGGGCCTTGACCATAAAATGAATAATCTGCCAAACAATCTTTCCGGTGGACAACAGCAACGTGTAGCCATTGCCAGAGCACTGGCAGCCAAGCCCGCCATTATCTTGGCAGATGAACCCACCGGAAATCTGGACAGTAAAACCAGTCTGGATGTGATGGGATTGATCAAAGTATCCAGCCAGCAGTTCCGCCAAACGATAGTGATGATCACCCACAACGAGGAAATTGCGCAAATGGCGGATCGTATCATCCGTATTGAGGACGGTAAAATTGTCGGCGGTGATACAAAATGATCAAGGTAAAGAACAAAAAAGTAATCCGTAATTTATCAGAGAAGAGCTTCAAAGTAAATAAAGCCCGTAACCTCTTTGCTATTGTTGCCATAGCACTAACCTCATTGCTATTTACAACACTGTTCACTATGGGGATTGGCGCTATAGAAAACTTACAACGGGCAACTATGCGACAGGTCGGTGGAGATGGACATGCCGTACTCAAATATATAACGGATGATGAATTTAATCATGTCAAGGATCATCCATTGATCAAGGAAATCGCTTATAACCGTATATTAAGCGACGGAGTTAAAAACGACAACTTCCTAAAACGCCGTACAGAGTTCTGGTATTACGATGATGTAGGGATGAAGCTCGGTTTTATTGAGCTTAAAGAGGGGCACAAGCCTGTCGCAGAAAATGAAGTGATTGCAGACTCCAAGACGTTGCAGCTATTGGATGTTCCACTGAAGATTGGAGCACCTTTGAGAATAAAGCTTAACATACGAGGTAAAGAAGTACAGCGTGATTTTGTCCTCTCTGGCTGGTGGAAAAGTGATCCTGTAGTTAAGGTAGGGCAAATATTCGCTTCTAAAGCCTATGTCGATGCTCATGCCAAGGAATTACAAAGCACCTATAAAAAGGATCACTTCTATACAGGAGTCATTTGTGCATATATGATGTTCGACAATAGTTTTGATTTGCGAGGAAAGCTCAATAAAGTGATTACCGAAAGTGGATATTCGCTTGACGAAGATGCACCGAACTATATCGCGAGTAATGTAAATTGGGCATACATCTCAACCAATTTTAGTCTAGATACAGAGACCATCATAGCGTTGACTTCTGCCCTGTTACTGATCATATTTACTGGTTATTTGATCATCTATAATATATTCCAAATATCGGTAATGCGAGATATCCGTTTTTATGGTCTTTTAAAGACGATCGGTACAAGCAGTAAACAAATTCGCAGGATCATCCGCAGACAAGCGCTGATTCTATCAGTTCTAGGAATCCCGATTGGATTGATTGCAGGTTTTTTTATTGGTAAATCGCTCGTGCCTTTTATTATAAATATGAGTAATTTTAACGGTACCGTGATATCGGTATCTCCCAACCCATGGATTTTTATCGGATCTGCTTTGTTCGCGCTCATTACCGTAATGATCAGCACTTTCAAGCCAGGCAGAGTTGCATCATCCGTATCACCGATAGAAGCAGTCAGATACACAAGTGGGGCAAACAAGAACAATGGTAAGCTGAAAAAATCAACCGGAGGTGCAAAAATCCACCTCATGGCTCGTTCCAACCTGGGGCGTAATAAAAAACGCACTATTTTAGTGGTGATTAGTCTTTCTTTAAGCTTGGTGCTTCTAAATACAGTTTTCACGCTGTCTCAGAGTTTTGATATGGATAAATTTTTATCCAAATTTAATGATACCGATTTTCTCATTGCCCATGCTGGATATTTCCAGGTCCCGAGCAGTTTTAGTGGGCATGAAAATGAAACCACTGAAAGTTTTATTAAGGCTGTACAGGCACAACCAGGCTTTGAAGAAGGCGGTCGATTGTACGGTAGTCCAACGGTTCTCACTGCTGAGAATACAAAAGGAATCACGGATGAAACCCAGAACACTGATGCTCGCGGCAACTTCCTTATAGAAGTGTATGGTCTTGAAGAGCTACCGCTACATCGGCTGCAATTGATTGATGGTGAGCTTGATTTTAAGAAACTAGCTTCCGGTAAGTATATCCTGGAAGGCGTCGAACTGGATGACAACGATAAGCCCTACATGAAATCCACTCATCATAAAGTAGGAGAAAACGTTACTTTGCATAGTTATGTGAGTACATCAGATGCTCCACCGGATAGAGAGTATATAACGCAAAAGTTTACAGTACTTGGCCATGTGGGTATCAAATATTCCAATTCGGATCGCTTTCAGAGTTATAGCTTCTACCTCCCGGCGAATATATACAAATCACTTGTAAAGCAGCCTGCGGTAATGAGCTATGCCTTTAATGTATCTTCAATTCAGGAAGCATCCATGCAGAGTTTTTTGAAGCGATACACTGAAACAATTGAACCAATGATGAGCTATGAATCTAAAATTACATCCAGAGATGCTTTATCAGGTATGCAAACTACTGTTATAATGATCGGCGGCCTGCTCAGCTTGATTATTGGCCTGATTGGTATCCTGAACTTTATTAATGCGATTTTAACCAGCATACTGACCCGACGCAAAGAATTTGCTATGCTGCAGAGCATAGGCATGACCAAACGGCAGCTGCGAGGAATGCTAATTTATGAAGGGTTATATTATGTTGGGGCTACTAGCCTAACCTCTATTCTATTGGCAGTCTTATTTTCTCTTTTGATTGTGAAACCGTTTTGCAGCTTGCTATGGCTTTTAAGCTATCACTTTATAATTTGGCCACTTCTAGTCTCATTGCCTTTACTGTTATTGCTTGGGATACTTATTCCAGCAGCAGTCTATTCTATGAACAACAAACAAAGTATTGTAGAGCGACTTCGAGGATCAGAGTAGATACACCTAACAATAAGAAAGCAAAATACCCATGCGCGTCAAAAAAGATGACTTCTGATCCATTCAGAGATCATCTTTTTATGCTTAGAAAGGTTCTTATTTGCAGAACAACTATCCCCGCCACTCTTCCCGTAAAAGCCCCATTCGGATCGAATCATAATACTCTCCATCATAATATCTGCACTTGCGAAGCCTGGCTTCGAGGGTCATGCCCAGTTTCTCCCCAACCTTCATCATCCGATGGTTTCCTGACCAGGTTGTAAAGCCCACTCTTACTAGAGGTAATGTATTAAACAAATGCGTGATCCACAGTCGAAGCACCCTCGTACCGTACCCACCGCTCCAATACCGCGAATCAAAGATACCTATCCCCATTTCAAGCCATTGGGAAGGCTGATGCTCCCAATAGTAGCTAACCGATCCAATGACCTTACCCTCCACTTCAATGATCCAAAAGTCATCTTGCCCGATTCGCTTTTCCTTCTCTTTTAAATACTCCTCAAAAGAAAGTGGCTTATGTTCATAATAAGGTGCATCCCACTGCTTCCATTCCGGTGCTTCTTCCTTAAAAGTTAACGTCCAAAGAGCCGGCAGGTCTTCTTCTGTAACAGGCCTAATCGTTAAATCCTTATCCGTATACATTGAGTACACTCCTTTTATAATAAAATTCGTTCTATCTATATTGGGCCTTATTGGGCTTTATTGTATCTGCTTTTGCATTATTTCGAAATTCTAGTTTTGTCCGATCTTCCAAGCAAAGTCATAATTTAAGTTGACAAACAATCAAAAATAATATATCTTAATATCAAGATAATAAATATAAAGAAAAGTTTTTCGACTGTTTATTTTGTTTAGAAAAACCTAATCATATAAAAACCAAGGAGGATAATGACATGAAACTATTAGGATTGCATCACGTTTCGGCGATTACAGCGGCAGCGGCTAAAAATGTTGATTTTTATACTCAGGTAATGGGACTTCGGTTGATCAAGAAAACGGTGAACCAAGATGATGTTAGTGTGTATCACCTTTTTTACGGAGATGAGCGTGGAACTGCGGGTACAGAAGTCACTTTCTTTGAAATTCCACATGCGGGACAAACTCGTACAGGAAATAACAGCATTTCAGCTCTCTCCCTACGGGTACCAAATGACAAGGCACTGGATTACTGGAAAAACCGCTTCGAGCAGCTGGATGTAAAACATGGCGAAATTACGGATCAAGCAGGACGCCTGGCACTTTCGTTTGAGGATTTTGAAGGACAACGCTTCTTCCTCGTTTCAGATGAGCATGATCACGGAATGCGTGGCGGCACGCCTTGGGAGAAAAGCCCTGTCCCTGCCGAATACGGCATTGTTGGACTTGGACCGGTTCATCTGACCATTCCCAAAGCGGAGAATACTATTCTCATTCTTGAACAGGTTATGGGCTTCCGCAAAAAGGGCTCCTATCCTTCCCCTGTTGCTGGACAACCGGATGTGGTCATCTATGAAACGGGTGAAGGCGGTACAGGAACTGAGGTGCATCTGGAAGAGCGCAACGATCTGCCACAAGAGCGACCAGGACGCGGCAGTGTGCATCATGTAGCTTTCCGTGTTGAAACCGAGGAAGAGCTCAAACAATGGGTAGAGCGTATTGGTCAGCTGCAAATTTCCAACTCTGGTTTTGTAGATCGCTTTTATTTCCGTTCCTTGTACTTCCGTGAGCCGAACGGCATTCTGTTTGAATTGGCTACCGATGGACCAGGGTTTGACACCGATGAGGAATTGGAGTTTCTGGGCGAATCCCTATCACTGCCTCCATTTTTGGAGTCGCGCCGTGCTTCGATTGAGGCTAATCTCAAACCACTCAACACCAAACATGAATAAGGTATATTTGCTCTAAAATCACACAAAGCCGGGACTCCTACATCATGTAGAGGTTCCCGGCTTTTTTTCGTGCAACCGTCCTGCTTTCACCTAAAAAAACATGTCATCTGCATGCTTTTCAGCTTTAACTGGTAAGCGAAGTGCCCTTATTAGTTATGCTTACAGCTTTTTATCATCCACACTGTTCAGCCATGCTTCGATTTCTCCGATTACTGAGGCAATGCAACCATCTTGGAATGGCGAGATGAGTCCAGCCAGCTCAACCAATCCGGTAAAGGATCGACTTCCCCCAGCACGACACAGCTTCAAATAATCTTCCCACGCTGCTGTCCGGTCGATACTCATGCGTTTCCAGAATTGGAACGCGCACAGTTGCGCGAGTGTATAGTCAATGTAGTAGAACGGAGATTGGAAAATATGCCCCTGTTTGTGCCAGAATCCGCCCTGCTCCAGATACTCGTTGCCTTCATAATCCAGATGCGGTTTATACTTACGTTCAATGGAGCGCCATGCGCTTTTACGTTCGGCTGGGGTCCAATCCGGATGTTCGTATACGGCATGTTGGAATTCATCCACGGCTACGCCGTAAGGAACGAACAGCAACGATGAAGATAGATGTTCAAAGTGATATTTGTCCGTATCTTCCTCGAAGAACAGATTCATCCAGGGCCATGCGAAAAACTCCATACTCATAGAGTGGATCTCAGCCGCCTCCATGGTTGGCCAATGGTACTCGGGAATTTCAAAATGTCGGCTTTCATAGACCTGGAAGGCATGACCTGCTTCATGCGTCAATACGTCGATATCACCGGACGTACCATTGAAATTGGAGAAAATAAACGGCGTGCCATATTCGCTCAAAAATGTACAATAGCCTCCACTTTGTTTTCCCTTTTTGCTGATCAAATCCATTAATCCACGTTCGATCATAAAGCTGAAAAATTCATGTGTTTCCGCTGAAAGCTCCTCATACATGCGTGCTCCATTACGAAGGATCCACTCCGGGTCACCTTTTGGCGTAGGATTGCCTGACAGGAAGTTGAAGCCTTCATCGTAATAGCGAAGCTGATCTACTCCAATCCGTTCGCGCTGGCGCTCCTTCAGCTTGGTTGCCAAAGGAACGATGTGCTTCAGCACCTGCTCGCGGAAATTGGCTACCATCTCGGCATTGTAATCTGTACGTCCTAAGCGGGCATAGCCCAATTCTACGAAGTTGTCATAGCCCAGCTTGTGTGCCATGCGCGTACGTACCTTGACCAATTCATCATAAATTCGATCCAGCTCGTCCTCATGCTCACTCATAAATTGATATTTAGCCTCGGAGGCCTGTTTGCGTGTCTCCCGGTTGGTAGCCATTTCAAATGGCAGGAGCTGTGACAATGTGCGTTCTTCCCCCTCGAACGGGATCTTCGCTGAAGCAATCAATTGAGCATATTCCGAGGTCAGCTTATTCTCCTGCTGCAAATCCTCAATAATATCCGGATGGAACGACTTGAGGGCTACCTCGGCAATACTGAAAAGCTGGCTGCCCCATTGATTCTCCA
The DNA here is from genome assembly GCF_038008165.1 of Paenibacillus sp. FSL L8-0644. NCBI lineage: Bacteria > Bacillati > Bacillota > Bacilli > Caryophanales > Paenibacillaceae > Paenibacillus > Paenibacillus sp. FSL L8-0644. Next base: position 4,608,049 of record NZ_JBBOYN010000001.1, read on the forward strand.
ACTCGTTGCGGAATGGAGAATCCACCAATGCCCGGTAGTAATCGGTTACATACTCCTGAATAACCGGCATGAAATCATCAGCGTACTCTTGCTCCGCTTTGTAAAAGGCGTCCTCCGTATTAATGGAGTGCCGAACTTCCACCAATTGCAATTGCGTTTCCACATTACTGCGCAGCTTATTAATCGCATGAATCACTTCATTTTGACGTTCTACGCTGTCCGCTTCACGAAACTGCTGCAACAGTGTTTTAAACCGCTGTTCAATTTCAGGTTGCTCTGGTCGGCTGTAAGCCATTTGGCTGAATAATGTCATTGCTTCGGTTCCTCCTTAAATGTAATAAATCTGATGCCTATTATACAGTACGATTAGACCAAACTGGAAGCTGAAATTCCAATAAAATACAACCTCAAAAGCCGCAATACTATGTATTGCGGCTTTTGAGCCTAATCTAACTTATATATCATAGATGTCGCTGCCTAAAGCAACCTAAATATATATACAGCCTGGTGGGGATTTATAAGTCTCCCTAATGTCGCAGACCTTCATGCTTTATTGGTTTTGCAAACGATGTGCCGCATGCAGGGTTGGACCGACGAATTCATTCAGCTTGAAGCTACCTTCAATGGCCTGTGTAATGAATTTCTTGGCCTGATCCACTGCTTCACGTACAGTCAGCCCTTGTGCCAAACCAGCCGTTACCGCTGCCGAAGTGGTGCAGCCTGCACCGTGGGTAAAGTTTGTTTTTACAACATCGGCTTCAAACCAGTCAAAAGTGATTCCGTCATATAGCAGATCCATCGCTTTACCTGCACGAATTTTGCCACGGTCCTTGATCAGTACATGCTTAGCTCCACGCTCATGGATAATCGCAGCCGCTTCCTGCATCTGCTCCAGTGTCGTGATCGGTCCATTCTTCGCCAGTTGCGAAGCCTCGAACAAGTTCGGTGTTACCAGGTCAGCGCCAGGGATCAACAATTCCAGCATCGCCTCTGTATTTTCCGGCTGAAGCACTTCATCCGTGCCTTTGCAGACCATGACCGGGTCAATTACGATCCGCTTCAAATCATGCTTTTTCAAATGGCTGGCTACCAGCTCGATAATTTCAACGGAACCAAGCATGCCGGTTTTCATCGCATCAAAGCCGATACCTTCCAATACAGTACGCAGCTGCGCTTCTACCACATCCAACGCAACAGGATATACAAGATGGTCCCAGGTTTTAGGCCCCATCGCTACTACGGTTGTCAATACGGTCATACCATATACGCCAAGCTCCTGAAAGGTTTTCAGGTCTGCCTGAATACCCGCTCCACCGCTTGTGTCGGAGCCGGCTATCGTTAATGTTTTGGGAATCGTCATTTGTTCATGCTCTCCTTCACTTTCTGTGCTGCATTTATCCTAATCCCGCTTGCGAAACTTGTCAACGCGCAAAACGGTCCTCTCTATGCTAAAAGTCACAAGCGACGGCAGCAGCTAAAAAACGAGAACATCCCCTTTTGAAACGGGAATATCCTCGCAATAACGTGTTATATGAAGAATTTGAATGAAATTTAGAATTATAAATATCCGCCGGTACTATGATCATAGGCATGATTCTTTTCATTTGCACGCACGCCTAGGCATAGGCTCTGATACAATTGCTGCTGTTCCGGTGTAGCAAAATTCCGATGCTGCTCAAATAAAGCCATACAACCAATGATATGTTCGGTATAGCTATTATCAACAGACAGTTGCAAGCAATGCAGTGTTTGTCCCACTCCCTCGGGGTAATCGCCTTTTCGGAAATAATATTCTGCAAACACCTTACAAAAGGATGCAAAACGAAATGCATTAAAGTGCTTGCGATAATGAGTGTCCCATCGTTCCGGTGCAAGCTCCCAGAAGTTCTTGAGTTGCTGACTAAACAGTCCCAGTTCGGCATCCACGAAATAACCGAACCGGTTCGCCGATTCGAGCAAGGTGTTCAAGCCTTCCAATGTCTCATCCGGATGCTCGCGCAGGTAAGTAATATATTCATAGATTGCAGAAGTGTTGCCCATTTTAATTTCAATACAAAGTCGGTTGCCCTGTGCATATACACGATGCAGGTTGACCACTTTCCAGCCTTCTTCGTCTAAACCCTCAAACCAGCTCAAATCTGCATAACCTTCAATCCATTGCTTGGATTCCTCATATCTACCCTGAAACTCATAGCAACTGGCCTTGAGTAGATGCCCCTGAGCATAGTAATAAACGAGCGGCTTAAGCAGCTCCAGGTGCTCATCTCCGAAACGGTTCCGATTGCGATACAATGCCTGCGCCAGCTCTCTTAGCTCGTCCGCATACATTTCCATCTCGGACCATTGCATTTTTAAAGCAAACACTTGAGATAGCATATGTAAGCCTTCCAATGCGTAAATTTCCGGTAGACGACTACGGTACAAATGGAATTGTACAGCAGCCTTCAAGTTCCGTTGGTTATCCTTAATCTGAATCTGGAATATACGGAAATAGCTGATCGCCAATCGTTCAGAGTGGGTATACTTCTCACTTTCGATGACACAATCATACAGAAGCATGGAAGCTTCATATCTGCCATCCTCAAACATCGCTTCTGCGGTCTCAAAAATGGCAGGAACGTTCGATAAATCGTCCATCAAATAGCCAAGTACACTGCGTATACACTCCAGCTTGTTCAACTCTGAACAACGCAGGAGAAACGGACGCAACCTCCTCCAGTGCGGCAAGGAATGAATAAAACATTCATCAACATACATCTCGAACAAAGATCCTTCTTCCAATCCCATGGCCTCGGTAATCAGATCAAGCTGATTGACTGAGATCGGCCGTGGTGGGTTCCGATTAAGTATACCGCTAAGTGTACCCGGATTTACCTTGGAAGCATCTGCAAAACACTGCATTGAAATGCCTTCAGTTTGAATATACTTTTCTATTTCTGCGCGGATCGTGGTGTTTTTTTCCAAAGGGACACCCCCTCAAACGAATGATGGTGACTTTTTCATTACCTTTTAAACCAAAATTTGTTTAATCAAAGTATATGTCTATTTATACGAGAGGTCAATAACTTTAAACACGACTCAGGACATATAAAATCACGAGTTTTGTACGATTTTAAATCTGTTTTATGAAAAAAGACCGTCCTCTGCGGGACAGTCTATTTCTATTATTTTGATGCTGTGGACTTATAGGACAAAAACTAGTTAGCAGTTCTACCGTGAACGTCCGAAATCGACGGCAAACTTAGCGTACCCTTCTACCGTTAACCCTTCATAAAGCAACTCCGAATAGGCATTAGCGGCATCCGTTGCTTGCGGTGAGGTCAGGAACGTCACATGCGGACGCCCTGACCATGGGGCGAGGGACCAATGGCCGTCAGCTTTTGGCGTCAACGTCTTCATATGCCGCACGTATTCGGTCAGCACATGACGGTTTTCATCCGGTGAAGCAAGTATAATTCGCTCTCCACCCGGATTGACCAGCGCAGAGGAAAACGCGCGATAGTTATTCGTAACAACCAGATAATGTCGCTGCATATCCATCGGTTCGCCATCAAAAGACATCTGAATGATTCTGTGTGCATCTGGATCCTTTAGGCCCCCGTCAGCATCATATCTGGCTGGCTGTGTTACATCAATCTGATACCTGATACCGTCGATGATATCGAAATTAAAGCTTGGAAAATCAGAATTAATCAGCCCTTGCTCTTGTTCTGCTGAAGGATCAATTTGCTGGAATTGTCCAGCAGACCACTCCAGCCATTCCCGGATTTCCGTTCCGGTCAGTCGAACGACATGCAGCGTATTCGGAAAATTGTACAGATCGGCGATATGCTTGATCGCCAACGTTCCCGCTGGAATATGGGTATAGTACGATGGGCCATATCTGCCGCCTGTTTTAAAAGGAGCTGCTGCCGACAGAACGGGCAATCCTTCGTACTCGCTCCCTTGCATCTGCTGCTTCACATACCACATTTGCGCATCATTCACGAGCTGAACCGAAGCATCATCCATCACCTGAGCAAAAAAGCTGTTCACCGCCACCGTCGTCTGACCTACAGGTGCACGAATATACTCTAGTGTTCCGGCGTGCTCTTCTGCTACCGCCTGCTGAATGGCAGTATCCGGTTGTACCAGCGCCTCCTTGCGTATCGGATCATACACCGGGCGTACCTCGGCAGCAGATGCAACCACCTGCCACTTTCCTCCACTAAAGGTCAACTCCAGATCAATGATCCCCAGATGATCCCCCCAAAAGCCCGGCTCCACGGCTGGAATATCATGGATGGCACCTCGCTCTAGATCAACACCTGTTTTCCCCATAAACGAAGGTCCAGGGAATACTTTATGGGCATGACCAAACACAATGGCGTCAATCCCTTCCACCCTGCTCAGATGCAGCACCGCATTTTCCATATCAAGTGTTTCGGGAATATCTTCGAAGCCAGCATGGGGCATGGCAATGATCAGATCGGCTCCCGCTGCCTTCATTTCTGGAATAAACCGTCTTGCTGTTTCCAGCATATCTTTGACAATGATTTTCCCCTCCAGCCACGCCTTGTCCCATTGCATAATTTGCGGAGGGACAAAGCCGATGACCCCTACCTTCAACAGATGCTTACCACCTGCTTCATCCTCTACCGTCTTATACAGTAATAGATAAGGTGTAAAGTAGTTTTGTTCTTGTTCTCCCGTTATATAAATGTTGGCATTTACATAAGGAAATTGGGCTCCTTGAAGGCAAGTCTGCAAGTATTCCAGTCCATAATTAAATTCATGATTCCCGATATTACCTGCCTCATATCCAAGCAGATTCATGGCTTTATAGGCGGGATGTACCGCGCTTGGATCTTGTTGAAGGCGTTGTACAGCATAATCTCCCATTGGATTCCCCTGAATCACATCTCCGTTATCCAGCAGCAGGTGATTGGGTACCTCCGCCCGGGCTATTTGAATCAAGCTGGCTGTTTGTGCCAGACCATAATGCAGCGTTTCCTGATCCGTATAATAGTCATAATTCCACAAGCTGACATGCAAATCGGTTGTAACCATAATGCGGAATTTCACTCTCACAGGACCTACATTTTCATGGCCTGCCTTTTCGTTAATATCCAAAATATCCAATCTTGTTCTCTCCCTCAGCTTCGGTCATAGAGCTTGAACAAGTCTAACAGAGCACTGTTAAGAGAATGTTAATATGATAAATTTTACATCATTTTTACCAAAGTCAGGAGTGGTTTTTACCCTAGCAGCGGGACTAGCTGTTAAGATTTGGTTTGTCACAGCATTTACAGGTTTTTAATTTTATTTTCGTTATTACTATGTTTAGGGGGAAATTATTTTGTTCAAAAAAGCACTGACCTTGTGCATGACCTTCACACTGGCAGCGGGTCTAGCCGCTTGTGGCTCCAATGCAAGCAATAACAACAGCGCGTCCACTCCGGGTACAGATGGCTCTAAAAACGAAAGCACAGCCTATGTTCCTAAAGAGTTAAAGGTACAGTTCGTTCCTTCTCAAAATGCAGATACGCTCGAAGCCAAAGCCAAACCGCTCGAAAATCTACTGGGTGACAAGCTTGGAATCCCGGTGAAAGTAACCGTATCTCCTGACTACAATACGATTGTGGAAGCCATGTCTTCCAAACAGGTAGATGTAGGATTCCTTCCGCCGAATGCTTATGTACTGGCCCACGATAACCGTAAAGCAGCCGACTTGCTGTTGCAAGCTCAACGCTACGGCATTGAAGATGCCACAGGCAAGGACACGACTGAAAAAGTGAACTTTTATAAAGCCATGATCGTGGTGAAAAAGGATTCTCCGATTCAAAGCCTAGCTGATCTGAAAGGCAAGAAGGTTGGCTGGCAAAATGTAACCTCCTCCGCAGGCTACGTATACCCTGCAGCAGAGCTGAAAAAAGCTGGCGTGGACCCGGACACGGATGTACAGGGTGTGACAATCAAAGGCCATGATGCTGCTATTCTGGCGTTGCTGAACGGTCAGGTTGATGCGGTAGCTGTTTTCCAGGATGCACGTAACACGGTGAAGAAGGAAATCCCAGATGTATTTGAAAAAACTCGCGTCATTCATTACACAGCTAAAATTCCAAATGACACCGTCAGCGTACGTTCTGATATGGATCAAGCGTGGAGAGACAAGATCAGCCAAGCCTTTATTGACATTGCCAAAGACCCAGCAGGCGGCGAAATCATTAAAGAGATTTACACCCATGTAGGTTATGAAAAGGGCGACGATAAAAACTTCGACTCCGTGCGTGAATACGCCGAAGCTGTTGGTCAAGCGGTTAAGTAACCGGAGCAAGCAAGGTACTGTAATGAAGTAACAGCTACGAAACAGGCTTTACGAATGACAGGGCAGCACCGTCCATGTATTCATGGCGGTGTTGTTTTCATTCCACCCCATCGGGGGAGAAAGTTGGGAGCATATGATCGAATTCCGTAACGTATCGAAAACATACCCGAACGGCACCAAAGGGTTGAACAATATTAATTTGACGATTCAGGAGGGAGAAATGGTCGTCATCGTCGGCTTATCCGGTGCAGGTAAGTCTACCCTGCTGCGTTCCATTAACCGACTGCATGACATTACGTCCGGCGATATTGTCGTGGGTGGCAGGTCCGTCACGTCTGCTGGAAGCAGCGAGCTGCGGCGCATTCGCCGTGACATCGGCATGATCTTTCAAAGTTTCAATCTGGTTAAGCGTTCGACGGTGCTCCGCAATGTACTTTCCGGCCGTGTCGGCTATCATTCGACGCTGCGAACCATTCTCGGCCTCTTCCCGAAGGAGGATATCGAACTGGCACTAACAGCGCTGGAGCGCGTGAACATCCGCGAAAAAGCCTACAGCCGGGCAGATGAACTGTCCGGTGGCCAACAGCAGCGCGTATCCATCGCCCGCGCTCTGGCGCAAGAGGCTAAAATCATTCTGGCGGACGAGCCTGTCGCGTCGCTGGATCCGCTGACCACCCGCCAGGTGATGGATGACCTCCAGCGGATCAACCGTGAAATGCAGATTACGACCATCGTCAATCTGCATTTCATTGATCTCGCGCGCGAATATGCAACGCGGATCATCGGATTGCGCGCCGGAGAAGTGGTCTTTGACGGCACACCGAAGGAGGCTACGGATGAGGCATTTGCGGAGATCTACGGCCGGGCCATCAAGCATGATGAGCTGCTGGGAGTGGGATCATGAAGCCCGACTCTACTGCCCAGCCGCTCTCTTCGACGCAACCGTCACCGCATGCTGGACCGCCGCAGCCAAGTAAGCCGCCCGCAGGGCCACCTTTGCCAGGACGCTATAAGCGTTACGCCACCTGGATGATCTTTATCGTAGTGCTGGTAGCCTGCTCCATTCATACGGATGCCACGCCTTACCAATTGATCGTTGGCTTACCGGAGATGGGCAAATTGCTGGAGGAAATGTTTCCTCCTGATTGGAGTTACTTGCCTACCATCTGGAAACCGATGCTGGAAACGATCCAGATCGCTATTGTCGGCACGACACTGGGAGCCATATTGGCGATCCCTGTCGCGTTGCTGTGTGCCTATAATGTAATGCCGCGCAAGCTGATTTCGCTGCCGATGCGCACGATCCTGAATCTAGTACGGACGATTCCCGATTTGCTGTTCGCCTCGATCTTTGTGGCGGTATTCGGCATCGGGCCGTTTGCAGGGATGCTCGCCCTGCTCTTCTTCTCCTTTGGCATTATAGCCAAGCTGACCTTTGAGGCGATTGAAGCCATTGATCCCGGACCACTGGAGGCCATGACTGCTGTTGGCGCGAGCCGCATCCAAGTCATCGCCTTTGGTGTGGTTCCGCAGGCTCTGCCTTATTTTGTGTCGTACTTGCTGTATACCTTTGAGGTCAATGTGCGCGCGGCTTCCGTTCTGGGCCTGGTTGGCGCTGGCGGTATCGGTCTGTTGCTTGACCGTTCTCTGGGGCTGTTCCGATATGATCGGGCAAGCATCATTATTCTACTGACCCTCGTCATCGTCCTTGCGATTGATTACGGCAGTAACCTGCTACGGAGGAAATTATTATGAATGATCCTACGCTTCGCAGACCTATGGGCTCCCGCCTGCGCCTATGGGCGATAGCTATTCTGCTAATCATCATTTATATTTGGGCTTTTCGCGGGATGCAGTTTGAAGGATTACAGGGAACGGCCAAAAGTGTCTCTGTCGCTATATTGGACGGCTTCCTTCATCCCGACTGGTCGTTCGTCTACATCCCTGAGGGAGAGGATTTGCTGCGCGGGTTGCTGGATACGCTGGTCATTTCAGTGCTCGGAACCTTCGTGTCCGCATTTGTCTGCCTTCCGTTCGCCTTTTGGGCGTCCAGCAATATGACCCGTCTGCGTCCCTTATCGGGTAGCGGGAAATTTGTACTTAGTGTCATCCGGGTATTTCCCGAAATGATCGTCGCCATCTTGTTTATCAAAGCCGTTGGCCCCGGCTCGTTTGCGGGTGTGCTTGCCCTCGGCATTCATTCCATCGGCATGCTGGCGAAGCTTTTCTCGGAAACGATTGAAAGTGTCGATCACGGGCCCCAGGAAGCTTTGATCGCGTGCGGTGCCAACCGTTGGCAGGTGATTTTCTTCGCCGTGCTACCGCAGGTGATTCCACAGTTTCTTTCGTATTCGCTTTACCGTTTTGAAATTAATATCCGTTCTGCTACCACGCTTGGTCTGGTCGGTGCAGGTGGTATCGGTACTCCGCTACTGTTTGCACTCCAAATGCGCAACTGGAACCGCGTAGGCGTTATCTTGCTCGGCATCGTGGTCCTGATCATTTTGACGGATCTGATTTCCGGCTGGCTGCGCAAACGAATCGTATAATTAGAATTCTAAACGCCAAAAAAGCCTCTCCTGTGTAAAAAGGGACATGTTATGCTCCCATTCACTCGGAAGAGGCTTTTGTCGTTCAACATCTCCCTGCCAATTCATCTATAACCCGTCGGACTTCCTCAGCCGTATTGTAAAAATGCGGAGCCACACGGATAACATCCTTTCGTGCTGAAACGATCATATTTTGGCTTCTCAATCGCCTCTCTACAGCCGACACGTCGGCTACTTCAACAGCGAGCAGGCTTGGTAATGTGCCTCCCCTGTAAGGTACACGTATGTGTAACCCTTTGCGCCGTCCATGTTCAACGGAAAAATCCAACAACTCACTCATATAGGCCTGAATACTCGTGACTCCAATCTCCAGCAGCAGCTTTAAGGCCGCATTGGCGGCAAAAATGCTAATGAAAGAAGGCAATCCCGTCTCAAAGCGTCGGGCTCCCGCCGCCGGAACCGGGTGAGCAATATCAAACCGGGAAGCGGGCTCCTGCCCAAGCCAGCCCGTAAGACGGGGCTTGAAGCGGTCTATTCGATCCTTGCTTACATAAAGAAAAGCCACGCCCGGAATTCCAAGCATATATTTGCGTGCTCCAGCGACCAGAATATCTACGCCCATTGCCTTTACATCCACTGGAATAATCCCTACAGACTGATAGGCATCCACAAACAGCAACGCCTGATTTCGGTGAGCTATATCTGCAATGGATTTTAAATCCTGCTGAAATCCGTTGGTATAGTTCACTTGTGACACCATAACGAGCGCAGTTTTCTCCGTAACATGCTCCTCATACTGTTCTATTATCACTTCTCCCTCGATGGAGGGGATACAACAGATGTGATCACGGAACATCTCCTGTGCCTGCCAGATGTGTCCCACTGTCGGGAAGTCGGTGTCCGCATACACAATGCCTTCTTTTCCCGATACATAAGGAAGGGCTGTGGCCACCCCGGCAATCGCCTCAGAGGCTGAGGACAGGACCGCAATTTCGTCAGTCTCCGCCCCGATGAGCTTGGCAAAATGCCCTCTAGCCTCCTCCAAACGTGCCATAGACAGATCACCGTTATGACCGTGTTGCAGCAAACTTCGATGATATTCCTCAATGGCAGCGGAAACCGGCCTCGATACGGCCCCTTGGGAACAGCTCCCTACATGGATATGTGAGGACAGCACTGGAAACAGCTGACGGTAGGACTGAAACGGCTGTTTCATTTTTCCCTTCGCTCCTCCTGGGCACACCAACGTGCCTTGATATGATCATTTTATTATCCATATCAGCCACCTTAGAACAAGGGCCTCTCTTCCCATCTTCTCGCCGTTAACAGACGATAGACGCAAAGAGAGGCCCTAAGGGATCATATACAAAATCATAAGTTAATGCACGCGTTTGCGTCCAAACCAGCTTTTAAGCACCAAGGTTGCCAGAGCAAGTAATAATAATAACGAGGCCACCGCAAAAGATGCCGAGAACTGATATTCGTTATACAAAATTTCCACATGCAGCGGCAGTGTGTTCGTCTCTCCCCGGATATGTCCAGAGACGACGGACACTGCACCAAACTCACCCATGGCTCGCGCATTACACAAAATGATGCCATACAGCAGACCCCACTTGATGTTCGGCAGCGTCACTTTCCAGAAAATGCGCCAACCGCGCGCGCCCAGCGTGACCGCCGCTTCTTCCTCTTGCTGTCCCTGATCTTCCATCATTGGAATGAGTTCTCGCGCCACAAATGGAAAGGTGATGAACAGCGTCGCTAAAATAATACCAGGCAAAGCAAATATAATTTTAATATCATGCTCGTCCAGCCACGGTCCAAGCCAGCCCTGTGCACCAAACACTAATACATACATCAGCCCTCCAACGACAGGAGAGATGGCAAAGGGTAAATCAATCAAGGTGACCAGTAAGCCTTTGCCGCGAAATTGAAATTTCGTGATCAGCCAAGCGGCAGCTACACCAAATACCGTATTCAGCGGTACCGTTATCGCTGCCACCAGCAGCGTCAACCGCAATGCAGACATGGCATCTGGGTCCCGTAACGCTTCGACGTAGACGCCCCATCCTTGCTTGAGCGCTTCGGTAAGCACGACGATTAGCGGCAATACCAGTACCCAGAGCAAAGCTAAAAAAGCAGCACCAATCAGCGTCCACTTCACCCAAGGGGCTTCGGTTGTGACCCTGTTGGGCGGTGCAGATGAAGGCACTGGTGCAGAAGCAAGCTCCTGCCCAGTTATTGCTTGTGACATGGTGTATCCCTCCTTAGAACGCGGGTATTATGCGCAGCCCTGCATATTAACGTTAAACTGCACGGCGCCGTGACCAGCGCTGAATGCTGTTAATCACGAATAACAGCACGAATGAAATCACCAACAGCATCAATGCTACCGCCGTAGCTCCTGCATAGTCATTTTGCTCCAGCTTGGACATTATGAGCAGTGGAGCAATTTCCGTCTTCATCGGCATATTGCCAGAAATGAAGACGACAGAGCCGTACTCGCCAATGCCACGGGCAAAGGCGAGCGCAAAACCCGTCAGCAGCGGTGGTACCAGCTCCGGCACAATAACGCTGCAGAAGATACGCCATCTGCCAGCTCCCAGCGTAGCAGCGACCTCCTCCTCGTCCTTGTCCAGTTCCTCCAGCACCGGCTGAACTGTCCGTACGACAAACGGAATGCCAATAAACATCAATGCTAGCGTAATCCCCGTCTGTGAGTACGCCATCCTCCATCCAAGCGGTTCGAACAACGAACCGATCCAGCCGTTCTGCGCATATAGGGCAGTTAGAGCAACCCCCGCTACCGCAGTAGGCAAAGCAAAGGGCAGATCAATCACCGCATCAAAAATTCGTTTCCCCGGAAATTCATAACGCACTAGCACCCAGGCTATCAATAAACCGAGAAACAGGTCGATCAGCGCCGCAGCCGCGGCACACAAAAAGCTAACCTTGTAGGAAGCCAGCACCCTGACATCAGTCGCCACGTCCCAAAATTTCTCCCACGTCAGTCCAGTTGAATTCAGAAGCAGTGCCGATAAAGGCACCAGCACCACCAGACTGAGATACAGCACACTATAACCCATTGTTAACCCGAACCCGGGAAGTACGCGTTTTCGAGTGGCTTGCACTTGACTCATGTTCTGTCCATCCCTCTCTGAATTCATTCACTATGACACTCGCGGCTACCAATCCAATCGTCTACACAGTCCACCTATTTTATGAACTGCCGGGTACATAAATCTGGTCAAAAATGCCTTTGTCGCTGAAATGCTTCTGCTGCGTCTCCTTCCATGTCCCGAATACATCCTTCAAGGTTACGAGCTCCAATTTAGGAAATTGATCCTTGAACTTTGCCGTCACACTCTCCAATGTTGGGCGATAATAATTTTCAGCAGCAATGGTCTGCCCTTCTTCACTGTACAAATATTTCAGGTACGCGTCCGCTACCTCGCGTGTACCTTTTTTATCTACCACCTTATCGACTATTGCTACCGGAGGTTCAGCTAATATACTGATCGATGGATATACGATATCGAATTTATCCGCACCCAGCTCCTTCACCGAGAGCAGTGCTTCATTTTCCCATGCAATCAGCACATCGCCAATTCCACGCTCTACGAAAGTCGTTGTCGCTCCACGTGCTCCGCTATCCAATACCGGCACATGCTTATACAGCTCCTGTACAAACTGCTGGGCCTTGGCTTCATCATTATTGTTCTTCTTGAGCGCATAAGCCCAGGCTGCAAGATAGTTCCAACGTGCTCCACCCGAAGTTTTAGGATTCGGTGTAATGACTTGCACATCGCCACGGATTAAATCGTCCCAGTCCTTAATCCCTTTCGGGTTCCCTTTGCGTACCAATAACACGATGGTTGAAGTGTACGGGGCGCTGTTATGCTCATATTTACTTTGCCATCCCTCTTGAACGAGTCCTTTTTCCTGTAGCGCATCAATATCATAGCCCAGAGCCAGAGTGACCACGTCCGCATCCAGCCCGTCCTGCACAGAACGACTTTGCTTGCCAGATCCTCCGTGAGATTGCTTAATCGTAACCTTCTGTCCTTTCTCCTTCTCCCAATGGGCGGCAAATGCTTTATTATATGCCTCATACAGCTCACGGGTCGGATCATAAGAAACATTGAGCAACTCCACGGCAGCAGAGCTACCATCTACCTCCGTCCCTCCCTTGCTTGCCCCGCAAGCGCTTAGCATCATCGTTAAAACCAAAGATAGTCCGAGAATAAGTCCACTTTTCCATTGCCTCTTCATCAAGACACCCCGAATTCTATGTAATTTGTATTCATTTACGCCTGTTATTTACAGACATAATTAAAAAAAGAGCGGAGAATTCCCTGATGCAGCCCTGTTAGGTCAAACCTGTCGTGTGGACAGTGTCTGCCTGCTGTTCCTAGAGGTTCTCCGCCAAAATGGCGAGATCAAACTTTAATTCTTTAATTCCTACCTGTTTAATGAGTTATACGGATATAATACGAGAGTTTAGGAGTGATGTCAAACCTTTTTTTGGTATGCATTATCTGTACTTTTCTTTCTTTAAGGGGGGCAGTCAGAAACATTGTATATGTTTCCGACCGTTTAGAGGTCATTTACACACGGGGTACGACTTAGTTGGCAACCGTTTCAAGATTAATCGAAAAGACTCCAAAAAGCTTCGGATTGTCCGTAGCCCTTCTCAACCACAGTTCACCTGATCCCACCATGACTCCCTGATAATTAACAAACAAATCATCTGTCTTTTGATTCACAAGCGCCTCGCGAATCGCGTCCGTAAAAATCTGATCATACTTGGCAATAAAATCTTTCTTATTCGGAATCGTTAACGACTTTTCACTATCATTAACACGCAGAGGGTACAAAATATAATCGGCCACTTTCTCCTTGTCATTGTCGGCAACTGCCTTCTGCAGCGCTTTGAACGTGTTCAAAAACGCTTTAGGATCTTGAATACCTGCTACCTCAAATGGATTTTGCGATGGATTGGAGGCTGCCGGAGAAGAAGAAGTATCCGATGAAGCAGCTGGAGCCGAAGGAGCTAACTTTTGTGCATCAGTATCGCTGTTTTCTGCACTCTCGCTCTCTTTCGCTGCTTTGTCATTTTGGGCTGAACCGCTACGATTACCACCGGCTCCATTCTCGATCACGCTTGTACTGCTTCCAGTATCAATGGTTTCAGCATTCTTATCCTGACCACAGCCAGTAAGTGCTACAAAAGTAAGTGTAAGTAAAATAGCTGTGAGTGACAGCCTCCGTGACATCTTTTGATTACCGAATTCATGGTTTATGGGCACAACGGGTCATCCTTTCTGCTTTCTGCTCTGACCTATTCTGTTCATTAAGTCTTCAACCGTTCTATTGTAACATAAGTAGACTAATGACCGCATGTCGTGCCCTTTCTGGAAGGAGCTTACAGTGTGATATAGGCGAAGGTTTTAACGCTTCCTTGCGATCCATCGTCCGTACTTACTTTCAAAATCAGCTCTTTTAAGGAGTCATTTGCTGCTTCATCCTGCCCTTCTGGCTTTACAAACAGCAGATCATGGCGTTCTCCTGGCTGCAACGTTCGACTGGAAAATCCGCTCGTTGTACCTTGCAAGTCCGATCCATTCGAACTGTTGAGCTTGTATTGTATGGGCTGCTTTCCAACATTCTTGATACTGATGTACAGCTTGCGCCCCTCTTCAAATTTAAAGTTCGTTCCGCCTTGTCCTTCAAAATGCATTCTTTGATCATGTACAATACGCTTCGCTGCGCTCCCATTCTCACTCTGTGCACTTAACGGAGCAGCCGGGTGCTCCTGACTCACCGATGATGTACTATGCATGGTAGTCGATATATTGGCAAGAGTGGCATAACCCACAATTGCCCCTGCAACCCCCATCCAAACCCATTTCTCCACCATTTGATTTCCTCCTTTTCTTATCTATCCTTCAGTCGTCACTGTGATTGCACAGATGGAACGGCTTATCTTCTATAAGGAAGCGATCAAGCCAAGTCATTTTATATATAAAATCGGGTGCCGATTCGATGAATCCGTTCACAATGTCCAAAGAGCGTAGATTTTTCAGGTTTTGTATTTCAGGAGGCAACGTACGGATTCCGCTATACTGGATATCCAGATACTCCAGTTGTTGCAGCTCTCCGATTTCAGGAGGCAAATGCCGGAATGCCAGCTCCTCTTTGGGAATTACTTTGACATCTGGTGCCGGGCGATCATAGCATCCACAGCTGATCCTCAGGTTTTTGAGTTGAGTCAGCTTGGCAATGTCAGCGGGTAGCTCTTCCAAATCAGCTACTTGTATCGTTAGTGACTCCAACGATTCCAATTCGAACAAAGCATGCGGTAGTGTTCGTATATCCTGCTCGAAAATGGTCAGATGTTTCAAGGAATACAATTCTCTAATCCGTTCCGGTATCTCCCTCAAGCCAAACCGCATAATCTCTACTCGATCCGGTTGATGCCGAATAGCATCGTCCAGAAAAACATCTATATTCTGATGATATTCAGGTTGGTGAATAAACACACCAGGGATAAGCTTCCCCAATTCAACCGCTTCTTCTTTAGCCATGTTTAGTCTACCTATTCGTTCGTGAGCTATGTTAATGATCCAATCCTCTCCATCCGCATTCTGGAAGCACAAATCCTCGGGTAATTGGGGATGTACCCAGGAAAACAAACTGGACGCCGCCTGCTTTAATAGTCCCCCTGCCTCGGGCGCACACTGGTATCGGTAAAATGTTCCTTGTGTGTAGGCAATGGAATGGATGCCCCTAATTTCCTCATAAGAGTGTGTGGACAGCAAAAAAGGATTCAATTGCTGTAACAATTCCTTGAACAGGACATCCTGGTCGATCACACCATTCTCATCCTCTGTCGCCCATTTATGTATGCCCAACATAAACGTGTCTGCCCGTTCCATAGCATAATCAATCAGTCTTTCATAGGCTGCTCCCCGGACATCGCTGTATAATCTGAACATGTCTCTCCTCCTCTGTGTTGCCCTCGGCCTTACAATAAAAAAAGCCGAACTCATATCTATTATGAGTCCAGCTGTCATATTTTTCAAACCTGATCAAAGACACCCAATACGACTTTATAAATAGGGCATATCGCTTACTCTGTCACTGTTCCGTAGATTAGCACTGGCGCTTCCGCATGATCCGCAATACGGATGTTCGCGTAGATTTTCTCCAGTACTTGAGCTACATCTTCACGGTTCGCATGGATGGTAACCAGTGAATCGCCTTTTTGAACAGCATCCCCGACCTTTTTGTTCAGCATCAAGCCGACAGCCAGATCAATCTCGGATTCTTTGGTCGCACGTCCTGCTCCAAGCAGCATCGCAGCGGTACCGATTTCGTCAGCCACGATTTCAGCTACCACACCGTCCTGCTTCGCAGGCACCTCAATAAGATACTGTGCTTGTGGCAAGCGTTCAGGATGATCCACTACAGAAGCGTCACCGCCCTGATTCGCAATAAACTCTTTGAATTTTTCCAGTGCTTTGCCATTACGAATGACTTCTTTGAGCTTCTCTTCGGCGTTTTCGAGGGAATCTGCCTTCCCTGCCAAAAATACCATCTGACTGCCCAAAGCCATACACAGCTCTTCCAGATCTTTGGGTCCTTCGCCGCGCAGCGTATCAATTGCTTCTTTTACTTCCAGTGAGTTCCCGATGGCCAGACCCAGCGGCTGACTCATATCGGAAATGACTGCCATCGTTTTGCGACCCACATTGTTACCGATGCTCACCATGGCATGTGCCAGTGCTTTGGCATCATCTACAGTTTTCATAAATGCGCCTGCACCTGTTTTTACATCGAGTACGATAGCATCGGAGCCGGCAGCGATTTTCTTACTCATAATCGAGCTGGCAATCAGCGGGATCGAGTTGACCGTCGCCGTAACATCACGCAAGGCATACAACTTTTTGTCCGCAGGTGTCAGGTTGCCGCTTTGTCCGATGACCGCAATTTTGCTGCGATTTACCAAATCCACAAATTCGTCCTTGCTGATTTCGACGTGGAAGCCTTCAATAGCTTCCAGCTTGTCGATTGTTCCTCCGGTATGTCCGAGGCCGCGGCCTGACATTTTGGCTACCGGAATGTCCAAGGCCGCTACGAGCGGAGCCAGTACCAGCGTTGTTGTATCACCCACACCGCCAGTAGAATGCTTATCGACCTTTACACCTTCAATCGCGGACAGATCAATGGTATCACCCGAATGAACCATCGCCATCGTCAGATCAGCGCGTTCGCGTTCAGTCATATCTTTGAAGAAAATGGACATTGCCAATGCACTGACTTGATAATCGGGAATTTCACCCTGAGTG
Source organism: Paenibacillus sp. FSL L8-0644 (assembly GCF_038008165.1). Lineage (NCBI taxonomy): Bacteria > Bacillati > Bacillota > Bacilli > Caryophanales > Paenibacillaceae > Paenibacillus > Paenibacillus sp. FSL L8-0644. The sequence goes on from NZ_JBBOYN010000001.1 coordinate 4,625,256, forward strand.
TAGCCTTGGATAATAAAATTAATTTCCTCCGTACTCAGTTCTTTTCCGTCACGTTTTTTCTCAATCAAGTCTACCATTCTCATATGTCATTTCTCCTCACTGTGCGTATGATCGTTTACAGAGATACTGCTGTATCCAGTGCAACTTCCATCATTTCTTTAAAGGTTGTTTGCCGTTCTTCTGCGGTCGTTTCTTCCCCCGTCAGCAAATGATCGCTTACCGTCAGAATCGTCAGTGCGTTTACGCCAAACTTGGCTGCCAGCGTGTATAAAGCCGAAGTTTCCATCTCTACACCCAGCACGCCGTATTCCATCAGCTTTTGTACCACTGATTTGTCATCACGGTAGAAGCTGTCTGAACTGAATACATTACCGACATGCATGTTCAAGCCTTTGGCAACACCGCGATCATAAGCGCCCTTCAATAGATTGAAGCTGGCAATCGGCGAGTAATCGTAGCCGCCAAAGATATGGCGGTTCATACCGGAATCCGTACAGGATGCTTGTGCTAAAATGACGTCACGAACGTGCACATGCTCCTTCATTCCGCCGCATGTACCCACGCGGAACAGGTTTTTCACACCGTATTCGCTAATTAGCTCGTTGACATAAATACTGATGGAAGGCAGCCCCATCCCAGTTCCCTGTACAGACAGGCGTTTGCCTTGGTACGTACCCGTAAATCCGAGCATTCCGCGAACCTCGTTGTAACAGGTCACGTCCTCCAGATACGTTTCAGCAATAAATTTCGCCCGTAGCGGGTCTCCTGGCAGCAAAATTGTTTCTGCAATCTCTCCGGGTTTGGCTCCAATGTGTACACTCATGTTTTTTATTCCTCCGTCTCATTTGTCCATGCTTGTATCGTTATTTGTATCGTTACTAGTAATCTTGCTTGTACTCTTGCTAGTCTTTGATTACTGAAGCTCTGCCAAAAAGCTCGTTCCGTGTTCAGGCAGTTTTACACCAAAGTTATCCGCTACAGTCGCTCCAATATCAGCAAAGGTTTTACGAACTGCAAGCTCCTTGCCCCCAGCTGTAAAACGCGGGGAATATGCCAGCAAAGGTACATATTCGCGGGTGTGATCCGTTCCCCGATACGTCGGGTCATTCCCATGATCTGCAGTGATAATCAGCAGATCGTCATCGGTCATTTTGGCAAAAACCTCTGGCAAACGCGCATCGTAATCGTCCAAAGCTTGACCATATCCCTGCGGATCACGACGGTGACCGTATACAGCGTCAAAGTCCACCAAATTCAGAAAGCTTAATCCGGTGAAATCCTCATCGAGCGTAGCCACCAGCTTATCCATGCCGTCCATATTGGACACTGTACGCACCGCCTTCGTCACACCCTCACCGTCATAAATGTCGGAGATTTTACCCAAGGCGATCACATCCAGACCTGCATCCTTCAGCTCGTTCATGGTAGTGCGACCAAACGGCTTGAGCGCATAATCATGCCGATTGGAGGTACGGGAGAAGTTCCCTGCCTCGCCTACGAACGGACGTGCAATAATGCGACCCAGCATGTACGGATCTTCCAGCGTGATTTTACGGCAGAACTCGCAAATCTCATAGAGCTCCTTCAAAGGTACAACTTCCTCATGCGCTGCAATTTGCAGCACAGAGTCCGCCGAGGTATAGATGATGAGCGCTCCAGTTTTCACGTGTTCTTCGCCCAGCTCATCAATGATTTCCGTTCCGCTAGCAGGCTTATTGCCAATCACTTTGCGACCTGTGTGCTCCTCAATGCGTTGAATCAGCTCATCCGGGAACCCATCAGGAAATACACGGAAAGGAACTGCAATATTCAAACCCATGATTTCCCAATGACCCGTCATCGTATCCTTACCATTGGACGCTTCCTGCATCTTAGTGTAATACGCGAGCGGCTTGTCGGCCGCTGCCACTCCTTCTATGGAACGAATATTGGACAGACCGAGCTTACCCATATTCGGCATCTTCAGACCACCGCGTTCGCGGGCAATATGACCGAGCGTATCTACATCGTAATCATCAAACTGGGCAGCATCCGGCGCTTCGCCGATACCAACCGAGTCCATAACCACCAAGTGAATCCGTTTGAATTTAGACATTATAAAAATCCTTTCCTGACTCGCTGTTTTTTTTACAAAAACAACCCTGCAATCGTTGCCGACAGCACGCTAACTAGCGTTGCCCCGTACAACAGCTTCAGACCAAAGCGGGCTACCACATTTCCCTGTTTTTCATGCAACCCCTTCACCGCCCCGGAAATGATACCGATGGATGAGAAGTTAGCAAAGGATACGAGGAATACCGATACGATCCCGACCGTGCGCTCCGACAAGCCTGTTTGCTTGGTCAGATCCAGCATGGCCACAAATTCGTTGGATACGAGTTTGGTAGCCATAATGCTGCCCGCCTGAACAGCTTCGTTCCACGGAATACCCATGACAAAAGCGAAAGGCGCAAACACATATCCAAGCAGCGCCTGGAAGCTGATTCCAAACAACCAGGAGAAAATCCCGTTAACCATGGCAATCAGCGCCACAAAACCGATCAGCATCGCAGCTACCGTAATAGCGACCTTGAAGCCGTCCATAATATACTCTCCGAGCATTTCGAAGAAGGACTGCTTCTCTTCCTCCTGAACCTCCAGTAAATCGTCTTCCTTCTCAATCTTATACGGATTAATAATAGATGCGATAATAAAGCCGCCGAACAGGTTCAATACCAAAGCTGTGACCACATATTTGGGGTTTAACATTTGCATGTAAGCTCCCACAATCGACATGGACACCGTAGACATCGCAGACGCACACAGCGTATACAACCGATGTTTTGGCAGCAGACCAATTTGCTTCTTAACGGAAATAAACACCTCGGATTGACCCAAGATAGCCGAAGCTACAGCGTTGTAGGATTCCAGTTTACCCATTCCGTTTACTTTGCTCAAGACAAGCCCGATATATTTAATAATAAAAGGCAACACTTTTACATATTGCAATATACCAATCAGCGCGGATATGAACACGATTGGCAGCAGTACACCGATAAAGAACGGTGCTGCTCCTTCATTCGCAATTCCGCCAAATACAAAGTTAATCCCTTCCAGAGCATAATCAATCAGACTTTTAAACCCTTTTGCAAAACCTTTGACTAGAATTTCACCAATCCCTGTATTCAGCAATACAAAAGCTAGCGCCGCCTGCAACACAACCATAACCACCAGCGGACGATACCTGATTTTGCGCTTGTCACTGCTAGCAACGTAAGTAAGTGCAAATACAACAAGCAATCCCACCAGAGCGATTACATATTTCATTTAATTTCCCCCTTATTACATTAAGCGCTTACATTCCCCACAAAAAGAACGCGCCCCAAAGAGGCATTCTTTTTTTTTAATTCCCCAGATCCGCAGGTCGAAAGGCACCCGGTAGTAATTGATCCACCGTCCACTCTTCCGTGTTGCCATGAAGGTTTGTCAGATAAATTTTGGTATCTTGATGAGCAAATTCGGAAATGACCTGACGACAGGCTCCACATGGAGACACAGGCCCTTCCGTATCAGCTACAACCGCAATCGAATCAATTTTCCGGCAGCCTTCGGATACCATTTTAAAAATCGCTGTCCGCTCTGCACAATTGCATAAGCCGTAGGAGGCATTTTCCACATTACATCCGTGATAAATCGTGCCATCGCTTCCGAGAACCGCAGCACCCACTTGAAAATTCGAATACGGAACATATGCCTGGTTACGCGCCTCAAGCGCTTTCTGAATCAATTGATCCTTCATTGCGAATCCCTCCATGACTTTAAAATGAACTTAGTAGGAAGATGTAGACTGCTCGCCCTCGATGATTTTCACACCGGAACTTGCACCGATCCGACTTGCGCCAGCTTCTACTAATTTTTGCACGTCTTCCAGACTGCGTACGCCGCCAGAAGCTTTTACACCAATCTCAGGCCCTACTGTTTTGCGCATCAAGGCAACGTCTCCCACAGTAGCTCCACCTGTTGAGAAGCCTGTCGAGGTTTTGACAAAATTCGCCCCCGCTTTGACGGACAGCTCACATGCCAGTACCTTCTCTTCGTCAGTCAGCAGGCAGGTTTCGATAATCACTTTTACCAGTGTACCAGCAGCTGCTTCCACGACAGCACGGATATCCTGCTCGACGAGCTGTACATCACGTTCCTTCAAAGCGCCTATGTTAATAACCATATCAATTTCAGTCGCTCCGTTAGCAATAGCATCTTTCGTTTCAAATGCTTTCGTTGCGGACGTGCTCGCTCCCAGCGGGAAACCGATAACTGTACAGATGGCTACGTCTGTGCCTGCGAGCTGTTCTGCTGCATAAGCTACCCACCCCGGGTTCACACATACAGAAGCAAACTGATATTTTTTTGCCTCGGCAGTCAATTTAGTAATTTCATCCTTCGTCGCATCTGCACGCAACAATGTATGGTCGATTAATGCTGCAATGTTCATATCTAAAAGCTCCTTCATTAGATAAATAGTGTGAAGACAAAAGTCCTTTATTTCTCTGTGATGAGATCATCATAGCACGGCTTTGAACATATGTAAAACACATTTTGAAATTATGTTCACGCTTGTACATAAGGCGTTCACCTACCATTCATATTACCCTGTAGGCACACGCCATAACCGTGTATTTTGCTGGATGGAGGCGACTTGCTCTATTGTAAAAGTGCTTGTGCCGTAAACTGATCCGTCACCAAGATATTCGCATACTTGCCACGCAGCGATGCCCGAATGGCCTCCACTTTGCGCTGGCCTCCAGCGACGAGAATGGACTTCTCCTTCTTTCGCAAATCAGGCAAATCAATCCCAACGGTACGGCTGTTAATTTCCTGACTGCATATGTTGCCCTCAGCGTCAAAAAAGCGTGAGCAAATATCGCCCTTGCCAATTCTTTGCAGTAGCTTCTGCTCTTCCCCGTTAAAATAACCCAATCGGAACAGCAACGCATCCTCCTTGACCGTCCCCACCGTAAACACCGCGATGTTCGCCTGCTTGCCAAGTTCGATGATACGCTGGATATGCCGATCCTCCTCGACCATTTTCTTAACGGCGTGACTGTCGAAAATTACAGGCAGCGGCAAATACCTTGCTATGGTATGAAAGGCTTCTGCGAACAAATTCACGGTTTCCACAGCATATGTGTTGACATGTGAATGGCTCACGCCTCCCTTGAGCTGAACCACCTCAACTCCCTTGACCTGCTTTTGTTGGAGATGAAGCGCCACGGCATGCATGGTTGTTCCCCATGTCACTCCAATAATATCAGCATCCTGTACCGTTTCATGCAAATAATCGGCTGCTTTTTTGCTAATATGCTTCTTGATCTCCTGATATTCATTTAACGGCGAATAACAGACTAACACAGTATCCAGTCCGTATTTCTTCTTCACCTGCTCTCCGAGCGCGTCCATATCCTCCATCGGGTCCACAATACTAATCCGCACGTATCCTTGTTCCTTGGCAGCCTGAAGTAACCGCGATACCGTAGGACGCGAAACCCCGAGTCTGACCGCGATATCTTGCTGGCTGTAGTCGTTTAGATAGTATAATCTGGCTGCTTCGATACTTAATCGCTGCTTTTCATGATCCACTCTACCTCAACCCGCTTATCTTAAAATGTAGTGCCATCGGACACAGCTTTAGTCCCAAACATGATATATGAAGGGAAACTTGAAGCCACGCCTTGGCCGTATGGTTGTTATTTTGGAAGATTTAACTGCTCGTTTGTGATATTCTGTGAGTAACTACAACCATTTTACCGCATCCTCAACTTTATCGTTCCATCTGTCAAAACGCAATAGTTAACCCATTTTACCGCTCAATCACAACCTGTGATGGCTCATCTGAATAGATAAGGAGAATTGTTATGTCTGAATTTATTGTGTGCAGTCTAGCGGACAAAAAGTTCGCTTTAAACTTTGTGGAAGTAGAAGAAGTCATGAATGCTAAGAAGGGAACTCCGCTTCCCTTTTCCGAAGCATGGCATGAAGGAATGGTGACTATTCGCGGCAATGTATTTACGATCCTTAATTTACGCAAAAAACTGCTTCTTCCTGCATCCAGCGATTCCTCCGAGGACAAAATGATTTTGCTCAGCCGTGCGAAGATTGCTCTGCTTGTCGATCAGGTGGAGGACACGGCTTCTGCCGAGGACAGTCAGCTACAAAGCAATGAGGAAGAGTGGCAGCGCGAGTTGTTCCCTACCGTGATGGAGCATCAGGGTACCCTCATTCCGGTGATCGATATGGACGCTTTTCTCGCATCCACCAAGACGAACTAAAACGCAAAATACTCCCGAACCTTGAGGCGGCTTGCACTCATCGTTCGGGAGTATTTTCAGTTATTGGAGTCCCTGCCCCTCTTTCATGTGAACCAGCGTGTTCAGCTGCTCCAGCAACGTATTCCCGCCAGTTAGCGAAATCGTGCCAATCTTCTCGCAGATTTTTTCCATGAATTCTAGCTCTTTGAGACGATAGAGAGTGGCGTTCTCGTCCATCAGCTTGGCCGTATTGAGCAGACTACGAGTGGATGCCGTCTCTTCACGTCGTGTGATGAGGTTGGCCTGTGCCTTCTTCTCTGCCAACAGCACCGTATTCAGAATATCCTTGATATCCCCCGGCAAAATAATATCCTTCACCCCTGCTGACGTAAAAGTCACTCCATATTCGTCGCTCTGCTCATTCAGTCGAGTCAAAACATATACCGCAATCTCCTGCTTCATTTTCAGCAAATCATCCAGCTTCATCGTGCCAACGTATTCGCGTAACAACAGTTGAAGCATAATGTACATTTGCTCCTCGTATGCCCGGAATTCTAATGCCCGCAATGGGTCGATGATACGGTACTGACAGACGAAGTTGAGGCGCAGCGTAATTTTGTCCTCTGTCATGATTTCCTGTCCCATCAAGTCCATTTGCTGTTGTCGCATATCTATCGTTTTGATCTCTGTATTCACCGTGGACATCCAGAAATAATATTTACCCGGTTTCAGCTCACCCTGCAACACATTATCGTAATACAAAAATCCTAATTCATAGCTGCCCACCTGAAGCGCCTTCCAGAAGCCCGGTGTCTTGGACAAGAATGCTTGCCCCAATGCCTTATCAATTGCAGGCTGCCGAGTATCTGCACGAACAAAACGATGTTCCTTGAGCACGTTCCAATAAGCATATTTCCCAGCCGTCAGCAGCTCCACAAACCGATTATCCTCATAATGCAGCACATATTCATGGTCCTCTACATCAATGACATTCAATTGCTCAAGCAATAGGGGATCTGTCAAAAACAAACGAATATCATGGTCCGGTACAAAAAATGGTTCGGCTACATTCAAAATTTCAACCGCTTCCTGCTGAAATGTCTTCAATAGGTAAGTTCCTGGTTGCAACAATTTGTGGTAGCTTCCTTTTTTGAACAGCAATCCGCGCTCATCGGATTTAATTGTTATCTTCTTAAACATCGTATCACTCCTAGTATTTAGAATCCTCAACTTAAAAGAGTGCTTTTTTCTACGTGTGGCGCTCCGCGATCCATTTGATCTTCCGATCGCTGTTGCTCCTGAATTTTTGGATTTGATGAACCCCTTATAGGGTTAAAATTCAGGGGCAAAGGCGAACGCTTCGCTTCTTCAGATTCAAATGGACCGCTCCGTAGCTGCCCGCCTTAAAATTAACACACTTTTAAAATGAGGATTTTTTATTTTTATTTGTTGTAGTAGGGTTAGGACCCTTGCAGAGCATCCCTCCGGTGTGAACGGCGGGGTCAAGCTTGAGGAAAAAGAAAGATACCGCCTGTTTTCGTGTTCTAAGGATGGGATTCATCAGCCCAACATCGACTGTGAATCTGTATCCCCGAAGCCTCGAGCCCTGTCGGTGCTTGCTCTCTCCGGTATCCGCTGGCCACATAGCCATCGCCCCGGTATCTGTCATCAAGACCAGACATGGGATGCTCTTATCCGGGTCTTTTCATTGTTTTTATTCGATCATTCGAATACTCTACCAGAAGTCGCGTGGAAGGCGATTGGGAATCGAACCCTAATTGTTGGTGGATACGCAAGTTTACAGGATACCTGACCCCATCAGGGCAGGCACTGCGGGACCTTTGGAAATCCGCGCCTCGGTAATATCTTCCTGTATCAGCCTTTATCATTATCGCGTAATCTAGAACTCGCGAACATGGCGAAAGTATTACGACCCTATAAAAAACGAAAAAGACACAGGAGAAGCATATGTGCTTCCCTCGTGTCTTTCTTTCTATAGTTAACTAGTCGCGTTCGTATCTTAGGCCTGATCCACTAGGATGTTTTTTCGAAAACGGGATCAGCGCCTGGTGTTGGAAGTTCTGGAAGTTCTGGAACGTCTGTCGTTGTTGAGGCAATCTGCTGGTGTGTATAGCTGAATGGAGGGGTCTCGTATTGCAATCCCGCCTTTTCATAGGTAAACCAATAGCTGACACCCTTCCCGATATCGAGGTCTGTTACCCGCTGCTCCCAGACACCGCCGTTGTTGGTCATTCGGTAATTGAGCTGTTGTCCACCCGTTAAAGTGTAATGCACGTCAACATAGGCCGAGGCTGTTTTAGGTGTAAATTGAAGCAATGCTTCACGATCGCTGACAAAACGAGCTCCTGCTTTATAATCCTCCATTTCTCCGCCACCCTCATTACCGCCAGATGCTGCCTCCGTAGTTACCGATACAGCATGGCTTGCTGCAGATAGGTTACCAGCTGCATCGCGAGCCTTAACGGTAAAGCTGTAAGTTGAAGCTGCATTTAGCCCTGTCATTGAAGCGGAAATACCGCTTATCTCTGCCGCCTGTGCCCCGTCCTTATAAACGATATACCCAGCAACGCCAACATTGTCTGTAGCTGCATCCCACTCCAGAGTGACTGCCGAAGCCGTTTTGGTCGTAACTCGCACATTCGCCGGGATGGATGGAGCCTCCGTATCAGGCTGCGGATTGCCACCGCCGCTTCCATTTCCGGCATTAAAGCTATTCGGCTGCATGGTAATACTGTGCCCATCTGAGAAGGTTACCGTTTTGACCTGGTTTGTAAAATTGTAGGGCACATAAGTTTTTACACCGTTTTTTTGAAATACGGCATAAATAGGTGAATTAGCGGTGATGCTGCGGTCGATGTTGCCTACAGCATCCAAATTATAGATCCAGTGGTAGACATTCGCGTAATTATGTTTTCAAACTCACCCCATAAGACATTCACCCTATGAGTTATTCATCCCATTAACCATTCACCCTAATAAACGTTTAGTATATAAAAAAAGAATCCTCCAGGCCTTTTAGCCCTTCAGATCCTCTGTTTTGAATTTATAAGTTTTTGAGCCTTTGAGTTTTTGAGTATTTAGTTTCTTATGCCCTTCCCATGCTCCACAACATTTCGGAAAAAGAGTGACTTTGCGGTGAGCGGCAGCGGAGCGAAGGGGTTGAATCTGGAGAAGCGGAAGCGTTCGCCTTTGCAGTGGGATTCTTACCTTTAAATCTCTCATACAATCCGAAGAATCCCACTGCAACAGCGATCGGAAGATCAACCTCTCCGCGAAGCGCCTCCTCCACCCGAAAACAACTCACTCATTTTCCCCGCTCAAAATACCCTTCTATTTTCCAATCTACACCAACCTGTGTCACGCTCAAATCATGCAATGCCACCGCATCGCTCATCGCAGACACGCCTTCTCCCCCGAGAAATCCCGGGGCTGCACGTCCTCCAACCAGCTTCGGCGCCATATACAGCACCAGCTTGTCTGCCAGCCCTTGCTGCACGAACGAAGCGTTCACTTCGGCTCCGCCTTCCACGAACACCGATGACACCTCCGCTGCCCCCAGAATATCCAACATTTGCGGCAGGTTAACCCGATCGCTGTTTTCATCCTGTGTCGGATATACTTTTACACCCAGCTGTTCCAGCTGGCTTCGCTTGCCTTCATCGTAGGCCCGTCCTGTGAATATCCAGGTCGGAGCCTCCCCATCTGTAATGACACGAGCATCCAATGGAATTCGAAGCTTACTATCCAGAATGATACGAATCGGATTCCGTCCTTCTGGTAGACGAGTCGTAAGCTGAGGATTATCATGAATCACGGTCTGTACACCGACCAGGATTCCTACATGCTCGTGACGAAGACGATGCACATCCTCCCGTGCAGCCTCAGATGTGATCCACTTGCTTTCAGAGGTTCGAGTTGCAATTTTACCGTCCAGCGTTACTGCCGATTTGATCGTAATAAAAGGACGCTTGCTCACGATATATTGATTGAACACTTCATTCATGCGGATGGATTCCTGCTCACATACGCCGACAATGACCTCAATGCCCGCATCTTTCAAAATCTGTACCCCTCTGCCGGAAACCAGCGGGTTTGGGTCCAGCGCTGCAATCACCACTCGACGAATACCAGCCTTCACAATCGCTTCCGCGCACGGGCCTGTCCGGCCGTGATGGGAACACGGCTCCAGCGTTACGTAAATCGTCGCTCCCTGAGCGTGTTCACCCGCCATACGCAACGCATGAATCTCGGCATGTGGCTCGCCGGGCTTCAGATGAGCGCCGATCCCAACGATACGGCCGTTGTTGACAATGACTGATCCGACGAGCGGATTCGGTTCTGTTTGCCCTTTAGCACTTCTGGCATTTTCCAGTGCCAGGCGCATATATTTTTCGTGAGTGGTCATAGAACCTCCCTGAGATCGGAATCCCGCAAATGGCCGGATCGTTCTACTTTTGTATTTAAATACCGTTCATTATATTGCGACACATCGCCCCAGAGCGGCATACGACCCGCCACATTCATACCCGATTTTTTCAAGGCATCCAGTTTTTTAGGATTATTTGTAATCAGGGTTACCGGCTTTTGTCTCAGGTGACGGAGCACACTAATGGCATCCGCATAGTTGCGTGTATCATCTTCAAAACCCAATTGATGATTGGCTTCGACGGTATCCATGCCTTCTTCCTGCAGAATATAAGCCATTGCTTTACTAAACAAACCAATTCCGCGGCCTTCATGGTTAGCCAGATAGAACAATGCACCCGTTCCATGTTCCACGATCATTTTCATGGACTGGTGGAGTTGAAATCCGCAATCACAACGCTTGCTACCAAAAATATCTCCAGTATGGCAAATACTATGCATGCGAACTAATGCATTTTCCGACTGCTCGAGATCGCCGTACACCAAAACGCTTGACTGTTGTCCCTCTGCCAAATCCAGTGTGGACAATCGCTTCACAATCGTCTCAGCGGTGGCATTCAGTAAGTCCTGACGATCTTCCTCATCCCGTACAGGCAACCAGCAGTACCACTGAAAAACAACCGTTTCCCCTTCCAAATTAACTGGCAGTTTGATCGGTCCAACCAAAATCGTCGAAGATTGTTCTCCACGAACAGTTTGAATTTTATCGTTAAGTAGCGTAGCTACATCTTTTTGGTTCATCTCTCTGCACCATCCTTTATATAAGCTCTATATAGAAAATGCCTAATTCTTCAAAGGCTAATCGTTATTGTTAGGGTCATAAATCATTAACTCTGTGTAAGAAATGTTCATGAAACGTGGATTCCATCGTCAGTTGCCGTTCCTGAAGCTCGGTGACAGCCTGCCGTCGTCCGTCTTCGAACGCCTTTAGGTCTCCTGCGGTATAGCTCTTCTGTCGTAAACGAAGAAGCTCACTGGCTAGCACATCGGCATCCTTCAAAGCTGCGTTCAAGCCAAAAGCTCCGGTAGGTGTCATGGTATGCGCCGCATCTCCAATAAGGACCAGTCCGTTCTGCGTCCAGGTGTCACTACGACTGCTGAAAATATCCAACGGTACGAAGTCCTTCCATGAACGAATATGATCATGCACACTATGCTTCAAATCTGGAAAAGCCTCTGTAAACCGTTGTATAAATGGTTCAAAGGATTGCTTAAACAGGGTTAGAAAGCTACCCTCCTCCACATTCCAGCCAATTTGAATATAGCCCTCAGCCTGCGAGAATAAAGCCAATTGTCCTCCGTTGACCCATGCCAGACGAGTGACGGGCTCCCACCCAGCAGGTGCCGTAATTTTCGCCCATAGCAGATCATAGCCGTGTCGAATGTTCGTCACAGGCATCTGCGCCAGCTTGCGCACAGTCGAATAGCGACCATCTGCCCCTACAATCAACGAACTGTGAATCGTGATCTCATGACCGTTCTTATCGCGGGCGGTCAAGCCCGTGTACCCCTGCTCGCTGTTACCTTCTCACGCAGTCACAGTTGTACCCGCCAGGTAACGGAAGGACTCGTAGGTTGACGCCTGTTTGAGCAAAGCCTCCAAAAATCGAGGCTGTGGAATATGAACCCCCACATTACCATCTACTGATACTGGCTTGACCGTCTTCACTTGCCGCTGATGCCCCCAATATTCGATCCTTGTGGAGGCGAGAACATAGTTCTCATGAATTTGTTCGAGCAGCTTATGCCTTTGGATCACTTCCTGACCCTCATCATTTAAGATTTCACCGCGAAAGGCCTTTCCCGCTATGCTCTGCCGCTCAATCAATATCGTGGATACACCCTGCGCCGCCAGTAGACAGGACAACAAAGTCCCTGCGGGTCCCCCTCCAACTACGCACACTTCACATTCCAGCTTCATCCGACTTCCCCCTACACCCAAACCATAACCTCAACGATTAGTTCGTACCTGTTCATTTAATTACATCATTAATAATATCAAAAATAACATCAAATTAAGTTTAAATTTTAAGTATTCATATCTTAAGCTCCGTCTCAAAGCTAACAAGTTACTTTATGTAACAAAGTATATTTATATCATATCATTTCGTCAAGTAATAAATTTATGTAAAGTAAAATCATTTACTTTTAACAGTGAATCGTTAATAATAAACATGAGGTGATCACATGAACATTCCGCAGATGTGTCCACGGTTTGAAAAGGCTATGGAACTACTGAGTAAGCGTTGGACGGTATTGATCGTATTTCAACTAACGAATGGTCCGCAACGTTTCGTCGCTATTGAGAATTCAATTCCTAATTTAAGTGGAAAGGTCCTTTCGGACCGTTTGAAAGAGCTGGAGGAAGAAGGAATCATACAACGTATGGTTTATCCTGAGAAGCCCGTACGGATTGAATACTCTCTTACGGATAAAGGACGCGATTTAGCTCCTTTGTTTGACCATATCGGTACTTGGGCTACACGCTGGATTGAGGTTCTACCAGCACTTGAACAGCAATGATTCTTATTGAAGCAGCTTCACGTCTACCGCTATTGTTCCTAGACTAATATGATAAAAACACAGACTGCTAACATGCCAAAGAACGCCTTTGCTCTAAGTACAATTGTACTCATAGTGCAAGGCGTTCTATTTTTCATATGAAGGAACTTTAAACGTTTCCCTCACCGCTGCGTTGCATTTCCTCACGTATGGATTGCACCCGTTTTTTCCCCCAGTCATACATCATCTCCACAATGGGTAAAATCGTCATCCCCAGCTCGGTCATCGAATACTCCACCTTTGGAGGTACCTCGGGATACACTTCCCGGTGCACAATACCGTCCTCCATCAACTCCCGCAACTGATTGGTCAGCACTTTATGCGACAGCTTCGGAAACAGCCTTTGCAGGTCACTGAAACGATGCGCTCCTTCCACACCCAGATGCCATAAAATGACGACCTTCCATTTTCCGCTTAACACTGACAAGGTTAGTTCCTTTTCGCAGTTATAGTCTCCGTTAACGATCTTCTCCCGTATTTCTTCTCTTAGCGTATCAGACATATATAATTAACTCCTTCTAAATCATCATGGTCTTGCACTCTAATAGTAACCTGCAGGTAACCTCCGTACTTGAAAGTGCATTCTTCACAGCCTGACGAAGCCATCCTACAATAGTAGATAACGTTACACATTCAAGGAGGAATAAAGTATGAGTAAAAAAGCTCTTTTTATTATACCCCCAGAGCGCTTTAATGAGGATGAATTGTTTAAACCGAAGGAAGCGCTGGAGCAAGCAGGCGTTACCGTGACCCTAGCTAGTACAAAAACAGGCGAAATCACGGGTGACTACAACGGTAAAGCGACAGCTGATCTTGTTTTTACAAACGCTGTGCTGGCTGATTATGATGTAGTATCTGTGATCGGCGGATCAGGTACGAATGACCATCTGTGGAATAACGCGGATCTCCAAACTCTGCTAAAACAAACTCATGAGCAAAAGACTTTATTGGCTGGCATCTGCGCAGGCTCTGTAGCCGTGGCTCAAACCGGACTACTCTCTGGTAGAACGGCTACATGCTATCCAGTGGATATACAAAAGGATCAGCTTCAAGTGCATCAAGCCGAATATCTCGCTCAGCATGTCGTTGCGCATAGCGACATTATTACAGCCGATGGCCCAGATGGTGCACAGGAATTCGGCGCAGCCCTCGTTCAAGCTCTGCAATAAGCACATTCTCGAAGTTCCAGATGACACTTTAAACAGCACTCCAACAAGCCGCATCACGTCCTTTCTATTGTATGGGACCTGATGTGGCTTTTTTGTGTCATTTTCATGCTTAAGTGATTAATTTAATTGTATGGTCCTGGATTTTCGTGTTAACTTTAAACAATCGACGTTTAGCATAGGAGGCTTATATGCCGTGTTTATGAAAGGCAAAATACATTTACATCAGGTAACGTCCGAATCGTTGCGACTGGGCGCCTTACTATCATTAGTAGGGGGCTTTTTGGACACATATACCTTTGTTGGAAGAGGCGGTGTTTTCGCCAACGCACAGACAGGCAATATCGTGCTGCTGGCTGTCAAAGTCATTCAGGGGCACTGGATTCAGGCGTTATCCTATATCCCGCCCCTGATCGCCTTTTCACTGGGGGTTTTTGTTGCTGAAGGGATTAAACGAAAATCAACCCACCGTTTAACTCCGGACTGGACCCGCGCAATTCTTTTACTGGAAATTGCGATTTTTTTCATCGTGGGATTGATTCCGCAAGGAGTTCCCAATACGGTAGTGGTGGTGATCGTCTCGTTCGTCGCTTCCGTGCAAATGACTTCCTTCCGCAAGCTCATTGATGTGCCGTACACCTCCACGGTCAGCACCGGTAACCTCCGATCAGCTATCGAGGCTGTGTATGTCGCCGTAACGACCAAGGACACGAACGCTGCCATTCGAGCGATGCGTTATGGTGTCATCCTGGCAGCCTTCTTGGTAGGAGCCTTGCTGGGGGGATTTCTAACTTTGACAATTGGGGATAAAGCCGTTTGGGGCGCTGTTGTTGCACTTATTTTTTCTTTTATTTTATTTACAGAAAAGGAAAAGTGGAAGCTTCCCCTACGCCACTAATCCTCCATTACATCAGCCCTGAACGAACTGGCGCTGGGCCGTTTCAAAGAAATTCAAAAGGTCTTCACGGGACGGGAATGCAGCCTGAGCTGATTGGTTGCTACCGCCCCCCTTACCGTGAAATGCCCCCAGATTCTCTTTCAAAAATGCTCCGCAGCTAACAGACTGGGTGCCGTTATGTGCCAGTATGATTTTGTTATCTGCTGTTGTGGCAAATAGAACAAGCAAATCATGCTCAGCTGTCAGCTTGGTAGCCAATTGCTGCATGTCCTGCAGGGATTTTTGTTCGAATACATGAGCAAGAACATGCCCCTGCACAGCAGATAGCAACTCTTTCGCCTGGTACGAAGCATTTTCCTCTTGTAGGAGCTCCACTTGCGCCTTAAGCTGTTTATGCTCCTGCTCCCACTTTTCGAATCGGGTCAAAATATCTTTTCGCCCGGTATTGAACTTCATAGATAACACGTCCAATATCTGAACACTATCGTTAAAATCCTGGAGTGCGCGAGCGCCACATTTGAAATGGATTCTTGCCATCCCCTTCTGCTTCTCCCATTTTAAGCATTTAATGATCCCAATTTCCCCGGTCTGAGCTACATGTGTGCCACCGCAAGCATTATATTCAATGCCCTCGATCTCGACAATCCGAATATTTTCTGTCACTTTGGGCGTTTTCACAAGCGGAATGTCCTTCAATTGCTCACGGGTTACAAAATAACTTTTTATGCTGCGATTACTATAGATTTGCTGATTTACTTCCTGCTCGATTGCCGATAGCTGCGCAGGCGTTATATCCGAACAGTTCACATCAATCGTGTCATATTCTTGTCCCAGATGAAAGCTTTCCGTACGGGCACCCAACAACTCTAGACAAACCGCTGACAGCAAGTGCTGCCCGCTATGCTGCTGCATATGATCAAATCTGCGTTCCCAATCCAATCGGCAGGCTACTTTCCGATCCTCCGGCAAACGCTCTACCTGATGACAAATGTCCCCATCTTCGAGGACAACATCTAATACCCGAACGCCCTGAATGGTTCCTGTATCACAAGGCTGGCCTCCGCCATGCGGATAGAAGGCCGTTTCCTCCAGCATAACCAAATATTTTCCGTCTCTTTCCATGCTTCGTGTAATATGAGTGTCCCACTCCGTAAGATGCGGAGCAGTGTAGTATAATTTTGTCGTCATTCCAGATTCCTCACTTTTGGGTTCTTTGTCTCGTGCGATATTCACTTATTATCAAGCAATTCATTGTAAATATCAATGCAGGGAAAAGCTTGAACCATGGCACGAACAACCTCCATTTGGTGAGAAATGTGCATGACGATTAACAAAGTTTAGCTTGAAATTCATTTTTGAATAGATTAAGATTAGTCGGCTAACTAATTTATTGATTGGAACATACTGTAAGAAGAAAGGAGAACCTTATGGATTTTGATTTACGGGACTTGCCCACTCGTGAGGCGCTACAAGAATTTTCTATGCGTATCCCCGAGATTGATGTAAGAGCAACAGAAGCTATGCTATTTTTTATGCGGGTATCTTCCAGCGTCTTTAAAGTCAGCTTTGAGGGCTTTGAGAAGTTCGGTATATCTCATGGGAAATTTTCAATATTAATTCTTCTGTACCGCAACATCCATACAGGATTGCTGGCTACAGAGCTTGCGGAGAAAGTAGGGGTTAGCAAGCCTACTGTTACCGGTCTGCTTGACCGCCTGGAACGCGATGGGCTTATTATTCGATCTGTTCATCCTTCCGACCGCCGTATGAGCATTGTTAAACTGACCGAACAAGGAACAGAAATGATGGAAAGACTGCTGCCTATACATTTTACAAGCACTTCCACACTGATGAGCCACCTGTCCACCGATGAAAAGGAATTGCTCCTGACGTTACTGCAAAAAATAGAAAGTGGCATCCCTCAAGCAAAAGAGATATATAAAGCAGCAAAACCAGAATAAGTTTCAATTTTGCGTTTTAGTTAGCCAACTAACTTTTAAATTATTAAATAAAAGAATAAATAAAATGTACATATCAGGATATTTATTCGAGTCTATGTTTAACCCATTTTATGAATCTAAGGAGCGTATTACCCATGAATCGCACACAAGCCACTAGCCTCATCATCCCTCTCATTTCTATCGCCTGTCTGATCGGCGGGGGTTTCCTGCTCCAGACCAACGGACAAGATCAAGTCAATGCTTCGCGATCCGTTAAAGGCACAACACTAAATGCGGATAGCATTCATGTATCTTTTGAACAAGTAGGAGGCAAAGTCCTGAACATCCCGGTAACAGAAGAAACGAAGGTGAAAAAAGGAACTGTCCTTATGACTTTGGATTCCACAGATGTGGATCTGCAAATTGAGCAGCTGCGGACACAAATTGCCCAGTTCAATACGCAAATCAGCCAACAACAACAATCCATCAATTTAGGCTATACACGGGCAGCAACTCAGGAAAAACAGGCACAGCTAGATATCGCGCAAGCTCAAGTGACTGAGAGTAAAAGTCAGGCAGCATTGCAGCGGGCACAAGCGGCTGAGCGTCAAGCCACTGCTGCGGAACAACAGGTCAATAACGGGGTTCGGGATGAAGATGTTCAGCAGCAACGAATTGCTGTAGCCTCAGCAACCAAAAACGTTCAGACTGCGCAGACCAACTATAAGCGTAATAAAGCACTCTATGATGCAGGAAGTGCATCCAAAGCAGCGTTGGATGATGCCGAATCCTCTTTGACTTTAGCGACAAATCAGTTGAGTCAGCAAAAAGAGGCTCTACAAAAGCTACTTCATGGTGCCACTTCTGAAGAACGTATGCAGGCCAGTGAACAGACGACACAAGCAGCCGTTTCGGTAAAACAAGCCGAGGAAGAAATTCGCGGTGCCCAATTGTCCGTCGATCGTTCCAAGACCCAGCTGGAAACCATTCAGCAGAGTCGTCAACAGTTGGCAGATCAGAAGCTGGCTATTGACCTTTTAAAGCAACAAAAAGACACACAGGAAGTTCAGCTTAAAACGTTGCTGCTCAAAAAAGAACGCCTGGTGTTAAAAGCACCACAGGATGGCAAGGTGACTTCGATTAGTACCAAAGTCGGCGAAAATGTGGCGCAAGGTGCTCCTGTGATTACCCTGGAAACCAACGATTTATATTACGATCTCTATGTGAATGAAGAACAAGCGGGGAAATTCAAGGCCAATCAAGAAATTAAAACTCATATCTCTGGTCTCAATAAGGACTTGAAAGGTACGGTACGCTATGTAACTGCTGCACCACAATTCGCTAATGTGAAGATGTCCCGTGAAAAAGGAGAAGCAGATACCGCTACATTCCAGGTACGTGTATATGTAACAAGAGAAGCAGCTTTGCTACCAGGCATGACAGTTGAGGTGAATACAAATGAAATCTCTTCGTGATGAATGGTTGTATCTGGTTCACTCCAAGTATCCGATTATAGCTATTATCTTCCCATTGATTGCCGTACTGGGGTATTCACTGTTGCTCCCAAGCAGCCAAATTAACGACGCTAACGTGGTAGTGGTGGATCAAGATAACACAGCTTACAGCCGTGAGTTCATTCAGAAAATAGATGCTTCCCCGTATATGAACGTAGCTGAGATTGTTTCGTATACGGACAACCCTGAACAGTATTTTTATCATGAGCAATATTTGGCTGTTATTTCATTGC
This sequence comes from Paenibacillus sp. FSL L8-0644, assembly GCF_038008165.1. Classification (NCBI taxonomy): domain Bacteria; kingdom Bacillati; phylum Bacillota; class Bacilli; order Caryophanales; family Paenibacillaceae; genus Paenibacillus; species Paenibacillus sp. FSL L8-0644. The sequence goes on from NZ_JBBOYN010000001.1 coordinate 4,644,299, forward strand.
CGCATGGTTTAGAGGACAATCACAATCGTTCCCTCTCCAGCCGCGTGGGTCTCATTCTCGATAATACCAATGTACAATCTATTACTTCGATTCGTACAGCTATGCAGGAAATTAGCGTTTCCGAGAATATGGAACTGTCTGTTCCAGCTATGTTGAAAACCGGGATGAACGCAGAACAGGCTCAAGGGGCCCTCAATGGTATCGCCTTGGAAGTGCGTTCCATGTTTAATCCAACGAATGACTATCAGAATACGACGATACTTGCATTCACTTGTATGTTCTCTTTTATGATACTGAATATAAATAGCTTACCTCTGGTCGCCAGACTCCGGGTTTCCAAGAGGCTGGCTGCTGAGCTGCAAAATCCGTTCAACATCCTGCTGCGTATGCTTCCTTATACGCTGTTTTCGACGGCTGGCTTAATCTTCTCTCTAGGGATGCTTAAAGTGTTTGGGGGAGGCCGTTTCGAGGCCAATCCAATTCTCTTTATAATTCCAGTTGTCCTGTATGTATTCGGTACCGTTTGTATCAATGTCCTGGTTGCATGGGGCGCTGCACATCCGGGAATAGCCATTGGCAGAATGGTGATGATACTCATGCCTGCTTTTGTTCTATCAGGGGCTGTTCTTTCCAGATCACTGTTTCCACCTTTAGCGATTCAAATCGGTGATTTCTTCCCCTTTGTATGGATGTATAAATTCCTGCGCACTATGGGTCTGCGTGGTGCACCTTTGCAGGAGATGCTTCCCGAACTCGGTTCTCTGTTACTATATGTGGGTGTACTCTCCTTGCTGGTGATCGCCAGAGCCCTATGGGAGAAACAGAAGCTGGCCAAGCAGACTGCGGGCACTGCTTCTGAAAAGGGATTACCACATCCCGTTGTTCCAGCAAGCACAACTGGCAGCGGGTTATCTATGCAAGGGGTACCATCAGCACCTATGCACGAGCCTATAAAAGGATAGAGTCTCGTCTACAAAATAAAAAAGGGTTAAGTGCCGTCTAACGATCCTTAACCCTTTTTCAATAATCAGGATTTTGTAAAATCCTCAATAATATTAAATTATCATTGTTATCAGAATAAAATTCACTTATATGCCCGACCTAATTGATAAGCGTGCTCCAGTAAACCTTCAATGTATTCTTTCGATTCGGATAAAGTATCATAGAAGAACTCCACCTTGGACTCTCTTACTCTTGCGTAACCAGCAATGGCTTTATTCAAATAATTAGTAACCAAATCGTGATATTCATACTTGATCAGATGTTCTTTCGTCCCCCCCGCCAAGCATATCCACAGAACCTGCTTTGACGTGAACTCCTGAAGTAAACCTATGTTCCACACTTTATCCAGGTACCCTTTTAGCATGGACGGGACACTATACCACCATAATGGAAACACAAAGACCAGAGCATCCGCAGCCACTATTCTATCCATCTCTTTCCGTGTTTCAGGAGCATATTGTTTATGGGTCGTATTCCAATCCAACTCATCTGCAGCGCTGTACACCGGATTGTATCCATCCCGATCCAAGTCCAAAATATCTACCTCGTGCTTATTCTCTTTCAATCCCTCTACAAAACGATTCATGACCGCAAGGGTTAGTGAATCTTCTCTAGGATGCGTGACGACCAATAAAACTTTCATGTATCCGTAACCTTCTTTCTCCTCATAATTGGTGAACCCTGTCTACAGATGATATTATGGATGTTATACATTAAAGCGTGAAGTACGCACTTCAATGTACTGTAGGTACTTTAAGGTTCCTTAGTGCTTTTTGTACTACAGATCGGAGAGGGGGAAAAGTCTATGGAAGACAAAGCCAAAACCTATATGCTCGGGATCGAGGCAACTTTGGAGGTCATCAGTGGAAAGTGGAAAGGCATTATCCTACACCATTTAACCAGCGGCAGAAAACGTACATACGAACTTCGTCAACTCATTCCGAAAATCACCCAAAAAGTGCTCACCCAACAGCTTAGAGAGCTTGAAAAGGATGGAATCATCCACCGCATCATTTATAACCAAGTTCCCCCCAAAGTGGAATATGAGCTTAGTGAATATGGATGGGATTTTAAAGATCTGCTTGATCGTTTTTGCTTATGGGGAGAAGATCATTTGGATAGGATCTATGGAGATAAAACAAAGGTGTTGGAAGAGTATTCTGTGAAGGAGAAAAACGCCAAACAAGCACCACCCCTTTAAGGAGGCGTGCTTGCTGTAATACTATACCTAAGCTGTGTACCTTGTTTATTCACCAGTCTCCGAAAATTTCCGAATACGAGCCCCTACTTCATTCATCGCTTGCACCGCTTTAGGGTTAAGGCCGTGTGCTTCAATACCCGCACTGTATACATTCCAACGGTCTCCCAAGTATTTTTTGGCCCAGCCTTCTGCCATTTGACTGCGGCAAGAGTTACCAGTGCATAAAAAGTAAATTGTCTTTTTTTCCATCATTACCGTCTCCTTCAATGTTCCATTATGAAATGATTAACCATAGATATAAGCCCAGTAGGGTCATAAAAAGTGTAGGAATGGTTAAGACAATGCCTGTCTTAAAATAAGTCCCCCAAGAAATTTTTACGTTTTTCGAACGGAGCACATGCAGCCACAACAACGTGGCTAATGAACCGATCGGAGTTATTTTCGGTCCCAGATCAGAACCAATGACGTTAGCATAAATCAACGCCTCTTTGACCATACCGGTTGCATGGGTAGCATCAATGGCAAGCGCATTAATCATGACCGTAGGCATGTTATTCATGACCGACGAGATAATCGCCGCAATAAAACCCATGCCCATGGTGGCCACAAACATACCTTGATCGGCAGCCGCTTGAATCACATGGGCCAGCAGATCCGTCAAACCGGCATTACGTAGACCATACACCACAACATACATTCCGATGGAGAAAAATACGATAGCCCATGGAGCACCCTTGATGACTTCTTTCATCGGCACTGCAGGGCTTCTACGCGCCATCAATAAGAAAAAGATAGCAATAATACCAGCCACCACCGAAACGGGAATATTAAAAAATTCGCATGCAAAGTAGCCAACGAACAAAACCGCGAGAACGATCCAGGACATACGGAACATCTTTGGATCTTTAATCGCTTCCGCAGGCCTGATTAATTGTGTCGCATCAAACGTTTTCGGAATTCTTTTACGGAAAAAAAGATACAGTACTCCTATACTGGCTGCTAAAGAAAATAAATTAGGTACAATCATGCGACTCGCATATTCCATAAAGGTGATCCCAAAGAAATCGGCTGACACAATGTTGACCAAGTTGCTGACCACAAGCGGAAGCGACGTCGTGTCTGAAATAAAACCGCTCGCTATAATAAAAGGAAAAATCATTTTCTCATCCAATTTAAGTGCCCGAACCATCGCCAGTACAATCGGTGTCAGTATTAAGGCCGCACCGTCATTCGCAAAAAAAGCAGCAACAACGGCGCCAAGAATGGTCACATAAACAAACATCCGGGTTCCGCTTCCTCGCGCAGCTCGTGCCATGTGAAGCGCCGCCCATTCGAAGAAGCCGATTTTATCAAGCACCAACGAAATCAGAATAATGGCTACAAAAGCCAGTGTCGCATTCCAGACAATATGAGTAACTTCCCAAACATCATGCAAATCGACGACACCCACCAGCAAGGCGAGTATGGCACCGCCACAGGCAGACCATCCGATGGACAGATTTTTAGGCTGCCAGATCACCAATACTAAAGTGGCTAAAAATATAATGCATGCCAACAAAATCAATGTTCTAAACCTCCAATATATTACCTTATAAACATATACTTATATAATAGCACCGTTATCCCTCAAGGAGATACACGGAACAGTCTTTAGGATGAACAAGCTGAGGAATTCGGTTCACAAAATGTGATCGGCTCCTCTTTATTCAGCCATTTTAAAATTTGCTTGGAGTCTGGCATACGCTCAAGAACAGCTTGAATATGCGGCTTATCGTCTACATTTAGGGAATAGTATACCCACTGACTTCGTCGTTCTTCTTTTACAATCCCTTGCGACTTTAGTTTTCTCAAATGTTGGCTAATTGCTGGCTGCGACATATCAAAGATATCTACAAATTCGCAAACACACCATTCTCTTTCTCTTAGCAGGGAAAGCATGGCCAACCGGGTTTTATCCCCCAGTAGCTTTAAATGATCGGCTACATAACCAAGTTGCTCCAATGTGTGACCTCCTTCCGCTTATATAACTACATGCTTATATGCTAATGGAGTTCAATCTTAATATCAAGAACCGAATAATACTTATTCGTTTACCAATTGCAGAATCCAGTCTTTTATATCAACGATTCGCAGTGTTTTGGGGCGTGTATTCGTTCCGGAAATAATTAATGGGACAAGGGAATCCTTTTCATGCAGCGATCCATGAGCACCTCCACCGATGTGGGTGGGAGAACTTTCACCGACGAGTTCATATCCGGGTTGGACCGTGACGACAACATATCTTCCTTCATGTGAATTCATTGCCCCGTGTAACCTCGCCAAAACGTCTGGATATTTTCCATACTTGATCCGGTTGTTATTCACCTTAATATCCACAAGGTCCTCTTCGCCCGACAAGGTCCACGATTGTCCATATTCATCAATGAATTTTCCACCGGGATGATAAGAAAATAGCTTACCCGTTTTCCCCTTTGTAACATGAATATTGTTTTTACCATCTTTCATAGCGATAATGTCGAGCTTGTCCTCATTTTGTAAAAACTTCACCACGTCAGACAACTCCACGTTATCGTTAATCGCATAGATATACGCCATTCGTTCATTAGCGGCAATCACGATTTGGTCTTCAGTTCTTACGGGTTGATTTAATTTTGCAATGCGGTAATGATTCAAAAGAGGCCTTATATCAACCGTTGCTGCCTGTCGATCATCATAAACCGCACTTTGTCCACTGTCACCCATGACAATCCATATCGCATTGTTTACAGCCTGTTCCCAAGAACCATATGCGTTCAACACAGTTTGCAGTGCTTGATCTGCTTTTTCGATTCCCTTCAGTTGAGTCGGGCCCTTTCTATGCGCCAAATTATCATTCTCAGGAAAGTATGTGATGGTTACGTCTGGAAGTTTCTTCTGGCTGATTAGAAAAGCGGCATCTTTTGCGGAAAATTCATCGTTCATCCCAAATTTTTTCCACAAAGGAGTATTCCAGTTATTTTTCGGATTCAATTGTGCCAGAGCTGCATAAGATAACCATTTAGGCCCTGTTACTATCATTTTTTCTGGCACCCTGTTGCTATTCGCTATGAAGTCAGGCACTTTTAAGGCATGTTTCGTTTTCCCTCTAAAGACAATAGCATTGATGGACGCGGATTCTTTTCCTTTGTCAGCCAATTCCTCATGTATGGTTTTCGTTTTTTTGTTCAAATGGACTTGGTTTAATTGGTAAATTGCGTCTAAGAATACTTGTAGTTGGTCTATCTTTAAGGCTTCTTTGGCACCATTGCCGTAGAGAATCATGCGTTTCTTTTGGTTGCTGTACCAAACGAGTCCGGGCACATGATGTTGGTCTGCATACGTTCCCGTTAATAATGTACTGTCGATTGTCACAGACATCGTGGGAAATGAACTCACTACATGCGGAAAATATTGCCCTTGATTTAAGAGATATTGCATTGCGGGTGCACGGCCTTCTTGAATTGCATCTTGCAAAGGCTTATCCATTAAAGAATCAATCAAGATCACAATGACAGGTTTTTTGCCCATTTGATTTACTGTGATAGGTGGCTTCACACTTTGTTGTTTTAGCTGTTGACTGGAGTCCGCTCTACACCCCAAAACCAACAACAATAAACCTAGCACTAGTGCTATGGTAACTTTATTTTTCATGCCCATGTATGTGTCCCTTTCTTAGAAAAACTTGATCCTCTTATTTTTTTCTTGTACTAAAAAAATTATTCCTGCATTGGATCATCGGGACAAAGGTATCTCATACAAGCAATTAAAGTTACACCTCCATGAATTTTTTGGATCTAATAGGCCAAATTTAAGATCAAACCATTCAGGGAGGGAACATAACCATGACGACTACAAACATAAACGAATACTCCATGCATTATATGGATTCCGGTGAAGGAATGGCCATCCTATTCATTCACCCTCCAGTACTCACAAGCTTAAATTTCACATACCAAATCCAAGGACTCTCGCCCCATTTTCGAACTATAGCTTTTGATATCAGAGGACACGGTAAAAGTCAGCCTTCCGAGCAAACGGTTACTTACCCTCTCATTGTCAAGGATATTAAACATTTGATGGACCGGATGAGCCTTGATAAAGTATTTCTGTGTGGATATTCTACCGGAGGCTCGATAGTACTTGAATTCCTCTTGACTTATCCAGATCGGGCATGGGGAGGCATTGTTATCAGTGGAATGTCAGAAGTAAACGAAGGGCGACTAAGAAACAAAATTTCTTTGGGCATTGCTCTTTCCAAAATCGGTGCAGTCGGTACACTTGCCCTTTCTATTGCTTGGTCACAAACGAAACAGCTATCTTTGTTACGTAAGTTATTCAGCGATGCGAAGCAGGGAAATCCCAGGAATGTCGAGCAATATTATCGATACAGCTTGAAGTACAACTGCACCTCACGGCTCGGGGAAATCCAGCTTCCCGTCCTGCTTGTTTATGGTGAAGAGGATAAGCACTTTCATCCCTATGCCAAAATATTGCATCAACAATTACCGAAGAGTGAGCTTGTTTTCATTGAAAAAGTCGATCACCGCCTTCCTACGAAGGCCGCCGGATCATTGAATGAACTGATTAAGCAGTTCGTAGATCGCTTCAGTCTTTAAGGCAAATTCTACAGGAGAATTCCGCATACACATCTACACCCCACTCCTGATACTGTATCTTTGCCTGTATATGACCTTGCATATGACCTGCTCAAATAAGTGAAAAATAATATATAATATTTTACACTATGTAAATATACAAATTATGCTAAAGTCATATGTAGTTTAGATGGGATAGGTATGTATTATTCTGCTTCTAAATCTGAAGGGGTGTAAAAATGAAATGCTAAAGCGTATTCAAAATCTTTTTGTTATACCTAACTACCCATTGTTCATGATCTGCATGTTATTGCAAGGCATGGCTATATCCATCAGCGCACCTTTTTTAGCTGTATATTTTACAAGTACACTTGGCGTATCTGTAGGAACCTTTGGTGTGTTTACAGCGGTGACTTTGATTTGTGGCATATGGATAAGCTCTCTGATTGCTAAACGTTCTGATACCGGCTTAGACCGTAAACAAATTTTGGTAATTTGCACGTTATTTAATGCCGTAGCCTTTGCAGGATATCTTGTAATCCAAAATTTTTATGTGCTTTTTGTTTATATGACGATCTTTACGGCCATTGGTGCTCCTGGGATGCCGCAGTTATTTGCCAGTGCACGTGAAGCAGTAAATCGCAGTAAATCTGCGGATCACGCCTTTGCGAATTCAACGCTTCGGTCTATGTTTTCTCTTGGCTTTATTACCGGGCCGCTTTTTGGTTCCTTTTTGATTGCACATACGGGCTTTAAGGGTATCTTTATGGGAACGACCTCTATTTTTGTTCTCATTGCTGTGCTTCTATTCTTTTTTATCAAGCAGCCTCCCGCTCAACTTAAACATAACAATCAACTTTCACTTCATCACATTACATTACATAAAAATATTGAGATTCTGATTCCCTTTTCCGTTCTTACTCTGCTCTATACGTCTCACTGGATGAATAATTTGAATATTTCCTTGTTCATCATTCACAATTTACAAGGCGACACGAGTGACGTTGCTCTAGTATCCAGTATTTGCGCAATTGTAGAAATACCCTTGATGCTCATGCTAGGCGTACTAGCAGCTAAATACTCCAACCGTTTGCTTATATTTTTAGGAGCATTAACAGGAGTTGTCTATTATCTCCTTGTCCTTATGTCTACGGAGATGTGGCAGCTATTCGTGGGGCAGCTTCTTCTAGCCTTCTTTGTTGCAGTGATTTCTGCCATTGGCATTAGTTACATGCAGGATTTGTTGCCCTCTCTTCCAGGGTACGCATCGACGCTATATTCCAATGCGACAACCATCGGAAGACTGGTGGGGAGCTTGATGGGCGGATTAACCGCTCAATGGATTGGTTACCGAAACAGCTATTGGGTATGTTTGGCCCTGATCATCTGCTCCCTTGGTCTTCTGGCGATTTCAAAGAAACTAGAGTTTGAAAAATCTGCTACTTTAAAAGAAAGGAATCACAGTATATAGACTGCCGCTTATTTTTCTATGGTAGAGAAATGGCTCATGATTGTATCTGCCGCATGACTGTACCCACCAGCCTGGCGTAATGATTCGCCGATCACATGAGCCTGTTCTTTATAGGTTGGATGACTCAATACCTCTAATAAGGCAGCTCTCAAACTAGCGGGTGTAAGCTCATTTTTATCCACAACAACACCCGCTCCCAGTTCCTGCACCCGACTAGCTACGATGGGCTGATCCGATGTTAAAGGAATCATGACCTGCGGCACATTGTAATACAGTGCTTCACTTGTACTGTTCATCCCCGCATGTGTAACAAAAGCGTCCACATGCTGGAGCATTTCCAATTGCGGAATATAAGGTTTGATTATAAAATTGTCAGGGATACACGGGGCCAGTGGCTCCATATCTGTATAATTGCCTGAAGACAGCACAAACTGCACAGGCAAATCGCGAAATGCTGCAAAACAAAGCTTATAAAATTCCAAGTCTTTATTCAAAATAGTGCCCATAGAAATGTAAACCACCTGTGGATGCAGAACACGAAGTTGTTCGAACGGGAAAGAAGGAGCATCTTTACGCGGTACAATAGAAGGACCTGTAAAAATAAAACTGTGATCCAGTTTTTCGGCTTGCGGTTGAAAATAGCGGCTTGTATAAACGATTCTTAAGTCCCCGCCATGAGGAGCAATCTCTTCTATAGCCGGAGTGTCAACCTGAAGCTCATTAGCTAGTTGATGCGTTATTTGCATCGTAGCCGTGTATAACTTCTTTACCTCCGGATCATTGTCATTCATGCCTTGCCCCGATCCCAATGGCTCTACGAAAGCAAAAGAAGCGATAGAGCATACAGCAGGAATTCCTAGCTTCTCTGCAATAATCGTGCCTCCCCAGCCCATCAATGAATCATAGATTAAATAATCATAGGTTCTGTTTTCGATCACTCTCAAAACCTCTGGAATAATCGGAAGAATCATACCTTTTACCATCATGTATACAAATTGATAATGATGTTTGTATTCTGCTGGCTTTAAATCAGAGTCTTTGGAAAAAGCATCATCCACAAAAGGGTAGGTGATCATCTGCGCTCCTGTCTGTTGAATTCTCGTACGATATTCTTCCGTACACACATAGTCAACATCCTCCCCACTGTCTACCAACCTTTTCACTAATCCTAGTGTCGGATTAACATGGCCTTCAGCAGGCGTGATCACTACTAACACACGTGCCATACGTTACACCTCCAAAATCAAAAATAAATTACAATTTGAAATAAATACACTTTAAACATAGCAAACATTTACCATATAAACAAGTATTTTCAATACCTAAAAATTAAATATGTATCCTCCACTCAAACGATAGAAATAAGCGAGGCTGAACGCTAGAAGCGCTTGCCCCGCTTAACCACTGAACATCAAATTTAAAGACGCCAATCCCAATGATCTGGTCCACTCAGAACAGCTTCAACGGTGTACTGGCTTGCTTCATCGGCAGTAAGCTGTTTGGCCCAAGGTACACGTTCGCTACTTCCTGCACCTGGTCCAAAGTTATCAAACTCTCCAAATCTTGCGGTCTGCTCATTGGATTCCTTGCCCCAATTATTCCAGCCGCCCGGCTTGATATGGTCATCCATATAGGTCTTCAAAAAAGTAACATGAGCGTGAGGGCGCCATGGCCGTCCGAGATCCACCTTGCCTGTTAAGCCATTTTCTGTTGTCAGACGACATTGAATAAATACAAAGCCCGGCTTGTTCTCTTCTGTTGAAGCTGCTGTCACATATCCGGCACGCAGGCTGTGTATGATCGAATTATCAAACACAGCGGGTGCATTGCCAAATATAAAATCTACACTGCCACTGATGTAGCTGTCCTTGAAATACTGTCTGCCACGGTTCACAAGCAACGTATCCTGTAGGCCGGTAATTTTGACATTGTGATACTTACCACGATCGCCTTCAGCATATAACGCTACAGCCTGCACCTGCCCGGTTCCTTCTGTATTGGCAACCGTGACATTCTCCAACACAAAATCAGGACTTTGCACACGCATGGTATAGCTGTTGCTTGTTCCTAATTCTTTTCCATCCACCACGGTTTTGGCCGTATCATCAAAAGCAATGATCGTTTTATCCCGATCTTCTCCGATAATACTCAGGTTTTTCTTCGAGGAATTCACCTTTATTTTCTCACGATACGTACCGTTTTTGAGATGGATAACTGTCCTTGTATTGCTGTCGTCAGGGACTGCGTCAATAGCTGCCTGGAGAGATGTAAAGTCAGCAGGACCATAGGTCGCTACCACCACACTAGTAGGACGAGTTCCTCCTGAGTCTGTCAGGTTGCGGATGGTGACATGGCTGAATTCCGACGTATTGTAATTCCATACATCGTTTTGTGGTTTGGATGCATCAGTAGCCAACCCGAACAATAGCGGTTGATGATCCGGCACATCTATAACCGTTTCACCAACCTTCTCCCAGTTCGTCACACCATCTGCGGACACCCAGCCGGTAACCTTTGGTCCTTGTCGTACCAGACGAACCGAATATGGCGTTGTAATAAACGTCTCCATTGACGCACGTTTCGTCTTACCCTCCGTTTGATCACGACTGATAAGAATACCCTGTTTGCCATATTTAACAAATGCTAAAGACATAAAAGCCATTTTTGATCCAGGCTTCAGCGATTCACGAATCATTACACCCGCTTCGGCATTATCATCCACTGGGGTAATATGTTCCACACGGGCTGTAATTTCAGTGTCACCTTCCCATTTTTGATAAGCATAATGGAAAATATCTGCCTTACCGTCAACGTCTCCCGCTGACTTCAGTCTTATACTGCTGCCGCTTGCATCTTCTTTTAAGACCTGAGTATGCCCTTTTATATAACCACTGTGGCCCTCAGAGCCAACCTCCTCGCTGAGCCAGCTTCCTGTTGGTGCAGTCGTGTTAACGTGGATGGTGATAGGATTGGAAAATACGGCAGTCCCTTTGTGATCTGTTACCCGTGCAACAATGTAATGGGTCCCGTCCGTCACATGGTTCCAATTCATTTGATAAGGCGCAGTCTCTACTTTTCCAGCGAGTTTGCCGTCAATGATAAATTCAACATGAGCAATACCATCTTTGTCCTTGGCTGTTGCTGTTATGGTCGCATCCCGGCCTGCTTCCAAAATATCGTTATGCTTTAGTGAACGTCCGTTTGCATCCGACACCTGAACGACAGCCTCTGGATTATTCACCTCATTTCCATTCGACAGCTTCTCAATAAGATCATTTAAATAGACCTCCAGATTCGTATAACCCTTGGCAAAATGAGCATACGCCCCTGTGCCGGCAAGCCCCTGACCGTTACGATCATCTGCATTATTGGGGTCCAGCCCATGGGCACGTTCCCATTCATCCGGCATTCCATCATGGTCACTGTCAGAAAGCTCCGTCGTCGTTACGTTAGAATCGTCATAAATCCACCCTGCTTCACGCGGAGAGTTAATAAATGCACCCGTTCCATTCTTCACATCATTCATAATTCGGGCGTCCACCGCATCTCTTCTTGGCAGCGTGGCTCCTGAGCCGGCAAGCACCTCCGTATATGCGGTTTGTGCATCTGTCGCTTGATATGGACCGTACGCATCGGGTGAGATTCCGTTGTCGTATTCCCCTCTGACTTCAATCGGCTCCGCCAAACGGGTGGACGGATCAATAATGGACCCAATGGATGTGCCAAGCTGCCAGTTGTCTTTCGTAACCGAGTCATTGCCGTACATATAGTTACCACCAATAAAGATGCGTGTTTTATATTTTTTACTACCCACGTCTACAAAAATTTGACCGCGAACGCCCTCATATGTGTTAAGGCCATACTTATAATAGTTATTTAGCACATTATACGATCCTTCACCACCGCCGTATGAGGAGAAAAATCCCCAGTTATAAATGACATTATTGGTCATTTCCACAGCGTCGATTTGTTTTTTATCGGTTGGAAAACGCGGATTACGGCTTGCATTGTGAGCCAACAAGTTATGATGATAGGTGGAATTTCGTCCACCCCATATGCCGCCATAGCCGTGGCGACCTTTCTGGTGCGTAGTCATTAGCATACTTTCGGACGCAATGGACCATTGTACCGTTGTATTGACGTTGTCATACAGGCTCAGTACCTCATCCACCGACCAGCTAAAGGAACAGTGATCAATCATTATATTTTTATGGTATCTGGCTCCTAACGCGTCATCCTCACTGGGGTAACGGTCGGTCAATCGGAAACGCAGGTAACGGAGAATGACGTTATCTGCATCAATCCCTGTTGTGTAATCGCTTACAGTTATACCGTCGCCAGGAGCTGTCTGACCCGCAACCGTCAGGTTGTTTCCCAAGATTTTAAGTGGCTCCTTGAGATGAATCGTTCCACCCACCCGGAATACGACCGTCCGATTATCGGAGCTGACCGCTGCGCGAAGAGATCCGGGTATGATCTGCTCCCCTTTGCCGTAGTCTGCCAGCGTGGTAACCTCATACACTTCACCTCCGCGTCCACCGGTAACATATTTACCGCCACCCTCAGCCCCCGGAAACGCCGGAATATCCGTCGCCACTTTTGCCATCTTTGCGTTCTCTGTTCCTATCGCAGTTTCCGCTTGGATCAGCGGCGGGCACAAGGACAACAACAATGAACCCACAACCATATTACATAGCACCTTTTTCCATGTACGCTGCTTGCTCATATTCTGTTTCCTCCCTAAGATTTTCTTCCACATCAGCGCATATTTTTATAAAAACACGATCCGAGACGTTCAGAAGCGCCTTCACCTCCTTTCATCAATCTTTTCTGCTTTTATCATTGGCAGGTTGTCATATATACTGTTGATGTATGAATGCGCTTACTTATCTTAATTTGTAAAGGAAGAAGCACATGAATGAAATGAAAGAAGATAAATATGTCATTGGCGAACAACAATTCTCCATTCATCACATCTATCGTACCGGTTTCACAGTTATGCCCCGGCCTCATGTCCACGAGAACTATGAGCTGTATCTCTTACTGCGAGGCGAACGCATCTATTTTATGAATGGCAAGGTATACACCGCTCGCAAGGGGGATCTGATATTCATCCTTCCTCATGACTTGCACTCTACCGCCAGTACGCAATTGCAGGAAACAGAGCGCATTTTGATTCATTTTTCTCCGACGTTTCTCCCACAGCAGGATCATGACATTCTTGACCTGCCGCCATATCAGCAATCCGCGTTACTTCGCTTACCTGCGAGAGAGCAAGTGGAGGTTGAACGTTTATTCCTACAGATGAATACCGAATGCAGGAATAAGCAGCCTCTGCATGACCGTTGCGTACAGCATTTACTGCTGGAAATGCTTATCCTGGTGCACCGATCGGAAGCGATCGAGCGTAGTGAACCTGTCTCCTCCCATCCCATGCATCAGAAAATCACGGAAATTTCTTCTTTTATTCAGGATCATTACAATGAACCGTTAACTCTCGAACAAGTGGCTGCCTGCTTTTTCATTAGTCCAGCTTACCTAAGCCGTATCTTTCTAAAGTTGACTGGTTTTCATTTCAGCGAATACATCCGCGTAGTGCGGGTCAGGGCGGCCCAAACCAGACTTCGAACCACCAAAGACAAAATCCAGCATATTGCAGAGGATGTCGGGTTCGGTCATGCTTCCCACTTTAATAAAATCTTTAAAAAAATAACTGGGCTCTCTCCTCTTCAGTACCGCAAGCAGGTTCGGTAGATATTCAGTGTAAAGAATTAGACGCCAATTTTATACCTCCGCTCTTGTCTTGTTTTTCCATTTTTATATCCACTTGCTCTTTCATGGAACTAAATACAAGCCGCGTTGGAATAAGTAAAATGCACAAAAAAACCATACTTCGCTGCAATGCGTGCACCGAAGTATGGCTATTACATAGTCATTTTACATCTTTAAAATTATAAATTACTCTTTCTATGACCATTATTGCAATGCTTTAATATCCTGAATCAGCAATTCAACATTTTCTTTCTTCGTAGCCCAACTGGTACAGAATCGAACTGCACTATGTGTATCATCAACCTTTTCCCAAAAGGAGTAAGTATATTTTTCACTCAATGCCTTTAGTATACGATCTGGTAAAATCGGAAACTGCTGATTGGTTGTAGAACGGTATTGAAAAGAAAAACCTTGCTCAGATAATCCGCTTTGAAGCAGCATTGCCATATCTATAGCGTGTTTGGAGATTTCAACGTATAAACCGTCTTCAAACAAAGTTTCGAATTGAATGCCCAACATTCTTCCCTTAGCCAGCAGTCCTCCTTTTTGCTTGATCATATATCGGAAATCTTTTTTCAATGTATCATTTAGAATGACTACGGCTTCTCCCATCAATGCTCCAATTTTTGTCCCGCCAATATAAAACACATCGCAAAGCTGTGCTATATCCGCTAAAGATGCATCGCTATCTTCGGCCACCAAGCCATAGCCTAATCGGGCTCCATCTATGAACAGTGGTAAACCACATTCTTGACAGACTCTACTTAATGCTTCCAGCTCTGCTTTGCTATAGATCGTTCCATTCTCAGTAGGTTGGGAAATATAAACCATCCCGGGCTGTACACTATGCTCAGGAGCGGCATCATTCCAGTGAGCGTCATACAAATCTTGTACCTGCTCGGCCCGGATCTTCCCATCCCCGCTTGGCAAAGTAAGTATTTTATGTCCAACAGCTTCAATCGCTCCGGTTTCATGAACGGCCACATGTCCAGAAACTGCAGCAACGACGCCTTGATGCGGACGCAGAATAGAAGAAATGACGGTGGTATTGGTCTGTGTACCTCCAACCAAAAAGTGTACATCCGCATTTGGGGAGTCACATGCTTCTTTAATATATGCTCTAGCTTTTTCACAATGATCATCCACACCATAACCTGGAGTTTGTTCATCATTCGTCTCCAGTAGTCGCTTTAATATGCGCTCATGGGCACCTTCGGTATAGTCGCATTCAAATCGTATCATTCTGTATCCTCTCCAAATTATCCAATTTCTTCTGAATTAACAACATAGAAGCATGCAATTCTTGTATCTCTTCTTCTGAAAGTCCTTGAACTAATTTTAGAATTTGTTCATCAGACCTTTCATTCAGTTGGTTATAGAACGCCTTTCCTTTAGGAGTCAAACGAATCAGATTTGTTCTATTATCCAACGTTGAATTTTCCTTAACAAGAAAGCCCTCTTTGCAAAATTTAGCAATGATCCTACTCATATAGCTGCGATCAATTTTAAGAGATTCAACTAGAGTATTCGCTATACATGGCTCGATCAACCCGATCTCTATAATGACACGAGCCTCGGTAAAGGAATATCCGCTATCCAGCACATGTCTATCCAAAACACCCAGTATATTCGTATAGAACCGATTAAAACGCCTCATATCCGCTATGATATTAGCATCTATATTGATCATAACTCCCCCTATTTAGTGGACTTTTGCAACAATTATAGTAAAGATTTTTGTGGACTATGTCAATGAAATAAAAAAATCGTACATTAAGACTCTCGCCTAATGTACGATCCTGTAATTATATATTTACCTACAAGGTCAATGAGCTATCGCTATTTATAGCCTTGTCCTTCTTATGCTTCCGTTTCAGCTTCAGATGAGCTACGACCATATACAGAGTCGGAACTACAAACAATGTTAAAATGGTTGAAAAAATCAGTCCGAAAATAATGGTCGTTGCCAACGGTTTGAACAAGATCTCCCCTATTGTGGCAATAGGAATCATACCCACTATCGCAGTTAGCGAAGTAAGCAAGATCGGACGGAAACGTGCAGAGCATGCCATTAGAATGGCGTCTGTTAAATCAGCGCCTTCACGCCGCGCATCTTCAATAAACTCTATCAACACGATACCGTTACGCACGACGATACCAGCAAGTGAAATGATCCCCATAATACTCATGAATCCAATGGGCATCCCTGAAATAAAACTTCCAAGAATTCCGCCTGCCGCTGCCAGATACACAGTGGTCATAATAATGAGCGGTGTGGAGACGGAGTAAAACTGCATCGTGATCAAGAGGAGAATAAGGAAAATAACAATAACAGCTAATTTGCCCAAGTCCTTAAACATATCAGACTGCGCAGATGTTTCCCCTCCCATCTCCCAGGTGTAGCCTGGTTCAAACTGGGTATTTGTAAGTTTGCTACGGATATCATTAGTGAGTTCTGTAGCCGTACGCCCATTTCCATTGGCTGAGATCGTTACCGTCCGTTCCAGATCATAGCGGTGGATTTGTTGGATGGAAAAGTCCGGTTTCATCGTGGCTAATTGGGATAAGGGGATTTGCTCCCTTGCCGCATTGTTCACACTTAATTGTTGGAATAATACCTCAGGATCATGGTTTGGTTTGTTCATGTATATATTGACATCAAGCAATTCCTTACCCGTATCAAAATCCGTTACATTCACCCCGTCACCCATTAATAGCAAAGTACGCGTTAAATCGGAATAGCTAACCTGATATTTATCCAAGGCTTGCTGATTGATTTGGAAATTCAGATTATAGCTTTGCATACCCATATTATCGGTCACATCTACAGCTCCGGGGGTCCCCGCAACCATTTCTTTGACTTTAGTTGTCATGTTTTGCAGCTTATCAATGTCTTCTCCTTTAATACGGATAGACACCGCACTGCCGACCGGAATACCTAATTGGGGAACACGAATGCTGATTAATGCAGATGGATATTTAGCTTGTAGCGTATGGGTCCAGTTATCTACTGTTTTTTTGAGATCAAATAGCCCCTCTTTTCCAACGACAGCAATTTGGCCGTTGACCGCTCCACTAGAGCCGTGACCGCCTGCAACATCGCTGTACAGCTGAGGCGCTCCCCCACCTGCCGTTGCCGCCAGCCGCTCTGTTTCTGGCTGTTTTTTGACCCAGCTCCCAATCTCGTTTACAACTTGATTGGTTGCCTGCAACGACGTTCCTTCTGGCATCGTTACACTAATCGTGGCATCCGCTTGATCGGAATCCGGAAATAATTCAATGGGAACAACAGCAAGTAGTCCATAAGCTGCTGTACCCATCATAAGACCAATAAGCGCTGTTAACAGTGGACGTCGCAGTATTCTAGGCATCCAGTTTTTAGAGTACACATTGGATAGAGATTGTATTTGATTCCCCAGAAGTCCAGGTGGCTTAACTGTCTTACTACTCTCTTTTCCTTTACGACGTTGATCGTACCATTGACGGAAAATAGGAATAATTGTTAACGACATAATCATGGAAGCCAGCATCGTTAACGAAATAACGGTAGGTATCGGTTTAATAAAGTCACCAATAGTGCCCGGCAGGAATAAAAGCGGGGCAAATGCCGCAACCGTAGCTAGCGTAGCTGTAATGATCGATAAGGATACCTCTTTGGTCCCTTTAATGGCCGCCTCCGTAGCATCTTCCCCAAATTCAGAGCGTCGGCGTTCAATGTTGTCATTGACCACGACGGCATCATCAACCAATATCCCTAATACGATGATTAATCCGATGACTGAAATTTGATTCAGCGTGATTCCTGTTGTGGGCAAGAAGATAAAGCCAATGGCGATGGAAACAGGAATGGCTAAGGCCACAAATGCTGAAGTCAGCAAATTCAAACCTAATGTACATATAACAATGACCGATATAATAGCGATGATCATCTCTTTGGTCAGGTTTCCAAACATTTCATCGACTCGATCATTTTGCGCAAAAAGTAGTTCAAAATGTACATTCTTCGGCAAACCGCTCACAAGTTCATTGATTTTGGCTGTTGTCGCTTTAGATACCGTTGGCACGTCTGTGCCTGTATCTCCACTCACACTGATGGAAATAGCAGGCTTGTTATTCACATACGTATAACTAGTCGCTTTTTTAAAAACAAGTGAGGCTGTCCCTACATCCTTCAGAGATATCGGGTATCCATCGTCATTGCTTGAAATCTGGACGTTATTTAGGATAGATGGATCCGTAGAGGCATTTACCGTCAGCTGATAAGTACGCTCATTGAAATCCATACTTCCTGTAGGAACTCTCTCATTCTCATTTTTGATTGCTTGAACAACCTGCTCCCAGGAGATGTTATATTGTTGCATCTTTTGTGTGTCTAAACTAATTCGTACTTCTTGATCTGGTATTCCTTGAATATTAACTTGCGAAACACCCGAGACCGTTTTTAATTGATCTTTCCATTTGTTCATCAATTCATTTAACGCGTATAAATTCTCAATTTTATCAGAAGTAATCGCGTATGAACCAATGAAAGAGCTTGTCATGCTATCATTAATAATGGGCTGCATCGCATCTGCTGGAAGCTCAGACTGTGCATCCTGTACCTTTGTACGAAGATCAGCCCACACCTTTGTCGGGTCCGCATCTTCAAAAGCATCTATTATTATACTAGATTGGCCTTTAGATGAAGTGGAAGAAATCGTTTTGACACCTTGTACGGCTTTAATTTTCTGTTCCATGACCTTAGTAATGGTTTGCTCGATTCTTTCAGGTGAAGCGCCTGGATAGATGGTTGTAACACTGGCTGACAAGGGAATAACATCAGGCTGCTCCTGTTTAGGTAACGATGTAAAATTGTAGAGCCCTAGCACAATGCACATGGCGAAGAAAATGAGTGTAATTTTTTGCTTTTTAACGATATATTTAATCATTCGGACGACTCCTCCGATTTCCCAGGTACACCATTCCCAAGTAAATCACCATTAAATAAGGTTCCTGCTCCTTGCGTAACGATTTGATCGCCTGCCTGTAGCCCAGAGACCACTTCGAGCTGATTATTAGTCACTTTCCCCAGTTTAATCGGTGTTTTGACAGCTTTTCCATTTACAGCTTTAAAGACATAAGGATCATTTCCCGTACTAATTACGGCCTCTACGGGCACTAAAAGCGCTTCGTTTTGATTTATGCTTTTAGATGCGCTGATGACTTGACCAGGTTTCCAATTCAGTTCGGGATTGGGAATGCTAACTTCCACATTGATGCTTCCCGTTTTGGAGTTCGTCGATGGATAGATCTGGGTGACGGTTCCTGTTCTCATTTCATCGTAGAGAGATATATTAACTTTTTGGTTTTTCTTCCACGATAAGATTTCACTGTCTGGTACGGGGAGGAGTACTTTTAAAGTCTTGATATTTCCGACAACAAATGCCTCACTTCCACTGGAGCCCAGTTGACCATCAGATATCTTTTTTTCAATCACAACACCAGTGATCGGGGAGGTTAAAGTCGCTTTTTTCAGTGACAAGGATGACTGTTCATAAGCAGCCAATGCATCCTCATAGGTAGCCTGTGCCTGAGCTTTACTGGCTAGCCCTTGTTGTATAGTAGCCCTAGCCGATTCCAGCCCTGCTCTGGCCTGATCTACGCCGGCCGAAGCTTGGGCACGCTGTTCCTGGGATGCCCCTGCAAGCAAAAGAGACAATTTCTCTTGCGCATCACTTAAGCTTTTTTGTGCGTTTGCTAATTCCAGCTGCGCATTCTCATTTTCCGTTAAAGATACCGCACCTGCCTGGAATAGACTTTGGGAGCGTGCGGCATCCGCTTTCTTCTTGTTATAATTATTAGTTGCTACAGTAACCGCATTTTGAGACTGTGCTATCTCCTGCTTTTTGGCGCCATTGTTCAATTCCTGCAATTTCGATTGGGCCGCATTGACCTGGGATTGCGAACTATGAATGCCCGCCTGTGCCGATTGGACAGAAGCCTCCGCTTGGCTAACACCAGCCTTTGCCTTTTCCATGGTTGCCTTTGCCCGATCCAGCTGCAACTGGTAATTGGATGTATCTAGCTTCGCAAGGACACTCCCTTTTTCTACTGAATCCCCAACCTCAACCATAGTGCTCAATATACGTCCATCCGCTTCAAAGGAAACATTGGCCTCATTACTTGCCTGCAATGTCCCCGCCAAATTAAAATCATTGGCCAAAGGTTTCATTGCAAGTTTCTCCACTTTCACCGGGTGACTGGCTTCTGTTACAGAGTTCTCCGTTGCACTGGAGCAACCGGAAGCTACGATAGCTAATGCAACCCCTGCAATCATTATCCTAATTCCTTTTTTCTTCAACTTCATGTCATCCTCCCTGATTCTCTCTTCTAAAGGTGCTATCAGCAACCCGTGGGTCAAGTAAACTTTTTCATCCTTTTTTCATGTTATAACAATGAACAAACAAAAAAATCGTACAAAGGGGCAAGCACCTTATGTACGACTGGGCAATGAAATAACATATTTTCAGTTATTATCTCTACAACTGTAAAATACCACGTTCCAATGAAACGGCAACGGCTTCGGATCTGGAGTCAACACCAAGCTTATTATAAATATTCGTTAAATGTGCCTTCACGGTACGCTCGGAAATTCCCATATCAAACGCAATTTCCTTACTTTTAAAACCATGTGCAACAGACTTTAATATATGCCTTTCCTTATCAGTCAGAACTAAGTTTCTTTCGTGTGATTCTATCTCAGCTTCTCTCTTATTCGTGGCAGCGAACACCCGGGCTGTTATTTCTGGCTGAAGCAGCGTTTCTCCCCTAAGCGCAGACTCAATAGTGCGAAATAGGTTTTCCCGACTGGTATCTTTCAACAAATATCCTTTTGCTCCCAAAGAGAGTCCTTTAATCATTAAATCATCTTCGTTATAGGTCGTCAGGATAATGACTGGCGTTTCATTTTGTTTTTCTCTGAGGGCTTTCATGGTTTCCAAACCACTCATTTGCGGCATATATAAATCCAACAGGATGACATCCGGCTGAAGTTCTTCGACCAATTTAAGAGCCGTTACACCTTCTCCAGCTTCACCAATAACTTCATAACTGTCATTGGTCTCCAGCACCAGCTTTAATCCTTCTCTAACTACCCAATGATCATCGACGATTAAAATCTTGTATTTCATAATAGGTCTCCTTTAGTAAGAGGCGCCTCTATTTTTATAGTTGTACCTTCTTGAGATATACTGTTAATATTAATTTCCCCACCTAGCATCCGTACACGTTCATATATACCTATTATTCCGTAATGCCCTGTTTGCTTGGCAATAATATCCGTATCAAATCCTTTTCCATCATCGCGAATCTCGATTCCAATCTTGCCTTCGTTATCTAAAATACTTATCCATACAGTATTAGCATGTGAATGCTTCGCTACGTTGGTTAAACACTCGCTTATAATAAACAATCCATGTTCGAACACCAGTCTGGGAACCGAAGCTTTAATTTTGATGTTGCGGATTACACGAATGCTCGTAGCCATTGTGAATCGCTGTATTTCTTCCTCCACGGCTTCTGCAAAATCAACTTCCGAGATGGTTTTTGAACGCAGATTGTCTATAGCTCGCCTTGAATCAGACAATGTTCTTCGCACTTGTGACATCGATTGTTGGACGATCTCCTGAGCTCTTTGCGTACTTCCTTTTGTCAGATGAGCATCAATGGCTTCAAGTTGCATGATTAGCCCAGCAAGTCCCTGCGCCAGCGTATCATGAAGATCACGGGCCATACGTTGTCGTTCGTTAGCGATTGTAAGTTCTTCGACCTTTTGATGTGCGATTTCAAGTTCTTTAAGAACGTTTTGCGTTCGGATTCGTGCTTGAACTTGTTTGAGAAAAAGAATGGCATAAGCTACTATAACAACTGCAATGAGAAAAAATAGCGGGATGAACAATACAAATTGCCTGCCATCATTATGCCAGACTACAGCCACACAAAAAAGTACATAGGAAATCAAAAATACAAGAATGACCTTAAGCGGCTTGTAATAAATACCTATACTCTGACCCACCAAAATTGGCATTAACCCAACCAGCACAATGGAGAAACTGTCAGGTAGAAGAAATGCACTTGAAAAGATCAATCCCCCTTGCACAACAAAATAAGCCCATGAAAAATATTTTGCAACTCTTTGAGCATGCAAGTACAAGAGGATGTGTAATATGACGATTACAGTAAATAAGACACTTTGCAGCAGATTTAGACCACTAGACAAATGTTGAAGAATGACAGACTCACTATAAATTATAAAAATCCATATTATAGTTAATACTTTTGAAATATCTTTCTTCTCAAATTCACCTTCACTTTCACTTATTTCCGGATCTACATTCTGGACCTGTACATTGAATTCATCGTTCATAATTCCCTCCTACAATTCTAAATTCGGCTTTTCGACTTAATAGAGATAATGGCACTATGACGGCCTAGTCCATTTAGTTTGAGCAGAAATCATTTATATATTATTTTACAAAAAAACGAAAAGAAAAAAACGTACACATGGGCAGCTTCACTTGTACGTTTGGGCATTGAATACTTTTTGTTTGATACCATCCAAGTTATGCGTCATATAAAAAGCACGCAGCAGGTTATCCTGTGCGCGCTTGACCACTTACTATTCTTCTTCCAACTCATCTGGTACATCGTATTTATTGATATGTGAAGTCATTGCTGCAACAGCTTCGCTGGCATCCGTTGTGGCCGGTACTTCTCTGACCACATCATCCGTCTGATCACGAAAGTTCAAACGATCTGCCTCAATCTCTTTCTGTTGGTTCGGTTTCATTTTTCACGTCGCTCCTTTCTATTCAAGGGTCTGATCTCGTTCTGTTAACGCGTACAAAGGTACTTCCCGTTCTTCTTCCGGGTTGTTCAGCGCATAGATCCGTGCCGTCTCACGCTGTTCATTCACATGCTGAATATAAATGGGTAGCCCATCACACAACACATTCGCCATTATGGAAGAAGACGCTATTTCTTGCGCTCTTTGAACATTCACTTAGAAAAAACCTCCCTTGCTAAGTAGAGTTCCCCCTTACTATGCACGAGGTAAATATTTGTTATACATATTTCATGCCAACATGTGTTTCACGATCTTGAAAGGATATCATTTGAAAAAATAAATATTATTGTTATTATGGATTGAGAGATTCAGTGAAAACTGCAATCTTAATTGTAGAGAAAAGGAGTAATGATGAATGTTAAACATATTAATGGTTAACTTTCCGGCAGAAGGACATGTGAACCCTACGATTGGGATGACGCAAGCCTTTGCAGCACGAGGGGACCAAGTACATTACATTACAACTGAGAAATACAAGGACAGACTCGAAGCAGTTGGAGCGAAGGTTCACCTGCATTCTGATCTGGTCAGGACCGCTTCTATTGATTCCAATACTCCGGATGGGTTGAGTGCATTTATGAAAATTCATATTCAGACTTCGCTGGACATATTAGCAATTACTCAGCAACTGTCTAAAAGCATTGATTTTGACTTTGTATTCTATGATAGATTCGGAGCTGGCGAGTTAGTTAGAGACTATTTGAAAATCCCTGGTATTGCTTCCTCCCCATCTTTTCTGATTTCACAGAATCGGATGGCTACCAATCTCTTTCGCTTTAATGAAAAAGAGCCGTTTCAACTTGATGAACATGCCACGACCTCACTGCAGCTCATGAAAGAAAGGTTCGGTGTTGCTCCCGAAAATATGGTTCAATTTATGAGCAATACAGGGGCTTTGAATGTTGTATATACCAGTCGATATTTCCAACCAGACGGTGAACAGTATGGTGACGAGAATCTCTTTATTGGTCCCAACTTTCCAGAACGTAAAGGGGAAAATTCATTTCCACTGGACAGACTAGAGGATAAAAAGGTTTTGTATATTTCGATGGGAACTGTTCTGGACCATACTGAAGACTTTTTTAACACCTGTATTGAAGCTTTTTCCGATTTTGAAGGTATCGTCGTGATTGCAGCTGGCGAGAAAGCTGACTTTACGAAAATCAATCCGGCGCCAGAGCACTTTATCATCTCGCCCTATGTTCCCCAATTGGAGGTATTACGTCATTCAGATGTGTTTATTACTCATGGTGGAATGAATAGTGTAAATGAAGGAATTCACTTTAACGTACCCTTGGTTGTACTGCCGCAGGACAAGGATCAGCCCATGGTCGCGCAGCGGTTAACAGAACTTCAAGCTGGCTATCGCATAACCAAAGACCACATCAATGTACAATCGTTAAGAGATGCCGTACATGAGGTACTGTCGAACGCAACGTATAAAGAGGGCGTACAAAAAATAAATGATAGCTTCCAGCAATCTGGCGGTACAGAAGAAGCCCTCGCAAAAATTGATGCCTATCTTCAAAATAAGCTTGTGTAAATCACACGATTACAATTCTACAAAAAAACAGGAGCCCTGACCATCAAGGGTCGGGTTCCTGTTTATCATGCATTTCTATGTGGAGATATCCCACTTCTGAAACGAAGCCATCGTACACTTTCCGCTCGTGAACGCTCGAATGCCTGTAGATTCTGCTCCCGGATACACTCTTCCTGTGAGGACGTATTCACCGTCGCCGATGAATATTTCCACCGAGCTTTTATCGACAAAAATCCGAAGCTCCAGACGGCCCTCGTTTAAGTTTAAAGGCACTCTTCTCTCTCCGCCCGGGCCTATACCTGCACGCTCACGGTTAAAACGGAACAGACCGTCATCGGGACGATACGAGAGTACAGTCTCCTCTTCGTCGCCCACTCGCAGCTTCAAGCCGAATTCATTGGTGTTACTGGCTTCGAACTCAAATACCGCCTTCAGTTCGTAGCTATCTCCGAACGTTTCCATGATCTGCTCGCCTGTCAGCAAGATATCCCGCTGTTCGAACAGATTGGATCGGTAATTTTCCACCTCTTCAAGCGGACGGAACAGCAATCTGTCGTGGTCGATAACCGCTTCCCGCGGAAGACTCATTGCACCCGCCCAATGGTGCCCTTGCTGGGTCGGCATCTCCGACTCCCACATATCCATCCATCCGATGACGATTCGCCGCCCTTTATCATCCAAGGTTGACTGCGGGGCATAGAAATCGAATCCGTGATCTACCTGAGCATACCGCTCTGCCGTAAATGTTCCAGCCTCCGCATTGAAATCACCTATACCGTACATGGTGGAATGCAGATTGCGGTATGCTTCTCCCTGAGGGGGCATGCGCTGTGGAGACAGCATAAATACGTGCCGACCGCCAAGCGGGAACAAATCCGGACACTCCCAATTATCGCCGAAACGTCCGTCACTCACGGCTAGTACATTGACATACGTCCAGCTTTTCAGGTCTTCAGAACGATAAAGCAGTACAAGTCCGTTCCCTTGGGCATCATTAGAACCAAGAACGGCGTAATATTGATCTTCGTGCCTGAACACCTTAGGGTCACGGAAGTCTTTACGGCTGATCGTGTCCGGTACGGCGTCATAACCGATGACCGGATTGCCCTCCCACTTTTCGAATGTCACCCCGTCCTCCGATACTGCAATCCCTTGTGACTGCTTGTAATCCTGATCCTTGTCAGGCCCGGTTACAACATGTCCGGTATACATCAGGACAAGCTTCCCGTCCTGCTCTATCGCACTGCCAGAGAAGCAGCCATCCTGGTCGAACTCGCCGTCCGGTGCCAAAGCGACCGGTAGATAATCCCACTTCATAAGATCACGGCTGACTGCATGTCCCCAGTGCATCGGTCCCCATACTGATTTATACGGGTAATGTTGATAGAACAAGTGATACTGCCCGTTATATTGAATGAAGCCGTTCGGATCATTCATCCAGCCGAATTCAGCCATTAAATGGTAGTTCAGCCGATAATCCGGCCGAAGCATATGCTTCGATTGGGAAATAAATTGATCTGCACGCTCTCTCGTATACGTTCTAGTCTGTTTGATAAGGCATCCTACTCCTACAATTATTTAATCGAACCTTGCATAACACCCTGAATAATATACTTCTGGGCGAACAGATAGATGATAATGATCGGAAATATCGTCAGTACCAAACTTGCCATCAATGGACCATAATCCACTGTATAGGTCCCATAAAAGTTATACGTGGACAACGGAAGTGTCCTTTGCTCCGGATCGACCAGAATGAGGGAAGGCAGCAGAAAATCATTCCAGATCCACAGCACATTGAGAATGGAAATGGTGGCAGTCGTGGGCATCAGTACCGGAAACACGATCCGGAAGAATGTTTGAACCCGCGTGCAGCCGTCAATTAGCGCCGCTTCCTCCAGTTCTTTTGGAATACTCTTTACGAAACCATGATAAATGAAGACGGCCAGCGAGCTACCAAAACCGATATACATATAAATCAGCGACCACTTACTGTTCAGCAGATCAAGTGACCCGTAGATTTTCACCAATGGAATCATGATAGCCTGGAATGGAATGATCATGGATGCAACCATCAGCATAAATGTATATTGGTTGAACTTGGTGTTGTTTCTGACAAAATAATGAGCCGTCATCGCCGCAAACAGCGATATAAACAGAACGCTTAACACCGTTATGACCAATGAGTTGGTGAAGGCAGCGATGTAATTCATTTTATCAAATGCATTCATATAATTGACCATACTGAAGCTCTCTGGAAGCGATAACGGATTTGAGGTGATGGCCATGTTTTCTTTGAACGAATTGATCAGCAGAAAGACGAACGGTACGATGAACAATATGAGTATGACTGTCAGCACAATGAATTTGATTACGGAGGAAGCAACTCTTTTTCTTGTCATTACGCCTCCACCTCCAACTTCTTACTAAAATAAACCTGAAGCAGAGTGATGAGAGCAACCATCAGGAACAACACGAATGCTTCTGCTTGCCCCACACCATAATCACGGGAAAGGAATGCCTTTTCATACACATGCATCGACACCATTTGAGTACTGCTGAACGGCCCACCTTTCGTGAGCGCAAGGTTCACGTCATAGACCATAAATCCGCGTTGCAGGGACAAAAATATACATACGATGAAAGAAGGAACCATCAAGGGCAATACCATTTTCCGCAGTCTGGTCCAGCTGTTTGCCCCATCAATGCTTGCGGCCTCCATAATATCATTCGGCACACCCGTCAATCCCGCGATGTAAATGACCATCATGTAACCCGCGTTCTGCCACACCGTTACAATCACGAGTGCCCAGAACGCTTTGTCGGGATCAGCCAGCCAAGTCGTGCTGAGCGACTGTATACTGGCATGTTGTCCCAAATAGACAAGCACGTTGTTGAATATAAACTGCCAGATAAAACCGAGTACAATGCCCCCGACAAGGTTGGGCAGGAAAAATCCTGCCCGGAAAATACTCTGCCCTTTTAACCCTTTAGTCAGCACATAAGCCAGCATAAAAGCGATCACATTGATAAGAACAACGGTATAAAACACATACTTGAGCGTCAAGCCGAATGACTTCCAAAACTCGATATCTCTAAAAACAGCCAGATAGTTTTGGATGCCTACCAGCGATAGTGTGGTGGAAATACCATCCCAGTTTGTGAACGTCAGATAGATGCCATACAAAAATGGAATAATCATTACCGTTATGAAGGCAAACAAGGTTGGGCCCGTAAACAGTAGCCGCGTCCGCAGCCGGTTCCATACTCCTTTTTCCGTAATCATGATGATCCCTTCCTTTGTTTCGGGTTTCTCTCTCTATTCCAGGTAATTTGAAAACAACCTTATTTAACGGTTTTCCAGTAGTTTTCGATTTCTTTAACCAGTGTTGCACGATCTCCCTGTTTCGCCAGATACTTTTGCATGGAAGATCCTGTCTTAGACCAGTGGTCCGCAGGCAGCATGCTCATCGACTGCTCTGACTTGCCTTTTGCAATATAATCCTGGATGGACTTGCCAAGCGGGTCGGCCGCAGGCAGTGTAATATTTTTGAACGCCGGGATAATGTTCGCTTGGTTCACGAGGAAATCCTGGCCTTTCTCATCATATACGATCCAGTTCAGGAACTTCTTCGCCGCATCTTGCTGTTCCGGAGTAGTCTTCTCCTTGTCAATAACAATGCGCTTGGATACAGCGGACGAAATCTCCTGATTGCCGTAGTCATCGGCATTGTTACTGATGGGTACAGGCAAGAAACCATATTCTTTGTTAGCCGTATCAAAACTGTTGATTTGCGGCCATGCCCAGTTGCCCATGAACCAAATGCCAACTTCACCTTTGCCGAGCAGCTCCGGTCCGCGTTCATAAGCTCCTGCTAGCGGAGAAGCCTGATCGATGTTGTATTTCATCATGAGGTCGAATGTATCCATAAGTCCGTTAAATACAGGATTATTAGCCAAGCTAGCCTGGCCCGTTTTTAGTGACGCCATGAATTTGTCCACTTCAGCCATGTCTTTGTTCTGGCCTGCATAAGCAAGAGGCAAATAATGAGCGCCCAGAGACCAGTCCATTGGTGAAATCACCAATGCTTTCTTACCAGATGCCTCAATTTGCTGAAACAGTTTTTCAAGGTCATTTCGGGTTTTAATTGTGGTAGGATCAAAGCTTCCGCCTACCGCTTTATCTACAACGGCTTTGTTGTAAATGAATCCGTAGCCTTCAACAGCCAGCGGAAACGCGTAATTTTTGCCGTCAACCGTCGTAGCTGTGGTAGCGTTTTCAACTGTGTCCTTATTCCACTTTTCTCCGCTCAGATCGAGGATACGGTCCTTGAACTTCTCCACATCACCTGTATCTAGCATGATCATGGTCGGCGGGTTTCCGGATGCGTACAAAGCGGAGGCACGCTCAAAAGGCGACCCACCAGTCGGAACCGGCTGGATTTCAACAGTAATACCCGGATTGTCTTTCTGGAAGGCCTTAGCGGCTTCCTCCAGCTGTGGAAGGATTTCGCCTTTGGAGTTCAAAAGCGTAATCTTCACATTTTTCGAATCCCCTGATCCCCCTCCAGAAGCCGAATTACCTTCTCCACCGGAGCCACCACATGCAGACACCACCATAACTAAAAGAAGCAGCATTACCATCCATTGAACTCTTTTGAATTTACTCACTGTTGTCATCCCCTTATTTATATAATGGCTCTGAACACTTAAATAAAACGCTTACAAACGGATTATATGTCAAAGGTTTAACTTGTGTCAATCGTTTGACATGTTATTCCCTTAGCATGTACTAAAAAAAATCTGTTCCCCTTGTTAGAGGAACAGATTTTCATTCAGGTCGTTGCACGCTCAATTAGTTCAACAGGCAACAGATTGACAGGTTGTACCTGCTCCCCCTCCGCCTGCCTGCGGATCAGCTCGACCGCCAGCCTGCCGATCTCTGCAATCGGCTGTCTTACCGATGTAAGTTCTGGCGTCAGCCAGGAAGCAACGCTTACATCATCGAAGCCTACAATACGCACATTCTCTGGCACATGCCTTCCAGCGCGAATATATTCCTTCAGCGCGAAAGCAGCAATAATATCACTTGTTGCGAATACCCCATCCACATCCGGATGTTCATGAACGAGTTTTGAAATGATCCGCTCGTACTCCTTCTGGTCGAACACATTCAAGTCTGTTTGAACAATCACATGCTGGACATTATGCTTACCCACCACATCCCGGAATGCTTTGGTCCGCTCATTGGACAGCATGTTCAGCTCCAGATTTCCGCAGATATGGGCAATTTTCCGGCAGCCTTTGCGAATGAGCAGCTCCGTAGCCAGCTCGCCTCCGCGATAATTATCCGAGGATATGTAAGGAATATACGGGTCAATCTGCCTATCAAACGTCACGATCGGTGAATTCAAATGTCGGTACTCTTCTACTTCTAATGTATGGCTACCCATAATGATGCCATCCACCCGGTTCCGCTTCAACATATCAATATACACTTTCTCTTTCACGGGATCCATATGTGAATTGCACAGCAGGACCTTGCAGCCATGCTGATAGGCGTAATACTCAACCTGATTGGCAAGCTCACTGAAGAAAGGATGCGAGACATTGGGAATAATAAGGCCAATAATATTGGACTGCTTACGTAGCAGAGATCGTGCTATTTCATTTGGTTGATAATTAAGTTCCTCCATTGCGTCGAACACTTTTTTGCGTGTAGTTTCGCTGATATATCCCCGGTTATTCATTACACGGGATACGGTAGTGACCGACACGCCTGCTTTTAATGCTACATCATGAATTGTCGCCATATGAACCTCTTCCCGTACAAAATAAATACATACAAACTATACTCTCTCCCCATCATTTCAACAACTTTACATAACGGAAGGCCTCATAATGACCGTCAATCTTACACTAGTCATTTCTATAAGATAATACGACAGCCTATCCAATTGGAAAGGCTGTCGGTAGCTGAAAGTATTAACATCATTCTGATTGTGCGTCCGTCGGTGCATTAATGTATGTATCTGTAAGCACATCAGTCGGTGCAGCCACAGGCACATCATCCGTTGCTGATTCACTGTTCTGGAGTAGTGCTCTCGGATAGGTCCGTGCACGCTCATAGTACCAGTCAAACAAGAAGCGGGCCATCGCCTGACGTCGGTTATCGCCATCCCACTTTAACCCGGCTGTTGGGTCCGCAAATGAACTCCTTGCTCCAGCTTCCAGCAGAAAGCCATTCATGTGTGCGGTCATGCTGACATTACCGGCTGCTGTAAAAATGGACTTCGTGTTTTGCCCAAATCCATTATTAGAGCCGTTAAACAAATTCCAGTACTCCGAATCGCCGGGCTGTGTTTTGAACCAGGTAAATTCTGTGATATTTATTGGATAGGCTTGAGCTGCCGCCTTAATGTTGGAATCCCATTGCGATTGTAGCTTGTCCTTGTTATCATGCGCTCCGTAGCCCGGATACCAGTGGACAGCATAGCCGTAGTTGTTCAATGGATCTATCAGCGGGTGTTTTGCCGCCGGGCTGTAAAATTGGTTGTATCCAAGTCCTGCAGCCCAGATGACATTATCCGCTCCTTTACTTCGAATCGTGGAAATGATAGAGTTTTGGAATCTTCTCAGATCATTCCAATGGTCAACAAAATCATTTTCACCAGGATAGCCTCCCCAATGCCCATTCGCATATGACTTAATAGGCTCGTTGATCAGTTCAAACATGACGTTATCCGCGCTATTAATAGCCGGCTGCGAGGCAAGATACCCCCATATTTGATTGAATTTGTCCAGATTGGATTGTGTTGTAGCCTGGTCGTTAGCCAAAGTGAAATCAAGACCAAGGGTAACATAAATGCCCTTTGTTTTCGCATAATTGATGTATGGAATAATCACATTTTGTGTAGCTGCTTGTAAACCTGAGAAATTGTATGACCCTGCGGCCACATCTCCCATATCCTGGCGGTCAATAAACAATCGGACCTGATTCATATACCAGCCGTGGTTGCTTCCATACTTCGGTCTGGTGTCTGCAAAGGTGTCAGTGATATCCTTCAAATAAGCCAAAATTGCTGCATGACGATTGTTACCATTTAAATTGAGATAATAATTACTATTTTGATAGGTCCAGTATGCCCCCGACGGCTGATGCCAGCCACTTAAAACAACAGGTTTTCCGCTGCTGTTCACCAATTGATTGCCCCTGACATGGAGCTTTCCCATAGGCATACCTGACCATGCATCTATATGTTGGCCAAAGACCGGTGTTAAAGGCAATAAGAATACAAGTATCAGAGCTATTTTACATACCATACCTAATTTTTTCAAAGAAAGGCCTCCTCTTCAAAAATTAATTGACTATTATACCAAAAGAATAAAATGGTATAAACATGTAGTGGCTCCGCTTCCTGAGTCTATCCCATTTCAAAATCGTCATTTCCCCCCTTAATAGAATATTTTAATCCTGATTTTCATTTCTTGTATATAATTGTAGTACTTACATTTTTAAACCACAACTTGATAAAATTTAGTTTTTTTTAAATTATGCCTCAAGTGTTAAGTTTGCTATTGTGGACGACTCCATTTCAAACTACAATGAAGATACCAAATTTGGAAGCGCTTTATTTTTTCGGTAAGATGGTCAATACTTGAAATAATGTATCATCGTCATCCATTTCTTTCATGTTTGGTCAATCTTTTATGGAGGTGTAAAATGAAGAAGAAATCTTGGTTCACTTTAATGGTCACGGGCATTGTCTCTCTGTTTTTTTCGGTAAGCGTTTATGCGGGGAATGTTTTTTGGGAACCACTTAATGGTTTCAATTCGGGGGCATGGCAAAAGGCAGACGGATATTCCAATGGGAACATGTTTAATTGCACTTGGCGTGCCAATAATGTTAATTTTACGAACGATGGCAAAATGAAGCTTGGCTTAACGAGTTCTGCGTACAATAAGTTTGACTGCGGAGAGTATCGATCGACGAACACTTACAGATACGGCTTATACGAGGTCAGTATGAAGCCTGCTAAAAATACAGGGATCGTATCTTCCTTTTTTACGTATACGGGGCCTACTGATGGCACGCAATGGGATGAAATAGATATTGAATTTTTAGGCAAAGACACGACAAAAGTGCAATTCAACTATTATACAAACGGTGTCGGTGGTCACGAGAAGGTTGTTGATCTGGGCTTTGATGCATCAAGAGGCTTTCACACCTATGCATTCGATTGGCAACCAGGATACATTAAGTGGTATGTTGACGGGGTTCTAAAGCATACGGCAACTACGAACATACCAAGCACGCCAGGCAAGATTATGATGAATTTATGGAATGGCACTGGTGTTGACGACTGGCTAGGTTCGTATAATGGAGCGAATCCGCTATACGCTGAATATGATTGGGTAAAATACACGAGCAATTAGCCCGTAGTACAAAAGCAGCCCTTCAGGTATTTAATAAATTCCCAGTTTAACCCATATGTTTACGGGTGGTTAGCATTTTCCTGCTTCAATTACTTTAAAGATACCAATACAGGAAAGGGTTCATGTAACTATACTCACTCTGATTGAGCCAAAGCTGTCGCCTCTTGAATTTAATAAAAAAGCCCGATGATACTTGCTCATCGGGCCTTTGTTAAATACTTACTAGAAAATAATTACGGTTGCTAACTATAATATTTAGTGTGTTACCATCATTAATGTCTTTGAACACAAACACCAATCGGTTTATAACTCAGGAACCAACTTTAATGTTAAGTTGGTTCCTGCAAAATCCAGTAATAACAATGTTTCAAAGGGATTTACAGTCATTTTTCAGTTACATTATAGTTAGTAACTAAGGAAAATCTCAAATAAAACAGGAACATTAATGATGTTGTTGCCGTTGAACTGTTGTTCTATCTATACATTCTCCTTGCGATTCAATTATCACAAAGGATATTTTTTGATCTATGATTGTATTTCCCACCGACTAGTTCCATTATTCATAAAAGATATGAGCGATTTTAGCGCAATTTCTACCATATCACTCACTGCTTGATCCGTATAAAATGCGGTATGTGGCGTTATAATGACATTGGGCAATGCCTTTAAGATGGCCAGTTGGTGATTATTCAGGACATTCAAACGGTGATCCTCATGAAAGATGCCCAGTTCATCTTCAATCACATCTAGTCCTGCAGCCCCTACTTTTCCCGTCTCAATCCCATAAATCAGCGCTTCGGTATCGATTAATGGTCCCCGCCCACAATTCACGATGCAGACGCCATCCTTCATTTTAGCGATGCTTTCCCGATTGATCATATGGTAGTTGCTATCGAATAATGGTGCATGCAGGGTAATCACATCACTAGTGGAGAATAGCTTTTCCAGCGAAACATACTCTATCAAATTTCTTAGATTATCATTTTTGTAAATATCGTAACCTATAAGGTTACATCCGAATCCGGAAAGATTTCTGGCAACAGTAGCTCCAATTTGACCGGTACCTATAATCCCCACAGTTAAGTTTCTGATTTCTCTTCCTTGAATACCTGCCAAAGTGTAATCCTGTACGGTGCCTCGTGCTAAAATCTGTTGTGCTTTGCGTTCACACATTAGAATTAACATCGTGGTAAAATCCGCGACACTATTGGGCGAGTAGGTAACATTGGAAAAGCGAATGCCATACTCTTTAGCCGCAGCTCTATCTACATAATTGTATCCAGCGCTTCTTAATGCGAGATACTTGACCCCAACCCTACTTAAAGCTTGCAAAGTTGCTCGGTCCGCTTTATTGCTCCCTTGTATCGTTACAGCCTCAGCGTCTTGCGCTTGAATTGCGGTCTCGGCATTTAACTCTTGAGTCACATATTTGATATCCAAATCAAACTTCTTCCCAAATTTTTCGAAGTATGCCGCTTCGTCAGGACGCGCTTGATAAACTACGATTTTATTCAAGGTTGAAAACTCCTTTCGGTGATTGGCCTCATCATGGAAAATGGAAATACGTTACCGGACAGTATAATGTGAACATTTTCACATTATACTGTCCGTATATCGTCCAACGTCAGCCGAATAGTGGAAACATTTTAAAGTGGTGGATTATAAAAAGTATGGCAACAGCAAGCTGATAACAATAACCATTATGGCTCCGCCGATCCGGTTGGCGATAGTTGCAAATGGCATCATCCCCATCCGCTCCGAAGTTGACAATACCCCGATAGCACCGGTTCCTCCCAGATTTCCTAAATTAAGACCTACGGCGATCATCGAATCTATAGGATGGAATTTCATAAGCTTGCCGACAATTAATGAACCTGCGACAGAGCCGATAACCCCAAAGATGATAATGATAAAATTTGATACTGTAAAATAGGAGGACACTTGGCTCAAATCAAGCGATGCAATCCCAATCCCCGTGATCAGGAACGGTAAAAAGTTTCGAACCATAAACCCTTGCCAGTAGTCACTAGATTGGCACAAGCTATCATCCAAGAATCCAGTTGCTTTCACGATAATGACTAAAATTACAGCCCAGGCTATAAAGTTAAGCTGTGGTATGAGAGTCTGCAAAATGTTACCGGCAATTATAAAAACAACCGAAACAAACAAGCCTGTACCTAACTTCGTAATATCTTTTTTCAAATCACTCGAGACTTTAGCTTTTTCTTCAACGGGTTGGTCTGCATTTTTGCGCACATTCTTCAGTAATTCGCCATTACCTGTTAGCGAAGGATAGCGCTTGCCAAGTTTATGCAGCAAGCCGGCGAAAATGACGCAAATCAGGTTCGAAATGTTCATGTATACAAGGAATTGCCCAGAAAAAGTTCCTGCCGGCTTGTGAAAAATTGGGCTGTAAATGGACGGAACAACAGCGATTGCACCAGAAGAGCCTCCGGTATAATTCGGCAAACCGATCATGAATAGACCCTCCAGCAGCGTTGAACCTGTTAGGAGCGATCCTAGAAATAAGAAGATGAACACAAAGGCCAGAGCACCAATAATGCATGGTAATAGCCGTAATGAGATGGAGACGAGTACCTTCCGATCCATACTGAGGATCGAACCGATGATGATTGCCGACAAAAATAAGTTGACAAAGCCCGATCCAATCAAACCAGAAATATTCGTCTGCACGTAATCCGGGATCAGGCCAAAATACACGAGTGCGGAGCCAGCGAATAACGGCAGGAGGATTGCCCCTCCCATCCAACTTCCAAAAATGGGGATGATGCCTCCAACATATGAGAACAAACCACCAGCCATCAAGAGAAATGCAATCGAACCGATAATATCTTTATTCAAATTCCCCGTATAGACCGCAAGCAAAATGATAATAGAAAAGGGAATATAGTACTTTAACGGCAACCCTGAAATCTTTATTCTTTTTAATTGAGTTATGAAATTCGACTTCGGCGGCATAGCGGTAACCCCAATTTGCTTATCCATAGTAAACTCCCATCTGATTATTGTTATAGCGCAAATTGTTTAGCTGGATGAGTGATGACCCCCATTAACGCGGATGCCGCGGCCACTGCCGGGGAAGACAAATAAATCAGCGACTTCTTGGTTCCCATTCTACCGATAAAGTTGCGATTGTTAGTGCCAAGTACCACCTCGTCGTCACTCATTAAACCATATGGTTGACCGCAGCATAATCCGCAGCAAGGGTGCGAGACACTGGCACCAGCATCGATGAAGGTTTGAATAAAACCGCGTTCCATCGCTTCTTTGTAAACGTTGGTGGTTGCCGGGATCACGATCATTTTCAGGAAAGGAGCTATTTTTTTACCTTCAAGAATTTTCGCTGCCGTCTCCATATCTTCAATGCTACCGTTGGTGCAAGAACCGATATAAACCTGATTCAGTTTCGTTCCTTCAATTTCGGATATAGGATGGACATTATCAACCCCTTGCGGACATGACAATTGGGGCTCGAGCTTGCTGACATCGTAACGAAGAACTTGTTCATACTCGGCGTCTTCGTCCACTTTCAGCCAGGAAATATCATTATAGTCCATGTCATAATACTCGGCTGTTTTTTCATCTGCTTCGAATAATCCTACCTTTGCACCGGCTTCCAAAGCCATGTTGGCTATGGTGAATCGTGACTGCATACTCATGCTGCGCACGGCAGCTCCTGTGAATTCCATCGACTTGTACTGTCCGCCGTCCGATTTGATGTCACCAAGGATTCTTAGGATAATATCCTTTGCTCCGACACCCTCTTGAAATTCACCTTCAAGCACAATCTTGATGGCCGAGGGAACTTTGAGCCAAATCTCGCCCGTTGCCATAACTGCTGCCATTTCGGTATGTCCAATGCCAGTACAGAAACAGCCCGCCCCGCCATAGGTCGTTGTGTGGCTATCTGTCGCTACGACGATTTCACCTGGTCTTGCGTATCTCAGCTCATGCATCAGAGAATGGCAGATTCCCTCGCCCTTATGAACGTTTTTAATTTGGAATTTTTCGGCCAACTCAAGTCCATCCACAAAATGAGCAGGATCGGTATCAGCTTGGTTGGTCGGCATCAGATGGTCAAAGATAATTACTCCGCGATCCGGATAGATCGCTTGGGTCACATGCATATCCTTTAAAGCGCGCTTTAGGAACGAAGTATAAATATCATGGATCATATATCGATCAGGCCGAGCGATTACAATATCGCCTGGGGCCAGACTTTGTTCTCCCGTATTTTTCATTAATAGTTTTTCAGCCAGTGTATATCCCATTGCTTGTTATCTCCCTTCTACTTCAGCTTTTTCCATTCGTTTAATGATGTTGGGGATTAGTCCGCCATCTTGAATAATTTCAAACAAGTTCTCGGGCACCTTGGGAATGCTGAAGCTCTTGCCGTTGACTGTAACTGACTGGTTCACTTCGACAGTCAGGATGTCCCCTTCTTCGCAGTGCTCAGGTATTTCTGCATTTTCAATCAGCAGCATTCCGTTATTGATCGCATTCCTAAAGAAAATGCGGGCAAAGGATTTAGCGATGATGCAGTAAACACCATGTACATTAATCGCTTCGGCGGCCATTTCCCGTGATGATCCGCAGCCAAAATTTTTACCAGCCACAATAATGTCTCCTGGTTGTACCTGAGATGCAAATTCGGAGCGAAGTGTTTCAAGGCAGTGCGAACCCATTTCCTTTTTATCGAGGATAACTCCGTGCCGACCTGCAATAATAGTATCTGTATCGACATCGTCCGGTAGTTTCCATATCTTACCGCTAAATTTCTTTTCCATAAAAGACTTCTCATCCCTTCGAATTTAATGTAATACAGCCCTTCAACGCGGAGTTGGCAACGGACTCTGCGGAAGCCAGGTAAACCAGCGAGTCCTTTGAGCCGTTGCATCCCTTGTAATTCCAGCAACTAGCAGATAGCATCGTTTCGCCTTCAGCGATAACACCTTTTGAGGTTGTCACACAGCTGGCGCAGCCTGTGCTCAAGATTTGCGCACCGCTATCAATAAAAGTTTGAATCAACCCTTCGGAAATAGCCTGCTTGTAAACTTCATTAGTTTGTGGTCCAATCGATAACCGCATATTAATTGGAATCCGTTTTCCTTTCAGAATCGCTGCGGCTGTTCTCAAATCCTCAATACTGCCTCCTGTGCATCCGCCGATGAAACAAGCCGACAGTGGAGTGCCTTTCAATTCAGCCGTAGGTTGCGATTGATGGATCGCCCCCGGCAGAGCAACCATCAGCTGCACATCTCCTAGATCATAGCTTTCTTGGCCCGGTCCTTGATAATCTGTTTGAAGAAAAGCTGTTACAGCACCGCTTCTCGAAGCCAATTGGCAAAGATCTGTTGTTTCTTTCGGGGATAAGGAATTTAAGCCCTTGCCATAAAATTCGATAGCTTTGCCGGCGTATTTAAGCTCTTCTGATGCTAAAAAAGAGATTAAGAAATCTTTAATGGACGCTTCTGGTTTGAGCTGACCCTTAAGTTCAATGTACACGGTTTCCGGAACCACTAGACTCATCTTGCCGCTGGCACACACTTGAAGCAATTCGGATGGATTCACATGTAAACCAAGAGCCTGCTCTACACCGAAAATGCTGTTGTGCTTGCCTGGCGAAACAATGATGTCACCAGGATTTACATATTGATCCAGCAGAATGTGATATCCGATGCCTTGGGATTGGACAAATTTCAGTTCGTGCTTGCGAGCAAACTGGATGAGTTTCTTCTGTATTTCAGCCGATATGAAATTCCCAGCGGGAGTATCGAAATAGAGCATTACGATCACCCGCTCAGGTGCCTCAAGCCGCTTTATATTTTCTAATTCATTTACAATTTCTAATGGTAAACTGTCACTTAAAACAATATAGTTCGGTTCAATTACTGTGGTTGCTCCGGACTTTTCGTTCAAAATAGATTCGATCATCGTCATATCAAACCAGCTCCTTCCCTATTTCCCTTATCTTTTCGGATATGATAGACCCCATTTCGCTTGTCCCAATCCGTTTACTTCCTGGTAAGCAGATGTCCTTTGTTGCGTATTTTTCATTTAATACCTGTCTAACTGCTTTCTCAATGGTCTGGCTCTCTTTTTCCAAACCGAAAGCAAACCGCAACATCATCGCGCCAGATAAAATAGAACCGATCGGATTGGCGATATCTCCGCCTATAATGGAATAATCCTTATTGTGTATTTGGTTAGGTGTAAACAAACCTTTGCCTTGGTGATTGAGCTCTGCTGACGGAAGTACATTCGGTGTTCCTG
Source organism: Paenibacillus sp. FSL L8-0644 (assembly GCF_038008165.1). Lineage (NCBI taxonomy): Bacteria > Bacillati > Bacillota > Bacilli > Caryophanales > Paenibacillaceae > Paenibacillus > Paenibacillus sp. FSL L8-0644. Next base: position 4,683,516 of record NZ_JBBOYN010000001.1, read on the forward strand.
CCAATGCCGATATTTCATCCGAAAGGATATCTCCGAACATACCAGACGTTAGAATGACGTCATAGTTATGAGGATTGGTAATGACCTGCGCAGCGGCATCATCAATATACTGATTCACCAGACTGACATCCCGATAATCTGCGCTAACCTCCTGTACAACCTCACGCCACAATTTCGAACTCTCCAAGATGACCGCCTTATCCAAACTTGTGACCTTCTTGCTGCGCCCACGAGCAATTTCAAACGCGGCGCATGCATTCGCTTTGATAATTTCTTCATTATAGTACTCTGTATCGAATGCTTCTTTGCCATGATCCCCGATTCCCCGGTATCTTTTGGACATGAGCATGCCCCCAGCCAGATCACGAAGCATAAGAATATTAAACCCCTCGCCAATGATACCGTTCTTCAGAGGGCTCAAATCCGCCAATGATTTATACACGGAGATGGGTCTAATATTTATTGTAAGCTGTAGCTTTTTCCTAAGTAGAGAAAGAACATAGCTAGGACGCTTCTCTTGCGGTAATTCCGGATAGTGGTCTAGCCAAAGGCTGCCTAATAATATCGCGTCGCTTTCTTGACATTGTCTTAGGCTCTTATCAGGAAGGGGTTCGCCGTACTTTTGAACGGCCTCGGTTCCAGCTTCACATCTTTCAAAATGAAACGTATGATGAAATACGTTGCCGACTTCATTCATCACTTTGATCGCTTGATCAACGATTTCTTGACCGATACCATCTCCATAAATAACCGAGATATTGTATGCCATCTACCTCATCTTCTCTTTTTGATATTACGGAATAATACTTTTAATCCTCCAAAGCAATCACCGTTATATTCCTTGGATTTGTTGAAGCATATAAATAATTACGATTAGTACAACGTTGTACTAAAAAATCACCATGAATCACTATTCAATACACACAAGGTATTCACTATTCTCCTTTCTAAGGATTCGGCCGAATTTTAGAATTGAGTTTTAGTACAACGTTTTAGTATAACGTTGTACTTATTGACAGACTCATTTTATATCAATAAAATGAGCAAATCAAGGTTATGTTCTACTTTTCACAATTGTTCACATTTACTGAAAATTAGATTATGATTATATTTAAGGAAAGTATGACCAATTATTTATTAGATTGGAGACCTTTAGATGGTTACACTGAAGGATGTTGCTAAATTGGCTGAGGTATCCGTTTCGACGGTTTCCATTGTCATTAACGGCAAAACCAAGGAACGGAATATTCCCTTGAAAACCTACAATAAAGTCATGAAAGCCATAGATGAATTAGGTTATCAGCCGAATGTTAGTGCAAGACGTTTACGCAATTTAGATCGGGCCAAGCCGATCATTGCCTTATATTGGACATTAGATGCCCGGACGAACATGCTCACGGCACTGTTGGCGGGGATTCAATCCGAAATAGAAAAAAAACAATTTGATTTCGAGCTTGTTATACGTATTTATACGAATGATCAAATCGCAAAAGACGCTAAAGAGATCATGAACAATACGTATAATGGAATTATTATAGGTGCTACTTCCGAGGCGGATCTTGCGTATTTGGAGTCATTGTCGCCCCGCATGCCAATCGTTTTGATTAATCGCCAATCCAAAAAATTCTCCACAGTTTATGTTGACTCCGGCGAAGTTGCAATAGAGGCAGTTTCTTTGCTTACTAAACAGTCGGTACAACAAATCGGAGTGGTTGCAGTGGAAAGTCCTTATGTTGCTTCCAACCAGCGTATCAACGCGTTTCTTGAAGAGTGTAGGAAGCAGCATATTTCGGTTGATCAACCACATATTATGATGGCACCAAATACGCTTGCCGGTGGAGTTGCAGCGGCCGGGAGATATCTCCAAATGACGGATAGGCCTAAAACTATATTCTGTGAATCGGATACCATTGTTCTGGGAATGACCCATGAATTTAACCGTTTGAATATTAGAATCCCTGAGGAAGTTGCTATTATATCGATCGGGATGACCGGACCGGATGCTACCCAATATTCTACACCGCCCATTACGGCCATCGATATACCATCCGAGAAAATAGCCGCAGCAGCTATATCTATACTTTATAAATCGTTATCCAAGAAGAACCTACATGAACGGATGTTGCCCGTTCATCAAAAAATAGCTCCAACAACTTATATTCGAGCGTCATTTCCGTTACCGCCGGATGATGTCCTTAACTTTCCGCGGATATAAAAGGTTGATCATATGCCCGTTCCTGGATTTTTGCAATCTTCGCTTTACTCTCATGGAAATGAAGTGCCTGCCTCTTTAAAATAGATGGAGCAGGCACTTTTTCGTGAACATCTTTCATGGTACTCCCCTTGCCCGCTTTGCTTTCAACAGAGATTTCACAGTCCACAATATCTACCACTCGCTTCACTTCCAGATTGATACCACAGCCAGTATCCGAAACCTTCACTACTGCAAATCCTTCTTCTATTTTCAGTCTAACAGTCACCTTAACGCTTGGCTCGCTAACTTTATGGCATTAGAAAAGAGATTGTTCCACACTAAAGCACTCGATCTTCCAGTTGCGTAATCCGGTAGTAATCGTTTAATTCTTCTAACGCCCCGTTAGTTGAATAAGAGCACAACTTGTGATTTATTAGGAGGGTAGGAATTGATGTATCAGCAGAACAACTTTCACACATAAGAATTATTGGAGGAATTTATGGATAATAAAAGGTATTTTTCAATTGGGGAAGTTTCCAGATTAAAAAATGTTACGATAAAAACCTTACGTTATTATCATAATATTGGTTTATTAATACCTGCATACACTAATCCCGATAACGGTTATCGCTATTATACAGTTAATCAATTTATCTATCTGGATATTATAAAAATTTGTAAGCAAAGTAATGTAAGTGTTAAAGAAATTAAAGCCTTATTTGCTAAAGCCGATACTAATTACCTTAAACTTTACTTAGAACAGAAAAATGAAGAAATTCATAAAGAAATAAAGAAATTAGAGAAACTTAATAAACAAATAGAAATTTTAAAGGCAGCTATCCATTCATCTGAAGATGAACTTATGAACAATGGATTTAATATTCAGACATTTGAAGACAGATACTTTTTAAGTTTACCTACATCAGGTGGAGAACTTAATGAGATAAAGTCATTCGATAAATTAGATGAAAAATTAGGCGAATTCGCAACTCATACGTTTCAGTGTGGATTAATTTATTCATGTCAGTATGATAATTGGAAAATCAGTGATGTATTTCGTCTAATAACATCAGATGATTATAGATTGCTTAAAGATACCTTTAATATATCTGAATTACCAAAAGGAGAATATTTAACTGTTAATTGTACGGGAGATACTGAGATTGAAATATTTCAATTGGTAAAAGAATATTTGGAGAAAAACAGTTTGACGTGTAATAAGGTTTATTTGTTTTATTTAGTGACAGATGTTTTTAATCAATATAATCACTTCTCCCAATTTCAAATAAGTCTAAAGCCCACCCCATAAATAAGGTAGGCTGACTTTTAGCTGCTTAAAGTTTGTATTCATAAATAAAATTTGTATTTTCGAGTTTACCGTTAGGTAGATTAAATACAGTTACTTCTTCATCAAGACGAACAAATCCATTATGGTCATAGAATCCATAGTTACTCATTGTATCTGTATACACATAAATTTTATTTGCTTTTGTATTTCTTAAGTAAGAGATGAGCTCATTAAATAATTTTTTCCCTACTTTTTTTCCTCTAGCTTCTTCAGAAACAGCAAAGAATTCTAAGCAACCCTGAAACTCATCTTCTTTTCCTCTAATTAACTTGCTGTATGCCTCATTAGTCATAGAGGTGAGTTCAACAAATACTTTTCGTTCTATGTCATTTAGATTTAAGAGTTGTAGCAATTCACTTGTATAATCTTCTTGTAGCAATCTATAAGATGTTATTTCACCAACTCTTGAACCAAAAATTACACCAATAACTTCTCCATCTAATGTAGCTACTCTTCCAAAAGTACTTTTATTTAATATTGGACTTATGAACTTCATTGTAACTGCTGCATTTATTATGCCGTCATCCTCTATAAAATCCTTTGCGTTCCAGGTATCTGCAATAATCGCTTTAATACGTTCTATATCCTCTTTTCTAATGTCTCTAATATCTAAGTTCATTTTGACTTCCTCCTTTTAATTGATTAGCTTACAAATTGAGTTTAGTGTCTCCCCTAATGGGGAGAGTCAAGTATTTATTGTAATGCTATTTTCAACTAGCCGTTTATTGAATAAAAAAGCTCTCCTTATTTCAGGAAAGCCGCCGTTAGTATAATAAAGATGTAAATCCCATATATCCGTCATCCTTCATCTCTCCCTCCAGGGCTCACTTACAAGGATAGACGGCTAATAGTCATGTTAAATTGGGAAGAACCTGAAATTGCCGGACTCTATTATAAGGAGTCCGGCAATTTCAGGTGAAACAATAAATATCCGAATATCAATAATTGAATACAATTCAGTCAAGAATATATTCAACTCTTCAATAGTCATAACGTATTTACATTCCAATTGAATTTGCCTTTTGAAAATAACTCCGTAGCTAACGATGTCAGTTAAAGCTTCTTCTAAAGCCTTCTATGGAATGCGGAGAAGCTCCGCTTCCTAAACCTCTTATTTCAGATATCTGTATTTCTTCCTGTAGTCTTCGTGTGCCTTTTGTTGTTCTTCTGGTGTCATAGTCAAAAGATTAAACTCGTCTGCAACGATCGGCAATTACTTCTTTTCGTTTTTCGTGTATTCGGATTTTATGGTGGAATTATCTCTGTTTAAATGGTTTGATTCTTAGTATCCCAAAGGTAAACTAAGTTTTCTGTTGTGTTTTGTCGATTTTCCAATAATTGAAATAGTTACTCAGCGGCACTTGACGTCAGATTCCTGTGGTGGATTTTTCCTCTTTATTTGAAAAAAAACACCCGGCAGGATGCGTACCGAGAGAAATACGGCATACACCCAAGCCGGGTAAGGGATTAGAAAATAATATCAATGGCCTCTAGCACATCTTGCTCCTGTTCGGATTGCCCGTTCAGGGAAATATCCTTCAACAGCACCGAAGGCTGTTCGCAAATTTGGGTGATGATCACGAGCAGGTCCTGAGCGAAATTGTCGATCAGATTGCGCGTAAACAACTTGGTAGCATATTCAAACTGCCCGTTCATTCCCTCATCCAGCAACGAAATGACCAAGGTAAGATCAAATTGGGAAACCGTATGAGTTTCCGGATAAGATTCGATCTTGATATCCCCGAAGCTTTGAACGTTATCTTCCTTGGTTTCCAGAACAAACATGACATCGAATACAGGATTGCGGCTTTGATCTCGCGGTGCCTGCAGCTTTTTCACAAGCTCCTCGAACGGATAATCCTGGTGGTCGTAGGCCCCCAGCATCGTTTCTTTGACTTCGTTCAAGTAAGCGAGGAACGTCTTCTCCCCGGACGGATAATGGCGAATCGCCAAAGTGTTGACAAACATTCCGATGAGCGGCTCTAGGTCGGCATGTGTGCGGCCCGAAACCGGCATGCCTACAATGAAGTCTTCTTGTCCCGAGTACTTGCTGAGCAGGATTGAATAGGCCGCCAATAACACCATATAAAGGGTGGCGCCGTTCTCATCGGCGATGCGCTGCAAGCTGTCGGTCATCTGCTTGTCGATGCTGAAAGGCAGCACATCTCCCTCAAAGCTGCGAGCGGCAGGTCTGACAAAGTCCGTAGGCAGTTCAAGCGTCGGCAGTTCGCCTTCCAGCACGTCCAGCCAGTAGGCTTCCTGACGTTTCAGTCGCTCTTTTACAGGTTCGGACTGCTGCCAAGCGGCGAATTCCTTGTATTGAATCCGAAGCGGTTCCAGAGTCTCGCCGTTATACAGGCGCAGCAGCTCTTCGACAAAGATGCCCATCGACATGCCATCCGTGACGATATGATGAATGTCCAGCATGAGCAGTTGCCGTTCCGCTTCCCATTCGACTAAGCCCACACGCAGCAGCGGCGGCCGCTCCAAATCAAAGACGCGCACAAAGCCGTCTACGATGCTCTTCGTTTCACTTTCCGTCGCTTTCGTATACTCGACGGCAAACTTCAAGTCCGGATAAATCCGTTGTACCGGTTCGCCGTCGACCATTTCGAAGCCGGTTCGCAAAATTTCGTGACGAGCTATCAATTCTTTGAGCGCCGCCTCGAATTGATTCCGTTCCAAGCGCCCGACGAGAACCGTCATGCCGGACATGTTGTAGCTAAGCTCGGCGCCTTCCATCTGCTGCTGGATGTACAGCCGTTTTTGCACGGAGGAAAGCGGATAGTAATCCCTCTTATCCAGAACCGGAATGGAGAGGTGTTCCTGCCGCTCCAATTGGCTGATCGCTTCGGCCATCGCTTCGATGGTCGAGTGCCGGAACACATCGCGCAGCGGCAGGTCCACGCTCAGCTCCTTGTGCACCTTGCTGACCAGTGTCGTCGCCCGCAGGGAGTGACCGCCGAGGTCGAAGAAGTTGTCCGTCACGCCAATCGTGACCGCCCCCAGCACGTCCTGCCAGATGGCGACCAGTTTCGCCTCCAGTTCGGTGCGCGGCGCCACATATTCGCGGCCTCCGCCTGCTCCCCCTTCCGGTGCCGGCAGCGCCTTCCGATCGATCTTTCCGTTCGGTGTCAAAGGCAGGTGCTCCAGCTCCACGAAGTACGACGGGATCATGTACCCCGGCAGCTCGCTGGCAATCGCCCGCTTCAGGTCCGCCGCCGTCAAGCCTTCTTCCGCTGTATAATAAGCGCACAAAGCTTTCTGACCTTCTTGATCTTCCCTGACGACGACGACCGCTTCCTTCACGCCACCTACACTCAGCAGCTTCGCTTCGACTTCACCCGTCTCAATCCGGTACCCCCGGATTTTCGCCTGGTTATCGATCCGGCCGATGAAGTCCACGTTCCCGTCCTCCATCCACCGCGCCAAGTCTCCCGTGCGGTACAACCGCTCGCCCGCGGCGAACGGACTGTCTACGAACTTCTCTTCTGTCAGCTCCGGACGGTTCAAGTACCCGCGCGCCACTCCGACTCCGCCGATAACCAGCTCGCCCAGCACCCCCACCGGCACCGGGTTCAGGTACGCGTCCACGATGTAGAATTTCGCATTCAGCCACGCTTTGCCGATCGGCACATGGCCTGTCTGCGGCAGCTTCGTCAGCTCCTCGTCGTAGAAACTGGAGTCGATTGCCGCTTCCGTCACACCGTATGCGTTGATGATCCGGAACAACGAGCCGAAGCGTTCCTGCAAGGTTCGGTAATCCGCCACGCTACAGCTGTCCGAGCTCGTGATCAACAGCTCCATCCAGCTTATATCCAGTTGCTGCTCGTGCACGTACTCCAGGAACGGCACGATCAGCGCTGGCGTCGATTCGAAGATGGTGACCCGCTCTCGCTCAATCCAGTAGTGCAGACGAGACGGATCGATCCGGTCGTCCTTCGGCACAATCACCATCGTGCCTCCGTTGTACAGCGTCCGCGCGATATCTCCCACGAACACGTCGAACGAGAAGCTGGCCAGCTGCAGCAGCCGCACCGGGAACTGATCCAACCGGTATTCCCGCCGGTAGCCCGCCGCCGTGTTCACCAGGCTGCGGTGCTCGATCATCACGCCCTTCGGCTTGCCCGTCGTTCCCGACGTGTAGATCACATACGCCAGATCCTCCGGACGGGCTTCATGGAAGCTGTCGGCATTCGTCCGCTGGTCGCTGTACGACGCTTCGTCGTCGAGGTACAGCACCGCCGCCAGCGCTAGCTCCTCTTCGCCGAGCCAGGCTTCGGCGCGCTCTCGCAACGGCGTTTGCGTCAACAGCACCTTCGCTCCGCTGTCTTCAAGCATGAACCGCACGCGCTCCGCCGGATAATCCGGGTCGAGCGGCACATACGCCCCGCCTGCTTTCCAGACGGCCAGCACGGCCACCAGCACGGCCACCGAACGCTCGGCGAGAATGCCGACGATCGTCTCCCGGCCGATGCCGCTTGTGCGCAGCGTAGCCGCCAAGCGGTTCGCCCGCTCGTTCAGCTCCGCATACGTCAGCCGGTCGTTCTCGTACACGACGGCCGCCTCTTCCGGCGTGCGCTCCGCCTGTTCCTCAAACAGCCGGTGGAACGCGGCCGCCGGAGTCGCTTCCGGCTGCGCCGGGTTAAACGCGCCGAGAATTTGCTCTTTTTCCGCCGGTGTCAAAATACCCATCTCGGCAATAGTCGCCGACGGGTTGCGGAGAATGGATTCAAGCAGCTGCAAGTAGTGAGCGGCCAATTTCTCCACCGTTTCGGTTTTATAAAGAGCAGTGGCGTATTCAAACAGATATTCCAAGCCTTCCTCGATCTCCGTGACGTCCAAGCTGAGATCGAATTTAGAAACAATTTCTTCGCTGGCATACGTCGACAAATGGAGTCCGGGAAGCTGGATTTCCAAATTCTCTGTATTCTGCAAAGCAAACATCGTATCGAACAGCGGATTGCGGCTTAAATCGCGAGCTACGTTCACCTTATCCACCAGTTCCTCAAACGGATAATTCTGATGTTCAAAAGCGCCCAGCGTCGTCTCCTTGATTTCCTTCAAGTAGTCAAGGAACGTTTTACCGGCAGCCGGATAACTGCGGATGGCCAGAGTATTGACGAACATCCCAATCAGCGGCTGAACGTCGCTGTGATTTCTTCCCGCAATCGGCGTACCGACCACCACGTCTTCTTGCCCTGTATACTTATGCAATAATATTGTATAACCAGCAAGCAGAACCATGTAAAGCGTTGCGCCGTTCTCGGCTGCAAGCCGTTTCAGACCCTCGCTTTTCTCGCTATCCATAAACAATTGCAGCGTGCGGCCCTCGTAGCTCTGCATAGCCGGGCGCGGATAGTCCGTCGGCAATTCCAAAACCGGCAGCTCTCCGCGGAACATGTCGAGCCAGTAGGCTTCCTGCTTGGCAAGCTGAGCTTTCTGCTCGTCCGATTGCTGCCATACCGCATAATCTTTGTACTGAATGCGGAGCGGCTCCAACTGCTCCCCGCTGTACAAGCGTACGAACTCTTCGATCAGTACGTCAATCGAAACGCCGTCGGATACGATATGATGCGTATCGAACATTAGAATGTGCCGGTCCGGCGCCAGTTCGGCAAGGCCTACCCGCAGAAGTGGCGGCTTCGCTAGATCAAACGGACGAACGAATTGGCGCACCGTTTCTTCCGCCTGCTCCCCGCTGATCTGCACATATTCCACCTGGAAGGCAGCTTCTTCGTAAATCCGCTGAACCGCTTCGCCTTTTACCATCTCAAAGCCGGTACGCAGCGTTTCATGACGAGCTACGAGCCCGCGGAACGCTTCTTCAAACCGCTGCCGGTCGAGCTTTCCTTCGAGCAGCATAGCTCCCGGTATGTTATAGCTCAGCTCGGCTCCTTCCAGCTGGTTCAAGATATAGAGACGTTTCTGAGCGGAAGAGAGCGGATAATACTCGCTAGGTTCCGCAGCCGGAATAGCCGTGAACGAGCCGATCTCCAGCCGCTCCATAGCCGCGGCCATTTCCTCAACCGTCGAGTAGCGGAATACGTCGCGAAGCGGGAATTCAACACCTAGCTCCTTATGCATTTTGCTGACAAGCGTCGTCGCCCGCAGGGAGTGGCCGCCGATGTCGAAGAAGTTGTCCGTTACGCCTACCGCCTTCTCCCGAACAAGCACATCCTGCCAAATGGCGGCCAGCTTCGCCTCAAGTTCGGTGCGCGGCGCCACGTATTCGCGGCCTCCGCCTGCTCCCCCTTCCGGTGCCGGCAACGCCTTCCGGTCGATCTTTCCGTTCGGCGTCAGAGGCAGGCGCTCCAGCTCCACGAAGTATGACGGGATCATGTACCCCGGCAGCTCGCTGGCAATCGCCCGTTTCAGGTCCGCCGCCGTCAAGCCATCTTCCGCTGTATAATAAGCGCACAAAGCTTTCTGACCTTCTTGATCTTCCCTGACGACGACGACCGCTTCCTTCACGCCACCTACACTCAGCAGCTTCGCTTCGACTTCGCCCGTCTCAATCCGGTACCCCCGGATTTTCGCCTGGTTGTCGATCCGGCCGATGAAGTCCACGTTGCCGTCTTCCATCCACCGCGCCAAGTCTCCCGTGCGGTACAACCGCTCGCCCGCGGCGAACGGGCTGTCTACGAACTTCTCTTCCGTCAGCTCCGGACGGTTCAAGTACCCGCGAGCCACTCCGACTCCGCCGATGACCAGCTCGCCCAGCACCCCGACCGGCACCGGATTCAGATGCGCATCCACGATGTAGAATTTCGCATTCAGCCACGCCTTGCCGATCGGCACATGGCCTGTCTGCGGCAGCTTCGCCAGCTCCTCGTCGTAGAAGCTGGAGTCGATCGCCGCTTCCGTCACGCCGTATGCGTTGATGATCCGGAACAACGAGCCGAAGCGTTCCTGCAAGGTGCGATAATCCGCCACGCCGCAGCTGTCCGAGCTCGTGATCAACAGCTCCATCCAGCTCATATCCAGTTGCTGCTCGTGCACGTACTCCAGGAACGGCACGATCAGCGCCGGCGTCGATTCGAAGATGGTGACCCGTTCCCGCTCCATCCAGTGGTGCAGACGAGACGGATCGATCCGGTCGTCCTTCGGCACAATCACCATCGTGCCTCCGTTATACAGCGTCCGCGCGATATCTCCCACGAACACGTCGAACGAGAAGCTTGCGAGCTGCAGCAGCCGCACCGGGAACTGATCTAACCGGTATTCCCGCCGGTAGCCCGCCGCCGTGCTCACCAGGCTGCGGTGCTCGATCATCACGCCCTTCGGCTTGCCCGTCGTTCCCGACGTGTAGATCACGTACGCCAGGTCCTCTGGACGGGCTTCATGGAAGCTGTCGGCATTCGTCCGCTCCTCGCTGTACGAGGTTTCGTCGTCGAGGTACAGCACCGCCGCCAGCGCCAGCTCCTCTTCGCCGAGCCAGGCTTCGGCGCGCTCTCGCAGCGCCGTTTGCGTCAGCAGCACCTTCGCTCCGCTGTCTTCGAGCATGAACCGCACGCGCTCCGCCGGATAATCCGGGTCGAGCGGCACATACGCCCCGCCCGCTTTCCAGACGGCCAGCACGGCCACCAGCAAATCCACCGAACGCTCGGCGAGAATGCCGACGATCGTCTCCCGGCCGATGTCGCTTGCGCACAGCGTGGCCGCCAAGCGATTCGCCCGCTCGTTCAGCTCCGCATACGTCAGCCGGTCGTTCTCGTACACGACAGCTGCCGCTTCCGGCGTGCGTTCCGCCTGTTCCTCGAACAGCCGGTGGAACGCGGCCGCAGGAGCCGCTTCCGGCTGCGCCGGGTTAAACGCGCCGAGAATTTGCTCTTTTTCCGCCGCCGTCAAAAGCTCCAACTGATTCACGCGGATGTTCGGATTAGCCGCAACCTTCTCCAGTGCCCGGGCAAAATGACCGTGGATCAGCCTGATGTCTTCCTCTCTGAACGTCAGCGCATTGTACGTAAACCGCAGCAAAATATGCTCTTCTGGAATGACGGTAATGTCCAAGTCGTAGTTCGTTTGCTCCGGCGACTGGATATTAGCGATTTTCAGCGCTTCTTTGTCTCCGCCGACGACCTGCTCAATCTGTTCTTCCATCGGATAATTTTCAAAGACCATGATATGGTTGATCAAGTCGCGCTTTTGCTCGCTCAGCGACTGAATCTCGAACAGCGGGAACGTTTCGTAAGCTCCCGATGCCAGCGCTTGGTCCTGGGTTTTTCTCAAGATATCGGCTACCGTCTCCTCGGCTTTGCCTTGAATACGGACCGGGATCGTATTAATAAACAGGCCGATCATGCTTTCGATGCCCGGAATTTCCGCCGGACGCCCGGATACGACGGAGCCGAATACAACATCCTCGCTGTTGTTGTATACCTGCAGAACCAGTCCCCATACGGTCTGCATGAACGTATTGAGCGTCACCTGCTGCTGGCGCGCCACCCGCCCGATTTGCCCGGTCAGTTCCTTGCTGAGTTCCACATCGATTTCAGCTGCTTCAAAAGCGCCCTGCTTCAGCTGCGTTTTCTCCTGGGGCAGCTTGGTCTGCTGATCGTAACCCGCCAAATACTCGGACCAGTAACGCGAAGCTTTCGCGGCATCTTGAGCTTCCAGCCATTCGATATACCGGGAGTACGAGGTAACCGGAGGAAGCTCCAGCGTCCGCTTCTCGTGGAACGCGAAGTAGGTGTCGAACACTTCCTTGATCATGAAGGACATGCACCAGCCGTCCATCAAAATGTGATGGTGACTCCAGATCACATGGTAGGACTCGTCGCCCGTGCGCAAAACTGTCACGCGCATAAGAGAGCCTCGGGCAAAATCGAACTTGTTCGCTTTATCCGCGCTGACAAAATCGGCTATCGTCTTCTCCGGGTCTTCATCGCTTACCGAGCGAATATCTTTGAAGTACACTTCACACTTCCGCTCGCGGAATACCACTTGAAGCGGCTCGTCTCTCCAGCCAGTAATAAAGTTGGTCCGCAGCGCCTCATTCCGCTGCACCAGCGTATCCAATCCTTGGGTGAAGGCTTCGACATTCAGGCTTCCGTACAGATCGAAGGTCACCTGTTCGAAGTAAGCTTCCGAATCGGCATCCAGCAGGCTGTGGAACAACATCCCTTTTTGCAGCGGAGTCAGGGTGTATACATTCTCCAGTTCGCCGAGCGCCGCCGTATGTTCAGACAGCCGCTCCAGTTCTTCCACCGTCACATCTTGAAGCAGTACGTCGCTAGGCGTAAGCTCCGGCCGCTCTTTCGATACGCAATGGCTGATGACTTCACGCAAGCTCGATTGAAGCAGGGTGCCCAGGCGCTCTACCGTTTCCCGCTTATACTGGGTTTCCCCATAACGGATCGTGAGTTCCAGCACTCCTTCCGACACCATACCGTTGATATCGAGGACAAAATCCATCACTGCATTCGGGCTTGAATCGGAGCCCGAGCTGAACGGAGACGGCTGCGAGTCGCTGCTTTCGTAATCCTGGTCGAACTGACCCAAATAGTTAAAGCTGATCTCCGGCTCCAAAGCGAAGCGCTCGCCGTCACGCGACGCCGACAAATAACGCAGGATGCCGTAGCCGATTCCTTTGTTCGGAATGCGGCGCAAGCTTTCCTTAACCTGTTTCACCTGATGACCGAGCGCCTGGGCGTGACCCGGCTCCAGAACGACAGGGAATTGGCTTGTAAACCAGCCTACTGTGCGCGTAATGTCCACATCCGGCAAAATATCTTCCCGGCCGTGGCCTTCGAGATTCACCAGCACGCGTTCCCGGCCGCTCCAAGCTTGTACCGCGAGGCCAAGCGCAGCAAGCAGCAAATCGTTCATTTCCGTATGGTAAGCACGGTGTGCCTGCTTCAGCAGCTGTTCGGTTTCCTCTGCCGTCCAGCGAACGGTCACGAGCCCGCTGTCCTTCAGCTTGGATCTGCCTTGTTCAAAATCCTTCGGAAGCGGCTCATAGGTCAATTGCTCGATATGTTGCCAATACTCTCTCTCGCTTTCCATCGCCGGACCGTTCGCATAATCAGCGAGCTGTTTCGCCCACGTTTGGAATGAATCCGTTTTGAGCGGCAGACGGATCGGCTGCCCTTGCAGCGCCTGCTCATAGCCGGCAGCAAAATCCTCAAGCAGAACCCGCCAGGATACGCCGTCTACGACCAAGTGATGGATCGCGATGAGCAGGTGGTCGCCGTCGTCGCAGCGGAACAAGCCGAGCTTCACCAGCGGACCGTTTTCCAGATCGATGCTCGCTTGAATGTCATTCGCCTTAGCCTCTACCGCTTCTTTCACGTCGCCGACTCCTTTGAAATCGACAACTTCCAGATCGAACAGCGCTTCGTTCTCCCCGGCGCCGCGGTTCCAGGCGGTATAGCTGTTCTCGGTTTGGCGGTAAACCGTACGGAGAGCATCGTGATGCACGACAAGCTGACGCACCGCTTGGCGTAAAGCTTCTTTGTCAAAGCCTTGCTTGGAGAACTGCATGAACGCCTGGTTGCTGTGATGTACGTCAGCCGGATTTTGTTCAAAGAACCAGCGCTGAATCGGGTTCAAGATGACCTCTCCCGTCACTTCGGCCTGGCTTGCCGTTCTCTCCGCCGTTTGCAGATGCAAACTAAGGGCGGAAATCGTCGGGTAATGGAACAAATCTTTCATGACCAGCTTGTACCCCGTTTGCAAAAGACGGGACGATACCTGCAAGGCCTTGATCGAATCGCCGCCGAGCGCAAAGAAATTGTCCATCGTGCCGACCTGATCCACGCCCAGCACCGACTGCCAGACCGACGATAGTGCTTGCTCGGCAGGAGTACGAGGCGCCGTGTATGCAGCCTCGACACGAATGCTTCCTTCCGGCACAGGCAGCGCTTTACGGTCGATCTTCCCGTTCGGCGTAAGCGGCATTTGATCCAGGCGCATGATGCGCGAAGGCACCATATGGGAAGGCAGCGCGGCGTCCAGATGGGCCACAAGCCTTTCCAGATCGAAGCTGGAATCCGCTACGACATACCCGCACAAATATTTCTGCCCCCGCTCGTCCGTCCGGTCGATGACAAGCGCTTGACGCACGCCGGCAAAATTTTTCATGGCCGCTTCAATTTCACCAAGCTCGATCCGATAGCCGCGAATTTTAACCTGGTTGTCGATCCGGCCGATGAAGTCCACGGTGCCGTCTGGCATCCAGCGCGCCAGGTCGCCCGTCCGGTACAGCCGCTCCCCAGCGGCGAACGGGCTGTCTACGAATTTCTCCGCCGTCAAATCCTGGCGGTTCAAGTAACCGCGGGCCACACCCGCTCCGCCGATAACCAGCTCGCCCAACACCCCGATCGGCACCGGCTTCAGATTCGCATCCACGATGTAGAACTTGGCGTTCAGCCACGCTTTCCCGATCGGCACGCTGCCCGTCTTCGGCAGCTTCTCCAGCGGCTCGTCATAGAAGCTGGAGTCAATCGCCGCTTCCGTTACGCCATAGCTGTTAATAATACGGAACTGCGAGCCGAAGCGCTCCTGCAAGGTGCGGTAATCCGCTACGCTGCACGCATCCGAGCTTGAGATCAGCAGCTGCATCGAGCTGAGGTCCAGACCCTCGGCATGCACATGCTCCATGAACGGCACGATCAGCGCCGGAGTCGATTCGAACACCGTCACGGCGTAGTCGCGAATCCAGCCGTAGAGGCGGGTTGGATCAATCCGGTCGTCCTTCGGCACGATGACCATGGTGCCGCCGTTGTACAGCGTCCGCGCAATGTCGCCGACGAACACGTCGAACGAGAAGCTGGCGAGCTGCAGCAGCCGCACCGGGAACTGATCCAACCGGTATTCCCGTCGGTAGCCCGCCGCCGTGTTCACCAGGCTGCGGTGCTCGATCATCACGCCCTTCGGCTTGCCCGTCGTACCGGAGGTGTAGATGACGTAAGCCAAATCGCGTGGCTTGTTCACATTCGCCGGATTCGATGCGAGATCCGCCGTTAGTACGTTCTTCTCGGCTTCTGCCGTGGCAGACGTTTCGGCAGCAGCCGTTTCCGCTTGCGCCAAAGCCTCCGCCTCTGCGCCTGCTTCGCCCAAAGCTTGTACGCCCACAGCCGCTCCGAGGCTGTACGTCTCGGCGTCGTCAAGCGCAAGCACCGTTTGCAGCACTAGAGCTCCTTCGCTGCGCCAAGCTTCCGCCTGCTCCAGCAGGCAGGTCTGCGTGAGCAGTACCGACGCCCCGCTGTCCGCGAGCATGTACTCGATCCGCTCCGCCGGATAGTCCGGGTCGAGTGGCACATAAGCGCCGCCCGCTTTCCATACGGCGAGCACCCCGATCAACAGTTCCGCCGAACGGCCGGCCAGAATGCCGACCACCTGCTCCGGCTTCACCCCGCACGCCCGCAGTGCATACGCTAGACGATTCGCTTTGGCGTTCAGCTCCGCATACGTCAGCTTGCTGTCTTCGTAGACAACCGCCAGCGCTCCCGGAGTGCGCTCCGCCTGCTCCTCGAACAGCTCGTGGAACGTTCTCTCTCTCCACGACTCATCCGCTTCCAAACCTGTACCCTCTGCGGCGGGTTGCTTCGCAAGAGCCGAAGACGACACGTCAAACCCGACCAGCAAATCATGCTTTTCGCTGTCCGGCAAGATATCCAAATCTGAAATCTGCGCACCCGGCTGAGCCAAGATCGACGCCAAAAGCTGCTCGTAATGACCCGCCAGCCGTTCCATCGTTTCCTGTCTAAACAACGAGGTAGCGTACTCGATCTTGCAAACCAGCTCGTTATCGGCTTCCACGATATCCAAGCTAAGATCAAACTTTGCCGTCTTTTCCTCGATGTCGAACAGCGACCATTGCAAGCCTTCCAGGGTTAAATCCAAGCTTTCGTGTTTTTGCAAAGAAAACATGGTGTCAAACAGAGGATTCCGGCTTAAATCCCGGCTCACCTGAAGAGCTTCCACCAACTCCTCGAACGGATAGTCCTGGTGCTCGTAGGCTCCAAGCGTCGTTTCCTTCACTTCCTGCAAGTAATCCAGGAACGTCCGCTCCGCCGCCGGACCCAAGCGAAGGGCCAGCGTATTGACGAACATGCCGATAATCGGCTGCAGGTCGGCGTGAGAACGGGCGGCAATCGGAGTGCCGACCACTATATCTTCCTGTCCCGCGTATTTATGAAGCAATACGGAGTACGCAGCCAGCAGAAGCATGTATAGCGTCGCCCCCGAATCGCCGGCAAGCCGTTTGAGAGCTTCACTTTTCTCCGCATCCAGCGTAAACGTGAGCGTTTGACCGTCAAACTGCTGGACGGCCGGGCGGGAGAAGTCGAGAGGCAGCTCAAGAACCGGAAGCTCGGAGCTGAATACCCCGCGCCAGTATTCCTCCTGCCGTTTGATGCGCTGGCGCTGCTCCTCGGATTGCTGCCAAACGGCGTAATCCTTGTATTGAATCCGCAGCTCCGGCAATTCTTCCCCATTGTAAAGCCGCACGAATTCGCGCAGCAGCACGTCCATGGAAAGGCCGTCGGAACCAATATGATGAATATCCAGCGCGAGCAGGAATTTCTCTTTCTCCAGTTCGATCAGCAGGGCGCGCAGCAAAGGCGGCTGGGTCAAGTCAAAAGGCTGAATGAAGCCTTCAAGAATGGCCGCAACCTGATCTTCGCTTGCTTGAAGCTTCTTGACCTTGAAAGCTACGAGCGGATGAATACGCTGAACCGGCTCCCCATTCACGATTTCAAAACCGGTGCGCAGCATATCGTGCCGGGCCACCAAAGTAGTCAGCGCCTTTTCCACTTTGACCTCGTTCAAAGCCCCTTCCAATTGCAAGGCGCTTGGGAGGTTATAATTCAGCTCCGAACTATCCAGCTGGTGCAGGACGTACAGCCTTTTTTGCGCGGAGGAAACCGGATAGTACGCTTTCTCTTCCGCTTTCGGAATCGAGCAGTGCCGCGTTTCTTCCAAGCTGGCAATAGCCCCGGCCATCGACTCTACCGTCGTATAGCGGAACACATCGCGCAGCGGAAGTTCGACGTTCATTTCCTTCTGAATCTTGCTGACAAGGTTCGTCGCCCGCAAGGAGTGGCCTCCGAGCTCGAAGAAATTGTCCAGGACTCCAATGCCGGAGTAGCCCAGTACTTCCTCCCAGATCTTCACAAGCTGGGACTCCGTCCGGTTACGCGGCGCTACGTATTCGACGCCCGTTTGTATGCCGCCTTGCGGCTCCGGCAGCGCTTTGCGGTCCACTTTACCGTTGGTCGTCAGCGGCATGCGCTCCAGCTGCACGAAGTACGACGGGATCATGTACCCCGGAATTTCCTGGGCCAGCGAGGTTCTCATTTCGCTGACCGTCAGCGTCCGGTCCGCCACAAAGTAGGCGACAAGCGCCTTCTCGCCCCCGCCGTCCTGACGGGCGAGCACCACCGCTTCTTCCACGCCCCGGGCGTTCAGCAGCTGCGTCTCGATTTCGTCCAGCTCGATCCGGTACCCGCGGATTTTCACCTGATGATCGATCCGGCCCAGGTATTCGATGTTGCCGTCCGGTAGCCAAGCCGCCAAGTCGCCCGAGCGGTACAGTTTCTCCCCCTCCGCAAACGGGGAATCGACGAACTTCTCCGCCGTCAGATCCGGACGGTTCAGGTATCCTCTCGCAAGGCCTTCCCCGGCCACGTACATTTCGCCCGCTACGCCGATCGGCACAGGGCGGCGGTTTTCATCCAGGACGTACACCCTCAGCGTCGGGATCGGCTTGCCGATATTGCTCTTCGCCGCCTCCATTTCGACCCACGTGATTTCCTTATACGTCACGTGAACCGTCGTCTCGGTAATGCCGTACATATTGATCAGCTTCGTCTCCGGGTACTTCGTCTTGAAGCCCTTGAGCTGCAGCGGACTGAGCGCTTCGCCCCCAAAGATGACGTTTCGAATCCGCAAATCGTACGGATGGTCCGCTAAGACCTCACGCAGCAGCTGGTAGAAGTACGTTGGCGTCTGGTTCAAAATGGTAACCTGTTCGCGGCCCAGCAGCGCCAGGAAATCGGCCGGATTTTTCGCCGTCAGCGGCGGTACGATGACCAGCTTGCCTCCGTTCAGCAGCGCTCCGTACATTTCCCAGACGGAGAAATCGAAGCAGAACGAGTGGAACAGCGTCCACGTGTCGGACGGCCCGAAGTCGAACAGGTTCTTGTCGTTGAACAGGAGGCGCACGACGTTCTTATGCTCGATCAGCGTTCCTTTCGGTCTGCCGGTCGTTCCCGACGTGTAGATGACATATGCCAGGTTGCCCGGCACGGAAATTGGCTCCAGGTTCGAAGCGTCCAGCGCACCTTCGGAGTCCGCCCCTCTGTCGCCCCAAACGAAATCGTCCAATTCGAGGCGCGTTCCTGCGAAATCGGTCTTCTCGTGCAGATGCTTTTGAATCAGCAATAACGGCGCGCCCGAATCCTCGATCATGAAGCGGATACGCTCCTCCGGGTAGTCGGGATCGACAGGCACGTATGCTCCGCCCGCTTTGAGAATCGCCAGAATGCCGACGACCATATCGAGCGAGCGTTCGGCCAGAATCGCTACCAGTTGGTCCGCTTCTACTCCCGTCTCCCGCAGCTTCCGCGCAAGGCGGTTGGATCGCTCGTTCAGCTCACGGTAGGTCAGGTGCCGCTCGTTCATGACGGCGGCCACGTTATCCGGGTAAAGCTCCGCCTGTTTTTCGAACAAGCCGTGAATCGTCTGCTGCCGCGGGTAATCCGCCTCCGAATCGTTGAAACCGCGCACCAGCTCGCGGATTTCCTCCTCCTTGAGCATTTCCAGCGAGGCAATATCCCCGTCCGGCGCTGCTGCGATGGTTTCAAGCAGCTTGTCATAATGTCTGGCGAACCGCTCTGCGGTCTCCTGTTTATACAAAGCCGTAGCGTACTCTAACCGGCATTCGAGCTGACCGTCCAGCTCCGAAATATCCAGGAGTAGCTCGAACTTGGATGTTTGGTTTTCCAGTGGATAAAACGATTGCTCCAGCCCCTCGATGACAATTTGCTCGTTCTCCGTATTTTGCAGGGAGAAGAACGTGTCAAAGAGCGGATTCCGGCCAGTCGCGCGCGGAATGTGAAGACTTTCTACCAAGTCTTCGAACAAATAATTTTGGTGCTCGAAAGCCCCGAGCGTGATGTCCTTGATTTCTTCCAGGTACGAAAGGTACGGCTTGGAACGCTCCGGACGGCTGCGAATGGCCAGCGTGTTGATAAACATCCCTACGATCGGCTGCACTTCTTCCTGCGTTCTTCCGGCAATCGGCGTTCCTACGATCAGATCTTCCTGACCCGAATATTTATGCATAAGGATGGTGTAAGCCGACAGCAGCACCATGTACAGGGTCGTCCCTGTCCGTGCCGCCAGCTCTTTCAGCTTCTCCGTCCGATCTTTCTCGATATAAAACTTCACGGTTCGGCCGTCAAAGCTTTGCACCGCAGGCCGCGGGAAGTCCGTCGGTAGCTCCAAGACCGGCAGCTCGCCCGACAGCTGTTCCAGCCAATACTCCTTCTGCGGCTGGAGCATCTGCCCGTAAGCTTCGGAATGCTGCCAAACGGAATAATCTTTGTATTGAATGCGCAGCGGGGTCAGCTCCTCGCCCCGATACAGGCGGCTGAACTCATCGAAGAGCAGCGCTGTCGAAATGCCGTCCGAGACGATATGGTGCATATCGAACAGCAGAATGTGGCGATCCTCGGCGACTTCGATTAGGCCGATGCGGAAAAGTGGCGGCTTGGTCAGATCAAACGGGTGATAGTAAGCTTCCACCACTTGCTCTACTTCCCGCTCGCTCGCTTGGAAATAATCCACAGCAAACTCCACCTCGTCATAGATGCGCTGGACAAGCTCGCCTTGAACCTGCTCGATCCCGGTACGCAGCGTCTCATGGCGCTGAATCAGCGCCCGGAACGCATGCTCGACGCGCGTGCAGTCCAGCTTGCCTTCGAGAAGAAGCGCCGCCGACATATTATAGCTGCGCTCAGCCCCGTCAAGCTGGCGCAAGACGTACAGGCGCTTTTGCTCGGATGAAACCGGATAGTACTCGGCCTCAGCCGCCTTTGTAATCTCATACGTCTCCTGCTGCCTTAAACCGCCGATTCTTTGGGCCAGCTGTTCGATCGTGGTGTAGCGGAAAACTTCCCGCAGCGGAACCTCGACTTGCAGCTCTTTCCGAATCTTGGAAACCAGCGTGGAGGCCCGCAAGGAATGACCACCCAAGTCAAAGAAATCGTCTTGGACTCCAACTCGCGCAATACCCAGCACCTGCTGCCAAATGAGAGCAAGTCTTGTTTCCAGCGTTGTGCGAGGAGCCACATACTCACGGCCTGCTTCTACCTCTCCGGTCGGTTCAGGCAGCGCCTTACGGTCAATTTTGCCGTTCGGCGTGAGCGGAAGCTTATCAAGAGACACCAGCCGGGCCGGGACCATATGGGCCGGCAGCTCTTGCTTCAATTGGGACAGCAGATCGCTCAGCTGCACGGAAGCATCCGCCGCCACGTAGCCGCACAAATACTTTTGTCCCTGCTCATCCGTACGGTCGGTCACCACAGCCTGCTTGACGCCCGGGAAACGCAGCAGGGCCGTTTCAATTTCGCCGAGTTCGATCCGGAACCCGCGAATTTTCACCTGATAGTCGATCCGGCCGATGAAGTCGACGTTGCCGTCTTCCAGCCAGCGGGCCAAATCGCCTGTCCGGTACAGACGTTCGCCCGGTACAAACGGGCTGTCCGCAAATTTCTCGGCGGTTAGGTCTGGACGGTTCCAGTACCCGCGCGCCACCCCGGCGCCGCCGATGACAAGCTCGCCCGGAACCCCTACAGGAACCGGCTTTAACGCGGCATCGACAATGTAAAACCGGGCGTTCAGCCAAGCTTTGCCGATCGGCACATGACCCGACGGTGGCAGCTTATCCAGCGGCTCACCGTAAAAGCTGCTGTCAATGGCCGCTTCGGTAACGCCATAGCTGTTGATGATGCGGAATTGTCCGCTGAATCTTTCCTGCAGCAATCGGTAATCGGTGACACTGCAAGCATCCGAGCTGGTAATCAGCAACTGCATGGAGCTAACGTCCAGTCCTTCTTCATAAATATGCTGCATGAACGGCAGGATGAGCGCAGGCGTCGATTCGAATACCGTAATGTTTTGGTCCCGAATCCAGCCGTATAAGAGGTTCGGATCAATCCGGTCATCCTTCGGCACAATCACCATCGTGCCTCCGTTATACAGCGTCCGCGCGATGTCTCCGACGAACACGTCAAACGAGAAGCTGGCCAGCTGCAGCAGCCGCACCGGAAACTGATCCAACCGGTACTCGCGACGGTACGCATCCGCCGTATTCACGAGACTACCGTGCTCGATCATGACGCCTTTCGGACGTCCCGTCGTACCCGAGGTGTAAATCACATAAGCCAAGTCTTGCGGGGCGCTGCCGGCAGATTCAAATTCCACGGCTAAGGCATCCCTGTTATAAATCTGTTCATCGTCCATGGCATAGACAGCTTGAAGCTTCAGCCGGTCATCGGCCAACCAACCTCCGGCCCGCTCCAACAGATGACGCTGCGTAAGCAGCACCGATGCATCGCTATCGCTGAGCATGTACTCAATCCGCTCCGCCGGATAATCGGGGTCCAGTGGTACATAGGCTCCGCCGGCTTTCCAAACGGCGAGCACCCCGACCAGCAGTTCCACCGAACGCTCCGCCCAGATCCCCGTAATCGTCTCCCTTCCCACGCCCTGTTCGCGAAGGAGAGAAGCCAGCCGCTCGGCGCGTTCGTTCAATTCGCCGTAGGTCAGCTGTTTGTCCATGTAGACGACTGCCGGATGATCTGGAATTTCTCGAGCAAACTTTTCAACATACCGATGAAACGCTTCTCCCTCGCTCAGCCCTGCCACCGGCGGGTTAAAAACGTTGAGAATGCGGTGTCTCTCCTCATCGCTCAGCAGAGAAATCTCGCGTACCGGCAGTTCGGGAGTCTGAAGAAACTGGTCCAGAACGGTTACATACTGTTCCATAATCCGATCAATCTCGGCCGTCTCGAACAAGCCGGTACGATAGGAAGCATGGAGAATGACATGTCCTTCATTCAGCATATGGTCGAAGCGCAGCAGCAAATCGTCCATCTCGTGCCTAGCGAAGTGAGCCTCCAGGCGTACCTTGATTTCTTCGTACTCCACGATTTTCAAAGGCAGATATTCCAGAGACGTGCGGAACAGCCCCGAAAGATCGTTGCGGCCGTGTTGTTCGCGTAAATCCTGGATCAATTGGTTATAAGGGTATTTCTGATACCGCAGATCCGCCGTATTTTCCTTGGAAACCGTTTGGATCAAGGAAAGCACGTTCCTGTCTGGATTCAGACGAATCCGCGTAGCCACGGTGCTGACGAACATGCCAATCGTTTCTTTTTCCTTCTTGCTGGTGCGATTGGCAAAAACCGTGCCGACCGGAACATCGGTGCTGTCGGTCAGCTTGTACAATAAGGCGTACATGGCGGACAGAAATAATGTATATAAGCTGACCTGATATTGTTCGCTGAAGGCCAGAATGCGTTCATACCGGGAACCGTCCAAAGTGATGGACAGTTTATTGGATTCGCTGCCGATCGAGAATGGCGGATACGATTTAATGCCGGTCGTTTCAGGCAAAGTGTTGTACTTCGTCAGCCAGTATTCCTTGCCTTTCTGATAACGCTGCGATTGCTCATATTCACGCTCCGCGGAAATATAATCTAGATAGGAAGGGGGCTGGTAACTGCTGGAGATGCCTTTGCGCAGTTCCAGGTATTTTTCCATCACCGCATGCAGCAAAGCATTGACAGACAAGCCGTCGGCGATAATATGGTTTACCGTCAAATTGAGCCATACTTGGCCGTTCGCAAAATGAATAATCGTAAATTCGTAGAGGTGTTCGTCGAACACGCTGGCCGGTTTTTCGCTTACTTCCTTCACCCAAGCATAGAATTGTTCGATTGTGCCTATTTCGAGGCGGCTTATCCTAGCTTGGACATTCTCCGGCTCTTCGAACCACTGCGTTGGATTTTGCAAATCCCCGCTAATGCGGATTCGGAAAACGTCATAGGTTTTGACGATCTCTGCCGCCGCTTGCTTCAGAAGCTGTGTGTTGATCTCGCCCGTAATCTGGTAGGTCGCGGAAAGCATCGTGATGGACGTTCCCGGATTCATAATTTCCATGAACCATATTCGGCGCTGGGCTTGCGTTAATCCATATTGCTCGTTGGTATTCTCTGTCACATCGACACACTCCCGGTTTAGAGATTCTTTATAGATAGGCTTTGTACCTAGATGTCACTTAGTCACTCTTAGAAGAACCGCGCAGGCCATTCCCGGAACGGCTCCATCGGACTCTTCCTCATTTTTCGTGTCTACGTTTTCTGGTAACTACCGGTTATAAAGTCATACCTTGGATTACTAAAAGACTCTGTCGCATTCGCGAGCAAGAAGCCGCCCGCCGTAAAGCGGATCTAGCCGTACAGCCGGGCGTAAAAACCTCCGAGCGCCAGTAGGTCCTGATGGCGGCCCCGCTCGACGACCGTCCCTTGGTTCATGACGGTAATCAAATCCGCATGTTCCACGGTGCTGAGTCGGTGGGCGATCAGAATGGTGGTGCGCCCCTTCATCAATACGTTCAAGGCCTGCTGTACCCAATGCTGGGATTCGTTATCCAGCGCGGAAGTCGCTTCGTCCAGCAGCAGAATCGGGGCATTTTTGAGAAACGCCCGTGCGATCGCAATTCGCTGCCTTTGTCCGCCCGACAACGACGCTCCTCTCTCTCCCACCGGCGTTTTATACTGTTCAGGAAGTTCCTGAATGAAATGGTGAGCGTACGCCGCTTTGGCCGCTTCGATCACTTCTTCATCCGTTGCATCCGGGTTGCCGTAGCGGATGTTTTCCTCAATCGTGCCGGTAAACAAGAATGGCTCCTGCGGAACGTATGCAATCTGCCTGCGGATTTCTTCCAGCGTGTAATGGCCGAACGGTTTGCCTTGGAGCAGGATTTCTCCGCTGTCCACAGGATAAAAGCCGAGCAGCAGCTTGATCAGCGTACTTTTGCCGCTGCCGCTGGTCCCCACGATAGCGGCGACCTGGCCGGGAAACACCTGCATGGAGATGTCGACAAGCACCTTTTTATCCGCCTGATAGGAAAATTCCACATCGCGAAACTCCACCGCAGCCTCCGACACGAGCTCGCTGTGAGGAGATCCCAAACGCTCCGGTTCCTCTTCCTCTCTTAGTACCTCTTGAATCCGATGAGCGCCCGCGAGCGAATTTTGGGTCATCGACAGAACCATCCCCAAGTTCAACAAGGCATGCGTCAGATTCACTTGCAGAACCGCCAGGGCGGCGACGCTTCCCATTCCCATCAGTCCGTAGGCATAAAGAAGACTGCCGATGACGATGATGCCGCAGAACGTGACGTAGCTGATAAAATGATTCACCGCAGCCTGCATGCCATTCTTCTGCGCGGTTTGCCGAAGCGTCTGCGTCATTTGTTCGTTCAACGCCTCGTACTGGCCGTAAATCGTGCGGATGCGGAACAGCTTCACAATTTGAATGCCGCCCATAAAATCTTTGAATTTTTCGGTCATTTTACCGAGCGTTAGCAAGCCTTGTTCGGACAAGGCGCGAATATCCCGCGCAAATTTCAGGCTGACCACGGAGGACAGCAGCAGAATGACGAAGGATACGCCGGCAAACCGCCAATCGATCAACACCATGGAGACAATGGAGCCGATGCAAAAGACAACTTGAAGCAGCAAAACGAAGTAAACCTGCGAGAATGTAAACTCAACGGTCGTTACGTCGTTGTTCACCCGCGACAGCAAGTCCCCATGGTGCGTCTGCTCCAGGAATCTCGGCTGCACCCGGCACAGCTTGTCATAAAGACGTTCGCGGATATTCAGCACAGTCAGCTCGACACTGCGCTGGTTTAAGTAAATGAACCAGGGAGAAATCACATTTTCCAGGAACAAGACCGCGCCCAAAATAATAAAGGCTTCCACCATCAGGGACGTATCCCGGGACACGGCGAAATCAACCAAGTTATGTACGACCAAGCTGAAGGCGATCAGGAACAATGTCTGGGTGAGCGCCGTCACGGCCAGGCCAATGGCGTACTGGGTTTTGCGCTTGCGGTTCATAAACATCAGCAAGTAGCCGAGTTCTTTCACTTGCGAGAGCCATCCGCCCTTTTTCATGTGTACGCCACCTCCCTGCGTTCGGCAGACTCAGTAAATTCCTGATAGTACGACTGGGCGTACAGTCCCTTCATCTTCAACAATTGTTCATGAGTGCCCTTTTCAACAATACTCCCCTGTTCCATGACCCAAATTTCGTCGGCGTTTTGTACTGTAGAAAGCCGGTGGGCAATAACCATCGTCGTTCTCTGCTTCATCAATACGCCCAGCGCTTCCTGAACCGCGCTTTCCGACTCCGGATCAAGAGCCGACGTTGGCTCGTCCAGCAGCAGAACGGGAGCATCCTTCAGAAAAGCCCGGGCCATTGCAATGCGCTGGCGCTGCCCGCCGGACAAAAAGCCTCCGCGCTCTCCGACATACGTCTGGTAGCCGTCGGGCAGCTGCATAATGAAGGAATGCGCCTGAGCGGCTTTGGCGGCTTCGATAATCTCGTCCATCGACGCTACTTCCCGCCCGTAGCCGATATTTTCAGCGATCGTGCCGCTAAACAAATATGAATCCTGGGTTACCACGGAAAAATGCGACCGAAGCTGCTCCGGATCGGCGCCGTGGATCAGGCTGCCGAACACGCGGATCTCGCCCTGGTCCTCCGGAAGCGGATAAAAGCCGTATACAAGCTTAAACACTGTGCTCTTCCCTCCGCCGCTCGCTCCGACAAGCGCGATCGTCTTCCCTTCCGGCACAGAGAAGCTAACATTCCGCAGGATCGGGGATCTCTCCTCATACCCGAAGGTTACGTTCTGAAACTCGATGGGGGAGGCGCTCGCTTTCGGAAGCGAACGGCCATTTTCCGTTTCGGTCGGCTGCTCGACGATTTCGGAGACCCTTCTCAGGGCACCGGCCATTTCGAACGTCCGCGTGATGAGCTCGGGAATATGCTCCAGCGGCTCCAGACACAGATTCAGCAAGTACAGGAAGGCGATCAGCTCCCCCGCGCCTAGCTGCCCTTTGTAGATCAAATAGCTTCCGTAACTGACGGCGAAAATGATCGGGCTGATCATCAGCGTGGAAAGCAGCGGGTTGACCCAGGCTTCCCGCTTTTTCACGGCCAGCTTTTTTTGAGCCGTCAATTGCAGCAGCACTTGGTAGGAGCGAGATAACATGCCGGATAGCAGGTAGCTTTTTACAATAGGCATACCTCCAAGTGTATCCTGGAGGTTGACGTTCATTCGGCCCATGTTCGCCTGGGCTTCCTCCGTCAACCGCTCCAACTGCTTGCCGATCCATTGGGAAACCAGCAGCGCTACGGGAAATAACAGCAGGCTGTACAGCATCAGCTCCCATTGGAGGTAGATCAAATAAGTGAAACAGCCGATGAACAACAGCGGATGATAAAACCACTGGGCGAGGTCCCGAATCATAAACTGCTGGATGAGCTGCAGGTCGTTGTTGATCCGCGACAATACGTCGCCGGAGTGCTGCTTTTCCAAATAGGAGACCGGGAGTTTGCCGATATGACGCATGACATGGTTGCGGATATCCTGCACCGCAGAGGCGCTGCTTCGCTCCACGCCGAAGCTCATGAAAAACTTCGCCGGCACACCGATCAAGATGACCACAAAGACCGTGTACACGATTTGCAGAACGATTGGCCCCGCCCCCTTCTCGGCCTGGGTGGTCAGCTGCTCGATCAAACTTCCCGTCCATATCTCAATAACGGCGGCGGCAATCGCGGACAAGACACCGACGATCATCCAGCCTTTGTGACGGCTTACATAGGACATCAACCAGCGGAACGCTTTCCAGGCGGCGTAGTAAGCGGTTTGACGCTTGGAAGGCGCCGCTGTGCCTTGTTCTAGAACAGACGGCTGGCGGTCAGCTTCCATGCAGTACCCCGGCCTCCGCTTCGATCTGCCGCTTGACTTGCTCTAAGATGTCCCGGATGACGACGGCCGTTTCTTCCACGCGCGCGAGTTCCAGCAATTCCTCGTGCGCACCCTCCAGCCGGTAATCGGCGTAAGCTTGCGTCGTTGCCCCCCGCCAGGACGGCAATTGGTGCTCCAGGCGGAACGCTTCGCTGTCCTTCGCAATCAGTTCGTAAATCCGGGCCGGGATCGTGCCGGAATTAATAAGCTGCGCTTCGTACGCCAAGGTCGCTTTGACCTTCCGATGAACCCGCTCCCGCACGAGCGGGTTGCTCATTAATTCCTTCTCTTCTTCGTCGAAATCGGCAAGCATTTCTTCAAGCTCTTTCTCCGACGTTTCGGAAGACGTCAGCGTGTCCTTAATCCACGAGTCCACCATGAGCACGTCCGTTACGGAATAGCCTCTTTTCTCCATCGTTTTGGCTACCTCGAACGTCAGGTTGCCTCCAAAGCAGTAGCCGAGCAGCACGTAAGGTCCTTCCGGCTGGATGCGGACGATCTCGTCCACATAACGGTTCAGCATGGCCTCGTAATCGACGGCATCGTCGATAAAATCAATGCCGTAGAGCACGAACCCGCCGTCGAGCCTGCTTGCAAGCTCTCGATAACCGATGCCAAAGCCGCTGCCCGGAGGGAAGCAGAACACGTTCAGATCTCCTGCTTTATTCAACTTAATGAAGGAGTCTCCCCCTTTATCCAGGCCCTGATCCCCCTCTCCGAAAGCCATGGCCTCAACGGTTACATGATGGAATTGGCGGTTCAGCGGTATCTCAATGCCCGTTTCATCGTAAACGGCTTGAACGAGCCTCATCAGACTTAACGAATTGCCACCCAACTCAAAAAAGTTATCCTTTACGCCGACCTGCGGAACGCCAAGCGTATCCTGCCAGACGCGGGCGATCTTCATTTCGAGCAGCGTTCTCGGCGCGACATATTCCGTTCCTCCGTCCGCGGCTTCCTCCGGCGCGGGCAGCGCTTTGCGGTCGATTTTCCCGTTCGGGGTCAGCGGCATCCGCGAAAGCTGCACGAGGTACGAAGGAATCATATAACCCGGAAGCTGCTTGGCGAGCTCCTCTTTGAGTTCATTCGCCGCCAGCCTCGTTTCTGCGACGTAATAAGCGACAAGTTGCTTATGGCCGTTCGCGTCGTCGCAGTCGAGCACCTTGGCTTCTTGCACGGCGGCGATCTTCAGCAGCTGCGTCTCGATTTCGTCCAGCTCGATCCGGTACCCGCGGATTTTCACCTGGTGGTCGATCCGGCCCAGGTATTCGATGTTGCCGTCCGGCAGCCAAGCCGCCAAGTCACCCGAGCGGTACAGTTTCTCCCCCTCCGCAAACGGGGAATCGACGAACTTCTCCGCCGTCAGATCCGGACGGTTCAGGTATCCTCTCGCAAGGCCTTCCCCGGCCACGTACATTTCGCCCGCTACGCCAATCGGCACAGGGCGGCGGTTTTCATCAAGGATGTACACCCTCAGCGTCGGGATCGGCTTGCCGATATTACTCTTCGCCGCCTCCATTTCGACCCACGTGATTTCCTTATATGTCACGTGAACCGTCGTCTCGGTAATGCCGTACATATTGATCAGCTTCGTCTCCGGGTACTTCGTCTTGAAGCCCTTGAGCAGCAGCGGACTCAGCGCTTCGCCCCCAAAGATGACGTTGCGAATCCGCAGATCGTACGGATGGTCCGCCAAGACCTTACGCAGCAGCTGGTAGAAGTACGTTGGCGTCTGGTTCAAAATCGTGACCTGTTCGCGGCCCAGCAGCGCCAGGAAATCGGCCGGATTTTTCGCCGTCAGCGGCGGTACGATGACCAGCTTGCCTCCGTTCAGCAGCGCTCCGTACATTTCCCAGACAGAGAAATCGAAGCAGAACGAGTGGAACAGCGTCCACGTGTCGGACGGCCCAAAGTCGAACAGGTTCTTGTCGTTGAACAGGAGGCGCACGACGTTCTTATGCTCGATCAGCGTTCCTTTCGGTCTGCCGGTCGTTCCCGACGTGTAGATGACATATGCCAGGTTGCCCGGCCCGGAAATCGGCTCCAGGTTCGAAGCGTCCAGCGCATCGGCGGAGTCCGCCCCACTGTCGCCCCAAACGAAATCGTCCAATTCGAGGCGCGTTCCTGCGAAGTCGGTCTTCTCATGCAGATGCTTCTGAATCAGCAATAACGGCGCGCCCGAATCCTCAATCATGAAGCGGATGCGCTCCTCCGGGTAGTCGGGATCGACAGGCACGTAGGCTCCGCCCGCTTTGAGAATCGCCAGAATGCCGACGACCATATCGAGCGAGCGTTCGGCCAGAATCGCTACCAGCTGATCCGCTTCTACTCCCGTCTTTCGCAGCTTCCGCGCAAGGCGGTTGGATCGCTCGTTCAGCTCGCGGTAGGTCAGCTGCCGCTCGTTCATGACGGCGGCCACGTTGTCCGGGTAAAGCTCCGCCTGTTCTTCGAACAAGCCGTAAATCGTTTTCCCCCGCTCGAACCCGGTTTCGGTGTCATTAAATCGCTTCAGCAGCGTCTCCCTCTCGTCTGGGGACAGCACATCGGCTTGTCCGAGCTCCAGATCCGGCTGAAATATAAGCACGGACAGCAGCCGAACAAGATGGTCGGCCGCCTGGTCCACAAATGCCCGCTCGTACCGCTGCCCGTCAAAGCTTATTTCCAGCTCAATGGAGTGGTTTTGACGGTCGAAGCGAAAAACTGTATCGGCCGCCACCCGGTTACCCAGCGGTTCCGGATGAATCGGGGCGAAGGATGCGACGGTGTTGACGACCGGGAGGCCGTCCCCCGTATAGTCCAGATGGAGCGGCTCCACCATTTTCCGAAAAGGCAGGTGCTGATGCTCCAGCGCCTCGCCGATGGAAGCTTTGATGCCCCCGAGCAGCGTTTTCAGCGTAGTCTGGCGGCTTACGGACGTCTTGATCACCAAGATGTCATGCGGCGGCGGAGTCCCGTCGGGGTCTGCGCTATAAGAAGGCATGCCGACCAGCACTTGGTCCCGCCCGGTATATTTGAACAGCAGGCTTTTTACTCCTGCCAAAACAATCATGTACAAAGCCAAATCCGAACCGTTGGCGAGGCAAATGATTCTCTCCGAGAGTTCGCTCGGCAGAGTACGGTGAAGCAAACCCGGCTCGGCCACAGCTTCCCCGTCGGCGTATAATTTGGAGGATTGACTGTAGGGAAGGAAGCTCAGGCTGTCATCGGCGTCAAACTTGCCGCTCCAGTACCGTTCTTCCTTTTCAAACAAAGATTTCATTTGTACCTCCCCTAAAAATGAAGTGACCGCATGCCCCGGCGCAGGTCCGAAAAAGCATGCTTTCGGCCTGCGCGTTTACGGGCTTGGACGTTGTTCGCCGTCTTCCTTGGGATGCGCGCCGCTTTCGCTTGACGGCGGAGGCGCGCTTGTAGGATTAGAACGCGAATTCGATCGTATCGACGGCACTCTTTGCGCCTGCCGCCGGTTTATGACATTCAATCCGGCTTAACTCGAGTTGTGGATTTTCCGCAATTTGAGACAGTACCCGCAGGTAATCCTCGGTCAAGGTGCGGATCATCGCTTCTTTGAACAGCTTGGTGGCGTAGAAGAAGCCCCCGCTCAGCGCCCCGTTGTTTTCATACATAAACAGCGTCAGATCGAACTTCGCTTCTTCCAAATGGTCAAGCTCGTAAGTCTTCAGGCTGACCCCTTCCAGCTCGGCGTCTCGTTCTTCGATATTTTGCAAGTCGAAAACGGCATCGAACAGCGGGAAGCGGCCCGGCTCCCGCTTCACATTCAAACGCTCCACCAGATCCTCGAATGGATAATCCTGGTTCTCGAAAGCACCCAAAGCCGTTTCCTTCACTTCTTCCAGGTAGGACAAGAACGTTTTGTCGCCCGACGGACGATTGCGGATCGCCAGCGTATTGACAAACATCCCGATGACCGGTTCCAAATCGGCGTTCGTTCTTCCCGCCACCGGGGTACCCACGACCAAGTCCTCCTGCCCGCTGTACTTGGACAGCAGCACGGTATAAGCCGCAAGCAGCACCATGAACAGCGTGCTTTCACGCTCGGCCGCCAATTCGCGCAGCCGCGCAGAGAGAGAAGCTTCGACGTCGAACTCCAGATGCGCGCCTTCGTAGCTGCGAGCCGCAGACCGTTCGTAGTCCATCGGCAGGTCCGCCGTCGGCAACTCGCCTTCGAAGGTTTGCAGCCAGTACGCTTCCTGCCGCCCAATCCGCTCTCGGTGGGCCTTCGACTGCTGCCAAACGGCATAATCCTTGTATTGAATGCGCAGTGGCGGCAGTTCTTCCCCGGCGTAGAAACTCGAGAACTCATCGATCACAATCGCCATCGATACGCCGTCGGACACCATATGGTGCATGTCGAAAAGGAGAATATGCAGGTTCGGCTCCAGCTCGATGACCCCGGCGCGCAGCAGCGGCGGCTTGCCGAGATCAAACGGACGAACGAAGCTGCGGACGATCTGCTCGATTTGAGCCGCATCCTCTTTATCCGCTTGATGATGCTCGATAGCAAAATCGACCTGCGGGTAAATCCGCTGAACCGCTTCGGCCTTCACGATTTCAAAACCGGTGCGCAGCGATTCATGCCGTGTTATCAATTTCCGCAAGGCGGCTTCCAACCGGTCTAAGTCAAACTCGCCTTCCACCTGCACCAGCTCCGGCATGTTGTAAAGCTGATCCGCTCCATCCAGCGTGTGCTGAATGAACAGCCGTTTCTGCGCGGAGGACAGAGGGTAGTACTCTCTCTCCTCCGCTTGAGGAATGGCCTCATGCTCCCGCCGTTCCATCCGGGCGATCGCCTCGGCCATCGCCGCAATCGTCGAGTGACGGAATACGTCGCGCAGCGGCAGGTTGACGTTTAATTCCTTAAATACCTTGCCCGCCAGCGTCGTCGCCCGCAGGGAGTGGCCGCCGATGTCGAAGAAGTTGTCGTGAACGCCAATCTCCTTCGCAAGCCCCAGCACCTCCTGCCAAATCGCCGCCAGCTTCGTTTCCAGCTCATTGCGCGGTGCGATGTACTCCGTTCCGCTTCCCGCTTCCCCTTCCGGCGCCGGTAGCGCCTTCCGGTCAATCTTTCCGTTCGGCGTCAGAGGCAGGCGCTCCAGCTCCACGAAGTACGACGGGATCATGTACCCCGGCAGCTCCTGCGCCAGCGCGCCGCGCAGATCGTTCACTGCCAGCTCCGCTCCGGTATCCGGTGTGTAATACGCGCATAGCGCCTTCTGCCCGTTCGC
This sequence comes from Paenibacillus sp. FSL L8-0644, assembly GCF_038008165.1. Taxonomy (NCBI): domain Bacteria; kingdom Bacillati; phylum Bacillota; class Bacilli; order Caryophanales; family Paenibacillaceae; genus Paenibacillus; species Paenibacillus sp. FSL L8-0644. The sequence goes on from NZ_JBBOYN010000001.1 coordinate 4,716,365, forward strand.
GTCACTTCGAACCAGCACCACCGCTTCGCGCACGCCTTCCACCCGCAGCAGCTGCGACTCGATCTCGCCCGTCTCGATCCGGTACCCCCGAATTTTCGCCTGGTTGTCGATCCGGCCGATGAAGTCCACGTTGCCGTCTTCCATCCACCGCGCCAAGTCTCCCGTTCGGTACAGCCGCTCGCCCGCGGCGAACGGGCTGTCTACGAACTTCTCTTCTGTCAGCTCCGAACGGTTCAAGTACCCGCGCGCCACTCCGACTCCGCCGATGACCAGCTCGCCCAGCACCCCGACCGGCACCGGATTCAGGTGCGCATCCACGATGTAGAATTTCGCATTCAGCCACGCTCTGCCGATCGGCACATGGCCTGTCTGCGGCAGCTTCGTCAGCGGCTCGTCGTAGAAACTGGAGTCGATCGCCGCTTCCGTCACGCCGTATGCGTTGATGATCCGGAACAACGAGCCGAAGCGTTCCTGCAAGGTGCGATAATCCGCCACGCCGCAGCTGTCCGAGCTCGTGATCAACAGCTCCATCCAGCTCATATCCAGTTGCTGCTCGTGCACGTACTCCAGGAACGGCACGATCAGCGCCGGCGTCGATTCGAAGATGGTGACCCGTTCCCGCTCCATCCAGTGGTGCAGACGAGACGGATCGATCCGGTCGTCCTTCGGCACAATCACCATCGTGCCTCCGTTGTACAGCGTCCGCGCGATATCTCCCACGAACACGTCGAACGAGAAGCTTGCGAGCTGCAGCAGCCGCACCGGGAACTGATCCAACCGGTATTCCCGCCGGTAGCCCGCCGCCGTGTTCACCAGGCTGCGGTGCTCGATCATCACGCCCTTCGGCTTGCCCGTCGTTCCCGACGTATAGATCACGTACGCCAGATCCTCCGGACGGGCTTCATGGAAGCTGTCGGCATTCGTCCGCTCCTCGCTGTACGACGCTTCGTCGTCCAGGTACAGCACCGCCGCCAGCGCCAGCTCCTCTTCGCCGAGCCAAGCTTCAGCACGCTCTCGCAGCGGCGTTTGCGTCAGCAGCACCTTCGCTCCGCTGTCTTCAAGCATGAACCGCACGCGCTCCGCCGGATAATCCGGGTCGAGTGGCACATACGCCCCGCCCGCTTTCCAGACGGCCAGCACGGCCACCAGCAAGTCCACCGAACGCTCGGCCAGAATGCCGACGATCGTCTCCCGGCCGATGCCGTTTGCGCGCAGCGTAGCCGCCAAGCGATTCGCCCGCTCGTTCAGCTCCGCATACGTCAGCCGGTCGTTCTCGTACACGACGGCCGCCGCTTCCGGTGTGCGCTCCGCCTGTTCCTCGAACAGCCGATGGAACGCCGCCACAGGAGCCGCTTCCGGCTGCGCCGGGTTGAACGCGCCGAGAATTTGCTCTTTTTCCTCTGCCGTCAACAAGTTCAGCTCGGCAATCTTCGCATCCGGACGGCTTACGATCGCCGCAAGCAAATGTCCGAAATGAGTCGACAGCCGCCGGATCGTGCTTTCTTTATAAAGAGCCGTTGCGAATTCAAAGCTGCACTCCAGGCCGCCGTTTTCTTCCGTAACATCCACACTCAGGTCGAACTTGGCCGTGCCGTATTCGCTAGGGTACGGGGACAATTTCAGCCCTTCCAGCCCAAACTCTTTGTCCTCCAAGTTTTGCAGGGAGAACATCGTGTCAAACAGCGGGTTGCGGCTCAAATCCCGGCTGACCTGCACTTTATCGACGAGCTCTTCGAACGGATAATTCTGATGCTCGTAAGCGCCTAAGGTCGTTTCTTTCACTTCTTCCAGATACGAGAGGAAGGTCTTCTCCGAAGCCGGATAATTGCGGAGCGCCAGCGTATTGACGAACATTCCGATCAAAGGCTGCGTGTCTCCGTGCGTTCTGCCCGCAATCGACGTTCCGACGACCAAATCGTCCTGACCTGTGTATTTATGCAAAAGCACGGTATATGCCGCAAGCAGCACCATATACAGCGTCGTTCCTCTTTGGGCCGCCAGTTGCTTTAAGCCTTCGTTCGTTGCCTCGTCCACGAAGGACGTCAGCGTTTGTCCCTCAAAGCTCTGCACGGCAGGACGCGGATAGTCCGTCGGCATTTCCAGAACCGGCAGCTCGCCCCGGTAACGGTCCAGCCAGTAAGCTTCCTCGCGTTTCAACTGCACTTTTTGCTCGTCCGACTGCTGCCATACCGCATAGTCCTTGTATTGAATGCGCAAAGGCTCTAATGACTCGCCACCGTACAGACGAACGAGTTCCTCGACTAACACGTCCATCGAAACCCCGTCGGAGACGATATGGTGCATGTCGAACATCAGCAAATAACGTTCGGCTGCCAGCCCTACGAGCTCCGCCCGCAGCAGCGGAGGCTTCGCCAAGTCGAAAGGCCGGATGAAGGCCTGCACGACTTCAGGCGCTTCTTCCTCGCTCGCACGACGGTACTCGACGGCAAAGTCGACGCTCTCGTAAATGCGCTGTACTGCTTCGCCTTGTACAATCTCAAAGCCGGTTCGCAGCGTTTCGTGCCGTGCGATCAGTCCGCGGAAAGCCTTCTCCAGGAGGCTCCGGTCAATTGATCCTTCCAGCAGCAGCACGCCCGGCATGTTGTAGCTCTGATCGGCCCCTTCCAGTTGATTCAGGATAAACAGCCGCTTCTGAGCTGAGGAAAGCGGATAATATGCTCTTGCGCCTGCCAGCGGAATCGACGAGAACGACTGCTCTCCGATCGAGGAGATGGCGAGAGCCATCTCCTCGATCGTCGAGTAGCGGAATACGTCGCGCAGAGGCAGCTCAACGTTCAGCTCCTGATGCACCTTGCTCACCAGTGTCGTCGCCCGCAGGGAATGGCCTCCCAGGTCGAAGAAATTGTCCAGGACTCCAATGCCGGAGTAGCCCAGTACTTCCTCCCAGATCTTCACAAGCTGGGACTCCGTCCGGTTACGCGGCGCTACGTATTCGACGCCCGTTTGTATGCCGCCTTGCGGCTCCGGCAGCGCTTTGCGGTCCACTTTGCCGTTGGTCGTCAGCGGCATGCGCTCCAACTGCACGAAGTACGACGGGATCATGTACCCCGGCATTCCCTGGGCCAGCGAGGTTCTCATTTCGCTGACCGTCAGCGTTCGGTCCGCCACAAAGTAGGCAACAAGCGCCTTCTCGCCCTCGCCGTCCTGACGGGCGAGCACCACCGCTTCTTCCACGCCCTCGACGTTCAGCAGCTGCGTCTCGATTTCGTCCAGCTCGATCCGGTACCCGCGGATTTTCACCTGGTGGTCGATCCGGCCCAGGTATTCGATGTTGCCGTCCGGCAGCCAAGCCGCCAAGTCACCCGAGCGGTACAGTTTCTCCCCCTCCGCAAACGGGGAATCGACGAACTTCTCCGCCGTCAGATCCGGACGGTTCAGGTATCCTCTCGCAAGGCCTTCCCCGGCCACGTACATTTCGCCCGCTACGCCAATCGGCACAGGGCGGCGGTTCTCATCAAGGATGTACACCCTCAGCGTCGGGATCGGCTTGCCGATATTACTCTTCGCCGCCTCCATTTCGACCCACGTGATTTCCTTATATGTCACGTGAACCGTCGTCTCGGTAATGCCGTACATATTGATCAGCTTCGTCTCCGGGTACTTCGTCTTGAAGCCCTTGAGCAGCAGCGGACTCAGCGCTTCGCCCCCAAAGATGACGTTGCGAATCCGCAGATCGTACGGATGGTCCGCCAAGACCTTACGCAGCAGCTGGTAGAAGTACGTTGGCGTCTGGTTCAAAATCGTGACCTGTTCGCGGCCCAGCAGCGCCAGGAAATCGGCCGGATTTTTCGCCGTCAGCGGCGGTACGATGACCAGCTTGCCTCCGTTCAGCAGCGCTCCGTACATTTCCCAGACAGAGAAATCGAAGCAGAACGAGTGGAACAGCGTCCACGTGTCGGACGGCCCAAAGTCGAACAGGTTCTTGTCGTTGAACAGGAGGCGCACGACGTTCTTATGCTCGATCAGCGTTCCTTTCGGTCTGCCGGTCGTTCCCGACGTGTAGATGACATATGCCAGGTTGCCCGGCCCGGAAATTGGCTCCAGGTTCGAAGCGTCCAACGCACCTTCGGAGTCCGCCCCTCTGTCGCCCCAAACGAAATCGTCCAATTCGAGGCGCGTTCCTGCGAAGTCGGTCTTCTCGTGCAGATGCTTTTGAATCAGCAATAACGGCGCGCCCGAATCCTCGATCATGAAGCGGATGCGCTCCTCCGGGTAGTCCGGATCGACAGGCACGTAGGCTCCGCCCGCTTTGAGAATCGCCAGAATGCCAACGACCATATCGAGCGAGCGTTCGGCCAGAATCGCTACCAGTTGGTCCGCTTCTACTCCCGTCTCCCGCAGCTTCCGCGCAAGGCGGTTGGATCGCTCGTTCAGCTCGCGGTAAGCCAGCTGTCGCTCGTTCATGACGGCGGCCACGTTGTCCGGGTAAAGCTCCGCCTGTTCTTCGAACAATTGAACGAGCGTCTTCTCGCGCGGAAATTCCGTGGTGGTGTCGTTAAAACGTCCGAGAAGGTCGGCCTTTTCCGCCTCCGTCACAAGTTCCAGCTCGCCCACTGTAATTTCCGGGTTATCCGTCACCTGCTCCAGCAGATGGACGAGATGCCCCTTGAGCCGCTCGATGCTGTCTTTATCGAACACTTCGGCGTTAAAGTCAAACCGGATTTCGATTTCGACTCCCGGCACCACGGTCACGTTGAAGTTATAGTTCGTCTGCTCCTCCATCTGAACGTCAGCGATCGTCAGGTCGCCGTGCTGCTGGTCGCCCGCCTGCTCCATCTGCTCGTCCACCGGATAGTTCTCGAAAGCGATGATATGGTTGATCAGGTTCTGCTTTTGCACGCTGCGGGCTTGAATTTCATACAACGGATAGTAATCATAACGCCCGGACTCCAGCGCCCACTCTTGGAGCTTCGCCATCAGGTCGGCGAACACGGTGTCCGCTTCGCTCGTGACGCGGACCGGCACCGTATTGATGAACAGCCCGATCATGGACTCGATACCCGGGATTTCCGCCGGTCTTCCGGCCACGACGCTGCCGAATACGGCATCGTTTGTTCCGTTATATTTTTGCAGCATAACGCCCCAAGCGGCTTGCAGCAGCGTATTGACCGTAACCAGGCGCTGTTTCGCCACCCGGTCCATCCGCTCGCTCAAGTCCTTGCCCAGCTCGGCGGTGACGTGATCAGCCGTAAATCTGCCGTTCGGCGCCGGTTCCTTTTGTCCCGGGAGTACGGTTTGCCCTTCATAACCTGCCAGGAATGCCGTCCAATAGCCGGATGCCGCCTGATCGTCCTGTTTCTCCAACCATTCGATGTAAGCGCCATAATCCGATCCCTTATCTCCCGCTGGCTGCTTGCCGGATGCCAAGGCCGAGTACGTCTCAAACAGCTCCTGCGTCAGCTGCGGCAGGCACCAGCCGTCCATCAAAATATGCTGGAAACTCCACAGCACATGATAGCTTTGCTCTTCGGTGCGCAGGATCGTAACCCGAACGAGCGCGTCATGTTCCATGTCGAAGCCGCGAAGTTTGTCATCCTCGGCCTTTTTATCCAAATACGCTTGTTTCTCGTCCGCCTGCAAATGAAGCAGCTCTTCATATTCAAAGCCGACCGGCTTGTCGCGGTATATGATTTGCAGCGGCTCGCCCGCCGGTCCTTGCACAAAATTCGCCCGCAGCACCAAATGACGTTTCGCAAGTTCCGTCCAGCTCCTCTCGAAAAGCTGGACGTCGAGTACTCCCCTCATCGTAAATCGCGTCTGCTCGAAGTAAGCGGCCGTTTGCCGGTCAAGCGCGCTGTGGAACCACATGCCCTTCTGCATCGGCGTAAGCGAGTAAATATTTTCGATTTCCCCGAGATGGCCCGAGCGCTGGGCGATTTGCTCTAGTTCGGCGATGGTCAAGCCTTTAAATTGCACGTCGCTAGGCGTCAATTCGGTATTTTCTTTGCCTGCGCAGTGGATAATGAGCTCTCGTAGACTTTGCTCAAGCCGCTGAGCGAAGGCTTCCATCGTTACCTTGTGATACTGCTTCCGGCTGTAGCTAAGATCAAGCGATAAAGCGCCGTCCAGCACCATGCCGTTGATATCCAGCACAAAGCTGCGGGCCTGCCGGTCGCTGGTCGGGCTGCCGCTGGAATAAGAAGATATACCGATCTCGTCCTGGTTGACATCATCGTCGAACTGGCCGAGGTAATTAAAATTAATTTCCGGCTCTGCGCCCCAAACAAAGCCATCCTCCGATTTGGAGAGATAGCGGCATATGCCGTACCCAAGCCCTTTGTTCGGAATGCGGCGCAAACTTTCCTTGACCTGTTTAATCTGATAGGCCAAATCCCGGTCGGTTTCCGGCTCTAGGACGACCGGAAACTTGGTCGTAAACCAGCCGACTGTGCGCGTGATGTCGATATCCGTTCCGATCGATTCGCGTCCGTGTCCTTCGAGATTGATCCGCACCCGTTCGTGTCCCGTCCACTTGCGAACGGCTATGCCGAGCGCCGTTACCAAAATATCGTTCATTTCGGTGTTGTAGGCCCGGTGAACCCGCTTCAGCAGCAGCTCCGTTTCTTCGGGAGTCAAACGCACGAACAGCGATTCGCTGTCCTGCTGCGTCGTAACGTCCGCCTCCAGATCCTTCGGCACGGCCGGAACCGCAATTTGTTCCACAGCCTGCCAATAGGCCCGTTCCTTCGCCATCTCCGGGCTTTGCGCGTAAGCGGCCAGCTGCTCGGACCAAGTGCGGTACGCATCCGTTTTGGCCGGGAAACGAATTTCCTCGCTTTTGCCGGCCTGCTCGTAACCCAGAGCGAAATCCTCCATCAAAATGCGCCAAGACACGCCGTCCACCACGGCATGATGAACCGCGAGCAGCAAATGATCGCCGTCCGCGCACCGGAACAGTCCCGCCTTCACGAGGGGCCCGTTCTCCAGATCGATGCCCGCTTGAATGTCCGTTGCCTTCGCTTCCACAGCCTGCGCGGTATTCTCCGCATCCTTGAAGTCCAACACGTCCAGCGTGAACAGCCCGCCTTCCTGAATCGCGCGGGTCCGCGCGCTAAACCCTTGTTCCGTCTTGCGGAACACCATCCGCAAGGCGTCATGATGCTCGGCCAGCTTTTGCAGCACCTGACGCACCGTCTCTTCGTCGAAGCGTTCCTTCCGGTACAGCATCACCGACTGGTTGAAATGATGCGGGTCCGCAAAGGAGCTCCCGAAAAACCAATGCTGAATCGGTGTCAGCTCCGTTTCACCCGTTATTTCACCTTGATCGATGGTACGTCCGATCGGTTTCACATGCAGGCTGAGCTGTGAGATAGTCGGATATTTGAACAAATCCCGGATTTCCAGCTTGTACCCGGCTTGATGAAGCCGCGAAGATACTTGAATGGACTTGATCGAGTCTCCGCCCAGCTCGAAGAAATGATCCGTTACCCCAACGCGATCGGCGTTCAATACCGCCTGCCACACATCGGCAAGCGTCCGCTCCGCTTCATTGCGGGGAGCTACGTACGCGCCGCCGGTCAGTGCGTTTCCTTCCGGGGCGGGCAAAGCCTTGCGGTCGATTTTGTCGTTCGGCGTGAGCGGCATCCGCGGAAGCTGAACAAAATGCGCCGGAATCATGTAATTCGGCAACTTTTGCGCCAGCTCGCTTCTCAGCTCGCCGAGCGTAAGCGGGCGGCCCGCGACCAGGTAAGCGCACAGTTCTTGCCCGCTTTTGCCTTCCCGCGCGATTACGATCGTCTCCTGCACGGAGTCGATCTTCAGAAGCTGCTCTTCAATCTCGCCGATCTCGATCCGGAATCCACGGATTTTCACCTGATGGTCAATCCGGCCCAAGTACTCAATATTTCCGTCCGGCAGCCAGCGGGCCAAGTCGCCCGTCCGGTACAGTCTCTCTCCGGGCTCAAACGGGTGTTCGATGAATTTCTCCGCCGTCAGATCCGGCCGGTTCCAATATCCCCGGGCGAGGCCGACGCCCGCGATGCATAATTCTCCCTCCACTCCGATAGGCGCTAGCTGATTCTGTGCGCCCAGTATATACAAGCGATGGTTCCAGATCGGACGTCCGATCGGTATCGCTCTGCGTTCGGTGTCATACGTAGACGCCGCCCACACGGATGTGGCGATCGAGGCTTCCGTCGGACCGTACGCGTTATAGTACTGTACCTTGTCTTTCCACTGCTGCACGAATTCTGCTGAAACGGCGGAGCCCGCCGTGATGAGCCTGCTCAGACTCGGCAGGCGGTCTGAATTCAAATAAGCCGCATAAGTTGGCGGCAAAGTGGCGATCGTAATTGCATGCTCGTTCATGAAACGTTCGAACAGCTGATCATCCAAAACCGTCTCGGTTGACGGTATATATAAGGTCGCCCCGAAATACAGGGCGTTGAACATCTCCCAGCACGACGCATCGAACGATAGGCTGGCGAATTGCAGCACTCGATCCTGTTCGGTCGTGTGAAGCGTATGGGCAAACGTCAGTTTCAGGCTGACCAGCCCGCGATGCTCCAGCATGACCCCTTTGGGTTTGCCCGTCGTACCTGATGTATAGATGACATAAGCCAGATCGTTCGGACCGCTGGCCGGCTCCAGGTTCGAGCCATCGTCGCTGTAGGCCTGCTCGTCATCCAGCGCCACCACGGTCCCTTCGAACGGCACCTGCAGCAGCAGCTCCCTTTGAGTCAGCAGCAACTGCGCGTTCGAGTTCTCCAGAATGTAGCGGATGCGTTCTTCCGGGTATTCCGGGTCGATCGGCACGTAGGCACCGCCAGCTTTCAGAACCGCCAGAATGCCAACGACCGTCTCCAGCGATCTCCTGGCCATCAAGCCTACCAGCTGATTGGGCAGCACGCCGACCGATCGCAGCGTCCGCGCCAGCCGGTTCGCCCGTTCATTCAGCTCCGCGTACGAAAGCCGCCGCCCCTCAAAGACAACCGCCGTCGCTTCGGGCACCCGCTTCGCCTGCTCCTCCACGAGCTGATGAATCGTCCGATCACGGGGATAGTCCTTCTCGGTATCGTTAAAGCTTTGCAGCAATTGAAATTTCTCGTCCTCCGACAGCATGTCCGCCCGCACGATGTCCAGCTCCAACTCGTGAAGCCCCACGGCCAGCAGGCGATTCAGATGGCCTACGACCCGAGTCATGAACTCGGAGTCATATAAGTGCTCGTTATATGACAGCGCTAGCTGTATCGTCCCGCCGGTTAAGCTGAATTCAAAGGAACAATCCGTGACCACGTTTTGCCCGATTTCGTCCAGATGCAGCTCCTTAAGGGATACTAGCGTATGGATGACGGGTATCCCGTCTGCATATTGCAGGTCCAGCTTCTCCGCCATTTTCAAGAACGGAATATGTTGGTGCTGAATCGCTTCCGGCAAGGAAGTCCTCAGCTCGCTCAGAAGCGTTTTAAAAGTCGCACCCACCGAAAGCGAGTTTTTCAAAATGACCGTATGATTAACGGATCGGCGCGTCTCCGTCGGTTTCCGTACAACTGGCATGCCGACCAGAATGTCAGAAGCGCCTGTATATTTATGCAAGAGCGACTGAACACCGGCGAGCAAAATCATAAAAGTGGCCAGTGGAGCCCCCTTGCTCATTTGAAGGACGCGCTGCGCCACTTCCTCCGAAAGCGAACCGCCGACGGTTGTCATAATGGGCGCCAGGGAGCTTGGAGCTTTGCTGTAAGGCAGCCGCGTCAAGGTATAATCTTCGCTACCGAATTTTTCGTTCCAAAACAACGTTTCTTTTTCAAAAGCCATCTGGATCGTTCCCCTCTCTTCATCGGCAAAAGCAATCCGGCGGAGCATATGCCGCAGCAACGCTCCAGCCTCGCTCCCCGCCTTTTCAAACATGTGACAACAATGTCAATGGCTTTCGCCAGGTCACCGCTTCGCTTGCCCGGTTGATCGCATGCGGCAATCCTCTGCCTAGCAGCTGTCCCGCTCGGCTCCCATGCGTGAAAGACAACAAAGAGCATTGTTCTACGCAAGAGATGCGGCTGCTTCCGGCTCCTCTGCTTCAATATGCTTGCTGCGGACGAGCCGCCCGAAGACGGGCTTTGGTTTAACATTGGGTTCGGAATTGGATTTGGGGGTGGACAAGGGATGTTCCTCCCATCGATGTAAGACTTGCTGTAGGGTTCCGGCCGGCCAGCACAAAGTCGGCCGTACCTCCGGATTCGGCACCCGAGCTGCCTTTGTCGAAGCCTATGTTTAAGGATATTGATACACTCTATGTACGATTTGTGTATTCCCCCGCCTGGTGTGGATAAGTAAAGATCCGGCTGCGGGGTAGTGAGCTTTTCCTGACGATTAGATGTGACGATGGTGCTGCATGAGGCTCAAAGAATGCTCCGTATGGCATGAACGGGACAGCCCTTGGATTGGCGGTGAATTCCAGCTTTTCAAAAATGCTCACGCGCTTCATCTTCCATCGGAATTGGGATAAGGTTGGCTTCATCCTTTCTGAACCTTCTGACGTCATGGAGCAACATATTCTCGACTGTCATTTTCCACAATTGTCGGTCTCCGCATGCCAGCTTGCTGGGTTGCCAGTGGACTGGTCTCTCGCGGCACAGCTTGGACAGGTATAAAAACCATCCAATTCTATTTTCTATCATAATTGGAAGGTTGACCTAGGTAGAATTATATCAAAATTTCCAATAATGTATAGTAAAACTTTAGTTAAATTGGGTCTTCCCAACATAAAGTGTTAATATTTTGCCTAAAAAGAGCGAATGGAGAAGAAACACTGGGAATGGCTTGCCATCAATCGGGGAATTCGACGCGTGTCGACACTGAGGCGGGGTGCCGGCCAATTTGGGAGATCTTCCCTGTATACATTCTCTGCTGGTGCTCCGAATCCTTGCGCTTGCGTCTATTTTCTAAAATAATCATGGATTGTAGAGTAGGCTGTATTAGATGAGTCATATCCAGTACCCACTTGGTAAACCAAATAATTCATCTTGTTCTCTTGTAACTTTCGCAAATGGTTTTTCACTTTGTTGAATAGCATAATAGAGATTATCTTCGAGACTATTTATATGGTGATTTGACAACTTATCGTTGTTTTTAGCATTATGAAGCCATTCGACATTCCTGAATAAATTGTAGTTTATCTGCCTTTCCGTAATAAGTGCCCACTCTATCTTTTGGTCTTTAAAGAACTCTTTTTCAATCTGTAATTTCTCTACAACTCGTTTTGTCAACTTGTTAAAAGGTTTGATAGAATGTGCAATAAATTTTATACTTTTTTCTTGTTTTACTGTAAGTAACATATCTGTAGTCATAATGATGGGAAGCTTATTCTTGGGGTCAGTTGGATGTTTAACTTTTATGCAATATAGAGGGTTTTATCTAGGGGTAATAAAGGAAATTGTTCGCGAATATCAATCACTTGCTCTGACCACTTCCATTTGGCAATGATGTGCCAATTCAAAGTGTTCAGACAGATAATGGTGAAGTCGACCACTTTTCCAACCAAGAATTCGAGTAACTATCCCTATTGAAGGTACATCATGTACCGTCAACCAAGGTTTATATTCCGAAAAGTGGCCTTGACCTCTTCCTTCTTTGATTTTCCGTTGAATAGATGCTATAGAGTTACTTGATCGAATTTTGCTCATTATTCACCTTCTTTTTAGAACTACTAAATCAGAGTAAAGTTCAGTTATCTTTTTCTACTCCTAAGATATATTTTAGTTTTACTTCAAAATACAAATGTAGAATATAACAACTCACAGCTTTATACAATAGCAAAGTAATATTTTTTAGCTATATTTTACTTCGTAGCCTATTCATAGGCTACTCGTAGGGTACAGTAGGGTATGAATAAGCTATAATATGGGCTATAAGTAAGTATAATTAGTAAGCAGATGGGTCGGGTAAAAGCTATTTGATTTTCTCAATAGAGATGAATTCATGAATACTTTGGAACAGCGATGTAAAAATTCGAGACTACTCCATGAATGGATACAAAAGGAAATTTCTAATAAAATCGGGGTAACTAAACAGGTTGTTTCTAATTGGGAGCGAAACGTAGCACAGCCTAAAATTAATCATTTAATATCTTTAGCAAAGGTTTTTGACGTTACAACTGATTATTTACTTTGTATTGCTAATCGAATGACGTTCCCTACTGTGTGGGCTCAATTGATACAGGTGTATCTCCAAAGATTAACCATTCTATATGGGAATTGAAGCTTTCCTTAATTGCTATAATTAAATCAAGAGAGGGTCTATATTTATCTTGCTCCAGCTCACTCAACGTTCCTTGAGAAATTCCAATTATACTTGCAAACTTTATTTAATTTAAGTTGTTTGTTTTTCTAATAGTTCGAATTCGTTGGCCTATTGTAGACATAATTGCCCTCCTAAGCTAAAAAGATCCCGATATATCATCGGGATCTTTCTTGATGTTTGTAAAATGACCAGTTCCAGACTTTTTTTACTGGTTCAAGACTTTTTTATCACCAGACATTTGTGTACATACAATAAAGTTGTGTACTGAAGTCCAGTATTTTTAATTAATTCATTAAAAAAATAGTACTAATAATATTATTTAAGTACTTATTTTAATTTCATTTTATATTAAAATGTGCGTCCATTTTTATATTTTCTAATATCTCTTCAGAATACAATTTTTCTAATAGAAGTTCTAAACCTGGATCTTCGTATTTTTTAAGCTCTTTTTCTATCCAGTAAAGGTGGCACATGAAATTTCTTTCATGTCTCAAAGGATATATCTTCTCATACAGGAGTTCCTTAAATTTTGCTTCCCACAACAGAAGATCACTGGATTTTCCCGGTGCTGGTCTGTGTCAATGATGCAGCCAACTGAATGTTATTGCAGACAAAAACCGCTCCTGCATCTGCAGGAGCCATTCTCTGAACGGACACAATTATCTTTTGTGCATTCCTTTGCGCTGACGATAGGATATGTTTTCTCCCCGCTTTGGAATACGTGAATGAGGGATATCCCGTCAATTTCATTTGTTTAAAGATACGTTATTTTTTTATTATTACAGAAAGATCCCCTTCAAAAATTTTTTGAGTCGTATGATTAAAAGTAGATAAATTCACAGTTACAATTCCTGTATTCTTTCGGTTATCTTCTAGATTAATGACTTCAACAACTACATGTAACTCATCATCAGGGTATACAGGTTTTATAAATCGGATATTGTCCATAGCAGTACCAGCCACTACATCTTCACCGTATAAACCACACTCTACCCATAGTTTAAATGTTAGGGCTAATGTTTGGATTCCTGAAGCTATAATTCCTCCAAACATGCCTTCCTGAGTTTTCTTCTCATCCAAATGCATGTACTGAGGGTCAAATTCAGATGCGAATTCCATAATTTTTTCTTTGGTTACTTTTATAGAATCAGTCTCGAACCGCTGCCCTACAAAGAATTCATTAAACTTCATATTACACCTCTCGAAACGGATACTTTTACATAATGACTTCCGCAAAATTTAATTGTCAATAAGAAATTTATTCTCTAGCTAGTATGTTTTTTGGAGCTTTTTGGCTTGGTCAATTCGAAGCTATGATGCACCATATCGTGAATTTCATCTTCTGGTAGATCACCATCTAATATTACTGTATTCCAATGTTCCTTGTTCATGTGATAACCAGGCTTTACCTCTTCAAACGCTTTTCGCAAAAAATCAGCATGATCAGGGTTGCATTTTAGGTTGACGCAAAGATGCTCATCATGATTGTATATCAAGGCAAAAATTTTTTTGTTCCCTTGATGTCTCATCGCAGTCCATCCGTCACCAAAAGGGTGATCTTCATATGAACTTGGGTATGATAAGCAATGCTCCATAATTTCTTCTATTGTCATGACGAATTACCTCGATTTCTATTGGATCATCTATTCATTAAACGCAATTAGGTTTCTTTGTGGCTTGCATACCATGCTGAAATTTCTTCCATCCGTTGTTTAAATTTCATTTCAGATCCTTGTATAGTGGGGTGGTAATATTCCCGTCCAATGAGAGAATCTGGCATGGTCTGCATCATTGTTAATTTTTCTTGAGTATCATGGGCATATTTATAACCTTTCCCGTAATTCAGTTCTTTCATCAATTTAGTCGGAGCATTTCGTAACTGTAAGGGAACAGGTTCATTTACGGAATGCAAGGCGTCTTTTTTGGCAGCTCTATAGGCCAAATAAGCTGCGTTGGACTTCGGGGCCAAGGTGAGATAAATGACAGCTTGGGTTAGATGTACATCGCACTCTGGCATACCAATGAACTGACAAGCCTGGAAAACAGCTACTGCTATCTCCAAAGCTCGGTTATCTGCTAAACCAACGTCTTCACTTGCAAATCTGACCAATCTTCGAGCAATAAATAATGGATCTTCTCCGGACTCCAACATGCGCGATAACCAGTAAATTGCAGCATTAACATCACTATTTCTCATCGACTTATGCAAAGCAGATATGATGTTATAATGTTCCTCACCATTTTTGTCATATAATAATGACTTGCGATTTAACATTTGTACTAAACCATTTTTATTCACTACAATGGCTCCATCTGATTTTTTCCCGTGTAATACAGCCATTTCTAGTGTGTTTAAAGCTACTCTGGCATCTCCATCGCAATATTCAGCAATCGCTGATAAAAGGCCGTCTTCGATCTCGATTGATTGATTATTAAACCCTTTTGGGTTCGCTAATGCTGAAGTTTTTCGTTTAATTAATGGCGAATGGCGCACAGTACATTCCCATTGGTCTTTTGTCCGTCATCCTGGGATTATATCGGGTCTTGATGCGTTCTAAATACACACACCTCTTACTATAATTAATTAAACTCCCTTTATCAGTTGAACTGGTGGAAGGAGTTTCTGTTCATTCGGAATTTCATTTATGTAAATATTTAAAATGAAGGGGTATCTAACATGCAGATTGATAATACGATGACAAAAAAATTTTGAGCGAAACCAAAGGAGCATCTACTGTTGGATTTACTCACTCTTTGAATCCTTACAGTGGTTGTGCTTTTGGATGTAGTTATTGCTATGTTAGAGAAATGCCCATTCAAAAATATAAAGATATTCCTTGGGGAGAATGGATTGATATTAAACTTAACGCAGTTGAAAACTACAGTAAAGAAATTAATAGTCTTCGCCGAAGAAATAAACCTATCAATATATTCATGTCTACTGCTACAGATCCATACCAACCCATGGAGCGTAAGGTTGAGATCACAAGAAAAATATTAACGGAGATGATTGAATCTCCACCAGATTTCCTTCAAATCCAAACAAGAAGTCCTCTGGTGGTTAGAGACCTCGATATACTATTAGAATTGCAACAACGTTGTGAGTTATTAGTTTCTATGACTATTGAAACAGACCGAGAAGATGTAAAGCGACTTTTTGCACCTTTAGCTCCAGGGATCAACCAGCGCATAAAGGCTCTTAGAAATGTCCATGCAGCAGGAATTGCTACACAGGCATCCATTTCTCCTCTTTTATCCTTCACGCCAGATTTCCCCAAAAGATTACAGGGGATTGTTGATCGAATATATATTGATTCGCTGAACATTGGAGATGGTTTAAAGGGGAAGCGATCCGAGCAATTGGGTATGCCCTTGTTGTTTCAGCGAAATGGGTTTTCTAAATGGTATCAGCCTGATATTCATTTTAAAACGAACAACTATTTTAATAAATATTTTGACGAAAAGATTATATTCTTATCTTCTAGTAGAGAGTATCCTCTAAAGGGGAAAATATGTACAATTGATTAATCTACAAGGAAATGGGACAGTAATATTCTCTATTAGGAGATTCAATTGATGAAAACTCAATATGTTTAACATACAAAAAGAGCAACTAAACTGGCTGCTCTTTTTTGTATGTGAAATAATGCAATTGATGGAATTTAGGTCCATATTGGAGTTTCGACGCTTCACGGTGATGCGAATCCCCATTACGGGACGGGAAAAAGAGCTACGATTTATCGGTTCGTGAGCAACTAATTTTCCATTTTCTACACGAAAGTCATCAATACGAACACTCGGGATGCCGTACACGTCATCGACGGTTTGCTCCACCATGAAACGGACTTGGCCATCGAGGTGCATTATACGGATACAGCCGGTTCACCGATTAAGTCTTTGGTTTAATGAATTTGCTCAGATTTCGCTAACAGGAAAGGATTCAAAAGCTTTTGACTTGTTATGCAATTCATATTCGCTCTGATTGAAACCTAAGCAGTCACCCTCTGTATTTAATAAAAAGCCCGATGATACTGTCTGTAGACAATAAAGTTGTGTTCAGGCGACGTTGTTAGATCAACGGTTTTCCTTATCGCATAGTTGAGTAAGAAACAATAAAGTTGTGTTCTAGAGGTAAAATTGCATGAAACGCAACCTGATGTAGGAACAATAAAGTTGTGTTCAAGATTCAATTATTTGTAAGTTATATTCCTTTAAATAAGGTATTACTTTTGAGATAAATTATTAATTATTATGATTATTGAAATTAAAATCGTTTCTTTATTAATACTTTTTTAAACCTCACCCATTTCCCTCTAATATTACAATGTCTAACGCTAACAGTATATAATTAAACTTTTCGATTTCTTTATTGAAGATATTTCAATTGACCTTAAATTTTTATAAATTCGATCGTTGAACCTGAGAAATAAATCATATAAATAATGTAGATAAGTGGATTGATCAACACTTCCTTTCCCCAAAGCGACGGGAGCACTATATCCTGATCTGACAACCCAATTTGTGACAGCACTTCTTCGCCAAAGCGACTAAGAAATTTTGAATACATTATTGTTGAATAAAAAGAATGGGTTTGTTCAACTTTATCTCTATTAAAATAATAAAACATGGTTTTTCGGATTCTGGTAAAGCGAATGGCTCTTTGTTTGTGAAGCAGCAGCCAGTTATTATTGGCAATGGTAAATAAATCTTTATTACTATTTGAACGAATACAATGAAGCGAATGTCCACGGGAACAAAATAAGGGAAGAACCTTGGGGAGGGTATCATTTCTATCGGCTAAGCTCTCACTACATACAGGGCATTCAAACACTAATAATACATTATGAATATGGCATACTATACTCCCTGGTAGTTGGTGTGAACGATGCCAATAAGGTTCTCCATATTTATTAACCTCTTCATCTACACAAATAGGACACAATCTTAACTTTCTGCCTTGATCCGGATGCAGTCTTTTTTCTAATATATAAGGATCCCCTTCTAATATTGATCGCTTAAATCTCTTTCTGTGCTCTTGATTTAAAATAAAATGACTAAAATACGGATATGCGCTGTGTTTTTCAAGGAAATAAGAATCACTTGCCCACCTAGAACCAACAGGAAGGCTGACTGGGCTCATCAACAGGAAAGCATTCTTTAAACTTAAATACAACTTTTTGTTCCTTTTTATTTTTGCCAAACGTGCAAAATGGCCTGAATACAAGTAATAGCGCGCGCAAATACTGTAGACAGATTCATCTGGGTATAACCTCAATTTCATTCTATGAAATTCTTCCATATCCAATAATTCGTTTATCTTCACTTGTCACATCCCCAGTTTAAACGGCGTCATTTAGTCTCCCAGCAATATAGCACTCCATTTCCTTCAAATATTTCCGACCTATGCCAGCTTTCCTTATTATGACCCATTTTCTTAAAG
This sequence comes from Paenibacillus sp. FSL L8-0644, assembly GCF_038008165.1. Lineage (NCBI taxonomy): Bacteria > Bacillati > Bacillota > Bacilli > Caryophanales > Paenibacillaceae > Paenibacillus > Paenibacillus sp. FSL L8-0644. Next base: position 4,734,063 of record NZ_JBBOYN010000001.1, read on the forward strand.
GCAATTTCTGTGATGTGCATTGATTAATGACCCAATCGATTCTTCTCTTCTGATACTGCTCCAAAGTTTCCACATATCTTTGGAGTGTTTTCTTGCACAGTGGAAGTTGATCCAGCTTTTTTTCTAAAATAGCTAATTGGCCTATTGTTCGACCTATTCGGGCTTTAGTAAGTTTAATAGGCTTACCCTCCCGTTGTTTAATTTTCTGTATAGCATCTATAATAAGCTTGTTTATTTCCTGATCTCGCACTTCCCAGTTTACCCTTATGTGTGGTGCATTGGATTTTTTAGTATTGGAAATGGCTTTGATTTTTTTCTTTTTTTGTTGAAAATCAGTTGATTTATTCACTTCGTTCTTAACGCTTACAGATCCAGTTAAGTAACGTTTGACCGTTTTGGGGTCACATTTCATAAACCTGCTCAGTTCTCTCAAACCCAATGTACGATCCATAGACAAATGATCTAAATGACCTTGCCAAATTGGCCCAAACTTTTTTATCCTGCCTATAGTGTAGATAGCATTTCTGCCTTGATCTGGGCCTCTTCTTGAATAGGTAAATCCACAGCTTGGACATTCGAAAGTCCCAACTGGTCTCTGGGTATTCGAACATCTTGTTAGTTTTACATGGGGAATAACATTAACTTGGTAATGATCAGAAATTGGATTTAAGCATGGCCATGGCCCGGAGCCAAAAGGTGAGCTTTCCCCTTCTAACTTTATCTTTTCCGGTGTATCCCACAGCAACTGAATGATCAATATATGCAGGAGTGGATGTTGGGCCCTTCTTGATTTACGGAGGATGGTCGACAACCAGTTGAAATCGTTATCTTCTGGAATTTTGACAGCGATCTGGGTTAAAAATTGAGGATTATATTGGCTCAAAAAAAACTCCCTTACTTCTCTTTGTTTGACTCTGCCTGTCGCTGTACAATAACCAAGCCGGGCTAAGCGTTGTATATATTTAGCATGCAATTGTTCCTTGTTATATTCACTATATCCACCTTCCAAGATATAGCTACTAAAAGCTGATAGCCCAATCAAACGCTGATTTTCGACAATACGAACCATCTCACTTACAGGATGATGGTTTCTACAGAATGTAGTCGGCAAAGTAGGATACTGAATGCTCTGATCCATAAAATCTTCGTTACATTGGTGGCATTTCTCTAACAAAAAGCAGTTATGAATAGGACACACTAAAACTCCCGGCAATTGATGCGTTCTGTGCCAGTAAACTTCACCAAATTTTTCTAGATCCGCTTGTAAACATAAAGGGCATATTTTCAGAACTTTATGGGTACGAATGATGCTGGCCATTACTCCCGCTATCATTTGAATCCGCTGACTTTTGTCCGCTTCCATTTCTACTTTCACTTGTCTACTTTGCTGTATTGACCAGAAAGGCTTGTAATAAGGATACAGAGTGTGAAAGTGAATGAGCTCATCTAAGGTTATTTTTAACTGTTCACTTTGGAGCATGGTTTTTAAACCACTTGGTAGATCATAGGCCGTCTTACCAGCTGTTAAATGAAAAACCGACTGGTATGTGGTTTTTATGCTTCTATGCCCTCTCAACAAATGATTTCGGGCTATGAAACTAGCTAACAATTCATCTGGATACAAAGTCGCTCTCATTCCCTTTTCACTCCAGTTGTAAAAATTTGTACGGATCTTGAATATACCCAGCAGCTTCTAAAGTTGCATAATTGGTTTGTTTATTTTTCTTTCTAACTGTTTCTTTATTAACATACACAATTAGACCACTTAATTTTCTATTTTTCTCCGTTTCTTTTCTCTTTGAAGACGCTGGAATAGTATCAAACACATCCACGGTCGGAGAATGTGCTTCTTGAAAGGCCAACCTTTTCCATAATGTGATATCTTCGGTTTTGTGTTTTCCTGCTACCTTTCGTGCAGCTTTCTCTGTAACCCCGGCATCCATCAACCAGATCACAATCTCGTTCATCTCGTCTTCTTGTTGGTTTTCGTCTAGAAGTTGGTCAACATCTAAGCCGAAATTCCTTTTTAGTTCTGTTCGATCAACATTTGTTAAGATTTCTTTCGGAGATTCGCTAAGAAAAATATCAAGGAAACGGAGCATTTCTTCTTTCTTTCCACTTCTTAATGCGTCAAGAGCAGGCTGCAATATTTTAAATTGATTCTGTGCTACTGAATGTATAAGGGAAGGAGTTAACCTTTCCTCTGTTTCAATAGCTCTTTTTTGGGATTCAATGAAAATCTTAACTACTAAATCGGGTATTCCCTGGGTTTCTTCATACATGACATTATTAAGTTCCTCAGTCATTTCAACCTCATGTTTAGTCCATTGATGTTTCCAAAGCTGAGAAAGAAACAGCATCCAATCACTATCTTCTTTTTTTAAACGATCCCAGTAAATACTCCCTTGATTTGTGACTCGTTTGGTATTTCTAAATTCTTGGGAAAACAAATTTTTAGCTTTTGGTGTACCAATAAGAATTACAGGGACACCGATCATGTTTATTAATGAATTAAAGAAGTTCAACATAAGAGCAGCCCCACCAGTTTTCGCCTCACTCAAATATTGAATTTCATCAATAACAAGTACTCCCAAGTGGTATCTCATGGCCATCGAAGCTAGAATAGGTATTAGCTGATCAGTTGTATATCGGGAATAAAGCTCATTGTTCATATCTCCAAAAAGTTCGCCTACTTCTTTAATGACGCCTAAACATAACTGTTTAACGGTTCCAGTCACCGGGCAATCAATCTTTAACCAAACAAGCTGCTTTTCTTCATACTTAGGATGCATGATAACTTGCGGGTAAAGACTGAGTATCCGATTGATGGCTGTGGTTTTCCCGGCCCCGGATATCCCAATAATCGCCAGCCCGGATGAAGTGGGCGCCGGAACAAATAAACGTTCCCTTTCAAGCTTTGCTATCTCTGCATCTTTGAAACCAAGCATCACCGATCTTAAACGACGTATATGATCGGTTGTGTTTATATTTCTTGATAAATATCCCTGCCTAATCATTTCTGAAAAATCCTGTTGAAGTTCTATATGATGACTCAAAGGAATAACAAAGCTTCTTAACCTTTCGATACAGTGCCTACGTTTACTTGGACTCAGCAATCGCTCTTCTGGATTAAATTTTTTTATATTTTTTATTTTACGAATGACATCTGCATCTTCCATGATGTAGGGAAGAGCCTCGATTAGAGGATGCCCGTTATAGTCAGGAATTCCTGTATCTCTATATTCGGCCACCTCAACCCTACCTCGAACAGGATGTTTGACGGTCATGACTCCTCATCCTCCTCTAAAATTTTCCTGAGTAAATCTGCTTTAGTCTGCTGTAAGCGATTTTCCTGAGGGTTAACGTCCAAATGGAAAGGCACAACATTACTTTTTACTTTGGACGGCTGATCCTGTCCAATTGTCCAGTTATTTGTTTGTCGCTCTCTCTCTTTTTCTTGCCATTGTTTCTCCCGCATGTTCTTTAGTCTAGCCGTCTGATTCATTCCCTTTATTGCTTGTCCCGTCTTTTGTTTGGCTTCTTCAACTATGGCTGCATTTTTTGCACGCAGTATAATCCTATTCTGAATATTTTCATCCTGACCCATCCGAGAAAGTTGCTCCTCATAAGCCATCTTGTCCAATTCTTCTTCATATCGGTAAAATGAGTTAACCTTCGTTGATTCATACTGGTCACTTAAGCGGTAACACTCTTCAAAACTGCCACCCTCATGTCTTAAGAAAATAATGGAGGTATCTCTGGGATCATAACTATATTCCACTTCGATAACTTCTTTGTTCTTTGCTCGAAATCTCCAAGACTTTTGTTCAGCCGTTGCACAAGTATAGACATGTCCAGCAAAACGGATGCCATCCCTCGTAAATCGGCCTTTTTTGGAGGGAAGTAAGTTCATGCGAAGTTCTTCCTTTGTCACCCAGCGTAGAGACCCCAATCCTTTGCGTATGCCCCACTGCCATAAGTTTACCGGTGTTGGTTTGAGCTCGTCTTCGACCATTGCGGGTGACCGCTCATAGGAGGGTAAATAACGCTTGTTATGATAGCGTACACACTCAATTAAAATCATTTCAAATTCATGAATATCAAGAATAGCCTTAGAACGATAATCAGTTTCACCTCTTTCTTTTTCTCGTTCAAGAACAGCACCTGGAGTCCATTTTATAGCCAACCCCTGAATTAAATCGAAGGTTTTCTCCACTACTGGCTTCCAATCTGGACGAAATGGAGGTAAAGCCTCCAACTCCACATTTAATGTCCTTTTTAAATGCTTAGGATATTGACTGGTATACTCTGTTCCTCGATCTGTCGTTAAAACCTCTGGTAACCCAATAGCTGGCCATTCGTCCTCTGCAAGTTCAATTCCAAATCGTTCGCAATATTCTACTTTATTAGAAGCTGCATTCTCTAAAGCGAGCATCGCACCTACCCAACTGGGCCCTTCAAAACCCACATATATTCCTGCAATTAAAGAACTGAATGCATCCGAGACTATATAAATTATTGGTCTGCCAATAACCCATTTTCGATTAAAACGGCTCACCACATAGATATCCGCAACCGTAGAGTCAATCTGATATGCAGAACCTGGCCCAAAATTCCGGTGTTTTAAATTACCCTCTACTGCTCTGTACCTGATATTGTACCTTCTGCTACCTTCACGATTTATAATCATATCCTTAGTGTTGTTTTCTTTCTGGTAAAAATATTTAAATTGACGTAGAGTTGGTCTTTCATGGCTAGGCTTAAGGATGGGGACCTGTTTCCCTTCAACAAGTTCAAACCCATCATTAAAAAATCGGGCTAACATGAGTTCATAAACTTCTTGGAAAGTTCGTTTTTCACGTTTATGAAACCATCTAGCAATGGAAACCCGAAAAATATGTTTGATTTCATCCGTAACATTAATCCCTTTTAGATCCTCATCAAGCTGGCTTTGCATACTAGGTCTACCTAGTTTTTTTTGCGTATTCAAGCGTTCCTTTCCTTTTCCACCACAGCGATCATAATCAGGAAGCAACGCATTCTCAATCATCCCACGTTGCCAGTACCTCCTAAGAATTCTCCAGATTAGGGTCTTAGATATCCCTTTCTGATTATGCAAATCAGATATGAGGGAACTTCGCTTATGCTTGAAGAATACTTCCGGCAAATGTTCCTTACTTGCAATCAAATTTAAATAACTCCATCTCTGATCACGAATTTGTTTGTCTTTAGAACTTAACTCTTGGTCAGAGAGATAAATCCTTGGTATAGATATGATTGTCTTTTCTATATTTCCAGCTTTGAGCTCTTCCTGAATCATAGAGTAAGAGAACATCTCAGGAGAAGGGGCCTCCCCTTTCTCCTCACTTGTATTGATCATAATAACCAAATCTTCGTAACGTTGTATCCACAATACACGATATAAAATGGGTTTTTCCAAATCTTCGTCTTCTCCCTGCTCGCCTTTCCATAATGCCAACACTGTATTCACATAAATCTCATTAAGCACGGCGTATCCCTCCTTGTTGACTGGATACATTACTGTTGATTTTTAGTATTTCCAATGGTCGATTAGGATCAATTCTTGTCTTCATGTTTACTTTCCATTGTTTAGTCATAATCAAATGTCTTACAATGACTAGGCTATTTCCTGGTGTTAACCCTAACATGTCATCTACTTGATTGGTTATATCCGTTAATTTACAGACTTTATCTAGAATACTTTGTTCCATTAACGCTCGTGCTTTCAGTACATACTGGTTCGTAATACGATATGGAGTGAGGTCATAGGTTTTATGAACGTATTGAACATTTGTTGCGTAGGACACAGGAATATCCTTATCTGTTACCAAACTCCACCCAACATTTCTTGCTTTCCAATATTGCCTTTCAATCTCCATTTTTTCTACTTCCCGCACAGTTAACTTATTGGCTGGTTTTATATTTACAGCCTCAATAGGCTTTTCGCCCTGATCAATTACAAAATCTGTGGTCATTACCTTCAACTCACGTTTCCGTGGATCAATAGGATGATCTATACCAAGATCGTCTGCAATTTTAATCGTTTCTTCTATGGGTAAGAGAGGATATTGTTCTCGATACCCTTCTATGACATCAGACCATTCTAATAAATAAAAGTAATACCATTCTAAATCAGAAAGAAGTAAATGCTCTCTTCCTGATTTAATCCCCTTAGCAGTATGGGTTCTTCCTTGGGAAGGTACCTGCCTTGCTGTAAACCAAGGTACATAATGCTTGCCCATGCCCTGGCCTTTACCTTGTTTTATCCATTTTTCTATCGTGGTGGGAATTGGATATGCTTGAGCCATAATGCCCCTCCATTCACCTCGTAGTTTCTTAATGCAAAAAAAGCCCCACTATAAAAACTAGGGTGCCTGACTTTTAGATGTATGATATATAATTTTTTAGAGATAGATTTCTGGATTACTCTAGATTTTTAATAATCTAACTTTCGACAAAAATGCGTAAACTATAAAGGATTATATTTGCTGAGATTATACCATGAATTGTACTCCAAGGAATAAATAAATAGGTCCCACCATCATAAATATCTTGGTTTTCAACGTTGATATACGATCGCTAAGCACGTGTTTTTTCACACCTTGGGTCTCCGGATAGTTGCTTCCTTTCTCGTCCAACCCCCTTGAAAAACAATACTGCTGTAGATAGTGCGTCTCAGAGTTATCTTAAATTGGGTGGCTTCCATTCATATGATGTATTAACGTAATTGAACACCTAAAACAGAACAGACCTTATCATTCGTAAATATTTGCAAGCCATGGATCGTCTATGATTTCCTTAAACTTTCTTGACTAAGTCGTGATAATCGAAGTTGCTTTTTATAAAAAATTTCATGCATCCTTTCTTCATTCTCCAGCTTGGTCAGTATATATTTATTCGTTATATTTTTTAACTGACGAAACCGTTCGATCTCAGATTTTTTAAAGAAACCTTTTGCAGCATATTCCATCACTAACTCGTAATTAATACGCCCAGCACGAACTAAAGAATCCTCACTTAATTGACCCAGTACATCGATGATTTTAAGCTGCGGACTTGGGAGCACTACATTCAAACTTCCAAAAGGAAGCTCTACTCTTTGAATTCCCTCTTTCATTTCTCGTACCGTGCCTTTTCGCAGAGCATCCCAGCGTTGTAATTCCTGATCATAAAAGAGCCGAATTCTTTTCCACGCCTCGATCTGCTGTATAATGTCTAGCTGTTTAACGTGTGCCTCGAAGCTCCTTAACTCGTCAGCATCGATCCATAATGATTTTTTGGGCGAAAAACGTAAATAAGACTGTTTTGGAGTTGAAAGCTGTTCAAGCTTCTTTTGTTCCTCGGGCAGAAGTTTGTCCCATTCAATGTTTAAAACCAGAGAAAGTAAACCATAACTATTTAAAAAGTCGAACAGATTTCTCTTGTCTTCCTCATAGGTATGTACCGAGCAGAACGTTCCCACAACTCTCTGCTCTAACCATACCATGCGTTTCAGACCTAGACTTTCTTGATGATTCATCACACTATTACGTAATAATGCCAACTTCTTTTCACTTCGTTTTAGATTTTTATAGTTCCCCTCCTTAATAAACCGTTCAAGTTGATCTAAATACACTGGTACATCGCTCCTTGTGTAAATGCATATCTATGGTTACCAAATGCTTGCCCTGTAAAAAATGGGACTCTAATCGTTATTTTTTATGATCTGCTTAGCCAGTTTCATTAGTTGGACACTCTGTAAATACTCATCCAAGTTAAGACCTTGCAATGACTCTCTTACAACAATTCTGCATTCTTCAAGTTCTTCGGAATCCGCTTCTAGATAAATAACACTCAAGTCAGTTGGGGTATATTGAATGCGGATATTCCATCCCCCGTCTCTTTGGGATATCTCAAACCAACGCTCTCGTATCGCTTTGGAACAAGTATAATAAAGCTGCTGATACCGAATACCCAGAGGTGTTACTGAAGCAAAATCATACATTTTCAAACAATCTGATTTCAGGGGCATCATCGTTCCTCCCTTTAGCTTATTTCTATATTTATTGACAATAAGATTTTTTATATTCATTACATAATAAAATATCCTAATGTCAATATTGTTGAAAAGGCTACACCTTAGAAATGAACTCAACACTTTATCCAGGTAAAGTCATCTTTCATACTGAATTTCGTCTTTTAACCGAGATTTTTGTGTGATAAAACAACATTCAAAAAGGAGGAACTCCGGATTGTACTATTCAATCATGCTTGACAATAGATACTGTGTGGTTTTGAGAGATGGGGTCGCTGAAGCATTAATCATGGAGCTTCCAACCGAAGTACTTGCAGATGAAGTTGCTTTTCAACTCCAAATGGCTGGTTCGATGGAGAGTCTTCGGGAAAGAATGAGATGAAAAAACAACTCGATCTAGTTGGCTACTATTCAGAAATCAGTAGAGCAATAAAAAGCATTAAAAACTGGAATCACAGCGAACAAAAAAAACATCATGCCGAAATGACAGAACAATATAAATCACAACGAAAGAAAGTCAGACAACAATATTACGTTTAAAAAAGGATTCCCTTGGTAAAGCTCAGATGATAAAAATATCATCATAATCTTAAGGTAAAATAAGGACTATCTCCCGTAGGAAATAGTCCCTTTGCTGTATCGATTTAATTATTTGGAAGGATAAAATCCCTTCAATACATCACGTATTTCTTGCTTGACATGGATATTCGGACGTTTTTCTTTAGCTAAGATTTCTGCCTCTGTGGCGTTGTTTCGCAGATCAAAAACCTCTGGGATCCCTTTCTTTTGAAGAGCTTGGAGCAAACGCACTCTCCCCATCAATATATACTTTATTCTTAACATTTGTCTGGTGTGTTCCCGACTTCTACGCATGTCCTTGGTCATGTTGACGATAAGGAAGTCCCTGTACTCTTGGAAGTTCCGCTTCGTTTCGTCGTCATACTTGACCCATTCCAAAATCTCCTCTGCCTTACAGGTAGAGCAGGTGTTATGACTCGCTTTACGTAAGTATTCAGCCAGTTCATCTAACCCCACCGTTAATGCTTGATGTGGTGCAGGATACCTCTCCCAGAAAGCAAGAGCAGCCTTTACCTTCAATGTCACAGAAAAACTTTCTTGTAAGAGGAATAGTGATAGCTTAATTGTTGGTGCATCTGATTCTTCAAGCCACTAGCATGTTTGACGATGACATTCTGCTTTGCTACCAATTGTACAATTGTCCAGTACATGTATAATGGATTCGTATCTGGAAATTCATCAGTCTATCAGCTGTTTGGAGAGAAAAAAAGTGATAGACTGGAGATGTTAGTTTGACGCGGTTTTCGATTTGGAAAATTGTCAGCTTTTGAGAAATAAGTTTTAGACTAAGCCATGATATAAGTCCGTTGAGAAACCTGAATCATAAAATATAGTATTAGACTGGCTAGTTCCAACTGTAGTTCCACCGTGTAGTTGACGTCGCTTTGTAACAACCGCGTTTAAGGTGGGGGAGGTCTCATGATTAGGATCGGATGACCAATGCCAATGGCCGTACCAATTTACCCGTATTTTTTAGCACTCACTCTTATGTTTTCGTCAAGAAGATCTAAAAACTCTGAATGTAACTCTTGCATCTCAATAAATAAATGGTCGTCAATTAATTCAGCCAGATTATTGACGTAAGTACCTAATGCAGCATTTCCTAATTGCATGGACATAAGTATTGAATACCAACTTAATCTGAAAGAAGCTTCACTAACCTCTGGCCCGTAATTAAAATCCTTATAACTTCCCTTGTCATCATTAACTTCAACGAAAGAGTGGACAGTTAAAATCAATGGGTTGCTATGTTTTGCCATTGATAAATAAGTATAAACCTTTTTAAGGTTATCCCAGGTATCTGATGACCAGTTCAATTTCTTTACCACTTCTCTATTCAAAACACTCGTTTTACTATAGCCATGTACCGTATCCTTGTGTTTTAACCACTTCCGACCTTTTTCTTCCTCATTATCAATACAAATAACGGTAAGGGCTGCCTCGTAAAATGCACACGCTATTGTGGCCGCTTGTACAGAATAACCCTTCAAGGAGAGGAGATAGATTGATTTAAGATCATTGTAGAGTCTCGAAAGCAAATGTAATCGTGATATATCTGCAGCGTTATCTATAGACTCCTTTGGATAATTATCGAAAACTAACTTCATTAGTGATGTAAGTTTCTCAATAGCTTGGTAAGGTAACCTCAAATTATCTCTAGAAATATCTTCGATAAAATCTTCTTTGTTAATATCCAGCATATTCACACTCTTTTCTGAAAAGTAATTTATTCGTTTTACAATTTATTTAACCTACCCGGTAATTCAGCGCCGCCGGTGAGAGTCTACAACTTTATTTTCCCAGTCTAATACTTTATTTTCTTAAGACATCAGCAATACTTTGGAATGCAGAACGCATCCCAATCGTCACTCTTTTACGTTTTACGTGGTAGCATTGCTTATTCAAGCGTTGAGGATAGGGCAGAATTACTTCCTGATGATTTACTTCTTCTTTGACAAGGTGAACAAAGAAAAACCTTGAAAGACTACAGCCTTTCAAGGTCACACTACAAACAAAATTCAGAGGTTCATGTTCACACTGTGAAATGTTTACACAAAATATCTTACAGTTTCTACTATCCACTAAATGGGGGCTTGACCATACCTCGTTTGACAGACATTCATATTTAAAAGCATCTCATTAAATTTTATCATTGGATTTTATTCTTTATTTTATTGATATAGTCTTTGTATGTTTCTTTCTGTTCATCAAACATCCAGATATCTGCTAAATCTATTAAGTGCTTCTGTTCAATATTTTCAATAATTCTATCTAATTTACCCTTGTACACTGAAAGCATTTCAGAACTAACAGATGATAATTTCTCCATCAATTCCATTGAATCAATATCAGCATAGAAAGGTGTATTCTGTTCATCAATCCTTTCAATAATTTCAAATATTGCTAGATTGGTAAAAATGCCTTGTCTAATACAACGAATCAAATCGAAGTTTGATAACTCAAAGAGACATTTTCCTGTAATCTGTAAGTGCCATACAGGTAGTGTCATATCTGAAAATTGTGTTGCGTTTTCCACAATACTTCTATATTCTTCATTTGTTAAAAACTCTTTTAATGCTTTTCTTCTATTAATCATATACATTACTCCAATCATTATTTAGGTGGATACACTCCGCCATGAGTGGCAAACATATCTTCAATTTTTTTCATCGAAACGTCTACATCATTTAACTTAGAAGTATAAAGTTGTCGGAGTTCAGTGTCCAAATTAGGATTTCTAAGAACCCCTTCCCAACTTTTTTTCATATCAACTAAACCACGATATGCGTCAGAAACTTCTTGAGCATGATCATAATAACCTCCGCCTGGTTTTGGAACAGGGTTGCCATCTAAATCTCTCTGTGCTCCCTTTAAATCCATTTCGGTTAAATGTGAGTATGTTCTTTCTTGTTGATTCAAAGTAGCCCTCTGACTAGTAGTGATTTTAGATTTAGCTGCATCTGATAAATCATCAGCACTTGAAATTGTTCTAGTCCTACTACTGCCCGAACCACCATTATTCGTCTCCTCAGAAGAATGATCATGATGCGATCCTCCTGGTGAAGAACCATCATCTCTGGAATGTCTCTTTCCTTTCCTTCCAACTACAAACGCAAATGCTGCTTCTACTAACAGATGGGCATTTTCTTGTTGGGAGCTGTTTTTTGCTTTTTCATAAACAGCATCTGGCTCCGTTATGACTTTAACAATTTTATCTGCTACGTCTTGTTTTCCTTTGATGTTATCGATCACCATTTGGAGAATATCTATATTAGGGAAATTATGGAACCTCTCTGCCATGCCCTCTGCACTCTCATAGGCAGAGTTTTTGATTTCATTAAACACAATCCGCTCAGTCTCATCCAGGTCTTTCATAAAAGGACTTTCCCTAAACGGCCCATACTCCTTTCTATAATCGTCAATTGAATTCAGAAAATCAATTAGATATTTCTTCTGTTCTGTCGTATACCCTTTCATATCATCCCGATACTTGGGACTCATCAAAGCTCTGTCACTATATCGAAAATGGTTGTCTGTCTGCCGCTGATGTTCCATTAATGCGACTATATCTGTGGAGAGTTCCTGATTATTATAATAGGCATTCAGCGCATCCTCAAACTGTTGATCCACATTTCTTTGATACCATCGTTCCCGTATATCAGAAGGAACTTCGCTATAGGCTTGTACGGAAGCCTGATTGACTCCCTTTACATATTTGATGAAGTCCGATATGGATTGTACTTCTCCATATCCTCTGGCACTCGTCCACACCTTACCCAGAAAATCCATCATTGCATGCCGTTCACGCGCCCTTTGTTCCTCCGCGTGCGCATGTAAGGCTTGGGCAGCAACCTTGGCACTCTTCCCCAACACCACTCCCCAACCATGGGAAGGCACGCTGGCAATCATGGACAAACCGGCTGCCGCATATTTAACTAGGGATGACGGTCCAGAGGAAGCCACTTCGGAACGAATGGAAGCTATTTTTTGACTTGCTGCTTTCGGTATAGCTCCCAATACAGGAATAGACGCAGCCACATCACATACTTTCTGAGCTAATCCTAATACGCCATCGAGTAGACTAGCCTTCGGTGAATCCGGAGTGTTTACGGCTGACTTAACGGCTCCCCCATCTTTCGATGTAACGCTTGAATTGGAGCTTCCTCCTGTACTGCTGTTTGCTGCACTTTTCGCCGCCTGCGCCTCCGCATAGGCTTTCACAGACATTAATGGGGGTTCCCAAATCGGTGCTAAATCTGCTACAAAAACCGGCCTTTTAACCGTGCCTTCCAGCTGTACTTTAGCGGACCGGATATCCGTTTCACCGTCCAGCACCAAGCTGCTACTGCCCGCTTTGAAATAGATGGCCTCGGCAGCTTGAATATTCAGCTCCCCATCTGCATGCAAGGAGAGCGTCTTGCCTGCCGACAATGACAATTCATGCTCACTGACGACCTGAACCCCCGATGCATTCAATTGAATATGAACCTGTTCCGACTTGGCTGTCACCTTCAATTCACTGGCACTTAGCTTGATGTCCTTGTCATGAGGCGTCCCCCAATGCTTGGTAGCTGGGTCAGCGAGCTTCGGCGAATTTCGCCCATTTCGTATGGAACTTGCCGCATATCCGTCTGCCTCCTTCTCTGTAGGGAAGCGGACAGATACTTTATCTCCTCGTTCCGGCATGACGTACCAACCGCTATGCCCTTCGGCTGTATAACTGCTGGCATATGGAAACCACCATGCCGTTTCCCGATCCTGCTTTTCATCCACTGTAAGATGAACACGTATTCGGCCTGATTTGGCTTCCAATACACGTCCTTCGAGCGAAGCTCCTGTGAGGTGAGGACACAAAGTCTCTGTTTGCTGAATTCCCTGTTCGTGAACCAGTTCATACTCGTGTAGCAGCACTCCTTTTTGTAATTCAGAAGTGACTTCCGCTACCATCCATTGCTCGCCATTCCAATCCGTTAGATCCCCGGGCCGGGCAAGCGTCTCACTCTCCATCATATAGCTGAATTCCGCTATCCTCTTCGGATCAAAGCTACGTCGAGTACGGTAAACCGGATGCTTCATTTCAACGTATTGTCCCTCCGGCATACCCAACCAGAACTTGGGTCCGTTCAATGAAATTTCCGGGATCAGCACAGCTCCAAATCGGGAAGCGATCCTTTTGAGAAAAGCCCAATCCGTCTCCTGATATTGTAAAGTAAATGCATGCAAGGTAGCACCGTTTGTTGCGTTATCAATAACATCGGCCTGACTGTACTTCTGAATGATTTGCTTGATCAAATTTCCGTAGGGCATTAAGGTATGCTGATAAGAACGGGTGATAGGTGTGATGTCCAACTGAATCGTATGGGAAACCGCTTCAAGCTCCACATAATAGATGCCACGCACCATCCGTGTTTCTGCATGGACCAGTAAACCATGGAACAAAATACGTTCTGGCTGACCATTCTCTGTTTTGGTACGGATAATGACCGGTTCGTTATCCTGATCCTGTTCTATGTAATGATCTCTCTGCTCTTCATCTATCCATCCACTGATCTTTAACCGAGCGTGGTCATTTAGTTTTCGTTCGATACGCAGTTCATTTATCGTTTGAAGAGGATATGGACCTGTACATTCCAACTCCTTATACGTTAACATCGTTTGTGTGTGATCCAACTTGTACCTCCTTACTCCAGCGTCTGGCCATCGTCTGTAATCCGAATCATTCCCCCGTATAGGCACGCATTCGAGCATTGATCCAGCAAGGCTGGTTCTCCTTCCACGAGCACATCGCTTTTGCCGCCGATCCAGGGCCCGGTAATCACCGGAACACAGTTCGCTTTTTTGACCCCATAAATATCGACCATGTCACTGCTTTTGACCGCTGGATTGGCCGGACAGGAGCAACGACCGAAATTGCTGATATTGGTGCCGGACAAGTAATCTCCAACATTCATTTGGGCTTTCTCCTTCACATATACGCCGTGACTGAACGGACGTTTGAGCCGTGTCGGTTGCGTACCAAAGCTGCAGCTCAAGATCGCTCCAGCAACAACATATCCTTGTTTACTTCCCCGTCCAGCTTGAATAGGTTCCTTATCGGAATGAGACTTATTTGCCATTCTTCTATTCCCCCTTTCATTCCTTTCTTAGTTCGTCTTCACTTCACTGCCCAGAACATTTGTCATTCCGCCCAGCGATACGGTGCTGCCTTTACTCGTCATTTGAATTTCATCCCCTGCCGTGATTTTCACTTTACTGCCGGAATGAATGGAAATATTTCCCCCTGCTGAGAACTGAATCTGTTTGTCGCTTACAATATGAATACCATCTTTCTCATTTAACTGTATATACACGGCTCCCTCCTTACTGGTGATTACAATTTCATCGGGAGTTAATTTGATTTCCTTACCGTGGGCCGTACGAAATAATTTGATGTCGGGATTAGCAAGCGCATGCTGCTCTACACTCTGATTCTTTTGGCGCAAAGATGTACTTGCCATGCCTTCTTCTTCCCGATGGGCAGGGAAATAGAGTAGCACGGTATCTCCCAACTCAGGCATCACGTACCATCCGCTATGTCCTTCCGCAGTATAAGGAGAAACATACGTGAACCAGTGGGCCTTCGCAGGGTCTTGAACGGCATCTATATTCAAATGTAATTTGATACGATCTCGCTCTACCTGAATGACTTTACCTGGTAAAGACAGACCAATAAGCTGTTCGTTAAAGACTTCCTTGTGCCTCAACCCCTTGTGAGAGGTTAAGGTATACACGTGCTGCAGCACACCCTTTTGCATGTGAGTGTCTACCTTGTACACATACAAGTTTTTACCTTTAAAAGTAACGGTGCTGCCCAACTCCAAAACTTGCTCCGCCTCAACCAGGTAATCAATAAAATCATGCTCGTTTACATGTGCTGTATCATTGCCGTTAAAATAACGATAATCCGCGACTCGTTTACTGACGGTGTAATGATAATTCGTTAAATCAAGTCCTGACTGGGTCTCCTCAACACCAAAATAACACTTCGGCACTTCAAACACCGAGGCAGGCGTGAGTGAAGTATGATAACGCGAAGCGATCCGCTTGAGGAACTCCCAATCTGTTTCACGATATTGGACCGCTATGCGACCTAAAGCTTCTCCCCCTGTAGCCGAATCAATAATGTCAAAACCGGGATAATCCCTACCTACAGCCCGCAGCAATTCCTCTACCTTCATATTTTTATCCTGAAAGGACCTGTCTTTTTTGCGAATATCCAGTTTATACGTGTGTGATATAGCCTCGACTTCCAGGTAATACACATCTCTGACCACTTTGACTTCCATATGGAGCACCGTTCCGTTAAATAGCGGTGTTGGAGTGCCTGCTTCATCTAGTTGCGACACACAAACCGGGGAATCAGCTTCGATCAATTGAACATAACTGTCCTGTAATTCTTCAGGCAAAATAGCCGTAAAAGAGAGCCGGGTGTGCTCATTCAGTCGCTTGGTCATATGCAATTCCTGAATACTAACCAATTCAAATGGCGTAATTTGCAGCCGATCATATGTAATGTTGGTTATTGTCATAAGGGCATACCTTCCTTTCGCTCGGGTTCGATTTTCAACGTTAGCAGCATACTACGAGCAACGGGCTTCCAAGTCACCATTTCTTCATCAGTACAGTTAAACGCACACATTAGCGCCCGTCCTTCCAGCACCGTAAAAAAGGATAAATTGTACATGCGCGCATTCCATACTGGCGTCATAAATTCACAGTATCCAATTCGATTCTCCCCTACCTCCAACACTTCATGGCCAAACCATTCAGTCAACTTCTGGGTTTGTTTTACCACCTGCGCCATCTCATCCGTAAAGTACTCCAACTCTTCTATTTGTAACGGACTCTCGGTATGCTTGAAGGTTAAATTAATCGTGCCTGCCTCATTAGTGAAAATAAAATCTGGGCGATGATGAGAAGGATATTTTAATAGTTGCTCATCCATTGGCATACCTCGAAAGCTCTTTGGCATTGTTATACTAATGCGTTCATCCACTAAATACCGCTGAGCAAAAACCAGACTTTCCCCTTCAAGCTGCATGAATGTTTGTAATGTTTGCCCAAACGGCTCCTTCTCGTGTGCGTGACTTAAAGCTTCATCCTCAGTTAAGGATGGATTATTTTCGGCATTTCCTGATGTTACTGTATGTAGCAAAGAAACAATTTTCTTATCCAGATGTTCCACAAATATCTCCTCCCATTTCGTTACTGCATATCGACTTCCTGAAAGGAGATACCACTCGTTCCCCTCCGCAACAGACTCTCTGCTAATGCTAGATTTACTAATGTACAGGTTTCACGCAATCCTTGAACTTGCAACAGGGGTCTCCCCTCAGTACGCTCTCGATCCACTACTAACTTCATCAATGTTCCTCCGGGATGAAATGTACTTATCTCACCTACACAGTTCACTAAAGGGGGCTGAATCATCCAGTACAACTTTTGCTCAGAACGTTCTATATCCCGGAACAAAGCCATACGGCTGAACAGGCTCGGCGTATAGACCTGTAACAATTCATACACAGCATCAGATACCATCATCCTGGAACCCATCAGAATATCAGGGTAAACCGTGTAATCGTGACCCTTGACCTTAAACTGTGCAGCATAAGAAGAGGGCCATTCCGTCCAGTCATTTATATTTACCATCTCCGCATTGGCTTCTTCGTCCCATACGGGAACAGCGGAATACAACATCCGATCATCATGTTGACAAAGAAAATACTCCACTATGCCACGTCCCTTCCATTCCGTTTGTCTCACATTGGGTTATTCAAATTAAGTAAGACTCTGTACAACTGGATGCATACCTAAACTAAACCTTGCTCCATCCAGCACCGCTCCTTTGAAGCAGGCTCCCTCAAACGCTGCTCCCATAAAGTCAGCCCCCTGCAATATGGCCCCGGTGAAATCCACATCCTGTAAGTAAGCTCCCTGAAATTGGGCTCCTGTAAGATCCGCTCCTGCAAAGCTTACGGGTTGAAAACCGGGGCTTTCCCATCGCTCAGACTGGTAAATTCCTGGTACAGCTATTGCATCCTGGAAAGATGCCCCTCTTAAGTTGGCTTGTTCAAAACGGGCTTCCTGAATCAAACAACCGCTAAAATCCGCTTCTTGTAAACAGGCTTTATCCCAACAGGAGCCGATCAAATTTCCTCCTGTAAAAACACTATTGTTAAAAAAACTTTCACTCAAATCGGCATATTGCAGTCGTATTCCCTCATAATTTCCTTGAGATCCGTCAATTCCCCGAAAAACTTCATGTATGTAGTCATATGGCTTCTTTTCCTCAAGCCAATCTTTCATCACCGTCGAATCTTTGACACGCACATCTCGTTTATAAACGACTTCACTTTGGTCTAAATACTCTCCGACTCTTAGTTCGAACACATCTTCCAACAGTATTTCATGAGCAAACTGTATTTCGTCCAGCCATTCCTCTGTGATACTAAAACGTGCCAGTGCAATGATATATTGATGAATGTACATTGCCGCGCGCAATTTTATCCTTTCAATATCATCCAATCCGATTCTTCCGCCATATTTCTTAGCGTGCTTACTTAATTCCGTCTCCCACTCGTCCAAATAGCGAAATGCCCATTCTGCATTATAGGTATCTCGACAAGTATGGAGATCCATAAACCATCTCTTATCCATCGCCTCCACTAAATAGGTCGCTCTTCCGTTTGCTAATTCGGTACGGAGCATGGAGTAAGATATATATCCCAACGCCTGTTTAGTGCCTTCATGCTGCATCTGCTTGACTTTCCGAAGTATTGGCTCTAGTGAATTGCGAAATGTCTTGGCCAAAGCATGCTTGCGATTTTGAAAAGAGGCTTCCAACGCGAATAACATTTGGTGCTTAAGCGGTTCGTAGACCTCACTTGCAAAGTGTTTAAGGATTTCCTCACGATTCACGTTCCATCTCCTTTCTGGTTGCTGCATTTACATAATACTGTGCGTATTAAAGTAGCTGTTATCTTAAACCGAGGTCTAATATAAATGATATGTGAAATGATATTTTTCAAGGGTATATTTAACAGTAAATCTTCTTTATATATGTATCGGACAAATTAATGATTTTGTTTACAGAAAGAACCTTAACTGTGTTCAATGAGAAAAAGGTAGGTTCGCAATTGAACCCACCCATTTGAAGAAATTATTTTCTTTATAACATTAGTGAAGTTGTTGTTTGGTGTCTAAACTTTAAATGATAACTGCACTTCACCAATTAACATTTTTTTGATTTCTATAGCTATAGTTTCAGCCATCAACGGCGGAACTGCATTACCTATCTGTGTAAATACAGCTGTACGTGGTCCCTCAAAATAAAAATTATCAGGGAACGACTGAAGTCTCGCTGCCTCTCTGACAGATATTGATCTGGACTGGTTAATATCCGGATGTATATAATAATGCCCGTCCTTGGCTATATGAGCCACTACTGTATGTGAATAGGGTAGATCTCTTGCTACAACCTTGAATCGATCCAGAAAAGCCTTAAGATTATTATGCGTTCTTAATCTTTCTGGGAGATCTGTATACTTCAAACGTTTTTTTTCTCGATTCCAAAGGTCTATCGCAATATTGTATATTTCAAGATCCCTCTCATTATGCATTCTGGTTAAGTGCTGTGTTAATATATCCTCTTCATTTCTAATATTAGTATCCCTAAGGTATGATGTTGGTTCTTTAACATATTCATTCAATTGTTCACCTGGTGCAAGTGGATGCAGGTCTGAAAAAATATCTTCGACTAATGCAAGCTGTTCGATTTGGGTAAAACGCGGATATTCGTATCCCAACTCCCTGTTCCATCCTATTAATATAACTCTCTTTCTCTTTTGTAACACTCCGTAATGAGAAGCATCCAAGGTTTTATGTTTGATTTCATATCCGATTTCTCTCATTAAATCTTGAATATCCCTATAATAAGATCCTCCACCAGCATTTAAAATTCCAGGTACATTTTCAAACACAAAAATATCAGGCTGATATTTGACCAGAAACTTCACATACTGTTTATAGAGATAGTTCCTCGGATCATTCTCCTTCTTCTGTGGATCTCTGGCTCGTCCAACAAGCGAATAGGCCTGACAGGGCGGACCGCCAATCAAAACATCAATTTTTTGAGTCTGACCGGTATTCTCTAGTAACAACTCGTCAATCTTATTGAAAATATCCGGAATTGTGTCATCATTAATCTCTTGGTTTATTATACTTTCCAATAAACTCACCGGGATTTCCTGATATAAATTTTCCTTAGTTATATTTCCTCTCAAATATTCCTTATATACATCAAGGCGGCCTTCACTGTTTAAATAATGATAGGCAGTTCTTGTTTTAATTGTCTCGGATGCGTATGAATCCATTTCAACGTGAGCTATTGGATTAAATCCCTGTCTCACAAATCCTTCTGAAAGCCCACCAGCACCGGCAAATAAGTCAATAAAGTTCATTTTCAAATCTCCCAATTCGTTATGTAGAAATTATACCAGGTTAAATTACGGAATCATATAAGTATTTCAAATTCCGAGCATAATCTCCACGTCCATGTCCCTGAACTGGTTCCAACATTCTTCTTTTTTGCACCATTCGGTTATATTCTCTCCACCGGGAGGGTCAACAATGTGTCGATATGCTGCATCCGTCACTCTGTCAATCACATCTTCCAAACTCGCGGGAATTGCCTGTTTGCGCCAGATCAATTCCAAATCAATCTGCTGTTGCGTCTTATAGGATAGCCAGGCTATAGTATAGGTCACAATATTAGCTCGGTATTTATAATGGACTCTTTTAGATACACCATTAAATAGAATTGCCTTTGATATCAAATCCTTAAAATAATCCTGTTCTAGCTTGGATACGTCCATGGCAGATATTTTTTTTGTGAATTCGAGGAAGTTTTTTTGCGATCCTCTACTTACAATATGAGGAATCTGATCCCATGAATTAATGTACTTGGCCAAATCAGTTTTTGTAAATAATTGAGATTTGGGGTAAGTTTGATCAAACTGTATTCGAGCGTTACGTGATTTGTCTCTCCCTTTCAAATCAAGGTATTGACCACGGGCACGTTCATAGAACCATCTGGTTTGCCTTTGCTTTCCTTCAGTAGCGGGAGCCCATATAGTTCGGGAAAACTGTTCAATCTTTCTATGATATGGATCATTTGCGAAAAAATCATCCGTTTGAATTTTATTTTGACTATTGGCATAAGCCGAAATTCTGGGTACAATCTCGTCCAATTTTTTCGAATCCTTTATTACTGTTAATTTCATTTGTACATTTATACGTGAAACATCATTTTTCTTTTTAAGTGTGTGATATATGGAGGCTGTCGTCTGCCCACCATTCACTATCTGAAAATCATGAATTTTCGATAGAACAAGGCTCCCGTCTTCTCGTTCCTCAAATTCCACTCTGTCAGACGTTGCAGAGATCCCATTATTGTATGCCACAAACATTTCCGGCTCATTTATGATGGTGTCTCTTATGCCCCTATTAGTCCCTCTCATCTGAAGAAACGAACGTACATTTCGTTCGATTAGACGTTCTCCAAATTCCTCATATACATCGGCAAGTAATTGACCTGGAATAAACAACAAATATGCCTCGTATATCTCATTGGACAAAGGCATCTTCAAACATGGTAGCCCGGCCCCAAGCTTGCTTAATATATCGAACTCAACGGGTTCCCTGCCTTTGCCTGAACTTAAAAGTCGATAAAGACGCTCCATATCCCAGATTTGAAGTTCCACAGAAGCGATTCCTGTTTTAGTTTCATCCAGTTTAACATTTCTGGCCATACCGTCAGTCAATAAAACTATTTTCAACTGATGAATTTGTTCATGATGATCGTATATAAACTTGGTTAATTCAAAGACTTCACTTTGTTTGGTCAACGCTTTATAAAGCCCACCAATACTTTTTTTGTAGAAAGAAACGGCCCTTCTGAGTGCAGGTTCCCAATCATTTTTCCTCAGTACAAGAGGAGGTGCAATCCTTGTATGCAGAGAGATTACCAAGGTTAGGGCATAAAGATCATTGTCCTCAACAATGGAAAAACCATTAACCTGGATACCGGTTCTTCTGAAATTAAGCACTTCAAATTCCCCAATTTCTCCGGATTCCCTGATAAAATCAAGAACAACTTCCGTGAAGACCCCCTGCTGTTCCCTATCGTGTTCTTTTGCCAGCCCATCTACATAATTTTTAAAGTCTTCTGAATAATCCCTGAAATCCTTCTCCAAATTGGTTCACTCACTTTTCCTGTTTCTTATGATAAAATCCGCTATTAGAGAAACGGTCTTGTCAAATTCTGTTTTGAAATCATGCTCCCAGATTCGTAGTATTTTCCATTCGGAACTTACATAGTGTCCAGTGACCTTTTTATCTCTTTCTACATTCCCCAACAGCTTTTTCTTCCAAAATTCCCGGTTATTCTTTGGGATATTGGAGTGAAGGGGACATTGATGCCAAAAACAGGAATCAATAAAGATAACCAGTTTATATTTTTTTATACTTATATCGGGCTTCCCGGGTAATGATTTATCATTTCTTCGGAATCTCAATCCTTTTTTCCAAAGCTCCGACGCCACCCTGTTCTCCAGTTTAGAAACCGATTTTATACCAGCCATCATCTCGCTTCGTTTTTCCTTGGAAACAACATCGGACATTCTGCACCCCCAAATCTATGAAAGAGGCTTTCATTCGTCAAAGGTAACGGCAAGAAAAAACTCCTTAATTATTTAAAGCCTTTCTTTCAATCTGTCGCATTCATTTCCTTGTAACTCCATTACCGTCATTAACATTTGGCAACTTATATCCTCAAAATAAGGACAGAAATTCGGTTTATCTATAAAAATATTCAAATTAAACCATTACCCTAATATTTAACTAATTCTCCCGCCTGTTCAAGAGCAAAAAAATGCCTGGAGACTTTTCTTGCAGGTTCACCCTCAATTCTCAAACCTAATTCGATATTGGATCCCATGCCATGATAGGTCATGTTTGCGGACCCAATATATAACTCGATATTATCTACTATTAAAAGCTTGGCATGAAGACTCGCCAAGGGATCATCAGCATTTCCAATCCATTTCAGCATTGTAGGTTCTGGAATATTTTCCTTCCAGTTTGCTAGAAACTCTTTAATATTGCTGCCATTATCATGTAATGCAATCCTTACACTGCATCCCCTGAGGATGGCAGCAGCAAGAGCATCCAAAATACTAAGTGTCCTGTCATTAGCTGTAAAACTATAGCCCACTAAAAAGATTTCCCTTCTTGCACGTTCAATCATCTCTTTAATGAGTGCATAATTGCTTCTAGTTAAAGACATGGGGTTGGTAAATGGACCAGACCATGCGAGTTCCACTTCTGGAATACTCATTTCCATATTCCTTTTAGTATGCATAGCCGAGTGAAAAATTAAAATAATCACATCCGGATGTAATTCTTGCTTTCTCCACTGAGATATTAAATCCTGAATTAATGGCAGTGGAACGTTGGCAGGAAGTGTTGCTCTTTTCCATTCAGCCAAGCTGGTATATTGATCGATTTCTCCACTCCTGATGTACTGGACTATTCTCTCAAGATCAGCTAAAGAGCAGGAACATGTAATGGAAGAAATAGATTTTGCAATGGATTCGCTCTGCATTTTTCCCCCTATTCAAAGTAGGCCAGTTCAGTTTCCGAAACGGTAGGAACCAGAAACGCTCGATCCAGAAAACGATTTGACTTTTCACACGATGTTTCTGCGGCAAGCTGACACGCATGACATGCAGCACCATTCAAGTCACCAATAGCATGCGGTTTATGTTCGGAACATAATGGGTCACCAGAACAAAAACGAGCCTCCTGAAGAGCACTCCAGAGTATCTCCTCAAACCTATCTTTCTTACCCAGTTCGACCAATCCCCCCAGACTGCCCTCCGAATCCGGTGTAGCTGTATATATAAGAATTCCTGCCATTCTTTCTGTATCGGTATTTCTGGAATATATCCTTTCCCTCAAAGAAGTTGCGGAGTATCCAGAATCCATGCATAATTGCCTCATTAATGCGTGCGAAAGGGTATGGAGAAGTACATATCTGGGTTCAGGACCTCCGGGGTACTCCATGTTTCTGTCATCACAATATTGTCTGAACGCCTCTGCCATTGGTATCTGGTTGCTATTAAATTTTTCTTCCCATATTTTCAATGCATCTTCGTTTAAAGTTATGAATATCCCTTCTCCTTTTGTAATGATTCCGGGTCTCCAGTTAAGATAATCCTTTTTGCTCAATGACGCCTTATACGAAGCTTTTGTCGTTTCGCTATCTGCTTTTTCAATGTTATCCGGGAGGGCTTCAATTCGGCTGAATCCATCCAGGACTCTAACCTCTGTTAATCTTCTAACCATGATAATATTGGATAATTTATCTTTGTACCGTTCTGGCACTCCCTGTTCTTCTATCTCAAAATCATGCTTGGCATCCATGGATGTTCCCTTCAACAAAGCCTGCCATTCAGGGTAATACAAATCCTGATCCACTCCTTCTCCGAGTGAGCGCTGGTTTTGTATGGCACTCCATACATCATCGACATTTTTATCCTCAAACTCTGCAAAAACCCCCATATCAATAAGCATCTGGAGATTTTCCTTGCTTTCCACTTTGGTTAGACGATCCATTACACCCGCAACATCCTGGTGTATGGGACTTGAATAGGGAGGTATGGAAAGTGCGCTCACCACTACAGGAAAATAAAGATTGGAAGCACCCCTGAGCAAAGCCCTCTGTTCTTCCTCACAAGGTTGGGTGTCCCAAGGACCCAGCCAGTTCCTGTGCCCCAGGCATTTTCCCAAACCTTTACCCATAAAAGCTTCATCAAGTGAACGTTTTTGGCCACATCCCCTGCACTCAATCTCCACGTCGGAAATTGAACCTGTAGCACCCTTGTCATTCAGGTATAACAAATCCTTACACTTTTCTGATTTGTCCTCCTTGTGTACATAGAAATCCCATGGAAAATCATCAATATGTCCGGCAGAGCAGGCCACAATAAAACGTGCAGGAAAAACTTTTGTTAAGCCGTTTTCCTCATCACATTTACAATAACTTACATTTTCATTTTCTTTCTTGAAAAAGTTTTTGGCGAGTGACAGTTTTCTGCATTTTGGGCACACAAGGAATCGAGGGAAACGATAGGCTGGAAGCGATCCCTGCCGTGTTTCATTCTTACTCTCCACCATGGGAGGTGTGTAAATCTTTTGAATACCCAGTTTCCGTGTTAACCTCGGTTCATTTATTGGAACACATTGTTTCAGATTCCAGTCATCCACTCCGGCAATTATGATTGAAAAGTCCGGCAAATCCATGATAGCCCCAGGGCCAAAAGTAGATACAAGCTGGCTGTTTCTAACTTCTCCTATTTTCCCGTTCATGAGTCTACTCCTTTAATAAATATATTCCAACTGATGACTCCACGTCTCTCATGGAATTTGGAATTGAAAATGTTGAAGCAGGGGCCTTTTCCCCTAATGGATATAACAATTTCTCCTTACCTCCGGTATATGTCAGACTTGTTCCGAAAGTTTTGGATTCCCACTTGTCCATCAAGGACTTTAAATGCTCTTCCACTTCATCTTCACGTTGTAATCCCATATTCTCAAGCCGCTTCCTCATAAATTCCATAATGCTTTCAATATACGCTGCATTGGACCTGAATTTCTTGGCAGTTTCTCTTTTGGACAGTTTATATTCGGACAATCTTGTCATTGAAACAAGGACTGCTGAAAGGGCTCTATCACGTGCCCGGGATGAAAAAGGGGTAACGCTAATTGCTTCCACATATCGGTATAATGCAGCATGATATGAGCCAAAACGCTCGTAATGTGATACATCCCTTGGCCTCGCCCAGTTATAAACCGTAATGACCAAGCCTGGATGTTCGCGCCCCACACGGCTTGTAGCCTGGATATATTCTGCAGTTGTTTTAGGTTGTCCCGTCACTACCATCAGGCCCAAACGACTAACATCAACCCCTACGGATATCATGTTGCTGGCAAATACAACGTCAACAGGATTAACATGATTTGGAGAGTCCACATGGAAGGGCTGCTCCAGCCTTTGAAGCAATGCCGGAATCTGTGATGAATCCACCCGGCTTGTAAGTTCGGGTACATTCTCCTTAAGTTTACGATCGACAAATTGATATTTCTGTCCGCGATTGGAAGATGACAGTACACTCATTCTGCTTCTTACGTCATCTTCAATTAATCTTACAGCTCCGCCTAGTTCTCTCAAACTATTGAAATAACCAACAAGTGTTTGGTAGGGATCAAGATCTTCATCCAAATGTTTCATTGCCCCGGTTGACGAAAGTAAAGCTGCATATACCCGGACCAAGGCTGTTTTAACGCTTCGACCAGGAGCAAATATCCCCACATAGTTTCGCCCTGGTAGTTCTTTAGTTGGTTGCTCTACTGCGAAGTAGGAGTTGCCCGAATCCAGAGCAGGACTTGGAAAAATGGAAAGGCTTCTTGCGAAAAGTGACTGGATCTGTTCTTTTGCACGTCGGATTGTGGCTGTCGATGCTACAACCTTCGGTGTTACCTCCACCCCGTTCCTTATTCCACTGCATAGATAATCTATAGCTGTTTCATACAGACCCACCATTGTTCCCAAAGGCCCTGAAATTAAGTGCAATTCATCCTGGATAACTAGTTCCGGGGGAAGTAACTCACGTTGATCCATGGAATCACCTGTTATTGTACTTGTTTTCAAAACATCTTTTATCCATCCTTGAGTGTTTGGAGCAGCCCCTTCAGAAACAAATCCCCAAGGCTGAATTTGACCTTTAACTTTTCCAAATAGTGACTGGGTTTCTCCAACCCATGGCAGTCGGGCAAATTTATCAACAGTTCCAATTAAAAGCGTTGGTAACAATCTATATATTTCCTCGTCAGTAACCACAGCCGGAATCCCTTCTGGATTTTTCAAACGGTGAAACTCGCATTCACGTCTTGAACATCCGATTAAAATTCTCCTATTTTTCTTATCAAGAAAATAGTTACTACGACTGTGCAGTTCCGAACCACACCACGGACATGAAACCAACTGAACGGGAGTAGGTGCTCCAGGGCTTGGTTGTTTATTTTCCATTAGCTTTACACTTTCATCGAAGTCATTCGGGGTGTTTTTGCTACCCACCCATAATCCAATTCTGAAGGGCTCTTCCCCCCAAGAATCCTTGTCCTGTATTCGTTCCATTTCGCATGCACAGATTAAGGTTGCTGCTCTTTGGAATTGCTGGATGGTCAATAGCCTCAGGGTGTAGCGCATTAGGATGGTTACACCAGCATCTCCACGCTTTCCATTTTGCTCTTTTCGAAGTCTTCTCAGGGCCATTACAAATGCCGACAATCCGAGATATGCCTCCGTTTTACCACCACCTGTCGGAAACCACAGCAAATCAGCGACTTTTCTGTCATCATGGTAGGGTTCAACGATGCCCGTAAGGGACTGCAAAATAAATGCGATCTGGAACGGCCTCCATTGAGTACGTATTCCCTTTGGTTCCTCGGACCAATTTTTGGTTTTGCTTGCTTTTCGTGCCCAAATACTCTGTATTCGTTGTTTTGACATGACCCTATTGGCAAAGCAAAATGCTCTGAATACCTCTCTGTCCCTCCCTTCATCCCTTATTAAGCCAAGTCCCTTTCTCATGCGCTTCAGGGACTCCTTGCACAATCGCAAATGTTCCTCCCCCGTGTTATATTGCTCCTCATCGAGGTCAATTTTTATCGTCTCCAGGATATCGCCTTGTTCCTCAATCCATCCTTCGTATTCATCGAGCATCGGGTTAAGACAATTATAGATTTCATCGCCATTCCTTGCTTTCGATATTTCCTTCATATCAAGCGATCCTTTCCCCAGCCAGTCAGGGGGGATAACACGCGGAATTTCATATACGGGTATGATTTTGGTAAATAGACTGCCAACGAGTTCTTCATCATTCGAGAAATCATTCCAGTCAACGGCAACACCATGCCCTACCGCGAAAACACGCTGTTTTCTATACAACAAATTGTCTGCCGCCACGTCGGGAGCCTGATAACCCCGGTCCATGTTTAATTTCCTTACCGAGAACGGGTATTCGCATCCATATCCCTTTACTTTTAACAGAGGCTGATAAAGACAAAATGCATCCTTGAGAGTGTCCGGTTTCTCTCTGCGATTGACCAAAAATAAGCTGACCGCCAATCTTCCTGATCCATCTTTTAGAGGACGGGCAAGCCATTCAAGATTAACCTCTCCCATAGCGTCTGATTTCAGTGCAATTATGCGCCTCAAACCATCAGCCGGCATTAAATCAATTGTTTTTTTGTCCTTAATGGGAGTTCTTTTCCAAGGTGACTTTTTCTTCTCACCCAGCTTAAAGTACTCGCCCCATTCATAGAACACGCGAATCTTCTCCTGACCGGCTTCAACAACAAAAGACAAGCCAATTGAAGAAGGCTTCATGGCCTGCATTAAAGGTGCAATAGCTTCGGGTGTGCCATGGCCATCTTCATTGTCATCCGTCTCTGTCTTTTCATCGTCTTCCTTTTCCATTAAGGTACCATTCGGCCATAGTATACCGGTCAAATATCTCTGGGAAGGAGATTCCCCGATCTCCTCATCTTCATAATTTGGTCCTACCAACTCCAATGCCAATCGATCTATTAAGTCATTACGAATATTAACCTTTTCCTGTTCTCCCATAAATATCACTCCCTATGGAATTATTATACTTTAATATTTCATTAAAAGTAGGAATAAAGTCCTTTTATGTCGAACTATATATCTGAAATTATATTATTGGGGGATGTAGCATTTGACTCTTGATACTTTAATATCCCGATTCAACAAAGAACAACAGGAAGTAATAAAGGCCCCTTTGGGAAGCTTGGCAATTAATGCAGCTGCTGGAACGGGTAAGACCAGTACTTTAGCAGCACGCATATTATATTTGCAACTTGAAATGAACATACCGGCTGATTCAATTATAGCCTTATCTTTCTCTAGAACCGCACGAAGTCGATTATTGCAAAAGCTTGAAGAATTTTGTATGGAAATTGGTATGGGTAGCACCGTACCCGTATATACATTTCATGGATTGTCATATCGTATACTAAGATTGGCAATTGAATGTAATGAAACTTGGCTTCGTCCAAATTTCAGGCTGATAGAAGGCAATGAGATATTGAATAATAATTTTGATTATCTTTTCGATAAACCGGAGAGCGCCAAAAAAGTCCCTATTGATTGTTACCTCAAGATATTGGATGAACTTCGACAAGGTTCAAATGACATGGATTGCCTTACAAGACCTAATGAACTACCTTCCAATCAGCACATATGCTGGACTGACGGTAGTAGAAATTTTAATATCAAGACCGATGATCTAAAGAAGCTATGGGCGAGATATAATAACCTGCTTCAAGTTAACAACTGCATAGATTATTGTGGTTTGATTACCGAAGCCATTCGTGTACTCGGAAATTCAGATGGACAAACATTAAAACGGTTGAGAAACGGACTGAAATATATTTTGGTGGATGAGTATCAGGATACATCGCGCGCACAAGAATCATTATTGTTTTCTATTTCCCGGGATGATATTTGCCTTAATGTTGTAGGCGATGCTGGACAAACCATTTATACGTTTAATGGTTCAAGCATATCAAATATTCTAAACTTTGAAGATCGAGCGAGATCTGTTGCCCAAAAAACTCTACCAACCACTTCTCTTATAAGAAACTATCGATCAACCGAGAATATCATAAAGGTTGCAAACCGAATAAATTTGCTGAGTAAAATACCCAACAAACTGATACCGGAATTGAAACTTGTTAATGAAGCGGTAAAGTTGATCCACGCACCATCTCTTCAGCTTGCAGGTGATTATGTTGCATCTGAAATCTCGACTATCTTGAAAAATAGTGGAATTATGCCACAGGAGATTTGTGTGTTGGTCAGAAAGAACACAGAGCATTCTCCCCAAGGAACCATTGTGATGGAAGCGTTAAATGCTCATAATTTGTCTGCAAACGTGATAAGGGATTCCGATGTTGATCACAAACGTGAAATACGCAATTATATTTCTCAAATCTGTATGAGCCCCGACTACTATGGAATGACCATTGTCGAGTTTATTAAGGCAGATACACATCGCTTACTTACCGATATTCCAGAAGGCATTCTATCTGAAGATATCAGAGATGAAATTACGGAATTTCAGAAAATGGGACTTGAATTCTGCTTTGAAATATCGGAAGAGATATATAATACCATTGAATCAGGGAACGAGCCCGAACCGAGTATACTGGATGCAAATATACAGATTCGGACAATTCATTCAGCCAAAGGAGAAGAGTTTAAAGTTGTCTTTCTTTTGTACCTCGGTGACAGAACATTTCCAAATGGAAGTTCTCCAGATATAGACGAGGAAAGAAGATTGCTTTACGTAGGTTTAACCCGTGCCAAGGAAAAGCTTTATGTAATTGGGCACCCAGGAATACACTTTGATAGTTTTTTTGATGAGTGTATGGGGGAAGGTACGGAGTTGATAGAACACTATGAGTTTAACGGTTTTACACCGACTTCCACAGATGACGACAAGATACTCGAATTGGGCGACATAGGGCTTATTAATAATGCGAAAAAGCTCCAGGAAAAAGCGGAACAGAAGTATAAAACCGAGGTGCTAAATTTTTTTGGGGATGATTTCTAAAATCAAGCTGGCAAGGAGAATAAAATATGGCACTAAAACTAATTAAATTGACAGAAGAACAAGAAAAGTGCGTGCAGTTTACTCCAAAAGGAGAATTGTTGATAAGGGGTATTCCGGGTGCCGGAAAAACGACAATTCTTCTTGAAAGAGCGAACTATCTGAACAAGATAGAGTCTAATGAAGGAGATCGAAATGTTTTATTTTTGACTTTTAATCGGGCTTTGTCTACCTATTTAAGACAACTCGCTAAAAAGGCAACCACACAAACACCTGTTGAAGCATTAACCTTTCATACTTGGGGATCGCAGATTCTAAAAGAGATTGGGGCCTTGAACACCAGAAATATTGCTGGAAAAGAACAAGTGGAAATGATTGCTTACGCAAAAAGGACAATCGCAAAATACGGAGACCCCACCTTTCCAAACATTAAAGCAAAAACACCAAAGGTGACCGAATACCAATTAATAAAGTTTCTTAAGGAGGAAGTATCTTGGATTAAGAACAACAACATGAATGAGAGAGAGAAATATTTAAGTTGTGCTCGTACAGGACGGGGAAATCAAATTCAGGTTACTAAATTGCATCGTGAATCCATTTTTGATGTTTATGAGAAATACCAGTCCATACTAACAAGCAAAAATGCACATGATTTTGATGACATTGCCCTTCTGTTACTGATACATGAACGCGAAATCCCTGTGGACCGGAGACCGTTACATGTACTCATCGATGAAGCACAAGACCTGTCTCCTGCACAATTAAAGGTCATCAAATTGCTTGCTGTTAAGAGTCTTACAATTGCAGCCGACAAGGGACAACAAATATATAGAAGATCTTTTACTTGGAAAAGCGTGGATATTGATATAAAAGGAACACGAAGTAAAATACTTAATAAAAGCTTCCGCTCCACCAAACAAATTATTCAACTTGCAAAAAGTTTGCAGGCTCACGATAAGACACTGTTAAACGATTCAGAATTTCTACCATCCACAGATCCGGATATTAAGGGGCCAGTTCCAGAGTTAAGCATGGTTAGCTCAACTGCCGAAGAAAAAAAGCAGCTTATAAAAAAAATTAAAGAACTTATTACAGAATTCCCTACGGATACAATTGGAGTGATTGCACATTCAAATGACCGATTGGATGATATTGCACTTACCTTAGCCGAAGTAAACATTGCTGCAATAAAAATAAAGTCGGATGAGGCCGATTTTCTAACTCAGGGAGTTAAACTTGTTTCGTTTCATTCATCCAAAGGCTTGGAATTCGATCATGTCATCGTAACCGGTCTTCAGGAAGGCAGACTTCCTATCAAACTATCAGATCCAGGTGATGATCCTGATGCTCATGTAGCGACCGAACGTCGCAAGCTGTATGTGGCCATGACTCGTGCTCGATTGACGCTTTCTCTTATTGCTGTTACTCCAATTTCCCAGTTCGTTAGGGAGATGGATTCCAATCTTTATAAGATAGTGTTAAAATTGCGAGAAATCATTTAGAAGATAAATAATTTTTACTCATTATATATATTAAGAAAAGTCTTAGACTAAGCTGTTTTGGAGCTATTATATACCGTTAGTTGAATATGTTGCTCACTGTAATTCTATTCAATAACCCAATCACTTGTACCAGGGCTACCCTTGCACCCGTAAAACTGCCATGGCAGCCCTGCCCTTCTTTATCTAGACTCCCGTATCAGTAAACGCCAACGTGAACCTGGTTCCTGATTCCGTTCTTCTGCCGTAAGCATCCGTTGCAACTGTGTACAGTACATTTTCACCATACTTAAAATCCTGAACGGTCAACATGCGCCATAACAACAAACCCGGCTGACGTCCTGGTATCCCCCCATCTGAGTTCCAAGAGTAATGGAAGGAACGAAGTGGTAGAATCCGATTATTCAGATAGACAGACACAGCCGGAAAACCATGGACTGCTCCTGGGAAGCCCCTCTGAAGCCCCGAGTAATGGAGAATAACTTGCAGGGCATGGAGACTGTTGTTCCCCTTTACGGAACGAAGCATGATCAGAGAGTCGTAGGTTGATGTTCGGATTGAGGGTGCAAAACTCCGTCTGGCCTGGAATTGGGCCAGAATCCGAGGTATTGCTGCCTTAAACTCTGTAATCCGCTTGAGTTGCTGGATGCCGGGTCCTGCATATTGCAACAGGTTGGAATAGAGAACTTGTAGAAGCCTCATCGGGATGGCTCCCCTGATGGCACGAACGATATGGCCGGGTGTTAAAGTAAAGGGGCCTAGAGGGATAAGGAGATTGCCATCCGGACCGGGGATCAAGTTTCCGAGACCCACGTCGTTCAGTAATTTATTGAGCACATCAACGGGATTGCCGCTGCCACCTGTTAGCACATCGGTCCCCCCCCCAAGTGGATCTAAAGGATTGAAGGGACCTATGGACCCAATAGAGCCAAGGCCGCCATAACCAGTCGAACCCCCGCCTCCCGTCACACCAAAAGCGCCAGGCAGACCTGGGATACCCAAACCACTAGGTAGACCCGGAATACCTGATATATCGGGAAGGGTAATCGGTACATCCAGATTGAAAGGAAGATTGAATCCAATTCGATTGAGCTGCCGTTCAATCTCGTCGAATATATACTCCGCAAATCCGGATAAATTATTTTGTACGCTCATAATCTCCAAGATTTTCTCTGGATCGAATTCCACCTGTCCCAAAACCTTGGTTATGGGCGTCAATAATTGTCCGCCGATCACATCTCTGATAACGCGGTCTATAGCTTCTTCCACCGGCTTTCGGACTTCAGCAGGCAATCTACCGATTACTGGATTTGCCAGCTCCTCCCTGATGATTCTTGCCAGCGGACTCGTAATATTATTTCGGACCAATTCCATAAGGGTATCCCTGAAGCGGTTGACTTGTTCCTTGAAAAAATCATCAATGAATTTCTCCAACTGAGCAATAAGCATTTCCAGAAAGGCTTGCAATACGCTTGCGATCACTTTGGTGATGAACTCGTTCATCTTTTTAGCCAGAACTTCCAGCATTCCCAGAGCAACAGCCTTGACGCTGTCAGCTCGTGGAACCCACGTTGGGTCCCTAAGATTCTCTATATAAAAGGAAATAGAGCGCCCTTCAATGGGGGTAAACACCTTAAGAGCATTGTCAAAAAATTTTTGCGAAACAAAATCGCTAAACAGACCCGCAGCTTCCCGAAACCCTGCCTGTAAGGGCTTCCTCATATAAGACATTCCTGTTACTTGAAGAATGTTCATAACGGCAGGGCTCGTGAGCTGGTCGCCTGCGGCGCGGAGTAACTGTCCAATATCTTTCTGTATTTTCATTACGATACCGTTAAATATCCTAATGACGTTGCGTCCGATCAACGTTAGTAATACTGAGGATACAGCTTCCCGAATCAGCTTCCTGTCATAATTACCTTGACCCATAACGTAAGGCAGAGTCACCTCAGCCGCCAACTCCAGCGCCGGAATTAATCCGCCCCGTAGCAGGATGCCCAATTCCCGGTTGCCCGCAAAGGCCCGATCCATGGCACTGTTAAAACTCGGGGTACCGATCACCCGGGGGACGAATGCCTGAAGTCCAGCGGTCAGCTTCTGCAGAAGCTCCGTTTCAGCCGAAGTGTCCCCTCCGGTATAGGCAAACATTGCCCTTATGCTTTCTTCCATCCCCCCTGGGAAGGCGGAACTGTATATTCCGGCGACAAGTTGAGCTTCCTTCGATTGCCCTAACAGGCGGTGCAGTGGAATGTGCAGCAGATATACGGTCAGGTTTTCGATGGAGAGTTCTGCGTCTGGACTACGACCCAGTTGGGAGTTAATGGTTTTCGATATTCTATCCGGCACTTGAGCGCTTAAGGAACCGCTGAACTTAAATGGTTCTGTAAGATTTTCCATCATCTGAGTATTCAACGTATTCAATACCTGTAGGGCGGCCCAACGGATGGTTTCGTCTTGTACAACGGAAAGCCTTTCGATAAACCAACGTTGCCCTTCCTGCAGGATAATGGTTATGCTGCGTGCACCCGCCTGCTCTCTTGGCAGTTCACCGATCTCATAAGCCAACCTCGCGGCCGAAATAAGCGGGGCTTGCAGGGAAAGGAATTGAGACATCTGATCCGCTGATAAGCCACCTTGTGCCGCTGTAGAAATGATCTTCAAAACAGCAGCGCCCGAAAATCGGGTCACAAGTCTCCGCGGGCTTTTGAAATTGACCTCCACATACCCCCTATAGCCAGCTCCCACCTTAAACCCGTAACCAGTTTCGAATAACAATTGAAAGCCTGATTGAGCTCTTTCTCCTGCCGCCAAAAAAGATCCAGTAGCAACTAAGTTCGCATAGGCCATAATTGCGATTGCAGCTTGTGCATACACGACCCCACTGATATCGACTTCTTTCAGCAGCAGCTCAAACAACTCAGCAGGTGCCCCCTGCATATCTGGTAATCCGAGCACAGCATTCTTAAGCTCTCCTATGGTCATCGTCGGTCTTAAACCAATCCCTGCCGCCAGTTGGGCAATGGCCTGTAGTCTAATTGCAAGCCCTGCTTCCTCAAACAAATCAAGGGGGCTCTGAGCCTGAACACGTAATTCAGCCTTCGCTCCAATTTCGGCAAAAACTGGAACGTTCTTCATCTGGTTAAACGAAGTTTTGATACCCTCAAGTGCACTTGCATCAATATCTACTCCACGCCTTAAGGAGGTATGGGCTTCATAATCGATAAGCTTACCGCCTGCCACCTCGTTCCAAGATACTACTTTTCCCGATTCATCTTTGAAGATTTGACGGTTTGGATCAGTTTCGGGCAATAATTTCAACCCCTTTCAAAAGAAAATACATTCCCAGTATATGACCTAGCGCATAAATCATGTTTAAAAGGGAGAAGAGACAATGCCCCTGCGAAAGCTGTCCAGAGACAAATTCATTTGGAATAAACCACATGGGACTCTCCTCTTCCAAAACAGCTTTGCAAATTTTAGGCTAACTGGCCCTTATAAGTTCACTGATAAAAAATGCCACACAGCAGAGGCTGTGTGGCTAGGTTTTACATTAAAAGGGGAGCGTTTTATTCTATTATTGAAGCAATCTGCCTGTTAGCTTAAATGTGCTGTTAGTCTAAACTTCGTATTTACGATCTAATTCTTAATTTCACTCTAGCAATTTATTTCCCTTGGACAATCAGTTCTTATAATATCGCTTTAATTTCAAATTTATTATTTCTCCAATTTCTTGTTTATCTTCTAGGTTTAGCTTTCGTAAATTTGAAACTAGTCTTAGTTCAAACTCATCTATTTGGATATGAAATAATCCTATGTTAGAATTCACTGGCCCCTCAAGTAGCAGCCATTCTAAATCAATATTAAAATTTAGTTTTAAAGCAATTATAGTTTCAACGGATGGCCTGTATTTATCTTTTTCCAATTCACTTAATGTACCTTGAGAAACGCCAATAATTGATGAAAATTCAGTCTGATTAAGCTTATTCATTTTTCGTATAATTTTTATCTTTTCTCCCAAAGTTTTCATTAATCCACCCACAATCAATAAAATACAAACAGTCCCGATTAAGAGTTTTCATCGGGACTGTTTAAGTTTGGATATCAAGCTTTTTTATAGACGGATTTTATAATTATTAGTTTCAAAAGAATATGTTGTCATTAAATACACTTATCGACAAATAAAGATCGTTTTCTAGAGTCATAATTAATAATAATCGATCACAAGTTGCTATAAATTAGAACACAACTTTATTGTCTATTTCTCGATTTGTACACAACTTTATTGTTTTGTACACAACTTTATTGTCCGAAGACAGATACGTGCTCATCGGGCTTTTTATTAAATACTTACTAAGAAGAAATATTCTTGTTATCTGTCATTAATAGTACACAACTTTAATGTCTAGTACATGACTTTATTGTCTGTACACAACATTAATTTAGAATTTTACTAAAGCTTATTCTACGGTAACGCTTTTCGCCAGGTTACGTGGTTTATCAACATCATGACCCAGCGCAAGAGAAGCGTAGTAAGCCAACAGTTGGAGAGATACAACCGAAATTGCAGCAGACAGAATTGGAAGTGTTTTCGGAATGGCAAATACCTGATCCACGGACTTCAACAACTCAACTGCGTGCTCTTCGTACGTAATCGCAAGAACATCTGCACCACGAGCCTTGACTTCCTTAATGTTGCTCACGGTTTTCTCCAACACGGATTCCTGTGTTACCAAAGCGATAACTGGAATTCCCTCTTCGATCAATGCCAGTGTACCATGCTTCAGCTCACCAGCAGCATATGCCTCGGAATGAATGTAGGAGATTTCCTTGAGCTTCAGGGAGCCTTCCTGTACTACAGCATAGTCCTGACCGCGACCAATAAAGAACAGGTGCTTGTGGCTTGCAATTTGCTCAGCATAGGATTTGATCGCATCTGCTTTACCCAGCATCTCTTCCACTTGCTCTGGCAGAGATTCCATAGCAGCCAGCACATGGGCTACTTGCTCATCCGTTTGTGTGCCACGCACTTGAGCGAGATACAAACCAAACAGATAGAACGCAATCAACTGCGAAGAATAGGCTTTAGTGGAGGCTACGGCAATTTCCGGTCCTGCCAGTGTAACCAACACATCATCTGCATCACGAGCGATGGAGCTACCGACTACGTTTGTAATCGCCAGTACATGAGCGCCGTTTGCTTGTGCTTCACGCAGTGCTGCCAACGTGTCAGCAGTTTCACCGGATTGGCTCACCACGATCACCAATGTTTCTGGTGTTACGATAGGTGAACGATAACGGTATTCGGAAGCCACATCATTTTCTACCGGTATACGAGCCAGACTTTCAATAACGGTACGACCAATCAAACCAGCATTGTAAGCTGTACCACACGCAACAATTTGAATGTTGCGGATATTTTTAATTTGTTCTTCTGTCAGCTTCAGCTCAGGAAGAACAACTTTTTTAGTATCTTTATCGATACGGCCCAACATTGTGTCACGATAAGCCTTAGGCTGCTCGTGAATTTCTTTCAGCATGAAATGCTCATAGCCGCCTTTTTCTGCTGTTACAGCATCCCATTCGACATGAATCATTTCCCGAGAAATAAATTGGCCTTCGATTGTCATTAATTCGACAGCATCACTGGTCAAAACAGCCATTTCACCATCGTTCAAAATAAACACATTGCGTGTATACTTCAGAATAGCCGGAATGTCGGAACCGATAAAGTTCTCGCCTTCTCCCACACCAATAACCAGCGGGCTAGCCTGACGAACAGCAACCAGCTTATTAGGCTCATGCTCTGTCAGCACACCCAGTGCAAAAGCACCGCGCATAAAGGTAATTGCTTTTTGTACTGCTTTAACGATATCCCCTTTATATTCACGCGCAACCAGATGGGAAATAACTTCGGTGTCCGTTTCGGAAATAAAGGTATGACCTTCGCTGATCAGCTGCTCCTTCAGCTCCAGATAATTCTCAATAATTCCGTTGTGAACTACAGAGAACTTTTGACTCTCATCCAAATGTGGATGGGAGTTTTCATCAGAAGGCTTACCGTGCGTTGCCCAACGTGTATGCCCGATACCTGCATGGCCTACCAACGGCGTACCATCCAGTTTAGCTTCCAGATTCGCCAGACGACCTTTAGCCTTGGCTACTTGCAATCCTGAATCTGTAAACACGGCAATACCCGCAGAGTCATAACCGCGATACTCCAGCTTCTTCAATCCGTCAATCAATACCTCTTGCGTATTCTGATTACCAATATATCCTACAATGCCACACATATTCGTTATCCTCCCGATCATCATTTCACAAGACGACTCATCACAGGACTAACGTGTGCGGTAGATTGTGGAATAAAGTTCATTCATCTATGAAGTTGTCAATGATAACTATAGAATTTACAGGCATCTCTTCACGAATGTAACGAAATTCCCAAACCGCGCACGCCAATGATGATGGCCGCACATTCATGAAATGAATCTTATAATTTAGGTTATAAAATAATAAAGGCATCTACCGGTGCGTTGTGTAAACAGTTGCCTGTTCATTTTCCGCTGCCGGTTTACGGCTTGATGCTTCACCGGAAGGTCCCCGCCGAATGTTTCGAACACCTTCACCTCGTCAGCTTGTTTTGTCGTGAACCGATCTGCAAGCAACTTTATTTCAACTGAATCCGTTGCTTCTCCACCAAGTTCCCCCGCACAAAATCAAGCTCTGGCGCTTGTATTACGTTACCTTACAACCCTCGCTTTCTCTATCTGAGTCACAGCATCCCTATATTATATTCAGCTAAGTATCATTTGGCAATGACACTTTATTCATAATTACACCATGAAGGCAATAAATCGCTAGTAAATAACCGCAAACGCCGTTGCCTGCTTCTTTTTCACAGGCAACCGACGTTTACAAAATTTTAAACTAATTCTTTCTTCACGACATCTACGATCTGACCGACAAATTGCTCCAGCTCATCTTTATCCGGGCCTTCGGCCATCACACGAATGAGCGATTCTGTGCCTGAAGCACGAACCAGTACACGCCCATTATCGCCCAATTGTTGTTCCACCTGCTCAATTGCTTCTGCAATAGCAGGATTCCCCTCGTAATTGCGTTTGTCCTGCACACGCACATTTACGAGCACTTGCGGATACTGTTTCATGAGCGACTTTAGCTCACTCATTTTCTTGCCGGAAGCTTTCAAGGTATCTACCAGCTGAATCCCAGTCAGCATGCCATCGCCTGTCGTATTGTGATCCAGGAAAATAACATGACCAGACTGCTCACCGCCCAGATTAAATCCACCCCGACGCATTTCTTCCATCACATAACGGTCCCCGACCGCAGTTTTTGCAGTCTTGAGTGCCAGCTTTTCAGTAGCTTTATAAAAACCGATATTACTCATCACTGTCGATACAATAGTGCTGTCCTTGAGTTTTCCAGCGCGGTTCATTGCATCTCCGCAAATGCAGAGAATATAGTCGCCGTCTACCTCTTCCCCGTTCTCATCAATTGCGATCAGACGGTCGGCATCGCCGTCAAAGGCCAGACCAATATCCGCTTTCAAGCGGCGCACTTCCTCTTTCAGCTTTTCAGGATGAGTCGAGCCGCAATGATCATTGATGTTCAAACCGTTAGGCTCGGCACCGATGGTGTGCACCTCAGCTCCCAATTCTGCAAAAAGCTTCGGCGCCAGCTCATAAGCTGCTCCGTTTGCACAATCCAGTACAATTTTTATTCCTTCAAAAGAATGGCTAATTGTTGTTTTCAAGAACTCCAGATAATCGTAACGGGAATGCTCGTCTACAACAACCGTTCCCAATCCGCCGCCAATCGGACGAGGCAGTTGGTCTTCTTTTGCATCCATGAGCTCTTCAATTTTCAATTCCGTTTCGTCTGTCAATTTAAAACCGTCACCGCCAAAAAACTTAATGCCGTTATCTTCAACTGGATTGTGTGATGCTGAGATCATTACACCAGCGTCAGCTTTCAATTGACGTGTGAGATATGCCACCCCAGGCGTCGAAACAATACCTAGGCGAACCACATTAGCTCCAATGGACAGCAAACCGGCTACAAGAGCCGATTCCAGCATCAGACCGGATATCCGTGTATCCATACCAATAACAACTGTCGGTTTCTCTACATTACCTGCTAAAACATATCCGCCGCAGCGGCCAATGCTATATGCCAGTTCGGCTGTAAGTTCCTGATTAGCAACGCCTCGTACACCATCTGTACCAAAATATTTCCCCATGTAAAATGACTCCCTTTTTTTGTCTAATAAATCATGATTATTTACTACAGATAAAACATGTTATGGCTGACTGTTCTCCGGGGTTCCATTCGCAGAAGAATCTGCGCCGTTATGAGGATTTGTTTTATCCTCCGCAGCTGCGTTGTCCCCGGTCTTAACGTCAGAGTTTCCACTTTGATTGCCTTGCCCCTCCTGTGGCCTCTCCTGCCCCTTTTCGCCACTACCAGAGGGGTTTGATTCATTCTCACTATTCGGATTCGTTACAGCAGGCGTAGAAGGGATCTCAATGTTGATCGTTGCCTTTAGTTGGCCAGCATTTCCGGCTTGCGTAATATATTTAGGCAAGCCTACTTTCAGAGTAACCTCGTGTTGACCAGCCGCGAGGCCACTTACATCTGCCACCAAACTAATATCATCATTGGTTAAATTGTTTACCAGATCCTGCGGGCCCTTCACAGTAACATCCATCGTCTTGCCTGCGGGCGCTGTAACAGTCGCAGTCGCTCCATCTCCTGCACCTTGTAAAACGATTGGGATGCCTGACAGCGTCCGTTCCGTATCTGTGACTTCATTGGAAGGAACAACAGTCACCTGAATTTGTATGGACCCTGGCTCGATTTTATCAGAACCTGAGGGGGCTGCCAAATTAGCTTGAACTGTACGAGTCCCCGCTTCCGTAAATTGGCTTAAATCCAATGTAGCCGTGACGTAAGAGCTGAGGCTGCTCAATACATCCTGCGATGCATATACCGCCGCTTCCTTCACGTTTGCATTCACTTTAGAAAGCACCAGTCCGTCTGGCAACTCTCCGGAATAGACAATCTTAACAGGCACAGACTTCGCCTGCTGAGTTACCGGAATTTCAACGGACACAGTAGACGGCTCAATGACCGCTCCCGTAAGTTCCTGTCCCTTTTTATTATAAGCCTTCAGTTTTACACGCTTCTGTTCAAACTTTTCTGAGATGCCATCCGTATTAACAGCCCCCAGAACGGCAGTGACGGTACTCAACTGGCTTTTGGGCAAGGTGACCTTCACGGTCTGAGGAGCAATCACAGGCTTACCAAGCTGCAGTCCCGCATCTGGGTTTCCTTTAGGAACTATAGATACATTAAATGATTTCGTTTGTTTTTCCTCAATCGTCACCGTAACACGGTTAGGAGTCATAGATACCAACTCCACTCCATCCGGCAAGTCCGGTTCGAGTGACAATGTTTTAGTACCTGCTCCTAAGCCGTTTAAGTTTAGCTTTGCTTGATAATTATCCGCAAAAAAGGAAGTCAACACAGAACGCTGTCCTCTGACCTCCATCTTAACATGGTCAGTATCCATGGTTGACAATACATATTTTGAATCATCCAGACCACTGGCCTGAATGGCTACATTATCAATCACTTTATTATTATAAGAAACGGTCAGCGTAGATGAAGGTGTACCTGTATCTAGATGGACCATTCCCCACAGCAGGATAGCAACCGCAAGCGCCAATATCTTGGAAATCGTATTATTGTTAATCCATTTGTCCATCATGAATTTCCACGGCCTCCCCTCCGATTCCAGAATGAGCCGCGTTTTTCCTTCAAAGACGGTGTTGGCCGCAACTCCTCATACAGCTTGGAGATTAGGGATTCTTCCTTAATGTCGCGCACGACCTGTCCATTAATGGCCAAAGAAATTTGTCCTGTTTCCTCCGATACCACGACAGTTACGGCATCCGTTACCTCACTCACCCCAATCGCAGCCCGGTGACGGGTTCCCAGCTCTTTGCTAATGAACGGATTTTCCGATAATGGCAAATAACAGGCCGCAGAAGCAATATGTTTATTTTGAATAATCACCGCACCATCATGCAGAGGTGTATTAGGAATGAAGATGTTAATTAGCAGTTCAGAACTGACTACAGCCTGTGTCTTGATACCAGACTCCGTATATTCGTTTAGCCCGGTCTCGCGCTCAAATACGACCAAAGCTCCTATTTTCCTACGTGATAAATAATTCAGCGCCTTAATCATTTCTCCGATTAACTTGTTAATCTCTTCATCATCCGCAGACGAACGCCCAAATAATTTGCCACGCCCCAATTGCTCCAGTGCACGACGCAACTCAGGCTGGAAAATAATAAAGATAGCCACCACACCAAAGGTGAACATCTGATTCATCAACCACTTGAGCGTATACAAATCAAACCAGGTGCTAACCGCCCAAATGACAACCAGAAACAGAATCCCTTTCAACAATTGAACTGCACGCGTTCCGCGAACAAGTAAAATAAGCTGATACATAATATAGGTTACGATCAAAATGTCGATAATATCTTTAATGGACTCTTTCCAAGTCAGGTCCGCAAAATAATCCAACATGCGCATGCCCCCGCAATTTTCTGTAGTGAGTGGGTGTAATATGTACACAGTGTGCTCTCTCTATCTAGGTTATAACGATCAGGCTCACGTTGCAAGCTGTGTGACAAAAGAACCGCCAAAATCAGTAAAATACAGTACAATTCGCCAGCTTCATATACAAAAAAACGCCTTTTCCAGCGGAAAGAGGCGCTCGATATCGTCCTTGCCATTTCAAGCTTCTTTTATGGAGAAGAAGGTCCCCCGAATAAATCAGTAACCTTGTACCAAATCCAATCCAAGGTTTGATCAATACTTTTAACCTGTCCTGCAATATGGGCGGTGGACGCTTGATAATAAGAACCATCAATTACAGTGACATTTCCTTCCACTTCGCCGTATACACGGGCTTCACCATTTTGCACTGTTAAATCTCCGGCAATGGATTTCCCCTCAGGCACAATCACAGTATCGCCCTGAATAACAACTTGATCCAGATGACTTCCTTTGACTACCAATTGATGGTCCGTGCTAGAAAAGCTGGCCATGCTTGAGCATATAACAATAAGGAAGAAGGCGGCGGCTGTTACAGCGGGATGCCTTTTCACCCAGGTCAGCATAGGCACCGCAGTCTGTCTTTTATGCGGCGGCAAAGCATTCATAATGCGAAATGTCAGCTCATCCGATACACACGGCACTTGATGATAGCGTGTACCGTAAAGCATCGCATCCGTCCGCTCCAGCTCTTTAAAACGCATGCGGCATTCCGGGCAGTCTAACAAGTGCTGTTCCAACTCATGTTTGTCCTGCTCAGACAGGTCGCCATCTAGATAGTCATGCATAAAAGAGACGGCTTGTTTGCAATCCATATGAGCCAATCCTTTCTAATATTCTTCCGTGTTTCTCAACATAACATGCTCCGGCTTAGAAACTTTGCTCATCTTACATACGTTACAACGAGCATTATGTTTCATAAAAACATCTACGCAGACTCTTTTCCTAGAATCTATGCGCATGATCTATAGCTTGTGCTCCAGTTTTTTGCGCAGAAAATCCCGTCCCCTGTGTACTCTTGTCTTAATAGTGGTGACTGGGAGATTGAGCACATCGCTGATTTCCTGTAAGGAAAGCTCCTGCAAGTACCGTAAAACCATAATCGTTCTGTATTTATCCGGAAGGCTGTCGATGGCGTCATGAATCAAGGCCTGTGTTTCAGACAGAAGCGTGCTCCCCTCAGGGGTAAGCTCTTC
The DNA here is from genome assembly GCF_038008165.1 of Paenibacillus sp. FSL L8-0644. Classification (NCBI taxonomy): domain Bacteria; kingdom Bacillati; phylum Bacillota; class Bacilli; order Caryophanales; family Paenibacillaceae; genus Paenibacillus; species Paenibacillus sp. FSL L8-0644. The sequence goes on from NZ_JBBOYN010000001.1 coordinate 4,777,822, forward strand.
ACTGGCGAGCATGGCGTACCCATCGACACCTTCCTGATCATTCATTTCAGCATCAAGTGAGTATGTAGGTTTTCTCCTTCGCAGACGATCAATGCACAGATTTGTAGCAATTCGATAAATCCAAGTTGAGAATTTCTGTCCATGATCGTATTTTTCCAAATTACGATACACACGCAAAAAAGTTTCCTGCACCAGATCCTCCGCCTCATGGCGATTACCTAGCATCCGGTAGGAAAGATGAAAAATCCGATCTTTATATAACTCGACTAACTCCGCAAAAGCTCGCTGATCGCCTTTCTGTACCAGCCTTACCAAGCGGCTTTCCATATTATCCACTCTATACTCCCCCAGACTTGCTGATGGGTTACTTATTATATGTTTATGATTATTCATCGTAGTTTAATTTTATCCGGAAATCAACTGTAGTATTGTTAATAACTGCAAGCACGCCTGCCATCAATATACAAACAGCACAATCGGGCACCCCATGAGTACCCGATTGCCTGTATTCGTACAACCGTACTATATCAGCCCGTATTTCTCAAGCCTGCGGCAATTCCGTTAATCGTCAACAATACCTCACGTAGCATCTCCGTATCATCACCGTTCTGATCCCGCAGCTCACGTAGCTCACTTAGCAATTGAACCTGCAAGTAACTTAACGGATCGACATAAGGATTACGCAAGCGGATAGATTCCTGAATAACCGGCACGTCGTCCAAAATCTCGGATTGTCCGGTTATTTTCAAAATCAACTCAGATGTCAGCTTAAACTCCGCTGAAATCTGCCCGAAAATACGCTGCCGGGCCTCTTCATTATCCGACATCCCAGCGTACTCTTCTGCAATCAGTAAATCCGCTTTAGCGATTGCCATTTGCAGTGTATCAATAAGTGACCGGAAGAAAGCAGAGTCCCTAAACATCGTTTGCAGCACTTTAAGGTTATCCTCATTGTTTTGATAGAAGCTTTGCAAACCTGTTCCAGCCGCATACCATGCAGGTAACAAGTAACGGCTTTGTGTCCATGCAAAAACCCATGGAATGGCGCGCAAGTCCTCAAAACGTTCGCTGTTCTTACGCTTGGATGGACGAGATCCAATGTTGAGCTCGCCCACCTCAGGCAACGGTGTAGATTCTTTGAAGAAGTTGAAGAAATCTGGATCTCGGAAAATCAAATCCTGATACTTATCCAGTGATACTTGGGAAATGCGGGCGATAATCTCCTCCCAGCTCTCCTCAAACACTTCCTTCTTCCCGGAACGATGATATGCTACAGCCGTAATCAGCGCCGATGTTGCCTGCTCCAAGCTCCGGTACGCGATACCTCTGAGCGAGTATCGGGATGATAGTACTTCACCTTGCTCCGTAATCTTGATTCCGCCTCCAATCGTATGAGGAGGTTGAGCCAAAATACTGCGATTAAGTGGCATTCCTCCACGACCCAGCGCACCTCCACGACCGTGGAAAAACTTCACTTTTACGCCAAACTCATTAACTACTTCCGTAATGCTGTTCATAGCGACCCGAAGTTCCCAGTTCGCTGTAACCACACCGCCATCTTTATTGCTGTCCGAGTATCCCAGCATAATCTCCTGAAGCTGGTCCATCGCAGCCACAGATTGTCGATATACAGGCAAGTTCATCAATCTTCTCATAATATCAGGTGCAGCGTGCAGATCATCTATCGTTTCGAACAAAGGGACAGATTGCAGCGTACAGATAACAGTGCCATCCTTCTCGATGCGGAACAGGCCTACCTCTTTGGATAAGACCATAACCTCCAGTAAGTCACTAGCTCCCTGAGTCATACTGATCAAGTAGCTTGTAATGGACTGCTTGCCGAATTCCTCCTGAGCCAAATAAATCGTACGATATACATCAAGACATTCCTGTGTGCTATCGCTATATTTTAAATAAGGTGAAGTAATCGGACGAGGTTCATTCAGCAGCTTTTCCAGCAGATTAATTTTTTCTTCTTCTGACAGCTTACTGTAATCCGACACAATATTCATTTTAGAAAGAATTTCAGTCATCGCATTTTCATGTTCCTGACTATGCTGACGGACATCCAGCGTAGCTGTATGGAATCCAAACAACTCTACCTGGCGAATCATCTTTTGAATATACGTGTTTGCCACATAATCGGCAAAATGATGACGCAGACTGTGGTCAATAACATTTAGGTCTGCAATGAGCTCTTCCGCAGAATTGTAACGCTCATTGGTACCCTGTTTGCTTTCATCCAGGATGTTGTTCACTTTAGCAATCATATATGCCAGTTTAATGCGGTAAGGCTCTTTTTCGTTATGCCATACTTCCATCTTTTTAAGTGTAATGTGAGTACGGTCTTCTTCAATAGAAGCCAGCAGAGCATCGGAAACTCGCACAATGCTGGTGCTGAAACTCAAGTAACCCATGAGTTCCTTTAACGTGTGCTGATATTCTCTCAAAGCCAACTTGCGCTGCATACGTAACGTTTCCCAAGTCACATGAGATGTCACAGACGGATTGCCGTCCCGGTCTCCACCGATCCAGGAACCAAATCTCAGATAAGTGGGTATGTGCCATTTTTGTTCGGGATAATATTTGTCTAAACATCGTTCCAATTCTTGATATACATCTGGCAGTACATGAAACAAGGTCTCGTGAAAATAATACATTCCATTTCTTACTTCATCTAATACAGTTGGCTTGCGATCACGCAGCTCATCTGTCTGCCACAGCGTAATTACTTCGTTTAGCAGATTCTCCCGTACCTGTTCCCGCTCACGCAAGGTAAGCATCGGATTATCCAGCAGCATGACGTCCTCGGAAATGCGCTTATGGATATCAAGTATTACTCGTCGTGTCGCTTCTGTAGGATGTGCGGTCATGACCAGCTCCAAAGAGAGCTCATTCAGCAAGTTACTAACGTCCTCAGCGGAGAAGCCCCCTTGTTTAAGCTCCTGAACGGAACTTTCAATGGAACCAGGTTGAACATCTTCACCAGCCGAATGCTCATAATCCCGCTTACGACGAATACGATGGTTTTGCTCAGCGATATTCACCAACTGAAAATAAATCGCAAACGCGCGAATAACCTGGTGACGAATATCCGTATCCAGTCCGCTGACCATTTGTTTGAAATTCTCATACAACTCCGGCTGATACCCGGCACGTAACGATTTACTTATCTCACGTATTTTCTCCACGATATCCAAAAGTTCGTTGCCACCCTGATGAACCAATACCTCACCAAGAATATTCCCTAGAAAACGAACGTCCCGCCGCAGCAGATTGTTGGATTGGTTTTTGTTAGCGGTTAACGTAAGCTCAGTCATGCTTTTCCCCCCATCTGATCTGTTCCACACCATATACAGTTGTAGAAAAGGTACGTATACACACGAAATTTGACACTTTCTTAACATCATACAATAAAACCGCATGAAAAGCTGCAAAATTTACAGTAAAAAATCATCTTTTTGAATTACTTCTTTCGAGAAAATATTGGATTCTTATGAATAAATATGAAATTAATAAATAGAAATTAATGTATACACTAGTGATGCGTGAAACATTATGCACAGTCTCTTATAAAGAGTGTGTTTTTAAAGGTACAAATTCATGCAACATGATGTGTATATGTTTATTATTTGTTGACAAAGTCAACTCCATTAGCCTTCTATCCACAAGGATATACACAAATCAGCCATTTTCTCAGTGTTCCTAAGGTATTTCCTCTTAAACACTCCGCTTTTTACCCACATAAATAAAGGGAAATGTGCACAACCCAAGAGCAACTGTTGAGTTATCACCATGAATTCGTACCATAATAGCTATAGGATTCCTACATTCAAAGGATTTGATCACGAAATTAGCCTTACTGCAGAAGAATGGGGTCGTTAGAGGAGGAAATTCGAGATCTAGGTGTCAAAAGTAACAAGAGCCTATGTACAATATACACAAGTCATCCCCAACTGTGCATGACAGGAGACATATTTGCATTGGCCTATATACATAGAAGTAAATGTAATGTGGACAAAATAAAAAGAAGCCTTTCGGCTTCTAGGTAATCGGTAAGCGGGTGATGGGAATCGAACCCACGCTATCAGCTTGGAAGGCTGAAGTTCTACCATTGAACTACACCCGCAAATTAGTATCGGGATGACACGATTCGAACATGCGACCCCCTGGTCCCAAACCAGGTGCTCTACCAAGCTGAGCTACATCCCGATATTATACTTTTTTAAATATGGCGCGCCCTGAGAGATTCGAACTCCCGGCCTTTTGATTCGTAGTCAAACGCTCTATCCAGCTGAGCTAAGGGCGCAAATATGGAGCGGACGACGGGAATCGAACCCGCGACCCTCGCCTTGGCAAGGCGATGCTCTACCGCTGAGCCACGTCCGCAAAAACAATATGCGCGTGGAGGGACTTGAACCCCCACGTCAAAGACGCTAGATCCTAAGTCTAGTGCGTCTGCCAATTCCGCCACACGCGCATGTAATACAATGGTGAGCCATGAAGGACTCGAACCTTCGACACCCTGATTAAAAGTCAGGTGCTCTACCAACTGAGCTAATGGCTCTTAATGGCTGGGGATATAGGATTTGAACCTATGCATGACGGAGTCAAAGTCCGTTGCCTTACCGCTTGGCTAATCCCCAATATGCATATGATTCACAATTCCCCAAGAATTCATCCAGGTAAGAGGATGAAAAATGGTGGAGGCTGAGGGGATCGAACCCCCGACCCTCTGCTTGTAAGGCAGATGCTCTCCCAGCTGAGCTAAGCCTCCATACTACCCTATGACCCGTAGGGGATTCGAACCCCTGTTACCTCCGTGAAAGGGAGGTGTCTTAACCCCTTGACCAACGGGCCATCCTATAACAAGCTCTCAACCGGGTTCGAACCGGTGACCTCATCCTTACCATGGATGCACTCTACCTGCTGAGCTATGAGAGCAAATGGCTCCCCGAACAGGACTCGAACCTGTGACAACTCGATTAACAGTCGAGTGCTCTACCAACTGAGCTATCAGGGAATAATAAGCATAAAGCTCTGCTTGGCGACGTCCTACTCTCCCAGGACCCTGCGGTCCAAGTACCATCGGCGCTGGAGGGCTTAACGGTCGTGTTCGGGATGGGTACGTGTGGAACCCCTCCGCTATCGCCACCAAACATGAATTTGCTACGCAAATTCTTCCGTATTGAAACTCGGTTCATCACAGCTGTGTGAATGAATTTCAATGCGTATTTCGTATGTATTTCTACATACGTTCAAGGTTACACCCTGAAAACTGGATCCGAAACTCATTTGCGTTTTATCTTAGGATAAGCCCTCGACCGATTAGTATTGGTCAGCTCCATGCATTACTGCACTTCCACCCCCAACCTATCTACCTCGTCGTCTTCAAGGGGTCTTACATACTGGGAAATCTCATCTTGAGGGGGGCTTCACGCTTAGATGCTTTCAGCGCTTATCCCTTCCGTACATAGCTACCCAGCGGTGCTCCTGGCGGAACAACTGGTACACCAGCGGTACGTCCATCCCGGTCCTCTCGTACTAAGGACAGCTCCTCTCAAATTTCCTACGCCCACGACAGATAGGGACCGAACTGTCTCACGACGTTCTGAACCCAGCTCGCGTACCGCTTTAATGGGCGAACAGCCCAACCCTTGGGACCTACTTCAGCCCCAGGATGCGATGAGCCGACATCGAGGTGCCAAACCTCCCCGTCGATGTGGACTCTTGGGGGAGATAAGCCTGTTATCCCCAGGGTAGCTTTTATCCGTTGAGCGATGGCCCTTCCATGCGGTACCACCGGATCACTAAGCCCGACTTTCGTCCCTGCTCGACTTGTAGGTCTCGCAGTCAAGCTCCCTTCTGCCTTTGCACTCTTCGAATGATTTCCAACCATTCTGAGGGAACCTTGGGGCGCCTCCGTTACTCTTTAGGAGGCGACCGCCCCAGTCAAACTGCCCACCTGACACTGTCCTCGCACCGGTTCACGGTACCAAGTTAGAACCTAGATACGATCAGGGTGGTATCCCAAGGATGCCTCCCTTCAAGCTGGCGCTCAAAGTTCGACGGCTCCCACCTATCCTGTACAGATCGTACCCAAATTCAATATCAAGCTGCAGTAAAGCTCCATGGGGTCTTTCCGTCTTGTCGCGGGTAACCTGCATCTTCACAGGTATTAAAATTTCACCGGATCTCTCGTTGAGACAGCGCCCAAGTCGTTACGCCATTCGTGCGGGTCAGAATTTACCTGACAAGGAATTTCGCTACCTTAGGACCGTTATAGTTACGGCCGCCGTTTACTGGGGCTTCGGTTCATAGCTTCGCTCTTGCGAGCTTACCACTCCCCTTAACCTTCCAGCACCGGGCAGGCGTCAGCCCGTATACTTCGCCTTGCGGCTTCGCACAGACCTGTGTTTTTGCTAAACAGTCGCTTGGGCCTTTTCACTGCGGCCCCCTCGGGCTATTCACCCTACCGAGGCACCCCTTCTCCCGAAGTTACGGGGTCATTTTGCCGAGTTCCTTAACGAGAGTTCTTCCGCGCGCCTTAGAATTCTCTTCTCGCCTACCTGTGTCGGTTTGCGGTACGGGCACCTTCTCCTGGCTAGAGGCTTTTCTTGGCAGTCTGAGATCATGACCTTCGCTACTATAATTTTCGCTCCCCATCACAGCCCAGCCTTAACGATGTGCGGATTTGCCTACACACCAGCCTCACTGCTTAGACGGACATCCATCAGTCCGCGTCACTACCCTACTGCGTCACCCCATCGCTCATAACGGATTACGGTGGTACAGGAATTTCGACCTGTTGTCCTTCGACTACGCCTATCGGCCTCGCCTTAGGTCCCGACTTACCCTGAGCGGACGAACCTTCCTCAGGAACCCTTAGGCTTTCGGCGGATCTGATTCTCACAGATCTTTTCGTTACTCATACCGGCATTCTCACTTGAATGCAGTCCAGCGCTCCTTACGGTACACCTTCAACCCGCATTCAACGCTCCCCTACCCCTGATGCAAGCATCAAGCCATAGCTTCGGTGGTGTGTTTAGCCCCGTTACATTTTCGGCGCAGAGTCACTCGACCAGTGAGCTATTACGCACTCTTTCAATGGTGGCTGCTTCTAAGCCAACATCCTGGTTGTCTGTGCAACTCCACATCCTTTCCCACTTAACACACACTTGGGGACCTTAGCTGATGGTCTGGGCTGTTTCCCTTTCGACAATGGATCTTAGCACTCACTGTCTGACTCCCGGAACTAAATCTATGGCATTCGGAGTTTGACTGAGCTTGGTAACCCTTGCGGGCCCCGCACCCAATCAGTGCTCTACCTCCACGATTCTTCTTTCCGAGGCTAGCCCTAAAGCTATTTCGGGGAGAACCAGCTATCTCCGGGTTCGATTGGAATTTCTCCGCTACCCCCACCTCATCCCCGCATTTTTCAACATGCGTGGGTTCGGGCCTCCAGTGCGTGTTACCGCACCTTCACCCTGGACAGGGGTAGATCACCCGGTTTCGGGTCTACGTCCACGTACTCATTCGCCCTATTCAGACTCGCTTTCGCTGCGGCTTCAGCTCTTCACCTTAACCTTGCACGGGAACGTAACTCGCCGGTTCATTCTACAAAAGGCACGCCATCACCCATAAATAGGGCTCTGACTTCTTGTAAGCACACGGTTTCAGGATCTATTTCACTCCCCTTCCGGGGTGCTTTTCACCTTTCCCTCACGGTACTGCTTCACTATCGGTCGCCAGGGAGTATTTAGCCTTGGCAGATGGTCCTGCCGGATTCATACGGGGTTTCACGTGCCCCGCACTACTCGGGATCCGTCTCGGAGAGAACAAGTTTTGAACTACAGGGCTTTTACCTTCTCTGGCGGGCCTTTCCAGACCTCTTCATCTAACCGGTTCCTTTGTAACTCCATGTGAGACGTCCCACAACCCCAAGGAGCAAGCTCCTTGGTTTGGGCTAATCCGCGTTCGCTCGCCGCTACTGACGGAATCACTATTGTTTTCTCTTCCTCAGGGTACTTAGATGTTTCAGTTCCCCTGGTCTGCCTCTATTCTGCCTATGTATTCAGCAGAAAGTGACTGTCGATGAAGACAGCCGGGTTTCCCCATTCGGACATCCCCGGATCAAAGCTTGCTTACAGCTCCCCGAGGCCTTATCGTTGTTCGCCACGTCCTTCGTCGGCTCCTGGCGCCTAGGCATCCTCCGTGTGCTCTTTGTAGCTTAACCTAGACTTTTCTTTCAAAGAAAGAAAATGTCGATGTTCGATAAGAAATGATTTTTGCCAAAGGCAAAAGATCTTTCCTTACCTGCTACCTTTATTTCACTTGTTTACACAAGATCAGCTTAAAGGAATATTCTAAAACGCAATTTCGTTTCGGTATCCAGTTTTCAAGGTGCAATACAGTTTCATCGAAACTGTAGCCTGTGTGAACATCGGTCCATCTCATTCGAGCGGATGATATTCATGCAGTTTTTTGGTGGAGCCAAGGGGGATCGAACCCCTGACCTCCTGCGTGCAAGGCAGGCGCTCTCCCAGCTGAGCTATAGCCCCAAAAGGAATATAAAGTTATATGGTGGGCCCTAGTGGACTCGAACCACCGACCTCACCCTTATCAGGGGTGCGCTCTAACCAGCTGAGCTAAGGGCCCATAATAAACCACCAAAGAAGTTCTTCTTTAGTGGTTGCGCTTGGCGACGTCCTACTCTCCCAGGACCCTGCGGTCCAAGTACCATCGGCGCTGGAGGGCTTAACGGTCGTGTTCGGGATGGGTACGTGTGGAACCCCTCCGCTATCGCCACCAAACGTTCGAGAGTTTGAGCTCTCAAAACTGAGCAACGAGTGAGTAATTTAAGGATATTCATTTCATTCACACGAATGTGATGAACCGAATTGAATATCCGGTCGCAGGTACATGTACCTGCTAATTTGAATGTTTCCATCGCAGGAAACGATTCTCCATAGAAAGGAGGTGATCCAGCCGCACCTTCCGATACGGCTACCTTGTTACGACTTCACCCCAATCATCTACCCCACCTTCGGCGGCTGGCTCCCTTGCGGGTTACCCCACCGACTTCGGGTGTTGTAAACTCTCGTGGTGTGACGGGCGGTGTGTACAAGACCCGGGAACGTATTCACCGCGGCATGCTGATCCGCGATTACTAGCAATTCCGACTTCATGTAGGCGAGTTGCAGCCTACAATCCGAACTGAGACCGGCTTTTCTAGGATTGGCTCCACCTCGCGGCTTCGCTTCCCGTTGTACCGGCCATTGTAGTACGTGTGTAGCCCAGGTCATAAGGGGCATGATGATTTGACGTCATCCCCACCTTCCTCCGGTTTGTCACCGGCAGTCTGCTTAGAGTGCCCAGCTTGACCTGCTGGCAACTAAGCATAAGGGTTGCGCTCGTTGCGGGACTTAACCCAACATCTCACGACACGAGCTGACGACAACCATGCACCACCTGTCTCCTCTGTCCCGAAGGAAAGGTCTATCTCTAGACCGGTCAGAGGGATGTCAAGACCTGGTAAGGTTCTTCGCGTTGCTTCGAATTAAACCACATACTCCACTGCTTGTGCGGGTCCCCGTCAATTCCTTTGAGTTTCAGTCTTGCGACCGTACTCCCCAGGCGGAATGCTTAATGTGTTAACTTCGGCACCAAGGGTATCGAAACCCCTAACACCTAGCATTCATCGTTTACGGCGTGGACTACCAGGGTATCTAATCCTGTTTGCTCCCCACGCTTTCGCGCCTCAGCGTCAGTTACAGCCCAGAGAGTCGCCTTCGCCACTGGTGTTCCTCCACATCTCTACGCATTTCACCGCTACACGTGGAATTCCACTCTCCTCTTCTGCACTCAAGCTCTCCAGTTTCCAGTGCGACCCGAAGTTGAGCCTCGGGATTAAACACCAGACTTAAAGAGCCGCCTGCGCGCGCTTTACGCCCAATAATTCCGGACAACGCTTGCCCCCTACGTATTACCGCGGCTGCTGGCACGTAGTTAGCCGGGGCTTTCTTCTCAGGTACCGTCACTCTTGTAGCAGTTACTCTACAAGACGTTCTTCCCTGGCAACAGAGCTTTACGATCCGAAAACCTTCATCACTCACGCGGCGTTGCTCCGTCAGGCTTTCGCCCATTGCGGAAGATTCCCTACTGCTGCCTCCCGTAGGAGTCTGGGCCGTGTCTCAGTCCCAGTGTGGCCGATCACCCTCTCAGGTCGGCTACGCATCGTCGCCTTGGTAGGCCTTTACCCCACCAACTAGCTAATGCGCCGCAGGCCCATCCACAAGTGACAGATTGCTCCGTCTTTCCTCCCTCTCCCATGCAGGAAAAGGATGTATCGGGTATTAGCTACCGTTTCCGGTAGTTATCCCTGTCTTGTGGGCAGGTTGCCTACGTGTTACTCACCCGTCCGCCGCTAGGTTATGTAGAAGCAAGCTTCTACATAACCCCGCTCGACTTGCATGTATTAGGCACGCCGCCAGCGTTCGTCCTGAGCCAGGATCAAACTCTCCATTAAAGACCAGCCGAAGCTGGTTTATAGAAAGAGCGATAAGCTCATGTTGAAACTGACGAGATAAAATATCTCTTGTTTGCTTCCATTTTATACAGCCTGATGGCATGTACCGAAATTTCAGCGTTGGATTTTGTAAACAAAATCCGTACTCACTCGTTGTTCAGTTTTCAAAGATCAAACTCGCATAATGTCTTACTTTTTTTTCGTCACCGCGTCTCAGTGGCGACCTTTATAATATATCATCTCTTTTTAAGATTTGCAAGAGTTTTTTTAATTTCTTTTTTTTGAGCAAATTCTTTAAAAAGGAACGAAAATTAATTTACCATGAATATTGAATAGAGTCAATACTTTTTTTGATATCAGAAAGTATAAGCTTTTAAAAATAGTTTACTTCCTGATATCTGATGTAGTTTCTACCTTTTTCATTGTTTAGTTTGTGGGACTCGCCCTCTGCGAGCATATTTTGATAGTTCCTTGGCGGGTGCAAAACGGGCATACATGCGGAAGACTGTTTTATATCGAAGTGCGATTGCGTAGCGAATATCTTGATCCAATCGAGTATCGCTCATATCAAGCAGCATTTCATCTAGCTCCTTACGAAGAACGTAGTCAAGTTCCTTGCATTCTTTTTCGTTAAACAGCATTCCCAACATATGACCATACTCCCTTATCAGCAGATTATAAAGTACTTATATTTGCTCAACTATTGTTCCAATCTTTACCTATTTTTAAACTCAACTGCTAAGGTTTCAAACTTATCCGATTAATCTTTGCCTTTTCTTTAGGCTCTCCCCTTTGTTATGTTCAATTTTCAAGAAATATATAAATAATTGGCCATAATATTTTATTGTGACAATAAACGATAAGTTATGCCACTCTCAATTGCAGCTGCTATAAGCAGTAAGATGACAGACCATATGGACACCCTCAACGTTTGTTTCATAAATACATCCCACGACAGGCCAGTTTCTTTACGCTTTAGCCCTATGCTTGTACCTATAGTAGACATTATGTTGATTCCGAACTTCAATCCGAAAGCACAGGCGATAATCAAAACTGGCAATTCAATCACACCATGAGGCAGTAACCCTTTTACAACAACCTCATAGATACTTCTTCCTATATCTGTCTGCAAGTGTACTACGAACCCTAATACCATACCGTTCACAATCAAAAATATAAACGGTACGATTCCAAATACAGCCCCCATAAATATAACCAGCACACATTTAATTGCATTATTGAAAAAGATAAATACAAAAAAACTCCATTGTGGATGCTCAGAATTCTGCAAGCGCTGCGCTACTTCTCCCAGCCCCTTCATTTGTTGCGCCAGCATGGATTGAATAGTGCCTGTACTTAACCATCCCACTATAATACTTGTGCAGAAAAGAATTGCAGAGATAAAAATTAGCCGTCTTGTCGTGTGTAAATCGTGAAAAAAAGCTTTTAGTCCCATTTGATAATTCCTCCTATTAGTCCAATGGAATAATTGACAACCCCCGGCATAGCTTTAAGTAAACAAGCACTTCTAGGATGAAAGGAGCGTTATTAACCATGAATTCTTTTTTCTATGTATTAAACGGTAAAAAAATCAAACGATTCTTAATCGTAATGGCTGCAGCCGTCTTTACCGTTGGAGTCATTTATGTAGAAACCGATAATGTTACGGTTTTTTCCGAGGAAGCACCAACCGCTATTTATAGTGTACCCACGGACAAAAAGTTGATCGCTCTCACCTTTGATATTAGTTGGGGGGATAAGCGTACTGCCCCCATCTTAAAAGTCCTTGAGGATAAAAAAGTGACCAAGTCCACCTTTTTCCTTTCTGCCCCTTGGAGTAAAACACATCCAGAGCTTGTGAATCAGATTAAAGAAAGTGGATTTGAAATCGGCAGTCATGGCCATAAACATGAAAATTACAGTAGCTTAAGCGATGAAGATATTCGTAAGCAGATTTCAATTGCTCATACCACATTAACCGAACTGACGGGACAGTCCCCGAAGTTGATCCGTATGCCTAATGGCGACTTTGATAAAAGGGTCCTTCAGGTTGCCGGCACTTTAGGCTACAAAACCATTCAGTGGGATACAGATTCCCTGGATTGGAAAAACCCTGGTACTCAGGTCATAATCGACCGTGTTGTAAATAAAGCGCATCCTGGCGATATCGTCCTTCTGCATGCCAGTGATTCCTGTAAACAAACGCATGAAGCCTTGCCCGTCATTATCGACAAGTTGCGTGCACAGGGCTATGAATTCGTGACTGTATCTGAACTGCTTCAACAGGGTACAGTAAAAGGCAAAGAGGTACGCGATCAGGCACTGGGTCTTTAAGGAGTTATTTTACATCGTTCTCAGCTAAAAACCAAAAGCAAATCGACATATTTCTCCCCATTCATCCGCATACTATCCACATTCATGATGAAGGAGGAATACGGCCATGAATTGGACTCGTTTGCGATTTATTAGCACGGTATGCGTACTGGGCGTTGCACTGAGTGGATGCGGCTCGGATCAGGGTTCTGCGCCCCCCCAGAACAGTTATAAAGAGATGAAAACGATGGTTGTCGATATCCTGAAAAGTGATGACGGAAAAAAAGCGGTAGAGGAAGCTTTAACTGGGGAAAACAGTTCATCCAAAGAAGGACAATCCGGTCAAAGCAGTGAAGAGGGTGGATCTGGTGGTGGGGCTGGTGGCAGCATGGGAATGAAAATGCTTATGCCCATGCAATCGGCTGAGCAGATGAAGATCGCAGTCAAAGATACTTTGATATCACCTGAATATAAAAAAGAAATCGAAAAGATTATGACTGATCCGCGTTTTGCCGGAGAATTTGCCAAAGCCATCAACAGCCAAAGCAAACAGCTTCATATGCAACTTATAAAAGACCCTTCTTATCAAAAATCAATTGAAGCAATGCTCAAGTCGCCAGAATTAACCAAAATGTATATGGACTTAACTAAAACCCCTGAATATCGCAAACAATCTATGACAGTCATGCATGATGCCATGCAAAATCCGATTTTCCGACTTGAGGTTATGAATTTACTCAAAACCGTCGTACAAGAGGAGCTTCAACCCAAGGTTGAGAAAAAAAGTGGTGAGCAAGGCGGTGCAGGCGGCGATAAGCAAGGCGGTGCAGGCGGCGAAGGTGGAGGCGAAGGAGAACAAGGAGGAAGCCAATAATAAAAAGGCTGGTTTAAAAACCAGCCTCAGGCTGTCGAGAAAGTCTCGACAGCCTATTTTATGTTAATTTTGTTTAAAACGACACCGCGTTAATGTTGTATAATATAGGTAACTATTGTAGAACGGATGGTGTTGATATGCTACGCTCCAACCGCGAAAAACAACAATCCTACGAATTTGTTTCCATCGAAGATCTGGTTCCTCAAGATCACTTGCTCCGCAAAGTAGATAAGTATATCGATTTTTCGTTTATCGATGATAAAGTTCGACCACTGTATTGTGCAGACAACGGGCGTCCTGCCATTGATCCTACCGTATTGTTTAAAATGATCTTTCTCGGTTATTTCTATGGCATTCGCTCAGAACGGCAACTCGAGCGAGAAATTCAGACGAACCTAGCTTATCCTTGGTTTCTGGGGTTGGGCTTAACGGATAAAGTTCCGGACCATACGACGATGAGCTGGAATCGTCGCACTCGCTTTAAAGACACCACGATCTTTCAAGATATCTTCGATGAAATTGTGCTGCAGGCGATCTCTCACCGAATGGTGGGTGGGCGTGTTCTCGTCACCGATTCCACACACGTCAAAGCCAATGCTAACAGGCACCAGTACACCAAAGAACATGTGTTGCAAAATACTAAAGACTATATGGACGAGCTGAACGAAGCGGTGAAGGATGACCGGAGAAACCACGGAAAAAAGCCTTAAAATCCCGAGAGGAAGTGAATGAAGAAAAAGAAATTAAAGTGAGCAAAACAGACCCGGACAGCGGCTATATGATCCGTGATGGCAAGCCCGAAGGCTTCTTCTATCTGGACCACCGCACGGTGGATATGAAGTACAATCTGATTACGGACGTGCATGTGACACCGGGGAATGTACATGATTCTGTCCCCTATTTGTCCCGTTTGGATCGCCAAAGAGAACGTTTTGGTTTTCAAGTAGAAGCTGTTGCACTAGATTCAGGTTATTTAACAACGCCGATTTGCCGAGGTTTGCAGAACCGAAAGATTTTTGCCGTGATTGCTCACCGAAGATTCCATCCCAGACAAGGCTGTTTCCGAAATGGAAGTTTGAATACGATGCCAAACGCAATGCGTATAGATGCCCAGCCCAACAGGAACTGCCCTACCGAACGACGGACCGTAAGGGATACCGGCAGTATGCCTCTGACCCAGCTCAGTGCCAGCATTGCCCACTGCTAAGTCAGTGTACCCAGTCTCGAAACCACCGCAAAGTGGTGACTCGGCATGTCTGGGAAGACAGCAAAGAGTGGGTACGGAGCAACCGGCTGAGCCCATCTGGTAAAAAGCTGTACCGCAAACGAAAAGAGACGATTGAGCGAAGCTTCGCGGATGCCAAAGAGCTCCATGGGTTTCGCTATTGCCGTTTGCGCGGTCTTCCAAACGTCAGGGAACAAGCCCTTATGACGGCAGCCGTGCAGAACATGAAGAAGATGGCGATCCACCTAGATCGCCTGGAGAAACAGGGGTAACCCCCCTGCTTCTCCAGAGACCAGAGCATTATGATGTAAAAAAGAAACCCACGTCTCAAAATGACGGGGTTTCTCGACAATCTGAGGCTGGTTTAAAAACCAGCCTTTTTTCTTTATTTAGATTTCGTATGCAAGATCATAATTTGAGCAGCAATATCATTGTAAATGGCTCCTGTCGCCGACTCGGATTTATATACTGATGGAGAAAAGTCGGCTTCTGACGGATGATTATCTGGAATACCCAGCGGAATTTGAGCAAGAAGTTTTGTATGAAGAGTGTCTGCCAGCATAGCCCCTCCTCCTCGCCCAAAAACATAGTCCTTTTCTCCAGTGGAGGACACATAATAAGACATGTTCTCCACAACACCGATGACCTTATGATCCGTTTGAAGCGCCATTGCGCCTGCACGTGCAGCTACAAAAGCCGCCGTCGCATGTGGAGTAGTAACAATGATTTCTTCACTCTGCGGAATCATTTGATGTACGTCAAGCGCTACATCGCCAGTGCCTGGTGGTAAATCGAGAATCATATAGTCCAGCTTTCCCCATTCGACATCACTAAAAAACTGTCTGAGCATTCTCCCTAGCATGGGACCTCTCCAGATCACCGGGTTATTCTCTCTGACAAAGAAGCCCATTGACATGATTTTGATACCAAATCGCTCCACTGGCTGAATGATACCCTCTTCGACCGAAGGCACATCCTCTACTCCAATCATATCCGGCACACTGAATCCATAGATATCCGCATCAATTAAACCCACACGCTTCCCCTGTCTAGCTAAAGCAGCAGCCAAATTTACAGCTACTGTCGATTTTCCAACACCACCTTTTCCGCTTGCAATAGCAATAAACCGGACGCCAGATGCTGGGTTAAGCAGCTCATGTTCTTCCATACCGACAGCATGTCCTTTGGTCAAAACCGGGTCAGCGGCGTCCTCGGTATTCTCCCCAGCTTGAATTGCGGACTTTTCATGCTCAGATGCCTCACGAATACGAATATGGACGTGGCTTAATCCCGCCTCTTCTAAAGTCTGCCGGATTTCCCGCTCCAGTTCTGCAAGCGTCTCTTCCTGGTTATTAAGACTAATAGCGGTCAAGGATACACGATCCTCTTTAACAACCACATCCCGAATAAAATGGAGATCGACTAGACGGCGTCCTGTATAAGGCTCCCGCACTTGTTGAAGTAACTCTATAACTTGCTCTCTTGATTGCATGATTTATCAGCACCTCTGCTTTGATGAATTTACGGAGTGGTAAACACTTACAGTATACCACTATCTGGCCTCAGGTGCTGGTGAGATCCCCTTTTCCCCGGCACAGTAACGCAAAATCCCCTTATATATGGACGCCGCCACCTGTCTTTGATAGTTCACGTCACTTAGTCGTCTGGCCTCCTCTGGATGGGACAAAAATCCGACTTCAACAAGGGCTGATGGCATTTTGAGAGCTTTCAATAAATAAACTGTGTTCACGGTCTTAGCCACTCTGTCCGTATTTTCCAAGTTACGTTTGATCTCTTCCTGAATTAAAGACGCCAAATTCTCGTTATCTGCATGGTTAGGTACGTAAAAGGTCTGGGCTCCACTCCAACGGCTCGACGGGATACTGTTCATATGAATACTTAGAAAGAGGTCTGCTTTCTGCTCCTCAATTATACGCACACGCTGCTTCAAATCCTCCGTTTTTCTTTTGGAATAACCTTTCGTTTCTTGCTGCGCCAGGTCACGGTCATCCTCACGTGTCATGACAACAACAGCACCTGCTTGCTGTAAATAATCCCGCAAATAAAAAGCGATTGCCAGATTAATATCCTTTTCAATAATCCCTTCTTTGCTAACCGCCCCTCCATCAGGCCCTCCGTGTCCAGCATCTATGGCAATTACTTTACCTGTAAGGGGTAAACTCCAATGGGTCCAAGCTCTCGAAGCAGGTATCTCATACAATGCCAGCGTAATAAATAGAACGGCGAGACAACAGCCCAACAGCATTTTTTGCAACGTCCGATAGCGAATCCACAGTGTAACCTCGTTTTTACGATTATTTTTTTGCATAACAAAACGCCTCCGTCCTATACAGATACTAATAATCTATATGGGACGAGGCGTGTAGATAGTACAACTCAGGCATGAACAAATTCCTTCATACCTTCAATCAGCACTTGAGCAACCTCCGGTCGTGTAAATTCAGGTGGCGGGCAAACCCCAGAGCGCAACAATTCCCGTACCTTGGTGCCCGAGAGCGTTAAATGTTGCTCCTTGGGATGTGGGCATGTTTTACTTGAAGCCATGTTTCCACATCGGGTGCAATAAAAGCTGTGTTCAAAGAACAATGGAGTAATCCCCAGCTCTTCAGGTGTAAAGTGCCTGAAAATTTCCTGTGCCTCGTAGGTACCATAATAGTCTCCTACACCAGCATGATCCCTTCCAACAATAAAATGGGTGCAGCCATAGTTCTTTCGCACAATAGCATGAAAAATGGCCTCTCTAGGGCCCGCGTATCGCATGGCAGCAGGAAATACCCCCAGAAAAGTCCGATCAGCCGGATAATAATTGTCCAGCAGCACCAGATAGCTCTTCATACGCACATCTGCCGGAACGTCATCTGACTTGGTTTCACCAACGAGTGGGTTTAGAAACAATGCATCCACAATCTCCATCGCGCTTTTTTGGATGTACTCATGTGCTCGGTGTACCGGATTTCGTGTTTGAAAACCGACCACTGTTTTCCAGCCTTTTTCTGCAAAATAGTCGCGTGTCTGTGATGGTGTATAGTAAAACTCACTAAATTGTGTGGCCTCCGGCCGATTCAGCACTTGCACAGATCCACCAACATACGTAGCAGGTCGATCTAACAGTTTGTTTACGCCAGGATGAGCCGGGTCATCCGTCTTGAATACTCTTCTGGCTTCCTCAGCCTGATCTACCTGATAAATACTTTCAATATTAAGTACAGCATAAATGGTACCGTCTGTTTCCCCCACTAAAGCCACCTGCTGACCTAATTTCAATTCACTGGCTATACTTTCTGCAACTGCAAGAGTAATGGGAATACTCCAGACTGTACCATCGGCAAGACGCATATCTGTTACCACTGACCTATAGTCAGATTCATTCATAAACCCCGTCAAAGGAGAGAAAGCCCCCACTCCAATCAAATCCAGATCAGAAATGGTCCATGAGTTTACACGGATAGGAAACAATTCCTCTGCGGCCTGCAAAAGTGCTTTTTGCTTCGGTCCTGTAATGATTTTATCAACAAGTGTTCCGCCATGCGGAAGAATTGCAGTCATAATGCACTTCCCTTCTTCTTCATAAATATGACTCATAGCTACCTGAATATCATTTTATTGATGGAGCCCGCACTCCGTTTTCTCATTGCCAGACCAGCGACCTGCACGAGGATCTTCACCTGGTAGGACCTCACGGGTACATTGCTCACAACCGATACTTGGATAATTGCGGTCATGCAATGGATTATACAGCACTTCATGAGTGCGGATATAGTTCCATACATCCTCGGATGTCCAGCTTGCCAAGGGGTTAAATTTAACGAGTCCAAACTTTTCATCATACTCTATCTTTTTTGAATTCGCACGAGTAGGGGCCTGATCGCGGCGAATACCGGTAATCCATGCATCGTATTGCGACAAAATGCGTGTCAGCGGCTCAACTTTGCGTATACCACAACATGTGTTAGGATCTGTTTTCCACAGTTCCTCTCCATGTTTAGCCGCTTGCTCTTCGGGAGTAATTAAGGGAGAGACTCTAACAAAATCCAAGTTGTACCTGGCCTTCATCTGATCTCGCGTATCGTAAGTTTCTTGAAAATGAAAGTCGGTGTCCAAGTAAAAAATGTCGGTGGAAGGGCTAATTTTTTGAAGCATGTCTACTAGTACTACATCTTCTGCTCCGAAGCTACAAGCAAAGGTAAGATTGGGAAATGTAAGAACAGCATACTGGATAATTTCCTCTGGCGTAGCATCTTCCAGTTCAATTGCCTTGACTCTAATCAACGCTTCTTTCTCCAATAAATTCATTATCAATGCGCCTCCATATGAAGATTCATAAATAGTGTCACTCCAATACCGACTAAACTAATAAGATTAAATACAGTATAAAACTTTCTTAATCATTGTCAATCCAAGGCAAAATGTCCTGATGCAAGCATTTATCCACCCAAACTTGTAGGAATGTTGTTCTGTCAGCATTCTTTAATGCTTTCTTGCGTATCCAACCAAGTACATTGACTTTATATAAAATATTCTTATACCAAACATTTGAGAATGGTACATAAGCTCTTTGGTTACTAAAGGTAACTATTGTAGCTGAAAGTATGCTTGAATTAGGGATTTTTTCCGTCAAGAAAGATGGCTTGTTCTCCACCCTGTCGAAGACAAAGATGTACTAACAGTACGCTTTTAAAAAAAGGCCTTTCTTATACAACAACATATGGAAGTAGTTTGGTCCTTGAAGGAATATTCCCTATGGTGACTTTGGAAGAGCAAACCGAACGTACGGATAAGCATTTTTTTGACAACCTATCATGCTACGTAAAATCACTTGGTTGAATGATTTGATAGCCAAAATGTTTTTTTGTACTTAACGTCTGCTTGCGGATTTTCTGAGTAAAATGCTTTAGAGTCAACTAGGAGCAGCGTATCCTAATCCTGTGCCCAGTGCGAGGCAGCCATCGGTAATACTGAACAGCTTTGGGTTACTTGATCATGCAAAACTATCTATAGAAGATAACAAGCATCGTTTCTGAATCTAAGATTATCGAAGGACGCCAACTGAGGGATTTGAAAATACCTTTAGCTTCAGAATTCTTATTCTGCATTCAAAAGATGAAGTCCGTATATGGATAAGTTCAGAAGAGGGTAAAAGCGAAATAGCATTTACCCGAATTTTTAGCCAGATGAAACCACTATACTATTCAGGAGCTCTGGCGTCAGCGATACCTTCATTGTGGAAATTATAAAAGAAATGACTCCGCGCTGAATTCTTATTATGCCTCTATCCAATCCTATAGCGCTTGTAGAGGCAATTACCGAACAATTGATCCACTGGACACAAACAAGGCTCTTATCGCTCTGGAAGTCTTTTTAAAGCTGTCATCAATGAGGAGCGATTTTATGAGGGTAAACAGTCGGACAATGCATAGTGCTCCTGTTTATAGTTTGTGGCGATTGCTGTGTAGACTATTTCTATTACCAGCAACAAGTACATCGCCGTTGCAATTGCAGCAGCCTAGGCAGCCGACAGTTAGGTTAAGGATCGTCCTTCTGCTCAGTACACACAAATAAAAAGAGGTATTCCTTGCTGTATCCCTGCTACGCCCAAAACAGCTCTACAAGAGGCATAGACAGTGCTCCCAGAACATATCAACGAGAACTTTACATAAACAGGTGAAAGCAAAGTACCCTCGCGAAACAGCACTTAGCAGAGAATATTAAGACCAGGCTAAACTAAATTGCCGGACAATATATTTAGTCACAGGTTATAAACATTACAGAATAAACTACGTTGAAATAGCAAACTGTATTTGTGTATAACAATATCATCTTCAATTCCTTCGTGGATAACTTCTCGTTTTCCGTGCATTTGCATGCGGTTATTTATGTATTCGCTGAAACATGCCGAAACTCATAGCTTTAAACTAGGTCTACTTATCCACATGTGGGTAATGATTAGGAAATTAAAAAAAGAACCCTTTCCATAAGGAAAAGGTTCTTCTGTATTCGAAATATTAACGTTTCGAGAACTGTGGTGCACGACGAGCAGCTTTGAGACCGTATTTTTTACGTTCTTTCATACGTGGGTCACGAGTCAAGAAGCCTGCTTTTTTCAAAGCTGGACGGAATTCCGGATCTGCTTTCAACAAAGCACGGGAAATACCGTGGCGAATTGCGCCGGCTTGACCAGAGATACCACCACCATGAGCGATAACGAGTACGTCATAGCTACCAACTGTTTCTGTCAGGTTCAGTGGTTGTTTTACGATCAGTTTGAGAGTTTCCAAACCGAAATATTCATTAATATCACGCTTATTGATGACAATGCGTCCTTCACCCGGTACGAGACGAACACGAGCTACCGAATGTTTACGACGACCTGTCCCATAGTATTGTACTTGTGCCATGAAACTGTCCTCCCTTTTAATTATCCGCGAAGTTCGTAAACTTCAGGTTTTTGTGCTGCATGTGGATGCTCAGTGCCTCTGTAAGCTTTAAGTCTCAGCTTCATTTTCTCGCCTTGACGAGTTTTAGGAAGCATACCGTGAACAGCCAATTCCAACATGCGCTCAGGCTTGTTCTTAACCATTTCTTGTGCAACCGTTACTTTCAGACCACCCGGATGCAGGGAGTGACGGTAGTATTTCTTGTTCTCCATTTTTTTACCGGTCAATACGATTTTTTCCGCATTGATTACAACAACAAAATCACCTGTGTCCACATGTGGTGTAAACTGTGGCTTGTGTTTGCCGCGAATCAACGCAGCCGCTTCGCTTGCCAGACGACCGAGCGTTTTGCCTTCGGCATCAATGATGTGCCAGTTGCGCTCAACTTCATTTGGCTTCGCCATATACGTAGTACGCATGAAAAGTATCCTCCTTAAGTTCGTTAACAGAAATCATCATTTATCTTCGTTCGTTAAGTTGCTGCATTATTGATGGATTAGATGTTACTTTAAAGTGATTATCTTAATTGGGGCTGTGGGAAAGCCATTAAGAAAACACAACTTTTATATTACAGGATAACCATCAATTCCGCAAGAGTAAAATCAATGTTTTTTGATGTTTTCGTCGTACTCTACATTCCAGAGAGTTAAAGCGTGTCCGACGGCCGTAGGTCCAGCCTTTGAACGATTTTTCGCCTCCAAAATGGAAGGAATATCATCCGACGATTTTTTGCCTTCTCCCACTTCCAGCAAAGTCCCCATAATAATCCGAACCATGTGCTGCAAAAATCCGCTACCTGTAATATAAGTATGAATAATTCCCTGATCATCCGAGCCCGGACGTGAAAAGGAATGGTCTACTGTCATATAGGCTTCGTAAATAGTGCGAACATGATTCGTCTTTTGGGAACGTCGAGATGCGAACGAAGTATAATCAAAGGTGCCAACTAAATGAGCCAACCCTTCCTCCATCGCTCTTACATCCAGACTCGTTGGATGATGGGCCTGTGTACGACGGTGAAAGATGTCCGGAAACCGGTTCGCATTAATACTGTACCGATATGTCTTCCGCTTCGCCATGCGGCGTGCATGAAAGGACATTGGCACCTCTCTCGCATCCGTAACGATGATATCACGAGGCAACCAGGCATTAAGTGCCAGACACCAGCGCTGTATTGGAATCGGCGATTCAGTGTGAAAATTGAATACCTGCCCGTATGCATGTACACCTGCATCTGTACGGCCTGAGCCTGTAATTTTAAGACGCTCGCCCGTCAATGAGTAGATAGCATGTTCAAGGCAGTCCTGAATAGTGTTACCGTTAGGCTGCGTCTGAAAGCCATCATAGTGGGTTCCGTCATAGTTCACCTTCATGCACAAGTTCCGCATGCTTCTCACACCTTTATAGGGGTATTCTCTGGCCTTACAAGGAATAACCGAACATAACAAAGGAGAAGTCCCTCAAGGACTCCTCCAAGAGAAAAAAAGGGTTGTTCAGAATCAAGCCGATTCTGTCCACCCTTCCCTCATCTTCGCCTGTTTACGCGCGGTCAACCAATTCCAGATATACCATTGGAGCGGCGTCGCCACGACGAGGTCCCAATTTCAAGATACGAGTGTATCCACCTGGACGCTCAGTGTAACGTGTAGCCAATTCGCTAAACAGCTTTTGGATTGCATCCTGCTCACCATCCAAAGTTTCACGGCGAACGAACGCAGCCACTTGACGACGTGCGTGCAGATCTCCTTTTTTCGCTTTGGTGATCAGTTTTTCAGCAATAGAACGAACTTCTTTTGCTTTAGCCTCAGTAGTTTGGATACGCTCATACAAGAACAGATCGGTTACCAAATCACGAAACAAAGCTTTACGGGCACTGGAGTTACGGCCCAATTTTTGGTATGCCATGTAATTTCCCCTCCTTCACAAAAACGTTGCTGTACTATTCTTCCGTACGAAGTCCTAAACCAAGTTCCTCGAGCTTCTCTTGTACTTCTTCCAAAGATTTGCGACCCAAGTTACGGACCTTCATCATATCTTCTTCAGATTTAGTCGTGAGTTCTTGTACCGTATTGATACCAGCGCGCTTAAGGCAGTTATAGGAACGGACGGAGAGATCCAGCTCTTCGATCGTCATTTCAAGAACTTTTTCTTTCTTGTCTTCTTCTTTTTCAACCATAATTTCAGCATCTTTAGCCTCGTCCGTGAGACCCACGAACAACATCACATGCTCGGTCAAAATTTTGGCTCCAAGGCTCACTGCTTCCTCGGGACGAATACTTCCGTCAGTCCAAACCTCAAGTGTCAGCTTGTCATAATTCGTAACCTGGCCGACACGCGTATTTTCTACGCCGTAGTTCACGCGTGCAATCGGAGTGTAGATGGAGTCGACGGGAATGACGCCGATCGGCTGGTCATCACGTTTGTTCCGATCCTGCTTAACGTAACCGCGACCGCGATTGGCAAAAATACGCATGTGAAGTCTCGAACCCGGTCCGAGCGTAGCAATGTGAAGATCCGGATTAAGAATTTCCACATCACTATCCGCACGGATATCTCCTGCCGTTACAACTCCTTCGCCTTCCGCATCGATTTCGAGTACTTTCTCTTCATCCGAGTGGATTTTAAGCGATAAAGCTTTCAAGTTCAGAATGATCTCCGTTACGTCTTCCTTCACACCGGGAACCGTTGCAAACTCGTGCAGAACCCCATCGATTTGAACCGATGTGACTGCTGCCCCCGGTAACGAGGATAACAGAATACGGCGAAGCGAGTTTCCAAGCGTCGTACCGTATCCGCGTTCCAGCGGTTCTACTACGAATTTTCCATAGGTGCCATCATCATTGACGTCAACCGTCTCAATTTTCGGCTTTTCGATTTCTATCACTGCAATATCCCTCCTTCAAAACGTCGCTCCTATATGAAACATTCACCTTATCCATAGTCTATCATGCAGTATACCTAAACATCCATTCTTGGCAGTTTGTGCCGGATCTATACTACACGCAGAGGAGAAATCTCATTAGACGCGACGACGTTTTGGAGGACGGCATCCGTTATGAGGTACCGGAGTTACGTCTTTGATCAGGTTAACTTCCAAACCAGCAGCTTGCAAAGAGCGGATTGCTGCTTCGCGACCTGCACCAGGTCCTTTAACCATGACTTCGACAGTTTTCATGCCGTGTTCCATAGCAGCTTTAGCAGCAGTTTCTGCGGCCATTTGCGCTGCGAATGGAGTAGATTTACGGGAACCACGGAATCCCATGCCGCCTGAGCTGGCCCAAGAGATTGCGTTACCGTGTGGATCTGTGATCGTAACGATCGTGTTGTTGAACGTGGAACGGATGTGTGCCACGCCAGTCTCGATATTTTTACGGTCACGGCGTTTTGTACGTACAACTTTTTTCGGTTTAGCCATTGAATGTTATCCTCCCTTCTTATTTCTTTTTGTTCGCTACAGTCCGACGAGGACCTTTACGCGTACGAGCATTAGTTTTAGTACGTTGTCCGCGAACAGGCAACCCACGACGGTGACGAACACCACGGTAGCAGCCAATCTCAGTCAGACGTTTAATATTCAAGGAAATTTCACGACGCAGATCGCCTTCTACTTTAACTTCTTTGTCGATCGTTTCACGTAATTTGCTCACTTCATCTTCAGTCAAATCACGAACACGCGTGTTTGCACTGATGCCTGTTTCCTTCAAGATTTTCTGAGAAGTCGTTTTACCGATTCCGAAAATGTAAGTCAAGGCGATCTCAACGCGTTTGTCACGTGGCAAATCCACACCAGCTATACGAGCCATTTTACGCTACACCCCCTTCTATTAACCTTGTTTTTGTTTGTGTTTCGGATTTTCGCAAATAACCATTACATTCCCTTTGCGGCGAATGACTTTGCATTTTTCGCAAATAGGTTTTACAGAAGGTCTTACCTTCATGTTGATTACCTCCTCCAAGCTTTACCCTGGTAAAACTCGCTTCGTGAACATTCACATCGTTTTGCCGAGCAAAACAAGTTTTTTTAAATGATATACGTTTAATAAAAACCTGCATGAATTACTTGCGGTACGTTATACGGCCTTTGGTTAAATCGTAAGGCGATAACTGTACAACCACCTTGTCGCCTGTCAAAATACGGATAAAGTGCATCCGCAGCTTTCCGGAAACATGAGCAAGAATTTGATGACCGTTCTCCAGCTCTACCTTGAACGTAGCGTTCGGCAGTGGCTCGATTACCGTACCTTCAACCTCAATGACATCTTCTTTGGCCAAAGTCAGTCTCCTTTCTCTTCAGCTTGGTATTCGGACGAATCCAGGAAAGTTTTCACTGCATGGCGCAGCTTTCCATTCGTCACCCGACCGCTTTCGTTTAAACTGTTTACAATCTCGCTACTAATCTTTGGCTGAGGCACCAAATGAAGAACATTTTTCTTCTTCGCTTGATCAAACTTTCGTTTATCCCCATCCGCAATATATACAAACCTGCTATCTGCTACTGAAACGACAACCGCAATCTGTCCGGCACCTCTGCCTTTCAGAATCTTCACCAGCTGACCGATTTGCAGGTTTCCTTGCTGAATCATTCCAATCACCTACGCACTCAGTTTCGTGAAAATGTCCATGCCGCCCGTTCCGCACGTCACCGCTTGCTCGTTATGAGCACATGAGGTTACGTTGATCGTAACGACCGTCCAGTTGTCTTCCAGCGCCCCTACATGGTGAGAACCTATTTGAATCATAGATTCAATAGCCAGCACAATGCCGGTTTTCAGCCTCGGCCCCTGCTCAGGAATACCACGGTTTGGATTCTCAATATATTGCCGAATGGCATGCGACATTGTAAACTGGCGAGTTTTCGCGATGATATCGCCTTTGTTTAACTTGCGTTTGCCGGGAAATCCGTGCACCAGTTGTTCGTTGACTGAAGCGCAAATGCTAGCAGGAAAACCGTTATAACCTTTAAAAGACGGCACAGCTCCCTGACTGCGAATATACCGATCAGCTAAATGATCAAGTTCACCGGTCGTAATACCGGGCTCGATGTGTCCTGCCAAGAAATGATCCGTTTCCGTAACTATTCTCTCAGCTTTCCTCATAAAGCTTGATTCCGCCCCCGACTTGCAAATGATCATTACAGCTAACCCCGCAACAAGGACACGATATTTTGGGAAACCACATCAATATCCTGTTCTCCGTCGATATGACGCAGAAGATTCTGGTTCTCATAAAACGTGAGGAGTGGTGCTGTTTTATTACTATATTCGTCAAGTCGTGTTCTTACGCTATCTTCATTATCGTCAGGACGCTGATAGAGTTCCCCACCGTCTTTGTCGCAAATGCCTTCAACCTTAGGAGGATTAAAGACAATATGATAGCTAGTTCCGCAGGTTTTACAAACCCGCCGTCCTGTGATTCGTGCCAACAAGTTGTCACTATCCACTTTCAAGTTAATAACGTCATCTAGCTTCGTATTCAAACGACCCAAAATTTGATCCAAGGCTTCAGCCTGAGCCAAAGTTCTTGGAAAACCGTCCAGCAAGAACCCTTTCTTGCAATCTGGCTGTTGCAGCCGTTCTTCAACGATGCCGATTGTTACGTCATCCGGAACAAGTTCACCCTTGTCGATATATTCTTTAGCTTTAATGCCAATAGGTGTTCCCTGTTTCATCGCTAGGCGAAAAGCATCACCTGTCGAGATATGAGGAATGCCGAATTCCTTCACAATGACATCTGCTTGTGTACCTTTACCAGCCCCCGGAGGGCCCATGATCAAAATATTCACAATCTGTCACTCCTCAAGACGACCCCTACACAAGAAACAGCACAAAAGGTGCCGGTAAGCATGCGAACATCCTAAGCCGGTACCTATTGCCTATTTGTTGATGAAGCCTTTGTAATGGCGTTTGATCAGTTGGCTTTCGATTTGCTTCATTGTATCCAATGCTACACCAATGATGATGAGCAATGAAGTACCGCCAATTTGCACGGAACGAGGCAAGCCCGAAAGCGAACCGAAGAATACCGGCAAAACGGATATGACTGCCAGAAACAAAGCTCCTGTCATTGTCAAACGTGACATTACTCGTGTCAAGTATTTCTCCGTGGCTTTACCCGGACGAATTCCCGGAATATAACCGCCGTTTTTCTTCATATTGTCGGCCATTTGCTGCGGATTCATCTGTACAAAGGTATAGAAGAATGTGAAACCGATAATCATTACGACATACAAAACCATGCCCAGCGGCTTGTCATAATACAAGTAAGTGGTAACCCACTTAGCCCAAACATGATCTGCCCAGAAACTCGCAATAATTGTCGGGAATTGCAGCAATGATACCGCAAAGATTACCGGAATAACGCCTGCCGCATTAATTTTCATCGGAATATGCGTATTCTGGCCACCGTACATTTTGTTGCCAACTACACGTTTCGCGTATTGTACCGGGATTTTCCGAATACCTTGCTGGATGTAGATAACACCAACAATAATCAGAACAATCACCAGAGCAATTATAATTGCCTTCAGAATATTCATAAACAGCTGATCCGCCTGAATAAACTGAGATTCTACAACCGTCCGAATATGTCTTGGAATACCCGCCGCAATCCCTGCGAAGATAACAATAGAGATACCATTGCCGATTCCCTTTTCGGTAATTTGCTCACCGAGCCACATAAGGAACGTAGTTCCTGCTGTAAGCACAATGGCAATGACCAGATAATCTGCAAAAGTGGCTCCTGGAATCATCGCTGCACCGTACAGTCGATTAAAGCCAATCGACGTTCCGAATGCTTGAATCAGGCCAAGTATTACCGTACCATAACGCGTAATTTGAGCCAACTTCTTTTTACCATGCTCTCCTTGTTTAGCCCATTCCGCAAGTTTCGGAATCACGTCCATTGACAGCAACTGTACAATGATGGACGCTGTAATATATGGCATAATCCCGAGGGCGAAGATCGAAAACTGATACAATGCGCCCCCTGAGAAGGTGTTAAGGAGTCCAAACAACTCGCTTCCTGCTTGATCCTGAGAAGTAAAGACTTGCTTGTTCACGCCGGGAACCGGCACGAAGGAGCCAATACGATATACAAAGAGTATAAACAGGGTGAACAGGATTCGGGTTCTAAGATCCTCAACCCGCCATATATTTTTCAGGGTCTTGAACATTAGATCACCTCGGTTTTACCGCCGGCAGCTTCAATTTTCTCTACCGCAGATTGAGAGAACTTGTTCGCTTTAACTGTCAATTTCACAGTGATTTCACCGTTACCCAGAATTTTAATTCCGGATTTGGCGTTTTTCACAATGCCATTGTTCAGCAAAAACTCAGGGCTTACTTCTGTACCCGCTGCAAAACTGTTCAAATCTTCGATATTCAAAACCGCATACTCTTTACGAGTAGGATTTACGAAACCGCGTTTAGGCAAGCGACGATACAGTGGGTTTTGACCACCCTCGAAGCCCGGACGTACACCACCGCCGGAACGAGCGTTTTGACCTTTATGACCACGACCAGAAGTTTTACCCGTACCACTACTAGGACCACGACCCAAACGTTTACGTTCTTTGCGGGAGCCTGGAGCTGGGGAAAGCTCATGTAACTTCATCGTTCGTTGCACCTCCTTGATTATTGTTAAAATACTTTATTTCTTAAGCCTCAATTTCTTTAACAGAAACCAAATGGCTAACTTGATTAATCATCCCGCGAATAGCTGCATTGTCGGGTTGAACTACTTTATGGTTGATTTTACGCAAGCCGAGCGTTTTAACAGTCGTTCTCTGATTACCAGGACGGCCGATCAACGAACGAACGAGGGTAATTTCTAATTTCGCCATGATATTCCCTCCTTAGCCCAGCAGCTCTTCGATGGATTTGCCGCGCAATTTTGCAACTTCTTCAGCGCGTTTCAAACGGGACAAACCTTCCAAAGTCGCATTGACCATATTCATGGAATTCGAAGAACCCAAAGATTTTGTCAAGATATCACCTACACCAGCAAGTTCCAGTACAGCACGAACCGGACCGCCAGCGATAACTCCAGTACCTTCCGATGCCGGTTTCAACAGAACCCGGCCAGCACCGAACTTACCTGTAACAAGGTGAGGAATTGTTGTTCCTACGAGTGGAACGTGAACCAGGTTTTTCTTAGCATCTTCAATACCTTTGCGAATTGCATCAGGTACTTCGCCAGCTTTACCGATTCCAGCGCCTACCCAGCCGTTGCCGTCGCCCACTACTACCAGAGCACTGAAGCTGAAACGGCGTCCGCCTTTGACAACTTTAGCTACACGATTAATATTTACTACTCTTTCAGTCAGTTCCAAAGTATTCGGATCTACACGCAAGTCGTTAACCTCCTTTTGAGAAATGTCTTAGAATTCAAGGCCTGCTTCGCGAGCTGCATCAGCCAAAGCTTGAATCCGTCCATGATACAAGTATCCACCACGGTCAAATACGATGTTAGCATGACCTTTTTCTTTCGCACGTTTAGCAACGAGTTCGCCAACCTTACGAGCTGCTTCTACACTACCGCCGTTTTTGATTTCGCTGCTCAGTTCTTTATCCATAGTGGATGCAGATACCAATGTTACACCAGCTACATCATCAATCAGTTGTGCGTAGATATGCTTGGAAGAGCGGAATACGTTCAAACGAGGACGTACAGCCGTACCTTCGATTTTCTTACGTACACGCAGATGTCTTCTGACACGTGCTTTATTTTTATCTTGTTTTGTAATCATCTCAAGTTTTCACTCCCTTCAGTTTGCCTTTTAAATCTTTATACTAAGACGCACTGGGTAAAAAAGAAGTACGAAGTCTTTCCAGCAGAAAGACCGCACAAAGTCGGTAAGAAACTTATTTCTTCTTACCGGCTTTACCTTCTTTACGGATGATGCGCTCGCCTTCGTATTTAATCCCTTTACCTTTGTACGGTTCAGGTTCACGAACGGAACGAATTTTAGCAGCGTAGGCACCTACACGCTCTTTATCAATTCCGCGAACGATGATTTTAGTGTTCGAAGGAACTTCGAATTCGATGCCCGCTTCCGGTGTGATTTCAACCGGATGAGAATATCCAACGTTCAGAACGATTTTATCTCCGGATTTGCTTGCACGATATCCGACCCCAACCAGCTCCAGAGATTTTGAAAATCCTTCAGTTACACCACTTACCATGTTGCTGACAACGCTGCGGGTTGTTCCATGCAAAGAGCGGTGAAGTTTGTTGTCCGAAGGACGAACTACATTAATTTCATTGTTTTCCACAGTAACGGACATGTCTTTATGAAGCTCACGAGTCAATGTTCCTTTAGGACCTTTAACTGTGATCGCTGTGTTGTTCAAAGTCACGTCAACACCACTTGGTACTGTGATTGGTTTACGACCAATACGGGACATATCTGTTGCACCTCCTATCTTTTAAACGTTATCTTACCAAACGTAGCAAACAACTTCTCCGCCGGCTTTAGACTGACGTGCTTCTTTGTCGGTCATGATACCTTTGGATGTTGAAATGATTGCGATCCCGAGTCCACCCAGTACGCGTGGAATCTCATTGCTCTTCGTGTAAACGCGAAGACCTGGTTTACTGATTCTTTTCAAACCTGTGATAACACGCTCGTTGTTCGCACCGTATTTCAAGAAAATACGGATGATCCCTTGTTTGCTATCTTCAACAAATTCCGCATCACGAATGAATCCTTCACGTTTCAGGATGTCGGCGATTTGTTTTTTCATTGTAGATGCAGGCATTTCTACTGTTTCGTGACGAACTGTGTTCGCGTTACGAATACGAGTAAGCATATCTGCAATTGGATCAGACATAGTCATTGTGTATAAACCTCCTTCCCAAACAGGACTTTTTACCAGCTTGCTTTTTTCACGCCAGGAATCTGGCCTTTATAAGCTAATTCACGGAAGCAAATTCTGCAGATCTTAAACTTTTGCAGTACCGAATGTGGACGACCACAACGCTCGCAACGAGTGTAAGCACGAACTTTAAACTTTGGTGCGCGTTGTTGTTTGACTTTCATCGAAGTTTTTGCCACTTAGCCTGACACCTCCTAAATAGTTTCGGAGAACAGGGTGTCTTTAAAATCAGACGCCCGAAACGTTATGCCAACATTATTTTGCGAAAGGCATGCCCAGCTGAGTCAGAAGCTCACGGGACTCTTCGTCAGTTTTGGCAGTCGTTACGATAACGATGTCCATACCACGAACTTTATCAACTTGATCATACTCGATTTCCGGGAAGATCAACTGTTCTTTCAGACCAAGCGTGTAGTTACCACGTCCGTCGAAAGCTTTTGTTGATACACCATGGAAGTCACGTACGCGAGGAAGAGTAATGTTGAACAATTTGTCCAAGAAATAATACATACGCTCGCCACGAAGTGTTACCTTTACACCGATTGGCATGTTTTCACGCAATTTAAAACCTGCGATAGATTTTTTCGCGCGAGTGATTACTGGCTTTTGACCAGCGATCAGCTGCATGTCGTTGAGAGCTGAATCAAGCACTTTGGAGTTTTGGACTGCGTCGCCAACACCCATGTTGATTACAACTTTCTCGATTTTAGGCACTTGCATCACTGTTGTATAGTTGAACTTCTGCATCAAAGCAGGAGTGATTTCTTTCAAGAAACGTTCTTTCATTCTTGTTGTAGCCATGAATCATATACCTCCTTTCTTTAAAAAATAATTAGTCGATCACTTCGCCAGAACGTTTTGCAATGCGCACTTTTTTTCCGTTGTCCAAAACTTTGTAACCAACACGGGTTACTTTTCCGCTCTTCGGATCAATGTGCATAACGTTGGAAACGTGAATCGGAGCTTCTTTCTCGATGATGCCGCCTTGTGGATTCAGCTGATTAGGCTTTTGGTGTTTTTTAATCATGTTAACACCTTCCACAAGCACACGGTTTTGACGAGGGTAAGCAGCGATAACGCGACCTTTTTTACCTTTATCTTTACCTGTAATCACCAGAACAGTGTCGTCTTTTTTGACGTGCAGCTTGTTGTTATGGGATTCCAGAACTTTTTTCACTTTTGGCATTTCGTACACCTCCTACGGGCACATTTTAAGGTGAGTTTAGATCACTTCCGGAGCCAAGGAAACGATTTTCATGAAGTCCTTGTCACGAAGTTCGCGAGCAACTGGTCCGAAAATACGAGTACCACGTGGGCTCTTGTCTTCTTTAACGACCACTGCTGCGTTCTCGTCAAATCCGATGTAGGAACCGTCTTTACGGCGGATAGAACGTTTAGTACGAACAACAACCGCTCTTACTACATCACCCTTTTTGACAACGCCGCCTGGTGTTGCTTGTTTTACGGAACAAACGATCAGGTCACCAATTTGAGCTGTACGACGTCCCGTACCACCGAGCACACGGATACACATCAGTTCCTTCGCGCCGGAATTGTCAGCTACAGTCAAACGTGTAAATGGTTGAATCATTTATTTATCCTCCTTTCGGAAAAACTACACTACATTAGATTATAACAGCTTTTTCAACGATTTCGACCAGTCTCCAGTTTTTGTCTTTGGACAAAGGGCGAGTTTCCATGATTTTAACAGTATCACCGATTTGTGCAGTGTTGTTTTCATCATGAGCTTTGAATTTCTTAGTTACTTTAATGCGTTTATGGTAGAGATCATGTTTTTTGTAAGTTTCTACAGCAATCACAATCGTTTTATCCATTTTGTCGCTGACTACTTTACCGACTAATACTTTACGGGCATTACGTTCGCTCATTGTTGGCCTCCTTCCTAATTACAGGCGGATTTTCCACCCGGTCTGATATCTTAGCTAATCCCAAGTTCTCTTTCACGGATCACAGTTTTAGCACGAGCAATTTCCTTACGCACAGCGCCGATCCGAGTCGGGTTATCAAGCTGACCGGTAGCGAGTTGAAAACGAAGGTTAAAAAGTTCTTCTTTAAAACCGGAGATCTTTTGTTCGATTTCAGCAGTGGTTAGGTTGCGGAATTCACTAGCCTTCATTTGCTTCACCACCCAATTCTTCACGTTTCACAAACTTAGTTTTGATTGGCAGTTTGTGAGCGGCAAGACGCATTGCTTCACGAGCAATCTCTTCCGGAACACCAGCAAGTTCAAACATAATCTTGCCTGGTTTCACTACTGCAACCCATTTTTCTACGTTACCTTTACCACTACCCATACGAACCTCAAGAGGCTTCTGAGTAATTGGTTTATCAGGGAAAATTTTAATCCAAACCTTACCACCACGTTTGATGTAACGAGTCATCGCAATACGAGCAGCTTCGATTTGACGGTTAGTAATCCATGCAGGTTCAGTAGCTTGCAAACCGTACTCACCAAAGTTCAGTGTAGTACCGCCTTTTGCACGACCCTTCATATGACCACGTTGTTGTTTACGATGTTTTACGCGTTTTGGTACCAACATGATTAGTTGCCTCCTTCCTGAGGAGCTTGTTTCTTAGCTGGAGGAAGAACCTCTCCACGATAGATCCATACTTTTACGCCAAGACGGCCGTAAGTAGTATGAGCTTCCGCTGTACCATAGTCAATGTCGGCACGAAGCGTATGCAGTGGAACAGTTCCTTCGCTGTACCCTTCGGAACGAGCGATTTCGGCACCGCCAAGACGTCCGCCTACTTGAGTTTTAATTCCTTTTGCTCCGGAACGCATAGTTCTTTGAATCGCTTGTTTCAAAGCACGACGGAAAGAAACACGACGTTCCAATTGTTGTGCAATGCTTTCAGCAACCAAGATTGCGTCCAGTTCAGGATTTTTAATTTCAGAAATATTGATGTGCACCTTTTTACCGCCTGCGATTTTAGTAATTTCATTACGCAGATTTTCAACTTCGGAACCACCCTTACCGATAACCATACCTGGTTTCGCAGTGTGAATCGTTACATTGACACGGTTAGCTGCTCTCTCGATTTCAACACGGGATACAGCGGAGTCTTTCAATCTTTTTTTCAGATGTTCACGAATTCTAACGTCTTCCAGCAAAAGATCACCGAAATCTTTGCCTGCATACCATTTGGATTCCCAATCACGGATAATACCGATTCGGAGTCCGACGGGATTTACCTTTTGGCCCACACGTTTTCCCTCCTTATTTTTCAGATACCACCAGAGTAATATGACTGGTG
This sequence comes from Paenibacillus sp. FSL L8-0644, assembly GCF_038008165.1. Lineage (NCBI taxonomy): Bacteria > Bacillati > Bacillota > Bacilli > Caryophanales > Paenibacillaceae > Paenibacillus > Paenibacillus sp. FSL L8-0644. The sequence goes on from NZ_JBBOYN010000001.1 coordinate 4,812,371, forward strand.
CGTTTGTTAATACGGCTTGCACGACCCATTGCACGCGGGCGGAATCGTTTCATTGTAGGACCTTGGTTTACAAAAACCTGAGATACTACCAATTTATTTACGTCCAAAGAGTAGTTGTGATCTGCATTTGCAATCGCAGAATTCAACAATTTCTCAACGACTGGAGAAGCGGACTTTGGAGTGTGACGAAGAATTGCAATCGCCTCACCAACCTGCTTACCGCGAATCAAATCGATAACAAGTTTCACTTTGCGAGCAGAAATCCGTACGGATTTAGCATGTGCTTTTGCTTCCATTGAGTTTACCTCCTCTCAAACACTACGCTGTGTTGATTATCTTCTTGTTTTCTTATCGTCATCCGTATGGCCTTTGTACGTACGTGTTGGAGCAAATTCGCCCAATTTGTGTCCGACCATATCTTCCGTTACGTATACTGGCACGTGTTTACGGCCATCGTATACACCAAACGTATGTCCGATAAATTGCGGGAAAATCGTAGAGCGACGGGACCAAGTTTTGATTACCACTTTTTTCTCCGACTCGTTCAAAACCTCTACTTTTTTCAACAGGTAACCATCAATGAATGGTCCTTTTTTGAGACTGCGACCCATTTATGAATCCTCCCTTCGTTAAAACGTAGTCGTTCCTTAATATGTTAACGTGCGACTTATGCGCACGTTTTATTACTTAGTACGACGACGAACGATGTACTTATCAGATGCTTTACCTTTTTTACGTGTCTTGTAACCAAGGGTTGGTTTACCCCATGGAGACATTGGAGATTTACGTCCGATTGGAGCGCGACCTTCACCACCACCGTGTGGGTGATCGTTAGGGTTCATTACAACACCGCGAACTTCAGGACGTTGTCCCAACCAGCGACTACGACCAGCTTTACCGATTTTCACCAGTTCATGGTCTTCGTTACCTACAGAACCGATTGTCGCGCGGCAAACTTTCAGAATGCGGCGAACTTCACCAGAAGTCAAACGAATTGTAACATACTTTTCTTCTTTACCAAGAAGTTGGGCTTCCGTACCAGCGGCACGAACGAGTTGGCCACCTTTACCCGGTTTCAATTCGATGTTGTGGATAACCGTACCTACTGGAATGTTTTCCAATGGCAAAGAGTTACCGATTTTAATATCGGAACCTGCACCGGATACCACTTCGTCTCCTACTTTCAGACCTTTAGGAGCGATGATGTAACGTTTTTCACCATCCACATAGTGGATAAGTGCGATGTTGGACGTACGGTTTGGATCATATTCGATCGTAGCAACGCGGCCCGGTATTCCATCTTTGTTACGTTTGAAGTCAATAATACGGTACTTACGTTTGTGTCCGCCGCCATGATGACGAACCGTAATTTTACCTTGGTTATTGCGTCCAGCTTGCTTGCTCAGAGGTGCCAGCAACGATTTCTCGGGCTGATTAGTTGTAATCTCCTCGAAAGTAGATACAGACATAGCACGTCTGGCCGGGGACGTTGGTTTATACTTTTTAATTGGCACTGAGTTTCCCTCCTTACTTTACAGTTTCAATTATACCGTTTCAAAAAACTCAAGCGGCTTACTGTCTTTGCTCAGCGTTACGAACGCTTTCTTCCACTCGCTCGTATAGCCGGAATGACGTCCGTAGCGTTTTGGTTTTGCAGGAACACGAAGCGTATTTACGTTACTTACTTTCACGTTAAAAATGGCTTCGATTGCTTTTTTAACTTCGACTTTGTTAGAACGAATGTCAACCTCGAAAACGTATTTCAAGTCATTCATCATACCAGCCGTACGTTCGGTGATAACCGGACGTTTGATAATATCACGAGGATCCTTCATTACGCGAGCACCTCCTCTACCTTCTGAACTGCTTCCTTCGTAATGATCAGTTTGTCGTGTCCGAGCACATCAAGAACATTAATGCCATCTGCGGCTACAAACTTCACACCAGGAATATTACGAGCGGACAGTGCTACATTATCATCATAGCTAGGAGCTACGATCAATGCTTTACGATCAGCTTTAAGGTTATTCAAAATGGCTGCGAATTCTTTCGTTTTAGGTCCGTTCAGTGTAAGAGCGTCCAATACGATAATTTCATTCTCAATCACTTTGGATGACAACGCCGATTTGATCGCCAGACGACGAACTTTCTTAGGCAATTTGTATGCATAGCTGCGTGGAGTCGGACCAAATACAGTACCGCCACCAACCCATTGCGGTGCACGGATCGAACCTTGACGAGCGCGGCCAGTACCTTTTTGTTTCCAAGGTTTACGTCCGCCACCACGTACTTCAGAACGTCCTTTTACTTTGTGAGTACCTTGACGCAGGGAAGCCAATTGCATAACAACAGCGTCATGAAGAACGTGCTTATTCGGCTCGATACCGAACACTGCGTCGTTCAATTCAATTTCACCAACTTGGCTGCCGCTAATATTAAATAGTGCTACTTTTGGCATTTCGTGTTCCTCCTTTCTTCAGTTGTTTATTTTTTCACCGTTTCTAATACTTTAACGAAGCTATTTTTAGGTCCTGGAATGGAACCTTTCACGAGCAACACATTACGTTCTGTATCGATCTTAACAACTTCAAGACGTTGGATAGTTACCGTTTCATGCCCCATGTGTCCTGGCAGGTGTTTACCTTTAGGAACGCGGTTAGCTTGAATGGAACCCATAGAACCTGGACCTCTGTGGTAACGCGAGCCGTGTGCCATTGGTCCGCGGCTTTGTCCCCAACGTTTGATAACGCCGGCAAAACCTTTACCTTTAGAAATACCTGTTACGTCAACGAACTCGCCTTCTGTGAAGACATCAGCCTTCAGTTCTTGGCCAACCTCGTACGCAGCAAGGTCGATGCCACGAAGTTCACGAACGTAGCGCTTAGGTGCAGTATTTGCTTTTTTCGCATGTCCTGCTTCAGGTTTGTTGGATCTTTTTTCTTTTTTATCAGAGAAACCGAGTTGGATAGCTTCGTATCCATCGTTTTCCAGATCTTTCTTTTGCAGAACAACACAAGGACCTGCTTCGATAACCGTAACAGCAAGTACGTTACCTTCAGGGGTAAACACTTGAGTCATTCCGAGTTTTTTTCCTAAGATACCTTTCATGTTGACACCTCATTTCTTTTCCTAATTACATATTACAATTTAATTTCGATATCTACACCGGACGGCAGGTCCAAGCGCATCAAGGCATCCACAGTTTGTGGAGTCGGGTTAACAATGTCGATCAAACGCTTGTGTGTGCGCATTTCGAACTGCTCCCGGGAATCCTTGTACTTGTGTACCGCACGGAGAATAGTAATGATTTGTTTTTCAGTTGGCAGCGGAATTGGCCCGGATACACCTGCGCCCGAACGTTTTGCTGTTTCAACAATTTTCTCAGCGGATTGATCAAGAATTCTATGATCGTATGCTTTCAAACGGATACGAATTTTTTGCTTTGCCATTTTAGTCCCTCCTTCTATCGCCCAATTTGGTATCGGACATACTCCGTGAAAATTTTCCGACAGCCCTCCCATGGCAAAGGGGCCGGGTGTGTCAGTAACCTCTCACATCATCGCACAGTCACAAACAACATTAGTTATTATATCGAATAGTTCTGCCTATTGCAAGCAAAAACGAAAAAACAATGCATCTTATTTTCAAAAGATACAATTGTGCTCGCAGCTCGCGATTTTTTCAAGAGAAAAGCCCCCGCACCAGGGCAGGGGCTCGTTAAGCTTCGTTCCAATACAACGTTACTCGTTCCAGTACACTGTTGCTCTATTCAAAGGCAAAAGCCTTCTTATTTGGAGATTGTTGCTACGGCACCAGCGCCAACTGTACGTCCGCCTTCACGAATAGAGAACTTAGTTCCTTCTTCGATAGCGATCGGGTTGATCAGTTGAACAGTAACCGTGATGTTATCACCAGGCATTACCATTTCGGAACCTTCTGGCAAAGTAATGATTCCAGTTACGTCAGTTGTACGGAAGTAGAACTGTGGACGGTAACCAGTGAAGAAAGGTTTGTGACGTCCGCCTTCTTCTTTAGTCAAAACGTAGATTTGAGCAGAAAATTCTGTATGTGGGTTAACAGAACCTGGTTTAGCCAATACTTGGCCGCGCTCGATTTGTGCACGATCTACACCGCGAAGCAGTGCGCCGATGTTGTCACCAGCTTGAGCGGAATCAAGCAATTTACGGAACATTTCTACGCCTGTTACTACGGATTTACGGGATTCTTCTTGAATACCGATGATTTCGATTTCGTCGCCCACTTTAACTGTACCACGCTCTACACGGCCTGTAGCAACTGTACCACGACCAGTGATGGAGAATACGTCCTCGACAGGCATAAGGAAAGGCTTGTCAGTGTCGCGTTCTGGAGTTGGGATGTAAGTGTCGATTGTTTCGAACATTTCAACGATTTTCTTAGCCCAGTCGCCGTCTGGGTTTTGCAGTGCTTCACGAGCGGAACCACGAGTGATTGGAGTGTCGTCGCCTGGGAAGTCATACTCGCTCAGCAAGTCGCGAACTTCCATTTCAACCAATTCCAGCAACTCTTCGTCTTCAACCATGTCGCATTTGTTCAAGAATACAACGATGTAAGGAACACCAACTTGGCGGGACAACAGGATGTGCTCGCGAGTTTGCGGCATTGGGCCGTCAGCTGCGGATACAACCAGAATCGCTCCGTCCATTTGTGCAGCGCCAGTGATCATGTTTTTAACATAGTCGGCGTGACCTGGGCAGTCAACGTGTGCATAGTGACGGTTAGGTGTTTCATACTCCACGTGTGCAGTGGAGATTGTGATACCGCGTTCGCGCTCTTCTGGAGCTTTATCGATTTGATCGAATGCTACAGCAGCACCACCGTAAGTTTTGGACAATACAGTTGTGATTGCAGCAGTCAAAGTAGTTTTACCATGATCGACGTGACCAATAGTACCGATATTAACGTGCGGTTTGTTACGCTCAAACTTAGCCTTTGCCATTTGAACAATTCCTCCTCAATAACTTGTTTTATTTTAGGCTGCCGGATGCCCTTTTGGTAAAACCCAGAGCATACCGGTCAGCTGATACATTGTATTACTCGCCGCCTTTGGTTTTGGCAACGATCTCTTCAGCAATGCTCTTCGGAACTTCTTCATAATGAGAAAGTTCCATGGAGAACACACCGCGTCCTTGTGTACCGGAGCGAAGTGTAGTCGAGTATCCGAACATTTCGGACAAAGGCACCTTCGCACGAATGATTTGAGCTCCACTGCGGGAATCCATACCTTCAATCCGACCACGACGGGAGTTCAACATACCCATTACGTCACCCATATATTCCTCAGGAACCGTTACTTCAACTTTCATAATCGGCTCGAGCAATACTGGTTTACATTTGTCTTTCGCTGCTTTCAGCGCCATTGATCCGGCAATTTTAAATGCCATTTCATTGGAATCGACATCATGGTATGATCCGTCCACGATTGTAGCTTTAACGTCCACAAGCGGGAAGCCTGCGATAACGCCGTTTTTCATTTGTTCCTCAATACCAGCAAGAGCAGGAGCGATGTACTCTCTAGGAACAGAGCCGCCGACTACCTTACTTTCGAATTGACTACCAGTACCTGGCTCAAGCGGTTCGAACTCAACCCATACGTGACCATATTGACCACGACCACCGGACTGACGAACGAATTTACCTTCGACACGTGCTGGAGCACGGAACGTTTCACGGTAAGCAACCTGTGGTTTACCCACATTTGTTTCCACCTTGAACTCACGACGCATACGGTCAATGATGATGTCCAAGTGAAGCTCACCCATACCCGCCAAGATGGTTTGACCTGTTTCTTCGTTAGTATGAGCGCGAAGAGTTGGATCCTCTTCAGTCAACTTACCGAGAGCTACAGACATTTTATCTTGGTCAGCTTTGGTTTTAGGCTCAACCGCGATTTCGATAACCGGATCAGGGAAGTTCATGGACTCGAGAATAACAGGACTCTTCTCATCACACAGTGTATCACCTGTACCTGTATCTTTCAAACCTACGGCAGCCGCAATATCACCAGAGTAAACTACAGTGATTTCTTGACGACTGTTCGCATGCATTTGAAGAATACGTCCGATACGTTCGCGTTTACCTTTTGTTGCATTCAATACGTAAGAACCGGATTGAAGAACACCGGAGTATACGCGGAAGAATGTCAACTTACCAACGTAAGGATCCGTCATGATTTTGAATGCCAATGCGGAGAATGGCTCTTCATCGGAAGAGTGACGTTCAACTTCCGTACCGTCTTCCAAATGCCCTTGAATACTTGGCACATCAATAGGAGCCGGCAAATAGTCGAGAACAGCATCCAACATCAGCTGAACACCTTTATTGCGGTAAGAAGATCCACAGATAACTGGGAAGATTTTAACTTCTACAACACCTTTACGGAGAGCGGCTTTAATTTCGGCAACCGAAATTTCTTCGCCTTCCAGGTATTTCATTGTCAATTCTTCGTCCAGTTCAGCAACCTTCTCGATCAATTCATTACGAAGTTCTTCAACTTGATCTTTGAATTCCGCAGGAACTTCTACTTCTTCGATATCTTGACCAAGATCATCTTTGTACATATGAGCTTTTTGTTCAACGATATCGATAATACCAGTAAAATCATTTTCTGCGCCGATTGGCAATTGAATCGCAACTGCGTTCGCTTGAAGGCGATCACGCATGTCAGAGACAACATTCAGGAAGTCGGCACCAATGATATCCATTTTGTTTACATATGCGATCCGTGGAACGCCGTAGCGATCAGCCTGTCTCCATACGGTTTCGGACTGAGGCTCAACGCCTTCTTTCGCACTGAAAACACCAACTGCTCCGTCCAATACACGAAGGGAACGTTCAACTTCAACAGTGAAGTCAACGTGCCCCGGGGTGTCGATGATATTGACGCGGTGACCTTTCCAGGCAGCGGTCGTCGCAGCGGAAGTAATCGTGATTCCGCGCTCTTGTTCTTGTTCCATCCAGTCCATTGTCGCAGCGCCTTCGTGAACTTCACCGATTTTGTGCGTACGGCCTGTGTAGAACAAGATCCGCTCTGTTGTTGTGGTTTTACCCGCGTCAATATGAGCCATGATCCCGATATTACGTGTATTTTTCAAGGAGAACTCTCTTGCCATGAAATGGGTCTCCCTTCAAAATTGAAGTTATTTTTTTGAGCTGAATCCTACCAACGATAGTGAGCAAACGCTTTGTTCGCTTCAGCCATTTTGTGCGTGTCTTCACGTTTTTTCACGGAAGCGCCTGTGTTGTTGGAAGCATCGATAATTTCAGCCGCCAAACGCTCTTCCATGGTTTTCTCACCGCGGTTGCGGGAGTAGTTTACGAGCCAACGTAATCCCAGGGACGTACGTCTTTCTGGTTTTACCTCGATTGGTACTTGGTAGTTGGCACCGCCGACACGGCGTGCTTTAACTTCCAGGACTGGCATGATATTCTTGATAGCTGCTTCAAAAACTTCCATCGGGTCATTCCCCGTACGTTCTTGGATAAGCTTGAACGCATTGTACAGAATGCTTTGAGCAACGCCTCGTTTTCCGTCGAGCATGATGCGATTGATCAAGCGGGTAACCAACTTGCTGTTGTATACCGGATCTGGCAACACGTCTCTTTTGGTAACTGGACCTTTGCGTGGCATGGATATCCCCCTTTCTTACATGTTAAACCGACATACGCGGTTTATATTCATTAGGATTTTTTAGCTTTAGGGCGTTTTGCGCCGTATTTGGAACGAGCTTGCATGCGGTTGTTTACGCCTGCAGTATCCAAAGCACCGCGAACGATATGGTAACGCACACCCGGAAGGTCTTTTACACGACCGCCGCGAATCAGCACTACGCTGTGTTCTTGAAGGTTATGTCCAATACCTGGAATGTAAGCAGTCACCTCTACACGGTTCGTCAAGCGAACACGAGCATATTTACGAAGTGCGGAGTTTGGTTTTTTCGGAGTCATAGTACCTACACGAGTGCACACTCCGCGTTTTTGCGGGGCACTGATGTCGGTAGCTTCACGTTTCAAGGCATTAAAACCTTTTTGCAAAGCCGGTGATTTCGATTTCTCGATTTTGGCTTGACGTCCTTTACGAACCAGTTGGTTAATAGTTGGCATGTTGGTTGCCACCCCCTTCCTCAATTTTTGCTGTTACTTTACAAACCTTATCTAAGCCCACAGACCCAGGCGGTTCATAAAAGAACAAATGAAAAGTCTTTGCCGCCAAGAATAACGATTCCTTAGACAAAAACGTTCCTTACCCTATTGTTTTACGATAGCAGCCATTGCGGCTCCCACTTCAATCCCACATGCAGCTCCGAGATTTTTCATTGTGTCTACGAGAGTCACTTTGACTCCTTGCTTGTTGCACAAAGCAATGATGTTGGAAGTGAGACGCTGATCTGCGTCTTCTGCCACATATACTTCTGAGGCAAAGCCCAATTCTACCATACGAATGGTTTGTTTGGTACCGATTTTGACATGAGCATCTTGCAGTCCCTGTTCTTTAGACATATCTCATTCCTCCGAAAAGACCCAATAGCATATAGGCTGCTCACGCACCTTTGCTATATTAGCATTGACTATAAGTAATGTCAAGACAAATATAAACCATAATTCATTTAAACAGAATAACACGATTCATTTTTGAAAAAAGCACCGGAGCACCGTCTACTGCAGCTTTTATGCAAAGCTTATGTCAGCGGTGTTCCGGTAATCATACTATTTTTGTATTACTCTGCCGAAATTGGTTCGAGCTCCTCAGATGGAGACTGCCCCTCTTCCGGCTGGGCAAATTTCACGCTACGGTAACGGTTCATACCTGTTCCCGCAGGAATCAATTTACCAATAATTACGTTCTCTTTCAGTCCAAGCAGCTGATCAACCTTGCCTTTAATAGCTGCATCAGTCAGGACACGAGTAGTTTCCTGGAAGGATGCTGCTGACAAGAAGGAGTCAGTTTCCAGAGATGCCTTGGTAATACCGAGCAGTACTGGCTTAGCTACCGCTGGTTCTTGACCGCTGAGAATCGCTATCTTGTTTGCATTTTCATACTCATGGACATCAACAAAGGAGCCTGGAAGTAAGATCGTGTCGCCCGCATCAATGATACGGATTTTACGCAACATTTGACGAATCATAACTTCTACGTGCTTGTCGTTGATTTCTACGCCCTGGTTCCGGTATACGCGTTGAACTTCCTGAAGGATATAGTTCTGTACCCCGCGAATACCTTTAATACGCAGCATTTCTTTAGGATCAATTGAACCATCCGTCAGTTCGTCCCCAGCTTCAACAGTCATACCTTCGCTTACGCGCAGGCGGGAACCATACGTTACTGAGTATGTTTTCGTTTCAGCTTCACCCTGAATGTCGATCTCACGGCGGTCTTTACCTTCACGAACTTCTTTAACTGTACCGTCAATTTCACTAATCGTTGCCTGACCTTTAGGATTACGCGCTTCAAAAAGCTCCTGGATACGAGGCAAACCTTGTGTAATATCGTCACCCGCTACGCCGCCTGTGTGGAACGTACGCATAGTAAGCTGTGTTCCCGGCTCACCGATGGATTGTGCAGCGATGATACCAACTGCTTCACCAATCTCAACGTGTTTACCCGTCGCCAGATTGCGACCGTAACATTTCTTGCAGACGCCATGTTTAGCACGGCAACTTAATACAGAACGTATTTGAACTTTGTGTACGCCAGCTTTAACAATCGCTTCAGCTTTGTCGGAGTCAATCAATTCGTTACGTCTAGCCAAAATCTCGCCAGTCTCAGGATGACGTACCGTTTCAAAGCAATAGCGACCTTCCAGACGGTCATAGAGATCTTCAATTACTTCTTTACCATCCTGGATACGACTTACTGTGAAGCCTTTATCCGTTCCGCAGTCTTCTTCACGCACGATAACATCCTGTGCCACATCTACGAGACGACGAGTCAGGTAACCCGAGTCAGCCGTACGAAGGGCAGTATCCGCCAAACCTTTACGCGCTCCGTGAGTGGAGATGAAGTACTCGAGTACTGTCAGACCTTCACGGAAGTTTGATTTGATTGGGAGTTCGATAATACGTCCGGATGGATTCGCCATCAGACCACGCATACCGCCGAGCTGAGTAATCTGTGATTTGTTACCCCGCGCTTTGGAGTCCACCATCATCATGATGGAGTTGTAGCGATCCATGGACTTCATCAATACTTCAGTAATATCATCTTTCGCTTTAGACCAAATATCGATAATCCGGTCATAGCGTTCTTCATTCGTAATCAGACCACGACGGTACTGATTCGTTACAACTTGCGCTTTGTCTTCGGATCCCTTAAGAATCTCTTGTTTTTCCACCGGCACGATTACGTCCGATACAGCAACCGTTACCCCTGCACGAGTGGAATACGTAAAGCCAAGCTGCTTGATTTTATCCAGAATTACAGCTGTTTCTGTTGTATGGTAAGTCTCAAAACAACGGGCAATGATATTACCAAGGTAATCCTTGCCTACCCCGCTAGCTTGCGGAGCGTTTTGAATGGCTTCTGTAAGATTTACACCCTTCTCGTAAACAAAGAACTCCTCCGCAGTACCATAAAGCAGGTTCGCACGGGTAGCATCATTGATGTACGGGAAGCTTGCCGGGAAAATTTCATTAAAGATAATTTTACCAACCGTTGTGATCAACATCGCTTCCTGTTGTTTTTCCGTAAAGCTCGTTTTATTCAAAGCTTTAACCGGAATAGCTACACGAGCATGAAGTCCAGCTGTACCACGTTGGTAAGCCGATATAGCTTCATTCATGTTGCGAAGGATCATATTACTTCCTTCTTCTTCTTTGTTATCCATAGTCAGATAGAAAGAACCAAGAACCATATCCTGGGAAGGTGTAACAACTGGCTTGCCGTCTTTCGGATTCAAAATGTTGCCGGATGCCAGCATAAGCAAACGAGCTTCAGCTTGGGCTTCCGCAGACAACGGAACGTGAACAGCCATTTGGTCACCGTCAAAGTCGGCATTATATGCAGTACATACGAGCGGATGCAGACGAATCGCACGACCTTCAACCAAAATCGGTTCGAACGCCTGGATACCGAGTCTATGCAACGTAGGGGCACGGTTCAGAAGAACCGGATGCTCCTTGATTACTTCTTCCAGCACATCCCATACTTCTGCACTCACACGCTCTACTTTACGCTTCGCGCTCTTGATATTGTGCGCCAAACCTTTGTTCACCAGTTCTTTCATAACAAAAGGTTTGAACAGTTCCAGCGCCATTTCTTTTGGCAAACCGCATTGATACATTTTCAAGTACGGACCTACAACGATAACGGAACGACCAGAGTAGTCAACACGTTTTCCGAGCAAGTTTTGACGGAAACGTCCTTGTTTACCTTTCAGCATGTGGCTGAGGGATTTCAAAGGACGGTTACCTGGACCTGTAACAGGACGACCACGACGACCATTATCAATCAAGGCGTCAACAGCTTCCTGCAACATCCGTTTTTCATTTTGTACGATAATATCTGGCGCACCTAGATCTAACAGACGTTTCAGACGGTTATTACGGTTAATAACACGACGATACAAGTCGTTAAGGTCAGAGGTAGCGAAACGACCACCATCCAACTGTACCATTGGACGAAGCTCAGGAGGAATAACAGGAAGTACGTCCATGATCATCCAATCCGGTTGGTTGCCTGAGTTACGGAAGGCCTCAATAACTTCAAGGCGTTTGATCGCACGGTTACGACGTTGTCCTTGAGCTGTACGCAGCTCTTCTTTCAAAAATTCTAACTCTTTGTCTATATCCAAATCTTGAAGAAGCTTTTTAACCGCTTCAGCACCCATACCTGCCTGGAAGCCATAGCCGTATTTCTCACGGTAGCTACGGTATTCTTTTTCGGACAGGAGTTGTTTTTTCTCCAAAGGCGTATCTCCTGGATCGGTTACAACATAAGATGCGAAGTAAATGATCTCTTCCAGAGATCTTGGAGACATATCAAGAGCAAGACCCATACGACTTGGAATGCCTTTGAAGTACCAAATGTGCGATACAGGAGCAGCCAACTCAATATGGCCCATACGCTCACGGCGAACCTTAGCGCGAGTAACTTCTACTCCACAACGGTCACAGACAACACCTTTATAGCGTACACGTTTGTACTTACCGCAATGACATTCCCAGTCTTTCGTAGGTCCGAAAATTTTCTCGCAAAATAGTCCTTCTTTTTCCGGTTTAAGCGTACGATAGTTAATCGTCTCCGGTTTTTTGACTTCTCCGCGGGACCAAGAACGAATCTTTTCGGGGGAAGCAAGCCCGATTTTCATATATTCGAAATTGTTAACGTCCAACAAGGAGCAACCCTCCTTAACCAAATCCTGAGTTTTTAGGTTTGATACCGCCCAGCAGCACCGGGCGGTATCAAGAAACCTGATCCATCCTAGAATGGATCAAGGTATATAACAAAGCTGATATGAGTCAGTTAGCAGTCAAACTACTCTACGCCAACCTCAGAGCCTTCCAGATTCAAACTCAGCTTATCGCCGCTTGTGTCATCCTCATCATCAAGCTCTCTCATTTCGATCTCTTGTTCGTCTTCAGACAGAATCTTCACGTCCATACCCAAGCTTTGCAGCTCTTTGATCAAGACCTTAAATGATTCTGGAACACCCGGTTCAGGTACATTTTCACCTTTGACAATGGATTCGTAAGTTTTAACACGTCCAACCACATCATCGGATTTCACAGTCAAAATTTCCTGAAGCGTGTACGCCGCGCCGTAGGCTTCCAATGCCCATACTTCCATCTCCCCGAAGCGCTGTCCACCGAATTGAGCTTTACCACCCAATGGTTGCTGCGTAACGAGAGAGTAAGGACCTGTAGAACGAGCATGGATTTTATCATCGACCATGTGCGCCAGTTTGATCATGTGCATGACACCGACAGTAACTTCACGTTCAAAACGATCACCCGTACGTCCGTCATACAACACAGTCTTACCATTACGCTGCATGCCTGCCTCTTCCATTGTATCGAACACGTCATACTCCTTGGCACCATCGAATACTGGAGTTGCCACATGAATACCAAGACGCATTGCAGCCATACCCAGATGGACTTCAAGCACCTGTCCGATGTTCATCCGTGAAGGTACCCCCAGCGGGTTCAGAACGACCTGTACTGGTGTGCCATCCGGCAGGAACGGCATATCTTCTTCAGGCAAAATACGGGCAACGACACCCTTGTTACCGTGACGTCCAGCCATTTTATCGCCTTCGGAGATTTTACGTTTTTGAGCAATATATACACGAACCAACTGATTTACACCTGGTGGCAGTTCATCACCATTTTCACGTGTAAACACCTTTACATCTACAACAATCCCATCTGTTCCGTGAGGAACTCTCAAAGAAGTATCGCGAACCTCGCGTGCCTTCTCACCAAAGATTGCGTGTAAGAGACGTTCTTCAGCTGTCAATTCAGTCACACCTTTAGGTGTAACTTTACCAACAAGAATGTCACCTGCACCGATTTCGGCACCAATACGAATGATTCCACGCTCATCCAAGTTGCGAAGCGCCTCTTCACCGACATTTGGAATGTCACGAGTGATTTCTTCAGGTCCAAGTTTCGTGTCACGAGCCTCGGATTCGTATTCCTCAATATGGATCGAGGTGTATACATCCTCCTTGACCAGTTTCTCACTCAGCAGGATCGCATCCTCGTAGTTGTAACCTTCCCAAGTCATGAAGGCAACGACAACGTTACGTCCCAACGCCAACTCACCCATCTCCGTAGATGGACCATCTGCAAGAATATCGCCAACTTTGACAATATCTCCTCTGTTCACAATCGGACGTTGGTTAATGCAAGTTCCTTGGTTAGATCGCATAAATTTGTGTAATTTATACTTAACAATGTCGCCCTTCACTTCAGCACCATCTACAGTTTCGATACGACGCAACCAAATTTCGTTAGCCGAAGAACGTTCGATAACTCCGTTGTATTTGGACACAATGCAAACACCAGAATCTTTTGCAGACTTGTGCTCCATTCCTGTTCCGACCAATGGAGACTTCGGAATCAATAGTGGGACAGCCTGACGTTGCATATTGGAACCCATCAATGCGCGGTTAGAGTCATCATTCTCCAGAAACGGAATCAGTGCTGTCGCAACTGATACGACCTGTTTAGGTGATACGTCCATGTAATCGACACGGCTACTAGCCATTGGAATAATGTTATCAGACTGTTTGTTATAACGGACAATGACGACCTCATCCTTAAAGGTGTTTTCCTCAGTCAATTCCGCGTTCGCCTGAGCTACGATGTAGTTATCTTCTTCATCAGCAGTCAGGTAATCAATCTGGTCTGTAACTTTTCCGGTTTTCGGATCTACCCAACGATAAGGAGCTTCGATAAATCCGTACTCGTTGATACGTGCAAATGTGGACAAAGAGTTGATCAAACCAATGTTTGGTCCCTCTGGTGTCTCGATAGGACACATACGGCCGTAGTGACTTGGATGGACGTCACGCACTTCCATGCCTGCGCGTTCACGCGTCAAACCGCCGGGTCCGAGTGCGGACAGACGACGTTTGTGCGTTAATTCAGCAAGCGGGTTTGTCTGATCCATAAACTGTGACAGCTGCGAGCTACCAAAAAACTCTTTAATCGAAGCAATTACTGGACGTATGTTAATCAACGCTTGTGGCGTAATTACATTAGCATCCTGAATCGACATTCTTTCACGCACCACGCGTTCCATACGGGATAAACCGATACGGAACTGGTTTTGGAGCAACTCACCTACAGAACGTAAACGACGGTTACCCAAATGGTCAATATCGTCCGTACTTCCGATACCGTGAAGCAAGTTAATAAAATAACTGATGGAGGAAATAATATCGGCAGGCGTAATATTCTTAACCGATTTATCAATATTTCCGTTAGCAATCAGTTTTACTACTTTACCGTCCTCGATTGGCGAGAACACATCAATCGTTTGAAGTGGAATATCATTGCTTTCCAGCACGCCGCTAGCAACATGATACGTGCGGTGTCCTACTGATTCCTCCAGTTGGGCCAGAATCTCGTCCAACAGGCGACGATCCACCATTTGTCCTGCTTCAGCGATAATTTCACCAGTTGTTGTATCAATCAATGTCTCAGCAAGACGTTGATTGAACAGACGGTTTTTGATGTGAAGCTTTTTATTGATTTTGTAACGGCCTACGTTGGCCAGATCATAACGTTTTGGATCAAAGAAGCGTGCAACAAGCAAGCTCTTTGCGTTATCCAGTGTAGGTGGCTCACCCGGGCGAAGACGCTCATAAATTTCAATCAGCGCTTTCTCCGTGGAATCCGTATTGTCTTTATCAAGTGTGTTGCGGATATATTCGTCATTGCCGAGCAAATCCAGAATCTCAGCATCAGTGCCAAAGCCAAGTGCACGCAGCAACACCGTAACCGGAATTTTACGGGTACGGTCAATCCGGACATAGATAATATCCTTCGCATCCATCTCCAGTTCGAGCCAAGCCCCCCGGTTAGGAATTACCGTTGCGGTGTATGTTGTTTTCGCATTCTTGTCGACTTTTGTGCTGAAATAGACGCTGGGAGAGCGAACCAACTGGCTGACAATAACCCGTTCCGCACCGTTAATAATAAACGTACCCGTTTCAGTCATCAGCGGGAAGTCTCCCATGAATACTTCCTGCTCTTTCACTTCCCCGGTCTCTTTATTAATAAGCCGGACTTTTACCCGAAGCGGTGCTGCATACGTAACGTCGCGTTCCTTTGCGTCGTCAACGGTATATTTGGGTTCTCCGAGAGAATAGTCGATAAACTCCAAAATCAGATTTCCAGTGAAATCTTGAATTGGTGAAATATCCCGAAACATTTCCCGTAATCCTTCCTCCAAAAACCAATCATAGGATTTTTGTTGGATCTCAATCAGGTTCGGAACCTCGAGTACCTCATTAATACGTGCATAACTGCGCCGAGTGCGTCGACCATATTGAACAAGATGTCCTGCCAACTTAAACTCACCCCTCATGTCTACTCACTTTAAAAATACATTGCGAACCTCTGTTTGTGACCTTATAATAAGACACATACAGAAGATTCAATCTTACAAATACAGAAAAGCCCTTACTCGAATGCATTCGAAAAAAGAGCAACGTATCTGCAGAATCCTCTTACCGGAAGATCTTCATCACTTGTAGATTTGCCCAAAATGGTTGTATTATACGTAATAGCGATAAATACTATACCTACTACGCATAAATCTATTGACATTTCAACAAACTAAAGCCATGGAGGGCATCCTAATACTGACATTTTATAATGATATCACAGACCAGGATTCAAGTCAATGGTCCTATTGCATTTTCTTAAAAACTTTTTTTGGCCTTCAAAATTCGATAGCCTTTATCCTTTGTAACTTCCTCCACATGACCGAAAAGACTCTCTATCTTAGCACTCGCCGAAGGGGCCCCCTGCTTTTTCTGAATGACTACCCACAAAGTTCCACCCTCATTTAAATGCTCATAAGCAAGTTCAAAAATGGTATGCACTGTTTCTTTTCCTGCACGTATAGGAGGATTCGTCAAAATTACGTCAAAACGTTCATTCTTCACTTCCGCAAACAAATCGCTTTGCTTAACGGTGACATTCTTAACCCCATTACGTTCCGCATTCTCTATCGCTAGTTGAACGGCTCGCTCATTAATATCAACCATTGTGACGTGTCCTTCTGGGACAAGCGCGGCTGCCGCCAAACCAATCGGCCCGTAACCGCATCCTACATCTAATACCGAGGCTTGTGCAGGAAGCTGCATCGCTTCAATCAGCACGCGACTCCCATAATCAATGCCCTGCTTCGAAAAAACGCCTGAATCGCTGACAAAACGGTATGACCGCCCCCGCAGCACTGTTTCCAGGCTCCGTCTTTCATGCGCCGTCTCTGGCCGCTTGGAGTAGTAATGATCAGCCATTCATGCCCACCTCTTTCGGTTGTACTACCATCATAGCCTTTACAATTACCTTTCAGACATGCTGGCACTACCGTTTTACAGCAACAAACCCCTTGAAGATCACCTCAAGGGGTTTGTTTTAGTTCATTGTCTGCTAGAAAGCAGTCAATTATTTCACTTCTACAGAAGCGCCTGCTTCTTCCAATTTTGCTTTAATGGATTCAGCTTCTTCTTTAGCGATTTTTTCTTTCAGTGGTTTTGGAGCGTTGTCAACCAGTTCTTTTGCTTCTTTCAGGCCAAGACCTGTGATTTCGCGAACTGCTTTGATAACGTTGATTTTGGAACCGCCAGCGCTTGTCAAGATTACGTCGAACTCGGATTGCTCAGCTTCAGCTGCGCCACCTGCTGCGCCACCTGCTACAGCTACTGGAGCTGCTGCAGTTACGCCGAATTCTTCTTCGATTGCTTTCACGAGATCGTTCAGTTCCAATACGGACATACCTTTAATTGCTTCCAAGATTTGCTCTTTACTCATGGTTGAACCTCCATTTAAATTCGTATTTTTTTGTTCTCAACTGCTATACAGCAGGTTTAATCCCTAACTTATGCGCTTTGCTCTTCTTTTTCTGCAACAGCTTTAACTGCAAGCGCGAAGTTGCGCACAGGAGCTTGAAGCACGCTGAGGAGCATGGAAAGGAGACCTTCGCGGGATGGCAGTTCTGCCAGTGCTTTGATTTCCTCAACACCGATAACGCGACCTTCTACAACTGCACCTTTCAGTTCCAGTGCATTGTTCTTCTTAGCGAAATCGTTCAAGATTTTAGCTGCAGACACTGCATCATCTTTGCCGAACGCGATTGCAGTAGGACCTGTCAATACTGCGTCCAGTTCAGTCAATTCTGCTGCCGCAGTTGCACGGCGGAGCAGTGTGTTTTTCAGCACTTGAAATTCGATTCCGGCTTCGCGAAGCTGCTTACGCAGCTCAGTTACTTGGGCAACATTCAGACCGCGATAGTCTGCAACCACAGTCGTTACGCTCTCACGTAATTTTGCAGCTACAACTTCAACAGCTTCTTGTTTTGCTTGAATCACCTTTGCATTTGCCAAACTGTACACCTCCTGATCAATTTATCCGCTTTGTTCGAAGCACCCGATCTGGTGATCTCACAAAGCTTGCTTTCATAAGCATGAAAAAAGCCTCCGTAGAGTACGAAGGCTTGATAAATCTACATGGACGGGACAAGCCCGTCACATGAAACGTTCTATCATAACACCTCGGTAGGAAATTAAGCCCTAAGGCACCTACTGTCTACGGTAAGCATATTCAACTTTAATGGTCAGTCACAAGGACTCACAACTTTTATAGAATAACAATTTTGATTGAACATGTCAATCAAAATATTATCTGTAAACAGATGCGTTCACACGTGCACTTGGTCCCATAGTCGAAGAAATAGCGATGTTTTTCAGGTATACACCTTTAGCAGCCGCTGGCTTCGCACGGTTCAAGGCTTCAACCAAGGCTTTAAGGTTCTCGTTCAGCTGTTCAGCACTGAAGGAAGCTTTGCCGATTGGTGCATGAATTTGACCGGCTTTGTCGAGACGGTATTCGATTTTACCGGCTTTAATTTCTTGAACAGCCTTGGCAACGTCGAAAGTAACTGTGCCTGCTTTAGGGTTAGGCATCAAACCTTTACCACCGAGCAAACGACCCAGTTTACCAACCTCACTCATCATATCAGGTGTCGCAACGCAGACGTCGAATTCAAACCAGCCTTGTTGGATTTTGTTGATCATATCTTGATCGCCAACAAAATCAGCGCCAGCAGCTTCCGCTTCTTTCACTTTGTCACCTTTTGCAAATACCAGAACGCGTTGTGTTTTACCCGTACCATGCGGCAGGACAACAACACCACGAACAGCCTGGTCTTGTTTACGGGAATCTACGCCCAGACGAACTGCAGCTTCAACGGTTTCGTCGAATTTAGCAGTCGCAGCCTTTTTCACCAGTTCAACGGCTTCTAAAGGCTCGTAAGTTGCTTCGCTGTCAATCAGCTTAGCAGCTTCCAGGTACTTCTTACCATGTTTAGCCATAATGTTTTCCTCCTTATGTGGTATTAGCGGATATTCCTCCCACACTTGCCGGACAGTCAAACTGCCGGCACACGTAGATTAATAAAATTAATCTACGATGGTGATACCCATGCTGCGAGCAGTACCTTCAACCATACGCATTGCCGATTCTACGGAAGCTGCGTTAAGGTCAGGCATTTTTTGCTCTGCAATTTGACGAACAGCAGCGCGATTTACAGTTGCAACTTTCGTTTTATTCGGTTCACCGGAACCTTTTTCGATTTTAGCAGCAACTTTCAACAGAACAGCAGCCGGTGGAGTTTTGGTGATGAACGTAAAAGAACGATCCTCAAATACCGAAATTTCAACCGGAATAATCAGGCCTGCTTGATCAGCAGTACGAGCATTGAACTCTTTACAGAATGCCATGATGTTGACACCTGCTTGACCCAAAGCTGGACCTACTGGAGGCGCTGGATTAGCTTTCCCTGCAGGAATCTGCAGTTTTACCATTTTAATTACCTTTTTTGCCATGGATGACACCTCCTTGACTCAATAGTGGTAGACGGACCTATCGATCCTCCCACAAGAAACCTGTAAGAAAAATCTATATTTTCTCCACTTGAGTATAATCCAACTCAAGCGGGGTTTCCCGTCCAAACATGTTGACGTGAACTTTAAGCTTGCTCTTCTCAACCAAAATTTCTTCCACGGAGCCCACAAAATTCGCAAAAGGACCAACTTTAATTCGCACGGATTCCTTAACATCGAATTCAATCTTCGGTTTCGGCTCTACCATGCCCATATGCTTCAGAATCTGTTCAACTTCTTCTGGAAGCAATGGCGTCGGTTTGGAACCCGAGCCTGTTGACCCTACAAATCCCGTAACACCTGGTGTGTTGCGTACAACATACCAAGAGTCGTCGGTTTGGACCATTTCGACTAAGACATAACCAGGGTAGACTTTACGCATAACGGTTTTTTTCTTACCGTCCTTGGTTACCAGTTCTTCTTCCATAGGAACAAGAACACGGAATATCTTGTCTTCCATGCCCATGGACTCAACGCGTTTTTCCAAATTGGCTTTGACTTTGTTCTCATACCCTGAATAGGTATGAACGACGTACCATCTTTTTTCCATATCAAGCCACCTGGAACCCTTCCTAGATAATCGCTTCGATCACAGCGGAAATGCCGATGTCGAGAACCCAAAAATAAATCGTGACGAACGCAATTGTCCCTATGACAATCAGCGTATAGTTGGTCAGTTCTTTACGATTGGGCCAGCGAACCTTCTTGAGTTCAGCCCAGCTTTCAGAGAAAAAGGAAAACAGAGACTTGAAACTGCGTTTCACGCCGACTACACCTCCAAAAACTATCTGGTTTCCCGATGAGAAGTCTGTTCGTTACAGGACTTACAGAATTTCTTCATCTCCATGCGGTCGGGGTGATTACGCTTGTTTTTCGTCGTTGTGTAATTTCTTTGTTTGCATGTTGTACAAGCCAAAGTAATAATTACCCGCATGATGTGCACCTCCCGAAGACATCCAACACCGGAAGTCTCATAATTGATCCTAAAAAAAACCGCGAATTTAGGCCTACCTAAAACACTTTATCACACGGGGTTTTCCATGTCAACGAATGTTTGCATACAATTCGCAGTCCCGACTGTGGTGCATTTTAACATCTGTGCATCCTTTTAAACTGTTCTCTGAAAAGCCGCTTCAAAAATCAAGGCGATATCTATTATTCGTCTTTTTTAGTATAAATCATTTGTAACACTTATAAACCTGCATAGCCTATACCTATAACGAATAAAAAAAGACTCGGACTCGAGCCTTTTTCCCTGTCAGCCTCTACTTTCAACTATCTCTTACTTCCAGATACTTTTCAAGTTTACGCTTGACCCGTTGCAGCGCGTTATCAATGGATTTCACATGGCGGTCAAGATCCTCTGCAATCTCCTGATACGAACGTCCGTCCAGATACAACATAAGTACCTTGCGTTCCAGTTCGCTCAGAATCTCGGACATCTTGTCCTCAAGGCCCACAAATTCTTCCTGATTGATGATCAGCTCTTCAGGGTCACTTACTTGTGTTCCGCAAATCACATCGAGCAACGTCCGGTCTGACTCTTCATCATAGATGGGCTTGTCCAGAGACACGTAAGAGTTCAGAGGAATGTGCTTTTGTCGTGTAGCCGTCTTAATTGCCGTAATAATCTGTCGTGTAATGCACAACTCGGCGAAAGCCTTGAACGAAGCAAGCTTGTCTCCCTTAAAATCACGAATGGATTTGTAGAGACCAATCATGCCCTCCTGAATAATATCCTCGCGATCAGCACCAATCAGGAAGTAGGATCTGGCCTTGGCCCGCACAAAGTTCCGGTATTTGTTGATCAGAAACTCCAGCGCTTCCCCATCACCTTCATGGACTGCTCCGACAATGTCTTCATCATTTTTGTAATCAAACTTTGACAACATGATATCCTTGAGGTCCACACTCACTAACAATCCCTCCGGCTGCAACGCAAGGTACCCGTTACTCTCTCAAATATACGACAAGTATACGCGATGTAACCTGATACCGTCAACCACAACAACCTAAAAAAGAAGAGCGCTAACAAAATTGTCAATGGTTTCAAAATGGAGTGGCGTCCAATTATTGGTTTATTCTCTTCTCCATCGTTCAAACAACTTTCGAAGCTCCGGGCTCAGTTTGGCATCTAGCGAGTTACGGGACAATTTAGCACTATCCTGCTGGATTCGCTTCTGCACTTCTCTTTCGGATTCCTCAATCTCGATCAGTAATTCTCGCGCCGACACCCTAAGTGCACCTTGCCCAAATGCGACATGTTGCTCTACCTGATCGCTTGTCGCTACGTAAATACTTCTTCTTTTACTGCTCAGCTCCCGAACCAATCGCTCGATGCACTCATCAGCAGTTTCTTTTTCTCTGGTAAAATAAATCTGGACTTTGCTCTGAGCAAAAGTTTTACCTAATCCTGGCACCCTGTAAGCATCAAATACGACGATGACTCTTCTGCCGGAATACGCCTGATGATCCGCCAGTCGTTCAAGAAGTCTGTCCCTCGCTTCCTGCATACCAGATTGTACCAGTGCGGAAAGTTCGGGCCAGGCTCCAATCATGTTGTAACCGTCCACAAGCAGAACATCCCGCGTGTCAGCCATATCGTTAGCCCCGTGCCTGTCGTCCGCGCAATACTTCGTACATGACAACACCTGCAGCTACAGAAGCATTAAGGGAATTAATTTGCCCCGCCATTGGCAGCTTGACGAGTACATCGCATTTCTCACGAATCAAACGGCCCATACCTTTATTTTCGTTACCAATGACAATGGCTACTGGTCCCGTGAATACTCCATTCCCAAAGACAGGGTCTGTCGCTGTAACATCCGTGCCAACTACCCATACACCTTCTTCTTTAAGACGATCAATGGTTTGTCCCAGATTGTTTACACGCGCAACCGGAACGTACTCCACAGCACCTGCCGATGTTTTGGACACCGTTACAGTTACAGCTGCAGAACGCCTTTTCGGCACAATAACACCATGCGCTCCAGTACAGTCCGCTGTACGAAGGATGGAGCCCAAATTATGAGGGTCTTCAATCTCATCCAGCAAAATCAAAAACGGCTCTTCTCCCTTATCACGAGCAGTTGCGAGCAATTCTTCCACTTCAACATAGGCAAAAGGCGCAGCTTGCGCGACCACTCCCTGATGTTGAATGCCCGGAACCATTTGATCCAGCTTACGCTTGTCCACCTGCAAAACAATAATTCCTGCTTTTTTCGCCTCAGCTGTAATCGGCAGTGTCAAATGTTTTTGCGCATTATCCGCAATCCAAATTTTATTTATTGTTCTGCCTGAACGCAATGCCTCCGTTACCGAATGCTTACCGGCAATCCATTCTTCTTCCATCTCTAGCTTCCTCCCGGGAAACGGCTGATACTTGTTCCATCCAGTCCATTCCCATTTATGATTTTTCTGTATTTTCCATTTGTGCAATTCCGTACGTAATCAACTCTCTTAATCTGTCCAAATGTCCATCACAATAAAGAGATCCAATCAACCCCTCCAGTGCAGTGGCGTGCCGATACTCAAGCACATCAGCATTTTTGGGCAAACTTCCTGATTTAGCATTTCTTCCTTGTCGGACAATATCGCGTTCTTCTTCCGTCAGTACATTTTCCAATAGCCCTAACATGCGACTCTGCGCCTTGGCGGAGACTAGCCCTGTGGCTCGCCGATGCAGATGATTTGGACGCAGGTTAGGCTGTGCCAACAAATATTGCCGGACAGCTACCTCGTACACTGCATCACCAATGTAAGCTAGTGCAATGGGAGGCATCAAACGTGCTGGCTTGGACGCAGGGTACGGGAACCAGTTCCCCGTACCTTCCGATGCTCCTGAGTTCAGTGGCTTATCATTCATTTTCGCCGCCACCGCATCCCCTGCGCCGTATCTTCAAGCACAATGCCTTTTGCAGCCAACAGATCGCGAATTTCGTCAGCTCTACCCCAATTTTTGGTCTTACGAGCTTCGACACGTTCTGCAATTAACTGCTCAATTTCGTCATCCAGCAACTCTTCACTCGGCTCCGAATAAATGCGAAGCACGTTATTCATCGAATGAAAGGTATGCAATACAGCTTGTAATTCTGCCTGATGTACGACATCTCGTTGCAACAAATGGTTTGCTTCGCTAACCCAATCGAATACAGCAGTAATCGCATCAGGTGTGTTGAAATCATCATTCATTTTTTCGCCAAACTGCTGCAAAATTCCGTCGAGCTTCGTTTGCAGTTCCGTCGATACTCCCTCATTACCTTTCAGCGCATTAGCTAAACGATGCTTCACATTGGCAACTGCATTGGCGATCCGTTCGACACTGTTCTCCGCCTGACTCATAGTCTCTTGGTTGTAGTTTAACGGATTTCGGTAATGCGTCGACAACATAAAATAACGTATAGCCTCAGGCTTGTGATGAGCGCGCAAATCTTTAACTAAAATACCATTACCGAGTGATTTCGACATTTTTTCATTATCTATGCGAATATATCCGTTATGCATCCAGTAGCGGGATAATGGCTTACCTGTAATCACTTCGGATTGTGCGCATTCACATTCATGATGCGGAAATTGCAGATCCTGTCCGCCCCCATGAATATCCAGTGTATCCCCCAAATAATGGCGAGCCATAGCAGAGCATTCGATATGCCAGCCTGGTCGTCCATTTCCCCAAGGGCTCGACCAATGAATTTCGCCCGGCTTCGCTGCCTTCCAGAGTACAAAGTCCTCGGCATTTTCCTTGCGTTCATCCACATTGATACGAATTCCGAACTGAAGCTCTTCCAGATTTTGACCTGACAGTTGTCCGTAATCTTTGAACTTTTTGGTCCGATAGAACACGTCGCCATCATTCTCATAGGCATAGTCTTTGTCTACCAATTCCTTAATAAAATCAATAATCAGATCCATGCTCTCTGTTACACGAGGGTTCATACTGGCAGCAGGAACATTCAATCCTGTCAGATCCTCATGGTAGGCAGCAATAAATTTCTCAGCAACTGCCGAAACATTCATGTCAAGTTCCCGAGCTTTGCGGATTAGTTTATCATCGACATCCGTAAAATTCACCACATAGTTTACATCATAGCCCAAGTACTCCAGGTAGCTACGCACCACATCAAATACAATTACAGGTCGTGCATTGCCAATATGAATGTAATCATACACGGTAGGACCGCATACATACATTTTAACCTTTCCAGGCTCCAGTGGCACAAAAGGCTCCCGACTCCTCGTCATTGTATTATAAATTTGAAGCGGCATTGTTATGTTCCTCCCTCATGAAAATCATTTTTCTAATGTATTCTCTTGGGCCACCTGATGTTTCTGAGCGGATGCCCCATCCTTCAAATCAGACATTTCTGCACGCAAACGTTCTATTTCCCGTTGAAGCTCTCGCATAGAATCCACAACCGGATCAGGCAACTGATGACTAAGTCGGTCTGGACGCCTACCATCCTGTCTGACAACTCGCCCCGGGATGCCCACCACCGTACTGTTTGGTGGAACTTCTTTGAGCACAACCGAATTAGAGCCAATGTTGGATTGTGCCCCAATCGTGAAAGAGCCTAATATCTTCGCACCAGAGCCGATAACAACATTATTCCCAATGGTCGGATGGCGCTTCCCTTTCTCTTTCCCAGTCCCGCCGAGTGTGACCCCCTGATACAATACGACATCGTCGCCAATCTCACAGGTTTCCCCGATGACAACTCCCATGCCATGGTCAATGAACAGCCGATCTCCGATACGAGCGCCAGGATGAATTTCAATGCCTGTCATAAACCTTGATACCTGGGATATAACACGGGCTAGAGTACACCAGTTTCGCAAATAAAACCAATGTGCGATTCGGTGTGCCCAAAGGGCATGAACACCGGAATACGTAAAAATGACCTCCAGCTTACTCCGGGCGGCCGGATCATTATCCAAAACAGTCTGAATGTCGGATTTGAAATGTCTGAACATGTCGCCCTCCTATTCCCTTCATATCCTTGCCGCATCATCACAACACTTCACGTTCCGCCAATTTTCGCATCCACCAGCACTCTTCGACATTTTTCTATCTATAACGAGTCTGAGTCTGATAAAAAAGAAAAAGCGCCTCCGCAGCCTAAGCTGCAGAGACGCATGAACGTGGTCCCACTCTGCTTTCGAACATATCTGCTGCATAAAAAGCAGATAATCCGTCTTTGGCGTCCTGTAACGGGAACGAATCGGCACGCCCTTGTCACATCAGCATTTGATGCTAATGAGGGTTCGGGCGCACGGCTCCCAGGCGCATTTCCTCCGCAGGTCAACTGGACGGCTCTCAGCCTGGGGTTTCCCCTCGACCGTCCTCTCTGGCAGATGCCCTTATGCAGTGTACTTCTCCTGTTCGCAGCCTTTACACGTAAATATCAATCCGTATCAATGGAGTCATTATAGCGAAAAGACAACAAATTGACAAGAAATATCAGCCTTTAATTTGTGCCTTGAGACGATCCAGTACCTTGTCACGTCCAAGCAAAAAGATAGTTTCATTCAGATCCCGTCCATGCGTTTGGCCTGTAAGAGCCACACGAATCGGCATGAATAATTGTTTCCCCTTAAAACCGGTTTCCTTTTGAACTTCTTTGATCAGCTTAGCCATTTGTGGAGCTGTAAATTCCTCACTCGTTTCAACTTTACCTGCAAAAGCTCTAAGTACCTCAGGAACCTGCTCTTCGGCCAATACAGCTGCTGCTTCAGCATCCAGTTCCAGATGTGAACGGAAAAACAACTCAGACAACGTTACAATATCGGACGCAGATGTCATCTGTTCCTGGTATAAGCGAACAAGGGCCTTAGCCCAATCCAGTTGTTCCGCAGACAGCTCAGTAGGCAACAGCCCCGCTGTCTGGAGATGTGGAATCGCCATGCTGGCAATTCGCTCAGGATCAGCCTTTTTAATATAGTGATTGTTCAAATAAGCAAGCTTATTTGTATCAAACACAGCTGGACTTTTGGACAAACGATTAGGATCGAAAATCGAAATCAGTTGTTCCCGATCATAGATCTCTTCTTCGCCTTCTGGGGACCAACCCAGCAGTGCGATGAAGTTGAATATAGCTTCTGGCAAATAGCCCAACTTGTCATACTGCTCCATAAACTGAATAATGGATTCGTTACGTTTACTGAGCTTTTTGTGATCCTCACCTACAATCAGCGTCATATGACCGAAGCGTGGCGGTTCCCACCCGAGAGCTTCAAAGATCATCAACTGCCGCGGTGTATTGGAAACATGGTCTTCGCCCCGTAGTACATGCGATATTTTCATCAAATAATCGTCAACTGCTACAGCGAAGTTATATGTCGGAATACCGTCTTTTTTGACGATAACAAAATCGCCGCTTTCCTTGGAATTGAACGTAATTTGTCCTTTAACGATATCGTCAAACGTATATTCACGATCTTCCGGTACACGAAAACGAATACTTGGTACACGGCCCTCTGCTTCAAATGCCTGGCACTGTTCTTCTGTTAGATCACGATGTTTTCCAGAATAGCGCGGTGTCTCCCCACGTGCCGTCTGCTCTTCACGCTCGCGCTCCAGCTCTTCTTCAGTGCAGTAACAGCGGTAAGCCAAACCACGATCCAGCAAATCCTGCCAGTATGTTTTATATATGTCCAAGCGTTCAGTCTGACGATAAGGTCCAAACTCTCCTCCCACGTCTACGCTCTCATCCCAGTCCATACCCAACCATTTCAAATATTTAAGTTGGCTTTCTTCTCCGCCCTCAATATTGCGCTTCACATCTGTGTCTTCGATACGAATAATAAATTTCCCACCTTGATTGCGGGCAAACAAATAATTAAATAATGCCGTTCTGGCATTTCCAATGTGCAGATGCCCTGTAGGGCTTGGTGCATAACGTACACGAACTTCCGTGCTCATATAATCTCCTCCAAATTGAATTACTCAAGATGATAGCATTTACTTGATAAGACAGACAACCGATTGAGCCGCGATTCCTTCACCCCGGCCGGGAAACCCGAGTTGCTCTGTCGTGGTCGCCTTGACGTTCACCTGGGATAGCTCCTCTGCTTCCAGCGCCCGAGCGATGACTTCATTCATCTGCGGAATATACGATGCCATTTTGGGCTTTTGTGCGATAATCGTAGAATCGATATTCCCCAAGCGATATCCTCGCTCTTTAGCTAGCCCCCACACATGCTCCAGTAGCTTAAGACTGTCAGCATCCTTAAATTCTGGGTCATTATCTGGAAAATGCTTCCCGATGTCTCCCAAGCCAAGCGCGCCCAGGATAGCATCGCTAATGGCATGCAGCAGTACGTCTGCATCGGAATGGCCCAATAAACCTTTTTCATACGGAATATTCACACCTCCGATGATGCATGGCCTTCCTTCCACCAGCTGGTGGACGTCAAATCCTTGTCCCACTCTGATCATTTGATATCCTCTCCCTCTGTTTTCACCCATAGCGCCGCCATATCCAAATCCTCCGGTGTAGTAATTTTGATGTTCTTGTAGCTGCCTTGAACGACAGTAACCGGAATGCCTAGCCGCTCTATCAGCATAGAATCATCTGTTCCCAAGAATCTCGACTGCTCCGCTTCCTCATAGGCTCGCAGCAGATCGGAAAGACGAAAAGTCTGTGGCGTTTGAATACTCCACAGACTTCGGCGATCCGGCGTTGCTGTAATGATACCATCCCCGTTCACTTGCTTGACCGTATCCTTTACAGGTACTGCCGCTACAGAAGCACCAGTACGCTGGGCTGCCTCAAGGCATGAACGTACAAGCTCAGGTTGAATGAGTGGACGCACACCATCATGCACCATCACCCAATCCGCTTGTAAGTGGCGCAGACCGCGATAGACCGAATGCTGGCGTTCACTGCCACCAGCTACCACCCGTACATTTTTACCGATTTTGTATTGATGAATCCAATCTCGGCAGCGTTCCACATCTGCTGTCCCAGTCACCATCACCATTTCATCCACTTCGGGCATAGCTGCGAATATTTCAAGTGTATGTATGAAGATGGGCTTGTCCCGCAAAAGCAGAAATTGCTTGCTCTCCTGCGTCCCCATACGGGAGCCGCGCCCTGCTGCCACAATGACAACTCCTACCCGATTGTTCATTCAAATAACTCCTGCCCTGATCGCACTTGGACGATCCGTATGATAACACATCTACTTCATCATACCGCGTTTATTGAGCTTTTTCCAATAATTTCGGTTTGGCAAAGATCATACGTCCGGCAGAGGTCTGAAGTACACTCGTGACCAGCACCTCCATAAGAGAGCCAATATAGTCACGTCCGCCTTCCACAACAATCATCGTACCATCATCCAGATAGGCTACACCCTGCCCATGCTCCTTGCCGTCTTTAATAATCTGCACCATAATTTCCTCACCGGGTAGTACGACAGGCTTCACTGCATTCGCCAAATCGTTAATATTCAGCACTGATACACCTTGCAGTTCGCATACTTTATTCAGGTTAAAATCGTTAGTTACAACTTTACCCTGTAACACCTTTGCCAGCTTGACCAACTTACTGTCAACCTCTGAAATTTCCTCAAAATCACCTTCGTAAATGAGCACATTCACATCCAGCTCTTTTTGGATTTTATTCAAAATATCCAGGCCCCGTCGTCCACGATTACGCTTAAGTAAATCTGATGAATCTGCAATATGCTGAAGCTCCTCTAACACAAATTCAGGAATCACAATCGTTCCTTCAATAAAACCTGTCTTGCAGATATCTGCAATACGCCCATCTATAATGACGCTGGTGTCCAAAATTTTATGTTCCTCCAGCTTGCGTTCTTCTGCACCCGTTCCCCGACCAAAAAAGCCAGAACTCCAAAAGGATGACAGCTCGTCCCGCTTTTCTAGTCCAACCATTAATCCCACATATCCACATATCACGGTAACAGCCGTCTGGATAAGTTGACCCGGGGCCCCCAACCATGAAAAAAGCGGATAGACTGCTAAGGAAAGTATCAATCCCACCGCTAAACCAATCACACCTGCCATCATCTCGTTCATCGGAATTCGTACCAAGCCTTCAATGCCCTGTTGCAACCGGTTCGCCACGGATGCTCCTGCGAATGAGCACCCGGCCATAAATAACACTGCTCCCGCCATCATCCAAACAACCATTCCCGGTAAAGACCCATCACTCAACCATTCTGGCATCCACGATACAATGCCCCCTACCCGCTGGTATAACGTATAGCCAAACCATGCTCCGCACAATCCTGTAAAAGTTAAAATAGCCTTTCTCCACATTGAATCTCTATACCTCCTTTATTTTCTTTTCATTAGTCTGCTATTTATTGGATACATAGCATTTCTCTTACCAGTATGATCCATTTCCCACATAACTAACCCTGTGTTTTCACTTTTTATGCATAAAAAAAGCATTTATCTCCTTGAAATAATTCAAGGAAATAAATGCTTATACTTGCTTGATACTACCGCTGTGAATGACGATATTGATCGTCCTGTTCTTCCTGACTGGAACGATCCCGATCACGCCCACGTCTGCGTGATAGTTTACGAATGTTCAGCTTCATACCATACAATGCATACAGCACCAGTGGCACAAAAATCAGCTTCGACAGCTGGTCAGGGAATTTAACAGCCAACACCACCGCTGCAATTACGACCCATGGAGCCACCCAAATTGCTTTTTTCGGGAGGCCAACCTTTTTAAAATTTGGATATTTCATGGAGCTGACCATCAAATAAGAGACCAGCAACATGGCAATCGACATGTATAACAAAGAAATATCGTTATGGAATAAGGACAAAGTGGCTAATACGCCACCTGCTGCCGGAATTGGTAGACCCGTAAAATAACCTGGTACACCAGGACGTACGTTAAATCGAGCCAAACGCAACGCTCCGCACATCGGGAAAATGGCAGTAACCGTCCAAGCGAGAGCCGAATTCGCATCATGAAAAGCAACCATGTACATAATAACTGCGGGAGCAACACCAAAAGATATCATATCTGATAAGGAGTCCAGTTCTTTACCGAATTCGCTTTGGGCATTCAGGACCCGGGCCATTCTTCCATCCAGTCCGTCCAACAACATGGCGACAATAACCATAATAGCGGCAAGACTGTATTTTCCGTCTACAGCCAATAAAATGGCGATCATTCCGAGAAACAAGTTACCTAAGGTACACAAGTTCGGAATTGATTTGGTAATCATCTCTTCACCTCAATGTATGAATTGTTCCATTATAATCCTTTTACTGTATTACATTTACATTTGCCTGTCAATGAAAACTTGTTCCTGCAAACGTTTAAGACCTTCTTTAATCGTACGCGCACGAACCTCTCCAATACCATCCACTTCATCCAGTTCTTCTATCGTTGCTGTGATGACATGTGGAAAACGTCCAAACCGCTCTACCAGATTATGAATAATCACATTCGGTAAACGCGGTATCTTGTTCAGTACCCGATAGCCGCGTGCAGCAATATACTCCTCTGATGTCGCAGCTGAAGAAGGGTAGCCTAGTAAACGTACAATATGATTCACATCCAACAATTCGTCGTCCGTAGAACGTTTGAGTCCCAATATAATTTCACGAATCTTTTCGTCGCTATCGTCTTTGGCATAATCCTTATACAACAACCATGCTTCTTCCTCAATATTGCTGACAAGCTCTTCCATCTGCATACTAATTAGACGGCCCTCATTTCCGAGCTCGTTAATAAATCGTTTGATCTCCATTTTGATGCGCAGCACCATTTCGATCCGTTGGATGACATTAACGACCTCCGGCATGGTAACCAGCTCTTCAAATTCAGATGCTGTCAAATTCGTAGAGGCTTGCCCCAACACAGATCTATATTTTTCTAACGTCTGAATAGCCTGATTGGCTTTCGTTAAAATAACCCCGATTTCCTTGAGCGCATACCGTAATGTCCCCTGATACAAGGTAATAATATTACGCCGCTGGGAAATAGACACAACTAATTTGCCAGTCTGCTTTGCAACTCGTTCTGCTGTCCGGTGCCGAATTCCTGTTTCAATTGAAGAAATGGAGGAGTCCGGAATCAGTTGCGTATTGGCATATAAAATTCGTTTTAAATCCTCGCTTAATATGATTGCGCCGTCCATTTTAGCCAACTCATATAAATAGTTCGGTGAAAAATCACAATTGATGGAGAAACCGCCATCCACGACTTCCATAACTTCTGGGCTATAGCCAACGACCAGAAGAGCACCCGTTTTGGCACGCAAAACGTTTTCCAACCCGTCGCGAAAGGGAGTTCCCGGTGCCACAAGCCGCAGCAAATCGTTCATTTTATCCAGTTGGCTCGCTTCTTTCATTCTCAATGCCCCCTAATCTAATGCGGCTGCTAGTGCATCTGCCACCGTTCCTACTCCTATAATTTGTATCCCTTTCGGATGTGTCCAACCCTTCAAGCTTTTCTCCGGCATGATCACCCGTTTGAAACCTAGTTTCTCCGCTTCTCGTACTCGCTGTTCTGCTCGGGATACCGCGCGCACCTCACCTGTCAGTCCCACCTCGCCAAAAATCACATCATACGGCTTTGTAGGAGCATCTCTAAAGCTGGAAGCAATACTCACAGCTATAGCCAAATCTACCGCCGGTTCATCCAACTTTACACCTCCGGCTACGTTGAGATAAGCGTCCTGGTTTTGCAAAAACATGCCCATCCGCTTTTCTAGCACGGCTATGATTAATCCCATTCGATGATGATCGACTCCTGTGCCCATCCGGCGTGGAGATGGAAAATGCGTAGCTGCAATCAATGCTTGCAGTTCAACCAATACAGGCCGGGTTCCTTCCATACTGGCTACAACAGTAGAACCCGCCACCCCTAGTGGGCGTTCAGACAGAAACAACTCGGAAGGATTGGATACCTCACGCAAACCGCTTTCAGCCATTTCAAAAATACCAATTTCATTTGTAGAACCAAAACGATTTTTAACTGCACGCAAAAGCCGATACGTATGATGACGCTCTCCTTCAAAATAAAGCACACAATCAACCATATGTTCCAACAAACGCGGACCTGCAATGGCACCTTCCTTGGTCACATGCCCTACCAGTACCGTAGCAATACCTAGCCCCTTGGCAATTCGCATAAAGCGTGAAGTACATTCCCGCACCTGAGCCACACTACCTGGTGCACTCGTCACCTCAGGCAAATATACAGTCTGTATCGAGTCGATGACCAAAAACTCCGGCTTCAAGCTGTCCACCGCTTCTTCAATCGTCTCCAAATTCGTCTCACATAATACGTATAGGCTGGGGGACAAGGCACCGAGTCGATCTGCACGTAGTTTCGTTTGACGGACAGATTCCTCACCAGACACGTACAGCACCTTTAAACCAGTTAAAGCCAGCTCATTAGATGTTTGCAGCATAAGCGTAGATTTACCGATTCCCGGATCACCGCCCACCAAAACGAGTGAACCCGGCACCACACCTCCACCGAGTACTCGATTCAATTCGCCAATTCCCGTCAAAATTCGTGTTTCTTTGCCACTCTCCACCTCTATAATAGGGAGTGGCTTGTCTTTTGTGCTATGAGTAAGAAGGGAAGACCCCATTCCTTGAGTTTTTACAACGCTTTCCGTTTCTTCGACCATGGAATTCCATGCCTGGCATCCAGGACATTTTCCGTACCATTTGGGCGATTCATATCCACATTCCGTACAGGAAAACTTAGTTTTCACTTTAGCCATACTTTGTTCCTTGGCTCCTTATTGACGACGATGATGTCAAATTTATGTTCATACAGCCCAGAAAGAGCTGTAACAATAAAAGTTTACCATTGAAGCTTGGCGGACGTAAAGCAATATCACAAACTTTCCCAAAGCATTTACCCAACCTTTTCACCGTGTTTTATACACAAAAAGGGTGTCTTCGCAATAGCTTTCCAGCCTGCGAGACACCCTTTTCTACTATTTATTTAGTAAACTGCCTTAGGACTTGGCAGATACATTATCCTTTTTCGTTACAGTCAATGCACCGTTCTCCTCATCAATGAAGAGAGAGTCACCTTTAGTGATGTTGCCAGTCAATAGTTCCTCGGACAGGCGATCTTCAATATGCTTCTGGATTGCACGACGCAATGGACGCGCACCATACGCTGGATCAAAGCCTTCCTTGGCAAGGAATTTTTTAGCATTGTCTGTCAACTCGAAGTCCACTTCATACTCATTCAGGCGCTTACGCAGCTCCTCAGACATGAGTGACACAATTTCAGCAATATGTTTTTCTTCGAGAGAATGGAAAACGATAATTTCATCAATCCGGTTCAAGAACTCAGGACGGAAACTTTTCTTCAATTCATCCATCACTTTGCCCTTCATATTATCGTAATCCGCTCCAGCGTCCACTACAGCTGTAAAACCAAGCGTGGAGTTACGTTTAATCGCCTGTGCACCAACATTTGATGTTAGGATGATGAGTGTATTACGGAAATCAACGACACGACCTTTGGAATCTGTCAGACGACCATCTTCCAGTACTTGCAGAAGAATATTGAATACTTCTGGGTGTGCTTTTTCAATTTCATCCAGCAATACAACAGAGTAAGGCTTACGGCGTACCTTCTCGGTCAGTTGACCGCCTTCCTCATATCCAACGTACCCTGGAGGCGCTCCTACCAGACGAGACGTTGAGTGTTTCTCCATATATTCAGACATATCAATACGGATAACCGCATTTTCATCTCCAAACATGGATTCAGCCAAGGCGCGTGCCAACTCTGTTTTACCAACCCCAGTTGGACCGAGGAAAATAAAGGACCCAATTGGACGCTTCGGATCTTTCAGTCCGGCACGTGCCCGGCGAATCGCCCGGCTTACTGCCTTAACTGCTTCGTCCTGTCCAATTACCCGCTCATGCAGCAACTCTTCCATATTCAACAAGCGGTGTGTTTCTTCCTCTTTCAGCTTGCTGACTGGAACACCTGTCCAGATTGCAACGACTTGAGCGATATCCTCTGGGGTAACTTCAGAATCTGTACGCCCCTGTTGTTCTTTCCATTGGTTTTTCGTCACGTCTAGCTCTTCGCGGATTTTTTGCTCTGTATCGCGCAACGCTGCCGCTTTTTCAAACTCCTGACTTTGTACCGCTGAATCCTTTTCTTTACGGATATCTTCCAGACGGTTTTCCAGCTGTTTCAGGTTTGGCGGTACAGTGTAAGAATTCAGCCTTACTTTGGAGCCCGCTTCATCAATAAGGTCAATAGCCTTATCTGGCAGGAAGCGGTCGGTGATATAACGATCTGACAATTTTACGGCCGCTTCAATAGCCTCATCTGTGATCTTTACACGGTGATGCGCTTCGTAACGGTCACGCAGACCATACAGAATTTGAATCGCCTCTTCTGGAGAAGGTTGATCCACTGTAATGGGTTGAAAGCGACGCTCCAAAGCAGCATCTTTCTCAATATATTTGCGGTATTCATCCAGCGTGGTCGCACCGATGCATTGCAGCTCGCCACGTGCCAGAGCAGGTTTCAGGATGTTGGACGCATCAATTGCGCCTTCCGCTCCACCAGCACCAATCAGCGTATGCAGCTCGTCAATGAACAACACGATATTACCCGCTTGACGAATCTCGTCCATAATCTTTTTCAAACGATCCTCGAATTCGCCACGATACTTGGTGCCTGCTACCACAGAGCCCATATCCAGTGTCATTACGCGCTTGTCGCGCAACGTTTCGGGAATCTCATTCGCTATGATTTTTTGAGCCAATCCTTCGGCAATCGCCGTTTTACCTACCCCAGGCTCACCAATCAGAACCGGATTGTTCTTTGTACGGCGGCTGAGCACCTGAATTACGCGTTCAATTTCCTTGCTACGCCCAATAACAGGGTCCAGGTTGTTTTCCTTCGCAGATGCCGTCAGATCGCGTGCCAGACTGTCCAGGGTTGGCGTGCTGACATTAGCTGGAGCACCGTGATGGCTGGAAACAGCCTCGCTGCTGCCGAGCAATTGAAGCACTTGCTGACGCGCTTTGTTCAGACTGATGCCCAGGTTATTCAGTACCCGTGCTGCTACGCCTTCGCCTTCACGAATAAGACCCAGCAAAATATGTTCTGTACCTACATAGGTATGGCCCAGTTTGCGGGCTTCATCCATAGACAGTTCGATGACTTTTTTGGCACGTGGAGTATAGGCAATGTTCGTCGGTTGCTCTTGACCGCGTCCAATCAACGTTTCCACTTCATCCTG
The DNA here is from genome assembly GCF_038008165.1 of Paenibacillus sp. FSL L8-0644. Taxonomy (NCBI): domain Bacteria; kingdom Bacillati; phylum Bacillota; class Bacilli; order Caryophanales; family Paenibacillaceae; genus Paenibacillus; species Paenibacillus sp. FSL L8-0644. The sequence goes on from NZ_JBBOYN010000001.1 coordinate 4,848,268, forward strand.
GATTTTTTCCAGTCCCAGGCCCAAACCGATTAAGGCTTTCGCTGCTATTCCTTCACCTTCACGAATGAGGCCTAGCAAAATGTGCTCTGTACCAATGTTGTTGTGTCCCAATCGAACTGCTTCTTCCTGAGCCAAAGCAAGCACTTTCTGTGCACGTTCCGTAAATCTTCCAAACATCATATATCCTGCACCTCCACAGTGTGTATTTCAGATCATTTTATATATTAAAGGGTTGTGCCTAATTTTTGCCGGATCAGCTTCGCCCGGTACATATCGCGCTCTTCGGTATTCATTTTATCCCCAAAGCTTTTTTGCAGGAACCCGGGTTGTGTCATCACATTCAGCTCATTCATCGCTGCGGTGGAAGGACGCTCCAAAATTCCCAAATCTACGCCAAGACGTACATCAGACAGCCGCTGTGCAGCCTCCTTGGAATCCAATACTGCTGCATACGACAAAATACCGAATGAACGCATCACCCGATCTGTAATTCGCAGCATAGATTCATTCATTAGCCTTTCTCTGGCAGAACGCTCGTGCTCAATAATTTGTAGCACCACGCCATGTAGATTCTCAATAATCTCCGCTTCGGTTTGTCCCAGTGTAATCTGATTAGACACCTGAAACAAATTTCCGACCGCTTCGCTGCCTTCACCGTAAATGCCGCGAACTGTAAGACCTACCTGTGAAACAGCAGACAATATACGATTGATTTGATGAGTCATGACTAATGCGGGCAAATGCATCATCACCGAAGCTCTCATACCTGTGCCGACATTCGTTGGACAACTGGTTAGAAAACCTCTCCGATCATCAAATGCATAATCAACATGCGCTTCAAATGCATCATCAATAACCATAGCGCGTTCCCAAGCTTCTCTAACCTGACATCCCGGATATAAGCACTGGATACGCAGATGATCCTCTTCGTTTATCATAACACTAACCGATTCATCATCGCTAATTAAGACAGCACCGTTACGAGATTCGTTCGCCAAATTAGGACTAATCAAATGCTTCTCAACCAGCACCTGCTTGTCGATCTCATCCAACTCGGATATTTTCAACGTATGAAAAGTACCAAAACCGCCTAAATCATCATACTGAAGGATATCCGTCAAGCGCTGAAGTGCTTCTGCCGACTGCTGATTGGTAGCAAGCATGGGAAAAGGCAGATGCTGCAAGTTACGCGCAATTCTTACCCGGCTGCTAATGACAATCTCCGAATCCGCAGCATCACCACGCATCCAGTCACTTAGCGGCTTCTCCGTAAACCGAATATTGGGCATTACGCATCCCTCCTACTCTTCACAAACTTTACTCTTCAGTCATTTCTTTTTCAAGCTCTCTGATTTGATCCCTAAGCTCAGCAGCTGATTCAAACTCTTCCTGTACAATGTGCTGTTGCATCTCTTTTTTCAAATCGTCAATTTGCCGTTTAACCTTCAGTCGGCCACCAGTGCGAACCGGAACTTTACCAACATGATTCGTACTGCCATGCACACGCTTGAACAGAGGGTCCAGACGATTATCAAAATATTGATAGCACGACGGGCATCCGAAACGTCCCAGCTTACTAAACTGTGCATAGGTCATGCCACAATCCTTGCATTGCAGGTTCTGCGGACCACTGTGGCCTGGAGACTGGCTCTTTGTACTGGAGTCAAAATCCAACATCCCCGACAGCAAGCTATGAATTGAAAAGCCGTTAGGTGTTCCAGGGATCATCTCCCCTTTTTCCTTCGCACACGTCTCACAAATATGAAACTCTGTCTTTTCGCCATTCACAATTTTGGTGAAATGCAAAGTTGCCGGCCGCATATTACATTCTTGGCACAGCATAAAAGCACCTCCTTCAATGTCAGGATTTAATACCCACCCTACATCCAAACATTAGTCTCTATTCACACACTATTTGGTCGCCAGCAACGAGATCAGCATAGCCTTAAGCAATCTTGCTCGCAGTTGATCACGATAGGGAAGCTTCAGTAATAATGTATCTCTCGATAAAGCAGCCTTCATTAGATTAGCTTCCCTTTTGCTTAAAAAATGGGCTTCCTCTAACTGATAAATCAGTCCTTCTGCTGCTGATTGGCTAATTTCCTCCCCGATGCTCTGATGAAGATGTGTATGGATGGCATGCTGTGCGGGTAGCTGAATTCGCTGAATACGAATGTAGCCCCCACCACCGCGTTTACTTTCCACCACATAGCCTTTTTCCAGCGTAAACCGGGTGCTAATTACATAATTAATTTGCGACGGAACGCAGGAAAAGCGGTCAGCCAGATCATTGCGCTGAATCTCCACCAAACCTTGGGGACTTTCCAGCAATATACTCTTCAAATATTGTTCAATAATATCGGAAACATTGCGCATTTCATCATCCTCCACTAACGGAAACGCAAGTATTCAAGTACATTTCACGCTCCACAGAGTCCGCCGTATATTGAACTTAACCAAACGGTAAAGTCACGAATCTAAGCTGTATTGAGGCTATTGCCTGTTCTACATCCATTGAAATGTACCGTCTTGTCTCTAGTGTGGCCTTTATTTGCGATTAATCATACACTTCTCTTATGTTCATAAGAGTCAGCTCCTAACTATACGCAAATCATTTCAATTCTCGTTTGCTTCTTTACTATCGAAATTACTTCATACGGCCAATCCATCAGCATAATATTTCTACAGAATCACACTAGGTTTGATTGACTTTGACTTTCTTTGACTATATTCACATTATAGCACATTATTCATTTTTGCCAAGGGGTCAATACCATTTTTCGCAATCTAATTATGTTTTATACAATACCATAAAAAAACTCTTCCCATTACAGAAAGAGTTGAAAATAATGATAACCACACAAGTTATATTCTCTGAAAGATGAGCTTAAAAGATCTAAATAGGCCTTTATCAGAAAAAATCCAATAAAAACGTTTGATTTACTGGTATTACGCGTTTAAGGGCAGACACATACTCACTGCTACCTTCAATACGCCCCCATTTACACAGATCATCAACCTGCTGGTAGCCAAGCATCAGAGTCGTCAGTGACTGAATCCCAAGTTTCAAGTCAACTACTATGGCATTTTTAGATGAAATGCTTTTGTTCACTCTCTCCAGACACCCTTGCCCTTTCGTCGTAATCGTTAATCTCCATACTCCTTCATTCCATGGAGCATACCGATCAGTCAGATTTAAGGTTAAACTTGTTTCCTCTCCAATCTGCTCAAAAGGGAATCTTTCTACAAAAGCAGCTGCATCCACAATACGCCCCATAAAATAAGGCACAGTTTCCTGTTGAATTCGAGGATCATCAAGTAAAAATGGCAAATTGTCATCTGCTGGAACGTAAATAAATTTACCTTGGGTTATCATTGAGTCATGATTTGCAAAATAAGTCCATAAAGCCCGACGAGCCGTCTCATTTTCATATACCAACTCATCACAATTCAACTGTTTATCTTCAATTTTGTATAGTGCATATCCTTGCGGATCGCCTGTTTCTGAGTAATATACCGCAGTTCGATAGTTCTCACTTAAAATCCGCTCTTGCCACCATTCCTTATCTCGTACCAGCGTGCCATTATAACGAGATGCATACGCTTGATACACTTGGTCCAGTTCTGAAATATCCTTGATATCGCGTTTGACTGTACCTTCTGTTTTAAGTTTTGCAGGGAATTTATCAATGGGAATGACGTATTTTTTGTACTCTGTATACGTTTCCCATCCAAATTTACGGTAGAAGGCAAAGGAGAATGGATGCAAAAAAGAAAGACTTTGTCCCGCAGACTTCATCTCTTCAAGTGCATGCGTCAATAAACGTGATACCATGCCTCCGCGACGCTTTTCTGGCCACGTCGCCACACCAGCAATGCCCCCCATATCAAAAACCTGACCATTTATGTATACCTGAAGCGGTAACAAAGTCAGTTTAGCATTTAAGTCATGTCCGTCGAATATTCCCCATGTTTGTTCTGGTTTGAATTTCTTCTTGGCCTTTTCCAGATCCTCTAGGGACATTGTAAACTGAAAAGCATATTGAGATAATTCAATAGCCGCTTCAAATTCCTCACGCTGTAATTGTCTGATCTCCATATCTTCATCACCTCGCTCGTATACTTGGACATCCATAAAAAAGATTACACACTTAGAGTGTGGCAAACCCCATTCTCTCTGTCAACCTTAGAAGCAGGTGGCCATCTAAAAATGCATAAAAAAGGATGATAATCTCATTGAGATTATCATCCTTTTCACTTTTGCTTGGCGACGTCCTACTCTCCCAGGACCCTGCGGTCCAAGTACCATCGGCGCTGGAGGGCTTAACGGTCGTGTTCGGGATGGGTACGTGTGGAACCCCTCCGCTATCGCCACCAAACATGAATTTGCTATGCAAATTCTATCGTACGGTTATTCGCTTCATCACTTATCGTGTGAATGAATAGCCATGCGCTTGTCGTATGTCTCTTGTACATACGTTCAAGGTTACACCCTGAAAACTGGATCCGAAACTCATTTGCGTTTTATCTTAGGATAAGCCCTCGACCGATTAGTATTGGTCAGCTCCATGCATTACTGCACTTCCACCCCCAACCTATCTACCTCGTCGTCTTCAAGGGGTCTTACATACTGGGAAATCTCATCTTGAGGGGGGCTTCACGCTTAGATGCTTTCAGCGCTTATCCCTTCCGTACATAGCTACCCAGCGGTGCTCCTGGCGGAACAACTGGTACACCAGCGGTACGTCCATCCCGGTCCTCTCGTACTAAGGACAGCTCCTCTCAAATTTCCTACGCCCACGACAGATAGGGACCGAACTGTCTCACGACGTTCTGAACCCAGCTCGCGTACCGCTTTAATGGGCGAACAGCCCAACCCTTGGGACCTACTTCAGCCCCAGGATGCGATGAGCCGACATCGAGGTGCCAAACCTCCCCGTCGATGTGGACTCTTGGGGGAGATAAGCCTGTTATCCCCAGGGTAGCTTTTATCCGTTGAGCGATGGCCCTTCCATGCGGTACCACCGGATCACTAAGCCCGACTTTCGTCCCTGCTCGACTTGTAGGTCTCGCAGTCAAGCTCCCTTCTGCCTTTGCACTCTTCGAATGATTTCCAACCATTCTGAGGGAACCTTGGGGCGCCTCCGTTACTCTTTAGGAGGCGACCGCCCCAGTCAAACTGCCCACCTGACACTGTCCTCGCACCGGTTCACGGTACCAAGTTAGAACCTAGATACGATCAGGGTGGTATCCCAAGGATGCCTCCCCTCAAGCTGGCGCTCAAGGCTCAACGGCTCCCACCTATCCTGTACAGATCGTACCCAAATTCAATATCAAGCTGCAGTAAAGCTCCATGGGGTCTTTCCGTCTTGTCGCGGGTAACCTGCATCTTCACAGGTATTAAAATTTCACCGGATCTCTCGTTGAGACAGCGCCCAAGTCGTTACGCCATTCGTGCGGGTCAGAATTTACCTGACAAGGAATTTCGCTACCTTAGGACCGTTATAGTTACGGCCGCCGTTTACTGGGGCTTCGGTTCATAGCTTCGCCCCGAAGGGCTTACCACTCCCCTTAACCTTCCAGCACCGGGCAGGCGTCAGCCCGTATACTTCGCCTTGCGGCTTCGCACAGACCTGTGTTTTTGCTAAACAGTCGCTTGGGCCTTTTCACTGCGGCCCCCTCGGGCTATTCACCCTACCGAGGCACCCCTTCTCCCGAAGTTACGGGGTCATTTTGCCGAGTTCCTTAACGAGAGTTCTTCCGCGCGCCTTAGAATTCTCTTCTCGCCTACCTGTGTCGGTTTGCGGTACGGGCACCTTCTCCTGGCTAGAGGCTTTTCTTGGCAGTCTGAGATCATGACCTTCGCTACTACAATTTTCGCTCCCCATCACAGCCCAGCCTTAATGATATGCGGATTTGCCTACACACCAGCCTCACTGCTTAGACGGACATCCATCAGTCCGCGTCACTACCCTACTGCGTCACCCCATTGCTCATAACGGATTACGGTGGTACAGGAATTTCGACCTGTTGTCCTTCGACTACGCCTATCGGCCTCGCCTTAGGTCCCGACTTACCCTGAGCGGACGAACCTTCCTCAGGAACCCTTAGGCTTTCGGCGGATCTGATTCTCACAGATCTTTTCGTTACTCATACCGGCATTCTCACTTGAATGCAGTCCAGCGCTCCTTACGGTACACCTTCAACCCGCATTCAACGCTCCCCTACCCCTGATGCAAGCATCAAGCCATAGCTTCGGTGGTGTGTTTAGCCCCGTTACATTTTCGGCGCAGAGTCACTCGACCAGTGAGCTATTACGCACTCTTTCAATGGTGGCTGCTTCTAAGCCAACATCCTGGTTGTCTGTGCAACTCCACATCCTTTCCCACTTAACACACACTTGGGGACCTTAGCTGATGGTCTGGGCTGTTTCCCTTTCGACAATGGATCTTAGCACTCACTGTCTGACTCCCGGAACTAAATCTATGGCATTCGGAGTTTGACTGAGCTTGGTAACCCTTGCGGGCCCCGCACCCAATCAGTGCTCTACCTCCACGATTCTTCTTTCCGAGGCTAGCCCTAAAGCTATTTCGGGGAGAACCAGCTATCTCCGGGTTCGATTGGAATTTCTCCGCTACCCCCACCTCATCCCCGCATTTTTCAACATGCGTGGGTTCGGGCCTCCAGTGCGTGTTACCGCACCTTCACCCTGGACAGGGGTAGATCACCCGGTTTCGGGTCTACGTCCACGTACTCATTCGCCCTATTCAGACTCGCTTTCGCTGCGGCTTCAGCTCTTCACCTTAACCTTGCACGGGAACGTAACTCGCCGGTTCATTCTACAAAAGGCACGCCATCACCCCTAGATCGGGCTCTGACTTCTTGTAAGCACACGGTTTCAGGATCTATTTCACTCCCCTTCCGGGGTGCTTTTCACCTTTCCCTCACGGTACTGCTTCACTATCGGTCGCCAGGGAGTATTTAGCCTTGGCAGATGGTCCTGCCGGATTCATACGGGGTTTCACGTGCCCCGCACTACTCGGGATCCGTCTCGGAGAGAACAAGTTTTGAACTACAGGGCTTTTACCTTCTCTGGCGGGCCTTTCCAGACCTCTTCATCTAACCGGTTCCTTTGTAACTCCATGTGAGACGTCCCACAACCCCAAGGAGCAAGCTCCTTGGTTTGGGCTAATCCGCGTTCGCTCGCCGCTACTGACGGAATCACTATTGTTTTCTCTTCCTCAGGGTACTTAGATGTTTCAGTTCCCCTGGTCTGCCTCTATTCTGCCTATGTATTCAGCAGAAAGTGACTGTCGATGAAGACAGCCGGGTTTCCCCATTCGGACATCCCCGGATCAAAGCTTGCTTACAGCTCCCCGAGGCCTTATCGTTGTTCGCCACGTCCTTCGTCGGCTCCTGGCGCCTAGGCATCCTCCGTGTGCTCTTTGTAGCTTAACCTAGACTTTTCTTTCCAAGAAAGAACATGTCGATGTTCGATAAAGAATGATTTTTGCCAGAGGCAAAAGATCTTTCCTTACCTGCTACCTTTATTTCACTTGTTTACACAAGATCAGCTTAAAGGAATATTCTAAAACGCAATTTCGTTTCGGTATCCAGTTTTCAAGGTGCAATTCGCTTCATCGAAGCGAAACCCGATGAATATTTCGGTTCCACACGAATGTGTGAATGAAGTATTCGTCGAAGCTTGAGAGTTTGAGCTCTCAAAACTGAGCAACGAGTGAGTAACAGGCCTAAACCTGAGTTTTGAAGCTTACGCTTCATATTTGAATGTTTCCATCGCAGAAAACGATTCTCCATAGAAAGGAGGTGATCCAGCCGCACCTTCCGATACGGCTACCTTGTTACGACTTCACCCCAATCATCTACCCCACCTTCGGCGGCTGGCTCCCTTGCGGGTTACCCCACCGACTTCGGGTGTTGTAAACTCTCGTGGTGTGACGGGCGGTGTGTACAAGACCCGGGAACGTATTCACCGCGGCATGCTGATCCGCGATTACTAGCAATTCCGACTTCATGTAGGCGAGTTGCAGCCTACAATCCGAACTGAGACCGGCTTTTCTAGGATTGGCTCCACCTCGCGGCTTCGCTTCCCGTTGTACCGGCCATTGTAGTACGTGTGTAGCCCAGGTCATAAGGGGCATGATGATTTGACGTCATCCCCACCTTCCTCCGGTTTGTCACCGGCAGTCTGCTTAGAGTGCCCAGCTTGACCTGCTGGCAACTAAGCATAAGGGTTGCGCTCGTTGCGGGACTTAACCCAACATCTCACGACACGAGCTGACGACAACCATGCACCACCTGTCTCCTCTGTCCCGAAGGAAAGGTCTATCTCTAGACCGGTCAGAGGGATGTCAAGACCTGGTAAGGTTCTTCGCGTTGCTTCGAATTAAACCACATACTCCACTGCTTGTGCGGGTCCCCGTCAATTCCTTTGAGTTTCAGTCTTGCGACCGTACTCCCCAGGCGGAATGCTTAATGTGTTAACTTCGGCACCAAGGGTATCGAAACCCCTAACACCTAGCATTCATCGTTTACGGCGTGGACTACCAGGGTATCTAATCCTGTTTGCTCCCCACGCTTTCGCGCCTCAGCGTCAGTTACAGCCCAGAGAGTCGCCTTCGCCACTGGTGTTCCTCCACATCTCTACGCATTTCACCGCTACACGTGGAATTCCACTCTCCTCTTCTGCACTCAAGCTCCCCAGTTTCCAGTGCGACCCGAAGTTGAGCCTCGGGATTAAACACCAGACTTAAAGAGCCGCCTGCGCGCGCTTTACGCCCAATAATTCCGGACAACGCTTGCCCCCTACGTATTACCGCGGCTGCTGGCACGTAGTTAGCCGGGGCTTTCTTCTCAGGTACCGTCACTCTTGTAGCAGTTACTCTACAAGACGTTCTTCCCTGGCAACAGAGCTTTACGATCCGAAAACCTTCATCACTCACGCGGCGTTGCTCCGTCAGGCTTTCGCCCATTGCGGAAGATTCCCTACTGCTGCCTCCCGTAGGAGTCTGGGCCGTGTCTCAGTCCCAGTGTGGCCGATCACCCTCTCAGGTCGGCTACGCATCGTCGCCTTGGTAGGCCTTTACCCCACCAACTAGCTAATGCGCCGCAGGCCCATCCACAAGTGACAGATTGCTCCGTCTTTCCTCCTTCGCCCATGCAGGAAAAGGATGTATCGGGTATTAGCTACCGTTTCCGGTAGTTATCCCTGTCTTGTGGGCAGGTTGCCTACGTGTTACTCACCCGTCCGCCGCTAGGTTGTTTAGAAGCAAGCTTCTAAACAACCCCGCTCGACTTGCATGTATTAGGCACGCCGCCAGCGTTCGTCCTGAGCCAGGATCAAACTCTCCATTAAAGACCAACAGAAGTTGGTTTATAGAAAGAGCGATAAGCTCATTTTTAATGCTAGCGATCCTTCTTTATAAAAGAAGAAATCTTTGTTTCATCATCCATTTGTTCAGTTTTCAAAGAACTTGTCTGTTCTCGTTCGTTCAACGAGCCAGGAATTAGATCATATCATGTTAGTTACTTTCTTGTCAAATCTTTTTTTTCGATTATCTTTTCAGCAACCTCGCTTCAAGAAATGATACTCTCAAAGCAACGTCTAATAATATATCATGCCTAAAGTTATTTAGCAAGCATTTATTTATATCTATTTTATTTCCTACTATACAACAGATAATAAGGCAGCCACCCCGCCCCAGAGCGGAATGACTGCACTCATTGCAAAACTATTATTCTTGTTCCAGCAGTCTGATAAATTCATCCTCATCTTCTATGGTGTCAATTCCGAGCTGTTGGGCCTTAGCCAGCTTACTCCCAGCCTTTTCACCAGCTATGACTAGATCCGTCTTTTTCGATACAGACCCCGCAACTTTGGCTCCCAGTGCCTCCAGCTTGGATGCAGCTTCGTCACGCGTAAGCTGATGCAAGGTACCTGTAAGCACGACCGTTTTGCCGCTGAAAAAGCTGTCTGTCTTCTTCTCCTGCGGAGCTTCAGGGGCCTGAGCTTTCACCCCTAGAGACAGCATCTTTTCAATTCCCGCCTGAGTAAATGGATCTGCAAAGAAAGCAACAATGCTTTCGGCTACAATCCCGCCCACATCCGGTAGTTCTATCAGTTCTTCCACCGTAGCGGACATCGTCTTGTGCAAATCACGGTAGTGTTCAGCCAACATGCGTGTTGTTGCTTTACCGGTATTCGGTATACCCAGAGCATAAAGGAAAGAAGCCAAATCTCTCTCTTTACTCTTTTCAAGTGCCGCCAAGAGGTTACTGGCCTTTTTCTCACCAAACCGCTCCAGCTTCACAAGATCATCATATTGGAGTGTATACAAATCCGCAGGCTCGCGCACTTCCAGTTCGTCATGCAGCTGTATGGCCGTTTTGTCACTGAATGTCTCAATATCCATAGCATCACGTGAAGCAAAATGGGAAATACGAGCTACAATTTGTGGTTTACACCCCAGCTTATTGTCGCAAAACAAATGGGCACCTCGCTGCTGTAACGGAAACCCGCAGGCTGGACAATGATCTGGTACGACAATTTCCTCCCCGTCGTTCTCAGACGTTACCTTTCCTAATATCTCCGGAATGACATCGTTTGAGCGACGGATAAACACACGTGCACCCAAAGCAAACTTCAGGTTTTTGCGCTCGATGTCACCAGCATTGTTCAGTGTACAATTTTGTACAGTGACTCCCGCCAGCTCTACCGGCTCTACCCTTGCGAGTGGGGTGATTTTACCGGTTCGTCCTACATTCCACTCAACCGAGTTAAGCACCGTTGTCGTTTCCTCGGCTTCGAACTTATATGCCACCGCCCAGCGTGGGAATTTATCGGTATACCCGAGAGCCTCACGTGTGCGCATATCTGTAATTTTCAATACTGCCCCATCAATAAGGTAATCCAATCCGGCACGAGACTCTTCGATCTCAATCAGTTGCTCCATTACATCTTCAAAATTATCAAAGTAAGTCAAGTAAGGGTTTACCTTAAAATGATTTTCGCGCAGGAAAGTCATCATTTCCTGGTGGCTGTTAAACTGGATACGGTCTGCATATCCCACATTGTAGAAAAATGCATTCAATCGCCGTTCTGCTGTCACTTTGGGATTCAAGTTACGCAAAGCACCAGCTGCGGCGTTGCGTGCATTTTTAAGAGGGTCCGCGGCAGTCTCATTATATTTGGACAATACAGAGAGATTCATGATCCCTTCTCCCTGTACTTCAATGGTTCCGTTTCGAAAAGGAATTGTAAGTGGCACGGATTTAATCGTCTTTACCTGTGCCAGTATTCCCTCACCCACCACCCCATTACCGCGGGTAGAAGCCTGTACAAGCTGTCCATCTGTATACGTCAGGTTTAGCGTCAGTCCATCGAATTTAAGTTCTATGGCATAGCCTGGAGATGGCAAAGGTGACTCCGGGTTCTTGGTATTGTAATCATTGACCAGCTTCACGACACGCGCGTTCCATGCACGCAGCTGTTCCATATTCTGAGCTTTATCAAGGCTCCATAATGGAGCCAGGTGGCGATGTGGTGTGAAACCTTTGAGTAACTCCCCGCCCACACGCTGTGTCGGCGAATCCGGCAGCACAAGACCGCTTGTCTGTTCGAGCGCTACCAGCTCGTCATAAAGCACATCATATTCTTTGTCGCTGATCTTGGGTTCATCCAGTGTGTAGTAATGATAGTTATATGTGTTCAGTTCAGCAACAAGCTGCTCCATCCTGTGCATTGGGTTCATGCAGGCGTATCCCTCCGGGAACTTCATCAGGGCAGAGGCTAAGCCAAACTGCCACTCATGAGGTTCGAGATTTAGTGATGTTTGAGATTTATTCTACTTTTGTAATAGGTGCAAAGCCAGCCAGCAGTCGTTTAACCCCTACTGGAGCCGGGAAAGCAATTTGAAGCTCCATATCATTACCAGTCCCTTTTACTGCGACAATGGTTCCAATTCCCCATTTGCCATGCTGTACCTTGTCTCCAGCAGCAAAAATGGATGGGCCTCCTGCCGAAGCAGCCGGAGTTGGTTTTGCGGATGAAGATGTCGTTACGGTTACACGGGGAGACGCGGAAGCGGACGAACCACTGCGGCTCATCGTATCAAACGAGCGTTCTCCACCAAAGTTGCTACCACTACCTTTATTCAGGCCGCGACCACCATAAGATCCGCCTACATTGCCTGAACGACGGTAGCGGTCACGTTTGATAATCGTATCCTCTTTTAACTCGTCCGGAATCTCTTCGAGAAAGCGGGAAGGCGGGTTAGCTGTGGTGCGGCCAAACAAAGTGCGCATCTGTGCGCATGTAAGGAACAACTGCTCCTCTGCACGGGTAATCCCGACATACGCCAATCTGCGCTCCTCCTCCAGTTCTTCGTTATCCAGAAAGGCACGACTATGAGGAAACACTCCCTCCTCCATACCGACAATAAATACGATGGGAAACTCCAGACCTTTGGCGCTATGCATGGTCATCAATACAACCGCATCGCTTTGCTCTTCTTCGTCGTCATTCATGGAATCAATATCGGCAATCAGCGCAAGGTCGGTCAGGAAGGAGACGAGTGACTTGTCTTCCGCACCTTTTTCAAATTCCATGGTTACCGACAGGAACTCATCAATATTCTCCAAACGCGAGCGTGACTCGAGTGTATTCTCGTTTTGCAGTTCCAATCGATATTGGGTGGTTTCCAGCATTTTTTCTGTTAACTCGGTAACCGACAGGTAGTCTACCATCCGACTTAAACCTTCGATCATATCGTAAAACTCTACCAACGCATTGCGCGTACGTCCTGCAAAGCCCAAATCGTCTACCACTTGTAGGACACGGAAAATCGAAACTCCACGTTCCGCTGCAGCTGCCTGCAATTTACCGACGGTTGTGTCTCCGATGCTTCGTTTTGGCACATTAATGATTCGGATCAAGCTGATGTCGTCGTCAGGATTGGAGAGCAGGCGAAGATACGCCAGCAAATCCTTAATTTCCTTCCGATCATAGAACTTGATACCGCCCACGATCTGATAAGGAATATCCGATTTAATCAAAATTTCCTCGACAACCCGAGACTGAGCATTCGTACGGTACAAAATGGCATGATGGCTATAGGTTTTGCCCGCTTTAATATTCTTATGAATTTCTGAGGCGATAAAGTAGCCCTCATCATGTTCAGAATCAGCACGGTAAACCTTAATCTTCGCGCCGCCTTCTTTGTCAGTCCATAGTTTTTTCGGCTTGCGGCCTGTATTTTGACCAATGACTTCATTGGCAGCATTGAGAATATTCGAGGTGGACCGGTAGTTCTGCTCCAGCAAAATGGTACGCGCTTCCGGGTAGTCCTCTTCAAAATTCAAAATGTTGCTAATATCGGCACCTCGCCACCGATAGATGGATTGGTCACTGTCACCTACTACGCAAATCCGGTGATGCTTGTCGGCCAGCATTTTGCACAGCATGTACTGCGCACGGTTTGTATCCTGATATTCATCAACATGAATGTATTGAAATTTCTTCTGGTAGAAGTCCAGTACCTCAGGTACTTCTTTAAACAGCTGAATCGTTGCCATGATCAAATCATCAAAATCAAGAGAGTTGTTGTTTTTGAGCCGCTGTTGGTACTTGGTATATACCTTCGCCACAATCCCTTCAAAATAGTCGCCAATCTTGCGCTCATACATTTCGGGAGTGACCAGTTCATTTTTTGCCGTACTCATCATAGACTGAACCGCTTTGGGTTCAAATTTTTTGGTGTCTATATTCAGATCCTTCATGCAGCTCCGAATGACAGACAATTGATCCGTAGAATCCAAAATGCTGAAATTCGAGGTAAATCCAATCCGCTCGATATCCCGACGTAAAATACGCACACACATCGAGTGGAAGGTGGATACCCACACATCTCTTCCCTGTGGGCCAATCAGCTTGGATACGCGATCCTGCATCTCACGCGCGGCCTTGTTCGTAAAGGTAATCGCCAAAATGCCCCATGGAGCCGTCTTGCGGGTTGCGATGAGGTAGGCTATTCGGTGCGTGAGCACCCGTGTTTTACCACTGCCTGCGCCAGCCATAATCAGCAGCGGACCATCTACCGCCTCCACAGCCTGACGCTGAGGCGGATTAAGGCGAGCTACCGCCTCGTGTATATCTATTGATTGCATGCGTGCATGCTCCTTTCCCTGAGCTTCCATAAAATCACGTTCTATACTTCCAATTTCACAGCTACCGTCTCCAGCGCTTTCGCCAAGTCACGATAAATGATGTTTCCTACTACAATGGTGTCACAAACGGCAGCCGCTTGTAACGCGGTAGATTTATCCACGATTCCTCCCCCGTATAGGACACGAGAGCGCTCTGTACTGCGATGTATTTTTTGCACCAGCTCCATATCCCCAAAAGCACCGCTATATTCCACATATACAATCGGCAGATGCATGAGCTTGTCAGCAATCTGTGCATATGAGGTGGCAGATGAAATATCCAGCGAAGTATCTGCTCCGGTAAGCTTAGCGACTGTAGAATCACCGTTCAAAACAATATATCCTTCCGTCACAAGCAAATCCCAAGGGATCATATAACCAAACTGTTCAATCGCACGTTGGTGCTGTCCTAGAATCCAATTACTGTCAGCGGTATTCAGTACCATAGGAATCATATATAGATCAAACCCTGGTACTACAGCTTCCAGATCGGACACCTCAAGCACACACGGCACCTCATAACGTCGAACCCTCGACAGCAAATCCACCGTATTTTCGTAGGTAATACCTGATGAACCTCCTACCATAATCGCATCCGTACCAGACATACACACGGCGTCAAGTGCCTCATCATCCAGTTCCTTTTCAGGATCAAGCTTAAACACATGCCTCCATGATTGAATTGAATCTGCCAACACACATTCCTCCAGCATCCATTGCTTTTGTCATGATCCAGTCGAACCGAATTCCAATATCCAAAAGCGTTCTATGCTAAGTCTATGACAGTGCTTAAAAGGTGTCAATGTTCGTATCAAATGGGAACACCCCGTTCAGACAGCTTAGGGGCGTAGCGCATACAACCAACTGCGTTTACTAAGTTCTTTTTCCGTTAAAATATCTGTATAGAAACCTTGCACACCCATCTGTTCATACTCAGCCGCATCCTTCAACTCATTAATGGTATTTACGTAGCATACCGCTCCGGCCTGACGCAAACTTTCCACTAGAGCACCACTCACCCGATTCTCTGGTAAAGTTACTGCCGTTATATCATTTTGTTGTACAAATCGAATAATCTGGTCATCTTTATCCTCTGTGGCGTAGAGCGTATAAATAACGGATGGATAGGGATAAATACTCCGCAACATTTGCAGCATTTCTTCATTATAAATTTGGGGAACAATACGAGACAAAAGCTCGGGGTTTTTCTCCTGCGCCTGACGGGTCAGTTGTGCAAACAACTGTTTGATCTGGGCAGGGTCCTGTTCTTTCGTATCGGTCACAATATAAGCATCCGGGTATGTTTCCAATAAATCCAATACATCCTTCCAATCTACTGGAGTATAAGAACCGTGTATGGGGGTGTTCTTAAATTGATGGTAGCTCCACGGTTTTCCGCCCTGTTCTGTAGCAACTGCTTGTTCCTGTTGCATTTGCTCTGTAAAAGATTCTGTCCATTCATGGCGCGCCACCAATTGTCCATCCGAAGTAAACATCAGGTCGACCTCGAATACGCGGCTGCCTTTTTTATAATTTTCCACAAACGCTTCACGCGCATTAGTATAGGCCAAACCATTAACGGCTCCCATGGCATGCGAAATTACGCGGTGCGTGGTAAAGTCAGTCTGTTCTTCTGTAGATTGCCCTTTGTAAGCCAGTAAAAATGTGCCGGTTAACATTAAAAGAATGACCGCAGCAATCAGTCGTTTCATAGGGTGTCACATCCTTTTCGTACAGGTCAATACCCCACATACGCATGCTCAAAACAACTGCCAGACGCAAAAGCACCCTCCGGCTAAACCGAAGGGTGCTTCTGTATTAATACGCGTTCTTGAAACCGTTGCGAATCGTGCGGAAAATAATTTTAATATCAAATAAGAGCGACCAGTTCTCAATATAGAAGATGTCATGCTTAATCCGTTCCTCAATAGATGTATCTCCGCGCAACCCGTTGCTCTGTGCCCAGCCTGTGATTCCGGGACGAACATGATGCTTCACCATGTATTTTGGAATTTCCTCACGGAACTGATCCACATAATAGGGCCGCTCTGGGCGTGGACCAACGACACTCATATCACCCAGCAGAACGTTGAAAAACTGCGGCAGCTCGTCGAGACTCGTTTTACGAATAAAAGTACCAAAACGTGTGCGTCTTGGGTCATTAGCAGTCGTCCAGCCCGTATCTTCAGTTCCAGGTGGTAACACCTTCATCGAACGAAATTTGTACATTCGGAAGGTGCGACGATTCAAGCCTACCCGCTCCTGCTTAAAAATGATTGGCCCTCTGGATGTAATCATCACACCAATCGCTACTGCTAGCATGATCGGAGAGGTCAGGAGAATCGCGAATAAAGAGAATAAAATATCGAATAAGCGCTTAAACAATCGATTCCCCGCTACATCCAGTGGAATATCCCGCACATTGATCATCGGCATACCTGCAAAGTTATCAAAGTACGGGCGAGCCGGCAAATAATCGAAAAAGTCGGGGATTATAAGCGTGCGCACTCCAGCCTTTTCACACATGTTGATAATCTTAGGATACTTATCATGAGCATCCAGCGGCAGCGCCAGAATGACCTCGTCAATCATCAGACGCGACAGCGTAGCCTCCAATTGATCTAAACCTCCAAGAATCGGGCGGAAATGCGCCTCTTCCTCTTCACTCCAATGCCGCTTATCATCCAGAAAACCCACTACCTCGTATCCCAGATCAGGATACTGTCCAAGGTTATGATAAAATCGCTGGCCTAGAGTACCCGCCCCAAGAATAAGCATAAATTGTTTGTTGTACCCTTTTTGACGGAGAGCTTTAAGAACTTGCTTCAAGAAAAATCGATAAAACAAAATAAGCAGCACGTTTCCAACCATATAGATTGCCAGATAGGACCGCGAGATGTCGATTTGTTTCACGAAGAACATCACACTCAACAGCACGAACAGTCCAACGATATGAATCTGGGTGACGCGAAATACATCATCTGCAAATCGTTTTTTGCGTTTGGGCGAATAGAGCGAAAACAACATCCCCAGCACTACGGCAATCAGGCCGTAGATTAAGCTCCAGCCTCCATATACTTGAATAGGAAGCGGTTCTGTATAGGTGATCCATTCACTTTCAAATTTGAAAAACCAAGCGATCAGAAAGGACAACTGAATGACCGCGAAATCCGCCACAATATATAATTGGGTTAAAAAACGCTGATTTCTGCGTATCATGCTTTCACCTCAGTATGAGATTGTTCCCCGCCGTCCGGCTTGACCGGTGCGGACAACTTATTTTTTAGGAAAGCCATTCCAAATTTCACGGCAATCCCCGCATATACAGCCATATTGGTGATCCAACTGTATTGCTGTTTATAATGCTTACGATGAAATACCCACATAGCTCTATGAAACTCATAAATAATTTTCAAAGGACGACGGCGAGCGCTGCCCCCTTTGATATGAATAATATATGTGCGCGGGTAGTAGTAAATGCCCCACCCGGCTTGCTTAATCCGGTAACACCAGTCAATGTCCTCACCATACATAAAAAAGGTTTCATCCAAGCCACCGACCTGGTCAATCGTTTCTCGGCGCACCAGCATAAAAGCACCTACCAGTACATCTACTGGATACTCATCATCCGGGCTTAGATGCCCAAGCTGATATTGATTGTACTTCGGGTTATCCGGGTAACGCTTCGACCAGCCAAAAGCATAGTAAAAGGAAGCTGATGGCGTTGGAAAACCACGCTTACAAGCCTTGTCTAATGATCCATCCGGCAGGATGACCTTACAGCCCGATGCCCCCATCTCCGGATGCGTATCCATAAACTGGATCATTGTATCCAGCGTGTCCGGTTGCACCAACGTATCGGAGTTCAATAACAATACATAACGCCCGCTGGCTACTTCCATCCCCTGGTTGTTCGCCTTGGCAAAACCTGTATTATCCTTATTGGCTATCAACATAATCTCCGGGTATGCAGCACGAATAGCCTCAACAGATCCGTCACTGGAGTGATTATCAATAACAATCACTTCATATCGGTATTGCGTCTCGGACGCATACACCGACTGCAAACAATCCAGCGTCAATTGACACGTATTATAGTTGACGACCAGTATGCTTACATCCATATTTAAAACGCTCCTGACAAATTCAGTAATCTATTCTACTATCGCCTATTATAGCATACCGCGCAGACCACGGGGCGCAAAAAAGCACATAACTTGTAACCTTACATAGTTTAGAAGGATTATGCAAAATTCGATTCCTGTCACTCCAAAGCGCAAATATAGACAAACCAAATCATTTCGAACTATATATTGTTCATTGGAAGTCGTTTATTAGATTTTTGTAAAATCCTCGGTTGAGGTCTAAAATTCATCGTGGTAAGATATACATGGAAAAAGGGCTGGTGCCAGCCAGCCCCTGCGCAACCAACGCTCCAAGAGCGGACGGTTTTGGAACAATCAGGCCGAAAATAGACCCTTCCTTGCGGGGGCGGTCTATTTTCGTTTGTTAAACTCTAACAGTGTGACGATTAACGCCCCGAACGTCAGCATTAAACTGAGCGCCTCAAACACTGTCACAGGCTTCACCCCCCTCCTCGGGAGAGTTAGCCGACCGCCCTTGCCAGCTCTATCGGTTGCACGTTTCAATTATACTATATATTTCCATAAAGGAACACGCATTCGATGGTATTTCGGTAAATTAAATGTACTATGTGCATTAACCTAATTTCGTTAACAATCTCTCAAACTTGTTCATTCCTTTGTAGTACAGCAGGGAGCTGTTATATAAAAGTCTGTTTCATTCGCTAAAAGTCATTTAACCGTTAGTAGCCAAATAGCCCCTTCTCCATAAAATGGAGAAGGGGCTGGCCTATTTAAAGAATCTCAGTAATTATCCTGACTATCCATGGGCGCTTGTCTTTCTCTTTCGTCTTAAAGGCTTATTTTTCTAGCAGGAACATACTTATCTCTTAATTTTAAAAAAGGAATTTCAATACAATAGTACAAAACAGTTGCAATTATAAGTGTTAAAATAAGAGAACAAAATAATAATGAAAATTTTACTACTATTGAATTATGGGATTCAAGCACAACAGATAAGAACTTAAATATAGGAAAATGCACTAAATATATAGAATAACTTATCTTGCTTAAAAATGTAATTACCTTTCTAAAAACACTAGAACTAGTTCTATTTACTTTGCTCTGTTCAAAATAAGCTATAATAACAGCACATGAAAGAGAAACGACAAAAAATAAAAGAGTTCTGCTATAAAACGAATTATTTATAGTATTCTGAGTAATACCATCATAGACAAATTGCATTCCAAAGTAATATAAGATAATTAGACTAGCTATTAGGTATATCTTGCCTCGAGCAACCTTTGTATAAAATTTTACCCAATAAAATTTTACACTGGCCAATAACACACCAATTAATAGGCTATCCAACCTAATCGGTATTTGTTTTCTTACTCCTTGATCCCATGATGGATCGTAATTAATGACGTAAACAATTCTCAATATATTAATAAATAACAAAATAAAAAGATTTGAAAATATCAAAACTTTTTTATTCGAATTACTTAGCTTAGAAATAAGCAAAAAGACTATTGGACATAACAAGTAAAACCACTCTTCTATAGAAAGGCTCCATGAAACGGGAAAAAATAATAGCTTCTCCGCTTCAAAGTTTTGTAAAAACAACATCGTTTCCAGGTTAAATTGACTTGAATCTAAGATGTATAAAATAAGAATAACGAAATAATATACAGGAATAGTTCTCAACCATCTTCTTACATAAAAGTTAGGGAGAGAGTTCCAACTTCCACTATGAAATATGTCTCTTATTAGAATCGAACCAATTAAAAAGCCACTTAAAACAAAGAATATTTCTACTCCTAAGTAACCGAATACATATACGAATCCTAGTACACCATAATCCAGAAAAAACCAAGATAGACCGTGACAAATCAAAACCATTAAGATAGCTGTGACTCTTGATATATCTAATCCAAAATTCCTATTCATTAACTCTAACCCACCTAGCCCTATCAATTATTTATCAAAAGTTATCGTTAATGATTATTAGGTTAAGTTTTCAAACCTTCCTTTTAGGATACTAAGGTAAAATTACGTTTTCCTATAAATATATCATCCAATGTCCTTGTTTCAACACTTTGTTTAAATTGTGGAGCAATCACGAAATTCCGATACAGCAATGCTAAGAAAAAGATGTACATTTATTAATCACAGTTTCTGTGGTTCTGCAAAGAAAAAAATGTCGTAAGCCGGTGTCTATCCTAAGATGGATTCGTATTAGCTCAGGAATTAACAGAAGTAGAGAAGCTGATGGTATAGCAATTATTATTTTTGAGCAAAGCTAAATTTACTCTCGCCATTGTACTAAAACCTGTTTTCATAGTAGGTACGATAAACAGGTCAACTGAATTTGATATTAACATTTTTTTCTATCTTGTTCACACTCTCCATTTGTTTCATGCGTACGTATCATCATATTTATTTCTTGTAAATATAAAGTGAAATATAGAAGAATCGTCATACATTTTTTATAAACTTTGTTATTGACACATTATGAATGACGGCGCTTTTCAACCATTTTCCACAGACCTTCAATAGGGACAATGATCACCCATTATTGGATAAAAATACCGAGTCAAACCTTAACTACTCCTGCACAAATTCTCGTCTCCGAAGAAAAGATGTGCATTTATCCATCGAAAGCTTTTTTTAGAGCGGGCAGCATCTTCTCCCGAATGTAGTTGTTCTTCCAAATATGAACGGCTAGAGTGTAGGTGACTTTCGTGTAGCTAAAGCCCAAACGATCCAAAAGCAGGGAAAGCTCACTATTACTAAACATACAACTATATTTACGCCCATTATATAAGGATGACAAGTTTCAGAATCCATGTATATTTCAATTCAAATTAAACATCTACAAAGCGTTTATGGTAAGAAAGTCGGTCAGTTGCTGAGTTTGTTCTGGGGCTACTTAAGGAGGTTTCCTCAGAGAGTGATTCAAGATGGATTAAATCTCCATCCTGCAATTTTCCGGGTTACCCTCAACCGTTTATCGGAGGTTTGTTTCAAGGCTTGTTCTCCGGCTTCCTTTTCGTTCCTTGCAGTTAACAATATATTCACGCCCTTATCAAATCTTATTTCTTAATTCAATCGATTGGAGCGTGCTCTTAATGGGTAATAACCCTTTATAAAACCATTTGATTTTGTTAATCAAACAAAAGATGGTACAACCTAGTTTTTATGATTTCCATATAAGTATCCTATTCCGTAATACTTGAAGTTTCATTAAGTATTTACATTTATCTAATTTTCGTAATTTTTTCAATATGCAATCAAGTAACAAAGATAATGCAAATAAACATATAAAATACAAGACATATTGATTAAAAATAGTTATTGAGAAATTATTGCTTATTAATAATTTAAAGAAATAACCAACCGGAAGATTTAAAAAGAATAGTTGCATAGATAATGTACCAATTCTTTTAAGTATATGGAATGAAAATATTTTTTTAATCCAAAGAATGTTTTCAAAAGTTAGAATAATACACGGTATAATAACTATATCAGTAATTATAATAAAATCTAAAGTATTAATGTATTCACCACGATAAATAATACTTATATATGATATGATAATTATTACTATTCCTAATATAACTGATTTGGAAACTTTAAATCCATATTTTTTTACAATCACACTAAACATACATCCTACAAAAAAACCTAACAGTCCTCGTAGCATGTAACCATTTAAAATAGGATAATTCCAACCATTTTTCAGCGCTATCAATCCAATTAAAACTATAATACTATATAATCCAAAAGCTTTTTCTTCACTTCTAAATTTACAAATATAAAAAAATATGGCATATGATAAAAATAACGGTGCTAAGAACCATGTACCACCTCCAGCAACATCAATACGAAAATCACCACTTCCTGGGAAATATCCACTTTGAAGGAATAATATGTTATATAATATTTGGTAAAAACTAATATAACCGCCACTAATTATAATATACAAAGAGCATGCGCCTATATTAATAAATAAAAAAGGGTACACTAATTTAATTCTTTTTTTTATGTACTCAAAAAAATCAATTTCCTTAATTCTATCAGAATAATTGTAAATCATTAGATATCCTGAAAAGAAAAAAAACATTTCTACTGGAATGTATCCTATATCTGATAAAATATTCATTACTTTATTAATTAAATTTAATGAACTATTTGGTATTCCAATAAGTCCACTTATATGATAAAAAGCAATAATTATAGCGCCGATTCCTTTTAATGAGTCAATATAAACAATACTTTTTTTCATTATTCTTACCTTTCTAAGTTAGAACTTTTCTAGAGTGTATATTCAAATCTAATGAAGCCATACCAAAATAGAAAGCGATAAAAAGCAATAAAGGTGCATTCTTGCTTCGATTGAGTGGCTAACCGACGGGAATATTTCAGGTGATTAAATGGCAGTTCCTGCAAGTAACGTTCCTTATAAATTCACCAATCACATGTACGTAAAAACCTCAAGGTCCCTTTGCTGGGAATAACGACAGTAGCCTTCCGGGTCTCAATCAAATTTAGAAATCATTCATGTCGTAGCCTTGATCAGTGATCAGTCTTTCTCGTGAGTTCAATGTCGTGGATCATCTCGTATCTGATCACGCAATTATGCTGTTGATCAGGCATAAGCATTAAGCATTGGGATACACCAATGCGTCAACGACGGGATAAATTTTGGTGGTTACTCCCCCCAGTAACGTCCGATGTCCTGATGTTGCTACTCCTGTTGCCCCGCCCCTGTGCTAATGCTCGCAGACAATCGTTGCACTAAGGAGGTTATGACCCAAGTCAAGAGAGATCGACTCTTTTTGAAGGTCTTTTTCCCAAACATCGGCGGGTGTCAGCAGCGAAATCGTCTGTATACCATTTTCTACAATGCCTTACAAATCGGCAAGTCATCCCAAGTTGCTCTGGTTCGGGCTATTCATACAATTGTCCTTAATAATAGGTCGCTTTGAGGTTTACGTTCAAAGGGCAAGAGGACTTTGATTTGTTTCCAGCGATCATCGCGAATTTCATGTCGTATATTCTTGCGGTCATTTCAACGCATTTTAGAACTTTTGGTTGGCTTGAACACAATTATTTAAAAATACAAACAGCAAAATTCCCATTGTACAAAACATTCAGGGGAGTGCTCACAAAAAGCAATTCTGACTTTGCTGGAGCGTTAATGTTGTTTAGCTCCCATATATAGATAATGATATAATTTCCTTAATAAGTTAAAAAACACCATAAAAAATGTTACGAATCCACGTAGTCCTCCTAAATACTTTAACTTCACAACTCCCCCTGAAAGTTCAAACAGTTTATTCTTTATCTCTAATTTACTTCATTCCAAAATAATTCCTCCTAATACGCAGCTAACTCCTTTAAAAATTGCTGCAACCCCTCTCTCCAAGGGCGTAAATCGGTTAGACCATTAGTGCGGATGCTCATATGATCTAATACAGAATTTAATGGGCGCGGCGCAGGCCTTGGAAACTGCTGGGTAGTGCACGGTTCTAACTTTGAGGTCATTTTAATGCCTAGTATGTCTTCTGCGTCCTTGAATATTGCCTGTGTAAACTCATACCATGAACATGATCCTCTATTTGAAGCATGATACACTCCATATTTTTCAGTCTTAATTATTTCATTTAAAAAGTACGCAAGATCTACTGTATATGTCGGACTGCCTACTTGATCATTCACAACCTGAAGTATAGGTAACTCCTGCCCCAGTTTTAACATAGTCTTTACAAAATTGCTGCCATTAATCCCATATACCCATGAAGTCCTTACGATAAAATAGCGAGAAGATAACGATTGCACTAGCACTTCCCCAGCTCTTTTTGATTTGCCATAAATAGTTTGGGGATTGGTATTGTCATATTCGTGGTAAGGGTTCTTTGAGGAACCATCAAATACATAATCAGTGCTAATGTATACAAACTTTGCTCCCACTTTTTCTGCAGCCAAGGCCATATTACGGGTTCCGTATGCATTTATCTGATATGCTTTATCAATATCATTTTCTGCAGCATCCACTGCAGTGTACGCAGCACAGTGAATTATTACGTCTGGTTGATAATTCTTCGAAATTCCTATAGCCTGCTCCAAATTAGTAATGTCCAGCTTCTCTCGGTCACACGGCAAAACATCGTAATCCTGCTTTTGGAAAAACCCACAAACTTGACTACCTAATTGACCAGTTGCTCCCGTAACAAGGACCTTCATATTAAATGTCCTCCAGCCTATGCCCATATTGCTTTTTATAATATTCTTGATAAGCCCCCGACTGAATACGTGTCCACCAATCTTTGTTCTCCAGATACCAACGAATGGTTTCCTTAATTCCCGTTTCAAAAGAATGCTTAGGCTTCCAGCCGAGTTGATTCATCGTTTTGTTTGGGTCTATACCGTAGCGACGATCATGGCCAAGACGATCTTCTACATAGCTAATAAGTGATTCTGGCTTACCGAGTTCCTCAAGCACGGTCTTGACAATGTGAATATTGGTTCGTTCATTATTGCCTCCGATATTATACACTTCACCTAATTCACCCTGATGAATAACCAGATCAATTGCACTACAATGATCTTCTACGTAGAGCCAGTCCCGAATATTCATTCCATCGCCATAGATTGGAAGCTGTTGTCCGTTCAATGCACGCGAAATCATTAGTGGTATCAACTTTTCTGGAAATTGATAAGGTCCATAATTGTTCGAACACCGTGTAATATTAACAGGTAGACCGAAGGTCTCATGATACGCACGAACAAGCAAATCACCGCCAGCTTTAGATGCTGAATACGGGCTATTAGGCTGAAGAGGAGTTTCTTCTGTAAATAAACCTGTTTCTCCGAGAGAACCATATACTTCATCTGTTGAAACCTGCACGAACTTAGAAACTCCATACTTTTTGGCAGCCTCCAGAAGCACTTGTGTCCCTACTACGTTTGTTTTCACAAAAATATCAGGTTCCAAAATACTACGGTCCACATGTGATTCAGCAGCAAAGTTAACAACAATATCGATTCCCTGCTGCATTAACCGGTCCATTGCATGTACATCAGTTATATCTGCCTTCACAAAAGTATGATTTTGATTTTTTTCGATTGATTTGAGATTCTCAAGATTCCCCGCATATGTTAGAGCATCTACATTTACTATATGATAATGTGGATATTGCTTCAGCATATACATAACAAAGTTACTACCAATAAATCCAGCTCCGCCAGTGACAAGAAGTTTCATAAAAACCCTCCAATTTTAATTTCCCTTAAATTTCAAAACAAATAAGCTTATCTTTAATTAAAATTTAAATCAGCCTCAGCAAGAACGGGATGTTTCTCATCTTTTTCAGAGAGTATCGCCTGTGAAATAGGCCAATTAATATCCAAAGCTGGGTCATTCCATAGAATCCCACGATCATGCTCTGGCGAGTAATATTCATCAACCTTATAAATTACCTGTGTATTAGGAGTAAGGGTGCAAAACCCATGTGCAAAACCCTTTGGAACCAATAATTGACGTTGATTGTATTCGCTCAAAATCACTCCTATCCATTTACCAAAAGTTGGCGAGCTATGACGGATATCTAAAGCAACGTCATAAATTGCTCCAGAAATAACACGGACTAGTTTAGTTTGGGCTTTAGGTTCGAGTTGATAATGCAACCCGCGTATCACACCTGGTTCAGCAGATAAAGAATGATTATCTTGAACAAAGGTACAATCGATTCCCTTTTCTTTTAACAATTGCTCATTATAACTTTCCATAAAAAATCCTCTATGATCCCCATGAACTACGGGCTCTATAATTTTTACATCATGTAACTTTAAAGAGTTTACTATCATGAGTAATCCCCCACTTATTTATATTGTATAGGTTCCATGCTTAGTTTTTTTATTATATGATACTGCTCAATAATTGTGTTTTTAGGCTTTGAACCATTTATATATGAATAATCATCCTTTTTAATTTATGAAAAGCATAATAGATTCCTTTAAATACAAGCCAGTATTGAATATAAATATAGCGACTGGCTTTTACATGTTGTGTTTTTCTTAGCTTTTTTCTTTCTTTAAGCCCTTCCTGCACTCCTTCAACATAATAATTGGCTAGGCCCTTTTTCTTAAAGAACATATATTTAAATAAGTGTCCTATTATCAAACAAGGCATATTAATAGCCAGTTGAAAAAAGGGCATGTTCTTATATATAAGATATATATTATTTCTCGCCGATAGTCTTACTTTAATAGGAGAGTACCCACCACCAGTAGTTGCACTACCGATATGATATATTTCAGCTGTTGCGCAAAATATATTTTTATAGCCCATCAGTTGTGCCCTGTATCCAATATCTACATCTTCAAGATATGCAAAAAAAGCCTCATCAAATAAACCAATCCTGTCAAACAACTCCCTCCGGTATATCGCAGCACCTGCACACGAACTAAAAACTTCAACATTTTTATTGAAGTGCTTGATTGATTGACCATTCCCTTCTTGGTAAGCCCATCCGAAAATAGTGTATGCGTCACCTGAATCATCTATCTTATCCTGATCATTATACATGATCATCTTACTCGAACAAGAAAAAGCAGTGGAATTCTCCTCCATACATGTAACCAAACATCCAAGCCAATTCTCTTTTGCTACTGTATCGTTATTAAGCAGTACAACAAATTCACCGTTAGCTTCTCGGATCCCAGCATTGACTGCCCGGCTAAACCCTGTATTTCCTTCCATACTAATTATTTGTATTTCATTGAACAATTCCCTTGCGACAGTAACACTATTATCTTCAGAATTGTTATCAACTAAAATCAGTTCATAATCAGTATAAAGTTGTTTTTTTAATGAATTAATACAGCCTGGAAGAAACTTAGCACCATTATAATTAGGAATAACAATTGATACTCTCATTAGATTTTCCTTCTTAAAAAGTTGTAAAGATCGTTTACTCCTTCTTGCAAGCTTACCTGAGCTTCAAAACCTAAGTAGCGTTTAGCTTTCGACGAATCTAGTATACTACTTTTGACATCGATACTTCGCTCACTTAGAAAATTAATATGCGCCTTGATTTTCGATACATTTTCAACTTCATAAATTATATCTAATAGCGATACTCCCACACCTGTACCTATATTAAATATGGGCTCTGTATCATAAGAATCAGGGCTATACTGCAAGGCAGATACGATTGCCTGGCAAACATCTGAAATTTGAATATAATCCCTGACAATTTTCCCATCTCCGTATATAGAAATAGGCTCTTGGTTTAAGACATGCTGCAAAAATATTGAAATAGCCCCTATCTTCTTTTCCGGATTTTGTCCCCTGCCATATGGATTAGCAACCCTAAGTATAATATTTTTCATACCAAATAGTTTATTATACATTAATAGGATTCTTTCTATAGTCAGTTTCATTATTCCATAATGATTCAAAGGTACACACGGCATATCTTCATTTAATAGTTCCGAAGAGTTATTACCATATACCGTTCCTCCTGAAGAAACAAAGACTATTTTTTGGATTCCTTCGTTTTTTGCAGCTTCAACCATCTCCAATGTTTTCACCACATCTTTTTGATAAGAATCTTCAATACTTACCATTGAAGAAAATGGAGTAACACTGCTTATCAAATGTATAATGGTATCATGTCCCTTTAGAATATTTCTGAAGTCAGTCTCTAAAAAAAAATCCCCTTCAATTATATTATAATTTTCATCAGGCAGTTTTTTGCTTTTTAAATTTCTATCATAAAGTGTGGTGCTCACGTTTTCTCTACAGAGTCTTTTAATCAGTTCTGTGCCTATAAACCCAGCTCCACCAAAAACTATCGTACTCATTAGGATTTTTCCTCTCTACATTTTTAAAGTCACCAGTACTACAACTGGTGACTTTAAAAAAAATTTAGAAAACATTGAAATATTCTCGGGCAAAGTTACGCATGCTGAATTGTTTAAAAAGCAGAGCAGTATTACTTTTTAATTCCTCATACTTTTGGGAATCATTTTGTAATGTTAACATTGAAGTGTATATATCATCCGTATTAACTATTCCTTCGTCGTTTAACTCAAGTAATATTCCCGCAAATTTATCAACCTTTTCCGAATAGATCATCTGTTTAATTTCACCAATATTCGTTGTAATGACAGGCTTGTTGTAAGCTAAATATTCTATAATAGAGTTAGGTAGACTCTCAGAGATGAAATAAGTTGGTAATAATGCAACATCAAAAATCTTAACCCAACCGATCCATTCAGATGGCTCATGTAAATTCATTACAAAATGCAAATAATCAATATCTTTATATTTTTCTTTAAGCATTTTGGAGTATTCACTCTCGCCAACAAGAATAAGATGACTTCTAGATTGATTTTTGTTATTTAATTGAATAAGAGCTTTAATACTCTCTTCCCAGCCCTTCTCTTTAATGGCTCGGGACACTAGACCAAAAACAAATTCCCCTTCCCGTATACCAATACTTTCTTTATTTTTTGAAGGAATACTTTGTAGGTCATATCCATAGTACACTTTTTTGATTTTACTGCTATCACTTATGTTAACTTCACTAAAAATTTTCAAATTTTTATTCGTAGCATAAATGATATGATTTGCACGTTCTAGTACATTAGGAACCAACTGCAAGAAGTCATTATCCCAATCAGGGTTCTGCAACAATGCCTCGTAACAACCATGCATAGATAACACCCAATTAACTGATGTCATCTCTTTAACAGCCAAGCAAGTAATTTTATCAGACCACCAAATATGAGAATTAATTGTAGTTATATTAAATTTTTCAATATATCCTCTTAGTTCTTCCGGGTCCCCTTTGCTTGGTAAAATTTCAACTGATGGAGAAACCATTTTTAATACACTTTCCTCCAACAACCAGGGTCTTGCATTATAAATGTATACCTTCTGAAAAGAAGCAAAAAAATTAGCAAGCCTTATAACTAGCATTTGTCCTCCACCAACTTCAAAATCGGGAGTTACAAACAATATTTTTTTCTGTTCACACAAATAATTTACTTGACTACTTTTTTGGAACGCTCTATCTTTCAAGGCTAAATACATTTCTGATAATTCATCATTATCGAGAATATTTTTGCTTCCATATCCTTTACAGCCTAGTCTTTCATAATCCTTAGCCACCTGTTCAACAAAACTTCCTACTATATCCAGAGGCAATTCGTAGTTATCAATAATAAAGTTTTTGATCCTTAATATCTCTTTATAAAGTTCTTGTGTTTGCTCATTTACACTAATTATACTTTGTGAGTGTCTACGATGATAGTTTAACACTTCAGGTGTGAAATAAATTTTACCTTGTCGTAGAAGATAGAGATAAGCAAACCAGTCTCCGCCAATTTTATAATCACTTAGTTTTTCTGAAATCCCCTGTAAAGCAGAAGCCCTCATTAACACTGCACTAGCATTGGGTATCGTATTCTTAATAGCAAGTCCTTGAACTAATTCATCTTTTCCATTAATACAATATGGTACTCGCCATTTTTCTACAGATAAGTCATCAGTATATTGTGTGTAATGATAATTCACTTTATTGGAATGCTCATCTATTATTTGTGACTGGGAATACGCCAGATTCACTTCCTGATCTGAAAAAGACGGAAGTAATCTCTCCAAAAGAACAGGTTCGCACAGATCATCTGCCTCAGCAATCCAGATTATATCTCCTGAAGCCTCCTGAATGCCTCTAATCCATTGACCAAAGCATCCAATGTTCTCTTTATTAACGATAATCTTATGCTTTATTGAAGTTTGCTCTAACATTCTTTTAGCCAACTCTACGCTATTATCCTTAGAGACATCATCAAGGAAAATAATTTCATATGGAGTTACTGTCTGATTAATGATGGAACGGAGTCTCTCTTCAATAAAAGATTCATAGTTATAATTAGGTACTATTACCGATACTTTCAAATCAGGAATTCGATAAACCTCAGAGTTGATACTACTTAAAATATCACCAACATATTTAGTGAAATTAAATTTTTCTTCAATAACTTCATGTCCTTTTTGTACAATTGCGTCATAGATATCTTTATTCTTTAATATCCTCATAATCTCCTGAGCCATCAAATGAATATCAGAGTATGGAGTTGCTCTAACCCCTAATTCAGTTATAAGCTCGGCCATTCCACCATTGTTTTCAAAAGTAACTACAGGCGTTGCAT
Source organism: Paenibacillus sp. FSL L8-0644 (assembly GCF_038008165.1). Classification (NCBI taxonomy): domain Bacteria; kingdom Bacillati; phylum Bacillota; class Bacilli; order Caryophanales; family Paenibacillaceae; genus Paenibacillus; species Paenibacillus sp. FSL L8-0644. Next base: position 4,878,801 of record NZ_JBBOYN010000001.1, read on the forward strand.
TGTCTATTGCTTCTAAGGCTATGGATGGAAAAGGGTCTTCTCTAGATGTGAGAACAAACATATCTGCCGCTTCGAAGATAGGAAGTGGGTCTTTTTGGAATCCCATCATATGAATATTCTTTTCAATCTTCAGAGTCTGTGCATCATGCATTAACCATCTCTCTAATACTTGTTCTGTACCACCCATCCATACAAAATGAATATCTTTACAATTGCAATTTAAAATCAACTCTCTAGCTAAGGAAAAAAATGAATCAAGACCTTTTCTCAAGTCACCATAACCACAGCCAAGTAGAATGGTTGAACTTGTACTAATCCCCAGTTCCTCGCATAATTTTTCTTTTGCAGAGTTCTTGTTTAACCGATGTAACCTCTTCTTGTATATTCCCTGAGGCTTAATGAGTACTCTGTCTTCATGAAGATCAAAGTACTGTTGAAAGCTATTTTTAACAAATTGATTAGGGAATACAATTTTTGATGCATACCGTGCTGCATTGTTGGCAGCCTGCACAAAATTATAAGTCTGAATAGAAGTAGGAAGTTCATGAATAAGTGAGATGGTTTTAATTTCATTTTTCTCCAAAAGTTCAACAAGAATACTAGACACCACAGAATTCGCAATACAATAAGTTACTCCACGTTTTCGAATAGACTTAATAATCCGGGATACTTCCGTTTCATTCTCCAAATTAGACAAAGAGTTTTGATGTAAGTTTATTACATCAGCTACATCTGAAAAGTCCTTCTCAAGTGGCCCTCCTTTGAGCAAAATTGCTATGACCTGCTTGTGATAGACCTCTTTTAATACTCGAATCATATTTAAAGAAAGTATAGAAGCTCCAGCATTTTGAGCATCGTGTACAATAAAAAGTATACTATTAGTGGAAGCATAGGATAAAGGACTAAGTATGAGTTCATTACCCATCACTATAATATTATCCTTGGGATCATTGTGATATAACTTCTGCTTAACCTTTTGCAAAGCTGGCTTTAGTCCTGCTGTTCTTATTTCTTGCACAAATTTCCCCCGCAAATGAGGTTGCAATTTCACAAGTCTATTTAATTTCAAAGAATATTGTTTTATTTTATTAAATTTGTATTCGCTCTTTGTGATTCCTATAAGTTCAAGCTGACTGATATTAAAAGTATATTCAGTAGAAATACTTATAATAATTTTTTTAATATTAAAATCTGCCTTCAAATAAAAGGCAATACTTTGTCCCGAAAAGGCTCCTACCTCAAATACTTGAGATTCCCCATTCGTTCCATAACAATTTAACACAATACTACCTTGGTCATTATCATTATATATATTATATATAAACTTCAAAAACTTAATATCTTTTTTCACTTCAAACGTTATTTCTGCAGCTTTATCAGCTTCATTGATATTTAAAGTAGCATCTGCATTAACATTTAAATTATCAACGTCACTGAGCTTAAATATGATGGAACTTCTTAGCATATTATTTTTAACTGTATTTCTATCAATTATAGAAGTTATAAGGTTGATCTTTTCACTCAGTAACATTAACGCACACCCAATTTCTTAATTTTAGAAATTAATTTCCAACTCCTAGAAGAGTGGATTTGATTTAATTGTAAAGACTGTTTTTCTATTTCTTTCTTCAACTCTTCAATTTGAAGAGACAGAGTATTAGTAAGTTTCGCATGTTCATCCGTTCTCACTTTGCTCTCTTCATTTAAGAATCCCAGCTCGTCAACAAGATTTATATTTATTGCCTCTAAATTTTCAATTTCCCGCTTACATTGTTCGATTTCATTGATATATTCTTTTTTTTCATTTGATAAAGACGATATTAACCCTTGAGCGGATAGTAATTGATTTTCAACAATCTCTTTATCTTTTATTAAATTTACTTGGTTATTTAATAATTCCGTAGTGTAATTATATTGGTCTATTTCAACATCTAGCATAGCAACATTCAAAATTAACTTTTCTATGTTAGAATTTCCTCTAGGCTTTTCAAAGATAAATTGAGAGTCTTCGTGAAAGAACAATAGAAAACCATTAAATTGATAGTCGGCGTTATTTTCATAACCTTCCACTTTTAGTACTGATCCATCGCTCATATGAAGTTCAACTCTATCTACTCTCAATGAACAACTCACATTCAATGGATCAAATCTTAGTTTTTTTATTTGCTCATAATCTTTAAGATCAAACTCTATTACACCATTATATTGCTGTGTATTAATAATAGTTTGATTTTCACTGAATCCTGCCCCTGTGTCTATATATAACTGAGAATAATAGTAGTTACTTTTGGCGGAAATATTTTTAAAGAATGCTGTACCAGAATGAATTCCCTTTTTACCCATTACAAAAATATACTGATAGACATCTCCTAAATGCCGGTTTTTAAGATATGAAGCTACTGAATTAGGCAAGCCATCAAAGTAACTGCCGATTTCTGTTTCGCCCACTTTTTTTATAACAGCTTCTTCACTTACTGTCATCAGATTGCATTCATCAATCATTTCCAATAATGTATAATAGGTAAAAAAGCGGACATGTGTATCATCAAGAAGCCCAGTACTTCTGTATTTAAACTGACTTTTCATCATATCAATAATGACACTATTATGAGCAATATTTGGTATCGAAAGTAAAATCGCTCCATCATCTTTTAGCAGATTGACAGAAGCGCTAAGAACTCTCTTAGGGTCATACAAATGTTCCAGTACATCTGCAAAAATAATGTAGTCGAACTGGATTTCCCCAAATTTATCCAACCACTTCATTTCTTCAATATCTCCAACAATTCCATCTTTGGCATATTGAAGAGCTCTCTCAGCCGCATCTTGGTCAATTTCAACAATGTATACATCACATTCAAGCTTTTCTTTCAGGTAACGGGTAAGACGCCCTGCGGCAGGGCCAAATTCCAATATAGTTGCATGCTTTCTGATCTTTTTTGAAATCAGTGCCAACGAATTATTCGAAGTCAGGTCCAATTCAAAATCATATTTCATTATGATTATCCTTTCGTACTCCAAGAATGGGGTAATACGCAAAGACCTTCAGCAATATAAGCAGCTTTAACAAAGAACTCACAGACCTGGGCCTTATAATCAATCGGAACATGAGCGTTTCTTTCAAATAAAGCTACATCAAAGTAGTAGCTCCCTCCTAAAAGATTAAAATCAGTATATTTTAAATATATGGTATTGTAACCTTTATTATATATAATCTTTTCTTCATCCAACAAAGTATTTAAACCACAAACATATATGTTATCTATCGAATGTACTGCAACCCCTATCACAATATCCACTACATCATCATTCATTACATAATCTATTTTAAGAGTACATTTTTTTCCGTATGTTATATCTGATATTTCCTCTCCATTTTCATTTAACAATGTAACCTTTTCAATAAAACCAATTACATCTTTATTTAATACTCTTTCGTTAACATCGGCGCCAAAAACTTTGCCTTTCGCTCTGTCATCGCCATATTTTAAATAATCAGTGTATCGATCACATATGGTCTCCGTGTCACCTTGAGCTTCTATTTTACCCTCGTTTAACCATATTGCTCTGGTACAGTATCGCTTAATGCTATTAATGTCATGGGAAACAAATAGTATAGTTTTACCTCTTTCTCTAAACTCATTAAATTTATCCATACATTTTAATTGAAACTTTAAATCCCCAACCGCTAAAGCTTCATCGACAATCAAAATTTCCGGTTCAACATTAATAGCGACCGAAAATGCTAATCTTGCAAACATACCGCTCGAATAAGATTTTACAGGCTGATGAATAAAATCGCCTATATCAGCAAATTCAAGTATCTTATCAAGTTTTCTCTCCATTTCTTCTCTTGAAAAACCCATGATCATTCCATTTAGAAACACATTCTCGATTCCGGTATACTCAGGATTAAAGCCTGTTCCTAATTCAAGCAAAGCAGAAATTTTTCCTTCGACAGTAACTTCACCAATTGAGGGAGAGACTACTCCAGTGATAATTTTCAACAGAGTTGATTTTCCAGAGCCATTTTTCCCGACTAAACCAACAATTTCTCCCTTACTTACTGAAAGAGACACATCATTTAGTGCATAAAATTCTTTATGATACTTCTTTTTCCGTATACTTAAAGACTCCTTTAAACGGTTAATAGCAGCATCATATAATTTATAGACTTTTGATACGTTAGTAACTGAAATTACTGAATCACTCATAATTCAACACCATCCCTACAATACATCAGCAAAATGAGGCTTCAATTTTTTCATTATGAACACCCCTACTATGAACAACAAACAAGTAAGTGCCCAATAGTAAACTGACTGATTATACCTATCCCAAAACCAAACTTTATAAATCAGAGAGTCCCTATATCCTTCGGCAATGTAATAAGCCGGGTTAATCTTCAAAATCCATCTGAATTGAGTCGGAAGCATATTCTCATTCCAGAGTATCGGTGTAAGCCACATCCCAAACTGCAAAACCAAACTAATAATCTGCCCCAGATCTTTAAAGAAAAGAATTAATGAACTTGTTATTAACGACATGCTATAAACTAAAGCGAATGCAGCTAATGAGTAATACAATAACTGTAAATAATATACATCTGGAAACAAACCGTACACTCCATATATAAGTACAATGATTAAAATGAAAAACAAATGTACGTAAGCACTTGATAGGATTTTCATAAAAGGAAGAACTCTTATCTGAAAAACAACCTTCTTCACAAGATAATTATATTCTAAAAGAGCATTAGTTGAATTACCTAATGATTCAGCAAAAAAGAACCATGGAACAATTCCAGCAATCAGCCAGAGGATATAAGGTACATTTTGAACAGGACCTGAACGAAATCCCACTTCAAATACAAACCAATAAATCAAGACTGTTATAATTGGCTGAACAAAGGCCCAAATAATCCCTAAATAAGAACCAGCATATCTAGTTTTAAAATCGTTCAGCGAAAGACGGTAAATCAGTTCTTTGTTCTGATAGAGTTCCTTCAGAAGTCCAAACACTTCTTTTCTTATTTTCAAAAGCAAACATAACAGTATAGATAAAATAAGAGAAATGCCGAGGCAAATAAAGTGCTTTACTAATGTATTATCTTCTAATATCCTCTCCTTGTTATTCGGAGGAAGCGAAACATAAACATACGGGTCATTGCCAGCTGTTTCAATGCTTACTGCTGAATCAAGGATATCATATTTAGAAATCTGGTTACTTTTCTTCGTTGAAATATTATTAATGCTAAACTCATAATTTTTAAGCAGTGAGGCTATTTTAAAATCAGACACCATCAGTAAAGATGGTTTACTTCCTAAATCCAATCTAATCTTATTAATATCGGTATTTAAACGAAACTTCAACTCCTGACTTACACCAGGAGTTGAATAGAGCAATGACACCGAGTTATCTTCGCTTAATACAGAACCTTTTTTTGTATCCATTAGGTAAACCTGGAAATCATCTTCGATTTTGCTTTTAACCGACATCTTTAAGTACATAGTAGTGGGCGTCTGAATAAATAAATTTAGCAGAACGGAGAAGACCAGCACACTGATCACAAATACAAGACCCCACTTCACTTTCAAAGAGAATCGCAAGTAGATAACCCCTTTTTCAATTTTTCATCATATTGACAATGTCATAAGCTAACTTTGCTACTCTCAGCTAAATCAAGCAGATACTTTCCATAATCAGTTTTCATAAGCGGTCTAGCTAAATCGGAAAGCTGACGATTGTTAATGTAGCCCATACGATAAGCTATTTCTTCAATGCTAGATATATATAACCCTTGCCTCTTTTGTATAGCTTCAACAAAATTGGAGGCTTCTAGCAAAGATTCATGAGTACCAGTATCTAACCAAGCCATACCTCTTCCCATAAGCTCTACTTTCAGACTTCTATTATTTAAGTACTTATCTATAACAGAAGTTATTTCAAGCTCTCCACGTGCTGAAGGAGTGACTTGTTTAGCATAAGCCGCAACTTTACTATCGAAAAAATAAAGACCTGGAATAGCGTAATCAGATTTTGGATGCTCAGGCTTCTCTTCAATTGATAAAACGTTAAAATCATTGTCAAATTCTACAACTCCATATGCTCTTGGATCTTTCACATTGCATCCAAAAATTATGGCTCCCTCAGTGAGTTCGGATGCTCTTTGTAGCGTCTTACTAAAGTTTAGTCCATAAAAAATATTATCCCCAAGGACAAGGGCTACAGGATCGCCATCTATAAAAGATTCCCCAATAATAAACGCTTCAGCTAACCCGTTAGGCTTCTCTTGAACGCTGTATTCAATCGAAATACCTAGTGCCCCGCCATCTCCGAGAAGCTCCTTGAAAAAGGGTATATCCCTAGGGGTAGATATAAGCAAGATTTCCTTTATACCCGCTAACATCAACACAGATAAAGGGTAGTAGATCATAGGCTTATCATAAATTGGAAGCATTTGTTTTGAAACGGCTCTAGTCAGAGGATAAAGCCTTGTTCCTGAACCTCCAGCAAGAATAATTCCTTTCATTAATAACTCTCCTTTTTTTAATTTTCACAACAAGATCCAGTAACATTCTCATTTACTCAACAACGCTTGAGCAAAAAGTATCTCAACTATCATATTTGTGCTAAAATATTGACGTATCTACAAGAAAAGGAGATTGTAAACCTTGTCGAATCCAGTATACGGGAAACAGGCCAAAACGTCGACCCGTGACGATAAAAGGCCGGCTATATTTTGGGTGTTAATTGTTGGCATGATTTTGTTCTTAGCTTGGGCCCCCTTCCAGGCTGCACTTTTTAATGGTCAAATGCTCGACTTTGAGAAGCCTCTGTATTGGGCTTTGATCATCAGCACGATTCTATTAATTTTAGGAATCGTAACCTATTATAAAAAATTCAAGCTAGAAGAGCAAAGGGATTGGCTAGTTGTACTAGTATTACTGCTTCCTCTGACCTATGTGCTTTCACTGACGTCAGCAGCTTCGCATTACCTGGCCATGAATATGGTGGTGGTACAATGCATATATGCTGCCCTGTTTATCATTTCAATCTATCTACTCCAGGATCGTTTAGGCAATAAGATTATTCACAACCTGATTATGACTGTTGCTTATATCATCGTAGGATTTGGCTTCATTAACTGGTTCGGACAGTGGGTACTTGCCGGCAAGATGGTAGGCTGGTTTAGCCAATATGTGTATCAGTATCGCTATACCAATGCAGTTATGACAGATACAAATGGTCTCCGGCTGACATCGGTGTTCCAATATGCGAATACATATGCCGCCTTCCTAATGGCTTTCCTGTTCGCTGCCGTTTTCTGTCTGATGAAATCGAAACTATGGTATGGCAAGGCTATTCACGGCTTCATGCTGGTACCTATTCTGGTCTCGCTATTTCTGACTTTATCACGGGGCGGACTGGTTATGCTGCCTGTCGTATTCGTGCTGCTCTTGCTTTTCCTTAACCCTGCACGCCAAATTATATGGATTTTACATTGCGCCATTGCTGGTGTAGTGTCAATATCTATCTTGGCGCCGATTACAAATATGGGTTTACAGCTCAACAAGACCTACAACGGCGGAGAGGCTGCGAAGGCTTGGGGGTTACTTATTGGTGTCTCCCTGGCTGTAACTGTTGTACTGTGGGTTGTTGAACGTTATCTGGCACCAAAGCTGGAAAATGCCCTCACAGGATGGACCTCCCGCAAGTTCTCCAACCTGTGGCTACCTGTCGGATCAGTTGTGGTGATTGGCTTGCTGGCTTTTCTGTTAATAGGAACTGGCCTGCGCAGCGTACTGCCGGAGAATGTTCAGGTCCGGTTGGAAAACATTAATTTCCGCCAGCATAGTGTACTTGAACGAATTGCATTCTATCAGGATGCTGCCAAATTGATTAAAGATCATCCTGTTATTGGCACTGGCGGCGGCGGTTGGGCATCTTTATACGAAGAATATCAGGATTATCCTTATAGCAGCCGTCAGGCCCATAACTTTTTCATGCAGTACCTAGTTGAAGTAGGTATTTTCGGTTTTGTAATTTTAATGTCATTTATCTTATATATTTTCTACAAATATACTCGTAGCTATATTAGACAAAATGATGAAGAGCGGGATTCTCACTTTCTGTACCTTATTCTGGCACTCTCAATCTTACTTCACAGCTTACTGGACTTTAATATGAGTTACGTGTTCATGGGCATACTGGTATTTGTGAGTCTAGGCGGCATGGCCGTTGCTATGGACAGCAAGCCTCTTAAACGCTTATCCATGAGTGCTTCCGGTTTTCGGATCACGTACAGTGTAGTCATTGGTATTCTGAGTATCGTCGTGCTATTCTCAGGTTTTCGCTTTGTGCAATCGGCTAATGCCGCTTCATATGGCAAACAGATCATGGCGGTCAGCACATCTTTTGAGGAAATTCAAAGTGCTATTAATAAAGATCTTGAGCTTCGTCCTACACATCCGGATTCGGTTATAGGATTGGCTGCACTGTACAAGAATGTGTATGACCAAACGAAAAAAGAGGAATTTTATAACGCTGCAATAGAGGTACTTAATACGGGCTTGAAGGCAGAACCGTATAATAAAACCATGTATAACTTCAAACTTAACCTTTTACAAGCAAAAGGTGAGAATGAGCAAGCTTTCAGCATTTTGGAAAATAATATTCACAAATTTAACTGGGACAATGACTGGTACAATATGTTGATTACCCAAGCTTACACTGTTGGCATTAAGGCACGTGAGCAAAAAGACACCACCAAAGAACAGAAGTTTTTCCAAGCAGGTCTTGCTGCTTATCAGCAGGTTTTGGATAGGGTAGCCCATATTAAGACGCTTCCACCTGAAATTGAGTTGCCACGTACTTTTGAAGTAACCCCAAGCATTGCGCTCAGCACTGGTAAAATTGTGTTCATGTCAGGTAAGCCTGCTGAGGCTGCAAGCATCCTCAAAAACGGCCTAAAGGACGATCTGAGTGATGCTACGAATCGTGAAGTGACTCGCTATTATATCGTAGCTCTGCAACAACAGGGACAAGATGATAAAGCTTTGTACGATAAGCTGATTCAGGCTGATCCGAAGGAGAAGGAGCAGATTGAACAGTTGAAATCGGAGAAATAGTTAAGAAAAAAGAGACTAGCAGATGATGTTACATCATACTGATAGTCTCTTTTTTTATATTGAGGAAGCAGAGTTAGGTTTAGTGAGATGTTTATTTTTGTTGGTCAATCTCTTTAATAACCTGTCTCATATAAGCCAGTACTTCATCCTTAATCTCGTTATGCTGTAGAGCATAATGAATGGTCGTTTCAATGAATCCTAATTTCTCGCCAACGTCATGGCGATTGCCATCAAATTCGTAGGCCAGAATGGGGCTCTTTTCTCCCAGTTTGGACAATGCGTCCGTCAGTTGAATCTCCCCGCCTACTCCCGCAGATTGCTGACCCAGGATATCAAAAATATCAGGCGTCAAGATATAACGTCCCATAATCGCCAAGTTGGAGTTGGTTTCTTCCTTCTTTGGCTTTTCTACCAATCGTTCCGCCTCAGAGATTTTGGAAGTAAGTGCATGGCCTTCAACTATCCCGTAACGATGTACCTCGTTCCAATCCACTTGTTTTACACCTACAACAGAACGCTGATACTCATCAAAAACATCAATCATCTGTTTGAGACATGCATTCTCGGATTCAACGATATCATCACCCAAAAGTACGGCAAAAGGTTCATCACCAATAAACTTGCGTGCACACCAAATAGCATGCCCCAAACCTTTAGGTTCCTTTTGACGAATATAGTGGATATCTGCCATTTCTGATGGTTTACGCACTTCATTGAGCAGGTTCCATTTTTCCTTCGCAGTCAAATTATGCTCCAGCTCAAAGGAGTAGTCAAAATGATCCTCAATCGCCCTTTTGCCTTTACCAGTAACGATAATGATATCCTCTATACCAGATGCAACAGCTTCTTCAATAATATATTGAATTGTTGGTTTGTCTACAATGGGAAGCATCTCTTTAGGCATCGCTTTCGTAGCAGGAAGGAACCGGGTTCCTAATCCCGCAGCAGGAATAATCGCTTTACGGATTTTCATAGGTTGAACTCCTTTGTCTTCAATATAACGGATAGATATACTGTCTATGATTATAACAGGAAGATAGATGAATTTGATAGGTTAAAGAAGAAGACATCTTCCCTCAAAGAGAACATGTCTTCTAATCACTTGGTTTCTATATGAACATATTATGCTGCCGGAATCTTTCTGGCTCCCGAACAAATATACAGTTATTTACTTCACCAGCTGCCCACGTGTAACACCCAACTGATTCGTCGCTTTCAGCGTCTTCCATACTTGTGTTCCGCTGATTTCTCCGCGCAGGGCACGGTTATAAAGATCAATAACCTCATGCACTTGCTCCGGTGTCTCCTCCAAAAATTCCACACGGTAACGGGACACGCCCAGCTCCAGGAAGTTGGACAGGTATTCCGCGCCGGATTGCTCAATCGCGTTGTACACCGTGTTGCGGCAGCCTTCGTCCACACGGACCGGATGAGACATCCCAATTCGATCACGCAGGGATGCGCGATGGTCCTCGCACGGACGTCCACAGTTCGTGTAGTCGGTGCCTTCACTCATAAAGGTACAATATACGCAATGTTCAGTATGGAACATTGGCATATGCTGCTGGATCACAATCTCCAGTTTATCGGTACGCGTACGTCTAAGCATATCGACCATTTGCTGAATGTTCAGATCGTACGAAGGCGTAACCAGGTCGCAGCCGGAATCCAGGAACAGATCAGCCGCTTTGTGGTTGGCGATATTCAGCGAGAAGTCACCAATCAATTGCGGCTGATGTGCGTCCGGGTTCTCCAACCGATGTCGCAAGTAGAAATACAATGCCCCTGGATTGCGTACCAGCACAGCATCCGGCTTCAGGCGCAGGATGTTGTTGTGGTAGCCATTTTCACCCGGCATGTGAATACGCGGGGTCGCCAGCGCAATTCGGCGGCCTGCAGCGTGCACTGCCTCTACGGCTGCCGGGAATTGCTTGATGAACTCGAAGTCGGCGTAGATGAACTCCACGCCGGCCTCGAGCGCAGCCTCCACCTGAGGGAGGCTGCGGCACAACGCGGTCAGCTCTGCCTGACCGCGTGCCACAGACGATGCCGGAGTCGATGCATCGTCATACACCTCGACCGCCCGCTTCGTGTACACGGGCGGTTTGGGGCGCTCGCCCGCGAGCAGTTCCACCGCCTGACGGCGGATACCATTCAGCTCGCGCATCGGCACGATGACGTCCCCATGCAGATGGACGTCCAGCTCTTCCAGCTGGAACACCGTTCCGCCCAGTCGGCCGAACTGCTCTTCGAGCAGCTCGTGCGTCATCGGACGCTTCTGGGCAATTTCAAGTTCCAGCTCGGAGTCCACGCGGACCGTTGTGCCTTTCTGCACGTCGGTCCACCATGTCGACAGCGGTTGTCCTGGGGAGCCGCTGACCCGCACATGTACTGGGAAGACCCGGTACGGCTTGTCCGTGTCGTACGACTGGCGCAGACGCTTGTCCAGCGCCGGGTCGTTGGTCTTCCAAATGCGATCGCCCACGTGTACACGGCGCAGATCAACATCGTTGCGTCCCGCTACGATGTCAATGATCCAGCCTTCTCCGGCTTCGCCTTCAATCTTCACGCCCTTGCGACGGATATCGTATACGCGTCCGCCTTCTTCTTTTTGCGTGGGATCTCCCGCATCGAATACAATACCATCGCCACGCTTGAGCGGTGCATCAATACGGCACACTACGCCATCACGAAGGATTTGTTCCACTCGGCCCAGATACACCCCCCGGCTTTTCGGGAACGTCCCGTCAACCAGCTTCTTGTTATTGGTTCCTTCGAGAAAACCGTGCGTAAAGCCGCGTGAAAAGCTCTGCTGCAGCTCGCGGATATCTTCTTTGCTCGTCTTGGACGTATCGCCATCAAAATACTTATCAATGGCCTTGCGGTACTTGCTGACCACATTTGCCACATATTCAGGTGTTTTCAGTCGACCTTCAATTTTAAAAGAAACAACACCCGCGTCGATCAGTTCAGGCATCAAGTCAATCGCTGCTAGATCCTTAGGCGACAGTAGATACGTCACATCCGCCATTGGTTTCTGCTCTCCATCCACCATCAGATCGTAAGGCAAACGACATGCCTGTGCACACTCACCACGGTTAGCAGAGCGGCCGCCCCACATTTCTGAAGTCAGGCATTGGCCAGAATAAGATACGCATAATGCTCCATGTACGAATACCTCCATTGGAAGTCTCGCCTGATCGCCTATTTTTTGGATCTGTTTCAGGTTGTTTTCACGTCCAAGCACGACCCGTTCCATATTGTACGGCTTTGTAAACTCTACCGCTTCCGGCGAGGTAATCGTCATTTGGGTAGAACCATGAATCGGAAAATCCGGTGAAATGTCGCGGATCATTTTCACCAGGCCCATATCCTGGACAATTAAAGCATCGACTCCAGCATCAATACAGGCATCGACCAGCTCCTTAGCGTCCTCCAACTCGTTTTCAAATACCAATATATTGAATGTTAAAAAACCTTTAACCCCATAGCTATGCAAAAACGCCATAATTTCAGGCAGTTCCTCCATGCGGAAATTATTCGCCCGTGCCCGTGCGTTGAACTTTTCCACCCCGAAAAAGATCGCATCAGCCCCGTTTGCCACCGCCGCACGCATACAATCCCAGTCACCGGCTGGTGCCAGAAGCTCAACATCTTCTCTTCGTACTACTGATTTCATTTTTGTCCTCCCTATATGGAGAAATAACTGATTAACCTTGAGTTAAACGTTATTTTCCAGAGCAGCGATGCTGCTTATTTTATAGCCCTATGAATTATCATCCTATCCGATCATCCCCACTCTGAACCACTGGCTCGAGGGATAAATGGCATCCAACTCAAAAAATCCGCATCACGAACATTTGCGGCATAGTTATTCTTATCTTGTAACTAATCTAGTGTACCAGACTGCGTCCCAAGCTTCTACACTTTCCAAGCGATTCCTCGTAAAAAACTCTTACCAAACCATACAAAAACACCTCCAATTCCGTCAAACGGAACTTTGGAGGTGAAGAATCCTATAGAACAAGAGGAACAACGAAGTAATCAGTACTATCGAGCAAGAAGCCAAATAGTGATGAAGGCTAGGCAATTTAGAGCGCTAGTAAGCTACACCAGCCTTTTTAGAATACGGTATCCTCGTTGACGCTAACAGCGTACCAGACAATGAATCCGAGAAAAGGGGTTCGTATTGGCTGATCTAAGTACCGTAAATATCTGCCTTCGCTCTTCCCTGCTTACCTCACTCATCAAAAGATTGGTGGTATTTGGCGGGCGCCAGCGAAGCGGGCCATTTGAATCCGTAGAAGCGTCAGCGTTCGCCTTTGACCCGGGATTCTTACATATTAAATCCTTATACAATCCAAGAATCCCGGGTCAACAGCGATCGTAGGATCAAAAGGCACGCGTAGCGCTCTCACCATAACTCGCTAATCTCTTACCTACACCCTCTTACTTCACAAAATTAAACGAATTTAACGTCGAATCCAGTGCGTTAGACTGAATAGCCGTGTTGTTCGCATCATTCAATGTCGTTGTCACGGTATACGTTTTTCCGTCACGTTCTAAAACCAATTGGTGGCCTGTGTAGCCAATGCCTTCCTCGATACGATGGAATGTAAAGGACACTGCCGGAACACCAGCAAATGTTACGTCCTTAACCTCCTCAACTTTGAGGTTTTTGTAGTTCTTTGCTTGCTTATCGTAGAAGTCCTTGAGCTGGGATACCGTTAGTTCAAATGATTGGTCGTTGTCTATTTTGATGGAGAAACGTCCTCCGGTAAACTGGTACTCTACATCGCCCAATTCAAATTGATCGCTAATCGCGGTCCAATATCGTGGGATATTCACTGTATATTCATAGGCTTTTGAAGTCTTTTTGACCGTTTTCGTTTTGTCTGTCAAATAGTCGTCTTCTTCCAACTGTCCAAAGTTACTCGCTACGGTTTGAAAATCGATTTGAAGCGAGGAAATGAGCGCGTTGAACTGATCATTTCCTTTGCTTACTTTTTCAGGCACTGCGTATTCAGCCAAGTAGCGGTATCCATTTTGCTGAATCAGCACATTGTACTCTTTGACCCATCCATCGCCAAAATTATAGCGGTACTCCTGTACTAACCCTTGAACGCCTGCAACCTCCAGCGGATACGTCTTCTGTGCCTCATAAGCCGTGGACACAAATGAATCGCTCAGCCATTTTTGCAGCTGCTGGCCCCAGTTCTCCAATTTTCCATCTGCTGGAGCTGAGGTTACTTTCACACGGAAGCTCGATCCATCATTACTTTCATATTGCATCCGTTGATCGTCCATTTTCCAGCCTGCGGGTATGCTGAGTGACACACCGTAGTCTGGATTCCCGGCCTCGCGTGTGCCTCCTACGACAGTAGACAAGTCTTTAATACTTTTATCCTGCGCATTAAAGGAGGTCTTGAAGGAATTTAAAAGTCCCGCATACTGGGCCAGATCTTTATAATTCGTTGCTTTAGCATCGGAGAAATAAACTACATACAATCGTCCGTTGTCATAGTACTGACGATTTTCCCACAGCACGCCGTCCCCATCCTTCGTAATGACACGAGCATAAGGTACCTTCGCTTTCGGGAAGGATTTTCGATCGATCACAGTTTCTCCCGTTTCCTTGGCTGCCTGCACCAATTGTTGCAACAGATCGTCCGCATTCAGTGGAACCGGCTGTGACGCTGTGTGCACTTCCATATAGTACGCACTGTTCTCGTCCATAAATGTGGAAATACTCTCATCTCCACCTCCCTGACCGATGACGAGCCCTGTTGGATAGTTCATAGACCAGTCATAGTAACTGTTCCCGATCTGTGTCTTACCCTCATCATTATCAATGTTCGGTGTCTCTTCAGCTACCGTGCCTGCCTCTTCTTGTGCTTCCATCCGAATAATGATTCCGGCACCGTTCTTCTCCAACTTACCGCCAAGCCCTTCTGCTACTTGACGCAGAGGCACCATGAGAATACCTGATGACATTTCCGGTGGAGCTGGAAGTGTCACCTTGTGACCTCTCACCCACGCTGTACGGCTACCAATGGTTAGCGATACAACATGAGTTCCGCTAGTGATTTTAACCACATTATCTTCAGCTAATCGAATTTTGCTGTTAAATGCCTTTTTAAACACACCAGCCGGAACCATCAGTGCACCACTTTTGGAATACGGCTTCGTAATATTGGCATTATGACCGTTCACGATGGCTGTATTGCTGCCGCTTTGCAACCGTAATTCCAGCATGGTTTTATCATGATCTGCTGCAACTGCTGGCAAAGCGGAAAGCAGAAGGGACAATGCGACAGCGCCGACCCCCAGCTTACGCATCATTTTTCTTTGAATATGCTTCACAGTAAATCTCCCTTTAGCTTTATTTTATAGATTCAAGAGGCGTTATTGTTCACTTTCCAGTAGTTGCTCCTTGAGCTGGCTCCGATGCTTCCTTAGAAGGCGCTACACCACCATCTTCAGCGGCTTCCGAACCGTTCGAATCTTCACTATCTTCTCCAGACTGAATGGACTCATAGATTTCACCATTATCCTGTGTCAGTACCAGCTTGCGCTTCACAATATCACCGTCAGACTGCATAAGTACACTCACCGTTTGACCTGGTTGATAGTTTTTAAGCAGTTCATTGACATCAATAGCGGAAGCTACACGCTTACCGTTAATACTATACAGCTCATCGCCTTCCTTAATTTTGGCCTGAACGGCATTGGCTGAAGTAATTTTCGTAACTTTCAAAGGATCCTCGGTAGGTAATCCGACGATAGCTGACCAGCTTTCTTCCAGCCCTAGACCAAGACTAGCGCGCCGAACCTCTCCGTATTTGAAAAATTGGCCGATGACATATTTCACCGTATCCGCCGGAATCGAAAAGCCCATATTTTCAATGCCGACCGCCGAGAATTTCATCGTATTGATCCCAATGACCTCACCCTTGAGATTGACCAGCGGACCGCCGCTGTTACCAGGATTGATCGCGGTATCACTTTGGATCAAACGATAAGCAGCGTTGACACCACGGTTCAGCCCGCTAACAACACCTGAGGTTGCCGAATTACGAAGTGAAAAGGATATAGGCGTACCAATAGCCACTACCTGCTCCCCTACCTGTAGACTGTTCGTTGAAGTTGCCAAGGTAGCGGGTTTGAGGCCGCTTGCCTTGATTTTAACTAATGCCAAATCACTGATCGGATCGCTATAGCTGTCGGTGATTCCGTAAGATTTTCCGTCCGAGGTTACGACCACGGCATCACCTAATCCTTCGATAACATGTGCATTCGTCACAATCCATCCATCTGTACGAATGATGACACCCGTGCCGTGAGCCAGGTTGTATCGATCTCCTCCTGCTACGGTCTCTCCCGTGGCTGAACGGCCAATAATACCGACCACAGAAGGAGATACATTTTTAACCACCTGCGGCACACGACCGACCGATAACGTATATGTACCATTTGCGCTGTTATATGCGCCGCTGGTTCCTAATGCCTTATTCATATCGCTTACGTTAACATAGACCCCACCATTAATGACTTTGGCCTTTAACGCAGTCCCACTGCTGGCTGCACCTGCCGTACCAGAAACACATAGAGCGCTGCCCAAAGCCAGAACAACTGCCCTTTTCCCCATCTTACGCATATACTCACCATTTCCTCTCTTACATGACGCTGTTCTATCAGTTAGTCCAAATCTACCATAGAGGGGACACGTATACAATCGCTTTAAGCCCTATCTTTTTCTAAAAGGCGCCGTTTGCTACATCTCTGTCCTCTCATGCTATTTATATTATAAATTTTCCAAATCCTTATATCAAAAAAATAAGCAAAACCGATAAATAATCGTTATACCGTTTAGGTCATT
Organism: Paenibacillus sp. FSL L8-0644; assembly: GCF_038008165.1. NCBI lineage: Bacteria > Bacillati > Bacillota > Bacilli > Caryophanales > Paenibacillaceae > Paenibacillus > Paenibacillus sp. FSL L8-0644. Next base: position 4,895,811 of record NZ_JBBOYN010000001.1, read on the forward strand.
CCTTCGTTTACGGGCATAACCAACTATGATACCATCACATTATATCTTAGTTTTATTGTCGGAAATAAAGAATAAAATCATGAGTCCTCTATCCAAAACACTAAAGTATAAATAAGCACCTACAGGAGGTTAAAAGAATGGCCTACGAACCAATCTGGAACGCTCATCCCGATAAGCTTAACAAATTCGAGTTAGTCAAGCTGGAAAAGGACGGTCTCGACGTTATCCGTACCATTATTGAAAACTATGCCAACGAAGGCTATGACTCGATCTCTGCGGACGATATGGATCGTTTCAAATGGGCTGGGGTATATCAGCAAAAGCCCAAGGATGGTCATTTCATGATGCGAGTCCGCATCAACACAGGGATCATGACTTCAGCACAAGCACATGCACTGGCAGACATATCCGCGCTATACGGACGCGGTCTTGTGGACGTCACCACTCGCCAGGCGATTCAATTCCACTGGCTGACAGTCGAAAGCTTGCCCGATATTTTTGAAAGACTGGAAAAAGTCAACTTGTATTCCTTCGAAGCCTGTGGAGACTGCCCGCGTACCATTGTCGGTAATCCGCTGGCTGGTATTGATCCCAATGAATTGGTGGATACCCAAGAGATTGTAGATGAAGTAAACCGTTTTTTCTTATTAAATCGAGACTTCTCCAATCTGCCGCGTAAGTACAAAATGTCTATCTCCGGTAATACGTACAACAATGCACAGGCTGAAATTAACGACCTGTCCTTCACTCCGGCCACCAAGATCCTCGACGGAAAAGAAGTGATCGGCTTCCATGTGATGGTTGGTGGAGGTTTGTCCGCCAAGCCGCATATGGCACAGTCTCTGGATTTGTTTGTTCGTCCAGAGGAAGTGCTGAAGGTTGCTATTGCTGTCACCACCATTTTCCGTGATTACGGCTATCGGGAAAAGCGGCACCATGCTCGCTTGAAATTCCTCGTTGTCGATTGGGGCCCAGACAAATTTCTGGCTAAGCTCACCGAGTATATCGGTGAAATGCCCGGAAGAGGCGAGGACAAAACGATTGGCTGGCAAGCCGCCTATTTTGACGGTGTGCATCCTCAAGCCCAAAAAGGCCTGAACTATGTCGGTCTGAACGTGCCTGTCGGTCGCCTTAGCGCTGACGAGTTGCATGAACTGGCCGAACTGGCTGACCGCTATGGCGATGGTCAGATTCGTACCACGATGTCGCAAAATATTTTGCTGAGCGGCGTGCCGGATGAGCAAGTGGATGAACTACTGGAAGCTCCCGTGCTGCAACGCCTGACACCACGACCCAAGCATTTTATGAGTCGTACGGTATCGTGCACAGGAAATGAGTTTTGCAATCTGGCGATTGTGGAAACCAAAAAACGGGCGGTTGACGTTGCCGAGTATTTGGATCAGCACGTACAATTGGATGAAAAGGTGCGCATTCATTTTATCGGTTGCCCAAATTCCTGCGGTCAAAAGCATATTGCGGACATCGGTCTGCAAGGCTCGCTCATAAAGACACCGGAAGGCTTGGTCGACGCGTTCGACATCGCTGTCGGCGGAGCGCTTGGGGCAGGCGCCCAGTTTAACAAGGCGCTCAAAGGTCGCGTACGTGGGGATCAGGTTGGACCTGTGCTGGCGGAGCTCATTCTGTTCTACAAAGAAAACAGGAGCGCTGGCGAAAGCTTTTACGCATATGTACAGCGTGTAGGTATTCCGACTTTCCAGGAAAAGCTGTCTGCCATTTTACAGTCCAGCCACGTTGCATCCTAAATATAGAGCCTATTAACAGCCTGCTTGTATCCCATATACAAGCAGGCTGTTTCTTATCGCCATACAGCCCCGCAATATCGTCTCCCTCACTTTCACAAAAAAAAGACACCGGATTACTCCGGTATCAATATTTTTGCAAAATCAAGCACTGTCGGTTTATGAGCGCCTGTTGTAGATGTCACCACCGCGTAGCCTGAAGGTATCTTATATATCAATCCCGTATCATACCGGATGCCGAAGGAATTGTCCTCCTTATAATGAGTCCTCGTTTCCCACACCTTCGTACCGTTTTCTTTCAAGCCTGTAATGGTGATGCCATGCATCTTCGTCGTTTTCCCCAGTGGATCATATTGATCACTGAACTGGACATACAGCTGCTCCTCAGGCAGATACACCTGGTCAGCCCCGTAGTCCGCTGTATTGCTAAATAATTGCAGACTATTACTTAGCACCTGTGTACGCTTGCTGTTTCCTTTAAGCCCTGTTACAGCAATATGACCGCTCGGCAACTCACGTACTGCGGCAATTTCTTTACCTGATCCCAAGTCCAGATGGATGTCACGGATATCGCGACCATATACATCTGCTTGTACCCCCACGGGACCATCTGAGCTGTTCAAAAGCGCATAATATCCATTGTGACTGCCGACCAGCCAACCCGAGGTCACTCCGGCCGTCGTTCGATTCCATTGTATATCGCCAGTTTCAGTGTATTTGAGTACAGTGAAGGACTGTTCCGCAAGGTTCAGATAGGAGACCAGGAAACCGCCATCCTCCAGTGGCTCCAAGCCAACCTGAGAATCCTCCCCATGAGATATCAAGCCATCTGTGGGTAATGTTTTGGACCACAAGGTGTTTCCATCCTCGTCCAATCGTGAAGCCTGCAACTCTCGTATTCCGTTCGGTTTTGTATATTCAATCAGAAACAGCAAGCCACCATCCGACGTCTCCCGCTGGACTCCCCTGCTGCTTGTTCCAGGCTGTACGTTCAGATCCTGCTGATGTTTCCATACAGCCTCCACAGAACTGTCCAGCTTGCCATATGTGACGTGTACTACACTTGCTTCTGTATCGTCCTCGACGTTCAGCGTTAAAAACCCACCATTTGCTGTGGGTTGAATGTAATTGTGAGCGTTTCCTAAATCCTTAATACTGCCAATGGCCGCACTTGTTTCGATTTCGGCTTGTTTGGGCACAAACGCCTCGGACACCTCGGAGGCATAGGACGGTGCAGCACTATATCCCATCAAGCATGCCGCCAAAGCAGCTCCTGCTGCCCATGTATACACACGTGTACGTAAAACTCTACTTTGCTTAACCTTCAAGCGTTCCAGCTCCCTTCATGACTTCCTCAGAGATGTTGTATGAACCTTAGATGTGATAAAACTAGAGACGGTTTCGCTTCAACTTGTAATGGTGTCACGTGGGCACGGAACTTTGTATGATGCTATGACGATTTATATATTTACCTCTTCAAGTCCGAACCTAAACATCCAAAACTCCAAAATTTAGAGACTACTCAGAGACTTTCTGTCGATGAATATACGTATAGATTTATTATCCCAGCGCTTGGTAAACTACGTGTCACATGCTTTAACGCAGGAATTTGATAAAAGTTTTCTTTTTTTACAAAAAAAATAAAGCCCTGCCAAGGCGAAGGCATAAATACAGTAGTTCGTATTCTGCCTTCCTGCCTGTGCAGGGCTTTTAAAGCGTACGTTAAACGATATCTATAGATCGACTGTCTGAAGCGCTTGGCTACGCTCTGTATCCCGTTCAAGGATCGGCTTTAAGTATCGACCTGTATAGGATTCTTCGACTTTCACGAGTTGCTCCGGTGTCCCGGTAGCCAAGATCGTTCCACCGCCACTTCCGCCTTCCGGTCCCAAATCAATCAGATAATCGGCTGTTTTAATCACATCCAGATTATGCTCAATGACCAGCACCGTCTCTCCTGAATCAACCAAACGATGCAGCACCGTCAATAATCGATCAATATCGTGAACATGCAGACCAGTTGTCGGCTCATCCAAAATATAAATGGTTTTGCCTGTGCTGCGACGATACAATTCGGAGGCCAACTTCACACGCTGTGCTTCACCGCCAGACAAGGTAGTCGCAGGCTGACCCAGCTTGATATACCCCAAACCTACATCCATCAGCGTCTGGATCTTGCGATGAATCTTCGGAATATTTTCAAAAAACTCCGTCGCATCCTCTACCGTCATCTCCAGCACATCGGCAATACTTTTTCCTTTGTATTTAACCTCCAGGGTCTCCCGGTTGTAACGCTTGCCTTTGCACACTTCACATGGAACATACACATCTGGCAGAAAATGCATCTCAATCTTGATGATGCCGTCGCCTCTACAAGCTTCACAACGACCTCCCTTAACGTTAAAGCTAAAGCGGCCTTTCTTGTAGCCTCGTACTTTGGCCTCGTTCGTCTGCGAGAATAAGTCACGGATATCATCAAATACACCAGTATACGTTGCAGGATTGGAACGCGGTGTACGGCCAATTGGCGATTGATCGATCTCAACAACCTTTTCGATATGCTCTAGCCCGCGAATTTCTTTGTGCTGCCCTGGACGCACTCTCGCCCGGTTCAGATCACGCGCCAACGTTTTGTACAAAATTTCGTTGACCAGCGTCGACTTTCCAGAGCCGGATACACCAGTAACAGCCGAGAAAACACCCAACGGAATTTTGACATTCACATTTTTGAGATTGTTCTCCTTGGCTCCGCGAATCTCCAGCCACTTATCAGCAGGCTTGCGCCGCTCGGTATTGACCGGAATGAACTTGCGTCCGCTCAAATACTGCCCGGTTAAGGAATTCGGGTCTTCCATAACTTCCTGCGGGGTCCCCTGCGACATAATCATCCCACCGTGGATTCCAGCTCCCGGCCCGATATCAATGATATAGTCCGCCGCCATCATCGTATCTTCATCATGCTCCACTACGATCAAGGTATTGCCAAGATTCCGCATATGCTCCAAAGCACTAATCAGACGATCATTATCTCGCTGATGCAGCCCGATACTAGGCTCGTCCAAAATATAAAGCACACCCATCAGACTGGACCCGATCTGTGTCGCCAATCGGATACGCTGTGCCTCACCGCCTGACAACGTGCCTGCCGCACGGCTTAAAGTCAGGTATTCCAGACCCACGTTAACGAGGAATCCCAGTCGGCTGTTAATTTCTTTTAAAATGAGATTGGCAATCGACTTCTCCTTCTCACTCAGCTCCAGTGTATGGAAAAAGTTTGAGGCTTCACCGATAGACAGGGCTGTTACATAAGCAATATTGCGCTCTTGAATGGTTACCGACAGGCTTTCTTTTTTCAGTCGATGTCCCTTACAGGTGTTACATGGCTTTGCACTCATAAAGCCTTCAATAAATTCACGTATGCCCTCAGAAGCCGTATCACGATACCGACGCTCCAAGTTGGGGATAATCCCCTCAAAGGTCACATAGGCTTCCTTACGTTGACCAAAATCATTTTCATAGCGGAAACGGATCTTCTGCTCACCCGTTCCATGTAAAATGAGGTTCATTTGTTCTGTCGTCAATTGACTAACAGGAATGTCCTGTGGAATACCGTAGTGCTCGCATACTGACTGTAAAAATTGAGGATAATAAGTGGAAGTTCCCCCACTCCAAGCCTGAAACGCCCCATCTTCCACACTTTTTTCAGGATCGGGAATGAGCAAATCAGGGTCAACCACCATTTTAACTCCTAACCCATCGCAATCCGGGCAAGCGCCGAACGGACTATTAAAGGAAAACATCCGCGGAGACAGTTCATCTATGCTGAATCCACAAATAGGACATGCAAAGTTGGAGCTGAACCGCAACTCCTCTTGCCCCATAATGTCTACAAGCAACTGCCCGCCTGAAAGATTCAATGCCGTCTCAATAGAGTCAGACAGACGCGCACGCACATCTTCCTTGACAACGATGCGGTCTACGACCACTTCAATCGAGTGCTTCTTATTCTTTTCCAACTCAATCTTCTCAGACAATTCACGCAGTTCGCCATTCACACGTACCCGCACAAAGCCCTGCTTGGCTATATCCGTAAACAGTGTTTTATGCTCACCTTTGCGACCCGATACCAATGGAGCTAGGATTTGCAGTCGTGTCTTCTCAGGATACTGCAAAATGCGGTCTACCATCTGTTCGACGGTCTGTGACGTGATTTCAATGCCATGTTCAGGACAATGAGGATGACCCACCCGGGCAAACAACAACCGCAGGTAGTCATAGATTTCGGTAACTGTTCCGACAGTAGAACGCGGATTCCGACTTGTTGTTTTTTGGTCAATGGAAATGGCAGGAGACAGACCGTCAATCGAATCAACGTCCGGCTTCTCCATTTGCCCGAGGAATTGACGGGCATACGCAGATAAAGATTCCACATACCGCCGCTGCCCTTCCGCATAGATCGTATCGAAAGCCAGTGACGATTTACCAGAGCCGCTAAGCCCTGTCAGGACGACGAACTTGTCCCGTGGAATCGTCACGTCAATATTTTTGAGATTATGCGCGCGTGCGCCTTTGATGATGATGCTTTCATTCGCCAAATGTTTCATCTCCTTAGCCGTAGTTCACGTCATGCTATATCGCATTGGATTATCCCATGGAAGTGATATATCGCAAAGAGAACGACCACATAGGCCGCCCTCACTATTTTTAAAAGCAAAGCAATCAAACATTTTATTTTCATATGTTTTGCTTCTAGCTTATTCTCAATGTTTAATCAGCTCGCAACTCCAGCAAAGCATCACGCAGCTCGGCTGCCCGCTCGAACTGTAGGTTCTTGGCGGCGTCTTTCATCTCTGCTTCCAGACGCTGAATGAGTGATTGGCGCTCCTTCTTGGAAAGTTTACCCGTCTCATTAGGAAGGTAATCATTCTTCGATTCTGCCACCTTAGTTGCTTCAATAACATCACGAATCTTTTTACGTATGGTTTGCGGGGTAATCCCATGTTCTTCATTATACTGAATTTGAATCGCACGCCGACGTTCCGTTTCCTTTATCGCTTTATCCATAGAATCGGTAATCTTATCGCCGTACATAATAACACGACCGTCACTGTTCCGTGCTGCCCGTCCGATTGTCTGTATCAGAGAGCGCTCAGAACGCAGGAAGCCTTCTTTGTCTGCATCCAAAATCGTGACCAGAGATACTTCCGGCAAATCAAGACCCTCCCGCAACAGGTTAATCCCGATTAGCACGTCGAAGGTCCCTAGACGAAGATCCCGCAAAATAGCCATCCGCTCCAACGTCTTAATCTCGGAGTGCATATACCGGACCTTGATGCCTACTTCTTTTAAATAGTCAGTCAAATCTTCGGACATCTTCTTCGTAAGTGTGGTCACCAGCACCCGTTCTTCACGTTCTATGCGAAGCCGTATTTCATTAATAAGATCGTCAATCTGCCCCTTGCTCGGACGCACCTCAATAATCGGATCAAGAAGCCCGGTAGGACGAATAATCTGCTGCACCATCGTTTCGCACTTCTCCATCTCATAGGGTCCTGGAGTAGCTGATACATAGATAATCTGACTTACCTTGTCCTCAAACTCTTCAAACTTCAACGGGCGATTATCCAATGCAGACGGCAAACGAAAACCATGATCCACCAGTACATTCTTACGTGCTTGGTCACCGTTATACATGGCACGAATCTGCGGCAATGTTACATGGGACTCGTCAATGACGATCAGCATATCATCCGGGAAATAATCCATTAGCGTATATGGTGTTGCTCCTCGTTCACGGAATGTCAGTGGACCTGAATAATTCTCGACACCGGAACAAAAACCAACCTCTTTCATCATCTCGATATCATAGCGGGTACGTTGCTCCAAACGTTGCGCTTCTAACAGCTTCCCTTGCTCCTTCAACTCCGCTAACCGCTCTTCAAGCTCACGTTCAATGTTGACCAATGCTACCTTCATCGTATCCTCATGAGTAACAAAGTGAGATGCCGGGAAAATAGCAATATGATCACGTTCACCGATCAATTCACCCGTAAGCACATTAATCTCGGTAATTCGTTCAATTTCATCCCCGAATAGTTCTACACGTATAGCATGTTCCCCATGGGAAGCCGGGAATATCTCAACAACATCCCCCCGTACACGGAAAGTACCCCGCACGAAGTTGATATCGTTCCGCTGATATTGAATATCGACCAAGCGGGACAAAATCTGATTGCGGGGTTTCTCCATGCCAACTCTAAGCGAAAGCAGCAGGCTTGAATATTCTTTCGGCGAACCCAAACCATAAATGCAGGAGACACTCGCTACAATAATAACGTCACGACGCTCAAACAGAGAGCTTGTCGCTGAGTGGCGAAGTTTATCAATCTCCTCATTGATGCTGGAATCCTTCTCAATATACGTATCGGAAGACGGGATGTATGCTTCCGGTTGATAGTAATCATAGTAGCTGACAAAATAATCGACGGAGTTATTCGGAAAGAATTCTTTAAACTCACTCGCCAGTTGAGCAGCCAAAGTCTTATTATGTGCAATAACCAGCGTAGGCCGATTTAACTTGGCAATGGTTTGTGCGATGGTAAACGTCTTACCTGTTCCCGTAGCACCCAATAGCGTTTGATGCTTCTTTCCTTCTGCAATTCCCTCTACCAATTCAAAAATGGCCTGGGGCTGATCGCCTTGAGGTTGGAATTCCGACTGAATTTCAAAAGTCTTATCGCTAACAACGATATCACTCATTGCCCTGCATCACCCTTATCGTCTAAAATGGAAACATCATGATTTTACACCAGTCGAGCTTTAACGTCTTTACCTGTAACTCTATGTCGATATTTCCCGAGCAATGATACTTGGGAAATATGGTTGGATAAGAATGTTTGTTCCCGTATTATACCTCTTTCTTACCGCGGATGCAAACGATAAGTCTTGAATAGGAGTGAATTAAATTTTGGATATCACCATCGTATTGGGCATCATCGCAGGAATCATAGCATTAATCGGTGGCTTCTTATGGGAAGGCGGCGAATTTACCGGGCTGCTTCAAGGTACATCGGCTCTCATTGTATTTGGGGGAACTTTCGCCGCAGTTGTGATCAGCTACCCCGCTTCCAAGCTGAAGACGATCCCCACCGCTCTACGGATGGCATTTAGCCGTGAGGACAATCCTACGGAGCAATATATAGAAGATTTGGTTTCCATGGCTGCCACCTCACGCCGATCCGGTGTGCTTGCGCTAGAGCGTATTTCATCAGAGCATCCGAATGCATTTTTGCGCGAAGGTCTTCAGTTGGTCATCGACGGCACCGAGCAGGAACAGATCAAACAGATCTTAGAGCTTGAGTTAGATGCCATTGAACACAAACATGAAGGGTACGCCAAAATATTTGAATCCGCAGGCGGTTATGCCCCTACGATGGGGATTATCGGTACGGTTATGGGCCTAATCCATGTACTGGGCAGCCTGACCGAGCCTACTGCGCTTGGTCCGTCCATTGCTGTTGCCTTTATCGCAACCCTATACGGCGTTGCTAGCGCCAATCTGATCTTTCTGCCCATCGCATCCAAAATAAGAGCAGCCAGTGAGAGTGAAATTATCACGATGGATTTGCTGCTGCAAGGTATTCTGGCTATCCAAAACGGAGAGAATCCAAAACTTGTACGCAAAAAGTTGGAGTTCTTTATCCGCTCAGAGCAAAATATAGATCGCAAACCGCCTCGTCGCTCACGCACTGAGGACGCATCTCCAAAGGAGGACTTCCATGAGAACGCGCGGTAAGCGCCGTGGGGGTCAAGGAGGCGGCGGAGACCATCGTGACCGCTGGATGATTACCTATGCCGATCTAATCACCCTGCTGCTCATATTTTTCGTTGTGATGTATGCCATGAGTAGTTTGGATGCTAAAAAATACGATGTCGTTGTTCAATCCCTTCAGGATACGTTCCACAAGGGAGATTCTATTTTGGAGCAAGGCTCGGGCATTACAGGTACTGCCGATCGTTATACCAGCAAGAATCCACCCGCGACCAAGCAACCAGCAGCCGATAAAAAGGAAGCCGGATCGACAAAGCTTACCGAACGTGAACAAGCATTCCGCACGCAGGAAAAAGAACTGCAAAATTTAATGGGTGTCATTCAAGAATATATTACGGACAACAAACTGGAAAATCAGATTTTTGTGTCAGATCAGCCGCGTGGTATTGTCATTACGCTAAATGACCGCTTTTTATTCGATCAAGGTAGAGCTGCACTCAAGCAAGGCTCTGCCAACACACTATCCAAGTTGGCCAGTCTATTTCGAGATTTGAAAACACCGATTAGCATTGAGGGCCATACGGACAACATTCCGTTCACGCGCTCCTCGAACTCATCGATGTATAAGGATAACTGGGAGCTTTCAGGCGCACGGGCACTATCTGTACTCCGATTCTTTCTCGACAGAGAGCAACTTTCACCCTCAGGATTTCAGTATGCGGGTTATGCAGATACCCGACCGGTTGGTGACAATAGTACCGAAGCTGGACGACAAAAAAACCGCCGTGTCGAAATCACCGTACTACGCCAACTTCAACAGTAAAACCCAAAAACCTCCTGAGTCACGTAATAACGTGAATCGGGAGGTTTTTTTGATACATATTCATCATTAATACATGGCTTCCGCCTGATGTAGACGCAGAACAATAAACCGTACGAACAACGTGGATAAGAGCAGCGTACGAGATGCAATAGAGATTATTTTGTTTATTCTATATCCCACTATGTATTAGAAGCCCTGGTGAAGTTAGATTCTATCTTGTCATGATGCTTGAAGATTAATAAGATAGGACAAGCTCGTGTTGCTTCTCTTGTATTTGTGAACTTTGGGGGATGCTCTGTTGTCTACGATAGCTATATTTCCAGTCGCTGTACTTATTAAGGAGTCTATCTAACTCCATGGACTTGATTAACACCCGCCGATCCTTCAATCCCACCTCATTCGCCAAATCATTTAATTCCTTCCGCTTTTCTTCGATGCATTCCTCCAATTGTTTCCATTTCACATCAATAAACCTCCTGTTCGGTGTGGTATTTACATTAGTTTACAAGCTGATACCTTCCCTACAGGTTAAAAATATAATAAAACCCAATTCATCCCTTTAACGGGGAGAATCAAAAAAGCCAATCCATAAGAATTGGCTTCGAGAACATAAAATCCATCTAAAAAATACTATGCATTTTCATTTCTTTAACATTAATAAATAGCAAACCTACCCTCCTGCACCATGATTAAAAATGCTAATGCTCGTTATGTCTTTATAAACATTTTCTGAATGTCCAATATTCCATATACTAACCAAGCTCATAAGCAATATAAGCAGGGGAATTTTCTTTCGCATTCTTAAGCACCTCTTCCATAATTTTTTGATATTCCAGCAATTGAATCTCGGAAGATTTAATGCGATATTTCTCAAAAAGTGCAGTGCATTCTGCAAAACTATTTCTATTATTTATTTGAAAGTATAATTTTAAACTTTGCAAAATATAATGTAGACCCTCAGAATAAGAAGAATGTATGAATTTATAAACTGCAATTTGTTGAAAAAGATTAGCACAACTATCCAATATAAAAGTGGATTCATAATAACTTTCCCTAAGATGCACTTTTGAACTAAATGTTTTTAGCTCTTTGGCAAAAATTTCAAGAACATCATCTATACAAAAACCATGCCTATTGGCAGATTCTGTAATTGTCCATAAGCCAGGTAAAACTTCTTGAGGATTACACTTAAGAAACTCTACATACTCAGAAAGTTTCTCGACGTTCCCCATAATTAAACTTAGATTCAACAAATTAGCTTCTGCCCATACTTTGAATTTTTCTACTTCCATCTTTCCGATTTGATCGAGTCCCTCAAACCAGCTTAAGTCTCTATAGCCACAGATATACTCTAATTCTTGGTCATAAAACCCTTGTTTTTCTAATGCAAGTCCCTTTAATAAGTACCCTTGTCCATAATAAACAACAAGAGGTCTTTCAGTTACTAAGCTTCTATTCTTATATTTACTTTTTCGTTTCTGAACTTCATTGTTATATATAACCGTTGCAAGATTTCGCAATTCATCTGCATATTTCTCTACCTCTTTCCACTTATGCAGATTGAAGTATATATTAGCGAGCTTTAGCAAAGCGTCCAAGTGGTAATTCTCTGGCAAGCGACTACGATAAGGAACAAATTTCAATACCGATTCCAAATTTTTTTCAAAATCTTGACTTATCGAAGCTACAAATAATTTATAGTGACTAATTGCCAACCTCTCTGAATGTTGATACTTCTCATTCTCAATGACACATTCATAGAAAGGAATTGCCTCTTGTAACTTCCCTTCTTCATAAAGCTCCTCTGCCAAAGTAAAGATTGTCGGAATGTGGTTAAGATCTTCCATTAAGCGTGAGAGCACTTTCTCAACACAGCGCAGGTTTCCCACTTCAACACAACGAATCAGGAACGGCTTGACCCTTTTCCAATGTGGTCTTCCATCATAAAAACATTCATCCACATACAGGTCATACAACCAGCCCTCTGGATAATTAAATGCTTTGGTAATCAAGTCCATTTGTCTTACGGAGATAGGTTTAGGCGGATTCCCGTTAAGCATCGCACTAAATATGCCCCGGTTAAGACCCGTAGCTTGTCCAAAACTATTAAAAGTGTAGCCACCAAGTTTTAGTTCTTTCTCAATTTCCGAACGAATCGTGGTTGCATTTTCCAATAAAAACACCCCCGGCGTATTCAGATGATTTTAAAAATCACCCTCCTCGACAATCAATTACAATATACTAGAAATTATATGAATAAATTGGATGATGGTCAACCCCTTTTCTACACTGTTTTATTATATTATGGAATTTGATGTTTATTAAATAGTTCTCACAAAAACTAAATATATAACAATTTAGGCAATACAATTACCTCCACGCCTGATCTGGCTTTGTCTACACTCATACTATAGGAGTGTGGAGGTCTATGGAAACGACGAAACTTATAGGAACGAAAATTCGCCAATTTCGAAAATTGCGTGATATTACACAAGAACAACTGGCAGAAGCATCCGATTCAACAGGCTCCTACATAGGGAAGTTGGAACGTGGTGAAGTCAATGTGCAGATCAAAACATTAGAGAAAATAGCAGAGGCGCTGAACACAAACGTATTTGCATTTTTTAACTTTAATTCATATGAAGAACTCAAAAGCCAGCCCTGGATATGGGGATGTATTCATATTCTTTCCCAGCAGAGTGAAGCAGAACAGAATAAAGCTTATCGGATCATAAAAGAACTGTTCACCTCTTCAGAGGGTGAGCTTTTAGTGAGTAAATCAGGTGATTCGGATGCTAATGATAAATTAAATTCTTAGAATTAGCGGTGCGCCATACTCTCTAAATGTAAAAAAGGCTATGTCTCTCTACCTATAGTAGAAAAGTACATAGCCTTTTTGAGTTTTAAGGCGTCATTTGCTTAATGTTATATTCGACAGCTTTAAGTACTTTTTCATATTCTGCCCGTTGTTCATGTGTCGAATGGTCTTTGTATTTCTCAAACAATAACGTGATAGACCTGATATAGAAAGCCTTATCATTCAACTGTGAGGTTGCTTTGAGACTGTTCAACATACTATCGATCGCCTCAGAATAGTTTCCCTTATTAAAATAATAGCGACTAAGCTCGAGAAAAAAGCGAGAATAGGTCACCAGGTCATAGTTCGTCATATAATAAGAAATATTTGTGCGTAAGTTCCTAGATTCATTAATATTCTCAGCAAAATTGATCAAAATATCGTCCACTGTGTAATTGTAGGTATTGGCCGACTCTATTATGGTTAGTAGTCCAAGTAATATTTCCTGAGGATTATTCCTAATTAGTTCCACATAAGCGGGTAAATTAGTCATATCTCCCATTAGAATTTCTAAATTCAAACGGTTTGCCTCTGCCCACATTTCAAATTTCTGTGCTTCTAAAACTCCCACTTCATCTAGCCCTTTAAAAGAAGTCAATTTTTCATAGTAAGGTATAAATTTCATTGCTTCTTCATACAGCCCTTGCTTTTCAAGGGCAACTCCCTGTATTAAGTAGGCTTGACCATAATAGACGATTAGATGTCTTTCTGTATTTAGAGGCTTGATTTCATGTTTTTTCTGCCTAGTTAGAATCTGCTGTTCAAAAATATTTTTGGTGATCTCCTCAAGTTCTTTAGCATATTGTATAGTTGTCTCACAATCATCAACCTGGTAGTACACATTTGCCAGCTTTAATAAAGCATCCAGTTGATGATTTTCAGGCAAGTTTCTGCGATATGGAGCAAATTTTATAGCTTGTTGACGATTATTCTCCAGATCTTTGTTTAAAGAGCAAGAAAATAGCCTATATTGGCTGACAGCCAGCCGCTCGGAATGATGATACCTTTCGTTCTCTACCACACACTCGTAAAAAGGGACAGCTTCCTTTTCCTTCCCCCCTTTATGCAGTTCTTCTGCAAACTCAAATACTGTAGACACATAGGATAAGTCCTCCGTTAGTCTCGTCAATACCTTTTGAATACACTCCTTCCTCCCCAACTCCACACAACGCAATAAAAAAGGCTTAATCCGTTTCCAGTGCCCTTTCCCCTCGTGAAAGCATTCATCTATGTATAACTCATACAACCAGCCTTCGGGATACCCTAATGCCTTAGTGATCAAGTCCATCTGCCGAACGGAGATTGGCTTGGGTGGGTTACTGTTCAGCATGGTACTGAATGTACCACGGTTAATACCAGATATTTTACTAAAGCTGCTAAATGTATATCCCCTTTGCTTGAGTTCGGTCTCTATCGTCGAGCGGATCGTAGGTGTATGTTTCATTTCAATCCCCCTCAATATAGTTGCAGATATATCGTAAGTCATACTTAACATGTGATTTCGGTCGTAAGAACTTCATTTCATTACAAAATAATTAAAATAGTGAAATATATGGTCTATAAAGTCATTTTATTTTATGATGCCTTAGAAAGAAGCCTTTTTTTTACGAATTCCGTGATAATTGAAAAGTTAAATGAGGTACATCTGGAGAACCATTAAAAACAAACTTCAAGTTTTTTTATTTGAATGTCACAAATGTATATCTTTTTCAGTTATATAGGCAGAAGGGAGGGACGTTAATGGAAAAACTAAATACAGATAATCAAAACGCAGACATTAATCTTGTCATAGAGCAGGTCCAAGCAGGCGACAAACAAGCATACACACATATCATACGGCGTTATCAACAACAGATCTTTTTATATTGCTACTACTTACTTAAAAATCAGGAAGAAGCAGAAGATGCCGCTCAAGAAATATTCATCAAAGGGCTTGAGCACATCCGTCAGTTCGTACCTACAGTTTCTTTTTCAGCCTGGCTTTACAAAATCGCTCAAAATCACTGCACTGACTTATTAAAAAGAAACGCTAGAACATTCAAATCCTTCATTCAGTACAAACTGAACCTAAAGCAACAACCCATACATGAATATACAAATTTAATTCACGAGTTACTGGACCAGCTAACATTAAAAGATCGCCAGATTTTATTATTACGTTCGCTTGAGGATTACAACTACGAAGAGATTGCAACAATTATGGGGCTAAAATCATCCACGATCCGAAAAAGATATGAGCGACTCCGTAAAAAGCTAATTAACTACAATGAAAAGGGAGGAAAACAAATTGAGCATTCATTTAAACCCGGAAGATAAAGAAATCGAGCACTTACAAAAGCTTATTCGGAATACTCCATTACAAGTGGATTTAATAGATAGAACTATGGAACGCTATAGCAATATGAAAACAAGACGTTATAAGCGCTCTAACTCTCGTTCAAAAAGAGTTCGCAATGCCTTTTTCGGAACCTCCGCTGCACTTGTAATGGCGTTTACACTTGTCGTTAGTACTGGATTCATTTCACCAACAATGGCTGCATCCTTAAAACAAGTTCCAGGTATGAATTCTATATTCCAGCTAGCTGGTGATCTTGGTTTACAAACAGCGGACGAAAAAGGGCTACTATCCAAACCAAATCTTAATGACACTCACGATGGCCTGACTCTCAGCGTACCGGAAGTTATGTTTGATGGAACACGTATATCCATTGCCTTAGAACGGCAAACCACTGACAAAAGATTTTTAAACACCGAATTACCCTTATTACTTGATGATTTAATACTTTCCATTAATGGAGAAGACATACACTCTTATGCACCTGCTAACACTAGCAACTCCATTGATCCTTATACGATACCTGGGAAAAATTCTAATTCAACAATTATACAATTTTCAGATTTACGTAACCAGGGAGGGAGGCCTTTCCCAGATAAGTTTAATTTAACAGTCTCCATGCCTGTCTCCGGCATTAAGCAACCATTTAAAATAGAAATTCCTGTGGAAAAGAACACCAAGAATAACTTGGTTTTTACACCGTCTCTCAAGCGAAAGTATTCAAACATTGACTATACCCTAGAAAAAGTTGAGCTCACACCGATTACAACCAGCATCACTACTCGCATAAAGCTACCTACTAATTCGAAAATTTCGTCACTTCCTTTTTTGGAGTATGAAATTTACGATGATAAAGGAAAACAACTAAAATTTATAAGCAACAACGGTTGGAGTGCTACGGATGGAAACGTTCTGATAACTGATTCACGTTTTGAACCTTTCACCTCTCTCCCCAAATCAATTACTATAAAGGTCGACAAGGTTATCTTAAGAAAAGATGATAAGAGCAAATTTGAATTAGACAAAGATGGAAATCCAAAAATAGAGTATTTCCCTGATCTAGAGATTACTTACCCGATTAATCCATGATAATAAATAAGTGAAGGAAGTGAAGCGTACTTCACCTCCTTCACTGCATATAAGTACTATCTATCTTCTAACATCAAAAGTATAAACTCCAAGCTTGTCTCCATTAGATTTATATGCGGCTACTTGGGCTGTTCCATAACCGATCATCTTAGCTTTATTTCCATGAAGTTCGACAACATCACTTCCATACAAAATCATCCAGTTAGAACCTTCCATAGCATATGAGCTACCTATACCTAATTTAAGTGGGGGAGTATCTTGCTTTGTAATAGGTGGCTTTTCTCCATTGGCAGGACTAAAGGTTACGGTTACTTTTGCTGGAGCTCCAACAGATATTGTTGAACTTACTGGTGAAGCCGAAGCTACTCCCCCTAAAGATAAAGCTAACGCGGAAATTGATAGTGCTAAGATTGCTTTTTTCATTTGTCATTTCTCCTCTTTAATAGTCTTCTTTAAAAGTTCTTAAGCTACTAAACACCTTGCTTTATGTCTGTGGCTACGTTTCTGTTACATTTTCCAACCCCCTTCCTTCTAATTAATTCCATTCTAATTCTTGATATGTTACAAAAAGAATAGAAATAAACATATCATTTCATTTTTTACAAAATAATCATATAGATGGCTTCTCGTATAAAAAAATGAGCAGGTAGGATACAAATCCCCCTGCTCATTTCAGCGATAGTATTTATATCATTTTAATTAGCTGTCGGTTCGGTTCCCCAAACAAGTACCCCATTATGATACAACGTAGCTTTCGTATGATCGGCGAATGAAGTTTGCGTGCCTTTATACGAGTAATCGTCACTTTCGTTATAGTTCGACCAGTCTGTTTTATGAATACGAGTTTGAATTCCGCCCGTGCTTCCTCTAGGTGCTAACACGCCTGCATCCGAGTTGAAGCTGACTTCCAAATAATAATCAGCGCCGGTGACGGCCTTATCCATTTTAACCAGTTTACCATTCAGCTTTGAGCAGCTCAGCATTGCATAGTCGCAGTTGAATGTCTGCTCACGGTCACCGTCGATCGTGTAGTAGTAGCGAATTTTCAACTCGTTGATCGGTACGGAGGCTGTACCTTTGTTTACAATTTGGAAATGCGGGTTCAAGTGATTGTCGTTCACATTTGTATCCGCTGTGCGATACTGGAGCACCAGTCCCGTTGTCGGCTGCTGAGTATCCGCTTTCGGTGCTGCGCTAGCCGTGTTCGAAAGCGTTTGACCTGCATCGTTCTTCGCTACGACTTGGTAATAGTATATCGTGTCTGCCGTTACGGCTGTGTCGGTGTAGCTGCTTTCGTATACATCGCTCGCTACGGTGGCGAACGTACCGTTTTCAGCCGTCGAACGCTTCACTTCATAGCTTGCGGCATTCGCCGATGCTGTCCAGCTCAGCTTTACTTTCGCCGTTTCGCCCGCTGCGTTCAGCGTGAAGCTGCCCGGTA
Source organism: Paenibacillus sp. FSL L8-0644 (assembly GCF_038008165.1). NCBI lineage: Bacteria > Bacillati > Bacillota > Bacilli > Caryophanales > Paenibacillaceae > Paenibacillus > Paenibacillus sp. FSL L8-0644. The sequence goes on from NZ_JBBOYN010000001.1 coordinate 4,913,887, forward strand.
CTGATGGTTGCTCGGTAATGCCATACGTTTTTAAGTTAGTCGGGAGCTTTTCAAGCGTAATGACGTTCGGATGATTATACACTTTTTTCAGATGCTCCAGACTGTTTTGTTTGCCGTCTCTCAGGAAATCCCCATACCATGTAGCGAACCAGCTCCAATGGGCTTGATACGCCTTCATCAGATCAGGGTCCGGGATAGGTCCGTTTTCGCTCATGGCAACTAACTTTTTGTCCTTGCCCAATGTAACAAGGTCTTCGTATTTTGCAATCTGCGGGCTGTAGTCGCCTGCTTGCGGATAAGAGTCAAAGCTCAAAATATCCACATACTCATCTCCCGGATACCAATCCGGAGCAACAGAATTCCATACCCAAATCAAATTGTTCAGTTTGTGCACATTCGTCAAACGGTCATGCATCAAAATATACAATTTTTTAACAGGCTCAGGGCCTTTGGCGCCCCACCAGAACCATTTGCCTTCCGCTTCGTGCAAAGGACGGAACAGCACAGGAACTTTCGCATCCTGCAACTTCTTCAATTGCCCCGCAATTACATCGATGTCGCGAATAAGCAATGTATAATCTTCGGACTCTGGATGATTCATCGCATATTCGATATCGAATGTAGTTGAATCGTCATAAAAGCCTCTCCACCATTCTTTTCCCTGCGTATCGATCAGACCTTTCGGTGCGTTCCAATGCCATGCAAAGGTAACAATGCCCCCTTGCTTATCCCATGCAATCGCCTTTTCCGTCTCTGTGGAACTAAGACCGTGTTCCGCTCTGCTTGGCGAATAGTCGATCAGGTCAAGCGCTGCAATTGCTGGTTTTTTACCTACATTGGCTTGAAGCCAATCAATTTCGTTTATCTCCTCCTGACCAGAGAGCATATTCTTCCCGTATTGATCAACCAGGTAGTTCATCAATGCTCTTGCTTCTATCGTCGCATTCGGATTAATGAGCGTTTTGGTTACCGCATGCGGTGGACGGTCAGTAGCTGGCTCCAGCTTGACATAGTCGATATCATACCAGCCCCAGCCTGTTTCAAAACCGATCGTATTGGCCCCTGCATTCAACAGAACCTTACCACCGGAAGTCTCTTTAAAATCAGCCGATTTCGAAAGTATCAGCTCGCCAGACGCTTTGCCGTTTAAAGAGAAGTTCGTGCGTTTGTCATCATGAGGAGAACGGTAGCCGATTGTAAGATTGTACAAGCCTGCCGCCTCTGCCTGAATCGTCATCGCCAGGGAATCCCCCGGATTGTGGAAATTAGTTACATAACCAGTACCTGAGAAGCCAGTCCCGCTGGATTCCACAATGGTTCCCTTCAGCGTGCCCTCTTCGGCTTCATAGCGATTGGATCCGTCTACAGGCGCTCGAGGAACCGCTTTCAAAACATTGGATTCGCTTATTCCCGCCTTTGTTTTTGCGGTTATTTTATAATAATAAGAAGTGCCGTTCGTTACGTTGGTATCTGTATAAGACGTTTCGACCAAGTTGGATGCTACAGCAGTAAAAGGACCGTTTTCATACGTAGCCCGCTGTACACTGTACCCTACAGCTCCGCTGGAAGCGTCCCAGGATAAATCGACTTTCCCATCGCCAGCCTCAGCCCTCAGCGCAAAGCTTTCAGGACCTTCCACAGGTGGCACAGACGTATCATTGCCAGCAGTCAAGACGATATGATAAGCCGTCAATGGTGGTACTGTATAGGTAAAGCGGTTGCCTGAAATTTGCGTGATTGGTGCGGATTCCTTAATTTGCGAGCTATTTTTGTCGAAGCCCCATACTTTACCGGAACCGTAAGTCGTCTCGCCGGAAAGATCAAATTGGGCGCCGAATGCGCTGTCCATGCTTTTATTCATGACAACGAGGTGCAGTTCTTTGTAGGATGCATCTGTTACGGAAGCATGCACCGAGCTATTAACAATATCCGACGTTTGCGCGTTAACGCTGATATCACCGAAAGTAGAGCTTTTTCCGTCATAATTGCGATAAAGCTTGTAAGCGGCACTAACGTAGTTGTTGGCACCCTCCTTTAACTTCCAGTAGTTTGCCATATATACGTCGTTTTTGCCCAAGATGCCCAACACATCGGCCATAGCGATACCGCCAGAAATATCATTTTCACCGCCATAGCTATACTCAGTCAAAGCCAGCTTGGTTCCCGGGTAATACTTATCCACCGACTGCTTTAATCGAGGCAATAAAGGCAAGAATTCACTGTTCCATTGAGCGATCCAGCTATCTTCCTTGTAGGTCGGATCCCACAAAGTACGAGGCGCCTGCATTCTGGCTTTCTTCGTTTCGTCATTGCCTACCTCATTCGTAATTCGTATGCCTCCGCCCATCGCTTCGGGATACCAGTGGACGTCGAAAACATCCAGCAATCTCTTGCCTTCAGCTTGCGAGCTAAGGCGCATTTGATCCAGGTAATAGTCCACGAACCAGCTGTAGTTGCCTTTTACAGAGTTCCAATCAGGTGCGGTTTGAAGATCTGTATAGGCGCCAAAACCGTAAAGAACGGGCCCAAAAATTTCCGCACCCGCGTCAACCGCTTTAACAGCTTTGGATAAGCTTACCGACCGGTCTACCAACTCTTTGGCTCCGACCTTTTCACCATGAATGCGCGGATGCGTGTGCGACCAGAGAGCGGGTTCATTGTCGAGCGCATATCCTTTCACGCCCGTCTTTGTTGAAGCAACGCCGTACTTTTTCACTAAAAAGTTGACGAATTCATCCGCATAAACCTGATTGTCATTCAGATCAGGCTGTAGTTGAAACGGCGCATTTTTAGCGTTTACGACCTGATTCCAACGAGCAGAAGGGGCCTTTTCACTTTCCTGCACACTTCCGTTTCCATCCTTGGCCACATAACCAGCCATCGGCAGCGTGACTAAAGAATATGTGCCCTGCTTCAGCGATTGATCGTGAAACGAGGTTGCCACCGCACCTGGCTTTTCACATTCGGCTTTTGTCAATCCGGCGTTGTCGCATAAATAGCTATCGCTGGACTGCATCCAGTCACTTCCTGCATTGGACATATTGTTTTCCCAGTTATATCCGGTCATTCGATTGCCACCAAGTCGTCTGGCAGTCAGATTCTCATCGCCTGCCAATTCCTGATTCGTACCGTAAATATAAGGGCTAATCGGCTTACGATCCTTGGATGTATCGACTTTAATGGTAACGGTCTTTGCCGTTTGACCGTGAACTACAGTTGGAGTCGGTAGAGCCCCCCCTACTATAATCGTGCATGCCATGACGACCGGCAGCCATTTGGAACGTTTGGACCAAATACCACTACTATTTTTCTCCTTCATGCCGCTTTCCTCCTTTAAGTTTGAAAAGAGCGGCACCCATACGAGTGCCGCTCTACAAGGCTTTAAGGCTCCTGATTCCAAACGAGTTTATCGTTCTGGTACAGCGTCATATCCCTGCTTGAAATGTTCCAGCCGAAGACAACACCCTCTTTCTTTGAAACTGGATTTATAATATTACCTTAACACAAAGGTATATTGACATTTTTAACTATTGTTTTAATTAGCTAGTATTAATTTCTTAAATAACCATATTGCTTGAGTATCCCAATAGCTCTTGCTTATCCACACTCGTCCTTCCTACCGTACTTTATCCTTTTGAATAAGCTTATAATAGATGCGCGCAGGCTCTGATTCTCCAGTGGATAAAATGTATTCTGCCAAAGGTGCGCACAGCTTTTGGAGGTAAAAGGAGTATAGTAGCTCGGCCGTGTCAAAATGAATTTTCAACACCTGCTTCATCAAACCTTCGAATTTGGAGTAATCCAGTTCTTCCGGGGTAATATCAAACGGGTACTCAGGAAAGGTTTTTTTCTGAATTTCAACAAACTGCTCCCTAAGCTTCGGTTGATTGCCTGAACGGGCAGCCGAGAAATTCATCATAAAAAAAGATACAAAGTCCGTCTCACGATCACTTAACTTATAGTACTCACACCAACGCATGAATATCAGTGGTTTTACCATATATAAATCTCCTTTAACAAAAGTTCAGATTTATCATGAATCTTACAAAAATCTAGTGGGTTCCATCTTATGTAATATATAGGTTAAGCCCCATTTTAAAATATGATTCCTTAAATGAATTTTGCTTTTTAACATATCCCCTCCTTATATATCTATGAAAGTGCACAACAAAAAAAGACCGTTTCAGTATCTTAATGACGCTGACCAAGTCTTCTCATAATCATCCGTATAATCGCATTCGTATTTATTCTAATCTTCTACATAGCTGCAAGGTTACAGGCTGCACGTGAACACATAAGCGGGCGGGACATTGCAGTTTACCTTTTTAATCTGAATGTCAGCAAAAAAGGTGCGGAAAAAATTGTGTTTGACCTTGCTGTACTGGAACGTAATAAATTTGCCTTCCTGGCCCAAAACCTCAGCCGTTTGTCCCAAAATAAGGCTAGATAACGCGCCTGGCAGGCTGGTGAAAGGGAGCCCTGATACGACATAATCCACTTTTGGAACCTCATACTGTCGTATATACTGCGCTACATGCTCAGCCGATCCATGAATGATGTGTACCTTCTCCAAGTGTCCGTACTTGCTTTGTAGCGTTTTGTAAAACGATTCATTAGCTTCAATCACTAAAAGTAGCGTTTCTGGACGCTTGTTCAAAATCAGCTCTTGCGTAAACACACCGGTCCCTGCACCATATTCAATAATGCACGATGCTTTGTCAAAGTAAATCGGTGTGGCAATTTGTTTGGCCAACTGTCTTGAGCTGGGTATAACAGCGCCTACGCTGCGTGGATGCCTGATGTACTCTCGAATAAAGTGAATCGCGTTCATCTTTTCCTCTCCCTGCTTGACACACATGATAGACATTCGGTTCATCGACGCTTCTTATTACATATTCATTGTATACCGATCAGAATATTGATTTCAAGCAGGCTACTGTCGGCATATAAAAAGAGCGTAGCCTTATTCGACTCTAATCAAATAATGACTACCCTCTTATTGTAACATCTATTTGTTCATGGTATCCAACTGTGTACCCTCTGCCTGCGATGCCTGTCCAGCTTTACGTCGTCGAGCGCCTATATGCATGGCAACAATCCGATAGATGGAGGCCGGCTGTAGGGATACGGCCCAGCTCGCGTCTGCATCCGGTGCAAGCACGACCCCTAGCTGGTGATGATCGCCATCGTACATGCCTCGCTGCACAAACTTGCTCTCGCCTTGCAGATTGCGTACTTCCAGCTTGCAAAAGGCAGAATTGATCCGCAAGGCCTGGTGTAACTCGGCACGGGTATTCACAATAACTCCATTCACGCGGTAAATGGCCTCGCCCGGCAGTATGCCCATGGCTGTCGCCGGACTGTCTGGCAGCACAGCGAGCACACGCATCCCTTGCTCCGGATGGACAAACATCGGGCTAAGACGACTTTCCTCCATATTACCATACCAGATCAGTGCCTCATGAGCCAGAAAAGAGAATAACGCTGCTAACAATATCAGCGGACTCCACCATGCAGCCAGCAAGCTCAGCAGAAGTAAAGCCACACTGTACAGAAGCAAGCGGTTCGAAGTGAGTACCGCCTTCTGTCGTGGTAGCTGGCCTAGCGTCACGCTGCTGAAGCCCATCAGGACTGGTAAGGCTGCCAGCATATACCCGGTTCCGGCATCGCCGCCGACCAACGGTGTCCAGGGAAGCATGAATCCTCCCTGAGTGGGTACCAGCAATAACAACGGAATGGGCCAGAGATCTTCCATCCGATAGCCGCCAACCAATCTCCCCCGTTTGCCCTCGACAAACAGTGGAGTGGCAGCTTTCCCCCCTTGCCAGCGAACCAACAGCGCCTCAGCCACATGCAGCACGGCGACCAACACCAACAGTGCTGGAATATCCAATCCGCGGATAGCTGTTACTGAAGTTCCGAGCACTCCCACAGGTTGCCAGCCACTGGCCACATTTAGGAAAAATTGAACCACACCTAGCAGACCTACCGAATAAGCGAGACACAGGTAACGGACGCGTACCAGCATGAGCAGTAATGTTGCTACCCACAGGCACACGATGGAAGCCGGGTTCAGATGCACGCTGACGAACATTCCCAGAACGGATAGCGCCATTCCAGCAAGCAAACCACTCCATACGACACGCCAGGTCTCTGAGGCCCAGCTATGCATTTTAGTATGAAATAGCTTGCGCTCCAGCAGCATTTGCTGACGATAACCAAGTGCGACAATGAGTATTGAGATATAATAAAACGGCTGCATAAGCAGGTATAAGCAAGCATTCAAGACGCTCCATCCCCATTGTAATGCCCATTCCAAGTCCATTCACACTCCCTTATGCCCCTGGCCCGCTGTATAGCGGATCACGTACACTTCATATCCATTTATTCTATATGAAATTGCCAACGTAGGGAAGACAAACCGACAGACTGCAAATAAATCCCAATATAAAAGGAGGCTGTTTCCAGCCCCCTTGTTGTAGCCTCACTATTATTTCGCTACGCTTGTCTTCATTTCCTTCCGAATCTCTTCAATCCCCTGCTTGAGTTGATTATCATTTTTCGGATCACGAATTTTCTCAATCAGCTTGGCTTCCATCGCTGCTGCTGTCTTCGCATCAATGATGCCACTAGCCGTCAGCTTCGCTTGTTTTTGAAAAGCAATAACAGAGCTTTCAGTTACTTTGTCAAAATAGCCATCCTCGCGACCTGGTTTGTAACCCAAACCTTGCAGAATGATTTGTGCATTTTTCACATCACTGCTATTCATATTGTATTTCAAGGACTTTTCCTTGTTCAGCGGTGCTGCTGTGAAGTATTCAGGCTGTTCCACCGCGATGTTCGGCTTAATCCCTTTTTTATGAATCCACGTTCCATTTGGCGTTAACCATTTGGCAATCGTAATTTTGAGCAGGCTACCGTCACCCATTTGCTTGTCATAGCTGGTTTGTACAGTACCTTTACCAAAGGAGTTTTCCCCGATCAACACAGCACCTGCTGATTGCTGGAGAGCACCTGCCAGAATTTCGGACGCACTTGCGCTACCTTTATTCATTAGCAAAGTCACAGGGTAATTTTTACGTGAACCTTTGGATTTCTCTTCTTCACGCTTCTGATTCTTGTCTTCCACTTGTACAATCGTTTTGCCGGAAGGTACAAATTGCTGCGCAATCTCAATGACAACGGAAAGCACGCCGCCCGGGTTATTACGCACGTCAATGACGAGCCCTTTTAGCCCTTGCTTCTCGAGCTTCGCCAACTCTTCCTTGAATCGTTCTGCTGTATTCAAGGAGAACTGGGTGATCGTGATGACGCCTACACCGTCGCTTTCCATATGAGCTGTTACAGTTTCCATATCAATATTGTCACGGGTAATCGTGTATTCGAGCGGATCAGGAGAGCCACTGCGCTGAATTTTGACTTTCGCCTGACTGCCTTTAGGTCCACGGATTTTGGAAACGGCCTTGTTCAGATCCAATCCGTCCAGTGTTTCACCATTAACAGACAAAATAATATCCTTAGAGCGTAGCCCTGCCTTTTCAGCCGGCGAGCCTTTAATTGGCGTGACTACAACTACTTTTCCGTTTTCAGCCGCTACTTCAGCTCCGATCCCGGTAAAAGAGCCTTCTATAGATTGCTCGAACTGTTGTGCAGTTTCTTTACCCATATAAGAGGAATACGGGTCGCCGAGCGACTCCATCATACCATTGATGGCGCCATCCACCAGCTTGGTACGATCCACATCCTGATAATATTGTCCCTGAATCAGGTCCATCGCCGTCTCGATTTTGCGGATATCACTTCTGGAGGTAGAACTGCTACCTGTCACACTCGCCAGCAGTCCTTCGCCCAGAGCGCTGTTCCCTACTGTAGTCGTTCCAGTATAGGCAAAAGTGAGCAGACTGCCGCCAAGCAGCCCGATCACCATCAAGAGTATCGCTGTACTTTTTTTCAACATCTAATCGTCCACCGCCTTCTCGTTATCTTGTATCCTATTGCCTTACAACGCATATCCATCCACGAAGTATACGTCTAGCTTGTACGGAATATGTTAATTGTATCCTACTCCGTGTCTCAATGCACATGTTCTTCATCGGATATTAACCATTACAGCAAAGCCCTATCTACAACCGTAATGGCTATAAATAGGGCTTACCTTATTTACTATAAATAGTTCATCGGATTTACAGGTTTGTTATTTTCGCGCACCTCAAAATGACAGTGAGGTCCCGTGGAATTGCCCGTCGAACCAACTTCTGCAATTTTTTGACCACGTTTCACAGTCTGCCCCGTATGAACCACCGTACCGCCATTGCGAATGTGTCCGTATAGGGTCCATAGTCCGTCTCCATGGTCAATTACAACTGTGTTTCCATAACCACTCCACCACTCGGCAACAATGACAACACCGTCTTCAGCTGCATGAATATCAGTTCCCTGCGGAGCCGCCATATCAATACCTGTGTGGCCTTTAAGCTTGCCAGTAATCGGATGTACCCGCATGCCAAAAGTAGATGAGAGTCTGTAATGAGATACAGGTAAAGCCAACGTACCTGATCCACCCGTATACGTACTGGCTGCCGCATGGCTGGAATTCGAGGCAGCGCCTGAGGAAGAAGATGCATATCGTTTGGCTTCAGCCGCACGTGCAGCCGCTCTGGCGCGTGCTGCTTTGGCAGCCTGCTCCGCTCTGAGCTTGTTCTTCTCCTGCACCAGACCCACACGTTTGTTCGCGAGGGCTACCAGCATGTCATTTTGCTCTTCGCTGATTTCATCTGACTCCGCAATATCATGATCATAATTGGAAATCAGTCTTTGCTTCTCTTTCTCCTTCGAATTCAGTTCTGCTTTGGCGCCCTGCTTGAGCGCATACAGCTTCTTGGCATTTTTATATTCCGTATCCAGCTGCTTCTTCTTACTTACGACCAGAGCCTTGTCCTTTTTATGCTCGTCCAACAGGATTTGATCCTGCTCCACGATCGTTTTCAGGGAATCTACCCGGCTAAGAAAGTCACTAAAACTGGACGAAGACATCAGCACGTCCATATATGAGACGGTTCCATCCGTATACATCAAACGCACACGAGTTTCCAGCATTTTTTCCCGTGACTGGATACGATCAATGGCCTCAGCTAAATCTTTTTTAGTCGCACGCAGATTATCTTCCGTTTGATCAATCTGAACCGCAACACGAGTCAGCTGATCACTGACACTGTTAATCTGAGCAAGCACAATTTTTAGGTTTTGCACGGTTTTATTTTTGTAATGTTGGGCATACTGTTTATCTTGAGCAGCCTTTTCCTGTTGTTGCTTGGCAGATTGGGCCTGCTTTTCCAATTTGTTCAGCTGCGAATTGATCTCACTCATGCTTTTGGCATATCCGTCAGAAGGCTGGATTAGCAATGCGGCTAACAAGGTAGCGGCCAACACAGATCCTGTTTTTTTCAACTTGCACTCCCCATCCTTTATCGCAAAATAACACCGGGCTTCCCCGTTCTATTAAATCGACCACGACGTCATCCAGCGCTTCTTATACTTTTAAGAACTTGCGCATGGACAGGGTACTGCCAACAATTCCGACCAGCATCCCCAAAATAATCAACAATGCACTCAACTGAATCCAAATGCCTTCAAGTGGCATAAGCTTCAACATATTCAGAGCTATATCGCCCTGAACGGCGGTCAGCAAACGCTGATATCCAGTAAATAAAATACCCACGGTAATCAGGGAACCAATGAGACCAATAAGCGCTCCTTCAATAAAAAACGGCCAGCGTATAAAAAAGTTGGTCGCACCGACCAGCTTCATAATGCCAATCTCTCTTCGTCGTGCCAATATGGTCACGCGAATCGTATTCGAGATGAGGAACATGGACATGATCGCCAGTCCAGCGACGAATATAAAGCCTACATTACGAATGAGCTTCGTAATCGTAAAGAGCGTCTCTACGGTGCCTTTTCCATAACGAACCTTTAAAATCGGTTTCTCTGGATGCAACGTATTCAGCTTCTCAATCTTTTCGGCCACAAATGGAACCGTTGTTGGTTCAATAACCTCTACCACAATTTTGTCCGGCAGTGGATTGCTGTCCTTGTCAAAACCCTCCAGCAGCTCCTTGCCGCTGTCACCCAAATCTTTGCGCAGCTCTTCCAAACCCTGAGCTTTAGTCACAAAGGTCGTTTTGCTGATTTCTGGCATCGCCGCGATTTCCTTTTGCAGTGTTTCACGCATGTTTTGCTCTACATTCAGCTCCAGAAATACGTTAACCTCCACCTGACTATCTGCCTGATCAGCCAGGGAATTGACGTTGAGCACCAGCATGATAAATACGCCCAATATGAGCAGTGACACAATAATCGAGGTGACGGATGCCACGGACATCCAGCCATTGCGGAATATGTTTTTGAAACCTTCCCGCACATGACGTAAGAAGGTGTTAAAAGTCATATCCGTACTCCCCTCTTACCTGATCCCTTACGATGTTGCCATTTTCAATGGCAATCACGCGTTTACGCATAGAGTTCACGATGTCCTTATTGTGGGTCGCCATCACAATGGTCGTGCCTCGAAAATTAATTTCGTCCAGCAACTGCATGATCTCCCACGATGTTTCCGGGTCCAGATTTCCCGTAGGTTCATCGGCAATGATCACGGAAGGATTGTTTACGATGGCCCGTGCAATCGCTACACGCTGTTGCTCCCCACCGGAAAGCTGGGCAGGCTCACGATTCATTTTTGTTTTCAAGCCAACCAGTTCAAGCACTTCGGGTACCCGTTTGCGAATCAGCTTCTTGGGAGCTTCAATAACTTCCATAGCAAAAGCCACATTCTCATAAGCCGTCAAACGCGGCAAAAGCCGGAAATCCTGAAAAATGACTCCGATGTTACGACGAACGTAGGGAATTTTACGCTGCTTGAGCTTCCCGATATTAAAACCATTGACTGAAATTTGCCCCTTGGTAGGTACTTCTTCTCTATAAATAAGCTTCATAAAAGTCGATTTCCCCGCTCCAGACGGGCCGACTACGTATACAAATTCATTGCGGTCAATTCTGACCGATACTCCTTGAAGTGCGTGGGTTCCGTTAGTATAGGTCTTCCACACATCCTGCATTTCAATCACTCGATCACTTCCCGTTGCTTAATCATATTACGCATAACCTAATATCCATTCGACATATTCCATGCATTTCCTTTAAAAACTTCTCTATTTCATCATACCGTTTATCATTGTAACAAATTTGTTACCTAAATAGTACCGAAAGTTTTCTGCTTTTGGCACATATATATGAATATTATGGCACACGAGTACGCTATCAAGCTTATCAGACAGGAGACATCTGCATTATGAAAAAAATTCATTTATCTGTCATTTGGATATGGTCTGGTGTTCTGGCGCTAGCCATGTTGTGGGGAGGACTTCATCTGTACGCCGACAGACAAACACTGCCGGAGGGAGTGAGGGTCGGAGGAATTAACGTAGGAAGCATGGATCACACAGCCGCTCTTCGGCTGGTGGATAAAAAATTGGATGCATTGAAGCAACGTCCACTACTTCTGACGGACAGTGACAGCAGTGCACAGGATATAAAAATTACACTCGGGGAAGCAGGAATTCATTATAAAGCGGAGGCATTTCGGAATGCCGTGACGGCACTCAGCTCGGAGCATCTATGGACTCGTGTGCAGACACGTTTTAGCTTCGAGAAGGAATGGTCTATCACATCTTTCCGACAGGAGGAGATATTAAGGGCCCAATTCGGAGCCGATTGGGAGGAGCAACGATATGGCATGCCTATCAATGCTGTGCGACAGATTGACGGGAATGATCAGGTTCGTTATATTCCGGGGCGCTCTGCCCGACGCCTAGATTGGCCCAGATTGGACGCCGCACTAGATAAGGCGCTGCCCAAGGATTTTACCGCTTCGGAAGAGCCCGTACGAGTGGAATTACCTTTCCGTCAGCTGGAACCGAAAATTTCGGTGGACAGTCTACGTAACGAAGGGATTGAGCGCAAAATTGTCCAGTTCTCCACCAGTCTGGGCAGCAGCTCGGAAGGACGCGTGTACAACGTTAACTCAGCGGCAAGCACCGTTGATGGTTTAATTCTCAAGCCGGGTGACATTTTTGACTATGGCCAATTGATTGCCAAGGCTGAGCGCACTCATGGCTTTCGTGAAGCTCCAGTGATCGTGAACGGTCAGTTGGAGTCCGGTATAGGCGGGGGGATTTGTCAGGTATCCAGCACGGTGTATAATGCAGCGCTGCGAGTCGGTTTGGACATTGTTGAGCGCCGCAACCATTCCTTGCCGGTCAGCTATCTGCCCAAAGGTCAGGATGCGACTTTCGCTACGGGGTCCATTAATTTCCGTTTTAAAAACAATACAGGCAAGCATTTGTTACTTCGTGCGGCTGTCCAAAACCGAACACTTACTGTTAAATTTTTTGGTACATTTCCGTCCAATATTTCGTATGAACTGGAATCCCATACGGTTCGCGTACTTCCCATACCGGAGAAAAGACTCCGTAATGACTCACTTTCCCCCGGCTTCTATCAAGTACTTCGGCAGGGCAAAGAAGGGTATGTGGTAGAAACATTTCGGGTAAAAAAGGTAGACGGAAAAGCCGTAGATCGCACCCGAATCAGCCGCGATACGTATCGAGCGCAGCAACGCATTATAGCTAGTTATGGCGGTGGCACATCGTCTGAGCCACAAACACGTGAACCCGAGAAGTCTATTGTCGAGGATGGTATAAGCGAATAAACGAAAAATCCCCCTTCCATTGTCGGCTGGACTTGTTCCAGACAGAATGAAAGGGGGATTTTAGCTATAAATTACTCGCTGCGTTTACCCAAAACAGAAATTTCTACAGGCTCACTTTCGTTACCGTCTGCATCTTTAGCTTTGATTACCAGTCTAACCGTTGCTTTTTGAGTAAGCACACTGATACTAAATGTGCCATCATCTTTGGCTACTGCACTACCGATAGGCAGTTCGTTGGAATAGGCGGTTACTGTGGAACCTGCTTTAGCTGTCCCCGTAATTGTACTTTCTCCGTCATACACATCGTTGACTTTCAGTACTCCCGTAGTTGCAACTGTGTCTGTAGTGCTATCTGTAGTCGTATCCGTAGTTGTGTCTGCATCTGTGTTGGTATCTATTGTTGTAGAGTTGTTCGTAGTCGTGCTATCTGTGCTGGTATTTGTGCTGCTATCTTCTGTTTCGCTGCCAGAAGTAGTCGACGTGTTACCATAAGTGGAATCTGTCACGTTGCTGTATGTGGAATCCGTTACCGTTCCACCAGGAGTCGTCGTCAGATTATCAACAGGGCTCAGGTTGTAGCCGGAAGCAGCGTCCAGAATAGCAATTGCCTCTGCACGAGTCAGCGACTTCAGTGGCTGAAATTTACCATCCGGATAACCGTTGATGATTTTTTGCTCCGCAGCTGCCGCTACACTTTTCTTTGCCCAAGATCCAATTTTGTCGGAGTCAATAAATTTAGTAACATCTGCTGCGTTACCCGCAGTGAGTCCAATAGCTTTGCCTACGATAGCCGCAGCCTCTTGACGTGTTACCTTACCATTTGGTTTGAGCTTGTTACCTGCATAGCCGCTTATGTAACCTGCATTCACGGCACTTGTCAGCTCGTTGTATGCCCAGTGAGAAGCTGGTACATCTGTGAACGTTCTGCCTCCATTACCGTTTACTTTTACACTGTCCGCATACGTTACGTCTGTCACAGCTGGAGTATCCTGCGTGAACGTACCCAAGCTGCGGTTCAGAAGAACAATAAATTCTGCACGTGTGATTGCCGCATCCGGTTTTACCGCGCCGTCCAATTGTCCTGTGGCTGACCAGCGTTGCACCTGATCTCCTGCCCAATGTCCATTTGTAGTTTGAGGAGCAGCTGCCGCTGCGCTGAATGCGCTAAGAATAAGACCTGTACTCAATAAACCTGTAACTGTATTTCTTAACTTTTTTCCCATGCTATAAATTCCTCCTCTGATTGGATTCATCATTCTTTTTTAAACACTTTACCAGAAATCAAACCCAAATAACCCCCAAATTAAAAAAATCGTCCCATATAACCATACCCCCTCCTAATGTAGGATAAATAAGAAACGGGACTTAATACCTAGTCGCTCACTTGGATATGTATATTTAGACAGGCTAAGGTATACTGAATGAATACTCAGTCATATGCTGAACACCGCAATGAGGTCACAAACCCCTAGGAAAAGAGGTCTTCTTATGGCTCTTATTCAATGTCAGTTTTATTCGGAAGTTCTTGGTCTGAGCACATCCATGAATGTTATTCTTCCTCAGGCAACCCGTTCACAAATTGGACTAGAGGGCAAGCAAGGAACCGGGCCACATCCGACGCTGTATTTGCTGCATGGCCTATCGGACGATGATTCAACCTGGTTGCGTCGAACCTCCATTGAACGCTATGTGGCCTCATTGGGCCTGGCTGTCGTTATGCCCCAAGTACATCGGAGTTTCTATACGAATATGGAGCAAGGAGCGGCTTATTGGAGCTTTATCAGTGAAGAATTGCCGGCTTTGGCACGTTCATTCTTTCCTCTATCCGACAAGCGTGAGGATAATTTTGTAGCCGGACTTTCTATGGGTGGATATGGTGCTTTCAAACTGGCACTCCAGCATCCAGAGCGGTTTACAGCCGCTGCCAGTCTTTCGGGAGTCATGGATTTACACGCATCACGCACCGATCCTATGCAAAATGCGATGAGTCCAGCGGAATGGCTTAACATTTTTGGGCCAGATGAAATACGCGGAACAGATCACGACTTGCTAGAGTTGCTACAACGTCATGCTGCCTTGGGGACCTCACTCCCCCGACTCTACCAATGCTGCGGTACGGAGGATTTCTTATATAAGGGGAATCAGACTTTTCGTGAAACATGTAGTACCGTCGGGGTTCCGCTGACCTACGAAGAAGGTCCTGGAGCGCATGAATGGGGATACTGGGACGCGAAAATTCAGGATGTTCTGGCATGGCTACCGCTCAAAGAGCACTAAACAGGTTAAAAAAATCCCCGTAGCTTCTCTCATCGCACCATGGCGAAGGGATAGGCTCGGGGATTTATTATATGCACATTAGGGATTTGTTGTGGTCTCCGTTGATGGAGATTCTTTAGTTAGTGACTTAGGCAGTACTTTATACAGGCGCCACTCGCCATTAAACTCACGTTCAAGCTGAACCCATGGGGCACCATGTTCATATAAGTTCGGATATACCATATTGATTTTACTCAGTGGCATGCCTGACATGATCTTAGGTACAAGGATATAATCCACATGGTGATCCTGCGGATAACTTAATGCCTTATTGAACGAATAATCGCTGGTGATCAGGAAGCGTTTAGGATGTTGGCTGTAAACAATCATGGTGTAGGCTGAAGCCGAATCGGTCATAATGGTAGACTTCGGCAGATGCTCATCCAACCAAACGGCAATCCTACGATCTGACTCCTGTCTCACATAGTTCACATTACCTGTCCGTGTGAGAAAGCTGTTCTCATCCGGTGCAATATCCGGGCGAGTCAACGCATAGGAAAGTAATCCAGCGGTAAGCAGCAGACTGACGGATACCAGGCCAAAGGCTGCCCTCCGCCATCGTCCCTGAAGCTGGCTCAACTCATAAGGCAACCAGGCTATGGTAATTGGGAATACATACATAAAATAACGAAACCATCCATACGAAGATTGCTTCATCATAAGTAAAAACTGCAATCCCGGCACTGATAGGAACAGCAGCAAAATAATCAGGGTTCCCCATCGGAACAAGCGTCCACTCAACAGACGAATGAACAGAATAGCCAACAACGGTACCGAATACCAAAGTGTTTTGGAAGCAATAAATTTCAAGGCTACCAGCGGATTGGAGAAAATCTCTACAAACTTATCATCATTCAGCAGCTCTGCCGATTGGGCCGTGTTCGAATACTCCGAATTCAGGAAGTAAAAAGCATTCCCCATAATGAGATAGTTAAAGAAAATCCATAACAGCCCGGAAAAGACCACGGGGAGCAGAAGCAGTAACCACGTTGCCTCGACCTTGTGCAGTTTTTCTCGCAAGGCCAGCTCGCGTCTGCCCATGTTTCGATGGAGAAACAAAACCGCCAAGACCACGCCACCTGCCATTGCCACGCCCAGAGGAACCGCTTCATAACGAGTCCAGAACGCCATGGCAAGCGCTAATCCAGAAACAATCAGACTTGCCGTCATGCGATCCTTGAGCCACAATGCAAACTCAATCACCGTCATCATAATGAAATATATGTATAGCGAATCACTCAGCCCATTGGCACCAAACAGTAAAATAAACGGATTCAGTGCATACAACAAAGCCAGCAGCAAGCTCATACTAGAGCTAAGCCCTGTTCTGACACCCGCCCGATATAGCAACATAGCGGTCAAAGCAGAAAAGGTAGCACTCAAAATAATAGCAGCCAATCCATAGGTGGCTAATGCCGGAAAGATTGGATACAGCAGTAGAATCACCATTTCCAGAAGACTGGGTAGTGGATTCCAGATAAATCCGATGGCGCCCAGATGCGGGTCGCGGCTGTACAGCACGTAAAATGCGTTAGCTACGCGACTGAGCGCGTCTGTGTGCATATATCCCAGAACATAGCTGAAATAGATGCCCGCAGAAAGTTCCAATGCAAGTATAAATACAAACAGACCTATAGCCATCCATCTGCTTGCAGACCATTTGCGAAAGGACATTCCTCTCGTTCCCCCTCAAACTTCTTGCGGTGATACAGCTGTAGCCCACTCACACCCTACAGCTGTATTCTTCCCTCCGCTACGATGCACTAAAATATAATAATTATTTCGATTCTTCATGCTCTATTTTGTACAGTCGCCACTGCCCGTCAAAGTCATGTACCAACGAGGCCCACGGCGCTCCCTTTTCGAATAAATCAGGATAGCTCCGGTTTACCTGATCCAGCGGTACCCCATCCACCAAGCGCGTGACCAAGACATAATCCACCTTGGAAGCAGGCAGATCTATTAAAGATTCCCCAAAATCATAATCACTCGTAATCATAAACTTCTTCGGAATTTTGCTGCTCAAAATGATCGGATAGGCGGCATAAGAATCTGTCAAAATAAGAGATGAACCATAATACTCATCCAGCCACGGCGCTATTTTCCGCTCAATAATTTGACGTTCGTAGCTTTCATTACCACTATGCGTCAAATAGCTGTGTTCATCTGCTGCAATCGCGGGGTTCGTCAGTGCGTAGGATAACAAGCCTGCTGTTACCAACATCCCTGCCGTTACCAGTGAGATTCCGATCCCCCGCATTTTCCCCTTCAACAGACTAAGCTCATACGGCAGCCAAGCAACCGTAATCGGGAATACATACATAAAATATCGGAACCAGCCAAACGAAGAATGCTTAAACATCAGTAAAAGCTGAAGCCCGGGTACCGATAAAAAGATTGCTAATAGCGTAAGCGTGCTCCAACTCCACAGACGTTTGTCCAATAGGCGTATAAGCAAAATGGAAATTAACGGAGCCGCATACCATAAGGTTCGTTGCCCGACAAACTTTAGCATCAGCACAGGGTGAGCAAACATTTCTACAAAGCGCTGATCCTCTAACAAAGCCGCTGATTGTGTGGAATTGGAATATTGCGAGCGTAAAAAGTAAAGCGGGTCGCCCATGATAATCCAGTTAAAAAAGAGCCACAGCAAACCGGAAAAGACAAGCGGCAGCAACAATAGAAGCCATGTCGCTTCTACCTTGTACAGGCGCTCTTTTAAAGACAATTGCGTTCTAACGCTCTCTCTGTTTGTACGCCACCGATGCAGAAAAAAGATCGTCAGCAATACACCCAAAGCCATCGCAACGCCAAGCGGAACCGCTTCATAGCGCACCCAAAAAGCGAGTGCAAGTGCAAAACCGGATACGATCAAATTCGCCGCCTTGCGATCCTTCAACCACATACAAAATCGACTCACTGTCAACAGGATGAAAAAGATATATGGCGAGTCACTTAAGCCGTTGAAGCCAAACAGAAACATAAATGGATTCAGTGAAAATAATAGCGCAATCAGCAAGCTGGTTGCACCGTGAAGCCCCAACTGTTTGCCCGTCGCATACAATAATGCCGCGCTCGCCCCTGCAAACAGGCTGCTCACAATCACTGCCGCCAGCCCGTGGGAAGCGAGTACTGGAAATAAAGGATAAAACAACAGCACGATCAGTTCCATCAAACTGGGCAGCGGATTCCATACAAACCCGATAGCACCCAAGTGTGGATCACGACTGTATAGCACATAAAATGCATTAGCCACTCGACTAAGCGCATCGGTATGCATATAGCCAAGATGCCATGCAAAATACACACCCACCGCCAGTTCAAGAGCAGCAATAAAAGCAAACAATGACAGCAATTTTCCGTGTTTTCTTAAAATCATGAAACCTCTTTCTGACGCTGTTGCGGAACGGAGAAGATCCAGTAGCGGTTCCAGAAATAATTATGAACAGGCACGATGATGGTAGTTAGTACTTCACCGATCAGATACGACCAACCGATCCAGTGAATGGTCACGTACATCAGGGCGGCATTTAAGAGTAAGCCACAGGTACAGACCAATAAATATTTAAGAAACTGGGTGCGGCTTCCCTCACCGGTAGGCTCGAACGTCCAGTTTCGGTTCAGCACATAGGAAACGAGCAGCGTAACCACGAATCCTATTGTAGTAGCCATTACTGCAGGTACCGTAAACAGCTCCACCAGCAGCACAAGTACACCAACATGGATACCTGTACCCAGCAGTCCTACAATACCGTATTTAATGATTGGATACTTTAGATATGAACGTCTGATCATGTTGATTAAACTCCCTGTCCACCCACAATCGGTCAGCATTCGCCCGTTTATCTGCTATCAGATAGCGAGGTCTAGCTTTGACTTCGTGATATATGGCGGCAATATATTCTCCTACTACTCCGATCGACAGCATGAGTACACTGCCGATAATCAAGAGCAGCAAAATGACAGTGGTAAAACCGGTCACAGCGTCACCCATTAATTTACGCATTAACGTCTGAATCCCCAATACGACTGAAATCAGCATAAAAATGAGGCCCATCAGACTTACAACCCGCAATGGTACTGTCGAAAACGAAACGATCGCTTCTGCTGCCAGTCGAGTCAGCCCTAACGGACTCCAGCGGCTTGGACCCTCTTCGCGTGGAGCCACTCGGAAAGAAATCTGGGTTTTACGGAAACCGAGCCAGGCCGTCATTCCGCGAAAAAACGGCATCCGCTCTGGCATCGCCATCCAGGCATCCACCACTCGTCGATCCAGTAGCTTATAATCGGAGGCATCCTTGAGATTAAAGCCCGTCAAGCGGTTCAAGGTCGCGTAGAACAAAGAAGCTCCAAGCTTTTTGCCCACCGACTCTTCTCCCCGGAATTCTTTCACACATTCGACCAAATCATAACCTTCATTTTGCCATAAACGCACCATTTCTCCAATCATCTCAGGAGGGTGCTGCAAATCACCGTCCATGACAATGATTGCATCGCCAGAGGCATTTTCCAGACCTGCGCACAACGCCAGTTCCTTACCGAAGTTCCGACTCAACCGGAGCGCGAGCAAAGAGGGCATTCGATGGGATAATTCAGACAATTTAAGCCACGTATCGTCCTTGGAACCATCATCTACAATGATGAGTTCATAGCGTGAGGTGACAACAGACAGTACCCCATCAATCACCTTAAGCGAACGCTCAAGATGCGAGCTTTCATTGTACATGGGAATGACGACGGATAAAAAAGGTGTTTTTGTCTCCATTCTTGCTCCTTCTTTCTTCATATTCAGGAGGACTGTGCCGGGGTATCATCCAAGTCGTGCATATCGGTCAGACCATGTGTCGTCTTTTCCCAATAGAACGGCTTGGTAATGAGCTGCCAAGCTGCTTTCACCGCAGCTATACTCATTAGTACCCAATATAACGGCGAGAGTAGCCCATATTTGACCATCGCGTATGAAAATGTTCGTTCACCGCGCTCTTCCAGTTCCCCGATGACCCAATACATTCCGGCCACGTTACTGAATACGAACAGAAAGTTACCGATATAAAATTCCGCGCTGGCCAGGTAATACACATATCCCGGGAACAGCTTGGGAATAAAGGACAATTCCCAGCCAAACCATAAAATAAGCAAGCCCCAAAAAATCGGATTCAGCAACGGCAACATTGGAGTTGCCAAAATCATCACCTGAAAGCCGAAAAAACCTTTCCAGCCCACTTCGCGCACCAGCTTCACCGGATTGCGCATATGAACCAGCCACGTCTGCATATACCCCTTGATCCAGCGTGACCGCTGACGAATCCAGTTGCCCACGCGGCTGTTAGCTTCCTCCCATGTACGGGAATCGACAATAGCAGTTTTGTAGCCGCCTTTATACAGACGTATGCCCAGATCGGCATCCTCGGTTACATTATAGGGGTCCCACGCATTAATATCTTTCAATACAGATACCCGAAAATGATTGGATGTGCCACCTAAAGGAATTGGGGTATCTAACTGCATAATACCCGGCAGCAGTAGCTCGAACCACATACTGTATTCTTGAGTGAACCAGCGGGTCAGCAAATTTTGTGTACTATTAAAGTAGTTGAGCTTCGCCTGAATACACGCATAATGCTCAGGGAGTGAATCGAACGCTGCAATGACCTTTTTAAGCTGATCAGCGTCGGGACGATCCTCAGCATCGTAAATCACGACAAACTCGCCACGTGCCCGAATAAGTCCATAATTACATGCCTTCGGCTTGGTTTTCGGCAAACCGTCTGGAACGACCAGTGTCGTGTAATAGGCCGGCAGCTTCATTTCCCGAAGTAGCTCGATCGTCTCAATGTCATCCTCTTCAATCAGCAGCCGCACGTCCAGCTTGGACTTGGGATAATCCAGCTGCTCCAAATTTCGCAACAACATCGGAAGCACGCCCGCTTCCTTATACATAGGTACAAGAATGGTATAGATCGGCAGTTTCTTTTCATCCATGGCGTCAACCTCTTCCTTCGTAAAACGAAGCTGCGCCCCACGCCGGGAACCAAGATAAATAATGCCAAATTTAAATAGCGTCATCGCAAAATAAAACAGCTGAATCATCATATTGATGATCAACACCGTTTTCCAACTGTTCCAGAAGAGACCGAGCAGTGTAATCATACCCATGGCTGCGAACACCCAAAGTTGTCCCTTTGTAAAAGTCGTCCGCGCCGAATTGTGCGGTTCTTTTTCCAACAGCCCGGTCGTGCTCTCCTGCATCATTTCTTCACCGTAGATTTTACCCCAGAGCTGCTCCATCTCTTCCTTCGTAGCAAGCACCTGCTCTACCGGCATACCCAGAATTTCCTCCAGCTTCAAGCGTCGCTCTTCTGGCAGCGGATCGCTGACCGCCACAATATATCGGTTCATATATTGATGGATAACGACCACGCCATAAGCCATTGCCACTTGCTCGGGTAGTTTGTACGCCGCATCCAGCGCGAGTTCCTCACCAATACGCCCGATCCGGTTCTGTGTAGCAATCGCGCGGTACAAATCCGCAGGTTCCAGCATTTGCAATGACAGCAAGATGTCGCCCAGCAGCCCGCCGCTCTTCGCCTGGAACTCCAGTGCGCGTTCCAGTTGTTCCGGCAATATATAACCGGAACGAACCAGCATATCGCCTAGGCGCTCCTTGGACTCGTCGCCGCCAACCTGTTCCTGTAGCTGCTCGGCTGTAATGAAGCCCATTTCTACAAGAATATCGCCCAGCCTACCACCGTAGCGCTTCTGGTTGCGGATGGCATCTGTCAGCTGATCGCGGGTGATCATCCCGTTCTCCACCAGTTGATCCCCCAGACGGGCCTTGCCGTTTCGGCCGCTCCGCGTTCCTGTTGCGGCCTCTTCGCCTTCCGTACCAGGGATACTGGAAGCAGTGACCATAGCAGCTCCTGCTGCTGTCTGTTCCTGCCCAGATGCATATTGGACTTGAGCCTCCTGCGCCTGTCCATCCTGTATCCCTTCATCCAGCAATTGTTCCACAGCTGCTGCTGTATCATTGGCGTTCCGTATAGCCTGGATACGAAGTTCTGTATCCTGAAGTCGCCGTTCCAACTCTTCGATATGAAAATCAAGCTTGTACAGCACCGGAGCCTGCTCTGACCGCTGAGCCTCTAGCTGTTGTTGCAGTTGTTCGATTCGCTGACGCTCTTCTTTTATTCTTCTCTTGGTTTGGCGAATTGAAACTCCTCCAACCTGCCACCTAAGCTTGTCACCCATGAATTCCCGCCCTTTCAATCCAGCGCCGCTCTTCCGCAAGCGCATCTGCAAGCAGCTGCTTTAACTCCGCATCCCGCTGCTTTTTCCGTTCCAGCGCCGCGTGAAAAAGTTTCCGCTCCTCGCGCAGTAACTCCTCCGCTTGTATCCGTTCCTCATGCAATGAAGATATCAGTTGATCGGCTTCAGAAGCGCGATAACCGATCCAAGCGCTCTTTAACTGACGCGCCGTCCTTTTAGTTCTCATAATACCTCCCTGAATCATCCCGACTCTGCCTATTGCTACGTCACTACTTTAAAGCATATACATGCCGTTCTCCCAAAACCAGGACATACCTCTATTCTCATTCAAGCCCTTCATTTACACATTTATGAAATTCACTTGACCAAAAGAGCCCCTAGTAACTTGACATTTATTTATTGAATATAGTTCTTGTCCTATTGAATTGGTAATTCAATGAAAAACTTAGTGCTATTCTACCATAATCACCGTAGACGTAGTATACAAAAATGTAAATTCTAGAAACTTTCACACTAGTGTAGTAATAGGTATTTGGAACTATGAATTAATGCCCCAAAAAGCACAAAAGACACCGCGAACGGTGCCTTAGAATCTTTGATTGCTAATTCCTTAAAATTTGATTTTACACAGTATACCGCTACTGTGCAAGAGAATAATATCTTTCTTTACTGATTAATTTTTCGGCTTGTGCCCTTCAAACCATGTTGATGTATTCGCCAGGAGCTGTTCACTGCGCCCAATGGCTGCCTGTACCTGACCGGTAGCGGTTCCACCATATACATTCCGTGCATTCACTACCGCTTCCGGTTGAAGTACCTCATAGATACGCTCATCAAACAAATCCGAAAACTGCTGAAATTCGTCCAGTGTCAGATCAAGCAAATATTTCCCATGCTGGATGCAATACAGTACGGTTTTGCCAATGACCTCATGCGCCTGACGGAACGGAAGCCCTTTGCCGACCAAGAAGTCCGCAATATCCGTTGCATTGGAGAAGTCCTGGTTGACCGCTTGACGCATGCGATCCTTGTTCACCTTCATCGTGGCGATCATCGGTGCGAACAGTTGCAAGGCTCCTTCCAGCGTGGCAACGGTATCGAACATCCCTTCCTTGTCTTCCTGCATGTCCTTGTTGTATGCCAGCGGCAAGGATTTCAATACAGTCAACAAGCCCACGAGGTTTCCATAGACACGTCCGGTTTTACCACGTACCAACTCCGGTACGTCCGGATTTTTCTTCTGCGGCATAATGCTGCTGCCTGTACAAAAAGCATCATCCAGCTCGACAAAACCAAACTCCGTGCTGCTCCATAGCACCAATTCTTCGCTCAGACGAGACAAATGCGTCATAATCAGCGAGGCGCCAGCCAGGAACTCTACGATAAAATCCCGATCGCTGACGGCATCGAGGCTATTTTCATATACGCCATCAAATCCCAGTTGCTCGGCTACAAAATGACGGTCGATCGGAAAAGTGGTCCCGGCCAAAGCACCCGCGCCAAGCGGCAACACGTTAATCCGCTTGTAGCTGTCTTTGAGTCGGTCAATATCACGCTCCAGCATAGACACATACGCCAGCAGATGATGTGCAAATAAAATAGGCTGCGCACGCTGCAAGTGTGTGTATCCAGGTACAATCGTGTCCAGATTATCCTTTGCTTGGCCGATTAATGCAGATTGTACATCATGCAGCATACCCACCAGCGATACCACACGTCCACGCAAATACAAGTGCATATCCGTTGCTACCTGATCGTTACGGCTACGCCCAGTGTGTAGTTTACCCCCCACTGGACCAATAGCCTCGATTAGATTTTTTTCGATATTCATGTGAATATCCTCATCCGAAACGGAAAATTCAATTTCCCCACGGCGGATACGCTCCAGAACGGTGTGCAGTCCTTCCTTGATCGTGTCTGCATCCTCCTGCGGAATAATTCCACATTTTCCTAGCATGGCCACATGAGCCAAACTGCCTTGAATATCTTCTTCCGCCAACGCCTGATCAAACCCGATAGAAGCCGTATATTCCTCTACCAGCTTGTTCGTTTGCTTCGTAAACCGTCCGCCCCATAGCTTACTCATTGTATGATCCCCTCTCTGCAATACAAGCCGCCCTCGTCGTTTGGACAAGAACGGCCCGCATCCCGTACATTTTTTAGGTTACATCATTATTTATGATTTTGTGTTACACCCGCGTTAACCTTCAAACGCAGAGCATTCAAGCGGATAAAGCCTGTTGCATCGCCTTGATCGTAGGCTTGTGTCGGATCGGCTTCCATGGTCGCAATGTCCGGATTGTACAAGCTAACCGGACTTTTAACGCCTGCGCCGATAATGTTGCCTTTGTACAGCTTCACGCGCACGGTACCACTAACATTTTTCTGACTCTCATGAACCAGAGCCTGCAAAGCGACACGTTCCGGTGCGAACCAAAAACCGTTGTAAACCAAGGTAGCATAACGGGTAATCAGACTATCACGCAGATTCATAACCTCGCGATCCATCGTGATGGATTCCATTTTGCGGTGAGCTGTGAACAGGATCGTACCGCCCGGCGTCTCATAGACTCCCCGACTTTTCATACCAACAAAACGGTTTTCCACCATATCCACGCGTCCGATACCATGCTTGCCGCCGAGCTCATTCAGTTTTTCCATCACTTGCAATGGACTAAGCTGTTCTCCGTTCAAAGCGATGCAGTTACCTGCTTCAAATTCCAACTCCAAATATTCTGCTTCATCAGGAGCGTCCTCAGGCGCGTTACTGAGCAAGAACATTTCTTTATTTTCAGGAGCACTTGGATCAAACCAAGGGTCCTCCAGCACGCCGCTTTCATAGCTGATATGCAGCAGATTACGGTCCATGGAGTATGGCTTGGCTGCAGAAGCAGTTACCGGAATGTCGTGTTTTTCCGCATAGGCAATCATTTCTGCACGGCCCGGGAACTGATTGCGGAACTCTTCCAGCCGCCAAGGTGCAATCACCTTGATATCCGGCGTCAACGCCGCCGCGTTCAGCTCGAAGCGTACCTGATCGTTACCTTTGCCTGTTGCCCCGTGAGCAATGGCTGTTGCTCCCTCGGCAATCGCAATATCGACCATCCGCTTAGCGATCAATGGACGTGCAATACTCGTTCCGAGCAAATATTGTCCTTCATATAAGGCACCCGCCTGAAACATCGGATAGATAAAATCCTTGGCGAATTCATCACGCAGATCATCAATGTACACTTTGGAAGCCCCTGTAGCGAGTGCTTTTTCCTCCAAACCGTCCAGTTCTTCTTTTTGACCAATATCTGCGGTGAAAGCGATGATTTCAGCATCATAAGTTTCTTTGAGCCATTTCAGAATAACCGACGTATCCAGACCGCCGGAATATGCGAGTACGATTTTTTCTTTTGCCATTGTTAAAGTCCTCCCCGAATGCTTCTAGCCTTTATCTTCTTTACCTATCAATACCTATCAATTTTATGCCATTAAAGCAACTAACAGCGCTTTTTGCGCATGCAGACGATTTTCTGCTTCATCAAAGATGACCGAATTCGGACCATCGATTACGCCTGCGCTCACTTCTTCCCCACGATGCGCAGGGAGACAATGCAGGAATAAATAATCCGGCTTTGCCAGCTTGACCAGCTCTTCATTCACCTGAAAGTCGGCAAAAGCAAGCTCCCGCTCCTTCTGCTCTTCCTCAAACCCCATGCTCGCCCACACATCTGTGTAGATCGCATCCGCATCTTGTACTGCTTCCTGCGGACTTTGGGTTATAACGATCTCACTACCTGTCTGTTTGGCAATTTCACGGGAAGCTGCGACCACACTCGGGTCAGGCTCGTATCCAGCTGGACTTGCAATCGACACATGCACTCCAAGCTTCGCCCCCCCAATCAAGAGAGAATGAGCCATATTGTTACCGTCTCCGATGTAAGCCAATTTGAGCCCTTTTAGCTCACCCTTTTGCTCATACAAGGTTTGATAATCTGCTAGCACTTGGCACGGATGCGCCAAATCACTCAATCCATTGATCACAGGAATGGACGCATAACGTGCCAACTCTACCACATTATCGTGTCCAAAGGTACGAATCATAATGCCATCCAGATAACGTGACATGACTTGGGCCATGTCGCTAATCGGTTCGCCGCGTCCCAGTTGAATGTCATTTTTGCTGAGGAAAAGGGCATGCCCACCCAATTGATACATACCGACTTCGAAAGATACCCGTGTGCGGGTAGAGGATTTCTCGAAAATCAGTCCGAGCGTTTTCCCTTTTAGCGGCTGATAGGTTTCCCCGTTTTTATGCTTACGCTTAATTTCAACAGCGAGATCAATTAAATACTGGATTTCCTCTGGCGAGTAATCGTCCAGCTCCAGGAAGTCCCGTCCTTTCAAATTCATCTGCTGCAGTGCGCCGCCCTGGCTCATGCTATCGTCTCCTTTTACACTCTAGTCTGGGATGATTTGATCTTTACACTAAGCCACATGCTCCCGAATCAATTCAGCAATCCATGTTACAGCCTGATCTATTTCGTTTTTCGTTACATACAAGTTAGGCAACAGGCGAATCACATTCGGTCCTGCTGTAATGAACAGAATGCCCTTCTTCTGTCCTGCCAAAACAAGCTCCGCTACCGGCTCTGCACACTCAATGCCGACCATCAAACCTTTTCCACGGATATCCTTTACAAAAGGACTATCTCCAAGCTGCTTTTGCAGGCTATGGAAGAGGTAATCTCCCATCTCTGCTGCACGTTCTGGCAGCTTGTCATCAATAATCGTTTCAATAGTAGCTTGAACCGCCGCCATAGCAAGTGGCGTACCTCCAAAGGTAGAACCATGACTGCCCGCTGTGAACGCTTCACGCAAATATCCTTTGCCTAGCATCGCACCCACAGAGAAACCACTGCCCAGTCCTTTCGCCAATGTAAAGATATCTGGCTCTATACCATAATGCTCAAAGGAAAACAGCTTGCCCGTCCGTCCCATACCTGTTTGCACTTCGTCAATGATCAGCAGCAAACCATGCTCGCGGCATAGCTTGGTGATCACGTCTACGAAAGCAGGGTCTACCGGATACATGCCGCCTTCGGCCTGCACCATTTCCAGCATAATTGCCGCCGTATGCTCACTGATGGCTGCTTCAAGCGCCGTCTGATCATGAAGCGGAACGCTTTTGAATCCGGCGGGAAGCGGTAAAAAGCCTTCTTTCACTTTGTCCTGACCCGTAGCGGTCAAGGTTGCCAGCGTCCGTCCGTGAAAGGATTGCGTGAACGTAATGATTTCGTAGCGACCGGTCTGCTTTACCTTCTGGTGGTAACGACGCGCCAGCTTAATTGCAGCTTCGTTCGCTTCGGCCCCGCTGTTGCAGAAGAACACGGCATCTGCGCTGCTATGGGCTGTCAGCAAGGCAGCTGCCCGTTCCTGCCCCGGTATATGAAACAGATTGGATACATGCCACAATTCATCGATCTGTTTTTTCAATCGTTCAGCTACTGCTTGAGGCGCATGGCCCAAATTAGTAACGGCGATGCCTGACATGAAATCCAGATAACGCTTGCCCTGATCGTCCCACAGCCAGCTTCCTTGCCCTTTCACCAGTGTAAGCGGGTATCTTGCGTAGTTTGGAAAAAGAGAGCTATTTGTCTGCGCTTTTGCTGACACCTTTTCCGTTTGCACTTCGCTTCCATCCGTACTTGGCATTTCCTCGCTCACCAGCGTATTCGGTTCCTTACTCATTATGTTCACGCTCCTTTATCGTTTGGTTATATAGGTCGAGCTATATATTACAATTACTGCATACGCACAATGCGTGTTCCAATCGATTCTCCGCCTAGCACACGACTTAGTACCTGCGGTTCGCTACCGTTCACAATGACGACTTCCTTCACTTTGCCGTGGATACAGGCAATAGCCGCTCTCACTTTCGGGATCATACCCCCATATATTTCACCTGTGCTGATCATATCCTCAATTTCCTGTACGGTGATAGAGTCCAGCACTTTCTTTTCTCCGCCATACTTCTTCAATATGCCTGGTACATCTGTAACGACGATCATCCGACTGACCCCCAGATGAGAGGCTACCGCACCCGCCGCCGTATCCGCATTAATGTTGTAACGCTGACCAGATCGATCAATCCCGATGGGGGCAATAACAGGCATATAGTCCATATCCAGGACACCTGTAATAATCGAGGCTTGAACAGATGTTACCTCTCCGACCCAACCGACCTCAGCAGCATTCGACACAGGCTTGGCTTCGATTAAATAACCATCACTACCTGACAACCCCAACGCTCGGCCCCCATGCAGTCCTATTCTACGTACAATCTGCTTGTTAATGCTACCCGCCAGTACCATCTCCACGACATCCAGCACGGGTTCGGTCGTTTTGCGTAATCCATGAATGAACTCTGTTTCGATCCCCAGCTTCGCCAAGTTGTCGGAGATCGCAGGGCCACCGCCATGTACAATGACAGGTTGAAGACCTTCCGACTGCAAACGCGCCAAATCTTCAAAAAAGGAATCAGGTAACGCAGCCAGCGTACTTCCTCCGCATTTCATCACAAAATTACGACGTGCCACTCCCGCATGATTCGCTTGATCCGCGTGTTCCACTGCCGATTGCATATCATCTCTCCTTTTCTTCTCCGCATATCCGTGCAATTTTTAAATGATGCTGGACTTATATCCGCTCTTTGCTTCTATTAACTACTATCCTTATTCAATCCGTATTTTATTCGGGTATCTATGTCCGATAAGCTGCGTTAATCCGCACATAATCATAGGTTAGGTCACAGCCCCATGCTGTAGCGGTTCCGTCTCCGTGATGCAAATCAACAATAATTTGCACCGTATCTCCCCGCAAATAGGCTAGCGCCTCTTCTTCATCAAAAGCGACCGGACTTGATTGGCTTAGCACAACAATATCACCCAAGCGAATATCTACCGTTTCTGGATTAACTGGCTCTCCAGCACGCCCTACGGCCGCAATAATCCGTCCCCAATTCGCATCTGCTCCGAAGACGGCTGACTTGACCAGACTAGACCCAACCACCGTCTTGGCTATCGCTTGAGCGGACGCATCGCTTACCGCTCCGCTTACAGACACCTCTACTAGCTTCGTAGCACCCTCTCCATCGCGAGCAATTGCCTTCGCCAGTTCTCGGCAGATATAGGTGAACGCCTCGGCAAAAGCGTCCCAATCGGGATGCCCTACGTGCAGTTCACGGTTGCCAGCCAGCCCACTTGCCATAGCAATCAGCATATCGTTCGTGCTCGTATCCCCATCCACCGTAATCATATTAAAGCTGGTATCCGTTGCCTGCTTTAATAGTTGATGAAGCGCCGTCTGTCCGATTACTGCATCACAGGTCATAAAAGCGAGCATCGTTGCCATATTCGGATGTATCATGCCCGATCCCTTGGCCGCCCCGGCGATGTGCACGGTCACACCGTCCACTTCAACCGCCACACATGCTTCCTTTTTAACCAAGTCCGTTGTCAGAATGGCTTGGGTAAATTGCTCTGCTCCATCGTTTGCCCCGTTCATACGGTCAGGTAAGGAGGATATACCTTCAAGCACACAATCCATTTTCAAATGCTCGCCGATCACGCCTGTCGAGGCGACGGCTACATTGCTCTCAGCAACACCCAGTTCATGAGCCGCAGCCGAACGCATAGCGTAAGCATCCTGCTCTCCTTGTTGTCCCGTGCAGGCATTGGCGTTTCCGCTGTTCACCACTACTGCCTGCAATCGACCATCTGCCAAGCTCTCGCGGGTCACCTTCAGCGGTGCAGCCTGAAACACATTGGTGGTGTACACCGCAGCAGCTGTCGCTTCTACCTCACAACGAATCGCGCCCATATCGTTGCGGTTCGAATTTTTTAGCCCGCAGTGTAATCCTCCGGCTGTAAAACCACGCGGAGTTACGATGTTACCCCCGTTTACTACTGTAAACTCTACTTTGCCCATAATTATGTGCCCTCGTTCGCAACATATTCGATGAATGACAGCTGTTTGTATTCCAAATTCCCGCTCGCTGCCGTTATCCGTATCCATGTTGCAGTTACTTGCTACTTACGGATATACCGGTATGAAGCCTAGCCCGAGGTTCTCCTCCCATCCCATCATCAAATTTAAATTCTGAATCGCCTGCCCAGCGGCACCCTTCACAACATTATCAATGACAGAAATAATCGTAAGACGCCCGGTTCGGGCATCTGCTGCAAAACCAATGTCACAGTAATTCGAACCCATTACTTCCTTCGTTGCTGGCCATATACCTTCGCCACGTACACGGACAAAAGGATGGCCTTTATAATAATCCCGGTATAACCCGATAAGATCTTGATCTGTATGCTCACCCTTCAGCGTGACATAAATCGTACTCATAATTCCTCGGGTCATAGGAACAAGTTGTGTTGTAAACGTAATCGTAACGTCCTCGCCCACAATATCACCCAGTACCTGTTCGATCTCAGGGATGTGCTGGTGCTTATTCACCTTATAAGCCTTAAAATTCTCGTTCATTTCCGCATAGTGCGAAACGAGGCTTGTTCCCCTACCCGAGCCGGATACACCGGATTTGGCATCCACAATCAGCGACCGATGGTCGATCCAATCCGCTTTCAGCACAGGAATAATCCCCAGTAATGTTGCAGTCGGATAGCAGCCTGGATTTGAAATAAAAGAAACGCCCGCCAGCTTTTCTGCATACACCTCACTGAGTCCGTATACCGCTTGCTTGAGATATTCGGGGGAAGCCGCAGGCTTTTTATACCAAGCTTCATACATTTCCCCGCTTCGGAGCCTAAAGTCCCCGGAAAGATCAATGACCTTCAGTCCGACATCAAGAAGCTGCGGCACTAACTTGGTACTAACGCCCGATGGCGTAGCAGTGAAAACCAGATCGGCCTTAGCAGCAATTTCGTGGACTTCGACACCGTCCAAATCCTGCACCACAATGTCCGTCAGATGTGGAAATCCGTCACTGATTGGGACACCCGCGCTGGACGAAGAAATAACAGATACAATCTCTACTTGCGGATGATGAACCAAAAAACGAATCAGCTCCACCCCGCCATACCCGGTGGAACCGACAATTGCCACTTTTAACTTGCTGCTCACAGACCTTCCTCCATTCCGTTCGTATGAAATATGTATTATTATACGACTCTATTTATATAAATACAACACCTCATGTCATGTTATTCCCCCTAATTTAAAATATGCGCTCTTGTCTATTCTTTTGACGGACAAGCTGTACGAGCTATAATAAAGGGAATAAAAAATAGACAGCGAACTTTTTGAATAAAGCTTGCCATTTTGCATAAAGAATAAGGGGGATATTCCCTTTACATGATCTCACTTATTGGAGTTCATCTCGATTGGTCATTTGCTGCACTTTATGGACTTGTTGAACATGAAGGGAGTACATGTAGCACTACATACAAGAGGAAATCACATGGGCTGCATCTAGTGAATCTGCTCAGAGGAACCGCTGAAGCGAATAATTGGGGTCGAAAATAAACCTATACGTTAGGGGTGTTACAGATCGAAACATATACAGCGAATATCGTTATAGATGCAAAAGCAAAGTTAGGCGAGGGTCCCAGCTGGGATCAGCGGTTTCAACGTTTATTTTGGGTCGATATTAAAGGCTTTCAATTGCATATCTACGATCCTTTTACATGCACAGATCGTACAATAAATGTTGGTGAACATATTGGTGCAGTTGTACCTTATCTCAAAAATAAAGTGATCGTAGCGCTGATTAGCGGTCTATATTGTTTAGATATTGAGACAGGGGCCAAAGTATTAATTCATGATCCTGAGGAAGGTAGACTAGGTAATCGTTTTAATGATGGAAAATGCGATCCTGCCGGACGTTTTTTAGCAGGAACCATGAGTCTAAATGGCGAACATGCGCAAGGAGCATTGTATAGTCTGAGCACAAAAGGCAAGGTCTCCTTACTGGTTGATAAAGCTTCCATATCTAATGGATTAGCCTGGAGCGCAGATCATCGTACAATGTATTACATTGATACTCCAACATTGGAGGTCGTCTCCTTTGATTACGATGTGGCACAAGGCACTATTAGGAATAAGCAACTGGTGGCTAGATTGGATGAAAGTGAAGGGTATCCAGATGGCATGACAATCGATGCAGAGGGCATGTTGTGGGTCGCGAGATGGGGTGGTAAACGTGTCTCCCGTATCCATCCTGCTCATGGAGAAGTAATTGCTGAGGTATCACTTCCCGTCAATTGTGTGACTTCGTGCGCTTTTGGCGGTGAACAGCTGGATGAGTTATATATTACGACTGCTCAAGATGATGATAGTGCCGATCAACCCTTAGCAGGCGGCCTATTTATGGTCAAGACAGGGGTAAAAGGAACGCCTACCTCGTATTTTAATCAAGGACAAACGGCAAATTGGCTTGAACGATTGGTAAAATGAATCTAGTAAAGCATGCTGAAGAGAGAAGAGCCTACTATATTAGTGGGCTCTCCTGCATGGATTCAGTTAAGAGCATGCCTCCAGAAGGCCCTCTTTGTTTCAGCTTTCCTTCTTAAACCCTTCACCCAATACCTCACGAGTATTACTTATTATCACAAAAGCTTCCGGGTCTACCAAGCGGACGAGCGTTTTAAGGCGAGTTACCTCGTTTTGTCCGACTACAACCATAAGCACAGGACGTTCTTCGTTCGTGTAACCGCCCCGTCCTGCCAGCTCTGTCAATCCTCGGTCCAAATCCTGCAAAATAGCCTGCGTGATCGTTTCTTTCTGATTGGATATGATGTAAGCCACTTTGGAGTAGCCCAATCCCATTTCCACGGCATCAATGACCTTACCCGTTACAAACAAGCCGATCAACGCATACAGCGCCCGTTCCGGCGAGAGGGCGAAACCAGCCAGTGTAATCACCGTGCCATCCATCAACATAACACAGAGAGAAAGACTAAAACCCGTATATTTTTGAATAATCTGCGCCAAAATAGCCAATCCACCCGTCGAGCCCCTGCCCCGAAACACGGTACCTAAACCCAATCCTACTCCGATTCCACCATATAGCGAAGCCAGCAACGGATTGGTTGTCGGAACTGCCCAATCCTTCGTAACATAAACGAATAGCGGCAGCATAATACTTCCCAGCAGAGAACGCAAACCGTATTTTTTCCCTAACAGCAGGACCCCTGCTATAAATAATGGAATATTCATTCCCCACTGCGTATAGGCTGGTTCCAGGCCAAACAGCTCCTCGCCCAAGATAGACAAGCCCGATACCCCCCCGGATGCAATCCGGTTTGGGAGCAAGAACATGTTAAAGGTCAGCGCTGTAATGAAAGAGCCGAGTATAATCAGCAAAATATCGGTCACGTTGCGTGCGGGTCCGCTGGCGGCAATCAGAGGCTTGCGTCGTCTTCGGCGAGCAGCGGGAGGATTCAATTGAGGCATCATTCGTGTTCTCCTTTAATTAAAAAATACCGTTACACAAAAATTCCTACAGTCTGCAGGCACATGGTCTGCGGACTGTAGGAAAACGTACAGGCTATTATTCTGCGTCCAGCTTAATTTGGCTGCGCAGGTAACCATCGATGAAGGGATCGAGATCGCCATCCATGACAGCCCCTACGTTGCCAGTTTCCACGCTAGTACGGTGATCCTTAACCATGCTGTATGGATGGAACACGTAGGAGCGAATTTGGCTGCCCCATGCAATATCGGACTGTTCTCCGCGGATTTCATCCAAATGCTGACGCTGCTCTTCGATCTTACGCTCGTAGAGCTTGGAACGGAGCATCGTCATGGCACGCTCTCGGTTCTTGATCTGGGAGCGTTCATTTTGACAGGTCACGACAATACCGGAAGGTAAATGCGTAATCCGAACGGCTGAATCGGTCGTATTAATATGCTGACCGCCCGCACCACTGGCCCGGTACGTATCAATTTTAAGATCTTCCGTGCGGATCTCAACGTCCACATCATCCGCAATTTCAGGCACCACATCACAGGATACGAACGATGTATGCCGACGGCCGGAGGAATCAAATGGAGAGATACGAACAAGCCGATGCACGCCTTTCTCCGCTTTCAAATAGCCATAGGCATTGTAACCTTTGATCAAAAGGGTTACGCTCTTAATCCCTGCTTCATCACCCGCTAGATAATCCAGGGTCTCTACCTTAAAGCCCCGTTTTTCAGCCCAGCGCGTATACATCCGTAGCAACATTTGCCCCCAGTCTTGGGACTCCGTTCCGCCTGCCCCCGGATGCAACTCCAGAATGGCATTAAGTTTGTCATACGGCTGATTCAAAAGCAATTGCAATTCAAACTCCTGAAGCTTGCTCAGCAGAGAACTGACACTATTCTCAATCTCTCCAGCCAGTGTTTCATCGCCTTCCTCATCAGCCAGCTCAGCCATCATGCCAGCGTCTTCGTATTCCTGACGAAGCTGTTCATAGCTGTCTACTGAAGACTTAACAGCGTTCATTTCTGCTATTACACCTTGGGCCTTGTCATTATCATCCCAAAAGTCAGGTGCAGCCATCTTTACTTCAAAGTTTGCGATCATTTCCTGTTTGAGATCTAAGTCAAAGAGACCCCCTAAGGTTTGTTAGTTTCTTGCCTATTTCTCGCAAATCATGCTTTACACTTGGATCAATCATGATGTCATTCTCCTTTTAATATATGGTTAGGGGAAGTAAAAGCGTTGTGAGTTAGGGCTGGGTGAAGAGACGCTGCGCGAATGATTTGATCTTACGATCGCTGTTGCAGCGAGATGCCCTTGATTGGATTAACACATTCAAAGTGGGCATCTCACTGCAAAGGCGAACGCTGACGCTTCTCCAGATTCAAATCCTCCGCTTCGCTACCGACCGCCGTAAAGTCAAACGACTTTTAAATAATCGGCTCTGGTATGTGAAGCCGAGTCAAGAGCTGAATTAACTGACAAACAAGCTAAGACCCGCTTGCTTGTCATAATTGTTTTCAAAAAATTTAAGAGCAATTAACCATCCATCGATATCAAACCGATCCTCCGACAAAAACGCTATAAGCTGAAAACATCAGTACATCCCCCGTATGGCACAAAATGGCCGACGGTCAGTGGTTGAACTGCCGCCTGCCATTATATGCACTGCAGGGAATAGTGTATCTCAAGATCTCTCCCTTAATTTCAATCCGTTATTTTCTACGCGGACGCGAAGGAGCGGATTTCTTTTTAGGAGACGCAGGTTCACCACTCGTCGAGATTTTGTCTTCGTCGATGACAGCCTGACGCTCTTGATTGGATTCAATTTGCGCCTTCATGATGTATGTCGCTACTTCCTCTTGGATGCTAGCAATCATAGCATGGAACATTTCGAAGCCTTCAAATTGATATTCGCGCAGCGGATCGGTACCGCCGTAAGCACGCAAGTGAATACCTTGACGCAATTGATCCATAGCATCAATATGGTCCATCCATTTGCTATCGACTGCACGCAGTACGATAACTTTCTCGAACTCGCGTACCATATCTTCGCCAATCATTTCTTCACGGCTGTGGTATCTGTTGGTAACTTTTTCGAAGATCATATCCACGATCTCCTCTTTTTCCTTGCCCCACAGGTCGTCACGTGTAAGTGTATTTTCCTCAAGCAGGTTGTTATTCACATACTCTGCTACTTCTTCAAGCTCCCAGTTTTCAGGAATGTCATCACCGCAATGAGCTTCCACCACACGCTCAATGACAGGCTTGATCATGTCAAACACAATCTCCTTGATGTTCTCTGATTCCAGCACCTCACGGCGTTGTTTGTAAATAATAGCACGCTGCTGGTTCATTACATCATCATACTGGAGAACAACTTTACGCTGATCAAAGTTGTTGCCTTCGACGCGTTTTTGAGCTGATTCGATAGCACGTGTAATCATACGGCTCTCGATAGGTTGGTCTTCCTCGAAGCCCAAACGCTCCATCATATTCAGTACGTTGTCCGCACCAAAACGCTTCATTAACTCATCGCCCAGCGATAAGTAAAACTGTGTGGAGCCCGGATCACCCTGACGTCCTGCACGTCCGCGAAGCTGATTATCAATACGACGGGATTCATGACGTTCTGTACCGATGATGTGCAAACCACCAAGTTCTGATACGCCTTCACCCAGTACGATGTCAGTACCACGTCCGGCCATGTTGGTAGCGATGGTAACTGCGCCTGCTTCACCTGCACGGGAAATAATCTCAGCTTCCTCAGCATGATACTTGGCGTTAAGCACTTTGTGACGAACGCCTTTGCGTTTCAGCATTTCAGAAAGAAGCTCCGAGTTTTCAATAGAAACCGTACCTACTAATATCGGCTGGTTCTTTTTGTTACGCTCCAGGATTTCATCTACCACAGCATGGAATTTGCCTTTCACGCTCTTGTACACTATGTCAGGCATATCTACACGCTGGTTAGGCTTATTCGTCGGAATTTGGAGCACTTCCAGACCATATATTTTTTTGAATTCTTCTTCTTCTGTTTTAGCTGTACCCGTCATACCCGCCAATTTGCGGTACATACGGAAATAGTTTTGGAATGTAATTGTCGCCAATGTCATGCTTTCATTTTGTACAATGATGTTTTCCTTTGCTTCAATAGCTTGGTGCAAACCATCACTGTAACGACGTCCAGCCATCAAACGACCTGTAAACTCATCGACAATTAGGACTTCACCGTCAGCCACGACATAGTCCACATCCAAACGCATAATAGCATTAGCTTTCAATGCCTGTACAATGTGGTGATTGATTGTAACACTTTCCTGATCGTACAAGTTTTCAAGACCAAAGAAATTTTCAGCTTTGGATACGCCGTTTTCGGTCAAAGCAACCGACTTCACCTTAATATCCAGCGTGTAATCTTCTTCAACATTCAGGCTCTTCACAAAACGGTCAGCCGCAAAATACAGCTCGGTCGATTTCTGAGCTTGTCCTGAAATAATCAATGGTGTACGAGCTTCATCGACGAGAATGGAATCCACTTCATCAATGATACAGAAGTACAACGGACGTTGTACCATCTGCTCTTTGTAAAGCACCATATTATCACGCAGATAATCGAATCCGAACTCGTTGTTTGTACCGTATGTGATGTCACAAGCATATGCTGCCTGCTTGGCGGCATGATCCATGTTGGCCAAATTAAGCCCTACGGACATTCCTAGGAAGTTATAAATTTGTCCCATTTCTCCGCTGTCACGTTGCGCCAAATAGTCATTGACCGTAACCACGTGCACGCCTTTGCCCAACAGAGCATTCAAATAAACCGGCAGTGTTCCTACCAGTGTTTTACCTTCACCGGTTTTCATTTCGGCAATTTTACCTTCATGCAGCGCAATACCGCCGAGCATCTGTACGTCATAATGACGTTTACCCAGCACCCGTTTGGACGCTTCGCGAACAGTAGCAAAAGCTTCTGGCAAAATTTCTTCAGCCGTAGTCCCTTGTTCGACCCGAGCTTTAAATTCCACCGTCTTCGCTTGCAACTCCTCATCCGAGAGCTTTTCGAAATCCGGCTCTATCTTATTGATCAGTTCAACCGTCTTCATTAAACGCTTGACATCACGTTCATTGGTATCTCCGAAGATTTTCTTAACAATTCCTAGCATGGTTTACCCCTTTCGCGCAAAACAATTAATAGAATCAATTTCACAATAAGAAAGGGTCCATGATGAAATTGATTCCCGATATGTTTGACAGGCCCGGCTGTACCAGCCCATCGTGCGATGTTCTTTGCATAAATTGTAACAGTTTGTAGGACATGCCGCAACACAAGCAGCCTCCAGATTTGCATCCGGTTAAAGATACCAAAACAATTGACGCACGAAATACACAACTTGATTACACTTATCCAAGTTTAAATTTCCTTACTTTCACAAAAAAACATATAAAAGAGCCTTATCCCGCCAGGTTCGCAAGGATAAGGCTCGTGTTGTTTTCATTTTCCTAATATCCATGAAGCATGCTTCAATCGAAATCGTTCTATTCATTTTAATGTGAAAAGTTCCTACTTCACAGGCTATTGCCGTTCGATCAGACCGTATTTACCATCATTGCGCTTGTAAACTACGTTAACTTCTTCGTTGTCAATATTGGAAAACACAAAGAAATTATGTCCAACCATGTTCATTTGAAGAATAGCTTCTTCCACATCCATAGGTTTCAATAAGAAACGCTTGGTGCGGACAACTTCCAGCTCATCCAGTTCTGCATCTTCAGCAACAGCCACGCCACCTGCCGGATCTTCCACAAAAAGGGTTTTCAAACTGCCTTCTTGACGGAATTTTCGGTTTAGCTTGGTTTTGTGCTTGCGAATTTGCCGTTCAAGCTTGTCTACCACGGCATCAATGGATGCATACATGTCATCGCTCTCGTCTTCGGCACGGAGTACAAGCCCCGGCAAAGGAATGGTTACTTCTACAGTGTGCAAATCTCTGGTTGTGCTTAACGTTACACTTCCATCAGACGTCGGGGGTGCATCGAAATACTTTTCAAGTCTGCTGAATTTCTTATCAGCGTAGTCCTTCAAAGCGTCGGTAACCTCGATCTGTTGACCTCGTACTGTTAAGTTCATAGGGCACGCCTCCTTTGCTCCTTCAGTATAGCACATATGTTAACGCCAAGTAAAAAAAGAGGCCGAATTTCGAAGCTATTTTACAAAATTCCTCTTTTTTCGCTAAAACGCTTCCCATAACGTCATTCTTTGAAAACAGGTATGTTTAAAATCGACTTGCATACATATGTGAATAATGAGTGCATATACGAATATTGCTCCGCTGACGTCATGACAAACAACTATTTTGGGCTTCATGCTAAGCGATTTTATCGAAAAAGGGGGTGTCCCTTTCCCGCTGGACAGGTACATGGACTTGTGCGGTATGCAAGGCCTGGTTACAACCCAGACAATTTATACGAAAGGATTATTACACCCAGCCTAGCTGGCTCTTCCTATACGGAGATCTCAAGATAACAGATTTGGAAGAGATGGAAAGTAGGAAGCTAATCCATGGCTTTTATTCAGCGTTACGTAACGAACCAGACGGGGGCTGTCACCTTTATAGGGAATACACTTGGGCTGGCACGCTCTAATTCGGTAGGAGCGCCGGGAACAGCAACCAGCATTGGCGCATTCATCACAACCAATACAGCCTCTCGCTTCGGCACGTATCCATTTGGCACGACTTCTACCTTTACCAGTAACTCATCGACAGCATTCCTTGTGCTCCCTGCGGGCAGTACAGTGCTGTATGCTGAGCTTATTTGGGGAGGAAGTTATGCCAACGGCAACACCAATGTATTGTCCAGCGCCAGTAACCCGGTCACATTTCAGACACCTGCTTTATCTACCACGGTCAGCCCTGAATCTGCAACATCAGTCAACGTCACCAGTCTCAGTACCTATGTGAGAACAGCGAATGTCACAAATCTGGTCATTCAAGGCGGTGCAGGGGCATACACGGTCGGAAATGTGACGGGCACCATCACGGTTCCGGATTCCACCAACACCAACCATGCCGGCTGGACGCTGGCTGTGGTGTACAATAACCCATCTCTGCCCTTCCGTAACCTGTCGCTGCGTGTAGGCGGTGAGGGGGTCAGCAGTGCTACTGGCTCGGTCAACGTTGTAGTGAGTGGCTTTGCCACTCCTGTACAGGGAACTCTGCGCGGCAGGGCGCTGATTAGCGCCCAAGAGGGTGACGTGGACATCACTGGTGACCGTGCGTTGTTTGGACCTACCACATCCAGTTTGACTGCGCTGTCTGCGCCTAATAATTTTTCAACTAATTTTTTCGCTTCGCAAATAAACGGAGATGACGGTACATTGGTCACGACCGGGACCTTCGGTACAACTAATGCCGTAAATGGGACACCTGGAACGCAGGTGACCGGCGGACGGCAAGGCTGGGACATTACCAATGTCGATATTTCCTCCACGCTGCTCAACAGCCAAACGACAGGTGTCCTCCAGCTGACAACCAATGGCGACATTTACATTGTAAATGCCAATGCCATTCAAATTGATATCAATGCTCCGCTGGTGACCCTGACCAAAACTGCCAGCTCTACAGGCTTGGTTATTGGCGATACAGTTACCTATACGGTTAACATTTCGAATACGGGGCTCGTCAGTGCTTCCAACACAGTACTTACCGATACCATACCAGCCGGGGCTACCTTCGTACCTGGCAGTGTTGTTGTCGCGGGCACAGCCCAGCCAACGGCCAATCCCGCTACAGGTATCACAGTGGGCAGTGTAGCTCCTGCTTCCACGGTGGCCATTACATTCCGTGCAACCGTCACTTCATTGCCAGCAAACACCCAGCTAGGTAATCAGGCATCCGCATCCTTTTCCTTCCAAACTGTACCTGGAGGGCCTGTCATTTCTGGCAACGTTCCATCCAACACTGCCAGTACACCGATCTACCAGCCCGTCATCGGGATTGTTAAAAGTGCCAATACAACGGCTGCTACAGTCGGAGATACGATTACGTACACGTTTCAAATATCCAACACGGGCAGCATTGCTGCAATTCTCAGCTTTTCGGAGAGCATTCCCGCCGGATCATCCTTCATACCGGGTAGTGTGACCATTGGCGGTTCCTCCGTGCCTGCTGCCAATCCCGCTACTGGTTTTTCAGTAGGAACGATTAATACAGGTGCTACTATACCCGTGACCTTCCAGACCCTGGTCAATGTGGTTCCCGCCTCTGGTAATTTGACCGATCAGGCGGCTTACACGTATACCTTCACACCACCTGACGGACGTGTATTGAACGGAAGCGGGACGTCCAACACGCTCACCATTCCCGTCTCCTCACCAAATGTGACCGTGACAAAGGCCTCTTCTCTGGCAGCAGCCGCAGTCGGAGAGACTGTTCAGTTTACCCTAACCGCCACAAACAACGGAATCGCCAATGTGACCAATGTAGTCGTTACCGATCCGCTGCCAAACGGAGTTGCCTTTGTACCTGGTAGCGTCACCGTGAACGGAACTGCTTCTGCGACTGCTACACCTGTGAACGGCATTCCGATCGGTACTTTAGCTCCAGGCGCATCGGTTACGGTTGTATTTCGGGCAGCCATTAATTCTCTGCCTTCTCCTGCACAGATCAACAATCGTGCAACTGTCAGCTTCACTTCCGGGGCCTTTACCGGATCATCTTTGTCCAATCTTGTAACCATACCTGTCGTTATCGCGGCGCCGACAATTACCAAGAGCGCAAGCTCCAACCGTGCCAGCGTTGGCGGAATAATTACTTATTCATTCCTCATCGCTAATACCGGAACAGTCGTATTAAACACGACCTTAACGGAAACTGTACCGACAGGCTCCACCTTTATTCCCGGAAGCGTCATTGTCGGCGGATCCTCAGTGCCAGGCGCCAACCCTAATACGGGAATTTCAGTGGGCACCGTAAACCCTGGTGCACAAATTACAGTCTCATTCCGGACGACAGTAGATTCCCTACCACCCGGGGGTGGATTAAACGATCAGGGCCTGCTCCAATATTCATATCAGTTGCAAGACGGAAGAACCCTCTCGGGCTCGCTTCTTTCCAATATTGTTTCCGTATCGATTTCGCTTCCCAACGTAGCCGTAACCAAGTCTGCGGGATTCACATCCGTTAGTGTTGGCGAAACGCTGACCTACAGCGTGAACGCCGTTAATAACGGAATTGACCCCATCACAAACACCGTGATTACCGATCCACTCCCCGGCAGCGTGTCATTTGTACCCGGAAGCGTAACCGTCGGTGGTTCACCTGTGAGCACAGTCGATCCAAGAAGTGGCATTCCAGTCGGTACCATTGGCGCAGGCGCATCCGTGCAGGTGTCCTATGCCGTGCTAGTCAACGCCGTTCCGTCCGTACAGCCGCTGCAAAACACAGCCAGTGTCAGCTTCACCAGCGGTGCTTTTACCGGAACATCCCAGACAACTACCGTCTCTGTGCCGGTTTATCAGCCTCGTATCAGTGTGGTCAAATCTGCAAATACAACAGCAGCTACGATAGGCGACACAATTCTGTATACATTGTTGGTCGCGAACAACGGTAACTATAATGCTTCTGTAACGCTGACAGATGTTATTCCTGCCGGTTCCACATTTATGGAGAACAGCGTAGTAATCAATGGTGTTAGTCAGCCCGGAGCCAGTCCAGCAGCAGGCATTTTCATCGGAACCGTGTCGCCGCAAAGCCCTATCACACTGACATTCCAAACCGTAGTAGCCTCTCTTCCAACACCATCTCAACTGACAGACCAGGCCACCGCCGCCATTTCCTTTACGTTGCCTGATGGGCGGGTGCGAACAGATAGCACATCGTCCAACGTGCTATCCATTCCTGTGTCTGCGCCGAATGTGTCCATTGCGAAGACTGCAAACCGTTTCACCGCCATTCCAGGTGATTCGGTATTATACACCCTGACCGTACTTAACAACGGAATCCAGACCGTGAACAATGTGGTCGTTTCCGATCCTATCCCGGCCGGCTCTCAATTCACTGCGGGTAGCGTAACGCTGAATGGCTCCACAATAGCCAGTGGAGATCCTTCTTTAGGTATCGTAATTGGGAGCATTGCCGCTGGAGGGGGAGCTACGATCACCTTCAGGACAACGGTATCCTCTCCATTACCAAGTCCGCCGCAGCTCATCAATCAATCGCGTGTCAGCTACACCAGCGGTGCTTTTTCAGGCGTGTCAGTATCTAACCCGGTGACAGTAGCCGTCAATGCTCCAGTGCTAACTGTAAGTAAAACTGCTGACCTCCTACGGGCAACGGTTGGCGATATCGTAACGTATTCCGTGGCGGTAACCAACAATGGTAACATAGCTGCTGCTGCCACATTGACAGACAATATTCCCGCAGGCTCAGCACTAGTACCGAACAGTGTGGTCGTCAGCGGTGTTCCTATTCCTGGTACCAGTCCCGAAGCAGGTCTGTCTATTGGCTCCATTGCACCTGGAGCCGTAACTCAAACAACTTTTCAGGTGGTGATTACTTCCGTGCCTTTACCTCCCCAACTCACCGACCAGGCGAATATCAGCTTTTCCTTTCAACCGCCGGATGGCCGGATTGTTAACGGCAATGTTTCGTCCAATATTGTCACAATTCCTGTATCGTCACCCAATGTGCAGGTCAGTAAAAGCACCTCGGCAACTGATGCCGTTCCTGGTGATACGATAACCTATACTATTACAGCTACCAATAGTGGCATCGAAATCATAACAGATGTTCGTGTGACCGATACCATTCCGACAGGCTCCTCTTTTGTTCCTGGCTCCGTTATCGTAAATGGAACAACGCTGCCGTCAGCCAGCCCCTTAACGGGGATTCCAATTGGCTCCATCGCTGCTGGAGCGTCAACAACCGTTACCTTTTCCGTGTCTGTCAACAGCCTGCCTGACCCACCTCAGCTGAGTGATCAGGCTACAGTTTCTTTTACCAGTGGTACACTGAACTTCACATCACTCTCCAACACCGTTGTCGTCCCTGTTTACCAGCCTATTATCAGTCTTGTTA
Organism: Paenibacillus sp. FSL L8-0644; assembly: GCF_038008165.1. Lineage (NCBI taxonomy): Bacteria > Bacillati > Bacillota > Bacilli > Caryophanales > Paenibacillaceae > Paenibacillus > Paenibacillus sp. FSL L8-0644. The sequence continues at coordinate 4,957,790 of NZ_JBBOYN010000001.1, forward strand.
AAACCGCAAATACGAGTCAAGCAACGGTAGGCGACACCGTAGTCTATACACTCACTGCCCAAAATACAGGTAATCTAGCAGCAACCGCCACCTTCACCGATGCCATTCCATCTGGTTCCTCCTTTATACCGAATAGCGTCACCGTGAACGGTCTGCCTGTTGCTGGAGCCAATCCCCAATCAGGGGTAATAGTCGGAAACATTGCAGCGGGGGCTTCTGTTTCTCTTACCTTTCAAGTGGTCATTAACGCTGTCCCCACTGGCCTGGGCCTGTTAAATCAAGGTTCGGCCACATTCACTTTCCAGCCACCTGACGGTCGCACATTAAACGGAAGCGTCCAATCCAATCCGGTGTTTATTCCTGTATCCAATCCAGATGTCACCGTGACCAAAACAGTCAATCAGACTTCTGTAGCCTTTGGAGACACCATTACGTACACCATTACCGCAGCAAACGGAGGCATTGAACCTGTAACAGGGACGGTCTTTATCGACCCGATAGCTGATGGCACTACTTTTATACCTAACTCCGTACAAGTCAACGGTATCACTATACCAGGAGCCAACATTGCTACAGGTGTGTCCGTAGGCACTGTTCCAGCTGGCAGCTCAGCAACGGTTACCTTCCAGGCCACAGTAACATCCTTGCCAGCATCAGGTTTGTCAACAGATCAGGCAACGGTATCCTTTAATTCCGGGGCTTTTGTAGGTCAATCCGTCTCGAATCAAGTCAGCCTGCCTGTATTACAGCCGATCTTGAATGTGACCAATACCCTCAGTGCGGATCGTGCTACCGTAGGGAATACACTTGGTTTTTTCATCACTGTAACCAATACCGGCAACGCGCCTGCAGAAACGGTCGTGCTTGATCTGTTATCCAGCTCGCTTAGCCTGAATCAAAATAGCGTATTGGTCAACGGTGCGCCCATTCCCGGAGCGGACCCTATTACAGGCATCAATATCGGTTCAATCGCACCAGGCGCGACGGTAACCGTCTCGTTTAGCGCCGTGGTCATATCAGTACCACCTGGCTCTATACTGACCAACCAGGCCACTGTGAACTACACGTTCCAATTGCCAGATGGACGAACGTTGACTGGAAGCGGAGCAGCCCTGCCTGTATCCATTCCAATCTCGTCACCGAATGTAACAGTCACAAAGGCAGCCGAGGTGGCTGTCGCTGTCGTGGGCGATTCTGTCCCATATGTCATAACTGCGTTCAATAACGGACTCGATCCGGTTACTAGCGTAATCGTTACGGACACCATTCCTTTCGGAACCGCCTTTGTCCCGGGCAGCGTTACAATTAATGGTACTCCTGTTGTTACAGCCAACCCACAAAATGGCATTCCTGTCGGAACGCTTGGAGCTGGTGGCGGAGCCACGATTCGCTTTTTGCTTAACGTACAATCCCTGCCGACACCGGCGTCCATCACTAATGAAGCAACCGTCAGCTTTACTTCAGGTGCATTTAATGGATTTTCGGTATCCAATCCCGTTACCATCCCTGTGTATCAACCGATCGTCACTGTAACTAAAAGCGCGGGAGCGGGAAGAGCTACAGTTGGAGATACTGTAACCTATACATTCTCCGTTACGAACTCTGGAAACATCGGTGCAGATACCGTACTTAGTGATCCCATTCCAGCAGGGGCAGCTTTTATACCTAATAGTGTAGTGATCAATGGCACCGCAGCACCTGGTTCAGATCCAAGTGTTGGGATCCCATTAGGTATCATAGGTGCAGCTACGACCGTCACTCTGACCTTTCAGACAGTCATTACCTCACTGCCCGCATCAGGTACATTGGTCAATCAGGCGACCGCAGCTTACAGCTATCAACCACCAGATGGTCGTGTCCTGACTGGAAGTGCAGTATCTCCGTCCGTGACCGTCTCGGTCTCTTCGCCAGATGTGGACGTTATCAAAACAGCCTCCGCTACAGATGCTGTAGTCGGAGATACCATTACGTATACTGTCGTCGCTACGAATAACGGAATCAGTCAAGTCGTCAATGCTGTTGTATCTGATCAGCTGCCGCCCGGCACCAGCTTTGTTTCTGGCAGTGTAACCGTGAATGGCACATCTGTACCTACTGCATCACCAAGCTCAGGTATTCCTGTTGGCACCATTGCAGTAGGTGGCTCGGCAGCCGTTACATTCCAGGTCTCCGTCGTTAGTCTGCCGCAGCCGCCGCAAATAACTAATCAAGCAACCGTCAGCTTTACTTCGGGCGCGTTGACCTCGTCTTCGCAATCCGATCCGGTGACCTTGCCTGTTTATCAGCCAATCATCGGCCTGACCAAAACCGTCAATACCGTCAATACACAGATCGGGTCAACATTGGTCTATACCCTGACACTCACCAATACCGGAAATATTGCCGTTATACCTGTGCTTTCGGATAACATTCCTACTGGCTCTGAGCTACTGCCTAACAGCGTAGTCGTTAATGGCATCCTTGTACCAGGAGCTTCGCCAGTTACAGGCATAACGCTCGGATCACTAGCCCCTTCAGGCAGTATTACATTGAGCTTCCAAACCATCGTTTCGTCTCTGCCAGTTCCGCCTATATTAACCGACCAAGGGCAAGCGAATTTTACGTACTCACCACCAGATGGTAGGGTGCTGAGTGGTTCCGTCACATCCAATACAGTCAATGTTGCTGTGTCTGCACCTAATATTCAGGTGACGAAAACATCCAGTCTGTCAGCCGCTGTAGTCGGAGATACGATCAGATATACACTGAGCATCACGAATAGCGGTGTGGATTCAGTCACAGATACTGTCGTGACCGATACAATTCCTGCAGGTACCTCCTTCGTTCCGGGCAGTGTCCTCATCGACGGAGTAGCCTTCCCTAATGCCTCTCCGATTGCTGGAATTGCCATTGGAAACGTCGCATCTGGAAATACACTCGTCGTCAGTTTCCAAACGACTGTCCAGTCTTTGCCGCAACCACCCCTGCTCACAGATATTGCAGCCGTCACGTTTACTAGCGGAACGTTCACTGGCACTGCCTTTTCCGATCCACTCATCGTACCTGTGTTCCAACCGCTAATTGCAATTACTAAAGCATCCAGCACTCTTAACGCCTCTGTCGGCGATACACTGACGTACACGATTATGGCCGTAAATAGCGGCAATATTGCAGCAGCACTTACCATCAGCGATAACATCCCAGCCGGATCGACTTTCCTTGCCAACAGTGTCAGCATTGCTGGCAGTCCGCAACCTGGATTGTCCATCGAAACGGGCGTCCCGGTTGGATCTGTGCTGCCAGGCGGAACGGTATCCGTAACGTTCCAAACCGTTATCAATACTCTGCCTAATCCACAGGTACTGGTCGATCAGGCATCAGGTTCATTCACTTTCCAACCACCAGATGGCAGAACAGTATCCGGATCTGCGGTATCCAACACAGTTAGTATCTCTGTATCCTCACCAGATGTGAGCATTGTCAAAGGAACAGCAGCTACAGACGCCATTGTCGGCGATATCATCACCTATACCTTGGCCGTTTCCAACAATGGAATCAGTACCGCCAATAATATAGTGGTTTCAGATATCATTGCAGCAGGAAGCTCCTTTGTGAATGGCAGTGTTACTGTAAATGGAACCTCCTTCCCTGATGGAAATCCTGGATTTGGTATTGCCATCGGTACGCTCGCTCCAGGAGCTGTTACTACCGTTACGTTCCAGGCTCGAGTTGATTTCTTGCCCACATCGGCACAATTAACCAATCAGGCATCCGTTAGCTTTACCAGCGGGGCATTTACTGGCAGTTCAACATCTAATGTGGTAACTATTCCAGTCTTCCAGCCGATTCTGACAGCAGTCAAAACAAGCAATACTAATAATGCCACCGTCGGAGACATCATCACTTATACGATTGTCGTATCCAACACGGGTAACATTGCAGCCTCAACTACAGTAAGCGACAATATTCCAGACGGCTCTGTATTCCTTCCCAACACCGTCTCGATTAATGGCATTGCAGCTCCCGGTGCAAGCCCGGTTTCCGGCATCCCGACTCCAGCCATACCACCAGGACAATCGGCAACTGTCACTTTCCAAGTGCTGGTATCTTCCATCCCTGCAACCGTACTGCTGGTTGATCAGGCCGAGGTAGACTATCGCTTTAATGCACCAAATGGGCGAGAGGCAGGCGGTTTCCGTTTATCCAACATTGTTGAGGTTGCCGTGTCACCGCTAGACATCACATTAAGTAAAAGCGTAAGCTCACCTTTCGCCACTACTGGCGAAACCTTAACGTATGAACTCGTGATCTTCAACGAGGATACAAATACCGTGCAAGATGCCCGTTTGCTGGATACTTTGCCAGAAGACATCGAGTTTATTACAGGTTCAGTTCAGATTAATGGATCTACGGTAACAGAAAGCGATCCCGGCACCGGTATACCTTTGCCACCGTTAGAAGCGAATTCCAAGACTGTCATATCCTTTGATGTCCGTATCACAGCGACAGAACAGCCAGGACCACGTACGAATCAGGCGCGCTTGTTACTCTCAAATGGTGAAGAAGCGAGTGCCGTTTTGTCCAATGCTGTCACCATTGCCTTACTTCAGCCTGTAGTGAAACTGACGAAAATAGCCAGCACGGAGAGCGTACAGCCAGGTCAAAGCATCACCTATTCCATCATTGCAGAAAATACTGGGAATATCGGTGCATTTGGCTTGTTAACGGACTCACTGCCATCGGAGCTTTCTTTTGTTTCTGGCTCTGTTTCGGTTAATGGAATCCCTCAATATGGCGTCAGTCCAGGGCAAGGCATTGCCCTAGGCACTATCGCACCAGGAGAAAAGACGACTACCCTCTTCTCCGCGCTTGTCGTTCGTGCCTCCGAGTCTGGCACACTGGTGAATCAAGCTTCGCTGGCTTACTCCTACCAGCTGCCGGACGGACGAAGCACGAATCTGGTAACTGCTTCACCTTCTGTCTCGGTTAAAGTAGCCCCTACTGCTAAAGGAGCCTTGTCAGCCGTGCTACGCACAACAGTGTCTACTGTCGCATTAGGCGATGCTGTGCCTTATCAGTTGACTCTTGTTAATGATGGAGGCTCGGTCATTACCGATGTAGTGTTAGCCGATTACGTACCGAATGGAACCATCATAAACCCGAGTAGCTTGAGAATTAGCGGTTCTCCACCTGCTTCTAGCAAGCCGGGTGAACCATTATTTATCGGCAGCTTGCAGGTAGGACAGACAATTGATGTATCCTACAGCGTGAACGTTCAGTCTCTGCCTCTCGGAGGACGTCTAAACAATAGCGTGCGGCTTCAATATGCTGGCAGTGACGGTGCTAGCGAGGTTACCAGCAATACCGTGACTATAGCTGTTTTCGATCCACAGCTTGCCGCAAGTATCTCCACGGAAAATACGGAGGCCATCGCAGGAGAAAGCCTTACCTATACGGTACTGCTCAACAACTTCGGCAACGTAACATCCGAAGTTACACTGCAAAATTTCATTCCTGCCGGGACTCTGTTGATTCCTGACAGCATACAGTTGAACGGTCAATCACTGTCGGGAGCCGATCCAACTATCGGTGTTAGCCTAGGGTATGTGGAACCAGGACAGTCATTGACATTGACTTATCAAGTGACCGTATCGGAGACGCCTCCATCTGGCTACATCGTAAATCAAGCTGCCTTTGCCTACTCGTTTACGCTACCTGGAGGAAGAGTCGTATCAGGGACATTGACTACCAAAGCCGTTACGATCCCAATTGTATCCCCACTGCTCGAATTAGTTAAAAAGGTGAACACCACAGATGCCTCTGTAGGCGACACACTCACCTTCACCATTCAGATTACTAACAAAGGGGGGATCTCTGCACAATATCCGTTGTTCACGGACCCGTTGCCGCATGGACTCATTTATGTACCCAACAGCCTAACTATCCAAGAAAAAGCACAGCCAGGTGCTAATCCCGCCGCAGGTATCACGCTCCCGGATATTGCACCAGGGGAGACGCTCACCCTTACGCTTCAGACGCAAATTCGTGAAGCACCTGCGGATGGAACATTCAGCAACCAGGCCATCATCGAATATACCTCACGTCGTAGTGGAGGAGAGACCATCCAGGAAACCTCCCAGACCAACACCGTTGGCGTGACCGTTATTGCAGCCATTCCTAAACTCACGCTTAGCTCCAGCGCTCTGCGTGTCGGCCAAGAAGATACCCTGTCTTTCACCGTCCATGTGGAAAACATCGGCAATACCCCGCTGGAAGAGCTCTTGCTCACTGCACCATTTGCAGCCGAAGATTTCATTTTGCTGCGAACGGTCACCGTGAATTCTGTGCCGCTTCCGCATCCTAACCTGCTCCAAGATATACCGTTAGGTCGGCTTGACCCAGACCACAAAGCCGTCATCGTATTCTCTTTCGACATCGAATCTGCGCTCCGTGCGTATCTGATCGCCCAAGTTATTCTGCGCTATCAATTCCGTTATCCAGACGGAAGCGTAGAGAATCAATCTGCCTCCTCCAATACCATTTTTGTGGAGATGGCTGACTTTGATGGTTCTCTAGAGTAAAAGTTCTATTGTGTTGAGCTCCTTACCACTGGGTAAGGGGCTTTTTTATGTAATTAGAAAACATAAAAAAGCCCTGGAATAAATTCCAGGGCAGTGCTAGCGCGTTATCCATTGCTAACCATCTTACCAATTATGTAGGTCGGCTATGCCGGGGATGATTATAATTTGGTTACGTTAGCGGCTTGTGGTCCACGTGCGCCTTCGACAATGTCGAACTCCACGTCTTGTCCTTCTTCAAGTGTTTTGAAGCCTTCTGTTTGAATTGCGGAAAAATGTACAAATACGTCGCCGCCGTCAGACGTTTCAATGAAACCATAACCTTTTTCTGCGTTAAACCATTTTACTTTACCTTGCATGCACTAACATTCCCTTCGTCATCAAATGAAGTGAAGCTCTCGCCCACATTTTTGACTATACCACCCAAAGTTATCCATTGTCAATTGGAATTGATAATGTTTTCATGTATAGTTATTCCATATATAATACAATGGGTAAATAGTCCACAACTTTGTTCCTTGTTCATTAGAACTTGAACTAGAGCAAACTTACTAATCATGTTTAAACTATATTTTAGAGTCTGAAACGATAAATTGATAGACTTTTTTGTTTCTAAGGATTCTTTTTTCTTTATTAGCAACTATATACATGTTAAAAAGCTCTCGCCTACACAATAAAAGTGTGTTTGACGAGAGCTTTTAGATTTATTTCATACGATCCATTAGAACGCTATCAGGTGTATAGTTAGATTCATAAGCATTGCGTTGAGATCTGGCTATATTTCTTTGGACAAGCCAATTTTGGGCTTCCTGTTTTAACGTTTGAATGTGCTGTTTTGCAATTCCCACTAAAAACGGATCTATTATTTTGAATCAGTAATTTTGCTTCACTGTTCATATCCACCTATGTTGCATGTCTTTCTATAAATTCCGAAATATCGTCATTCAGCAACAGATCCCAGTTAGCTTTAATTTTATAAATGGACCAATCCCACCACGCGATTTTTACTAACTGCTCAATTTCCTCTGGTTTGAATCTATATCTAATTACTCGCGCAGGATTGCCTCCTACGATACTATACGGTGGGACATCCTTAGTAACTATACTTCCAGCACCAATAGCAGCACCGACACCAATAGAAACACCAGACAGAATCATTACATTATTTCCGATCCACACATCATCTCCAATGGTGACATTACCTTTAGTTGCTGGATGCCCTAGATGATACTGGGCTTCCGCAAATATCTCACTAAATGGATAAGTAGTTAACCAATCAACCCTGTGCTCTCCCCCAAGCATAATAGTAACATTATCGGCAATTGAGCAGAACTTACCTATTTTGAGAATTTCACTTTTTGTATGACAGTAGATACTCGGATTTCCGTAGGTCCAATCTCCTATTTCAAAATTAGCATATATGGGGTTTTGATTTGTAAATACTATACCGTTTTTAATTTGTTCCAAATTCAATGAGCTACCTCCCCATTCTTATTCAAGTGCCCTTTAAACTTTTAGTTCGTGTAATCTAGTTAAAGATGGTTCATAGTTGTATACCACTGCTGCTTTGTAATGCTCAATAGCTCTCTCAATGTTACCTGTTGATTCATAAAGAACTCCCAGATTATGATGGGCTGCGAAGCTTCCAGTCCCTCTTACATTACCCTCTTCACCTGTATCACCTATTTCTAATGCTTTTTTATATAATTGTTCAATATTAGGTAGAACACTTTGGTATTTTCGAGGATCGCTAATCATTAATTCCAAAAAAAATAGGGCAGAGACAAAATAGAAATCAGAAGAATGGCCCATAAATTTTTCCTCATGATTAAAGACTGCTAAACCTTCCTTAAGGTTCCCGGAAGATATAATAGAATACATATAGTTAACTATAATACTGGTCGAAATAGTCTCTTTATGATCCATTAACTTATATGCCTTCCTAAGATTATTGAATTCTTTCTCAGCGTCTCCCAACCCACGATATTCTTTTGCAATTTGATAATAGTAATAAGAAATATCAGGATGCTCTTCAATTGCTTTTTGTAGTAATGGAATATTTCTATCATGCTTCTGAGTTTCCATATATCCATCATGCATAATCTCTACATTTAATTTTACTCTGGGCAAATCGGACTGGATTTGTTCGTGAACATTCCCAACATACCGACAATACGATGGAAATATCCTAGAAATATAACAATGTTCATAATTTAGCCCGTCTTTAGAAGTAAACTTGCTTGTATGTTTAACCCTCCCAATTTGGGGGCCATCCGCTATAAAAGCGTTAATAATATCCTTACAATCATTGATGATAAACTCATCTGCATCCAAAACCATACACCAGTCTGTTGTAGACTGTTCTAATGCAAAATTGCGAGCATCCGCAAAATTATGATTCCATTGATAATCGAATATTTTCGCTTTATAATCAGCTGCAATTAGTTTAGTACGATCCGTAGAGCCAGTATCTACAATTACTATTTCATCAACATTTTCTACTGCGCTATCCAAACAACGTTTGAGTACTGCTTCCTCATTTTTCACAATCATAACCAAAGAGATTGTCGGTTTCATAAAATTATCCTTATGCCAGATTTAGCTTAAACTAATACTTCCATGAGCTTCTGATACCATGTAAAATCAAGATTCTTAAGCTTGAGCATGTACTCTTCAGATAATTCTTCTTCTCCTATATGATGAAGGAAATAAGCAATATTATATATAACCTCTAAATGAGTCTCATCAAGCGCCAGTGCTTCATCAAATAAAGGAAGGACTTTTGCAATTTCCCCCTGCTCAAAGTGAATGACTCCGATAGTATTTAGAACCTCTACTTTATCCGCTACACTAGATAGGAACTTAACATTTCTTAATATTTCATCATTAGTCTGGGAAGATGTAACTTCAAATATCTCTTGCTTATTAATATGACCGTTCTTGATATCATTCATAATATCCAGAAGCTGATTGTTACAAGCAGAAATAATATATTGGTAAACTTCAAATTGATTTAAGATTTCATTTGGGGCAACTTTAGATAGTCTTTCAAGTCCTTTGACTGCAGTACTATCTCTTGGCAAATTAACTCCCAAGAAATCCAGATTAACAAACCCGCTATCGATAAACATTTCTTGTATAGATGCTAATGTAAAAAATCTCACATGTGTACGATCCAAAATCCCAGCATCAGCATACTTCCATTTTCCATCCAACAATTCATTTATAACACTATAATGCATTATATTTGGTATGCTTGCCAATATTTTTCCACCAGGCTTCAACAATCGATGCATATTTTCAAGTGTCTTCCAAGGGTCATATAGATGTTCCAGCACATCCCCAAAAATGATGTAATCAAAACTTTTCTGTGGGTATGGCAGATCTCCGTTCTCTACATTGTATGGAATGACGTCAGCAACTAGAGAAGCTATACTAGCTGAATTTTCGTTAAGCTCTATACCATAGAGCACACTATTTTTAAATTTATTCTTGATTCCGAGCAGGGTTCCTCCACAGGCACATCCAACCTCAAGTACAGTTATTTGAGAAGACGCATCGGCATCAATAAGATTAATAAGGATATCTCGCTTATGTTGCGAATAAATAGGATCGAATCCCCATTTTTCTTCGAATTTTTTAGAGTTTTTTTCCAAAAGTTCATTAAAATAAGCTTCATTCTCTTTAAATGAAGTGCTACCATAATGATGAATAAATGTATCCTTGCATAGCAATAACTTATAACCATTTTTTCGCATGCGAATGGAATAATCGTCATCTTCATAATTCCCCGGTGAGAACCTTTCATCAAGCAAACCTATTTTCTCAACGACACTTTTTTTGATAAGCATACAAAAACCAACTAATTTCAAGCGTTCTTCCCAAGATAACGGATTGGAGAAGTTATAATCTTTGGCAAACAAATGCATGTCATCGATATTTTCATATGAAACATCAATTTCTTGAAAATAGGAAGAATTGTTTGTGACACATCCAACTGCTCCAATCTCATCCGAGCTATATAATGCCTTTAGAAGATTTGAGAGCCAATTCTGAGTTACTATTGTATCGTTATTGAGAAGAAGGATTTCAGTACCCGTAGCGACCTCCATTCCTTGATTGCATCCTTCCGGAAACCCACGGTTTTCCTTATTTAAGATCGTTACAAGATCTGTTTGCTGTGCTAACCATTCGGTCGTATCATCCTGAGAAGCATTATCAACTACAATGATTTCATATGCATTCTCATGGGTGTATTTCCGTATACTTTCAATACATTGTTTTGTGTACTCTAGCTTGTTATATGTTAAAATGATTATGCTGGTTTTCATAGTTTACTCCAATACTATTTTTTAGTTATTGCACATCTCCATAAGGAAGGATATATCAGAGACGTAAGGGTAGTTATCAACTAACTTATTAAAGTAAAACTTTTTTTCCTCTGGTTCTGATATACGAATAATTGGATAATACAAATGTTTTTTTTCTGGCGATAGCTTTAGACTTTCAGCAAAAAATTCCAAAGCATCTTCCCTGTAACCTTGTGCCTCATGATAAAAAGCAAGATTTTCATAACTTCTATCATCTAGTTGTTGACGTGACAATAACAAAGAATAGTAATTCATTGCATCTTGCATTTGGTTTACGCTAAAGAGATAGTTTCCCACGTCATTAATCAGCTTGGGATGATTCGTATAATTTACTAAATTATCAAATTCCTCATAATAGCCAAGCAAGAATAAGTCTTTAGCTAATAAAAACAACTCAGTCGAATAGTTTTCAACAACGTCATCACTTACTATTTCTTTTTTTTCGATGAAATTGTACAATGCATTTAATAACTCACTAGTACTACTATCAGCAGATGATTTGAAAAACTCCAACCTGTCTTTTTGTTTAAAAATCATACAACCAATTATTAACTGACGTTGTAAAAATGAATCTTTTTTTATATTTGAAGATAAATTCTGAACAGATTCCGCCCACAATTCTTTATTCTTATTTATCAGAGCATACCTAAGCTGATCTCGATCTGTTAGTGTTACTTCATCACTGAGTAGGTCAAAATAATAGTTCACCATTCGATTATTTCCTAAAGCAAGGTACACTTTAAAAAGAATAAGACAATGTGACATTTCCTTAGTGTCATAATTCGCATCTAGAAACCTTTTTATGGAATGTTCATTGTCGTTTAAGCTTAACCATTCAAGCATGCTAAATAACACATTCACGTTCTTCTTATCCCTAAGAAGCTTTTTTCCAAGCCAATATACAGCCTCTTCATTACGACATAACCGAAAATTTAATTTTATTAATTGATTTACTGGAACATCATACCCGTAAGCGGGGTTTACAAGCCAGGCAGTTGCCGCAAACCGAGCCTTACGATCAGCTTTTTCAATAGCCTTTTTATAACACTCAATTGCTTTTTCATATAGACCAAAGGACTCGTAATGTGCTCCTTTTATGGTATAGTACTCTGGATAAGATCTAAAATTAGATAGTTTTTCCTCCGTCAAAGACCAAGAGTCTTTTAGTTTGTCATTTTCGATGTATAGGGAGATAAGCGCCATTAAGCAATATGGGTACCAAGCACTTGTTTCGTCTGCCTCTATAAAAGACTTTTCGTAGGCCTCCATTGCGTTTACACTATCATTTGCGAACCTGTACTGGTTTCCCAGAGTAAACCAGTCATAAGCACTCATGACCTTTTGGAGTTGCATTTCCTCGAAAATTTTCATATTTCGGGTATGTTTTTTTTTCTTTACTACAGTCTCCTCCTGATAGCCTGTATGGTATATACAAAGATCTGTCATTTGTGTGTATACTTTTGCATTTTCCTCCCCAATGCACAATTGTTCATGTATCGGGCGGTAAAACCGTATCCCCATAAAGTTAGGGAACAATCGAGTTACGGGAGCAGTCGATACTTCATCCATACTTTCCGACGAGCCTGAGTAATTCACTACAGTAAGGGTATACCCAACACTAGGCTTTGGAGTTTGTTGGGCTACAAAATTCGACCACTTGGGTTCATCATCAGTAGATAGATATTCATCTGCATCTAATACTAAAACCCATTTACCAGTAGCAAAACGAATGGATTCATTACGCGCGGCTGCAAAATCATCACACCATTCATAATCGAAAATGAGATCTGTATATTCTTGAGCTATCTCTTTTGTCCGATCCGACGAGCCTGTATCCACAATAATGATCTCATCAGCAATATTTCGCACACTGTCAAGGCATCGAGGAAGCAAGGCTTCCTCGTCCTTTACAATCATACACACACTAAGCTGCTTCATCTTTTTACCAACCCTATTCTTTCCCCATTATTAATTCCTTCTATCAAAAAATAAACTATCAGGGGTATATTTGGCATTGTATGCTGCCTGTTGACCTTGAATAGTCCCTTTTTTTGTAAGCCACTCACTAGCTTCCGTTTTAAAACTCTCCATCTTGGAAAGAATAACTTCGTCGAAAACACTAAGTTGCTTAATTCGTTTTTTGTCTGCTTCAGTAAGTTTTTGTTGATTAGAAATGATTTTTCGGGAAATTTTTTCTCTTTGCTCTGCGTACTGGCTTAATTCTGTGTAACTAACTTGATGAATTCGCTCTATAAGCTCTTTCGTGACACTTTCTAGTTGGGTTACATATTCCTGAACAGCAATCATTCAATCGACTCTACATTATGATTTAGTGATTTTATAGCCGTATCCCAAGCACCCCTTAATTCTGTTAAATGAGAAATGACTTCTTCCGCAGGTACTACATTCTTTTTCAAGTTTGCATTGATGAGCTGGTGAAGCATGTATTCATACACTTGATAAAGAGTGGAGGAAATCGGAAAATCATGATTTAGAGCGGCAATAAGTTCATTGATAACAGCCTGTGCTTTACACAAGTTCGTATTGGCCTTTTCATGATTTGTTTCCTCAATACCCTTAATTCCCGCCCGTATAAAACGGATCGCTCCATCATACAGCATTAGCAACAATTGTCCTGGCGAAGCAGTTTGCAATTGCGCTTGTTGATACTTTTGGTAGGGTGAATTAATCAAACCTGGATCTCTCCTTTAATAAGAATAGTTTTAACTAAGCATACTTGAAAGACTAGATGAGGTGCTATTATATTTATTCATGGCCGTTTCCATAGCAGTAAATTGTTGATAATAACGGGTTTCTATCATTGTAAGCCTGTCTTGAAGGGCATCGATCCGTTTACCATAATCTGATAACTGGTCTCCTATTTGACTCTTTGGCTGGAAAGCTGCCGTAAGATCAGAACTGACTTTCGACGTTCCAGCCTTATCTGCCAGACTTTGCAGAGCTCCTTGGTTGGTCTTCTTCAGTCGGCTGAATATACCATCCGAACTTGTATAGCTTGTTGAAGAGGAATTATCCGTCTGCCCGAATAAAGCAGTTACCTTTTCAGGAGTGGTTTCCAAAGCCGCACGTAACTTCTTCTCATCTACGTATAGTTTTCCTTTTTCACTATAGCTACCAGTTGTAATTCCGATCTGAGTCAAATTTATTTTCTCACCATTCGGTAGAACTACGTCTGTAATAATCGCTGACCTCATATCACTAAGCGTTTTATCTACGATGGAATCATTTTTGAGCATACCACTCTTAGCTTTACTTTCCCAGAGTGTAATCTCATCTTCCTTCATATCCTTTCTCTGATCACTGGTCAACGGTAAATATTTACGATAACGTTCTTCACTTGTTTTTTGGTTTAATGTCGAAAGTGTATCATTATACGCCTCAACAAATGATTTTATTGTGTTTACCAATGCATCAACGTCCTGTGAAACTTCAATTTGTGTTGACTGTCCTGTCGGAGTGGTTCCATTCAAACTGATTTCCACACCATTAACTGTGAAACGATTGGATGTCTGCTCTGTTGTCAGGCCATTAATTTCAACAATCGCATTTACCCCTTTTGCTACATTAGCTGTTTTAAGTCCGAAGCTTTGTTCGAGGAGTTCTCCACTTAATGTAATATCTTTATTCCCCGTCTCCTTGTTAGTCAACGAAATCTTGCCAGATGAGGCATCATATACAGCGGTCACCCCCGCTTTTGTACTTCCGTTTATTTTTGAAATCAGTGAGTCGATTGTATCGTCCGCAGTAAAATTTATAGTATCTGCTCCTACATTAATACTGGTTTCAGTACCTGTATAGATATCTGATAGCTTTGTTGTACCAGGAGAGGCTCCTACCGTCCCTCCAGAAGATACAACATTAGAAGCAGATGCCAAATTAGTGACTTTAATATTTAATACAGAATTCACAGATGCTCCTGTTGCCGTTGCAGTGAGCACATTAGAAGTTCCTGTAACAGTTGCTTTTTTTGAATCAATAGCGCTACTCAAACTAAAATTTGTTAATTTTTCATTAAAAGTAACTAATTTTGTACTTACTTGACGATATCCGTCACGTTTCCACTCGGTCAGTTGTTTTTGCTGGTTCAGTTTGTTCAATGGAATACTCTCTGTAGTCATTAACTTTTTGACCATTGAATCAATGTCCATACCCGATGCCAAACCGCTAATTCTCATTGTCATAACTAATCCTCCTGAATATTAAGCCTTTTTGTCAATAATAAGCCCATTCATCTCCATAAAATTCGCCGCTACATCAAGGAGTTTTTCGCGAGGCACCTCCCGAATTAAGTCCCCCGTCTGTTTATCAAAGACCTTAATCATAATTGCGTGGGTCTCCTTGTGAACGGAAATCTCAAACTTTTTTTCAGGTCCCTGTACAGCTCTAATCGCCTTTTCTAATTGCTGAAGTGCATTTTCTTCTTCACCGGACAACTTTTCGACTGATTGGTTAACATATTGCTGATTTATAGCTATAATCGATGGTTCATCTGCGACACCCTTGGGCGAGATAGATTTCGCCTGCCCTGGTATTGGGCCAAGACCAGAAATACTATTATCCACAACTTACCCCCTTATCGTGTTGAAGCATCATCAAGAACGTTTTTAGTTTTATACTCTTTATATCGGAAAATAAGAGTTGTTTATGAAGTGAATAACAAAAAAGAGACCTTGAAAATCAAGGTCTCTTCTAAGGAAAAGTATAGATTAACGAAGTACAGACAAAATACCTTGTGGAGCGGAGTTTGCTTGTGCCAGCATCGATTGGGAAGCTTGCAGCAAGATGTTGTTTTTGGACAAGGAAACCATTTCTTTTGCCATATCCGTATCACGAATACGGGATTCAGCAGCAGTCAGGTTTTCTACTGTAGTACCAATGTTGTTGGAGGTATACTCCAATCTATTTTGTACAGCACCCAGTTTAGCGCGTTCTGTCGAAACAGCTTTGATCGAATCTTCCACACTAGCGAGTACTGTTGTGGAGTTCAAACCAGAGAAAGATGTAGTTGTAATAGAAGCAATAACGATAGTACTGGAAGCTTTATCATTAACTGTAATACTTGCTCCAGCAGTAATAGTGATACCGTTGAAGGTGGTTTTAGTCATAATTTCATCAATTTGGGCACCCAGTTGATCCAACTCTTGACCAATATTATCTTTATCGTTAGTGCTGTAAGTTCCGCTCGCTTTCTGAACGTTCAGTTCTTTCATACGAGTCAGCATGGAGGATACTTCATTCATTGCTCCCTCAGCTGTTTGTACGAAGGAAATACCGTCTTGAGCATTACGTTGGGATTGTTCCAGACCACGGATTTGACCGCGCATGGATTCGGAGATGGACAAACCAGCAGCGTCATCTGCAGCACGATTGATGCGCAGACCGGAAGACAGTTTCTCCATGTTTTTGCTTGCTGCATTTGTGTTAAGACCCATGTTGCGGTGTGTATTCAATGCCGGAATATTGTGGTTGATAATCATTGTAAATTTCCTCCCTGAAATGGTTTAATTCCCACATCCTTGTGGTATGAACGTCTTCACAGGTCGGCCGCCCTGAAGAATTACCGTTCTATATTATATATCGACCTCTCCCACAAAATTGTTTATAGCATTTCAAAAATTTTCTTTAGTGAATCTCGAATATCTGCACCTATATCTTTTTTTACTCAGTATTGCTTCTCTCCTCCATTTCTAACATGGCATTCTGAAGAGCCTCAATGTCCATTACTGCTTCTTGATTGTTATCCTGGATTGCATCAAAAATCTCTTTACGATAAATATCTATATCTTTGGGTGCTGATATACCTATCTTTACATTATCTCCTTCAACGGAAAGCACGGTTATTACAATATCATTATGGATAACAACAGACTCACCTTTTTTTCGGGATAAAACAAGCATCAGGATTCACCACCCTGCTCTTTATGTCTTAACTTCTGCCACAACGCACTTCTTGTAGTATAATCGGTATTTTGTAAAACAATCTGTTTGCCAATAGACTTCTCCACATTGAAAATTAAAGGTGCTAGCAAATTGACTGTTATCTTCTCCTTATTACTATGCCAAGTCACAATACAACGAACTGCAATCTGCTCTCGATCTATTACACCGATATCTGCAAGCGCATCACTAGATAGTTCAAACTCATAATCAGGTACAAAATCAAAAGGATTGACCGTAATAAAGGTGACTGTCGCCTCTTCTACAGCGCTCAAAATACTAAATAGCTCATTATGCTCTTGTAGCCTATATTCACGTAAATGCTCAAAACCAGGTAATCCCTTAGGAAAAGCAAAAACCAATTCTTCATTAAGCCATCTTTTTTCATCTAATTTCGGGGTCATTGTTTATCCTCCTTAAAAATCAACAAAAGAGCTACGGATTTCTATCCATAGCTCTACAATACAAATGTCAAAGATTCAAAAGATTAACGCATAAAATCCATTAATGAAGGCTGCATAATCTGAGCGGATGATTTCAAGGCTGCCTCATAAATAGTTTGGGCAGAGGTTGCCTGAATCATCAAGCTGGCAATATCGGCATCTTCAGTTTTGGATTGCAAGGTCGTCAAATTCAGATTACGGTCATCAAGACGGGATTGAACCAGTTCTACACGGTTTGTGCGTGCCCCAACCTCAGACTGACTAGCCTGCATTTTTATGAAACGAGATTCAACATTTGCGGACTGAGCTGCAATAGCACTATAGCTGCCACTAGACAAGGCTGCGCTCAAGTTATCCATAATTTTAAAAACGTTATCCGTATCCGTTGACGCTCCAAAAAACTCACTTCCAGAAGTATTCACCCGAAATGTAGATTGATCTCCAATTGCATAATTCACAGCGCCTTGATCCGCATCAATTTGATCATAACTTGTCACAGTACCGGACAGCTCGTAAGGGGCCTGATCATATTTTTGACCGTTAAAGATATATTTACCACGAATTTGGCTATTTCCGATATTGGTCATTTGTTCCTTAAGCTGATCTACTTCCAACTTAATTGCATCCAATCCGGATTGGGGGACAGTTTCACTTGAAGCTTGAACCGTCAGCTCTTTTAACCGTTTCATGACATCTCCAGCCTGCTGCATCGTAGAATCTGTGAAATCTAACCAGCTTACGGCCGCATCAGCATTGCTGGAATATTGCTCATTAGAAGCCAACTCAGCTCTGTAGCGAAGAGCATAAGTCACACCCACTGGATCATCTGAGGGTTTATTGAGTTTGCGACCAGTTGTAATCTGATTTTCCATTTTACTCATATTGCTATAATTACGATTAAGGTTACTGAGCGTCTGCATACTCATCATCCCCGAGGTTACTCGAATCGCCATACACTACCTCCTACTAATCTAAATTAGAGCCCTACACGGCCTGTACTATTAATCAGCTTGTCCAGCAATTGATCGAATGTCGTCATAAAACGAGAAGCTGCGCTATAAGCATGCTGAAACTTGATCATGCTGGACATCTCTTCATCCAGGGACACCCCGCTGACAGACTGTCTACTTAAATCCACCTGTTCTGTCAAAAGTTGTGCGTTCTGTGACTGACGTTCCGCCTCCTGAGTCTGTACTCCAAGTTGTCCAACAATAGAGCTAAAATAATCATCCACCGATGTCGGAGTTGATAGAGCAGTCCCAAAATCGAATTTCACATTTTTCAAGTTAGCCATAGCCATAGCTAACGCATTATTACCGAGCACTACTTTCTCATCTGTCGTTCCTGTTCCATCTACCCGTAATGAGGTCGCAATTTTATTAGGATCACTTTGTATATCAGGATTTAATGTAATATTACCAGCTGTAATCGCGGCACCGTCTTTAGAGGTAAAAAAGGAATCACCTTTGGTAGGAGTTGCCCCACTAATTGTATAGCCCAACTGATGAAGCCCATTGATACCTTGGACAGTAACCTTCAAATCGTTTGTTAAAGTCCGGTTATTATTAGCATTAGAGTAGGTAACCGCTGTATTATTTGGTCCCGTATTCAATACCGTTCCTTCTGGAAGCACAGTTCCTTTAGGAAGGGTAACTTCAATATTTCCGTTGGCCAATGTGTTTGCCAATTGGTTTATCTGATTTTTATAATCCGCAACATATCTGTCACGTGACAATACCATTCCGTAAACTTCGCCGCCAGTCAAGGTGCCACCTGTAAAAGCAGCCTGAAGACCGTCCGCAGTTACTGGAGTAAGTTCGCTACCAGTTACAACTATCTGTCCAGCTACTGTTACTTGATATCCGTTATCTAATTGAGTAACTTGAACGTTAGCCAGTTTAGACAACTTATCAATCGCATAATCTCGCTGATCTCTCAAATCATTTGGATTATCTCCCAATGATTCCAACTTGGTAATATTCCCGTTTAAATCAGCGACAGATTGTAAGAGGGAGTTCATCTCTGTTGTCTTCAAAGTAATATTATTGGTTAAATCGGAATCTAGGGCGTCAAGCTGCTTACTCGTCTGATTCAACGCATCCGTTAAAGCCAACGTAGTCTCTTTTACGATTTTACGGTTAGTTACGTCCTGAGGATCCTGACTCAAATCCGACCAAGCATCCCAGAAATTATCCATTACTTTGCGCATTCCTGTGTCAGAAGGCTCATTCATAATCGTCTCGAGCTTATTCAGAGTATCGTAGCGGATACTCCATCCACCTAAAGAGGAGTTTTCATTACGATATTGATCGTCCAGAAACGTCTGACGGACGCGCTCAATAGCAGTGAATTCAACCCCTGTACCCATTTGACCTCGTACAACGGAACGGTTCAAACCGTATGCTTCCATAGATTCCGAGGCCTTCATACTAACCACTTGTCTGGAGTAACCAGCTGTGTTGGCATTCGAGATATTGTGTCCGGTTGTATTTAATGCAGCTGTTTGTGTGTTTAAGCTTCTTTTCGCTGTTTCTATACCATGAAATGTTGAGACCATGTTTTCCTCCTTCAATTAGGCGCGTGTATCAAATAGTCCCGCTCGTACTGATGATGTGCTCTTATCAGCTGGACGCTGATAAACTGCTTCAGATTCCGCATAATATGACATACTCTCAATAGAAAAATCAATATAGGAAAGCGCCTGTTGTATAAGCTGTTGATTCAACTCATTTAAATTTTTCAATTCTTCAAGCGTATCCGCTAGATTTTTTTGAATGTGAAGGAGGCGCTGCTTATCTTCTACATCAAACACAAGACGAGACAACTCCGTAATATTGAGATTCAACTTGGATTTAATACCACGTTCCTGCAAAAATCCATATGCTGCCTGCAGACGTCGTTCATCCAGCTGTTCAATGTGTCTAGACATCTTCGATTCCTGATTCATGACTAGAATGAGCTGATCTACCTTATTTGATATCAGTGCTTCTTTTTTTTGAGTTCCTAATGCAGTCAACTGCTCGTGAGCCTCTCTAAGCTGCTCCAGCACATCAATCAATCGCTCTAAAGGCATAATCTTTCACCTAGCTTTCGGAAGACTGCTTGAAGTAAGGTAACAGCTTCTCTGCAATTTTATCGGCATCTACACGATAGGTTCCAGAAGCTACTTGTTGCTTAAGCTCCTGAATTTTCTTAACACGATCTGCATCACTGCTGCGGTTCAGCATTTCCATCGCTTCCGGAGAAATCGAAACCTCGTCCTTGCGGCGGGACTTCTTAAGCTCCTCTTGACGTCCTGTTTCAATATTTCGCTGATATGGATTAATAGCTCCGATGCGGTTGGTCTCGTTAATTTTCATAACTTCCACCTTCCTTAGTTATTTGATATGGTCAGAATGTATCAGACGACATAGCGTCGAGCATGGTTCGTATTATGCCTCACTTCTTTATTTTGTGCATGGTTGCTAAAAATAAAAAAACCGATAAGCTCTATAAAGATTATCGGCGGTATTTGAAACTTTTTGAATAGCTGAATGCGTTTTTAATTCCCCTGTACTACTTTCCACGAAGTTTATCAATCGCGCTGTAGGTACCTGAGCCCATATTATTACTTTGATCCTGATTACTACTTTCGCGTACAGCCTGATGCAGGTCTTTAGTCAGACGTGTTCGACAAGAATCGCACATATGCCCTGCACGAATCGGTATCCCGCATACCTCGCAAGGATACGTCATATTGGGCGCATTAGCAATGGAAATACGTCCCTCACGTATAAATGTCGTGATTTGCTTTACGGATACCTCAGTAGCCTCCGAAAGCTCATGCATATGAATGCCCTTATTTTCACGTATATGTTTGACACAGCGTTCGTATTCAATCTCGATTGCTTTTATACAATTCTGACAAATTCCCCTGACGTTCATAATAAACAGCTTTCCACAGCGAGGACAGTTATCCAAATTCATCCTCTGTAGCGCCCCTTTCCAATTTCCGATCTTTAAATTACTTTTATCCTTACATTACCTTATAATGGAGAGCCTCGTCTAGCAAATATTTCAAAAAGGGATTTTCAGATTTTACACAATCGCACATCTTATAAGTTATCATAATAAGAGTATAAGAGAGAAAGATCCATCAGTGAAATTTTATTAACATCTATATGCATCAATATGCAATGACATAAAATAAAGAAGCTCATGGAAGCTAATGTTCAGCCTATTGCATGTGTCTATTTATCGTCAAAAATTTCTCCGTACATTAGATAGAAAATAAAATAAGCGCCATTCCAGTTGTTTTCGGGAATAGCGCTTCATTATACAATTAAAATAGCTATATGAATATGAGTAAATGTAGAAATTAATTATCAAGATGAGGGAAAAACCGGGCGAAACAATCCTCAGAAGAATTCATGTTCACCTGTGCCCCGAATGACAACAAGAAAGTCCTGTAAATCCGGGGGAACGGCGCCATACGAATGCTCCGCACATGGAGTGTGGGTATTCATAAATCTCATGGACCTAACATCATCTCAACTTATAACCTATCTGAAATCAAGCCAGATGCACCAGTGGAAATTTGCAACCCAAAAAAACAAGCTATTTCACAAATAATTATTCAAAAAAGCATTGTTTTAATAGTGGCCTTCCCGTATACTATAGTCAAACGCTTGGTTTAAAAACCATACTTCATTATACATTTATAATAATAATTATTTATTTGTTTTTGTTTGCGGTACCTGCAGTTCTTGACCTACTTTAACCAGGTTGTTAATTTTAACCAATTCCTCAACAGTTACACCGTATTTCTCAGCAATAGAAGCCAGTGTTTCGCCCTCTTGGACATTTACTGTGATTGTATTTACAGTTGCTGGTGTTTCAGTTGTAGTCGTTGCTGGTTTTGTGGTTGTTGCTTGATTGTTGTTCTCAGTGGCTGGTTGAGCTGGTGTTGTAGTTGCTGCTTTTTCAGTAGTTTCAGTTTTGAAAAACTTAGCTTCAAATGCTTTTTGTGCTGCTTCTTGCTGCTCTCTCATGATTTGGTCTTCCAATTGTTGTTTTTCGTCATCGGAGTGGGATTTCGCCATTACTTGACCTGTTGCAAGTGGACTCAACAAAGATACTGCACCTAAACTAACTGCCAACATGCTAGATACTGCTACTTTTTTCATTACGTTTTTCATGATTTATTCTCTCCTCTTTTTAGCTTTAAATTTTAATTAACTGCTTTACTACTGAGCGAGACACTCCCAATGTCCGCTCTTTAGTCATTAGCTAATCACTTATTACCAATCATGTTAGCTATCAACAGATAGAAATTGTACTCCTCTTTTCCAAAAAAATCAACCTCTAAATTGAAATATTCTGTTTTCATCTCTCACTTCCTTACTTTTTGTTTGTCTCTATATTTTTTATTATATACCTCTCTCTAGCTTGTTGTCAAATCCTGCTGATTGTACGGCTTAAAAGACTTTTTGCTCTATTATTTAACCCTTCTTTCAAGAGAATTATAACCTTTTTTTCATAGTTTCAAGCGAAATTTCATGGGGAATACCAGATATTTAGACTTATGATCTTGCTAAGGTCAGGCAAAAAATAGTCAAATGTATTCCTTGCTCTAATGCCTTTTCTCTCAAAACACGTGCACACGCCTGCAATGTGCTCCCCGTTGTATAAATATCATCAACAAGCAAAACGGTAACGGAAAGCTTATTTTCCGTAACACATTGAGATTTAGCTTTTAAAATAAAAAACTTCAGCAAATTTGTCATATTGGGATGGACAGAAAACGCATTATTCATTGTGTTCATGCGTTCCTTTTTTGATTTAAAGCTTTGTTTGCCTGTATCTTGTGGACGAGCAAGTAAAGATAGGAAGGGGAGCTTATTCCGCTTAGCAATCTCTTCTGCCAAGATCCGAGCCTGATTGAAACCTCGCTCTGTCAGCCTCTTCTCACTTACCGGAACACAGGTCACTACATCCACACTCCACAAAGATCGCTTGAAACGAGAATGTTTAAGACCTGCAAACTCATACCTCATCGCCTGATAGGCTCGATTCATGATCTCACCCAGCAGGGAACCATACTTTTCATTCCCGCGATATTTGAACTGCCCAATCCATTCTCTCATCATTGGTGTATAGCTGGTTGCACTCCGATTGCACACATAGTAACGTACTAATCGGTCAAGCCTTACGCAATCCGGGCAAGACGTCGGACGTCCACAATAAACACAACGAATATCGTAAACCCAAGGAATTTGAAGTGAACAAGAAGTACAAATCCCGGGGAATTCGGAAAAACGCCCTGTGAGAGTGCCGCAAGCCATACATGTTTGGGACTGGCGATGGAATAACCAATTCAAAAATAGACGGGTTGTTGGAATCATCCCCATACCAGAATGCACCTTTCTTGGTAGTTTACGTACCGACATTGTTTCAGGTTTCACATTTCCAAAAAAACTTTTTTTATTTAATGCATTTAGTGCTTCGGCTCCTTCAGGTATCCTCTTTTCCGAGCCAGTTCATTCATACGTTTAATCTGTCTAATTGCTCTTTTTTGACCTCGTGTCCATTGGGGGGATGTAAAAATAACAACTCCACATGGGTCATCCTTGGACCTGCCCGCGCGACCAGCCATTTGGACAAGAGAGGCTTCATCAAAAAGACTACTGTCCGCGTCTAATACGTACACATCACTCCGTGGAACAGTTACCCCTCGCTCCAAAATAGTCGTTGTAACCAGAACACGTATTTCAGTAGCTCGAAATAAGCGTACTTTAGCGGTTCTTTCTTCATCCTGTGAGTAGGTGCCCGCAATAGGTACATCAGGCAATTGTTTAATCAGCAGCTTCACAAGTCCCTGAATATGTGAGATTCGTGTCACAAACAGGAAAACCTGTGCCCCACGTTGTATGGATACGCGTAGGCGTTGAATAAAGGATGCGGATAGCCGACCTTTTTGCAGCCATTGTTGCACTGAAGCAGTCCCCAAACGAAATGGGACAGGTAGAGGATGACGATGAAAACGAACGGGAACCTTGGCGTGTGGCAGCAGACCGCGTGCAGCCTCTTTCTGCAAGGATTGCGGTGGTGTAGCAGACAAATAGATAAACTTTCCCTTCGGCTTACATACTGCTCGTGCAGCAAAGGCAAGCATAGGATCATTGTGATAAGGAAACGCGTCAATCTCATCAATCACAACCAAATCAAAAGCTTGACGATAACGCAATAGCTGATGTGTCGTTGCCAGTGTCAACTGTCCCCTTTGCCAGCGTTCTGCGCTTCCCCCATAGAGCGTCACCATGCTCACATCGGGAAAAGCAATGGCCAAACGAGGGGCTAACTCCAGTACCACGTCGCGGCGTGGTGTTGCCACAAGTGCCGTTCCTCCGTGGTCTAGCACATATTGCAAGAGCGGAAACATCATTTCCGTCTTGCCTGCGCCCGTTACGGCCCAGAGCAAAAAACGCTCTACCTTAGTACCAGGCACCTGCCGATCAGCGTTGTACCTCGCACCTTCGCCAGGTTTCGGCGAAGACTGTCTGCTACGGGCAAGGTTGCTGCCCTGCGAAGTGGCAGCATCTGATCCCCGGCACGCAACAAAGTCGCGCCGGAACAACGCCCGGAGCCCACGGCCTTCCGGGCGAAAATGTCCCCGCACTCCGCCGTGCGGTGTGGCTAAAAAGCGCAGCGCCGCTTCGGCGGCGGCACGCTGCGCTGGGCTTAGCCCCCAGCGGTCGAGTTCCGTCGCCAGGGCTATGCCTGCTGTGCACGGCAGCGCGGGTTTCGCTGCACCGCGCAGCAGCAGCGAGCATTCACGGCTGCGTCCAAGTGCGAGACATGTCTCGCAGTAGGCGCACGCCTTACGGCCGCACGATGCGCAGCTCGTGCGGTGCACTATCCCGCTGCCACAACGGTTGCAGCGGAGTTCATACGTACGCGTGGCAGACCAGCGCGTGCGAGGTGCTGGATCAAGGCCAGTAGCAAAGCTGAGTCGGCCTTGCAGATATGCAAGTTGTGCAGCGGATCGCCAAGTACGCTCCAAACCTGGCGCTGCCTCTGCCAGTAGCGCTTCGACTTCTGGAACGAGTAACTGGCGTCCTGACAACAAATTAGCCAGCTCATTCGCTTGTCGTGTTAAACACTCCCTCTCCAATCCATCCATTCCCGTGACGAGGTCCCTTTTTTGAATAGAACGTAAAACTCCCTTTGTTTCTCGTCTCTCATCCCCACTTTCTGTGCGAGAAGTCCAATCTTGTACATGATCCCAAATGCATATATTCTCTACTCCTCCAGATAAAATTCGTTCTCCGTCAAAAGGTTCAAGAGCCAGTTCACTTTTTAGCTGTGCGATAATATAAGCCCACCACTGCCGTTCCCCCCATCGCTCCATGCCTACTAATTCCTTAAATGTTTCACATAGCTTTGTTCCCCAGGACAAGGGGAACTCATCTCCTAATAACACCCACCTTTCGACAACATTCCCCTGCCCCTCATCTGGATTCATCCACCATGTCATATCTACTCGAATATCCACAGTTAATCGGAGATTCCAATTCCCCTTATACCTCACTGCATATACTGCAATTTTCACCTTCCCCTTCTCCTCCCATTCATGACTTTTTGGGTTCTTATCACCCCAGAGAACAGCAAAAAAGCACACTTCTGTGGCTAATAGCCTGAAGTGTGCTTCACATCAAGTAGATCTCAACGATATCCCTATTGTCTTGCCTATACAACTGTTTATAAACATTTATATCCGATTTTGACCACGATGTCCACAATCCCCTGTCGCTAAGGAACAAGCGGGGCGTCCGCCAACGACTTGACTGTTCTAAGATCAATAACAACCTGCTTTTCACCGCCTGACTTCGGTAAAACCGGGTTCCCCGGTGAAAAACGACTTGAAATGACTGAAACATCCATATGACTATAGCGCACTAGCCGTGTCAGAATCGGTAGCGTATCGTCCATAGATTCATCATCCAGTACCGTCACATGTAGCGGCCTCCGGTGCAGCCAGGCAAGTATGTTCAACGAACGCATCACCCATTCCACACGATCTCCGTCATTGGACGTAATCACAATATAGCGAATCGCGCGATGACCTGAAGATATCGCGCATGAATCTTCGCCATTGTGATAAGCCTGAACCGCCTGTCGTATATACATAAGATGCACGACAGCGGCCCCCACACCGTATATAAGCAATATCCAAACCAAGTGAGCCGTCACGAGGGTTCCACCTCCTCCTATAGCGACAATATATGCCGTATAACAGGAAGAGGTGTCACGGTTATGTACTGGGTTTCTGTATGAGCGGACATATCGCCCGGAGTGAAAGGCGGTACAGCATTCATATCTATTAGCAGCTGCATCGTCTAATGCATGAAAAAACTACACTTTACAGCGTAACCCATCCATATTTGATTGAGTTAATAACCGCTTGTGTACGGTCATCAACCTCCATTTTTTGCAAAATACTGCTGACATGGTTTTTGACCGTTTTCTCACTAATGAATAAATATTCACCGATCATCTTGTTGCTCTTACCTTCAGCCATCAGACGCAATACTTCAGCTTCACGACGGGTCAATGGATTATTTTCACCTGCGACAAACTTCACGCCGGCTTCCTTCGTATGACCTTCAGCCATAGCCCCTGTTTCATTCAAGTAGGTCATCCGGCGGAGTTGCTGAATGAGCTTACCTGTTACCTTCGGATGGATAAACGCATAGCCTTCATGAACCGAACGAATAGCATTAATGAGGGACTCGGCCTCCATATCCTTTAACAGATAACCATTGGCTCCCTTGCGCAACGTCTCAAATACATAGCTTTCATCATCATGAATGGATAAAATGATCACTTTGACATCTGGGAACATCTCACGCAGTTTTTCGGTTGCCTCTACACCATTTTCGATTGGCATATTAATGTCCATCAGAACAATATCCGGTTTCTCTACGTTACAGAATTCCAACACTTGAATACCATCGCCACATTCTCCGATGACCTCAATGTCGTCCTCCATATTCAAAATACGTTTAAGTCCTTCACGGAACAACTGATGATCGTCCGCTAAGAGAACTTTGATGGGTGCATTGCTAATTTCCTGATTTTCCATGTTGTTACTCCTTTCCCTTTTCCACGTTGGTTGGGATATGAATCACTATCTTGGTGCCTTGATTCTCAGCTGATTCGATCTCCATTCTCCCCTCGAGCAGTTCAACCCTTTCCCGCATACCAATCAGACCAAAATGCCCATGATCTTTGCTTTTTTGCTGAAAAAGCTCTGGCTTAAAGCCCAAACCATTATCCTGCACCACGATTTTTACAAGCTGCGCCTGATAGGTAATCTCAACAAGCACATAGGTAGGATAAGCATGCTTGGCAGCATTGGTCAAAGCTTCCTGGATCAGACGGTAAATGGCTGCTTCCATCGCGGAAGAGAGACGGTGTTCCTTGCCCCTTGTTTCAAAAAGCGATCTAATCTTCGTTTTTTCTTCAAAATCCTGCACATATTTCCGGAGCGTCGGAATAAGTCCCAGGTCATCCAGGGCCATAGGACGCAAATTGAAAATGACCTTTCGCATTTCCTCAAGACTGGAGCGAACCTGTTTCTTCAAGTCTACTATTTCGTCCTGAACCATCTTAAATTCCTGCTTGGCGATCATTCTTTCTACAATTTCCGTCCTAAGCACTAGATGCGCAAGGAGCTGCGCAGGTCCATCGTGAATTTCACGAGATATGCGTTTGCGCTCCTCTTCCTGAGCCAAAATAATTTTCAGACCAATAAACTGCCGGTTTTTAGCCGATTCGATGATCCGCGTCACTTGTCCCAATTCGCCCGACAAATATTCCAGCACGACTCCCATCTGCGAACCGATGGTTTCGGCGCGCTCGACAGAAGCCTCAACACTTTTGGCCCGCTTTTGAAGATCATCTCTTCTGGCTTTGAGATACATTTCCTTCTCGCGGAAAATCATCACATCGAGTTGAAGCTGTGTTGCCTTCTCATAAGCCTGCTTGATATCCTCTTCCGAATAGCGAACGAAGTCACGGCTGACCTCAGTCAACCGAATGCGGGACCGCCGATAGTTCATTTCCAGCTGGTCC
Source organism: Paenibacillus sp. FSL L8-0644 (assembly GCF_038008165.1). Lineage (NCBI taxonomy): Bacteria > Bacillati > Bacillota > Bacilli > Caryophanales > Paenibacillaceae > Paenibacillus > Paenibacillus sp. FSL L8-0644. Next base: position 4,986,233 of record NZ_JBBOYN010000001.1, read on the forward strand.
ACCTTTTCGATCGTTTCTGCTGTTTCCTTCAAGACGCTCTGGAGCTCCTGATTTAACGTGACCAGCTCGGTCCGGGCCGTGTCCAATATTTCGAACATCTGATATTTGCTGTTCTCCATCACCTGGATGGCATTTTTAATGACTCGGTCTATGATATCGGCTTGAAAGTCCACAAATGTTCTACTCCAATCCTAGCATTTCAAGTATATATCATACCATATCATGATTGAAGGGTGATGGTCTTCGTTTCTTGTTCCCATTTTACAGTCATTCCTAACTGCTCAGACACGAGTCTCAACGGGACTAAAGTCCTACCCCCTAGCACAACGGGTGCAACATCAGTACTTTGACGCTTCCCGTTCAGAACAACTTCTTTTTTCCCTACGGTCAAATCCATCAGCACACCACCGCGCATAACGGTGATCCGTTGATCGCCCGCATTCCATTTGGCTTGTCCGCCAAATGCGTCCAGCACATACTTAATCGGAACATACGTTGAACCATCGCGAGTCATCGGAGCTGCATCAATTGTTGTAGGTGTTCCGTTTACTGTCATTGATTTTTGTCCGATCGTCATTTGGGCTGTTCCCTTTTTAAGTCCTTCTGTGCCGACCGTTCCCGGTGTATTAAAAGAAATATTATCAAAAGCAACATTGCCTGTTTTAGCACGCTCGTCCTGACCTTCCGCCACATTGACCACATAAAGACGTTTCAGCTTCGCTGGATACGAAATATTCAAACCGCTCATATCTGCATTAATGGTTTTCCAACCGTTCCAGTCGATCACTTTAGCGAGATCAATATATGCTGTTTTGCCTTGGGCATCCTCTAGCTCCGCACGCAGCCAGTTCAGACTCTTATCCCCTCTGACATCAATTGAGATGGAAGTAGCCGCCTGTTCAAGCGTTTTCCCGGACGTGCCGTTCAATTGGGCGTAAGCATACATTTTACCACTGCCATTTGTCATATCGTAGTTCAGTTCCAGCACTTTGGAATTGGCATGGTCACCATCTCCTTGTACAACAGCCACTGTGCCGGTAACACCTTCCACATTCGAAGTAAAATCAACCGGATACGAAACATTTTCGAAGTTCTCCCAATTGTTTGTACTTGCTCCGCCAGCAGACAAGAAGACGACAGCGCTGAAACCATCATAGCGACCGATGGCATAGCCCGTTTTCACGCCTGCATCCACCGTATTTACTGTAAGTTGATTGTCCTTAACGCTTCCCTTAAAGCCAATGAACTCCCATTTGAGCGCATCTGACGTAATGCTGACACTCTGTCCATCTTTTGTCTTTGCCGTTACCGGTACAGCGATTTTAGCTCCAGCGGTAAGCGAGCCAGTTCCACTTCCTGCGGTGAGTGATGAAATTTCATCTGCTCCAAGCACGGTGACCTTAGTTGTAGCGCTGGCTGAGCCACTGGATGCCGTTAAAGTAGCCGTTCCCGGTTGGGCCCCCTTCACAACGCCGCCGCTCACTGACACAACAGCCGGGTTGCTGGACTTCCACGTCACTTGTACTTTTGAGGTATCGAAGGGATTGTAGTAGTTGTCATAGCCTTTGAAGGAATAGCTTCCGGTCTGACCAATCAGCAGCGTTTTATTGCCCTTGATGGTGAAACCTTTGAGCGTTCCTTTAGGAGCATTGGTATATACCCCCACTCCATTTACGATACTACGTTGCTCTGTACCATATTCCGTATTGAACGTAAGTCCCGCTGTCGTATCCCCCAAATCACGAGTCACCATGGTCGTAGAACCGCCCCCATCGAGGTTCATACCCTTCCAAACGCCAATATCTTTCATCAGCGTTTGCAGCTCGCTCAGGGATACACCAACGCTGTTCCCATTCTTCTCAACGGCAATGACATAAGCGTAACGCTTGTCACGGGAATATCCCAAAGCTGTACGCGCACGCGTCCCGCCTATGCTTGTTGTGCTCCGGGAAAAAGAGGTTTTCTGACCGTCATTTACTAATATGGTATGTCCACCAATCATCATCTGAAGGTTGGAAGGATCTACTTCACTCCCTGTCGATTTAACACGAAGGCGATAGCTTGTTTCTACCGTCTGTCCCACGGTCAGATGCGCTTTGGCATAATCAGCCGCTTTACCGTGAGTACGTAAAATATAGCCATCCTGCGGAACGGTCATATTCAATGTAGCATTGTCGGAGACTTGCGTAACCACACCATTTTGTACCAATACCTCGGTAGGCGTTGTCGAACTATTTTTGGGCCGCTCAATTGCTTTCCAAGCAGATGTATAAATATACATAGCATTAGAGTGACTATAACTGCCCCCACTCGTCTCAGGCGAATACGAAGCCTTGTTCATCCCCGCCAAAGAGAAAGACGACCCGTCTCCAGCTTTTACTGTTCCTTCAAAAGTAAACTGCTCCACCATCGGAGAACCATCTCTGGTTACAGCAAAGGCATACATGCCCGTTAAATCAGATGGAGTAGACATCAACACACCCTTGGATACTTGTCCACCGATCGGAGCTCCCTCGCTTGAGGTATTAAAATAATCCCCGTTTACACCAGCAACCGCTCCAGTCTCTTTTGCCATGCCGCCTGTGCTCTGCCGGGTCGTAAACTGTCCATTCTTCCCCGTCATGACATCCAGCTTAACGTACGGATTTTGCAAGTCTACTCGAATGATATCAGCCAGTGCTGTTCCTTTGGACCCTTTAAAACGATATTTCAATAATGTTGCACCCGAAGTAATGATCTCTTCTCCCAATTTTACAGTTGAACCAGAGGCTGCACTTGCGATTGGAGCAGACATCCAGCCATTCAAGGGGATTAGAGCCCCAGTTCCAGCAACTGGACCGACCCATAATACCCCTGCCAGTGTTAACACGGCCCATCTTTTAGCGATTCCTCTGCCATTAACTTTCACTTCACTCTGTTTCTTATTACTTAAAAACATTTGGATAATAGCTCCCATCTTCAATGTATTTAAACGGTTTTGTTCCGCGCATGTACTCTATCAATAAACAAAAAAATCCTCTTATGTTAATAGACTTATTATATAGGCAAAAGTTACGAAAGTCCCGTCAACTAATTCATAAAATCTAAAACGATGAATTGACGAATGCAATATCGGCGCACTATAATACATTTGAACTTGTTAGTTCAAATAATACTGATTAGTTCACTTCTCTAATTATGACCCTATCGGAAGGATTGATAATCATGAATAAACAACGGGCCATCATCATATCTACTTTATCCCTGTGCATCGCAATGACCGGATGTTCTACAGAAAAAAAAGATGCCGCTCTAGGTTCATCTGTACAGCCAACCGTTGTGCGGACCGCAATCGTCAAATCAACGCCACTTCATACTGCCTATAACTTGTCAGGCACTCTTCAAGCCTATGAAGAACGTACACTGGCTTTTCAGAACGGAGGTATCGTCGCTAGCGCAGAAATCACTACCGGGACGGCTGTACAGAAAGGTACAACCATTGCCCGTCTAGATGACGCTGACTATAGACTGCAGGTTGCACAGGCGACAGCCTCTATTCAAGAGGCCTTGGCCGGTATAGATAACGCACAGGCTAATTTACAGGCTGCTACCTCCGCGATTCAATCCGCCGATGCCGGCATTACAGGAGCTCGCGCGAATGTTAACAAGGTCAATAAAGGCGCACGTGCTCAAGAGAAACAACAAGCGCAAGCTACTGTAGATAAGGCACAAAGCGCTTATAACAAGGCCAAGACGGATAGCGAGCGCACACAGAAGCTGTTTGAGGCAGGCGCTGCTACCGCATCAGATAATGAAAATGCTCACCTGAATGCTACCGCAGCCCTGAAAGACTTGGAACAAGCCAAGGAATCCCTGTCCCTTTTGCTGGAAGGGGCCACAGCCGAAGATCATCAATCCGCCCAAGCTTCCTTTCAAGATGCGCTTGCAGGTAAAAGCAAAGCCCTAGCGGCCAGTGAACAGGCTGTGGCTTCCCAAAAACAAGCCCATGCCAACTACGAAAAAGCCCTTGTTGCCAAGGGGCAGGCAGAACTTGCACTTTCACGCACACGTCTAATCTCTCCTGTGAACGGTGTAATCTTAGAAAAAATCGTGAATACAGGTGATTTGGTCGCGTCAGGGCAAGCCGTCTATCGCATAGGCACCATCGACCGCCTCAAAGTACTACTTCCTGTACCAGACAGTGAAATTAAGGATTGGAAAAAGGGTCAACAAGTAGAAGTGGCGCTCTATGAAGAGACCCGTCAAGGTACGGTGTCTAACGTCTATCCTTCAACCAGCACCGACACAGGAAGGGTTAACGTAGAGATTGTTATAAGCAATCCACAGCGAGACTGGTTACCCGGTCAGGTCATTAAAGCTGCTCAACAGGTGACCGACAAGAATGGGATTCTCGTTCCTGCCGAAGCAGTCATTAACACGGGAAGCAAGCCTTTTATTTTCAAAGACATTCAAGGAAAAGCTGTTAAAACCCCTGTGGAGCTTGGTAATCAGGTTGTAGATAATCAGTTGCAAATCGTATCGGGACTTCGTGAAGGCGAACGTATTATCGTTAAAGGGGCAGAAAACCTGTTTGATGGAAATGCGATTCAGTCGGAGGAAGGCGGACGCCCATGATTGAGTACATCGTAAAAAAACGAAAAATTACATTGCTGTTTTTTGTCATGCTGATTTTGGTCGGAATCTTCGGCTTTTTCCAGTTACCACAGCAGGAAATGCCGGATGTCACCATACAGAATGCTATGGTAACAACAGTCTACCCTGGTGCTTCACCACAAAAAGTAGAACAAACCGTAACTAAAGAGCTGGAGAAACGCATTAAGGAAGTTGAAGGTGTTAAAACGATTAGTTCGACTTCTGGTAACGGATTCTCCTCTATTTTAATCGAATCCAAAAACGGAGTTGATCCTCAAACGGTTTGGGATGATATGCGTAAAAAAGTGCAAGATGCACAAGCTGATCTTCCTCAAGGCGTTGAAGTACCTGTTGTAAATGACAAACTAACCAGCTCTTTTATCGGCTCCTATGCCCTGACGGCTGACTCTTCCACACCGCTGTATAAACTAAATGATTTAACAACGACTTGGAAAGATCAGCTCAATACCATTTCTGGCGTATCTAGCGTCAAATTCAATGGTCTCCCTGATCAAGAAGTACGTGTCCATATTGACAATCAGAAACTTCAGCAATACCAGCTTTCGTGGGGACAAGTGGCTCAAGCGATTCAGGCTCAAATTGATCGGGTCCCTACTGGTAATATTGAATACAACGGACGTACCTATCAACTTATTGTTCGCGAGACCGAAAAAGCTGATGAATTGAATCAGGTCCTTTTGACACGCACCAAAGAGGGTAATCCTGTTTATTTGAGAGATATCGGCATAACGGAGCTGGCCCATCCTAATACAGAATACTTTGCCTATGTAGAGGGTAAACCGGCCATTACGTTAAGTATTGGAGCAGAAACAGGCACAGACATCCCTTCTATGAGCGAAAAGGTCAATACCAAGCTCAAAGAACTGGAAAAAACACTCCCCGCAGGTGTTCACTTTCAAACTCTTTTTGCACAAAAGGATCAGGTAAGCCATATCTTTGACGACTTAAAGCGTGAAACGATTCTTGCGATTGTGGCCGTTATTCTCGTTTGTATGTTGGGGCTGAATTTGCTCACCTCTGCATTTGTTGCACTGGCCATTCCTATTTCGGTTTCGATTGCCATTATCTTTTTGCCTATGTTCGGCATCACTCTAAATCAGATTTCCGTTGTCGGTCTGATCATCGTACTCGGCATACTCGTGGATGATGCCGTAGTTGTAAATGATAATATTGAGCGTAGACTTACGGAATTAGGAGAATCACCCTCAGTCGCAGCTGTAAAAGGTACCAAAGAGGTCATGCTTTCTATTTTGGTTGCAACTCTGGCTACCATCTCAGCTTTCGCGCCATTGTTGTTTCTTCCTGGAAATGTAGGTGCCTTTATTAAACCTATTCCTGCTATTGTCTCCCTGACCATGCTTGCCTCTATGATCATGTCGCTCACCATCATCCCTATTTTTCGAGAATGGTATGAGAAGCGCAGACAGGCTCGTCACCCTCAGGGTAAATCTAAACCAGCAGGCTTGCTCGGCCAGCAGATTCATTCTTTAAACAAGCTCTATTCACAAAAACTGATGCCTAAGGTCATTCAGCGTCCCTTGTTGACAGCCATGGTCGGACTCATGCTTGGAACAGCCGCCTATGGATTAGTTCCCTTTACCTCAGTTGAACTTTTTCCTGAGTCGGAAGATCCTCATGTTGCACTAAATGTAAAAATGCCTGTAGGCACTTCAATTGCGGAAACCGACCAGGTCGTTAAAGACCTTGCAGGCTGGGTGAAAAAGCAACCTGAAACTTCCAAGGTCGTCTACAGCACTGGAGGGACTGCCCCACAACTGTTTAGTGACATTAATAGTTCGGGTGGAAATATTAGTTATAACGAAACGGTGGGGCAGATTGCTGTCGTCGGCAAAGAAAACGTATTCGATCTCAATACGACAGTTGATGCTTGGGAACAACATGTTAAGAAATCCTACCCTGGAGTTACAGTTACGATGTATGTTCCTCGTCTCGGGATTCCAGTGGGTAAGCCCGTTTCTATTCGTATCTCAGGTCAGGATCTGAATGAACTGCAAACTCTTGCCCAAAAGGCAAAGGAGCAGATCGCGACAGTAGAGGGCACAACAGGCATCGTGGATGATATAGGAATTGAACGATATGCACTGGAGCTTGAGGTCAACAAACAAGCGATGGATCAATACCTGGTAAGTTACACAGATTTGACTCGCACCCTGCTTCTATTAAAAGAAGGAGCCCAAGTCAGCCAATTTGATACTGGAAACAGTCTGGTAGATATTAAAATGTATTTGAATCACAGCGACGAGGAGCCAAGTAAGCTTTTCCAACAATTAAGTGTAGTTAATGCAGCTGGTAAGCAAATTCCATTAAACCAGCTTGTCCAGATTAAGCCGTCATTTGCTATTCAGCAAATCAAGCATTACAATATGGAGCGGACGATTACGGTGGAAGCCGATTTGAACGGACGAACTGCAAGCGAAGCGATGGTTGATGTTGAAAGTAAGCTGGCGCAAATGAAATTCCCAGAAGGCTACAAATGGGAGGTTGGTGGGGAAACCTCTGACCAATCGACCATATTCAAGGACTTAGGACAGCTGGCTATCGTTGTAGTCTTGCTCATTTTACTCTTGATTACTATGCAATTTTATTCTCTCTCCATTCCTATTATTATTATGACGACCGTGTACCTGGCAGCAGCCGGCGGGATTATTGGTATTTTCTTAACCGATATGCCTATCGGTTTTATGAGCATCATGGGAATCATTGCACTCGCGGGCATTGTTGTGCGGAATGGGATTGTGTTAATTGAATTTATCGAGGATGCACGACATGAAGGAATGGAATTGAAGGAAGCCGTAATACAGGCGGCCGCCGCTCGCTTCAGACCAATTTTATTGACATCCTTGGCCGCCATTGTAGGTATGATTCCGTTGGCACTATTGGGAAGCCTGCTCTTTAAGCCACTGGCGTTTACCGTCATTTTCGGTTTGTTATTCTCGACCTTGTTAACCTTGTTTGTCGTGCCGTCCTTGTATATGATCATGGCCAAATACAAGATGCGCCGTCAACTCAAAAGACAGCAGCACACAGTTATCACACCTGATCAATCTTTATGATGTATGAAGTGAGTTCGCATGCTGTCGAGTTAGTCGGTCCCTAGGGGGAAGTATGTATGGAAAGCAAAAAAAATGATATTTTACAGGCCGCCATTCGGCTGTTCTCCAGAAAAGGCTATTATTCAACATCTGTTGAAGAAATCGCCAAAGAAAGTGGGATGGCGAAGGCATCCTTTTATAAATATTTTCAGGGAAAAGAAGAACTCCCTCTAGAAATGTGTATCATTCTGGAAAATAACATTGAACAAGACATCCGGGCTCTCTACAGTAAACCTGATCTTTCTAAGCACGATAAACTGCACGGTTTTATTGTACTTTACTTGAAAAATCTCGTTGAAAACAAAGTGTATCTCATGATGGATCTTCCTGAGCCTTCCATGCTTATTTTCCAGAATGAACAACTCAATTACGCATTCGAGAATCATGAATACAAATTGTACAGATGGGTTCGCGACTGCCTGATTGATATTTTTGGACCGAGCATTGAAGATCATGCATGGGACGTGACCTTTGTACTTAAAAGCATTGTGTTTGAATATATTCGCTTCTTTGCCGATCGCATGAATGATGAAACGATTGAACATCTGACCCAGTTTATTATCTTCTTATCCAGTTCCTTGGCAACCAGCCTGAACAATGCTGATTCAGCTCCACATTTGTTCTGGAGCAAGCAAGGCTGGTTACCCGAAAGTGCTCTAAGTAATCCTTTTGATCAAGGCCGTCAAATTAACAGCCTTCTCCACTCTTTGGAAGACAGTATACTGCTGTCTTCTTGGAGTTCAGAGGAGAAACAGGAGTGTCAGCAAATCTACGCTCATTTAAAGGAAGAGGCTCTGAAATCGAACCCTCAGAAAGGTCTCCTGAAAGCCCTTTTTGCGTATTTGGAGCAGTACAAGGAACTGCAAAAGGTTTGTCGTTTACTTAAAAATTTATTGGACCATGCTCCGATATCCGAGTAGTCACTCAGCATTCGGTACATCAGAACAAATTCGTACTTAACAGCGAAACACATCAAAAAAAAGACTGTTCATGCAAAGCATGAAACAGTCTTTTTGGGTTATTGCTTTTATTTTGATAACATACGAGGAATTACAGCCCCGCTTGTTCTTTTAGAATTTCAGCTTTATCTACGCTCTCCCATGGTACATCCAAATCTGTACGTCCAAAGTGACCGTAGGCAGCAGTTTGCTTATAAATTGGACGACGCAGATCCAACATGCGAATAATACCTGTTGGGCGCAGATCAAAGTTATTTCGGATCAATTCAACCAGCTTCTCATCACTCACTTTACCCGTACCGTATGTATCGACGTTAATCGAAACAGGCGTAGCTACACCGATGGCATAAGCAAGCTGAATTTCCACTTTGTCTGCCAATCCAGCTGCTACGAGGTTTTTCGCTACATAACGAGCAGCGTAAGCAGCGGAACGGTCCACTTTGGTCGGATCTTTACCGGAGAATGCTCCCCCGCCGTGACGTGCATAACCACCATACGTATCCACAATAATTTTACGACCTGTCAGACCTGCATCTCCTTGAGGACCACCGATAACAAAGCGTCCTGTCGGATTAATGTAATACTTGGTTTGCTCATCCAATAATTCGGCAGGAACAACTGGCAAAATAACCTTTTCTTTGATGTCTGCTTGAATTTGCTCCAAAGTAGTATCCTCCGCATGCTGCGTAGAAACTACAATAGCATCAATACGAACAGGTTTACCATTTTCATACTCTACCGTTACTTGGGTTTTACCGTCAGGACGAAGGTAATTCAGTGTTCCATCCTTACGCACTTCAGACAAGCGCCGTGCAATACGGTGAGACATAGCGATAGGTAAAGGCATCAACTCCGGCGTCTCGTTCGTAGCAAAACCAAACATCAATCCTTGATCTCCAGCCCCAATGTTTTCCGTTTCTTTATCTACTTCAGCAGGATCACGGCTTTCCAAGGCAGCATTAACCCCTTGAGCGATGTCCGGCGACTGTTCATTCAAAGAAGTCAATACAGCGCAAGTATTATAGTCGAAACCGTATTTCGCACGTGTATAGCCAATTTCCTTAATCGTATTACGTACAATGGATGGAATATCCACGTACTCCGATTTGGAACTGATTTCACCAATAACGAGAACGAGACCAGTAGCTACCGATACTTCACATGCTACCCGTGCATTAGGGTCATTAGCCAGAAAGGCATCCAATACAGCATCGGATATCTGATCACAGATTTTATCCGGATGGCCTTCTGTTACAGACTCGGACGTGAACAAATGACGGCCTTTTACAGACATGAATTTCAACCTCCCACAATTAAAATACATGAGGATTTAATAAAAAAATCCTGACATGGTAATGGCATTATTCAGATACCTTCAAGCCATCAAATGGCGGGAGGTATCTTGTTACACCTGATTAATAAAAAATGAACCTTCTCCGGTAGGAAAAGGTTGCGTACAAGCCTCAAATGCCATGATATCCTATTTAAAACAAGGTGTCAATTCGTGTCACCCAATGACAACATTCGAAATTAGGGTAAGTCTACATGCAAACCATTTTTGATTTACATGTAAATTACCCCAGATTTTACGCTACTATATGTTCAAAAACTGTAGAAATTATTGCAACTTACAATGTACCATATTCAGATAAGCTACGTTCAGCAGATTTTATCAGTCGCTTAGTAATTTCACCACCAACCGAACCGTTCTGTCTTGAAGTTAAATCACGCCATGCTACATTCCCGCCCCCCGCAAACTCCCCCAATTCTGCAGCAAATTCACTGTCAGCCTTAGGTTGTATATGTGTATATTGGGGATTATAAACAGGTAGCCCAAACTCAGCAGCGATTTCATACTTCAAATCATCTAACCTGGCACGACTCTCGGGAATTAATCGTCTTTGACCTCTTGACGCCATCTCGTATACACCCTCCACTAAATGTATTGTCTTTCATGGGGTTAGTGTGCAGCGATTAGGTTCAACTTAGCCAAGAACAATTTGCTATCCCAAACAGTATTTAAGAAAAAGAGCCGCCGAAAGCAGCTTAAATACAAAACAGTTTACTGAACAGTATAACCGCCTCGTACCATAACGACCAGACCAAACTTCTGACCTTCTTTTACTTGAATACCTCTTCCTTCTCTAGGAAACGATAATAAATGATTTTTTTCGACAGCCTGATTATGAGCAATTTCCGTTCCAGAAGTAATATCAATAGCCCCACTGGCATCCATACTATACACAACAGCATAACCATTACGTAAAATAAATTCCGAGCCTGCTTTGGCAATCAGTTTTTGACCAGGCTTTACATCAACAACCTTTAAAACCTCTGTCTGCTCTGGTGTGGAAGTTTTTCCTGCACTAGAAGTTCCTGACGCCGTTGTGTTAGAGGTAGCGTTTGTCGCTGGAGTAGTCGAACTAGTCGTTTTACTACTCGTGTTACTTGCGGGCACTCCACCTTTGATTGCCTGGGCAATTTTTTGGTCAACATAGCTTTTGGTTACGACTGGATCATCAGCTGTACCAGGTTGTCCAGAACTGGAGGCTCCATTAACTGAATTGTTCATTAAGGAGCCTGCTACAATTCCTCCCCCAAGTAAAGCTGCAGCCAACGATACTTTATAGCGTGATTTCATGAAGTCCTCCTACAGCAGGTTATAGCAAGTATAGTTAAGTTTTAATTATTGCGCGCTTGCTCCAGTGGAACCTTGCATAGCCCAAGGCTTATTGAAAGCCACCTTCAAAGTATCAATACTTGAAACTATATCTTCCGCCTGTTGCTCAGCAGTAGTTACTTTCAAATTAGCTTCATAAACCTGAAGCTCTGTAGCCAACCCAACATCAAATTGCTTCTTAGCCATATCAGCCGCACTTCTAGCACTCACTAAGCCAGCTTGAATCTGTGAATATTGACTTTCCAATGCTTTGATATTGTTATAAATTGTTCTTACAGCTTCTTCGAGTTGTCTCTTTGTGCCTTCTGTAGCATATTGAGCTTTTTCAACATTAAGTTGTTCAGCTTCATAAGGGGTATTTCCTGGAGTATTGAAGTTGTAAAGCTTCAAGCTCAATTCAGCCAAATCCACTTTTTGCTCACTCAACCAAATAGCAGTACTGCTAGTAAGTACTTGGCTTACTTTTGTCTCTACATTATCTTTAAATTCAGAATAGACAGGCTTATCCTTCAGTTCATAACGTTGCTCTGGTTTGTAGCCAATCAACTGGTTCAAAGATACATATGCACTATCCAAATCTTTTTTAGCTTTATCCAAAGCTGCTTGATTTTGAGTCAACTGATTAGTCGCTTGGGTAACCTCATAATCACTCGACATTTGATTATCTCTCTTGATTTGTGCAACTTTAAGCTTGCGCTCAGCATCTTCGATATTCAAAGCAGCCAGCTTAACGGCATTTTGCTTTTGAAGGAGCTTATTGTAAAGATCTTTTACATTATATTCAATACTTTCTTTGGTCATTTCCAGATTCTTCTTGGTAGCCTCATAATTAAGGTTCGTTTGGGCATAACCTTTGTAAGCTTTATCTTGACCCTCATTACCTGCTTCTGCTGGAACAAAGTCAATATTTTTGCCTGTCTCTTTCAAAATTTTCCCTGCCTGATCAATACTCACTTCTCCTGTTTTCACTGAAGTACTATCAGCAATAGCCAGTTTGACTGCATCGTCATAGGTCAAGGAGTCATTATAGTAAGTATCATAAGTAACTTTGGTCACAGGAGCTGCAAGTGGCTTACTAGACAAGCTATTGGTGTCAGTAGCACTACCACTACCTTGATTCGAAATGGTCACTGTTCGTGTAGTCTGATCCCAATTTACTTTGGCGCCTAATGATTGGCTCACAAAACGTAAAGGAACGAGCACTTGACCCTTTTGAATTTGAGTTGCTGCATCGAGCTGTACCGGCTTACTGTTTTTATAAGCAAGTTTGGAGCCAATATTTAAAGTTAATGTATCGTCATTTTTAGATGCTGTTACTTTTTTAGCCTTGCTGTCCCACTCCACTTGCGCTCCCAAGCTTTCAAAAACACCACGAAGAGGCACCAAGGTTGTATTTTGACTGACTATCGGAGACTGTGTATATTGCTGAGTCACACCGTTAATAATAACCTTTATATCACCTGGTTGAGCTCCTGCAAGATTGGCGAACGCAGAAGAAAGAACTAATGTGGACAGTACTGCCACTCCAAAACGTTTCATAATTTCTCTCCTTTGTCAATAAGACTAATAAAAGAAAAGGGCTCCAAAAGGAACCCTCTTCTCATCTAATTCAGTTAACTCAAAAGAGTTGCTCTTAAATTAGTTTTTGTTTTCAACAGTAACTGTTTTTGCAGTTGCATCATAAGTGATGGATGCATCCAGCGCTCTGCTCACCCAAGCGATTGGCAGTACAGTACGGTTTTTGTTAGTTACAGCTTTAACGTCCATACGAATCACAGAACCGTTAACAGTCAACAGGTTTGTGTTCAGTTTGATTTGAGCAACAGTGCTACCTTTGATCAGGGTAACTGTGGAAGTTGCTTTGTCAAACAGGATGTTTTGTGGGGATACACCCAGAGCTTCAGCTGCATAACGTACTGGCAAGTAAGTGCGTCCGTTTTCAGCATAAGCAGCTACTTCTGCTGTTTTAGTTTCGCCGTTCACAGTGTAGGAAGTACTTCCCAATGTGAAGACAGCTTTAGTTTTAGTAGCACCTGGAGCTGGAGTTCCAACAGTTGCGATTGCTACTTCAGCAGCTGCAGTGTTGTTATCTTTCCAGTTTTGAGTGTTGTCAGTTGCGCCTTTGTATGCAGTGTAAGATACTGCGCTACCTTTCAGCTTAGCAACGATGTCGCCTTGAGCTACAGTACGGTCAACAGTCAGCTTAGGAGCCGAGATTGTGATTGTACTTGGAGTAGCAGATTCGCTGTCGATGTAGAAGCTCAGACGGCCTTTGTTGCTTTCGCCGTAAGTATCAGTAGATACGCTCTTCACTTTAACGTCACCAGCTGTAACTTTTACTTCTGGAGTAGCAGCAAAACGTACACCTGTTGGCAATTCCAAGATTACTTCACGGCTACCGTCTTTCTTAACGAAAGCTTCTTTAGCAGCTTCAGTGATTGTGATATCGCCAACTTGTTGATCGCCCAGACCGATTGTAAGGGTTGGTTTGGAAGCAGCAGCCAGAGTAACTGCTTGTTTCACAGTAGCAACCTTAACAGTACCGCTCAGACCTTGGCTACCAGCAACATCAACGTTCAGATCGCCGGAGAAACCTGGTTGCGTTGCAACTTCAACGTTCTTCAGTTTCAAAGTACCAGCGTCAGTTGTGCTGTTAGCGCTATTGAAAGTCAATTTCAAAGTACGTTTGTCAGAGTCAGTGTAGGAAACTTCTGCTCCACCCAAACCGTTAGTGTTTTCCATAGAACCAGAGAAGTTACTTCCTGGGTTATTGCTTTCAAAAGTCGACTGCCAACGAGCACCTTCAGGCAAACGCAAAGTTACAGTACGTCCTTTTACGAAAGAGCCAGCAACAGTTTCTTTAATTGTAACATCACCAATTTTTTGCTCGTCATGACCAGCAAGGATTGTTGATGGAGTAGCAACAGAAACGCCACCACCGATTTGACCGTAGCTACCTACTACGAGGGAGCTAACATCAGTTGTTGCATTACCAGAGATACTAACAGTAACATCGCCTTCTTTAGCACTGTTTTCATCATCAACATAGAATCCTACAGGCAATTGGAAAGAAGTTTGGTCGTCACTTACTTTTTTCAAAGACAAAGTAAGTGTATCGCCATCAGTGGAGTAATTCACGTCTTCTGGCTTAATTGCTTTGTCTGTCTTGGAAGTATACAAAATAGTGGCTGGTGATTTAAGAGCGGAGTCCCATTTGAAACCGCTAGGCAATTTCAACTTAATGTTGTTGTTACCCAAAGAACCAGCTGTTTCTTCTTTAACTTTCAAAGTTGCAGTAAAGTTTTCTTCGCTGGAAACAGTATCAGCAGCGCTCAAAGATACTTGACCAGAGGACACTACGTTGGCAATTGTAACTTCACCGCTAGTCAAACCACTTGCAGAAGCAGCATCAATTGTTGCTTTTACCGGTCCATTACTTGGTCCAGTCACATTGATTTTACCAAAATTCAGGTAAACCTCGGAACTATCTTTAGAGTCGTTATAATTGTTATCGAAAGATACTCTTACAGAATTACCAGTCAACTTTTCGACTTTAATCGGTTCAGCTGGGAATGGACTTTCTGCTTTAGATTTGTTATCTCCAGCATCAAGATAAACACCCAAACCATAAGTTGCATCATTAGCGGATGTAGTAACTTTTGGATCTGTAGCAAAGTTGAAACCTTTAGGCAATGTTACTGTAAAAGAAGCACCTTGTGCTAAGGAAGCTTGACTAATAGAAACTCTTGCTCTACCAAGAGAAATAGGCTCCTTAGTTGAACCAGAATTAATTGATGGATTATTTAGAGAAAAATAACTAGAAGATGCATGGATTGCAGTTGGTGCAGTCAATGCTGCGATTGGAGCTGCTACACCAGCAACCAATGTTGCTGTTGCCAGCACGTTGATCATTTTTTTATTAAACTTTGTCATAACCTTTTTTTCTCCTCCTTGAATATAACCAGAAATATTATTTTTGTCTTTTTGTCGGATCTTGTCACTCATCAGTCGTTACACCTCCTTTCCGAGCTTTATGAGAACCCTTATAAAATGATATCTGTGACAATATCACAGAAGCTTGGAATCTAGTTGAAAGAAAGCGTCCATTTATGACGTACTCCAGTATTATACAATGTGATAACAATGCAGTAAAGATTTTTTTTAGCGAATTTTGTCTTTACGCTTTTGTACCCCTTTGTTTCATACTCACCCAATTAGACGTAGCATGGGTTCAAAAAGTTGCGTCCGTTTCAAAAAAAAATTTATTTTTTTGAATTATGTATTCCGCTTTCCACAGTCATAATTATACTCTTGATCCTGTTCCTCCGTCATCCTACAACTTTTACCTCCTCAACCTTAAATGTACAAGGGTTATTTCCGCACATCTAATCGGTCTTTAATGGAGTATATTCGCTAAGAATTATCCATAGAATATATAAAGTACATAAAGTCTATAGATTCCCTTGAAATCTAATACTCTAATACACTTTAAGTAGTAGAAATGACGGAGTAACAGTGATTTACGTAAATATAGCCGTGACAAATTACTTCACTACATTAATCTTCGCGCCATCCGTAAGCAGACTAACGCCCTTAACGACAACATTTTGTCCTTCAGCAAGCCCCTTGGTTACCTCAACCTGTTTGGCACTTTCCTGGCCTGTCTGTACCTCTACCCGCTTAGCCACTGTTCCTTCCACTACATAAGCATACTTTTTCCCTGCCTGCTCCGTAATGGCATCCTGCGATACCAAAATGTTTTTAGGAGCTTCTGATTTCATGTATACAGTTACAACCATCCCTGATTTTAATTCGCCAGAACCATTAGGAACTGATACCTCAACAGGGTATGCCTTCAGATCATTATCCATTACCGGATTGACAGCCGATACTTTGGCCTCAATTCGCTTATTTAACGAGTCCACGCCTACAGTCACAGATGAACCCACCTGCATCTTGAGAAGCTCAGATTCAGAAACGTTAACTTTAGCAATAATAGGATTGGTATTTGCTATTGTAGCAACCGCGGATTGTGCACTAACCATTTGCCCCTGGGTTCCTGTTACTACCGATATCGTACCGGAAATCGGAGCTTTGACCACAGTATCCACCAGTTGGCTACGTGCTGTGTCTAAACTGGACTTAGCTTGATTGACAGAAGCACGAGCTACGTCAATGCCTGTTTTCTGTTGGGCAAGTCGTAATGATTTTTGAGCATTGCTATATGTTGTTTGCGCACTTTGCTTGGACGTTTGTGCATTGTGAAGTGTGATCTGCGCATTCTCCACTGCAGTTAAAGCCCTTCTATGCGCTATTTGAGACTGCTCTAACTCAGATTGAGATAGAGCACCCGCACTAAACAACTGTTGGTTGCGGTTGAGCGTATTTTGAGCATCACGCACGGAACTCTGAGCATCGACCAGACTGGTCTGAGCTTGGGTGATAGTGTTGTCTTGCTGGACAAGCGCACTTTTGGCTTGATCCACGCTGGATTCTGCCTGCTGTACCGATTGCGCTGCACCTGACTCTGCTTGTTTTAAATTGGCCAGGGCAACCTGGTAAGACTCCTGGGATTGCTTAATCGAGTCTTGCAAGTCCTTTTGGTCTATAGTAAACAATGTGTCGCCTTTATTTACTTTTTGGCCCACTGTAAGGTTAATACTTTGAATTTTACCACTAATTTTCGGAGACACCTGAGCTGTCTCTTTGGGAGCAAAGCTTCCAATAATACCTGTTGAATCGTTAATACTACCTTTAGCCACTTTTGCTACTTGAACTGGAATGGCTTGCTGCGCCGTAGTCGTTGCGGCAGGGGCCTCTCCCCCACCGCAACCCGCTAATGCAACTGATAAAAGCAAAGTTGTAGCAATCAGAGCACTTTTTTTATTCATTATGTTTCTCCACCTCACCTTATATATGAACACTTTTTTGTAGTTTCGCTTCTTTTTTCAATTCTCTCTTCGCTTGTCTTTTTAATTTCCGATTCTTACGTTTTTGTATCATATTATCCATGATGACGTAGACTACCGGAATAAGAATCAATGTAATAACAGCTGCGAAGGATAACCCGAATACAACAACAACTGCCATCGGTGCTTGTGTTTCGTTACCCTCTCCTGTAGCGAATGCCATTGGGAGCAAAGCTAGTACAGTAGCCAGCGTGGTCATCAAAATCGGACGCAACCGCTCAGACGCTCCATGAATAATAGCTTCATCCCGATCTTGGCCTTCTTTTCGGAGCTGAATTATAAAGTCAATCATAACTATGGCATTGTTGACGACCAAACCGACGAGCATGATGTAACCCGTCAAAGCTGAAACGCTGAGGCTCGCCCCGGTTACAGCTAAACCGATAAGCACACCAATTACCGTAGGTGGAACGGAAAACATAATAACAAACGGTGTGAGCAACGATTCGAACTGTCCTGCCATAACCATATAAATGAGCACGACAGATAGCAAAATAGCTATCCCTAAGTTTATAAAAGACTCCAGCATTTGTTCATTTTGTCCACCACCCGTGTCTGCACTGTAGCCTTCTGGGAAGTGAGTACTCTTCAAAAGAGCATCTATTTTTTGATTAATAGTAAGAATATCCCCTGTTCCATCAATATCAGCTGTAATCTGCACTTGACGCGTTTGGTCTTCACGAGTAACAGTATCGGGTACAGTCCGTTTATCAATACTTACTACGGAAGACAAAGGTACATCAATACCTTGCGAAGTGGTAATCCGTAAGGCTTTAAGATTTGACAAATCATGGCGGTTTTGCTCTGGCAACGATATCTTCACATCAATCTGATCTTCACCTGTACGATAGCTTGTGGCGACTGATCCATTAAAAGAAGTATTCACTGCTGATAAAATTTGAGTTGCTGATAAGCCATATCGACTCGCAAGCTCCCGATTAACGGTAATCTCATATTCTTCGCGAACAGCACTCAAGGTACTTTTCACATTGACCGTACCCGGTATGTTTTTTACGTCCGCAACGAGATTGTCTGAAAGTTCTCTCAGGACGTCAATATCGTCACCTTTTAAGTTAATATTAACAGCCGCTCCGCTTGAAAGGCCTGTTGTAGACGCCATTGTAATCTCTGCATCCGGAATGCTATCAAATTTCTTACGAAGGCCCTCAACTACACCATCTGTTGGCTGATGTCCATCCTTCAGCGTTACGCTTAGATCCGCCGAATTAGTTGGAGCTGCCCCTGAATAACCAGAATTGCCACCAGAACCAACAGTCACTGTCATTTTATCTAGATCCGGAACTTTCAAAATTTCTTTTTCTATATCTTGAACAACCTTTTCCGTTTCTTCCAAGACCGTTCCATTAGGAAGTTTCACGTTAATTGTGAATTCCCCAGTATCGGATGCTGGGATAAATTCAGCTTTAACGAAAGGAACTAGAGCCCCAGCTGCCACAAACATTAATAAAGTAATAATTAACACAGATTTTCTATGGTTAATTCCCCACTTCAGTATACGGCGATACCCACTCTTAAATTTCTCGAAGCCAATATTAAACCACACAATAGGGTTAACACCCTTATAAGTACCTGAAGAATAAATGGATTCATCTGGCACGGTAGGTAGCCAACGTGAGCCCAGCATCGGCACAATCATAAGGGATACAAGCAAGGCTGCAATGTGAGAGAAAATAACGGTTAACGCCAACGGTTTAAATAGAACTCCCGCAATTCCGTCAACAAAAACAACTGGTAAAAATACTACGATCTGCGCAAGTGCAGATGCCATAACGGCATTACCCACCTGCTTGGAGCCATCAATAGCCCCTTGTAGCATGCTTTTCCCTTCATGTCGCTGTCTAAAAATATTCTCAATAATAACAACCGCAAAATCGACAAAGGATCCTAACCCCAGAAGCAAACCGCTCAGTGAAATAATATTAATGGTTTGTCCGGTGAAATACATCATCATAAACGTAGCTACGAAGGAAATTGGAATAACGATAGTAGCAATAATGGTAGAACGTATACTATTCAAAAATAACAGCAACACAATAGCTGCGATAATAACTCCCAATATAGCATGCTCTACTAATGAGTGTACGGAGTCACTAATGGGTTTGGATGCATCTGTTACCATCTCCAATTGAGTTCCCGGAGGCAATTCCTTCCGTATCGAATCTAAACTATCCTTTACAGAATCGGCGATTGAAAGGGTATTCCCTCCTGTAGCTTTAGTAACAGAAATATTGATACTTGGCTTTCCGTTATAGGTAGAAATGGTTGTAACATCATCCAAGGAATCTTCAACTTTCGCGATGTCCTTTAGCTTAATGCTTCCCTTCCCTACTGGAATTGGCGTTTCACCCATTTCTGAAACAGCTTTGTATTCACCTTGAACCCGAAGTTGGATTTCTGTATTGCCTCGGTACACCGAACCAGCAGAACCCGCTACGTTATTAGACGATAGCGCTTGGCTGATTTGATCTAACGTAATGCCATAGCTTTGAAGTTTGGCTTGATCTACGGTAATCTTCACAAGCCGAGCCTGCCCACCTGACATGTTGGCTGCAGCTACTCCCGCAATTCTTTCAAGCCGCGGCTCAATAATATCTTCAGCAATAGGCTTCAACTTGTTAATATCCTGGTCTCCTGTAAGAGAGAGCGTAATAACCGGCGTTGCGTTGAGATCCACCTTAAGGACACGCGGCGAATTAGCCGCCTTGGGAAGAGACCCTTTAACCCCATCAACTTTATCTCGCATGTCGAGGGTTGCTTGATTGATATCTACTCCCCAGTTAAATTGAATCATGACCATAGATGTTCCTTCTGAAGACTCGGACATGACTTTATCCACGTTCTCAATAGAAGCCAGACTTTTCTCAATAGGTTTAGTAACCAATTCCTCAACTTCTGTAGGCGTTGCATTTGGAATACTAGTCACCACTGCAGCGAATGGCAACTTCATATCCGGCATTTGCTCTACAGGAAGTCTTAACGCAAAAATACCGCCCCCGATTAACAAAGCAATAATTAACATAAATACTGTTACAGGACGGCGTATTGAAAACTGAGACATCTCATCACTCCCCACTCACTTCTCTATGTAATATTTAAGCACACACATCCACTACTACGATGAAATAAGCGTAAAGTTTCAGATAAATGCGCAAAAAAACATATAAAAAAATAATAAACACATTTTGAGATAAAAGCTTAAAAAAAAGAAATTAATTACAGACGTTTAAGCTAAATCCAAAATAAAAAACGTTGTAAGGCTAATCCAAAGTTCTTACCTCATTGATATTATGGCATAGGCCCTTAATTCCAGTCAAATAGCTGATTTATAAAAAACATCCCTCTCATGTATATGAAAGGGAATTTCCATTTCGCATGGAGGGATGTTTAATAATTTCAGGTGTTTTGTTAATTAGATTTTAGGAAGCAGCTTTTTATCAGCCATAACTTTAGCTACAATAATGGCTGCATCTCCACGCAAGGTCAGGGAAGTAGGATTAAACATATATCCTTTTTTCAGATCGCTTGCATCAACAGGTGAACCCGTAATAAAGCCTTTCTTGGCAATAGCCAACACAGATGCCTGTGCATAGTAATCAATTTTGTCCGCATCTTTAAAGGTCTTAGACAGATTCTTCATGATCTTGTCATGATCTGTTTCAAGCTTCAAATTCAATGCCTTAGCGATAATGACTGCTGCATCTTGGCGTGTGATTACATCTTCCGGCATAAAGATTCTTGGTTGCGAACCTTTGACAATACCAGCGCGTGCAGCTGTTTCAATATAACGATAATCATAGAGCGCATCTGCTGATATCGTATTTGGAATAGACACGTCGTCAAAATGCTTCGCTCCGCTGAAATTAAGCGGAATTTGCAGACCTTTGACGATCATAGACGTAAATTCGCCTCTTTTAATGTAGCTGTCAGGTCCAAAGCTATTAATTGGATCCATTGGGTTCATGACACCTTTAGCCAAAATGGCTTCAATGTAATCTCTGGCGTATTTGTGCTTAATGACATCACTATACGTTTCTCCAACTTTAGCAACTACATAGTAACCGAAACGATCAAACGGTACTTTAATGGTGTGTTTTTTCGGATCCACCACACCACCAATGTTCTGCCAGTCTTTAAGATCAGAATCAAAATAGAACACCGACATTTGTTTCCCTGCATCTTGAGCAATACTACTATCATACGTCAGCGTCAATGTAGCACGCTTGGAAGGTACTAACTCGTTAGATGGGTCACGCCAGTAGAAGTTTTTGATCTTGCTGCTGTCATTTTGCGACTTGTTAGCCAATTGATAAGGATCAGCACCATATGTCACTGGATCGTAAGCATCCGTTTTGATATCATCTGCGGTACCTGGGTCAATCCAGAATACTGGACTGGACTTGGTAAAACGACTTGGGAAATCCCGGTTGAAGTATCTACTTCCGTCTGCAATCAAGCTCCGCATATCGGACAATGCTTTTTCAGTTTCAAATTCATGACGGTCTACCACACCATCTTCGCTATTTGCTATCGCAAAGTACAAAGTATGCCCAGAGAAAACCTGGTTTTTGAATTGCTGTGGTTGATCGTAATCCCGGCGAATTAGACTCGTTCCCTTCGCAAAAGCAAGTGTAAGATTACCATCGAACACTTTGTGCGATGTTTTCATCGCTTCCATGTACTGCTCGCCAGGAATATTTGTAGGCACATATTTAACAGTAATGGTCTGTTTCAGTTTTTCTTTGCCTACTGTAACCACTA
The DNA here is from genome assembly GCF_038008165.1 of Paenibacillus sp. FSL L8-0644. Taxonomy (NCBI): domain Bacteria; kingdom Bacillati; phylum Bacillota; class Bacilli; order Caryophanales; family Paenibacillaceae; genus Paenibacillus; species Paenibacillus sp. FSL L8-0644. Next base: position 5,008,386 of record NZ_JBBOYN010000001.1, read on the forward strand.
CGTCAATTTTATTATCTTTGTTGGCTTTTAGACCTGTTACGATGGCTTTGTAAGTTGATGGGTAATCAACGGTACCATCATAGTCAGAATCAAATCCTTCTTGAACCGCTTTTTCCTTACCTACCATAACACTATCTGCGTTACCTGCGTTCACAACAACTTGCACAAAGTTTTGATTCACGATTCTCTTTTCAGGGAGCGGACGCAAAATATCAAAAGATGTAGATTGACCGGATACTTGCAGTCGGAAAGTAGCAAATGGTCCGCTCTTGCCGCTATTGTACAAGGTAATGTTATAAGCTACTGGTGTTCCATCTTGCGAAATAGTTTGGTTTTTCAACACAAAGCTGAAATACTTTTTGTCCGGATGGTAGTACACAAGCAGGTCTTTTAAATCTTTATTAGTAAATTTATCTGTAGTAGAACCGGAATTGTATGTTGTCTTAGCATCTTCTGCTGAGAAAAACTCGTTACTCAACGTCCAGTTGAATTCACTGTCATCCGATCCCTTAATCTCCAAAATATATTGATCTTTATTGGCAATATCACTTAACGAACCATTTACCTGATCTGCTTTACCCAAATCGGCAATACTGAAAGTACCAAATACATTGATATTTTTCAGAGATGTATTGTAGTTAGTATCATCCACTTTGGTGAAATTAGCATCTTTTGATTTCGGAGCAATTTCGCTATACTTCGGTGTATTGCTCAAGCCGCTAACTGGTGTAAAAGGGATGATTCCTTGTGTATTTGGAACAGGAATTACTGGAATATTCGTCTGTGTAAAGTTTACTTTTACCGTATTGCTGTACTCAATACCTGGCTTGTACACAAACTTGATTTCATTATTCCCGTTCGCCAAGGCATTGGCTGCGGCTGTCTCTGAGGAAGCAGCAAGCTTGAAGTCCGCTCCTGAACCATCCAGATCAACCAATACATTATTAACATACAGGAATACATTTCGGTTACTTCCAGTGTAATGAATATCCGCTGCGTTGCTCACATCAAGCAATTTACCTTTAAAGTAGCCCAGTTGAGTCAATTTATAGGTATTCAAGTTTGAGCTGGATGTATTTAACGGAATTTGTTGCCCATCATAAATCGTATCGTATTTCATGAACGGACCCTGCAACAGATTCACCGTTGCTTTAATTAATTTGGTCGAGTCGCCATTCAGGTAAAAATTCAGTACGTTTTGTCCTTCTTTAGGCAAAGTGTCTACATAAGCAACGATTTTCTTCACTTGTGTTGACTTACCATTGATTGTCCGAATCACATCTTGAGGTGATCCTACAGTATGAACTGACACACCAGAAAGTTCACTAATTGAAGAAGGTGCACCGTTAACAACGATGAACTCCATACCAACAGGAACAGATGGAGCATCTGTAGTCTTGTTCTTCATAGAGCTTCCAGTTAATTTCAGAGCTTCATCTATAGCAGCTGCTTGATCAGACCCGCTTCCCTTAATTCTGCTCAACAATTGATTATTAAAATCAGGAAGATAGTTAATATCATCAATATACGGCTGAGTGCTGCTGCGCAATGTAAATTGGACAGCCGATGGAGCTGGAGGTGTACTGCTATCCGTATAGGTTATGCCCAGAGATGCCCTGGTCAAATGATCAATAACAGCTTCTGAAGGTACAGTCACCTGAAATGGATATACTTTATAACCATTTGATGTAACCACATTTGCAGTATCAATTGTGGCATCAACTCCAGTCGCACTACCCACAGCGCTACCATTGTTACTCACATCGGTAAAACGCGCATTGATTGTGGCAACTCCTGGATCGGTTGGACCGCCTGGCACCAAAACATTACCTTTTAAAACCACACCACTTGTAGACGATACGGTAAAGTCAGGCGAAGTGGTCAGATCGGCAGAAACATTCCCATCCTTGTTCAAGGTCAAATCAGAGAATTCCGGTTTTCCCGTATAAATCGTAATTTCACGTGTAACTGTAAGAGCCTGAGTTCCGTTATTCACTTTAATATTCACTATATTTTTACCCGGACTGAGTACCACACTACCTGTTAATTTATATGCGGTATAAGAGTTAACTGTATACGTATTACTGCTTTTTGCAGACGTAAGCGTTACACTGTCGGCATTAGGCGCCGTACCTTGAATGACTACTTTAACATCATCCGTACCGCTATTGCGAGCGTCTGTTAACACAGCTGTCTGGTTCTCTACTAATTGCTCTGTTTCACCATTCAGCGTAGCAGACAGATCATAAACCTTGGGTCCATCCTGGTACTCTACGTAAATAGAATCCTTCATCTCAGCCGAGTTTTGGCTACTTTGGAATGTAATTCGGTTCAAACCAGGAAACAGTTTGATGTCTGTAATTTGAAGTGTAGAGCCACTGACCGTAATTCCGCCTTTTTGACTCTCATTTTTATTCACCACATTAAGGGTCGTTCCATTTTTAGAGAGCTGGAATACACTATATGATATCGTGCTTCCGTTCACTCCGTTAATCGTACCGTTAACTGTAATACGGTCGGTGTTCACCGATCTGGCCGAATCCGCATCATACTTCTCATTTGGAAAAATGAAATAAGTTCCTGTCGCAGCATGAGCCGTACCTACCAGGGCCGCCGGCACCAAGCCAATGATGAGACCAACCGTCAGCAACATGGATAGCAATCGTTTCAAATCATTGTCCTCCTTTGATTCTGTCGCACCTTGGGGTACGTAATCATTCAATACTTTTTTTATCGGTAGTAAACATACAAAAAATTAGTAAATTCTCAAAAAAGGAGGGAGTTTTTTTACAGCAAACATCAAAAAAGCCTCCAAACCCGCGGTATACCGCCAAGCTTGAAGGCTTACTTTTAAATTAAAATTATAATTTCGAACGCGTCTGGGAATCTGGCTTAGCCAACAACCGAATCAGTGTGTTAATAACTGGGCGTTTGGTTTTGCCAACAAGACCAATAACCTCTGCACCGATCTGTAGGAAGAACATCATAATACAAATCACGACAAAGGTGACCCAGTTCGCTTCATTAAGCGCAGCAGACGATTGAATCACGGCCAATACACCGAAAAATGCAGCAATACCGTAGATAATCAACACCGTCTGTCTGTGACTGAAACCTAGTTCGCGTAGGCAGTGATGCAAATGACCTTTATCCGGAGAGAAAATCGGTTTTTTCTGCAACTTGCGACGAATGATAGCAAAGAATGTATCTGACAATGGTACACCGATAATAATCAATGGCGTAATAAAAGATACGATAGCAATTTGCTTGAAACCAAGCATGGATAGCATGGCCAGACAGAAACCTAAAAATAATGACCCTGTATCACCCATAAATATTTTTGCAGGATGAAAGTTAAAAAATAGGAATCCGATAATACTGCCCAGCAGCACAAGACAAAGCATAGCTACCATGTAATTACCCATCAATATCGACATCACAAAAATAGTTCCAATCGCAATGCCTGAGACACCTGCAGCCAGTCCATCCAGACCGTCAATCAAATTGATGGCATTCGTTACACCTACGATCCAAAAAATCGTAAGTGGAATGGAAATCCAGCTTTCCAAAGATGAGTATGCATCCTGAAAAGGTACATTTACAAAATCTACACGAATATCAAAAGCAAACACGACCATACACGCAACGGCAATTTGAGCCAAAAATTTCAATTTTGCATTGAGATCGAAACGATCATCGAGAGCACCAATCAGTGTAATCAGCGTACCGCCAATCAGAAAGGCTGCGATAAAGTTAATATCCCGAGAGGACAGCATTCCGTCAGGCACAAAAGGTAACACCGCCAATAAGGACAACAGAAATGCCAAGAAAATTCCCAGTCCGCCAAGACGCGGCATAATTCGGGTATGTACTTTTCGGGCATTCGGTACATCGACGGCTCCAACCTTCACAGCGAATTTCTTGACGAGCGGTGTCAGTAACAGCGCAAGTCCCAGTGCCATGATGAACCCAATAATATAGATCAATAACATTTGATCATTCGACCCCCAATTTTAAAGCAATCCCTTTTCAGATGTAACCGCATTGAATTATACTCTGATCAAAAATAAATACCAAGCTTCATATTCTGGCAAATTAGCGGGTTTTGGAGGCAGATTCAAGCTATTTATCACACTTTTGTGACGTTTTCTTTTTCGCGCATCACTTTCGCGGCGAATTTCGGCAGCGCAAGCATTCTTTTGTAACGGCTTGGCTCTTTGAGGAGTCTATATAACCATTCAGCCCGTAGCTTTTGAAACAATTTAGGTGCGCGTTTGGTTCTGCCTGATATAACATCGAAGCTGCCGCCAACCCCCATCATCACCGGTACACCCAACTTTTCCTTATATTTACCAATCCAGGGTTCCTGTGTGTCCGCTCCACGTGCTACAAACAATAAATCAGGATTTGCTTCACGAATAGCTGCAATTACGGCTTCATCCTCTTTTGGTCCAAAAAAACCATCACGCTTGCCACAAACCGTAATTGCGGGATAAAGCTCATGTACCCGCTTTGCGGTCGCTTGAATCACCTCAGATGTTGATCCCAGTAAATAAACCTTCCAATGATAGTTTTCGCCAGCTGCAAGTAATTCATGTAACAAGTCAAAGCCCGCTACACGCTCAGGTACAGGATGTCCTACATAGTTTGCAGCCCACACTACGCCGGTCCCATCCGGGACAATCAGCTCCGCCTGTTTCATCACGTTCATGTACACTGGATCTTCCAATGCTGCCATTACCATTATCGGATTGGCAGTGATCACTTGATGGGGCCGGCGAGACTCCACTGCTTGAATTAATACATTTAATGTATCTTTCATATTAAGCCTTGATACCGGAACACCGAAAATCGGGACGGTAGGCACATTCGTAACCTTATCAACTGTCACTGTATCCATCATCCTTTGCGACACAAGTAATTAACGATATGCTGCGCCGGTAAGCGAGCCTCACTTTTTAACAAAGCAATGGCCGCTCCCTGGCTCTCGATCCATTGACTTCGCTGATCCAGCAACCGCATAGAATCATTAGCCAGTTTTTGTCCATCCAGTGCCTCTGTAGTGCCTACAGGCTGGCTACCGACACGGCTGAGGAAATGATCAATTTTAGGATCATAGGATATCCCCAACGGAGGCACCTGATGGGATGCTGCATAGATCAAGCTGTGTAATCGCATCCCGATCATCAAACTGCAACGACTGACTTCCAAAAGCATCTGTTGAGGATCGGTGACTTGATCACACATGCTTACAAGGCTTCCCGTCCCCCTAATATCCCCCAACAAATCCATTACCATCCTTGAAGCCTGCTCGTCATCAGGCAGATGGAAAGGTAAAAAGCGTAAGTGTACACGGCGCTCAGCAGCTAATTTTTTTAAGCCCTCCGCGATAGCCTTCAAATCGCGGCATTCCTTATCCCAGTAACGTACAGATACGCCAACGATCGGAGGTTGATCCTGATCAGTCTCAGTTGCTGCTTTATGCAGCTCGGAACCTGGGGGCAATGGAAGCCCCATTACCGGATCAGGAACAACTTCAACAACCGGGTTCTTTAGTTTCATAGTATCCAGTAGTGCGGCAGACTGCTCATCTCTTACAGAAACATATTCACAGCGCTGAAACACAGAACGGATCATAGGATAAAATATCTTCCGTTGTACCGGGCCAATGCCCTGAGCATATACAAATGTCGGCTTTCCAGCCCATTGGGCCAGTTTCAGAATCGCCAGATAATACGGAATACTTTTAGGGCTTGTTGCATCCTGGAGCAGGCTCCCGCCGCCACTTATTAGCCCATCGCTGTTTTTAATCGCTCTACGAACTTCCCCCAAACTCATCCGCGGTACAGCTTCTACTCCGTACATTTTCTGTGTCCAAGCAGGGTCAGAAGATAGAACAACAGGCTTGACCGTGATACCCGCCTGACGGCTCTCCTCCTCTAAAGCTGTCAAAATCGACTTGAGCACCGCCTCATCCCCACTATTGTGAAAGCCGTAATAACCCGAGATGATTATCGTTTGAGCTGTGGTGACCATTTCTTCCAACACCCTTCCAGCACTTGCCACACGACAATTGCGATGATTCCCAGCACCAGACCGAAGCCCAATCCTAACAGCCCGCGACTAAGCGACAGTGCCGCTGGAGAGTGAATGTGAGCAAAGGTATCCACCATAGAGGCTTGACCAATAGCAGCTATAATCAGCAAATAGATTGCTTTGCGATATTTCAAACTCAGGAACGCTCCTGCAATAAACAGTGGGTGAGCCATCAAAAATTCCTTATTGCGTGGACGTACACCAAACGCATTTTCAAGGAAGTTCCGGAATGCCAGCTCCGTATTCGACACTGTGCCCGCATTTCCAGTACGAGTCAAATAGTAATAACCTGCGGCTGCGATAACAGCCAGTGCGATCACCCACAATACAGTAATCGGCGTACGTAGCAGCTTGGAAATTTCCTCTCGTATAGAAACGCCACGATAAAAGAAAATATATATCGCTGCCAAGAAGATCGGCAGAATGTGAAGCAAGCTTACACCTCTGAATTGGTTCAGCACAAGGCTGTAAGCAATATTATTCAACAGAGCAATAACAAATGGTACTGCAGCCAGCGACAAAATCGCTGTCCGTACGTACAGTATAAGCGTTTGAATCAAACGCTGACCTGCAGAAAGTTCAGACCCCTGTTCACGTTTAATTCTAATCGTGTGCACAGCAATGATCATTGCAACCGTTGGTCCGCTAATCGCCGCGAGTAGGGCTAGACCTTGCTCCATCAAGCTGGAGTTCAAAACATAAAGTCCTGCTGAACCTACCAAACCGAGTGCAAATGCCAGCAAAGTCAATGCCGGGACGAAATAGGACACCATAATGGAGAAGAATGCCAGTGCACCTAGTACGACAATCATTTTCAGATAGCGCTGAATGGACGAATCGACTACTTGGAATGGTTCAGCCTGTCCGAGTTCAAACCCCTTTTTCTCCATCCGTTGTACAGCGTTACCCGGCTTGTCCAAGCTGTGGATCAGGTTATCTACCGAATCCTTCACCTTGGCTTCAGCAATACTACGGCTAGGCGCGGTATTCAGATACAACATGCGAATATTACGATCCTTGGTAGCCAGAGCAAAACGATCGGCCAACGTTTCCACATCCAGCGTTGCATCTTTATCGCTCAATGAGTATAAACGCACAACGTTATAGTGGATATCGTAAGCGAGCTTATTGAAGCCTGCTTGCGGTTTTTTTAAGTTTTCGATAGCAGCTAGGCCAATATCGTATTTGTTCAGCAATTTAGCAAATGCCGCTAAGCTATGCTCTTTCTCGTTATCGGTGAAGCCTTTGACTGAATCACCTTCAAACAAAATGCGTTTTACACCATTCTGCTGAAAGGAAGCAAGCATCTCTTCTGTCAACTCCTGGTTGTAAGGAAGACTGTCGCTCATCCGTGGAACAATAAAAAATCCTTTGCTCCGAAGCTGCTTCATCGCAATCGGGTCAGGCTGCATGGGCTTGAGGTACGCATCCTCTGGAGATGTTTCCACAACTAACCCTTCCTGTCCCTGATAAGTCCAAGGTTTTACATTTATGTCCAGGCTTGTAAACGTACGTAAAATTAACGGCTTTAATGCCTCCGCATTTTCTTTGTCAGCAAAAACAATATACGTAAAATTCTCATTTGCAGGTGAAAGCCGTTTTTCCATATCGGCAATGTTCTGAGTCGTATAGGTTACGACACGGCCCGCTTTACGGAAATCATCCAACGTACTTTCATACATCGCCATGCTGTTCACACCCGCTTGCTGTAAGCGGTCAAGCTGCTCATTCAGATAGTCCTGCGGATGAGCCTGATACGAGGCTGCCTCCGTCAAATCCCGATAATCGAATACAATCTCTACTTTTTTACTCGAGGATTCTGTCTTCACACGATCGGCGATGACTGGAATGGAAGCCAGCAAGCCGACAGCCACCAAAATCCATAACCATTTTCGAGAAGCCGTATTCCAATATTGCCATTTCTGATACACCAAAGAACCTCCTTAATATTCGGGATTTTGCAAAATTCAATGCTGCCCACCTTGTCGTACTCAACCTTTTGGTAGGTCACTCATTGAATTTTGCAAAATCCTCCGTTGCCGGAATAAGCCTATTTTCCCAAAGCCTCTTCCAGGTTATTCTGCAATACAGAAATGACCTCCACGGCGTACTGCCCTTTGCCGTGAGAGGTCACCGATTACTATATCTTATCCAATTACCTTAACCTATTCTATTATAAAGGGATTTTTCTCAAGCGTCTACGCGAGCCATAACAGCATCGACCAGGTGGCTGATTCTTTGCTCCGCGTCTGACAGCGAGGAACCGCGTACCGCAAAGTATACTTTGATTTTCGGCTCTGTTCCCGAAGGGCGCAGGCAAAACCACGAACCGTCCTCCAGTAAGAATTTGAGTACATTTTCCTGTGGAAGACCGTCCAGACCTTGTGAGTAGTCCAGTACCTTATCTACCTTCACGCCTGCAATCTCTTGAGGCGCGTTGCTACGCCAATCGGTCATTTTGCCCTGAATCTGTGCTACTCCATCCTTACCCTTAAGAGTACGAGACTCCAGCTTCTCAAGGAAGTAGCCAAACTGCTCGTACAGCTCTTGTAAAACATCATAGAGCGTCTTACCTTGTGTGCTGTAATAAGCAGCAGCTTCAGCGATCAGCATAGCCGCCAAGACAGCATCCTTATCGCGAGCGTAATTCCCTGCCAAATAACCATAGCTCTCTTCATAGCCAAACAAGTAGGTGTACTCGCCAGTTTGGTCAAACTGGTTCATTTTCTCGCCAATATACTTGAAGCCAGTTAGCGTGTTAAACACGGTTGCTCCAAAATGTTCGGCAATAACTGCACCCATTTCGCTGGTTACGATGGTTTTGATAACAGCCCCATTATTCGGAAGCTTGCCTGTTTCTTTCAGCTGATTCAATAAGTAGTAAACCATGATCGCACCAGACTGATTACCGGACAATACTACATATTCGCCATCACGGTTTTTCACAACTGCACCCATACGGTCAGCATCAGGGTCTGTTCCGATCAACAGATCTGCACCAATTTTCTCACCTAGCGCAATTGCCAGTTTAAACGCATCGCGTTCTTCCGGGTTTGGCGACTTAACAGTCGAAAATTCAGCATCTGGCAGCTCTTGCTCAGGTACAATATGCACCTGTTCAAAGCCGATTTTCTCCAGTACACGACGAACCGGTACATTTCCAGTGCCATGGAGAGGCGTAAACACAACTTTGAAGTTTTTGCCTGGTCCGGCTGCAATCAGCTCACGGTTCACACTCACACTGGCTACCGTATCTACAAACGCTTCATCTTCCTCTTCTCCAAGCCAAACCAACAATCCCTGTGCCTCTGCTTCCTCACGTGTCAGACTGCGAATGTCAGCAAAAGAAGGAACCTCACGGATATAACTAATTACCTGTTCAGCCTGATCAGGAACAAGCTGACCCCCTTCATCGTTGTATACCTTGTATCCATTATACTCAGGAGGATTGTGACTGGCTGTTACAACGATCCCTCCACTGGCTCCCAAATGACGTACACTAAACGAAAGCTGTGGCGTTGGACGCAAGGAAGGGAACAACTTAGCCACGATACCATTGCCTGCCAGCACCAAAGCTGCATCCAGAGCAAACTCTGGCGAAAAGTGACGCGAATCATGTGCAATAACAACCGAAGGTTTGCCTTCTTTACCAGCATGCTGTTCTAAAATATAGCGAGCCAACCCTTGAGTCGCACGTCCGATGACGTAACGGTTCATCCGGTTACTCCCTGCTCCGATCACTCCACGCAGACCGCCTGTGCCAAATTCCAGCTCTTTGTAAAAGCGATCCTCCAGTTCCTGCTCGTTGCCTTCCAATGCGCGCAACTCCTGTTTGGTTTCTTCATCAATATAAGGGTCTTGCAGCCAGCTCTCAATGCCTTCTAATGCTTTTTTACTCAACTGCGTCATACGGAATTTCCCCTCTCCATTTTTGGTTTATCAAAACAGGATTTCTATGTACACTTGCACTCGGTTCAGACCTCGTGCTTATGTCGGAAGAGCTTTATTTATTGGGGAGGGTCAGATAAAGCAAACATAATTTCGCCCTCAGCTACTACCGTATCGCCTACTTTAGCCGTAGCTTTCCCTTTGCCAAATGCGCCTTTGGAACGAGTGATTTCCACTTCAAGCGTCAACGTATCCCCAGGAACCACCTGTCCTCGGAAACGGAAACCATCCAATCCTGCCAAGAATCCGATTTTGCCACGATTGCTCTCTAGGTGCAGTAATGCGACTGCCCCAACTTGAGCCAGTGCTTCGGTAATCAACACACCAGGCATAACGGGATACCCCGGAAAATGTCCAATGAAATGAGGCTCATTCATCGTTACATTTTTAATACCTACTGCTCTTTTCCCTTCCTCCAGCTCAATAATACGATCCACCAATAAAAATGGCGCTCGATGTGGGATAATCTCCTGAATTTGATTAACATCCAATTGCAATTTGTCCATTTACCTTAATAACTCCTCCCGCTTGCAGGTCTGACTCTGTATCAATCATGAGTTACTGCAAGCATAATATTACCCCGCCTACGCTGTATAAAAACAGCTCTTGGCGGCAACAATGTTAGATATCCTTCACCTACTGCAGAAGTGGAGGTTGAGATAAGGGGCTTTTTCCGCCGGTTATGCAACCTGAGGCGCGAAGAAGCCCTTTTGCCCGTGCTTGGTTTTACCCCGCAGTGTTATAAACTTCCCCATCATTATACAGTTATCAGATGCAAAAAGAAAATTACGCAGAAGTACCATATTGAGTGCTCCTAATATGGTGTAAAGCGGGAATTCATTTGAGCTAAAGGGAGGGACTACGGGGATGGATCATTCTTCCGATCGCTGTTAACCTCGGATTTTCCATTGTATAAGAATTCAAGGGTAAAATCCGAGGTTAAAGGCGAAGCTATCGCTTCTTCAGAACGATTCCATCCCCTCCGCCGAGTTACTTTTAGCTCAAAAGGAAAGCCTCGCTTCAATAATGCTCGCTTGTCGGGAAAGGCGGAACAAAAGTGAAGGCCTCTGCGATGGCCTTCACTGACCGCAATCCATGCGTGGGAGTTTCCTGCCATTGAAGACGAACAAAACCCTGCGCCGTTGGCACAGGGTTTTGTTCGTCTATACTCCCCACACAATGGCGGGTGGTTTATTTTAATAAGAGTGGCACTAATGGCGGGTAGCAGCGGAGCGGTCTTTTCCCGTCACCCCACTCTTTTAAAGTAAACTTAAGGCGCAAAAATAAGATCAATGACATGCTGCCAGGTTTTCCACTCGAATACGCCTGACAACCCTTGCTTACCTACAATTACATATCCTGCAATTAAGCCGCCTAACAGCGATAACAGGAGCAGCAACGGAACTATGAAATAACGAGCAGTACGCCAGCGGGACTTCGTCTTTACAGGCACCGGACGGGAATCAGATTGTTCTTCTTTCATCACCAAATCCTTAAGCCCTCAGATTGTTGGCCATGTTCATCATCGTATCGCTAGAAGTTAATGCCCGTGCCGCCATTTGATACATCCGCTGAACTTGCATCATATCCGTCATTTCGCCCGCTAAATCCACATTAGATTCCTCGAGATAACCAGAACGCACAGATACGTCCGCTGGAACAGCACCTGCCACACCTGCAGCTCCGAATACATTTGCCTCTGTTACACCATTCAACAACACGAACAGGTTATCATCCCGCTGTTCCAGTCCTTCTGGACGCTGTACATCCATTAGCTTGATTCTCTGACCAACTGTCGGAATCCCAGTTCCATTAGCACGAATCAGCAATTCGCCATCCGAGTTAATAGCCACCTTGGAACCCGCTGGAGCAGTCACAGGAACATCATTGTTATCCAGCACGGAGTAGCCTTCAGCAGTGGTCAACATCATCGTCGCACTATCATTCGGATCAGGAATAAAATGAAAGCTACCATCACGGGTCCAAGCTTTTTGCCCATTTCCCTGAACTTCAAACATGGCATTACCCTGGATCGCCAGATCAGTAGGAAGTCCCGTCTCCTTGAGCGGACCTTGCTCCATATTTTTCATGATTGCGGCCGTTTTAACTCCGTAGCCCAAATTATAACCGAGCGGCATGGCCCGTCCATTTTGGAGATACGTTGAAGGCTGTTGTTTCACATTGGCCAATACATCTTCAAAGGAACCCTGTTTACTCTTATAACCAACTGTATTGACATTAGCAATATTATCGGCAATTAAATCCAAACGCTGCTGCACACTGGCCATAGATACCATTGCACCAATCATGGAGTTGTTCATCACTTACCCCCTGTTATACACGGCCTACTTCATTAACGGCCTTGTCCAAGCTTTTATCATAAAATTGAATTACCTTCTGATTCGCTTCGTACGCTCTTAACGCAGCCATCATATCCACCATTGACTGTGAAGCATCTACATTAGATACCTCCAGGTAACCTTGACGAACGGATACAGCATCATTAGCGGTCATCATCCTAGCTGTAGCACCATCAGTATCATTCAGACGGAAATTCCCATTACCCTCACGAACGAGCTGGTACGGACGATCAATGACACTAATACCGAGCGTCGTCCCCAATGTCTGGTTGGACTGGCTATCTACCAATTCGCCCCGCTCATTTACTTTAAGCTCTGAGACAGCCCCGGTCAATTGAATTGGGTTTCCATTCGTATCCAGCACCGCTGAGCCAGTCGATGAAAGCAATGCTCCCGCTCCATTTACTTGAAAATGCCCATCACGTGTATAACGAACATTCCCATTACTGTCCCGCACCGAAAAAAACGCTTCTGGACGGTAGGTGACTTCACCGTTAGCATTGATGAATTTTCCCGCCTGATCAAAAGCCATAGGTTGACCAGTAGCTGGGTCGTTCACATTAATATTGGACTGTATCGCAAAATCCGTCGCTTGTCCACTGTCCTTTAGTGCTCCCTGAATGTAAGGGGAGAGGCTTTCCTCAGCAAAAACGCCAGTATTGAGCTTGCCGACCGTACGGTCCGGGTTATCAGGGTTACCACCCGTCATGGATATAAGCATTTCGGGGAAAGAACGCTGAACACTGTTCTCCTGTTTGTATCCCGTCGTATTCATATTAGCAATATTTTGCGTCACGGTGTCATGGCGTCGTTGTTGTGTCATCAATCCGGCGGCCGCAGTATATAAACCTCTCAACATGTAACGTGCACCCCAATCCTATACTCTGCTAAAATCATATGCTCGCGCGGAGGCACGAAGGCCAAAATGCTAGGCAACCTGCCTGACCGCACACGAGTCTCTTATAGTCACTATCGGCAGATTAGAACTTTTTCTTAACCACATGATCCAAATTATCTAGCATAATTCCTGTACCTTTAACAACACAATGCATCGGATCTTCGGCAACCAGTACGGGAACGCGCAGTTCTTCAGCAAGTAGCTCGTCCAATCCGCTAAGCAAGGCACCGCCACCAGTCAAAATAACACCACGGTCAATAATATCAGCTGACAGTTCCGGTGGGGTCTGCTCCAATACAAACTTGGCCGCAGCAACAATCGCTGACACAGGATCTCTAAGTGCATCCTGCACTTCATCTGCAGATATACTTAACGTTTTGGGCAATCCGGATACCATATCCCGTCCACGGATGTCCATCTCTGCACGACGTCCACTCGGATGCACAGTTCCGATAGCAATCTTGATATCTTCAGCCGTACGTTCTCCGATCAGAAGCTTGTACTTCGTTTTTACATATTTCATGATGGCTGTATCAAATTTGTCCCCTGCCATTTTAATGGAAGAAGCTGTTACGACATCCCCCATAGAGAGGACTGCAACGTCAGTCGTTCCGCCACCAATATCCACTACCATGTTGCCGCTAGGCTCAAAAATATCCATTCCTGCCCCGATGGCAGCCGCTTTTGGCTCTTCCTCCAAAAATACTTCCTTGGCCCCGCTACGTTCCGCCGCTTCACGAATCGCTTTTTGCTCCACTGAGGTAATGTTCGTTGGCGCACAAATTAGAATACGAGGGTGGCTGTACCAGCTTTTTCCCCCCACCCGATTGATAAAATATTTTAACATCGCTTCTGTTACTTCAAAATCGGCGATGACACCATCACGTAATGGACGGATGGCTATGATATTACCAGGAGTACGTCCCACCATACGGCGCGCTTCCTCTCCGACAGCCAGGACTCTTTTTGTATCGCTTTCTATCGCGACAACGGAAGGTTCGTCAAGAACAACCCCCTTCCCTTTGACGTGGATAAGCACGTTGGCCGTACCGAGGTCGATACCGATATCATTACTGAACATATTAAAAAGGCCCCCAAAGTGATATTTTAAAAAGCTAAGATTCGACAAGAAGCGGCAAATATATGTATAAACCTACGGTTACATGTCATTTTTCGTCTTGTACCATCTTTTAACATATCATACTTCAGGGGGTTGATTCAATGGCTTTGCCAGCCAATTCACTATATATTTTTAGGACTTGCCGGAAACGAGAATTTCCCTTCGTTTGCCACTCGTTTTTTTGTACTTAATTTTCGTGGCTTCTCCCCCCCGCAGATGGCGGATGGATTTATGGTATTCAAGAATGTGCTTCACCTGATCGGCAAGATCCGGGTTGATTTCAGGCAGCCGTTCGGTCAGATCTTTATGCACCGTGCTCTTGGAGACACCAAATTCCTTGGCAATCGTACGGACCGTATTCCTTGTTTCCACGATACAGCGACCGATTTTGATGGTCCGTTCCTTGATGTAATCGTGCACGCTCCCGCCTCCCTACTGTGGATAGTTTGGTACATTATATGAGGAGCGTGCCTATATATTCGCGGTTTGGCGGGAAGACATGCTTCGGAAGGCCTATTTATTTGGCAAAAGCAGCTTATGTTTACCTTATGCACAAAAACTACACAAGAAAAAAGCAGGGAATATGGATTCCCCGCTTTGCATGCAAAGCCATGACCAGATTTATTTTTTAGGAAGCAGACCTGCTGGATTCACAGGCTTGTCATCCTGATACACTTCAAAATGCAAATGTGTTTTCAAATCCTTTTCAAGCTCGTTACGACCCGCTGAAGCAATCACATCGTTTTGTTTCACTTGATCGCCTTCTTTTACTTTCAGATCACTCAAGCTTTGGTACACCGTTTTGAGATTATTATCATGCGTAATTTCTACGACATTACCTACCAGCGGATGTTGTTCCACACGAGATACTTTGCCACTCAGGGCGGCTCTTACTTCAAACGCCTGATCGTCAGTCCGGGAAAGATCAATCCCAGTGTTAGCGGTAAATGTTTTATCGTACTCTACCATAGCTGCCGCCTGCTCATCAGCGGTCGCATTCTCATCAAAGAACGGCTTTACGACCTGTACTGCGCCAGCATCTGCCACTGGCCATGCGATATTTTCCGACTGGGCAACGACTTCCACGCTTTCTGGCTGTTGTCCGTTAACATCGGTATTCATTGCACTTGTGCTTTGTACCGATGGACTAGCTGGGTCAGGTTTGAAAGACTTCTGGCTGGCATCCTGATAGACCCACACTAAAGTTAGTATAATGGCTGCTGCGGCAATGTAGGCTGCCGGGTATGCCCACCTTTTGGACAACAGCTTTTTCCACGAAGACGGCCGCGAAGCTCTTCCACCCTGAAAGGTTTTGGGTGTCTCTTCATGGTTTTGGTTCTGGTTTTTATTTTGTTCATTCATTTGCTCATCACCTCAGTAACCAGTGTTACCGGGTGCAACTCTTTTATACTTCAAAGTTTCGAAATATTTACTAACTTAGAATACGAGAGGCTTGCGCAAAAGAAATGCCAGTATAATAGTGAAGGAGTATTTGAGTGGCAGTATGACCTTCTTTGGCCATTCCATTGGCTCCCCACTGACTCATACCAACACCATGACCATAGCCATAGGTTGTTATAGCAATCCGGTCCCCTTCAGCCTTCCACGTAAACTCAGCCGAACGCAACCCCAGTTTGTTACGGATCTCAGGTCCTGTAAAGATTGAGCCACCAACTTCAATTTTCTTGATGCGATGTCCTTCTGTCTTGGAGAGTATACGAATTTCTGGCATACTTCCTCCTCCAGTAGAGGCGGCAATTGCAGTACGACTTAACCCCAATCTATCGAACACGCTTTGACGACTCAGTGTGACGGTTTCTGAATAACGCGGGGCCAACTGCTTGTCCCATGGACTTGATACGCTTCGTAAATAGGGCACTGCCTTCGCCCACACATCCTCTGAATTTTCGGTGTAGCCATTGCTAGTAGAAAAAAAAGATGCCGTAATGGGCTTGCCTTCATATACCATGATCGTATCCTTGGTGTCTCGTACGGCCTGCTGAATTTTAGCCAGCTCTGCGGATTTACCAGAATGTCCCCATTCTCTAGTAAGTTTAGCTTTGGAGATATAAGCCTGATGTTTAACAGTATCCGTCACATCTGCTCCCGCAGGGGCACCGCTAGTGTCATCAGCCAGCAAGCGCCGGGCAATGAAGGTACGCGCGGCTATGGCCTGCGCTTTCAGTGCCTCCCCCTCAAAGCTGGGCGGCATTTCGGCAGCTACTACGCCGACAATGTATTGCTCCAGCGGTAACGTCTCCGTGCGACCGGTGGACGTGACATACACACGCACGTCTGGCTCTGTCGCCACCGGTACGCTACGCGTTGGCGCAGCGGGCACCGCTGGCATCGGCGGGACGCCCGGTAAGCGCGTGACGGGCGTCTCACCCTTTGCTGTCACGCTAGGCGCAGTCGGTACTGCCGTGCGGCTGCTTGGCGGCACCGGCTGCGCCGTCTGGCGAGGCCACGCCATTAGCGCGGGCACAGCCATGGCAAGCACCAGCACCCCTGCCATGGCGGCGAATGGCAGCCATGGGCGGCGGCTGCCCCAGCGTGGGGCACGCCCGGCGGAAGGACGCAGGTGCGGCAGCGGGCTTGCAGCGCATGTGTCATGGGTCGCTACTCCAGCGATAGGCAGAGTCGTATCAACGGAGTTCACAGCGGAAGGCACGACTGTTGTACGCCGATTGGGCTTGACGCCAGTCGGCAATGTACCTCTTGCGTCCGGCTGCTGTTGCATAAGCTTATTTTTCTGTAACAAGGTAGCTATAGAGCCAGTGTCTTCCTCCGCAAATGAAGCCTGGCGATGTTCCTTAGGATGATGAATGGGTATACGGATGCGAACCTGTGAATCTTTCATAGGCTGAAACCTCCATCAAAGGGCTAAATGTCCGGCTGAAAGTATAGATATACTCCAGCAGATATTTTCAATCATATGAAGTCGTCCACTTTGATAGAACCATTTTAAGAGAACTGAAAGAATGAAAAAGACTGGCTATAAACAATAAAAAGAACCAGTCCTTTCGGACTTGGTTCTTCGTTGTTTAAGAATATACGTATGCAACATGAAGCTACATGCGTTAAAGCTTAGGCGAGGGAAGGCTGAATCTTCTTAAACAGATTCCCAGACGCCTCTTCCGGCATTACGCGCTCTGTACTGGGTGAATGATCCAGTTTGGACTCTTCCACGGTCACTCTGTAAATGTCCGCTCCCAATCCGGTCAGCTTCTCAGCCAAATGAACGTAACCACGATCGATGTGATGTACGCCGGATACCTCCGTTGTACCTTCTGCAATGAGTCCGGTCAGAATCAACGCAGCACCTGCACGCAAATCTGTAGAGGTTACTTTCGCACCTGTCAGCTTAGCATTACCCGTTACAATGGCAGAACGGCCTTCGACCTTAATCTCCGCATTCATGAGATGAAATTCATCCACATGCATGAAACGATTTTCAAACACGGTTTCCGTAATAATGCTCGTTCCTTCAGCGGCAAGCTGAAGTGCCATCATCTGTGACTGCATATCGGTAGGAAAACCTGGATAAGGCAACGTTTTAACATCAACGGCTTTTAACGGCTTATCTGCAATGACACGAATTCCGTTCTCATCAGGTTGAATGGTTACACCCATTTCTTCCATCTTGGAAATAACCGGACCCAAATGATCGGATATTGCGCCTTCTACATATACGTTCCCGCCTGTGATCGCAGCAGCAACCATATAAGTACCTGCTTCTACCCGGTCGGGAATGACGGTATGTTTTACACCATGCAGCTTCTCAACGCCTTCAATACGAATAACGCCCGTGCCCGCACCACGTACTTTGGCACCCATTCCATTCAGGAAATTTGCGAGATCAACAATCTCAGGTTCCTTAGCAGCATTCTCGATGGTAGTTACGCCCTCAGCAAGAGTAGCGGCCATCATAATATTCTCGGTTGCCCCTACGCTGGCTACATCCAAATAAACTTTAGCTCCACGCAGACGCCCGTTACTTTTAGCTTCAATAAAACCTTGGCCCAGGCTAATTTCCGCGCCCAATGCCTCAAAACCCTTCAAATGCTGATCAATGGGTCGCGTTCCGATTGCGCATCCGCCTGGAAGCGAGATTCTTGTACGTCCCAAACGCGTAAGCAACGGTCCCATAACCAAGAATGAAGCGCGCATTTTCCTAACCCACTCGTAAGGGGCTTCACAGGAAATTATCTTCCGCGCGTCAACACGAATGACCTCATCTTGGTATGTAACGCCTGCTCCTAAGGACTCCAGCACTTTGTTAATGGTCATCACATCGTCTAGAGGAGGTGCATCAATAATGACACTTTCTCCTTCTTCTCCTAGCAGAGAAGCGGCGATGATCGGCAGAACTGAGTTTTTGGCTCCGCTGACTTTGACACTCCCGGTCAATCTGTTGCCACCGCGGACGATAAATTTGCTCATCTATGGTTCCCTCCGCGCGTCATTTCTCTTTTCCATTCTGGAAAAAAAGAACATATTCCGCTATTTTCATGCCTTGCTTTTTCATTACATAAAAAAACAAGATTTTACTAATACCCTAACTGCCATCATACCACTGATTAAAACAAGTATACAAGCGTTTTTTTGTACTTGACGACCATTGTACTCTAACTGATTCAGCCAGCTATACATGTATGGTTCTTTTGTTTACCATTGTTAACAATATGACGCGATGTTATTCGACAATTCCCGCAGAGACACAGTCATAAGGTCATATAACCCGCCTACTTCATGTTAAAACAAATTCTAGAGCATCTGGCTCCAAGAGATGTAGCTCAACAGGAACCCCGAAACCAACTGTCCCAAAATAATAGCAAGAAACAAGTGCAGCAATCTGCCCTGCGGTCCTTTGGGTTGTCGGATTAACAAATCCAGCTTTAAGCTCTGTAAAGCCCACCAAGCTAATGCTATACAGAGGAGCGATACGATCATAGAGATCAGCGCGGTCATACTCGCCGATTGACTTAGCTGTTCAGCCAATTGCTGTTTCCCGTTCAACCATAATTCCCCCCATCTGCGTCACAGACTTCTTTATAATACTCGGCGAACGCCTAATATGCCAGTGCTATTTCTGTTTTTAGGACATTTATTTCGACAAAATGTGATTAATCACTTCTGTTTCGTGAATTTAAAAGGTACTAAATACCTAGCAGCCAGGCAAGAAATAGGACTGTACATTTGGTAATAACAGCTAAAAAAAGAGTCCGATCACAGTGATCGAAGGAAGCAAGGTTCCTCCTCACCCTCTACCGGACATTTTCTGGCAGAAGTTATGAATTGGTCTCCTTGTCGTTCCATCCGTATACTATGCCGAACCCTTTTAAAATTCCACTTAAACTCCAATATTAATTCTTATTGGTTCTGATGCTTGTAGCATTTAGACGGTTAAGCGCCCGTTGCAGAGCTACTTCCGCCCGATGATGATCTATCTGTTCCTGCTTGCTCTGGAGCCGCAGTTCTGCCCGCTCCCTTGCCGCACGGGCACGCTCCACATCAATTTCTTCGGAACGTTCCGCGCTCTCAGCCAAAATGACCACTTTATCCTTGCGGACTTCAAGAAAGCCCCCATTGACCGCGATCACTTCGGTTTGACCACCGATTTTAATGCGTATCGGTGCAATCTTCAAGGGAGTGACCAAGGGAAGGTGTCCGGGCAAAATCCCAAGATCGCCTTCCGAGCCGCGAACACTGATGCTGTTTACCTGTTCTGTATAGACCAGGCGCTCCGGCGTCACAATCTCTAGTAAATACGTGCTCACTTGAATCCCTCCTGGAAGCTGTCCGCAGACAGCTCACTTCGTAAGGCTCGGCTAATCTTTGCCTGTATGTTTACAGCGTTTTAGCTTTTTCAACTGCTTCTTCGATGGCTCCTACAAAAAGGAAGGCCGCTTCTGGAAGGTGGTCATACTTGCCTTCCAAAATTTCTTTGAAGCTTCGTACAGTTTCTTTAACCGGCACATATTTACCCGGGAAGCCGTTAAATGTTTCGGCAACGTGGAAAGGTTGAGAAAGGAAACGCTGGATTTTACGTGCACGTGCTACCAACATTTTATCTTCTTCACTCAGCTCATCCATACCCAGGATGGCAATGATATCCTGAAGCTCATTGTAGCGGGCCAAAATTTGTTTTACCCCTTGCGCTACATTGTAATGCTCTTCACCCACAACGTCTGGAGCCAAAATCCGGGAGCTTGATGCAAGTGGATCAACCGCCGGGTAAATACCCATTTCGGAAATTTTACGTTCCAGATTCGTTGTAGCATCCAAATGGGCAAACGTTGTAGCAGGAGCAGGGTCAGTGTAGTCATCCGCAGGCACGTAGATCGCCTGAATGGAAGTAACGGAACCTTTTTTAGTAGAAGTAATCCGTTCTTGCAATTGACCCATCTCAGTAGCCAGCGTAGGCTGGTAACCTACTGCTGAAGGCATACGTCCCAACAGGGCAGAAACCTCAGAACCCGCTTGGGTAAAGCGGAAAATGTTATCAATAAAGAGCAACACGTCACGGCCTTCTTGGTCACGGAAGTATTCCGCCATCGTCAGACCTGTGAGAGCTACACGCAAACGTGCACCCGGAGGCTCGTTCATTTGTCCGAACACCATCGCTGTTTTGTTGATAACGCCGGAATCTCTCATTTCATGGTACAAGTCATTTCCTTCACGTGTGCGTTCACCTACACCCGCAAATACAGAAATACCACCATGCTCCTGAGCGATATTGTTAATCAATTCTTGAATGGTTACGGTTTTACCTACACCAGCACCACCAAACAATCCGACTTTACCACCTTTGGCATAAGGAGCCAGCAAGTCGATAACTTTAATACCGGTTTCGAGCATCTCTGCTTGAGTTGTCAGCTCATCGAAAGAAGGAGCTTGACGGTGAATTGGGTTTCTAGCCGTTTCACTCATATCAGCACCATTATCAATTGGCGTTCCAAGTACGTTAAATACGCGTCCAAGAGTTGCTTCGCCGACAGGTACTGAAATAGGTGCTCCCAGATCTATGGCTTCAGCTCCACGAACCAAACCATCTGTGGAAGACATGGCAATACAACGCACACGGTTGTCACCTAGATGTTTTGAAGCTTCGAGCGTCAGGTCAATTTTGACTCCGCTCTCCAGCACAGTCCCAATATGAATGGCATTCAGGATTTCCGGAAGCTGTCCACGTTCAAACTCAACGTCGACAACCGGACCCATGATGCTCACTACGCGTCCTTTGTTCATCTTTTGGTTTCCCTCCTACAAGCTTGCACAGCCGCAAATCCGAACCACTCTGATTTGTTTTGCGCCCGCAATTTATCATAATAGTGTAGACTCTGCTATAAAACAGTCGCTATAAGCCTGATTAAGACTGAGCACTTGCCCCTGCAACGATTTCCGTAATTTCCTGGGTAATAGCCGCTTGACGAGCACGGTTATAGGTCAAGGAAAGCTCACCAATTAACTTGGAAGCATTCTTCGTAGCAGATCCCATTGCCGTCATCTTCGCTCCCAGTTCACTAGCTTTACCATCCAGCAAAGCGCCGTAAATGAGCGTTTCCGCGTAACGCGGTAGCAATACTTCCAGCACTCCTTCTGGTGAAGGCTCATACTCATAGTTAATTGAGGATGAAGCTGTAGCTGAATCCGGTGTTGCCATTGGTAACAGACGGTCAACTGTTGGAATTTGAGTCAATGCGTTGACAAAGCGGTTATAGCATAGATAAAGCTCATCAAATTCTTTAAGTTCAAAGCCTTGTACAGCCTTGCTTGCAATCGTTTTGATATCTGCAAAAGCAGGTGTATCCGACAGATCTGTTACCGATTCAGCGATAGGAAATTCACGACGTCTGAAATAATCCCGTCCTTTTCGTCCAATGATGAAAATCACAAATTCATCCTGTGAACGGTGACGTTCAGAAATCGTCTGCGTAACCTGTCGTAAAATATTGGCGTTATAACCACCAGCCAGACCACGATCAGATGTAATGATGAGATAAGCAGTCTTTTTAACCGGACGCGTTTCCAGCATTGGATGCTTGATGTTATTCGCTCCAGAAGCAATGCTACTCACAACTTCCTTAAGCTTTTCCGAGTAAGGACGAGCCGACTCCGCTTTCTCCTGAGCTTTTCTCAGCTTGGATGCAGCGACCATTTCCATCGCTTTCGTGATCTGCTTCGTACTCTGCACACTTTTAATCTGACGTTTAATCTCGCGCATACCTTTTGCCATGATTTCACCACCTTCAAGCTTTGGCAAAGCCAAAGCTAACTTCGTAAGATTCAAATCCAGCCGGGCATATGTTAAAGGGCCTGTTATTGAGGGTAAAATATGCCAAGGAAGCCAAAACCCGGAGGGCACGCTTCCTTAGAACATCTTTCATCATAAACAGGCAAATTCCAATGTATTATACCGACGTGGCGAATGATTTTTTGAATTTCTCGATAGCTGCCTTCAAAGCCGTTTCGTTATCAGCCACCAAGTCTTTCGTGTCGCGGATAGATTGAAGCACGTCCTGATGGTCAGACACCATGAAAGACAGGAAGTCTTTTTCAAAACGTTTTACATCCGCTACAGGGATATCATCAAGGAAGCCTTTTACAGCAGTATACAAGCTCACTACTTGTTGCTCTACAGCAAGCGGTTGGTTAACACCCTGTTTCAGAATTTCCATCATGCGTGCGCCGCGATCCAGACGGGCTTTTGTGGATTTATCCAAGTCGGAACCGAATTGGGAGAACGCTTGAAGCTCACGATATTGAGCAAGATCCAGACGCAGGGAACCTGCTACCTTTTTCATTGCTTTAATCTGAGCTGAACCACCTACACGAGATACGGAAATACCTACGTTGATCGCCGGACGTTGTCCTGCATAGAACAAGTCAGCTTCCAGGAAGATCTGTCCATCTGTGATGGAGATAACGTTGGTTGGAATATATGCAGAAACGTCGGAAGCCTGTGTCTCGATGAACGGCAATGCGGTAAGTGATCCGCCGCCCAACTCATCATTCAGCTTCGCTGCACGTTCCAGCAAGCGAGAGTGAAGATAGAAAACGTCACCCGGATATGCTTCACGGCCCGGTGGACGACGCAGCAACAGGGACAATTCCCGGTAAGCTGACGCTTGTTTAGTCAAGTCATCATAAACAACAAGGACATGCTCGCCTTTGTACATGAAATACTCACCCATAGCGCAGCCAGAGTAAGGAGCAATGTACAGCAATGGTGATGGCTCGGAAGCTGATGCCGTAACGACAATCGTATATTCCAGCGCACCGTGACGACGCAATGTTTCAACAACTTGAGCTACCGTGGATTGTTTTTGACCAATAGCGACATAAATACATTTCATGCCGTTACCTTTTTGGTTCAAAATTGCATCGATTGCGATAGATGTTTTACCTGTTTGACGGTCACCGATGATCAACTCACGTTGACCACGACCAATTGGAACCATCGCATCAATAGCTTTAATCCCCGTCTGCATAGGCTCATGTACCGATTTACGGGCCATAACGCCTGGAGCCTGACTTTCAACCGGACGGAATTCTGTTGTAGCAATCGGTCCTTTACCGTCTACTGGTTGCCCCAATGGGTTAACTACACGTCCAATCATTGCTTCCCCTACAGGGACCTGCATGATCTGGCCTGTACGTTTTACTTGACCACCTTCACGAATGTCGGAGAATTGACCCAAAATAACAACACCGACATTGCTTTCTTCCACGTTGAGCGCCAAGCCCAATACGCCAGTGTCGAATTCAACCAATTCACCGGCCATAACTTTTTCCAGTCCGTAGACGCGGGCAATACCGTCGCCGACTTCAACAACAGTGCCGACTTCAACGACCTCGATATCATTTTTATATTGTTCAATCTGACTTTTAATCAATGAACTGATTTCCTCAGGTTTGATACTCAAGTGTGTTCACCCCTATCTTCTATACTCGTCTGTTAAAGGATTTCTCGAGACGATCCAGCTTGCCGGCCAGACTGCCGTCGTACAATGTATCGCCGATAACCACTTTTAATCCGCCCAGCAGACTCGGGTCCACTATATTTTCCACACGGATTGTTTTATGTTCACGGGCTCCGAATTCCTCGGCTACCGCTGTTTTTTCCTGATCACTTAAAGCATAAGTCGAATACACCTTTGCATGAGCAAGTCCCAGCTTGTATTCCTGAATATCGAGGTATCCGGCAAGGAGAGATTCAAACAAATCTGCTCTACTACGCTGAATCAACAGTTTGATCGTGTTAATTAGCGAGGCAGACAACTTGCCTTCAAAACTGTTAGCCAGAACTTGAAGCTTGACCGCTTCCGTAATGTTAGGAGAATTAATGAATTTACGGATTTCAGCATCCCCCGATACAGCCTCTACAAAAGCACGTAGCTCCTGCTCGGTTTCCATAATGGTCTGTTCCTGCTCTGCCACTTCAAACAAAGCTTTCGCATACCGTTTGGCTACTACCGTATCCCGGCTCATGCTTTGCCTCCTACCTCTTTAAGGTATTGGTCGACAAGCTCTCCCTGGACTTGGTCTTCCTTGATTTCCTTTTGAATCAGTTTGGAAGCAATTTGTACCGAAGCTTTACCCACTTCGCTGCGCAGTTCGGCAACCGCCTTATTACGCTCGCTTGTGATTTCACGAACAGCTTCGTCTTTCAGGCGGACAGCTTCGTCTTTAGCCTGAACAATAATTTGCTCCGCTTGTTTGTTACCTGTTTGTTTTGACTGCTCAATAATGTCGTACGCTTCCTTACGTGCCTGCTGGAGAGCCTGCTTTTGCTCCTCAACATAAGCAGCAGCCTGTTCACGCGTCTGTGCCGCTTCATTCATTTGCTGTAATACAAGCTGACGCCGCTTCTCCATAACGGAAAAGAGAGGTCCGAATGCATAACGCGTTAGTAACCAGTACAAGATCAAAAATGCAATAATTGTGAAAACGATACTTGTCCAATTTAAACTCAATTGAAGTCACTCCTTTCCGGTGAACGTCAGTCCTAGTTATCCCTTAAGCCAAGCAACAAAGAAGGCGCGGATGGCTGTGGCCTTCCCCGCCAAACCTTGCAAGTTTCAAATTATTATGCCTTAGCGTAGAAAATAAACGCCAGAACGACCCCGATAATAGGCAAGGCTTCAACCAGACCTACACCGATAAACATTACCGTTTGCAAAGTTGATTTAGCCTCAGGCTGACGAGCGATACCTTCAACTGTTTTACTTACAATCAGACCGTTACCAATACCTGCGCCGAGCGCACCCAAACCTACTGCGATAGCTGCTGCTATTAATGCCCAAGCTCCCATTTAAAAAATCCTCCTTAGAGATGTGTATTTGTGTTGTACATGTATTTGCAGTTAAGAGCGAAGCGTACTCCTGAACTTAACTAAAAACCCGAAACTAATTTTAACTAATGCTCTTCTTCATGCGTGTCAATTGCCTGCGAAATATATACGAACGTCAAAATGGTAAAGACGAACGCCTGAATACTGCCGACAAAAATACTGAATCCTTGCCAGACCACGAGTCCCAATACGGAAGCAACCATACCTCCCACACCAAGTGCTGTCATTTTCAGCAGAACACTGATCAAAACTTCGCCGGCAAAAATATTACCGAATAGACGCATACCATGTGTCAACAGTTTTGAGAACTGCTCAATCAAGTTAATTGGCAAAAAGAATGGAAATGGCTGAATGTAATGCTTGAAGTAAGCTTTGGTATTACGGAAAATCCCCAGGAAATGAACCAGGACAAAGATCATCAAAGCCAGTCCAATGGATACCCCTGCATCTGCGGTAGGTGATTTCCACCAGCTGATACCTACATGGGCAGCTTCGCCCGGGTGAGACGCCTGTGCTTGTTCTAATGCTTCTTTGACTGGAATGATTTCATGTCCAAATACTTGGGCACTTTGCGCATTATCGAACTCGGTCACAATCCCGAACGGTAAGCCCAGCATATTTCCGACGAAGATGAACATGATCAGCGTCATCCCCAAGGAGAGGAATGGCTTCCCTTTTTTCAAATCCATCGTGCTGGTAATCAGTCCTTGAACGAATTCGACGACCCATTCCATAAAATTTTGCAGCTTGCTTGGATTTTCCACAGACAAATTGCGCGTTGCAGCAAATGCCAGTCCAAATACAATCGCGCAAGTCACAACCAGCATAATAATGACGGACAAGTCAATGTTAAATCCGCCCAATTCGATAATCGGTGATTCATGCAACATGTTTTCTCACCCCTTTCTCAGTTGAGCCATCATTTTTCCTGTAGCGCGAATATGATGCCTATAATTAAAAGAAGAAATTGTCCAGTCACCAGGCTTGCCATTACAGCGATCTCATGGAAATAGGCTGGAAATTCTAGCGCCAGCACTACTGCCAAAATAGAGGTCCCTACTCGAACGCCAAAGCCAATGCCCACCTTTTTCTTCTTGCCTTCACCGGCGGCTGCATTCGCAACCTGTCGAATTTTGTAGGCCATATACAGCACATTAAGACAGCTTACTCCCGTTCCCAGAATGATTCCGTGAGCAATGTCACGATGTTGGGGCATGAAGGCGGAGACCAGGAAACACAGAGCCATAATACCAAGCGCTACGATCCATAACATTTTTTGCATACGGGTCATCTCATTCATGGTTATCCCTCAATACCTTTCCGATCACAAGGGCAATACTTAATGCGCCTACAACCAAGCCTGCGAGAACGCTTACGCCAATCCAAATTCCGGAGCCATCAAGTTTAGCATCGAGCCACTTTCCGGCATAGAAACCACCCAATGTGCATATCGCCAAATCAATGCCGATCGCGCTCACCAATCCAATTGCCTTGAAGGCATTCCCGGTGTTATTTCGGTTGTTGTTTTGCTTGGAAGGTTTGACCACTTTTCCATGTCACCCCTGCAATTCCAGTCCATTTTACTTAAATATAAGATGCTTTGTCAATTGAGATATTTTAGCGCCCTAAAGTATAAAATCAAACGACAAAGCATCTTAAATTGCTGTATCCCTTGGTAACCGTACAGTTTAACTGTATGCTTGCCTTGTAAAGAATAATTATATCGGACGAACACCTTTTGTGAACATTGTGTGAAATTCTTCAGGACGTTCGGATTGAACGCCATAATGGTGCAAAATCGCATTGACAATTCTTACTGATGCTTTTCCATCGCCGTAAGGATTCGCTGCCTGACTCATAGAATCGTACAACGCGGAATCTGTCAAAAGTGCCTTGGTCCGATTGTACACGTTCTCTTCGCTCGTACCCACCAGTTCCAAGGTGCCCGCTTCAATTCCCTCCGGTCTTTCAGTCGTATCACGCAGCACCAGAACAGGTACTCCGAACGAAGGCGCTTCTTCCTGAAGCCCACCGGAATCCGTAAGGATCAGATGTGTATGTGGGTAAAAATTGTGCAGATCCACGACATCCAGCGGATCAATCAGCTTAATACGCGGATGGTTGCCTAAAATCTCAAATGCAGGTTCCTTCACAGCCGGACTCGGATGAACCGGATAAACAATAGCGATATCCTCAAACTCATCTGCAATGCGCTTAACTGCATTAAAAATCTGACGATGCGGTTCCCCTTGGGATTCCCGACGATGTGCTGTCATAAGAATCAGGCGTTTGCCCTGAGCCCAGTCCAGTACAGGGTGCTCGTAATCTTGGCGAACCGTATACTGAAATACGTCAGTTACTGTATTGCCTGTAACATATATTCGCGATTCAGGCTTATTTTCCTTCCGCAAATTTCCAGCCGATAAAGAAGTAGGCGAGAAATGCAGATCAGACAGTACGCCTGTAAGCTGACGGTTCATTTCTTCAGGATATGGAGAAAGCTTGTTCCACGTTCGCAAACCCGCTTCCACATGCCCTACTTCAATCTGCTGCATAAAGGCTGCATAGCTGGCGAGGAAAGTCGTCAGTGTATCACCGTGAACCAACACGATATCGGGCTTGGCCTCACGCAATACAGGTTCCAGACCTTGAAGTACCCGCATGGAGATTTCATTCAGTGTCTGGCGATCCTTCATTACGTCCAGATCATAATCAGGGTGAATATTGAAAACTTCCAGAACCTGATCAAGCATCTGGCGATGTTGAGCTGTAACGCATACCACGGACTCGATATGCTCCGGGTGACGCTGAAGCTCCAAAATAAGAGGAGCCATCTTAATTGCTTCCGGACGCACACCAAAAATTGTCATCACTTTGATTTTGGACATTTTCTGTTGAACCCCTTTTCATAATAAATGTCCGCTTCACAGATCTTCCATTATTTAAAATAAGGACCTGTATAACGTCCATAGATTTTGCCGAACTGCCAAAGGCAGTCTACTTGGTTCCGTACAAGCGGTCTCCCGCGTCACCAAGACCCGGAATGATATATCCATGATCATCCAGACGCTCGTCCAGTGCAGCGACATAGATGTCTACATCAGGATGTGCATCCTGCACAGCTTTGACTCCTTCAGGAGCAGCAATCAGATTCATCATTTTAATTTGAGTGCAGCCTCTCTTTTTCAACACATCAATCGCTGCGATCGCCGACCCGCCTGTTGCAAGCATTGGATCAATCACGATCAATTCGCGCTCAGTTACATCTGTAGGCAGCTTCGTATAGTATTCTACGGGTTGAAGTGTCTCAGGATCGCGGAACAGTCCCACATGACCTACCTTTGCTGCAGGCAGCAGCTTTACTACACCATCCAGCATACCCAAGCCTGCACGCAGAATCGGAATAAGACCCAGCATACGTCCGGAAATCACTTTACCTTCTGTCTCAGCAACCGGTGTCTGCACCGTAATGCTTTCCAGCGGGATATCCCGTGTAATTTCATAAGCCATCAATGTTGCTACTTCATCCACCAGTTCGCGGAAATCCTTGGTGTTGGTCCGCACATCGCGGATAAATGTAAGTTTGTGTTGGATCAAAGGGTGATCACAAACCACCAGTTTCGCCATAATATATTCCCTCCGGTATTATCGTCACGTTCTTTCGCACCAGCATATCGAACTATCCTGAGTCGAAAGGATCTATGTAACCTATTTGTACAAACCAAATAAGCACAGATGCAATGCGTGCCTGTAAATCCTGTTTATTATAACATTCCCTTGATTGATTTAACACCTGCCACCGTAACCTTTTGTCAAGGGAAAGATATGACATGTAAAATAATGAATAGGACTGCTTTACGTGTGACTTTCGTCACGTAAAAACACAGCAAAAAGGCTCTGACGGCCCTTGACCGCCAAAGCCTGAAGGCTTTATACTTCCTGCCCGAGCTATAGCCTTTGCCTCCTCATGCAGAGGTATTCTTTTATCTATACTTCAAATTGTCCCATGCCCCCTGAAATTGCTGAAGCATTTCATCCTTTGTGATAACTCCTGCAATATAGGCTTGCATACTACTGCTTAAATCCTGATTCAGCCCCTTCGGAAAGCGCTGGAAGTTCCAACTCCATATCTTGCCTTCCCTCACATGCCGAGATATTTCTGCACCTAGATCGCCTGTCGTCTCGTCGCTGGACGTAATACTTTTGAAGGCGGGAACAAACTTAAACTCCTTGGTGATATAATGCTTGCCTGTTTCTGATGTGACCAACCAATTGAGGAATTCTTTTGCCTCCTGCTTTACAGGTGAATTTTTGTTGACCACCCAGTTCGATGCCACTCCCACAGCGAGTCTACCTCCTGTGGAGGGATCATTGTCTATAGGCGCAGGCAGAATACCCAAATTCAAGTTAGGATTAATTCCATCTATTTGCGGTTGCGTCCAGTTCCCCTGGTGCATCATAGCAGCCTTACCTGTCGAAAACAGCGTCACTTGTGTATTGTAATCCGTCGTGAGCGGATTGCGGTTCCCATATTTTATAGTCAGGTCAAGCAACTTCACCCACTGATCGAACACCGGGTTACCGGGGATGCGAGCCGTTCCTTTGTTTAAATCCTCAACATAACTTTCCGGGTTCGGCTGTCTGGCAAACGGAATATTGATAAAATGGTTCCCCAGAACCCACCATTCCGCATACCCGTTAGCAAAAGGTATAATCCCTGCCGCTTTCAGTCGCTTGGCCGCTTCCTCCAGTTCATCTATCGTCTGAGGTAGTTTGGTTATGCCCGCTTTTTTGAACAAATCCTTGTTATAAACAAAACCAAATCCTTCTAGGTTCATAGGCTGTCCATAAATCTTACCGTTAACCGTCATCGGCTTACGAGCGAAATCGTCCAGATCCTTTACCCATGGCTGATCCGACAAATCCTCCAAGTACTCCAACCACGTATCGCGGTCCTGGTAGCCCTCATTTGTGAAAATGTCCGGCTGATCGCCTGATGCGAATTTAGCCTTCAACGAAGCACCGTAGTCCGTACCACCACCGACAGATTGGATATCCAACTTGATGCCAGGGTGCGCTTTTTCATATTCTGCCTTCAGCTTATTTAGCGGTTCCGAAATCTCTACTTTGAATTGATAAATGTGTATCGTTTTCGTTTCACTCTGTTGAGCCTTCGTATTTCCGCAACCTGCAAGTGTACATGCGAGCAGCACCATCAAGGAGATGACAAGCAACGCTGTTCTTTTCATCGGATATCCCTCCCTTCAGCCTTTGACCGCACCGGCTGCAATGCCAGAAACGATGTATTTTTGCATCACCAGAAAAAACACAACAATTGGCGTGATCCCCAACACCAGTGCTGGCAGCGCCAAGTCCCATTGCTTGGTGTACTGACCAAACAACATATAGGTTGCAATCGGAATGGTGCGCAGCTCAGGATCATTCAAAATGAGCGAAGGCAACAGATAGTCATTCCATATCCATAAGGTATTCAAAATAAGCACAGTTACGAACATAGGCAGCAGGAGTGGACAAACGATGCGAAAGAACACCCCGTACCGGGATGAACCGTCCACCCTTGCCGCCTGCTCGATCTCAATAGGTACCGTTTTAATAAAGCCATGAAAAAGAAAAACGGATAAAGGCGCCCCAAAACCCAGATAACATAGGATCAGTCCTGGTATACTGTTGTTTAAGCTCAATACGTTGGACACTTCCATAAGCGGCAACATAATCGATTGAAAGGGAACTACCATTGCTGCCACAAGTAAACCGAATAAAAACCGATTAAAAGGAGTGTCATGCCGAACCATCTGGTAAGCGGCCATCGAGCTGATGAGCAGCAAAAGCGCATTACTGACGATCGTGACAATCAGTGAATTCCCCAGTGCTGTGGGAAAGTTTATTTTATTCCAGGCGTTAGCATAGTTTTCAAAACGGAAGGTTGTCGGCCACGAAGCGGAATGGGCCAAAATGTCACCAAAGGATTTAACGGAGTTTACGAGCAAAAAATAGAATGGAACCAGAAAAATTAACCCGATCACAATAAGCAATATTTCAGCAACCCATGTGCCCAAACGGTAGTTTGACGTTTTTTCCATTACATTTCGACCTCCTTTTTCTTCGTGAGACGCACCTGAATGCTGGTAATGATCGCAACGACCACGAAGAAAATCATAGCCTTGGCAGTTCCCAATCCAAGTCGATTATTTGTAAACGCTTCATTATATATGTCCAACGCTACAGACTCTGTCGACTTGAAAGGTCCCCCCTTTGTGAGAGCCAAATTCAATTCAAATACTTTAAAGGACCAGGATATCGCCAGGAACAAGCAGACGGTCACCGCTGGCATAATAAGTGGCACTACAATATGACGCAAAATCTGTCTTCGGCCCGCGCCGTCAATTTGAGCCGATTCAATCAGGGCAGACGGGACATTATTTAACGAAGATATGTAAATAACCATGAGATAACCTGCATATTGCCATACAAACACAATGACAGTTCCCCAAAAAGCAGTTGGCCCATCACCCAGCCACGGCAGTTTAAAAAAGGAAAGCCCTGTTGCCTCCCCTACCGCAGAAAAGCCGCGTACAAATATAAATTGCCAGATGAAGCCGAGCAGCAAGCCGCCAATCATATTGGGCATAAAAAATACAGTTCGCAGTGCATTACGGGTACGCAACGGTTTGGTAAGTGCATAGGCTAGGAAAAAGCCAATCAGGTTCGTTAGAATGACACCACATACGGTAAACCGAACTGTAAACCAGAACGCATTACGGAAATCTGGATCATCCCTAAATATATGAACGTAATTCCCTAGCCCGAGCCATCGGATATTTTCAGATACTCCATCCCAGTTCGTCATGGAATAATACAGCCCCAGCAGGAACGGAATGACCATAATCAAGACGAAAAACAACGCCATCGGTCCCACAAATACGAGCTGCTGCAATAATTGCGCGGATTTTCTTTGACTCAATGTAATCACTCCTTTGTCGTAGATATAAAGGAAAGCGCACATAAACCTTTACTGTAATCGCTTATTACCCAAAAATGTAAGTTTCGAGTCGTTTGGAAGCAAAAAAAGGCTGTTCTCCTCCGGCTTACGGAAGGAAAACAGCCTATAACATAAAGATTATGAATGTCGATGAATTAGTATTGAGTTCCTGAATAAATCGGGAACTTATCTGTTAACTCACCAACCGCTTGGCTTGCTTTGGACAATACAGTATCATCTTTCGGGTTTTTAAGGGTTTCAGCAATGATTTTACCGATTTTGACCATAGCCTCTTCATCCATCCCACGAGATGTTGCAGCAGGTGTACCAATACGAATCCCGCTTGTTACGAATGGACTGGTCGGATCAAAAGGAATCGCATTTTTATTGACCGTGATGCCCACGGAATCCAATACATGCTCCGCTTCTTTACCTGTGATATTCAAATTGCGCGTATCCAACAGCATCAGATGGTTATCCGTACCACCGGATACAATGTTAATCCCCTCAGCCAACAGTGTTTCAGCCAGCACCTGTGCGTTGCGGACTACATTTTGCGCATAGGTTTTGAACGATGGCTGGAGCGCTTCACCCAAAGCAACCGCTTTGGACGCGATCACATGCATCAGTGGCCCCCCTTGAGTACCAGGGAAAATAGCTTTATCAATCGCTTGCGCCCATGCTTTGCGAGTCAGAATCAGACCCCCACGCGGACCACGCAGCGTTTTGTGTGTCGTTGTTGTTACAAATTGGGCATGCGGAACTGGACTTGGGTGAATTCCCGCTGCCACAAGACCTGCGATATGTGCCATATCCACCATGAACAAAGCACCTACATCATTGGCAATGGAAGCAAAAGCTTCAAAATCAATAGTACGCGGATATGCACTCGCGCCAGCTACAATCAGACGAGGGCGGTGCTTGAAGGCTGCCTTGCGCACTTCATCGTAGTCGATGCGGAAGTTGTCTTCGCGCACACCATAGGCAGCAAAGTTATACAACAAGCCGGAAGCGTTAACCGGACTTCCGTGTGTTAAATGGCCACCATGCGCCAGATTCATACCCAGTACAGTATCTCCAGGTTTGAGAGCTGCCAGATACACCGCCATGTTGGCTTGTGCTCCAGAGTGAGGCTGCACGTTAGCATGCTCAGCGCCGAACAGTTCTTTTGCTCGGTCACGTGCGATGTCTTCAACGATATCTACATGCTCACAGCCACCATAGTAGCGTTTGTTTGGGTAACCTTCAGCATATTTATTCGTCAGCACGGAGCCCATGGCTTCCATTACTGCTTCACTGACAATGTTCTCGGATGCGATTAGCTCGATATTGTGGCGTTGTCGTTTCAGTTCAAGTCCCATTGCTTCCATCACTGCTGGGTCACTTTTACGCAGGTGTTCCATCATGATTGATTACTCCCTCTCCATAGTCAATTGTTGGGTATACAAGCTAACGCCTGCTCCTCTGTTGGGTAC
Organism: Paenibacillus sp. FSL L8-0644; assembly: GCF_038008165.1. Taxonomy (NCBI): domain Bacteria; kingdom Bacillati; phylum Bacillota; class Bacilli; order Caryophanales; family Paenibacillaceae; genus Paenibacillus; species Paenibacillus sp. FSL L8-0644. Next base: position 5,042,639 of record NZ_JBBOYN010000001.1, read on the forward strand.
CTCATCATCATTGCAAAAACGATTAGTACAAACATGCCGCCATGCCAAATGCTAATCGCAGTTTCCGCCGACTTCTTGCTCCAGACTGTACACCGCCCGTTGTCCGCCAATAAGTGGAGGACGGGTGAACGCCGCTGTCACACGTGCTTCGCCAATCCAGCGAAGGCTTGGGCGAAACGGAACAGCAATCGGTCGCAGATGCATGCCAATCAGCGTTTCGCCGATGTCTAACCCGGCATGAGCCTGCACGTTCGCCGCCAAACACGCGTCGCTCATAGAACGATAGGCGACGGTAGCCATAGAGCCTCCTGCTGTACGAACAGGAACAGCCGCAACCTCCATCAGTCCCAGTCGCTCCAGTACAGCCCGTTCAACGACCAACGCTCGGTTCAAATGCTCACAGCATTGAAACGCTACATCAAAGCCATACTGCCTGCGAACGGACTCTACTCCAGATAACAGTTGTTGAGCCACATCGAGCGCTCCCGCCGTGCCAATTCGACTTCCAGCCACTTCACTTGTGCTAACGCCGATAACCAGCAGGCGACCAGCCCTGAGACTGGCTGCTTCTGCGATTTCCCGCACAACAGAAGTGGTCTGTGCTTCTAGCGAAATCTCATGATCCAATTGTCCCACCATTGGAACCTCCTTTGGTTGAACAGCCTCTCAGAGACTAGGCACGGTCTCATGCCCCAAGTTCAACACACTCTCTCCTGATCACAATCTCACTATATTATAGCCGATGTTTCAGATTTCGAGCAGAAAAAATGGAAGAACCTTTGAAGGAATCAACCCTCAGCTAAACATCTGGCATAACTTGTATATGAAAAAAGAGCAGTCCACACCTATGTGGAATTGCTCTTTTGCCCAGGCGACCGGCCGTATATCCGATGCTCCATCGTGGTTAATCCCACTTTTGTCGCCAGTTACATCGGATTCTCATTTTTCCACCTTATCTTAACGGATTAACCGTCGAAAATCAACAGATTCCGTACAAAATAGATGAGTAAGAGCGATTTTATTCGGAAGAGGCCTTTAGCTTGTCCAGCAGCTTATGCAGCGCCGTGCGGATTTCCGCAGCTGTGACATCGTAGTCTTCTCGCGAACCGCCAAACGGATCTGAAATATCAAAGCCCGGAATCCGTTGGTGTAATTCAATCATTCGTTCACGCTCCTGCGCCGATAGCTCTTGTCCAAGTGAAGCCATCAACTGCTGTGAAGCATATAAACCGTCCAACTCCTGTACATCATTCAACACCGCATCCCGGTTCTCCACATATTCCTTAAGCGTAAATACTTTGCCCGCCGTTTGGGGAAAGCGCTGAATTACGTGCTGTTTATGTCCTTGCGTCAAGGTTAAGATCAGATGTGCCCACCCGGCAAGCCCGTCGCTCAAAGGGGTTGAAGTGATCTGATCGGATATATCGTGATCACGTAGAACCGCCTCTGCATGTCGGGATATCGGCGTGCCTTCCATCGCTGCCACTCCCGCAGAACGCACTTCCAGTTCTAGTCCATGCTCAGCAGCCAACTTACGCAGCATCCCTTCAGCCATTGGACTACGACAGGTATTCCCTGTGCATACAAATAAGATATTCTTCAACGTTTTCACCCCCCGTATGTTAAAAAATATATAAACAGAGGATTACTATAATCCTAATCCCTTACTTTAACCCTGCACTTATTTTACACTGTCTGAGCTAAAATCAAAACATAAACATAAAGCCGAATGCCAGCAAAATGGCACCGCCCACTGCTTCCCCGTAATCTCCTAGATTGCGGCTGACCTTGCGACCCAACAGCAGGCCCAACATCGCCATTGCTCCCCCGCAAAAACCAAATGCCAGAACAGACAGCACCAGATCACTCTGGAACATCCCCAGTGACACTCCTACAGAAAATGAATCCACGCTCACCCCAAGTGCAAACAGCAAAAGACCTAAAGGCGAACGATGATCCAATACCTGTACGCCGTCCCCTTTGAAGGAATTATACACCATATGCCCGCCTAAAAGGATGAGTAGCCCCCCTGCGAAGTAGGTCGTCACATGACCTAATAAAGAACTCATATAATGGCCCGTGAAAATTCCCAGCAATGGCATCAGAATGTGAAAAAAGCCAATAACAGTGCTGATGCGCAGCACGTCTCGCAGGCGTATCCCCTTCATGCCGATCCCTACGCCCAGCGATAACGCATCCATTCCTAGCGCTACCGCCATGATCAGAATCGTTACAACCTGCCCGGCATGGGCAGAGGCTGCCAGCATACTCCATCCCTCCATTATCCGTCTGTTCTTGTACACGTTATGCGGACAAGGGGCAAATCAGTACAAGCATGCACTGAAAGTACCCCATACCGAGAAGAGGAGGGAGGAAAATTTAATATAAGAGGTTGTTCAAAAAGTCGTCTTTCCATAACGAAGCTATTCAAGAAGCGGATTCGACGTCGAATCTTGAATTCAGCCGGGCCTTCCGTTGCTCACGTAGATCTATCTACGCTCCGCTACTCAGTCCCTAGCTTCATCCAGCCTTCTCGGTCCTGAAAAGCCGACTTTTTGAACACGCACTATAAGAGGCTCTGATTCGACAGAAGCTACAAGCGGACGATTCGGTGACCTGCCGCTTTAAGCAGGCGGTTCATAACGGCGTCGCCCAATCCTTTCGGCGGACAGGATTCCGCCAAAATGTAGGTGACGCCGTCCTCGTCGCAGCGGCGCAGCACGCCGTACAGGCGCTGCGCTGCCTCATGGAGCGCGTCTAGCTTGCCTAGCGTGTAGACGCGTTCTCCGGCGTAGCCGGCGGCATGCTCGTCGAACGCGAGCACTGCTGTGCGCTCTCCGCTGGCGGAAGCCTCCGCCAGCGCGGCGCGAATCCAGCCCGTCACCTCAACGGACGACGGGCCTTGTACCACGCTCAAGCGGCCTCGCGGCGCGTAGTGCGTGTACTTCATGCCCGGCGAGCGCGGCGCCGGGCTGTCGGTATCCTCCCCGGGCGTAGCGGCCAGCGCCCGGTCCAGCACGACGGCGCGAGCAACTGCAGCGAGCTGCTCAGCCGTCACGCCGCCGGGGCGCAGGATGGTGACCGTTCCGTCGTCAGCCGCCTGCACCACCGTGGACTCCAGCCCCACCCCTGTGGGGCCTCCGTCTAAAATGCCGCCGATGCGGCCCTCCAGATCCTCCCGCACATGCTGTGCAAGGGTGGGACTGGGTCTTCCCGAACGATTGGCGCTTGGCGCAGCCAACGGACAACCCGCTTCAGCGATCAAGCGCAGCGCTATCGGATGATCTGGCATGCGCACACCAACCGTGTCCAGCCCGGCCGTTACACGCGATGACAATGCCTGCGGTACCACTGGTAATACGAGAGTCAGCGGCCCCGGCCAGAACATATTCATCAGCGCCCGGGCTGTATCGTTTATTTCTGCTACCATACCCTCTAATTGATCAGCATCAGAAACATGTACAATGAGCGGGTTATCGGAAGGGCGTCCTTTGGCAGCGAATACCGCCTCCACCGCTTTTGTACTACGAGCATCGGCTCCCAGTCCGTACACGGTCTCCGTAGGAAAGGCTACCGTCTCTCCAGCTTGGAGGAGTACAGCAGCCTCGCGTATGCCTTTTTCCGCCGCGATCCGAGTCTGTTCAGCCGAAGTTTCGTCAGAAACACCCCCGTCAGTGTTGTTCACAGGAACCAAACATCTGACATCCCACCATTGGGTATGGGAAGACTTCAATGCCTGCTTCAGCTCGCAATTCCCCTGTTCGTCCAGCTTTTGCTCCGATTTTTCCTTTTGCACAAAATCTCCGCGCAAGTCTTGCATTTGATTCAATTTATCACTCATATCAGATCATCCCATATCTTATTGTCGTATACAGGCCAGTGATTTCGCTTGATCCTATAAGGCTACTTTGAAAGATCAGTTTATTTGGCCCTGCCATGTGTATATCTATCGTAAGCTCCATTATAGCATATGGGGAAACTTACACTCCTCAACGTTTAGGCAAACAAGCCACTCACCCAGCTGCACAGTCCCGCAAGTGCATCCCACAGAAAAAAACGCACTTCCGGCTCCTTGTCAGTGGTATTCGTCCGACTATCTCCATGATCCGTTTTTGCTGATACCGTTTGTGCCGCTGCTTCCCCACTGCCTGCATCAATAAAGCACAGCGGAGGAAACAGCACGCACCACCAATTTTGACCTTTTCCTTGCCCCAGCGTAACCCGTAGCGCTTCATAATTCCCTGCCGGGTAGACAAGACCACCGTACATTTTCGTCGGGAAAGGTACGCTCGCCAGTTCCACCTGATGATCATACGCAATGCCGCGACGAGCCAGTTCCGTACCTACCAAACGGTCAATTTCAGGTAAATGAGCATCAATCAATGATCTGGCTTGGTCTAAGCTTTGCGGGTTTTCCAGCTCACCCACCCAGGCATTCATCTGCTGCACAATAGCGTCCCGTATTTCGCGTTTAACCAGCTGATCCTCCGGGCGATCCGAATTGGCCAAAATACGCAGTCGAATGGAGTCGTGTGGAATCACTTCCAGCCCTGTTGTAGTCACTCCTGATGCTAAGGTTCCTCTTGTTCCAGTGGTCATAGCAGCATCCGTTTTTTGACCTTCCCAAGACATCATTAATATCGAAATACAAAATAATATCATTGCAGCTTGCTTTACCCAACTTCTCATCTTCGTCCCCCCAAACCCAAACTCTATCATGTCTATCAGTTTGTCCGGTTTGGGAGAGTCTAAACCTATAAGTCTTGTAAAATATTCATAACCACTTTACAGATTTTCTTCAATACACCCTCGAATCATGCTACACCAAGCTTCTGACCCTCGCCGAGGAATATAAAAAAGCCCAGATTTCACAATCTGGACTCTCGCGTTGCACCGTTTCAACTCACACACAAATACCAATCAGTATCTAGCCACAATCCACCTGTACTAGGCTTTTTTCGCCTTCGTCAAGTTCAATCTGGAAGGCTGTGGCAGATCATCCTCCAGCTCTTGGCCGTGCACCTTAATGCTCATAACCAAGCCGATACTAGCCATGTTAATAAGCAACGAGGTACCACCATAACTTATGAACGGGAGTGTAATCCCTGTAAGCGGCATAATGCCCAGAAACGCACCAATATTCTCAAAAATCTGATACAGTAACATGGACACAATCCCGACAATAATATACGGTCCGGCGCGATCCCGGCATTCCAGCGAAATCAGGATCATTCGGTGAATCAAAATAAAATATAACAATAGTAGCACTGAAGAGCCTACAAAGCCAAATTCCTCCGCTACGACCACAAAAATAGAATCCGCATACGTATAAGGAACACGCCCGGACTGTACCGAGGTTCCTTGCAAAAAGCCCTTGCCCATCATCCCGCCAGAGGCTATCGCCAGCTTGGCATTTTTGGTATGATAAGACGCCTTCGCGGTTGCCTCTTCCGGTACCAACCAAGGGTCCAACCGCTCAACCCAGTGACTACGGCCAATCCCCTTCATAAAGGAATCAATCTCATCGTGAAACGAAATATAAGCTTTGATCCCGCCGCCAACGGCGACTGCAAATACGATGAATCCGATTAACGCATGGGATGCCTTCACATTACCAATCCATAGCATACCAATGACGATGACAATGTAACCAAGCGCATTACCCAAGTCATTTTGTGCCATAACCATGGCAAACGGGACAAAGCTCACCAGAGCCACTGGAAGAACATCCTGAATGAAATACAGCCTGCTCTTGCGCTTTTTGATCAGCATATAAGTCAGAAAAATGATAAGAACCAGCTTGAATACCTCGGCAGGCTGAAGATTCAAGCCACCAATTTTCAGAAAGCCCTGAGAGTTGTTAACCGTCCCACCAAAAAATCCGAGACCCAACAGGAATATTCCGCCTCCATATACGTACAGGGCTTTTTTAATGAATATCCGAAAATCGACCATCGCTAAACCCAAGATCGCCACAAAACCCAATATATAATACCCGATCATCTTTTGATAGTCGTTGCCGTGCTCTGCCAAGTTCGTAGGGCCCCTACCTGCGCTGTATACCGTTATGATACTAATCGCCATGAGCAAAACCAGAATAAAGATAACCGGACCGTCAATTTTTTTCAATTTCTGAAGCATGATTTCCCCCTGAGCCGTTTCTCGGTCATACTCCTCTTATTCTAAAGGAAAGACTCGCAAAAAGAAAATACACCACTACTCCGAGACGCCTAGGACATGTCGTTCAATCCCTGCAAGGTCAGGAACGATTATAATATCCTTCCAATGACCTGCCTGTTCCAGCAGGCCAGCCACGTCTCTGGCCTGTCCCATCCCCAGCTCAAACCCGATTAGCCGGGGCGGAGTCTGAAGGAGTCCGAGCTGCTCCAGCATTGCCCGATACGGGCCGAGCCCGTCAGGACCACCATCTAACGCCATCCGTGGCTCGTGGTCGCGGACCTCCGGCTGTAGGCCAGCGATGTCAGCAGCCGGGATGTACGGCGGGTTGGACACGAGAATGTCCACCGTCGTTCCCGCAAATGGCGCCAGCAGATCGCCCTCGCGGAATTCTACGGCTGCGCCGTTCGCAGCAGCGTTATAAGCCGCTACTTTTAACGCGGCAGCCGAAATATCCCCTGCCGCTACGCGCCAGCTCGGTCGCTCAGCCGCCAGCGTCACGGCAATCGCACCGCTGCCCGCGCCGATGTCGAGCGCCTGAGGAGCACCGCTTGGCCACAGCCGATCGCCGTGCTGGAGTATCGCCTCGACGAGCAGTTCTGTCTCGGGGCGCGGAATCAGCACCGACGGCGAAACCGCGAACGGGCGGCCATAAAATTCCTGCCGTCCGATAATATACTGCGCCGGTTCACCCGCAGCTTTGCGGGCTATGATCCGTTCCCACGCCTCCTTGGCGGTGGAAGGGAACGGATCACCCAGAGCGGCGTAAAACGCCGTACCTTCCAATCCGAGCACATGCTCCAGCAACAAACGGGCATTATGCTGGGGCTCCAGAACGCCACAGCTTCCTAAAAAAGAAGAAGCCTCAACCAAGGCTTCTCTGACACTCATGTTTCGTTCCGGCGACATCCGATACACACAATCGCGCTCGTTCCCCAAAACTTAAACCTCTTGTTCCATCAAATCAGCCTGCTCTGCAATCGTGAGCGCCGATACGATTTCTTCGATCTCCCCGTTCATCACCTGGTCCAGCTTATGCATAGTTAGTCCAATACGATGATCCGTTACACGGCTTTGCGGAAAGTTGTAGGTACGGATACGCTCACTGCGGTCCCCGGTACCTACTTTGCTCTTACGCTCGCCTGCATATTTGGCCTCCTCTTCCTGACGCAACATATCCGAAATACGGGCACGCAAAACTTGCAGCGCCTTCTCCTTATTGGAGTTCTGGGATTTTCCGTCCTGACAGGTTGCCATAATACCTGTTGGCATATGCGTTACACGCACCGCCGACTTGGTCGTATTAACGGATTGTCCGCCCGCACCGCTGGAACAGAACGTATCCACGCGAATATCCTTGTCGGAAATTTCAATATCCACTTCTTCTGCCTCAGGCATAACGGATACTGTAGATGTCGATGTATGAATACGTCCACCTGATTCCGTCGTCGGAATCCGCTGGACGCGGTGTGCGCCGCTTTCGAATTTCATTTTGCTGTATGCACCGCGGCCGTTAATCATGAAAATAACCTCTTTAAAGCCCCCGAGATCATTCATGTTCGCGTCCATCAGCTCTACACGCCAGCCTTGGGTATCGGCATAACGGGTATACATCCGGTACAAATCAGCTGCGAATAGTGCCGCTTCGTCACCACCCGCTGCCCCACGAATCTCAATAATAACGTTCTTATCATCATTCGGGTCCTTCGGCAGCAGCAAAATACGGATTTTTTCATCCAGCTCCCGCTTACGAACACTCAGTTCTTCAATCTCCATTTTGACCATTTCACGCATCTCGTCGTCCAGCTTTTCACCCTGCATGGTTTTTGCAGCTTCCAGCTCTTCAACGACATTTTTATATTCGGTATATGCTTCATAAGCAGGCTGTAAATCAGACTGTTCTTTGGAATAATCTCTAAGTTTTTTGCTATCGTTCGCTACATCCGGATCGCAGAGCAGTTCGCTCAGTTTATCGTAGCGGTCCGCCAATGATTGCAATCGGTCCAACAAGCGATTCACCTCTTCAGTTAAATTAATATGAAGCCAGCTTCAATTTCACTGGCTACAGCTCTTTATTATACCAACTAATTCATGAATTAGCTACAAGAAATACTGACTAATTTAGGATTTTGCAAAAATCCACACGACATGTAATTCAATAAAAAAAGTCGCCGCCTAATATAGGCAGCGACCGCATTATCTAGCACATTTTAGAACACACATACTTGAGACATCGTCTTTTATATATCCGAATCGAGTATTGTACTCTAGAAATTTTATATTAAACATTAAAACGGAAATGCATAACGTCTCCGTCCTGCACTACATATTCCTTACCTTCCAGACGAAGCTGCCCCCGTTCCTTGGCCCCGTTCATCGAACCAGCAGCGACTAAATCGTTGTAGGATACAACCTCGGCACGAATAAATCCGCGTTCAAAATCCGTATGAATTACGCCCGCAGCACCCGGTGCCTTCGTTCCTTTGTGAATCGTCCAAGCGCGTACTTCCTGCACACCTGCTGTGAAATACGTATACAGGCCCAACAAGCGATATGCTGCTTTAATCAAACGGTTCAATCCGGATTCAGCCAATCCCAGCTCCTCGAGGAACATCGCCTTGTCTTCGCCTTCCAGCTCAGCAATTTCAGATTCTACCTTGGCGCTAATCGGCACCACTTCTGCATTTTCAGCCACAGCAAAATCGCGTACCTTTTGCACATATGGATTGCTGTCGGCTTCCGTTACACCATCTTCGCTAACATTAGCGGCGTAGAGTACAGGCTTCATCGTCAGCAAATGAAGATCGCGTACAATCAGCCGTTCTTCATCCGACAATTCTAAGCTACGCGCAGGTTTATCAGCATATAGCGTTTCCTTGATCCGCTCCAGCACTTCAACTTCTTGGGTGTACTGCTTGTTGCCACCCTTCATGTTTTTGCGGGAACGTTCAATACGCTTGTCTACGCTTTCGATATCCGCCAGAATCAGTTCCAAATTAATGGTCTGAATGTCGCTGATCGGGTCAATTTTGCCGTCTACATGGGTAATGTTCTCATCTTCAAAGCAACGTACCACATGTACAATCGCATCCACTTCACGAATATGAGCCAGAAACTTGTTACCCAGACCCTCGCCCTTGCTCGCACCGCGCACAAGTCCTGCAATATCAACAAATTCAAAAGCCGTTGGCACCGTTTTATTCGGCACAACCAGTTCGGTCAACTTATCCAGCCGCTCGTCCGGTACTTCAACGACGCCTACATTGGGGTCAATCGTACAAAATGGATAGTTTGCGGATTCCGCACCCGCCTGCGTTATTGCGTTAAAAAGTGTTGATTTGCCCACGTTCGGCAAGCCCACAATCCCCGCTTTTAAAGCCATAATCAGAACAACTCCCGTTTATATAAAATATGCGTTATGCCATCCGTTAGTTTACCAACCCACATTATATATGAGAACCTATACACGCGGCAAGCATACGGTTATGGAATTCAGGATTTTACTATATCCCTATTTAGATTTCTTTGCTCATCTGGATATCTGTAATCCGATAGCCCGACTTGCGATATACATGCAAAGCTCGCTCATTATGCCCAAATACATGCAACCCGATGCGGACAGCTCCCAGCCTGCGAGCCTCCTGTTCCAAAGCCTCCATCGCCATCGTACCTAGACCCCTCCCCTGGTATGAATCGTATACAAGGATATCCAGTAGAAAAGCTTCTTCTCCTTGCACGCCGTCCGTAATATTGAACCAGATGTAGCCAGCTTCCTCCTGACTCTGCCCCCCGTCATCGGAAAACATCAACATATACAGGTGAGCATGAGGTGTGTCTAGTCTCTGTGGCAGGTATTGAGCAAAACTTTCTGCCGCTCGCTCTGGTGCTTCTTCAACCGTCCATGTACCTGCTTGGATTTTCTCATCCGCATAGTCGGCAAGCGAGCGTTGTTCAAATCGATCATATTGCTCCGCATTCATCGGAACCAATGTAATAAGTCCGCTCATCCATTTACCTTCTTTCTTAGTCGAGTCGTATCTTTGAGCCCTTCTATTCCATCTATCCCAATGCCAAACATGACCGTGCGGAGTTCCAGTTCGACCTGCTCCAAACGTGCCTCCAGCGCTTCACTAGAGGCAACCGCAGAACCGAGCAAAGAACGCCCGAAGCCTGCCATGTCAGCTCCCAAAGCAAGCACCTTCGCTGCATTGACACCGTCTCTCAGTCCACCGCTGCCGATCAGAGCACCATGTGGCTGAGCGGCTCTGACTTCCACGATACAATCAGCGGTCGAATTGCCCCAGTCCGCAAACGCCTCCGCCGCCGCGCGACGCACAGGATCAGGGTTACGAAATTTCTCCACTTGGCTCCAGCTTGTCCCGCCTGCACCAGCGACATCAATAAAGGCTGCACCCGCATCATACAGTCTTGATGCCGTCTCGCCATCTATGCCCCAACCTACTTCCTTCACTCCTACAGGCACTGAAAGCTGACGACACAACTCCTCGATACGATTAAGCAGGCCGCTAAAATCCAAATTCCCTTCGGGTTGGAAAATCTCCTGCAATCCGTTCAAATGCAGCACCAACATATCTGCTCCAGCAATGTCTACTGCACGGCGACAATCGTCCACGCCAAATCCGTAGTTCAGCTGCACCGCACCCAGATTGGCAAGGATCGGGATACTGGGTGCCAGACGGCGGACTGCAAAGGTTGGAGCCAATTCTTCCCTTTCCACCGCAGCCCGTACCGAGCCGATGCCCAATGCCCAGCCGCGTCTCTCCGCTGTCTCTGCTAATCGCTCATTAATCGCTCCTGTCTCGGCGCTGCCGCCTGTCATGGAGCTAATAAGCAACGGTGTTCGTACAGCCTGTCCTAAAAAAGTAGTATCAAGGCGAACCTCGTCAAAATGCAACTCCGGCAGAGCGCAGTGCTTAAAGACATACCGCTCCAGCCCGCTGGTGATACCTTGTCCGGCCACATCTTCTTGCAAACAAAGGCGGACGTGCTCAATCTTCCGTTCGCCTGTCCGCGCGGCAGGCAACAAAGAGCCGGATCTGTTAAAGCCGTCAGGTGCTCCTTTTTTATTCTCTGTACTACTCATCTATGTTCCACCTCATCCAAAGTCACTCTGTTTATTGTATCAAGTTCAAGAAGCACAAATAAGACCGTTCCCGAACACGGTAACCGATCTATTTATCGTCTCTTATACAAATATCGTATGCCCTTAAAGTGGTTATTTTAAGATACTCTCATTGTATCATGGATGGGAAAATATATACACGATCGTGAACATTTTTTCTCCCCCATAGATCATGTTCAAAATACGCAATAAACCAGTTATTTCGGAAACTTTACAGAAAAGCCGCCCCTAATTGAGCTGCAGCTTTTCTACAAAATGCCTACTCGAAAGTATGATCCCTATCCCAGCAAGATAAAGGTCATTACATTCTCCTTTATCCCTTCATCGAATCAGGTACAGATGAAATGCTTTCTCCTTGCTCCTTCGTACGCCCGTGTCCAAATTTGAACACAAGAATACCACCGATAATGACCAATACACCGATCAGCTTGTTAATGGTAAACGGAATTTTCTCTAATCCTAGCCATCCTAATGAATCCCACAACAGGGCGGTCCCTAATTGCGCTGTCAATACAATGGAGATCGCATAGGTCGGGCCAAGTCGCTTCATTCCTTGTACCAGACAGAACACAACACCGACACCAATCATGCCACTGAACCAGTACCACGGCTGCATATGCTGTAAAGCAAATGTATTTTTCCCTTCAAAAATAAGACTCCCGAGTAAGGAAGCCAAGAACCCTGTGCCCAGCACCAATGTTGTTGTGGCCCACGATCCTGTCCGTTCATTCACCTTATTATTGAATATCGTTTGCAGACTGACCAAGGCACCTGCGATAACCGCCAATACAATTCCTAATAACATATGTTAACTCTCCCTTGATGATCCTTGATATTCTTCTGTTTTTTACTACATGCTCCTATTACAATGATTCATAAATATTATGTCCTGCCAGTTCACTCAAACCTTTTCTGTCCCGAATGACGATATAGCCTTTTGTCCGTTCAACCCATCCATCTTCAATCATTTTGCGAATAACACGGTTGAGATGTCTATAGCTGGTTCCGATCAAATTCGCCACATCTACCAGACTGGATGCCCGTAATTCCTCATGAAAAGCTGTATTCGATTCGTCAAAAGAAACCGATAGCAGGTAGCTCGCCAGTCTGACTTCCACCGGATACATGAGATTAAAACTGGAAAAGTCGGAGTCCAGGCAAAACTTTCGCGTGACAACATCCAATAGAAATTGCAGCAAAGGAGCATAGTCTTTGCCGTATTTGTTCATCCATTGGTGGTGAATACCGATCACATAGATCGGAGACACTGCCTCTACCGTGTTGATGACGTGACTATTCCGAATATATTCAACATCTCCTATGACCTCGATCGGTGTTTTGAAGCAAAGGATCAGGGTTTTCCCTTCTGTAGAACTGGTATAAATCTTGACCTTGCCCTGCACCAGTATATATAGATGCTCAATGGGATCCCCCTGTAAACAGAGCTTTTCCCCTTGCTCCAAACGATGCAACGACAAATAAGGATGTAGTGGCTCGTAGAGTATGGATTCCAACTCATGCAGCTGCAAAAAATATTTGAGCTGCTCTTGATCCTGAATTTCTCTCATTCCTAAGCTCACCTTCAATCTCTACATTCTAAGCTTTCTTTACAAGTTAAATTTCTATTTTAAAGCTTCAGAATAATTACACCCGCGATCATCATACCAATACCTATAAATTGTGGCAGCTTCATCTTTTGCTTCACTATACCGAACCATCCCTTAATATCTACCAGAAAGGTTAAACACAACTGCGCAATCAACAACGCCGAGATCGTGAACGTAACCCCAATATGTTGGATCGCCGTGACTTCACTAAATATAATAATAGCTGCAAAGGCACCGCCCCAAAGATACATTGGCTTCACCTGTTTCATTTCAGCCACATTGCCATCCCTTGTAAACATCCAGACTAATGCTGCCAAAATAAACCCTATTAGCTGAGTAACAGCAGCAGCCTGCCATGTACCAATATCCTGACTAATCCGTGTATTCGCTACACCTTGTAGCGTAATACACGCTCCTCCCAGAAAAGCAAACAAGATTCCTCTCATAAATCGTTATTCTCCCCATGTAAATGACTTTTCTATATATTAAATTATAGGGCAGACTCTCTATAAAGGACATATGTCCTCAACGAATAGTAAAACATCCTTCATTTCATTCAGTATCCGCGTCAATCCTGCACACTTGCGTTAATAACTTGACAGTATCCCATCATAAAACTGCATGTTCCGGCACGGTAAAACGGAATGCAGCATCCAATTGAGGAGTTGATCGTCATATGACTACACGTGATCCGCTGCATTCTAAGCCGGAATATCAAAGAAAATCCAGGCATAAGGGCCGTGCCCTTAAAATCGCCATTCTGGTACTTATCCTTTGGCTGATTGCCGTCATGCTGTATCAGACCCATAAACCCTTGCCTCCGTTCGTCTCTTATGAGAGCCAGGAGTATTCAACCCATGAGGTAAACTTCTGGACGGATTTGACCTATCCCACCGGGGATGGTAGTACTGCACAGCATGAAGGACAAATTTTGAAGCGTATGCTCGGGATCATTGATGAAGCCGAGCAATTTATCGTCATCGATCTGTTTCTGTTCAACGACTATAAGCATAAAGGTCAGCACTTCCCCCAAGTTAGCGCACAAATGACCGATCATCTTATTGCCAAAAAGAAAGCTCATCCTGATATGCCTATCTTTTTCATTACAGATGAAGTCAATACCAACTACAATTCTGCTCCCAACCCTTTGTTGGAAAATATGAAGCGAGCAGGGATTCAGGTCGTGCAGACCGATGTAGATCCCCTGCGGGACTCTACACCCATCTATTCGGCGGTGTGGCGTACCTTCTTCCAATGGTTCGGGCAGCAAGGCACAGGCTGGATTCCCAACCTGATGGCCAGTGACGGACCGGATGTTACGGCTCGCTCCTATCTTAAGCTGTTAAACGTCAAGGCCAATCACCGAAAATTGGTTGTCAGCGAACAGACAGCGCTCATTTCTACAGGCAATGTGCACGACGCGAGCGCCTACCACTCCAATGTAGCGCTGGAGGTGAAGGGGCCCATCATCGGAGACATTTTACAAACGGAACAGGCGGTGTTGGACTTTTCGGGCGGTGGGCAGCTTCCTGCCTATACACCACAGGCCGAACCCAAAGTTCCATCGAGTAAGGACAGCTATCGAATCAAATATCTAACTGAGGGCAAGGTGTACACCTCGGTTCTGGATGGCATCGGGCAGACGAAGAAAGGTGACAGCATTCATATGGGCATGTTTTATTTGGCTGACCGCAAAGTATTGAATAGCCTACTGGATGCCTCTGCGCGCGGTGTAAACATCCAATTACTGCTGGACCCCAATGAGAACGCGTTTGGTCAGGAAAAAATCGGCATCCCCAATCGTCCGGTCGCCCAAGAGTTGTCCGATAAATCGGGCGGGAACATTCAAATTCGCTGGTATCATACCACCCATGAGCAATTCCATACCAAACTGATTTATATCGCCAAGGCGCAAGGAGAGCATATCATTTGGGGTGGCTCTACCAATCTGACGCCCCGTAATCTGGATGATTTGAATCTGGAAAATGAATTGTGGGTGGCCGCTCCGGCGGACAGCAAGCTGACCCGACAGGTTGCGGCCTATTTCGATAAGCTATGGAATAATCAGGGGGCTGAATACAGCTTGGATCTAGCAGCTTACGAAGATCATTCAACATTTTGGAAAGATATTATATACCGTCTACAGGATATTTTAGGCTTTACTACATTTTAACTACCGAATAGTGCTGTAGCGAATTCGTTTATGACCTACAACAGCGGTGAAAGCAGCCGCGCGAGCGATTCCATCAAACGTTTGAACAGACGTTTTTTCATGAATTCTTCGCGTACGATCAGACTGGCAGAATGCAAATCTCGTTCGTAGTCTGTTACCATCTGCTGCACACTGTGCGTTTGAATTAACAGAGCGTTAACTTCAAAATTCAAATGAAAGCTACGCATATCCATATTGGCTGTCCCGATGGTCGCAACTTCCCCGTCAATGATGAGGAGCTTGGAGTGGAGGAACCCTTTTTCATATTCATATACCTTGACTCCAACCTCCAGTAACGACTGGAAGTACGAATGAGACGCGAGAAAAGGTAGCCATTTATCCGGTTTTGCGGGAAACAGAATACGTACGTCCAACCCGGACAAGGCAGCCATCCGTAAGGCAGTCAGGATATCTTCATCCGGGATAAAATAAGGAGTGGCAATCCAGACTGATTTTCGGGCGGACGTGATCATGGAGAAAAACAGATTTTTAAGCACTCTCCGCTCATTATCCGGGCCGCTAGCAATAATCTGCACGCCTCCGTCTGTAATGGGTTCAATACTGGGAGACAGATATTCGCTATCGAGCACCGACTCACCCGTCATGTGAAGCCAATCCTGTAGAAATATAAGCTGCAACGTCCGCACAGCTTCGCCCTTCACAATCATATGCGTATCACGCCAAAAGCCGTAGGCTTTGTTGCGGCTGAGATACTCATCTCCCACATTTAGACCACCAATTAATCCGATATTACCGTCGATGACTACAATTTTACGGTGATTACGATAGTTTACCCGGCTGGAGAAGAACAAGATCCGAGCGCCGCCGTACGCAACAACCTCTACTCCTGCATCTCTCATTTCTTTCAAAAATGACTTTGACAACTGAATACTGCCCACCGCATCGTACATAAACCGAACCTTAACACCCGCTTTAGCCTTTTCAATCAAAATTTTCTGAATGCTGGTACCGATATCATCCGAACGGAAAATGTAATATTCCATATGGATATGATGCTGCGCCTTGCGCAGCTCTTCTAGCAAAGTGGAGAAGGTTTCATCTCCATTGTTCAGAATTTGAGTTTCGGTCGCAAAATAAATCGGGGAGCGGGCCAGTCTGCGGGCCAAACGCATCAACTGCTGCTGCTCATCTGTAAAGCAGGTCAGATCCCGTTTGACTCGCAAAGCATCCTTTTCTATGCGGTCGTAAGCCTGTTGGTCACGCAATGCCTTTTTATCATACTTGCGACGCTTGAATACATTTTGCCCAAACAGAAAATAGAGAGGAAGTCCAACGACTGGCAGCAATGCCAGCAGCAAAATCCAGGACATCGTAGTGGAGGGATTACGATTCTCCGTAAAAATAATCAGACTGATGGAGATCACTGTCAGGGTGGAAAAAATACTGATGACAGTTCCTTCATTTTTGCCGATGTAATTAAACAAGCCAAAATAATAAATAATAAACACCATAGCCGCGATCAATACGGCTAGTAAGCTTCGCCTCATAACTAACCTCACTTCCAGTGGACTGCATTCGACAAGTATTCTTCATTATATTGTACATGAGCCCCTTATTTCTTCCCACTTTTTTATTAAAATGTTGATAAAAAAATCCAAAGAAAAGCTTTATACAAAACACAATGATGCTGGGTTGACACTTACTTTTTTTCGTGCAAGAATAAACTAACGAACGTTAGGTAGGTGACAATAATGGGAATGGAAGAGATTCGAAAGGCCGCTCTTTTTCAATTTGCCACCAATGGGTATGAAGGAGCATCCTTGAGCAGTATTGCCGCTGAGGTCGGTATCCGAAAACCGTCTATATACGCGCATTTCCAAGGCAAAGAGGATCTGTTCCTACAGGTAGCGAGGTATGCTTTTCAAGAGCAGAATCTACGTATTTTCGAGTACTTTACGGAACGTAAAGATCAGCCGCTTAAGCATACCCTGCATGACTTCTTGTTTTGGATGGGACAGGAATATGAGAGCAACGACTCAGCCAAGTTTATGCTTCGCTTTTCCTTCTTTCCGCCTGTATCGTTGTATAACGAGGTGCTGGATATTGTTAATCCTTTTCTGGACAAAATGGAGCGAAAATTAACTCGTCACCTCCGTAATGCACGGGATCGGGAACCCTTTGGGCATATGGAGCCAGTGGATGTGGCTTTAGCCTTTATGACACTGGTGGACGGAGTCATGGTGGAGCTCCTGTACAGTGGAAGCGTCAACTACCACCGAAGACTGGACGCTGCATGGCCTATTTTTTGGCGTGGGATTACGTTAACCTCACCTCATGAAGCATGAAGCCGTCGAACTTATAAAATTTATTTTTGAGGAGAATATTCATCATGAATCGCAGTTGGATTTACGTCTTTGTTGGCGGCCTGATTGAGGTCGTATGGGTATCGGGTTTGAAGCATGCGGATTCTATACTCGCCTGGGCTGTAACCGTGCTGGCTGTGGTGGCCAGCTTTTATTTGATCATGAAGGCTGCGAAGCGTTTGCCTGTAGGCACGGTATATGCTGTATTTACTGGACTAGGGACAGGGGGAACGGTCGTAGGCGAAATGCTGCTATTCGGGGAACCGTTTCAATGGTCCAAAACGCTGTTAATCGCCCTTTTGCTGGCAGGTGTGGTCGGCCTGAAGTTAGTTACCGACCGTGATGTTCAGGAAGGGAGTGGCGCATAATGGCTTGGATTGCTTTGGTTATCGCGGGATGCTCGGAAGTATTAGGAGTCATTGGTATGAAGGGAGTTACGGTGGGCAAAGGCTGGAAGTCCTTAGTGCTTATGGTCTTATCCTTTGTTCTTAGCTTTTCCCTGCTCAGCTATGCCATGAAAAGTTTGCCTATGGGGACTTCCTATGCGGTATGGACAGGCATCGGAACGGTTGGTAGCACGATTACAGGCATGTTCTTGTACGGTGAACAAAAAAGCGTACTGCGTGTCTTATTCATCGCCATGATTCTTGCCGCAGCATTGGGATTAAAGCTAATATCTTAGCATAAGCGAATGGCACCAAATGCTGCAAATTGCTGATCTTAAAGGAGTGATGCCTTGTGATTACCACCGTAACGCTTAACGCGGCTGTGGATAAAATCTACACAGTTGCAGGCTTCGGTTTGAATGCCGTCCACCGCATTGAAGGCGGCCTGACGGTACCGGGCGGCAAGGGCGTGAATGCCGCCCGCGTCATTCGCACACTAGGCGAGCCAGTACGAGCAACCGGGTTTGCTGCCGGACACACCGGACGGCTGCTCATTGACGGGTTGAGCGCGGAAGGCGTAAGCGCCGATTTCATTGAAACGGCACATGGGGAGACCCGTCTCGCCATTACCGTGCTCGACCCGTCCGCGCGCACGCAGACCGAGCTGATTGAGAGCGGACCGACCGTTGGGCCGCTTGAATTAGCCGCACTGCGGCGCAAAATCGAGACCCTTGCCGAAGATTCGGCTTGGGTCGTATTCTCCGGCAGCCTGCCACCCGGCTGCCCGCCCGATCTATACGCCGAGCTGTGCACGCTAGCGAAGGCGCGCGGCGCGCGGGTGGCGCTGGACGCGAGCGGTGAGGCGCTGCGCTTGGGGCTGCGCGGAAAACCCGACCTCGTGAAGCCTAACGAGGACGAGGCCGCCCACTTCGCGGGGATCGACGCAGCGCGTCCGGATGCCGCTGAAGCGGCGGCAGCGAAGCTGCTGGACGCCGGAGCGCAGCTGGCCGTCATCTCGCTCGGCGCGAGCGGGGCGCTGGCGGTAACGCACAATGCGCGCTACCGCGTGAGCCTGCCAGACGCGGACATTGTCAGCGCGCTCGGCAGCGGTGACGCCATGGTCGCCGGCCTGGTCACCGGCGCGGCGACGGGGCTGGATCTCCCTGCCATGCTACGGCAGGGAGCGGCCTGCGGCACAGCGGCAGCTCTGCACGCCATGGCCGGGAAGATCGAGCTCCAGGACGTGAAGCGTCTGGAGCAAGGCATTACGGTGACGCTGTTGTAATTCAGCGTCACTTTTTTATTTCATCTACACATTCGCTCATTTTCATACCACAAACACAGTTGTTCCGATTCCGAATGTTCTATATTCCAACTATGCGCTTTTCCGATTTACAATCCATCCAACCCTCGGGACGCCCGAATTGCAGGCGGTATAAATGGTGCAGGCTGTCTGGCCTTTATGCTATTTTTGATCGGTGTTCCCTTTGCTTTGAGCGGGGTGTTCGCTGTATTGAAGTATTTCCTCTAACAAGGATTGGGTCACATACTGGTAATGAAATTTATCGCCATATAAATGGCCAAGCCTAAAATAATCAGTGCCGATATTTTGTTGAGCACAGTCCCAAACTTCCCTTCTGAATCCATACGTCCCACGAGACGCCCCGCCGTTGCCAGACCGATAAACCATATCCAAGATACGGACACGGCGGCTAGACCAAAGGCCCAGCGTTCCCCGCCGTCATATTGAAGGGAGCTGGTTCCAATTACGCCAACCGTGTCCAGTATGGCATGTGGATTCAATAGCGATACCGAAGCGGCAAAAATCATCTGTTGTTTCGGCCGCATCGCCTGACTTTCTCCCGAGGAAGCTGCCTTCGATCTCCATAAAGTCCAGGCCATATACAGCAGAAACAAACAGCCCGCCGCATAGAGTACGTTCGTGAGCCATAGAAATTGCTGCAAAATAAGAGATACGCCCCCAACCGCAAGCGTAATCAGGATTGTGTCACAGACACCCGCTGTTATGACAGCAGGCAATGCATTGCGAAACCGCGACTGGCACGCCCCTTGATTAAACACAAATACATTTTGTACCCCCAAAGGCAAAATCAAACCCAGCGCCAATAAAAGGGCATGGATAATAGCTTCCAGCATAAATATATTCCCCCAAATTTAACCCATTATATTTCTCTGGTATTTTCTCTCCTAAATAGTCCCTGAACAGGAAGCTTGTACGTTCCTAATCCTCTTGCATTTCCTTTAAATTCTTCACGCTCTGCGTGGTCTGTTTTATACTATGCTTCAACTGCTCTATAGCAAGCTGGTAGTCCTGCGGATTGTTCATATTGAACACTGCCTTATGCCACATGTCTTCACTCACTCCCGGCAAATCTTCTACTGTCGCATAACGAACGTTCAGCTTGTCCAACCAATCGGTGAGACGAAGCCGTCCACTACGCAAACATTCCTCGGCAGACGGTAGCACGCTCCGATGGTATACAGCCAGCAACGGGTGTATACGTCCATTCATAGAAGGTATCACTGCTTGCAATGCTGGTTCCCTCGTTCCTTGCAACTCCGTCCACTTCTTAGTTACAGCGAGCAGATCATGTAGCACCTTTGGCTGTACAAAAGGCATATCACAAGCGACAACCATCCCCCACTCCGTAGTAGATGCAGATAATCCTGCATGGATACCACTCAAGGGCCCCATACCCCGAAAAACATCAGACACAGTTTCCATACCACTCAGGCCATATCCTTGGTTGTCACGAGTGACTACTACAACCCGCTGGGCCGCCTGCTGCAATGTAGTATACATCCGTTCAAGCATAGTGGCTCCATCAATCTCAAGCAGAGCCTTATCCTGTCCCATTCGTCTGGAACGTCCTCCTGCGACGATAATACCAGTCACTTTCACAAATATGCCCTCCTTTTTTTCTGAAAACAATTGCAAATGTGCATCATGAACTTTTTGAACAAAATTTAATTATTACATAATTGTTAATTAATTGGTTTGTTAACCCTTTCAACACATGATACATTGGAATAAAGAACCTCCCACAGATCGGCATCGATGCGCAGTTCTCTATCGGGCTAAGAAAGGAATGGCTTGTCTTGCAAAAGAGAGAAATTCAAGAGACTCCTCTATATTCCTTAAAACTGTATAATTTTTTTCTATATGGAGCTATGGTCATTTTCTCCAGCTTCTTCCCGTTGTATCTGCAAGATATCGGCATGGACAAGCTGGAGATCGGGAGTCTGATGGCCATCGGACCTTTTGTATCCGTATTCGCGAACCCTTTTTGGGGCTATACAAGCGACCGAAGCCGTAACCTCCGACGTATTCTGCTATTTATGATTATAGGTACCTTGTTATTGCTGCAAGCTTTATTTCATGTCCATACGTATATCATGATTTATGTGTCGATGATTGGTTTTTATTTTTTTCAAAGCCCTTTATTTGCCCAAAGCAATAGCCTAATTCTCAGCTATATTGAGGGCACAGACCGGAAATTCGGCTCATTCCGTATATGGGGCTCCTTCGGCTGGGCTGTGACAGCAGCAGTTGCCGGCATCGTAATTGACCAAACGGGGATATCCAGCATATCCACCATCTTTACGGTACTTCTTCTAGCTGCATTGATCTGCACCTTGTCGATTCCACCACTGAAAAGCACTGTGGAGACAGCAACCATTCATTTGCGTGGCTTTGGCAGTGTTTTAATGAACGGATACTTTATATCCTTTATTTTATTGGGGATCCTTGTATCCATCCCGAATTCGATCAACAGCGCCTTTATGTCCCTGTACATCACCGAGCTGGGTGGGTCCAAACAGATGCTTGGTTTTGCTGTTTTTATGTCATCGGTATTCGAAATTATTGTATTTTTGCTGTTTGATCGCTTCTTGAAGAAAAGAATGACCGTAATGGTCGGCTGTTTGGCACTCGTCAGTTTGCTGTTTGCCTTACGTTGGGAACTGATGGCTCTGGCCACAGACCCGATTCAGATCGTGTTCATTCAGGCACTTCATTGCGTCACCTTCGGTGGATACTTCTATGTAGGCACCCAGTTGACCGTCCTATTTACCCCTGCAGCATACCGATCATCCGGACAGGCCGTATATACCTTGACCTGGAGTGGTATATCCGGTATCGTAGCAGGTTTTGCGGGAGGTTGGCTATTCCAGAACTTTGGTGGAGAAATGATGTACCATGCAGGGGTGTTCTTCGCCCTACTTGGATCTGCGGGATTCGCTATCATGTGGTATATGCTGTACAAGAACGGTTATCAGCCAGGACTGCCAGCGGGCACAAACGAATAGAAGAAGTCCCTTAACAACACTAGAGGAATGAGGTATCCTCTCTTCCCTTCTGGCTTGTTAGCAAAGACAATAGAGTATCGTCAAGTCAATGATCATGTATAAAGAGTGTGCATGCGTAAAATAAAGGAGTCTGCCGACGGCAGACTCCTTTTCAACTTGGTCGCACGAAGCTACCATCTCTCCCACACTTTCCAACAGCCTATTGCTTAGGCAATTGGAAAGAGCTTTTCAACGATACAACACGGTTAAATACAGGCTCACCCGGTTTGGAAAGCTTCGGATCGACACTGAAATAACCATGTCGGAAAAATTGGAACTTGTCCTGTGATTGAGCTTCTTTCATGTTCGGCTCGACATAGCCATGAGCAATTTCCAATGAGTTCGGATTCAATTGGTCAAGGAATGTTTTTTCTGATGCATCCTCTTCAATCTCATCCGTGTCCTCTGCGTTAATCAAAGGCTCATACAAACGGAATTCGGCAGGAACCGCTTGAGTAGCCTCTACCCAGTGAATCGTGCCTTTCACTTTACGTCCCGTAAAGCCTGATCCGCTCTTGGTTTCTACATCATAGGTACAGTGGATTTCCGTTACATTTCCGTCTGCGTCCTTAATCACATCGTTGCATTTAATGAAGTAAGCATGCTTGAGACGTACTTCATTACCAGGGAACAAACGGAAGTATTTGCTCGGCGGATTCTCCATGAAGTCCTCACGCTCGATATAAATTTCCCGGGAAAACGGAATTTGGCGTGTACCGAGTTCCGGATTTTCCGTATTATTTTCCGCCTCCAGCATTTCAACTTGTCCTTCAGGATAGTTTGTGATAACCACCTTCAACGGATCTATGACTGCCATGGTGCGAGGTGCCTTAAGCTTCAAATCCTCACGTACAAAATGCTCCAGCACCTGCAAATCAATGACTCCGTAGGCTTTGGAAATACCTGTCTCATATACGAAGCTGCGGATGGCCTCCGGTGTATAGCCGCGACGACGTAAACCGGAAATCGTCGGCATACGAGGATCATCCCAACCATCTACGTGCTTTTCATCGACCAGAAGCTTGAGCTTACGTTTGCTGGTTACGGTTTGAGCCAGGTTCAGCCGTCCAAATTCGTATTGGTGCGGTACCTTTTCCATTTCACATTCAGCTACAACCCAATCATACAGCGGGCGTTGATCTTCGAATTCCAGCGAACAGAGCGAGTGCGTTACTCCCTCAATCGCATCTTCCAGCGGATGAGCATAGGAGTACATTGGATAGATACACCATGTGTCGCCTGTATTGTGATGTGCTGTGTGTGAAATACGGTAAATAATCGGATCACGTAAATTAATGTTTCCCGAAGCCATATCAATTTTGGCACGCAGCACCTTTTCACCATTTTGGTATTTGCCTGCACGCATCTCTTCAAACAGCTTCAGATTATCTTCCACACTGCGATCCCGATAAGGACTATTTTGCCCCGGTTCGGTCAGTGTGCCACGAGTTTCACGGATTTGGTCCGCGCTTTGATCATCCACATAAGCTTTACCCTTTTGGATCAGCAGGATGGCACGCTTGTACATTTCTTCGAAATAATTGGAGGCAAAATGTTTTTCCTCCCATTCATAACCGAGCCACTTCACGTCCTCCTGAATGGAGTTCACGTATTCCGTGTCTTCCTTCGCCGGATTGGTGTCGTCAAAACGCAGATTGGTGCGTCCTCCGAATTCATCTCCCAACGAGAAATTGATCCAGATAGCTTTGGCATGTCCAATATGCAAATATCCGTTAGGTTCAGGCGGAAATCGTGTAACAACCTCCTTTACCTTACCCGTACGTAGATCCTCTTCAATAACATTTTTAATAAAATTGGGGGGAGTGATCGGCTTCTCCACGCTAATCAACCTTTCTTCCGTATAATCTGTGTAAAACATGTTCCCTTAAATATACCCTTTCACACCGCATAACTCAATAAAATGAAAATCCTTATGCTCTCTTCAGCAAAAAAAGTGACAAGTTATGAAAAAGAGTTAACATTTTCGGCAAATAAATTCGTTATAGTGTATATATCTTTTATTTTGCCCGGAAAAGGAGACCCACCCGTGTTTAAGCTGCTCATTGTGATCCTGCTGTCTATGCTTTTGTCCTCTTCCGTCATGACTTCCGGCCATCCTTCACCGGACCCGGTGAACGGAACTGTACAATCTCGTCCACTAGCCAGCGCTTCAGAAGACTCATCCGTCCGCTTATATGCTGTTAGTCCGTCACAGGGATTATTCCATTCAGCTGTATTGGAAATCGGCCAACAACGCCACACATTCCGATGGTCGGGCTCGGCAGATATCTCCACCGCACCACAATTATATTATAGGGATGTGAATGGGGATGGTGTGCGTGAAGCCGTCGTGGTCCTCACGCGTGCCTCGGGAACGGGTGTCGAATTGCAGGAGTTGCATATTGTTAACGCACGGACGATGGAAGAATATGCAGTCGAATCGGCAGCAGATGCTGTGTCCCAGCGCGTTCACAGCTCAGTGGAGCCACGTGACCACAACCGCCAGGTTCATATTGCTGTCACGATTGACGGTGTCACACACACGATGGACCCTAAAGCATCAGTATTTTACGATGATCCAGCCCAATTTACAAAGCATCTCGATTTTAGCTCTGTCGTAATGTATGATGCCGAACAGCTTCCTCTGCAAGCCACTGTATCTGGCAGTGTATCCCCAACCGAATTTGTAGGGGATTTGGATCTGAGATATGTATACGAGCATGAACGGTTCCGGGTGGGACCTATTGAATTTGAAGCTTCCTCTCCCTTTTGACGACTCTCGCAGAATAAGGTAGCATGGGATTAAATGCTAGACTGGCTGGTTTAGCGATTTTCCGAGTGAAAGAGGGGATCAATCATGTTTACATATGCGTTGGACGAACGCACAGTCCTTCGGCCGCTCACCAAGGAGCATGTGCAGCCTCTGTTTGAGCTGATCGAAATGTCCCGTGACCGCCTGCGTCAATGGCTTCCATGGGTAGACTCTACCACGGAAATCAGCCACACAGAGCAGTTCGTGCAGGGCGCCTTGAAACAAGCCGCAGAGAACGGTAGTCTGACCGCCGGAATTTGGATAGACAACGAGCTTGCTGGCATCATCAGCTACCATGAGATCAATTGGACTCACCGCTCCGTTAGCATCGGATACTGGCTTGGACACGGGTACGAAGGACAAGGTCTAATGACCAGCGCCTGCCGCGTATTCGTTGAATATGCTTTGATGGAGCTGGACTTGCACCGGGTCGAAATCCGCTCTGCAACGACGAACCGCCGTAGCCGCGGTATTCCGGAACGTTTGGGCTTTGTGCTCGAAGGCATTGTACGCGAAGCGGAATTGCTGCCCGACGGCTACATGAACCACGCAGTGTACGGTATGCTCCAAAATGAATGGAAGCAACTTCGGTAATATTGTATTGTACAACAACGCCGCAGACCTGAGCAGGTCTGCGGCGTTGTTGGTTTAGGCCGGGCATACAACCGAATTGCTGTCTGTAGCCTCCCGCCTATTTTAAGAAATAGGCCATTAACACATCATCTACGAATTGGCCTGCTATGTAAAACTCCTCATGCAAACGTCCTTCAATCGCGAAACCACTTTTTTCATAAAACATAAGGGCTTCCGTGTTGCATGAGAGTACACGCAAACTCAACTTACGTATGCCCTCCGCAGCTGCAATATCCTTCATGGAGTTCATGAGTGCCGTCCCAATGCCTTTGCGATGATAAGCTGGATGTACAGCTATATTTATTTCGAGTACATGACAATTACTAGCCAACAGCGTTGGAGGACGAAATCCAATATACCCGCAGAGTACTTCCTGTTCGATGGCGACCAGTTGAGAGCCTGGAGGCGTATTACGCAGAAACTCCCCGCGCGACTTCCAGGACAGCGAGGCGGGAGCCGTGCGTTCATTCCATACCAATTCATCCAGCGCAATCAGATCAGGAGCATCCTTCATCTCCGAATGACGTATCGTCAAGAGTTGACTTGTAAACAATTCCTTTCAATCCTTCCTGTGAAGGCTTTCCTGAAGCAATAACTACAATCATCCGTCACTTATTGTACCATAATTACAGCATAATACTGCATTTTTATTAGGACTTAAGAACTGGGAACATCCGCCTTGGACGTCATAGTATTCAAAGTATCCGAATGATGCCGGTAACGGTTCAACCAGCTATGCAGGACGAAAAACAGGATCGACAACACCGCTACGCCTGATGCAAGCCAAAGTGTAGGTGGTAACCCACCGCCATCATACAATTTCCCCATAATATAAGGCCCCATTACCCGTCCGGCTGCGCCAATGCCCCCCACAAGCCCAATGTAAAAGGGTGCACCCCGACCTCCATGATCAGACAGGAATGCTGGAACCGCAGGTGCGATCAGCATTTCTCCCAGGGTCGCCAGAACCATAGCGAATATCATCCCAGTATAGTTCTGTGTGCCCAGCATGACAATATAAGCCGCCAAATAAAATCCTCCGGCCCATGTCATTTGCGCTGAAGCGTGATGAGCGTACAGGCGTTTTATCCAAAAAATAATGGGTTGTGCGGCAAAAATAAGGATACCATTCAGTGTCCATAGTAACCCATACATCGTTTTAGGCAAACCCTGCTCAATAATATGGGGAGACACTCCTGTATTCCAGATCGAATTGCCGAACCATAAAAAAAGTGAGCCTAACCCCACAAAGAGATACAATCTGGTATCACGAAACAGCAAACGAGCTGGGATTTCCTCTCTTTTCTTCACAGACTTGCTGAGCTGTACTTCTCCCTCTTCCCGATCCACCCTGCTTAGATAAGACCAGAAGAATCCGGCAAATACCGCAGAAGTCACTCCGTTCATCACAAAGCTGAGCTGATAGGAGAGGTCAGCCAGAACGCCACTCAATCCCGTACCCACTGCAACCCCAATATTGTTAGCGACATAAATAATATTAAATAGCTCTCCACGACGGTCAGCGAAACGAAAACCTACAAACGCCTGAATCGCAGGTACAGATACGACATTAAAAAAGCCGATAAAGCCCATCATGATGACAAACGCTACCCAATGACCGCTGGTAAATGGAAGCGCGAGAAGTCCCAGCGCGTTCATCGCGAGTGAGCCAACAATCAGCTTCTTGGCTCCAATACGGTGATAGAGGGCTCCGCCCAACACTTGACCAAAAATTCCGCCCAGAGACTGCACTAAAATCGCAATTCCTGCATCTCCCATACTACGGTTTAGCTCGTCAAACACATACATGCTAACCAACGGCCACATCACGGAACTTCCAGCAGAATTAATCAGGCTGGCAATGAGAAACACTTTCACTTCTTTCGGATAAGACTCCAACCATTTCATATCTTTTGTTTCTCCTTTTGCATCTGACGCCATAAAAGGCATAATCTCATTGGCGCTTCACATTCACCACCGTTGAGAAGAAAGTAGCCCCCTGTCCCATATCCGACAGCCGATCAGAGGTTAACACATTGACACGCTGTCTGCGTCCTTTGCCTTCCCACCATAATCCCTGACTAATCACTGTACCGGGCAGCATCAGATCGGTGACTTTGGCTTTCAGCTCATACGTCCCCCGATCATTCCATACGGTAACCGGCTCCCCGTCCGCGATGCCTCTTGTCTGAGCATCCTCCGGGTGAATTTGTAGCAAGGGCTCCCGCTCCAGTCGCTGATGCTTGGGCAAGTTAGCGAAAGTAGAATTCAGAAAATTATGGTTTGGCGGTGAAATAAACATTAATGGATACCGCTCGTCCGCTTGCGGTCGGTGCTCTCCGTCGTACCCTTCAATCAGCGGCACATAAGAAGGCATCGCGGGCAGACCTGCTTGTTTCATTTTTTCCGAATATAGCTCAATCTTGCCTGAAGGCGTGGTTAAACGATCCAAATAAGTGGCCTTTGGCGTCATATCAAGCTTTACAAAAGGTGACTTCTTTAAGGCTTCCAAGGTCACACCGTTGAGATAAGGGTTCGTTGGATTATCAAGCGCGCCTGCGATCATCTCCTCTTCACTTTCCGTAAAGGCAGCTTCATCAAAGCCCATTGCCCGTCCAAGCAGGCTAAACAGCTCATAATTGCTTTTGCTTTCCCCAAGCGGATCAATGACGGGCTGCTGCATTTGGATATAGTGGTGCCAGTACGATTTGTATAGATCTGTTCCTTCAAAAGAAGACGCGGCAGGCAGCACAATATCTGCATAGCGGGCCGTATCGGTTAGGAATAGGTCATGAACGACTGTGAACAAATCCTCTCGTTCAAATCCTTTAGTCACCCGTTCCGAATCGGGGGCTACAACTACCGGATTACTGCAATATACGAATAACGCCTTAATCGGCTGTTCCTTCTGTAGCAGCGCTTCTCCGATCCGGTTCATGTTAATCATCCGGGCATCCGGGTTCTGTCGCAGATCAGGACGCTCCAGATGGGCGCTGTTAATCTTGGCATAAGCGCCGTTGGAGCGTGACGCTCCCCCGCCGTGCTTCAGCCATTGTCCAGTGAGCGCAGGCAAGCATGTAACCGCACGTACGTTCATACCGCCATTATCATGATGCTGAAGCCCATTACCGATATTGATATACGCTGCTCTTGCAGTTCCGTACATTTCCGCCAAACGGATAATATCCGCTTCCGGCACGCCGGTAATCCGCGAAACTCGCTCTGGTGTATATGTCTTAACATGCTCGCGCAGTTCCTCATGACCTACTGTGTAGCGATGTAAAAATTCGTCGTCCGTCAGTCCTTGAGCGAACAGTACATTCATAACACCCAGCGCGAGCGCTGTATCCGTCCCCGGATATAACGGAATGAACCAATCCCCCCATTGCGCCGTCCGGTTACGATGAACGTCAATAACGACCACCTTAGCACCTTTTTTACGTGCTTTCTCAGCCAAAACGACCTGATGCATGTTGGTGCTAATGACATTACCACCCCACACAATAATGAGGTCTGCATCCTCCGTGTCCTCCGGGCTGGTGCCGCCCTTAAAACCCATAACGGACGCCCAGCCTTCATTCCCAGCCACGCTGCAAATCGTCTGATCCAGTTGGCTTGAACCCAGCGCATTAAAAAATCGGCGATCCATTCCATCCACACTCAATACGCCCATATTGCCATAAAAGCTGTAGGGGAGAATAGATTCCGGTCCGTCCGTACGGATCAGCTCCTTGAACCGACCTGTAATGGTATTGACCGCCTCCTCCCAGCTAATTCGTTCAAACTTCCCTTCTCCTTTGGGGCCTATACGCTTCAACGGATAGAGCACCCGATCAGGATCATATACCCGCTCCGTCATATTGCGAACTTTGTTACAAATAGCCCCTTTGGTAATGGGATGATCTGGGTTTCCAGTCACCTTGATTATCTTTCCTTTTTCCTTGTGAAGCAGGAGCCCACACGTATCCGGGCAATCTAACGGGCATACAGCCGGAAAAATACCGTCCTGCTGCTCCGTCATCCGCTGTCCCCCTTGTAAGTCTTGTTGAAGCGTGGCCTCACGAGGCGCGCTATTGCGATGATCCATAGTGTTGATGCTCCTTTCCGTTACCGTTTCCAAAAATTACACTGATCTTATCATATCCACAGCTTTGGCCGATGGCAAGAGAAGGATTTTCCCACACAGCCGCTCTCCAAAATATTAAAAAAATCCGTCTGCTGCATAGAGCAAAACGGATTTTTTAAGAATTATAATTTTTTTCAACATCCTGTTTCATCATATCTTACTGAGGGTAAAAAAGATCAAGGCATCATGGACGAGAGCACACTCATCCTCCATGCCAAATCATGGACCACTCCCAAAAAAATCCGCCATGACAGGTTTCGTTCCCCCGGGCCTGTCATGGCGGATTTGCTTTGTTCATTGCTGTTTAAAGTACTGTGATTATGTAGGATCAATCAACGGATTGGATGTGCAACCGAAGAAGTAGTTGGAGATTCATTCACTGGATGTGCGTTGGCTTGAGGCTTTTTCAGATAGGCCAACCAGTAGGCTCCAGCCACAAACAGGCTACCTCCTACCAAATTCCCCAGCCAGACCGGAATGAAGTTCATAACATAATCTGCCCATGAAAAGTGGCCTGCAAAAATAGCCGCCGGAATGAGAAACATATTGGCAACAACGTGCTGAAATCCAATAGCCACAAAGGCCATGGTCGGGAACCAAATCCCCATAATTTTGCCGCCAATGGAGTCTGTGCTATATGCCAACCATACAGCCAGTGCTACGAGCCAGTTACATCCTATACCCGATATAAAAGACTGCAAAAAGCTTTCGTGTAGCTTATGTCCTGCCATATCCACCACTTTGTCCAGATAAGGGCCCGTTTCTGTCAAACCCAGCACATGCCCAAAGAAAAATGCAACGAATAACGCACCTGCAAAATTACTGAGCGTAATAATCGCCAAATTACGAAACATGACTCCTGTCTTAATCCGTCCTGCCCATCTCGCCAAAGGGACCGCCATCATATTGCCGGTCAGCAATTCTCCGCCGGCGATCAAAACTAATACCAGACCAATAGGGAACACCGCAGCTCCAATAAAGGTGGCAATGCTTCCCCATTCTTTAGGCGCACTTGCAATAACACGTATATCCAGCAAAAACCCGAGTGCAATAAATGCACCTGCCAAAAACCCCAGTACCACCGCCACAGTCCACGGGTTGTTCGCCTTGGCCACTCCTGTTTCCACCGTCTTTTCAGCAATTTGCCCCGGTTTATAGCTCGCCATATATCCCCGCTCCTTTAATATCTATTCACTAAAATATTCTTCTTTCATATTTTATTTAAAATCAGTGATTAAGTTTGTGAAAAAAATCACTTTCGTAACTATAAAAAAACAGCCCCTGAAAAAAGGACTGTTTTTCTGTATTATTACATCTACTGCGCTACTACGCGCTTTACATTTAATTGTATTCTTCCTTTTCAACTGCTCTTAAGAACCAAAGAACTCCACCAAGGCCTACCATGGCCACGACTACAAGAAAAAGGATATAAAACAAACCCATAAGTTACTTCCCCCCTGATCCTTATGCTACTCTATATTGTACTATAAGGATTCATCCGTACGCCTCAGATTGTTGACAAACTTATGAACAATGTCACAGACAAATCTAATTATACAGTAACTGGGTTCCGTTCAGATATTGTAGGCAATGCTTGTAAACCTGCCGCGTTCAAGAAATTCCAAGGCTTGTTATAGTGCGGCTGGAAGAAGAAATCGACAAAGGCCAACTGGTCAATGGTCATATGGTTTTGAATGGCTACGGATAGCGTGTTAATGGATTGCGTCAAATCCACCTTCGACATAATTTGAGCACCCAGAATTCTCCGCGTCCCCTGTTCATATACCACTTTCAGTAACACTTTTTCGGAGGTTGGCATAAATTCAGGTCGGTAGCTGTCCTCAATGGTTACAGCTTCTACAGTCATGCCTTCATCTGTTGCCGCAGCTTCCGTCATGCCTGTTCCTGCGATATTGTCTTCGTAAATTTTGATACCCGAAGTTCCTTGGGTTCCCATGTAGGCAATGGTTGGTTGCACCAGATTACGTGCCACCAGCGTACCCATACGAACTGCGTTGGTTGCCAAAGGGATATAAGCCGTTTTGCCGGTCGGATTATAGCGAATTGCACAACTGTCGCCTGCTGCAAACACGTCCGGGCAACTACTTTGCATATAGTTATCCACAATGATCGCACCGTTAGGCAACATATCTACCTGACCTTTGAGCAGATCCGTTTGAGGTCGGAAACCGATGCAGAGAATAACAAGCTCTGTTTCATATTCTCCTTTAGAGGTCACGACTTTACTTACCTTACCGTTCGTACCCTCAAAACGACTCACCGTCTCGCCAAGTACCAGCTTAATGCCATGTTCCTTCAGGGAACTTTCAATCCGGTCTGTATACTCATGGTCCAAATACTTATTCAATATACGATCAGCACTGTCGATCAGCGTTACATTTTTACCATTCATTTGGAAAGCTTCTACCAATTCAACACCAATGTATCCAGCTCCCACGACTGTAATGTTCTGTACGTGCTGGGCTTTCTCAATGATATCATTGGAATGATTATAGTTTTTACAGAGCAAAATATGATCAAGTTCAATGCCTTCCAGCTTTGGAATAATGGGCCATGATCCCGTGGTCACAATTAGTTTATCAAATGTGTCTGTAAATTCCTCACCTGTTTGGAGATTACGGGCATGCAGCGACTTGCCAGCCGTATCCACACTCGTTACCTCATGAAGCATCTTGGTCACTACACCCAAGTCAGACAGTTGATCTGGAGACGAATAAAACAGGCCGTGCGGATCTTTGACGACACCACCTACGTACAGCGCAATACCACAAGATAAAAATGAAATATTATCATTACGCTCGTAAACGGTAATTTCTGCATCTGGATAACATTTAGCTGTGTTAACGATAGCTGCTGTGCCTGCGTGTGTACATCCGATAACTGCTACTTTCATGTTGAATTCCTCCTTGGTGTGTGGGCATAAACTGTATAATAATTGTGAATAGTTTCACGTAAACAGCTCGTTAGTGTTTGTGATTTATTTCACTTCATGCACTTATTATAATGTGATATTTTTCACATTACAATAGCTTTTTGTGATATTCACAATTTGTCCACATTTAAAAAAGAAAGGATATACGAGATCAACTGTTTGCTGAAATGTTTTTTTGCTCCATTCAGTTTCCCCTGTAGGCGGCCTGATTATGCCCATGGAATCGACTTTCACATGATGCTCCCACCTTAGACAAATGCACATGTAGAGAACAAAAAAAGGTCCGCTTCCCGGAGACATGCCGGAAATCAGACCTTTTTAAACATATATTTTGGAATGAAGGCAAAGCTACTATAGCAATTGCTCAATGGCTGCTTTCATCGCTTCTGGTGACTCCTTCGGTTCAAAACGACCCACAGGTACACCTTCACGATTCACAATGAATTTCGTAAAATTCCACTGAATTGTCCCATCTTCCTGTTCTCCAGGCTGTTGCTTTTTCAAATATTCAAACAGAGGCGCTGTATCCGGTCCATTGACGTCCACTTTGGCGAATACCGGGAAATTAACCCCGTAATTCAGTTGGCAAAATTCAGCCGCTTCCTCGCTGCTGCCCGGCTCCTGACCGCCAAATTGGTTGCAAGGAAAGCCTAATACAACTAATCCCCGATCCTTATATTCGTCATAAAGCTTTTGCAAATCCCCATATTGCGGGGTAAGTCCGCATTTACTGGCGGTATTCGCAATAACCAGCACCTTACCAGCGTAAGTATTCAGAGAAACCTCCTGATTCGCTGGTGTTACGGCATTATGTGAATAGACAGACATACAGCATCCTCCTTCGTGTCACTTGGTTTAGGTTACATAACCTATTTTAACCAAAAGGTGACGGACATGCCAACATCCACAGAGACTTTACCGTGATGCCACCACTTCGAGTCTGCGTTCTTCACGTTCGGAAGCGGACATTTTGGGGCAAGTATAACAATACCGCTGACCTCCACCTGTCTTGTAATATTGGCAACAGGACGGTTTCATGTAGGTATTTTCACCAGGGCGGTAAGGATTGTCCAATTCAACGAGACGAACCGTAAACGGATTTCTTTTACGCCCGAATATCTCTCCCTCAAGTTCACGTGTCACATACATATAATCTTGTTCAAAGCGCTCCACATCCTGAGGATCAGTCAACGATGGCTGTACTCTATCCTTAAAATACAGCAATGCCAACGGAAACTGTCCCCACATTTGGCCGATAGATGCGCTCCCCACTGTAGCAATTGCTTCCAATAGGGGCCGCATCTGCAAACTGTAAAAGTCTCGTAACACTTGCTGAGCCTGTTTGGAAGAACGGTGATCTCCATGGTTCCACGTATTGTCCAGCTCTGTTAAGTCGATGACCTGAAGACTAATAGAGGGATATTGACCTTCATAACAAATATGAAATCTGAGATTAGAAACGGACAGGTCCCAACGGCGTTCACACAGTGATACCATAAAATGCTGCGCAAACACGAGGCCACGCAACTGGTTCGCAAAGTAAACGGCTGCGGTTAAATCGTCTTCAGCACGCAGAAGATCGCCATAATACTCCATCACAGAGCGGATCTTATCTGGTTCAAGCCATTCGGCCACTGGCCGGGAATATACAGCATCCTCCGGCGTGACTCTCACTATGTTTGCTAGTTGCTCAAGCTGATCGTAATCCAGTGGTTTCATGGTATGTCCCCTTTAACCTCTTGCCGCTACTTGTGCTCTAGCATCACGTCGCTCAGCAACAGAACCCACAGGTTGCTTATCTTCCACATTCATTTCTTTTATGGCTTGGCTTACCGCAGGCTGTCCAGCCAAAGCATACGGAAGACAGAGCGGTACACCTGTACGAGGATCTGTTACAATATCAGCCTCAATCCCGAACACTTCACGCAGCACATCAGGGGACATAACCTCAGTTGGAGTTCCTACCGCCTCAGCTTTCCCTTTTTTGATTGCAATCATATGCTGAGCATACCGGGCCGCATGGTTCAAATCATGCACGACCATAACAATGGTGCGCTCCTCCGAAGTATTTAGATACTCCAGCAAATGCAGCACTTCCAGTTGATGCGCCATATCTAAAAATGTCGTCGGCTCATCCAGAAACAAAATATCCGTATCCTGCGCAAGTGCCATAGCAATCCAGGCACGCTGACGCTGACCGCCAGAAAGCTGATCAATCGGACGATCGTGGAACTCGCTCATTCCCGTTACTTGAATGGCCCACTCTACCATTTTGCGATCTTCCGCTTTCATGGAACCAAAACCTTTTTGATAAGGAAAACGTCCGTAAGATACCAGTTCCGTCACGGTTAATCCTTCCGGTGCAGTCGGATTTTGCGGCAAAATAGCCAGCTGCTTAGCTACTTCCCGGGTGGATTGCTTATGAATGGATTTACCGTCAAGCAGAACACTGCCGCCCTTAGGATTCATGATGCGAGCCATCGTCTTCAGAATAGTGGACTTGCCAGAACCATTTGCGCCCACCAAGGCTGTGATTTTCCCTTGCGGTATTTCTACGTTCAGATCTTCTACAATCAATCGATCTTCATAAGCAATATCCAGATTTGCCGTTTTCAGACGAAACATGTGGAATCATCCCTTTCCCTTATCCAATATATATAGTCACGGGCTTAACGCACGACTTTCATCAAAACTTCATTCTATCTTTATATAATAAAGATATTGATAATCATTATCAAGTGTTAACTGGTTTATTTCCTATATCATACAGTGCATATCATCCAATATTTCCTCAAAAAATTCAAAAAAAGATCACAGCTCCTCGAAGCTGTGATCTTTCAAATCCGGCGAATTGCATTATGACTGTACAGAAGACAGTCCAAATGCTTCGGCCATGAGACGTATAGATTTCATTTTGGCATCAAAGTCATGAATAATGCTCGCAACCATGATCTCCTGTGCATTATAGTCCTTACTTAATTGCTCAATCTGACGCTTCACCTGTTCGGGCGAACCGACCACCATACGTTTGCGATTCTCACGTATCCGCATCCGGTCAAACGGCGTATACGGATACGCCAGTGCCTTTTCCACGGAAGGTGTTCCAGCGGAGCGCATTCCCTGCTCTAATAGTACAAGAGACAAGTCCATGCTGGAAGCCAAGCGATTGGCCTCCTCTTCGGTATCCGCACAGATCGCAAATACGGCAACAAGCGAACGTGGTTGGTCACTATGCTGGGAAGGCTGGAAGCTTTCCTGGTATTCCTTCATAGCCCCTGTGCCGCCTTCACCATTAATGAACTGTGCAAACGCAAAGCCCACGCCACGCTCGGCTGCCAGACCTGCGCTATCACCACTGGAGCCGAGCAACCACATTTCCGGTACAGTTTCTATAAGCGGCATCGCCTGTAGCGAACCGAAACGGTGATTATTGCCTGTGCTGTCATGTAAATAAGCTAACAGGTCATCCAACTGCTCAGGGTATAGATCTACACCCCCTCGCATTTTGCCTTCTTGCAGGGCTCTGGTAGCAATGGGCATTCCTCCAGGCGCCCGTCCCAGACCTAAATCAATGCGTCCCGGATACAATCCCTCCAACACACGAAAGTTTTCCGCTACTTTATAAGCGCTGTAATGAGGCAGCATCACCCCACCCGACCCCACTCGAATGGCCCGAGTACGGGCGGCCAGATGTGAAATCAGTACCTCCGGGCTGGACCCAGCGAGATTTGCTGCAGAATGATGCTCTGATACCCAAAAGCGATGATAACCCAAGCGTTCCGCCTCTATAGCAAGCTCAGCGGTCTTTTGTAATGCCTGCGCATGCGTCATGCCTTCCGATACCGGAGATTGGTCAAGAATGCTGAGTTTTATCATAAAAGTCTGACCTTTCTATTTGGGAATAAGGATAGGCATTAATTATAGCACGCGTAGCCACAGTTACCCAAGAGGGGCCCATATCAATTTTATAGTGGAAAATTTCATTTTTCGTAAAGACTTGCGTTCCCTTTATCCGCCTCATAGAGATGCGAACGCTTTTTAAAGAAACTGTACAAATGTGTAACGATTACTTTCAAGACAGCGTACCCCGGAACCGCCAGTACAATTCCCACCACACCAAACAAATTGCCTGCGGTCAGAATAACGAAGATAATCGTGATCGGATGTACCCGAAGAGATTTGCCCATAATTTGTGGAGAAATTAATTTACCCTCAATGAGCTGTACGACTGTCCACACGATAACCATCTTGAGCAGCATAATCGGTGAGGTGACCAAGGCTACAATTAACGCAGGTGTAATGGCAATGACGGGACCTAAGTAGGGGACAACGCTCGTAAAGGATGCAATGACTGCAAGCGTCAGAGAGTAGTCTAATCCAATGATTAGGTAACCAATATACAACAGCGCCCCAATACAGAAGCTGACAATAATCTGCCCACGAATATAGGAACTGACCTGATGATTCATCTCGGTCATAATGCGATCTGTTTCTTTACGAAACATAGGCGGGAGCATTTTCAGGATAAACTGTGGTAGCTTGTGTCCATCTTTTAGCAAGTAGAACAGAATAAATGGAACCGTGGCAATCGCAAGTACCGTTTCTGTAACCACGCCCAAAAAGCTGCCCACACCCGTCCATGCATTATTAATAAAGCTAGATAACTTTTCAGAAGCTTTGGAGGCCAGCTCTGATGGATTAATTTGAATCGTGTTCTGGAACTGGTTTACAAAATCGCTGCCGATCAGTTTCTCGAATTGTCGTTGTACTTGCTCGCTATAGGCAGGGAAATTTTGAATAAGCCCCTGTATTTGATCACGGATCACAGGCACCACCGATGTAACCACAATCGCAATAACCCCTATAATAAGCAAAAACAATACAACAATGGAGTATACTCGTTTCACCTTGTTACGCTCCAGTACATCAACCAACGGGTTGAACAGATAGTACAACACGCCGGATAATATGACAGGGAGAATGATCGTTTTTAACAGCACTATGACAGGTGTGAATATGTATGAAATTTTGGTAAGAACCAAGATATTCAAGCCGATCAGCAGCAGTACCAGCAGGAATAACACAAACTTGTTGTTCAGAAAAAACTTCTTGAATCGGTCTTTCCATGCCGGAGTTATTTCCACACCACATTCCCCTTCTCTTTACACAAATGAGTATACGTTCTTCATAGATACGATATATTTTTGGAACAAAATATACAAGCTTATACCCAAATAAACACAAAAGCAAACAAAGTTGTACGTCATCGTACGAACTTCGCTTGCTTTCGAGGGTTATGGAGTATCATTTATCGTGGTTGCAGCATCCACCGTCGTGGTCACAGGTTTGTTCTCCTGTTCAAAAAGATTCTGTATGAAGCGCTTGAGCTTTCTTTCGTCTACACCCAATACCTGCGCACCCTTAATGGTTTCCCCGCGCACCAATTCATTCGGCGGGATTTGCTGCTTCGCTACTGTTGTTGCATCGATATTAAAGCCCAATGAAGCCAATTGCAGCATTTCCGTAGTACTCAGATTCGTTTCAATATAAGGAGAAATGCTATTTAAAATACTCGGCAGTTTGATTAGAGATGAGGTTGACTGAATTTTACCGCCAAGCTCAGTAATGAATTTGCGTTGCCGCTCCGTACGCGTAAAATCGGAAGTCGCATCATGACGGAAGCGTACATATTGCAAGGCTGTTTTACCGTCCATGTGCTGCATTCCCTTTTTCAAATCAATATCAAACTGGTGTTTATCCGCCTTGGAGGTATAATGCATATCTTTTTCGACATCCAGGTCAATACCACCCACAGAATCAACCAGCGCAATAAAACCATTGAAATCAGTATATACATAATATTGAATTGGTATGCCCAGCAGGTCGCTCACGGTCTGTCTGGTCAAATCCGGTCCCCCGTAGGAAAAGGCAGCATTCAATCGACTTTGCCCATGACCTGGGATATTGACGTAGGTATCACGAAGAATCGACATCAGTGTAGCCTTTTTCGTAACCGGATCAATAGAAGCAACCATAACGGAGTCAGAACGCCCTGAATCCTCTCCACGGGAGTCGCCGCCTAGCAGCAGAATATTCACTCTTTCTGTCCCATCCCATTCCGGTGGGAGCGATACCTCTACAGGTTGTACATTGGTTTGAGTTTGTGCCTGCGGTTTGAATTTCGAATCCTGTCCGGAAGCAACTGAAATTTGATTCGTAAAATGATATATAGAATACGTATAATATCCGCCCACTAAAAGAACCGCCGCAGTCACAGAAATGCCTAACCATTTTAAAAATTTTCGCATATTTTCGGGTAACCTCGCTTTTATTCATCATCGTTCGGCTTTTAAAAGCATACCCTTCCTGCAAGTTATCTGTCAATTCGCGCCGTCTGTTCTAGTGGTCGTCCGCATACCATGGATTCAAATGGACAAGCACCTCATAAACCCGCGGTTCCCGCTTCATGACAGCCCCCTTAATCAGTCGAATAATATCGTGTCCCTGCTGGATCGTCAAAGAGGCATCCACTGAAGCGCGGATATCCACGATAATATAATGGCCGTGCTCACGGGCACGGATACGGTCAATACGTTGAACCTCGGCTACACTCAGTGCGGCTGCGGCGTAGCTCTCAATTTCCTCCGTTGCAATCGCCTTTTCCATAAGCACATCTATGGATTCACGGCCCATTTCCCACGCCAATTTCAGAACTAGCAATGCCACTACGAATCCCGCAATAGGGTCACCGTAAGATAAGATTGAAATGCCCCAGTGCTCCCCAATCAGCCCCAATCCGATACCCAGTACAGCAGCCCCAGAGGCGTACACATCAGCGAGATGATCTTTTGCCGTTGCAATAAGACCCTGACTATTGGCCGCTCTCCCGATACGAATCGTGTAGATATACAGCCACTGTTTCCAGAGCAAGGAAATAATGGCGGCCACCAATGCCAGTATATGCTCCTGTGGCATCGGTTCGAACAGTGCTGCAATCGAATGATAGCCGATGAATATACCCGCTCCAAACAATATGACCGCCACCACGCTTGCACCGATCACTTCTGCCTTGCCGTGACCATAAGGATGGTCCTCATCCGGCGGCTGGCTAGATATGCGCATCGCCCCCAGTGCCGTTGCAGAGGCAATCACGTCCCCAGCATTATGCACACCATCGGCTACCAGCACCTTGCTGTTGAACATAAGTCCTGTAATAATCTTAATGCCGGTTAATAGGATGTTGCTAATCAGGCTGATCCATGCTGAGACCATGGCGCGCTTGCCCATATCCTGTTCCTGCATGATGTATAACCCCTCCAAATTTATCTTTTGAATTTATCTTATGGCGCTGCTCTTTCAGCGGTATGGATGAAGATTACAATAGCCCCGGAAGATGAGCCTCCCCGGGGCTATTATGATAACCATAGTGGAGCATTCTATGAGAATACTCCTATTTTATCTATCTGGACCGTCCGCGACGGCCTCCTTGTCCTTGACCACCACGCGGGCCGCCTTTGGCTTGTCCACCGCGGCCACCTTGGCCTCCGCGCGCAGAACCACTGCTGCTGCGGTCATACCCACCGCGCTCGCTGCTTTGTCCTGCCGAGCGACCTTGGCCTCCTCGTGCGGAACCGCCGCTGCTGCGGTCATATCCACCGCGCTCGCTGCTTTGCCCTGCCGAGCGACCTTGGCCTCCACGTGCAGAACCGCCGCTACTACGGTCATACCCGCCACGCTCGCTGCTTTGTCCCGCCGAGCGACCTTGGCCTCCGCGTGCGGAACCGCTGCTGCGGTCATATCCGCTGCGCTCGTTACTGCCGCGGCTAGAGCGACGTTCGCCGCCTGCACTGTCACGACGGCCCGCCTGTTCGCGGCCGCTGCCCCGGCGTCCACCGCCGGAGTCGTTGCCACCGTAGGAACGGCGGTCGTTTCTGCCCGAACGGCGTTCTCGACCCTGCCGATCAGCCGTATCGGAAGCAGGTCTACGCTGTCCGCCGCCCTCACTGCTGGTGAATGTGACACCAGCAACTTTCTGGATGTTCCGAAGCTCTGGAATATCCCTTGGCGTAGCGAGCGTCACCGCCACGCCTTTGCCTCCGGCACGGCCGGTACGCCCGATGCGGTGGATGTAGCTTTCGGCATCCTGCGGCATGTCGTAGTTGAAGACATGCGTGACGCCTTCTACATCCAGGCCGCGTGCAGCTACATCAGTCGCTACGAGCAATTGGAGTTTCGCTTCACGAAACGCCTTCATCACTTGCTCCCGCTTGTTCTGGGACAAATCCCCGTGAAGCTCACCGCTCTGAAAGCCCATTTCTTGCAGCTCTTCGTTCAGTTTGGCAGCCCGGCGCTTCGTACGGCAGAAAATAACAGCCAAGTACGGACGATCCGTATTCAGCATATCCACCAATGCCTGTTGCTTACCACGGTCTGTTGTTTGCACAACGACCTGACGGATTTGGCTCACCGGAACGGAAGAAGCGGATTTCACTTTGACATCTACAGGTTCGTTCATATATACACGAGCCAGTTTGCGAATACCGGCTGGCATCGTAGCGGAGAACAGCATCGTCTGTCTCCGGTAAGGAACTTCCTGAAGAATCGTCTCCACATCGTTCAAAAAGCCCATGTGTAACATTTGATCGGCTTCATCCAGGACCAGCATTTTAATGCCGCCTAGATCCAGCGTGCCACGTCTCAGGTGATCCAGCAGTCGCCCAGGTGTCCCAATAATCAGTTGTGCGCCACCTTTCAGTTTACGAAGCTGACGCTCCACGTCCTGTCCTCCGTAAACAGCTAGTAGAGATAAACTCGGCTCCGCAGCAGCCAAGCATTTAGCTT
Source organism: Paenibacillus sp. FSL L8-0644 (assembly GCF_038008165.1). NCBI lineage: Bacteria > Bacillati > Bacillota > Bacilli > Caryophanales > Paenibacillaceae > Paenibacillus > Paenibacillus sp. FSL L8-0644. The sequence continues at coordinate 5,084,221 of NZ_JBBOYN010000001.1, forward strand.
CCTCTGTAATCTGGAGTGCCAATTCACGCGTAGGTGCAATCACAAGCGCCTGCGGGTGCCGCTTGTCCAAATTCAGCTTTTGTAAAATCGGCAGTAAAAACGCAAGCGTCTTCCCTGTCCCCGTATGTGCCTCGGCAATCACATCCTGACCTTCCATCAACAGTGGAATGGACTCCTGCTGTACAGGTGTTGGCGCTGAGATGCCCTGCTCTTTCAAGGCTTCTACCCAATGTTGCTCCACACCTAATGCTGTAAAATTCTTCAAGTTGTATTCACTTCCCTTATCTGTATTCAATATGTGTCACGTAAAATAGGTTCATGTGCCATATGACATCTATCGTTCCATAGTTCAGAATTCCCATTTTTGTATCGGTTCTCATTCTCCCCTTTTCAGGAAGGGAGCATATCCGTTATCGTTGAATCTGTTCATGTAACTCAACATACGGCCGCAAGGCGGCTCAGGCCGTTCCATATATGACTTTCCTAGTATACGCGAAGTTGAACTGGTTTCCAAACGATTTTAATGAACAGGACCACAGTCTATATAAAAGGTGAATTCGATCTTCATGTCATATATTATGGTATAAGAATTGGTAATTCATGAATAAAGGATGGATGCTTGTGGTTAACAACTTGCATTATAATTTTATAATGGCCGGTTCCTTGTCGGAGAAGCACACTTTGTTTGCTGAAGAGTGCTTTACTAACCTGTTCGATTGTTTTGAAACGTTCCTGAATATATCAGGAATCCGCAATACCCGTGTGTCTATCTATCAATCCACGAAAGCCAAACACGGTAAGATTCGCTGGGACAAGCAGGAGTTGCTTCGTATTGTAACCAATGATGAATTGACTCCTTTGATGCTGGTTATAGAGGCGCCTAGTATCAAATCGTCCTATAACAAAGGGACGACGCCGGAAGTGTACATTCTTTTGTCCAATGACCCCATGTCCCAATCATCCAATAATTGCGGCATACTCGTTTCGATCCGTCAGGACGTTTATGAACGTATCGACCAAACAATCGTCGAAGACGTTATGATGCAGCTCAGCCAGTGGATAAAGGCAAACAAAATGTTACATAGCTCGCGCAACTTTTATGCTGGCAGTAAAGCACGCGCCATTATGGATATTCTTCCATTTATGCTCGAACAGGATACCCCGGATATGAAGTATGTTTTTCAATCGTGGACTCCGTTCCCTTTACCACACACTTAAACAATCCGTCATACTATTAACCCCAGGAGGCTGCAATTTATGCAAATTCAAGTTCAAAAGGTTGAAAAAAAAGAGAACGAATATCTCATTCATTATCAAGCCGGGGGAGCGTTGCCGTTCGTTCCGCATGATATTGTTCTGATCCATGGCAAACAGTATTTTATAGGCACGATTTTGAAAGTAGAGCCGGAACAGGCCCTTGTCCGTATTAATCCGGAATATGAAGACCAACTGGCAGGGTCCATCGGACTGGAGCTGGCTTTCTCTCCAACTGTTTCTATTCAAGGTGCAGACAGCATTGTCGAAAAGCTTGGCTATTTCCCTCCCTTTCATTATGACCGAATTACAGCTGCTAATATGACGAAAGACCAGATTACGCTGACGATTGAGCTATCCTACGCTAGCGTGCTTGTCCCTAAATCACCGGATCTGGAGCCTTCAACTGAGGCACCTGTAATCCCTGAAGCTCCAGCAAAAGACGTCCCACGCTATGCAGTAACTTTTACATTTCTGGAAACTAAAGAGCATGTATTAAGCCCTGTAGAAACAGAAAATATCATTTTGCAACTTGACTTCCGTTATGAAGAGGCTGATATGGTCGTTGACATCGATGCCTTGTCGGGGCTGTCAGGCAGCTTTCTGTGCAGAGGCATCCGTGCAGAGATTACGGAACTTCATGAATAAACAAGAAGCCCGTGAGCTGTTGCGCTGTCATTCTTTTATCCATGATGATCTGGAGCATCCCAAAATGCGAAGCGGATTTTTAGGGATGCTTCGCCCCTTCCAAGGCGAACTGATCGAGGACAATTTTCATGAACTCATGACTATCATTGAAGTTCTGGCAGATGAGTTGGAGAAACCATCCATAGAACGAGAGTTGATTGCCGCACTGTGGGGGATTTGCCAATATACACGGGCATGGGCGTTGCATCCTGATGGTATGCTGCAGCGAAATCATCTGCTGACCGTAGAGCAGATCAACACCCTCGACGATTGGATTGATACAATCTCCTATGCGGTTATGGTGCTGCTGGAGGGTGGCGGACCGGAAGAAGCTTTATCGAGCTACAGACATGAGAGTTGATCCGCAGTGATACATATATCTTAGTCAAGGGGGCCGCTTTTGCATTGCTTCGCGCACATAAAAGCATGCCTTTCGCACAACATGCTCTGAAACAATTAGTTGAGCATGAAGAATTCGGTGCATCTGCCAAACGGGAGCTTTTCACATAATCGACAACCAAAGGAGAATCACTCTACTTATGCGTGTAAGAATATTTATATTCATATTAATTATCGGAATTATATGTGTGCCTGCGTATTTTATTATGAGCAGCTTTGGATTATTTCAAAATGAAAAGGTGCTTGTACATTACAAGCTTGCCATTGAGGTAAAGGATAAAAAGTATGATGCCTGGCCTTTAATCAGTAGCTATGCCGCTATAGATAAAAGAGGGGACAGTCGTCAGCTCTACTACCAGGCGGAGGGCTCAGGCTTAGAGTATCTGTTTCAGCTAGCCTATGGACAATATGAACTCCGACCCTCCAAGGAAAATCCTTTTCTGGACGGAGGAGTCCACTATACCATGGATCATCCCGAGTATGTGCGTGAGGAAAAGGAGTATGAGAATGCTAACGACTACACGGAATTAACCCATTTTTATAATCAGCAGGAACGGATGATTTATACCTATAATCCCGAAGCCAAGCTCGATAAAACATACGTCCGTTCCATCATCACCGCTGGGATGACTCGCACAACTGGTAATTCAAGCCGTCCGGTTAAGGATGACTATATCAATATCAGTAAGCTGTTTAAGGATAAGCTAGGAGTGAATGTGAAGGTAGATGTGGATGAGGACAACAAAATCGTCACCCTATCGATGACATGATTTCACAGTGATGCACCGCTGCGTCGTCTCATTTCCAAAAAAGAGATTTATGGTTTACTAGAATCAAGGGGGCTGGTTGTTGATGTCATTCGCAATTGAATCAGGGCTTTTGCCTGCCCAGATCGCAGCATTGGAGGAACAGATACAGCATATATTGCCCGCTGGCTATAAACGTTTTCTTTCACAATATAACGGATTTTATGTAGCCGCCCCTTTTTATTGCAATGTGCCCTTCGATCGAGTGGATAACGGAGACATTGATTTGACTTGTTTTTTCGGATATGAGATATCCAACAAAAATCATGACCTTCTAGCGATTAATGATGAATTTCTGGATGAAATCAATCATGTCGAGAACGCTCTGTTGATTGGTGCAGATGCGGGCGACAATTTTTACGTTCTGATATGTAATGAATACACCCCATATATGTACTACTGGGACCGCACACATCTTCATGCCTATGATGACAAACTGAACTATGATATTGCAGAGCAGGACGAATGTGGACATTTGTATCTGGTGGCAACAGACTTTACAACGTTTTTTAATCAGGTAATTGAACAACTCACCGAGCAGAAAGGGAGGCCTACTGATGACAGAAATACATAATGCTAAGCAGGGACCGGCTTATTTGGAGGGTTGGGTTGTACCCGAAAACCCCGAGGCATGGGTCGAGCAGGAGTGGACAGGTACGCTTCGTTCACAGGCAGGACATACGAAATTCCACATTTTTTATTACGGAGAACTTATGGACGAGCTGATCACTGGTACTGAATTTGCACCCCAACTCATTATTGCAGAAGATGCAGTCACAGGTGAACAGATCGTGATTTTTGACGGAACCCGCCATGGTTACGATGCTCTGCTATGCGAAGTTTATACCAAGGAGCAGCAGAACAATCGCACTCCCCTGCTGCCCTATTTGGACGAAGATGGTGAAGATACTTTCGAGGTAAGCGTAACTACCTTTTATAATGTTGATTGGGATGACGAGTTTGCAGACGATGTAGATGAGAATGGGCAGTTAGAGCTGATCAACGGCGAACGATGCGATTTTGAAGATGCGAAGCGGAACGGCTATGATGCGATCAGCATTACGATTACCAGCGCTAAAGGCCTAAAAACAGAGATCATTCAGGAAGAGCTGGCCTGACGATGGTGTTCAAAAGAATCAAGCATCGGGAAGGCGATATTTTTGTTATCCCCCTGCATGACGGCCGATTTGCGGTATGTCAGGTGATCTGCGCACTGTATGGTAGATTCAAAAAAGCGTTCTCCTTCGGGGTTCTATCCATAGGCCAGAATCAAGCGTACGAGGGAGAAACGACATATCTTCCGTTCACAAATTATCGCGGCCGATTTGAAGTTATATTCACCGCCACCCAAAATCTGACGAAAGGAGTATGGCCCATTATCGATCATCGCCCTCTTTCCGAGGAACAACAGCAGCTAAAATATTTTAATTGCGCGGGCCATCTATACTGTGGGGATGAATATATACGCAATCTGGAACTGGAAGAATATAATCAATATACGGTAATGGGCGTGGCTGGATATGAGTTGGTACAGCAATATTTAGCCCAATATGATGACCGCTAGGAAGAATAGCAGCACAAATAACCACCTTGAAGTTTGAATGCCAAGGTGGTTATTTGACCTGTTAAAAGGGTTCAAACGTATATGGGAATGATGATGTACGCTCTGTCCCCAATACCGACTTCACGCGCTCTTCATCCACCAACGCTTCGACGAGGCTATACAAATCCGAGGCTGCATACCGAAAATTGCCCCATGTGCGCAGATTCAAAGCATAGATTGGGAATTCCCCCCGTTCATCAGGCGATTGAATATCCCAGATCAGCAAGTCATCCTCTTCACTGGAAGCGAAAGGGACCGCATGCTCCAAAAGCTCCGGAAAACCATCTGGCTCCAGCGCCGCTTCTTGTAAAACCTCTTCTGATTCCAGCAAATCATCAAACCAAGCCCGCCAATCATGATAACGATGAAGCCATGAATCCGGGTGATCGCCAAGAGGAATATGAATGTTCCATAAGCCGCATAGTCGCCCGTAACCAAGAGTTTTGACATAATCTATATAAGAAGGCGGAAAGCCCATACCATTTTCAAAACGATGCTCTATTAGAAAAGCCTCATCATAGTAAGCCTGGAATTGCGGACGCTGTAGTCCTGTAAAAATGCTCATGCTCGCCCTCTCCTTTCGCGCATCTTTATTCACCTTTTCGCTCTTAGGCACATTGAAAAGGTCTTTTTCAAGTGTTAAAATGGGAATAAGATGTATATTCTAAAAAAGAGTGAAGATGCGTCAACATCCTCACTCTTTGGCAACAGCCGCTTTTAAGGGCGGTGGCTGCAAGTTCACGGTATTCGAAATAGACCGGTTCCTACCACGGGCGGTCTATTTCTTTTTATGGAAGGAAAGAATCAGAATCACCAACGTTGCGAATTGAATCATCAACATTAAGGTGTCTTTAACCTCCACAGGCCTCACCTCCCTCACAGGAGACTAGCCGACCGCCCATCTAAGCCATTCTGTTGTTAAGGAATATTATAACATATGAAATATAAAGAGTGCGTTTTTACGATCTTTCCGAAAAGGAGGAACGAACATGGAGCAAAAACGCTTCAAAGATGAATATGGATACAAATATGACTTTAGCGCCGTGATTAGAAGAGGAGAACAGGTAACTGTTCACTGCCCCCGTTGTCAGGGCCAAGCTTTTATTTCCATATCCAAAAAAGACTGTTATTACGTCGTTCGATGTTCTCATTGTTACTACACATATCAGCAGCCCGAATCTTATACATTCTATGCACGCGGCGTATGCAACCATTGCGAACGGTATTTTAATATCGAAATCCATGATGACCAAACGAAACTCCATAAAAATACAAATATAAACTGTCCGCACTGTGAGACACGCAATCAGGTTCCGGTGCATCGTGTGCAATCACGCGAATGGCATACGAACGTGATCCAAAACGGAAAAGACCCTATTTTCCAGCTCCAGCTGTACTTCCTAGATTACTATCGGGGGAAACCTGTCTGGGCTCTTAACCGGATACACCTGAATTACCTGCTCTCCTATATCTCTGCCGAGTTGCGAGAAAAGCCTGCATCCGGTATGATGCGTACGGCTTCCCACTCCATTCCCAGGTACATTAAGGATGCGAAGAATCGCCAGTCCATCTTAAAGATATTACAAAAGCTACAGCATAAGCCAGCGGCTAAGAGAGGAGTCTCCATACATGAGCATACAAACTTTTGACAGCCTTGAAGCACTGGTCCATGCCGTTGACCAAACAGAAATCAATGAATGGGTATTTGCCAATCTGAAACATGTTCAAAGTAATCCGCTCAATTCTACCTATTACATCATTCCCGAGGAAGAATTGTGGGAACTGGAGGATGCCGGTCTCACCGTCACCAATCATCGTGATGAAAGTATACCTGCATCTCTGCCAGACCATCAGGTGCAATCTTGGCTGGAGGTGGCGACTGTACAGGATGTCATTGAAGTGTTACGCCACAGCGGAAGCGAGCCGGATATTGAACGCATTGCGCAAGGACTGCGATATTATCATGAATATGATGCTTTTATGGAATAAGCGTTTCCAGCAGCTCTTTTACCTCAGGGACAGCCTGCTTCAGGCTGTTTTTTAGTTTCTTCGCGCCACCCCATATACGATAAACAAGCACCTCTTGTTCGTAGTTCTCCAGCTTCTTAAGCTCCTCCACCAGTATCTGTGCCTGCTCTACGGTTTCAATTCCGGATGACTTCAGTGGTTTGGCAGACTCGTTGCCTGCCAGTAGAACCCTCGTCCAAACGGGTATCGTGTCCGGTGTCAGTCCGTGTGCGTCAGCAAATACAGCGGCGTAACCGTCCTGTACGGACTGATGTTCACTGTCCACCAGCTTCATATAACGATTCACTAATGGGAAATAGTTCTTTCCTTTTAGGCCCAGTCCCATCACCGCATAGGTTCCCGGCATTGCCGACTTTTCACCGGGCTCTACATCGTTATACCACTTGAACTCTTCCATCACGACCTCAGCATATTCAGCCAGCAACGGATGCAGCGCAGGATATTCAAGTGCATTGGCGAAGAAACGATGCAACGTAGATTTAGCCAACTTGGGTACAGGCAGGTAGTTTTTCACCTTGCTTTTGAACTTCATCCGATATTCCTTGGTAAAGCCCTTTCTTAAAATATCGCATAAATATACGAGTGCTTCTCTATAGCTCTCTTCTTCCTCTGAACGAATCTGAACCTCCAGCGTTTGCAAAATATCATTGGCTTGGCAGATGACTCGCTCACTTGTATATAACGCTGGGATGCTTCCTGATCCGTTCTTAAGCCACTGGGCTGCCTGATCCGAACCCAACTGTGCAGCAATCTCCAAATACTTCTGCCGTGCATCGGCATCGGTCGAGCCCACCCGCATCGCGGTAAGCAGGAACATCTCCATGGCTGGCGCGGGAATTTCCGAAGGGAGAATATCGGGCTTCACTTTATAATCCAGTCCATAGCTTTTTTCCCGATCCGCATACTTCAGCAGAAATTCATCCTCAGCCCAATGCTTTAAGCCACTGCTGAGCTGATACCTCCATGCTTCCTCACGCTTGTGGCTGACCTTCACTTTGGCATCCATTCGATTCAGCAACTCATTCATCCGCTGGGCGTTTACAGGGTACAAATGAGGATCAAGCAAGTGTCTCACTAAGAAGAAATCGTCCTCTTCCTTCGGGATAGCTTTACTGGAGGGGTTGAGCTTCTGCTCTACAAACTGTTGGATAGTGGCTAACAGTTGCTGCCGTTTATCTTCATTTAGGAGTGAGAATGTAAAATGATTGGCCTTATTCTCCAAGACCACTTCCAGATGAAAATCCAGTCGATAACGAAAGAACATGGAGCTGAATTCTTCCGAATTAAATAGCGCCTCTATCTTTTCCTTGAACATAGGCATCCATTCGTCCTGCACCTGCTGCAATGTTACCCCATCTGTAAACCCAGAAATTTCCGTATCCGGTCTACGACGATCCCAATCAAACGGTTCGTGGGTATCCACCCACAGCCCATCCTTCTTACAAGTAACTTTTAAGTATTCATGAATCCCTTCGTGAAGGACGCTTTTGATTTGGAATTCGGCGATGCGCTTTTGCTCAGAAGCGTATGTCTGGTCAATCTCCTCAAAAATTGGATCGATGTAGGCTTGTACCCCTGATGTCATAAGATGTGTTCCTCCTTCGTCCCCTCACAAATTGTAGTTCCTACGGAATTAAGATAGACTAATCTATAACTATTTTATTTCCTGATTATAGCATATCTCTCATTTACTTTTGGACTCTACCCCTATAGATAGAGTGCCGGAAAGCAGGTGTATTCATATGTATTGGGTTTCCACACAACATACGACGGTGGCTGCCGAAGAACTGACAACTTTCGAACATACCTATGGATTAACTTTACCACCTCCCTATGTAGCATTCCTCACCCGCTATGGGCCTGGTACCTTTTGCGGACTGCTGGTGATTGAACCGCCTGATGCTCAACTATTACAATCCTATGCGGATTACGAACTGTGGAGGCATGATGATAACTGTCCGATCACCGTGCAACAGCTAGGCGAGTGCGTGGTCATCGGTAGCTCCATAGATGGGGATTTCCTAGCGGTGCACCCTCAGGTCGAAGGTTTGCTTTGGCTACCGCGACATTCGGAAGTCATTACTAAGAAGCCATTAGATGTTCAGGTTCCATTTACAGATACACTGGAGCATATACTACAGGATGAATTCGGAAGAATAGAGCCATTCCCCCGTTATTTCGAACCTGTCAGTCTGGATAGAGCAGCAACATTTCTACTATTTAATCCACCCGAGACGGCGGAAGCTTGCGGTTCAGCCCATCCGAACGATCAAGCCTTGCAAATAGCTCCAGCATCTATACAGGTATTGGCTCAGCGTTTTAAACAGCATTTTGACTCAAATCTATGGATTGAAAACGAGCATATCTGCATGGCTTTTCTTCAGACTCTAGGCGGATATGTGCGTTTTAACTATGCATATGGACGCGAAGTGGCGATCATTTATGAACCCACAGCGATAGCACTTCGTGATGAAATTCTAGCATTCTTGCAAAAAGAGCATTGCCGGGTTGTAGAGTAAGAGGAGGACAAATACGAATGACAGTACATTTTGAACGAACCTTAGAAAAGCTGGGACAGATCGCCGATCGTCTGAGACAAGGTGGGATGTCTGACGTGGTATACCAATGGTCGAAGGGGATTTCTACAAGTGAACTAACTGAGCTGGAGGAACGGCTGCAGATGCCTTTGCCTGCCTCCCTGTCTGAGTTGATAAAGCGGTGTGGCAGCTTACATTTGCTATGGTGCCTCCCTCAACACTGTATTGTAGCCGATGAACCGGCTTGTTCATATGAAAGCAGTAATGGCCTTGAACAAGAACCGAATATCCTCGACGATATCACAGGAGAATTTGGCTGGAATCATGAGTATATTGGCTATTTTACATCTTATGGGGAAGATACCGACTCAGCAGCGGACGAGCAACGATATCTGATCCTTAATTATAATGGTGCGGGTGATCCGATACTGCTTGATATGGCGACATCCGCAACAGAGCCAGCGGTGTTCTGTTATGATCATGAGTTGGATCAGTTTACTCTGCTCGCGGAAAATCTACCCGCCTATATAGAAACCATGCTCACCTTGCACGGACTATGGCTGTGGGATTGGTCTAACGTGTCAGACGAGCATGGCATTCAGCTAAACAGTCCACCACTACAACTGTGGCAACGCTGGTTGGACATGTTTTGTACGATGAAGCTGGAGGATGCGCAGTCGTTGGAGACGCTGATCCATTACACCACCATGCATGGCGTAGATCATCCTGCTGTGGTGCAGGCTTTTCAAGCCTATGATCCAAAGGATATTTTTCTTGCCTGGGAGCAGCACTGGCAGAACATTCAACATAGCCAGGTTCCATTCTCTACATGGGCCGTTTGGGTAGGGGAGACCGCAGGGGTTGGGGCTGCTGATTGGGTCCGCTCCTTGTGGGAACCGGAAACCGCGCAAGTATGGACATCTTTAGCGCAAAACAATACCCTACATGCTAAGGGTGCATTTGCGTCCACACGCGCCTATCTGAGCGCCCGCTTCCTACCCGGGCAGGAAGGCTTGGTATGTGTTTGCAATCACCTGCTACAGCATTCGGTTGCAGATGGCAAATTAGAAGGATACACCGCTAATGGACAGCTACAGCATTTTCATTCACCGCAGGTCATTAACTGGATACGGGATAAGGTCAATCATCCGGTCGATGGCTGGGCAGTACTTTTCGCCTACTCTTGTCCTACAGCTGAGCAGGTGATTGAATGGCTATCCAGTAGTGAGCTTCATCAGAAGATTGCAACGGAGGGGCTAGATATTATGATTCATCGGGATCTTCTGCCCGCTCTGGAAGCAGACGCTTGGGCCAATATCTCAGATCTGCTTCTTGCTTCTTTGCAGCTCGTGATGCTCAAAAAAGATAAACGTCGTATTGAAGCCGTGCTTAAGCAGCTTTCAGATTTGGAACTTCGTTAATCTTTCGGAAGGGTCGTATGCGGATTCACATGTACAGTGATGTGAGGTAAAGAAAGTTAGCCGCTGCATCAGCGGCTTAACCCCTTGAGGAAAGTATCTATAGTAAATGAAATCAATTCATCATTTGATTGTGCCATAGGAAAATCAAAATTCAGGAGCAAAGAAGTCAAGCCGTGCAGCATACTCCATACAGAGCTGGCGAACAAGCGCTCATCTCCTTGAATGATGGAACCCTCCTCCATAACGGCTTTGAGCCCAGCTTCAAGAAGCTCAAAGCCTTTAAGGCTCCCACTGTCTATAAGACTAACCAAGCTTACAGATTCCAGGTTGCTGATAAACAGAATGTTGTAATATTCCGGGTTAGCCGTTCCAAAACGAACATACGCATCAGACACCGCCTTCAGTGTGTCCAGAGCGTTCAATCCCGCTGCCTGTGCTTCATCCGCACGTTGCTGAAGAGCCTGCAGAAACAGGGCATTTCCTTCTAGCAGGAGTTCGATTACAATGGCTTCCTTATTTTCAAAATAATGATAAATAGTTGTTGGTGAATATTCGATCTGATCCGCAATTTTGCGCATGGAGACTTCAGCATACCCTTGATTCAGAAAAAGCGATCGGGCGGCCTCAATGATTTTCCGGCGGATCTCATTGCTTTCACGTTCTCGGCGTTTGATATGTTTCATGAGTAGATGTACTTGCCCTTTCTGCCTACCCCAATTTGGCGGCGATACGATCAGCTTCCATTATACCCGATTCCATAACCCCTTGAAACCCGCCCCCAGGCTGTGTCCAGGCCCCTACCAATGATAGACGCTTTACTGCTGATTTGTGCTTGAGCCTTTTTATACCGGACTGCCGAACCGTTTGTGCGTAGCCATAAACAGCCCCGTCGGGATTAGCGGTATAACGCTGCATCGTGCGTGGTGTGCCCAATTCGGCTACCATCACTTTGCTGCTAAAACCCGGATACAGCTGTTCAAGGCATCCCAATATCTGCTGTGTCACGGCTTCTTTTTTGGCTTTATATTCGGGACGTGCGGCAGGCCAGTTCTCCAATCTGTCCAAAAATGTAATTGCGATGACACCCTTTCCCGGTTCATTGAGCTTAGGGTCCATGGCGTTATAATTCGTGAGCATCCAGTTGCCTTTCGTATACTGGCCGCTCATCATTACTTCATAATCTGTCTCCGAATCCGGCTCATTACGCAGGATTAAGTCTTCTTCGGTGATGCCAAGCTCATGAGGTTCACATGATAATCCCAGATATAGCTGGGTGAGAGACGTGCCAGTCTCCAAACTGCTGACAGCTTCCAGCTCACGACGGGCAGCATCATGGTTTTCCAGTAGACGGCCATAGGTATGATGGGGACTGATACCAGACACAATCCAGTTGGCTTTATATACATCCCCTTTTTTCAGACGGACACCAGCAGCTTTACCATGTTCGAGTATAATCTCAGATACCTGACTGCGCAGGTGAACTTCTCCTCCCGCTGACTTAATAGCGTCAACCAGTGCATTAGATAAAGCCTGTGCGCCTCCCTCAATGTAATACGTCCCCTCCATGTGGTAGCCGATCCAGGGAATAAAAAAATACAGGGCCGCAAGTCGCTTTGGAGGCAATCCGTAATAGGCCCACAGCGCGGTGAAAAATTCCGTGAAGCGGTCAGATAACCCGAACTGGCTTACAGCTTCCCAGGTGGTCATTTGCGTCCAGCGGAGAAAGGTCCCAGCTTTGAGCAGGCCAACCGCCTTGCGCCAGGAAGTGAGAGTAGAAAAAGCAGAAAAGCCTGTTTCAAAACGGCGAATGCCCGCGAATAGACTGTCAATGGCTTTCACCTCAGTAGGAAACATGTTCTTGAGGAGCTGCACATACTCCTGAACATCGGACGGAATATCAATGTTCTGGCCTTCCCAACGAATGGAGTAAGGGTGCTTTTTGCGGAGAGGAACAATTCGCTGGTCCGCATTACAGGCCTTCAGCATCTGACCAAAGCTTCCTTCCTCGAGTCCGCCGACACCATGCAAGGAGACATCAAAGGTATATCCCTTTCTTGTAAATTCAGTTGCGAAACCGCCAGGCAGAGTATGGCTCTCAAAAACAGCTGTTCGGTAACCGAGCGCAGAGAGTCTTGCTGCACAGGATAAGCCACCCAATCCTGCACCGATGACAATAACATCATATTGGTTCATGATTTCATCCCCTTTTTTAACATCGTTATATAAGTTAACAGTGTTAAGTTAAGGAGATTATATACCATAATATTACCGTTGCCAAAGTAAAACTTTTTTAATAAAACATCAAAAAAATGTAGCGCTTTCACTTGTCAAATTCCAATGAAGGTGCTATCCTTCAAGTGGGATTGTTACTGAAAAGGCAAAACCCGAGTACACTTGTGTACCCGGAGTTTGCCTTTTTTTTTAATTTGTATGGATTCCACAGCATACAGTTAACCATCCCGAACATGTAGTAAGCGCTTTAAAAAATGACACCAAAGGAGATTAATCTCATGCAAAGAAGACGTTTTGCCCTTGTTTTATTATCTTTCGTGTTCCTGCTAACGATCTTTTTCCCATCCTCCAGCTCTGCCGCAGCAGCAACAGATGTCCCAGCGCCACAGGCTACCCTGCTTACTCAAGTACAGCCTTTGGGTGAAGTCGTTTCTGCTGTTGTACTGAAATACAGCACCAATATTGACGGGGCATCTTTATCCACGTCTAGCTTTCAGGTTCAATCTGTACTCAATGATGTATATACAGATAGAACCGTGACCGGTGTATATACCAATGATACTGGAGCCATCACCAACCGCAGTACTCATGGTAAATATGTCGTGATTGAGCTGGATACACAAGATAAAAATGCAAGTACCCTTACTTACGATGCAACAAGCGCAGTTAACCGCATCAACACGTTGAATTATATTATTAGTCAAAAGAAAGATATTGCAACTTCAAAGAAAACAGTCATCCCAGCCTCTGCACAGACTGTAAAAGCAACAGATAAAATTACACCGATCGTAGACGATTTCCAAAAAAGCATCTTTGAAAATAAAGAAGGCTTCAAGCTGAACTACTTTACGTTTGAGCCTAAAGTTGAGCCCGGCAAAACCTACCCTCTGGTTGTATTCCTGCACGGAAACGGCGAACGTGGTGACGGAAACGGAGTAAATTTGCTGGCAAACGCCGGAGCTGTTACTTGGGCTTCTCCTGAGCAGCAAGCCAAACACCCATCCTTCGTAATCGCACCACAAAGCCCGATTGACTTGGAACATAAATTCATTTGGGCGGATGAACCACGCAACAGCGCTGTAGCCGATTTGGTACGTGAAACAGCGTTAAAATACCCAATCGACACCGACCGAATCTATATTGTTGGTATTTCTCAAGGAGCTATGGGTACGTGGAGACTGCTGGAAAAGAATCTTGACTTGTTCGCCGCAGGTGTACCCATTGCCGGTTTGACCAACTATGAAAAAGCCGTTAACATGTATGCACCTGTCGATCCTAAACACGTTGAAGTACTGAAAAACGTTCCGATTTGGGCCTTCCATGCTGCAGACGACACCACAGTTAGTCCTAAAAACTCGCAAGAAATGGTAGCTGCCATAAAAGCACAAAACGGTAACCTCATTCATTTTACTGAATACGAAGCAGGGATTATCAAACCTACAGGACACTTCTCCTGGGTACCGGCTCTGCAAAATCAGGATATGATTGAATGGCTGTTTGCACAAAAGAAATAAATGTACAGGCCTGTTGATTAACCACTAAATGGTAAAAGTAAAGTCGCCCACCTTTTAGTTGGTTTGTACCCTTACAAACCAACTGAAAGGTGGGCGACTCCATGAAAAAGTCTATTACGATCCCAACGATTCTTCAATCCATTCCGCTAGCCTGTGGGGTGGTTCATACGTATTCAGTCCTGCGCAAACAGCTTTATAGTCTAAGGCACTACCTCTGCTTCTTTTACTTCCTCTAGGCTATATTAACTTTACTGCTTTCATTGCCTGCATTACACACATCATTACGCTTCATTTGCTCAAGTCTTCCTTCTCGCAACAAGCAGCATAATAAATGAAATTAAGACAATGGCAATCGTCCACGCCCAGGCCATCGTCTGATTCCCTGCATCGACAGCTACATAGATCGCCGTAGGTACCGTCTGCGTCTTATTCGGAATGTTCCCGGCAATCATCAGCGTCGCTCCAAACTCGCCAAGCGACCGTGCGAAGCCCAGTATCGCGGCAGTCAGCAGTGAAGGATAGGACAGCGGCAGCGTAATGTAGCGAAACATCTGCCATTCGCCAGCCCCTGCCGATCTGGCCGAGTCCTCCAGTGAACGGTCCACCGCATCGAATGCCGTCTTCATTGTCTGATAGACGAGCGGGAATGCCACCACGATAGACGCCAGCACCGCCGCCCACCAGGAGAAGATGACTGACGCGTGGAACAGCCATTCGATCCATTGTCCTAACCAGCTTCGACGTCCCAGAATGACCAGGAGCAGGAACCCGACTACCGTCGGAGGCAGCACCAATGGAAGCATGAAAATGGTCTCCAGCACCAGCTTGCCACGTATGCGGCTTCGCCTCATCCAGCGGGCCGCCAGTACTCCTAGGACCAGCACGATCACACAGGACAGAGAAGCGACCTGCAGGGATAGCTGTACCGGAGGCCAAAATTCCGCCCAATTCACAGCAGTCAACAACTATTCCGCCTTACGGAAGCCGTACTTTTCCATCACCTGGAGCGCAGGCTCGGTTTGCAAATAATCGTAGAATTGACGTGCATCCTCCTCATGACTTGTGGCAGCTACCAAACCGAGCGGATAGGTAATCGGAGAATGAAGCTTGGAGTCCACTGTTAACGCAATGCGTGTATCCTTCGTGGAAAGTGCATCCGTCTTGTATACGAAGCCCGCATCCGCGTTACCTGTTGCTACGTACTGCAGCACCTGTCGCACATCCTTGGCTTGTACCAGCTTCGGCTCCAATTCACTCCACAGCTTTTGATTCGTTAACGCTTCCTGTGCATATTTCCCCGCAGGCACACTGTCAGGAATGCCAATCGCGACTGTCTTGATGTCTTGTCCCTTCAGGTCATCCAGTTTCTTGAGCGCCACTCCATCCTTAGCAGGAACGACTAATACCAGATCATTCGCGAGCAACGTGCTGCTCTTCTTGACAAGGGCTTTTCCCTCAAGCGCCTTCATGCTGGAGGTAGAGGCAGAGATAAAGACGTCTGCGGGCGCTCCTTGCTCAATCTGACGCTGAAGTGCACCGGAGGCGCCGAAGTTAAAGTTCAGCTTCACATTCGGGTGCTCCCGCTCATATCCGGTCTTAATCTCATTCAGGGCGTCCGTCAGGCTTGCCGCTGCAGAGATCGTCAACTCCACCTGTTGCTGGTCCGGTGCCTTCGTGCCTGCTGTATTCTCCGTTGTTGTTTGTGCTGCTGTTGCCGCCGGCTCTACAGAAGCTGCGGGCGCAGCACTCTGGGAACCACAAGCAACTAACACCACTAGTGCCCATATAGCTACTAGACTTCCAATCGTAGACTTGATTCTTCTCAAATTCCATCCCCCGTTCAATCATGTTTAGTTATAATTAGATATAACTAGTATAAATTCATATCTCATTATAGCTATGAAGGTAATCCTTGTAAACCACCAAAGAGCAGTTGGCAAGTATCACTTATGCCTGTTTAGAAGCTTGATGTTCCTGACTTTTTCGCCAGCCTCTGTTATGCCAGATGATTTGGTGTACAATATATGAGACACTGTGCATGATACATCACAGAAATTGATACATTTCAATCATACTGTTATTAATGGAGGTCTACTATGAATTCTCCTGTATCCTATACGACTGAGGAAATAGCCAAGCTACTGAAGATATCCAAGCTGACCGTCTATGATCTGATCAAAAAAGGAGAGATCCCCTCGTACCGGGTAGGTAAGCAAATGCGGGTGGATGCCAGTGATCTCGAAGCTTACAAGCAGCGCTCCAAAAGCCAACTGCTGAAGCACGACCCATCACCCACACCCATATCCATGATGATCCCGCCGCATTCGCTATCCGGCGGTTCGACGCAGAATTCCAGTACAGCAGTCATTACTGGCCAGGATATCAGCCTCGACATTCTCGTCAAGCATCTTGAGAGCCAACAGACGTCCATTCGCCCGCTCCGCTCATATGGGGGTAGTCTGGACAGTCTCATCTCTATGTACCAGGGCAAAGCAGACATCGTCAGTACGCATCTGTGGGACGGCGACAGCGGTGAGTATAATTTGCCTTATATTCGCAAAATTCTGAACGGCTTCTCGTATCTCGTCATCCGTCTGTTATCCCGGCAAGCAGGGCTGTATGTCCAGACAGGGAATCCTTATGGTTTGCAGGGCTGGAAGGACTTGGCGCTTCCGGGGCTGCGTTTGGCGAATCGCGAGAAGGGCTCCGGCGCGCGCATCCTGCTCGACGAGCAGCTTCGTCTTCATCACATAGACCGCACTGCCTTGCTCGGATATGAAGACGAATCGACGCATCATATGGCTGTGGCAGGCAAGGTCGCCTCCGGCGAAGCCGATGTTGGTATCGGAATCGAGAAGGCCGCCAGTATTGTGGGGTCCGTGCAGTTTATTCCACTCATTCAGGAGCAGTACGATATCGTCATGCTGCGCACACCAGAGCGACAGGAATGGATTGATCTTATATTGCAGATTCTTCATTCGGACAGCTTCCGGCGGGAACTGGGAGCCATTCAGGGATATGACCTTTCTGAGACAGGAAAGACCTTGCTAGAGACATAGTCCTAAGTACAAAACAACGTTCAGGAACAGTCTTCCTGAGCGTTGGAGTCTATTATGGAACTAAATGTCGCTGTTAATGCTGAACGACTATAATGAAAATCAATGTAGCTTAGCAGGAGTAAGCCTCGGGAGCAGGCTTGCCAAGCGCAGGGAAAATCTCGTCCAACTACTTCAATAGCAAATTGCACATGATATAAAAAGAATATATGAGTTTGGCTCATACAGTTCTAAAAATAAAAGCGTCAGAACGGTTCGAAACCCGCCTGGCGCTATATTTATTGCATATAATTAAATCTACTAGGATGCAAAAGCATTTGGGGAAATATGTACCTTTATTACGGCAGTGTTCGTTTCACCCTTTTACGCTTCTGTGTTACATTATATAAATAAGACGAGAACAAAAATTCGAAGCTGAATTTATGTTCGCCATTTTTTCATAGTCCTTTATTCCGAACTAAATCAAAGTCTATATCTTCTCGACATGTGTTACATAACAACTCGTCTGTAAGAAAACTTAATGCATCCATGTTGCGCAACCGTTCGACTAACTCGGTAATCACATCTATGTCCTCACGTTGTACATATCTGGCAAGAGTGATGCCGCCTGTATCGCCATCAAAATATAGATGCGAATGATGTCTTTCCTTTTTTACATGTCGAAGAGTAAGCACGCTATTGTCGATCATCATGACGTAACGGTCCTTGATTAGATAGCCCTCAAAAAGCTCATACATATGCGGAAGATCACAGGGACCAAGAATGACACTTACTTTTTCAAAATTACCTTTGTTCATTTAGATTAGCTCCCTTCACATCTATTAAATCGGTCTTTACTAAAGATTAGATTTGTAAATTTTATAACTTTTCAAGATTAACCTTTGTAGTTATTTTATATCCTTTGAAGATAAACTTCAATAGTTAATGCTATTTCTATTTAAATTTCTATAATGAGGTGTATGTATGGGAATTGTTTTTAAACTTGAAGAATTACTTCGAGAAATCGGGATTACTAAAAATGCTCTCGCTCGTGAGGCAAAAATCAGACCTAATACCATCTATGAGATGTGTAACAATACATCCAAGCGAATCGAATTTAAAACATTTAATACCGTGATGGAAACACTGATTCGGCTCTCTGGTCGTCCATTAACCCTACATGATGTTCTCGAATATATACCTGATAATGAATCAGAGAAACACTGATACATTCACAAAATAGTCCGCTGCATCTTATATCTCTGCCCCTGGCAGGGATATTTTTTTCCTTGTTATTTAGCATAATTGTTATCATTATTTCAGAGTACGTGTGACTAGAATCTATACTGATAAAGAAGTATTTTCCATCATGAATATTCATAAGAGATATCATTTTAAACTTGGCGATATTTTAGAAAGAACTTGATATTTCCCGAAATAAACTAGCCGTAGAAGTAAAAATACGTCCGGCTACCGTAATAGATATGGTAAATGGCAAAACCAAAAGACTTGAACTGGAAACACTAGTCCATATCCTTGATGCTTTGAATAGATTTGCCCGCCAACGAAGATTTACAAGGACTATTACTCTTGCTGATATTATAGAATACATTCCTGAAGATGGAATTGAGAGACAGTGGGACTGTAACATGAGAATGAGGATTACTACTAGCCCAGTGGGCATTTCCATGACAATTTAAGAGGTTGCTAAAGCCCCTTTTTCCCCATATTAAAGAAGCGTTGGGCTTGTTGTCCCAACGCTTCTTTATGCTAAAACAACAACTTATACTATGATTAATCCACTTTGCCGCCTTCTACGACCAGTTGATCTGTAAAGCCATCTCCATAAACGGAGGTCAGTGTGTCCTTGTAGGCTTGATGGACAAAATTTTCCTTACCCAACGTTGCCAACTCATTGTTGATCCAGTCTAACAACTCCTTATTTCCCTTTGCTACTGCGGGTGCAATCGTATCTTGACCACCAAAGGCCGGGATGGTTACGGTAAAGCCGGGGTTGGCCTTTGCCCAGGCGATCAGCTCTGTATTATCGTTGGCAATGGCAACGCCGCGTTTGTCTTTGAGGGCTGAGAAAATCTCTGTGTATTGATCGAATTTGAGCAGCTTGATGTCAGGATAATTTTTCGTAAAATAGGTTTCAGCCGTCGTTCCTTTTGCGACAATCAGCTTTTGATCCGAACCCTTCAATTGGTCAATCGTGGTGATTGGAGCACTATCAGGTGACACAATGCCAAAGGATAATTTCATATACGGATTGGCAAAATCAACTTTTTCTTTACGCTCATCGGTCACCGTAAAGTTAGCCATGATGATATCTACCTTGTTGGATTCCAAATAGGCAACCCGGCTGGCAGCATCCACCAGAACAAATTCCACCTTGGACTCGTCACCCAAGAGATCTTTGGCAAACCGCTTCGCAATATAGACGTCAAAGCCTTGATTTTTCCCTTCCGAATCCACGTAGCCAAAAGGCGGCTTATCTGCAAATACACCGATTCGAATCTTGCCATTCTTTTTAATATCCTCAATCGAAGCAAATTTAGCCGAGCCTGAACTACCGTTGGTATTACCAGCCCCTGCACATCCCACCAAACCAACAAGCAGCAAGCTCAAAGCCAGTAATAACGTCGTGAACTTCATTCCTTTTCTCATCTGTATTCCTCCCCCTGTTTGTCAGCATTTTGCATCATTCGGTTTCTTTCGCTTCTGGGTGCAATATAGAGACCAATAGAAACATGTCGATCTCTATATTGTGATTGGAAGTCGCTCATGGAATTGATGCAAAATGCTCATATCGTTTCGTACTGAAATATATCCAGAAAGTGCTGGGCACGCTCTGTTTCCGGTTGGGTAAAAAATTGCTGCGGCGTAGTCATTTCGCATATCTGTCCTTGATCCATAAAAACGATACGATCTCCTACCGACTTGGCAAATCCCATTTCATGCGTCACGATAATCATGGTCATGCCCTGTTGGGCCAGCTCTCGCATGACATCCAGCACCTCTCTGACCATTTCCGGGTCCAAGGATGCGGTGACTTCATCAAAGAGCATAATTTCCGGATTCATACACAGGGCGCGCACAATCGCAATCCGTTGCTTTTGCCCACCTGATAATTGTCTCGGATACGCATCTTTGCGATCCAGCAGACCCACTCGCTCCAATAGCTGCTCCGCTTGCTCAAGTGCCTCCTGCTTATTTCTCCGCTGAACTTTAAGCGGGCCGAGCAATATATTTTCTAAGACCGTCATATGCGGAAACAGCTCGTAGTTCTGGAACACCATTCCGATATGCTGACGCACCTCACGCCAATTCACTTTCTTGTCCGTCAGGTCTTGCCCTCTATAACGGATATCTCCGCTCTGAACTGGTTCCAGACCATTGAGACATCGGAGGAGTGTGCTTTTTCCACATCCCGAAGGACCGAGAACGACCACGACTTCCCCTTTCGTTACGTCCAGATTAATCTGTTGTAATACTTTTCGGTCTTCGAAGCTTTTGTGCAGCCCTCGAATTTCGAGTAAAACCTCCACAGCCTCTCCCATGACACCCACCCCATCCTGCTAATTTTGCCATCTGCGTTCAAATCTTTTGGAAAGTCTGGATAACGGATAGCATACGAGAAAATATAATATGAAAATAAAGCCATACACCCAAAAGGATGCCGAGGGCGCTTTGATTACACCAAGCTCAATAATCTGCTGTCCGACCTTGACCACTTCTACTACACCGATCAGCACTACTAATGAAGTGGTTTTGATCATCCGTGTCGCCAAATTAATAGAACCGGGAAGCATTCGGCGCACCGCCTGGGGAATGAGTACATGGCGGTATAACTGCCCATATGTCAGTCCCAGTGCCTGCCCGGATTCCACCTGATGCTTGGGCAGTGATTCCAATGCACCCCGAACAAGGTCACCAATCTCGGCTGCTCCCCACAGGCTGAATACGATAATTGCTGTCAATTCTCCGCTGATATTCACATTCAACAAAGGCGTAAATCCAAAATATACGACATACAACCACACCAGAATCGGAATAATGCGGAATGTCTCCAAATATAATCTCAGCACAAACCGAATCGGTCTTGATTGTAAGGTGCGCAGCAACCCCATCAAAATACCTAATAGAGTACCGATAATAATGGAAAGTAACGCAATCTCCAGCGTAACGAGTAATCCCCCTAATAGACGCTCGAAATTGGAACCTTCAAAGAGCACATTAATCCCCGAATTCAGCATATCGCACCTTCCTTTCCACCCACGTCAGCAGTATCGACAAAGGTAAAAGCAGGACGAGATATGCCAATACCAGCAGAATTAGCGATTCTGTCGTTTTGTAGTACATGCCGATCAGGTCTTTTGCCACATTCATCAGATCTAATAAAGCAATGGCGCCAACAATGGAGGTCTCCTTGAGCAGAAAAATCGCATTCGCTCCCAGAGACGGAACACTGATGGCAAAAGCCTGTGGCAAAATAACATATCTCGCCAGTTGTATCTTGGACAGTCCGAGACTCAGCCCGGATTCCGTTTGCGTTTTACTTACGGCTTCGATTCCACCACGGAATGCCTCAGCCATATAACCCCCGCCCAAAAAGGTCATGCCCACAATGGCACACGTCATTTCGCTCATATGCAGACCTATTTTGGTAAACCCGTAATACAGAAAATATAGCTGTACAAGCAGCGGCGTATTTCGGGAAAGCTCAATATAGGCAACAATGATGCCGCTAATTCCCCTCACCTTGTAATACAGTACTATGCTGCATAGCAAACCGACGACTAGTGAAAACAGAATAGCAAAAAAGGCGATCTTCAACGTCAGCCACATGGCTTCTCCATATAACGGCAAGCTCTCTACAATAAAGTCCCAGTCTAAGTTCATATGTGCATACCTTTCAATTTTCGATTATTCCTATGTATTTGCTCTGCTTAATAACAATGATTGTATTCCTGCCTAATTATTACGTCAATACTTTGATGAAAATTTGTCATATTTATCTATGGTTTAGGAAAGAAAAATGTTGTTTTATTTCAGAAATAAATAAAAAAGCTTGAAATGAATAAATTTCATTTCAAGCTTTGATTTATGCTATACGATTCATCACACGAGTGGCTCTGTAACTACAGGACCGCCGAGCTTCTCTACAATTAAACGACTTTCCTCATTTAACCCTTGTAAGGTAATAGATTTACCTGCGTTTCTGTATTTTTGCAGCACCTTGCCAATGGCAGTAACCGCCGAGTGATCCCACACATGTGAATGGCTAAAGTCCACTACAACGCGGTCCGGATCATCCGTAGGTTCAAAATGATCAACGAAATGAGACGTTGAGGCGAAAAACATCGGCCCCCTAACATGGTACACCTTTTCTTCATGATCCTCAGTCGTACTGATGCGGATTTTAGCCATTTTCCAGCCAAAATGCAGAGCACTTAGCAGTACGCCCACGATTACGCCCTTGGACAAATCATGCGTAGCCACCACGATGATCACCGTGACCACCATAATTAACGTATCTGCTTTTGGAACCTTGGCAATGTTTCGCAGCGATTTCCAATCCACGGTTCCGATACACACCATGAACATGACACCCACCAATGCGCCCATGGGCACTTCCTTTACAACACCGCCAAGCACAAGCAGCAGAAAAGCCAAGAACACTCCAGCCGTGAAAGTGGACAGACGTCCTCTTCCGCCTGAGCTTACATTAATGACGGATTGTCCGATCATGGCACAACCACCCATACCCCCAAAAAAGCCATTTACAAAGTTGGCAATCCCTTGCCCGCGGGCTTCCCGGTTTTTATTGCTTTTCGTTTCGGTCATTTCATCCAAAATACTGGCTGTCAGCAGCGATTCCAGCAGTCCAACCAGTGCCATCGTAAAGGAATACGGCAGCAAGATCCGCAAAGTATGCCACGACCACTCAATTTGCGGCAAGTGGAATGAAGGCAGCGAACTGGTCAGCGTCCCGATATCTCCTACCGTTTTCACATTCAATCCAAATACATACGTAATGATCGTCATGATGATGATTGCCGTCAATGGAGCGGGGATGCTTTTCACAAATCTCGGTAAAATATACACAATGAGCAGCGTCCCCGCTACCATCGCGTACATGATCCAATTGGCTCCATGAAAATGAGTAAGCTGAGCCATAAAGACGAGGATCGCCAGCGCATTCACAAACCCGGTCATGACTGGCTGTGAAATAAAGCTTATAAAGCGACCTATTTTCAAAACACCCAGCAGCACTTGAATAATTCCTGCCAAAATGGTAGCTGCAAACAGATATTCCACGCCATGATCCTTCACCAGACCAACGACCAGTACAGCCACGGCCCCGGTTGCTGCCGAGATCATCGCCGGACGTCCACCTGCAAAAGAGATGACAATGGCCATCGAGATGGAGGCGTACAGTCCGACCATGGGATTGACCCCCGCAATGATCGAGAAGGCAATCGCCTCGGGAATTAGTGCTAGCGCCACAGTCATGCCCGCAAGTATATCGGCCCGGATATTACCGAACCATTGTTGTCTAAGATTCATACTGTCTCGTTCCAGCCTCCTATATTTACAGAGAGTAGCGTGTTGACTCGCAACCCGTGTGGTTTCGGGCATCCGTCCAGCTGCCAATCGCCAAGGCTCTCCTATCATTCAGTTCGTCTCTCTCAAACGACCCGGTCCGTTACATTCAGTCCATCATTATAACGTAAGGGGTTCGCAGAGACGAATGAGTTAAAAGGCTGTTTACAGAAAGAAATCATCTATTCCCTTGGAATATCGTTCATTATCTTCATCTTATTCGTTTTCTTATATTTAAAATTTTCGCAATTTCTAAGATTCTAACCTGCTAAAGTTGATCACCTTAACTTCATACTCAGACTTCGCGAACTGTAAATCTTGATCCGCCGTAACCAGTACCAATTGGTTTATAATAGCTGTCGCAAGAATCAATGCATCTGGGGTCTTGAGCTTTCTTGCAAACTTATCTTTTTGTTCTCTTCTGATACGCCCCGCTTTAACTGCGATCTCTGAATTAACTGCAATAAATTCCCCGCCAAGAAAAGGTATCGAATCTAAGTCAGTATTAGTAGGCAACCCGGCTATAAACTCGGACTGAGTTATAACAGAAAAGAAGATATTCTCTTTATCTTTCTCAGCTTGTCGTATTACTCTATCCAAAGATGAGTCAAGTCTATGAAGGGCAATAGCTGCATTCGTATCAAATAGATACCCCATCTAATCCCAATCCTCTCTGGATTGTTTAACACTCTCTTCGATCTCAAGTAATTGCTCCTTGCTTAGACTGCCTCGAGAATTTAAAACAGCTTGCAACCCTTTTGGTAACGGGGACTCTAAATCAATAACCTCAGTTTCCCCCTGTTTATTTTCTATAGTAACTTTTGATGGTTCAAACCCAATATCACGAAGGAGACTTAGGAGACGTATTCGATGTATATCCGTTAATTTTTTTGCCACTAAAATCACTCCTTAGCAAAAGATTAGTTTCCGTTCATAGCTTGTTTAATTCGTTTTCTTATACTTAAAATTTTCGCAATTCCTGTACAAGCTCCGATAGGGCTTCAGCAATCTCAGAGTCTGCATGGTGCTGGAGTAAACTCTCAAAGTCAGGCAGTGCTTGCTTCAATAATCGATAGCTATAGTCATAATAACTCCAAAAAGCTACCGGATCATAACCACGTGCTTCTTCCTCTTCCCATTCCAGTTCATCTTCTTCTGGATCGCTGTCTGCTGACCATAGATATTTTTCGTCCAGCAGCATGGTTAGGGATTCAACAGACTTCTGTGAATCCTCTTGTGCATTTTCCATGTCCAATGCTCCAACAACCGCATGGTACAGTTCCAACTCACTCGGCGTGATATCATCCGAATTTCTCGTATGCAAATTACGCAATAAGAAGAGTAACACCCACGGCGTAACCTGCCACAGTGTGCCTTGATGCTCTATCAGATCAGCAATGGCTGCGTACTCCCCATTGGATATCAATTGTGGCAACTCCGTGCCTCTACCATAAGGAGTAGTCAGGCGGTGCCAAGGCACCTCTGCAATTTGGAGACCATCCATTAGGGCAGTGTTCATCTTATGAGTATCCATAACTCTCCTTTCTGGTCGGTATCTAAAACCTTCCCGATTTAAAAATGGAATACAGTAAAAAGGCAACCATTAAGAGAGCGACAACAAAGCCGATTTCAATAGCAGGTACATTCCACAGCATGGTCGCCTGATGATTCAGCGATGAACCGATAATCAGTCCGACCATAATAATGCTGAACGCTAACAGCACGATACTGAATGACAGGCGGTTGCTGATCTGATCCAGCCTGCGCAGAAGCATTTCCAGCTCCGGCACAGTAACCTCCAGCTTAAGCTTGCCCTTGCCGATAATCGAGGCTAAATGCCTCGCCTGTCCTGGCAGTTCCATCAGCGCTTCCACCAGCTCAGTCGCACCGCCGAGCAGCTTGCCTCGGATACGACGACCGCTGAAGCGTTCCTTCAGCAGCCTGTTACCAAAGGGCTCAGCCAAAGCGATAATACTGAGATCAGGGTCCAGATGCTCCACGACCCCCTCCAGTGTCAGCAACGCCTTGCCTAGCAACAGGACGTCCGACGGCAAACCAATCCGATGGCGCTGCGCTGCGCCAAACAGGTCGTTCAAAGCATCACCAATACTGACCTGTGAAAAAGGAACGTCTGAGTAATCTTCGCGTATCTTGTCCAGATCGGCACGTAGCGCATTCAGGTTGGTATCCGGTTCGACCAGCCCCAAACGTGCGATAGACCGAACCATGGCATCGGTATTTTTGCGCATCAGGGCAATAATGAGGGAAGCGAGATGATTCTTCATCTCTTCGCTCAGCCTTCCCGTCATGCCAAAGTCCAAATAAGCGAGACTACCATTTTTCAGAACGAGTAAATTCCCCGGATGGGGATCGGCATGAAAAAATCCCTCTATAAAAATTTGATGCAACATGCTGTTCACCAGCCGCTGCGCCAGTTCTTTCAAGTTATATCCACGGCGTAATAGCTCTTCACGACTACCCAAGTGAGTTCCGTCTAGAAACTCCATGGTCAGTATACGGGAAGAGGTATGATCCCAGTATATTTTCGGAATATAGATATGTGGGTCCTGCTCAAATTGGAGCGCAATCTTCTCTGTATTACGGGCTTCGTGGTTGTAATCCAACTCCTGAATGAGCGATCTCCCCAGCTCCTCTACCATCTGGCGAAGCTGATACCGCTCTACCCATTCCCAGCGCTTGGCTGCCATTGCGGTCAGTTCCCGCAAAATGTCCAAATCTCGCCGAATGATGCGATTGACGCCAGGACGCTGGATTTTAATGGCGACCATTTCGCCGCTGTGCAGCTTGCCCAAATGCACTTGCCCGATCGAAGCAGCGGCCAGCGGAACATCGTCAAAACGAACCAGTATGTCCTCTAATGACGTGTCCAGCTCCTGCTCCAGAATGCCACGCGCCGTTTCAGATGAAAACGGCGGTACCTGATCCTGAAGCTTAACCAGCTCACGGATAATAGGCTCCGGCAGCAGGTCAGCACGTGTGCTTGCCAACTGTCCAAGCTTGATGAATGCAGGCCCCAGATCCTCCAGCACAAGTCGAATCCGTTCACCTAACGTTTTGGACTCGGGAGTTTCTCTCGTCAGCCACTTGCGAGGCAGTGACAGTAGCTGGAACAGTCCCATTTCTTCCACCATATAGCCAAAGCCATGACGCGCCAGCGCCATGGCAATTTCCCGGTAACGACCGGCGTGCTTCATACGAACCGCCATTTTAATCCAGCCGGTTCGCTTCTTCAGCGTCGCTCGAACCCGTAAGCGCCGCCTTTTCTTTTTCCAGCTCCGCTACCTGTTTTTCCAACAATGCCACACGCTGCTCCAAACTTGTGACATCATTTTCGGTAGGTACTTCCAGCTCCTGCAAAATGCGGCTAACCTGTTCGCGGATCACTGTTTTGAATTGTCCCTGTTCCTCTGCCCCTCGTTCGATCAGACGATCGACCAGTGCTTTGGATTCCGAAGGCGCAAGTTCTCCGCGGTTTACAAGATCCTCGACGGCTTTCTCCACCTTTTCTTTGCTGACAACGGTGAGGCCCCACCCCAATGAGATGGCTTTTTTGAACAAATCGCTCATAATATATCCTCCCCTACCTGTGATTACCTACTAGTATAACCTGAAAAGGGGAGCCGCATAAAGCTCGCAGCTCCCCTTCCTCAATGAATGGAATGATCTATGTTTAACCCGGAAAGCGTCCAGCCCACTTAGCAGCCTGAAGCAGCAGCTTACGGTATCCCTCGTGCTGGAAACTTGGCTGATTATGTCCAGGCATCAGGTAGACGACCCGACCCAAGCCATAGGACAGTGACCATGCAGCCGGCCACCACTGACCTTCATACTCGTATTCCATCAGTAGTGTTTTTTCAGTGAATGGATCAAAATCAAAACGATATGGCTCCTCTTGCATCTCGAACGGTTCGATTCCTTCCATAATCGGATGATCCGGCTCTGTTACCTTGAAGGAAAGCTGCTCCGCTGCCGGATGCCGCAGGAAGCGTGCTCCCATGAGCTGTGCTATTTCATAACGTCCTTGCAATGTGATTCCATTATGCAGCACAAGCAGTCCACCTCCGCCGCTAACATAGGACAGCAGTCCTGCTGTTTGTTGAGGAGACAGAACCTCCTTACGGCTATCACAATACGAGATGCATAGATCGAATGAGGCTAGATTTTCCTTGAGCAGCATTTTACGATTTTCACTGCATTGTACCGTCATCCAATCTTGTAAAATATGGCTAATCTCTTCGTCCACCCCTTGCAGCGGGTGAAACTCCGGATACGA
The DNA here is from genome assembly GCF_038008165.1 of Paenibacillus sp. FSL L8-0644. Classification (NCBI taxonomy): domain Bacteria; kingdom Bacillati; phylum Bacillota; class Bacilli; order Caryophanales; family Paenibacillaceae; genus Paenibacillus; species Paenibacillus sp. FSL L8-0644. The sequence goes on from NZ_JBBOYN010000001.1 coordinate 5,112,640, forward strand.
ATAATCTCCTAACAACAATGCTTTTCTTTTTTCCATGATAAATCCTCCTTGCCTGACTTGTATATAAGGACTTTAAAGGCGGGGTCCGTGTCATTCATTCTTGTTTGTGGGGTCAAAACGCTCAGAAAATTCTGTTTGGCCCTCATTCATTTCCCATAACACCGCCATCATTGTCCGAGCTACGGCATATATAAATAATTCTACAGACGGCCTATTAAATCCTTTAGCAGAAGATTATAGCATATATGTTCGCTCGGAATAAACTTATTAAAACTTATTCAAAATTTATAAATCTGAACGATGGCGATTCGGCCTCTTTATGGTATACTCGTAAGAAAAAAAGTGCGTCCATGCTTGATTAACAATAAAGGGCCGCTTTTTGTAAGAAATTTATGCTTGCGGTTATAGAATTGATAAGAATTGCCTCAAACCTTATACATTCTATAAATCTTAAAAAACCGGGGAGGTTGCATGAATGAAAAGGACTGGAATGACCCGGCCCTTGGACAGCTTGGGGCGAATTGTGCTTCCTAAAGAGTTGCGCATGACGATGGAGATTGACATCGGCGATCCATTAGAGTTTTTTATTGAAGACCAGACACTCATGCTCCGTAAGTACAAATCAACCAACTGTATATTTTGCGGTGCGGTTGATACTAACACCTATTTTAAAGATCAGTTTATCTGCGATGAATGTGCGGCCTCGATGAAAACGGAAGATTTAGTTCCGGTCACAGCGACTGAAACCCATTCACCCCCACTTAAGCAAAACATGCATATGAAAAAAATTTATCAGCGCACAGACGTTATTTTGGAGAAAATGAGAGAGCTTATGGAAGAACATCCAGCATCTTCACAAAAACAACTCGCATCCATGCTTGGCGTGAGTCAGGGAAGGATTTCCCAGCTGAAAAAGCTCATGTAAGTGAACCACCAAAAAAGTAATGTATACGCTTCCATACCATGTAAGGTTTAAATCTATTGAAATTTAGAAAAGCCGGCCCCTTTCAGGGAATCGGCTTCTTTTTGTTTATATGAAATGGTGGACTCGTTTGCAAAACTATGGACTGTAAGCCCGGCATTGTTCCACCCAGCGTGCTGCCGCTTTGGGAAGAGAAGCGAGATGAACATGCGTGTAGGCTGCCAAAAGATTCCCTTTCGTATAGCCCTCGCTCTGGAGACCACGCATTCCCTTGGTTTGATAGGCGTAAGAGTAGGGGGCGGATGATTCGTCATAGTGCATGACAGAATAATGAAATTCATGTCCCCGAATTGTCTCTCCAGCCTTCAGCAGTAAGCAATCCTGCAAAGCGGTTGCTTCACGGTATCCCAGTGCGGCCCGTTTCTCCTGCATGCGGACGTCCGACGGAATAACTCCGGCCATGTGATGGGCATTCCCCATACGATCCGTAAGAGTCCGTGCCAGTACCATATAACCGCCGCATTCGGCGAATACTGGCATATCCCGGCTCACCGCGTTGCGGATATCTTCCAAAAAACCCGTATTTGCAGCGATATCTGCGGCAAACTCTTCAGGGAAACCGCCGCCCAGGTATAGGCCGCTTGCCTGCTCAGGTACGCGTTCTCCCGCCAGCGGACTGAAATAGACAATCTCTGCTCCCGCCTGACGCAGCAAATCCATATTTTCCGGGTAGTAAAAATTGAACGCAGCATCTCTGGCGACGGCAATGACGGGACGTTCCCCGGTATCAGCTTCATGCCCTGCTGATGGAAGCCGATTCAGGGAAAATAATGGGTGCTCGGGCGGGCTGGGCGGCGGAGCCGAATCTGCCAATGCCCGCAGTGCATCCAGATCCGTACCCGCGCGGATCAGCTCTGCCGCCCGTTGGAAAAGCGGCTCCAGCTCGCCGCGTTCCACAGCGGGTACTAAACCCAGATGACGCTCGGGAATATCCAGCCCGTCATCACGCTTTAACCAGCCGAGCACAGGGATGCCGCACTCCTGCTCGATCGCCTTTTTGACGATGCCATAGTGCCCTTGGCTACCGCAGCGATTCACAATTACGCCCACAATGCGTAGCTTGGGCTCCAAGCGCTGAAAGCCAAGCACAATAGCGGCGGCGCTTCGTGCCATACTGCGCACGTCGACCACCAGCAATACAGGGCTGTCCGTCAGCATGGCGATCTCAGCGGTCGAGCCGGTGTTGCTGAGCGGGTCCTTGCCGTCATACAGCCCCATGACGCCTTCAATCACGGAAATATCCGCGCCTGCGGAAGCACGGATAAAGATTTCACGCACCGTATCTGGTGAGGTCATCCATGAATCCAGATTACGGGAAGAAGTCCCAGTCGCGGCAGTATGATAGGTCGGATCGATATAATCCGGCCCGCATTTAAAACCCTGCACTCGCAGGCCGCTGTCGGCGAACGCCTTCATCAGCCCGAGGGTAACAGTCGTTTTGCCTGCCCCGCTGCCTGTTCCGGCAACAACAATACGGCTTCTGCGCGTAGCGGCAGACGTATCAGACTGTACAGCCTGCTTCATGATGTCAGTCATAGGAAACCCGCGCTACAGACAGCGTCATATTGCCGCTTTTTTTCTTCTCCAATAGCCAATGGTCTGCACCAGAAGACAACAAGGCTGATGGTTCACTGACCCCATATGCGCCAGTGTATTTGAAGACGGTTTCCGATGGATTGGGAAGCTGCACCGTATTCAGCTCTGACGGAGTATACGTCACCAGTTCCCAACCGTATTTGGCGCAAAGGGCAAGTAAGCCCTCTTCGTCCTTCTTCAAATCAATGGTGGCAATATTCCGTACGCTTTTCACGGACAAACGCAGCTCTTGCAAGGTGTTCAGCACACCCGCCTCCAGCTCCTCTAATGCAGTCCCACGGTTGCAGCCGATGCCGAGCACCAAGCTTTTCGGACGGTACAGCACGCCATTAGAAAGAAGCTGCTCCTCTTCCCCCGGCTCCAATAAACGGTCGCTCACGACCAACGCGGCGTTAAACGGTTCTTGTAATGCTTCTGCCGTCGAAGCATATACCTTGATATGTCCAGGTACAGGCTTGTCATAACGCCACCAGTTCCGTTCGCCTGTCTCTTGTATGAGCGCAACAGGCTCCTCGTTTACAACAGCAGCGCTCACGGGAGTGGCCTTGTCGAAGCTATCGACCACCCAACCCAGTTCCCGACCCAACATGTCCACCGGAATTGTGCCCTGCACGTCCGATGCAGTTGTGATTACCGCACGTGCGCCCAGCACAGCGGCTACATGGCGGGTCAATTCATTGGCGCCGCCCAAATGACCGGACAGCACGCTAATGACATGCTCCCCGCGATCATCAATGACGACTACCGCCGGGTCTACCTTTTTATCCACCAAAATTGGTGCAATCATACGAACCACTGCACCGAGAGATATAAATAAAATAATACCGTTATATTGTTTAAATAAATCCGGCAAAATCAGCTTGACCGAGCCTTCGAACAACTGAATGCCACGCTCCTGCTCGTCGCCACGTTCAAACTTGGACATGTAATACACATCCGTGCCCGGAAAGTTGGCTCCCAGATTGCGGACCATTTCCACTCCATGCTTCGTGATCGCCACAGCGGCAAATGGATTACTCACCGGGCTTCACTCCCTTCCGGTAGCCGTGGGTGAACGACTTATCATACAGCTTGGAACGATGCGCGTCCTTGTCCACCAGCTCTGGGTCGAGCGCCCAGCCCGCCAAGATCATAGCATGCATCGTTATGCCTGCTGCACGCAAATCGGCGGGTAATTGAGCAAGCGTCGTGCGTACGATCTTTTGATCCGGCCAAGTCGCGCGCTGTACAACCGCTACAGGCGTGTCCTCGCTCCAGCCTGCCGCCAGAAACTCAACAACCACCTTCTTCGCCAGTGTTGCGCTGAGGAATAAGGCCACTGTACAGTGATGGGATGCCAGGTCACGAAGCTTTTCCCGATCCGGTACAGGTGTACGGCCTTCGGCACGCGTCAGAATGACGGTCTGTGTCAGGTCAGGCACCGTTAGCTCTGCACCCAGCACGGCCGCAGAAGCAAAGACCGAGCTGACGCCCGGTACGATTTCGTAGGCTACTCCGCGCTGCTTCAGCAACACCATCTGTTCCAAAATGGCTCCATACACTGCCGGATCGCCTGTATGTACGCGAGCTACACTACGTCCAGCCTGCACAGCCTCGCTCATAATCTCAACCTGCCGCTCCAGATCCATGCCTGAGCTTTGCAATACCTGCGCCTCTGGTTTGGCCGTGGCAATCAACTCGTCGTTCACGAGTGAATCCGTGTACAATACCACATCGGCCGTGCGTAGAATCCGGGAGCCTTTGACCGTAATCAGCTCCGGGTCTCCTGGACCTGCTCCTACGATATATACTTTGGGCTCCAACGTCATTTGCTCACCACCATTAAACTCAAATATTCAAGCTCCTGTCCGCGCAGCTCACGTGCGTTGCGCCATACCATTTCATAAGGAGAAGTGACCTTGGTAATGACCGATGCACAGTCCCCAAGATTGAGCTCATCCAGCACATCCAAAATCAAATCCAGTACCTTGGCAACCTTGATAAATACAACCGTATCGTGATTCTCAATTGCCCGCTTCATCGCTTCCCGATCATCCGTAGCCGGTATAATACCGACCTGCTGATCTCCGTCTGCCAAAGGCAATTCCAGCGCTGCCGCTGCGCCCAACACAGACGAAATGCCCGGAATAGATACAATTGGCACCTCTGGATGGAGATCCTTCATGAGTCGTGCCAAGTGAATAAAGGTACTGTACAGATTAGGGTCTCCCTCTGTGACAAAGGCTACATCCTTGCCTTGACTCAGTGCCTCCCAGCATGCAACCACCGTTTTGTTCCACTCCCGCTCCAGTACAACCGGGTCCTTGGTCATTGGAAAAATGAGTCCCAGCATCTCCTTTTCCTCCGGGTTGACGTACAACTCCACGATCTCGTGAGCATACGATTTGCCCCCCCGGCGTTTCTTCGGATAAGCCACAACTGCACATTCCTGAATCATGCGATACGCCTTGACTGTAATCAGCTCGGGATCACCCGGCCCCACGCCTACGCCGTAAAGTGTTCCTGTTGCCGCCGTATTCATGCTGTCTCTCTCCCCCTCTTGAATTACCAGCTTACTCCCCTGCTACTTCATCAGCCACGTCCACCGACGGCTGTCCTGTAATGACATATATCGGATTGAGTCCGTCAAAACGCGTCATATTCAAAATCGGCTTGCTGCGCGCTGTTTGCAGTAACGTCACCGAGGTATCGAGTCCTGCTGTTTGCATCGCCTTCATACCGTCATGTAGCGTCTCAATCGTTGCAGCATTCACTACAATTCGTCCATCCTTACGCAGACGGGAAGCGCACAGACGAATCAGCTCGGACAATTCTCCCCCGCTCCCACCGATAAACACCGCATCCGGGTCTGGCAGCTCGTCCAATCCGGCTGGCGCTTTGGCATGAATAACCGGGAAATCGGTGCGGAATTTGATCTTGTTCGCTTCGACATTAGCCAGGTCGCCTTCGTTCTTCTCAATGGCAAATACTTGCCCATGCTTAGCCAGTCGCGCACATTCTACCGCTACAGAGCCGGAGCCTGCGCCGATGTCCCATACGATGCTTCGTTCGGTCAATCGCAGCTCGGACAAGCTGAATACGCGTACTTCACGCTTCGTGATCAGCCCTTTTTCCGGCTTGCGCTGGTGAAATTCCGCATCCTCGAAGCCAAATCCCCGCCGAATTGCAGGCACGTTTTCCCCCTTACGGCGGCGCAAAATAACCACATTCAATGGTTGGAACGTTCTCTGCGCCATCTCTTCCAGCGTATAATGCTGATACACCTCATCCGGTCCGCCCAAATGCTCGCCGACAAAAGCATCATATTCCGTCATGCCATAATGCAGCAGATAGGCAGCGACTGCACCGGGATGATTCCGGTCGTCCGTCAACAGCGCGACCTTGTTCTGTCCGTCAATCCGCTGCGCCAGTCCGGTCATCGGGCGACCGTGTACGCTTTCCAGCACCGCATCCTGCCAGCTTTCACCGAGACGCGCAAACGCCAGCTGAACCGAGCTAAGATGCGGCATAATATCCAGATGTTCCGCCCCCAGCTTGGCAGACAAATAACCTGCAATTCCAAAAAAAAGCGGATCGCCGGACGCAAGCACGACAATATCCTTGTGCTCACGCAACCGTCCCAATTCTTCCACCACGGCGGATAAGCCGCTCTTTAATGTTCGTTTTTCCCCTGCAGCTGCCTTGAAAAATCCTAGCTGGCGTTCTCCACCAACCAGCAGGTCCGCACGCTCAATGTGCTCCAATGTTTCCTGCGACAGACCTGCCGCTCCATTTTCACCGATACCAATGACACGGATCACTTTACTCACCGACTCTCGCCCTCCCCAGCACGTTCCCTTTCAGCGTTATCAGTACCATTTCCACAACGATTTCACCACCTGCATGCTCCAGACAATGCTGACATCCATAGGTACACAGCTTTTCAAAAAAGCTCAGCGCATTCGCTTCGGTCATCATATCCGCCACCTGCGTAGCTGTATTTGCCTCAGCCACTGCCGCTGCAAGCGACTCGTCCACACCCGCTTCACGCGCGACCTCAGCCAAAAAGCCAAAATCCACCGGAGCGCTCTTGGAGTGAACCATCATGATACCTTGAGCGACCTTGGACAGCTTACCGGGCATACCGACGAGAATAATCTTTTTCATTCCCAGCCGTTTCCCATGCTTTATAGCAAAGCCAACAAAGTCCCCCATCTGAATAAAGGCCTCTTCCGTCAGCTGATCATACATTTGCATGGCGTATTTTTCACTGCTGCCGCCTGTGGTCAGGACTATCTCCTGGCAGTTCATCGCTTGCGCAACTGATATGGCCTGCACGACACTGGCTTTATAAGCTGACGTGGAAAACGGAACGACCACACCACGCGTGCCTAGTATGGAAATACCGCCAAGAATGCCAAGCCGCCCGTTCAGCGTTTTCTTGGCAATTTCTTCACCGTCCGGTACGCTGATGACGACACGGACACCTTTGGCCGATCCGTGCTCCTCAAGCACACCTGTCACAGCCTCCGTAATCATCCGGCGCGGCACCGGATTAATCGCTGCTTCTCCAACAGGCACAGGCAGACCGGGCTTCGTTACCCGCCCCACGCCGATGCCACCGTCCAGTTCAATGCCCGGCTCCTCGCGCCAGCTAACGGACGCGATAATTCTCGCCTGATGCGTGGCATCTGGGTCATCGCCACCGTCCTTGATCGTCGTGCAGGAAGCTTCGTCCGCGTCCAACACAGGCTCAATCAGCTCAAACGCCTGATCGAAGCCCGCGGGCAGCGATATCACTGCTTCCTTCGGCGGAATGCCCGTGATGAGCAGTTGTACCGCTCCTTTGGCTACTGCAGCCGCACAAGCTCCTGTCGTAAAGCCTGACCGCATTGGCTTGTCCGGTGCGGGAGCTTCACCGCTTTTCATCCGTTTGGGCTTGTCGGCGGACGCTGCTTCCTTTTCCATGCCAATTCCTCCTTAACCTCTTCTGCTGATCATGTTCCAATTCATTTCATGATACAGCAAACGGACAACCGCATCTAGCGGACAGCCATTAAGGAGATCGCATTCAATGCTGCTACGACAATTGTACTGCCGCCCTTGCGTCCAATATTCGTAATGAACGGAATATCCAGCTTGCGCAGCTCGTCCTTGGATTCTGCCGCCGATACGAAGCCTACGGGCATGCCAATCACCAGTCCGGGCTTGGCCGCTCCTTCTTTCACCAGACGAATCAGCTCCAGCAACGCTGTCGGCGCATTACCAATCGCATAGATACCACCTTCGCTCGCCTGAATCGCTTTGCGCATCGAAATAATGGCGCGTGTCGTATTCAGCCTTTTCGCTTCTTCCATGACGTCAGGGTCAGATATGTACACATGCACATCCCCGCCAAATTGACGGATACGATCCTTACTCAGCCCCGCTTGAATCATCTGCACATCTGCCACTACCTGCTGGCCTGCGCGAATAGCTGCAATCCCGGCTTCAATCGCTTTTGGATGAAACACCATGCTGCGGCCCAGCTCAAAATCAGCAGATGCATGAATGACACGCTGTACAACGGGATATTGCTCTGCTGTAAAAGGATGCTCTCCCAATTCTTCTGTGATCATCTCGAAGCTTTTGCCTTCAATCTCCTGCGGCTGTACCGTTAGCGGTTTAAATTCTGTTTTGAAATCCATGGTAGACCACTCCCTTATGGAAAATTAGAAAATAGTTTAGGAAAATGACAATTCATTGCTACTAAATCATGGATACCTCTAAAAAACACCTGTTTTAAGATGACTATATTTTAAATACATGCCAGAAGTCGTTCCTGATGAACTGGACTCGCAGGGGTAAGGCTCAACTCAAATTGAAGTTTTCTCTTTTGCTGTACGCAGTGCGTTGATGACTCCGTCGAAATGATCAAATACTGTGCCAAATTCCACTTCCGGCCTGGAAATCAAAAGTACGTGAATCCCCAGCTCCAATGCAGATTGAACCTTTTCATCCACTGCTCCCGTGCTTCCGCTTTCCTTGGTGACCATCACGGTCGTGCCATAGTGCTTGTACAATGCTTCGTTCATCTCGCGGGAAAAGGGTCCCTGCATGGCAATAATATTTTTTTGCTCCATGCCCAGTTCGCCGCATTTCTCCATATTGTCCAGGCGCGGCAGCATGCGTATAACCAGACGAATCTCCGGGTCTCCGAGTAAATGCTTGGTGAACGTGCCGAGCGTCTTACTGCCCGTCGTAAGCATTACAGAACCTTTGAGTTGCTTCGCTTCTAATGCGGCTTCTTCATAGGAAGACACGATGTGGAGCAACGGATGATTGTCATATACAAGTCCTGTCCGCTCATAGCGAATATAAGGAACCCCGGACTCGCGAGCGGCTGTCATCGCATTCGCATGTGCTTCTTCTGCAAAAGGATGACTGGCATCAACAACCGCCTGTATTCCAAGCTCCCGAATCATTGCAGCCATTTCATCGGCTGTCATTCGGCCTGTACGTACGTCTAGTCCCGCTTCAGACAAGCTGGCTGCCGCGCTTTCGGTTACGACTGAGGTCAATACGTTGAAGCCATTGTCACGGATTTGCAGCGCCAATTCCCGAGCATCGCTCGTTCCGCATAGCATGAATATCATGAGCCCTTCACCTGCCCGCTTCCATTCACTACAGATGGCGTATGTGAATGCTCGTGATGGTGATCATGGTCATCATGGCTGTGAGCATGGACATGCTCATGAGTGTGATCGTGGCTGTGTGTATGGTGATCATGATGGTCGTGCTCATGTGCATGATGGTGGTGATGTTCATGTTCATGATGATGATCGTGGTCATGGTCATGATCGTGGTCATGATCGTGGTGATGATGGTGGTGCTCCTGCGCCTCCAGACGGAACTGGCAGTTATCACAATTGGCCGTAACCTTGCCGAACAAACCTTCCTTAGCTCGCTCCAGCACCAGTTCAACCAATTGGGGATGGAAACCAAAATATCCGCCCATCTCCACTTGTAATGCAGGGTGAGCCTCGGCAAATTCCTGGGTCATTTCTCCGATGCGTTTAATCAGCACACCCGTGAACAGAAAATAGGGAAGCACGATAATCTTTTTGGCCCCCAATCGTACACAACGCTCCAATCCATCGGGAAAGGAAGGCTGCGTCACACCGATAAAGCTGCTCTCTACCCATGTATAAGAAAGCTTCTCCCACAGCATACGGGTGATTTTGAAAAAGTCACTGTTCGCATCTGGATCGCTACTTCCGCGTCCTAATACAAGTACCGCCGTTTCCTCGTCAGGTACCTCGACAGATGCCTCGACAGCGCTAATCATCCCCGCTGGAACTGCAACCGGCTGGGCCTCTTTCAAGCGGCTTAGCAGAATGCTGACGATTTTCTCGTGAACACCAATCGGACGTCCGTATACAAATTCCACCTGCGGATATTTCGCCTTTGCCCGGTCAATAGCCATCGGAATATCAATTTTGGCATGTACCGCTGCGAACAAAATAATCGGAATAAGAACGACACGCGTCGCCCCTTTCTCCACACAAGTTTGCATCCCATCAGCAATGCTGGGACGTGCCAGCTCCAAGAAACAGGTTTCCACGCACATATCCGGTACCCGATCTGCCACTGCCTGTGCAAATTCCAGCAGTTCCTGGTTCCCCTCCGGGTCCCGACTTCCATGTCCAACCAACAATATTGCATCCACTGCTGTTGTTTCCTCCTCTTGAATAGGGATAGCCTGCATGACGCCCTATTTTATATATATGCTTGTATCCCGTTCATCAGGCCTTCAGTCCATTAATCACCACAAACCGCATTCACTTCTACCGTTACTGGTGCATCTTCATGCCGGAACCCCGCAACGACACCTACACGCTTAAAAAATTTATGAAAGCGCTCATTCGGATGCCCTTTTTCCTTATATTCAGCGATGACGTTCTCCACGATGTCAGTAATCTGATCACCCGAAATTCCTTCCGCTACAGGCTGAGCGGCATGAGCATTGCGGCCGAATTTTTTGCCACCGAGGAAGAGATCGTACCCACCCTTGCGATAGACGATTCCGATATCCTCTAGTACGGCTCCATAGCAGGCCATACCGCATCCGTTCAAAGCAATGCTCGTTTCCTTGGGTGCCTGTAATCCGCCAAGTACAACCTGTAAATGCTCAGCCACAGGCACCGAGTCATCCTTCTCCATATTGCAGAAGTCGCACGCCTTCACCTTAAACACATCGCCAATCGGCATGACAATGAATCGTTCATCCCGCAGCCGCCCGACCAGTTCCTCGGGGTCTGCACACGGCACGCGCAGCACGATCTGATGATCCGGCGTGTATTCCAGCTCGCCGTCATCACCCGCTACCTCGGCGAGCAGCGCCATCTGGCGAGCGGTGAACTTCTTGTTTCCCACACCCGGGGAAACACCCACCTCAAACAGCGCAGGCTTGCCAAAGCCGCCTGTCGCCATCCCGGCCGCGGCCCCTGCTCCGGCCACCGCCGACGTTCCGGCGGTGCTCTTGGCGGTAGGCGCTTGCCCGCTCCAGCGAGCGTTGGCTTCGCCAGGCAGCTTGCCGCCGACAGCGAGGCGGCTTAGCGCCTCTGCCGCCAGCGATGCCGGGGCCGTGCCGGTTTGCACAGCAGTTGTTGCCTGCACGGCAGCCATCGCTTGCGGGCGTGCCTGCGTCGCAACCGCAGCGCCGCTCGCGGAGGGTCCAGCGGGCGTAGTCGGGGCTGCTCCTGCCTGCGGTGTACCCTCTTGCGCTCCCAGCGACCACGGCTCCGCTTCCGTGCGGAGACGCTGATGCGGCTTGAGCGCCTGCTCGGTCGCATCCAACGTGTATTTGCGCTGATATCCGCGCGGAGTCACGATCAAACCGTCATACACCGTCGTCGAGGAATTGCCGATGATTACAGTCGTCAGCATCCCGATGTCATGGTTCAGCATATCTTCCAGCGTCGTTACAATAACTTGCTGACGCTCACGATAAGCACTTTTCACCAACCCGACCGGAGTTTGCGGATCGCGGTAACGCAGCAAAATGGACTGCGTCTCCACAATCTGGCGCGTACGCCGACCACTGCGCGGGTTGTATAATGCAATCACAAAATCAGCTGAAGCCGCAGCTTCTACACGCTTCACAATCGTTTCCCACGGGGTCAGATGATCACTCAGACTGATCGTGCAAGCATCATGCATAACCGGCGCCCCCAGCAACGAAGCACAGGACTGAATTGCCGAGATCCCCGGTACGACTTCTACCTCAACCCCGTCCTCGCGTCGCCAGCCTTTTTGCATCAGCACTTCGTACACCAGCCCTGCCATGCCATAGACTCCTGCATCTCCACTGGAAATGACGGCTACCTTCTTGCCCATCTCTGCTTGGCGAACCGCCTCCTGCGCACGGCTCACTTCCTCTGTCATCCCTGTACGTACAATCTCCTGTCCGTTCAACAACGGACGGATCAAATCAACATAGGTATTGTAGCCGATAATGACCTCACTTTCGGCCAGCGCATCCAGCGCCCGTTTTGTGATATGTTCCATATCTCCTGGTCCAAATCCAATCACCAACAATTTTCCTAATGGGCTCATCGGGCTCCTCCTATTCATCCTTTTCAGGGCAGCTATGCTATCTATTCCAATGATTTTTGGACATCCTGTAACTCAAAAAAGCCCCATCCTACCCGGATGGGGCTTCTATGTACGTATCTCTCATCAGACGAACAAACAGCGTAAGAAGACACGATTTGTCTTCCTCCAGCCTGCCGTTGTTTTCCATCTGTCTGTTTACGCTTCAAACGCTGCTGCACGTTCATATCCACGCAAACCTCTAGCCAACATGGAAAAAGCAACGTGTGCCTGATTTCCTGATTTCGTACACCCATCCTCTCCGCGAAGGTTAACGGTGCATACAGATCAAGGTAGGTCTCCTGGCTTGGCATCAACAGATTCTTTCGTCTTCCCCGTTTTTCACGAGTGACCATTAAAAAAAATCCTCTTCCTTACAGTGGCGGGACCGCTCGGGATTTGCACCCGATTCCCTGTTACCCTTTGCTCAACCGCAAAGGCACCTTGTCTGTCCGCTATTTGATTATGGGTCTTATCATAACCTTGCCTCAATCAGTTGTGCAAGCACGAAAAACGCTTTATTTCAAGTTCTCTGCTTTATTTTTTAACATATGTAGCAATTCGTCCGGGTCCGCAGAGATACTTAATAACGCTGGGTGCTCAGCCCCGGTAAACCCTTCTTGCACGCTATGACGCACCATTTCTACTAACGGGTCAAAATATCCATTCACATTCAGCAGCCCAATGGGCTTGCGATGAATGCCAATTTGCGCCCAGCACAATACCTCGAACAGCTCCTCGAAGGTTCCCAAGCCACCCGGAAGGGCGATAAACGCATCGGCCATCTCGCTCATTGCCGCTTTACGCTCATGCATGCTTGCTACCTCAATAAATTCGGTAACTCCCCGATGAATGATCTCTGCATCAAATAATAGGGTGGGCATAATACCAGTGACCTGACCGTTACCCGCCAGCATTCCATCCGCCACCTCTCCCATTAGCCCCCTGCTAGAGCCGCCATAGATCAGACGGATATGATGGCGAGCCATGGCTTCTCCCAGTTTGCCTGCTGCCTCAACATATACCGATAAATGTCCAGGTCTGGACCCGGCAAATACGCAAATAGAATTCATTAACGTCTCAGCTCCTGTCCTAAGTAGCATCGAAACTTATTCATTATATTAGATAAACATTTTCGCTATAACAAAAATCTTTGTCGATGCATGTCCAACAAAAAAAGATAAAGACCTCGGAGGCCCTTATCTTTATTTTACTCTGTATCCCGAAATATAAGTTCATTTTTTTAGCATACTGCATTTATAATTTTGATCTCATTTCAATGACCATTCACGATCTTCAGACCACAGCCATGCACCGAATCGTTATGTTCAAAATATTTGCCCAGCTCCACCATCATCGCGCCCATGCGCTCTTCGGTTGGAAACACGACTCGATCAATCCCTTCTTCCACAATGGACTGTGCAGTCACCTTCCCTACGGATACAGCAATCACATCCTCACGAAAAGCTTCCAGTAAATCCTCGATTCGATTTTGCTCTCTGGCATATTGGGCCAAAAATCGAATTTGCGGACCACTCGTGAATGTAACGGCATCAACATTACGATGGATAACATCCTCCAGTAACGCCTGCAATTTTGCTTCCTCAGGTGGGATATGCTTATAAGGAAGTACCTGGCGGGTCACTGCCCCCTGCTCGTCCAGCCATTTTACCAACCGTGGGGCTGGATCGCCATGCAGTTGCAACAGCACTTCCTTCCCCTTCAGATCGTATGGGGCGAAAGCTCCTGTCAATCCGATCAAACTTCCGTCCTCGTCTCGTACTGCTGGCGTAAAGCCACGCTTTTTGAGTCCATTGACCGTCTTGTAGCCCCGCGCTGCAATGTTGGAGGATTGCAGCAACTCTATAATCTGCTCAGCCACGCCCATATCCTCTGCCATATCGAACAGGGCATCCAGCCCCATGCCTGTCGTGAAGATGTACCAGTCCGGAGGGTTCTTTACCCACGATACAACAGCGTTGCGCAGCTCGATATCATCTAGAAAAACAGTGCCCTGGGCCGGACGATGTACTGGCTCCCCTCCCATCTTCACAACTAGCAGCGCCATTTCGTCTGCTTTACGGGGACCAGCAAGAGCGACTCTCTTACCTGCCATGCGTTGTGCCATTCTGTTTCCTCCCTAGTAGAAGTCGTATTTCTTTCTACCAAGTATACAATCAGAGGGGTAAAAGACAAATAAGAATTACTTTTTCGATGAATACAGGAATCTTATAAGTGGGTGTGTCCTGTTCTGTCTCCCTGCCGGCTTTCTAGCTGACTACTGCTATCCCGCTCTCCGTTAGATGCCTTATCATCTCCGCCTTTCCCTTTAGATTTGGGTCGGAGCAACATCCATAGTACCAAGGGCATAAGTACAAAAAAAATGATCATCACCGCGGTCCACTCCCGGCTGAAATCAAAAACTTGCACGATGTTGGAGAACAGCATAAACGAACAGACATAACCTAACAAACCTACGGGCCAAACCATCAGACTCCCCCAGGCATGGGAGAACATACGCTTTACCGCCAAACTGGTAACGTACAGATCAATTCCGATCTTCGTAAGAAAGGTGGGTACGGTCAGTGCTGCCACGAACAAGTCGAACCGATCCAGAAAGTCCGTTAGCTGCAATTGACGCACCAGTTCATACGATGGATAGAACAGCCGTGACAAGATAGGAACACCAATAACCAACTCCGACTGCAACACCAGCATGATCAGAAAAGCGGTTCCGAGCAAATGCCCATACCACGCACTACGTCCATTATAACTCTTTCCAGAAATCACAAAGGGAACCATCAGGATATCGGCCATATATCCCAGCATGCGCCAGCTGCCCTTGATCACTCCCTCTACTTCTGGATGTAAGTAGGGTCTCAGCATCGAAAAATCCATATTACGCCCAAAAAAAAGTGGCATGGTCAACAGCGTCAAAATCAACATCGGCAAAAAAATCTCGGCCATATTCACGATGGTGCTTATTCCGCCTTTGGCCATAAATACCAGAGTTAACAGCACAATAAGAGAAGTGACCACAATCGGAGTCAGCGGCAAAAGCACAACCTCCACTAAATCTGTGATAATTCTCAAATCCCGTGCAAAAATGATCAGGAATAAAATAAGGTAGACTGCAAGCAGCATACGTCCCAGCACAGGATGAGAGCTCACCATCGCCTGCATTAGATCCTGGTCAGGAAAACGACGCTTGAGTTTCAACATCGCCCAGATCGGCAAGCATAGCACGATAGCCGCAATTATACAGGTCCAGTAGGCATGCTGATTCGCGTGATCCGCTGCCTGCGCCGGAGCATGTATAAGGGTAATACCGACCTCCATCAATACACCCAGCAGTACGATTTGTCTGGTTGTGAACTGTTTCATACAGGTCATCCTCCTTTTATCCGCAGGCATCCAATACACGATTTACAACGTAGGGGGGAGCCACATGTCAATAAAACGGGTCAGCCATGTAGCCACATAAACGGTGCTCTTCGTTGATGTTCCGTAAATCCAGATACTAATGCTAATAACATACAATACTCGAGAGACCCAACGATTGATGGCTGGTGCATTGTTAATATTTTTACGGTCAATCAGATACATGAAGAGCATAGCCAGCACCAAAGGTAACAGAAATACTTTATTCATTCTGGATTTGCTCCTTTTTGACCCCGAATGGTTTGGTGACCGCACCAATATTCTCAATATGCACGACCGGATTTATGGTGATCTCCACCTTGGGATATAGTTGCTCCCATTGAGGTTTAATCCGTTTCCATTCATCCGGGTGACTCGTAATAATAGCCCGGCCCAAACCAAGTACGTCTGAACGATACTTTTGCTGAATCACGTGGACAGCCTCTCCCAGCTCCCTCTTGATTTCCTCGGCTGTCTGCTGCTCCAGCCACTTCAAATTTTCCTCGTTGGAAATATCGAAATTCGTCTCATTTTCCTTCACATTCCCATTGCAGTTCATATGAACGGTCATTCGAATCTCATTCCCCTGAATAAAGGGCTCGATATGGACTCTATTTTCGATGAGATGCACAGATATGTAACCTTTACCCTTGGGAGGGGGGATAAATATCTCTGTCTCCTTGGCTTGCTCCATACCCAACAGCAGAAACCGACTGAGATGGTTATCAATAATCCCTGTTAACCTGTCTTGTCGAAAGACTGCCAATCCATCGATCTGAATATTCGTCTTCTTGTCTTTAAGACTAGCGGGCCCATTCTTCACCAGAGACATTACTGGCACCACCGGGTCAATGCCTTCCAGCAGGACGGAATTCATCAGCAGTTTAACGGAACGAGGTTTTTTCATATAGGAAAAGTTAAGCTCACGCACCATTTCCGCTGGATATTGCTCAATCGGAGCATCTGCCTGAAGCACTTCCATCGCTGACCCCTTCGTGATAACAACCAGGGAAGACAGACGGTTCTGCGGAATACGTGCAATGACATCCATCATTTTGCTAATCCCTTCCCGTGCCAGCGTCTCGCCGAACAGCAGTACCCGCCGATGGGAGTAATTAAGTGTTCGCGAAACCCCGCGCTGTTCCTCGGTACTTGCTCCTCGAAAGCTTGGACCTGTTTTGGACTCCAGATAGTAGGACTTCGTACCGCTTGTACCTCCCCCTCCTCCTGTGCTGCCCGAAGATCCTAGTTGTCCAGGCAAAGCAATTTGCATCGTTACCCGGTATTGATCGCCTTCCTTGTCTAGCCCGGTACCCATCACAAAGGCCACATCGTTCACTTCACGGCGATCCCAGCATCCTCCCAAAAGAACAGAACAAAGCAGCAGACAACAGAGCACAGCCGCTTTACGTATTTTTTGTGTATTCGATTTGGGCTTCATCACCATCCCTCCTCGGTGGTAGGCGTTCCATTCATCTTTTCCTTCGCTCGTTTGTTGTTGTCTTTACCAATCCAGGAAGGACGTTTAGTCATTTTCCACCAAGGTGCACGGACGACGATATCCTTTTGATCCGTATGGTTGTACGGGCTATATCCGCTCATGTAAGGGACACCAAACGATGTTAGCTTGGTTAGATGCGTAGCAATCAGCGTTGTCGCAATAATGATCCCAAACAATCCGAATAAACCCGCCATCAGCATGATTGGAAATCGTAGCAGGCGAACTGTGATGGCAAAGTTAAAGCGTGGAATGGTAAACGAAGCAATACCTGTGAGCGACACAACAATGACTATGGGTGCCGATACAATCCCTGCCTGTACTGCGGCCTGCCCAATTACGAGCGCACCAAGAATACTAACGGCCTGACCGACCGTTTTGGGGAGACGAATCCCTGCTTCACGTAATGCCTCAAAAGAAATTTCCATCATTAACGCTTCCACCAGTGCTGGAAAAGGGATAGATTCACGAGCCGCTGCAATACTTAATATGAGTGTCGTCGGCAGCATATCATGGTGATAGGTCGTAACCGCTACATATATTGCTGGCAGAAAGAGAGCCATGATGAGAAAAAGAAAACGAATCCAGCGCACCATATTACTGATGAAAAAACGTTCGTAATAGTCCTCGCTTGCTTGCATCATCTGCCACATCGTGACCGGCCCAATCAGGGCAAAAGGCGTTCCGTCCACAAAAATGGCAAAACGTCCTTCCAGTAATTGGGCAGTGACGGTATCCGGGCGTTCAGTATATTCCATTTGCGGAAACGGAGAAAAGGGATGGTCCTCAATCAGTTCCTCAATATATCCAGTCTCCAGAACACCATCAATATTAATATCGCTGAGCCTTTTTTTTACATCCTCCACCAGTTTGGGATCTATGATCCCTTCAATATAGGTAAGGACGACGCTCGTTTGAGTTTCTGTTCCGATGGTCATGCTGTACATCTTGAGCTTGGAGGTCTTCAACTTGAAACGCAACAGTGCCGTATTGACGCGAAGGGTCTCAGTGAAGCCCTCACGCGGCCCACGAATAACCGCTTCCGTCTGGGGTTCCTCTACGCCACGGCGGACACCACCCTTGGCGCTAAAAATATAAGCACGAGGCGTACCATCTACGAACAAGGCGGCATTGCCGTCCAGTATCGCTGCCGCTACCATCTTCCATTCGTCCATCGTTTTGGTCTGGGACATCGAGATACGAGTTTCATCCAGCGGCTCCAATTTGCCGTTCACTTCAGGGTCCTTGAGCATCATGCCCAGAATGACAGGCCGCAGGATATGATCCTGCAAATCCTCTGATTTTACCGTACCTTCAAAATAAGCCAACAACCCTTTGCGTTCAGGGGAAATCATGAGCTCTCGGTAGACGATATCAGAGCAATCCTTGAAAATGTCACGCAAAGCAATCAAATTGTCTTCCACATTGCTACGCAGCGGCTGTTCCAGCCACGAAGACTCAGGCAGTCCTTTAGGCACATTGGAATTTCGTGTCTTGCGGTCTGCGGCTGGAATCGCTCTCCGGCTCCACGGTAGCTTCGGCAACTTGGGAAAGCGCCCTTTCTTCATCGTTATTCCCCCTTTACGAATGAGCCGAACAGATAATATGACCTATAGGATGTACCAGCCTGCAAAGGATTATGTATCCAATGAACTCAACATGTTGAACGGATAACAAAAAGACCCTGCAATGATGCAGGGCCTTCGAAAAATCCATTATATATCTGAAGATTTATGATAAAGGAATGATTAATCTCCCCAATACTCCTCGGGATGGTATTCAATCTCAGAACCAGCTTTGAACGTAAGCTCATCTGTCTGATCATGATATTCCACGCTTTCCGGAGTGACGTAATACCAATGCTTCACCACGGGTCCATCATCTACCGGCGTTACAAAACGAAATACGTTCAACTCCCCGCTATAACGCACAATCGCCTCCGCCGTCCCACGCGGCAGCCCTTGAAGCGTGAAGCGAAACACGCCGTCCACCGATTCCAAACGGCAATCGAAAACCTGCTTGCGGCTGTCAGCAAAGCTACGTCCCGTGACGGCATGCTTGATCAGCCATGTTTCCTGCTGCGCCATGTGCGCACCTCCTTTTAGGGCAAATCAATCAACATATAAAAAGCAGACTCCTCTGCTTCCAGTGCTAGCTTTGGCTCCTGCTCAATACGAGCTGAATCGCGCCCTTGCAGAATATGTTCACCGTTCACACGCAGTGAGCCTTCAATGACGAACAGGAACACGCGTCGCCCCTCGGCCTGTGTGAATTCTACTTGCTCTCCAGGCTGAAGCTTGCTTAAATAAATCGTTAAATCCTGGTTGATTGCAGCAATTTCACCCTCTGTGCCCGGTACACGTTTTCCGGCAACGACAGGCAGAAGCTGACCGTGCAGACGCTCAGGATTGAACGCTGTGGCCTCATATGACGGTTTCAGTCCTCTCGTATGCGGGCTAAACCACAATTGCAGCAGACTGACATCCTCCGTTTGTGATGCGTTGTGCTCCGTATGAATGATGCCGTGGCCCGCTGACATTCGCTGAATGCCTCCAAAACGGGTCACTGCTACATGTCCACGGTTGTCTTCATGACGCAGTTCCCCATACAGCACAATCGAAACAATCTCCATATCACTGTGCGGATGCGCCCCAAAGCCCCGTCCCGGTGTGATGACATCGTCATTACAGACACGCATAGGACCAAACGCTGTATTGTTCTCATCCTGATACTCCGCGAATGAAAAGCTGTGACTCCCCCGCAGCCAGCCCTTATCGAAGCTGAATCGGGAAGCCGCCGGATATATTGTAAACATAATAGCCCTCCTTCAGGAAGAAAAATGAGATCAAATCCCTCTCATTGTACCCGAGCCCAAGCGATAAAGCTACGCCTCTGTCTGAGTGATAATCTCATCTATAAAAGACTGCAAGGTACTGGTAACAAAGGCTTCCTTACGTCGGATAAACACCGTTGTTACTTCATTGTACGGCTCAGGCATTGCATGACCGCACACAAGGCCTTGAGACACCAGCCCGCTGATCGAAGATTCGGGAAATACGGTCATTCCAATACCAGCCGCCACACTGCCGATAATCGTCTCAAATGTCCCAAACTCCATAATCTGTTTGGGAATAATTCCTTCCATTTTGAGCCAGGTTTCCAGCCGTCCCCGGTAGCCGCAGCCTTTTTTATATAAGAGAAGCGGACGAGTCGTGAGATCCTCAACGGAAAAATCATCTCCTTGGGATACAAGGACCAGCTTTTCCTGAAATACATCAAACTGTTCAATGAGCGGATGCTTGACCGGCCCGGTCACAAAGGCTCCATCCAGCCGCATTTCTGCAACCTCCTGCACCAGAGACTCTGTAACCCCAGCCTTGAGGGACAACTCGACATCCGGGTACTTGCTATAGTAAGCATGTAAAATGGCCGGGAGGGCAATGACAGTCTCCACAATGCCAATCTCCAGTACCCCCGAAGGTGCAGAGGTATTCTGAAACGCATGTTTCATTTCCTCAAATTGCGATAAAATGCTTTTCGTATATTGCAGCAGACGCTTGCCCTCGGCATTGAGGATCATTCCCCGCTTATGTCTATTAAATAAAGGTGTTTGCAGTTCCTTTTCGAGCAGCTTGATTCTGGCCGTTACATTGGACTGGACATAACTAAGCTCGGCTGCGGCCTTGCTGACACTGCCATGCGCAGCCACCGTCTGGAAAATGTTTAAATCGTTCAGATCCACTACTGCTCCTCCTTATTGTGAAGGGTAAGGGGCCATCAAAATTGACGCGCCTTGTCACTTATTATCATTTTAAATGATCATAATGTTTATTTTCAATCATTTTACCAACAGCTTCCCATCCTTTATGATGTTGTCCATAAGATATGTCCGCTGAGACCGGCAAGGAGGAGCTTTTGCACACCATGAACAGACAAATCATGACCGGATCTTTATTATGCCTAATCGCCAGTATGTCCTGGGGGGCGATGTTTCCGGTTTCGCACATTGCATTACAACACATCAATCCACTGTACTTTTCATTTTTGCGCTATTTATCGGTTACACTCATTTTAGTCGTACTATTGTGGCTCAAAGAGGGAAGGACTGCATTTCGCTTTGAGGGCAAGGGCAAGACGTTGTTATTCTTCGGGACCATGGGATTCACCATTTATAATATGGCCGTTTTCCAGGGACAGCACGCGATGGGGGCAGCAGGCACTCTGGTTGCCTCTATAATGGAAGTGCTAATGCCGATGATTTCTATTGCGATGGTGTGGGTCATGACCCGTAAAATGCCTCCGAGATATACACTAATCAGCATGGTGATTGCGCTGGCCGGGGCTTTACTGGTGATCACGAACGGAAAATGGACCTTTTTCACACTTGCCGGACAACATTTGCTACCGCTGCTGCTTATTTTCGTAGGCGTCGTCGGATGGGTCGTATATTCCATGGGAGGCAGCCATTTTGCAGGATGGTCTACTCTTCGGTATTCAACCCTAACCTGCCTGCTCGGAACTCTCGTCTCCTTCGTAGTCGTCACATTTGCCTCTGCATTCAACTGGATTGTGGTGCCGGACTGGCAGGCTGTGTGGTCAGTTAAATACGAAATGAGCTTTATGATCCTGCTTCCAGGGTTAGCGGCCCTGCTTAGCTGGAATGCCGGAATCCGAAAGCTATCTCCACTGAACGGAATTCTATTTATTAACTTTGTACCGATTACCACGCTGGTACTCATGTACTTCCAAGGTTATGCCATTAGCCGTTTTGAACTATATGGGACAGTGTTAGTCATATTCGCACTGATTCTGAACAATATGTTTCAGAGAAGTTCGCTGCGTCCTTCCGACTCACGGGATGTCCGTTTCCGTCTGGACCGCCGCAAGTCCTTCCAACGTTAACTTCTAACTCTGCAAACCAAAAATTATGCTAAAAACATTAAAAAAGCGCCTGGATACAGAGTACAATCTCCTGTATCCAGGCGCTTTTTATTATTTTTATGACTTTCCTTCAACCTGGAAACGTCCAACCAGTTCGCGCAATTCCTCTGCCATTTGGCTCAGATCCGCCGTAGATGAAGCAATTTCCTCGATAGAAGCGAGCTGTTGCTCAGCTGCCGCTGAGATCGACTCGGTGTTGCTCGCTGCCTCGTCCGAAATGTGGGCAATATCGCTCATAATATCTACGACACCTACCGTCCCCCGTGCCATTTCCTGAGTCACCCCGGTAATGTCATTGATATGCTCCATAGCTCGTTCCACGGCTTGGCTGATTTCCGCAAAGGATTGCTCAGACGTGGTTACCGAATCAATGCCTTCCGTTACCCGTGTCCGCGCTTGATGCATAGCGCCCAGAGCATGATTCATATCCACCTGCATCGCTTCAATGCGCTCCGAGATCAAGGTAGCCGATTTGGCAGATTCCTCAGCTAGCTTACGCACCTCCGTAGCGACCACGGCAAATCCCTTACCATGATCCCCAGCGCGTGCGGCCTCAATGGACGCATTCAGAGCTAACAGATTGGTCTGTTTGGCGATACCGGATATAACGCTGATAATATTCACGATTTCACCGGAGCGCTCATTGAGGGAGTCCATGGCCTGTCCGAGATCGTTAACGGTCTCATCGATGTCATGCATCTTCTGTACAGCCTGCGTAGCAGCCTTGCTACCCTCCTGAGCCGATTCGGCGTTCATCTTCACATGTTCAGATACGCCCACCATACGCTCGGATACGTTCGCTGCTTGCTGAGCAAGCTCCTCCATATTTACAGAGCCGTGCTTAACGCTCTGCACCTGACGTTCGCTGCCCACAGCCACTTCCTGGATAGCAATGGTGACATGCTCAATCGCTTGGGTTGTCTGATCTGCACCCGCAGCCAGTTCCTCCGCTGAAGAACTTACCCGATCTGTCGTTTCGTGAACGCTTCGGATCATCGTGCGCAAACTGTCGACCATGGTTTGGAAGTGAGATGACAATTCGCCTACCTCATCCGTTTTTCCGGTTTCCAAATCGCCCGTCAAATCTCCTTCACTGATTCGTTCTGCTGATTTTTGCAGCTTACGAATTGGTACCAGAACAGAACGGGTGATCAGGAAAATCGCGAGTAGCGCAATCACCAATGAGCCAGCCAGCACAAAAATGGTTACATAACGCATGGCAGCCGTGGCATCGCTAATCTCGGATTGATAGAAGGTACCTGCAATTTTCCAACCAGTATCCGTATTCGTTACATAGGTCAAATATTTTTCGTGACCTTCATGCATATATTTAAAGTTCCCGCTCGGCGCAGTATACAACGTATCAAGCACTTTCTCCTGTGGAGATGAGCCCGGTTTAGCCGTAGGATGGACTACAAATTTCTTCGTATGATCCAAAATAATGATATACCCCTCCTGGCCCACTTTGATGGAGGCCAGTTTACGTACACTTTCCAGATTTAGAGAAATCCCGATAACCCCGGACTTGTCGGAAAGTGTTTGAGACACTACGACAACAGGAATACCTGATGAATTGATGATAACAGGCGTAATTGCAACCTTACCGGGCTGCTTCATCGCTTCGATGTACCATGGGCGTGTGCGAGGATCAAAAGTCCCTTCATCCTCCTTGGGCACCCCCCGAATCATCAGCCCCTCCGGTGTACCAACAAAAATATCCGTGGCATCTTCGTGCAAACCCTTGTATTGGATCAGCTTCGGCTGAATCAAAGGGCTGTTTCGACCATCTATCATCGAGCCGTCCAGACGCTCCGCTAAATAACTCGCATCTTTAATTTTACTGGCGATTGCGTATTCAATAATTGAGTTAGCTGTCACTACCCCCTGATTCGCACTGCCGTGGAGCTGTTTTTCCATAGCATTATATGATGATTTATAGGTCGCAATGGAAATACTTAAGCTCGGAATCAGCAAAACAAGTAAAAAGCCTAAACTTAGCTTGTTCCTGAGTGTCCATATCGTTTTTCTCTTTCGCGTTGTTCCCATGTTTTTTCCCCTTTGCTCATAAAACGATATATTTGAATTACATTCCGTGTTAGTTATATCGGTTGAAAGTAGCAAATGATTTACAATGAAATTTCACAAAGGGGAAAAACAAAAACGCGCCCTATAAGACTAAGGGCGCGGTTATATGAATATTTAGACCTGTACGTTACTGTTTTCAACCTTTTTACGGCCAAATAACTGATCCACTGCCAGAAAGCGTCCACCGACAAGCGCTTGCTGAAGGCTGGTGAACAGAATCAGCAGATCAAATTCAATCGAGCCAAAAGGCTGTCCTTTTTTAGCAGTGAGCAATACACCGATCATAACGATGGTCAATGCCGCTCCAGCCAGTCGTGTTCCGATTCCCAGAACCAGTGCAATACCCCCAACCAGTTCAACCGCAGCGACCACAGGAGCCATCCAGCCAGGGAGTCCGATACTTTGGAAGAAGCCGGAGGTTCCGTCTAGTCCCTGAAACTTTTGTGCACCGTGAACGATAAAAATAACCCCTGTAAAAATCCGTACCAACAATAATCCAATATTCATAAGCGTTTGATTCATTTGCTCATCTCCTTTTAAATTGTATAAAAATTCTGCAATAAACTACACACTGTAGTGTATTACACATTGAGAATCGGTAGCGCAAAAAGCGCCACCTGTAGGAAACATCTTGCCAAACTTAGATTAGCGCCAGTGCAAACATAAGTGTCAACATCACTAGCACATAGCTGGAAAACATAATCGAACGCCAAGGCATTTGAATGACAGGTTCTTGCTGAGGGTCTAAAATACGTGAGATACGATAGTTAATGGACGTTTCTGCAAACGAGGAACAAGCGGCGGAGTTTACCAGGCGAGTATTGGCAGGCGTCATACTCAGAAGCTTGAGCAATGCGCTCCCAATCCCAACTGGTGAACCCGCTCGATGAATCGCTTCGTTATCAGCCAAAATTTCACGGGCCGTCTTATAATGATGGGTAATGTGACGTAGCACCGGCAAGTAAAACAGCTGTTTAGCACATACTTGCAGCAACCAGGTCTTCAACGGATCATAATGTTTCATATGATAGGCTTCATGGTATATGACAGCTTCTTCTTCGTGTTTGTCCAGTACAGACAATAGTGCAGAGGACAATACAATACGTGGCTTCCATAATCCCATGGTGAAGGCGGCTGGCTTGGCATAATCAATGACCCATATCCGATCGGTCCCGAGTTCACCATATCGCTCACCCAGTGCTTCGGTCAGCGGCAGGTCACGCATTCGGTGCAGTCTGCGAAAAGCTGCCCTGGTAGCCATACACTGTCTGACTGCTTCTCCTCCGGCGATAGCGAAGGTAACGAAAACCAGCCCGCTGAGCGCATCCACCATGTAGCCGATTCCGTAATGCTGTAACAAACTTCTGCAAATTTGAAACACGTTATAATTCAATTTCCAGCCGAAAACATGCTGCCCGGCGTACATACCCATCTGTATAAGGGCGAAACCCGAAATCAAGGCGCCTGCTGTAAACAGTAATTTAGAACGTGTTTTCCACATCGCTACATATCCTTTTTCCATTGTTTAATTTTTTGTTCCAGACGTTCGATCAACTTCGGATCGGCCACCTCCAGAGCATCAATCATATGATTGACAGCAAGCGGACCAAATTCGTCCACCAATTCGTGACTCAGTCCCTTGGATTGCTCATCCATGAATTCTTCCCTGCTTAAAACTGGACGATATAAAGACGTTCTCCCACGTATACTCTTACTCAGTATTCCCTTTTCCACTAAACGGTTCATCACGGTCATTACCGTATTGAAGTTAAAGTCCCGATCCCCCTCCAACGCGGTCTGCACTTCTTTGATACTCCGATCCGAAGTGGACCATAAAATATCCATAATTTTGGCTTCCAGAGGTCCGAAAAATCGGTTAAGCCCGGTTTCGCCAGCTTTAAAATTCAGTCGTTTCATAAGAAGCACCTCACACTACCGATTGTAGTGTATATCTCCTGACAAAGTCAACCGTCACACCTAATGTCAGTTTCTTCATGGAATCATATACAAACCGCCGAATGTCTCCATCCGGCGGAAATTCATCGGTATTCATAACTTTCAGCTCAATCTGCCAATCTGTATCCTACACCTCTTACGGTTGCAATATATTCAGGTTCTGCTGGCCGATCATCCAGCTTCTTGCGCAAACTTTTGACATGCACATCTACAACGTTGCTGCCGCCTACAAAATCCGTCTCCCAGATATCGTGCATCATTTGCTCGCGGGAGATCACTTTGCCTTGAGCATCAATCAGCTTCAGCAGCAAATCGTATTCTGTTTTAGTCAGATTCAATTGACTCTCTTCTTTATATACCAGCATTTTATCTCGGTCAATCCAGATGTCCTTGAACACCGTACGACGGCTGGCTTGCGCTGCCTGACGGGAAGTTGCAGGATGGCGTACAATCATCCGTTCAATGTCATGCACCATATGATTGGAAGCCAGCGGCCACACCAGCACCTCTTCTGAAGGAAGCAGCTCATGAGCATGTACAGACACCCGATCCTGAACCACGTACATAACTGGTGTGTCTTTCATGTGTTCTACCTCAAGACGATTGCGAATATCCAGTAATTCACTCTGTGGTTCGGTAGCGGTCAAATCGTAAATCAAGAGATCGCTTCCCAGATGACGCTGCACTTCAGGTTCCCAGCGATGGAAAACCATCACATCAAAACACGCATCTGACAGCGTACGCACCAACCCGTGAACTACACCCGGTACCGAACTGATCAGAATGATACGACGTGTAGTTGGACAATACAAAGGCTCATTGGAAGGAACGGTCTGCACCGTAGGTGCAGAGGGAGCAGCTAACATCGATGTCCAACTGCCCTTCACCCGTCTAGGCATGTCAGCCACTTTGAAACGATTTGTTATCTGATTCGCTTGCTTTGACATTCCTTACACACTCCTCCGAATACGACATGGGCATGGGCAATATTATACCCCGTTTCATGCGCAACCGTGTCAATCCAATCATGTGGGACTTCACTCATCACTTCATCTACTCGGCCGCATACCTGACAAATAATATGCTGATGATCGTCCATCCGCCCGTCATAGCGACTCGCAGCTTCCCCCAGCTTCAATTCACGGATTAATTCCTTATCCGTCAAATAACGCAGTGAATTATATACCGTTCCATAGGCCAGATTATATCCGCGCTCCATCAACCGATTCATAACATCGGCCGCAGTAGGATGATCGTGAGCTTCACGAACCACATCATATACCGCTTGGCGCTGCGAAGTTAAATTTAAAGTTCTCATACCGCATCTCCCTTAACCAACGCAGATTATATTAATTACAAACTTACAATCATATTAAAGATCAATTTAGAATAAGTATAAATCTTAATTTATTTCAAGTCAATGGTATCGGATAAATTGAACGGCTTTGCAACACAATGTATACAGGAGTACATGCTTAGCTTATTTATAATCGGAGGGATATTTTATGAAGATAGTGTGGATATTCACGCTCTTTATGCTGCTAATGCTCGGAACAAGTATATCGATAAAATGGCTTTCTGGTGTTCATCATCCTTGGGAGCCTATTTCATTGGCTTTTTTCACTATGCGACCATCAGAATATGTCGTCCTGGCAGGAATGCTTATAGTGTTCTTTATAAATGTGGGCAAAAAGCCAAGAGGAAACGCATTTCGCTTCCTGTTCTCACAATGGTCACGTTTCCTCAAAGTTCCTACTTCCTCCTCTGCCTCTCCGCAAGAGAGTCATCAGAAAGAACAAACAAGGAAAAACGTAAACAAATAATGAATGAATACAGATGAGGGACAGTCATCCAAATTCAAAGTGGCAATCCGTGTATTCCGTTCATATTCATTATCCATATTAATAATGACCGCATTTCCCAGAATAAAATGGAACATCAGAATGAGCATTTGACCCGTACTGATGTATGTTTTGTCGGCAAGACGATGACTCATGAGACATTTTCCTCTCCTTTTTTATTCCGGGTCTTTCTCAGCCATGACACGATTAGCAGCAAGATAGGAAAAAACACGGCAAATATCGGAAACAGCCATTTCAGCACTAACTCGCCTGTTTGAAGGTGATCTTGATAGCTCAGTGCCATCAATACACAAGAGACTAACATGATAATCCCAAATGGCAGGATCAGTTTATGGTAAGACACTCTCAATACATCCTCTGCGGCTTTAACCGCGGCATAATAGAAGATGAAAATTTTAAAAAAATCAAAGATAATAACGCTCATAACGCCGATGACATCGACTCTGTCGATAAAATCAGATATTTCGACCTTGCTGATCATCGAGAGTAGCGGGTAAGTCGCCCGTTTGAACACATCCTCTCCCAGTGCAAGCACATTGGACAGTGTAACCATAGACAGGAGCAGCCCCCCCAGCAATATAGCAGAGACCCCTACCCCATTGGCACGATAGCCTTTTTTTAATGTGGGGAGAATCATCGCAAACGTAACCATCTCGCCGTACGGTAGCATCACAGCTTGCGAATAAACAACTTGCCATATCGGCTGCCAGCCATGCTCGGCTATGGGCAGTATATTGCCCACATCTACAATGCCTGCCAACAAAACTAATATATTCGTAGCCAGGCCCAGCAGTAGCAGCAAAATCAACATGATGATGGCCGTCCGGCCTGCAACCTCGATTCCCAAATACACCACATACATGACAAGTCCAATCATTAAGGCACAAATGACTGTCAACGGCGTATGCTGAAGTGTCCGGTCGGCAATCAGGATCCCCGTATCCCGAAGATCCCGTGCTCCGCCGTAAAGAAAAAACACGATATATATAAAAGCAAGCGCACTCCCTGCTTTCTTGCCCAAAAGGGCTCTGCAGTACTGTGTCATGAGCAAGTCGGGAAAACGTCGGTGAAGGCTGCCATAGCATACAAAAAGCATTGCCCCCAAAACCGTGGAAATGAGGATGGCGATCCACGCATCCTTGCCCGCATTCCTTCCGGGAATAGACATCATGGATGTGCCCATCTCAAACAACACCATAAGAGAGATCATCTCTTTTGCACCTATCCGTGTCTTTTTTTTCATGGCCTTCCCTCCTTGCTCTATTTTCACTAGTCTGATTCCCCCTTGGAGTATGGGTTAGTCCGCGACTGAGTGTGTTTCAGTACAGAAGTCACTTGAATACGGACGGTGCTTTCCGCAAAATTACGGCTCCATTCGGAAGAGAGTCTTTTCCATTGTTTGGGATAGCTCCTCTCCAGCGCAAGGCCAAAGCCTATTACATCGCTACGGGTACGCTGAACCTCTCTGACTGTTGAAGTGATCACTTTTTTCGTCTCCTCTGTCCATTTCTCCTGCAGTCTTTTCATCGCCTCCGGACTTTGTAAGTTAATCGAGCACTCGGCTTCCTGTACCGCCCCGGTCTGTTTTAGGTTAATCACAAAAACAGGCTCCCCTTGCTCCATCCGTGTGTGTATATTGGTTGAAGAGAACAAGGTTTCGATGCCAATGGTTTCCCTATCCTTACCGCAGCTCAGTGTTGTTTGGGCACCTTTCACCTTGTTGTTGATCATAGACAGTCCAATGGCCTGATCATCATCCAACCAGCGGACAAGCCGATCCTTTTTGAACACCCCCATTCCCTTAATATGAACAATAGCTTTCGGTAAAATATTGTCCACATTGTTCTTGCTTGAGGCCTGCTCTAAATTCCCATTGACCCCTATGCCCGTCAGCACAGGACCGCCACCCTTATGAGACATGCTGCGAATCACATCGTCGATAGTCACCGCGTAATCCCCGGCATACAAACGCTCCGATGTTTCCAGCTTTCCTGAAATATCATTGGCGGGAATACGACCGATTGCGGTCATGATTGCCAGTACATCCTTCCCAGTATTACCGCGTGCCACCAGCATTTTCACCGGCAGCCGGATTTCTGTAGACCTTTCCAGAGAATCCATCATATCGCCGATTCCAGCCCGTGCCAGCTTTTCACCAATAACGATCAGTTTGGTATGCGCCAAAGAAATGATCCGCGGAACCCTTTGTGAGGCTCTGCGGAGCGCTTGAAACAGATTTTTTCCCTTTTCCCGATACAAAACGACTGGAGTATCTCCTCTCGCTTTGGCTCCGGCGATTTCATCTGCTACGATCACCTGTAGGGAAACCTCATAATCCGACTCCCCAACCAAATCAATTCCTATCCCAGCTACTACTGCTCTCTGGTTTAACTCCACAGAATCCCAGCAACCGGATAACAAGGGAGCGAACAGTAGTAAAACCAAACACAGCCCCCCTATTCTCCTCTTAAAAGTTACTGCACTTTGTTCATTCCTCTTCCGCTGATACACCCTGATTGCCCCCCTCCTGCATCGGTGTGGTTTTATCAGAAGAGGAAATCCCGCTTCCATCCTTCATTCTTTTCTGGTTCTTAGATGTAATGCTTTTAGGACGCTTCCTCATCATCCAGAACGGGAGTCGCAATACGGCATCCTTTTGACTCTCCAGCACAAAAGGGCTGAAAGGCGCCATGTAGGGCACCCCGAAAGAACTCAGACTGTTCATATGAGCAATCAGCGCAATCAACCCCAATGTAATGCCGTATAGCCCCATAAACGCTGACAGTATCATGAAAATAAACCGGCACAATCTCCCGGCCACTGCCATGTTATAGGCTGGGATTGCGAAACTGGCTATTCCCGTCAGGGCTACTACAATTGTGAGCAGCGGGGTGACGACTCCGGCTTCCACGGCCGCTTGACCCAACACAAGCGCTCCTATAACGGAAACCGTTTGACCACCCGCACGCGGCATTCGAATACCCGCCTCACGCAAAATCTCAAAGGTAATCTCCAAAATAAACGCCTCTAGAAATGCCGGAAAAGGAACGGATTCCCGCTGAGCCAATATGCTGATCAGTAGTGGAGTCGGTATCATTTCATAATGGTATGTTGTTAAGGCAATGTAGAGAGAAGGCCCTAGAATAAGAATAATGAAGCTGATATATCTAATGAGCCGAACAACAGTCGCCATATCGTAACGCTCTTCATAATCCGAAGAACTCTGAAAAAATTGGGCAAATACTGTAGGCATCACCAGTACAAACGGAGTCCCGTCTACGATGAGCGCCACTCGGCCCTCCATAATATTGCTGCTGATGGTGTCGGGTCTTTCCGTGTTAAAAATCGTTGGGAATGGTGTGAAATGATTTTCTTGTATCATCTCCTCAACCATGCCGGACTCAAATATAGCGTCAATATTGATGTTTTCTATCCGTTTACGAACCTCATCTACGACGCCTGGATTTGCAATGTTCTTCATGTACAGCATGGCCACATTCGTGAGAGACGTGCTTCCCACTTGGAACATCTCCAGTGTAAGATCGGAGCTTTTAATCCGTCGCCGGACCAGAGAAATATTCGTGAATAGGGATTCTACAAATCCCTCTTTCGGTCCTCTGACGACTGTCTGTGTTGTTGGCTCGCTGACTGCGCGTGTCTCTCCCCCACGCGTGCCGCACGCAATCGCTTTTTCGCAGCCTTCCAATAAGATGATCGTGTCCCCCATTAACAGTTGTTCCATCATGGAACTCCAATCATCGCAGTCCTTCACTTCTCCCAGTGCAAGCGCATGACTCTGTATTCTTACGTACAGCGCTTCTGCATTCTCCGCCTCAGCAGCCACTTCAGCAGATGGGCGGCTAAGCATGGATCTCATGATGAGTTCATTCACCGTATCCGTTTTAGCCATACTATCTAGAAACACAATAGCGGCGGGAACCTCCGCCCTCAGCCCCAATTTAAAGCGACGCATCAGAAAGTCTGGGCTATCTGACGTCAATTTCTTAATTTGCTGCAAGTTGGTTTCCAAACAAGTATCGATTTTTAGATAGCGCGGAGAATTTCCATTGTTCTTACCCGCACCCGACTTTTTATTATGTTTGCGATAGGGATAGCGAATCATGAGCAAACCTCATCTCCAGTAAGGCAGCAATAGATACCGCCCATTTTTCCTTATTCTTGTATCTTTGGAGTATGCTCAATCTATTCCCAGTTATGCACCAAATACGTGAACGAAACGTTATAAGCGTACCCGCGTAATAAATTTCAATAAATTCTTCATTTGCAAGCTTAATGTCAGTTTTTTTGATAAAATGAAGAAATATGCCTCTCGGGAGGGTTAACATCTTGTTCAGTACGTTTTTTGTAAATACCTGTATCCTTGTCACCTTTTTGTACATAACCGGCCTCATATCACAAAGATATAAAATCCGTCTGCACACCTTGAAGCGTAAGATGCATTGGATTGGAGGCGCCCTTTTTGGGTGCTACGGCATTGTCATGATGTACTATTCAATTCCAGTAGGATTTAATACGATTGCCGATCTTCGTCATCTGGCCATCGTAGCTACCGCCACTTACATCGGCGGCCCAGCAGCGCTCACGGCTACTCTGTTTATATGTATAGGTAGATTATTGCTGTTTGGTATTAACGATCAAGCCATCGTAGGCGCTATTTTTATGATACTCGTTGGCCTGGGGTGCGCTTTATTGTCACATCTGTCCTGGTCACGTTTACCCAAGCTGATGATTATGAACGTTTTTGCTTTGGGCATTATATTCTGTCCCCTTATGATTAATTTGAAAAATCTTGATGATGTTCTGCACGTGTATCCGCTCCAATTCTTCATTTCCATGGTCGGCGGATGTCTTCTGTACCTCATTGCTGAATCTATCAACACATCCAATGAGCTGTTACTTCGTCTGGAGCATACCTCCTACACAGACCATCTCACTAATTTAAGCAACAGAAGGCAGCTTGAGTTCTCATTGGAAGAGAAGCTCCCTCAAGCTCGCCAACGTCATGAGCATTTATCCGTACTGGTGTTGGATATTGATCACTTCAAGGAAGTCAACGATACCTACGGACATGCCGCAGGAGATGCAGTGCTGCGCCAGCTTGGACAGATTTTAATGGAAAAATGTCGTCCTAATGATGTAGTCACCCGCAGCGGGGGAGAAGAATTCACCGTACTCTTGCCGAATTGCGCTTTTCGGCAAGCACTTCGCATAGCTAATCAAATTCTTAGCGGAGTAAATCAGTATGAGTTTGTTTTAGCGGACGGGTTTATTCTTAAAGTCACCGTGTCCATCGGCGTGACAACCTTTCCAGGTACCGGGGAAGATATGTCCGGGGCAGCCCTATTGGAGCAGGCAGATAAAGCTCTATACGAAGCTAAAAATGCAGGACGTAACCGGGTTTGCTCATATGAAATATAATTTGAGGCATGACCATTTCATAGAAATAGCCGATACAACCCTCTTTTGAGAGTTGTATCGGCTATTATCATTTTGAATCTTCATTATGATTGCATTTCCCCACCACGAGTGATGTACGCTTGGCAAGCGAAGCCAGCGTATGGGCCCCCCATACTTCCAGCATACGTCGTTCGCTCTCGGCTAAAATTTCGGATACGGCTATCGCCAACTCCTCACAAAAAGGATTGGTTTCCGGTTCATGCATCATACCCGGGAAAATTGGATCACATATTTCAATGGCGTGGTATATATCGGCAAGTGTAATATGGTCGGCCGAACGGGTAAGCACATAGCCTCCCTCACGACCTTCGCGTGCTGCAATCAAATCTGCCTGTACAAGTCGCGTCAGCACCCTGCGCACCAAAGTGACTTCGCAGTCAATGGAACGGGCAATAGAACCGCTGGCACAGAGTTCTCCGTGCTTTTCCAAATAGACAAGCGCCTTTACCGCCACCCCAAGCCATCTGGGCGTTGCGGTGCGTAGTCTTTTTTCACTATTCAAATGAGATGACACCCCTAAGCTGTAGAAACTTCGTTGAATGCATTGTACGTGATGTCAGAAGTAAGTTCAAGCCTGAAAGCCGGAATCCTCTGTAGCATGATCGCCCAAAATAAAATGAGCTAACCGCACTTCCCCGCTCAACAACAGATATACATCACGTATGCCAGAGACTGAATGTACCGCTTCGGAGAGTGTAACCCATGCTTGCGCCCCTCCTGTATTGCCCACGTTCACACGTGCCACGGCTTCACTATCGGGTGCATCCAAACACAGCTCAATTGTGGCATCACTGCTGTTGCCCGACACACGGCACTGAAGCTCGGTCACACTCACAGTATCCATGTCTACGCCATGAAAGGCAATCCAACCAGAACGTTGAGGTGTGCGCGGACGTACACAGGCCTCCTTTTGCTCCTTGCTTTCATCTAGTACGATGTCGGAGCAATCATCGAAGTTTTCAGCGCGGATACTTCGTCCGGCTTGGCGTGGTGGAATGACTTCGCCTCGAACGTACACAGGGTGCTCCAATCGGATATCCGCTGAGGAAGCACCAGCCAGCAGTGTATATTCACCCGATTCAACGCAATAGCAATCCCGCGTAACATCCCAGATCGCCCAATCCTTCATCCGAATCGTAAAGGAAACCGTTCGCGTCTCACCTGCCTCTAAGCGAATACGTTGAAAACCGCACAATGTCTTCAATGGTCGCTTTACTCGTGAGGCACCAGGCCGTACATAGAGTTGCACAACCTCTTCACCAGCAGCTACGCCCCGATTCGTCACCTCTACCCACACCTGGAGCGTATCCATGGCATCCAGTGCAGCAATAGATGTTACGCTATCCTTCAGGGCATCTGTACGCAGGTCACTATATTCAAAAGGCGAATACGTCAATCCATGGCCAAATGGATACAAGGATACACCTTCAAAATATTGATAGGTACGACCACCGCGAATAATATCGTAATCTTTGATGTCGCCCAATTGATCCTCGCTCTGAACCCAGGTCATGTTCAAACGCCCCGCTGGCGCGTAATCTCCAAATAACACATCCGCTATTGCCGTACCATGCTCTTGTCCCGCATGAGACGTGTATACGATCGCTGGAATATGCTCCTGAACCCAAGGGATGGCAAATGGATAGCTACCCGTCAGAACCACAATCGTATTCGGATTGACGCGATACACTTCCTCGATAAGCCGTTGCTGGGAAGCTGCCAGTTCCAAGCCTGGGCGATCATTCTCTTCCTTTCCATTGATGAGCGGGTGATTTCCAACAAATACAATTGCTGTATCTGCCGCTTGCGCAGCGGCTATCGCTTCCGCTAAACCATCTGACACCGTCTCTACCTGGAATGTTGTATGGCTCTGTCCTGAAACTGTCGAGGCTGTTGAGGCGTTACACTCTACAGCGTTAAGTGCGGATTTTTCAGCCTCCCCTACCTTTAATGAGCCCTCTGTTCCGGCAATGACTGGTTTTCCATTCCATGTCGTCCACAGATGCTCTCCTTGTCCAACAGGAGTCAGCCCAAAGACCTCTTTGACATACCAGCCATACGCTTCATCAGCTGTCACACGAAGCGTTATTTCATCACTCGTCACGTAAGTACCCAGATGCTCATCATGTAACGTCACACTGCCATAGCCCCAATCCGTCATGGTCAATACCGTTGGGTCTCCATCCTGGGATAGGCGCATCTCACCAGAAGAATCAACTGCGAGCTTCGATCCGTCATTCGCCGCCGTCAAGGTCACGCGATCCTTGGCATCAAGGTACACGACGCGTTCCTTCTCGTCCTCGCCTTCCAGCTTGGTACGAATCGCCTCCAGCGGTGTAACCCGGTAGGGCAGCGTACCGGAATACCAGTCGCGGTACACCTCATTGCCATGCGTACCAATGACCGCTACTTTGCCACACCGGGCAGGGTCCAATGGCAAGAGTTCATGCTCATTTTTAAGCAATACGATCTGCTCCCTCGCCGCACGCAACGACAATTCACGGGCTTGCTCTGTCACGAGAGCTTCCTCTCCGATCGAGGCATAGGGGTTGTCTGCAGCCGGATCAAATTCCCCCAACCGAAAACGGACACGGAACGTATGAAACAATGCCCGATCCAAGTCTTCTTCTTGCAGCGATCCTTGTGCCAAAGCTTCTCGAATCGCCCGCTTGGAGAGCTCCGCATCATCTGTAATGCTGTCAATTCCCGCCCGAATAGATTCGGCCACACCTGGCGTGTGGGAATCGTAATACTGATGATCGTTGACAATCCCCATGACATCACCCGCATCACTTACGACAAAGCCGTCCATCCCCCATTCGTCCCTGACAATATCGTTAACCCCATGATATAACGTAGCAGGCGTTCCATTAATTAGGTTGTAGGAAGTCATCATCGACTGGGCGCCGCCTTCCATAAAAGGCTTCTCAAAGGCTCTTAGGTAATATTCTCGCAGGTTCCGTGGGTCTATACTGGAGGAGCCGCTTCCCCGATCCACTTCATTATTGTTACCCAGAAAATGTTTTAAAGTGGCAACCGCTTTCAAATATACCGGATGATCTCCCTGTATTCCCTTGACTAACTCCCTTGACAGTTCTCCCGTCAAATATGGGTCTTCGCCGTAAGCTTCCTCATTGCGTCCCCATCTTGGGTCACGCTCCATATCCACCGTAGGTGCCCACAAGGTCAGACCGTTTAATTTGGGATCACGACGATAGTAGACACGCGCCTCATCTGCGATAACAGATCCGATTTGACGCATTAACTCCGTATCCCAAGTACATGCCAATCCTACTGGCTGAGGAAATGAAGTCGCCTCACCCAACCATGCTATCCCGTGTGCCGCTTCCGTACCGTGCTTGTAAGCTGCGACTCCCAATCGGTCAATGGCCGGCTGGTATTGCAACATGGATTCGATCTTTTCCTCCAAGGTTAGTCGTGACACGAGATCCCGTACACGCTCATCCAGATGAATCTTCGGATCTTGAAATAAATATTCGATACCCGTTGTTTCATGACTCATATCCGTCATCCTCCTTATCCCATTTAAGAATATAATGAAAAGGCATACATGAAAGCGTTTTATATATCATAGCTAAAAGGGAGTATCCCGGCAACAATACCGAAAAAATCCTATACTGGATGAAAGAGAGCCGCAGCATAAAGACAAAAAAAGTTGCATTTTACCTTCAATATACAAAGCTAAAAATAATATTTTTTGGTATAATCAGGATATATCATTGAAGGAGGAAACGCTGATGAAAAATACCGGAATGACAAGGCCCCTGGATCAATTGGGGCGAATTGTACTCCCTAAGGAAATGCGCACCACAATGGATATCAATATCGGTGATTCGCTTGAATTCTTCGTAGATGAAGAAGGATTTGTATTAAGAAAATACACGGGTGTCTCCTGCAAATTTTGCGGCGCGGTGGATCACTTAACTTATTTTCGGGACAGCTTTATCTGCGCTGATTGCATTCAATTATTAAAGACCGATGAAAATGTGCATGCCACAAGCAATGATGCTATCCAGGCTCAAGAACATACCCAGCCGATCCGAAACAACACAACGTGGCAGCCCAAGCAATCCAGAGTGCAGCAAGGTGAAATGGTAAAAAAGCTTCGCAAGCTAATTCAGGATCACCCGAACCTGCCACAAAAAGTGTATGCAGAAATGCTCGATATCTCCCAAGGCCGGGTGTCCCAGTTGAAAAAGCTACTCTAAACCTTCTAAAATCTATATCCCAAAATCATACACAATGTACCGACGACCCTATTCATTTTTTTGTCACAACTTCGATTGCCAGGTATAGAGTAAGGCGCATATCTACGGATGTGCCCCTTACTCTATACCTGGCTTTTTCGTGTCGGCCGCTCTTGCTAATGTGACAATAGTCACATACTCCCGATGTATACGTATATACAATATATAGATCGAAACAATTGGTTATCACTATATATCATCAATATGTTGTTTTTGTGAAAAATATATATATTTTACTATATGGAGGGTTTTACGATGAAAGTGCTGGAGGAACATCAATTATACGACATCGGCGAGCGGGTCATTGGGGCACAAGATCTGGACATGCTGCGGGAGAATGCAAATCTGAATGGAGAATCGTTCAGCGGCAAAATGAGCAAGCTTGGGTCCGAGTATGCCAAATGGTATGCGCGCCTGCGGGTACTTCCGCCTGAACTGACGAACGCGATTGATCACGGATATGTATATGTTCACGATTTGGACCAATACGCACTCGGAACTACGAATTGTATCTTTATCCCTTTTGGCCGGTTACTACAAGACGGATTCAATACAGGCAATGGCTCTGTACGCACACCGCAAACGATTATGTCCGCCATGGCACTAGTTGCCATCATATTCCAGTCTCAGCAAAATAGCCAATTCGGAGGTGTCTCCGCCAATAAAATAGATTGGGACCTTGCCCCATACGTTGCCCGGTCCTTCCGCAAGCATCTGCGCAAGGGACTTCGGCTGTTCGAGGAAGAGATAGAATCCAGTCTGACTGACGATGAACTACATATGGCCAATCCCCATTTGCAAGAAGCCTGCCCTCGTTCATACGCATTCGCTCGCGAAGAGACGGAGACGGAAACCCGACAGGCTGCTGAATCGCTCATTCATAACCTGAACACCATGAGCAGTCGCGCGGGTGGACAGATTCCATTCACTTCACTGAATTACGGAATGTGCACGTCTGCTGAGGGACGGCTTGTTACTCAATCGCTGCTGGAGGCTACGATTCGCGGCTTGGGTAGCGGGGAAACTCCTATTTTTCCACAGCATATTTTCCAATGCAAAGAGGGAATCAATCAGGCAGAAGGCGACGTCAATTATGATTTGTTCTTACGGGCGGTAGAATGCTCTAGCAGACGGATGTATCCCAATTTTGTGAATGTAGATGCCACCTTCAACCTGCCTTTTTACCGTGCTGATGACCCGGATACCATTATAGCGACAATGGGTTGCCGTACCCGCACCATTTCTGACCGTTTCGGTAGAAATCGGCAGAGTGGCAAGGGAAATCTCTCCTTCAATACCATTAATCTGGTGCGGCTTGGCATTGAGTATGGTATTTGCACAGGCAAACGCCTGACACCTGACCGTGATCGCTTTGATGCGAGACTAGAAGAAGTTATGCGCATTGCGGTGGATGGCTTAATCCATCGCTATCAAATCCAGACCAGCCAGCCGGCCAAAGCCTCGGACTTTATGATGCGCGAAGGGGTATGGGAAGGTGGAGAACAACTAGAGCCAGATGATAAGGTGGGAAGCATACTAAAACACGGTACGCTTTCGATCGGATTCATCGGACTGGCTGAGTGCATGAAGGCACTATACGGGAAACACCACGGGGAGGATGATTTCGTATACCGCGAGGCACAGCGAATCATCACTTCTATGCGCGTGTATTGCGATCGAATGAGTGAATATCACAATTTGAATATTACATTGTTCGCTACGCCTGCCGAAGGTCTGTCGGGCAAGTTCACCTTGCTGGATCAACGTGATTTCGGGATTATTCCTGAGGTAAATGATCGAGAATATTACACGAATTCTTTTCATATTCCCGTGTATTACACGCTCCCGGCTGCTCGCAAAATCAGCTTGGAAGCTCCGTTCCATAACCTATGCAACGCTGGTGCGATATCATACATTGAGCTGGACGGTAATGCGCGGAATAACCCGGATGCGTTTCTTAAAATTGTTCAGTACGCGCTACATCAGAACATCGGCTACTTCTCCATCAACCACCCGGTGGATCGTTGTACAGAATGCGGTTATGAAGGGATTATCGGGACAAGCTGCCCCCAATGTGGCACAGATGAGGAGCACACACACTTTCAGCGCTTACGTCGGGTAACCGGATATCTGACAGGGGATTATACCGTTCGCTTTAATGCTGCAAAACAAGCAGAAGTTCGAGATCGGGTGAAACATAAGTGAATTTGTGTGGCTACATTCCGGAATCTCTGAACGAAGGATACGGCCTGCGCACCGTCGTGTTCATTAGCGGTTGCCGTCATGCCTGTCCCGGATGCTTTAATCCAGCGTCGTGGAGCTTCCATGCAGGTGAGCCATTCACCCCCCAACGACAACAGGAGGTCATTCGTGACATCATGGATAATCCGTTGTTGGACGGACTGACTCTCTGCGGGGGAGACCCGTTTTTCTCAGCAGCAGAATGCTCGCAATTTGTGCGCGACTTCCGTGCGGCCTGTCCCGACCGAACCGTGTGGGCTTACACTGGCTTTGTCTATGAAGATCTACTCACAGATCAGGAGCGACAGGAGCTAGCACTTTTGTGCGATGTGATTGTGGATGGTCGCTTTGTAGAACAGCAAAAGGACCTGACCCTTCCCTTCCGAGGCAGCCGCAACCAGCGTCTGGTAGATGTAAAAGCCAGCATTCAGGCAGGTTACACCGTTTCATTGGCTTAAAGCGAAGCTTACTCGGCATATGCTATATCTAATCTAGGACAAGTCTCCATCATGGATGAGGCTTGTCTTTTTTGGCATATCCCTAACAGATTCCATTGCAGTTTCTATTGCGCATCCTGCAAGTTTCACTTATGATGGTGAACAAGTATACGAGTGCATAATTATTCGTCATACCTTAACCGCATAGCTTGGAGATAGGTGTCTGTTCTATTCAGATCAGGCTTAAAAGGGAAGCCGGTGCAAATCCGGCACGGTCCCGCCACTGTAAACGGGGAACTTTCAGCTGTTCATACAACCACTGGTCCACAGACCGGGAAGGGATGCTGAGAGTCATGATCCGTAAGTCAGGAGACCTGCCTATTTTAACAACATCGCAAGTACCTACGGAAGATAGGGAGGTGTTAAGAGCAGTCGCCGTATTTTTGATTTTTTAATCACGGAGGCATTCTTTCCCCTACTTATTTTTAACTCTAGGGGGAAGAATGCCTTTTTTGGTACGTAAAAATAAAACAGCCACCCACTAGGAGGAAAAGTACATGTCCGTCATTGAATGGCCTGAATTATCCGGCTTAATTAGCAGTAATCTGGGATATCCGCGTATCGGCGAAAACCGGGAATGGAAGAAAGCACTGGAACGCTTCTGGAACGGCAGTATTAGCGAAAGCGAACTGCAAACGGAGATGAAAAGATTACGGTTGGAGCATCTGAGCAAGCAGCGTGACAAGGGGATTGATCGCATTCCTGTCGGAGACTTCTCCTATTATGATCACATGCTGGATACATCTGTGATGTTTGGTCTAGTACCCGAACGGTTCAACCATCGTCCTGCAGGTCCGATTCCTCTGTCCGTGTATTTCGGGATCGCTCGTGGTCAAAAGGGAGCAACCGCCAGTGAAATGACCAAATGGATGAATACCAATTATCACTACATCGTTCCTGAATTGGCAAACGCAGTCCCGGTGTTCACTGAAAATAAACCTTTACAGGCTTATCGTGAAGCAAAACAAGAGCTAGGCATTGATGGGAAACCGGTCCTCATCGGCCCCTATTCATTCGTTACCCTTTCCAAAGGCTATGATCGCAAGGAGCTTGCTTCTATTATAAGAACCTTCCTGCCTTTATACACCCGTGTCCTGTCTGAACTAGCAGCAGAAGGTGTTCAGTGGGTCCAAATCGATGAACCTGTCCTGACCACCTCATTCCCAGTAGAGGATCTGGACATTATTCAGGAAGTCTATGAAGCTTTGGCCCAAGCTGCGCCCTCTTTAAATATAATGCTGCAAACTTACTTTGGCAGCCTGGACCATTATGAGCGTCTGTCCGCACTTCCGGTACAGGGACTGGGTCTTGATTTTGTGTATGATGATGGCGAAAATCTCCAGCATATATTGCAGCATGGTTTCCCTAAAGGAAAAACGCTGGGCGCTGGGGTCATTGACGGGCGCAATATATGGCGCAGCGACCTTAACGCTGTGGCTACCCTGCTGGGTCAGTTAGCAGAACAGACCACTGCCGAGCAGCTTATCGTACAGCCATCATGCAGTCTGCTGCATGTGCCAGTCAGTCTGGAAGCAGAGCACAAGCTGGATCGAGAACTGGTGCAAGCGCTGGCCTTTGCCGATGAAAAGCTTGAGGAAATCGCCGTCCTGACGGCTGCACTTGGCAAACACGATCCATCCGCACTCACCAAGCTTGGACAAAGTGCGGATGCGGTAGCCCGTTTCAACAGCTCAGCGGCACGTGTACAGACAGCTGCCGATCTGGCTGACTTGCTGGCAAAGGAGCCTCTAACACGCAGCGTTCCTTTCGCCGAGCGTCGTGAGATTCAGCAAAATAAGCTGAAGTTGCCTCCACTGCCTACGACGACCATTGGTAGCTTCCCGCAAACCGCCGAGATCCGCAAGGCCCGCCTGCACTATCGCAAAGGACAATGGTCTGCCGAGCAATACCGGACGTTCATCCAACAGCAAATCAAGGAATGGATTGATATTCAGGAGGACATTGGCATTGACGTGCTTGTACACGGGGAATTTGAGCGGACCGATATGGTTGAATTTTTTGGCGAAAAGCTGAATGGCTTTGCTTTTACACAAAACGGATGGGTGCAGTCCTACGGCTCCCGCTGTGTCAAACCGCCGATTATATACGGAGACGTCTCCTTCGATCAGCCCATGACTGTGGAAGAAACGGCATTCGCTCAATCGTTAACTTCCAAGCCTGTTAAGGGAATGCTTACAGGCCCTGTGACCATTTTGAACTGGTCTTTTGAACGCAATGATATTCCGCGTAGCCAAGTTGCTTTACAATTGGCTCTGGCATTACGGGCAGAGGTAGAGGCACTGGAACAAGCGGGCATCAGCATGATTCAGGTCGATGAACCCGCAATTCGTGAAGGGCTTCCGCTGAAAAAAGAACAACAGCAAGCCTATCTGGATTGGGCGGTTCAAGCCTTCCTTGTGACCACGGCCACCGTTGAACCTGCGACCCAAATCCATACGCATATGTGCTATTCCGAATTTCAGCATATGATTCAGTCCATCTCCGACATGGATGCCGACGTTATATCTATTGAAACTTCGCGAAGCCACGGAGAACTG
Source organism: Paenibacillus sp. FSL L8-0644 (assembly GCF_038008165.1). Classification (NCBI taxonomy): domain Bacteria; kingdom Bacillati; phylum Bacillota; class Bacilli; order Caryophanales; family Paenibacillaceae; genus Paenibacillus; species Paenibacillus sp. FSL L8-0644. The sequence continues at coordinate 5,155,634 of NZ_JBBOYN010000001.1, forward strand.
ATTGTCAGCTTTGAAGATCAGGTATACGACAAAGGCATCGGTCTGGGCGTGTACGATATCCACAGTCCGCGCATCCCCGATGTATCTGAAATGCTAAGCATGATCCAGCGTGCCCTGCGCGTACTGCCATCAGATTTGTTCTGGGTTAATCCGGATTGTGGTCTGAAAACCCGCACCAAAGAGGAATCTGTCGCCGCCTTGCGACAAATGGTACAAGCGGCTCAAGCAGCCCGGGCTGCATTGGCTGTATCCAACTAATTTTTTATCGTTTCGAATCACGCCTTCATTTTCAACATATTCTGTTCCCCTTTCCGGTCCTTTCTGCTAAAAGCCCGGGAAGGGGATTTATTCTAGGTCATATAATGTATAAGCGCCTTGAATATGCTCCATTTTCATCTGCTTCATATGTACGCCTAAGCCATGTTCTCGATCCCAGGAACAACTAAAATTCAAATACAGTTCATCCTTTGCCGATGAGTCGGAAATCAATATAGACATAAGCTGTATTCGATTCAACAATTGTTCCGGCCGCTCCACATAAGGCGCATATTCATCCGGGTCCTCTCCCCATGTACTGTAAGCATTCCGATACTTTTCCACGATGCCAGCATAATGATGGTGTATGGATTCCAACACTTGAGGATGAATAGCTGATGAATATTCCATATACTGCTCCCATGTCTTTTTTTGCAACAGTGTAGGTTCTTCTATAGTCTGTGCCTGTTCTTCGGAATCGGCTCCCACGATAAATTCGACTTCTACTTCCGAGGGCTGCCCGCAAAAATCAAGTTGCACTACACCACGCAGAACAATCTCCTCAGATACATCCCAAGACTCATCATCCTGTTCCAGTTCCATATACCAATGTTTCCAGTCCATTCTTTATCCACCTCTTCATAAAAAGTAATTTTTAACCCTGTTGAATACTTTACAATCTATCATTTTAATGAATGAAATTAAAGCGGCATCCTATCTGTGCTTCCAGCCATATTTCGATGAATTCCCAAATAAAAATACTTTTTTCTACAACATTCGCTACTCAATAAAGCCTCCAAGGAAGGAAATCTGTCCATTTTGACACAAATATTTTATTATTAAAAATTTAGTACCTTGCATTAATCAGTACATGATGTTAAATTATACCTGACTACTGTTCTATAATTAGTACCCGTGACAAATTATGCACAAACACACGTTTCTTTCCCTTATTCCGAACGACACCTATGAATTATTGATAACATCCAGGAAGGGAGCACCGCTCGTGAATGTGAACATCCAATTCAAAAAAGGGGTACTGGAACTGTGCGTTCTCGTTCTAATTGGACGCAAAGACCGTTATGGCTACGAGTTGGCGCAAGCCGTCTCCCGTCATATTGAAGTAGCCGAGGGAGCCCTATATCCACTGCTTCGCCGTCTGGTATCAGAAGGATACTGCACAACGTATTTACAGGAATCGACCGAGGGGCCTCCTCGCAAATATTATCGGCTGACCGATACTGGCAGTCATTATACAAGAATACTTACGCGGGAATGGAATGATTTTGTCCATAATGTCGCAAGCCTACTGGAGGAAGGAAATTCCGATGAATAGAAAACAGTTTCTTACAGAGGTGGAACAGCGTCTTTCTCCTCTCCCTGCAGAGGTACGCAATGAGCTGCTTAGTGATTTGAGCCAGCATTTTGACTACGGGTTGGTTAATGGCAAAAGCGAAAGTGAGATTGCCCATGAGCTGGGTAACCCAGAGGATATTGCCCGAGAAGCGTTGGATGATCCCAATGCAGCCTGGAACGCTTCTCCTCCGCTTCGCCAGGGAAGCTTCGCACGCAATCTTTTTACTTTCTTAGGGCTACTGTTTCTTAACTTGCTGATCTCCATCCCGATTATGGCTACCCTATGGGTAGTATGGGTTTCATTGACCGTGGTAGCGGTTAGCTTCATTGCAGCCCCCCTTCTCGCCGTTACTGATTATGCGCTAAACAGCACCTTTTACCCGGCCAAATTCTTTTTCTCTATCACGTTGACGGGTATAGGTCTATTGCTGCTGCCTGGAGTACGTTATCTCTTACTCCTTATGGTCAGGGGCACTGTACGATACTGGAAATGGAATCTGACTACCCTGAGGGGAGCTTACTAACAACATGAATAAAAAGTGGTTTATTGCAGCAGGTCTGTGCATTGTCATCGGTGTAGCCGGAATGGTGGCCTACGGTGCCCCATGGAGTCAACAAGTCATGAAGGAAACAACTGCGATTAACAAAAAATGGACGTTTACACGTGGTCAGCTACAGAAGCTGAAAGTGGACAGCTCTGATGATGTCTCTATTTTGTTTACTCCTGGCTCTGGCGACCAAGGTACGATACGCATTAGTGGAGAAGTTCAGACAAAGGTAGCCGACCAAATTCATAATGCCCGAATTGAGAACGGTAAGCTTACCATTCAATCGGAGCCGGCCCCTTCCTTGTCATTCTTTTCGATCACTCCTGATTTGGATCAAACGATTACCGTAGAGATGCCCTCTGGCGAAACACTAACTGACCTACAGGTAGATGCACATTCAGGGAATGTAAAACTTCAGGATGCCTCCGTGCAGAATACTTCCATCACCGCTACTTCAGGCACTGCCGAGATTACAAACCTCCAAAGTACCCACCTGATCGCAAATTTAACATCCGGCAATTTTACAGCCAGTCAGCTTGCAGCAGATATGGAGTTAAAGCTTACTTCAGGTGATGTTACCATTCGTGATTATAGCGGTAATGGCCTTATTTCCCTAACCTCAGGGGAGACAAATATTACGCAACGTGCCGTAGCCAACTTGGAAGTGAATGCTGATTCTGGTGACGTGAAGATTAAGCAAGCTCCCAATTTTAAAGGTGTTTATAATGTCCGCTCTGACTCTGGGAGTATCAATACTCCCGAATCTGTTCCCGGTAGTGTGAACGTGATTAAGGTCGAAACCACTTCAGGGGATATTTATATTTCCAAATAGAGACCTCTAAATGAATGCCTCATCAGAGGCGAAGTTTGGTTCAATGAGTTTAACCTTGTATAATGTAACCATGTGCCCAGATGCACAACCACATTATAGATTAATAAGGAGGAGACTGGATGGAACTTAAGAATAAAACAGCTATTATTACAGGAGCCAGTAAAGGAATCGGTAAAGCAATTGCCGAAACTTTAGCTAAGGAAGGCGTTAACCTGGGATTAATTTCACGCACATTGACTGACCTGCAAAAGCTGCAGGATTCACTGGGGAGTACATACGGTGTGAAAGTGGTGAGTGCTGTTGCAGATATATCGGATCGCTCACAGGCCGCTACCGCTGTAGCCTCACTGGAACATGAGCTAGGCGCTGTCGACATTTTGATCAACAATGCAGGCATTGCTACCTTTGGCACAGTCGCGGAGATGGACCCCGAAGAGTGGGAACGTATTATTCGCGTAAACCTGATGGGAACCTATTATGTCACACATGCTGTGCTTCCAAGCATGCTGGCGCAAAAGAGCGGAAACATTATTAATATTTCCTCGACGGCAGGAGAACGGGGTTTTGCAACAGGCTCAGCATATTGCGCATCCAAATTTGCTTTGATGGGCTTCACGGAAGCACTGATGCAGGAAGTTCGCAAATCTAACATTCGCGTCACCGCGCTGACTCCAAGCACTGTCAATACAGAACTGGCGGCAAACGCAGGATTACCTATTGGTGATGAGGATCGCATGCTTCAACCGCAGGATTTGGCCGATCTGACATTAGCCACATTGAAACTGCCTCCACGAGTTCAATTAAAAGTAGCCGGTATTTGGACAACCAACCCACAGTAGTTCGACATGACATCTTAGATTCATTGGCTGTACAATGCTCCGGCAGACGTAATTGTTCGTCATGCCGGAGCTTTTTTTTCAGCATAGCTATACCAAAACAAACTGTAATATAAGCGCTTTGTACTTCCAGCATATATACATACAATTCCTACAACTATAAGCGCATTTCAGGAAAGGGGAAAAATGATGAAGAACACAGGAATGACACGGCCATTAGACCATTTAGGCCGCATTGTGCTGCCTAAGGAGCTGCGCAATTCTATGAATATTAATATTGGAGATGCCCTCGATTTTTTTATTACCCCAGAGGGACTGATGATTCGCAAGTATACGGGGGTTTCTTGCTATTTTTGTGGTGCCGTAGATCATTTGAGCTATTTCAGGGATCATCTGATATGTAAAAGTTGTATTGAAAATCTGAAGAGCGATAATCCTTCTAGTCATTTGAGTGAAGCACGTCCTGTCCAGCCCAAGAAAAGAAGGAGTTACAGAAATCAGAATGATCTCCTGAATAAACTAAAACAGCTCATGCAGGAGCACCCTAATGTATCTCAAAAAGAATTAGCCGAAATGCTCGAACTATCCCAGGGACGCGTGTCGCAGCTTAAAAAGCTACTCCTTTAGATCATCCGACCCAATCTCGTCTGTTTTAATCAACAAAAAAAGAGCCTGACGGCTCTCGGATCATCTTTGTTACGCAATGTCAGACTGCTCCATAATCGGGACCCGATAGGCCAGCAAGGACTCGTCTATTACGGCAGAAATAAACGTTGCATCTATTTCAGGCACCAACCCAAGCGCATAATTCCATGCGTTTTCTTCAATTTGCAGCGCAAGTCGTTGCCGGGTCCCTATCCCACTCTCTTGCTCCAACGCATCGGAGAGGTCCACTAATTCCGTATCGGCGGCGTGTCCAATCTCATGTGCAAGCACAACTGTAAAATACTCCTCAACTCGATCAATGCTGCCGAACATCTGTAAACACTGTGTTTCGATAACGTCCGTATACATGGTAATGGCGTGAGCATTCATAGCATATTTACCCCCAATCAGCCTTCCGCCAGGAAAACGTTTCTCCAGCTTGACTATCACACCTATAGCAGCCCGTTCCAAAAGCTCAGCGACAATGCGCTCTGCCTGATATCTTTCCAACTTAGCTTCGCTCCTCAAACTAGAATATATAAAGGTATATTTACTCTAAATTCATGAAATCATGGATGTGTTCATACCATACACAGTACGATATTATACCTTTTTACAAAGGAGAATACCATGTCAGAAGATTATTATGTAGGGTGGGGAACACTTGCCCTGATTAATGCCGGCTTGGCACAATCCAAAAATCGGAGCGGGCTAAATTGGTTTTTTCTCTCCCTATTAATAGGACCACTGGCTACCCTATTTATCGTTGCATGGGATAAGCTCGAGTCCTAATGCAGCAATCAGGTCATTCCCATCGTTATCCGGAATGAAAAGGACAGCCTTGGCGTTTCTGCTGAAGCACTGTATCTGATACTGTATTAGCCTGTCTCGACATATACGACTTCTCTTGAACTCCGAAATTCGGCTTCACAAGCCGATTATCGTAGGAATTATGAAAAATATGCGTTGTCGCCGGGGATAGCGGGGGAATCAGCCATGTCCAATTGCCTGTCAGTGCGCGTCCAGCCTTGGCTTCCCGTTCCTCAAACAGCTTGAATTGTGCCGCTGCGGTATGGTGGTCGACAATGCTGACTCCCGCCTTTTTGAAAGAATGCAGCACAGCAATATTCAATTCCACCAGCGCCCGATCACGCCAAAGCGTTGTTTCACTCGTCGTATCCAGCCCCATCAGCTTAGCCACCTGTGGCAACATATTATAGCGGAAGGTATCCGCAAAATTGCGGGCGCCGATTTCTGTTCCCATATACCAGCCGTTAAAGGGAGCCGCTGTATAGATAATACCGCCAATCTCCAGCGTCATGTCCGAAATCATAGGCACAGCATACCAACGTAATCCCAAGGAAGCGAAACCCGAGATTTCTGGATGCTCAATGGCCACCTCCATTATCAAATGTTCAGGAATATCATATAGCTCGGGAGGCCGTCCGCCTGCTTCCACAACCAGTGGCAATATATCAAAAGGGGTCATCGCTCCTTGCCAGCCCATGTCTTTACAAGCATTGGTAAAATCTACCGAGATCGGGTCCCCGATGACCCCTTGACCGGTTTCATATCCAGCGTAACGAATGAGTTGATGGTTCCAGATGCGGATATTCGGCTGCCCTGGCTTGGAGGCGCGGAATACAGTAAGCGTTGGCTTAATTTTACCGCCATTCGTTCCTATGCGTATATGCTCCAAGAGCTCGCGAACCACTTCCGTTGCATCTGACGCGCCCCGCGCATCCCTGACCAAAAGCTTGTCCCAAAATAAGCGACCGATGCAACGATTGCTATTGCGCCAAGCCATAAGTGCCCCGTGCTCCAGCTCTTCGTACGTATGATCATACGTTCCCGTAGTCTCTATGTCGTGACGAATATTAAGAAGCCGGGCCTCCGCTTCATCGCGGCTTCGGCCCAGCTCCTCATAACATGTATATATAAACTGCTCCGCTTCATGCAAAAGCTGTTGTTTCACTTCCATAACACACACCCCATCCCGGCAGCTCTATAACTCTAGAGCCTGTGGTCTTCCACGCCTTCTCGTTATTATACTCCAGTGGCAGAGTGGAACCAACGGGATGTGTGTCTTGTTCACCTGATCTCCATATACATGGAAGTCTATACCAATGGGTTATCCCAAATACGCACTCAGCATCCAGATGTGTTTATCCATTGCTTCTCTTAAGCCGTTAAGAAGATCCTCTGTCGCTTTATCCTGTGCCGCTTCCGCTGCTTCCATCCCATTAGCCAGCTCAACAGTGATGGTTTTAAAATCAGCAACAACGGACTTCACCATATCCTCAGCTGTCTGCTCACCTGCGGACTCCTGAATAGCTGAAAGTTGCAAATGCTCCTTCAAGGTCGCAGCCGGACGGCCACCAATAGCCAACAATCGTTCAGCAATCGTATCTAGATTAGCTGTTGCTTCATTGTAAAGTTCTTCAAATTTAGCATGCAATGTGAAGAATTTAGGTCCTTTCACATACCAGTGGAAATAATGCAGTTTCGTGTACAATACAGACCAGGTAGCTACCTGACGATTCAATGCCTTGTGCAATTCTTGAATAGCCTCTTGTGTAGGTGCGTTCGTATGATTTAATGTACTCATGTTTAAAATCCCCTCTCGTTCAAATATAGTTGGTGTAAAGCTTGGATGCTCGTTAGCAGTAGTGTCTGATTTTCTTCAAAATTCCATGCGTCAATCCAATAAATCTTAATCAATTAATTTAGACTTAATCTAAATCCTGTTTTAATTATAACACTGTGACGATGTTTTTCAAGTCCTTATTCGATTTTAATCATGAAGATTACATGAACTAATTGTAAAGCAAACTCTACATGCAATCGGGTACCCAGAATCAAGACTTGTTTATCTTTTATACATAGGTTACATCAATAGGAGGATAGAAGATGTTAACTTTGTCTGCTAAAGCATCAAAAAAGAGCCGGCCCATAAGAGGGTCGGCTCTTTTATTATTCTTGCATCTCTGAAGTTTCCACGATTAAAGGTACAACCTTGCCAGCATTTACATCAATCAGGCCGTGATCGGTAATTTTCAAGGCCGGGCTGACCGGCAAAGAATGCGTGCTCAGCGACATGATTGGATTGTAATGGCGATAGCCCAGCGACAGCAAGGCTGAACGCAGCTCCTTCACATGCGCCGCAACCATTTCCAGCGGTCCTTCTGTTAAGATCCCGCCTACGGTTAAAGGCAAATGGGACAGCACCTTGCCATTTTCAACTACGCAAAAACCGCCTTGGCTGGCAAGAACCGTATTCGCGGCCAGTATCATATCTTGCTTGTTATGCCCTACGACCAGCAAGTTATGGTTATCGTGCGAATAGGTGGTTGCCACTGCCCCACGTTTAATCGTATCTCCCCCGATCAAACCGTAAGCACGGTTGCCATTCTTTCCATACCTCTCAAACGTAGCAATCAGTCCATGTTCACCATGTTCCCATACCAGTTCCCCCTGCTCTACTTGTGCAGGTGCAATCCGTTCACTTGTAAAAGTAGAGCCATCTTTGACCATCATAACACGGCATTGATGTGTGCCATCAGCTACATCCATCTTTACAGTAAAATCCTGCTCCGTGAGGGGATTGAGCTTCACACTTTGATAAAAGTGGGCGGGGAAGCGGCATTTTATTGGTGCTTGATGGTATTCCTCGAACTTATCGAATACCTTGAGTCCGTCCTTATAGACTTGCTCCACATCAAATTGACCAAGATCCGACAGCAGTACAAAGTCAGCTATTTTTCCCGGTGCAATGGTTCCGCGGTCATGCATACGCATCCGTGCAGCAGGAGTAAACGTAGCTGCATAAATGGCATCCTCAGGCTTCATGCCCATTCCGATTGCTTTACTTACAATATGGTTTAGATGCCCTCGCTCTACGAAAGAGTCTGGCATCACATCATCCGTTACAAAGCAAAAATGTTGTGCCACATCTTCCTGAATAAGATAGTCCATCACTTCAGGGGTCATGGATTTTTCCTGGATTTCAATAAACATCCCCGCAGCCATCCGCGCCTTCATACCTTCAATACTTTGGTGAGTATGGTCTGAGCCTATCCCCGCATAGATCAACTGATGCAGGTCCAGATCAAGCAACTGTGGCGTATGACCTTCAATGATCAGCTCCGGGTAGTGCTCACGAACATGGCGTAAGATGCGATTCGTTTTGCTCTCCGGATCACGAATGACATCCACATAGTTCATAATTTCACCCAGGCAGATCATTTCACCCGTTTGCAGCAGCGCATCAATTTCGGGAATACCGATCTCGCCTCCTGAGGTTTCGAGCGGCGTTGCCGGGACAGAGCTTGGGATGCCGTAGAACATATCAGCCACGCAATCCTTGCTGGCTTCCATCATTTCCTGAATGCCTTCCAATCCGAAGACATTCGCCATTTCGTGCGGTTCAGGTACAATCGTCGTTACCCCATTGCGAATCAGCCCATAGGAAAAGGTTGCCGGTGTCACCATTGTGCTTTCGATATGCAAATGGATGTCGATTAGGCCGGGAATCATATATTTCCCGTGCCCTTCGACAATTTCAGCAGCCTCGAAAGACTCCAGACCACGCTGACCGATATACATAAACTTGCCATCAAGTATAGCTACATTGCCTTCTTCGAACGTCTTGTAGTAACTGTTATACACCTTAACTTGTAAAATCATTTTGTCTGCACGCATGATGTATCTCCTTCATCGAACCCGCTGATTATTGGACCAGCACCATTTTATCTGCCGGAAAATGCAGGGTAACCCGCTGACCACTCAGGTAAGGCGTATCCATTTCCTGATTAGCCGTAAAGTTGCCTTTCGCCGTTTCTACCACATACTGATAGCTACGCCCCAGGTAAGTACTTACCTTAATAATACCGGGAAGCTCATTTTCTCCTGTCTCGTTGCCTTCTGTTCGAATGACCAAATCATCCGGGCGAATAGCGCCCTGACGAGCACCCGGCTGGGCCGTACCCTGATTACGCGCTACGCCGAACGAAAGATCGCCTGTATTCAGTCGAATACGATCTCCTTCTTCAGTACGCTCATCAAAGCTTAGAAAATTATTAAACCCAATAAAACGGGCAACAAATTCGGTCGTCGGATATTTAAAAATGGTCGATGGAGCATCTAATTGTTCGATGTTCCCCTTATTCATAATCGCAACCTGGTCAGAAATCGAAAAACATTCCTCCTGATCATGCGATACGTATACAGTAGTGATGCCCAGTTCCTGTTGAATACGGCGGATTTCCACACGCATATTTACACGCAGGTTAGCATCCAAGTTACTCAGAGGTTCATCAAACAACAGCAGATCGGGTTCAATCACAAGCGCTCGCGCAATCGCAACACGTTGACGCTGTCCGCCTGACAATTCACCAGGGAAACGTTTTTCAAATCCCCTCAGGCTAACCGTATCCAGCATCGTCATAACGCGGCGCTTCACATCATCTTCCTTTACTTTGCGTAACCGCAAACCAAAGGCAACATTATCAAAAACAGACAAATGTGGGAAGAGTGCATAACTTTGAAATACAAAGCCGAAGTTCCGTTTATTCACCGGAACCCGAGTATAATCCTTATCGCCAAATAAAAATGTTCCTTGTTTAGCTTCGAGAAATCCTGCAATGAGACGAAGTGTGGTCGTTTTGCCACAACCACTCGGTCCGAGCAACGAGAGCAATTGCCCCCGTTCGAGCTGCAAATCGAAATCCTGCAAGATCAGTTGGTTGTCATAAGCGACCGATACGCGATCCAGAGTAAGCAGTGCCATAAGGTTGAAGCCTCCATTACCTTTTAGTGAAGTAAGACAATCCCATCAGTCGTTCAATCAAGAACATCAGGATACCGGTCAAAATCATCAGCATAACCGAAATCGCCGCTATCGTCGGGTCAAAATAATTTTCGACGTAAGTCAGCATTTGAATGGGCAGGGTGCTGAAGCCCGGTCCTGTCATGAAGACGGAAATGTCGACATTGTTGAATGATTCCAGAAAGGCAATCAGGATAGCCGCAATAATGCCTGAGCGGATGTTGGGCAGAACCACCTTGAAAAAGGTTTCCAGCCGTCCAGCCCCCAAACTAAGCGCTGCTTCCTCAATCGCAAAATCAAAGTTAGACAAACTGGATGCAATGACTCTAATAATGAACGGCAACATAATCACCGTATGTCCGATCAATAGTCCAGCATATACTGGTAAATGGTACACAATGATCAAATAACGCAGCAGCGTAAAACCAAGCACAATACCCGGTATGAGCAAAGGGGAGAGGAACAAAGCATTCAGCGCATCCTTCCCGCGAAACGAAAAACGACTAAGCGCATAGGCTGCAGGCATACCGATCAGTAGTGCCAAAATGTTGCCTAGCAGAGAGACCACAATGGACGTTTTGAACGTGGACATAAACAAATCCACTTCAAAAATATTTTCATACCAGCGCAGGGAAAAGCCCTGCGGAGGGAATTTTAATACCGTGCCCGGCTCGAAAGAAGTGACCGATATGATCAACAGCGGACCGAGCAGAAAGATGAAGACCAGCAGGCTAAAGAAGCCTAGTCCGTAATGTTTCTCCCGCATATCCACCTACCCCTTCGGATTGAGTTTATGGGCCGCCTTATTTAAGAGACCGACCACGATAAATGTAATAACAATCATAATTGTTGCAATAACAGAAGCTAAAAACCAGTCGTTTAGCGTCATCGCGTTCTGATACAAAAATGTAGCGATAACCCGCTGTTTTCCTCCAAGTAGTGCTGGTGTCGTATATGCAGTCAGGCTGCCCACGAAAACGAGAATGCTTCCAATGATCAGGCCCGGCACAGACAGCGGAAATACGATTTTACGAAATGCGCTGAATCTGGAGGCCCCGAGGCTCTGAGCAGCATGAACAAGATCACCGTCGATATTTTCGAGTACACCAATCAGTGAAATAATCATCAGCGGTAAAAACAAATGAACCAGACCAATAATCATCGCTGCCGGAGTATACAAAATATTCAGCGGCTCATCTACAAGTCCTAAACCGATGAGCACGTTATTTAACAGTCCCTTGCGACCCAGAATGACCATCCAGCTGAATGACCGCACCACCGGACTCGTCAACAAGGGGAAAATAGCCAGCGCTAACAAAATCCCTTTACGACGCGGGGCCTTTTGCGAAATATAATAAGCCGTCGGGAAGCCGAGTAATACGCACACGAGTGTCGTTACGACACTGACTTCCAGCGTAGTCAGCAATATTTTCAGAAAATAAGGGTCCTTGAAGAAATGGAGATAGCCTTCTAGGGTGAATGAGCTGTTCTGTACGAAGGTCGAACCGATCGTCAACACAATCGGAATGACCATGAACACCGCCAGAAAGAGCAGACCTGGCAGCAGCAGCCAATACAAGTATGTTTTCTTCATGGGTAGCTCCTTGCGGTTATCAAAATGTTATTCCTTGTTTAGCACCTGGATAAACAGCTCCAGAAAAGCTTCGCTGTCCACCTGTTCGCATACATTCATATTGTGGCTATGATTGAGGCGGTTCTGTACATCGCCCACTGTTTGTCCGTCACATATGCGACTGGAGGTTTCTACGTCGACATACAACAGCGAGGTATCGACTAACCTCGAATTCAATGCGACACCCACGGCAAGCGGGTCATGAAGCGCACAGGCTTTTACCCCGTTGCGTTCTTCATAACGCTTGGTATAAACGGCCGTGCTTTCAGCTACATAATTACGAATTGCTGGGCGGGTCAGACGAGCAATATGATCCGCAGTCAGCAGAGCCTTCCGTGTTACATCCAGTCCCACCTGTATCAACCGACCAAATCCTGCATGAAATACGATTCGTGCGGCTTCAGGGTCAGCATACATGTTGTACTCCGCTACAGGTGTAATATTGCCGCACCCGTGAATAACACCGCCCATAAAAATGACTTCATCGACGTGATCCGTCAGTTCGGGACACTTCAGCAGCGCCAATGCCAGATTAGTGAGTGGCCCGGTGCAAATGAGCGTCACTTCCCCCGGGTGAGCCATCACGGTATCAATAATGATATCCGGTGCAAAACCTTCGGACGCTGACATGGCTGGGACTACTCCACTCAGTGCGCCTCCAATACCGTCTTCTCCATGGACACGATGCTCGTGCAGGCCTTTACGTATTAAGGGAGCCTCCGCCCCCCGATAAACCGGAATATCCGGTCTATCTAAAAGGTCGAGGATTTTGCATGTGTTCAATGTTGCTTGTTTAAGTGAAACATTACCGCATACCGTAGTAATCGCTTGGATATCCAGCTGACCACTTTTGGCTGCTAGTAAAATACCCAACGCATCATCAATGCCCGTATCTACATCTAATATAACCTTTTTCATTATTGTGCAACTTCCCGGTTCCAGCGATCTGTCCATGCCTTGATATGATCGTTAACGAACTTCATATCCAGCTTGGTCAGCTTGTTCACTACCTCTGTACCGTACGTAATTCCCTCTGTATCCGCACCGGACAGTACCACCTGCGTATTCACCGGGGAATCAACCTTTGCCTTGGCGGATTTTTCTTGAACTTCCTTGCTCAGCTGCCAGTTGATAAATTCCTCAGCCAGCTCCTTCTGGTCGGAGCCTTTCACTACATTAATCGTGTTCATTACTGCGTAAGCACCTTCACTAGGAGCTACAAATTTCGCTCCTGGCACAGCCGCCTGCAAATCTTTGAAGTACATTTCCATGATTGGACCGCCGGCAATTTCTTGTTGACTAAACATGTTCACAAACTCAGATGTTTTGCTATAAAACTTAACGATATTCGGACTCAGCTCTTTCAGTTTTCCGAAGGCTTGGTCTTCATTAAACTCCTTACTACCCGCTACCTTGGAGGCTGCATCTACCATCATCGGTCCGGCAGTCGCCGTAATATTCGGCAAAGTCACGTTTCCTTTGAACTCAGTTCCCCACAGGTCAGCCCAAGAGGTCACATTCTTTTTCACCAGCTCCGGATTATAGGCAATACCGAGACGCCCGACCGTATAAGCAGGACCATACTCCTCACCCAGCGGTGCTTTGGCAATATCATAAATTTGGTTCAGGTTCGGCACCTTGCTGCGATCCAGCTTCTCAAACAATCCCTGTTGGATTCCTTGTTGAGCATAATAATCGGACAGATAAATCAGATCGACGTCTGTGCTGCCTTGACTGATTTTGTTCAACCGTTCCGCGTTATTTCCAATTTCGACCACGATATCAACGTTATGTTCTTTTTCAAAAGGCTCGTACACTTCTTTGTTAAAAAAGTCCTCGGAAAAGCCCCATGTGGAAATAACTAGTTTCTTTTTCCCATCAGCTGAACCATCTTTTCCATCTGTCTGACCGCCAGTAGCATTACTGCCGCAACCTGCCAGTACCACGGATGCCAAGGTCACAGCCATAAACCCTTTAAACCATTTCTTCATATGAAACTCCCCCTATTTTTTATTATGCACACCTTATGACACAAAAAAGAAAAGTACTCTTGTAAAACAAGAATACTTTTCTTCGTAAACAAAGAATAAGTTGATCCCGCTGCGCGTTATAACAGGTTCTCCCCTCAGATAGATCCGAAGCGAAAAGCCGAATATCCAATTTTATTAGGATTCCTTCAGAATGATGTTCGTAATAGCCCACTGCGTTGCTGAATCATAATCACGCAGTAAAGCATCTATATCGAGCTCCATATCCTCAATCAGCTTCTCGCGAAGTCTCTTCTTGTACAGCATGGACATTCGGAAATCCACTTCCAGCTTCAAGCCGGGGGCTTCCACTTCCAATGCCGCCGAGCGTGGAGAACGCCGGTGCTTCGCCACAAAGGTAACAATGTTGTTCTCAACGGTGGCCCGCAGCAGCGTGGTCCCGAAGCCGAACAGTTCCTTTGAAACTTCATTGTAAATCTGGCACATCCGCTTCTTGCTTTCGTTACTGTCGAGCAGCGTCATGAACCCACCCTCATCAGCATATTACGTACAATCAATCTTTCAACACGATAGATTATACATAAATATACGATAAATAGCAAACAAAAATCCCTAATCCAATCACATATGATGCGAAAAAGCGAACAATATGTCGAACTTTGTAGCTTTTCAACATTTTTACACCTTTTTTAACTCATCCTCAAGCTTCCGAACGCTGCTATATTCGCCCACAGGGTAATTTAAGGTAGACTCCGGTAAATCTCTGGCCAAAAGTTTTATCGTTGTCATTCCAGAGGAAATTTTTTTCCTTCTACTATATATGTAGTTTTTACTTAAATGCATTTAACCGTACCCCGCAGGAGTCCCCTAGCGATTGTACGGTTTTTTATGTTATGTAGCTGACTGGCCAGATGGGAACCCCTTCAAGAAAAAGCCGATTGAATCCACGAGGACACTACAAGAGTAGCCGGCCACAGCAGCATAAAGTTAGCTATGATACACGCCCTCTTAAAAGCATAACGATGATAAAAATACCAACAGCTCCATGATATGAATATTCCTATCGGGTAGCTCATTATGACATAGGCAAAAATATAATTGCTGAGATAATCTCCAGCTGTTGGTGCATCGAAAGAAAATGCGACCACCATCAGCATGGCCGGATAGGCAAATAGCGTTAAGCCATAAACGATATTCAATATAAGTAAAATGACAAATGCATTTTGATCTTTCATGATGTTCTCCTAACTATTGCAGTCCGCCTGTATCACCATTGTGCAGCCCGTTTGCGTCTCTCCTCACGCCGATCAGCTTCTTCCATTTTCCGAATATAACGTTTCAACTGCTCTTTATGGTCGTCCAATTCCTGTATTCGTACAGTTGTGCCTTGGAGAAACGTCTCCATTTTACGTGTTAATTCAGCAGCCGATTCGCCCCGCCAGTCTTGCAGCCTACCATATATATTTCTCATCTGCTGCTCCTGATGCTGAAGTCTTTGCTTTAGCTGCTCGCATTGCTGAACAGCCCTACGCAGATCCCCCAGGCTCAAAGATATTCTGCTCATCTCTTTCGCCTCCCGTTGTGTTCTTCCAGCTGCTCTTTCTTATTGATCCACCATCGTAAATTCTTGGCCCTTACGATCTATATATTCTGCTATCTCTGTAATCGATTCCTGATACCAGCGATTAATCCGATCCAGTGTCGCCGTAGCACTATGCGCAAGCGGGGTCAAAGACTGACTTTCACTTGTCCCGATATGAGCCTGAAATAACTGAATGGACGCACGGGTATCACTGGAAAATCCATGCAAGCTAGAACGCATCTGATTAGCCGCATGCTTTAGCTCCTCAGGTGTTAATTGAATTGTGCCTCCATTTCTGTTGCCCACAAAATATGCCCCACCATTAGTGCGACCATCTTGTTGTCCTGCTCCCATCAAATTCACACCCAGTGCAGTAGCAGCAAACTGCCCGAAGGCCCCCATTTGTCCCCCATAGCGTTCAACCAGATCGCCCATGACTTCCTTGAGCTCTGCTCGCGCGGCCAGCATTTGCTCGTATGCCTGCACCCGTGGATTGCCTTCCACCAATTGACCGTCCATCGTGTACAGTGGATTGCTGATATTGCCATTTTCATCAAACGTAAAGTTTCCCATGCTATGAGTGTTCTCTCCACCTAATACAGAATTATAGAATTTGGTGAATGCATCTTGCTGTATCATAGGCAATGTAATCGGAACATAAACAATAGGAGTCCATTTTGGGCCAAGAATTAGTCTTTCCAATTCGGTTTTTCTTTCCAAGGGAATTGAAACAGGAATAGTAAACTTGGCTACATTGGCAGTCTTATAATCACTCCCAATATGATACGTTTCCCCCACATGTTGGTTAGCCTTAGTGGCTCCCCCACCAACACTATCTCCGGGATGGGCAAAAGCCACATTAGTCTTCTTGAATTCTCCTGCTTTTACCCTCTTTTGAAGATCTTCAGGCAATAAATGTACAATACCCGGAGCAGCAAAACTCACGGATGATAAACCATTTTTCACTGCAATATATTCTGCTTCTGCACCGCCTAAAGAATGGCCTGTCGTAGAAATTTCAGCAGCGGGGTACTTCTTCTTCACTTCGTCATACAGTGTTTGGGCTTTTGTAAATTGATTATCCTGATACTGTGACTCATACTGATGAAATGAACTTTGTACCTGTGGGGGGAGCTTTTTTATCTCTTCTTGATTATTTATATAATAATCGTGAACTTGATTTAAATTTTTCGCTCGTCCGCCCACAACATCGCTAATGTCCGTTCCTATGTCCATCGCTCTACTCCATATTGGTCTTCCCCCTGGTTCAGTTCCCCTATATCCTATAATCACCTGATTGCTATTCTCATTGTGAAAAACGGTCGCATCAAATCCAGAACCGTTCGTGTCATGTAATAGTTTTTCGTCTAAATCAACAACCCTCCAACCAGGAATATCTTCATTTTTATAAGTCTTTGGATCAATATCCAATAGGTAAGCCTCATCTGCTATCTTCCAGTATGTTTTTTCACTAATATACTGCAATTATTACCCCACCTTGTCTAATCACCTAATATATTATAAAGTTAGAAAAAGTTGATACTTTCAAAAAAGGAGCATCTAAAAATTGAAAAGAAAAAAAATTTGGGTTACTGCTCTCATCTTATTCTTCATCCTAATAGGAGCTCTCTATTACATGCACTACGCATCAAATATAAAAAAAGAAGAAGCCGTTAGAACAGGTATACCTATCGGAAAAGAGTACATCAAAAAATACTATAGGGCTGATTTCATATTTAAGAGTTATGACTATGTAGGTAGCTATGTTAATAATACGGTTCATCTAATCGGCTATATAAAAGGACATGAAGATCAATCGATATCTATCGCTTACGATTTTGAAAAAAAAGAAGTGCTTAGTGTAACCGGACCGGATTGGTTCATTGACAGTCGATACCCTAAAAAGAATGTTCCACCATTTTAAATATCAAGATTTGTATGCAAAAAAAAAAACACATATGATTCATTCCAGTTCAAGAATATATTTTTCCAATCTAAGGAAGTGAAATCATTATAATACTTCCTGTTTACTTGCGGTATAGTTGAAAGTAAAAATAAGTATAAAGTCGTTGGTTACTGCATTTTGGGTCGCAGTTCATACCTAATAACGATTAGGACTTTGTAACTGTATGTTAGAAGAGATTTGCGTATATGAACACAATTTTTAAACGTTGTACCGAGCTAATCCTTTTATTAAATAAATGAGCTATCCTACTATTATTATAAAAAGCAGTAATGTTATGAGTTTATAGTCAGGAGATACTAAGGAGAAGAATTCAACTTGAAGAAGAAAAAGGATTGGGGAAGCATCTTTATAGTAGTTTCAATCCTCGTTGGAATATTTTGTTACATGCAATATACGGAGGATGTACAAAAAGAAGAGTACGTCCAATCTGGCATACCTATTGGAAAAGAATACATTAGAAAACATTATAATGCCGAGTTTATATACAAAAATTACGACTTTATTGGCGGCTATGTTAACTCTACCGTTTATCTTCGTGGCTATATAAAAGGACATGAAGGTCAGATAATCTCACTAAATTACGACTATAAGAAAAAAAAGGTACTCTACGTAACTGGACCGGATTGGTTCATCGACAGTAGGAATCCTAATAAGATTGTTCCGCCATTCTAAAATCAAGTCTGTATTCAAATGCCCTCTAACAGATGACTTTTTCCTAAATATGAAGAAGTAATATCATTAAAATACTTCCTGTTACTGAGAGATATTTGCAACAAAAATAAGAACCACGTCATTGTTCACTGCATTCTGGTTGTAGTTCACATTAAATTATAAATAGCATGTTAGGGGAATGTTGCGTAAATGAACACAATCCTTAAATGTTGCACAGTTCTCATCATAATATTAACCATTCTGGGCGGTTGTGGTTTTTCTACCGCTCAAGAGGAAGAGGTAGTGGAGTCTGCTACTACTGTCAGTATCAAATATATTAAAACTCACTATAATACGGATTTCGTATTAAAAAATTACAATATTGAAGAAAACAGTGTCTTTGCAAGAGTACATCTTTACGGCTATATAAAAGGAAACGATACAGACTTAATTAGGATATCCTATGACTTGGACTCAAAAGAAATCGTCAATGTTACGGGACCGGATTGGTTTATTAATAGTAAGGTTATAGATAAGAATGCACCTTATTCCTAAGAAAGCTTATAGCATATTTAGCTCAATTTTAAGGAGAATACTTCAACTTGAAAAAGAAACAACTATGGCTTTTTGTCTTTATATCACTTGTCATTCTGGTAGGAGTTTTCTTTTACATGCAGTACGCATCGAATGCCAAAAAGAAGAAATCGTTCGGACAGGCATACCTATTGGAAAAGAGTACATTAAGGAATACTATAGGGCAGATTTCATATTTAAGAGTTATGACTATATAGGTAGCTATGTTAATAACACGATTTATCTAATCGGCTATATAAAAGGACATGAAGGTCACTCGATATCCATTGCTTACGATTTTGAAAAAAAAGAAGTCCTAGATGTATTAGGACCTGCTTGGTTCATCGACAGTAGGAATCCTAAAAAGAAGTAGAATATTGAACCATGATTGCAGAAAAGGCCCCTTAGGGGCCTCTTCCAGTCGTCGTTAGTCATATTTAGCGCTCTTCACCTTTGGTGCTATGCTTAGTTACATGAATAAAAGGATATTCTCCTTTGCTAATTTTACGTTTCCATTCTTGAATCATATCTTCTTGGGTAGGCGGTTTCTCATTCACGATTGCTCCTGTAGTTACTTTAGCCATATTCTTTACCCTCTCACGATGGATTAGTTATTGCGTCTTTATCTTTTCTCCAGTCATTTTGATGTTACCGTCCATTTCGACCAAACTCGTTTTACATTTTAAACCGATGGCATCCTTCGCGGTGACCTGTATTGTGTTACCTGCGTTGAATACCAGGTTCCCGTCAGCTTTTACACGGATATCCTTTTTGCTTCGCAGTTCAATTCCATGGTCATCCAGCAGTCGAATCACCACTTCATCGTCGTTCCCCGTGATTAAAATTTCATTTTTCTCAAAAATAATAGCTTTGCGGTACTTGGTCATAAAGATCTTCGTCGACGGGTCCTTAATAAAGTCACCGCCTTTGGATCTCTTTCGGATCGAGTGGGTCACAATAGCGTCTTTTTCTTTAGCGGTCGGAAAGTAGATATCTACAAAATCAAACAGCTCCGGCATGCAGTACCATCCTGTATTCCCTTCCGATGTATAAAATGTAGCCGTTGGAAAAGCGAAGGTTTCCTTGACGTTAGGCTTGACCTTATCCATTTCATAAAAGAAAACCTTCACATGATCCTGCTCGATTCCAATGACCTTGGATTTCAATGACATGCCCCGAATGTCCTCATTTACAATCAAATCCTGTTTCATTCCATCCGCTGTAGTCAGCACATATTCATGCCACAAAGCACTATGTCGTATAAACGCAACAGACTGCAGGACGTATAAAGCTTTCCCTTTAAATTTAACCTCCGCCCCAATTTGCAGCAGGACATCTCTAGCCCCTGTCGTTTGCACTTTATAATATAAAAGGTTGTCATCCTTGCTGGCTCCTGGTTTGGTTTTTCTCGTCATGGAGTAGTTATACTGCCTGAGCTCACGCTGATTGACACCATCCGGTAATCCAAAATAAAACTGAGGTTTTTCACCAATCGGATCAGGTATTAGTCCCCAACCAAGCCGAGACGCTATACGTTTTAGAAACGACCAGTCCGTTTCGTCGAATTGCACCGTAAATTCCTGTAAAAGCTGATCTTTTAAGCGGCTCGTACAATTGGCTTTGGGATAGGATTTGAGTACATGTTCAAGTAATGCCTGCACCTTCATCTTCACATTTTGAAAGGATTGTCTATGAAGCACTTCATCCAGCTGGCTCGTATAGGAGAGGGCCTCGACAACCAAATAGGCTACATTGGACACCAACTTGATTCTGAACTGCGTGGCTAATCCCCTAAATAATACAATCTGCTTTTGATCATCATTCACATAAGAAACGACTAACTTCGCCCCTGCCTTCATATGATCTGTGTACTCTTCCATTTGGGCACCCGTTAACACACCTGTCAAAAAGACTTTCACATGCTCATTCATTTTCTGTACAACTTTAACTTTCGGATTTTTAAGAGATAAAACCGTTCCGTTATACTTTATGATTGGATATCCCATGTTACCGCTCCTCTTTGTCGGTTAGTTTACGTTAATCCGTTGTTTGCTAACGTATTGAATGACATCTTTAATGGTTTGATTATGTCCCTGATCGTTGAGAGCCTCATCTAATGCAGAGAGCGTGGTAAAGGTTTTATTTTTTTTCTGAAAATAAATGTCCGCTATAGGGAATTGGTCAGCTCTACCAGGTCCATGAATCCCGTTGTCAACATCGGCAATGATGATAACATCCTTCAATCCATCCTTATTCACATCCTTGAGGGCCACTGCTTCTACTCCTCCGTAACGTGCAACCCACTCACGGTTCCCGTAGAAATCGGGGAATGGATACAGAATATGTCCTTGGCCATCCAATAGGAAGAAAAAGAATTTACGAAAACCTTCCGAATACCCATATGTCGATACAAACCGTACTTTCCCAAAGCCTTCGAAAGTAGTTTGAAAAGACTGCGACTCTTCAATTTCATATTGGTCGGTATTCAACTTTTCACCGCCAACTGTGGAAACAGACTGATCCTCAACGGAACTTAACTCACTCCATAGTTCCTCATTTTGCCTAATATTCTCTGGAATTTGTGCAAAACGAATTTCATACTCCGCATGGTCCCCTACCACATGTGCCATAGGTACACTCATCCCCAATAAATCATTTGTGAAATAACTAAACGATTCCATTTCTACTTCCGCAAGCGAACCTTTGGTTACATCCGCATTTGTTAACAATTGAATCAAATCATCTTTTGTGAAATCACCGATTAACCCTTGTTGCTCTGGCTGAACAGCTGTAATCTTCCCGCTTTTTATAAGCTCAATAAAAGGTTTCTCGACTTTTATCAGATCTCTCAATCTTATTCTTGAAACCTGCTTCATATCCAGGTTCGTCGTATAAAACATATGAGTAGGATAGGCTGCGTCCTTCACATAATGAATACCCGTATATTGAACACTCAAGAATCGTTCACTTTCTCGTTTGATCTCATAATCAATTTCGACATGGACTCCAGAATTGGAATCCGCATAGTTTTGTAATCCTTCTAAAGCATCAGCCTTAAGAATTTTGTTTAAAGATTTCTGCTTTGCAATATCCTTGAGTTTTATAATTTGAGGGTATTTAATCACGATCCCATTTTTTGAATATTCCTCTTGAATGAGTTCATAGCTTTGCCGTTCACTATGAGTATTCAAGGCAGTGCTATATTCGGAATCAATACGGACTTCTCCACTTTTGGAGAACTTAATGATAAGGTTTTGTTCAGAATCATCACTGTTTATGAAGAAACCATCGCCGTGGTCTAAAACCTCGATACCTATGCTATCATGTTGTCGACTCTCTAAAATAAACTCATCTATATCCTCGTTCAATTCCCACGCATCCGGAAGCTTTATCTTATCTGTTACTATTTCTTTCTGTGTCCATTTTTGCCCGGAGAATTCCCACAACGCAACAAATACGGGATCTGGATGATATATTGAAACATATCCCCCTAACAACAGCTGTATTCCCTTGTCTGAATCCCGAACCACGAAGTCTGTAGTCAATTCTGGCCCGCCATCCTCAATCATCTGGGCATGTACAAGTCGTTTCGTACTCCACCACTGAATAAATGTGTATTTATCTCCGATCGTACCTGTCACCGTTTTAGGTGCTCTATAATTCATAACCCTAACGTTTAGCTGCCCGCTTTTTAACGGAAACGATTTTGTTAAGATAGTGAGATTATTATCGAACTTTTCTACTAATTCTTCATCCTTCATCTCTACACTTTCAGGCTCATTTAACAACAAATTAAGTTCCTGTGTGAACTCCTCAAGCTTATTTTGTCTGGTATCAGAATCCTTATTTTCATCGTTGACTATATGGAGTTTTTTCACTAGCGTGTCCAGCTTTTTCGAATAGGAAATCGTTTTATCGTCATTTTGGAGAGATAGTGCATGATTTGTTTCAGTTGCTGGAGAATACTGTCCTTTCATGCACCCATTCAGCACCACACAGGAAATGAGTAGTAACAGGACGCAACAAGTTCGGCAGTACTTCAAGTAATTCATGCTGGATATCACGCTTTCTACAATTTATCGTTTATCTCTATACTTATAATCTTCCATTTATCTGACTGTTTTTCTAACGTAAACGTAATTTCCTTTTTCGCTCTTTCTTCTAATGAATCATATTTTACCAAAAATATTTTTCGGTTATCATCGCTACTAACCTCATTAATACTCAGTTCCAACACCGGGTAAGATAAATATGCTAAACCGGATAAATCGATGGCATCCTCAAAATCATACGTTTGCCTTGCTGCCGGATCGGTGAGCTGGTCCATTTCAGGAAAAGGTAAATCAAACCACTTCATAAGATAATCAACTTCCAAGTAGTTCAATATCACAGCCTTAGGATCGCTTGGATATACAAACTGTTTACTTTTATTTTTATACAAAATCTCCTTTTTTTCAGGTCCTGTTCCATCATATTTTTGATAGACCACGATGGTATGCTCCTGAGTGTCGCTAAACTCGTAATAATCGACACTTTCAAATACACCATCATGGTCGGTATCTTTTAACGTTCGAATTCCTTGTCCAGTAGCATTAGGAAAATCAGAATTTATACTCTTGATATGATTATTTTCCAAGGTGTATATGGAGAATCCCTCTGAATAAGCCCCTCCGTCGCCTATAGAGTATACAACGATAAATTTTTGGTCTGTTTGATCCAGCTTCATGATTTTCACATCTGTATTTAGATGCACAACTATAACCGGGTCCTCTAGTTTATCAATGATGTGATAACCATCATCCTCCCGGACTACAAATATGTTGTAAATCTCCTCTTTTTCTAATCCAAAAGCAAGTACATATTCCGGCTTTCCATCATGGTCCAAATCTTCTTTTAATATTTTCTGAAGCTGCTCATTTGGGGGTTGGATTTTCTTTATAAACTGATCTAATGTGTTAGAATCTATGGCGTTATTTTCATTTCTTTTATTAATCGGATTCACAATATTGCTATTCCAATCTTGTTTTTGAGCAGCAGACTCTGGTTCAGTCACAGCTTTTTTCTCTATCATTTGAGTGCTAGGTTTGATGGGTTCAACTGCTTGCTGCTTCTCATTCGTAGGTTGTTCAGAACATCCATTCAATAGCAGACTAAATAACAATATTAAAAATAGTATTTTATTTTGTTTTATAAAGTTGATTTCAAAAAACTCCCTTTTCACATTGTTCATTGAACGTTTATACGTTATTTGCTTACGTATTGAATGACATTTTGAAGTGTTCGGTTATGTCCAGTTTGATTGATACTCTTATCCAACTCAGGCAGGGTAGTGTACGTTTTGTCCTTTTTCTGAAAGTAAATTCCCGCGACAGGTAGAGTCTCTATTCCGTGTGCATTAACTCCGGTGATATAATCAGCAATAATAACAATATCTGTACGTCCATCCTGATTCAAATCCTTAAAACTTACTGCCTTGATCCTGTCGATCATTCTACCTTTGTTACCATAAAATTCGGGGAATTCGTACAGGATCTTGTTTTCCACATTTTTGTCACTGTTAACTTCCAAAAAAAACTTTGCTTGAATCAGATCATTCGTATCCTCATCTTTTAAAGTGGATATAAACTTTACTTCTCCCCATCCATTAAGAGTGGTGGTAAATGATTGTTCCCTTTGAATAGTATATGGTTCTAGATCAGGGTCGGGCTGAGCATCCTCTTCTACATAATCAGCACTACGTTGCTGTTCTATGGATTTCTCCATATTATATTCTATGAAGATATTATTTACTTTTTCCGTTTCAGTATCCCACTGAATCCTCAAATGTAAGCCATTCTTGGAATAAAGCAGACTCCCATTTGTTACAATACTCGGTTTGCCATAGAGCTGTAGTACTTTGCCAAGGGTATCACCGATCTTCAAGCCTCTTTTTGTATTAAACTTGGGATTCTCCAAACTCACGGCTACTAAATAGCTTTCACCATCCACCAGTTCCTCCCCTTCAAGTTCAATCTTAGATAAAACTACAAATCTTATTTCTGGCTCCTCATAGTTAGGATAGGACAGACTCCATCTTCTATATGTTCCATTCCCACTATTATATCCTCTATTGTTAGCTTCAAATCCTTCACTGTAACCCCACTTATGGATAAGTTCTTTAATATCCGTATTCTTATCAATCTTATGTGATCGATATGAGACCTCAAAGTCGTCGTCCTGAAGGGACTCCGGATCGGCAGAAGCAATATTCTGGGCTTTTTCGACTTTTTCACTTCGATAGTTCCATGTGCTCTCGTCTTTGACGCTAACTGTTTTCTCACTTTTATAATTATTGATACTTGTAGAACCGCACGCAGTTACTCCAAAAATCATTATAAGCATTATAATGCAATAACCGTAACTTGGTTTGTACACTTCTTTTCCTCATTTCGAATTGTGATTTATCTTTCACCGACGATACTCCACTCATTCGTATCATTTTTTCTGCTATCGTTACCATTTTGGGTAGGTTTAAATTTAAAATTAGGAAGCTTAATACCTTCGGATGCAGCAATTTTCTGAGTTACACTTTTATCAAGACTCAACAAATATTGTTCATAGTTAGAAGCTTCATTCCCACTAAAGGTATTGTATATTTTCCGCACACTCTCACCCCAACGGTTATCGCTAGCGTATATGCCACATTCAACTCGCTTAGATTTCATTCTAAGAATCGGCGTGAACCAATTACAGTATTGGAAAACATCTCCTTTGCTTGTAATACCACTCAATTTATTGTTTTTTACTACTGCTTGCCTAAATTCCTGACCATAATATATATATCCTAATATTTTCCCGAATATCAGGCTATTGGCTTTCATCAAATCTTTGGCATAATTAGTTTCAGCACCATGCTCACCATCAGCCGCCCTATTTGTACTACTAGTGTTAAAACTTCCAGTTCCCTCTTGAACAATAATTGCTAACAAAAAACGGGGATCAATCTGAATATCATATGTTTCTTGTATCTTCTTTGTAGCTTCCCATAAACCATGCAACTTTTCCTGATTCCATTTCATTTTGGTGAAATTTAATGAGCGTCTTTTGAATGTTTTTTCAGCTTCAGAACTACCGTTATATTGAAATTCAGCAGGTATCCATTTTCCAGCCGGAGTCTTTACGTTCGTTTTTGTAGGTTCATCTTTCGATTCGGTGGTAACGGGTACTTCTGGTGGTGCTTTAGTACTCGTATCAATCAGACCTAGCTTCTCGCGTATAGCTCGTCCCGCCTTCTCGGCAGCCAGCTTTTCCCTGATATCTCCACTTGCCTCCGCAGTCATCCAACCAACGGTTTCTTTTTGCATTTGCTCTTGAGCCCACTTGGGGAATGTGGCCATTTCGCGTAATTTGCTTCGAAGTCCTTCTGCCAGTTTTTGCGCTTTACGCATACCTACCTCGTCACCATTGACTTGAGCAATATACCAATCTTCTTTGTATTTACGCATCCAGGTCTGGGCCCAGTCTGGGTAATTTAGTTTTTGTTTTTTCTGTTCTGCTGCAAGATCAAATGCCTGTGCTTTCCTGTGTGCATTAGCAGTTGTTAAAGCTCTCAACATAGGGGTTGCACCAAACGTTGGCTCTTTCCATTTCATATGTCTTCTCCTTTTTAACGAATACTAAAAGAATCGTATCTCTGACATACAGGTATCGTTATATTTGCTTCCTCGCTCTACGGCCTCAATCATTATTTTCACGAAAGAGGTATGAATGGGGTTATCAAGAAATTCGTTGCTTATAAAATCATTATCTATCATCATGGTCTGCCCGTTTGAAAACTCTAGTTTCATTCGTTTAACTCTATTATTTGCTTGGAAAGCTTTGGATGACTTAGCTAAACCATTAATAAGCTCAAACCCCTTCAGTTCTTGCATAGAGCCGAAATCAATTTTGATCCACTCCCCGATCCCGTCTCCCTTAACCCCTTCGCACCAGGCTGTGCTCGCATCTCCATCCATGATGTTACGGGCAGCATAGGAGTTCCCTGCCTGATCTGGAAGTGTAGATGAAGCAACAATTTTCTGTGCCGGAATGCTTTTCCGATATTTCATCAAATCCGTTGTAGTTTGTATCCATTGTGTAGGGGACACGTTATAGCCTATCCTATGGAATACATTGGAGTATTTTATAGGCAGACCTGTTGGGATGTCTCGTTGTTGCATTTCACCCTTCGAGTTCAAATAAGCAACCCTGTGGTTATCTAAAGTTAAAACAGGGTTCTCAGAGAATTCTGCCAACATCCTCTTCTTTCCGTCATCTAAATTCAACATGTACCACTTTTCGTCATCATAGGAACGGTAAACTATCTTATTATTATAAAGCCACTGATAAACCTGCATTGCCTTGGTCACTGTGATTCGTTGAACCTCTTTATTCGCCATCAGATCAAAAATATATAGAGTACCATTATCTTCAATACATAATTTTGAACTATCAGGAGAAAACACACTATATCCAATAGATTCTTCCGAACCAGTATAGTTGGAAATAGATAGTTTTTGAGTGACTCGTCCCTGAATATTGTATTGAAAAAAATCTCCATTATTGGTGTACACACATTTACTTAAATCCGGTGATATTACGACGTATTCCCTATCAGGTATATTAAATTCATACAACTTTTTATATGTGGATAAGTCATAAATAAAGATGGCACTGTAATCTATCATATGTGTATATCTGCTCAGTGCTATAGTCTTGCCGTCACTAGAAAATCGCATTATTTCCAGCTCACTTCTAGGGAAATCCTCTTTCTCACTTGCGTACAACCGATCAATAATATCAGTTGTATCAATAAACGTATTGCCTGTAGGATCATCCATATCAACGAGATAGTCCACAGGCATGTTTTCATTTTCCGCTTCAAAGAGCAACCAATTTACAGCCCTTTTTGTTGGAGGAGGTTTCTTGGACTGAGAGACAGAAGCATAAGTTTCATTCCGCTCCTGTCCTACTTTTTGCCCCTCATTCGATTGTATACACCCGCATAGCATGGAAAAGATCATGACCAATAACGTAATTTTACTTATCCATACTGCAGTTTTTTTCCGTTTTCTACTGTTCATCACAATAACTTCAGCTCACCTATACATGTATTTGGGAAGTCCGCGCCTTTTTTCACTTCCAGGATGGTAATCTTAACGAAAGAAGTCCGTATAGGTTCATCAAATTTGAAACGTGCCCCACTGCCCTCAAACACTTCAGATTGCCCATTCGAAAAATCAAGTTTCATTTTTTTGATTTTACTTACGTCTAAATACTTATTATTAACCCACATGAAGTTATCGGTTATATCTATACCTCTCACCTCTTGAGTTGAACCCAAATCTATAGTTACCGTTTCCCCTACTCCGCCCCCCTTGGTTCCTTCACACCAAGAGGTTGAATAATTTCCATCCGTTAAATTGTCCACATTAAAAGAACGAATACCCTGATCAGGTAGCGTAGAAGAGGCAGTAATTCTTTTCACTTTAACCTTGTTGCTATACTTCATATAATTGGTTTTTGCTTCGATCCACTGTATTGGAGCCGTGCGTATTCCTTGGTTTTTAGTAAAAGAGGATATATCCTCCTTTCTTCCATCGCTCAGATGAACCAGATACATTTTTGATGCTTCGTATTCTGCGGACAGCGCCAATTTTTGATCAGGGGATAGTATAAATGGTGCCGTACTTTTAGTTATCCACCTTTTTTCTCCGCTCTCTATATCAAATGAATAGACATCTTTTGTGTAATTGTCGTCCTCTTCAGAAATTGTATAAATTAATTTATCTTCTTGATCCCATTGCAAAAGCGAAACCATAGACCCTGTAAGTAAACGTTTTACTCCACTAATACCGGACAGATTCAGCATAATGATGCCTGGTTGGTCATTTTCCTCAAAACAGAATCTAGTGCCATCTGGAGAAAATAATCCTGAACTAATGATACCTAAATCTATTTTACGTTTCCCAATGTCTATTTTTGTCATTTTCCTCTTTACTGCATCATATAAATACACTTGCCCATTCAACTCATAAAGATATTTACTTAAATCAGGAGAGACTACAGGGTAAGACGTTGAAGGCAGTTCAAACTCGGACTCTTTTTTTCCTGAGTTCAGATCATATACCTCAAGAATGTGTTTTTCGCCCCCTTCTTCCACATCAGAGATTGTCCTTACGATCGCCATTCGACTTCCATCATTTGATACTCTACTGACAGTTACTTGGGAGCCGCGATATTTTATTCGCTCTTCTTTAGTTTGCATCGCATCTACCAAGTCATCGATTCGTATATAGGTCTTCCCTGTAGGATCATCTAAATTGGTCAAAAATTGAGTCGGATATGGGTCTTCTTCTCCATTTAAAAGCCACCGTGCTTCTTTTTCAGTAACATTTCTATTATCTTGTGTGACCCTGTGTGATGATATTTCTTGGGGGTGAGGAGACGAGAAAGCTTCCTCTCCTTTAAACCCACTACATGCCGATATAATGGCTACAAAAGTAACAATCAATATGATTTTTATAAAATTCACTTTCTTACCACTCCCTCTTCCGTTCTCAATAAAGCCTACCTAGCTAAACGGGGCAGCACTATTTTCTCCTGAGAATACCTTGGAATCAAATATTATTATGATGTTTTAAGCTACTACTTATTTTCTTATTTTCTTATTTTCTTATTTTCTTATTTTCTTATTTTCTTATTTTCTTATTTTCTTATTTTCTTATTTTCTTATTTGTTAATTATTGAGCCATCATCTTGTATAATACGTCTAATTGCGATAACGTTTGAATATATAAGACCATAACCTTTTCCCCAATTTGTGTTTAATTTATCTATTGTTACATTATGAGATGGCTTGAGGTCCTTTTTCATTTCAGCAAGAGTTTGTGCATTACCATGCTCGTGAATGAACTTTCCATCTCCCACATATATTCCTACATGATCTACTTTGAATTTGGTTTTCCCCCCACTCCCCCAATCAAATAAGATTAAATCACCTAACTTCAAATTTTTATAATCCCCACTGGATCGTAAAGCTTTGTAGTCAACCTCTGTTCCCCGATGGATTTGATCGCTTGTAGTACCGCCTATACGCACATTTAATATGGTAAAGTACACCGAGGAACTAAAATCAGAACAGTCCATATAAATAGGTGGATTGTTGGGGTCCAGCTTCATCGTTGTAATTTTAGTATCCATACAGTAAGGAATCTTGCCTAAAAACTTCTTAGCGAATTCTACAATTGCTTTCCTTTTTTCCTCGGCAGAACTGTTGGATGGAGTAGGCTTTGGTTCCTCCTGCGTTGGCTTTTCAGGAGTAGTCGGCGGCTTCTTGCCCGGTTCTGTTTTCGTTGTTGTCGTTGCTGGAATTGTTGGCGTTGCAGCCTTGCTAACCTTAGGCCATGGAAGGATACCATTGGCTACTTGATGCAGGTACACTGCGAGCACATCACGACCATAGCCCTTATTTTCCAGGCCGTATTTTTTCGCAAAATCATGCAAAGCGGCGTTGAGCTGCTTATCCCAATCGCCTGTAGTTGGTAGCTTGTACGAGAAGCTGTCTGGATACTTCTTGGCAAGCTTGTTCAAATTATCTCTGGCAAGCAGGCTGTTCACGCCATACTTACTACGCAGGGCAGCCGCTTCCTTAGCAATAGCCTTTTGGTCGGCAGCGGTCAGCTTATGGGCCGCATCTGAATATTGCCCAGACAGCTCCTCCAGCCGATTCGCATCCAGATAGGATTTGGCTGAATGACCACGAATCAGCTCGTTGATTAGCACGTTGTCACGCAGTTGGTTCGCGAGAAGATGCATCTGCTTTTGCTTGGCTTTGTCGTTGGCTCCATGCGCTTCCCACCACTGGGACGTGTATTCATGCATTTGCGCTCTGGCCCAGGCAGGCATACGATCTATTTCTGCCACCTGCTGACGCAATTGCTTGGCCTTGGGCGCTGCTTCCTTGGCCCCCTTTTTGTCCCCGGCTGCCACGGCTTTGTAGTAGTCCGTTTTAAATTGAAGCAGCAAATTCTGCACCCATTGCGGATACCCTTTTCCCTTCAATTCTTGAATCAGGGATTTATAAGCTTTCAGTTCGGCATCAGGTACCTGATTTTTCATGAACTTACTAGCCTTGATATGAAGTGCTCCATCGGTTCGGATATAGCTAGTTTTGCACGTCAGAGATATTTCGCGAGTAGCGGTCATCTGTACCTTTTTGCCATGCAGCACTAGGTCTGTATCGGCGTGAAAGGTGAGATCGTGATGGCTGTACACATGAATACCAGATGCAGGGTTTAAGCGTACCAGTATCTTGTCTTTCTGGGTGGAGAGGGCTAATTCCTTATCATCGAATCTCGCCACTTTTTGTGTTTTGGTATGAAATAGCTTTCTTGACGGTTGACTGATTTCATCTCCTTTGTAGTCTCTCTTACGCAGGGATTGAACTACACGAGCCTCCTTTTCTTTGTTAGATGGAAAATACAAATGGACATGATCCCCCAGCTCAGGCATGCAATGCCAACCGATCCCATCTCCGGTATACATAGTGGGGTAAGAAAACCAGCACCCTTCAACTTTGGACTGCATGGAATCCACGGACAGATGAAGTTTAACGGATTCGTTTTCACTATTTAAATCAATAACTTTCCCTTCAATAGAGGTACCTTTAATAAACTGATTATGTATGACCTCCCTCGGAATACCCTCTTCAGGAACGAGAACATAGTCATATGTCATAATACCTTGCTTCATCTCTGCATGAATTTGATCAATAACCCAATGCTTTCGTCGAAACACGACGACATCTCCAAGTTCAAAACGCTTCGTATCCTCCACTTCAGCATATGTATACCGGGGGCCTGACTTTGTTTTTTGGAGGGAAAAGTTAATGCTGCGCAGTTCACCTTTCACCTGTTCTTTTGAGGCACCTAACCATAGTCTCGGGAACACGGACGTAATCTCGGCAATCAGTCCAGTTTGTAGATGAGAAGCCATTCTTTTCAGAAACTCCCAGTCACTCTCCCCATACTGAATAGTAAAGCCATCTAACTTTTGATTGCTGTCCGTCAGGTCAATAAAATCCCCATGTGGATAGGCATCTATGAGTTCGCGGAATAGTTGATAATATGTCAATTTTCCGTTTTGAAACGAACGGTTTTTCCTTTGTTGATCCATCAGATATGTAAAAGAGGCAGCCTCGATGTACATGTGATATACGCCATTTTTGAATGCAATTCTAATATTGGTGACGATTCCTTTAAAGATGCTAACTGTCCCTCGGTCTTCATCCATCTCATATACCTCTAGCACATCCTCATCATGTGCTAAACCGTCATACTTCGCATGGTCCTCATCCGGTATGAGAGCAGTAATGTACACCTTGCCGTGCTCATTTATCTTCTGTGTCAATTCAAAATCAAGCAGCCTGATAATCTCATACGGTGCATTTACTTTAATATTTCCATAAGTCAGCACAGTTCCTGCCAGTCCCATCTTACTCCCCCCGGTTGCTTTTCATGTGATGCAAATCCTACAATCTGTTAACTATTCCTGCCCGTCTGTGGTGAACGAGATTTTTCCACACCACATGCATAAGTTCGTGGAGCAGCTCATCAGAGCCGGAGATTGATCTACGTATACATCCTTTTTTCCATTCAACCAAGGCATAGAAACGCTCGGTTTGCAGGACTGCGGAATGATTTTCCCGGAATTCCCTTTGTTAGCAGAAGAGACTGCAGGATTATGCATACTACGACACATTCCGAAAGAAGGGATATGCGTCTGCGGGTGAAAATCCTGAATATTCCCTTGTAGTTTGTCACCAATACTAATTCCCCTGTTAGCTGAAACACTAAATCTTCCTGTATGACTTCCATAGCTGCAATGTATCTGTGCCCCATCCACTACATAGCTCTCACTCATTCTTAGACTCTCCTTTGTATAGATGGCCCCTCTGTATCGACCTTTTGTAATTTCAAGCCTGCCAGATTGAACTTCAAAATACATTCAGCCACATCGAGGTCTACAATGATATGATGATTGGCACCCTGAACCCTGAATATTT
The DNA here is from genome assembly GCF_038008165.1 of Paenibacillus sp. FSL L8-0644. Classification (NCBI taxonomy): domain Bacteria; kingdom Bacillati; phylum Bacillota; class Bacilli; order Caryophanales; family Paenibacillaceae; genus Paenibacillus; species Paenibacillus sp. FSL L8-0644. The sequence continues at coordinate 5,188,409 of NZ_JBBOYN010000001.1, forward strand.
TATGATTCTCGACTGCATATTCATCTAAAATGATTTTCTTCAGTGTACCGTCCCTATGATATTCACTGCGTGGTGATAAACACATCAGGCTAGGCGGATTTGCCAGCCAATACCTTGTTTGCTGCATTCGCTGCATATCGGCAAAAACAACTAACTTCCAGCTTAATCCGGCTTGATATATATCAAAGATTTCCTTTAGTTGTTCCGAAACGATGGGTAACGGATGCTCTATAAAATCAATATAGTCCGCATCACCTGATACATAAAATTGTAAAATAGATTCTTCATCGGCACATGATGAGCTTTCTGCCCATTCCAATAACTGCCGGCGATTCGTCCCTACTGGATACATATACTCCGTAATACGATTATCCTGTTGAATCATGTAGTACTCCATAAGCTCTTGAATACACCACCTCACTGATTCCTTTATACTCCCCTATTCTTACTTCCAAATCGTCCTCACATTTCAAGGCCTTGAATTCAGGTAAATGTACAACCTGCTGAATAGCATCTTTCGCTAATTTCAGAATATATTGATGAAATTCCCCTGCAGCCTGGAGTACAAATCGCTCCACATCAGGCTGAAAAATCTTGTTCATATAAGGTTTTCGAAGCTGATTCAATTCATCCTCCAATTCTGCTAAAAAGCTGAATGCCCAGCCTGCATCATAGATTCCATAACAAGGTTGAGGATCAAAGAACCAATTTTTATCATAGGCTTCGACGACATAGTTATAGTTGCGATCCACCAGATACGTGCGCCTCATAGAATAAGTAATGTATCCGATCCTTGTCTTGGCCACTTCTGTGAAATTGGCTTGTAGGCAGATCGATTGAAAGGATTGAATAAAAGAAAAAATGAGTTCCTCTTTTCTATGCTCATATAAAGACGCTGCCTGATGTAATTTCTCATTCAGTACATCTTCCGCATAGGTCTTATGGAAGTGTTCTAGGGCTTCCTGTCTATTCATAATTCCACCTCTGAACCTATTATATAGAATATTTACATGATATTACCGGTTCTATCCTCCTATTTTATTACACAATTTTCATATCATGAGATTACATATGAATTTATGAAAATAGAATGAAAATAATCATATATTTTCGTGAATGTGTAATAATACAAACAAAAACCTTCCCAGAAAGGCTAGCATTAGACCTAAAAAATGAAGGTTTGCGCAAGCGAATAGGTAAATGGAAGTAGAAAGATCGGTTTATAATGAAATAATCATGTATAATTAACAATACGCTCCAAAAGCACATTCAGAGGATCGAGAATGGGATACACAAACTGCTAAAGTTTTTGGATAACCACCACTTTGCATCAGGATTGGAGATACATGACTACTTCACCTACAGGTTTTTATAATAGTATTCAAGAGGCTACCGCGCACGTCATTGATGTGCTAAGTGATATTCTACATGTAAACACCATTTTTATTGCCGCTAATGATGGGATTACGAATGTAATCGTTGATTCATTTAACCGGGAAGAGATACTCGTTAAGAAAGGGGATGTGCTCCCTTTTGAGCTTAGCTATTGCAGTCTGGTGTTGGATCATCCTGCGGATCACCTCACGATTTCAGAAACGACTATTCACCCGCACACATGCGATTTAGATGTGACTAAAACCATGGGAAACCACTCATTTACAGGAATCCCTATTCGCATGAAAAATGGTCAGGCTTACGGAACCATTTGTATCTTGGACGCACCATCTGTACATTTGACAGAATCCGAATTGAAGGCCCTACAGGCTATGGCTGTATTTCTGGGTTATGTGGTGGAACTGGAGAAAGAAAAGATAGATGCTGAGATCTCTGCCCTGAGCAAGCTGGATTTGATCTCTTCCCTGAGTAATAAAATTCGGTTTTCGCTAACCGAAATATGGGGAGCCACCGACCTCATGCTGACGACAGAGTTAACAGAGGAACAACAGCAATATATGAGCATCATGGAGTCGAGCAGTCGCTCGCTTATGACGTTGTTGAGTAATATTTTGGATTACAGCAATATAGAGTCCAGGCAGATCGATGATATTGAAGATCCGTTTGATCTGAGAACGATGATGGAAAATGTATTGAGTCTGTATACAGAGGTAGCCGCACAGCGGAATCTAGAGTTGAAGCTTGACTGGAATCTCACCAGCTCACCTATTTTTATCGGGGATGAGGCTAAAATTCGCCGTATGCTGATTAATTTGGTAGATAATGCAGTGAAGTTTACAAGCACAGGAGCCGTCACTTTATCTGCAACCACCCGATCTGTGACCGATGCACCTGAGGTTGAACTGGAATTAAAGGTGAAGGATACTGGAATCGGTATATCTCCGAATAAATTGAAATTGTGGCTTGAACATGACCGTGGATACTCCCCCTCATATGGTAATCCAGGCTTGGGTTGGCAGATTACCAAACATCTATTAAAACGAATGAAGGGTAAGATGACAGGGAGGAGTGAACCTGGTAGCGGGACGGAGATAACGCTCCAATTCACCCTGAAAATATACCAGGAGTCTGCCTGAAACAGAGATTAGCTTGTGATATATAGAGATATCATGCAATAGAAGCCCGTGACGCATAACGTTCACGGGCTTTATGTTATGGGTACGTCTCACTAGGCAGTATTATCGCCCTATGCCGCACGTCTGTACATTGCCAGACTTAGTAACGTTTGGGAGCAGCCAGTTTGGCCAAATCCGCCATATACGTAAAGAAGGCTTCCGGGTCTGTATCATACACCAGATTCACAGGACGTCCATCCGCCTGTTCCACCGTTCTGCCCTGACTTGGCCCTTCTGCGATCACGCTGCAATGCACCGTCTTTTTCTTGACAATGTCCGGGCGTCCTACGGATGCAGTGGTCAGTACATCCCACAAGTAGTAGGTTGAGTTCGTTTCGCTATAGACGAGCGGCGGACATCCCGCGTAGCAGTTGCCTAGGAAATCCACACCCTCATATCGGCGCTCGGCAGCCCAACGATTGCGTACTGCTGGAGTTAATGGTACTTTGCTTGTGCTTTCCAGCGCTACCAGATCAATCGTGATGCCGCTTTGCCACACCCGATATGCCGCTTCTGGGTCCCAGAATACATTCCACTCTGCTGTGCCGTCATGCTCCGGCTCTTCCACATTCCCTTTTTCAAAGGTGCCGCCCATCCATACCAGCTTTTCAATCTTTGCTTCAATATCCGGTGCTTCATCCAGCGCCCGCGCCAGATCGGTTAGCGGTCCAGTGAATAGCAACAGCGTTTTGCCTTCAGCTCCGCGTACCTTTTCGATCAGATGCTGATGAGCTGGCAGGGATGAAAGCGGTGCTTCCATACGCCCCGATTCATTCAGTACGGGTAATGCATCCACATAGAAGGAATGTAAACGCCAAGCGGCAGGAAACGGATTTTTACCGCGTGAATTAGACTTTGCGACTTCCACAGGCCCTTTATTTTGTCCAAAACGATCAATAATTTTACGGCTGGCATCCGTCGCAGGCTCCAGATAACCATCTGCTGGAATCACCGATACTCCGGTCAAATGAACCTGCTCCATCTGAAGCAGCATAAAAAGGGATACTAGATCATCCACTCCACCATCATGATTAAAATAAACGTTTGTCTGACTCATCTGTCTCTTCCTTCCTTTATCCCCGTAAGCAGGCTTGTTCTTATCGGCAACCACCCTTCATTATGCCTGATCGCTTCACAGGAGTAAATGTGCGATAGTGCGTGAATCAGGGATTTTTTGCTTGCGCCATGCTTAAGATAGGTAGAAATGTGTGTAATAACAGGGTAGAATCATGGGTCCTAATCGGAAGCGTATGAAGGAGAGATGCATATGACAGCCCAAACAATAGAAGAGTTGGAGCAGATCCGTAAAGAGTGTAAATCCATGGTGACAAAAAGAGCTGCGGCTTCGGGTGGAGCGGTATTAGTTCCAGTTCCAGGGGCTGACGTTCTTGCTGATGTTGGCATTTTGATGCAGCTACTGCCAGCCATTAATGGAAAGTTCGGATTATCTGAGAAGCAGCTGGAAGGTCTGGACGCAGAAACCAAATCCATGGTGTATGGTTTTATCACTTCGATTGGCAGCAAGCTGATTGGGCGACTCATCACCCGTGAAGTTATCGTGCAGATTTTGCAAAAGATGGGCATTCGGATCGCTACCAAGCAGGTTAGCAAGTTTGTTCCCCTTCTGGGGCAAGGGCTAGCCGCGGCAATTGGCTTTACTGCTATGCGAACCATTGGCAATCGGCATGTCGATCAATGTTATGAAGTAGCCAAACGCTTGCTGGAACAGCGAACTGCCGCAGATATCGCGCGCAACTGGACGGTTCCACAGCAGCCTCTAGAGCCTGTGGGAGTTGATCATTTGCCAAACCGGGACCCGGAAGCAGCAACCCCACTACTGCCGGCACCCCCTAAAGATTAAGTTCTTCACATTCGAGTCAGCCATCCATTTCATCCGCACGGGGTACTCCAGATCAAAACCAGCTTCGGTATCCCGTGCTTTTTAGCCTTCTACCTTGGCTCCATAGGAGCGGGCCACCGCTACTGCCTGCTCGATATCCAACTTGGCTCCGGTGATGTCCAGATCTTTAAAATTCACACCATCCATCTTCGCACCGCGCAGGTCTGTTCCTTGAAGATGGGCTTTGTGCAGTCTTACCCGGCTAAGATCCGCCTCTCGTAAATCTGCTTTTTCCAAATTGCATTCGGATAAGTCGGCTTCCTTGAATCGTATTTTTCGCAAATCTTGTTTTCTTAAATCTGCATGACGCAAATTCGTATAAGACCAATCTCCGCCCGTAATTGTAATACCATCCATATTGGCCCCCGCAAAATCTGAACCTACCAGCTTGCAGTTATCAAACCGGACTACGAACAGATTGGCGCTGGTGAACAAACAATTGGTAAAAGCCGACTCCTTGTAGTGAGATGCATTCAGAATGGCTCCGGTAAAATCACAGTCCACAAAAGTACAGCCTTCCACGAGGGACTCATTCATCTCCACACCCCGAAAGCGACATCGGGTAAACTCACAATTTTTCCACTCACCTTCTCTGGCATCCATTGATCCAAAATCACGGTCTTCATAGACCTCATCTGTATAAAAGAACATGTTCTCTCTCCTATTCCTTATTCCCTATATCAGGAATTCAGCATTTCGGCAAGGACCGCTCAAAACCGCCTTTCATTTTCCCCAGCAAACCCTTCATCATCTGATGATCCTGCGGCGTAAACTCAGACATACACGACCGGATCAACTTCGTATAATAAGGCACTATCTTACTTAATAGCTCTCGTCCTGCCTCTTTTAATCCGACAGTCACCATCCGTCCGTCACTCTCATGAGCCACACGTTCAATCATGCCATCTCGCTCTAATCCGTCGATCAGTCCCGTCATGGTCCCACGCGTGACATCCGCTTTTTCCGCTAACTCCGATGGTGTCATGCGATGCGGCGAGTGGCAATGCAACAGGCTAAGCACGATAATCCGACCCTGAGAAGCCCCCAACTTGGTCAAATCTGTATCCATTTCTCTGAAAATACCGTTAGCCAAGCGCGCAAATGTCACAAAAGTCTCTATATTATCTACTTCGGCATCCTCATGTCCAAAGCTACGCAGCACCCCGCGTATGGAGTCATTATGAAAATTAAAGTTCATAGTCTATCCATTCCTTCCTTAATCCCGCTTGTTCCGTCAGACGGTAGCTTTTCCATTCATCTGGCAGCAAAGAAGCATACGGTTCCTTGGCAAAACGATCATCTACCAGGACCAACAACCCTTCGTCGTGCTCTGTGCGGATAAGCCTGCCACCTGCCTGAAGAACCTTGTTCATCCCTGGATATACATACGCATAGTTGAAACCATTCCGTCCCTGTTCCGAAAAGTAATCCCGCAGCACATCTCGCTCTGCTCCAATTTGCGGCAAGCCAACGCCGACGACGACTACCCCATTTAAGCGATCCCCGGGTAAATCAACACCTTCAGCAAACACACCACCCAATACGGCAAAGCCAAGCAAGGTGTGCTCTTGCCCAGGCTGGAAGGCCTCTAGGAATCGATCCCGCTCTGGTTCGGTCATCCCCGGACTTTGTACCAACGTATTTGCGGACACGTCCCGAAGCATGAACTCCTCATATACCTCACGCAGGTATGGATAGGACGGGAAAAACACAAGCATATTTCCTTTCCGTTCCACAACCAATGCAGCCAGCATATCCGCAATCGCCCCTTTGGAACGCTCGCGATCCCGATAACGGATGGAGAGCGGCAGCAGACGTACATCCCATTGCTCCTGATGGAAAGGGGAAGGAACCTGTAACGTATAATCTTCCTCGTTTGCTCCGAGCATGTCCCGATAATAAGCAAGCGGTGTCAACGTCGCGGAAAAATAAATGGCTGAGCGGTAGCCCTTAATAGCTTGTCCCAGCAAGTGAGAAGGATCGAGGCAGAACAGCTTGACCCTCACTTCACTGCGCCCTGCTTCCACATAAGTAACGTACCGTTCATCATATAAAGCAGCAATCCGCAGCATATTCTGAGCAGTAAAATACGTATCCAGAAGCAATGCGTAGGCCGTACTTTCACTGCTTGCGCGACTTGTACTACTCCCCGTTACCAGTTCACGTTCAGCAGCTTCCACAAAAGGCACCAGCAGCTCCAGCACCTCTTGCGGCGCTACTGTCTCCACTGCTTTTCCTGTGTCTGCATATTGCTTGCGCAGCGTAATCATATGTGCGTTCACTGCACTCGCAGCCGCAGCAATCTCCGAGCTTAGCAGCTTAAATTCTCGTTTCAGTTCCAAAAAAGAAGATTTCAAAATTTCCGCCGAAAACATGTCCCGGCCGCGTTCTACCAGATTATGCGCCTCATCCACCAGTACGACACCTTTTCGCTTGTGCTCCTCCAGCAATCTTTTCAGAGAAATCCGTGGATCGAAAACATAATTATAATCACTGATTATACCATCCGAGGCATACGCCACATCCAGCGAAAATTCAAAGGGACAAACCTTATGCTTGCGCGCATAACGCTCAATCACCGCCCGGGTCATTAACGTCTCATTCGCCAAAATATCGGATACCGCACCGTTGATCCGGTCGTAGTAGCCCTCGCACATGCTGCATGATCCAGCGTCACAATCATTTTCATCCTTAAAGCAAATTTTATCCTTCGCAGTCAAAGTCACCACATGCATGTGCAGCCCTTGGGTCTGCATTCTGGCATAAGCTTCTTCAGCTGCTGCCCGAGTGGTGGTACGAGCCGTTACATAATATACTCGCCTAACCTGCCCCTCACCGATCGCCTTGATCGCAGGAAACAAAGTGGATACCGTTTTACCGATACCCGTAGGCGCTTTGGCAAACAGGTTAACCCCTTCGGCAATCGTCTTGTACACCGAACCCGCGAGCGTTCGCTGACCCGAACGATACGTGTCAAAGGGAAAGTCCAACATAGCAATGCTGGCATCCCGCTTTTCCGCATGTGCTCTCAGCAGGAATGCATACGGTGCATAACCAGCAATCATCTCCTGCGCGAAAGCTTCCAGCTCAGTAAAGGATAGCTCGCGCCTAAATCGGCGAATGTCTTCACTGTGTGCCTGCACATAAGTAAGCTGGACCTGCATGGAATGATGTTGTTCCTCACGAGCAATCATATAGGCATACAGAAATGCTTGCGCCCAGTGTACGGGTTGACCGTCACCCTGAATATCTTCGAGAGGCAAAGAGATCGATTTAATTTCATCGACCGTCCATACGCCATCCAGCTCAATCAGTCCGTCACAGCGGCCTTCAATTATAAACAATTCGTCCTTATACTGAATTTCTGTACGTAAATGTACCTCTTTGCGGTCATGCTCCTTGTAACCTTTCTGGATAACCTGATGCACGCGAGTTCCTTCGAGCATACTGCTATTCGATCGAAAGCCGCTATGAATGCTGCCGCTCCGATGCACATATTCCACAAGTGGACGCACCGATATGTGAATTGGTTCCTTCATACGATCACCCGTTCCGGTCATAGTCCTTTCACTGTACCACGTAGATAAACGAAACGTAAGGGACAGAAGAATCGTTTAATGGTCGATTGGTATTCACTCATGCCTACTTTTTACCGAAATATAGAAACGAGGCCTTTTGCTTTATTCCCCACGATACTACAACTCTCATTACAGCATAAAGGATAGGGATATGTTAAAAGAATTAATTAACAATTTTGCGTTATTAACGAGCTTCTTATTCTTCGGAAATTTATTTTCCCGGAAATATGAACGTTACCTGACAAATCATGCACTCATTCATCAGATATTAAACGGTTTAATGCTGGGCGTGTTTAGCATTCTGTTAATGATGACCGGTTTATGGATCCGTGGGCACTTTGTGGTTGATCTCCGCCAATTGGCGATTATCATATCTGTTTATATAGGAGGATCGGTATCCGGTCTGCTGACCACCCTGATCGTCATCCTGTATCGTATTTACATCACAGGGGGATGGACGGATATTACTCTGACTGTTACGGTTAATTGCTTCATGACACTAGTCCTTTCACTTATCTTTATTCGAGAAAAAAAGCTAGCCCTCGGCAAATGGATGTCAGCCGTGCTTGGGGCTGTTGTTGTGTCGCTGTTATCTGCTTTTTTTGTGGATGATCCACCCAACTTAGAATCTATAATAATGATCACAACCGTGAAGATTCTTGGCGGCTTGTTCACTTATTTTATGATGTCCCATATCAAAAAAACAGAACGGGCTATTCACCTGCTGGAAGAGGCTGCGAACCGCGATCATTTAACCGGGCTATACAGTCCGCGTGCTTTTGATGCGCTGTTCGAAGAGGTACTTCATGCTTCCAAGACTACAAAAAAACCCTTTGGACTTGTGATGCTAGATATTGACCACTTTAAAAAAATTAATGATACGTACGGCCATTTGAACGGAGACGCAGTCTTAAGCCAACTGGGAATTTTGTTAAATCGGGAATCTACAACAAGAGCATATCCCTCCCGTAAGGGCGGAGAGGAATTCGCAATTCTACTCGGAGACTGTGATACTGAAAAGGCGGCAAACTTTGCCGAGAAGATTCGGAAAGCTGTGGAAAATGAATGTTTTCTCTTGAATGACGGAACCATACTCTCCTTAACCGTATCCATCGGGGCAGGCAGCTCTCCTGTTATTGCATCGAGGCGTTTATTGGAAAAAGCAGACGAGGCATTGTATGAAGCTAAACGATCAGGACGCAATCGGGTAGAACTGGCAAAACCATAGATATTAGTCGCTAAATGTCAGGAAAGCTGGATTATTGTTAATAAAAAGTGGTAAAATGGAAATAACATCGTTATCAAAAAAACTTCTGCCGCTAGTGGAGACATGCCTTACAATCGACATGGGGGGTGGGCTTTGTGAACCTCGAACAATTGGAAAAACTCATGGAAAAAGAACGCCGTGAACTGAATCGCATGGCTGACTTACACGGATTAAAAGATGAACGTGTATTGGACAAATCCTCCAGACTTGACCGTATTATGGACAAGTACCTTCACACCAAGCGTGCAATAAACCAAACACACTCATAGAAGCAAGCTACATCGCTGCCCCTCAGGGCAGCTTTTTTATTCTGCATCGTACTCACCTTCTCGCGGACTGACTACTTCCCGCCCTATTCCGTCCGCAACAATTGCTGTGTGAACGATATCCATTCTCTGGCGGCAAAGGACAGGTAGCGATCGTTCCGCCAAATCATCCCCAAATGCCAAGGAATGACGGGGTCTACCAATGGAAGAACACGCAAGCGCTCAGAATCCAGATCTCGGCAAATGGCCTCCGGCAACAGAGCTACTCCCAGGTTTGCAGCAACCATTTCGCTAATCAGATCCCATTGTGAGCTTTCGTACACTACACGCGGCTGAAAGCCGGCACGAACACATTCCGCAATGATACGGTCATGCAGCGTAAAATCCTCACGAAACAGTACAAATGCCTCCTCCGCCAACGCAGATAACGGTACCTCCTTGCACTCTGCCAATGCATGCGTAGGATGAACGAGCAAATTCAGCTTTTCCTCCACAAACAGAAATGTCTCAAACATATCTCCAACTGCGGGCAGCACGATCACCCCGATATCCAATGCCCCGGCTTCTACGTCCCGTTCCACTTTCTTCGCCCCGTCCTCAAATAATTGAATGGTCACATCAGGATATGCCTTATGGAATTCTCCAATGACACGCGGAAAAAAGCTCGATCCGACCATAGGGGGCAGGCCAATACGGATATGTCCCTTTTTCAGGTTCATCAAATCACTCAGCTCCGAGGACAGGCTCTGAAAGGACTTTACAATTGCTTGTGCCTGAAGCTCAATGACCTTTCCCGCGTCCGTCAATTCGATTCTTTTGCCAATTCGGTCGAACAAAGCGACCCCCAGTTCATCTTCTAGACTTTTAATCGTCTTACTGATCGTCGGCTGGGTAATAAACATGCTCTGGGCTGCCTTTGTAAAGCTACGCAACCGCGCGACTTCCAAAAAATATTGTAAATGTCGGATATCCAAAGCTACACCTTCTCCCATAGATAAACGGAATAGATTATATTCTTTATATGCATTTTACTCATGAAAGCTTGTGATGTAAAATTTCATTACAGTTTGAAAATAACCGATCACAAAGATAGGAGTCATTATATATGAAAAGCTTCATACGCGGTGTCCTCCAGATCGCCGTCCTGATGGCCTTTTCGCTCATCCTGAACGCGGTAGTCTCCTGGCTCCACCTGCCTATACCCGGTAGTATCATTGGTATGCTAATCCTTTTTATTCTGCTGCAAACCGGCTTGGTCCGGCTAAGCTGGATTGAAGTTGGCGCAAACTGGTTGCTGGCCGAGCTGCTATTATTCTTTATTCCCTCCGCTGTCGGCGTCATGAATTATTGGCCGATGCTGGAACACGATGGTATGAGCATTATGCTGGTCGTGTTGCTCGGCACCTTTCTGGTGATGGCCTGCACAGGTATGGTCGCCAGTCTGCTTGGTAAACGAAAGGAGCATAAATCATCATGATCGGTCTTCTATGTATTGTATTGACACTCGCTATTTACTGGATGGCCAAACGCATGTACCGCACACTGCCCAAGGTGTATTTGTCTCCATTGCTCATTACACCTGTTGTTATCATTTTGATTTTGACGCTGACGGGTGTGAATTACCGTTCTTATAATTCGGGCGCCCACTTGCTGTCCATGCTGCTACAGCCAGCTACGATTGCATTTGCTGTCCCTTTGTACCGATATTTCCCAGTGTTAAAAAAACACGCTACCCAAATCGTGCTTAGCGTGCTGTCTGGATCTGTTGTAGCCGTGTTGTCCTCCATGGCGCTTGCCAAGTGGATGCACCTGAATTCTTCCCTGCTGAGCAGCCTGATTCCTCGCTCCATTACGACACCCATTGCGATGAATGTATCGCAAACGATTGGCGGCAATCCGACGGTCACAGCTGTATTCGTTATTCTGACCGGATTGAGCGGTCTTATTATCGGTCCAGTGATTGTAAAACTGTTCCGTATCGAAAATGAAGTCTCCCGTGGGGTACTGCTCGGTACCGGTGCTCATGGTACGGGCACTTCCAAAGCATTCGAGTTCAGTTTGCTGACGGGGACGATATCCAGCATCTCGATGGTGCTCGCCGCTCTCTTTACCTTGGCAGCCGCCCCGTTCCTGTTCCACTTGATGCTGTAAACAATCTGCATACAACAAAAGCAGCGATTCTCTTAAAAATAGAGAATCGCTGCTTTTGTTTTGTAGGCCCCTTTTCCGCATAAAGCAGCGGTGAGAACGAAACGATGGTAGAGAAGCGGAGCGGTAAAGGATACGCATCCTCGTTCCTATTAGATGGCTTTAACGTCACCTTGTTTCACCTGTACCTCTAAAGGCGTTACAGCTTCATACAGGTAAGCATCCAGCTCAGCCGTATATTGTCGTTCTTGCGCGGCGCTCCAGCCTGCATGTTCAGACATCCATGCGATGGCGGGCTGTTTCCAGCGCTTCACCTCGTCAATCTGGAAGAAAAGTGCTCCCGTTCGCCGTATGAAAAAATCAGACGGTGTCACCGTCATTTCCTGTTCCATCGCATACAGGAGCGGGACACGCACTTCCACAGGCAGTGCCGCTTCCTTCTCGGTAGTCTCCTTCATGCTGCGTGCCGCTATCGCAAACAGCCGCTCTGTGTTGGAGCCATAGCGGATTGCCCATGCTCTAGCCGTTTCAGGCGACAGGCCGAGTGCAACACCTGCTGCGGTTTGCTTACCTACGTACGCGTCCCAGCCCGCCGAGCCGCCTACGCTGCCACCCGAAATCGGGATGTGTCTGGTGCGGCATGCCCGGAAGCTCTGCCCATGCAAGCCCCCCAGCTCCCGTACCGCACGATCCACGACGAGTTCGGACATTTTCCGGTAGCCCGTCAGCTTGCCGCCTGCAATCGTGATCAGACCTGAGCGGGATTCCCAAATTTCGTCCTTACGTGAAATTTCTGAAGGGCTTTTACCGTCTTCATAAATGAGCGGCCGTACCCCTGCCCAACTGGATTCTACATCCGTAACAGTCAGCTTCACATCCGGGAACATTCCGTTGATCGCTTGAAGCACATACGCCCGATCTTCGACGGTCATCCGGGGATGCGCCGTATCCCCCTCATACACCGTGTCAGTCGTACCTGCATAAGTTTTTCCATCACGCGGGATGGCAAATACCATGCGTCCATCCGGTGTATCGAAGTACACTGCCTGTTTGAGCGGAAAGCGCTCAGCATCGAACACTAGGTGAATACCTTTCGTCAGGCGTAGCACCTTACCCTCCTTGGAGCGATCCATTTCCCGTAGCGTGTCTACCCATGGTCCAGCTGCATTAATAACCAGCGAAGCTCGAATTTCGTATGGTTTTCCCGTTACCCGGTCCGTTACGCTTGCACCGCTTATTCGTCCTTTGTCATACAGCAGCTTGTCAGCCTTGGCATAGTTCACCGCCAGCGCCCCTCGTGTAACAGCTTCCTTCATGACCTCAATCGTCAGGCGAGCGTCATCTGTACGATACTCCACATAGCTGCCGCTTCCCTTCAGTCCATCACGCTTCAGCAAAGGCTCGCGCTCTAGTGTAGCCTGGATGTCCAGCATACGACGGCGCTCACTACGCTTAACACCAGCAAGGAAATCATATACCAGCAGCCCGATAGAGGTGGTAAATGCGTTAAACGTGCCGCCCTTGTGAAAAGGAAGCAACATACGCTCCGGTATGGTCACATGTGGACCATTTTCGAATACAATTGCCCGCTCCTTCCCCACCTCAGCTACCATCTTAACTTCCAACTGCTTCAAATAACGAAGACCCCCATGCACTAGCTTGGTCGAGCGGCTGGACGTACCTGCTGCAAAATCCTGCATCTCCACCAATGCTGTCTTCAAACCACGATCCGCCGCATCCAGCGCAATACCCGCCCCTGTAATGCCGCCGCCAATGATTAATATATCAAAATGCTCATGTCCCATACGTTCCAAGACAGCGGTTCTCTCCTGCGCAGCAAATCCCTGTTCTCCCATCATGTATCCCTCCAGCTTTGTATATATTCACGATGCAATCTGCCAACCGACTCATCATAAGGTACAAAAAAAGACCACGAACATCGCTGCGGCGGATGCCGAGCGGTTCATGGTCTCTCCAAGTCTCCTGACGAGTATTAACTTATCTATATCGTAGCACACACGATACGCTATGAAAAGGGAAATCTGCCTGCTACTTGAACGCCATTGCGGCATGAACTGCCTTTTTCCAGCCACCATAAAGATCAGCCCGCACGTCTTCACTCATGGACGGAGTAAAGGTATGATCACTTTGCGCATACCCCCGGACCTCATCCAAACTGCTCCAGAACCCAACTGCCAGTCCTGCTAAATACGCCGCACCGAGTGCAGTTGTCTCGTTCACAGCAGGTCGTTCTACTGGCAGATCGAGAATATCGCTCTGGAACTGCATCAGGAACTCGTTCATCACTGCACCTCCATCTACACGCAATGAACGCACAGGTACACCCGAATCGCTCGCCATGGCAGTTAGGACATCTTTAGTCTGGTAGGCCAGCGATTCCAGTACCGCTCGTATAAAGTGCTCCTTGGTCGTTCCCCGCGTCAAACCAAATGTCGCACCGCGCACGTCACTATCCCAATACGGGCTGCCCAGACCCACAAAGGCCGGGACAAAATATACCCCTTCTGTGGAGGTCACACGCGCCGCATACGCTTCACTATCTTTGGCTTCGCGGAACATACGCAACCCATCACGCAGCCACTGAATAGCAGATCCGGCTACAAAAATGCTGCCCTCCAGCGCATACTTCACCTGACCATTCAGCCCCCATGCAATGGTCGTAATCAGTCCATGTCCCGAGTCACAGGGTTCATCTCCGGTATTCATCAGCATAAAGCATCCCGTACCGTATGTATTTTTAATCATACCTTTGTCGAAGCATCCCTGACCGAACAGAGCTGCTTGTTGATCGCCTGCCGCTCCGGCAATAGGGATTTCCTGTCCGAAAAAGTGATAATCCACCGTATGCGCATATATCTCAGAAGATGATTTCACCTCTGGTAGCATAGACGCAGGAACGCCGAGAATATCCAGCAGCTCCTCATCCCATTTTAGCTCATAAATGTTGTACATGAGTGTGCGGGCCGCATTGGAGTAGTCTGTTACATGTGCTTTACCACCAGACAATCTCCAGATTAGCCAGGTATCAATCGTACCAAACAGCAAATCCCCACGCTCCGCTTGAGCTCGTGCCCCTTCGACGTTGTCGAGTATCCATTTGACCTTGGTGCCAGAAAAGTAGGGATCAATGAGTAGTCCCGTTTTGCTATGAAAAATATGATCAAATCCACGGCTTTTCAATTCCTCGCAGATCCCGGCTGTTTGCCGTGACTGCCATACCAGTGCATGATATACAGGCAGACCCGTATGTTTATCCCACACTACTACGGTTTCCCGTTGATTCGTAATACCAATCCCGGCAATTTGGCTGGCTTTCACACCTGATTCTGACAAGCAGGAGGCGATGACGGCCAAAATAGAGCTCCATATTTCATTGGCGTTTTGCTCTACCCACCCGGGCTGGGGAAAATACTGTGGGAACTCCCGTTGTGCCTTGTATACCACTGTTCCCTGCCGATCAAACAAGATGGCCCGCGAACTGGTTGTGCCCTGATCTAAGGCAAGAATGTATTGCTCCATCGTTTCCCAGCCTCCTTGCTTATTATGTATGGTTACCCACTTGATACAAATAAAAGCTATTGCTTATAGTGTTCGAACAGCTGTTTATTGGAGGTCGTAACTGCTGTAGCTCCCGCGGCCAACGCTGCTTCCACATCCTCAGGGGTGCGAATAAGTCCGCCTGCCAAAATAGGAATGCCAGTGCGTTCGCTGACCTCCTTAATCATCGGTGGAACAACACCGGGCAGCACCTCAATATAATCCGGACGCGTTTTTTCTACCAGCGCGTAGCTTTTTTCCAGTGCAATCGTATCGAGCAGGAACACCCGCTGTACAGCAAGAATTCCTTTCTTTTTAGCAGTTGCGATCACCCCGGACCGGGTCGAAATAATCCCAAATGGCTTAATTTCCTGACACAAATATTCAGCCGCATACTCGTCATTCTTCAAGCCTTGCACCAGATCGGCATGCAGGAGCATTTGCTTGCTGCGACTTCTAGCCATCTGGTACAGGCTACGCAGCTGCGCTACATGCGTATCCAGAAAAACCGCATACTCATAAGAACTGTCCAAAATACCCTCCAGCTGCTTCATATGCTTAGCTGCAGGTAAAATGCGTTGTCCCTGAAATGGCATGGATATCCCCCTTAGGCTGAATGTCGGTCAAACTCGTTCAAATTTTATATTATCACTCTGTTCGACGAACGTGAAGCGGTTTCATTGCAGATATGTATAAAGGCTGCCTTCCCTGCAATAGATGTCAGCAGGAAGAAGACAGCCTAATCATTCAAAGAACTGGATCAAATCACACGACGACACCCTTAAAATGCTCTATAGTGTACTAGCCCTCAAACCCTTGGCGCAGCCATGAGGTAGCGAGCATGATCGCACCGCGCTTGGCCGCGGTTTCAGACAATGGGTTCAGCATCACAAAGTCGTGGATGATGCCCTGAAAGCGTGCAGCGGTCACATCCACCCCCGCTTCACGTAGCTTGTCCGCATAGGCCTCGCCTTCATCGCGCAGCACATCGGCCTCACCTGTAATGACCAGCGCACGTGGTAGCCCTTCGAGCTGTTCTGTGGTGGCACGTAATGGAGACGCCGTGATCTGCGCTCGTTCGTTGGGATCCGTCGTATATTGATCCCAAAACCATTGCATTCCTTCGCGGCTCAGGAAATATCCTGTGGCGAACTCATGATATGATTCTGTGTCAAAGGAAGCATCCGTCACTGGATAGAACAGCAACTGCTGGCGAATGGTAGGGCCGCTACGTTCTTTGGCCAGCAGCGTTACGGCCGCCGTCATATTACCGCCCACACTGTCTCCGGCTACCGTCAGCGTATCGGGCTTCAGCCCATGCTCGCGTCCGTGCTGTGCCACCCATTGAACGACCGCGTAAATTTCCTCAATCGCCGTCGGATATTTAGCTTCAGGGGACAAGCTGTATTCTGGAAATACAACTGCTGCCTGTGAGCCGACTGCCAATTCACGAATCAGGCGATCATGCGTATGAGCATTACCGAATACCCAGCCTGCTCCGTGAATATATACAATGACCGGGAGATCGCTTGTCACCTGTTGTGGGCGAACAATTCTGACCTTCACCTCACCGCCAGGCCCGCCTGGAATAGTTAGATCTTCTACATCTGCGGCAGGTTTGTCTGCTGGGCCGGATTGAACCTCATTGACCGTTTCACGTCCTTTTTCAGGACCCAAATCATATAGAAACGGAGGCTTGGCATTATCGTCTGCAAATTTCTGTGCTGCGGGTTCAAGCTGTACTTTTTTACTCATATCGATTCACTCTTCCTTTCTTTTCTGTGGTCTACATATATCCATTTTGGCTTAAGTTTGCTCATTCAGTTTTACCTTATATATTTAAACGAGTTCCTCTCTTTCCAATCGGAGGACTTTAGTTTGCCCAACAGAAGAGCTTGACTTTTATTTTATATTGTAACTATAATAGTTACATATTAAAGTTCGTAAATGCACTGAGTACACTTACGATCAAACGAATGAATCATCCACATCATATTTATAGGAGGCTATCTATTATGAAAATTGCAGTTATTGGTGCAACCGGTAAAGCAGGAAATAATATCGTAAAAGAAGCATTAGACAGAGGGCATGAAGTAACCGCCATCGTCCGTGACTCGTCCAAAGTAACAGAAAGTCGTGCTACTGTGGTACAAAAAGACGTTTTTGATCTGAAAACAGATGATCTGAAAGGTTTTGACGTAGTTGTTAATGCATTTGCCGCTCCACTCGGACAAGAGCATCTGCATGTCGATGCAGGTAACGTACTGATCGAAGCCCTGCGTAATGTATCCGGTACTCGCCTGATTGTCGTAGGTGGTGCAGGCAGCTTGTTCACTGATGAATCCCAAACACTTTTGGTAAAAGACGCTCCTGGCTTCCCTGATTTCGTATATCCAACAGCCAACAACCAAGGAAAAAACCTGGAAATTTTGCGTGGTACCAGCGACCTGAACTGGACCTTTATTAGCCCTTCTGCGGAATTTGCACTGGGTAAACGTACAGGCTCTTACCAAGTAGGAAAAGACACACTGTTGGTTAATTCCAAAGGTGCAAGCTATGTCAGTTACGAAGATTATGCAGTTGCCGTAGTGGACGAAATCGAAAAACCACAACATCTGAACCAACGCTTCACAGTGGTGTCCGAGTCCTAATTTCTCTATTCTTGCAGCACATTTAGCATAAAAAAGACCCTTCGCCCATGTTCTCATGCTGCATGGAAAGTCCGCTCTACTCTAAAATCGGACTTTCCATGCACACTATGAGAAACTGAACCCGAAGGGTCTTTTTGTTATGACCTGTTGATACTCTCATTACAACTTATCAATGCTGGCCTTCTTTTCTGTATCGTGAGCGGAAGTCTCCCTCTTATCGCTAAAACACAGCTTGAGAATTGGAGGTGCAGCCAACGTTGTCAAAATGACGGCAATGATCACGGATGTAAAATATTGCTGTGCCAACAGACCCGACTGTAGACCGGTAGCTGCAATAATAAGTGCGACCTCGCCACGTGATATCATACCGGAGCCAATCGCAAGAGAAGAACGGTTATTGAAGCCCGTCAGCCGCGCGCCGAGGCCTCCTCCCACTAACTTCGTCACCAGCGCAATCAGTGTCAAAACAACAACAAATCCGAGCTGCTGCCCTACTCCCTCAAAGGAAACATTTAATCCAATGCTGACAAAAAAAACAGGAACAAAGATGGAATAAGCGATGGGTTCCACCTTTTCTTCTACGACGTGCTTAAAGCTTGTTTGTGCAATGGCAATCCCGGCAGCAAAAGCCCCGATAATGCCCGCCATCCCCAACATATCTGCAAAATACGCAAACCCAAAGCAAATAATCAACGCAGTCGTGATGACTGCTTCAGTCACCTTGAGTGGAGCGAGTATTTTCATAATCCACGGAACAACGAACCAGCCCCCCAGAATAGCTACGACGAAGAAAACTAGCTTTTTGCCAACAAGAAGTCCCAGCGAAGTCTCTCCACCCATACCGAATATACTCATTACTACCGCTAGCAGTACCACAACAAGCACATCGTCCAGCACCGCCGCACCCAAAATGGTCGAGCCCTCTCGGGTATTCAGCTTGTTCATATCCTTGAGCACCTGTACGGTAATACTTACCGAGGTAGCACTCAGAATGATCCCTAGAAACCAGCCTTCATGCACCGAGAATCCAAAGGCTTCCCCTACACCAAAACCACAAATTAGCGGTAAAATAATACCTCCAACCGCCACAGCTACCGCAGGCTTCCAATTACGTCGAAGTTGATCCAGATCCGTCTCCAGTCCAGCAATGAACATCAGCAACAGCACGCCGATTTCAGACATATCATGAATCAGCGAATCATTCTCAACCCATCCTAATACCGCTGGGCCCAGCACAATTCCTGCGATCAGCTTTCCTAGCACTGCTGGTTGACCGAGCCTGACAGACACATGACCCGCGACTTTTGTGAACAACAGAATCAGCAGAAGATACAATATAAATTGCATAGGCTGATAACCTCCTTTTGTTTAGTCCTTGAACTTATTTGCAAAAATCCCATAAGCGACTTCCAATGAACAAGATATAGATCGGAGCGACTGGAATCGAATTTTGCAAATCCTAATCATAAAATGTAAAACAAACGTGCAAAATATGTGTCTGACCTTAACGGACAGCTCGCAAAATAAAAAGGGGAACCCGAAATACAGCACAGGTTCCCCTAAAAAGACATAAAGGAGCCTTGGTGACAGGCTCCTCCGGTAATTCATATATTCATTTGATGTTGTCGGTCATATTTGCGCAAACAAGCAACTTTATCTTTTAATTATATCTCTTCTGTAAACCCGTGTAAACGTGTTGAATCAATTTTCTACTTTTTTCACGTAGCGGTCGCGGTATTCGTGGTCCAGCATACTCATCAGAATCGAATCATGGTATTCATAATTGTAGAATAAAGCATCCCGCTGTACACCTTCACGCTGAAAGCCTACTTTTTCATAACAACGAATGGCACGTTCATTAAAGTCAAATACATTCAGCTCAATCCGATGCAGGTTACAGATACCGAATCCGTAACCCAGCATGAGTACAAGCGCTTCAGTGCCGTAGCCCTTCCCCTGATTTCCCTGCTCATTGATCGCAACACGGATGTTGGCACTGCGGTTCAGGCTGTCCATATCCTGCAGAGCTATATCTCCGATGACACGATCATCTTCGCGAAGCGCAATCAAGAGCAGCAGGCTTGAGGAATCCTGTCCTTTAGCTTCAATATAACGGGCAATTTGATCCTTGGTAAAACTGCGTTGTGTGCCTGTCAGTCTCCGCACATCCTGATGGAACAATGTATTATAGTATAGCTCCGTGTCCTCCACGTTAACGGGACGCAAGTATACCCGTGATCCTTCAAGTAATCGTGCCACAGGCTCTGGGGCTGAAGTTTGTTGAGCCATCATGATCTCTCCCATGCTAAAAAATATAAATGACGTAAATCGAAGTAAATTATTGCGCAAGTTCGACTACGCAAGGTCTGCATTTTGCTCCGTAGTCAGGCTAGAATCAGCGAGGGACTCGCGCCAAATTACGGATTGAAGCAGTAGTCCTGCCAAACCCAGAATTCCAACAGTCATTCCGATCCAGACAAAAGCCGTTCCCGCCCCTGCTATTCGGATCAATACTCCCCCGGCAAGCGGCGAAACGACCATGATTGCTCCAATCACGGTACTTTGGATACCGAAGACGCGTCCTACCATATCAGCAGGGGTTTTGGCTTGTAATATATAATTCTGGGTGATAATGTACAGGCCGTTGCCCACGCCCAGCACAGCCCCGATCATAAGTAGGACGGGCCATCCTGTTCCGGGCTGCGCCCAGCCTAAAGCAGCAATAGCTCCGCCAACCAGCACATACCCACCACCGAGCCCCCAGCCTGCGCTTATGCGATTCAAGCGATTAAGCACAAGCATACAGCCGACGGCGCCAGCACCAATGGCTGAAACCAGCCAGCCAAGCAGCGATTCATTACCTGGAGCGAGCACTCGCAGCAGCGTAGGGAACTGGTAGTCGATCATGAGAATGGCGATTAAGCCGAAAAGTCCGAATATGAGCGTATGCAAAAGCATTCGACTGCGCCATAAGAACGCCCAGCCCTCACGCCATTGGTTGAAAAAACGAGATGCGCGAACATGCTCCTCCCGCATTTGGACTTCATCAGCCTCAGGCGCTGTATGCGTAGCCGACTTTCCTTGCTGCTCGGCTGCAACAGCTTGTTGGTCTGCGCTGACCAGCGCCGGACCGATTCCGCGCAGCGGCCACAGCAGCAGTCCGGAACAGAGGCGCAGCAATGCATTGAGAATAATGCATGCCTGGGGAGACAACACAGTCAAGGTCATAGCGCCCAGTAATGGCCCCGCCACTTTGGAGGCCTGATTGACCAACCCATTCAGCGAGGTGGCCCGAAACAGGTCGTCGCTGGCGACTACCGTGCGGGTCAAGCCTTGCTGTGAAGGCATTTGAAATACGCCAGCCGCCGCGCGCAGACCGAGCAAAGGCAGTAGCCACACCGGACCCGGGACGGCGAGAATGGCCAGCGTCAATAAGGCAATAGCTGCATCGCAGACGATCATCAGCCGGGCCTTGTGTACCCGGTCAGCTAACGTGCCCGCGATGGAACCGAGCAGCAGACCCGGTAGCGCCATCACTACCGGAATCAGCGCAATCAGCATAGGGTCAGCTTCCCAGCGATAAGCAACAAGCACCTGAATGGCGATAGCATCAAACCAATCGCCAAAGGAAGCAGCCGTGTGCGCCGCAAACATCCGCCGAAAACGGCCATTGCGCCAAATGCTAGGCGCGGATTGGAATTCCTTCTTTTCCTTCATTATCTACTCACCCTGCTCTCATTTTCAGCTTTTTTAGCAATAAGAACATTCTAGCGGGTCTATATCAGAGAAAAGTCAGACAGCTAAAAAATCAGGCCATTGAGATTGTCTGCTCCAGCCAGCGCCTTAGCGCTGGACGATGCAGTATTAAACTGTTATCCCGGTCAAGCTGGTCATATTGAGCGGCATACTTCTCTTCCAGCGCTGGATAGGAACCGCAAAGCTTCAGGAACGAGCGAATTTGACATACCGCTTTGATTTGTAGCAATTCCTGTTTAGCCATATCAAGGGTATCCAATCCCTCATCCATGAGCCGCTCGGCGTTATCCACATCTCCAGTACGCAACAGCATAAGCCCGCGCATCATCCGATAACGGCCCAGCTCGCGCAAAAACGGGGCCTCCGACAGCATGCCTTCCAGACGATCAGACAGTTCGGCAGCCTTTTCCATATGATTGGCAACCAGATGCATATACATCTCCATCAGCGCAACAGGCATCACAAAATTATCGAGATTATCCCGTTCCATGACCATCATGGTCAGTGGCAGACCTTCCTGGGCGTGTTCAGGTTGTCCGTTCTCTACATAAGCCTCCAGAATGTTGAGAATACGCAATTCCCGCTCCTGCGCTTCAGATAGCAATCCACTGGAAAGCGCACGCTCACATAGGACAAGCCCCTCATCCGTCACCCCTGCTGTGCACATATATAGCAGTAGCATCCAATACAATCGATCTGCGGGAGCAAAGTCCTCCCGTTCCAAGAACCAAGGCACATCCGCCTGTACAAAACGGGTATACATTTGATAAAAGACAGACAATTCAAAACCCATCTGCTCCTGCTGGGCAGCCAGCGCTACGATGGAATTTCCCTGCCCCAACAGCTGGTATTTGCGGAATAGTCCATGTACGGCGTCTTGCACCTCCTGATCGTGCAAGGACGGATGATTCTGTGGCTGCACGTCAGTCAAGGTCAAGCTGTAGCCATACCCTCTGACCGTATGAATACGGAGACCATCCCATGACTTAAGTTTTTTGCGCAATCTGTAGATATGATCATCTACCGTACGCTCCACCGGATACTCCAGCGGCCACACCCGATCCAGCAGTTGTTCACGGGTGAACACCTGGTTCCGGTTATCGTACAGAAAGCGCAACAGCGCAAACTCTTTAGCCAACAACATAACACGACCTGCACTACAAATCACACTGTAACCGTCTGCATCAAATTGCAGTCTGATCATCCACCTCGCCTCCGACATATCGTTTCTTGGCTGCACCCAGCCCTATAAACATAAGCAGAACACTCAGGCATAAGAGCAGTAGCAGCGGAATTGTCCAGCCTTGTGTCGCATCATGCAAATAACCGAACAGCGTCGGTCCTGTCGCGGCCAACAAATACCCAAAGGATTGAGCCATACCCGACAGCTCTGCTGCCTGCTGCGGTGTCCGCGTCCGCAAATTGAAGAACATCATCACTAACGGGAAAGCAAAACCACCCGCTATACCGATACATATGACCCAAATCACGCTCCACTGTGTAGCCCCAAGCAGAAATCCACCCAGACCGATAAAATACAGCGCAGCCATAATCAGAACCAATACCCGCTGATCCTTCACTCGCGCCGCCCAAATAGGCACAATAAAAGTAAATGGCATTTGCGCAAACTGCATCACAGACAGCATCCAGCCCGCAGTTTCTGAATCCATTCCCTGTCCGCTCATCATTTCAGGAAACCAGGCGGCAGGAACATAGAACAAGGCAGATTGCAGCCCCATAAACAGCGTCACCTTCCAGGCCAAAGACGATTTATACACATTCACGGTTTGGACAGATACTGCTGCGTTATTGGCTGTTTTGCGAGCCTTAAGGAGCTGGGGCACCCAGAGTAAAATACCTACGACACCCACAATCGCCCATATTCCCAAGGCACCTCGCCATCCCATACCTCCATTTATAGCCAGCGGTATACTCAGACCGGATGCGGTTGCAGCGACCACATTCATGGATACGGAATATACGCCGGTCATCAGTCCGCTGTTGCGAGGGAACTCCTCTTTGATCAAGCTGGGCAGCAACACATTACACACGGCAATAGCCAGTCCCAGCATGGCGGTCCCGACAAATAATGCAGTAACCCCTAACGTTGAGCGCACTACAATACCTGCGGTCAACAGCAGCAAGGCTGCAAAAATAATAAGAGGCGATCCGAAGCGGCGCGACAGTTTGGCTACAAAAGGCGACAACAGGGCAAAAGCCAGCAGCGGCAATGTCGTTAATAGGCCACTCAGTGTATTCGAAATATGCAAAGAATCCTTAATCAAACCGATAAGAGGTCCTACCGAGGTAATCGAGGCGCGCAGATTGGCACCTACCAGAATGATCCCTACGGCAAGCACCCAAGGACCGGCATGCCACAAAGATTTGTATACCAAAGCTCGTTGGTGTTGCTGTGAACTCATCTCTCCATTCTCCAATCTATCTGTGTTATGCTCAAAGGCTCCAACCAAGTGTACGGCTGGAGCCTAGCAATTTTTATCTCATTAAATTATAAAGGCATTCGTACCATATGCATAGGACAGATCGACACAGCACTCCAAATCAGGTTCAGCATATAGCTTCATTGAAAAAATAAAAGCTGCCTGAAAGGATAGTTTCCTTTTGAGGCAGCTTTCAGTTCATAAACTTCGATGCGACCAGCGCTGCTTAACGTACCAGCCAGCCGCCGTCCACCGCCAAGATATGACCGTTCATATAGTCGGAACCCTGACTGGCGAGGAAAACCACAACTCCCATCAAATCAGACGGATCGCCCCAACGACCCGCAGGAATACGCGACAGGATTTCTTGATTGCGACTTTCATCCGCACGGATTGGAGCTGTATTTGCCGTAGCAATATAACCCGGCGCAATCGCATTAATCTGAACGTTATGAACTGCCAGCTCGTTCGCAAATGCCTTGGTCAAACCAGCTACCGCATGCTTACTCGCTGTATACGGCGGAACAAATTTGCCACCCTGAAAAGCAAGCATAGAAGCGACATTGATAATCTTCCCGCTTTTTTGCTCTACCATCACCTTTGCCACTTCCTGGCTCAGATGATATACGGCATTCAGGTTAATCTCCATGACAGCGTCCCAATCCTCGTCTTTATACTCCAGCAGAGGGGCGCGACGAATCGTACCTGCATTGTTTACAAGGATATCAATTTTACCGAATTCATTGACGCATTCTTCTACAATTTTTTTAATGGATTCTTTCTCTGTCAGATCAGCCTGATAAAAGGCAACCTTCACACCCGTTGGCTCCAGCAAACGTCTTGTTTCTTCATATTCATCATTGTTAGCTACAATGAACAGGTCTGCACCCGCTTTGGCCAAAGCTACGGAATACCCTTGACCCAAACCAGTGTTGCCTCCTGTTACAATCGCCGTTTTACCTTTTAGACTGAAAAAATCCAATGAAAAATGGTCCAGACCCATGTCTACGCCTCCATCACAAATTAGTATAAAAACCTATATTTCCTGAAGCCTACAGCGCTGCGCGTACTTCTTTATATTTAGCTACATAACGTGCTGCATTTTCTGTGATCAAGTCGTAGCGACCTTCCTTGGCTGGAGCCGTCAAATTACCCCCAATTCCCACAGCTACACATCCGTTACGCAGCCAGGTTTCCATATTATCCAGATCAACACCACCCGTTGGCATAATCTGTACATGAGGCATTGGACCTCTAACGGCCTTCACAAAGTCCGCCCCCATTGCACTGCCTGGGAACAACTTCACGACATCGCTACCCAATTTCATGGCTTCCTTGATCTCATTCAGCGTCATACAGCCAGGCATATAAGGAATCGCGTACAAATTGCATAGCTTCGCTGTTTCTTCTTCAAAAGAAGGACTCACGACAAACTCTGCTCCGGCCAGAATAGCAATTCTCGCCGTCAGTGACTCCAGTACCGTTCCTGCACCAATCACTGCCCGATCCTTAAATTCGTCTTTCAATCTTCGAATGACCTGATCCGCATCCGGCGTCGTAAATGTAAGCTCAATATTATCCAAGCCGCCTTCAATGCAGGCTTTAGACATGAGATACGCTTCCTCCGCTGTGTTTCCCCGAATGACTGCGACGACACCTACCGAAGTGATATGTTCCAAAACTTTCTTTTTCGTCATGTTCCTGATCCTTTCCACGAATGGGATGACCATGTACCTCAGCCGCTTGCAGGTTTACGCTCCAATACACTAATCGGATTAACGCAACTCGCTCATGGCAACCTGATCCATGTCTTTGTATGTTTTATTTTCACCGGCCATGCCCCAAATGAAGGTATAGCTGCCCGTAGCCGCACCACAGTGGATAGACCAAGGTGGAGAAATAACGGCTTCATCATTTTTCATTACCAGATGGCGCGTTTCGTTCGGTTCACCCATCAGGTGGAACATTCTTGCGTTCTCATCCAGTTCAAAGTAGAAATATACTTCCATCCGACGGTCATGAACATGTGTCGGCATGGAGTTCCACACACTGCCGTTTTCCAACGTCGTCATCCCCATAACCAATTGGCAACTTTGAATGCCTCCATCATGGATAAAGCGACGCAACGTACGGTTGTTAGCTGTTTCCTGCGAACCCAGACTTTCAGACGGTACATCGGCAAAAGACTGTTTCGTCGTCGGATACGTGGTATGAGCCAGGGCCGAAACGATATAAAATTTCGCAGGCTTTCCACTGGAATCGCTTTCAAAGATCAACTCCTTGCCACCTTTACCTACGTAGAGACAGTCTTTTGTGGCCAGCTCGTAAGTTTCACCGTCCACCTTGACCGTACCGCTACCCCCAACATTAAAAATGCCCAGTTCGCGGCGCTCCAGGAAAGTTTCCGCTTTGATTTGATCGTTACCTTCCAGTGCAACAGATTTATTCACGGGATAAATGCCCCCGATAATGACACGATCTTCATGCGTATAGACCAGCTTTACCTCCTCAGGTACAAACAGTTCCTGGATTAGATAGTGCTGACGCAACTCTTCAGTCGTAAAATGTTTGGCATGTTCGGGATGAGTTGAATAACGCATTTCCATAAAAACATTCCTCCTGTTTAGATAAACTTTTTTATCAACGGAATTGTTATAAAAGCGGTTTCTAACTCTACTTCTTAGCTAGAATTGTAATAATTATCTAAGGGGGTGTCAACCTAAAACTTCGATTTTCCTAGAAAAACCCTTAATACACACGAAGTTTCACACGTTTTTTACCTTTTGATAAACAAAACCACATTTTTTTATCTATATTACCCAAAAAGTTTTTAGCAAATATATCAACTTCATCATTGTGAAAAACCGATTTATGTGATAATTTCAATTTATTCAGTTGGTGCATGCGCTTACAGATTAAGTTTACTAAACACAAGGAGGAATTCAAATGACCGCAACATTGGATGCTGTTACCTTCGGAGAACCGATGGCCATGTTTTACGCCAATGAAGCAGGCTCTCTGGATGAGGTGCGTTCATTCACCAAAGCGTTGGCCGGGGCAGAGACGAATGTTTCGGCAGGTTTGTCGCGTTTGGGGCTACGAGCCGGACTCGTAACCAAACTCGGCGAGGATACGTTCGGCAAGTTCATTGCCGATGCGCTACGTCAGGAAGGAATCGACACCCAGAATGTCATGTTTACCAAAGACCACTCTACCGGGATGCTGATTAAATCCAAAGTTATAAGTGGGGACCCCGAGGTGGAATACTTCCGCAAGCATTCCGCCGCTTCCACACTGAGCATCGCTGATTTTAACGAAGCTTACTTTGCCGGGGCTCGCCATCTGCATTTTACAGGTATTTCCGTTGCCCTCTCCGCTGAATGCCGCGAATTCGCACGACATGCGCGGCAATTCATGAAGAAGGCAGGCAAAACTGTATCCTTCGACCCTAACCTAAGACCCAAATTATGGCCTGACACACAAACGATGGTGGAGGCGATTAACGAAGCATCTGAGGGATGCGACTGGCTTCTACCGGGGATTCATGAAGGTAAAATATTGACGGGCTATACTTCGCCCGAGGATATTGCTTCGTTCTACCTTGACCGTGGTACCTCACTGGTCATCATCAAGCTGGGAACCGAAGGCGCATATTACAAATCCGCAGATGCTGAGGGATATGTCAAACGCTTCCGCGTAGATCATGTCGTGGATACCGTCGGTGCGGGTGACGGATTTGCCGCAGGTGTTATCAGCGCGCTACTGGAAGGCTTGCCCCTGGCAGAGGCAGTCAAACGCGGTAATGCACTTGGTGCGCTGGCTGTCATGTCAGCCGGAGACATGGATGGCTATCCGACGCGAGCCGAACTGGAATCTTTTTTGCTCAGCGCCAGCACAAATTAGTCCGGGATCATCCCCCGCGTAACCTTCACTGCTATGAGCGCAAGCTCAACAAAGGCCGCATCCAAAGTCGGCTTAACTTCCAATAGCCCGTATTCGCATTTGTGTGACCTGAGCAGCATACGCATACTCAGGTCGTACAAAGGAATACGGGCTATTTTATAATATAAGACATGATGCTCGTCTACAGCGTTTTGACGGATTCTCCCCGATTGATATCCGGCACAAATCGGTAAATAATCGGAACCGATTCGCCGCCTTCCTCAATACTGGACAGCAGCGTTTTTGCCGCCTGCTTCCCCATATCCGCAATCGGTTGCGTAATGGTCGTAATCGGCGGATTGTAAATATGGGCAAACTCCGCATCGTCAATTCCGATAATGGACAGCTCTGCCGGAATGCGTATACGGCGGGCATTCACATACTTCAACACCTCAGCCAACACGATATCATTCCCGGCCAACAGCGCAGTCGGCGGCTCAGGCAGTTGGAAAAGCTCCTTCAGCGTCTGCTGGATTTCTTCTCTCGGCACGCTGTGCATATATTCTTCTCGAAATGGCATACCATGCTCTTCCAACGCCTTCTTGTATCCGCTGAGCCGCTCCACTCGTGGAGTAATCCGATTCAAGCCAAGGGGCAAGGTAATCAGCGCAATTCGCTCATGCTTGTGAGCCACAAGTTCCTGAATCGCCAGCTTAATCGCCATTTCGTTATCCAGCAGCAGGCTACGTGTATTGACACCGTCCACCAAGCGGTCCAAAAACACCAATGGATACTTTTCACGAATGAGCTGGTTGTAAATGTCTGCATGCTTTCCTGTCGGGAAGATAATTAAGCCGTCCACTTGACGGGCCTTGAGCATCTCAATATACTGGCCTTCCTTGTCGGGGTTTTCATCGGCGTTGCAAATGATCACCTGAATGCCGAAAAGCTGCAATTCCTCCTCAATCGCACGGATAGACTGGATCGACAGCGTATAATCAATGTTGGCTACAATGACTCCCACCATAAACGTCCGGTTCTGCTTCAAGCTGCGGGCCAGCCCGTTAGGCTGATAATTCAGCTCTTGAATAACCTCGGCAATCCGGTCCCTTGTCTGGTCGCTCATATATTTATATCGTTTGTTCAGAAATTGCGAGACAGTGCTTTTAGACACTCCTGCCTTCTGGGCAACATCTTCAATCGTCGGCTTCTTCATCGGTACACTCCTTGTCTTTCATGTACTGCGTTAGTGCAACAAAAGTATATCTTTTTTTTAGTAAATTTACCAGACTTCTATTTATGAAAGCCATTATGATATAAGTTGAACTTCAAAATTGCCTATCGTGCCACTGTATAAAAGGATGGTTCTCCCGGCAGCAAAAGAGGCAGTTCAAGATGTTCTCTTGAACTGCCTCCACGTATACAACTCTATCGAAAAGCTAGGTTCCAGTTGGCCCTAAATACTACTCGGATCAGTGTGCTGGAACAGGCGTTGCAGACTGATCTGGTGTATCGTGCTCGATCAGCGCATGCTTTTCCCATAACCGGCTTTTCCAGCGGGCATACATGATGACAGCACGAGTCCATTCATCAGCAGCAATCGCCAGCCACACACCGGCGAGCCCCATATCCAGCTTGAACACCAGCAGATAACCCAGCGGCAAGCTCATGCAGACCATAGAGATTAGTCCCATAAAAACCGGGAACTTGGCATCTCCAGCAGCACGCAACGAGTTAATAATGACGATATTCGTCGTCCGGCCAGTTTCTAGCAGAATGCTAAGTAAAATGACTTGCGCTCCTAAGCGGATAATTTCAGGGTTCTCTGTAAATAAACCGAGCAAAGGTACACGGAAAAAGATAACCACCGCATCAATAATCACAGTCACGAGTAGCGCCCATTTCACACTGTTCAATACACGTTTATAAGCCGTATCCTTCTCTCTGGCTCCCACGAGCCTTCCCACTACGATAGCCGTTCCCATACCAACGGCCATACTGAACAAATAAATATAGCTCGAAATATTATTGGCATATTGACGTGTCGCCATCGCTTCTGCTCCCAGATAGGTCACATACAGTGTGAATATGAGCTGACACGACTGATACATGATAGACTCCAGCGCGGATGGTACACCAATACGCAATATTTTAGAGATAAACTTTTTGGACAATTGGACGTAATATTTCCACTCGACACGAACCTCAGTGACCCGGTACATCAGCCAGAAGAAGATCAGGAGACAAATAAAGCGGCTACCTACTGTGGAAATAGCAGCACCTTCTACACCGAGTGCTGGCATTCCCCAATGCCCCAAAATCAAAACATAGTTGCCGACCACGTGGATCACGTTCATAAAAACCGATACATACATCGTTTCTTTGGTAAAACCGTGCGTACGAATGGTCGCCGCCAGCGCGTTAATCAATGCCTGAAGGAAAATAGCCCCCCCGACGATGCTCATATAGGATTCCGCATACGTAAGAATGTCCCCCTGGACATTCAACCATTGCAACATATGCGTACCAAACACAAGAAAAATTACGCTTAGCAAAAGACCTACCATCAAATTCAACGTAATGGCCGTACCTGTAACCTGGGCCGCTTCGACTAGTTTCTTAGAACCGATATATTGAGCTACGACGATAGCAGCGCCGTTGCCGATAACCTCCAGTACAAGGATAGCGATTGAAATAATTTGATTGGACGCGCCCACACCCGACACTGCATTATCAGATACAGAGCTGAGCATGAATGTATCGACGCTTCCCATTAACATAAACAGGAATAATTCAAGGAAAATAGGCCATGTCAAACGGAACAAATTCAGTTCCTTGGCTTCGGACAATACCGAACCATTTTTTAGTGCTCTGGTTGTCATTCATTCACCTTTCTTCATAGATTTATTTAACGATCAAAAGGTATGTTAGCATAGTCATTCTGAAAATACATCCCGTTTACGTAAATTGATTTGAAAAATACGTAAGAATTCATTTATCACCTTCTTTATATTTGATTATCGAACTTTATTGAAACAGGATATTACAAGAGTATACCGGCAAATCTGGGCTTTTCGACGCAATTATGAGCTAAAGAGTATAATAGAATACGAGCCTGTGAGCATTGCCGCTGACAAGTTGTGAAAATTGTTGTACGCTTCCTAAGCATAATTCGCGAATTAAAGATGGAATATATAGGACATTCATAGGGTTAAAAGGTAATAAAGGAGGCTTTTACAGATGACTCAATCATTTCAAGCCCTTGTCGTCGATCAGACGCAGGACGGTGAAGTTCAAGCAGAGGTACGTTCTCTGGAAGCTAGCAGTTTACCTGCTGGAGAAGTATTGATTCGTGTCGCTTATTCCAGCATCAACTATAAAGATGGGCTTGCTGCCCGCAAGGATGGCAATATCGTCAAATCCTATCCGTTCGTACCAGGCATAGATTGCTCGGGAACCGTCGTCTCTTCGGAGGATAGCCGCTTTAGCGAAGGACAAGCGGTGCTCGTTACCGGATACGGGCTGGGTGTGTCTCAATTCGGAGGATTCAGCCAATATGCACGCGTGCCTGCGGACTGGGTGGTTCCACTTCCAGACGGACTCACGCCGAGAGAGGCGATGATTTTCGGGACAGCCGGATTCACCGCAGCTCTGTCGTTATATCGGCTGGAGCAAAACGGCGTTACTCCGGAGCAGGGGAAGGTACTTGTCACCGGAGCGACGGGCGGCGTAGGCGGGGCAGCTATTGCCTTGCTGAACAAGAGAGGCTATCATGTCGTAGCCAGCAGTGGCAAGGCCGATGCGCATGATTACCTCAAGGCGCTCGGAGCAGCCGAGGTTATTTCTCGCGAGGAGGTCTACGACGGCGCGGAGAGCATCCGCCCGCTGAGCAAGCAGCTTTGGCAAGCGGCTGTTGATCCTGTAGGCGGAAAGCCGCTCGCTTCGCTGCTCAGCCAGATCGCCTACAACGGCTCCGTTGCCGTGAGCGGCCTGACGGCAGGAACCAAGCTGCCTACGACGGTGCTGCCGTTTATTTTGCGCGGCGTAAGTCTGCTGGGCATAGACTCTGTCTTCTGCCCATACGACACCCGTGTAGCGATCTGGAAGCGACTTGGCAGCGAATGGAAGCCGGAACAGCTAGAGCAGCTCGTTGAGCGCGAAGTCGGATTGGCCGACCTGCCCAGCGCGCTCGAAGACATCCTTGCAGCCCGCTCGCAAGGAAGAACGCTTGTACGACTGGCTGACTAAGCAGAAAGATATCGGCAATCTATCTGTTAACCTGGTTTTGCGTGAGGAAATATTCATTCCGTAGGGTCTAGCTTTGCAAAACATAAGAAGCTTGTAAATCTGAACTTTTGAGATTTACAGGCTTCTTTTTTCGTGTGATACATTTGAAGAAAAACAAAATATATCGAATCAGACGGTTTACTTTTCGCAACCAAATGAACCTTATGAGGGCCTCAGTTGTTATATAGATAAACTGCACAAGAAAGGAGAGCACATCATTGGAGAGTAATCGAGAGTTGTTTGATTTGTATCAACGAGATGTATACCGAACCTGCTACTACATGGTACATAACGCATCGGATGCAGAGGATTTAACGCAGGAAGTGTTTATCACCCTGTTTCGCAGCAATCGTGAACAGATCGAACAACTAAAAGCCTGGATTATGAAAATTACGGTCAATCATTGTCTGAATTACCTTAAACGCCGGAAAAGCCTGCATTTGAAAGTATCGGCTAATCCCTATTTATTTAGCGGGGCGGAAGGTAAGCCTGTAGACAAGCTGGTGGAAGAACGCGAATCGACAGAAGAATGGATCGTTTATATGAATCGCCTTCCAGCCAAAATCCGCGCTGTGCTGACCCTCCGCTATATGCATGATTTCACACTGGCAGAAATATCAAAACTGCTGGAAATTCCGCTGGGAACCGTCAAATCGAGGACTCATAAAGGGCTAAAGTTATTGGAGCAAATACTGCGGGATGCAGGTGTAGAAATTCCCGAGATGGAAGGAGAGAACTATGAACAACGTAGAAAAGGCATTGAAGCGCAAGTTAAATAATGATTCGGAAATGGCCTATCCTGACTTCGATGAGATGTGGAACCGGATGGAACAGACAGGGCATACTGCCCCTACGCTAACCGACACTTTCGATTCATTCACTCCGCACCGACATAGAAATTGGCGCAAAATAGCTATCGCCGCCTCTCTGAGTGCGCTTCTCGTTGCCGTTCCCGTCTATGCCGCCATCCATTATAATTGGGGCAATCTGCTGCACGGAAGAAGCGGCATTCAGACGGCACTAAATCAAGACCTTGGACAGCCCTTGGAGCAATCCGTAACCAGAGACGGAGTGAAGCTGACGCTGCATACCGCTATTGTCGATGAGAACCGGACCGTGATTCTGTACAGCTTGGAGGTCGGAAAACGGGCAGACAACGAGTTTTGGAATGTCAAAGGTGTATCGCTAAAAGGTGCTGCGGGGGAAAGCAGTGCAGGGGAATATAACTTTCAGCAATGGGACCCGAAAAATCAACGGTACAACGGATACTTTGAAAGTGACTGGACACCGCAGCAAGAAACAGAGAACATGCGGCTGACCGTAGATCATATAGAGCTCACCAGCGTTCAGGAACTGGAATTGCCGCTCGATGTCACATCGCCTCAGATGCAGACATTCAAGCTGGATCGTAACGGCTTACAAGATATGAAGGTACAGGTATTTCAACAAGGGAAGGATAAGCTGATGCTGTCCTCGGCAATCACCTTCGATTCCTCCATACCCAAGAAATGGGACAATCCACAAATCGTTGCTTACAAAGGCAACAAGCCTGTGATGTCGCAGCCTGGGGGGACTTTTGGCAAACCCGGAGATAACGGGGAGTATACAGCACAGCAGTATTTTTCTAAAGCAGATATACCAGAAGGACAGACTGCTTTCAAACTGCAATATGCGCAAACTGAGAAAAGTATACATGAACCCATAAACTTTGATCTACAGCTAAGCAAGAAGAAAATGGAAAGCGGGACGATTAAAAGTGTGCTGAATACCCCGTTGGAGAACGGCAATCCGAATTTTACATTAGAACAAATGATTGTCACACCTACACAAATCCGTGTCACGATCAGAAGCGAAAAGAAATTCGCCATGTTACCTTATCAAAAGTACTTTCTTTCTGTGAACGGCACAACGTTAGAGGGTAGCCGTTGGTCTTCACCTGATCAGGAGCACGATCTGAATACGATCCGTTTTGAACGACCGTCCCATCTTGTGATTACCAAGGACACTCCTATTACTTTTACAGGCAAATATAAAGTCACGATCCATTCGGATGACAAAACGCCCCAGCGTTTAACTGATATTTCGGACCAGAAGCAGACGCTAACCACGCAAATCGGTGGCTATCCTGTGAAGTGGACTTACTACAAACAAGGGGCAGATTTGTTTGTGGAAACAGAGAGCGAAGATGCTCGGTTTGGAGGGATTAACCAGACGCATATTGGCCTGGGTAAAGAACGGATCATTGGCAAGCCGATCACAGCCAATTTTGCCGGAGACGGCAATAACAAGGCAGTGGATGTCTACAAGAACTTCAAAGGGAAGGAAGCTTCTATCTATATGTTCTACTATACAACGGACGACCCGGAAGCAGAGACAACCGTACCCTTGCAGCCCATGACAAGCAACAGTGAAGCATCTAAATAGCAATGCTATAAAAAGAGGGCCCTCTATACCTGTGTGAACCGTGGTATAGGGAGCCCCTCTTTATTTTCCTAGTAAGGCACAGTCTGCCTGGAACGATTGACTCCTACCCTACTTCACAGAACCTTGCGTAACGCCATTGATAATCCATTTTTGTGCAATCAGATAGACGATAATCATCGGCAGCAAGGCCATCAGATATGAGGCAAAGGCCAAATTAAAGTCGGTATTGAACTGCCCCTGAAATACATACTGGACGAGCGGTAGCGTATACTGCTCCGCATCGCTAATAATAATGAGCGGCAGCAGGAAGTCGTTATAGGTGGACAGACAAGTGAGAATCCCCACCGTAGCACTAATCGGCGCCATCAGCGGGAATATAATGCGCCAAAATGTCCCCCATGTCGTCGCACCATCTACCGTAGCTGCCTCTTCCAATGCCACCGGTATGGAGCGAATATAACCGACATACACGAAGACATTAAACGCCAAACCATACACCGTATGCAGCATAATGAGACCCAACAGATTAGTCATATGAAGGCCCGAGGCCAGTTTTACAATCGGCAACATGATGATGGGGAACGGAATGAACATGGCACTCACAAAATAAAAATATAACCCCTTGAAGAAACGCCGCTGCATATTACGAGCAATGGCATAAGCAACCATCGAATTGGTTAGCAAAGTGAGTATAACCGTCGATGTCGTGACCATCACACTGTTCCGAAAAGCGCTGAAGAAATTGGTCATTTCCACTGCACGACTAAAATTTTCCCAATGCAGTTCGGTCGGAAAGGCAAAGGCAGAATGTGCCATCTGCTCGGGATTTTTAAGGGCTATCGTCACCGTCATATAGAGGGGAAACAGAATGAATATTGTCCCCAATGCTACCAGAAGCAGCACAGGCCAGTTCGTACGTCTACTAGTTTTCATCAGTTATCCATCTCCCTTCTCTGGAGGAATCGAAGCTGTAAGATGGAAATGATCGCAATCACAATAAAGTAAATAACAGAGTTAGCCGACTGATAAGCGAATTCTCCACCTCTAAAGCCCCCGGTGTATATCAGGTGGGATATCGACTGCGTGGCCCGTCCCGGCCCACCATTCGTCAAAGCCACGATCTGATCGAACACCATCAAGGAATTTTTCATCGCCAATACCATATTGATCGTAAAAAACGGGGCAATTAATGGAAAGGTAATGCTCCAGAATTCGCGCCATTTACCCGCACCGTCCAAATTGGACGCCTCATACAGACTTGTCGGAATGGTTTGCAGCCCAGCCAGATAGAGAATCGTATTAAAGGCAATCCCCTGCCATACAGCTACGACGACAACCCCCACCCAAGCCAGTTGTTCGCTGCCCAAAATGTTCGTCGACAATGAAGTAATACCTAAATTTTGCCCCCAAATCGTAAACACGTTTGAGAACAGGTAATTGAATATGTAACCTACGATCAACACGCTCAAAATATTAGGTAAGAAATAAATCCCGCGAAAGAAATTACGGAAACGTATTTTAGCGTTCAGCCCCATGGCAATCAGCAAGCTGAGAATATTAATCGCAATGGTAACCACAATCGCAAATTTGAAAGTAAACCAGTAAGCATTGCCCACATTGTCGTCTTGAAACAAATTAATATAGTTCTTAAACCCGACAAAGTGGTACTGATGACCAAAGCCGTTCCAGTTCGTGAGTGAATAATAAAATCCCTGCAAAGCAGGCAGGGTCAAAAATACAAAAAACAATAGCACCGCCGGCACCGTCATCCAGTAAAAAGTCGTTAGTCGCTTATTCATGTCTCCTCCTCCTCTCTTATCGGCGGTTAGCTACCTTATTCCACTCCCGGTCGAGCTTGGCTAGATAGGCATCGATGTCTCCGTTTTGTAGGAAAGCCTGCACAATAGAATTCAATTGGACCGCTTTGGGAATATAATGATCGGCAAAATCAATGACACGGCCTGATTTAAAATACGGCAGCAGCTCTGCCACACTCGGATCATCCTGCGTGACTCCCTTCACCGCTGAAAACAACGTTTGTTCCGTAATGTATTGCTTGCTGTTCTCCGGTTTTAATAAGAAGGCAAGGAACTCCTCCGCCTCCTTTTTATGCGGCGTGCCTTCCGAAACGGCCAATAGCGTATCTATACCAGACACCAGCTTGACCGCCTTTGCGTCATTCCCTGTGGGTAACGGGAAAAATCCGAGTTCCACTTTCGGGTTAGCTTTGCGAATTTCAGATATAGCCCACGAGCCCTGAATGTACATCAGTCCCTGCCCGTTAGCGAAAGCACGATTACCGTCAGCATAGTTTTTGCCAAAATTATCACTATGTCCGTATTTCAGTAGCTCCAGCTGCTTTTCCGCAATCTCGCGGTACTTGCCCTGAAAGGTGACCTGATTCTCACGCCGTTGCAGGAAAAAATCAATGCCCACCAGATTCGGACCCAACGCATTAAAGGGGAGGTTCGTTTGCCAATCATCTTTATATGTAAAATAGAAAGGAATTTTGCCAGCAGCCTTGATCTTTTGCGCTGTTGCAATCAGCTCATCCCATGTTTTGGGCACCTGTAATCCCATTTCTTTAAAAAGCGTTTTGTTATACATCACACCATTCGCATTCGCAGCATAAGGAATTCCATACACGGGATCGACCCCGGTCACATCCTTAAGCATCTTGAGGTAAATCGGATCAATCGTACGTGGCAATTCTGTATTCGCCAGATCCGTAAAAATACCGCTTTGTGCCAAAATGGAGTAGGTATCGGTGGCCCCAAGCCCCACAATGTCAGGTACATCGTTTTTGACAACCCGTGTCAATAACACGGTCTCTGCCTCTGGCGGATTGACCTGTGTCACTTCAATACCGGGATGTTCCTGATTGAATTGAGAGATTAGCTTATCGAATGAACCCTTGGCCTCCGGCTTGTTTTGAAAGAATTCAATTTTCACCTTACCTGAATCATCGCCCTTGTTGCATGCGCTCACAAAAACAGCCAACAAAAGGATCGCCGCCAGTGTAGACAGCTTTTTGGCCCAACTCCACATGCTCATACCTCCTTTTCTCCTATGTCAATCTATGCAGGACTAAACAATTAATACCCGTCCCTTATGGAAAAGAAACGATACAACGGATTTCAAGCATTACAATAATAAAATCGGCTCTGGGGGACTGAATGTTAAAAAAAGATCCAATTGACCTCAAGCGGTCGATTGGATCTTTCTTTTACTTTTATGATGTTCAGGTTACATAGTCTTATTTCTAAATAATCTTTTTTTGCCATCGTGTAAAACTAATCATGATACTTATCAGAATCAACCCTCCTGCACACATCCAAAAATTAAAGGAACCCTCTACTCTTAAAGCAAGCATTATTTGCTGAAATGGGTCCATTAACATAATGAGTGGCCTAAACAAGTCGAAGAGAAATACGGATAGGATAAGAATCACTATATAAGCAAATAGCGGCCGTGACATAAATAAACATACAGCGCTACTCAACATGAGCTTTACCAAGCAAACCAGCATTAATACCAAATAAAACGAAAGTATGTAGAGTACGGCGTCTGAGGGGGAAGAGGCAATAGATGAACCATATTTAAAAAAAGTAGAGCTGTGCGGGAAAAACAGCCATCCAGCGAATACACCTATAAGCAAACTTGTCCCCATAAAAATGACCGTTGAGGCCGATAGTGCGAGCAACTTGGCAAGCCAAAACTGAAAACGTCGATACGGTCGTAGCATATATAGCCTATACGCTCCAGAATAGAGATCGCCGCTTAACTGATCCACGTACAGAATGGGCAGGATTGCTGTAATTAGAAATAAAGCAACCTCACTCATCATCAGCCACGGCAGGTTCAGATTATTTACGACCACAGTTCCTTCACCAAAACGTAAGACCTTCGTACCCGTTACTTTATGGCTCCATATAATTGCAACCACGAGGAATATATAGGCTATATATAATAAAAGAGTGGATTTGCGATTCCAAATCCGTTCCATTTCACTTTGCCAGATTGCTAGCATGAGGAAATCCCCCTAATACAGATAATCATCGGTCACAAAACGGCGGTATGCGCCCCAAGTAAACAAGATAAGATATAGACTAACAACGGTAATAATCGCCCCATTCACAGACAAATTCCCCATTAAGGACCTATCTAATCCTGTATGCTGCATATACGGAACAATCATAAATGCGATCACATTGTGCAGGTATGGGATATGAGAAACAAAAGAGGCCAGTTTTAAATACAACGAATCAAACAACAGAGAGCCCAGATTGTATACCATACAAACACCGATGGCATACGTTACACTTTTGCTGTACATCGCGATAAAACAATAGAAGGAGCTTATTGCTAATAATGAGGCAAGTGCCCAACCATAGTATTCAAGCATCTGCAGTCCTTGATATCCAGACAGCCCCGCATCACTTATATCATATGACAGAGTCCATACTTCGACGATCACCTGCGAGGATACTGCAAATGCAATGAGAAGAAACAAGATAGACGCATTCAAAACCAGTAACTTACTCCAGAAAATCTGCCCGCGGGTAAATCGGCGCACAAATAACAAACGCAGTTGCCCGCTTCGAAATTCCTCTGTGTATACAGCAGCAGCTAAAGCAGCTACAGCTATGTTGCATACTAAAAACAAATTCTCACGCAGACCAGTAACGACAAAGTTTAAAGATAATACCTCTACAGGAACCTTCCTCGTGCGCAAGAAATATACTCCTGTTGAACAGGCTAGGATCGGCGTACATAACGCCATGAGCCAGAACCACTTTCGTCTCCATAATCGCTCGAACTCACTGTATATTAATGATTTCATAGTCCCATCAATCCCATAAAAGCATCCTCTAGCCGTTGACCGTCCTCCACGAGTTGATCAGCAGGCCCCTGCCAAACTAGCCTGCCCTCTTTGATAACAATGAGCTCGTCACACATCTGTTGCAGTTCATCCAACAGATGACTGGAGATAAAAAAGGCATAATTCGCTGAATCACGTAGTTGAAGCACAATATCTCTCAGCTCCCGCATTCCCATAGGATCAAGTCCATTGGACGGTTCATCCAGCAACAAAAGCTCTGGAGCACCCAGCATGGACTGCGCAATACCTAGCCTTTGCTTCATTCCCAGCGAGTATGTTTTCACCTTGTCATCTCCCCGTGTTTCCAGCCTCACCTTTGTAAGCAACTCTTCAATATGTATCTCCCGATCTGAGGGCGCAATCTCAGAGTGTAACCGCGACAAATTGCGCAAAACCTGTCTGCCTGTCATATAATCAAAAAAGACTGGAGATTCAATAATAGCCCCCACCTTGGACAACGCCTTTTTCCGATCCGTCTGTACATCATATGAAGCTATCTTTACAGAGCCGCTGGTTGGCTGCATTAATCCGGTCATGATTCGCATCATTGTGGTTTTGCCAGCTCCATTAGGTCCGATGAATCCATATATCTTCCCTTTCTGAAGCTTAAAGGAAACACGGTCTAACAAATGCCTTTTCCCCATTTTTTTCGTTACCTGACTGACCTCCAGTAAGAAGTCCGACATACGATTCCCTCCATCCATAACAAATCACAACATAGTCCCAACGCGTGCATTTGATATGTAAGATCATGATGGATAACATAAACTTCTTTTAACAATGACTCATATTATTTATTCATTTAAAAAGTATCACATGTTGCGAAATGCAAACAACTCTCTTTATATGTAAAATATAATAACAATAATACATCAATACCATTTATCTTAATTAATGGTCATTAATTTTTTTAAGGATATCTTTGTCTTTCTTTACACTGTAAAAAAAGGTAGCCCTTCAGTAAACGTTCTACCTCAGGACTACCCTCTATAGTAAATATACCGTTGCCATTCCAGCAACCGGTCTGTCACCTACTCCAGTTCAACCCACTCGCCGAGCAACGTGTCCAGCTCAGCTTGCAGTCGCTCACGCGCGTCCCACAGCTCCGCCATGTGCATCGTGTCGCTGCTTGTGCCGAGCAGCTCCAGCTCGGCATCTGTCGCCGCCAATTCTGCTTCTTTGGCGGCAATCGCTCGCTCCAAGCGCTCGCTGGACACAGCGGGCGAGCGGGTTGGCTTCGCGGCCTTCGCTCCGGGTGCCCCCAAGCGACCTGCCGACCCGGAGCGAGCACGGCTCGCATCGGCTCCGCTGGTCGCTCCTGCCCGCGCAGCCGTCCCCGCGCCATTGCTCGCTGCGCTAGAATGTGCAGCTGTGCCCGAGCCTGAGCTGCCACCCGATGCGGCTCTGCTTGCAGATGTCGGGCGTGTCCCGGTATCCCCGTCGCTCTGTAAACGAGCGTTCTCCAGCTCACGCTTCTTCGCTCGGTACTCATCAAAGCTACCTAGATAAAAGGTCAGCTTTCCAGCCTCCAGCTCCCACACGCGCCCTGCCAGCTTGTTCACAAAGTAGCGGTCATGCGAAATCGCCAGCACCGTTCCCGTGTAGGTGTCCAGCGCTTCTTCCAGCGCCTCGCGTGAGTCAATGTCCAGGTGGTTCGTCGGCTCATCCAGCACCAACAAATTTGGCTTTTTCATGACCAGCAACGCCAGCCGCAAGCGGGACCATTCGCCACCGGACAGCATGCTCACGGGTTTAAACACATCGGCACCGTAAAATAAATACTTCGCTAGCAATCCGCGTGCCTCGCCTTCTTCCACCCCTGCTTCTTCCTTGAAGTAAGCAAGCACAGTCGCCCGGCTATTCCGTTCTCTCTCTTGCTGCGCCAAATATCCGTACTCTACGCGCGTGCCCCACTGGACCGTGCCTGCATCTACGCTTTCCTGACCAAGCAACAGCTTGAGCAGCGTCGTTTTACCTGCGCCGTTATCGCCCAACAAGGCTACCTTTTCACCGAATTCCAGGCTGCCCGTTGCCCCGTTTAATATCTGACGCTCTCCATAGGCTTTAACGATTTCTTCAAACTGTAGCACCCGGCGACCGGAACGATCCTCCAGCTTTAAGTGAAATTCTGCCCCCTGCGGGTCCAGTACAGGCCGCTTTACCAGCTCCATACGGTCCAGTGCTTTACGAATGGAGGCTGCTTTTTTAAAAAACTTTTCGTTATCACCGTTGCGACCCCACTCTTCAAAACGCCGAATGGCCTCTTTCATCTTTTTGATTCGCTTCTGCTGTTCCTTATAGTCTTCGAATTGCAGTAGCAACCGTTCTTCCTTTTCCTTAACATAGCCGCTGTAGTTCGTATAATACGTAAACGCCTCGCCATCCTCGAGCTCAATCATTTTAACGGCAACCCGATCCAGAAAATAACGATCATGAGATACAACCACACACGCGCCTGTGTAGCCCTGCAAAAATTGCTCCAGCCATTCCAGCCCTTTCAAATCCAGATGGTTGGTCGGCTCATCCAGCAGCAGCAAATCCGGTCGTCCGATGAGCTGTGATGCCAGCGCTATTTTTGTTTTCTCTCCACCAGACAGCGAGCCGAAGCTGCGCGTATACATTCCTTTGGGAATACGCAGACCATCCGCTACCTGATCAATATTTGCATCCATTTCATAGCCGCCGTTGCGCTCAAACCGTTCCTGTAGGGAAGCATACGATTGCAGCAGCTTCTCCAGAAGACCCGTATCCGCTACCACAATCGGATCTGACATTTCCCGTTCCAGTGTGCTCATCTGATTGCGGCAATCCTTCAGCTCACGATAGGCGTAAGCCAGCGTTTCGTACACGGTGAAGCTCTCAAACTCCGCCGGAATTTGCGGTAAATAGCCGATTTTCGCATCCTTGGCGATGACGAGCTGCCCTTCATCCGGGCGGGACAAACGTGCGATCAGGCGTAATAGGGTGGTTTTACCGCTTCCGTTGCGGCCGATGAGTCCCACCTTTTCTCCCATATGGATTTCAAACGATGCACCATCCAAAATCAGATTGGCAGCGTGGTATTTTTTCAATTGTTGACCGTTAA
Source organism: Paenibacillus sp. FSL L8-0644 (assembly GCF_038008165.1). NCBI lineage: Bacteria > Bacillati > Bacillota > Bacilli > Caryophanales > Paenibacillaceae > Paenibacillus > Paenibacillus sp. FSL L8-0644. The sequence continues at coordinate 5,231,104 of NZ_JBBOYN010000001.1, forward strand.
CTATATACATGTTCAGGCTCTCCTTTATTTAGGAAGACCCTTACCCGGGTAATACAAAAAGAGCCGCAGGTGCAACCCCGCGACTCTTCGGAAGATACAGCAATCCGTTCGAGTTAAGGTAGGCGTCTTCTCGCGATGTTTACAACCATATGATTAAAATTGGACAGACTTCTCCCGTTGTATGGAAAAGCATGAACAATGCCAGCCATAGCAATCGGCAGCTGGCTAATACGGTTGTTCAGCATCTCGTGATTCACCTACCTCACCTCCTTCTTCATAATTGTGTGTAGTATATCATGTTTGCTCGTATTATAAAAGAGGGCGATGGTTCAGCGAACTATGAAACAGAGTGGTGCCCTCTGACAGCCTGCGATGTCCCGACTCTGGTAATCGAAAATACGCCGCAGACAAAAGCAACAATCACAAATGCCCCACCCACCCAAGCGTTCGTGGCAACAGATTCACTATTCTCAATTACTACGCCTCCCAGGGCAGAACCCAGAGCGATCCCGACCTGGAGTGCGGAGAAATTAAAGCTTTGCTGAATACTACCCGATTCGGGCGCATTTTCAATAAGATAGCTTTGCATCGGGGGCGACAAGGCCCAACTCAGTATGCCCCAGATGATCAATAATGGCGCAAATACATAAACCGAGTGGATTGAGAGTGGCAGCAGGAACATCACGGCGATAAACACGCCTACGACGACTAGAATACTTTTCGCTGTCCCGAACCTATCTGCCAAAGAACCGCCAATAAAACCACCGCTCACTGCCGCCAGCCCAAAGACAAAATAGGCCACACTAACCCACGAAGCATTTAAACCCATCATATTTTCTAAAAACGGAGTGAAATACGCATATAGCGTGTAGTGGCCCGCCAGTGTCAGCGTGGTCACCAGATGAGCACTGATGACTTTAACATTTTTTAAGGATTTCAATTGATCACGCATAGGCACAACATGTTCCGTCGGAATCCGTTCCATAAACAAGTTGATAACGATCATAGCAACGACCGTCAACAAGGCAATAATCAGGAAAAGCACCCGCCAGCCAAACGCATTTCCAATCAGCACCCCGGCTGGAATACCAAGCACGATGGAGGAGCTAACCCCCATGGAGATGACACCGAGGACACGGGCCTGATAAGCCTTGGACACCACTTTGACTGCAATGGTCAGTGACAATGTCACGATCAGCGACCCGCTTGCAGCGGTAATGATACGGGATACAAACAAGACTGCATAATTCGGACTCCAGAAGGCCAGCAGACTTCCCAGAATAAAGATAAACATCGACCACAGGTACAGTCGTTTTCGTTCGATTTTGGCGGTCAACGCCAACAAAGTTGGCCCAGCAATAGCGTACACGAGCGCATAGATCATGATAAGCTGTCCTGCCGTACTTACGGAGACATTCAAATCCTGTGCAATTTGGGGCAGCACGCCACCGATAATCAGCTCCACCAACCCCACCGTAAAGGTCGCAATCGTTAAAATAACTACTTTGAAGTTCATTACATTAGCTCCTTTGCTGTCATGTAAATTCCCTCGTATTACGCAAAAAAATCCTGACCACAAGAAATGTACAAGACGTACACTTTTTGTAATCAGGATTTATCGGTTCCTGGTAGAGACCCTCAAACCATATTATTGAGGTTATACAAATGGGGCATTCATTTATTACGCATTCACGAAGGTTATAGCTATTACTATAAAGGAGCCTGTGGCTAAGTTCAACCCCCTACAGCCGCAAAAATTCACTCATGGCACGATCCGACAGATAAGGTAGATACTCATGACCGTATTCGTGATACAGGAGTATTTCCTTGCCTGATACGATTTTATTGTACACCGCAAACTGCGTGGAGGGTGGACAAATGATATCCGACAGCCCTGTCACAAACAACACACGACTACGAATACGGTCTGCCAAATGTTGAATATCGATGTAGCCTAGTCGGTGAAATAGTTCCTCCTCGCGCAGATGGTTCGGATCAAACCAACGAAAATAATAAACCAGTTCTTCATATGCAGATGTAGTAGCATCCAGCGCCCAAGCTCTTTTATAGTCCGACAGGAACGGATATACCGGGACCGCCACACGGACACGCGGCTCCAATGCAGCGCAGGCAACCGTTAAGGCCCCTCCCTGAGAGCAGCCAAATGCACCGATCCGTTCAGGGTCGACCTGCTCCATAGACATTAGAATGCGCACCGCCTGTACCGTATCCAAAAATACATTGCGGTAATACAACCGATCCGGGTCCGGGTCGTCAATCCCTCGAATGATATGGCCGCGCACCGTCGTTCCTTGAACCTGCAAATTGTCCTCGGACAGCCCTCCTTGCCCCCGGCAATCCATAGCCAGCACGGTGAATCCGTGTGCCGCGTAGCTTACCTTGTCGAACCAATCACCACTGTCGCAGGAATATCCATGAAACATGGCCAAAGCTGGACCTTGTTCCGTAAGATGCTTGGGACGAGCCAGCTTCCCATGAACCCTTGCTCCGCCCACTCCGGTAAAATATAGATGGTAACACTCCACCAGCGGAGAGACAAAATCAGCAGGCTCCAGTGTATATTCCAGTGGCTGCTGCTCCAGCTCCAGTAGCGCCCGTTCCCAGTATGTGTCAAAATCAGGGGGCTTTGGGCTGCTCCCCATGTACGACTGCAATTGCTGTAAAGACATATCCTCCGGCATTCACGTTCCCTCCTACATGCTACATCCGGCCCGACTCACGGTCGTCTCCGACCACTTCATCCGTTGCGATGACATACTTCATAATGTCGGATACTGTCGTGTATGCGATACCTACATACGTATCAGCGGCTCCATAATAAATTGCGATTCTTCCAGTGTCCGCATCATGCAGCGTAGCACACGGGAACACCACATTCGGCACAAAGCCCCGCTCCTCATACCATTCCTCCGGGGTCAGCACGAAGTTGGAGGAACGATATTTAACCTTAGATGGATCATCCAGATCAAGAACGGCTACCCCCATGCTGTATACCAGCCCATTGCACGTGCCTGTCACCCCGTGGTAGAACATCAGCCAGCCCTCGGTCGTCTCAATCGGTGCCGGTCCGCCGCCAATTTTTACCGATTGCCACCAGCCCTGTCCGCCCTTACTCATGACATGACGGTGCTTGCCCCAATAGACCAAGTCAGGACTTTCACTCAGAAAAATGTCGCCAAACGGTGTATGTCCACTGTCACTCGGACGGGATAGCAACATAAAGTTTCCGTTTAGCTTACGGGGCAACAGCACACCATTACGATTAAACGGCAAGAATGGATTTTCCAATCGTACAAAACTTTTAAAATCCTTTGTTTTGGCTATCCCCAACGCTGCACCGTAAAAATCTGTACACCAGATGATATAATACGTATCCTCCACGCGGACCAGACGCGGATCGTAAGCATAATTAGGTTGGTAATCGTTCCCTTCCTCATCAACCAAATGCAACCGTTCTGTCTCAATGTCCCAAGCCAACCCGTCGTCACTCCAGCCAAGATGCAAATGCGGACGTCCGTTAATTGTTTCAGCCCGGAATACCCCTACAAACCGTCCCTCATACGGAGCTACTGCACTGTTGAAAATACGGGCAATGCCCGGCACCGGATTCCGCCCAATGACCGGATTCTCAGTATGTCTCCATACCGGAGCCTCACTGCCCTCTGGCTTATCCTGCCACGGCATTTTCGGCAGACTGTCTCCCAAGATTCGCACGCTATTTACTCCCAAATCCACATTCAATTTATTCATACGTATATTCTCCTCTCACCGAGATACTTGATCTCATCTTTTTTTATTTCGTCGTTATTCTATTTCACCGAACCCTGAGCGAATCCGTTATAGATATATTTTTGTAAGGATAAAAAGGCAATCAACGTCGGAATAATGGCAATGATAATGCCCGCGCTAATGACTTCCCATTGTGATCCATAGGGGCCTTTAAACTTGAACAGCGCCGTCGATATGACCTGAAGGCTTGTTTTGGGCATATACAGGAACGGGGTGTAAAAGTCGTTGTAAATATTAACGCCCTTGATAATGATCACCGTCACAATGGCAGGCTTCAGCAGGGGCAAGATAATCCGCCAGTAGATCGTCAGATAGGAGGCCCCATCCAGCATGGCCGATTCATCCAGCGCCACCGCAATGGAATCCAGAAATTGCAGAAAAATATACACCGCAATAATATCCGTTCCCAAATACAGCAAGATCGCCGCCCAAGGCGTGTTAAACAGCTCCAGCTTGTTAATAATCTGGAATGTTGATACCTGTGTCGTTACCCCCGGAATGAGGGTCGCGAGCAGGAACGCACCTAGCATAAGACTTTTGCCCTTAAATTTAAAACGGTTCAAAATATACGCGATCATGGAACCCGTTAACGTGGCTCCGATGATCGAAATCAACAGGATAAAAGCTGTGTTCACAAATCCGGTCAGCATATTTCCGTTAATAAAGGCTTTGGTATAGTTAGCCCAATTCAGCCAGTTCACGGGGGGAGTCAGAGGACTGGTTGCCGCATATTCAGTCTTCGTCTTCAAAGATGCAAACAAAATTACGACAATCGGTAGCAGTGCAATGAACGCACCTAGTAGTAGCGCCGCATACTTGATGCTGCTAGCCAGTATTCTTTTCAGCTTATACATGATTAGTCCTCCTCTCCCCGAATTAGCAACCGTTGAAGCAGCGTAACAGCGATTACGATCAGCAGCAGAACAACCGCCATCGCCGAGGCCAAACCGACCTTGCTGTATTTGAATGCCACATCAAGCGTTTGAATGACGAATGTTTCGCTACCATTGGAGCCACCGGTCATAATATACGGAATATCGAATGCACTGACCGCACCGCTAATGGCCAAGATGAGGTTCAACTGCAAAATCCGCTTGATGCTCGGCAAAATAATTGAGCGGAACTGATGCCAGCGGTTGGCCCCATCGATATCGGCTGCTTCATACAGATCACTGGATATGGAAGAAATCGCACCTAGAAATACAATAAAGTTAAAGCCCATGTATCTCCAGATCGACGTGCCCGCTAGCGAAATATTGATAATCTCCGGGTTGCCCAGCCACAGCTTGACATACGAACCCAGCCCCACTGCCTGAAGCAGTGTATCGAGCGTGCCATCTGGCTTAAAAAAGAATAGAAAAATAAAACCAATGGCCACCCCGTTCATCAGGGAAGGAAAAAACAAAACGCCTTTAAAGAAATTTTTAAACCAGGTCTGAAAGCTGAGAATGCTTGCAAAATAAAGGGCTAGACCCATCTGTACAAACGTGGCTACAAAGTAATACAGACTGACCTTAAACACCGAGAAATACTCGGGATCGGTAAAGATTTTGATATAGTTTTCAAAACCCACATATTCCAGACGCTTACTATAGCCGTTCCAGTCCGAAAAGCTGTACTTAAACATATTGATCACTGGCAAGTACGCAAAAGTGATCAGCAGCGCTAGCGGAATAAATGAAAAGGCAACAATAATCGCCAATCTTTGTTTGGAGTAGCTGAGATTCGAAAATTTTAACATGCTGCACCTCCTGGCTATCCGTCCATCGACTGCTACGTCGATCCTTTCTTTTCGTCAGTTCAGATGGCTATTTTGCTTCCTTAGCAGCCACTTCAGCACGCGCCTTCACCCATGCATCGTTCAGATCCTTCATAATGGCGTCATACGATTCCGGGCGGTTACCCACCGCTGCCTCAATAATGCGTTTCTTGAAATCAGGCTGCCATAGACCAATTTCTCCCATTTTATCTATTTTATCAACAATTCCTTCCTGTCCTTTTGGAGATGGAGTAAGTGTTTCAAAAACGACCCCCTGATCTTCGTATTGCTTCAAAATGCTAGGCATTGGAGCACCCTTCAGCGGACTAATACTGCCTGCCTGCTCTACAGCATAGTTGGACTTTTCGGTAAACCAGTCCACCCAGGCACGGGCCGCCGCTTTATTTTCACTGTTTACGTTAATACCGAGGTTAAAGTCACCAGCCAGCGGCACAAGTACCTTGGAGGCATTCGTCGGGAAAGGCATAAAACCGATATCATCCTTGTTAGGAGCTGTGCTTTTGATCTGGTCAATTGCCCAAGAGCCAAGCACCATCGTACCGATTTTGCCTTGAGCAAGATCTGCCTTGGAGGTCTCCCAATCCGTAGTCGTTGGATCTTTTTCAATCAGGCCTTTTTTAGCTGCATCGTATAGGACCTTATACAGTTCATAGTGAGGCTGGCCCTTTGTGAAATTGTCATCTGTATTCGGTTGTGTGACATTCACGTATTCCTTTGTACCCGCCAATGTTGCCAGACTAGACTCCCACTGGGTCAGTGCCCAACCAGAGGCATAGTTCGTAAACAGCGGCACTGCCTTGGTTTTGTCCTTAATCTGCTGTAACGCTGTCAGGAATTGGTCCGGTGTTTTGGGAAGCTGCGTGATTCCTGCGTCCTTGAACACCTTTTTGTTATAAATCACACCAGAGTAAACCATCGCAATCGGAATACCGTAGCTGTTATGATCCACCGTACGTTCTTCAATGCCGGTATACTTGTTTTTCATCTCCTCATAAGTACCCAGTGGTTCGAAAAAATTGGGCAGCTCTTCAACTGGAATACTGCCAGGGATCAGCAAAACATCCCCGTAATCCCTGGTCCCCATCCGAATTTTAATTTGACCATCATAATCGGCCAATGCCTGGAAATTGACCTTCACGTTCGGATAAAGCTTGTTAAATTCCTTGGCGTAGTCCTGAAATACCGTATCCACAATATCTGTCCGCTGTGTGATAACCGTAATTTCACCTTCCACGGCCTTTGGATCAGAGCTGGCAGCTGGCTCATCCTTCTTTGAGGTACAGCCAGTAAACAGCCCCGCTAACAAAACCACAGATAGTAATGACATCAAAACCTTGGACAACTTCATGAGACGACTCCTCCTGTTGTTTTTTAATAAGGTTATCGTTAAAGTAACAAAATCATTTTATTATGTTAGCGCTTACTATGTCAATTGCAATATTCTTTTTTGTGAAATGGAATGGGCCGCATCTTATGAAAAAACACCAATTTAGCATGGTTGACAGTTTACAAACAGCTAGATATGATAATTCTGTAAAGTTAACGATAACCTAATATTTTTCCCGAAGGAGGCTTTGTCTCTTGGCAACACTACTGGACGAAATTAGACAGGAATGGAAGGAACACATACTCCCATTCTGGCTTGGACTGAAGGATGAGACACACGGTGGGTTTTACGGCGAGGTGGATGTGGATCTGCACACTCATAACCAAGCCGACAAAGGCGGGATTGCCACTGCACGGCTACTCTGGTCCTTCTCGGCGGCTGCTCGTGTAACAGGGGAAGATACCTATGCAGAAGCCGCACGAGATGCATTCACATTCCTGCGAGATCACCTGCTTGATCCATTACATGGAGGAATGTATTGGATGGTGGACTACACCGGGCAACCCGTGGACACGTGCAAGCATGTATACGCGCAGGCATTCGCGATCTATGCGCTAGCAGAGTATGCACGTGCCACAGACGACCCGAATGCATTGCCACTAGCTATGGAGCTGTTCCACCTGCTGGAGCAAAAAGGATATGATCCCGCCCGGCAGGCATACGGCGAGCAATATGACCGCTTGTGGAACACGCAGCCTAATGAGCTGCTCAGCGAAAATGGAGTTACCGCGCATATCACCATGAATACGCATATTCATGTTTTGGAAGCGTATACCCAATTGCTGCGCGTCTGGCCAAATGAAGAGGTTCGAGATGCACTGACGAACGTACTGGATATTTTATATCGTCGTGTTTACGATGCTTCTGCCCGACGATTGGGGGTATTCTTCGATCGTGAATGGCGCTCTCTGCTTGACCTGACCTCATATGGTCACGACATCGAAGCCAGCTGGTTGATTGAGGACGCTATGAATGTGCTGGGTTATTACCCGTCAGAATACCTGGACATGGTGATGGATATTGCCAATGCGGTAGCAGAGCGTGCTGTTCAGCCAGACGGATCGCTCATCAACGAGCGAGAAGGAGAGCGGGTAGACACCTCACGTATTTGGTGGGTGCAGGCCGAGGGGATGGTTGGTTTTTACAATGCGTTTCAACGTACAAATGACGAACGATTTTTGCAAATTGTGCGTAATCTGTGGGCCTATACTCGGCAATATATCATAGATCCTCGCCCCGGAGGCGAATGGTTCTGGTCAGTTCAAGCGGATGGTAAGCCTGATGCGAGAGAGATTGCAGGACCCTGGAAGTGCCCTTATCACAACAGCCGATTTTGCATAGAAATGCTAGAAAGGATGGAAAACCAATGATTCATAGCAAATACGATGAGCTACTATTGCAGCAAGAGGAACTGATTACACGCCCTAATGAGGTTAAAACTACCTTTTACAATGGTATCTACGAACGCTACCTCTATCCAGTGCTCACACGCCATCATGTTCCACTTCACTGGCGGTTCGATCTGGATGCGCAAACTAATCCCTTTTTCATGGAGCGGCTGGGTGTAAATGCAGCATTGAATCCAGGGGCGATCTATCATGAAGGAAAATACATTCTTGTTTCGCGTACCGAAGGACTGGATCGAAAATCATTTTTCGCTTTGGCAGAAAGCGATAACGGCATTGATCAATTTCGATTCATTGACGCCCCCCTAGTATGGGAGGATATCGACCCAGAAGAAACAAATATGTACGATATGCGGCTGGTGAAGCATGAGGACGGCTGGATTTACGGTATTTATTGCTCTGAAAAAAAGGATCCTGACGCGCCACCTCACGATACCTCCAGTGCTGTCGCTCAGGCCGGACTGGTCCGTACTCGTGATCTTCGTACATGGACCCGGCTTCCCAACATTACTACCCAGTCCCCACAGCAGCGCAACGTTGTTCTGCACCCTGAATTTGTGGACGGTCAATACGCCTTCTATACTCGTCCTCAGGACGGGTTTATTTCCACCGGCTCGGGCGGTGGCATTGCCTTCGGCCTGTGCAAAGATATTACACAGCCCGTGATTGAACACGAAACCGTCATTGATGAGCGCCGTTATCATACGGTGTACGAAGCCAAGAACGGACAGGGGCCTGCCCCGATTAAGACCAGCCGCGGCTGGATTCATATCGCTCACGGGGTACGCAATACGGCCGCCGGGCTGCGGTATGTGCTGTATACCTTTGCCACCAGTCTGGAAGACCCTACGCGCGTCATTGCTAAGCCCGGTGGGCACTTTCTAGCTCCTTATGATGAGGAACGCGTGGGCGACGTTTCGAATGTTATTTTTTGCAACGGGGCTGTTGTTAACGAGCAAGATGAAGTCTTTATCTACTACGCTTCCAGTGACACCCGTATCCACGTAGCGACAACCACCATCGCTCGACTGGAGGACTACACCTTCAATACACCATCCGACCCGCTGCGCTCTCTCAGCAGCGCCGCTGTTCGCCGTGATCTGATTCATCACAATGAAGCGCTATTGAAAGCGCACTCCCGTCCTTCTCAGCAGACATAAGCCGCAGGCTTTATCCTGCTTGCGGAACCATGTATACTATCCATAGAACAACTGTTACCCGCAGGCTAATTGTTGTTCTATGGGCAGCTACGCTGCCAGTCTTTGTATCTTTACAGGCAGCTAAGCTACTAATATATTCCCCCAGCATTTTGCATCCATTCTTTGGATTTAGGCAAGATGCTTATCTTTTTAAAATTGGAAGGCGGAACAGGAATGAAGAGCAACGTAACGATGCGGGATATTGCAGATAAGCTGGGAGTAAGCAGCGTGACCGTGTCGAAGGCGCTCAATGACAAGGATGGGGTTAGCGAGGAGCTAAAAGAGCGTATTAAGACGCTCGCGGGCGAAATGGGTTATCGTTTCAATACCGTTGCCAAGTCCATGAAGGAGGGCCTCACCTATAACATTGGTGTTGTCATTCCGGAACGTTTTACCGGCCCTGGCCAATCGTTTTATCTGCACATCTACCAGCAAATTTCACGGGCACTGGAGCCATACGGCTACTACGGCATCCTTCACATCCTCCATCGCGAAGACGAGGAACAGCTTAATCTGCCACGTATCTATTACGACCGTAAGGTGGACGGCTTCATTCTCCTAGGCCAAGTGAGCAAGCCATATATTGAGCTTGTACAAACCATGGAACTGCCCAAAATGTTTCTCGATTTTTATGATGAGCATGCCGATATCGACTCCGTGGTGACGGATAATTTTTACGGAGCCTATGAGCTGACCAACTATTTGATCGCCCAGGGACACCGGGATATTGCATATGTGGGCAACCTCTATTCCACCAGTAGTATTCAGGATCGTTTCCTCGGCTACTATAAATCCTTGCTGGAGCACAGGTTGCCTCTCCGTAACGAGTGGGTTCTCAGTGACCGGGACGACGAAGGCTCTTATGTTGAAATGGAGCTTCCTCAGCCGCTGCCGACTGCCTTTGTATGTAATTGCGATCAGGTCGCTCACAATCTGGTGCACAAGCTCATTGCTCTGGGATACCGCGTACCTGAAGACTGCTCTGTGGTCGGCTTTGACAATGATGTATACGCCACTCTTATTGTTCCGCAACTGACCACAGTCGGAGTAGACATCGAGCAGATGGCACGTACCGCAATTGATTCGATGATGAAAAAAATAAGCCATCCCGGCAGTCGCTTTGGTCGGGTCCTGGTGCAGGGTCATATTGTATATCGTGACTCCGTGCAGCCCATCGAGAGGCCATGATCATCAAATATTCCACAACCAAAAGCCGCTCAGCATGTCGCTGGAGCGGCTTTTGACGTTCATAAGTATTGCAGTGTGATCATCGTACTCACTTTCCATTGTGGATCTTGCAGAATCCTGGATTAGGAGCGCTGGGCGACAAAGGAATTGCCCGCCCGATTGAGAATCGGCAACATCCGCATTTCCTGCCCCATCGAGGCTTGGCAAAATGGACAAGCTGGCTCGTTCAAAAAGGTGAAATCCGTTCGCATCCAGCCATTGCAACCCTCATTTGTACACGACCAAATAGCCGTATTTTCCTCTGGAATGATTTCCGGGGCCTGGCGTCTGTACATCTATATCCCCCCTCGGTTTTTTATAGGGTAATATCCCCTGTCATTTTACTGTTAATCCCCACCTGTGCCAGGATTTTTAAAAAATTCACCTGTGCGGGTATTAATATGCTCCAAGCTCCAAAAAATATGCGCAATTTACCAAAATGTTTATTTACGGATAGCCTTGGTCCAGAAGCCGCCATGAAATTGCTTCGGCTCTACCGTAATGACAAAAGCCTTAGGGTCCAGCTCCAGAATGGACTGATACAGCCTATTCTGGTTTTTCCGTTTAGCCAAAATTTCCATCACCAGGCGCTCTCCATCACGCCCACTGCCCAGCCAGGCTGTAACGCCGTATCCTTTGTCCCGCAGCGCATTGGCAATTCCTCCATTAATCTCATTGCTGATCACCTTAACAGTGACATAACCAAGCGCTATTTTTTCCTCAATCCATGCTCCAATCAGAATACCCAATGCATAGCCAATGGCGTATACCGCTAGACTTGCCACTTGATCCAGATACTTAAGCACAACATTCAAGCCCAATACATAGACCGTAACTTCTACGGTGCTAATGAGCGCAGCAATGTACTTCTGTCCTTTCAGCGTCAGAATCATGCGCAGTGTATACGCCGATACGTAAATAATTTGAATAACGAGAATAAATAATAAAATTTTGAGCATGCGCTCACTCCCCACTTCACGTTCTGATTTAACCCGTATCCAACATTATACCCCCGTCTGTGATATACAGCCTCTGGTTTCGTATTACCCTTGCTCGGGTAATGACTAACTACAGCATGCTGAATGAAAGTTCGATCACATAAGGAGGGCTTCAACATGAAGGATAACGGAATTAGCGATAAAATCAAAGGTAATGTGAACAAAGCCAAAGGTGAAATCAAGGACCAAATCGGAAACGCTACCGATAATAAATCCCTTCAAGCCGAAGGTAAACTGGATAAGGCCAAAGGCCATCTTCAGGAAACAGCAGGCAAACTGAAGGACGGCAAATAATCCTGAATGGATAACTTCGGCGCACTGTTTTACCTACAAGTCTCGCTGTCTTGTGCAGCGGGCTTGTTTTGTGTTGTTCGGATACTTTTGGAAAAACTTTTGCGCAAACAGGGCAACTTTTATGGTTGCTGTTGCGTCTAACCAATATAAGCACAACCCATAATGACTCTCCAAGCTGTTGGATTTTGTAGGCATTAATGTTACTCTAGTCTATGAACCAGGCTATAATTCTTAAATAAAGGGGTAGACCAACGAATGAAATCACTGAAATCTATCAAAAAACCTGTCATCATCACTGCCGTATCCGCCTTGGCCATATCCGGGGCTCTTTTCAGCCAATCCACATATGCCGCACAAGTGACTAAGCCGATCCAAGCAGTATATAACAATATTAAAATCATCTACAACGGAACCGAGGTTCCTACTGATGCCAAAACAGAACCGTTCCTGCTGGATGGCGTAACGTATATCCCACTGAAGCTGGCAGGTACAGCTTTGGATAAAAAAGTAACATGGGATGGTACAAACAAACGCGTAGTCATTGCTGACAACGGCGTTCCGATTGATCAATCTACAGTTACGGCGTTGAACAACCAGATTACGACGCTGACTCAGGAGCTCAACACAGCAAAAGCAGCAAACACGACGAAGGACGCTACCATCGCTCAATTGCAAAAAGACAATCAGACGCTAAAAGATGAAGCGAGCAAAAATAGCTCTAGTACCTTGAAGGATCTCCAAAAGAAACTGAACGATGATCACAGCGATGATTACAACACCAACTCGGATATCACGCTGGATGGTAACAAAAAAGATATTTCAGTGACCATCGAAATGACAAAATCCAGATGGACTGAGCTATCTGACAGCAGAAAGGAAACCTTCCTTGAAGACATCGGTGAAGATATTTTGAAAGAGTATAAAGATGCCGATATAGAGGGTACGGTTAAAAACTCCAGTAATAGGGATAAAATGGCAACCTTTACAATCAACAGCAGAGGCAAGGTTTCTTTGAGGGATGTAGCTTCTTCTCTGGATGCAAGTACGATCCAACGTAACTTGTCCGATAGATATGGCACCTATAATGGGGTCGGCTTTGATTTCACCGTAAGAGGCGACAGCAATGAAGCTATCGTCGAGGTTTATGTAAATTCGGATGACTGGAATAAACTTTCGAACAATCAAAGAAACAACCTGACAGATGGCGTTACTGATTATCTTAAAGATAAACAGTCTGTATCCAAAGTCGTTGGATATGTACGTAATAAAGGAAACAATAGTCAAATCATTACCTTCTAAGATTAATCTCTCAAAAAAAGCGACAAAGGCCCTTAAGCCTTTGTCGCTTTTTTGTGATGTACAAGCAACATATATTCCACTACTCAATCAATCTGCCTACAGAAGTAATATATTTTATATAGTCTTTATCCGCATCGGTTGTATCGATATTTCTCGTATAAACCAAATTACCAGGAGTGGTGATTTTCACTTTGTAAAACATACTGGGTTTAGAATAAGGATATACGCTATGGCCCCCTTTGCTGAACACAATCATGGGATTAAAGTCGATTTGCTTGAAGTCGGGTGATAAGCTGCTCTCGTACGTAGCATAAATATCCAATACGCCTTTTTTTCGATCCCAATCAAAGGAAGTAAGATTAAACGCGTTCGCATCCATGACCTGAGCCAGGTCTTGTCCCTTAAATTTCATAAGAACAGGACTTTCCGTAAAGCTATCGTGCTTTAGTGACAATAATTCACGCTTAGGGTCCCACTCCATCTTCGCATCTGTATCTTTCAACAAAATGGATACCGGTAAAAACATTGCATTACTCAGCATGATGGGGACTGTGTCCATTGTCACCGACTCACCGTTAACTGATATTTCGGGTGACCCGATCGTAGCCGTTACATTACGCCCCAACAGATCAACAGCAGCCGTCTTGTTCGCTGCATTATAACTTACTTTGCCGCCCAGTATATCCTCAGCCGCTTGGAGCGGTATAAGCAGTCTCCCCTTCTTATCCACAAAAGGTGATGCAGGATAGGTATATAAAACGTAATGATCATTGACCTTCAGGTGTATGGGCGTTTGTCCTTGAGCTTGAGCAGATACCAAATTCATGTTGGTAGCACCAAAACTTAATACAATCATAAAGCAGATTAATAACCTGATTTTCATAATGCCCTCCTCGTATTGTTCGTTACTAGTGTACTGCCACAGAAATATCAGATCAACCATAATTTTCAACATATATCCAAAAATACACATGACATTTTACATATACTGGTTTATAATGGATTAAACTGCAAAACAAAAAGAGAGTACAGAATTGCACTCTCTTTGGATAAAGCATATAAAAGTAAGAAATATTAATAGGCCAATGCAAAAAGTCCTTTGATATGGGACAAGTAACGGATGTTACTGCCTTCTTTCATCAAAGTAGCTACAGCGCCTTTCAGTTGGGTGCCATTCGCGCCTACAGTACCGATCGCGTCTGTTCTGCCCAAGCTGCCCAGTGTTCCGGAGAATACCGGTGTAAAGCTTTCCATTTTCGCTCCGTTGAAATAAGCGAAGATGTTGTAACCAACTAATTCGCCCATTTGCCAAGCCAACTGTGCAGTTGGAGGGTATGGACGCTCGCCTTCAGCCGGGAACACCACTGCGCTGTCGCCAGCGAGGAAGATGTCTTCGTGAGAAGTCGATTGCAGTGCACTATTCACAGTTGCGCGACCACGGTTTACTTCGATACCAGATGCGCCAACCAGTGCATTACCTTGTACGCCGCCTGTCCAGATCAGTGTGTTCGTTTTGATCGAACGTCCGTCTTTCAGGAGAACTTCGTCTGCTTTCATTTCTGTAATCGGAACACCCGCTACGATTTGAACGCCACGTTTTTCAAGGCTTGTAACTGCACGATCAACCAGTGGTTGAGGGAAGCCTGCCAAAATAGATGGTCCAGCTTCTACACAATACAAGTTGATATCTTCGTAGTTAATACCTTTTTCGCGACAAATTGCAGGCAATTTGTCAGCATATTCGCCCACCAGCTCAACGCCAGTCAGACCGCCACCACCGATAACGATTGTAGCGTCCGCTTGGTTACCGGATTGCTTGTAAGCATCCAGACGAGCTTCCACATGTGCGCGAATGCGATTGGCTTCTGCCACGGATTTCAGCGTGAAGCTATGCTCTTGCAGTCCCGGAATACCGAAGTATGCCGTTTCGCTTCCCAGGGAGATAACGAGAGCGTCATAGCTCAATGTAGCACCACTGGCCAGGGTTACTTTTTTATCGTCAGGCTTAATTTCCGAAACCGTATCCACTTTCAGGATAATTTCTTTGTTACGCAGCAGTTTTTCCAAAGGAAGCGCCACAGCTTTTTCGGCAATTGTACCTGCCGCTAAACGGTGCAGTTCCGTAATAATTTGGTGCGACGCAAAGCGGTTAACCACTGTAATGGTTGCTTGACTAGCGTCCATATGCTGGCGTGCTGTAAGAGCGGCCAGCAATCCGCCGTATCCGCCGCCCAAGATCAAAATTTGCTTCGACATGTCCATCCTCCGTTCTCGATCAGGTAATTATTTGCTTTCGCGTTGGCGCTCATTCAGAATATCCAGGAAAGCCTGGCTGAAACGCAGCGTTTTTTGTACATTCGGATCTTTAAGCATTTTGAGCAGGCCGAACAGACCTACACTGCCATCCGTAGTTTGTACACGGTCATTTGCTTCAATCGCAGCAGAAGCCAATCCTTTAGCCGATTCTGTTACAGGCTTCACAAACTCTCCCATGGAGTTTTTCATATCTCCGATAAAGACAGGGTCAGTTGCCAGACTGCGAGCTACATCATAAGCGTCGGTCATCAAAGTAACCATCTCAGTCAACTTTGGCAGATTCTCTACCAGTACGGTCAGCGATTGCTGAACCTCCGGTTTCATCAATTGGTCCAGTACATCCCGAGACTCTTTGGTAGCTTCTTGTGTTACTGCCACCTCTTGTTGGTTTTCAGACATGCGTGAACGTCCTCCTTTACTGTGAAAATAGAAGTCCATCCTCTCTCGTAACCTGTATCCATAAACTCTAGCAATAAAACGTTCATTGAATTCACGCCCTTAAACATGCAAGAAGCACAGCTTAAACCGGCCTATACCCTAAAGGGCAAGACTGATTTATCGCAGATGCCAATTGTATATTGCTCAGACGTTATTCTGTTGTTACTGCTGCGGAATATCCCACGAAGCGTTCCTTCGTGACTACAACAGGCCGAAACGGAACCCTATACCTCTATATTACACCTTTCACAACACAATCGTCGAAGAAATTTTAAATTTGCACAAATTTCTGCAAATTTTTTATTGTTATTTTAGATAAAAATTAGAATAAGCTCGATTTTTGTCCAAGTTTCCCTTGAAAAAGGGTCATTTTAGACTAGAGGAGGGTAATAGAGAGCGTACGTTTCAGTTCGATAATATGAAAATAACCCAAAATATATTCATACGGAGGCCCGATCATCACCACTTGTGGGTCGGGCGAACAAGCTGCATTGGCAGAATCGCCCTACCTACGTAGGGTGTCTTCAGAAGCATCAGGAATATCAGGTGGTTCGAAATCATCAGGAGACGGCTGTGGCACACCAGACTCAATGAACTCATCTACATCGCGGGCAGCCTTAACTTGATTGCATTCATTGCAAGCACATACACAATTGACGGGCGTCGTATGACCCCCTTTTGCCCGAGGCAGTAAATGATCAATCGTGTCACCGTAGCCTCCGCAAAAGAAACAAGTATAGCGGTCACGCTTAAGCACATATTGGCGAAACTCCTTGTTGCTATACAGTCTACGCACGGTGTAAGGATTAACAATCACCGCCATACGCTCTCTGACCAGGGTCATGGCCAGATCAAGCTCAATCTCTTGATGCCAGCGTCTCCCCTGATCGGTTTTACCTCTTAGCCGAATCATGCCATTACGATTGAGCCGCAACGCCCGAGTATCCGCAGGCTTCAGCCTGCTAAGCAGATGCCGAACCCGTTGCCGATGGCGCTCACGTGCTTTATCCGTGACCGGCTTCCTGCGGGGGCGCTGTGCCTCCATAGGTAGTGACGCCTCCAGGCTGTGCACAGCCGTATTTGCTTCAAGGCTATGTTGCGTCACGGGAGCAGCCGAGAGGTTCGCTTCCTCGCCGGAAGGAGCGGACGTAGCCGCACGTTCTTGCGGGGCCAACCCCCGGCAGGAACGGCAAGGACCACGCCGGGAATAAGGACCCGCCCGGCGACCCGTTCTGCGCTGAAAGTCCGTTAGAGGCTTCATCTTCTGACAATACGTACATTTTTTTATCAGCGGTTTGCTCGTTTCATCCTTATTCTGCTGCGGTTCTGTCACGTCCACCCCTCCTTTCTTCTATTGCCTGCGCTCCACGGTTTGCCCAAAACCCGAACTATTGTTAAGTTAGATTCATTTTACCGTTTTCACGTTCCCTTTTCTAGCTATTGAGCCATTATGAACACTCAGGTATAACAAATTTTAATGATTTAGCATACGTTATACAGCGATCCTTGTTCTTCATTCAGCATCATATTGACCGTCTGACGTTTAGCCCCCCTCACTTGGTGGGTAACTTGTTATATATAAAGGAGGGACGCACATGAAAAGGAACCATACGATGATGCAATTTTTCGAGTGGAATGTCGAAGCTGACGGTTCTCACTGGAAGAAGCTTGCCCGCCTGGCACCGGAACTGAAGGCCAAAGGAATTGACGCGATATGGATTCCACCTGTCACCAAAGGCCAGTCGCCCGAGGATACGGGATACGGCGTCTATGACCTTTACGATCTGGGCGAATTTGACCAAAAAGGCGCGGTGCGCACCAAATACGGAACCAGGGAAGACCTGCTGGAAGCTGTTGCTGCCTGCGTTCGTCACGGTGTGGCCGTCTATGTCGATCTGGTCATGAACCATAAAGCTGGTGCGGATGAAACCGAAGTATTCAAGGTCGTCGAGGTCAACCCGGATAACCGCAATGAGGTCATTTCCGAGCCCTTTGATATCGAAGGCTGGACTAAATTTACATTCCCCGGCCGACAAGGGAAGTATTCCACATTTCAATGGAACTTTGAACATTTTAACGGAACCGATTACGATGCGAGCCAGGACCGGACAGGAATCTATCGTATTTTAGGTAAAAATAAAAGCTGGAGCGAAAATGTAGATGATGAATTCGGCAATTATGATTATTTAATGTTCGCCAATATTGACTATAATCATCAGGATGTGCGCAAAGAGATGATCCGCTGGGGCAAATGGCTGGTGGATACTCTGCAATGCAACGGATTCCGTCTGGATGCAATCAAGCATATTAATCATGAATTTGTACGAGAGTTTGCTACAGAAATGATTAAAAAACGCGGGCAGGATTTTTATATGGTAGGCGAGTTTTGGAAACCGGATCTGGAATCATGTCAAAAGTTCCTGGATACCATTGATTATAAAATCGACCTGTTTGACGTATCCCTCCACTACAAACTACATAGCGCTTCCTTGGGTGGCAAGGATTTCGATCTAAGCACCATTTTCGAGGATACGCTGGTTCATACCCATCCCCTGAACTCGGTTACTTTTGTCGATAATCATGATTCCCAGCCGCACGAAGCGCTCGAATCCTGGGTGGAGGACTGGTTTAAGCCCAGCGCCTATGCACTTATCTTGCTGCGCAAGGACGGTTATCCCTGCGTGTTCTACGGCGATTACTACGGTATTCAGGGGCAAACGCCCGTGAAAGGCAAGCAAGCTGAGCTAGACCCGCTACTATATGCCCGGTACCATAAAGCTTATGGTGAGCAAAAAGATTATTTCGATGATCCCCATACGATTGGATGGGTTCGTCAAGGCGTGCCTGAGTTGGAAGGCTCCGGATGTGCTGTGGTGATCACCAACGCAAATGACGGGGAAAAGCGCATGTTCGTAGGTAAACAACGTGCAGGGGAAGAATGGATAGATTTGACCGGGCATCACGATCATATCGTAAAGATCGGGCAGGATGGCTACGGCATATTTCCCGTTCGTGCCGGCAGTGTGTCGGTGTGGGCACTTCCCGCAGAGGAAGACAGCCAGGAATCAGAAGAAGAAGAAGCGAACGCTTAATCTATACCCAACACAAAGAGGACAGGATGCGAGGAAGCGCCCTGTCCTCTTTGTGTATGAAAACTCACTCCGTTACCTTGCTTTGGTTGGCCACAGCCTGCTTCTTAGCCTCTACATGACTCGGATCACCGAGATAAAAGCGCCGGATGGGATCTATATGCTCATCCAGCTCATACACCAGCGGAATACCTGTCGGAATATTCAAATCCAGCAATGCGGTTTCGTCCAGATTCTCCATATACTTGATTAAAGCCCGCAAAGTGTTACCATGTGCAGAAATGATAACTCGATCCTTTTTGAGAATCAAAGGTACAATCCGCTGCTTCCAAAACTCGCCGACCCGATGCACTGTGTCCTCCAGACTTTCCCCAAGCGGCAGCTCTTCTGGCTTAATATTGCGATAACGCTCTTCCCGATGCGGACTCCGCTCGTCTTTCTCATCCAGCATGGGGGGCCGCACTGTCAGGCTACGCCGCCAGATATGAACCTGCTCCTCGCCGTATTCAACGGCAGAATCCAGCTTGCTAAGCCCCTGAAGAGCACCGTAATGGCGTTCATTCAGCTTCCATGACTTCTGCACAGGTATCCACAGATGATCCAGTTCATCCAAGATGTGATACAACGTGCGGATAGATCGTTTTAGCACAGAGGCAAATGCCAAATCAAACGTATAACCAGCCTCCTTGAGAATACGTCCCGCCTCAATGGCCTCATGAGTCCCTTGTTCAGTCAGGTCCACGTCCGTCCAGCCCGTAAACAGGTTTTGTCGGTTATACACGCTTTCTCCATGCCTAACCAGCACTACTTGATACATGTACTCACTCCTCTCCTGTCTGTCTTAATGTTTTACCCAACTTCTATGTATTTAACGTAAAATGCAATTTTTAAACCGTCTATTTAAAATACAAAAAAGGACGGCATTCAGCCATCCCTTTCTTCTCACCCTGCACTTAGTCCCTCTTACTGAACTTGGCCAACAGGTCCAAAATCCGTACATACAGCCATACCAGAGTCACCAGCAATGCAAAAGCACCATACCATTCCATATATTTGGGTGCGCCTTGATCTGCTTGCTCTTCAATAAAATTAAAATCAACCAGCAGATTTAAAGCCGCAATGATCACGATAAATAAACTGATGCCGATGCCCAGCCAACCTGTTTCATGGATATACGGAACATTCATACCGAAAAAATTCAAAATAAAATCAACCAGTGTCACCAGAAAAATCGCCATCGTACACAGGACCACGAATGAGATAAAGCCGCGTGTCACCTTGATGATTCGCTGTGTATACATAAAGAGCATCAAGAACAAAATACCCACGGTCAGCAAAATGGCATTAGCCACAATTCCCGGGTACTCATACTCCATAAAGGCTGAAACGCCACCCAAAGCAAAACCACTCAGAATCGCATATACAGGAGAGAGTAACGGAGCCGTCTTGGGAAAAAAGGATATCGCAAGTGCTACGCCTGCCATACCAATAAATCCTGCCGTCAGCAAAGATAGCACCTCTACAGTTCCTTCATAGGTCATGTACCAGGTAATACTGCCAGAGACGATGAGCAGAACCAGCAGAAGCAACGTTTTGTTCACCGTTCCTCCAATGGTCATGCGTTGTTCACTAGCTTCTCTTTCATCTTCGCGCAAAAAGATGTCATCACGTAAAACCGGATTGCTAAAGCTCATACAGGGTACTCCTTTTCGATGTTGTTGTTTGCTATGCTATATGTATATATCGGCACAATATGAAAAAAGTTTCAGAAAATTTCAAACAAAAAAAGCTCTAACCTTGCCTTTCGGCAAAGCTAGAGTTAGAGAGTCAGGTCGTTACAAGTTAGAAATCAGATGTAGCAATTTGGATTGTACCTGTTACTGCTCCAACTGGAGTCGCCTGAAGAGCAGCTACCAGCAGCAAAGCAACTTCTAACGTTAGACTGTTGCCCGCCGGGATAACATAAGTGATCACAGGAGCATTGACACGGGTAACCACAAGATCAACCGGATTGGCACCCGTATTATTCACGGTAATTGTAGCATTATTACCGCCTCTCAGGTTTTCAAAAAAGGACTTACCCACACCAGCAGCAAGATTGTAGAATTGCGAAGGTAAAAGAATCGCCATAGTTTTCACCTCCCTTGCTTTTGATAGTGTATTCTATGCTTCCAATCTATGAACGTAACGTTAAGTGACTCAGTAATAAGACACAATTTAAAAGACTCATAGATTAACGTACCCTATATATGTAAAAAAGAGTTGCCCTCTCAGATCCTTTACAGAATCTGCGGACAACTCCTTTTTTAAATAATGGAAGGCTCAAACGTTATAAAAAGTGGCTAGTAGGATTGTATGTTGCCTTTGCTTCATTATTGCACGTGAATGCTCAATTCCTGCGGACCGAAACGGGAAGGCGCAGAAACCTTCACACGAATTTGTCCAGCCTCCCCCTTCGACCGAATCCAGAATGCAATACGTCCTCCAATCAGAGATAAGCTCGAAGGACCGATCAATTCACCCACTCCCTCGACCTCCACCGAAACGGGATCTGCATAGAACGGCAATACATTGCCGTATTCGTCCAGAGCATCGACTACCACTCGAGTGACATCCCAATCGCCGGCTTCCAGCACTGTATCATCTGCAGCTACGCGCAGCTCTGTCGGCACCGGATTACGTGAATAGTATCTACGTATTACTTCTTGCCCATTTATGTACCCAATGAATACAGCGTCTTCCCACTTCATGCCCCAGTGGCCTGTCAACTCGTCGATCACGACAGGGGGGTGAGGAAGCGCTGGGTACTTCTCTCGGTTCGGACGATAAACACCTTTGCGCTCATGACCGTAGATGAACTCCACCTCATCGCAATTGGTGAACACGACCAGCGGCACGATGCCTCCGATATTCCGCTCGCCACGCGACCAGTAAGTGACCGGCTCCATAACGACTTCCTGTTCGACGTTCTTCTGGCTCCGGTACACGCTCGCTGCAAATTTAGGCAGGCGGAACATATCCATGACACCGTGGTAGCAGATTTTATCACCGGAACCAAAATCAGCATGCGTGTTATAGTCAAAAGCACACCAGCCAATCGCTCCGGCAATGCCCTCATCGGCATAGGAAGCATTTTGGACCCGCGTATGGCGCAGTGCATGCTCCATTACCCGTTCCTCCTGGTCAAAACGCTTGGTCGGGTACATATGCCCGTTATATTCCGTTACCAGATAAGGGACCGGATGATCCAGCTTTGTAACGAAAGACGGCTGGCGCAAGCCTGTCGTTTCGCCATCTACGCCTTCTGTATCGTCATACGTATCAAAATTGCGGATTTCCTTCGCCAAATATTTTTTGTGCCCACCATCATGAACAAAATCATTTATCGTATATACGTCTTCCAGCAGCTCACTGCCTACAATATAACGCACACCACCCGTAGCACGGGTCGGATCTAGCTTTCGTGCCAGCTCATTGGTACGCGTGTACAGATCATGATCATCCTGCGACTCATTAATTCGTACGCCCCAGATGACGATGGAGGGATGATTACGATCACGGATAATCATGTCCTCGACGTCCCTCACCGCCTGGTCCTTCCACGCTTTACCGCCAATATGCTGCCAACCCGGAATCTCTTCGAAAACGAGCAATCCGATCTCATCACAGCGGTCTAGAAAATGACGGGACTGAGGGTAGTGGGATGTCCGTACCATATTCAGCCCCAGCTCCTCCTTGAGCACATCTGCATCACGACGCTGCGCTCTTTTGGGCATAGCATAGCCAACGTACGGATAGGATTGGTGACGGTTCAAGCCAAGCAGCTTGATCTTCCGCCCGTTCAAGTAAAAACCGTCCGGCTGAAATTTGGCCTCGCGGAAGCCAAAGCGCACGGTCACCTGATCCAACGCTTCTCCGCCTCGTAGCAGCGTCAGCTTCACTTCATACAGCTTGGGATCATCTATATCCCAAAGCTGCAGGCCGTTCAATTCGCCTAGTTCCAGCGTCACTTCCGCCGCCGTCACCACTGCCAGCTCGGTCTCCGCCTTCACGCTCGCTCTGTCCAGCAGTTGCAGCGCGACCGTCAAGTCGTCCTGCTGATCGCTGGCGCCCTCCAGCTCCACGACGACGCGTACCGTCTTACTTGCTGCAAGCGGCTCCGGCGTTTGGACGAATACCGTTCCGAGGTGTACAGGCTCCACTATTCGCAGCTGCACTTCGCGGTAAATACCGCCGTAGGTCAGATAGTCGATGACTGCCCCAAAGGGAGGGATGTCGTCCCGTTCCGTGGAATCGACGATGACCGTGAGCACATTGGAGCCGCCATACTCGGCAACTTCGGTCAATTCAACGCTGAACGGTGTATATCCACCTTTATGCTCACCCGCTTTTACCCCGTTTAGATATACCTGGGCATAGGTCATGACTCCTTCAAAATCAACGTACACTCGCTTACCTTTGGCATCTGCCGGAATGTCCAGCTCTCTTTTATACGTAGAAATAAACTGAAATGCCTTGTCGTCAAAATAATTGTACGGCAGCTCTACATTCGTGTGCGGCAGCTGAACTGGCTCATACCGACTCGCATCAATGCCTGCGCTTACTTCGCTCTCGACATATTCAGGAAGGTAAAACCATTGGTCATTCAACGGCAAAATGGTACGCATGGGCAGTCACCTCAACCTTTTATTTTTCACTCTTATACCATAGTAAAATATTTGAGTAAAAATAATGAGTAAAACTTAGTAAAATAAATATATGTTAAATGTAAGCATTTACAAGACAATTGTCAATCCATTTTTGTATCTTTTTACAATCAAAAAAACAGCCCCGGAAGGCAGGGCTGTCCAAATCCATAACGTTGATTTTATTGGGCATCGGTATGTAGCGGCGCACTGCTGTTGCGAATCATTAGCTCGGTCGGAATGATGACCTTGCGCCCTACCTCGTTGGGACCGTTGCGTACCGTATGCAGCAAGAACTGAACACCCGTTTCTCCCATCAGTTCGGTATGTGTTTTGACCGTTGACAGAGATGGGGTCAAATATTCCGCTGTCGGAATATCATTGAAGCCAACAATGGAGATCCGTTCCGGCACCGCAAGGTGATGCCGCTCCAGTGCCTTTAACACCCCAATAGCCACCGAATCGCTCGCAACAAAGAAAGCTGTAGGCAGATTTTCGGGTCCTGCCAGAATAGCCGCTTCCATCGCACGGAAGCCGTCTGCCGCCGTTCCGCCGCACACATGAATATCATCCGACGTGCACAGCCTGTGCTGTTCCTGATACCGCAAAAATGTCTCATAGCGAGCATCTAGATCCGCTCGTTCGAAATCATGGGACTGCTCATCCTTGCCCATACCTACATATCCGATGTGACGATGGCCTGCGCCCATCAAATAATCCAGTGCATCAGCTGTAGCGCGAGCAAGGTCAATGACCACATAGTCTGCCCCTGTGCGCTCTACCGAATGATCCAGAAAAACGCAAGGAATGGGCAGTTCCAGCATACGTTCTACCTCTTCGCTGCTAAAATGCCCCAGCACGATCAGCCCATGCAGCCCTTCGGATGACGCCTTCAGCGCAGTCAGGTCCTCTCTTCTGAAAATACGCTCCAGCTGTGCCCCGCTTTGGCGGCACTCTTTTTCCACGCCAAACCGGATAGACAGATAATAAGGGTCTTCCAGTTCCTCGTACGTACTAAACCAGTGCACCATGCCCAACCGAATGGGTCCATCTGCCTTCTTGCGGGGCTGACGACCAATACCGCCATTTTTACGTTTAACAGTCGTATACTTCATACGCTCGGCAACCTCAAAAATTTTACGCCGCGTTTCCTCTGATACAGACAGTGTTTCATCATAATTCAGCACTCGGGAGACCGTGGATATCGAAACCTCTGCCTCCTGGGCGATATCTTTTAACGTAGGCATTGCAGACTCCTTTAATCGTTTTACTCTATTTTTACTTTTATTTTACTATTATCCCTAAAAGGTTCAACCATTTTTTTCATATTATAAGCCTAATCATGATAAAATACGTACCATAATAGAAATGACACCAAGGAGGATACACACATGAAACAGGAACTGATTGACCGCCTGACTACCTATGTTCAGGTAGATACCCAATCTGATGAAAGCAGTCACACTTGCCCCACTACACCCGGACAGCTCACATTGGGCAACCTCTTGGTGGGCGAATTGAAAGCCATTGGTATGACAGACGTAACTATTGATGATCATGGTTATGTGATGGCGACCCTTCCTTCCAATACGGATAAAGAGGTTCCCGTCATCGGTTTTCTCGCTCACCTCGATACGGCTACCGAGCTGACTGGTGCAGGGGTAAAGCCGCAATTGACGGAAAACTATGATGGGGGCGATATCACGCTGAATGCTTCGCTTGGTGTGGTTCTTTCTCCACGTGAGTTTCCCGAACTGACTCAATATAAAGGCCACACCCTGATCACAACAGATGGTACCACCCTGCTCGGTGCAGACAACAAAGCCGGGATCGCAGAAATCATGACAGCTATCCACTACCTGATTGACCATCCAGAAATTCAACATGGCAAAATTCGCGTTGCTTTTACACCGGACGAAGAGATTGGGAGAGGACCGGAACGCTTTGATGTAGCCGCTTTTGGCGCTGAATATGCCTATACGGTAGACGGCGGACCGCTCGGAGAACTGGAGTATGAGAGCTTTAACGCCGCAGCCGCCCATATTACCATTCACGGTGTGAATGTGCATCCTGGTACGGCTAAAAACAAAATGATTCACGCTGCCAAAATCGCTATGGAGCTGCACAGTCGGTTACCTGCAAACGAAGCCCCGGAATATACAGACGGATATGATGGCTTCTATCATCTCTTGGATTCTACAGGCACCGCAGAACAAGCTAAACTGTACTATATTATCCGTGATTTTGACCGCGAGAGCTTTGAAAACCGGAAAGCTTATTTAACAAATGTAGTCAAAGAGCTGCAGGCCGCATATGGAGAAAACCGTATTGCGCTGGAGCTGAGAGATCAATATTACAACATGAAAGAGAAAATAGAGCCAGTCAAGCATATCGTCGATGTCGCTTATGAAGCAATGACAAAGCTGAATATCGAACCCATTATCAAGCCGATCCGTGGCGGTACAGACGGTTCACAGCTATCCTACATGGGACTGCCTACACCGAATATTTTTACAGGTGGGGAGAACTACCACGGTAAGTTTGAATATGTGTCGGTGGACAACATGGTGCTCGCTACCAAGGTTATTGTGGAAATCGCACAACTGTTCGAGCAACGCGGCAAGTGAACTACCTATACGCAGCACTGACACGTTCAGATTAAATAGAAGGCATATCGTTTCGTAATGGAAATGGTATGCCTTTTTTTCTGATGCTTTCACTTCCTTAAAGATTCAATATCTTTATAACTTTTATCCATCTTTAGACCGACAACTATATACGAGACTATAAAAAATATACCTAGTAAAGAAAGGTAGGTTATCTATTTGAATACAATAGATGCATTAATTGCAGCCATTCCCTACATACAACAGATCATGCGTGAGAAAGTGACCCTTGCTCTCTTCGACCGAACTCATGTCCTTATGTATACCCAATCGGAGGGTATGGACCTCGGCTTTGAAACAGGCTCGGAGCTACTCGAGGACTATAAGAATTTTGCCATGCTTAAAAATGGACGTGAGACCAGCCTGACCCACATTCCAGCTGAAATTCTAGGTTTTCCTCTGGATATGATCAGTATTCCTGTATTGGACGAGAAAGGTGAAGTCATTGCAGCATTTGCGGCCTCTTATAATTTGACTAACAAAAATCAACTGGATCAATTCGTATCCGAGAACCGCTCCATCACCGAGCAGCTCATTGATATGGTACAGCATGTAGCAGCTCATTCCGAGGAACTTCAGGCAACCAGTGAACAAATTTTGAAAAACACCCAAATCGCTGTGCAAAACTCGGGTAAAATCAATCAGGTAGCTGTGTTCATCAAGGAAATTTCCGATCAAACCAACCTGCTTGGATTGAATGCAGCGATTGAGGCCGCGCGTGTCGGAGAAGCAGGAGCAGGCTTTGGTGTCGTCGCTCAAGAGGTGCGCAAGCTATCCGTAGAATCCAAAAAGGCGACGGTCGATATTGAAGGGGCCCTTAAGGATGTACAGAACTCCATTCATCAAATGGAGCAGGAAATTGAGCAAATTGTTTCTTCTTCTCAAGAGCAGGCGACTCTGGTAGGCTCTTTCACTGAAGTGATGGACCGTATGCAAAAGGCGAGTGAAACGATGCAACATCTGGCCAATAGCCTGACTTCGTATGTCGTAAAATAAATTTTGGCATAAAAAAGGGAGCACACGGATCGCAAAATGCGTAAAAGTGTGCTCCCTTTATGTACAAAAGGCCTATCGGGCTTAAGGATCTAAATCTGAAACTCAAGCAGGATAAGAAAAAACGCCATGATTTGAAGGAATCACGGGGTCTAACCCTCCCCAAATATTTCCCACCGGAAGAGCAATACTAAGAGACGCCAAGGCCATAGTTACCGAGATTAATGCCTTTTTCATTATGAAGCCCCCTTAATAAAATGGTTTGGTATTGCTCTTGCTGTGATGGTGTTGCCCAATCTCGATAAGTCTCAAACAGAGCAACCAATGTCCTGAAATTGGCATCCACTTCTACATTGGCAGAGAATTGCAGAGAATCAAGAACATAATTTAAGGCAACGGAGTACTGCTTCTTCTTGAAATGGTAAATGGCCAATTGGTTGACCAGTTTTAGATAATATACGCGGTTTGCTCTATCTTCATAACCTTCAAATATTTTAATATCATCAGCAAAATCGTTCAGCAGGTCGTCTATATTCCAATTATTCAAGTTAGCCGCTTCCGCAATACCAACCAATCCTGGAAGTAACTCCTCTTCATTGTCATGAAGAAATTGAACGTACTCAGGCAAAAGTTCCCTTCTCCCCGAAAGTAACTCAATCGTAAATAAATTGGCCTTGGCGAGGAAACGGAATCTCTCTACTTCTTCGTGACCGCTCTGATCCAGCCCCATAAACCAGCCCATTTCGCTATACTTCATAATATAGTTTCTAGCTTCCTCATACTTGCCCATATTCTGATAGTAAATAGACTTCGCCAGATAACTGTAAGCATAATAAAACACTAGCGGGTGTTTGGTGTCCAATGTCTCATACTTGCCGTCTGCAGCATTTCTCAGTTGGGTGTGATACAGGTTTTCAGCCAACGTATGCAGAAAGTCTGCTACTTTGTTCGCTTCATCCCAATCATTATGTGTGTAGCTGAGTCTAAACAACTCACAAGCTTTATCGAGTTCGTGACTGTCCGACAACAAATAAATGGCTTCCCTTTGGTTCAAGACCTCTTCCATTAGACCCCGCCTCCCTAGCCTGAAAATTGCGGTTACCCCTAGCCCAATGGCTATTTTTCAGGGCAGTTATGCTGCTAGCCTCCATTTTTGCATACCGTATATTGCAAATATAGTCAAAACCTAACTTGAAGTCAATTCAATCATCGCTATCTTCTTTTTTTTGCAACCTTACATTGCTGTGTACGGTTATGGATTTTGCAAAATTCGATTCCAGTCGCTTCGAAGTGCAAGATATAGACGAACCAAACCATTTCGATCTATATCTTGTTCATTGGAAGTCGCTTATGGGATTTTTGCAAAATCCTCGGTTACGAATAGTTGACTCTCCTTATAGAAATAATACTAAAAAAGACAAAGTATAGGCTCTCTCATGGATGGTTTTTATGATGCTATAGTATCGTGGGGGTAACTACGTTACGAATTAGTGCGTACTTTTCAACCGGATAGCTGGGCCTTACAATCAAACCTGTGCATGATATTAAAGTATAGAGTAATACTCAACAGAGCATGTACCTGTTCATCAAAATACAAATTCACTTAAGGAGTGAAGTTAATACCATGGAACTTCAATTGGCTTTAGACTTAGTAGATATCCCGCAAGGGATTGCATTGGTAAAAGAAGTAGAGTCGTATATTGACATCGTAGAAATCGGTACGCCGATTGTCATCAATGAAGGACTTCATGCAGTAAAAGCAATGAAAGAAGCATTCCCGAATCTGAAAGTGCTGGCTGACCTGAAGGTTATGGATGCAGGGGGCTATGAAGTGCTAAAAGCTTCCGAGGCTGGTGCAGATATCGTTACGATTTTGGCTGTAGCTGAAGATGCAACAATCAAAGGTGCAGTAGAAGAAGCGAAAAAACAAGGCGGCAAAAAAATCCTGGTGGATATGATCGGTGTTAAAAACCTGGAGCAACGCGCGAAAGAAATTGACGCTCTGGGCGTTGACTACATCTGTGTGCATACAGGCTACGATCTACAAGCTGAAGGACAAAGCCCGTTCGAAGCACTGCAAACCGTCAAACAAGTCGTGAAAAACTCCAAAACTGCCGTGGCTGGCGGTATTAAGCTGAGCACATTGGCTGAAGTCGTGAAGGCTCAACCGGATCTGGTTATCGTCGGCGGTGGTATCACTGGCGAGGACGACAAAAAGGCTGTAGCTTCCCAAATGCAACAGCTCATCAAACAAGGTTAACCCCAATGGAAACCTCTCAATATTTATCTGAGGTACTCAACGAGCTACAATGGGTTCCACAGTTGATCAGCAATGCGGAATCGGAACAGCTGATCCACTCCATCAACGCTGCGAATAAGGTATTCGTGGCAGGTGCGGGCCGCTCAGGGTTCATGATTCGCTCGCTGGCGATGCGACTGATGCACATGGAAATTCAAGCTTACGTGGTGGGTGAAACCGTAACTCCCGGCTTGGGCGAGGGCGACCTGCTCATTATTGGTTCAGGCTCTGGCGAAACCAAAAGCCTGACCTCCATGGCAGAAAAAGCAAAGAAACTCGGGGCCTCTCTGGCGCTTCTAACCACGTCCCCCGAGTCTACCATCGGCAAACTGGCCAATATCATCGTCAAGCTGCCCGGTGCACCCAAGGATCCTTCCAACAAGGATTACCAGACGATTCAGCCTATGGGCTCATTGTTTGAGCAAACCCTGCTGTTGTACGGTGATGCACTGGTACTCAGAACGATGGAGCTGCGCAAGCTGACCTCCGAATCTATGTTTGGCCAACACGCTAACTTGGAATAAACCGCGATTCCTTTACGATAACAAAGCAGGCTGTCCTTCACATGTGAAATGTAAAGGACAGCCTGCTTTTATGCTTGTATAAGCGGACGTTCGATACAGCATACATGCCAATCCATACTTCCGTAAAACCGCCATTGCGTTCAGGTGAGATAACAAAGGCCGGCATGTATTCAAACCATTTATTCGTTATTCCCTGCTGGCAACGGCGGGACTTTGGACGAATCAGCAAGTGCCCAATAGGCATATTTGGCCTTTAACTGTTCGTCGAATAATAGCGGCTTATCCAGCCGGGCTATTGGAAACGTGCTGAGCCACGTATTTCCATCATCCGTACCCCAAATCGTCACATTGCTGATATGATCCTGCTGCCTTGAAAACATATCGAACAGCGCCCGATAGCGGTGAGCCTGCCGGATCAGCATAGATTCTGGAATCGTTTCATAGCGATCTGTGTCATTGGAATAAAGACCCATATCCAGCTCGGTAATCTGATTATCCAGACCAAGCGAAGCAAACTTTTCGATGGACTGCTCAATCTCGCTAATAGCGGGAAACTCTAGGCGGATATGCGATTGGTGGCCTACCCCGTCAATCGGTACACCTTTAGCGAGCAGATCACGTACCAAATTGTACAGAAAATCCCGTTTCTTCGGCTCATGCGTGTTGTAATCGTTAATGAATAGTCGTGCGTTCGGGCCCGCCGCTTCCCTCGTGACACGGAATGCTTTTTCAATATAATCCGTACCGGTAATCTGATACCACTTGCTGCGGCGCATGCCATCCGGCTGATCAGGATCAATGACCTCATTCACCACATCCCAATCGGTGATGACATTTTTATACCGCGCTGCAACAGCGCGAATATGCGTCTCCAGCCGATCCAGCAAAAGCTTTTTATTTTCAGCAGTCGGTGTCATCGGCTGTCCATTCTTATCCTTGAACATCCAATCCCCAGTTTGGTTATGCCACACCAAGGTATGGAAGCGAATCTCTAGTCCGTGCTGTCTAGCAAACTGCACAATTTGGTCTGCTTCCTCCCAATGGAACTGTCCCTCGGACGGTTGTAAGGAGATTGGCTTCATCGCATTCCCTGCAACGACGCTGTTAAAATGCTTCTGTACCAACTCTCCGTAAGCCCCTTCGGTCTGAAAAGCTTCAATCGCCGTGCCGATGCTGAACTGTCCCCCATATAATCCATGCAAAGAAGGAATGTCCTTTTCAATAGCCAGTGGTGGTACAAGTGACAGTTCGAAATCATCCATATAAAAGGAAGACGTTCCTTCTGCCGTTTCCAAATACATAGAAACAGTGTCTGCATCATGCGCGAGCGTATACGTACCAGATAAATGCATCCATCCCCCTGTCGTAGTAGCCGTGTCGCCTACAACAGTTTCATACGAACTATTCCCTTGGTGATCACGCTGCACGCTGAGCCTCACCTTGGCAGGCTGCTCACCCGGCGCCAGCTTCACCCAGGCACTGACCGTATATCGGCTGCCCTTTTGCATCGTAGCAGTCACATCCAGCTTCGGTCCGGCATATGTCTTTTGTCTGCCTGTTGTCAGCAGACTGTATGAGCCGCTTCGTGCATCGGCATCCGAAACCTGCACGGTCTCGGCTCCCATACGGGACACCCATCCTTGAGCCGTACCCTCTTCAAACCCGGATACGATACCATGGGCCGGCTCCGTTGGCGTCTTCGATACCTGTGTTATTTCTACCTCATCCACATAGTAGGCCTGTGCGGGATTCGAGCTTTCCACATACAGCTTCAATGCATCCATCCCCCCGGTAAAAGTATATTTCCCCTGAAGTTTAATCCACGATGTATCCGCCGTCTCCGTCTGCGCTACCGTCTTCCATGTCGTAGTCCCGTCTGTCGGCTGCTGCTCCACTGTAAGTTTAACCATGCTCGGAACCGCAGAATGACCATCTAGCTTCACATAGCCACTAATTTCATACTCTACATCCGGCTGCAATAGCGACTTCACATCCAGCTCCGCCCCGTTCCAAGCCGCTGTGCGGGCGGTTGCCTTCAGACTGTGCGTGCCGCCATATGCTGCTTCCGTGACGGATGCAATTTGGGTATAAGTTCCCCGGGGTTTCCAGCCGTCGCTGTTTCCTTGCTCAAATCCATACGTTCCAATGGTTTTATGGACACCACCCGCTGGCAGCACCGTATCCGAAACGAGCGGGGAATGTTCTATAGACGGAGCTGCCTTTAGTACAGACGCCCCCCACCAACCAACAGGCGATAACAACAGCGCTCCAGCCAGTACCAGACAAAAAGGCTTAACCCAACATGACCGCAAAACAATCCCTCCCGTACTTCAATTTTTTTGGAATTGGTATTTGGCACCATGGTTTTCATTTACTAACCTTTGACACCGCCCAAGGTCATACCCTTCACAAAGTACTTTTGCAAAAAGGGATAAACTAAAATAATAGGCACTGAAGCGACAATCGTCATCGTGGCCCGAATTGAGGTAGGCGTGACCGACTTCGCTAGATTTTCCGAACCAGCGAATTGGCTCGCATAGTCCTGAGTGTTAACAGACGTGTTGGAATTTTGCAGTATTTTCATCAACTCATATTGAAGAGTGCTCCATTGTTCATATGACGAATTGTACAAAAACACATCGAACCAGGAATTCCATTGCGCGACTGCTGTAAACAGCGACACCGTCGCTAGCACGGGAACACACAGCGGTAAAACGATGCGCATAAAAGTGGAAAACTCCCCAGCCCCGTCAATACGCGCCGACTCTAAAATCCCTTCCGGCAATCCCTCAATAAAGGAGCGAATAACAATCACATTAAACACCCCAATCAATCCCGGCACGACATACACCCAGAAAGTCCCCAGCATCCCAAGCTCACGAATCAGGAGAAAGTTCGGAATCAGTCCACCGCTAAAATACATCGTTAAAATAAAAGCAATCGAAACAAATTTACGCAGCACATATTCCGGCCGACTGATCGTGTACGCCACCATCGCGCAGCAAAACACCGAAGTCACCGTGCCCGCAACCGTACGTAATACAGAAATCAGCGTAGCATGGAAAATCGTTGCTTCCTTGAACACAAATTCATAATTACTCCACGTGAATTCACGTGGCCACAAATAAATCCCGCCCCGTATCGAATCATTCGCTTCATTCAACGAAACCGCCAGCGTATTCAAGAACGGATAGAGCGTGAACACCATCAGGCAGAGCATAAACAGAATATTGCACGCATCAAAAATCCGATCCGAGGGCGCCCGAAATCGCCCGTGTACAGCCTTCCCTTTACCCATGACTTCCGCTCCTTTCTAAAAAACAGCTTAAGCACCCAGGCATGTAATCCATACGATGGGTAGGATCATTGATATTGGAGCCGTTGTTGGTGCTGTGATATGAGTTGTAGTTTGTGTCAATTATTTTGTTAATGTCAGTTGTTATTAGAAAAGTTATTTTTCAAGCAGTTAATGAGGTCAGCGAAGCGGCCTGTTAAAAATCCACTGACCTGCACCCGTAGTATGAATGAGCTCGCACCTTCTGTTATCACCACCACTAGCAGTCCTAAAAACAAGCGAAAGCGAAGCTGAGCCAACCATCATGGCGCATTTACCCAAGGAAGCGCGAGTCACGCGCCTTCCCTAAGTTCTCCCCTTGCCACTACCCTCAGTTCTCAAAAAAAGTGACTTTACGGCGGGTAGCAGCGGAGCGGGCGGAATTGTTCTGAAGAAGCGGAGCGTTCGCCTTTATCCCCGGATTTTAACCTATGATCTTTATTCCAATAAGAAAATACGGGGATAACAGCGATCGGAAGAACAATCCGCACGCGAAGCGACAACGAGCCCTCCCCAGAAACTCACTCTTTTTTTAGAACAATCTCTCCTCCCCTAACCGCTTCGCAATATGATTGGCGCTAAACAGTAAGATGAAGCTGACCACCGTTTTGAACATCCCGGCAGCAATGGAAAGCGAGAAATTACCCATCTGGATACCATATTTCAGCACAAAAATATCCAGATTCTCCGAGTAATCCACGTTCATACCGTTGCCCAGTAAGTATTGCGGCTCAAAGCCGGATTCCAGCAGATTGCCGATGTTCATAATGAGCAGGATGATAAATACAGGCTTCAATCCGGGTAATGTCACATGCCAAATCCGCTGAAAACGCCCTGCTCCATCCATCTCAGCCGCTTCATACTGCGAGGGATCAATCATCGTCATCGCGGCCAAATAAATGATGGTATTCCAGCCGACATTTTTCCATACCTCCGATGCACCGAGAATGCCCCAGAAATAGCTTCCTTCGCCCAGCCACAGAATAGGCTCCTTAATCAATCCCAGCCACATCAGCACCTCATTGATGATGCCGCCATCCGCAGATAGCGCCGTACTAATGATGCTGGCCGCGACCACCCACGAAATAAAATGCGGTAGATAGCTGATCGTCTGTACCACCCGCTTAAATACGAGCTGACGAAGCTCATTCAGCAAAATTGCTAGTGTTATAGCGGTGACAAAGCCCAACACCAAATTAATAAAGCTCATCGCCAGCGTATTGCGCATGACCCGCAGAAAGTGTTCATCCTGAAACAGAAAATGGAAATGCTTTAATCCAACCCATTGCTGATCGAGCAACTTGCGGGCAGGCTTAAAATCCTGAAAGGCAATCGTCCAGCCCCAGATGGGCAAATACTTGAAGATGAACAGCCAGATTAAAAAAGGGACGGACATCCATACTAGTGCCCGTTGCTGATTCAGCTTGTGCATAAATCCCCTAAAGCCGGTTCGCCGCGAGGGCGGAAAATGATCCGGGGAGATCGTGACAGGTGGTGGTGACGAGTGGCCCATAGCTGCTTCCTCCTTTATTTTTTACCGGGATTTTCGATTTTTTTGGCAACCTCCTTCGTGATCAACTCCTCATACGCCTTTACATCCAGCTTGTTGAATTCAGTAGTGTATTCATTCCAAATCGCATCAAACTGTTCCGGTGCAGACAGCACCAAACGCGGGAAATATTTGCGCTGTAGGTCCCCCTTCTTTTGCTGGAAGAGCTGCGCAGTTGAGCCTTGAGCAATCGGAATACTCCAGGCCGGATACCATGGGCGCTCGTCAGGTGCGGAAAACATTTGCGAGAAGGACTCTACACCATAGACTTTTAGTAGCTTTTTATCTCCCTCGGTGTAGGACATACGCGCAACCTCAGGCTGCCGTCCGGGGCCAACCGAGTTACCGTCAGGCAGGGTAGAACCGCTACCGTATCGCGGCCAACTATATTCAAAATATTTGAACCCGAATGATTCGCGGAACGCGTCCTGACCAGTCTGCTTAATTTGCTCCTCAGTCCGGTAAAAGCGTCCTTTTTTATCTACATCATAGGTTTCCCCCTTGATTCCCCAGTTGGATAATATCTGGTTTTCGTCCGTCAGCAGGTTGTCAAAAAATTTGATGATACGTACCGGGTCCTTGGCACTGACCGTAATTCCTATGCCTCGGTTATTAACGAATGACGACGGATCAATGTACTGATCCTTTATATTCTGGTCGTATACAATAGGCAGCCCTATATACTCCATATCATCATTGCCCGATTGCTTGGCAGCCTCTTGCAGATTATTCAGGGCCTGCCCCGCCTGCCAGCGGTAGTCAAAAAAGCCCAGCACCTTACCCGAAGTCAGCTTCGCCAAATATTGATCGTAATTGTCCACAAAGGACGATTTATCAAATAGGCCCTCTACATTGAGCTGATTTAGCTCTTTCAGATACCGCTTTGTGATTTCCATATCTCCATAATCCGTGGCCCGGTGTGTCTTCATATCAATAATCGTGCCGCCATCATTCGGATAGCCTGCCAGATGCATCGGCGCGTTCGTAAGAGCATAAAACCTATCCTGCGTGGTTAACGCCAGGTACCCAGTCAAGCCCTCATCTGCATGTTTTTTCGCATAGTTACGAATCAGGGCTAAATACTCGTCAAGTGTTTTGATTTTTGGAAATCCCGCTTCTTTTAATACCCTGCGTTGCACCCAAAAGGCTCCTTGCTCCAAGTTAGGCGCAGGTAAATAATCGCCTACCACCGCACTGAGCGGAAGAAAATAAATGTTCCCATCCTCCGCCTTCATCAAGTTGTAGTACGGTCCATATACACGCTTAATATTCGGTCCGTATTTGTCGATCAAATCATTCAGGGGAATAAAAGCCCCGGCATCCAGCAGCTTATCGATCGTGCCATCCGGTACTATCACATCCGGGAAATCGTTACTGGCAATAAATGTACCGATCTTCGTATTGGAATCACCCACCAAATGCTCCAGCTTCCAGTTTACCCCCGTCTGATCCTCCAGGATCTTGCCGATCCGCGTTTCATTGGTATTAATGTCCCTGCCCGCAGTGGCATTAAAATACGTGAATGTGACCTTCTCCTTGCTATCTCCTGACGCTGGCTCCTTGCCCGAGCTCCCTGAGCAAGCAGTGATCATAGATGCCATCATAACCATTACCAGACCGATGATTCCGAACCTTTTGCTTGTCATGCCAGACCTTCCCCTTTCGCCCTCTTTTGTCGATTGTGTGTGAATATCGTGCGGACGTACCGCAAGCACTGGGAATCCCGCACACCCTAAATTGTAAGCACTTTCATTTTATAAAATGCCGTCCATTTCGTTCACCTGCCAATCTAAAGGTGTTACTTAGGAAACTATAGGTAAAGGTCCTTCAAAGCAAAATAGGTACCGCTCTCCACCTCACTCCCGATCCGCAGGAATCCTAATTCGTATCTCCGTACCCACGCCGGGGGCACTGCGTATGGCAAGCTCAAAGCGGCTCCCGTAGTAAAGTTTAAGACGATAGATGACATTTTGCAGACCTATACGCTCACCCATTTCTTCCTGCCTTTGCATGTAACCATATAAACGTTGTACCTGTTCCTCAGACATGCCCACCCCATCATCTCGAACCGTTAGAATCAGTTGCCCTTCCTCCTGCTCAAAATGAATCTCAATGCGTCCCCCATGCTTTAGCGGCTCAATGCCGTGGATACTTGCATTTTCAACCAGTGTCAGCGCGACCATTTTGGGAAGCAGATTGTCCAAGTCTTCAGAGCGCGCCTGCACTTCGTACTGTATTCGCTCACCAAAGCGATATTGCTGGATTTCCAGAAAACAACGGATCAGCTCCAGCTCCTCCCGCAAAGTAACCCGATCCTTGTTCCACACCAGCGAATTGCGGAATATCCGTGCCATGTTATGAATAATGTGCGCTGTCTCATCCTCATGCTTCATCAAGCTCCTCATGCGAATCGTCTCCAGCGCATTGAACAGGAAATGGGGGTTGATCTGGCTGTGAAGTGCATTCAACTGGGCATGTCTGCGCTGAATTTCCAGATTTTTTCGTTGAATATCGGCCATATACACATCGTTAATCAGTCGTTTTATTTTCAGCGTCATCCGGTTAAACTCACCTGTTAATTGCCCGATTTCATCTCGCGACTCTGTATCGGGAATCAGCTCAAA
Source organism: Paenibacillus sp. FSL L8-0644 (assembly GCF_038008165.1). Classification (NCBI taxonomy): domain Bacteria; kingdom Bacillati; phylum Bacillota; class Bacilli; order Caryophanales; family Paenibacillaceae; genus Paenibacillus; species Paenibacillus sp. FSL L8-0644. Next base: position 5,269,021 of record NZ_JBBOYN010000001.1, read on the forward strand.
ATGCTGGTTTTTCACCTTTTTCATGTGCTTTAAAATACGATGAATCCTCACGTTCAGCGAACGTGTAATCCAGATAATAATTAATGTAGGTAACAGCATATTTACACAGGTTAACAAGAGCACAAAGTTGCGGGATTCCTGCATTTCATACAGCATTTCATCTCTGGATACCGCTGCCACAATGCTCCAGCCGTTCAGATTGCTCGTAAGCACATAATTCGTCTTGAACTCCATCGTGTCCTCGGGCAGCTTGAGGGTGCTATAGGCCACACTTTTGTGGTTTATAGCAACTTTGGGATCCGTTGTATATTCGATTTCCCCTCGTTCGTTCAGCAGAAAGAGACTTCCCTGCAAATTCAGGTTGTTGAAAATCTCACGAATGGACGACATTCGCAGTTCTATTTTTAGTATTTTTTCACGACCATTTTGGGAATAAAAGTAGTTCATCCGCCGAATCAGGCTGAAAGGGTGCAGCTGTTCGCCTGTACTGTCATCGGTACGTACAAATATAGGCTTGGACTGGCGCCCAGACGGGATTTTGGTATACCAGGGCAAGCTTCTGACCCTCTCATCTATAAAGCTGACTCCCCCGGAATCCAGCAGCGTTGAATTATCGGTGTAGATCGTAATTCCACCTACGGAATGGTATACAGGACTGTAATTATTGTTCAAGATACGACGTAAATAAGAGTCATAGGCAGCAATATAATCAGCAGGGTGGGGATATGTTTGTTCCAACACCTCATTGAGCTGATGATCGGTATAAAAGATAGACGAGATTTCCATCGCATCTTCAAATTCACGGTAAAATTCAATTTTAATCTGTTCCAGTGCACGCGAAATATCCTGAATACGCTGTTCTTTCACATTTTGTGAGGTAACATGGTAAAAAACCAGATTGGTCAACACTACAGGCGCGAAAACACACAGAAAATAAAGCAGCAGCATTTTATCCCGCAATCGCACATGATCAAGAGTCGTCCTCAGCATCTTCATTCGCCGGCCCTCTCTGGCTCGTCGCCAATACTCAAGCTGTTGCGGTATTCACTAGGCGTGGCGTGCGCCGTCTTTTCAAACTGGGTAACAAAATAGTCTGAACTGCCAAAGCCCACGCGCTCCGCAATTTCATAAATCCGCAGATCCGTCTGCCGCAACAAACGTTTTGCCTCCTGAACGCGCAATTTCAGCAAGAATTCGTTAAAGTACACACCATACGTTTTTCTGAACAATTGACCGAGGTACACCGGGTTCATGTAAAAGCGAGCCGCAATACTTTTCAGGCTTATATTCTCGGCTGCATGCTGCTCAATGTAAGCACGGATGTGCTGGATGCCTCCCTGCTGACAATCCTTGCGCAGAACCCCAATATACCTTCCACTTTCCTCTGCAAAAGCTGTAAACAATCGCTGTAGTTCACCCAGGGACAGGTTCATGTCCTGCCAGTTCATCATCGGTTCTAGTGACCGAAGTGAGCGCTCATCTCCCTGCATGTTTTGAATGACCCGAACGATACTAAGTACGCATTGATGCAAACTCATTTTCACAGCCTCAGGTGCATAACATTCCTCCCGAAAGCTGCTAAATAAATAATCCACGGCCACACGCAGCTCCTCCAACCGCAGTTCCTCGACTTGTTCCGTCATGCGATCCAGTACGTCCTGATGTATGGTCTTATAGTGGAGTGGTGGCATTCCCTCCTGTAGATATACAACAATACCGCTATGGTCATAAATGTATTTATGGAGCACTGCTTCCTTCGCACAGGCGTAGGACTGCTGGATATCCTGCAACCGATTCACAGGCTCTCCTGCATAAATGAAAACCCGACTTCCCAGCTGGTCTTTTAGTGACTTCATCCCCTCTATCTCCTGTTGTAGCGCTTTCATAAAGACTTCGACCTTGCCTTCAAAATAGTTCAAAAAGAAGTCCGGTACGATAAGACCGATCCGGTTGCGATGCTCATGGACATAGAGAGGGTACTTGCCATCCATTAAATGATGAAGTGCTTGCTCTATAAGCTCCCTGAATTGGAAAAGCGATAGCATAATATTATTGTCACCAGAGCGCCAGGGATGTTGGTCATTCAGCTCGACGAGTACATAGTACATAGAAGTGGCCTCCTCAAGCCGTAGTTGCTGCTCCCACTGTGTCACCACTACATCATCCACTGGGTTCATCATCACAGTCTCTAACAACCCACCTGCATGGTGATTCTGATATCGTTGCGCATTCTGTTGTTCACGATGCAGTCTCTCACTCAGCTTGCGCAATGTAGCCGAAAAGTCACCCTCATCAATCGGCTTAAGCATAAAATCATGAACCCCATAGCGGATTGCCTGCTGCGCATAAGCGAAATCACTATAGCCGCTTAAGATAATAAACGCGGGATGTTCTGTACTCTGTTCGAGCACAGATCGAATCAGCTCTAATCCGTCGAGCACAGGCATACGAATATCGGTAATGACCAGGTCCGGGTGAATACGGCTGATTAGCTCCAGCGCATCCTCACCGTTATCAGCTTCTCCTACGATTTCAAAACCACAGGCTTGCCAATCCATGAGTTGAAGCAGCCCTTTACGAGTAAAGGTTTCATCATCTACCACAATGGCTCGATGCAGCTTCATAACACGCTTCCTCCTTTTGATGTACGCCTATTTTATTATTTTAGTTAACTATTCCAACGATCTTAGTCACTATGATAATGTAAAAACATCAGGGATTGGAAATTTTCACCACACCTATGATATGACAAATAGAGGGGTGCAAAGCATGCGCACACCAGCAGCCAAGCCAAGCAGCAAATATACAAAAAGGAGACGAATCCCTGAATGGGGGGTCGTCTCCTTTTTTTGCTATTGCGTAAAAAGCTCTATTATTCTCTTATTCGTGAATTCAGGCTATCGCTCAGCGATGATACTGACCGCTTGCAGATGGTCGGCGTACTTTACAAACTGCTTGCGCATACCCATAACCCTTGTCCGGGCAGCATGGTTACGCATAAGGTTAAAGGTGATTTTTCCAAGTCTCAACCAGCCCTCGTCCTGAATGATACGTGGCAGATGCAATAAGTGCATGGGAACCGTATAGATTTTAACGACCTTAAAGCCTTCCTCTTTCAGCAACTGTTCCCACTCTGACACCGTCAACGGTGTCGCGTTAACTCGCATGGCTACAGCCAAGTCCTTGTAAATTTGCTTTCTGAGCGCAGGCTCAATATGGCTAGGAGCAAGGCACATCTCATGGATAGCAAACTTCCCGCCTACTTTCAAAAGCCGCCTGGCTTCCGAAATAATCTGCGCTTTCTTGGCCCTTGTGTGCATCGTCAGCATGGCTTCCCCATATACCACCGTCGCAGAGGCATCCGGCAACGGAACCTGTTCAGCATCGGCAATAATGACTTCCCGGTTTGCTCCGCTTGCATACGTTTTTACGATAGAGGCCGCCTTCTCATTCTGTTCAATCGCAATATAACGGCGGGGATTAAGCTGTAGTGTGATTTGAGCAGTTATACCCAATCCGGGGGCAAACTCAATAACCTCATCCTGCCCGGTTACGTCAAGTCCCTCTATCATCCAACGTGTCGTTTTTAACCCTCCGGGCCTAAGCACGCGCTTACCGAGACTTGCTAATACCCAGTGCCCTGGCACCTGATTGTAATCTACTGTCTGCATTGGCCATTAACACCTCTTTTTAAAATACGATAATGATATTCATTATCAATATAAGTGTAAAAAAAATAACCATTTTCTTTTTTTTATATGAGCATGTTGTTGCTGTGTCTTCTTTTATATGTTCTGCGCATAGCTTTCACTTGGCGTTTGGGTCAACACTACATGCAGACTGGAATTCGCCTCTGCACCGCCACGATAGGAAAAGTGCTCATCGCCCGTAACATGAATGATATCCCCTTGGACAACTTCCGTTGCTTCGCCGTTCACAGTTACAGTACCGCTGCCTTCAAGAACAAGCAAATATACATTCGCTCCCGGGTGATTATGTGTTGGCAGCTCGGCATTAGGAGTAAAGTTGAGAATAAAAATTACATTGTCGGCTTCCTTATGCACAATTCGTTTTGTAAAGGCTGCTTCCTTATATTCCTGAAATTGAATGAGGTTTGATTTTTTCATATTGGTTCACGCTCCTGTTTGGAATTAAATTGCTTAAGATGGATTTATACCTTTATTGTATTGGATTATTTCGCTCGCCTTGTGATTGCAATCACAAAACTAAATTTAAGGAGGATTTTGCAAAAATCCAATAAGCGACTTTCAATGAACAAAATATATAGATCGAAATGGTCTAGTTCGTCTATATATTGTACTTTGGGGCGACTGGAATCGAATTTTGCAAAATCCTAAAGTCAAAAATACTTTTGAAATATTTAAAAATTTGATTTCAATCATCTTTTTCATCGACACATCCAACTAGAATCGAATTGTGTTAGACAAACAAAAACAAGCAGGAGGTTGTTCCTATGAAACCAGGATTCCAACTGGCAAAGGATATTTATTGGGTAGGAAAAATTGATAATCGTGAGGTTCCCTTTCATCGTCTTCTACTATCTAAGGGCACAACCTATAATGCATATCTATTGAAAACCGGAAAACCGACCATTGTAGATACCGTAGATATGGCGTTCGGTAGAGAATTTGCAGAGGCTGTTGCCGAATTGATCGATCCATTGGATATTCAATATATTATCGTCAATCACACGGAACCAGATCACTCGGGTGGATTGGCGGCACTCGCCTCCAAGGCAACAAACGCTACGATCGTCTGCACTGAGATTGCCGTTCCGGAAATTCAACAAATGTACAAGCTTCAGCATCGCAACTTCCTCGTCATCAAGGATGGAGATCAACTGGACATTGGAGGCAAAACGCTGCTGTTCAAAGAAACACCTTACCTGCATACGGAAGAAACCATGATTACGTACTGCATAGAAGATAAAATCTTGTTCCCTTGCGATATTTTCAGTACACACGTGGCTGTAGAGCATCTATTTGCCGACGAGGCTGGTTTTGATATCACCGAGGACTTTGTCGGATACTATCAGGCTATTATTCATCCACATCGCAGATATGTGCGCACATTAATCGAAGCTGTTGCCGATCTGGATATTGAGATGATTGCACCTTCCCACGGCTTCGCAATCCGGCATGATATTGCCAAGTTTATCGATTTGTACGCCTCTATGAGTACAGAAACCAAGGAGGATAAAAAAGTAGCGATTGTCTATGCCACCCTAAAAAATAATACTAAAAAAATGGCAAACATTCTGAAAGACTGCTTTTTAGAGAACCAAATCAAGGTGGAGCTATGGGACGTGGATAAAGCCGATGAAACGGAAATATTGAATAGTATTGCCTCAGCGGATGCTGTTTTCGTCGGTAGCTCTACCAAATATGCTGATATGACGGGCAAATTGGAAGACCTATTGCAACAAATGCAAAAGATGAATCTGGAAGGTAAGCTGGCTGCTGCTTTTGGTTCCTACGGCTGGAGCGGGGAAGCCATTGAAGTCGTACAAGATTACTTGAACGGTACCAATATGAAGGTCCAAAGCACTTCAGATGTAATCAAATCAACAGGTATGACCCATGTGGAATTCCCGGTACGTATTCGTTTCTCTCCTACAGATGTTGAAAAAGTGAAAAAAATTAAAAATGCCGCTGAATTTGTCTCAGATCTACTGCTTAGTGTTATTTAAAACACAGTAGCATATAGCGAATAGGAGAGATACTGAATGGGTAACCCACATTACGTTATTATCGGAGGCAGTGTCGCCGCCGTCAACGCAGCAAAAGCGATTAGAGATCATGATGAGCTGGCTGAAATTTCTATTTACGGAGAGGAAGCATCCTTTCCGTACAACAGAGTCAAACTTTCCAAGGGACTGTTCACTGATTTGCACAGTGACAAAATCCTGATCAAAAAGGAAAAATGGTTTGCCAATCAACGAATTCATGTATATTCCGGCATCAAGGTAACCGAGATACATCCTGAGGATCGTACTATCCAAACCATAAATGGACAAACCGTTGCTTATGACAAGCTGCTGCTGTGTACAGGAGCTCACAACCGTAAGCTTGTGCTAGAGGGGGCTTCTCTAAGGAACGTTCACAATATCCGTTTTCGACAAGATGCAGATAGCCTTAAAGCGGAATTGCGACAGGGAGACCGGATATGCATCATCGGAGGCGGTATTCAAGGCGTGGAAACCGCCTGGTCCTTCCAGCAAGCAGGGTATGCTGTAACCATACTGGAAGCTTCGCATCGGCTTATGCCCCGCCAGCTAGATGAAAAGGCCTCCGCTATTTTGACCGATCGAATGACCGAACGGGGTACTCAGGTACACCTTGGGCAAGGCGTACAACGTATTAAAGGCACAGATCACGTAGAAGGTGTGGAACTACAGGACGGCTCTGTTATCCCCTGCGAGCATGTCGTGTACTCTATCGGAATTGTGCCTAATACAGAGCTTGCTCGCCAAATCGGCCTTGATATTGGACAAGGCATTCTGGTGAATGCGCAGATGGAGACCAGCGCCGCCAATATCTATGCGGCAGGTGATGCAGCCGAATTTCAGGGTAGAGTAGATGGTTTATGGGAAAGCGCAATGGAGCAAGGAAAAATAGCAGGCGCCAATATGGCGGGCGCATCCGTCAGCTATCAGCGTCCCCTCCCTGTAACCCTGTCGAACTGCTACGAATCCCCTCTCTTTTCCATCGGTCTAGTAGATGAACACGTCTGCGACACCAGCCTGATTACTAAAAATCAAGCTTCTTATACACGTATGTTCATACAAGACGGCTCTATCTGCGGCGTGATTGGCTTTGGGGATGCTCTTGCTTCACTACCCTACAAAACAGCTATCATGCAGAGACTCAAACCGGACGCACCAGAGCTTACAAAAATTTTGAATGACAAGGAGAACTAAAGATGAAAAAATATGTATGTCAACCCTGTGGATATATTTATGATCCTGCTATCGGCGACCCCGATGAAGACGTGATGCCCGGTACAGCGTTTGAGGATCTCCCGGAGGACTGGGTTTGTCCAGTCTGCGGTGAGGATCAAAGTCATTTTGCCCCAATAGATGATACAGAATAACAACCATGCGCTATAACCTGTAGTTTCCGGTTTATGAATGGAGTGAATGAATGTGAATGAGATGTCCTGCCCCTGCCAGTGCGAAAAGGAGCCCTGTGCCCGCAAAGTTCCTATATTTTCCTCTTTGTCCTGCGAAGATTTGTGTAAGGTCAGCTCCATGATCCGACACCGAAAATATCAGAAAGGCGAGGCCTTGATTATCGAGGAACAAGCATCCGATACGCTGTACATTATTAAAAGCGGGCATGTCAAGCTGCTGAAAATGACGCCTCAGGGCAAGGAGCAAATCCTGCACATTCTAACAACTGGCGATTTTTTTGGCGAGTTGAACATATTTAACAGCGATGAGCTGAGTAACTTTAGTGCGTATGCCTTAAAAGATACTGATATTTGTATGCTCACCAAGGATGATATGGAGCAGTTGATCCGCAACAATCCCGATATCTCTTTGAAGCTGCTCAAAACCATTACTAAACGCTTGGCACATACCGAGAATCTGGCTCAAAGCCTAGCTACCAAAGACCCGGAAATCCGTATCGCCTATATGATTCTTGAGCTTGGACATAAATACGGCAAGCCGGATGGCTCCAATATTAAAATAAATCTCCCCCTTTCACGCGAAGAAATGGCTAATTATGTGGGTGTCACCCGCGAAACCATCAGCCGTAAATTTGGAAAATTTGAACAGCTGGGGATTATTCATAGCAAGGGTACACGAGAGATTACCATCTGCGATGTACAAAAACTGAACGAATATATGGATTGAGACACATAGATACAATGTTACTCTAACATGAGGACAACAAAAAAACCGCTTCTTTAACTTATGGATTGCAGTTGATCTATCAACCACTTCCATTTCGTTAAAAGGCGGTTTTTTACCGTATTTTATACTCCACTAACGATCAATTGTCGTGTTCACGCCTTGGGAAGACGCTCCCCATGCAGGCCGCGCTGAAGAAAGTTCTGGCGAAACTCCGTCTGTGGAAGGAGCAGTCTCAATCGTGGTCGATTGGGAGCAATCCCACGCTACTTTGACCAAATACCCAAACAACAACACATTCGACAATGATGTCACACACAAAATAATACCGTATTGATCCCGAGAATTGGAGCTATAGAAGATATCAAAGGTATTCAGGAAAATCGTAAGACTGAATCCACCTGCAAGCCATAAAAATCTGCGGTCTCGCAAATACAGATACGCCAGTACAGCTAACGCCGCCGCAGGGAACAAATACCTTTCATGCATGCTGGAAGCGAAGGTAAATACACCTGCAATGAGTACCAATGCAGCTGCCGCTGCAAATTGTGGTTTGCGACTACGGATAAACATCCACCACGTGAACAGAGTCACCAACACAATGCAGATCATACCCCACGTATGGTAACTAAACAGGAACAGCGTTGTAGTGTCCTGCGTATAATTGCCTCCGATCAGTGCAAAAAAGTTATACGCGTTCACCGAAGCATACGGATACTCGCCGACCGTTCCCTTGTATAGGTCAAGTAGCCATAACGGTTCCTGCCCCCACGAAAATGGCAATATAACCAGAATGGTCGTCACAACGACACCGCCAATGGACAACAGCCAAGGTTGTATTCTGCGTTGTCTCAGCAGCTCGAAAAACAAAACTGGCCCATAAATAATTCCCTGTGGCTTCATCAATACCGCTACCGTAAACAATACGGTCGACCAGCCCACCCGGTTTTCCACAAGCAGCACAATCATGCCCACAATCAGCAGAGTAAAGAAAGAATCCACTTGCCCCCAGAAGGTCGAATTGATAAATACAGCTGGGTTAAACACGTAGAATATAGCCAATCCAAGGCTTATTCCATAGCCGACCCGTTTGCTCGCCAACCGGTACAGCATGTACGCTGTCACGATATCGGCTAATATATTTGGAAGCCGCAGCAGCACGGACATATAGGGACTGAAAGCATCCGTAGAGCCGATTTGACCGATCACATATAAAATATAAATATAGAACGGCGGATAATCACTTGATCCGTTCGTGTAAAAGCCCGATAAGCTATCCGCTGCTGTCGTAGCCCAGTTCCGGAATAGCATTAAATCCATGTGACCCGAAATCCATGGGGCGATCGCCATTCTTAAAAAGAAACCCACACCCAGCACAGTCCACAGCATCAGTCCTCGATTACGTTCCCCGAGCTTCCATACACGAGCCCGAAACCGGTACGCGATAAACACGAACGCACCGAAGAACAAAGCGGCGAAAATCGCCAGCGGAGTAGCATAAGCAAATGAAGAATTCCCACTTCTTCCACCACTCATACCACCGCCAGGACCGCCCATGCCAGATCCGTTACCAGACATGCCTCCGGGGCCTCTGTGCTGACCGTCTCTGGCGGCACCACTGCTGTCCGATGCAGACGTATCCGTTCCAGCCATTGTACCTTGGTCACCCGATGTTGATGTCCCCTCAGTGGAGGAGTCGGTAGTTTGGCCTGTCGTCCCCTGATCCTTGCTGTCAGCGCTATTCACCGAATCCAGCCCCCTCATACCTCCGCCAGGTCCGCCTCCTCCCCCAAACCCGCCGGATGGGCCCTGTCTAACAGCCGCAGACTGGGACGCGGAGCTACCTGAATAACTCCATAACGAAACGAGACTAACGACAGCACACAATATGAGACTAAATAGAAGTATATATTTCAGACCGTTCGCTTTCCAAACGTTCAAATCCGATGCACCTCTCTCTGTTTCTATTTTCCCATATTGTATCTGCCTTAGCTTAGGACTTTGTGAGTTCTGGCTGAATGTTGGCTGAATACGGAATCATCACACTGAAGATTGTCGTTCCATCTCCATAATCGCCCTTTCCAGCTGAGATTGTGGATGCTTCAGCATGTTGCCGTGACCGACAGCTAATAAAGATGGTTCGAAACTCGCCAGCTTTTTGGCGCTTTTCAGCGAAATTTCCTTGTTCCAGGTAGCCAGTGCCGGAAAAGGAAACAGCGGTTTAAGCCTTCCCGATACCGCTATACCTCCTCGGGTCTGAATGGCGTCGCCTGCAATTAACGCTCGGGTACGAGTATCCAAAAATGCCATCGAACCCGGCGTATGTCCTGGTGCGCTGATCGCCAACAGCGAACCTACATGATCCCCATCCTCCAGTAAAAATGTCAGGCTGGGTAAGGATATGCTTCGGTACATCGCCCCGAATTGGAGTATCCGGTTCCCCTGCCTCCAACGATACATCGCCCTGTAGCAGCTGTGCGTCCCGCCTTGAAATGAATACTTGCGCGTCAGGATACCTTGCCTTCAGCTTATCCAACGCACCCACATGATCCCCATGGGCATGGGTAAGTACAATTCGAATAATCGGCTGCCCGATCCGCGCCGCAGCCTGCTCTATACCACGGGTACTGTATGGCAATCCGGCATCTACTAAGGTGAGCCCCTCTTTCTCCTCCACCAAATAACAGTTCACCGGGAACAGCCGGGGCATAAACGTCAATTGATACAGATGCTGTACCTGAACAATACGCATTTCAGCTCATCTCCTTGTCTTCATCACAAACTAATTATATTAGTATTATAATTAATATAATTAGTTTTAAGCAACTGTTTTTGCTGCTATTCAGCCGGAGTTGGAGCTTGGGACTACTACGGGGACGATCACACTGAGAAAAACAGCAAAAAAGCATCCCCGGAACTCTGCCTCCGTGGATGCCTCTCAAAGCAAAAATTAGTCTTAGATACGAATCTTCCTGCACGCTCCCTTTGCCCAGTCTTGGGAATGGTGATATCGAGATGTCAGGAGATCCAGATATCATTGCAGAAACTTGGTACAACTTATACGAGAAAAAAGACAACTTTGAAGAAACATTCCCAAAAGAAATGGATCCAACAACTTCATCCGTAATTACAGCCGGATTGCCTCAGCAATAGGCGTACTGCCAGACACCAAATTAATTGAACGATGATACGTCTGCTGTTCCTCCAGCACTGCTATGACCGCTGCCGCCACATCTTCACGAGAAATGGTGTGGCTGGTGCGATCCTCACCAGTAGCAACTTTGCCGGTGCCCACATCATCCGTCAGGCCACCCGGACGAAGAATCGTGTAGTCCAGGTTGCTCGCTTCTAACAGGCGGTCAGCGTAATGCTTCGCCACATAATACGGTTTAATGGATTCGGGCCACTGCTCCCGTTTCTCCGCATGTAGGGCGCTGACCATAACGAAGCGTTGGATACCTGCTTGTTCGGCGGCTTCCATCGCCTTGACTGCTCCATCCAGGTCGATGAGCAGCGTTTTATCCGCTCCTGTTTTTCCACCGGAGCCTGCCGTGAATACGATAGCATCGCTACCTTTTATAGCTGCGGCAATTTCACCAACCGTCCCTTCGAGGTCAGCTACCACCGTTTCTGCTCCCAAACGTTCAAGCGCTTCAGCCTGATCCGAATGGCGGATCAACGCCTTTACACGATGCGATTTATTTTGCCCCAGTAGACGAACAAGATGTCTGCCTACTTTTCCATTTGCGCCAATCACCAGTACGTTCACTCATATCCCCCCTGTATTCAGAGTCTCTCATCTACATTATACAGATGTATTTTACCCTTCGGGTCTGCGACGCAATCATGTTAGCTGCATCAGGTTGAAATCAGACTTCTTTGGTCAGCTCACCATCTCGTTCTTGCTGCACACGTAGACCTGCCAAAAAGGTAGCCATCATCACCTCTATGCTCCGGTCCACCTCCACAGGCAAACCAAACCCGCCCTTTTGTTCAAGCGAGGCAAATCCATGAAGCAGGCTACGGAATCCCCTCGCTGCATGAATGCAATCTTCTTCCTTAAAGCCATAACCACTGGACAGGACGGTAATGACCAGCTCGGCCACGCGATCCGCAGCCTGCCTCATTTCGGTATCATTTCGATCAGTTGCATACTGCATCGCTTCATACAAACCGGGTCGCTCGCGAGCATACCGCATATACGCCTTCCCCATAGCGGTTAGCGCATCTGCGCCCGCTCTACCAACTGCTGCACTCATCAAAGCTTCCTCCAACTGTTCGAGACTGTGCAATGCCAGTACTTGGCGCAGTCCGTTCAATCCGTCCACGTGGTTATACAAGGACGGAGGGCGAATGTGCAACTTTTGCGCCAGCGTGGTGAGCGTGACATCCCCCATCCCTTGTTCATTGGCAATGTCCTCGGCAGCCCGCAGAATATCTTGCAGCTTTACTCCGTTTCTAGGCGACATCATCCAGCCTCCTTTCATCGAATTTCTATGTAATTCGGTTCCTTATACATATACAGAATCGATCCAGATTCTATTTTAACTAATCCTGTTAGTTTATACAAAGAAAATGCCGTTTACCGCAGCCAACCTGCATCGAATCTTTACAGAAGAGCATAGCAGTCATTACTGATATAATAAAAAAATAAGATCATAGAACGGATCTGATCCCTTCCTCGATCCCCTACAAAGGAGCTAGCTATAACTATGGAACCCAAACCACTTCCAGCTATTGAATTCAACCACATCATCAAATATTTCACCGGGTCCGGACGGCAACGTGCTGTTCTGAACGGGATTACGGCAAAAGTTTCCCCCGGCAAAATCACCACGTTGGTCGGTCCATCGGGGTCTGGTAAAAGCACGTTGCTTTCACTGTGTAACCTCCTAATGACACCGGATGAAGGGGACATCCGTGTCCTCGGCAAACCTATATCGGAGTGGGAGATCCCTGAACTGAGACGGAAAGTCGCATTGGTTTTTCAGGATGCCCCCATGCTTCAGGGAACTGTCCTGTACAATCTCCAAACCGTAGAACGGCTGCACGGTACAGTTCTGGATGATCCTGCCGGCCTGTTGGAACGCGCAGGGCTCACCCGCGACCTGTTGGAACAGAAGGCGCAGGAACTGTCTGGCGGACAAAGACAACGCTTGGCCTTGGCGCGGACGCTTGCGAACCGCCCGGATATTTTACTGCTGGATGAGATTACTTCTGCACTGGACCCTGCCTCGGTCAAAGAGGTTGAGGAACTGCTGCTACAAATGAACAAAGAAGAGGGAACAACGATGATCTGGATTACGCATCATATGGAACAAGCCCGCCGGATAGGCCACGAAACATGGCTGATGATCGACGGAAGACTGATAGAACAAGCGGATACGGAAACGTTTTTTAATGCTCCGCAGCATAGTGAGACCCGCAAGTTTGTAGCAGGAGAATGGGTATGACGATTGTTGCCTTGATTCTCTCTCTCGGTTTTGTATTTATCGCCATCGTCATGTCCAAATCCTTCAAACTCGGTCTGGACCGAGACATGATCATCGCCACGATCAGAGCGTCGGTTCAACTGCTGGCGATTGGATATGTATTGCATTTGATTTTTGGGATGCAAAGCTACGGATTTATCGTATTATTCATTCTGCTCATGATTACCGTAGCCTCACAAAATGTTGCGCGCAAAGGACGATTTATCCCCGGTCTCATGTGGAAGTCATTCCTGACTTTGCTGTGTGTGGAAATCGTTACACAGACATTCCTCATTGGCCTGCATATTATTCCGGCGACAGCCCGATATATGATTCCGATTAGCGGTATGATCATTGGCAGCTCCATGATTTTGTCCAGTCTGCTGGTATCCCGGCTCAAGTCGGAAGTCCTGCTGCGCAAGCCTGAAATCATGCTCATTCTGGCACTAGGCGGCACGCCTAGACAAGCCATCTTCCCTATACTCAAGGATTGCATACGTTCCAGTATGATTCCAACCATTGAGGGGCAGAAAACGCTGGGGCTTGTCCAGCTTCCCGGCATGATGACCGGACAAATCATCGCAGGTGCCAATCCGATTGCCGCTGTGCGTTTGCAATTGCTCATCGTATTTACCACCATGACCTCTGCTATTTTGACCAGCGTGCTGCTCAGCCTGTTCATTTATCCGGCATTATTTAACCGCCAGCAACAACTGCACACCGAAGCATGGGAACGCTAATCAGGTGAATATCCCCAGTTATCTGCTATTTGGAAAAATAAAAGGGACATGTTTAATTCCTGACACAAAGGTTAATAGATACACGTACCCGCTTTACTAAAATTCGATGAGGAGTGATTGAACATGGCTAACAACAACCAAAATGGCAAAATGAGTCGCGAAGAAGCAGGACGTCTAGGTGGAGAAGCTACTGCTAAAAATCACGACAAAGAATTTTACCAAGAGATTGGCGAAAAAGGTGGCGAGGCCACTTCCAAAAATCATGGCAAGGACTTCTACCAGGAAATTGGTGAAAAAGGCGGCGAAGCCACTTCCAAAAACCATGACAAGGAATTCTATCAGGAAATCGGACGCAAGGGCGGCGAAGCCCGTGGCAATTCAGACCAAAGTGATAGCGACGGGAAAATGAGTAGGGAAGAAGCAGGCCGCAAAGGCGGCGAGGCTCGCGCACGCCAACGTAAAAATAATTGACAATAAAGCTATGCCGTCGGTGCAATCCTATGAAGAGGCACAGACTGCGTATAAACACAAAGTAAGTTGACGTTTATGTTATAAAAGCCTATCTGCCGGAAGAATGGCAGATAGGCTTTTTGTGTAAAAGTTACTTTCAACATCGGATCATACACCTTACAATATACATAAACAGGATAAATAACCAATCATACATATTTTATTACAAATGAAAGAATGGATTATGGGAGGTTGGTGCGAATGTTGATTACAAAAAATAAAACGGCTGCAACTATTTTAAAAATTATATTTTTTTCACTAATTTTCAGCTGGATTTATTATTATTCAGGTCATCACTCGACAGAAATCGCTAAGCTAGTTAAAACTACAGATGATTACTTGGTCATACAGAGAGATACTTTTAACGGAGGTGGATATAAAGAATTATATATTTCCTCAAAGTCCGCGATCCCTCCTCTGGTTATAGGCAAACAATATTATTTCGTGTCTGATCAAAGGTACTTTCAACACCCATATATCCGCTATGTAGAGGAGTAAAGCAGAACAAGAGAAAAAAACACATGCAACTCAAGTCAAATATTCCTGCATTCCGGCTGTTAAGATGGAGTCGAAAGGAGGGAACGCTCGTGTATGAATGGAACGAAATGGTTCAGCTTATGATCGATTGGATTGATAATAATCTTACTTCAGCACCTTCGTTGTTGAGAATGTCCAATCAGTTAGGCTACTCCCCTTACTACTGTACAAAACAGTTTCATTCCCTTACAGGAATAACGTTAAGGGATTATGTGTGGATGCGCCGGATTAGCCGTGCCGCGCTAGAACTCCGAGATGGCAATGTCCGCATCCTCGATGTTGCAATAAAGTATGGGTTTTCTTCACAGGAGGCTTTTACACGGGCATTTGTAAAAGCATTCGAGGTAACTCCGGCTGTATACCAGAAGGAGCCCCGACCTATTCCGTTAGCCATTCGCGTTGAGGTGTTCTCTCCTTATCATTACCATTTGAAGGAGCGGGATAAGATGGTTAAGGATCATTTGCAAGAAGCTGAAGTCAAAATCGAGCATATACCAGCACACAAATTTATTGGAATCTGGGATACTTCTTCTCGAAACTACGGTGATTTCTGGAGAAACGGTCACAATTGTGATGAAATTTGTGGAACTTTGGAAAGCATGTCTCATCTCAAGCTTCCCGAACAATTGGGCCAAACTGCGGGCTGGTTCTATCAGGATGGTCAGAAGGGATATCTCTATGGAATACCGGTTGCCGCTGACTACGCCGGAGAGATTCCCGCAGGAATGAGGTGCCGGGACATCCCCGAATCAGATTACCTGGTGTTTTTCCACCCACCCTTCAATTATTTAAAAAACAATGGAGACGTTATGAGAATGGTGGAGGAGAAAGCTTGGAACTTTGACCCTAGCAGCCTGGGGTATGAATGGGATGAGGAAACAAAGCAAGATTATCAGCGGCATTTCCCAGAAGGATACGGATACGCAGTGTTACGTCCAGTAAAAAAAGTGTAGAGAAAAAGAATCCGAAGAAGCCGCTACGATCAGGATGCTGTTCATCGTCTTGCTAAAGTCTGTTGAAAAATAATAACAGTTTATTACTGACGGGTTCCGTTTTGAGGTGCAATACACATCGAATTGACATTGTGGACACAATCCGATGTAAATACAGAATAAACCGATTCACTGAATCATACAGTTGTCGGTTTATTCTTGATCAGCATTTTTATTTTGCAAGTAACTATCAGTGATTTAAATATCGTTCTTTTTAATACATTTTATTAAATAAATTTGGAATAAAAGCTGCTTTCAGCTTTTTTATTCGTCTATAACAACAAATACAATTGTGGAGGTATAGAATATGAGATCTGTCTCAAAAATAGCTTGCATATCTATTTTAGGTCTTACTTTAGGTGCGGGAGCAGCACAAGCTTCTTCGACACATATTATCGTTAATAATTCAATTGTATCCTCTGATGAAACTTACCAATCTCATGGGATTACCATGGTCCCATTAAACGCTGTTCAAAGTTTACCTGGTGTATCCATCACATGGAATAATAGCACCAAGACAGTCACAATAGATCGTAACGGTGAAAAAACACTATTAAAAGTTGGGCAGAAAAGTGCAACGCTTGGTTCAAAAAGTATAACCTTGCCTGTTGTCACTACATTGAAAAACGGACGGATTATGGTCCCTCTCCGATTCATTGCTGATTCATCCAATGCGTATGTCTCCTGGAATCCAAAATCACAGACGGCCTATGTAGCGAAAGCAAACAATGAAATAAAAAACAAATATACTTCGGATAAGCTTAATGTATCCAGAGGAGCAGCAATCAAACTTCCCAAAGTTAGCAATTTAAAAGAATATACACCCAAAGGGTATGAAAATCTGAACACAGACTATTATTTTCCTGAAGGCAAATCAAATTCGTTTTTTATTCAGGAGATGGATGTTATTTCATACTATAAAATCAGCAACGATTGTAGTGTATTAATATGGACAGCACGTTTTGACTCAACCAAAAGGGAGAGCAGTGGTCTATCCTTTTTGCCTTATAAATTAGTGGAACAAGACGGCCAGAAACCTACAATTCAAGGGCGAATAACCCATTTTAATTTCATGGCCGCTGTTGGAGAAATCAGTTACAATCTCATTGACAATACTGGGAAAGAGATAAACCCAGGGCAAAAACCAGTTGATCCAACAAATTTCTTTTTTGATATCCCTGATGAACAAAAATGATCGAATTGACTTTGCATGCGTTCTTTTCCTCTTACATTAATAAAGACCAGAATCTAAGCTGGTACGTGGTAATAAATTGATACAATATTGGTTTGGAGGTATAGGCAATGAAATCTTTTCGTTTTTGGCTAGTCCTAATCTCGTGTCTAGTTATTACTGTAAATATTATGGGGAACGACGACTATAATATGCTATTGGCTATCGTTAGCCCGTTGGTTTGGATGTATGAATCATTTCGATTTGTGCGAGAAGCAGACATCCCCATAGCCATTGTTTACTTCACTACACTAGTTTTCTGGTATCTTATTGGATACGTTTTGGATCGTTTGATTAGAAAATTGAAAAACTAAAATCACTTGAAGTTATCTTCTAAATTGTCGTCTACTTTGTCAGGCTCAAACTCGACCGTTCTGTTTCAAAGCGATAATCATCAGACAGTGAAAGCATCTTATTGTAATCGCGACTCATAGAAGCGTTCATATATTCTGAAAATGTCGAGACAGCAGTCTCTTTGGGCTTATCGGGAAGTTTATAAGGCTCCTTATCCCCTCCAAAACCCGTAACAATTACGGTCAAACCCCCTCCTAAGACAACCAAGCAAGCCAACTTATTACGCGATACAATCCTCAATAAACAAAACCCTCTTTGTTGTAAATTTTACCACCTATTTTCAACGTATCTCAACTTAAAAAGATGCTATAAAACGCGGCATAACTTCTTGTAAAGTCCCATTCATTTAAATCCAAGGTCATGCCTTTAATATAATTTTATTTTAACGTAAATACTCACTGAACACCTTTGTTACCTTATGTAATGTCTTCTTCCCATCCTGTAAACTAAGTTCCATCAAGCGGTAACCGCTGGATCATAGAGAGGATGAGATATTTATGAGTTTGGATAATAGAGTTTTTGCGATACAAGCTGGTCTGGACGGACGTGTAAATGCAGTTATAGATCAAACCCTTGCCGAAAAGCGCCTGGTCGGCACAGTCGTCATGATATATATGGATGGTTCACCCGTGTATGTCCGAGCGGCGGGGCTGGCTGATCGAGAAGAACAACGTCCTATGCATGAGGATGCTTTATTTCGGCTTTCTTCTGTATCCAAACCGATTGTATCTACTGCGGCTTTGGTTTTGGCAGCCCAAGGATTGATTAAGCTCGATGAATCTATTGAACGCTGGTTGCCCGATTTTCGCCCCCGATTAATCAGTCGTGAGCAGCCCTCCATTACAGTACGCCAATTGCTGACACATACTGCCGGGTTGACCTATGGCTTTTTAGAGGAAGAAGGCGGGGGTCCCTATCATCGTGCAGGCGTATCAGATGGCATGGATTTTTCAAATCTTACGCTGGAGGAGAACTTGCAACGTTTGGCTTCTGTGCCTCTGTTATATACACCGGGTAAAGCATGGGGATATTCGATTGCTACTGATGTGCTCGGCGCTATCATTAGCCGTGTATGTGGCATAACCCTTGATGCAGCTGTTAAAAAGCTCGTTACCGAACCTCTCGGTATGCACGACACCAGTTTCGCGGTCGCGGATGCCGGACGGCTTGCGGCTCCTTATGTCAACGATATATCAGAACCCCGGCGAATGCGTGAGCTTGAGGTTGCGCAGGTTTTTGAAGGCACCGCAGGACTTCGTTTTCAGCCTGCACGAGCCTTTGATCCCACGGCTTTCCACTCTGGTGGCTCGGGTATGATTGGCAGCGCAAAAGATTTCATGCGGCTGCTGGAAACACTGCGAAACGGCGGCAATCCGTTACTTTCAGAGGAATGGGTCCGCGAAATGGGCACCATCCAGACCGGGAACCTTCCCTTGGCAGGCTGGCCGGGGCGGGGTTTTGGATTAGGATTCACCGTACTCCAAAATCCCGACGAAAGCGGAACAGCTGAATCACCCGGAACGTGGCGTCTCGGAGGAGCTTACGGTCATTCGTGGTTCGTCGATCCCGCCCTAAGACTCAGTGTGGTCGCCTTTACCAATACAGCATTTGAAGGGATGTCAGGTCCGTTTACAACCGAGCTTTGCCAAGCCATTTACGGTAGCTCAAATAGGGTCTAATAAAGTGGGGGTTACATGTTTATGGTCTACAGGCGAGGACAGGACAATTAACGTGGTAGAGTGCCCATGCTTTCCACACTCATCCCCGAACTGCTCCAGCTTGAGCATAGACTCAACCATGACTTTCAGTAAGTAATTTTGCTCGCCGCTGATTCTATGGCACTCAATGACTTCAGGTGCAGATTGGCAAAACTCAACAAATGAATTGCATTGATTCGTGTGCACGAGCACGTGAGCCATGATCGGTTTTCCAACTTTCTCATGTGAAACTGTGGCACGATACCCGGTGATAATACCTTTATCCTCCATGCGCCGTACTCTTTCCGTTACGGCAGGCTGGGAAAGTCCAACCTCCTTACCCAGCTCGGTCATGGAGATACGCGCCTGGTTTTGTAGACACAACAAAATTTTATGATCCACTTGGTCCATCAAATCCATCTCCTTAAATCCAAGGTAATATTGCATAAACGCAATTATTATTATGTAGTATTTCGGATATTGGCTTACAATTTTATGATTCAATGAAATATTAGCATGCAAAATCAAGGACGTAAAGCAGGAAGACATGGAGAGGGAATGAAACTAATGAAATATAGTAAGCCTCTGCTTTTCATTGCGCTTGGCCTATTCGGTGTATACACGATTGAGTTCGGTGTAGTTGGCATTTTGCCGGTCATCATTGAACGTTTTCATATTACGGCAGCTCAGGCCGGGTTTCTTGTCAGTTCATTTGCATTGATCATCGCGCTGTTCGGTCCCTTCATGGTGCTATTGATGTCCAGGTTTAACCGCAAGCGAATCATGACAATGTCGTTGTTTGTTTTTACCATAACAAGCTTGCTGTCAGCCTATACATCCAACTTTTATATACTAGTGATTTTACGTATCATTCCGGCTCTGTTTCACCCGGTGTATTTCTCGCTTGCCTTTGTCGCTGCTACTGCGTTGTATCCCCCGGAAAAGGCAACGCAAGCTTCCGCCAAGGCCTTTCTCGGCACGAGCATGGGAATGGTACTCGGTATTCCAATTACGGCCTATATCGCCAATCAAATTTCATACGAGGCCTCCTTCTGGTTTACTGCGGTAGCGAATGGGATTGCAGGGATTGGTATTTTATTCATGCTGCCGGATACACCACAAGCCGAAATGTTCTCCTACCGGAAGCAGCTTGGCATTTTGCGTAAAATACCGCTGTGGCTCAATATCGGGGCAGCTACTTTTATATTTGCAGCCATGTTCTCGGTGTATAGCTATTCTGCCGAATATTTGGGGCAAAACACAGGGATGAGCAGCAATGTTATCAGTTTTCTGCTTATTATTTTCGGCATCGGCGGAATGCTCGGCAATCTATTGGCTGGCAAGCTCATGGGCTTGCATAAGGTTCGCACCGCTCTTTTTCATCCAGTAGTCTTGGGGGGCACCTATTTGCTGCTGTACGGGATCAGTTCTTCATTTATTCCTACGCTCTTCATCATTATTGTGTGGGGGGCCGTTCATACCAGCGGACTGATTGTCGCCCAGATTTGGGTGATTGATGAGGCCAAAGAAGCTCCCGCGTTTGCCAACAGTCTTTACATCTCGTTTATTAACCTGGGGGTTTCACTGGGCTCGCTGGCAGGGGGATGGTTTATTGCCAGAGCGGGCATCCAGGGGACGCTGTGGAGCGGTTTGCTGTTCGCCATGCTGGCGATGGTATGTATCGGGACTAGAGCAATTTATCCACGTATTTTTCGAAAATATAAAAGGTTAGATGTGCAAAACTAAAAAGTTGCAAGAGGGCCAAGCCTGTTATCATAAAAAAAACCGGTCAACCACTTTGTATGGGGTTGAACCGGTTTTTGTTTAATGATTTATTCCTGCCTGTCGGATTGGATCAGAATGAAATCTGCACTTCGTTGCGAATTGAATCAACGTATAACCGCCATCTGGGAACAGCACGCTTCCGGTGGTAAACTTGTTCGTCATCAGATACAACACAGCATGTGCGATTCCCTCATTATACCCACCCCGGTGGTAAACAGATGGTCGAATGCTCCGACTTTTTCAAAAAACGCCTGAACCTCTTCCTCTATTTGATTATTAAGCATGTTGATTATGTAAATTCGTATTATTCTCAGCTACTCTATGGGGATCATATCATAACTATTTTAAAGGAATACTTATTTTTATTCAGATGGGCTTTCCTGCACCGAGCTTTTGCGATAGGATGTCGGCGATTGGCCCGACCAGCGCTTGAACTGTCTGCTAAAATGCGCAATATCCCCATAGCCGAGCATATCGGCAATTTGTTGCACCGACCATTGCGGATCAGCCAACAGCAACTTGGCCTCATGCAGCACAAGCCCGGATAGATATACACGGGGAGAAACGCCGAAAACACTACGGAATACACGATTACAATGGGATACGCTAATACCTAGCTCGGATGAAATCCCCTCGATCCCATCCTGTTTTTCCACCGAGCCAGCCTGCCCATAGGGCTGATTCACTCTGCCCTGAAGACGACTGGCAATCTGATGGGCAAGCTCTGCCTGCACATATCCACGCCCCGGCAGATGAGCGGCTTCGCTGGATACAGCCTCCCACAACGTTGCGAACAGTTCAAACACAGCAGATTGAATCCGCATTCGCTTTGCCACCGAATCACTACCAATTCCTATGTCTTCCGGCGTTGAAAGATCGAGCAACTTGCCCAGCGCTGGTCCCATCTGCCCTGCCACTGTGCCTTCAGCTGGAAACAGCACCTGCTCCAGACGACTCAGCAGCGAGAGAAACAGCTTATCATCAATGTCGAAATGCATACAAAAATACGTAAATCCCTCTCCGTTACTATGACTGGAGTGAACAATCCCCGGACGCAGCAGCACCAGATCACCCTGTCGCTGGGTATAGCTACGACCATCCACAACCATGATCTGTTCTCCCGCAAGCACGATGTTAATTTCATATTGAGGATGCTCGTGTGGCGGATAGCTCCAGTCTCTTCCCACACTTCGTGTATGAATGGCAAACAGATTGACTGTGGTCCGCACATCGGGAAAAAAGAATTCCTCTCCGGCAGCTGTAAGGTCCGGATGATGGGGACGCTTCGGTAAACGTGGTGACGACATGTTTTCCCTCCTGGCTTACTTACATGGATATACCCCAGTATATCGCCTTCAGCGCGATTTGGATAAATAGTTGAGCGATTTGACAATGGTTCCCCACCACATGACATGCTAGGCTCTAAGTGAAGTTAATCAAAGTTGAACTTTATCATGAAAGGGGTTTCATTATATGTCGAAAAATATATTTTATAACACACAGCATGCACCTATCGGTTCTTTTTCCAGCTTTACACTTGGGTTTAAGGGTAATCGCGGCGGACTTGGTTTGGAGCTGGGCAAGCCTGCCGACGAAAATGTATATATCGGGCTGCAATCCAGAGATGGCGAATCATACGAGGCGCTTCCCTTCTTTGCATCCACACAGGATGAAAGTGCCCGCTACGACGTGGAGAAAAAGGGTAAACGAACGGAACCGCAGCTTATGGCCTTTGCTGATTCCGACATTACCCGTGAGCTAAAAGTAGGAACGGATACATGGCAGGCCGGCGATTTGACGTTCCGGCTGTACTCTCCTGTTCGCCCGGTACCCGAGCCGGGAACCGCAGGTATGGATGAACTGCGAGCAGCGTTGGTTCCGGCGGTATTCGCCGAGCTAACCGTCGATAACACGCAGGGGACTGCAGCGCGAAGAGCTTTTTTCGGCTATCAGGGCAGTGATCCGTATAGCGGCATACGCATTATAGGAGAAGATCCGCGCAGGGACACTACGGATTCTACCCCATTGGAGGAAAGACTCACAGGCATCGGCCAAGGGCGCAGTACAGCCATTGTGACCAACAGCAGCGAAGCAGTACCTGCCAGCGGATTTGCAATGGAGAAGCTGCTTGGGGAGACCATGGCCGAGAATTTATCCTTTGGCCTGGGCACGACGGGTGCGCTCCTGATGGACGTTCCCGCAGGTGAGAAGCGCACATATGCCTTCGCCATATGCTTCTATCGCGGCGGCATTGTGACAACAGGCATCGAAGCGTCGTATTACTATACCCAGCTGTTCAAGGATATTGAGGACGTGGGAAACTATGCGTTGAAGCATTTTACAGACCTGACTGCAGCCTGTGTTCAGGCTAATCGCTGGATGGAGTCGGCAGACCTGAGCCCGGACCAGAAATTTATGCTCGCTCAGGCGATCCACAGCTACTACGGCAGTACTCAACTGCTGAGTCACCAAGCGGACGGAGAACCGATCTGGATTGTGAACGAAGGCGAGTATCGGATGATGAATACCCTCGATCTGACGGCGGATCAGCTTTATTATGAATTGATTTTGAATCCATGGACGGTACGCAACGAGCTGGAGTGGTTTGTCCAAAGGTACAGCTATCGGGATGAGGTACGCTTTCCGGGAGAGGAACAGACCTATCCCGGTGGTATCACGTTTACCCATGATATGGGCGTAGCCAACGTGTTCTCCCGGCAGGGATACTCCTGTTATGAGCTGGCAGGGATTGACGACTGCTTCTCTTACATGAGCCACGAGGAACTGGTGAACTGGCTTTGCTGCGTCACGGTATATATCGAGCAGACACAGGATCAGTCATTTACGACACGTATGCTACCTGTTTTGTGTGACTGCTTCGAAAGCATGCTACGACGGGATCACCCCGACCCGGCACAACGAAACGGCTTGATGGGCTTGGACAGCTCTAGAACCCGGGGAGGCGCGGAAATTACGACCTACGACAGTCTGGACGTATCTCTGGGTCAGTCCCGCAACAACATCTATCTGGGCAGCAAATGCTGGGCTGTATATGTTGCTCTGGAAAAGATATTTGCCTCAAAAGGGCTTAACTCCCTTTCACAGGAGGCTGGCTTACAGGCAGACAAATGCGCAGCAGCGATCACAGCACATATGACAGACAAGGGCTATATTCCAGCAGTTATTCAGGAAGGTAATGACTCGCAGATTATTCCTGCCATTGAGGGACTGATCTTCCCTTACTTTACAGGATGTGAGGCTGCGCTTAAGCCTGATGGACGGTTCGGTGGATATATCCAAGCACTGCGGCGCCATTTGGAAACTGTACTGGTACCGGGAGTTTGTCTGTTTGAAGACGGAGGCTGGAAGCTGTCCTCGACCAGTAACAACTCCTGGCTGAGCAAAATCTATCTGTCACAGTTTATTGCCCGCGAGCTGCTGGAACTGCCTTGGGAAGAAGCTGGGCAGGCCGCAGACGCTGCCCACGTCTCATGGCTTCTTCACCCTGAAGAATCCTATTGGTGCTGGAGCGATCAGATACTCTCCGGTATTGCCCATGGCAGTAAATATTATCCGCGCGGAGTTACCGCTATTTTGTGGCTGTATGAAGGCAACGGCAACCGTCTGACTCTCCCAGAGCATATGAGTCAGGATCAGAAACAGCATGTCTGAGGATCATCTTCACCTGCCCAAAAGGAGGCTCCAATATGAGCAAGCTTATGGATATGCCAAAAGAAAGCGGCTATGCGGCTTGGCTGCATTACAGCCGCAATAGTAAGGTACAAAAGCTGCCCGCCTGGTGCAGGGTCATCGTGGTCCATGAGACAGATGAAGTGCTTCAATCGGCTGCGAGTGAGCTTCAGCACGGATTGACCTCCATGTTTGGACAGCAGCCGAAAATCAGTACCGTTCCTGTAAATGCGCCATTCATTGCGCTGGGTACGTTCCCAACGCATCCTTTGGTCGCAGAACGATTCAGTGCGACGGAACAGGCAGAAGTGGGCGCGGAAGGCTACCGAATTCGCGGGCTAGAGATGCCAGATCCGGCATATTCAGCTTTGCACAGTAACGATGAGTTCAAAGGACCGTACGTTATAGTCGCGGGGCAGACCTCCAAAGGCGTATTGTATGGAGTCTTTCATCTGCTGCGCTACCTTCAAGGAGGATTAGACGGCAAACTGAAACCCGCCGCCGAGGAATCATTGCACGCTCCCCTTCTAGACCTATTGTCTAATCCAGCTAATCCCATCCGTATGATCAACCACTGGGATAACATGGATGGTAGTATTGAACGCGGGTATGCGGGTGGGTCCATTTTCTACGACAATAATGCCTTTACTGCAAATATGGAGCGCCTGCGAGACTATGCCCGTCTACTCGCTTCTGTAGGCATTCAAGCGCTATCCATTAACAATGTGAATGTCCATCAGGTAGAAACCGAGCTGATTACAGATAAATTCCTACCGGATGTGGCCAAAGTAGCTGCGGTATTCCGCGCCTATGGCATACAGATCTACTTGAGCATTAACTATGCCAGTCCTATTCAGCTCGGCGGGTTAACTACAGCCGATCCCTTGGAACCAGCTGTAGCTGAATGGTGGCAGACCAAAGCCCAGGAAGTTTACGCCGCCGTTCCTGATCTGGGTGGTTTTGTGGTCAAAGCCGATTCCGAAAATCGGCCCGGACCGTTCAGCTACGGGCGCCATCACGCCGATGGAGCCAATATGCTGGCAGATGCGTTGCAGCCCTATGGCGGACGTGTGATTTGGCGCTGCTTTGTCTACAACTGCAAGCAGGACTGGCGCGATCGCAAGACGGATCGGGCTCGCGCAGCCTTTGACCATTTTAAACCGCTGGATGGGCTGTTTCGAGAAAATGTCATTTTACAGATCAAAAATGGTCCCATGGATTTTCAGGTGCGGGAGCCTGTCTCCCCCCTGTTCGGTGCGCTGGAATCCACTCAGGTACTGCTGGAATTTCAAATTGCACAAGAGTACACCGGCCAACAGAAGCATCTATGTTACCTTGTTCCCCAATGGAAGGAGGTATTGGATTTTGACACCTATGCCCAAGGAAAAGGCTCCACCATCAAGCGTATTGTGAGTGGCGCCCTGCATTCTCCCAAACCTACCAACTATGGAATAGCCGCTGTATCCAATATTGGTGCAGACACCAATTGGACCGGACATTTGCTCGCCCAGTCCAATCTTTATGGCTATGGTCGACTGGCATGGGACCCGGAGCTGTCTGCGGACGAAATCGCTGATGAGTGGGTTCGGCTGACGTTTGGCAGACAAGGGAATAGCGAAGGCGACACAGATTTAATTTCTACCATTAAGCAGATGCTGCTCGATTCATGGAATATCTACGAATCCTACACCGCCCCTCTGGGGGTCGGCTGGATGGTCAGTCCCGATCACCACTATGGGCCGGATGTAGACGGGTACGAATATTCCAAGTGGGGAACCTACCATTTTGCTGATTGCCGAGGGATTGGAGTAGATCGCACGACCGCAACCGGGACCGGCTATGCAGGACAATATTTTGCTCCCCATGCCGATATCTATGAATCTACGGACACCTGTCCGGATGAGCTGCTCTTATTCTTTCACCATGTTCCTTATACACACTTGCTCCATTCCGGCCAAACTATCATACAGCACATTTATGATACCCATTTTGAAGGTGCAGAACGTGCGGCCCATCTTCGAGACACATGGGTTAGTCTACGAGGGCAGCTGAATGATACCATGTATGAACAGGTGTTGGAGCGGCTGGAGCATCAGTCTGAGCATGCCAAAGAATGGCGGGATCGGATCAATACGTATTTCTACCGTAAAAGCGGCATTGCCGACCAGAAGGATCGCTCTATTTATTAAGCAGGCTGTCTCGGCAATACTTTCCATACAGACTGGAACAAGACTTTTATACGCTTAGGTTCATTTTCTCCTATACTGGCTTGGCTATCCGCACATCACTAAAGGGCATGCGTCTCCTCAGACCTATGCCTTATTTTTTTGCCTGTAGACTTTTAGGCACACGGTTGCTTACGTAAAATGTCATATTTGTCCACCTTGAGTGCGCAATAAATTCTTCTTTTTATGCAACCGCTTGCTTTATACTATTTTTGTAGACGTTTACAAAATGTTGTCGAATTAGACTATGCTTTGGGGAGGATGATCGGTTTGACCTTGTATCGAAGTCTATGGAAAAAAGGGTGTATGCTTCTACTAAGCCTTGTGCTGTCTCTGACTGCCTTCATTGGCTCACCCTCTAATACGGCGAGCGCAGCGGTTGCAGATGATTTTCAAGCTTCCGTCATGGGACCGCTGGCGAAAATCAATGACTGGGGTTCCTTTAAAAAGCAGCTACAAACGTTGAAAAACAATGGCGTGTATGCCATCACTACCGACGTCTGGTGGGGCTATGTGGAGAGCGCAGGAGATAACCAGTTCGATTGGAGCTACTACAAGACCTATGCAAATGCCGTGAAAGAAGCGGGACTGAAGTGGGTTCCTATTATCTCTACGCATAAGTGTGGAGGAAATGTGGGAGATGACTGTAACATCCCACTGCCAAGCTGGCTGCCGAGCAAGGGCAGTGCAGATGAAATGCAATTCAAGGACGAAAACGGCTATGCCAATAGTGAAGCCCTCTCCCCATTGTGGAGCGGAACCGGTAAACAATATGACGAGCTGTATGCCTCATTCGCTGAAAACTTTGCCGGATATAAAAGTATCATTCCCAAAATTTATTTGAGCGGCGGTCCTTCTGGGGAATTGCGCTATCCGTCCTACTATCCAGCAGCAGGGTGGAGCTACCCGGGACGAGGCAAGTTCCAAGCTTATACTGAAACAGCCAAAAATGCATTCCGCACAGCTATGAATGACAAGTACGGATCATTGGACAAGATTAATGCTGCTTGGGGCACCAAGCTGAGCAGTCTTAGCCAAATCAATCCACCGACCGATGGGGACGGATTTTACACGAACGGCGGATATAATTCCACATATGGAAAGGATTTTCTGTCGTGGTACCAAAGTGTACTTGAGAAGCATCTGGGCGTCATCGGAGCAGCGGCCCACAAAAACTTCGATTCTGTGTTTGGTGTCCGGATCGGAGCCAAAGTTTCCGGTCTGCACTGGCAAATGAACAATCCTGCTATGCCGCACAGCACAGAACAAGCAGGTGGATATTATGATTACAACCGTCTCATTCAGAAATTCAAGGATGCCGATCTAGACTTGACATTTACTTGCCTGGAGATGAGTGACAGTGGCACAGCACCGAATTATTCCTTGCCGTCCACCCTGGTTGATACCGTCTCCTCCATCGCGAATGCCAAGGGTGTTCGCCTGAATGGTGAAAATGCACTCCCGACAGGCGGCAGCGGCTTCCAAAAAATCGAGGAGAAAATCACGAAGTTCGGTTATCACGGGTTTACGTTATTGCGCATCAACAATCTCGTCAACAATGATGGCTCACCAACCGGTGAGTTGAGTGGATTCAAACAATATATCATCAGCAAAGCCAAGCCTGACAATAATGGCGGTACAGGCAATAAAGTAACGATATACTACAAAAAAGGCTTTAACTCACCTTACATTCACTACCGTCCGGCTGGCGGAAGCTGGACTGCAGCGCCAGGTGTGAAAATGCAGGATGCCGAAATTAGCGGCTATGCTAAAATTACCGTCGATATCGGTTCTGCCTCCCAATTGGAAGCCGCTTTTAATGACGGCAATAACAACTGGGACAGCAACAACACCAAAAACTACTCCTTCAGCACGGGCACTTCTACGTACACGCCCGGTAACAGCGGCAATGCGGGAACGATCACATCTGGCGCTCCAGCGGGTACGATTCCCGGGGATGGCGGCGGTACAACTAACAAGGTAACGGTATACTACAAAAAAGGCTTTAACTCGCCTTATATTCACTACCGCCCAGCTAACGGAAACTGGACTGCCGTACCCGGTGTGAAAATGCAGGATGCCGAGATTAGCGGCTATGCCAAAATTACCGTCGATATCGGTTCTGCCTCCCAATTGGAAGCTGCTTTTAATGACGGCAATAACAGTTGGGACAGCAATAACTCGAAGAACTACCTTTTCAGCACTGGAACTTCTACCTACACACCCGGCTTGAACGGGGCTGCAGGATCTATCCGAACGGGGGCACCTTCGGGGGGCGTCCTCAGCGTAGGGGCTTCTACCTACGCAACCGACCTCAACGAAGTGGCAGGAGCTATCCCAACAGAAAAACTTTCGGGTGTATCCTTAAACGTAAGTACTTCTACCTATGCACCCAACTCTAACGGAGTTGAAGTAACTGCTCAAACGGAGGCGCCTTTAGGCGCCTTCACTCCTATAGATCCGGGTACCCTCTCCAAGCCCACTCCCCTTGGCACAGACTGGAGCAAACAAAGTATTTATTTTATCATGACAGACCGTTTCAGCAACGGAGATCCGTCCAACGATAACTACGGTGGCTTCAATTCCAACAACAGCGATCAACGCAAGTGGCATGGTGGCGATTTTCAAGGTATTATTAACAAACTCGACTACATTAAAAATATGGGGTTTACCGCGATCTGGATTACCCCGGTAACGATGCAAAGAAGTGAATACGCTTACCACGGCTATCATACGTATGATTTTTATGCGGTAGACGGGCATCTCGGTACAATGGACAAGTTCAAAGAGCTGGTTGGTAAGGCACATGACAAAAATATCGCTGTGATGCTGGACGTGGTCGTGAATCACACAGGTGATTTCCAACCGGGGAACGGCATCGCCAAGGCCCCTTTTGATAAAACAGATTGGTATCATCATAATGGTGAAATTACAGAGGGGGACTACAACTCTAACAACCAATGGAAAATTGAAAACGGTGATGTGGCTGGACTGGATGACCTAAATCATGAAAACCCCGCTACTGCAAATGAGCTTAAAAACTGGGTCAAATGGCTGCTGAATGAGACAGGCATCGACGGACTGCGGTTGGATACTGCCAAACATGTACCGAAGGGTTTTCTAAAGGATTTTGACCAAGCCGCCAATACCTTCACCATGGGTGAAATTTTCCATGGCGACCCTGCTTATGTGGGGGATTACACCCGATATCTCGATGCCGCATTGGATTTTCCGATGTATTATACAATCAAGGATGTGTTCGGACACGATCAATCCATGAGAAAAATCAAGGAACGCTACTCCGATGATCGTTACTATCGCGATGCCCAGACCAACGGTGTATTTATTGACAATCATGATGTAAAACGTTTCCTGAATGACGCCTCCGGCAAGCCGGGTGCTAACTATGACAAATGGCCACAGCTCAAAACTGCTTTGGGCTTTACTCTGACATCACGCGGAATTCCAATCATCTACCAAGGTACTGAGCAAGGCTTTAATGGCGGAGATGATCCCGGCAATCGGGAGAATATGGCTTTCAACTCCAACCATGACCTGTATCAGTACATCGCTAAGCTGAACAATGTGCGCAACAACCACCCTGCTCTGCAAAACGGCAGCCAAAAGGAAAAATGGGTGGACGACTCCTTTTACAGTTTTCAGC
Organism: Paenibacillus sp. FSL L8-0644; assembly: GCF_038008165.1. Lineage (NCBI taxonomy): Bacteria > Bacillati > Bacillota > Bacilli > Caryophanales > Paenibacillaceae > Paenibacillus > Paenibacillus sp. FSL L8-0644. The sequence continues at coordinate 5,299,793 of NZ_JBBOYN010000001.1, forward strand.
GCTCTAAAAATGGCGACGAGGCCATTGTATTTATCAACAACTCCTGGAATAGTCAAACCCGCACGATTGGCAACTTCGATAATCTGTCCAACGGAACTCGCCTGACCAACCAATTAGGCAACGATTCCGTTCAGATTAACAACGGTTCGGTTACCGTGACTCTTGCTCCAAAGGAAGTTAAAATTTTCACCAAGTAACGGTCCCATTCGGTTACATTGGTTATTCAGATGTGCTAAAATGAGTTATAGAAGGATATACTAAAAAAAGAGCAAGGATGCTGGTAACATCCCTACTCTTGGCAACAGCCGCTTTGAAGAGCGGTCGGCTGTTCAAAGGCGATCTACAGAAATAGACCGTTTTCCCCTTGAGCAGGGCGGTCTATTTCTTTTTGTTTTGGTTCAACGCAATAACAATCGTAACGATTAATCCGATCAACGCTATTAATAGCGTGCCGAACATCATCATTAATGTCAGAGCATCCTTAACCTCCACAGGCATCACCTCCCTTCCGGGAGATTAGCCGACCGCCCACCTAAGCCATTCTGTTGTTACTGGAATTATAGCACGTAAATCCGTCCTTAAGCGACAACATTTTACAGATTCATCCAGCCAATCTTATATGGACACTCATCGTCCTTTGCTGCTTACACATTCTACTGTGTCTCTATATGGGTATAGCTTCTCAACGCTAAAAAAAGCCCAAGCGCAAAAATGAAGCATATACTGATGACCCCACCAGGAACATACGTAAATGTTCTGCCCATGTCGCCATGGGGAGAAAACAATAACGGCACTGTCCATGGATAAAAGGTATTCCCCGGTATATTAATTAAAACAAAATTTAAACACATGACCGTACACATTCCCATAATAGCAGGCACAAATTTTTTCCAACGAATAGCGAAGAACGTGATGATCGGGATGAGCATAGCGTGCATAAGAATCATTTTAGCAAATACCCCAAGCTGATACATAACGATTTCAAAGGTTAGCGGTCTGGCCGTAATAAACATACCCAATATCGCAGATAGCACAAATGCTAACAGCAGGCTAACAGCGATGTACATATAGATAACGAGCAGCTTGCTGAAGTAAATCCGAGTTCGGCGAACTGGGTTTGTAAACAGTGCAATATGAGTGTTCTCCTGGTATTCTCTCGCATAGATATAGCAGGTCAAAATGTAATAGCTCATATATCCAGTTATTAAATTAATGGAGGATACCAAATCCATAAAGTATTCATTCCATCCATCACGATCCAAGGAAAGTTTAGGATTTATGGCGTAAGTACTAAAAGTCAAAAATACGGTTGCTATTAAAATAAACACACTTAGAAAAAGAATTTTAGTTCCTTTCAGCTTCAAGCACTCTGCTCTAAACAGGTCAAACATAGTAGCCCTCCTTTCAAAAAATCTTCATTTAGGCTCTTCTTTGATATGTCCATATGGATAAAAACAATCCAAGAAGAAAGATCACGGATAAGCTGAGCCATGCTATTGAAACATTGGTAGGTATAGTCGCATTTCTTTCATTAGGAGATAAGAGATAGGGCACAATCCAAGGGTACCATTCACTTTTGTATATAAAATTTAAAAATATAGCAGTACAAACTACGAGTACAACCACCATAAGACTTTTCCAGTGTATAGCAAAAAAAGAGGCGATTGGGATTAACATCGCATGCATCACACACATTTTAGCAAACACTTGGATTTGGTATACCCAGATAGCCATCGTTAAAGGTCGATCTGTAATGGACATGCCTAATAATGCAGACAAAAACAGAACGAGAAATAAGGACACAATAATAAATCCATAAATAATGATCAATTTACTAAAATAAAATTTAATCCTGTTGACAGGCGTGGTAAACATAAACAGATGCGTGTTTTCCTGATACTCTCTTGCAAAAATATGACCGGTTAATATGTAGTAACTGATAAATCCGGCTGCAACATTGACGAAGAGAACTATGCCCTCGAAATAGTAGGTCCAACCCCGTTTATCAATTGAATATCTGTAAAAAATAGCGCTCGTCGCGAATTCCAACAGCACAACAGCCAGCAATATAATATAGCTCAACAAGAAGGCTTTAGAACCTTTAAGCTTAATGAGCTCTGCTCTAATCATGTCGCCCACCCTCTCCTGAAATGAGAGACAAAAAGTACTCCTCTAGCGTCTGTTTTGAGGTGTGTATCTCATAGACCGAAAACTGATGATCTATTAACTGTCTATTTAAGGTGGCTGTATTTTCAATCGGACTATGAATTCTTAGTTGTTGTGGGGATATCACATCATATTGAAGCTGCTTTATGTGCTCTTGCAGAAATGTTTGTACTGCTTCTGCATCGTCTACCTTTACATCTGTGTATTGCTCAAAACCTTCCTCCAACCGACTCAAACGATCTTCCGCTAACAGCTTTCCATTATGTATAATCCCGATGTGTGTAGCTAACTGCTGAATTTCACTCAAGATGTGGCTGGAAATAAGAATGGTTTTCCCATTCTCCTCACACAACCGCTTCAACAGCTGACGAATTTCCTTAATTCCAGATGGGTCCAGTCCGTTGGTCGGCTCATCCAATATGAGCAACTCAGGGTCATGAACAAGCGCCCTCGCAATCCCTAATCTTTGCTTCATTCCTAGGGAAAAATCCTTAAACTTCTTCTTGCCGGTATGCTCTAATCCCACAGTAGTTAATGTTCTTTCAATTCTCCCATCATCCCGCACCCCCATGTACATACAGCAAATCCTTAAATTATCACGTGCACTCAAATTTTCGTATAAACCTGGCGTTTCGATAATTGCACCTATTTTCGAGAAAATAGAAGGATAGTTTTTCTCCAGCCGCTCGCCAAATAAAAAAACCTCCCCACTTGTAGGCTCAATCAGCCTCATCAGCATGCGAATGGTAGTAGTTTTGCCAGCTCCATTCTCACCGAGGAAACCATAGATACTGCCACGCTCCACGTGTAAGGATATGTCGTCTACGGCTTTTGACATCCCAAACTGTTTACGGAGCTTTTTCGTTTCAATAATATAATCCATTTCTGAACCTCCCATTACAATAATCACCATTTATCATACATTTATTGTAGTAGTGAATCAATAAAAAAATACATCTTTAGTTTTTTATATATTTTATTACATATATAACAAAACTTTTTATTTTACATCTTGAAAGTAGTTAGAGATGTGATATAAGTTGCTCAAATACACATAAAAAATACAAAAAATAATAATATTATACAAAATTTTGTAACACATTTTTTCCCTTTTTGAGTATATAATTTCTATATGACTTACATATCCTTACTCCGTATAGCTTAATAGAAGGAGGTGAAGAAAATGTTAAAGCAAATCAACGTCATTGCAGGAGTTAAAGAGCCTGTACGTGCTTACGGTTGCTCGGCAAACGATTCCTGCTATTTCTGTGATACTAAAGATTATTGTGCAGCATGTGATGCGTCTGATTTTTGTAAATATACGGATACCTAGAATTACTCTCAAGGTCATTTATCTAACTTTGTACTTATAAAAGTATAAAGTCTTATTTATTTTGATACTTTTTTCAAAACGGGATTAAACAAAATTAATCCCGTTTTCCCTTTCTTAAAATATCCCAACAATAAAAGTGAGGTCTTTGAAATGGTTAATCTGATTCAGGATAAAAAAGATGAAATCATTCATTTTCACCCTTATAAATTGTTTGAAGTCGACTCAAAAACCTTCTTTTATAACGTCGTAACGAATGCCATATTTGAGATTGACTCATTAATTATCGATATTCTACATAGTAAAGGCAAAAACGAGGAGCACGTTGTTAAGGATTTAGCGGAGCGTTATGAATTATCACAAGTAAGAGAAGCCATCCAAAATATGAAGGAAGCATACATTATTACCACAGATACCAACATATCAGATGTTGAAAAAATGGGGGTGCTTGATAAATCGCATAATGTGTTTAAGCTTTCCTCTCTAACGTTGTTTATGATCCAAGAGTGTAATCTTAGATGTAGTTACTGTTACGGAGAGGAAGGGGAATATAATCTAAAAGGGAAAATGACTTCTGAGATTGCTAAATCAGCTGTAGACTTTCTGATCCAACAATCGGGTGAAATAGAGCAATTGAATATCACTTTTTTCGGCGGTGAACCCTTGTTAAATTTCCCTCTCATACAAGACACGGTGCAGTATGTTCATGAGCAATCCGAAATTCATAATAAGAAATTTTCTTTTTCAATAACTACAAATGGTACACTTATCACTCCTAAAATCAAAAACTTTTTTTACAAACATCATTTTGCGGTGCAGACCAGCATAGATGGTGATGAAAAAACGCATAACTTCAATCGTTTTTTTAAAGGTGGACAAGGATCCTACGATTTACTCTTGAAGCGTACAGAAGAAATGAGAAATGATCGTAAAATAGGCGCGCGCGGTACAGTAACTCCTGCAGAGCTTGACCTTTCTAAATCTTTTGATCATTTAGTGAAACTGGGGTTCAGAAAGATATATTTATCTCCAGCACTTTATTCCCTATCGGACGAGCATTACGATACTTTATCGAAAGAAATGGTTAAACTCGTAGAGCAATTCCGAGAGTTACTGGAACGTGAAGACTATGTTACAGCCAAAAAAATGTCCAATGTCCTTGGCATGCTTAGTAAAATTCATTCCGGCGGTCCTAGATTCCACTTTTGTGGAGCGGGTACGAATGCGGCCGCTGTTGATGTTAGGGGAAATTTGTTCCCTTGCCATCGTTTTGTAGGCGAGGATGAATGCTCTATTGGCAATCTATTTGATGAAGATCCATTGAGCAAACAGTATAATTTCATTGAGGATTCAACAGTAAGAAATAGAACCACCTGTTCAAAGTGTTGGGCCAAAAATCTTTGTGGTGGTGGATGCCATCAAGAGAACTTCGCGGAGAACGGAAATGTCAATCAACCTGTCGGTAAACTTTGCAAAGTAACTAAGAACTTCATTAACTCTACTATAAAATTATACCTCCAACTTACCCAGGAACAAAGAAGCATCCTTTTTGGTTAGTAATAACTACTCGGCATTGTGCCTCTAAGACTTCATATCATTTATTAACAATGCCGATCTAGCTACTCTGATTCTATCTTATCTGGCTTTATCCCTAAATATGGAGGGCCTATTTTATGTTCCAACTAATCAAAAAATACATTAAGCCTTTACTAGCACTTCAAATTATTGCACTTTGTATCATTGTTATAAATATATTATTCACGGTCTACCAACCTATTTTAATGCAACGGCTGATAGATTCCTATACCACAGAAACACTCTCAGCTAAAGAAATCAGCTATTTAGGTAGTCTTTTTTTATTGCTACTAATTGGTGGAGGATTGACAGGAGCACTGAGAGATTCAGTTATTTTTAAAATCAAAAATTTATTACAGTTCCGATTGAGGAATGATATACATCAACAAAATCTAAATTTACGAAGCTATCAGCCCACCGGAAAAATTATTTCCTTACTATATAATGATGTTGAAGCTCTTACTGGATTGCTAAATCAAGCATTTATAGCTATGTTTACGGACTGTCTGACAATTGTCGCAACCGTTGTTGTTCTCTATTTTATGAATTGGAAACTGGCAACGGTCTCCCTGATCTTTATCCCTATTTACTTTTTCTTATACTACAATTCCAAAAAGAAAGTGTACCAATTAAATGTGGCCTACAAAAAACAATATGAAAATATGACAGAAACCCTTCAGTTAGGTTTGAAACAAAAATGGACTGCAATCAGATTCAACCGTCAAAAATATAGTAGTGCCCTATTTTGCAGAGAACAAATCCTTTTGGTTCGTATTTTGAAGAAACTTTTTGCGCGAGAACTGCTACTAGGTATAATCAGTAACTTTTTAAGCGGATTTTTCCCTTTACTTTTACTAGTTATTGGAGGTTTTTTACTGATTTATGGAGAGATTACTTTAGGTACACTGGTTGCTTTCAGTACATATATAGTCAAGTTGCTACAACCTGTATCACGCTTGTCACAATTAAACGTAGGTGTGCAATCAGCGATAGCTTCAGCTGAAAGGATTCTTAACTTTTTCAATTTAAATGATGTTTGGAACGGCACAAATATTGGAGGTATGGAAAATGAAGTTCAGATAAAAAACATATCCTTTTCATACAACGATCTTACTCCTGTCCTTAACGATATCTCATTTAAAATCAAAAAAAATCAAATGTTAGGTATCGTAGGAGAAAGCGGATCTGGTAAAACGACTATTGTGAAGCTTCTAACCGGGGAAGTCATTCCGACTAAGGGCGAGATCCTCTATGGCGATAACAGATTACACGATTTGAATAAAAATTACTTCTACAAAAATATAGCGGTAGTCACACAAGAAGAATTATTAACAACAGGAACCATATTCGAGAACATTGCTTTCGGAAATAAAAATGCTACTTTAGATGAAGTTGTTAATATTTCAAAGAAGGTGGGGTTACATGACTATATCTCATCCCTTCCCGAAAAATATAACACTAATGTCATTTCTGGAAAATATGACTTATCGGTAGGCCAGAAACAACGTCTGGCTATAGCAAGGGCATTGCTTCACAATACACCTGTGCTCATTTTGGATGAGCTGACCTCTGCCCTTGACGCTGAAACTGAATCTCTAATCTTGCAACTTTTAAATGAGCTTAAAGGTAAACGGACTATCATCATTATCGCTCATAAATTCCAAACGGTCATTCATGCGGATCATATATTAGTTATTCAAAATGGTCAAATTGTAGAGCAGGGCAGCCATGCGGATCTAATGTCTTATAGTAGCACTTATTCTAACTCTTATATGAAACAAAAAGATTTTCTACAAAATGGAGTGCAGGAGCCATCCTACAAATAAAGACAATCCATAAAACAAAACAGGCACCTGACGAAGCGTACACTTCGTTGCAGGTGCCTTGTTTATATATAAACAACGTGGGATTACTTAGGCCTCAGTAGCCACGTTGATATTGTTCAGGTATGGAAGGCTTCTCGCCGCGCAGTGCCACCGCTGCATGAGTAGCCCAATATGGATCACGCAGCAATCCGCGTCCCACAGCGACCAGATCGGCATCCTCATTGCCGATAACAGACTGCGCCAAGGCCGGTTCATCCAGTGCGCCAACGGTGATGACTGGGATGTTCAGCGCCTCGCGGATTTGGCGAGCAAACGGCACTTGATAGCCCGGATAGTTGCCTGGCTTTCTGGCGCCTGCCGGTCCTTCTCCGCCCGAGCTGACATGGATCACGTCTACGCCTGCAGCCTGATATGCTCGGCTCAGCTCAATAGCATGATCCACATCGTATCCACCATCTACATATTCCACCGCGCTGATGCGGAAGATTAACGGCATACCCGCAGGCATTTCCTTGCGCACAGCCTGAATGACTTCAACGCCGAAAAGGGATAGCTCCTGACCATACACGTCATCACGCTTGTTTGTAACCGGCGAATGGAATTGGTGAATCAAGTAACCATGTGCACCGTGAAGCTCAATCGTATCCACGCCCGCTTGAACCGCACGCCGGGCGGCGTCTGCGAATTTTTGTACCATGCCACGGACTTCCTCTGTGGTCAGTGCGCGCGGCTGCTTATAACTCGCATCCGGGTATGCGATGGCCGAGGGAGCGACCGGCTCTGCTGCATCCTCAGCTTTACGGCCCGCGTGAGCAATCTGAATGCCTACCTTGGACCCGTGCGCATGAATACCGTCAACCAGCTTCTTATAAGCCGGAATATGTTCATCTGACCAAAGGCCCAGATCATAATCGGTAATTCGTCCATCCGGTTCCACGTCCGTCATTTCTATAATAATCAGCCCCGTGCCTCCAATTGCTCGGCTTAGGTAGTGAACATGATGCCAATCATTCGGAATCCCATCCTTGGCTGTGACCGAGTATTGGCACATCGGTGCCATGACCACACGATTCTTTAACTCCAAATTTTTGATTGTATACGGTGTAAACAACGAAGTCTTCAAAACGCTCATCTCCTTTTTCATCTCTACCACATAACTAAAAATGCGTTCCAAATTACACGGTCTATTATAAGCACAATCGGCACAGTCCAAACGAAATAAAGAGATTCCCCAACCGGGGTCTCCCTCGTATTTGCACCGTGCAGTCATTATGTATATCGTAAGGTTGTAGATGTATTGCACACAATCTATTATCCACAACCTAATAACTTTTTGCAAGTAAATATTTAAATATTATTAAATATTTTTTTGTTCACACTCTCTCGACCTCCTAACTCTAACACAAAAAGACGCCCTTACGGACGCCTCTGCGAAACCAGGTTTATTGCGCTGAGCCTAATTGGACCCATGCCTTCTCAATCTCTGCAACTGCCTGATCCTTGTTCATGTTGCCGCTGATATAAGCCTGCATCAGCTCGCCAAATTTTTGATGGAATGTATCCAAGGAGTAGTTAACAGACAGATCACCGGACTTCGACGTTTTCAAAATGCTTTCCATTTCCTTAGGCATTTCCAGATCAGGAAGCGGTGCATCCTTAATTGGAGGAATCACCTTCGCTACCTGGGAGAACCAGTTCTTACCGTATTCCGAAGTGTACAGCCAGTTGAAAAATTCAATCGTTTCCTTCGATACTTCGGAATCCTTATTGATACGCAGTGCCTGATCCGCACCGGTAATGATGACCGATTGATCCGCTTTGTCACTCACCGGATACCCCATGATGCCAATCTTGAGATCAGGGTTAATTTTCTTGATCGCTTCCTCATCCCACGCACCTTTACCCGTCATAAATGCAGCTTTTCCAGATGCAAAATCACTTACTCCCGCATTGCTGTCCCGTTCCAGCGGCTTATCTGTGCCATGTTTCACCGTCAAATCAATGAAGCTAAAGAAGTTGTTGTACAGCACTGGGTAGTCCTTGATTTTTGCTTTACCTGCGATAAAATCACTAACGAGCTGCTTCGACTCCACGCCTGCATCCTGTGCAGCAGCATCTACATAGTGCATGAAGATGTGCTTCCATACCCACCACTCTTTATATGCGTTCGCAAATGGAGTAATGCCCTTCGCCTCCAGCTTGGTGACCGCGTCCTGCATTTCTGCAATCGTCTTTGGCGGGGAGGTTATCCCAGCTTTGGTAAGCAAATCTTTGTTGTAAATCAACGAAAACAGGTTCCCCTTCACCGGGAGTCCGAGCACTTTGCCGTCACTGGAACTCATATTCGCTCGAACAGCATCCGTCATGGCTGCTGCTAGCGGCTCATTGGTCAGATCGGCGCTATAATCCGCATACGTGTCGATGTCGCCTCCTGCCGTCGTTTGGAATACATCCGGTGTACTACCTGAAGCTATTTTCGACTTCAGAATCGTGTTGTAGTCTGCCTGCATGATCTCCAAATTGATCTTCACGTTAGGTTTGACCTTCTTATACTCCTCGATATACGCGTTAAAGGCATCGGTATACTCCGGTGAGGCTGTGAACATATTTATTGTAACCGTTTTCAAATCTTCTTTGCCGCCAGCACTTTCTTTCGACGCATCCGTGCCGCCGCTGCTTCCACATCCGCTCAACAAACCGACCGTCAAAAGCAAACTGCCGGATAACGCCATCATCTTCTTTAACATGGATACTCCCCCATTTGTTTGTGATCAACGTCCATGCGATCATTCTAAAAAATATACTCCAATTTAAAAAGGCAGATTAGTGAAGCATTAAGGGTAAAAAAGTGGTTTATTGCAAGCTCACACGATACTCAGACGGTGATACCTGATAATAATTACGAAAAGCCTTACTGAAATAATTTTTATCCTTGTAGCCGAGCATATCCGAGATTTCTTGTATTTTCAGGCTAGAATCGCCCAGTAGCTCTTTCGCCTTGTCCATCCTAACCTTCTGTACATATTCGTGAATACCGTAACCAAACTGCTGCTTAAACAGCTTCATCAAGTATTCCCGACTCAAAAAATAGGTTTCAGCAAAGAACGAAATTTTAATATCCTCAAAATAATAACGGTCGATGTGCCTTTTGATGTCTGTTATATCAAAGGGCTGGTTCCCCGCTTGAGCATGTTGGACCCCAGCAATGTAAAGCTCCAGCATCCGATTCAATCTCTGACCGTAGTGAACAAAGCTCGTAAAATCAGCAGACAAATCGCTTTCCCCCACGTGCTCCGGTTCTTCCAAAGCTCCATCTTGATTCAACGCTGACGTAGACGCACCCAACTCAATCGCTGCCTCTTTCAGTAGAAAATGGAACTCCCGCATCAATCGATCTGCATCCTGTAAACGGAAAACAGGACCTGTTGCCAATTGTTTCAGCAGATCACCCAGCAGCACCTTTGCCCGGTTTGCCTGACCTGTCTGAGCATCCTTTTGGATCGCCAACAGTTGCTCCGTCCATGACATTTCCTCTGACGTAGCCATTTGCCGGGGCACCGTATGGAGAATAGATTCCCCTTCCAGCTTCAATACATCCGTGCTGTGAATAAGCGTTTTGGCATCCCTATAGGCAGAAGCCAGCTCCACTACGTCTGTACAGAGCTTGCCCACTCCGGCCGCTACTACCATACAGAACAGCCCATGCAGGTTCACAACCGCCTTCTGTGCCACTTGTGCCAGTAGGAGGGACATATGTTCTTCATGCCCTGGGGCCAGGGTACAGATCGAAATGACCTCGCGCTCCCGTCGCGGATGGGGGAAGCTAAAACAACTCAACCGTTCATCTGATGTCTGCGCTAATACATTCGTTACAGCAAAATCCATCAGATCGACATCGCCATGAAAACGTGTCCTGCGAATCTCATCCCTGTTCAGCAGCCGCAGCACGATCACCCCAAAGCGATTCCCCGGCTGATCCGCTCCGATCAATGGGAGCAACGCCGTATTGGCCTGCCTTTTAAAGCTACCGTCCAAAATGGACAAATATAGCTTCTCTTTCAGCTTCGGCAGTGACATATTCAGCGTAATGTTCTGGCTAATGGACTTGTTTTTGCTTTGCTCTCGGCTTTCCAGAATGTCCACTGCTTTGCGCAGTGCCTGGTTCAGATCCTGACGATTGATAGGCTTGAGCAGATAATCCACCACCCGGGATTGAATCGCCTGCCGTGTAAATTCAAAGTCGTTGTAGCCGCTAATGACAATCGTCAACAGATGGGGATATGCCTTCTCGATGGCACGGAGAAATTCGATACCGTTCAGCTCAGGCATTTTCATATCGACCATCACCACATCTATAGGGTGCTGACCCAGCAGCTCCAGTCCCAATCTTCCATTCGTCGCTTCATAAATATGTTCGATCCCCAGACGGTCCCAGTCCCCGATAATACGAATGGCTTCGCGCAACGGCTCTTCATCGTCAATAATCAATACGTTATACATGACTACTTCCTCCCCGGGGAATTTGCATTCTCATTTCCGTTCCCGTTTCATCCGTAAGGATGAATAATCCTGCCTGATCTCCATACAAAAGCTTCAACCGTGTGTTCAGATTTTTCAAACCAATATGCTCACTCTCCCGTTCTTCCCATTTTTCATGGAATGAATCCAGCACCAGTCTCAGCTTGTCCTCTGAAAATCCAGGCCCGTTGTCCCTGACTGCAATTGTGGCATTTGCATCTGTAGAACTCGAATCGGCTGAAATGACGATCAGAATATCGCTTGATACTTTTTCCAACGCATGCTTGATAGCGTTTTCCACCAACGTCTGCACAGATAACCTTGGAATCGGCAGCTCCATCAGCATTTCCTCCCATACCACTTCGACCCGCAGTCTCGCCCCGAATCTTGCTTTTTGCAGACCTATATATCGTTCAATATGCTTGAGCTCGTCGCGGGCAGCTACGATATCCTTGCCGTTGATGGAATACCGTAACGTTTGGGCCAACGCATCCACCATATCCGCCATATCGAACATCTCCCGCTTTAATGCCTGTGTGGATATGGCTTGCAGGGCATTGTACAGAAAATGAGGATTAATTTCAGCCTCCAACGCCTTGAGTATGGCGTTCTTTTCGACCAGCTTCATGCGATAGCGCTCATTAATAAGTTCTTCGGTTCTTTGAACCATTTCGTTAAAATGCAGTGACAAATATGCAATCTCGTCATGTCCCTTCACAGGAGCTGTTGCTCCAAAATCTCCGGTGCTAAACCGCTTCATCTGGGTGGACAGCTTATGTAAAGGTCGGGTAATGGCGTTCGAGGTCAGTGTCACTAATATAATAGACACACCTAAAAATAAAGCCCCAATGGCATAGCTCCAGTTTCGTGTTGTCGTAGCTGCTTCATAAATCTGGCGGTATGGGATGGGCTTAATGAGCTGCCACCCATCCTTTTCGCCAGCATCATAGACGACCAAATACTCCTGATTGCCACTGCGATCAGACCACGTTACTCGCCCGCTTCCTCCCTTGCCAATCTGTGCCAACACTCCGGAATCACGCATCCGCTCATATAGCGGAAAGCTGTTCACATAAAAGGGAACCCCTTTAGGGCTCATTAGCATCAATTGGTCCCCTTTGCCCAGTGGAATGTTCTGCATGATTTCATCCACGGTGCTCGTATTGTAATAAAAGGACAGCACCGCCTGCGGGTGACGGGATGCAATCGACCTCAGCACTCGATGGTATGCCATAAAGCTGGCTTGTGGCGCTACATAGCCCATATCAGAGCGGGACCCCACAAAGGATTGAAATGATTCATTCGTGGTACTGGCCATCGCCTCTTTATACCAAGGAAGCTTGGGAATATCTGTATTTACTCCTTTGCGCACCGTAATGTTATACGTCTCCCTGGTCACCACATAGTATTGATGTCGGTCCGCCACGTACAGATAGATCGCTTCCAGATCGGTACGCGAATAAAACATGCTGCGCAAGTAATTCTCAATGACCATTCTCGAAGCATAGTCCCAGTTCTCATTGGCAATCGCGTTCATAATATCGTTGTAACGTAGCTGCGGAAGAGCCAACTGCTGCATTCCCTCCAAGTAATCCTCCAAATTCTGATTGACCAGCAGCAGATTATTGGTCGTGCTGGCGATGCTATGGTTAACCGACTCCTTTTCAATCATCTGATAGGAAATAATTGTGAGTGAGCCCACCACCAGAATAATCACCGAGGTAAAAAGTAGAATGAGCTTGTTCACTAATTTTTGCGTGATTCTCCTCCACATAGAGCGAAGAAACGTTCTTACACGCTCTGACATCATGATAATCGCCCCTTTTGAAAGCGTACACATTTTTACCCTCAACTGTTTTCTTAAATCCATTGGTCCGGCCCTAGAGCTATCCTATACTTTCATTATATCTTAAACAGCTTGGAACGTAAGAGCGGAAAATGTTGAGAAAAAGAGGTGCGTTATGCTGAAAAAAAGGGGAACCCGGGGCGACAAGGGCAGTAAACTGGAATTCGGTTTATTCACACTGCCCGTAATCTTGTGCATTACGATTGCATTTTATATTCCGTTTTTGATGACGATACGCTATTCCCTGACCAAGTGGAACGGCATATCCAAACATCCGAAATTTGTAGGTCTGGATAACTTCAAGCAAATCTTGCTTGGAGACGCCAATTTTGCACATGCAGCCTGGTTTACCGTCAAGTATGCCATCCTGTACATTGTATTGGTGAATGTGCTGGCCATTTTGCTGGCGCTCGTTCTCGATATGAAGTTGAAAAGCTCAGCTTGGTTGCGAGCGGCCTTCTTTATCCCTTATATCCTCAGTCTTGTAATTGTTGGATTCATATGGAAATTTATCTTCATGCAAGGCTTTGAGTCATTGGGTCACAGTACAGGCTGGGGCATCTTCCAGCTCAGTTGGCTGGGTGAGGAAGGGCTCGCGTTTGTTTCCATTTTGGCGGTATCGATCTGGCAATCCATTGGCTTTTACATGGTCATTTATATTGCAGGCTTGCAATCTGTGCCAGAGGATCTAAAAGAAGCTGCCATTGTCGATGGCGCGGGGCCGATTCGGAGATTTTTCAGTATTATTCTACCGATGCTTGCACCTTCCATTACGATCTCAGTCTTCATGGCACTGACCAACTCAATCAAAGTGTTTGACGTCATTTTATCTCTGACCGGCGGTGGGCCGGGAGGTACGACATACAGCATTGCGTATGATATTTACCGGGACACGTTCCAGAACAATCTGTATGGCTACGGAACAGCCAAAGCATTGATTTTATTCGTTGCAGTCCTGATCATTACGATTATTCAATTGTCTATTTTCAAACGCAGGGAGGTTGAAGCCTGATGCAACGCAGCCGTACGGGACGTATTTTGCTAGAAGCGGGCATGATTGTATTATCACTGTTATTTTTGTACCCGCTGTTTCTCGCCATTAACAATTCGTTCAAAAGCTTCGCCGAGGTCATGACCGACGTCATTGCCCTGCCTAAGCAGCTTTCGCTGGATAATTACGTATATGTATGGAAATTCATTGACTATCCACGCCTATTTCTGAATAACACCATTATTACCGTCGTCGGACTGGCAGGTATCGTACTGATATCTTCCATCGCGGCCTACAAGCTGGCAAGAACCAAGAGCAAATGGAGCTCCGTGATTTACATGCTGTGCATTATGCCGATGCTGATCCCGTTTCAGTCCATCATGCTCACTGTCTTGCGACTAGCGAAAGACTTAAATCTGGCAGACAGCACTTGGGGACTTGGCTTGCTGTATTGGGGCTTCGGCGCTCCGCTGGCCGTGTTTATCTATCACGGCTTTGTGAAGGGCATTCCGGTCGAGATTGACGAAAGCGCCAAAATCGATGGGGCCTCGGGCTTCCGGCTTTTCTTTTCCGTAATTTTCCCCTTGCTGAAATCAGTCACCGCCACCATTGTCATTATCGACGTGATGTGGATTTGGAACGATTTTCTGCTTCCGTTACTCATGGTTAACGGCTCGCCCAGCACTAAGACACTGACGCTGGCCGCCTATACCTTCGTCGGACAGTACACATCCGACTGGCAATACGCCATGACCGCGATGGTAATGGCTGTGCTGCCTTCGATTATCGTATTTATTTTTCTGCAAAAATACATTGTCAAAGGCGTTGTTGCCGGAGCCGTCAAAGGCTGATTCAACTACACCCTTACAGATGACCCAAAGAGGACTTGCGTAAACTTTACGCAAGTCCTCTTGTCTTCGTGATGTCCATGCCTGTACTCTGGCCTTATTTATGCTTAACCCATTGCGCGCTATCCACCGGCCAAAAAATCACATCCGCACGGCCAACAATATCTTTAATAGAAACAAAGCCAATAGCACGACTATCCCTACTATTATTGCGGTGGTCGCCCATCACAAAAATATACCCCTCAGGTACCTTGGAATCGGTTATGGTTCCATTTGGAAAGTCCACATTGTTATATAGTTCTCCCTTGGCGTGCGCATCCTGAATAGCTCCCTGAATGTATGACTCCTCTACTTTCTTACCGTTCACATAAAGATTGTCGCCTTGATACCGAATCGTATCGCCAGCCACCCCAATAACACGCTTAATAAAGTCTCTTTGTTCCTTTCTCACATGGAATACAACAACCTCACTCGGCTTGGGATCACGAAAATCGTAAATCACCTTGTTCACGACTACTCGTTCATCTGTCTTGAAATTCGGTTCCATGGACGCTCCCTCAACAATAAATGGCGCAAATAATAGCCAACGTATAATGAACACGAGCACAATGGCTACAATAATGGCCTTAAGCCAATCGATCATCTCCTTTTTCACTCTTGGCTGCTTTTCCTGCAATTGTTCGACAGTTGAATCTGTCAAATGATTTCCACTCTCCATGCGCTAAAACCACCCTTTCCCACAGTCTTCATTCCTATTATATGTATAATGTTTAAGTATAATCAAATTTTCCCAGTCTGACAAAAGTGCATTTTTAGTTGAAACAAAAGTGTGAACTTTTTTTCACAACATTAAAAAAACAGTAAAAAACTGTTGATGCAAACGTTAACATATATTACACTGTGCATATACTTCATAGAGCGTATTAGACATAGGTTAGATCAATCTGTCACCCCAGGAGGTGTCCTGTTTTTACTGGTAAGACAGCATGAGCCACTTTTATATATGCTATCTTCTTTTAAAATAAGAACTCAAATGAGGAGGAATTTACATGTTTAAACGGAATGATCGTCCAAAAAACGGATTTAACGCTCTAAGACTCAGTGTTTCTTTTGTTTTCGCCTCTTCTTGTATTATTGGAACCGCTTACGCAGATGCGTTACCCAACGACACCCCTTCTTCCGCACTCACAGAAGAGGCAGTTAGTACAACTGACTCAACCACCGTCTCCACAACGTTAGCGGCAGGAGATTTGTATGTGGCGCCAAATGGTAACGTGTCCAATCCGGGCACCATATCTAGTCCTACCACGCTCGAAGCAGCTCTTACACAAATTGCTCCTGGTAAAACCATTTACCTGCGCGGTGGCAACTACACCTACTCCTCAACAATTACAATTCAGCGTGAAAATAGCGGCAATAACGGCTCACTCAAAGGGTTGGTCGCTTACGGTAGTGAAAAGCCGGTACTTGATTTCTCTGCTCAAGCCTTTGGTTCAGCCAATCGTGGACTTCAGCTTAACGGAGACTTTTGGCTGGTAAAGGGCCTTGAAGTAAAGGGTGCCGGAGATAATGGTATCTATATCGGCGGTAGCAATAACCGAATCGAAAACGTGGAAACCCACCACAACCGGGATACTGGACTTCAGCTTGGGCGTTACTCTCCTAACGCTCCCACTAGTGAGTGGCCTTCGAATAATTTGATTTTGAATTCTTACTCTCATGATAACGCTGATCCCGATAATGGTGAGGATGCCGATGGCTTCGCGGCCAAATTGACTGTAGGATCAGGCAATGTGTTTGATAACTGCTTGGCTGCGTACAACGTAGACGATGGTTGGGATTTGTATAGCAAAACAGAAACAGGCCCTATCGGTGAGGTAACCATCTTGAACAGTGTGGCCCACCACAACGGGCAGACCGCAGATGGAACGTCTACCGCGAACAGCGACGGCAATGGCTTTAAGCTGGGTGGAGACAAAATCAAAGTCAACCATATTGTGAAAAACAGTATTGCTTTCCAGAACAAAAAACACGGCTTCACCTACAATAGCAACCCCGGCAGCATTACGTTGACCAATAATACCTCGTGGGACAATGGACAAAGTAATTTTGCTTTTGACAAGGGTGATCACGTGTTCATTAACAATCTTTCCTTTGAGGGAAGCGCCAGTGACAAAACAAGCGGTACAGATCAAGACAACTCTAGCGTTTGGTGGAAAAACAAAAAATCGACGAATGCCAAAGGTCTGGTAGTCAGTGCAGACGACTTTGTTAGTCTCACGCCTTCTATCACTCGAGGTGCAGACGGTTCCATCCAGCTAGGTGATTTCCTTAAGCTGGCCAAAGGGAGCGATCTGATCGGCTCGGGTACTCCGAGCGGAAAAAATATAGGGGCACGTTAAAAGCCCCGCTTAATCAGGACGCCCTGGCCCATCTACCAACTTAGACAATTCTGCATAATATAGCGACCGGTGATTGTCCTCATAACCAGACAAAATATGAGGTGAACAGATCATGGAACGAAGAATCACACTGAAACATACACTCGCCTATGGAAGCGGTAACATGCTGGGAAGTGGCGCACTTGCGATTAGCGGTGCATGGTTAATGTACTTTTATACAACCTTTTGCGGACTGTCTCCCGTTCAGGCCGCGGCCATTTTCTCTGTTGCTAGCATCATAGATGCAGTCAGCAATCCGGTCATGGGCTTTATCAGCGATAACTTTCACCGGACCCGCTTGGGCCGTAAATTCGGTAGACGACGCTTTTTCATCATGATGGGTATCCCGCTGATGCTCGTGTATCCGATGCTTTGGGTAGATGGGTTGGGCTTCTGGTATTACCTGAGTACGTACGTGCTGTTTGAACTGGTGTATACCTCAGTCATGGTGCCGTATGAAGCACTAGCGTCAGAGATGACCCGCGACTTCGGCGCACGCTCCAGATTAACTGGATGGAAGGCCATGTTTGGCAAAATTGCCAATTTCGCCGCTGCCTTTATCCCTGGTCGCTTTATTGCTGAGTATGGCAAAGACTCTCCATTGCCTTTCTTTTATACCGGTCTCGTTTTTGCAGCTATTTTGCTGATTGCGATGGCATTCTTGTACAAAAACTCCTGGGAACGTCCAAGTGAGGAACTGCAAAAGGAACTGGAAGGTGAAGCTCCGCTTTCCTTTATAGATTCGATGAAAAAGTTGTTTATCGACATTTCCTCTACCTTCCGGGTCAAGACGTTCCGTCATCATCTCGGGATGTACCTGGGCGGCTTTTCAGCTGAGTGGCTGTTTACTTCTGCTTTTACGTACTTTATTGTCTTCTCCTTGTTTCAAAGCTCGGAGATGGTGTCCAATCTGAATAGCTTTAACTCTGTCATTCAATTGATTTCTACCTATTTCTTCATCCAATTCTGTGTGCGTAAAGGATTCCGTATGCCATTCATCGCTGCACTCGTTGTCGTTTGCTTTAGCGTAGCAGGCTATGGCCTGCTCTATATAACGGGAGCCTCTAATACGATGGTATGGCTATATGTCATCACACTGTTCATGGGACTTGGTACAGGGGGCGTCTACTATATCCCTTGGAATCAATATACGTTCCTTGCCGATGTGGATGAAGCGTTGACTGGCCGTCGACGGGAAGGAATTTATGCAGGTATGATGACTTTTGCCGGAAAAATGGTGCGGGCCGTTGTCGTCTTCATTCTCGGCTGGGTGTTACAGCACTTTGGCTTTGTATCCGGGGCTGATAGTCAGCCCGTCGCTGCTCAGCACGCCATCTTTTATGTACTCGTGGTCGGTACCATCGTTCTCGCGATCATCGGTATGATTGCTTCTGTCGTGATGAAGCTGGATATTGACAGCCACAAGAAGCTAATCGCCGAAATTGACCGCCTCAAAAACGGTGGCTCCATGAAATCAGCTAAACCGCAAGCCCGGAAGGTATTCGAGGAACTGACAGGTTTCCATTACGATCGGTGCTGGGGTAACAATAACGTGGGCTTCAAGAACAAACCCGTTGACCCTAAGACACACACTCCATCTATGTAACAACAATAACAATTACAGATTAAACATTTACTAAAGAGGTGACTGTATCATGGCAAATCCAACATCACAACCAACCACCAGTCCTACAAAAACAGATTCTTGGGCTGTACGTATGAGCGATTCCGTTCTACAACGGAGCCCGGAATTTTACGAAAAATGGGAATATGACCATGGCGTGATTTACAGAGGTCTGGAATGGGTTGGCGAACTGACAGGCGATCCCAAGTACATGGAATTTATAAAAAAACATATGGATCATTTTGTTGACGATAATGGCGTAATTCAGCGCTATAAAGTAGATGAGTACAATATTGACCACGTGAATAACGGCAAGCTGCTCTTCTCGCTGTATCGTGCCACAGGAGATGAACGATACAAAAAGGCAGCCTACCAATTACGCAGTCAGTTGGAAAAACACCCACGCACAAGCGAGGGCGCATTCTGGCATAAGCAAATTTATCCGTATCAAATTTGGCTCGACGGCTTGTACATGGGTGCCCCGTTCTACGCTGAATTTATCCGCGAATTCGGAGATCCGTCAGAGTTTGACGATGTGACCCTACAATTCAAGCTTTGCTACAAGCATACGCGTGATCCTGAAACGGGTCTGCTCTACCATGCTTGGGATGAGAAGGGTGAGCAGCATTGGTGCAACCCGGAAACAGGCTGTTCCAAAAATTTCTGGGGACGCTCGATGGGTTGGTTCGTTATGGCACTCGTTGACGTGCTGGACTATATTCCAGAGGATCATGCAGACCGTCCTGTCCTGATCGATATGCTGACGGAAACACTGGAAGCCCTGCTGAAAGTGCGTGATAAAGAAAGTGGAGTCTTTTATCAAGTGCTCAACCTGGGCCATGTGAAAGGCAACTATCTGGAAGCCTCTGCTTCCTGCATGATTCTTTATGCTATTGCCAAGGGCGTTCGCAAAGGCTATCTGCCAGAGCAATATCGTCAAGAGGCAGAAATCATCCGTAAGGGAATTATCGATGAATTTATCACGATTACTGAAGAAGGACTCGTGAATCTGAACAAAACGGTGCAAGTAAGCGGTTTGGGTGGTAAAGATCGTCGGGACGGTACCTTCGCTTACTATATCAGTGAGCCGATTATAACTAACGATCCCAAAGGTATTGGCGCTTTCATTCAGGCGATGGGTGAAGCGGAGCGCATCTAAACGATGCGGACTATATACTCTTAGATAGCACAAAGGACGGTGGCGATCAGCCCCGTCCTTTTCTCCTATATATCCTACTTCATAACCTTAAATTCATATCCCTGTTTCTTCAGGTATTCTATAATTTGCGGCAATGCTTTTGCTGTTTCTTCTTTACCATAGGTGTCATGCATGAGTATAATTGCTTTTTCTCGACCTTTGACTGACCTTATAAACTGGTTGATTAGTGCCGGTGCTTTCTTGGATCTTCCCTCTGCATCCTTCGTTAATACATTCCAGTCCACCTGATGGTAATCCTTTTGACGCAAAACCTTATCCAGAGCAGCCATTCCCTGTGGATCTCTTCTGTTCCATGTCATGTGCCCCCCAGGGAAGCGGATCATTCTGGTGGAGAATTCTGGCCCCAGAATACTTTTTAGAACCTGATTGTTCTTCTCGATCTCCTGCATAACATGATCCGTACTTACTCGTCTGTTCGGATATAAATATTTATAATTATGTGAGTACGTATGGTTTCCTATCGCGTGACCCTCTTTGACAATTCTTTTGATAAGATTCCTGGTATGCTCATTTTCATTGGCTTCTTTACCTACAATAAAAAAAGTTGCCTTGACCTTCTGCTTTTTCAGAATATCTAATATCTGAGGTGTGACCGTCACGGATGGTCCGTCATCAAAGGATAAGTAGGCCACTTTTTTACCATCAGCTCCATCGGGCATTTGTCCTAGCATTTGCTGATTTAAATATTTTTCAACAAAGGCACCGTCTTCTACATCGGGATCATTTTTTGGAGAGGCCGCTTTACCCTTTGCCCCTGCGCTGGATTTAACGTTTGATGATCCGGAATCCGTTTTTTTAGCAAGCTCCTGGGTCGGCGCGTGTGGCTTACTATCCGAAACCTTTATCGCAATGAAAGTAATGCAACCTGCCACAAATAATATAATAGCAATCAGTATCAGCCTTCTTCTGTTCCTCTTCAAGCGGTGCTCACTTGTTCTACTATGTGAATAGCCCTTTTCCATTAGCTTATGTACCTCCACACTAAAATAAGAAAAACCACCGGATCAGGGTGGATGTACACACCTTAGAATGGACATTGGAAAAACCCTTAGGTTTAAGCCGGTGAAAATTTAGGGATGCACTTCAACCAGAGGACAACCTACTCCTGGTGGCTTTCTTGTCTTGCATTTGCATAATTACGAGTATCATTGCAGTTTATTACGATTGTTTCGTTAGGACCTGAGCTAACAAGGACGCATAAGCTTTAGCACCTTTAGGTTTTAAATGTACTCCGTCATGCTCGAAATATGAATTTTTACCAGAGCTTGCTGCATACCAGTCAATCATTGTAATTCGTGGGTCTTGGGATGCAGCTTCGGCAAGATGCTTGTTCACAATACTCTCCCATGGCCGAGGCACACGGGTATTCACGAGTATAATACGCTTCGTATCCTTCAGACTGGCGAGCAAATTCGCCAACTGATCCTTGGTGAAAGCGCCGTTCGTGCCCAGCTCAATGATAACTGTCTTACCTAGCTGTCCGTTCTGTCTTAGCTGCTCCAGTACGGCAGGCGCTTCGGCCATCTGACGACCGATCCGCCCATCTACAACAGCTCCCGGGAAGGATTCCTGAAGGTACGACTGTACATCTAACATGACAGAGTCTCCAATGGCGGTCACACTCGACCCATCACCTGTCATAGGCGTATCTTCTTTGGGTTTGTCCGAAGGTTCCGACGGTTTCGTAACATCATCCGTAGTACCCACCTGGACCGCCGTGTTTTTAGGCGTCTGGGCTTGAGACAGGGCTGGGGTCTGCGCCTTGCTGCCCTCGGATCCTTGCAGCTTGGTGGCTTGGGGCTCCTTGGAAGCCACGGATACCGTTCCGTGAAGTGGCGGCATCGCCTTTGCCTTTGCGACTGGCTTCTCATCACTTGATGCCGCCTGAATCGTTGCATCAGGAGAAGCCACGTACAGGTGGACGGTACCCATGAGAATACCTGCAAAAAGCACAGCCGCTGTAGTTGTAGGCATCCATCTCCACCGCGCCTGTCTACGAACCGCTGAACGGATTTCTGTAATCCAGTGGCGGAATCCTCCATGGCGAATTGGCTCCTCGATATATTTAAACGAGAGAGATGCCAGCAATACGGTAGCTAGCAATTGTAAAATGATACGCGTCATATGTACGCCATCGGTATCTACTTGAGGCGTCGTTAGCGTAATAACCGGAAAATGCCACAGATACAGACCGTAGGAACGGGCTCCAATCCAGCGTAGCGGCTTGATTCCAAGGAGACGACCAAGGTGGCTTACCGGATGAGCCAACGCTGCGACCACAATAGCAGTGACCAAGGCTATGCCCAGCAGGCCGCCCCGGTACAGAGATGGGTCGTATTCATTCGAGGCCCACGCCCAGTGACAAAGCAGCAGCAAGCTTATCGCACCGATGCTGTCCAGAAGCATACGCGCCTTAGCAGAAGCTTGCTCTTTCAGCTTGCCGCTTGGCCACACCAAGGCCAGCGCTGCACCAATTAGTAAAGCAAATCCACGCGTATCCGTGCCGTAATACACCCGGCTCGGGTCGCTTCCCGGTACGTAAATCACGGCCATCAGGAGTGCAGATATTAACGCCAGACAAATCACCCAGCCTGCAAGCACAATACGCTTGGGCATGAATTTTAGCCCGAGCGCCAGCAGTAAAGGCCACAGGATATAAAACTGCTCCTCCACCGCCAGCGACCACAGATGCCCAAGCGGAGAAGGGGGGCCGAAACTTTCAAAATACGAAACCTGATGGAAAATAAACCACCAATTACTCATATACACCAATGCGGCAGGAACATCTCCGCGCAAGGCCGTTAGCCGTGACGGATCGAAGAGCAACGAGCACAGGACGATGACAGCCACAACCGTCAACATGGCAGGCAGCAACCTTCTGGCACGACGCAGCCAGAAATCTTTCATTTTAAAACTATGATATGTATCCCACTGACTAACCAAAATATCTGTAATCAGATACCCCGACAACGTAAAAAACACGCCTACACCCAACAAACCGCCCGGCAACCAATCCGGATTCAGATGATACACAATGACTGCGATGACCGCCAGCGCTCTTAAACCATCCAAACCTGGCATATAACGACGTTGTGACGACAACCGATTAGACTTCATTTCAGCCGCCGTCCTTCTTGCAAATTCAAGCTCCCTGTCTGTTTCAATGCTCTTCTGCCCTTTCCCTCTCCTGCACATCGTCTGTGCGATGCCCTGTAGCCTTTTCATTCATTATATAAAACTTCATAATCGTAATGATTTCATTGAAGTTAAAATTAATGACAATGTTTTTATTATATCATTCCTTTCCACAGTTAGGTAACCACTGATAGATATACAAAAAAAGGCATCTCTTCCCTTAGGAAGAAAATGCCTTTTTATTCGTATTCTATTCTCTTAAAATTTGATGATACCTGAGGTATGAAGGAAGACCAACAACATCAGGATCGGTGCAACATACCGAAGACCGAATAACCATACATTGAACCAGAAGGGTTTGATGTTCGCATGCTCAGCCGCAGTCTTCCAGTAGTAACCTGTGAATATAACAATCAACAAACCGCCTAACGGTAAGAAGATGTTGGACGCGGTGAAGTCTACGAAATCAAAGAATGATTTATCCCCTACTTTTAACTCTGGCACCAGCCCCATGGACAATGCAGAAGGGACGCCCAGCATCAAGCACAGGACCGATACGACGATAACCGAGCGAACCCGGCTCCAACGCATACGCTCCATGACATAGGCTACTGGAACTTCCAGCAAGGATACCATAGAACCTAACGCAGCAACCGCCAGCAGTACGAAGAACAAACCGCCGAAGAATGCACCAAAAGGCATTGCCGAGAATGCAGCCGGTAAAGCAATGAAAACCAGCGATGGTCCTTGAGCTGGATTAATTCCGAAGGAGAAGGTTGTAGGGAAAATAATCATACCTGCGATAAACGCATAGATTAAATCTCCACCACCAACGGCCAGCATGGCTCCACCCAGGGATTGACGGCGATCCACATATGCACCGTACGTGATCATAATCCCCATCCCAAGTGAGAGTGAGAAGAAGGCATGTCCCAAAGCAACCAATGCAGACTCTATACTTAGCTTAGAGAAGTCAGGATTCAGAAAGAAGGATACGCCCGCACCAGAGCCTGGCAGCATAAGAGCGTTAATCATCAACACGAGCAGCAGGATGACCTTGGCAGGAATCAAAATTTTATTAAACTTTTCAATCCCGTTCGATACCCCAAGCGTAACCACGACTGCTGTAAATGCAAAAACAACTAACAGCCAAACCAACGGCGCATAGCCGGAGGAAAAAGAAGCGAACTGTCCAGCAAAATCATTATTTGAAAACAGATTTCCGCTAAATGCCTCTACGGCATAATGCAGTGTCCAGCCTCCTACAATGGCATAGAACGACAAGATAACAAACGGCACGATAACAAACATGATGCTCATCTTGCCCCAAATCGGATGACCGCCTACTTTTACCATTGCAGAAGCAGCACTTCCTCGACCTGCACGACCAAGCGCAAGCTCTGCTAAAAGTACAGGCAAACCAACAAGCAACAGGCAGACAATAAACAATAAGAAAAATGCAGCTCCGCCATATTGTCCTGTAATATACGGAAATTTCCAAATATTACCTAGTCCTGCCGCACTTCCGATCGCCGCCAATATAAATCCAGCTGACGAGAAGCGTTCATTTTTATCAGACAGGCTATTCTGCCCCTTGCTCAAATTCATTATATCCCCCTCATTCTCTCTACTTACGCATAAACATGAGCATGCGTACATAAATAATTTTTACTCATTATAGCGTAAGTAGGATGTAAGGTCATGCATAATTTTTCACTATTACCGGATTTATTTTCATAATGTTCGGTATCTACAAAATACAACAGAAAACTACATATTTTCTTCAACATCCTTCTTTATTATGGTCTCTCCCATGCGATTAGATACTTTTTGATAAATATACGAAATCGCCAACAGTACAACACCAAAAGAGAAGTAGGCTACAATCGTGCTTCCTGTCGTTAATAGATGCAGATCATACAACAGCAGCTTACCTGTCGACAGCAAGGTCAAGCCCAATCCAAATCTGCGAATGTAGACCACTCGCTTGAGGAAGCCGTATACAATATACAAAATGGCCAGCAGTAAATACACCAGACTGAACACAAGACCAGCATCCCCCAGGCGGAACTGAACTCCGAGGAAGGCGGTTATGATGCCCAGCAAATATACACCCATAATGACCGGATACAGCTCATTACTTCTATAATGTCGGGTCATCAGTGCGTTCAGGAAATCCCTACTGCTGAAGAATACCAGCACATTAAAGGCTGCAAGTACCACCAACGCCACATCATCAGCAGCCGTATTTTGCGCATAATTTTCATGCAAAGTTGGAATCGCTACGGTGGCCACCAGTGCCAGCGCATAGCCTATGACGTACAACGCCAAGCTGTAGTATTTAATCACCCGATCGTACAGCAGCTTCACTTTAGGCAGGAAATAAGCCAACACCAGCGATACGCAGGTGTACAACAATACTTTGTACAAGGTGTAATGGGCAAACTCGTCGGATACAACGATGTTATACCAATGCCCGGCTTCATACAAAAGGTAGAAATACACGTTCACCAAAGCTACATATTTAAATCCTTGCATGATATGCATTTCGTACAACCGATTGTTTTTGAAAGCATTCGGACGGCTGAATTCAATCGCATAGAAGACGGTAACGACCAACATTCCCAGTGTAATGAGCGTATATTTGAGTCCAAAATAATCCGTCTCAAATCCTGACAACAGATATATAGGGAAATCGACGAAAAAGAATGCGCCCAGACACAGTAATAAAATGCCCCAGCCAGCTCGTTCCAATTCCTTCAACCGGTAACGGTGGCCATATAATGTAAGAAGAACCGCTTCAATCAACCACCCCATGGATAACCATCTAACTCCAAACTGGAACGGAATCATAAGGATGGCAAAGGTCAACGAAGTCGCATAAAATAATATTTTGGTTTGTTTCTCCTCTGGAATATATCGACGGACCCATTGTCCCAGACCCCCGTACACCAAGCAAAAGACGAGAGCCAACAAGCCTTTATAATCATCCAGGCCTGCATCACCGAACAGAGAATACAGAACGGAACAGCTCACGACTGTATTCAGAGCCAATAGGGAGAAATCCAGCCATGACAGTTTTGTTTTTAAACGGAACGGCACCCACAGTGTCATCCCGAGGTACATCGCAAATGTAATGACTGCATACAGCATGCTCGCTACGGCGCTTTCCGATAACCACGCCAGCACAATCATCAAGGGCGTATTAAGCAAAAAGCTGATATATTGCACGACGACCCACCGTTTGCGGAAGGATACAAGCAGAATCAGCAAGTTTAACAGGAACAAATAGCCCATGGCGATATACACGGCGTTCCCTTCCAGCCCGTTCGCTGCCATATAGGAAAAGAGCGGAAGATATCCCCCTACTAAACCAAAAGAGCATATCGTTCGGGATTCATACCTTAATGACAGTAGCACAGCGGTCACTGTAACGAGTACGGACAAGCCTATGCCTGTATACATTCCTATGATTTCTAACAAAAAGTAGCTGTAAAAAATCGATCCGTACAGTACAGAAATACCGCCGCCCAAAATACCGAGCGCAAAGGTCTGCTTCTGCTTGCGGTACAGCCATTCGCCGCCGCCCAGCATCAGCGCTCCTAGCAGAAAGAAGGCAACGCCCTTCATATTTCCTGTAAACCAGTTCGAGTATGAGTATTTAAATGCGGCTCCTACACCCAATATAATGAGCAAAATCCCCAGCTTGTTGATCCAGTTCAAGCCTAACTTCATTTCAAACTGATTTTGCTTCATGCGCTTCTGCATCGTTTCTTCGCTGATCTCTTCTTCTCCGAACTGCTGGAACTCGCTTGCCGTCTGATGAAGCAATTTGCGCTCGGCCTCCTGAAACCGCCTGCGTTGCTCCATGATTCGGTCTCGAATCTCCTCTGAGAACAGTCGTAATCGGGCGACGATCTCGTCCTGATCTTCTTTAAGCTCATGCGTAGTTTGCTGAATAAGCTGGTCCACTCGGTTTTTAGCCCCATATTCAAAGGATGTCAGCCGATTTTCCCCTTCTGTGGTTCTGGAAGCAAAATAGGTCTCCAGCTTTTCACGCGAAATGCGAATCATATTCGCCTTTTCGCTCAGCATTTGCTCCGTCAGCGCAGTGCGCAATTTTCCATTTTCCTGCTCAATATGTCGTACTCGCTCTTCCAAGTGAATGCAGCGAGCCTGATAATCCTCGAACTTTTTTCGCAGAACCTCATTCTCCAAAATGATATCTGAGGCTTCATAGTCTGCGATTAATGTTTGATACTCCTTGAGCAGCTTGTTCTGTTCTTGGCGGATCGTATGTAAACGATCTTTAAAATCCTCCATGTTCTCCTCCATCGCTGTCCATTTTGGTAATCATTACATTTTACATGAAATTAAAAAGGCATTATAGAGACTATAGCCTATTTTGAGCGTTAAATTGGTGCTTTTACTTAAATTTTCTTCCAGTTTCATCATCACAAAAAAAGCAGGACGAATATACATAAGAAATAAAGCCTACCTTTTCCCTTCGCAAACATGAAACCCGCATGGATGTGTTGCAGAGTCATGCCCTTGATTACCCTGCCGAAAATCAGTATACTAACAAAAAAGCAAACGATATTATGCCTGTGAAGAGCATCCAACTCGGAGGCGTTTACGCCAAGGACCATACGTTAGCGTAGGATATGGCGATATGTACCTAAGTAAACCGGACCCGCCCGTTACAGCGGAGCAAAGTGGATTGGAGAGTCATGACATCTGTCATGCTGTCCGGTCAATTTGGGTGGCACCGCGAGATCAAAGCGCTCCTCGTCCCTTATGGATGAGGGCGCTTTTTGTATTTTTATCCGAAAAGGAGTGCGGTGTCATGTTGGATATCAAATGGATCAGAGAGCATCAAGAACAGGTTCAGACGGCAGCAGACGGCAAAGGAATACAAGTATCGGTCGCAGAGCTGTTGACTCTGGATGAGCGGAGAAAACAGCTGCTTCAGGAAGTGGAACAGCTTCGGCAGAAGCGAAATCAGTGTAGTCAGGATATTGGTGCGCTAATCCATGCTGGTAAGAGTGAGCAGGCCGAAGGAGCAAAGCATCAGGTCAAAGAAATTAACGGACAGCTAGATCTTCTGGAGGCCCCGCAACAGGAAGTAGAAGAACAGTTTCAACAGCTTTTGCTTCTGATGCCTAATATCGTATCGCCAGATACACCACGGGGGAGATCAGATGAGGATAATGTAGAGCTGGAGAGGGTTGGAACGGTTCCGAACTTCGGATTTGAGCCAAAGGATCATATGGCGCTTGGTGAGCTTCACAAGCTTATCGATGTCCCTCGGGGTGTCAAAACAGCCGGTACCCGTAACTACTATCTGACGGGAGCAGGGGTTGCATTGCATCGGGCTGTGCAGCAGCTTGCGGTGGATCTGCTGACTGAACGCGGATTTCAGTTGCTGGATGTTCCGCTGATGGTACGTGCAGAGGCGATGCGCAGCACTGGTTTCTTCCCGCTCGGACTGGATCAGACGTATCGCATCACAGGAGAGGATCAGTGGCTTGTAGGCACTTCGGAAGTGCCGCTGGTCTCGTATTACAGCGGTGAGATCGTGGATGTTACGGACCCGATTCGGCTGGCAGCCGTGTCCGTATGCTTCCGCAATGAGGTCGGCTCGGCCGGAAGAGATGTGCACGGACTGTATCGTGTGCACCAGTTTGCCAAGGTCGAGCAGGTCATCATCTGTGAAGCCAGCCTGGACGCTTCAGAGCAGATGTTTCAGGAGATTACGCGCAATGCGGAGGACCTGCTTCAACTGCTGGAACTGCCCTACCGTAAGATGGCTGTCTGTACAGGCGACATGGCGCAAAAAACCTACAAGCAGGTGGACATTGAGACATGGATGCCTAGCCGTCAAGCTTACGGCGAGACACATTCGTCGTCGCAACTGCTTGATTTTCAGGCGCGTCGTTCCAACATCCGCTACCGTAATGCGGACGGCAAGCTGCGATATTGTTACACGCTCAACAACACAGCGGTTGCTTCGCCCCGGATTTTGATTCCGTTGCTGGAGCATCACCAGCAAGAGGACGGTTCGATCCGTATTCCGGAGGCTTTACGTCCATATATGCCGCGAGGTATGGAATTTTTGCGTACTCCCTTGTTATGAAAACAGGAGTGCACTTTGAAAAGTAGTACCCCATGAGCAGGATTTCCCATTGTATCATCGCAAAAAAGACGAAGGACAAATATCCTTCGTCTTTTTGATGTTTCATTGTGTCATTGTGCTTCTGCTTCCCAAGCGCTGGCAGGGCCAAAGAATTCATAGTGGATATCCGAAGCAGGGATATTCCACTCCTTCAACAGGCCGTATACCGATTGCATGAATCCCTCAGGGCCGCAAAAGTAATATTGTGCGTTACGTTCCGGTATCACGGATTGCAACCAGGCCAGATCCAAACGACCTTCCTTGTGAAAAGCCTGTGCCAGCCGATCTTGCTCCGTTGGTCTGCTGTAACACCAACGAACTGCAGCCTGTGCATGTGTGGCGACCAGCTTTTCCACCTCATTGCGCAGAGCATGGTTATCTCCGTTGACTGCTGCGTGGACAAAGGTGACAGGCCGATGCGGAGCAGATTTCACCAAGGAAGCCAGCATACTGACCATTGGGGTTAGCCCGACCCCGCCGCTGATCAGCACGACAGGTCTGCGATCTGCCCGATCCAGCGTAAAATCACCCGCCGGTGCAGATACCTGAAGCACATCGCCCTCTTGTACCTGCTCATGCAGATATACGGATACTTTACCTGCCGGACGTGACTCTACGGCATCCTCGCGCTTTACAGATATCCGGTAGTGGGATTGGCCCGGTGCATCCGAAAGGCTGTATTGACGAATATGGGTATTATGTTCGCCCGGAATTTCCATTTTTAAGCTGATATATTGCCCAGGCTCGAATTCAGGCAGCACCTGTCCATCCTGCGGCACCAAATAAAAGGACGTAATTTGGTCGCTTTCCTTAACCTTTTTCTGCACAACAAAGCTCTTAAAGTCTGACCAGCCTCCCTGCTGCTGTCCAGCCTCCTTGTACATTTCAGCTTCCATGTCTATAAATACATTAGCGATCACACCATAGGCCTCAGCCCATGCGGCAATGATCTCGTCTGTAGCCGCATCTCCCAGTACGTCTTTGATCGCAGCGAGCAGATATTTTCCGACAATTGGATAATGCTCGGGCTTAATTCCCAAACTGCGATGCTTATGTGCAATCTGACGTACCACCGGAATAATTTCCTCCAGACGGTCAATGTGCTGTGCAGCTGCGTATACAGCATTGGCCAGCGCCCCTTGTTGACGTCCTTGCTTCTGATTCGCGTGATTGAATATATTGAGAAGCTCGGGATGGGCCTCAAACATCATCTGGTAAAAACGCTTGGTGATTGTAGTTCCATGTACCTCCAAAACAGGTACAGTCGATTTGATCGTTGCAATGGTTTGCTCACTTAGCATCTTTGTATCCCTCTTCTCTCCAAAATAAGATCAACAAAGGGTGTATCAACATATGCCCCATTTGTTAATCCTCAATTTAAAGCAAGTATACCCAACTAAAGTAACCGTTTATGTGATTCTAGTCACTTTAAATTTGAATTATTCGAACATGTCAATGACAAAACGCACATTTAAAAACAATTCCGATATAACGAACGCACTTTCCCCTAACAACAGTTTCACCATTCTAAAGACTTCAATTTATTCCACTTGTAAACGCTTCCAATTGGGATAAAATCGAAGATGAGGTGCCGGACAAGCCGTTACGGCCCATCCTATTCGTGTTAAAGGAGGCAGATGATATCGTGAAGTGGATCCACAGCAGCAAATGGTTAGCCGCATGGATTTGTATCCTGTTCGCAGTGTCCAGTGCGGGTCTTCAACCCGACGTAGCCCATGCCCATACAACAGGAGTTACGCAAGCAACCTACGGGACCGAAGTGAACCAGGCGCTGAATGGTTTGGACGTCGCCAATGCCGAACTATCCCTGAGCGCAACAGCAAGCACGGCCATTACGAACGGAACGGATTGGAAAGACACCGCAGGTAACCCCATTCAGGCGAACAGCGGTAATATCCTAAAAGTAGGTTCCACTTATTATTGGTACGGCGAGCACGCCGAAAACTGGAAATTTGAAAAAGTGAACGTGTATACCTCAACCGATTTGAAAAATTGGTCCTTCCGCAGCACTATTCTCACCAAGGATTCCGCCCCTGAGCTAAATTCGAGCAAAATCGAGCGTCCCAAAGTCATCTACAACAAAACCACCGGAAAATATGTATTATGGGCGCACTATGAAAATGGCACGGACTACTCCCTAGGTCGTGTAGCCGTCGCTACCAGCGATACACCCGACGGAAATTTTGCCTACCAAGGCAGCTTTCGCCCGCTGAATTACGAATCTCGTGATATGACGGTGTTCACGGATACTGACGGTAGCGGCTACCTTATTACAGCTTCCCGTAAAAATGGCGGCGCCAACGATACGATGGCGATCTTCAAGCTGACAGCTGATTATACGGGCGTGCAGTCGTTTGTTGGCTGGATTTTTGAAAATGGCTATCGCGAAGCTCCTGCTGTTGTGAAAAAGAACAACACCTACTACCTGTTCACCTCGCAGGCATCCGGCTGGTATCCGAATCAGGGCGCTTACGCAACCGCCAGTTCCATGACGGGAAGCTGGTCTGCTCTATCGCCCTTCGGTGATCCGGCGGCTTATGGATCGCAAATCCACTCCATCGCCACGGTTACGGGTAGCGCGGGAACCAGCTACATCTATATGGGCGACCGCTGGAACCCGCTCAATCTGAGCGACCACAAATTCATCTGGTTGCCACTAACTCTGAATGACGCCAACAAAACAGCAACCCTGAACTGGTACAGTAGCTGGGATCTGGATGCTGCGACAGGCGCAGTAATTCTACCGTCCCTTGTGAATCATGCACAGGGCAAAACAGCGACTGCTAGCTCAGC
Source organism: Paenibacillus sp. FSL L8-0644 (assembly GCF_038008165.1). Taxonomy (NCBI): domain Bacteria; kingdom Bacillati; phylum Bacillota; class Bacilli; order Caryophanales; family Paenibacillaceae; genus Paenibacillus; species Paenibacillus sp. FSL L8-0644. The sequence goes on from NZ_JBBOYN010000001.1 coordinate 5,332,301, forward strand.
CGCATCCGGTTCTCCAGCTTCACTGGCGAACGATGGCAACGCCCAAACCTCGTGGAAGGCTACTTCCGCATCCTGGCCTGCATGGTGGCAGGTCGATTTGGGCAGTTCCAAGACCATCCGCGAAGTGGGTATTTCATGGTTTATGTACAAAGGATCTGAAGCGTATTACAAATACAAAATTGAATACAGCATGGATGGAGTCAACTACTCCACGATTGATCGCACAGGTAATACCACATATGGTTTTACCTGTGACAAAGTCAATTTTCAAGCTCGCTACGTGCGAATCAACCTTGTAAATGCAGTGCTATTCAATAATCCGAACAACTGGTATACCCCGACAGTGCATGAAGTCAGATTGCTTGGCAATTAACTTGCTTCATTAAAAAGAACATGACAGGAGAATCCCATATCAAATAGGCTTCTTCTGCCATGCTTGCTTTACCACCTGTTTCGTACTCATTCGCTCAACGTATCCGATTTACTGTGGTAAACACAAATTTATCATACCGATGCCGTGAGAATGAGTATTCAAACGGTATACCCGTATCCAGATAACCTACCTGCTCAATTTCTAAAACCGGATCATCCACACCACAGTCCAAATACTCCCAATCTAGCTCAGTCGACTTGGACGCGCGGATGGTACGATGTGAACTGACAATATTAAGGCCCAGCTCCTCCTTAATATGTTTGTACACTGAGCCGTGCAACACCTGCTCGGTAATACCGCTGATCAGCTTGGTAGGCATGTATGTGCGCTCTATCACATAGGGCTCGCCCTCTACAATACGCAGACGGACGACATGATACACAGGAGAATTGGCATCAATAAATAGATGCGCCGCTACCTCTTCAGATGGAAATTGAACGTCAAACGCTATGATTTTACTTTTGATTTCTTTCCCGCGCAGTACGTTTGTCAGCCCCAGCATTTCATTCACAACGACATTAACCGGGACATTGTAGACCGATTTGACGATAAAGGTTCCGTGTCCTCTTTTACGATTCAACAGCCCTTCCGACACCAACGTATCCAATGCCCGCTTAATCGTCATCCGACTTACCCGGAACTCACTGGCCAGTGAAATTTCATCGGGAATCGGATCATCACTGCTATAGGTCTTATCTATAATACGCTTCTTGACCTCTTGTGCAATCCGTTCGTATTTATTCATCTGTCTACCACCTGTACTAAAATTTGTTTTATGTCAGCATTTTACCAAAAAAATCGGTAGCGCTGGTTCTTTTGGTTCTGCAGGCGGGGACATCGAGGTATTACGGTATAAGTAAGTATACCGAACAATATACTTTCTCACCAGCAGTATACAGAGTAACTTGGCACGGTGATAAAAAAAAGGCGGTCCAGAGGACCACCCACCACCTTAGAATCCGTTATTTTCGATCACTTGTTTGAACCAGTGCCCACTCTGTTTAACGGATCTTTTGCCGCCGTCCTGAAGATCGACAGACACAAAACCATAGCGATTCTTATAAGCATTCGTCCAGGACCAGTTGTCCATAAACGTCCATAAGTGATAGCCTTTCACATTGGAGCCCTCCAAGATGGCCCGTTGAACCCATTTGAGATGCTCACGGATAAAATCAATGCGATAGTCATCATGGATCATGCCGTGCTCATCCCTGAATTTTTCCTCGCCTTGAACACCCATCCCATTTTCTGAAATGAAGCATTCAATGTTGCCGTAATTCAGTCTGACATTGGTCAGAATGTCGTAAATGCCCTTCTCATAAATCTCCCAGCCCCGCATCTCATTCATCTTACGGCCAGGCATAGCGTAATAATCGAAGAATCGTTCCGGCACAAAAGGCGCATCTGGATTCGGCAGACTTTCGCGAGCCTTGACTCTGCGAGGCTGATAATAGTTAATCCCCAGCAGGCCCACCGTGCCTTGACGTATAATCTCCCGGTCCCCGTCTTCCATCAGCGGTACAAAGCCCTCTTGGCGCAACAGTTCCACGAGCAAAGGGTTAAATTCTCCCGTCACAGATGGGTCTAAAAAGGAACGGTTAAAGAACGCATCGCATATTTCAGCAGCCTGCACGTCTGCCGGGTGCTGACTACGCGGATAGGTCGGCGTCAGGTTCAAAATAATTCCGATTTTGCCCTTGTAGCCTCCCTCTTTGTATGCCTTAATGGCACTCGCGCTCGATAACAGGGTATGGTATCCCACCTGTACAGCTTTACCGAAATCCACTTCATTCGGATAATGGAAATCGTACAGATAGCCGCCTTCCACTGGGACAATCGGCTCATTATGCGTAAACCATTTGGCCACACGATCTCCGAATAGCCCAAAGCAAGTGTTAGCGTAATCTACGTAAGCTTCGACCGTCTCCCGGTTCACCCATCCTCCTTTTTCCTGTAAAGCCATCGGCAAATCAAAATGATACAAACTCACAAATGGCTCAATCCCCGCCTGATGCAACTCTGCAATGACGGCATTATAGAAATCAACCGCCTTCTGGTTCATCGCACCCCTTCCCGCTGGAAACAGACGCGACCAGGAAATAGAGAACCGGAAGGAGTTGTGACCAAGCTCTTTCATGAGTGCAATATCTTCTTTGTAACGGGTATAGAAACGGGACGTTTCGCCAGGTCCAACCCCGTCATAAAAACGGTTCGGCTCCTGCTCAAACCAATAATCCCAAATGTTCGGTCCTTTGCCGTCTCCCTCCATGGTTCCTTCTGTCTGGGTAGCCGAGGCCGATGAGCCCCACCAGAAGTCGGATGGAAAACGGTATTGAATGGTTTGCTGCTCGATATCTTTCATTTCGGTATGATTCACAGCTCTACTCCTCTCTCTTTTGCATGAATAAGCTGCTAATCCAGCAGCTTATTCACATTACATTCCAACAGTTTGATCCTTACCTGCAATGGCTGCTTGGTTAAGCTCCTCTTCCTGCTCTTTACGAACGTTCATCCGATCAATAAATTTCAGGAATGGGAACCAAATGACAAAAACGACAGCCATATTAAACAACTGCAGTACGCCTCCCATTAGAGATCCCGTAGCCATCATTCCACTAAAGAACAACGGCATCGTCCAAGGGACCTGTATTCCGTTAGGCGGTGGTACAAGCCCGGTGGACATCGCGAAGTAAGTAATCAGCGTAACGATCATTGGAGCAATGACCCATGGGACAAAAATAAGCGGATTCATCACAATCGGCAAACCGAAAATGACGGGTTCATTGACATTGAACAGACCTGGTCCAATGGCCAACTTACTGACCTGCTTCAATTGCTTGCTCTTCAGGAAGATCAGAATCGTGAGCACGACTGCCAGTGTCATACCTGTACCACCGATACCTACGGTATAAATATCCACAAACTGCTTGGTGATAATATGCGGCAGTTCCGCTCCTTTGGAGTATGCTTCATAGTTTTCAAGTGCCAGCGTATTCCAGATCGGCTCCATAACCGAGTTGATAATGATTTGACCATGAAGACCAAAGAACCATAAAAGCTGAACAAAGAAAATAGCAATCAATGTAGGGATAATGCCACTGCCCAAATGTACCAGCGGTGCCTGTACGGCATGATAAATCAGATCATGCAGGTTATTATGAAGGGTCAGTGTAACTACAACATTAATGATCAAAAATATGCCCAATGTAATACATGCCGGAAGCAAAGCGGCAAATGACTTGGCAACTGCCGGCGGAACGCCTGGAGGCATTTTGATAATAATGTTCCGCTGTGTCACTCTTCGGTAAATTTCACCAGCTATAAAAGCAACGATCATGCCAAGGAACATGCCTTTGGCCCCAATCCGATCCAACGGAATGACACCAGCAATCGTGGCACCGCTTTCTTGTGTCAGCACAAACGGGGTGAGCATCAAGAAGCTGACCAACGCGATCATGCCGCCGAATATGGGCTCGACCTTATAACTTCGGGATAAATAATAGCCGATCCCGACAACCACGAATAAGGTCATGATGTTCAGTGTGGCACTCGGCGCAATGTTCAGCAGACTGTTAAAAGTTGTATAATTGCCGTCGCCCATCCACCCTTTTAGAAACGGCAGATTGATAATAACGACGATGATGGAGCCAAAAACTGTTAATGGAAATGACAACATAAATGCATCACGTAGTACAGTAAGATAGCGGTTGTTGTTCAGTTTACCGGCAATAGGTATCAGTATCCGGCTTAATTTCTCAAACAAAGCCTATTCCTCCCCGCGAAGTGACTTGCATCAATAGGGTTGCAAGCTTTTTATGTCCTAAATTTCACATACTTATATGTTTCGCTATAAATTTCTGGATTTGAACAGCTCCAGCAATTCTAGAACCAGGTCTTTCATGGTAACCGTGGACATCAGATGATCCTCGGCATGCATCAGAAGGAGCGAGAAGGGAGTTTGGGTACCTCCCGCTTCCTTCTTAACCATTTGAAAATGGATATCATGTGCAGCACGTAAATCCTGCTTGGCTTGTTTGAGCAGTTCGTCCGCACCTTCTACATTCTCATTTCGGTATTCGGTCAGCGCCTGAATTACTTTACTGCGAGCGCTTCCACTATGAAGAATAAGTTGGAAACTAATCTGTTCTTCCGTCAGTTCAGCTATATTGACTTTATCCATTTTTGCGTTCCACCAGCTTCACGGCCTGTTCATAGGCTTTCTTACCGTCAACCATTCCGTAGGCCATCATGTCGATCACTTCTACGTGAATACCATATGGAGCTGCTTCCTTTTCCAGTTGTCCTTTCAGAAAACTCATTTGTGGTCCAATCAATACCGCGTCAGCCTTAGCCATGTCTTCTGCCGCCTGATCTTGACCTACTGCCCAAATTTCAGCCTCGTCCCCAATGGACTTAGCATATTCCTGCATCTTAGTAACCAGCAAACTTGTAGACATACCTGAGCTGCACGCCAGTAAAATTTTTTTCATGATTATTCCTTCCCTTCAAGGTATTATTGGATGTTAAGTACTAGAAAACGTTTACAGCGTAATTATAAATCCAGTCTTTTGATTTGTCTATACATTTAGGTTATATGTATAGACTTTTTTTAAAATGACACGACTTCTCCACTTTTTTTCTTGAAAATGAACGTGATCTCTTATCTTTAATCTCTCAGTAATAGCTGAAAATTAGAAAAATTTAGAATATCAAGAAACATTCCTACATTTTTATCGTCTATATTATGGAAGACCTTACGTATGGGGGTAAGATTTTCCGAAGCCCAAAGTTAAAAAATCAAATCAACTCATAAAGGAGCTTATGCATGTTAAAAAAGTTAGGATTAGCTGCATTGATTCTGGTTACTAGCCTCTCCGTTATTGGAACAGGCTGGGCCGCATCCAGCACAACAACCATTGAAGTTTCTAAAACTGCTCTGGATTACAACATTGCTCGCCCGCTGAGCGATGGTGCTTTTCATGATGGCTTATTGGCCGCTGAAACATCCGCTGGAAACCTTGTGTATTACAATACCAAAGGAGCAAAAGCTTTCTCACTTCCCGCCGAGCTTAAACCCGTTGGCGATTTTCATGAGCAGCGAGCCGTCGTCAAAAATACAAAAACCAATCTCTATGGGTACATGAACACCAAAGGAACACTAGTCATCCCTTGCCAATATACCGAAGCCAATTTCTTTTCGGAAGGAAAAGCCAAGGTCACCATAGCAGACACCAAAGAAAATGCAATTATAGATCGAACGGGAAAAATCCTTTCTCATTTTAAAGAAAATGTGGATTCAGAATATATATTTACGGACGGTCTGGCTCTTGCCTACGCCCCCAACACTGGCAAGATCGGTTTTGTGAATGCCTCTGGTCAACTAGCGATTCCTTATAAATACAAATACAGTCGTGGTTTCTCGGATGGCTTGGCTATTGTTCAAAATAGCAAAGAGCTCTACGGGTATATCAATACAGCAGGGAAAGAAGTCATTCCTCTTCAATATAAATCTGGCGGAGACTTCTCGGAGGGATTGGCCCCGGTGCAAAATACCAAGGGGAAATGGGGATTCATCAATAAACAGGGGAAAGTCGTGATTCCCTTTAAATTTACGGATGCTCAGAATTTTAGTGAAGGCCTGGCGAGTGTGAAAAATGCAAAAAACGAAATCGGATTTATTGATAAAAACGGAACGCTGGTCATTAAATATCAACTTAAATATGATGTTACCTCTCCGTTCAAAGAAGGCTTTGCTTTAGTCGGTAAACAAACACAATCATCCGTCTCAGACGGCAAATTTGGCTACATCAATCGTCAAGGGCAACTGCTGACTAAACTTGAGTACAGAGCGGAATCCTCCTCCTTCTCCAATGGCTATGCTGTTGCTTTTATCAAGCCAGGCAAAGCTTTCATTGTATCTAAACATTCCGTTTCAAAATAAAAAAGACGACCCCGGAAACAGATCGAGTGGATCTGCTTCCGGGGTCATTAAATTTCCAGTATATCGAATATAATTAGTCGTGTGTGTAGAATTTCACTCCAGGCAGATCTGCTGCCACCCACGAATAGTTAATGGTGTTACTGTTATAATTCTTGGTCCCCGCCTGAGCAACCTGTACTTCTTTCAAAATCGTAATCGATGAACCCTTCGGTCTGACAACGACTACATGACCATGTCCATCCTCTTTTTTGATCCCGATCGTAGGATACCCGAGATTAGCTCTTTTTTGAGCATCCTGAAAGGTTACAGAGTACCAGCCCGGCGCTTTTTTATTCAGTAAAGCATCAGCCATTTGATTGGCTAAGCCGCTTGGCAAGGGTGCTGACATCGCAGACATCACGTCTTGAGCGAAAATATTACATTTCGTTCCACCTACTGGCGAATACTTCTTGTTCGTTTCTACCTTAAAACCGTCAATTACAGATGCGTAAGTACTTGCACTTCTAGCCATTGAAATTCCCCCTGAATATAAGTTGTAGAGGAAATGAACGGAGTCGCTTGAACATCTGAATGGCTCCACATTCAATTGATGTTGGCCTCCATTCCCTCTCAACTATTAGGGTGATTTCCGCCTTACTTTAACAACGCAATACCACGGAAAAATTAACTTATTTTTATTTTTCTATTTAAATTTAAATTCCATCTACAGTGATGGCACGGCCTTCTGATCCATTAGGTTGAGAAAATAAAACGCCTTTCTCGTTAATCATCACTTAACTGAAGGCTTTCTTCACTGATTACGGTTGGAACGATAAGCTCAGGAGTAGTCGTAGGCTTAGCTTGTGTTAAATAGTCTGCTGCCCCCACCATCAGAGCGATGCCGATAAATAGCACGATCCAATTACGATTCTTTTTTATCATCTGTACCTCTCATTCTTCACTTCGCCCGTTCAGCCACTTGAACCAATGGAGCAGATGACTGAATCGGTATTCATGCTGCAAAGCATACGTCCATACTTCAGGCTCTTCACCGGGTTCCTTCCAGACGAGCATGGAAAAGTGACCCTCTTCCTCGCTTGCAACCGACAGCAGCGAAAGACGATCATCCCCGAATCGGTATGGAGCCGATTCCACCCAGTAATTCCGCATATCGCTGATCCAGCTGCGAAACTGCTCTGTACCTGCGATCCGCAGCACCTCATCCGGCAGGAGCAGGTGCTCGTCGATGTCCTTCCAATCCCCCGCATATCGGTACCGCGCTGCCAGCATCGGACTGAGCAGTCGGGTTTTACCCGGGGCCAACGTAGGCATATAGGCGACGGGAACGACCGGACCGATACTCTGGATAGCATAAGACCGAGCTTCCTCCTCACTCATTCCGTAGGACATCGCCTCCGCAAGAAAATGGTTTCGTCTTACACCAAATTGATGCTGATACTGTGACATCTCATCCTGTAGCTCCAATACCATACCCTCCACTGTATCTGTTCCGATCATTCCCAAACACCTCTCATTCCAAAATATAGTTGTGCAATTCTCGTTGCGCTCGATACTTTGCCCAATTGAATTCAGACCAAGCCGATTCTTCTCTCGTCATGCTCGTCAAACGGGCTTGTAAAAACTCATCCAGCGCTCCATGTTCCTTACGGCTAAAGTCAATCAGCAGCGGAATCGCGTCCGCCGATAGCTCACTCAAATATTCCTTATCTATCACCGATGTCGTGCGATACCGTTCGAGATTATTTTCAGCAATCCGTATATCAATGCCCACATAGTTCACGACGACATAGGCGACCAGAGCGAGTACAATATAATATTTCGCCAACGGCAGTTGACGGAAATGAATGCGCATTGCTGCAATAAGCAGTAGCAAGCCCAGAAAAATCATAAACGCGTGTACCAAATAGCGGGTGTACGTATAGCCGTATGCTTCTTCGTACATAACCAGCCGGGTATATCCCGAATACAGCATCACACCCGAACAACCCACGAGTATGTACAGCAGGCCGCTGTTCATTTTTTGCACTATACCTGAGCCAAATTCAGTCCACTTCAATACACTGATCATCAGCACAAAGTTGATACCTGTTACCATAACCAGCTCCCCGAATCCTCTTCTCGCATATTCGGCATACGAGGTTCCTTCGGGCAGAGCACCTTCCCATGCACCAAACAAATATCCGAACTGCAACACGACGAACACAACATACACCAAATTCATGACAATCAGCACCGTAGCGGTAATTACAGGATCAAACTTGATCGCAACCGGCTCGTGGTAAGGTACTGTTGATGACTGAGTTTCTCTCTGCGTATTACGCGGAGCAGGCTGTACAAATCCCCACAAGTAACAGAAGAAACAGAAGGTGAAAAAGCAGATCCAGATCAGCCGCGGCAAACCACTCCCAAAGGTCAATGTGCCAATCCATTCGGGTATGCCAGATAACAACTTTTCGAACATCCCGTCTGCCGAAGCCAGCAGAGATATAATAATGAGTAGCAACGGCAAGGCAATAAGTAGACCGATTATCACTTTACCCAATACACGCTTACGCTCATCCTTTACATTCCGAAAGGCTGCCGTCTTAAACATTCGAAACGGAGTCACGATATGGCGGAAATTTTGATAAAACCAATGGCTTAGCGCCTGACCGATAATACCGGGTTCTGACCAGCCATGCCTTTTCTCCCCGAACAGCAGCACCATATGTACGCTAATCAGAGCAGGTATCGCCAGCGCATTTAACACATATAGGATCGGATTATTGAACAGCACGTATGTCAATGCCAGCATGAAAATGATCACAAACAGCAAACGCCCTATCCATGATTTGAGCTGGAAACGATCTCGATTAAAGGCATACATATAGGCGTAAAACCCAATAACAAAAATTGGCATAGACACGCCCAGCCCATGTCCGAAGAACAGATATTGATGAACCAGCGCCAACACAATTGCGCCAGCAAAGGCAGACAGAAACGACGTTTTCGGCAAAGACGTTCCATTCATCTTGTCATGCATGATAAATACCTCCGCAAATATGCTTTATAACCCTTATTGTAGATGATAAAATAAGAAGATAAAGAGAAATTAATTCAAACAAAATTTCCTATTTTATAAAAGTGGCTACGCTTTTAATCAAATATAGGGGAAACGGAGCAACCTTGAATGAAACTCCATGCCCAATTTTTACGACTTCACTCACACGCAGCTGACGACAAGGACGAAAACCATACTATAGAGACGACGCTGGATGAGCTGGCAGCTATTTTTGACTGTACTCACCGCAACGCCTTGATGATCATTCAGAAAATGGAGCAGCATGACTGGATACAATGGACTCCCCGCCGAGGCAGAGGCCGCCGCTCCAGTCTGCGCTTCCTTATTCAGCCGGAAGACATTGCCGTGCAATCCATGATGCAAGCCATAGACCGCCATGATATCAAACGCGCGCTGGATGAGATCCGAGTTCATTCGCGCTCCTCCACCATGCAAGAGCATTTGCAAGGCTGGCTGCTAAATTATTTTGGGCACCACGCGGAGGTGCGCAGTGATCAGCAGCAGATCGACACGCTGCGTCTGCCTATTCGCCAGCAACTTTATACGCTGGACCCGTTGTACTTGAACTGGCTTGCCGAGTCCTTCGTATCCAGCCACGTCTTTGATGGCCTGGCCCGTCGGGCGAACGAAAGCGGCGAGATTTTGCCGGGATTGGCGCACGCTTGGGAGGTGGACACCACTCGTACACAGTGGACTTTTTTCCTGCGTAAAGAAGTGCTGTTTCATAACGGAAAAATACTCACCGCTGAAGACGTCGTCTATACCTTTGAGCGACTGAGTCGGGCCCCGGGAAGGAGACTTTACCATTTTATCGTCCGGCAAATTCAGCACGTCCAGGCTTTAAGTCCGACGATGGTACGCTTCGTACTAAAGGAGCCAAACGAGCTATTTCTATCCTTCCTGTGTACCAGCCGGGCTGCGATTGTGCCGCGTGAGCTTAATCAGGTGGGTGAAGCCGCCTTTGGCATCCACCCTGTCGGTACAGGGGCATTCAAAGTCACGGAAATGAACGAGAGCCTGTGTACACTGGAGGCTTTCGCACCTTATTTTCAAGGCCGAGCTCATCTGGACCGAGTGGAAATTGTCCAACTCCCGTGGGCGACTAAGCTGGAATCGTCGGATACGGAAGACACCGCTTCTTCTTTTCACATTATCCATAATCCCGTATCGGCGGGAGATACGGATACCGCATGGAGCCAGATTCACTCGGCGGCTTCGGTACGCAAATTTATCACATGTAATACACACAAGGATGGACCGCTGCGTAACCCAGAAATACGTGCCCGCATTGTAGCATGTCTGGATCATCGCTCCCTTCCTCCAGCAGTAAATTCATCTAACGATTCTTTTGAACCACTGGCGGCACTGCAAATTGCTACCATTCCCGAGTATAAAGCGGACGCAGACCGGGTTGCGGCTCAGCTCGAATCCTGTGGGTATACCTGTAACATCGTGGCCGCATCTATGAATGAATTCAAAAGCTCATCTATCCGTATGGAGTCAGACTTAATCATCTTTTCTCTCTTTCGTGACCGTGATGAGCAATTACGCCTGTTTGACTTGTATCTGAATGTATCCGGACATGTTGAGCCTCATAGCCGTGTGGATATCGAAAGACTGCTGCGTGAAATTGCACGGGAGGCCGATCACACTGTTAGGGCGCAGCAATTTGAACATATCGAAACTCGGCTCATGGATGAGCACCAGCTGCATATTTTATATGAAAAACCCGTTCAGACGGCCTATCTCCCTTCTGTGCGCGGCGTATCTTTTAACAGTCAGGGCTGGGTGGATCTGCGTCATGTCTGGTTTCCACCTGCTGTACCTCCATCATCCAAGCCTTGAGCCAAGCGGTCCATTCAAGCGCATCGGATGACCAAAAAAAGGTATCCTCTTTTCACAAGAGGATACCTTTTGGGTTACGACAATCCAGACCTTTTCAAGTAGATGGTTCAAGGGATGAAAGCGCCCATCCCCCCAACCCATGACTGTGGACATCGCTAGGATCTTCCATAGGAGGGGTAACGGGTGGAAAATTCAACAGGATAAAAACATTAAATGCGAGCAGAGAAAAAACGATCTTTTTTATCATGGATGTACTCTACCTCTCCAAGTAAGTTTTTATATTCCTCTTTGTCCTGAGAAGTGGCAGTATGCCGATACTTTTCAAATAATCCTACACATTTGATGGTGACAGGATTACCATTCAGCACGACGGAATAAGAAAGGCTCTCAAGCAAGAATTTCATACCTTTGGTATAACGGTGTTTGTTGAGATCATAACAAGCCATCTCTGCCAAAAATCGTGCATAGAGATCTGCTGACATTTGCTCCGTATAAGTGCCTACCTTAACATGCTGATCTGCAAATGCCTCAATTTGTTTTTCAAAACGTTGCAGTACATGGTCTACATTAAAATCATAACGGTTGGCCGCTACCATAATTTTATGTAACCCCACGAGAATTTCGCCTTCGTTTTTTTCCAAATAATCTACATACTGTGGAATCACATCCAGACTGCCGGACATCAACTGGTATAAATACCCGTTGGCCTCAGCCCAGTTGCTACAAAGGGCCTTCAAACGCCGAGCTTCTTCCGTATCCTCTTGCACCCAGCTCAAATCAGAGTATAGGGATACAAATTCCAGTGCCTTCTGATAATCCCCGCGCTCATCCCACACCCCGGCACGCAGCACGTAAGAATATACAATATACATAAACAAAGGACCCTTAGGTTCCTTGCCACGCTCCGGTCTTCTGGTATTTCCGTATTTTTGCTCGTATTGTACCTTGGCTTTTTGAGCCATTTTTTCAGCATACCATTCTACTTTATCCCAACGCCGCAAGGAGGCATAGGTATTAGCCAAGTCTCTTAAGGCATCCAGTTGGTCTGCTTCACCCAGTCGGTCCACAAAGCTTTCGAAATGTGTGGCTGCCCATAAATTTTCGTCCTGGTCATCACCAACGGCAATCGTAAATAAACGGTATTGGCAGAGCGCCAGACGCTCTGAATGTTGGTACTTCTCACTTTCCGAAACATTTTTATAAATAATTGCAGCAGCCTCGAGCTTACCTTCGCTGAATAATTCTTCTGCTGTCTCAAACAAAGCTGGGGCGTATATGAGATAGTCCATCATAAACTCCACGACTTGCTTAATACAATCCAGTTTGTTCAGCTCTGCACAGCGATGCAAAAAGGGACGAACCCGTCGCCAATTCGGTGCCGTATTCCGTATAAATTCATCAATGTATAACTCATAGAGGCTCCCTTCTTCAAGCCCCATGCCTGCACCAATCCTATCCAACAGCAGCATCGCAATCGGACGATTACCGTTAATAATGGCACTGATCGTTCCTGCATTAATACCTGTGTTCTCCCCAAACTTACTAATCGTAATTCCTTCTCGTCTGATGTACTGTTCCAGCTCTGCGCGAATTGTGGTTGTTTCCTTCAAACCAGGCACCCCCAGGGATTACTTGCATGATTACAATACAAAAAAAGAAAATTCCCGTGAATATTCCCTTAATTATACAAAAGAAAGCTCGCTTAGCCAACCGCTCCAGTAAATTTATATCAAAAAATTCAATAATTCTCCGAATTGCCGTATACTACGGGGAGGTGAGCCGAGCAGCTACACCCAATCGGTACGCAGGAAAGGATACGACAAATGGACAACACCCCTACAGCAGAACAAGAAATTGCACAATGGATGGTCGCGCAGATCCGTGAAGTGGGCACCCTGAAACAAGAAGATGCAATTGCATATGTACGCTCTAAGTATGGAGAGCAGTATGTGTTTATAAGCGAGCATGGTCATGTATCTCTGGAAAAAGAAATCAAAAAAGCATTTCGCAAGCTTCATGGTGGCAGAATCGCCTGGGATCGTGACGGATTTCTCTGGGCCTGGACTTAACAAGCAAAAGCATCTGCCCTAGGCAGGTGCTTTTTTAATGATTTATCCATATATCCTCTGAAGTCGGTTAATTTCTTCCTTCACAAACTGTCGGAGTATTACAGGCTCCACAACTTCAACCCTGCCAATCCAATCCATAGCATCGCGGCAGGCCGCTTCATAACTATACATGTTGACCGTTAGAATGAAATGAGTGCCTTCCTGTACAGACTGGATGATTTCCATCCTTTTCGCTATGATTTCCGCTTGCTTCTTATTCGTTCGGATCAGAACGGGATAGTATTCTTTCTCTGCACAAAGCTGCTTAAACGCGGTTTCTTGTCTCATCCAATGATGCTCCAGCGAAAAATCCTCCGGAACCTCAAAGACTTCCGCAGACGGCTGAACCTCCTTGATTCGCTCACACTTAAAGGTCCGAACCTCCCGCCCAACTTCACAGAAGGCAATGAGGTACCAATCTCCTTTTTTCACCACAAGTCCGTAGGGATGCACATGACGGGAAGAACAGATTCCGTCAGCTTTTTCATATTGAATGTTTATTTTATGGGACCCCCACACCGCAGCTCTTACGGACTCAAGACAAGGAATGGCTATACGTTCCGTCCACCACGGCGTATCATCAAAATAAAACCGCGCTTTGGCTTTCTTAATATCGGACTGATACGAGTCTGGCATCGTCTGTTCCAGTTTGAGCAGAGCATTCTTTAACTTCAAACCCGATTCCGTGGGCCCGCCTGTATAAATGCCCATCCCTGTTAAATACAACTGAATGACATCCCCGCCATTCAACTGTTTCAGGTTCGCCGTATAACCCTCCATTAAATAAATTCCGCCCTTCGGGCCGGAAGCGGTAACAATCGGAACGCCGGCTTCAGCCAGGAGGTCGATATCCCTGTAGATGGAGCGTACAGAGGTTTCCAGTGCCAACGCCAATTCCTTGGCTTTCATTCTCCCTCTAGATTCGATACATAATAAAATCGCGATTAAACGATGCAGTCTCACAATCATTCCTCCACAATAGATGGTTAACCCGAATTGAAAAGATAATGCAAAGATTGTTGACACCCTGTTGGCAGTAATAGGTGTGTATCATAGAAGTAAAGAGGTGTGATGGATGATGAATATTGGAATATTGGGGACGGGATTCGGCGCGTATCATGCCTCACTGTTAAACAACCATCCCAAGGTAAACAGAATCATGGTATTTGGAAGGAACGAAGCCAAGCTGCAAAAGCTGAAAGAGGAGCTAAACGTAGAAGTCACACAAAATATAGAGGATATTCTGCTGGATCCAGACGTGGATATCGTCGATCTATGCCTGCCTTCCCACCTGCATAGGTCATATGCGGTGGACGCGCTGAAGCACGGTAAGCATGTATTTTGTGAAACACCCGTTTGCTTTGATCTCGAAGACGCTCTTCTTATGCAACAAGCTGAGAAGCAATATGACAAAAAGATTCTGGTCAACCAGTTCATTAAGTTTGACCCTGCCTATACCTATCTGTATGAAGCATACCGCCAACAGAAATACGGGAAGCTCATCTCCTTATCTTTGAAAAGAGAAACGCCTCCTCTGTGGGGGGATCTTGGACTAAGCTCCATTCCTACTCAGTTCATGATTCATGAACTGGATTTATTGACCTGGCTATTAGGCCCCTGTGATCCTTGTACAGTCTGGGGTACAGAAGTTACTCATCCTGAACAAGCACAGATTCGGGCTTACTTTCAGCATCGGGATACTTTCACAGAAGTCATCGCCTCATCCCACTTGCCGGGAAGCTACCCATTCACAGTGGCCTATGAGGCTTATTTTGAAAAGGCCAAGCTGGTATTTCATGAAAGCGACGAAAACGATCTTATACCTACCGCATTATATGAGTATACCGTATCAGGACAGCAAGAAATCAACCTCGAATCTGCCAATCCATATGAAAAAAGCTTGGATCATGCACTTGAATGCTTTGGTGGACATCCGGAAAGCCTGATTCCACTGGAATCGGCTGTACAAGCGCTGAAAGTAGCTATTGAGATTAAAAGCAGACTGGGGCAAGCCCAGCGTTAACCCGGTATTTTTGCAAAATCCTCATCTACGGAAATCAGCTTCCTATAAGGAAGCTGTATCCGCAGGCAAGGAAACTTCGTCCGCGTAGTTCGTTGCCATAATCTTGGCTACCCCTGCCGGATCGGTCGTCTGCCCCAACGCCCACATCATTTTCGTCACCAGCGCTTCCGTTGTCATGTCATACCCCGGAATAACACCCTTCTCCAGTACCTTTTGCCCCACCTCGTAAATCGTCAAATCCCCGCCCTCATAAGGACATTGAGTAGTCACGACAATACTCATACCGTCCTTCATCAATTCCTCGATTTTGCTGATTAGGCTCCTTTCTTTAAACGGGACGCCGCCCATACCAAAGCCCTCAATGACGATACCTTTATAGCCCAAGCCCTGAATGGCATCGAAAATCGCCGGATTCGTACCCGGAATCAGCCTGAGCAGAAATACCTCCGAAGCATACCCGTCGTTGTATGGGTGACGAGCGGTACCGCGATTTGCAAATACGCCCTCCGTATAGATCACCTTACCGTTCTCCACGAGTCCGATATACGGATAGTTAATACTCTCAAAAGCATTATAGCTGCGTGTTCTGATCTTCGAACTGCGGCTACCGTTGATAATTTTGCCGTTAAACACGACAAAAACCCCGGCCACCTCGCCACATGCGGTCAGGAATGAGTCGATTACATTTTTTTTGGAATCGCTGTGCTCCGCCAAAATAGAAACCTGCGAACCTGTCACGACGACGGGTTTGTCTACAGTTCCCAACATGAAGCTCAAGACTGAAGCCGTATAAGCCATTGTATCCGTGCCGTGTGCAATGACAATACCGTCGTATTGATCGAGCGAACGATGTACCATCCGGGCGATGGAAGCCCAATCCTCAGGTTGTGTATTTGTGCTATCAATGCTCATCAGATTATGGGCATCAATCTCGCAAATCTCCTTCAGTTCCGGAATTTCCGCCAAAATATTTTCAGCCGATTGGGTCGGTGTCAGGCCGTTTTCCTGATAGGAGGAAGAAATGGTCCCTCCGGTATTAATGAACAAAACCTTTTTCATATCCAATGTTCCTTCCCGATTACATCTTCACTGTATTGTTCTTAGAATTTATCATGAATAAGTGTGATAAGCTACTTTGCAATGGAAAAGAATCGGAGATATGAGGGGCCAAAAAAGCACGACAAACAAGCGCGGGCTTTCCTTCCTCCTGCGACTTGTCTAACGTGCTTTTTACATAGGTGCAATAAGTCCACAGCGCTGCACATACCTATAAGCTATCCACGTACTTCTTATGGGGATACAGGCTGCTCCTGTGGCGCTCTCTGTACCAACGCTTTGCCCAGAAACTGCCGTGTCCGTTCTTCCTTCGGATTGGTGAAAAACTGCTCCACGGGTCCCTGCTCCACGATCACGCCATGCTCCATCAGCACAACCCGATCCGCTACATCTCTCGCAAAACCAAGCTCATGCGTGACAATAATCATCGTATTGCCTTCACTCGCCACCTTTTGAATCACGGACAGCACTTCATCCACCAGTTCAGGATCAAGTGAAGATGTCGGTTCATCGAACAACAACACCTGCGGATTTAGTGCCAAAGCACGGGCAATCGCAACTCGCTGCTGCTGTCCACCCGAAAGCTGGGCAGGATAGTAAGTCATACGATCCTTTAACCCGACCTTTTCCAGAATGCCTTCACTGATCTCCCTCGCCTGCTTACGATCCAGCTTTTTCACACTGGTCAGACCAATCATCACATTGTGGAGTGCATTCAAATTTTTAAACAACTGATATTGCTGAAATACCATTGCCGTTGCCATCCGTAGTCCGAGAATGTCCTTTTTTCCCGCCTTGGCCGCGTCTACCTTTACACCGTCAATTTCAATGACACCACTGGTCGGCTGTTCCAAAAAATTAATGCTGCGCAGCAGCGTGGACTTCCCCGATCCGCTTGGGCCCAGGATCACTACGACTTCTCCCTTGCCCACCGTCAGGTCTATACCCTTCAACACGTGATGCTGTCCAAAATGCTTATGAATTTGATGAAGTTGAATCATACCCTTACTCACTTCTTTCGTAAATTCGAATACGCTTCTCCAGCACGACAAGCCCGCGCTCAATAATAATACATACCAACCAGTAAATCAGAGACACCGCAACATATACCTCAAAAAAGGCCAGCGCCCGCGCGCCCATAATTTTAGCCTGTCCCATCATATCGACGACACCGATCATAAAAATAAAGGACGTATCCTTCACCGTACTAATCAGCGTGTTTCCCAAATTGGGTAAAGCCACCGTTAGCGCTTGTGGCAGTACAATTTTGAGCATAATCTGTGTTTGGCTCATACCAATGGAATTGGCAGCCTCAAATTGTCCCCGGTCGACGGAATGAATCGCCGCCCGGAACGTCTCCGACAAATATCCCCCGAGGTTCAATGAAAATGAGAGCAACGCAAACAGCTCGGGCGGAATGACATAGACATTGAATTGCTGTAAGAATCCATATTCGCTCTGGAAATAATACAGAAACTTGGGTATTCCGTAATATACGAGAAACAGCTGCACAATGAGCGGTGTTCCCCGAATGTACGAGACATACAACGTAGACAATGGCGCCAAGACAGGCACCTTGTATATCCGGATTAAAGCCGTAGCTAACCCGATGATCCCACCCAGCAGCATGGACACAAACGCAATCCATAAGGTCACGGGGAGATACTCGACGATCTGGGGAAGGCTTTTCAACATATAATCAAGATCAAACAGCTTTTCCATAGGAACCCCACTTTACCCTTTACATTGTTATTACTGAGGAATAAATTCTCCACCTGTCCACTGTTCAGACAATTTTTTCAGTGTTCCGTCCGTTTTCAGCTCTTTAATGATCGGGTCGATTTTAGCTTTCAGCTCTTCGCCCTGCTTATCCTTTTTAAACACCAGGTTGATGTTATCACTTTGCACCGGCTCGCCCACAGCTTCCACCTGCAAACCTTCCTTCTTGATCGTTGCCGCCGCCATAACCGGATCATTCACATAAGCGTCCACTCGGCCATTTTGCACGTCTTGAAGGTTATCGGACGAAGTGCCTGTATCATTGTATTTTAAAATAATTTTATTCCCGTTCTTCGCATTATACTGTTCCAGCAACTGTGTGTAGGAGTCGCCTACCGAGGCTGCTACCTTCTTGCCTTCCAAATCCTTGAGGGAATGAATATCCGTTCTACCCTTTTTCACAATAATAACCGACTGAGCCGAGAAATAGGACTCATCCGAGAACAAATACTTCTTCTCACGTTCAGGATTTTTGGCAACTTCATCTGCGATCATCTGAACTTTATTCGAATCCAGGGCAAGGAATATCGCATCCCAACCCGAAGGTACAAATTCAATCTTATACCCGTCCAGCTTCTTGTCGATCTCCTTGACTACTTCCACATCGTATCCGGTCAGCTCATTTTTATCATTCGTAAAGGCAAACGGTGGGTAGTCATTTTGTGTGCCAACATAGATGACCTTTTCCCCCAATGCCGCATCCTTCGAGGAACATCCACTCAAGGCACCCGTTAATAACACCAGAGATAGGCCAATCGCTGCTACCAAAGCAGATTTCTTCATATTATGACATCCCCTTTTTAATATCCAAGTAATTTACTATGATTTTATATTATAACGGGTTATTCAAATAATACAACAAGTAAATTTCATATTGATTATTTAGCTATATGTTGCACAAAAAAGGACCCTTGCGGGTCCACTGTTATCCATGAAGCGGAAAACGTTCTGCTGGATGCTCTGGCAAAATGGACGAGATCAACCGTCGTACAGCGGGATGAGCAGAGTCCAAAATCTGATCCTTCTCATCACAGCGCTCGATCAATCTCCCGTGCTCCATCACAGCAATGCCATCGCAGACGGCGTATGCCGCCCGAATATCATGCGTGATGAACAGATATGACAATCCAAACGAAGATTTCAGTTCTCCCAGCAGGGTTAAAATGTGCATCTGGTGAACCATATCCAGACTGCTGACGGACTCATCCAGCACGATCAGCTTTGGTTTAAGCGCAATCGCCCGTGCAATGTTGATCCGCTGCAATTGTCCGCCACTGAACTGATGCGGATATTTAATCCGATCCTCTGGCTTGAGGCCAACCCGTTCCAGTAGGCTTTCGACTGTTCTTTTTTGTTCCTGCGCCGATAACCGTTCGTAATTGTCCAAAGGCTCCCCAATAATCTGCCCAGCGGTCATTCGGGGGTTTACAGCAGAGTGGCAGTCCTGAAATACGACTTGCATATCCCGTCGCAGTCCCCTGAGGACCTGGGGACTCGCATTATAAATGTCCTGTCCCTGGAACAGAACCTGACCCTCCTGCGGCTTCTCCAGCCCTAGAATAATCTTGCCCAGCGTGCTTTTACCAGCTCCACTGGTTCCAAGTAAGCCCAGGCAAAATCCACTCTCTATAGTAAGCGAAACGTTAGCCAACACAGGGGGACGTGGTTCAGAGCGGCCCAGCCATTTGCGCCTTCCATAGCTATGGGTTACTTCCTTCACTTGTAGCATGCGCATTCGCTCCCCTTTTGAAAGTGTGACCGTCGAACAGGCGACTAACCACCTACCTGATTTATGCCCCGAAGAGACAACTTGGGTCTGACATGCAGCAGCATTTTCGTATATTCATCCTGCGGGTGATCGAACAACTGATGGACCTCAGCCTGCTCAACAATACGACCCTGCTGCATGACAGCCACTTCATCCGCCAATTGGGAAATGACGCCCAGATCATGCGAGATCAGCAAAATGGACGTATTGTATTCCGTACGCAAGCGATCCAGCTCTCTTAGCACCTGTAGCTGATTGACCACATCAAGCGCCGTCGTTGGTTCATCAGCAATAACCACTGCTGGCCGCAGGCACATGGAAATGGCGATCATGACCCGTTGCAGCATCCCTCCGCTCAACTGAAATGAATAACGCTTCATCAGCTTGGCTGGATCGGGCAAATTCATATTTTCCAGAGCCGTTATGGCAAGATCACGGGCCTGTCGTTTGGTTAATCCGGTGTGCGTGCGGACCGTTTCCATAAACTGAGCTCCGATCGTATACACTGGCGTAAAGGCACTCATCGGATTTTGCATAATAAACGCGATTTCCTTGCCCCGAATACGGCGCATCTCCTCGGCCGCCATTCCGTTCAGCTCACGCCCGTTCAGACGGACACTACCTTCCACGTCCATCGTCTGGCGATCCAGCAATTGGAGCAACGCTTTACAAGTCACGGTTTTACCGCTTCCACTCTCGCCGACAAGACCCAGAACTTGTCCCCTTCTCAGCTCAAAATGAATTGGCTCCAGCAGAGACACCGCTCCTGCATCGGTTTTGAGCTTCACCTGTAAGTCGCTGACCTCCAGCACCTTCGCCCTGTCGTCCATCGTTGTAACTCACTCCTGTTTTACTGACGTTTGGCAATTCCGTATCGGTCGGACAGCGCCTCCCCCAATATATTGAAGGCCATCACCACCACCAGAATCATAACCCCCGGATAGATCATTAATTCCGGATGGCTGCGGATGTATCCCGTTCCCTCATGAATCATCGCTCCCCATTCGGGAGTCGGCGGTTGGATGCCCAAACCGAGGAACGACAACGCGGAAATATCCATGATCGCCCAGCCCATTTCCAGCGTACCAATGACCACAATCGGCCGCAGCACATTCGGAATAATATGCCGCCGGATAATGGCTCCTGAGGAGGACCCGCTGATCCTTGCGGCAGCTATAAAATTCCGTTCTTTCAGACTGACGACCATATTGCGGCACATTCTGGCATAATACACCCACTGCACCATCATTAATGCAAGCAGCACCTGCATGAGGCCCGGTCCAAAAATACCGACAATGCCCAGCACAAGCACCAAATTCGGAAACGCCATAATACCTTCACAAAACCGCATCAGCACACTATCGACCCAGCCGCCCACATAACCCGCAAGCGACCCGACCACAACGCCGATGCTAAGCGAGGACAGGAAAATTAAGGTTGCAAAGCCTAGCGAAATCCGTGCGCCATACAGCAACCGGGATAAATTGCACCGACCCAAATGATCAGTTCCCAACCAGTACTCTTTGGAAGGTCCCTCCAGCTTGTGCAGTAAACTGACTTTAACCGGATCATGGGGAGCCAGCCAAGGAGCTAGCGCCATAATAATAAAAAGAGCAGCCAGTACGACAGAGCAGACCACGATTACCTTTTGACCTTTGAACATTGTACGCAATCTTATCATCACTGCTCTGCTCGTCCCTTCGATGGAATTCGGGGGTCCATATACAAATGCACCAGATCAACGAGCAAATTGCATACGATGAACAGGCATGCCGCCAAAAACACATAGCATTGTATGACGGGAATATCCCGGTTAAAAATCGCCTCCACAAAATAACGGCCAAACCCGGGCCATGAAAACACCTGCTCCACAATAATCGTTCCGGTCAAAAGTTTGCCCAGGTTCATACCCATACTTGTAATCAGTGGAGCAATGGCAATTTTCAGTACATGCTTGAGCATGATCACCCGCTCACGGAGTCCTCTAGTTCTGGCATACTGCACATACGTTTCCTGCAGCTGCTCCAACACACTGGAACGCAGCAGGCGCGTATATAAAGCAATCAGAACCAGCGACAGGGTTAACGTGGGCAGCACCAGATGCTGCCACGTTCCTCGCCCCTCTACAGGGAGCCAATCCAATCGGACAGAGAAAAAGAAGATTAACAAATATCCCAGCCAGAACTGGGGAATAGACGCCCCAAAATATGAAATTCCTCGACTAAGCATGTCGATCCAGCCATTTTTACGCATCGCCGCTAGCACGCCCAACGGGATACTCACTAGAATAGATAGCACCATACTGCTCACAGCCAATTCAAAAGTGGCGGGCAGCCGAACTTTGACCTCATCCCATACCGGCTTGTTGGTCAGATACGAAGTACCAAAGTCCAATTGACTGATTCTTTGAAGTGTATGCATATACTGCGTCAGCAAAGGCTGATCCAGCCCGAACTCATGTCTTTTCTGCTCCAGAATCTCTGGAGTAGGATAAATATGAGCAGCCGTCAAATAGGCCTCGGCCGGATCAACTGGTGAAATATGAATCAGTGCAAAGGTAACGAGGGTGGCAAAGAGAACAATAGGAATGACCGCTACCATTCGCTTCCCGATATAGCTGATCATGAGTTGTCCTCCTATCCTGTAAACGAACGTTACCCTTCGGTTTTAACTACTTCCCGATTTCAAGCCCACCAAACGGATTTTCATCCCGGTTGGCCGGGAATACAAAGTTCGTAATCTTTTTCTGATACACTGCCGTTTTCTTAATATACGAAATAGGCACAATGGCAGATTGCTCCTGAAGCGTCTTCAGAATCGAAGCATACAGCTCTTGGCGCTTGGTTTCATCTGTCGATGAGAGCGCCTCGTGTACTTGCTGATCCAGATCTTTCTTCATCGGAAGGGCGCTCAGCGTCTCGGAAATTCCGAAGCTCTTCTTGGCAATGACGTTAATAAAGGAATGCGGATCATAAGGCGCACCATAGTTATACCAGAAGTACAGATCAAACTGGTTGGATCTAAGGCGCTTAATTTGAACCGTCAGCTCCAGTCCGGTCAGGTTCACTTTGACACCCAGTTCTCCCCATTCAGCCTGAATGGTTTCAGCCATCGCCTTTTGGATTGGATCGGTTTTATCAAAAATCAGCTCAAAATCCAGCTGTTGTCCGTCTTTTTCCCGTACTGTACCGCCTGCGGGCAGCTTCCAGCCAGCCTCATCCAGCAACGCTTTGGATTTTTCCACATCATAGCCAACAGGCTGTAGGTTTACATTCGTATACGGATAGTTTTTGGATAAAACCGTATCCGCTTTTTCCTCCAGCCCTGAAGTCACACCTTCCACCATTGCCTGCTTGTTAAAGCCATGCTGGAGCGCCAGACGTACCCGAAGGTCTGCCAGCTTGGGATTGGACGAGTTGAGCAACAGACTTCTTGTTCCGACAGGCTCGGACAGCGTGGTAACATACTGATTCGTGTCGCGAAGCTGTTTGAAGGCATCCAGACTAATGACACCCTCTCCATAAATCAGATCCAGGTCGCCTTTTTCAAAGGCCATCACACGGGTTTCGCCATCGGGAATGATTTTTACCGTAATTTTATCCACCTTCGGTGCAGTACCCCAATAGTTCGGATTACGCTTAAAGGTTGCATACTCATCTTGCTTGTATTCATCCAGCATCCAAGGTCCTGTACCTACAGGTTTCTTGATTCCTTTGGACGTATCTCCATCATCCGGGAACCCGGCTTCACCCAGAAAACGGAACGGGCGAACGACAGACAAATCCTGAAGCACTGGGTAGTATGGCTCTTTGAGCGTCATTCGGAAGGTGCTGTCATCTACGGCTTCAGTTTTGTCGAGAACGCCTACTATACCAAGCCAGCTGTGCGTCTTCTCATTTTTCATGATAGCGTCAAAGTTCTTTTTGACAATGGCCGCATTAAATAGCGTACCATCCGAAAATTTCACATCTTTGCGCAGCTTAAACGTATATGTCTTACCGTCCTTGGAAATAGTCCAGGATTCAGCCAAAGCAGGTTCCAGCTTGCCTCCTTGCTTGTAGCTGACTAACGGCTCATAAACCATGGATTGTGCAAAAAGTTGGGAAGGATTGTATACATGAGGATTCATCGTGCCAATGTCACGCGGCCACGATAGCGTGATCGACTTTTCATTGGCAGCTCCGTCAGTAGAGGTGGATGCAGGTGTGTTCTCCTGCTTTGCGCAGCCCAAAACAACGGATAATAAGAGGAGCGCCACCAACATAAGGGTAGCAGTCTTGCGGTGTCGAACGGACATCAATGTATTTCCCCTTTTCTATATATGTGATAATGATTATCATAATCATATTTAGAATAGGTATCACGCTCAATTTTGTCAACACTATTCGACAAGCAACCCTCTTATTTCTTTTAAATTTGTGAAATGAGGATTTTGAAAAATCCTAAACTTATGGCTTAATTCGCCAACGTTTGAAATAGAGTACGCGTGTACTCATGCTGTAACAATTCTTCATCCCATTCCTTAAATATTTCCACAATCTCCCCCTGAACCATGACGGCAACGCGGTCACAAAACTGACGAGTAGATGGGAGATCGTGAGTGATAAATAGGTAGGACAACTGACGTTCCACCTGCATTCTCTTGAGCATGTCCAATACAGAAGACTGCGTTGTCGTATCCAGATTGGCGATCGATTCATCGAACAAGATAATATTTGGCTCCACCGCCAAAGCTCGGGCAATACATACCCGCTGCTTTTGTCCGCCACTCAGCTGAGCTGGGTATTTTTCCAGACTGTCAGCCTCTAATCCTACCGATTCCAATAGAGACAGACAAATATCCAGCGCCTGCGCTTTTCGCTCAGGGAAATAGTTGTGGATTGGCTCCATTAAAATATCTCGAATGGTCATACGGGGATGTAGCGAGGAGGACGAATCCTGTGCAACCAACTGGATTCGCTTGTACAGCTGAACATCCTTCATCTTTCCGGTGTGAATGGGCTGTTCATCCAGCCAAATCTCTCCTGAGGTCAACGACTCCAGCCCCAGAATACATTGTGCCAGCGTGCTTTTGCCACTTCCACTTTCTCCAACCAGTCCAAGACATTCTCCTTGTCGTAGCTCCAGACTCACCTTCTTCACGGCCTGTTCGCTATCTTGCGTGCTGAACCAACCTTTTCTCCGTTTGCGGACAGGGTATGCTTTTGTCACATTCTTCAATTCCAGCATCACTGGTGCATCCTTCCTTCCGGGCTCATCTCCAACACTCGATCTGCTATGCGACTCATACCCTGGCGATCATGTGAGATCAACAATATGGTGAGATCAAAGTCTTCTCTCAACTGTTGCAGCAATGCCAAGACCTTGTCGCGGTTGATCACATCCAGCGCCGTAGTCGGCTCGTCGGCAATAAAGAGGCTCGGACCGGAGCTTAGCATGGCAGCCAGCAGCACCCTTTGACACATGCCTCCGCTTAGTTCAAAAGGATACGACGACAAAATATGCTCAGGATCTTCAAACCCTACCTTGCAGAGCAGAGAGCGCAAATAGGCCTCCCGCACTGGATTAGCGCCTCCTCTGGCTATCTCCGAGACACGGCTCAGCATCTGCCGTATCCGTGGCAGCACGCCCAGTGGGTGGACTTGCTGCGGTGCATTGTGGGATAATGCAGCACCAGCGTGCTCCGGCTCCATCTGGTCATGCGGCATCCAACGCCGCCCGTGCAGTCTAAGCGTATCCATCAGCTGGGCGCGGACAGTCCGGATTGGGTTTAACCCGCTCAGCGATTGTTGAATGAGCAGGGCAATATCCTCTCGTCGCAGCCTTTGCCAGCGCCGTTCCTGGAACGGGAGAATGTCTTCCCCGTTATAGTAGATACGCCCATGCGTAACACCGATACCTGGCTCCAGCATGCCTGCGATTGCGTGTGCGGTCAGGCTCTTGCCGCATCCGCTCGGTCCGGTCAGGGCCACAATCTCCCCTGAATATATGGAAAAGCTCACATCACGCAGCAGTGGTTTGCTCCCACTTCTGCTTGCTCCTGCGCCTGTGCGGCAGATTTCCAAATGTTCCACGTGTAACAACGGTTTTCGACCTGCCACTTGTTCTATCGTATCCTTGCCCCCAAGGGCTGTTTGATCCTCCACTATTTGGCCGCCTCCTTTTCCGAAAAACGGTCGCCCAAAAGCTGGCAGGCAAGTACGAATAGCATAATCGCCAAGCCTGGGAAAATTATGACATGCGGAGCCACCTGAAAATATGAGGTGGCATCATGCAGCATCACGCCCCATTCTGGCCTGGGCGGCTGTACACCCAGTCCAAGAAAGGACAGCCCAGCGATCATCAGCACCACGCGTCCGATATCCCATATCGCATAAACCAACAACTGCGGCAACGCTTGTGGCAATACATAACGGCTCAGTATACGTACGTGTGAATTGCCGGATAAACGGGCATACCGAACGTAGTCCTCCTGACAGGCTTTTTGAACCAGACTACGGATATACCGGACATAGCCCGCCCACCTTACCGCAATAATCGCAAGGGTCATGTTAACAAAACCTGGGCCCAAAATGCCCACAATCGCCACCGTTAAAATAATATCAGGAAAAGCCAGTACCCCGTCGATTCCTCGCATAACCAGCTGGTCCACGCGTCCACGCACATAACCAATAAGCAACCCTATAGGCAGACTGAAGCACAACGTAGCTACAGTAATCGCACATGCGATTAGCACGCTCATCCGAATCCCGTAAATTAGCCGTGATAGCACATCCCGGCCCAGATGATCCGTACCGAAAGGATATTTCCGGCTGGGTGGTGCCAGACGGTTCAAAAGGTCCACTTGGAGAGGATCATGAGGAGCGACCCATGGAGCCAATAACCCAAGCAGCACGATCAGACCAAACAGTACGCCTCCTGCCAGCAAGCTCCCTTGAAAGGAAAGCCGTATCTTTTTCATTTTCAGCTTCCCCCTTAACGCAAACGCAGCCTCGGATCTATCGCCGTCTGGACCACATCCACCAAACACTGAACTCCTACAATTAAAAATACGGCAAAAATAACATACCCCTGAATCACCGGATAATCTCGCTGTGTAATCGCATCTATAAAATACTTGCCCAACCCCGGCCATGAAAAAATGGTCTCTACAATCACATTACCTGCCAGCATAAATGATAGATTGGTACCTAGCAGTGTAATTATAGGCAGAACCGCATGCCTAAATATCTCAAAAAACAGGATATGCAAACGTGAAAAGCCTCGAGCCTTCGCTGCTTTCACAAAATTCCGGTCACCCAGCTCCAGCATTTGAGCGCGCAGTACGCGTGCTTGCACAGCTCCCAAACCTGCGCCAAGAGTCAGCGCTGGGAGCACTAGATGTGTCCAGTCCTCCCTTCCCATGGATGGGAGCCAGCCCAAGCGAACGGAGAATAGATAGATCAACAGAAAACCAAACCAAAAAGAGGGGATCGACGATCCCAGCAGGGCGAACAGCCTGCCCAGACGATCCAGTGGGCCGCTGATTTTTAGCGAGGCAGCCAGCCCCAGCCCCAGCGTAAGCACCGTCATGACGGCGAAGCCCGCAGCAGCTAGCTCCACAGTAGCGGGCAGTCTGTTCCACAGTTCGGCTAGCACCGACTCCTTGGATACATACGAAGTGCCCCAATGCCCTGTGGACACATCCCGCAGCCAGTTCACATATTGAATATGAAGCGGTTCGTTTAAGCCCAGTTCCTTTCGTAGCGTCGTCAAGGCTTCCTCAGAGGCAGGGATATTATGCGCGGTGAGCAAAATGGTAGCAGGGTCTCCAGGGGCCAGCCGCATCAGTACAAAAGTCAGCGTGGATACCACGAATACAATGATAAGCAGCTGCGCCACACGTTCCAGTATAAAACGAATCATAGGATACGCAGCTCGTTATTCCGCAATATCGGATTGCGTCGTAATGTAGTAATACTCGATCGGATGGGGTGTAAAACCCTCCACCCCTTTTTTCACGCCAAACACATTATCAGGATGCACAATGAACGACTGTGGCAAATCCGTATTGATGATATCCAGCGCTTGTAGTGTCATGGCATTACGCTGCGCTGTATCCTTCGCCAGCTTCAGGCTGTTCAGAATACTCTCTAGCGGTTTGGAACTATAACGGCTTACATTGGCTTCGCTTTTCAAAGAATAAAACATGTCCATAAAATATTGCGGCTCTCCTGTATGAGCAGTAAGCATACTGTACATAGCAAAATCCCAATCGTTTTTGGTCAACGCCTCGTCGATATTTTCCACCTTGCGAATCTTGACCTGGATTCCCTCTTTCAGCAATTGGCTTTGGATGACCTCAGCCATAACAGAGAGCTCCGGACGCTGAGGGAAAGTCAGCAGCGTAACCTCGAACGGCTTGCCTTGCTTAGTCCATGTCCCTTGGGCGTCCTTCTGCCAGCCATCCTTCGTCAAAAGTTGCTCTGCCGTTCCGTCCAGCGCTTTACGCTCAACTTTACCGAAGGGAAGAATGCTCGGGAACGGGCTGCTTGCCTCCGTACCGAAGTCCCTCATGACGGCGCTCACAATCGATGCGCGTGGAATCAGGCTGTCCACCACCTTACGGTTCGCCACATCCTTGAATACTGGCGATTCCATATTGTACACGATCATATGGGTGCGCAAGGACGGAGCTGACAGCACTTGCAGCTTGCCGTTCTTTTTCAGTACCTCTGCGTTATCAACCGGAATATCCGTCGCTACGTCCACCTCACCGGATTGCAGTGCCATCAGGCGCGAATTCCCGTCCGTAATGAACTTCATCGTCGCTTCAGCCAATCGTGCCTTCTCGCCCCAGTATCCGTCATAACGCTCTACGACCAACGATTGGTCCTTGTTGAACGCTTTGACTTTAAAGGCGCCTGTCATCGCTGGGTGACTCTGTTCATCTTTCATCGATGCCACATCCAGTACAATCGTCGATGGATCAGCTAGATTAGACACCAACGCCGCATTCGGCTGGTTTGTCGTGATCTTCAAGGCCAGCGGGCCGCTTACATCAATGGACTTCACATTCAGTAAATCCTTCGCCAGATGGCTTTTCTCAATAGAGCGTAACAAAGACGCTTTTACACTTGCTGCATCCATACTTTTTCCATTATGAAAAGTGACTTTATCCTGCAAGCTGAACGTCCAAACTGTAGGGCTGTCCTGCTTCCACTCCTTTGCCAACCAAGCCATAGGTTCCAGCTTTTCATTCAAACGTACCAGCGTCTCGCCTGCACCGGATCGCATTACATCCCAGCTATTATCTCCGTGCGGGTCAACGCCTGACGGTTTCCACGTATACGCCATTACTAGCTTTTTATCTGTCGCTGTTTGTTGTGCTGACGCGTTCTCCCCCTTGCCGGAGCTATCCGCCGTCTTATTGCTGGCACATCCCGAAAGAGCCATAACTGCTAGCAGCAGCATCACCCCTGTACATACGAACCATGAACGCCTACTACGATTGCTAATCATTTCATGAGTCCCCCTCTATCTTGTAAAAACATATAAACCTAACGTAAAACGCCAAAAAAAGCATTCCGGACCACTTGATTAGCAGTCAGAAATGCCTTCAATATAAAATGCCAAAACTCACCTCGAAGCCAACTCTAATAATATAGAAGGGATCGGTTTCAGACATTCCGTATGCAGCACGCCTAACCACCTCCCCAGCAATCCCGTGGGTCTGACAGTGATGTCAAAACAGGCAGGTCTCCTGACTCCAGGCGTATCTTTCAGGCCTTCCCGGTTCTTCACAATTCCAGTGGCTGTTCTGAAAGCTCCAGCAGTATCCTGCTGATGCCTGTATACAGTGGCGGGCCCGTGTCGGAATCAACCGAACTTCCCTTTTAAGTGAACATGCTCAACAACTATGTACATCGTCTCTACGAAACCCCATACATAGAGTTGTCCGGCTCACACCTGTTTTCTTCCTTTATTTCTTTTCATTACGATCTTATTTTGTTGTCACAGGCTTGTCAATAAAGGCTGCACAATAATTTAAATTTGAACGATAAGGTAGAAACAAGACCTAACCTCCAATTGCGTGTACGCAATTGAAGTGTTAAAATTAGGTATAGAGTAAACCACCGTGTCCGTATACTAAAAAGAGTCTTCGCCGCGCCAACGGCAAAGACTCTTAGGACTTGAAAGGCTGTGGATCACCCACGGCGCGCTGCATAACTAATGGTTAATGCAAACGAAACCCACCGTTAGGGGCCAACCTAATTACGCGGTGGGTTTTCGCTTGTTCCGAAATTTCCGACGTAGCCAGCGATAAAGTTTACGAATACTAAACACCAGGCTTAGTAACGTAACCATCCAACGCAACACATCGTAGCACGACACAAGGTTGACCATCGGCTTCACCCCCTTTCAGGAAGCTACACCGTGGTCCGAAAACATCCACCACTATTCAAAATCCATAAGGTAAATTATACCATGATATCACCCATCACTCTAGCAAATTGTTCTAGTAGATTAATAAGCTCCTAATGTTCATTTGGAGAACTCCTTTAGCTTCTTACTCCTACTGGACTATCAAATCTGCTGTTATAAAACTGTCATTAAATGTCGTATATGTCAGGATAATGAACTCTTGCTTATAAAAATATAGATAAATATATTCATATATTCCATTAAAAGGTTGATATAGTATGTGAGCTCATTTATGCTATCTATGGATTTACAAATTTTTCGAGGAGGCGCTTTGTATGAAAGTAAAGTATCTACCACAAGCTTTTCTAGCTGTAACGCTACTCATTTCTTGGGGAGTCGTCAGTCCAGCAATCTCTCATGCTGAGAAAGGGGAAAAAATCCCTGACCAAATGTTGGCGGGTACAATCATCCAATATGACGAGAACAATAACATGGTTGTATTGGAAAAAGGAACTCCTGTACCTGAACCACAAAAATCTCTAGCTGCTGTTGCTCCACTTACTGCTGAACAACAAATTGAGCTACAAAAAGAAGAGGCACTAATTAAGGAAATCAAAGAAGAAGCCAAATCACTGCCGGTATATCATATTGACAACCCTGAACCTCAGCCTGGTTTAAAAGTAATTTATGATGGTGAAGGTTACATCAAAGATATTATCTTACCTGATCAAAAGGAAAATGCGATTACAACTAATAGTGTTTCACTTCAGGCATTACCACGCGGTACACGCAAAGCACCTGGGACTTATACATACGGAGCGCATAATAATGAAATTGTCATTACCGGAACTTCGAATGGCAGGGTTCAAGGCACAGGTAGAGGGACAAATTTTACGGACTCAACTGGTGAGAATTCCAATTCACTAAAAAGAGGCGACTGTGCAACAAAAGGGGCTATTGATAACCCTGAGTTTGGAACAAAAATCTCCGTAAGAAATATTGACAACAATAATGTCCATGATTTCACTAAGGCTGACAATGGGAGTCTGCCAGATGCTGTTGTTGATATTTGGAAAACAGGTGTACAGGATTTGGGCTTGACATGGAGTTCGTCTCTCTCATTTTCGGGGCGATATTTTTATACGTTCTAATTTCTTCATGTGAAACAAGGATAGGGCCTACACCCTGTCCTTTTCCCTTTTTTCTTAACATAATCGATTTAGTAAATTTCTCATCTTTAGAAAGGATGTTCGCTTTTGAAAACAAGCAGCTTTCGCTTCATTATAATTTACTTGCTCGTTCCAACTCTATTGTCTGCCTGCTCACCATCTTCTGCTCCATCAACGCAATCAGTCCCATATAAAGAAGTTCTATCAGGAAAAAAAACAGTTCCTTCAGAACAAGGCCAATATCTATCCATGACCTATACAGAATATGTGAATGGGAAAAATACAGATAAAGGTATGGTTATGCGAGTCATGACATATGACTTAAGCAGTAAAAAAATTACCAAACTGGCCGATGTTCCTTATACCTCTCAATACCCGCTTTCCCTGGTGTCCTTACCTGATCACAAAATTTATTACTCTGCCGATGTGGATGATAAGGGAGACCAACTATTTTCGTACGACTTAAATTCAAAAAAAACTGAACAATTATCCGATAATTTATTTGCCATTAATCGTATAGTGCCAACTACTCCAGAAGGTCCACTTATACTAGCTGCAGTCAAAAAAGGAGAGCGTACACTTAAAACAATTTTCTACAATAAATCGACTCATACAATGCAGTTCTTACATGATGAAAACCAAGATAAACACACCTGGTCTATAGCCTATAATCCGGCAAAAAAAACAATTTATACTACACAGTTTTCAGAGAAAGAGCAAGATAAACGGTCAGATATTGCGTCAAAAAACAATACTTTTACTATGCCAGCAAGCTACAAGGTTACAGAGATCAACAACGCCACTAAACAAGAGCGGTCTGTCATTACACTAAAGAACGAACAAATCTTATCAATGTCCAGCAGTAATGATCAGTTGCTCCTAGTAACTGCCCGTTTCATTAATCACGGCAACCCCGAGTATAGCCTTGTTGATATTGCGACTGGAAAACGCACCAAATTAGAGCTACCCATTTCATCCCGCAGCTTTATCTATATGTCCCCAGACGGCAAGGGGATCTACTATTTAGGCAGCGCCTCTCAGAAAAATCAGGAGGAAGGACGCGGCGTGTACTATTATGACTTTACTTCGAAAATCCAAACCCCGATCTTTATACAGGAAGAGGGTTTCATCAATAACTTCATGCTGCTTAATAAATAACCCATTCTGGGTAACTCCATGCCAAAAAGCCGGAAAGAAGCTTACGCTTTCTCTCCGGCTTTCTTTATCTGATTCCAATCCTTAAACCTTCTGTGGAACCTCCTGAATCGTCACGCTTTTGACCGATTCCCCTTGTTTTCTCGTCAAAACGATGTTCAAGACAATCGCTGTAATCGAGCCCGAAACAATACCATTTTGCAACAACATTTTGGCAAAGCTCGGCAGCTGGTCGAACATTTGTGGCAGAACGGCAGAACCTAGGCCCACAGCAATACTGCATGCTGCGATCAGCAGATTGCTTTCCTTTCGCAGATCCACTTCTGACAAAATAGACATGCCTGATGCAGCGACCGAGCCAAACATGACGATCATCGCCCCGCCCAGCACAGCGTTAGGAATCACTGTCGTTAAAGCAGCCAGCTTAGGCAGCAAACCGAGAACAACCATGATACCGCCCGCAGCAAAAATAACGTTCCGCGATTTGACGCGTGTGAGCGAGATCAGACCCACATTTTGCGAGAAGGCTGTATAAGGAAACGCGTTAAAAATACCCCCAAGCATAATCGCAAGTCCTTCCGAACGGAGTCCATTGACGATCTGCTTTTGCTCTACCTTTTGATCAATCGCCTTGCCTACTGCCAGATAAACACCCGTAGACTCGACCATGCTGACAATATTGACGATAATCATCGTACAAACTGCCATAATGCTAAACTCTGGCTTACCAAAATAAAATGGCTGCGCAACACTCACCCATGACGCATCTGCCACGGGAGCAAAATGCACCATTCCCATCGCATAAGCAACCACCGTGCCTGCAAACAGACCGATGAGCACGGAAATCGAGCGCATAAAGCCCTTTGCCAACCGATTCACAAGCAGAATAACCAATAATGTAACCAGCGCCAGCAGCAAATTACGCGGCTGTCCAAAATCCGCGCTGCCCTGGCCACCTGCTACATTGTTCATCGCCACCGGAATAAGGGATAGACCGATAATTGTAACGACCGAACCCGTAACGACCGTCGGGAAAAAGCGTAGCAGCTTGCCATACAGCGGTGCCGCAAGCACCACGAATATACCAGACAAAATAATGGCACCGTACGCTGTCGCCAAATTTGAGGTCGAAGCAATCGCGATGATAGGCCCTACTGCCGTAAACGTACAGCCTAAAATGACAGGCAGTCTACTACCGAAAAAGCGTGTGCCCATAATTTGTAATAACGTAGCAATCCCGCAAGTGAACAGATCGGCAGCCACCAAATAAGCCATCTGGGCTGGAGTCAGGTGCAATGCTCCCCCTACAATTAGAGGTACAGCAATGGCTCCAGCGTACATCGCCATGACATGCTGGAAGCCCAGTGCGAATAACTTTTGTTTACTTAACATCCCACATTCTCCTTAACAGGAGCAATTACTACGCCAGCTTCCTCTATAAAATCGACCTCGCCTGGTGCCATGGAAGCGATACGCGCAAGAGAACGTACGGCGATGCCTCTTTGCTCCAACAGTCCACGGCCTTCCTGGAAGCTCTTCTCAATCACACAGCCAACCCCGGCCAGCTCCGCTCCTGCTTCCTTTACAATATCCGTAAGTCCGACCAATGCTGCACCAGTTGCCAAAAAATCATCTACGATCAGCACATGGTCGCTGGCATCAAGGTATTTTTGGGAGATACTCACCTGATAGGTTTCCTGCCGAGTGAACGAATGAACCTCTGCGAAGTATACCTGCTCATTCAGCGTGATGGCCTTCTTTTTCTTCGCATAAATGAACGGGACCCCCAAGGCAATAGCAGTAGCCATTGCAAATTGAATACCACTAGCTTCAATGGTAAGCACCTTGGTGATCGGAGCACTGCCGAACAGGCGTGCAAACTCCTTACCAATCTCTAATGCTAATGCTGTATCTACCTGATGATTCAAAAATGAATCCACCTTTAATACGGTGTCAGATAAAATTTGTCCTTCTTGACGAATACGTTCCTCCAAAACTTTCATTATGCGAGTATCGCTCCTTCTGTACTTTAAAATAGTGAGGATTTTGCAAAATCCTGAACAGTAAAACCTGCCAAAACCAAAAAAGGACAGGCTCCCTTGAGTTGTTTCTCAAGTGAAGCCTGTCCTTGGGGTTATAATCCCTGACGGATTGGCGCACAAATAAATGCCCGCATTCATCCGAAGCCGATGCGCTATCACTCATAGTCGGACGATTACAGTGGTCATCCGGTAGAAACTTTTGGGCCATATCCCCAATATTATACGAGTCATATGAAATTGATATCTTGTATACTACACCCTCTGGCGGACGGTTTCAAGATTATTTTTCATACAGACAGCGGCTTTTGGAGAACCTTCCACAATTGGAATATCGTAAAATCACATCGACCTTTGTTGAAGGTATATATATAGTAGAAAACAGATGTTAAAAAACAAAAATACATACAAAACAACACTTAATTTTAATTATTATTTCAAATACAAAAATAAAACCACAAAATAGACTTCCGTTTCTGTTGACTACAAAGAAAAACGGAAGTAGTATGGAGTTAGTTAAGAAAACAAAAGGCAGACTTTCAGGCTGCCCGTATTTTATCCATGCAAGGAGATTGGATATGAATAATTATCTTGCTGTTGATATTGGAGCTTCAAGCGGTAGGCTCGTAGGGGCAACTCTGCAAGGTGACCAGCTACACTTACAAGAGCTTCACCGTTTCAACAACTCCTTTACCGAAAAGGACGGGCACGATTACTGGAATATCGAAGAACTATTGAATGAGATTATTCAAGGCTTACAAAAAGCTAAGCAGAAGGGGATTCATTCCTGTACGCTCGGCATTGATACATGGGCTGTAGATTACGTGCTGCTTGATCAGAAAGGTAACCGCATTCATGAGGTATACGCTTACCGGGATGCACGTACCCTCCACGCACCCGACAGGCTGCACCAGCTCATCAGTCGAGAGGCTGTGTATGAGAAAACAGGCATTCAGGAACTAAACTTTAATACCCTGTATCAACTGTTTGTCCATGATCGGGAACAGCTTGCCCAGGCGGATAAAATATTGATGGTCCCTGATTATCTGTACTATCGCCTGACAGGCATCATGACCAATGAAATCACGAATGCGTCCACGATGCAGCTTCTCAACGTGAACACCCGAGAGTTTGATGAAGACCTGCTGTCCCTGCTCCAACTGCGGCGCAATCAGTTTTCAGAGCTTGCCGAGCCTGGGCGGGTTCTGGGTTCTCTTTTGCCGGAGCTTGTTCATAAATATGATCTTCCGGACTGTCAGATCATTCTTGCGCCTACTCACGATACTGCATCGGCCGTTGCAGGTGTTCCGTCACAGCGGGAAGAATCTTGGGCTTATATTAGCAGCGGCACGTGGTCACTACTGGGAATGGAACGATCCGAAGCCTTGAATACGAAGGCAGCCATGCAGGCGAACTACACCAATGAGTGGGGCGCTTACGGTACGTACCGTTTTCTGAAAAATATTATGGGATTGTGGATGATTCAGGAGGTCAGAAGAGAAGGGGGCTGTGCACATAGCTTTGCCGAATTGGCCCAACTGGCCTCAGCAGAGGCACCGTTTGTCAGTCTTGTCCTCTGTAACCATTCATCCTTCTTAAACCCGGATAGTATGACCCTTGAAATCCAGCGATTCTGTGAAGAAACAGGCCAGCCCATCCCCAGGACGCCGGGCTCACTCGCCCGCTGTATTTTTGACAGTCTGGCCTTAAGCTACCACGATGCCTTACACGAACTGCAACGTCTAACAGACGAAACGATTACCAGATTGCACATTGTCGGCGGAGGCGCTAACAACGAATTACTATGTCAGCTAACCGCCGATCTCTTGGGAATTGAAGTTCAGGCAGGTCCTTCCGAATCTACGGCCATCGGCAATATTGTCGTGCAATTAATTAGCTCTGGTGTTCTTGAGAATCTCAAGGCTGCTGGCCGAACCATCGCCCGCTCCTTTCCTACTCGGCTATATGAGCCACAATCGGTGGAAGGCGTGCAAGAACTTTTGGATCGCTGGGAGCAGCTTAAGATACAAGCAACATCCTCTATTCACATATCTCAATAAAGGAGTAAAGCCATGAACGAAGCCATTGAAGCCAGTTATAACGAAGCGAAAAAGCTGTATGCCCGCCACGGTATTCAAGTTGACGACATTTTACGCAAGCTTTCAGAGATCAAAATATCACTACACTGCTGGCAAGGAGATGACGTTCAGGGGTTCCTGTTCAAAGACAAACAGCTTAGCGGGGGGATTGCCGTAACGGGCAGCTACCCGGGCAGAGCCGGCACGCCGCATGAGTTACGTCAGGATTTAGAAAAAGCTCTATCACTCATTCCGGGTAAACACAAGGTCAATCTGCACGCCATCTATGCGGACACCACTGAACAAGTGGATCTCGATCAACTGGAGCCACGCCATTTTCAGAATTGGGTAGACTGGGCCAAACAGCAAGGGCTCGGGCTTGATTTTAATCCAACCCTGTTCTCCCATCCTAAAGCGGAAGACGGCTTCACACTGAGTCACAAGGATTCGGAAATCCGTGATTTCTGGATCACACACTGCAAAAAATCACGCAGGATTGCCGAGTATTTTGGCAAAGAACTCGGTCAGCCCTGTGTCACAAACCACTGGATGCCGGACGGCTATAAAGATACTCCGGTTGATCGGTTGGCTCCAAGAGAACGTCTGCGTGATGCGCTGGACGACATTTTCAGCGAGGAAATCAGCGAGGAATACAACATCGATGCGGTTGAAAGCAAGCTGTTTGGCATTGGCTCGGAAAGCTATGTCGTGGGCTCCCATGAATTTTATATGGGCTACGCCCTGACACGCGGTAAATCTATCTGTCTCGATGCGGGTCACTTCCATCCAACCGAAGTCATTTCGAACAAACTGTCCTCTGTGCTGATGTTCACCGATCAATTATTGCTCCATGTCAGCAGACCAGTTCGCTGGGACAGTGATCATGTCGTGACGATGGACGACGAATTGCTAGACATTGCCCGTGAGCTGGTTCGCGGTGAATTGCTTTCCCGCACCCATATCGGTCTTGATTTCTTTGATGGCAGTATCAACCATGTGGCAGCATGGGTAATCGGAACACGCAACACGATCAAAGCGCTACTTCGCGCTATGCTCGAACCGATTGAAGCATTAAAGCAGGCGGAAGATGAACGGGACTTCACCACTCGTCTTGCTTTAGTCGAAGAGTTCAAATCGTATCCGTTTGGTGCGATATGGGATTACTATTGCGCTCAAAACAGCGTTCCCGTTCGTGAGGAATGGCTGGCCGAAGTAAAAAACTATGAACAACAAGTACTGTTGAAACGATAACTGCTGAAACGGTAACTACTGCACTGATAATGCTTATATTCATATCATCCAAAGGGAGAGATCATCCATGACTACTGTGCTGGAGAATCAAAAAGAACGCAAATCGGGACTGGATATCCCATTTGTTCGCGAGATGGCGGAAATTACACAAAACATGTGGAAATTCGGCTGGGATGAACGCAATGGAGGTAATGTAAGCTATATTCTGGATGAAGCCGAGGTTGCAAAATATATAGATATTCATCAGGTCATTCGGACGATTAAACCTGCTTTCCCGGTAAATGAACTGGCTGGTAAATATTTTATCGTCACCGGATCAGGAAAATATTTTAAAAATGTAATTGCAGATCCAGAAGCTAACTTAGGAGTCCTTCGTGTCTCCCAGGATGGCGAGCAATTGGAAGTCTTGTGGGGCCTCAAACATGGCGCAGTGCCTACCAGTGAGTTGCCTTCCCATTTTATGAGCCACATTGAGCGCTTGAAGGTCGATCCTAACCATCGTGTGGTGATTCATAATCATGCCACCCATGTTATTGCCATGACCTTCATTCATAGTCTGGACGAAAACCAATTCACCAAAACGCTGTGGGAAATGTGTACCGAATGTATTGTCGTCTTTCCAGACGGTATCGGTGTAATCCCTTGGATGGTACCGGGTTCCAGCGAAATCGGCCGCGAAACGGCAAAAAAAATGAAGGATCATCACGCTGTATTATGGCCTCATCATGGCATTTTCGGAACAGGCAGCTCCATTGATGAAGCGTTTGGTCTCATTGAGACGATTGAAAAAGCGGCGCAAATTTACATGCTCATTGCTCACCATGATATCCAGCAACGGATTACAGATCAGGAATTGGCCGATCTAGCCAAAGCCTTCAACGTTACTCCAAAAGAAGGAATCTTGAACGTATAAATATAGGCTAATCCCCATCTCATAATACAGAACTTAAAAGGCTCCACGGGTCATCTCAAACCGGCCATGGAGCCTTTGGCATACGCAGTTTTAATTATATAACCCTCAATTCCAATGAATTAACTTGTAATTGTGCTTTCCTTTATATACAATAAAATCAAAATTCCCTTATCTCCACCAAAGGAGAGGTGACAAGTTATGAAAAGAGCAAAAAATGAAGATCACTTCGACATCGTGGAAGACCATTATTTCACAGCTACCGAATTGGAAAAGTCCAGCGCCATTTGGCCTGTCAGACTGGGTATGGATATTTCGAAAACAAGCTGCCATGTCGGTCCCAAGGCTGTTCCTTATTTTTATTTGATTTTTGTGCTTGAAGGTCAGGCTGAGTTTATTTATAAGCAACAGAAGTACCGTGCCCAAAAGTCTGATTTATTCTGTTTTTTTCCGCATGTTGCCCATGAATATTACACCGATCACCAGCACCCTTTGCAAAAGGTATGGATTGCCTTTGAGGGACCCAAATCCCTCGCGCTACTGGAGCGGATCGGAATTAATCCCTCCACGCCATTTATGGCTAACGCAGTGAGCGAGGAAATCCTCGGACTTATCTCCAACCTGTTTTCCATCGTACACGACAACAGCAGACAGGGCAGCGATCTGGCCCGCTTGATTACACTGCACCAGATCTTCGAGGAGTTATCCCGCAACACATCTGACGTGCTGCGCAACTTTGTATGCTCTGATTATTGGCTCCAGCAGGGGAAAGACTACATTGAAATGCATTATTGTGACCGTGTTACGATTGAGCAAATTGCCGAGCATGTAGGTGTGGATCGTGCCCACTTTTCACGTAAGTTCCATTCCACCTTCCTCATCTCTCCCGCCAAGTATTTGCAAAACCTTAAGATTAACGAAGCCAAAAGATTACTGGAGCAGACAACTTACAATTTGTCGATCATAGCCCAGTCCATCGGCTATACCGATATGTCCACCTTTTCCAAAGCATTTAAGAAAACAGCAGGGATTCCACCGCGTGAGTATCGCTTCCGACATCAGTCCCGGCAAGAGATTCGTACCGTCAATGCCTAGCTGGAATCCAGTAACGTTCAAGAGAGCCGCCGTATACGGTGGCTCTCTTTTTTTATGACCTGATCCTAATTAGTACTTGGTTCTGAGACCTTTCAACGTTATAATAAGCATCAAACCAACAGGAAAGGTACGTGAAATCCATGCTGCGATTCAATGCGATACGTACGGGCTATCTGCTGGGCATCTCACTGGTACTTGCCGCGATTATTTATTTTTTCGCCTCCAATTGGGGCGGACTGGATCGGACAGTCAAAATTGTACTGGCTGCTGCGCTTATTGTTCTGTTCTATGGCTTGTCTTTTGTATTTGCACGGATACGTGCTGTTCCCGGTCAACAAGCTTTTCTGTCAAATATGTTTTTGGTGGCTGGCTGTATAGCCTTTGGCGTTTCTGTGGCATTGCTCGGTCAAATTTACAATTCCCATGCGGACAGCTACGGGTTGTTTTTCATTTGGTCGGTGCCAGCTCTACTGCTTAGCTGGATTACTCGCTACAATCCTTTTTATATGCTGTCGTATGTACTGATTCATCTTGGTTTGTGGTTTTATTTTTACCCTACGATGCAAAGTCCGTCTTATAGCGAACTGGAATCGTTGTCCATTGCCGGAGTGTTCGCACTGGTCAATCTGGTGCTGTTTCTATTGACGTTCCTTCATCGTATACATTCTGCTCCACTACAATATATGAGCTTTACTGTTTTTCATATAGCCATGTTAGCGATGACTAATTCTTTTGCATTTGATGGCTATGGCCTGGTCATGAATATACCGTATATCGCTGTGATTGCTTTAGGATTTTATATATTTATCAAGGTACGGCTGAATAAAACACTACTGACCTTGAATGCATTGGCGCTCTCAGCGTTTGCTGTCTTTAAATTTATAGAGCTAGCAGAGGCTTACTACTCATCTCTGTTTTTTGTTTTTGGTTTGATTTTTGTGGCGCTGCTGCTGACCGGTAACGTGTGGTTTTTCCGTTATTTGAATCGTTTGGGGAAAACACCGCCGGAAACAGGGGAGATATTCAATGGGGAAAACGGGGATATCGCGAAAACCGATGTGGAAACAATCGTTCCCGAGGAACGTGGCAGTGAATGGATCAGCAAAACCGTATCCCGTGTAATCAAAGTGGTTGGGGTGCTGATCGGAAGTATATCTCTCATCGGATTGATTATGATTAGCACGAATGTAAACCACACCGAATATGTACTGTTGGTTGTGTCGTTGCTACTTATGATTTTGATGATTGTCATACCGGAATCCAAGCTGGATTCAGTCATACGTTATACCCTGCTAACCATCAGCTATATTACAGGCTTGGCGGCCATTCTATGGTCAGATCAGTCGCTGCTTTCGGTATTATTTCTGATCGTTTCCATCGCTGGATGGTTTCGCTCCAAGGGGAAAAGGCAGTTGTTTTTTGCCTACACCTTTGTAAACCTGAATCTGGCGACCATTTTATTTCAGCAGTATCAGGAGTGGGATGGTTGGAACTGGACCTATAAGTTCATCATCTTCTCTCTTTTCATCGTCAATGCCGTGTTATATGGGGTAAGTTACTTTATATCCAAGACGGAGTTAAAAGAACATCTGCGGAATAGCTCATTATTTTTCAGCTTGCTGTTCCTGTTTTGGGCGACGTTTTTCGAGGATGTCGTTCCACACTCTTATATGTTCATTAACATTTTTTATTTTGTTATCGTTACCGGGATGGTCTTTGCCTTTGCCCGTGTGAAACAAAAATCGGAGGCCATCATGGGCGTTGTCTTCTGGTTTATTTTTATCGGCTTCAAATACTATGATTTATTGTGGACGCTACTGTATAAATCTTTTACGCTGGCGTTACTGGGGATCATTGCGCTCGGAATTACTTGGTGGGCGGATCGGCGAATGGCCCATAGCGGAAAAGCAGCATTCGATGCCGATCACCGCAGCTTTAGCTTTATGCGCTTAAGCCCGTTACTCATTGCCATTGTCATCGTGCTACAGCTGGGGATCATCGGGTATCAGACGGTGAGAAGCGAAACCCTGCTCGCCACAGGGGCTTCCATTAAGCTCAAACTGGCTCCTATAGACCCGCGCTCCCTGCTACAAGGCGATTATGTGGCACTGAATTACGACATATCTACCCCTCCTTCCAAGACCCCTCTTCAGGAGGAAGAATGGAGCCGAGGCAAGGTCAAAGTCGTTCTCACACCAGATAACCAAGGAGTATACGTCGCAGACCGCCTCTATCAAGATGGCGAAAAACTTGCCAGTCATGAGGTCATTCTAAATGGACAGTGGTATGGTTCTCGTATTGTGTACGGTATTGAGAATTATTTCATCCCTGAGGGAACCGGACGTACTGTAGAACAGAACGCACATTTTGCCCATATTCGGGTGAGCCGCAATGGAGACGCACTGCTGGAACGTTTGGCAGAAAGCTGACCGGATCGGCGCAGATAGTTAACGAAGCAGGCTGAACCAAGCTGCTCCATTGCTGGAGCACCACTTGGTTCAGCCTGCTTGTTTTTTCGGGTCATCGAGTTACCCTCTTATAGATAACCTTTATCCCTACGCTACGCTTATCCTCGTTTATACATCTCTCGTCCATGATGCTATTTCCTCAATATCCTGCGGCTGAGTCCGGCAACAACCACCAATCAGACGAGCTCCCGCTTCATACCATTGGCGGGCACTTTGTCCGAACGTCTCTGTACAAGTGCTACCGTGCCATGTCTTGGTGACCGGGTCATATTCCTCTCCCAGATTGGGATATACCACCACAGGCTTATCCGTGTGGCTGCGTATTTCGTGAATAAGCGATGGAACGAATTTCGGCAAAGTGCAATTGATTCCTACAGCAGCCACTTGCTCATGCCCATTCAGCCACTCAGCACATGCAGCGGCAGACTCACCATTGCTGATATGCTGCCCATCCTTTGCGCTAAAGCTGATCCAGGCATACGTACCAGGGAATTCCTTCAGCAATCGGGCGATGGCCTTGGCTTCAACCAGACAGGGTATCGTTTCACAAGCTAAAATATCTGCACCCGCCTCAATCAGAGCTTTCATACGCGGCCTGTGAAACTCCACAAGCTGTTCCTCGCTCAGCTTGTAATCGCCGCGATACTCTGATCCATCTGCCAAAAACGCCCCGTAAGGGCCGACGGAGGCCGCAACTAGCGGCTTGGGACGATGTCGCTGACTTGCAGTAGCCGTCACGTCAGCCCAAAACTCATCTCGTGCCTGCACAGCAATCCGCACCGATAATTGAATCAGTTCCAGCGCCTCAGCTTCGCTTAAGCCTCGTTTAACATAGCCTTCAACGGTAGCCTGATAGCTCGCAGTAATCGCACAGTCTGCCCCAGCCTCAAAATAATCCCTATGTACACGCTTGATCGACTCCGGATGCTCATGGAGGATTTTAGCTGACCATAAGCTATCGTTCAGATCATGTCCATGACGCTCCAGCTCGGTCGCCATTGCGCCATCCAGCACGATCAGCTGAAATTCGTTCAGTATATGTTGTATCGGATTCATGCGGCCCCTCCTGCTCGTCTTTTCTATTTAACCCACTAATCAAGTAGGGTTTAATGATTTACATTATAGCACGAATGTTGATGAGCACTCACAAAGCCAAGAAATAATCATTCCGTGAAGTGAAGACGTCCCCTCCCGTTTCATTTGCGATCTGATGTAACGTATAAATTTTTTAAATTAGTTTCATAAGTTAAATTAATTAGATATTGTTCTTTTTTTCACAAAGTCATTTTACTATAAAGGTGCAAACCAACACTTTGGCCAAAAGATCAGGGAATTGCATCGTCACATTTTGCATCGGTATATATGTGAAAAAAGGTACAAGAGAGGGTTTTATCTATGTCTTTACTAGAAATGATTACAGCGACCTTAACAGATAACAAAATTGTCAGTTCTATCGCTTCCACCGTTTTTATTATTCTTCTTGGTTTCTTTTGCCGCAAAAAGGGGATTTTTAACGCAGCAGTAGGAAAGATGTTATCCAAGGTTGTTCTAACCGTGGCTCTACCAGCGCTAGCCTTTAATTCTTTCATGCAGGATATCAATCCTACAATGTTAAAACAAGGAATGAATGTTTTAATATGGGGAGTTCTAATTTATATTATTCTCATCTTTATATCTAAACCGTTCTTCCTGAGCTACAACAAGGATAAACAGGATGTTTTGCGGGTGTTAACCATTTTCGGTTCTACGACTTTCTTCGGAATTCCAATTGTCGGAGCCATTTACGGCCCTACCGGAGTGATGTACAGTTCCATTTTTAACATAGGGTACCGCATTTTCTTATACTCCTATGGCTATATCAAAATGAGCGGTCTGAAAATGGAGCTTAAAAATCTCAAAACCATGTTTATGAATCCCATTGTTATCGCCACGTTTCTAGGCTTGTTTGTTTGGTTGTTTCAAGGTTATTTGCCACAGATGAGTGTAGCTACAGAGGATGGGGCCATTCAGCAGTTCGCCTTTCTAAGAATTGATCAAACGGCTGTCTGGCTGTTCAAGCCCATGACCTACCTAGCTGGACTAGCTTCTCCATTAGCCTGGTTATCGATTGGCTCGACATTGGGGGAGATCAGCTTCAAG
This sequence comes from Paenibacillus sp. FSL L8-0644, assembly GCF_038008165.1. Taxonomy (NCBI): domain Bacteria; kingdom Bacillati; phylum Bacillota; class Bacilli; order Caryophanales; family Paenibacillaceae; genus Paenibacillus; species Paenibacillus sp. FSL L8-0644. The sequence goes on from NZ_JBBOYN010000001.1 coordinate 5,377,023, forward strand.
TCGGCAGCTACGGATAAGACCTCTTGGTATTACAGCATCGTTAAGGTCTGGCTTGTACCTATTGTTAACATCGTCTTGCTGGCTTTGTTGACTGTATCTCATATTCTGTCAGTCGATTCTGTCGCTTTAGCCACTATTGTCATCATGATGGCTACTCCTACAGCTACCGTAGCCGCAGCCTATGCCATCAGTTTTGATAAGGAAGCCATATTGACTTCTAATGCATCGCTTCTATCTACTATCACTTCTGTCGTCATGATTCCAGTGTGGATCATTACGCTCAATGTCATTGATAAAATTGGAATTTTCTAAATCAGGGGGTAAACAACATGTTAAAAATCATTTGCTATGGTGTCCGTTCTTATGAGAAACCCTATTTCCAGGATCTCAATAAATATAACTTCCAACTAACGCTGGTAGAAGAGTTGTTAACCACCAGCAATGCAGAATTGGCGCAGCATCACGATGCCGTTTTGCTAAGAGGAAACTGTGCTGCCAATCGGGAAAATATCACAAAATTCAATGAATACGGCATTCAATATATTTTCACCAGAACAGTCGGAATCAACCACATTGATTTGGATGCCTGTAGCGAATTCGGAATGAAGGTGGCACGCGTGCCATCCTACTCTCCGAATGCCATCGCTGAGCTCTCCTTAACTTTGGCTATGATGCTGTTCCGCCACACCGCTTATATGACTACCAAAAGCTCTTTCAAAAATTTTATTGTGGATGAGCATACATTCAGCAAAGAGATCCATAACTGTAAAGTTGGGATTATCGGGGTTGGACGCATTGGTCTGACAGAGGCTAAATTGTTTAAAGGATTAGGAGCTTCTGTTATCGGCTATGATGTGTACCAATCCGACGCAGCCAAGGAAGTCATTCCATTCACAACCTTGGATGAGCTACTGGCAGAGAGCGATATTGTTAGTGTGCATGTTCCTTATCTGCCGGGACAGAACGACCAAATGATTAATGCTGGCTTTTTAGCAAAAATGAAAAAGGGATCTATCCTCATCAATACCTCACGTGGAGAATTACAAGATAATCAAGCCATTCTAGACGCTTTACTCAGTAATCATTTGGAGGGATTTGGGACAGATGTCTTCCCTAAAGAGGAAGAACTATTTTTCAAAGCGTTTGAACCATGGCAAATGCTCCCAGACCCAACGATCCAGAAGCTTGTGGAGCTGTATCCAAGAGTTTTGGTAACGCCTCATGCTGGCTCGAATACCGTTACGGCGTTATCCAACATGATTGAAACTAGCTACGACAACTTCCATGATATCGTTACAACTCATTCTTCGGATAACCTGGTCCCACTTCCTGTCCTCTCTATGAAATAATTAGGAAGCTCGGTACTCTTGTTGAACAAAAAAAGAACCGCTATTTCCAGATTACAATGGAAATGGCGGTTCTTTTATATCAGGATTCAACTGATAGAGCATTAGCGGTCTGCCAACCTTGTGGTATTCTATCGATTCAACGAGAAAGCCATCGTCCACCAGGAACTGAATATATTTTTTGACCGTGATACGGGACAAGTCCACTTCTCTAGCTAACGTTTCAACTGAGAAGGGTCCGTCCAGCTCTTGAATACTCTTCAGTATTGTGGTCATGGTCAGTTTGGACAAATTTTTAGACAGGTTTTTCGATACATTATGCGGTGGATGTTCAACAGGTTTTTTATTTTCCACACCCGTGTGCTCTTCTTTATTAAAATAATGGTCAATAACAGCTTGATTAATTCCGTTCCCTTCCTCCATCACCGTGGCCAGACGCTGGATTTTCTCAACAGCCAGTCTAAAGCGTTCGAATGTAAAGGGTTTAATTAAATAGTCTGCAACACCATAAAAAACAGCTTCCTTCACCGTCTGAATATCTTTTGCAGCCGTAATTAAAATAACTGAAGCATGATATTGATGCTCCTGCATATGAGATAATAAAGTTAATCCGCTTTTTCCAGGTAAATAAACGTCCAGTAATACCAGATCCGGTGACCATTTTTGAAGACAGTCCTGTGCTTTCTTGACGGTATCTGCCTTACATACAACATCCAAATTGTCCATGCGCTCGATAAACTGTTGATTGAGCTCAGCAACCATCGGATCATCCTCAACGATTAGAACTTTCATTATTTGTCACCTCCAATGTACAGGGCAACTCTACATATATACTTGTTCCCAGACCCGGTTGGCTATCAAGCTCAATGATTCCTTGATGATTTTCCACCATGGTTTTAACCAGATTCAAGCCGTAGCCTCTGTCTTCTCCTTTGGTTGAAAAGCCATGCTCGAATATCCTTTTTTGCATCTCAAAATCAATCCCCAACCCATTATCTTTTACTTTCAGAATGAATACATTACCCTCACACTCATAGTTCAATTTAAGCTCAATTTTGCCGGGTTCTTTTTTTTGTAAGATGGAATCTATGGCGTTGTCAAAAAAATTGCCCAGGATGTGTATGACATCATGAACGATATCCTGCATCTCCACATTAGAGACATCCGAGCTTTCTGCAAGAAGAACCGAAATATTCTGTTCGCGTGCTTCGTTGATTTTACCCATAATAAAACCTGCTAATGCTGGTACTTTAATTCTCTCCGTCAAAAAGCCTACCTCATCTTGATACCGGTGATTTAACTGATGAATATATTGACTGACCTCCGCATATTTCCTCATTTCAATCAGCCCGGATATTACGTGCATTTTGTTCATAAATTCATGGGTCTGTCCGCGAAGGGAGTTAATATAATATTTTGTACCACTTAACTGGTTGCTAAGATGGATCATCTCGGATTGGTCGCGCAGCGTTGCAACTGCCCCAAAAAACTCATTTTCAATATATATAGGGGTTACTGTCGCAATGACCTCTATACCATTCACATAAAATGAGCGATCCTTGATTTTCCTTTTATCATCGAACACTCTCTTGAAAAGCACGTTATAAAAGTTGGTATCTAGCTGCTCGCCAATCGGGGCCTTCATTTCTTGGTTTGCCAGTTGATACTTGGCCTGAGCTTCTTTGTTCATAAGCATAATTTTCTTGTCAGCCGAAATGGCTATAATTCCTTCAGCGACCTCATTTTCAATAATTTCTTTTTCGCGCAATCGTGTTGCTATCTCTTGCGGCTCAAGCCCAAATAAAATGGTTTTGATTTTCTGAGCCAGAATGATCGCGCCTAGAACTCCACTAAAGAGCCCCAGCATCAGCCCCCCAAAAATGGTATACTGCGCCTGCATCAAATCGTGATTTAGGGTTCTCATGGTCAGCCCTACACATACAATGCCAATGATCTCATGCTGTTGATTAAATATCGGCGTAAAATATCGGTAACCTTTGCCCAAAATACCTATATTCTCAGAAAAATGTCCCTGACCGGATAGCGCTCTTCTGGCATCATTTAAATCCGAGAACGGTTTGCCAACCATCGTTGCATTCGGATGAGATAGCCGAATTAAATCGTGGTTCAGAATGACAACAAAATCCACATTAACGTTATGCATGACTCCAAGCGAGTAGTCTTGAATCTGCTTCACAGGAATTCCCTGCTCGACATTACGAATAACATCGTTGTCACTGGCAACCATCTTGGCAACACCCGAAAGTTTTTCCTTCGTATTATCAAAATGCTTGTTAATCACAAAATTACGAATGAGAAGCAAGGATATAATTAAGGAAATAATGATAACTAAAACAACCAAAATAATAATCATGAATTGTAGCGAAACTTTGAATTGTCGTCTCGGTTTCGATTTACTTTTTGACCGCAACCCCATCACCTAGCTTTTTTGTTAAGCTCTCCATTAGGAATAAGAGCCTATTTCTTTCCCTATAATCCCTTGTTATTCGACATCGTTTGACAATTTCCTTCTTATTTCGCAAGCTTTACGCGCCTCATGATCCTTTACCTGAAATAAAACTTTATGCTGAATAAGGAAAGATCAAATCTCCATAATAAGGACGTATACCTAACGAAAGGGAGGATCACGGATGATTGACAATCTCGAAAGCAATTACAACTGCGCTAATGCAGGACAAGACCTTCATCAGCTCAAGCAGGAACTCGCTGCGCTTCAGGAACAAGGTGCAAACGACCAGGCGTCCGAGGAAGCCATTCATCGGCTGGAAAATCAAATTTCGTTCATCTTGAACAAGTGCGATATTAACCACTAATGGCGTTTGCTGTTTGGTCAAATAAAAAACAAAACCGGCTTGTCTTTTAAAGACAAGCCGGTTTTATATGAATTAGTGTATGCAAAAAGGTTCCAAATTCACAAAATTCCCCGTATCTCATCCAATGACTGCACCTTTTCCCGCTGCATCCATTGTTCAAGGCCATGTACCAGCTCGGCCCCTGCATGTAAATGGACAAAGTTGTACGTTCCTACCTGAATGGCAGCGGCACCTGCCATGGTGAATTCAATAATATCTTCCACTGAGCTAATCCCGCCCATCCCGATCACCGGAATCGACACCGCCTGTGCCACCTGGTGAACCATACGCAAAGCAATCGGCTTAATTGCCGGGCCGGAAAGACCCGCATACGTATTGGCAAAAACACTACGACGCCGACGTATATCAATTTTCATCGCAGAAAATGTATTGATCAACGAAACTCCGTCTGCGCCTTCTTCCTCGCACATAACCGCCATCTGCGTGATATTCTCTGCGTTGGGAGACAGCTTGACAACCAACGGAAGTGCCGTCACATTGCGCACCTGACGCACAACCTCCCGCGCTACCTCCGTCTGGATACCAAATTGCATTCCACCCTGCTTCACGTTGGGACATGAAATGTTCAATTCCAGCATATCAACGCCTCTGCGGTTCATCGTGCGACGCTTTTGTGCATTTTCCGTAATCATCGCTACGGCCTGAACATATTCCTCCAGATTGGAACCGCCCACGTTGACAATAACAGCCGTGTTCCAGTGAGTCATGTCATCCAGTTCATCCTTCAAAAAGGCGGCAACACCCGGATTCTCCAGCCCCACACTATTGAGCATGCCGGATGCTGTCTCATGTATTCGTGATCCCGTATTACCAGCCTTCGGATGCAGGGTTAGTCCCTTGCCGACGATGCCGCCCAATAATTCAGGAGAATAAAATTCCGCATACTCCCGTCCGAATCCAAACGTACCGGAAGCCATGATGATCGGGTTCTTGAACGGTACACCCGCAATATTACACGCCATGGAGATCATCGAACTCCACCTCCTCCACCGGGAATACAGGCCCTTCTTTACATACCCTCCGATTGCCTCCACGGGTACGCATCGTACAGCCCAAACATGCGCCAATACCACAGGCCATGTGTCTTTCAGTTGAAATATATAAGCGGGACGACGTATCCACCGTTTTTATAGCGAGTGCTTGTAACATCGGAGTTGGCCCGCAGGAAAACATATTTGCATAGAGCGTCGGATCGATCTGTTCGACGATACTTCCCCCTACCTTGACCTGTACAGATGCCGCCACAGCTTCGAACGCTTCAACCCCGAAGGCTTGCTGTGCAAACCCTAGATAAACATGCGCATGCGGGTAATACTTTGCAGCCAACAGCAACGGAGCTGTACCCATGCCACCGCCGATTAAAGCCAAACTACCCTCTACCTGCGGAAAACCGTTTCCGAAAGGTCCTTCTAACTGAATTTCCTGATCAGGCTGTAATTGGGAAAACAAATTTGTCCCCTCTCCAACAACCCGATACAAAAAGGAAATACTCTCTTCCCCGATATCATAAATGCTGATGGGTCTGGGCAGCAGTGGGTAACCTGTCCCGCTGCGCAGCATGTAAAACTGCCCCATGTTCCCTTTAAACTTTCCCTCTATTTTCATCACATAAATGCCCGGAACGAGCGCCACATTCGAAATTACGTTAGCCATATAACCCCTCCACTAACCACTCACTATAACGTAAAAGCAGCAACTATTACGTGACTATTTTCACATTTCTGGGTAACGTTTCGCCCTTGGGCTCGTGATATAAAAAAGCGTACTCCTGTTAGAGAGTACGCTTGTGTATTTAACTAATGGCTTCGCGCTCCGCATTGCGGCTACCCTTGGCATCCTTGCGGATTTGTTTGCTGCGTAGCTGTCCGCAGGCTGCGTCAATATCGACTCCATGCTCCAGCCGAACACTACAGCTAATACCTTGTTTCTTCAGCACATCATAGAAGCCCGTAATCGACTCCGACTCACTCCGCTGGTATTGGCTATGCTCATCCACTGGATTGTACGGAATGAGGTTGACATTGGCCAGATTACGACGATGGCCCACCAGCTCAGCCAGTTCGAGCGCATGCTCCTTACCGTCATTAACATCCTTCAGCAAGATGTACTCCAGCGTAATTCGACGATTTGTTTTGTCCAAATAATAATCAATCGCCTGCATGAGTTTCTCAATCGGAATCGCCCGGTTGATCTTCATAATGCGAGTACGAATCTCATTATTCGGGGCGTGGAGGGAGATCGCCAGATTGACATGCAGGTCTGAATCTGCAAATTCAATGATTTTATCAGCCAATCCGCTTGTGGAAACGGTAATATGCCGTGGCCCAATCGCTAGCCCTTTGTGATCCTTAATGACCCGAATGAAATCGGACAGGTTCACGAAGTTATCAAACGGTTCGCCAATTCCCATCACAACAACATGACTGACCTGATCGCCCGGACGTTCCTGATCCAGATACAGCTGGACCTTCATAATTTGCTCTACAATTTCACCACTAGACAGGTCACGGCTCTTCTTCAACAGTCCGCTCGCACAGAAGCTGCACCCAATGTTACATCCTACCTGGGTAGTCACACATACGGATAAGCCAAACTTATGCCGCATCAATACGGTCTCAATTAAATTACCATCTTGAAGCCGGAACAAGAACTTGACCGTCCCATCTGCCGACTGTTGCTTCACGTGTTCTTCAAGTGTTTCAATGGAAAAGTGCTCTGCCAACAGGCGAGTACAATCTTCATGAACATCTGCCATCGCTGCAAAATCAGTAACCCGCTTCCGATACAATGCGTCCCATACCTGCAATGCCCGGGATTTCTTATGCCCATGCTCGATGAGCCATGCTGTCAATTGATCTAGCGTTAATCCATAAATGGATTCTTTTTTCATGTTCGATCCTCTTTTCAAAACAATCAAATTCGTATTTCTATATATAAACCCTAGCCATCACGACTCGTCTCAACGATCATTGCATCATAGCATGTTTAAGCAGTCTGCGCTATTTAAACGCCTCTTTCATTGTCCCAAATTTTAATTATGAACACAAGGGGGCAGGCACATTGTTTTTCCTGTTCAATAAGAGCACGCAAAGACAGGATTACAGATACTCCTAATGATATGATTACAACCAAGGAGGTGATGCGGTTGGAATGGTTGCTTCGGATCAAGAACGCACTGGATCTGATGGAAGAGAGAATGCAGCAGCCACTCGATATCGATGAAATTGCAAAGGCAGCCTATTCGTCTCCTTTTCATTTTCAGCGTATGTTTCATATGCTAACTGGCGTCACGGTAGCAGAATATGTGCGCAAACGTCGATTGACCTTGGCTGCTCAGGAATTGAGTCTTTCTTCCGCCAAGGTGCTGGATGTAGCGTTCAAATACGGATATGATTCCCCCGAATCTTTTTCTAAAGCGTTCCGAAAGGTACACGGTATTTCTCCCTCTGAGGCCAGAAGCCCTGGGGTGAACCTGAAAGCCTTTCCACGCATCACCTTCCATCTATCGTTGAAGGGAGATCAGGAAATGGATTACAAAATTGTAGAGAAAGCGGCCTTTACGGTCATTGGCAAGTCCATTCAAGTCACCACTAAGAACGGCGATAATCTTCGAGAAATCCCAAAATTCTGGAACGAACTGAATGCGGATGGTACATCGGATCGGATTCATGCCTTGGGAATAGGCGACGATATACTCGGTATTTGTTTGGATTTCAAGCATGGGGAAGAAAAATTCACGTACTTAATCGCCGCAGAAGGCAGCGAAGAAGTAGCGACCGCGAATGGGCTGGAATCCAGAACCATTCCGGCTTCAACCTGGGCAGTGTTTACATCCATCGGCCCTATGCCTCACTCGATCCAAAAGGTATGGCAAAGAATTTTTCAGGAATGGTTCCCTGCCAGCAATTATGAGCATTCAGGCGGCCCGGAACTGGAAGTGTATACTATGGGAGATTCACATGCTGAAGACTACCGGTGCGAGGTATGGGTTCCGATTAATAAAAAGTAAACCATGAACCGATTGCCCACGGCAGTCGGTTTTCTGCTGTACTGCATTTACATCATATGGTGACAGAAAACACAATTCCCTAATACTCGTTACTCTAGCTTAATGGTCGCATGCAATCCCCCAAGCTCCTGCTTCAACACAGAATATAGCCTTGAACCTGCCGGCTTTAGCGGATAGTCTGTTGCTTTGCAGAGAAGTCCGAAGGTCATATCAATCAGGCTGCCGCTTAATTCCCTCACCGTTGTTCCTGCTGGGACAGAACTGACCAGAATTTGTGGCACAAGTGCAATCCCTAAATCGCTTTCCACATAAAATTTCAGAGCCGTCATGCTGCCAATTTCCATTGTATTTAACGTGGTTATTCCATATTCCTTCATGACCATTTCAAGTTTGCGACGATAGGGACAAGTAGCCGACGTAATAAGCAACCGCTGCCCCTGTAAATCCTCCGGCCCAATGTTTTCTTTTTCCGCAAGCCAGTGATTTTCAGGCATTAAAACTACAAAGTTCTCCCTAAATAAAGGCTCAAAATATAGCTCTGTGCCCAAATCTGGTGTGGAACACAGCGCTAAGTCAATATCCCCCTTGAGAATACGCTCGCTTAAGGTAGGGGTATTTCCAAACTCAACAGAAACCCGAATGTTCGGATAATGGGTTAAGAAACGTTTTAAAATTCCTGGTAGTCGATAACTGGCAGTCGGTTCGGTCACTCCTATACGAATGTCGCCTGCGGTCCCTCTTTGCAGATTGTCCATATTTTCCTGCAATTGCTCCATATCCTTTACAATATGTAGACTTTGCTCGTAAAACATCCTGCCCGCTTCAGTTAACTTTATTTTCTTGCCCCGTTCGATCAGTTGAATTCCCATATCGGACTCCAGCTTCTGTATTTGCATCGTCACGGTAGATTGTGCATAATTCAACTCTTCCGCTGCACGCATAAAACTTCCGTAATTCACAATCATTTGAAATGTTTTGAGTGTTTTAATGTCCATTATCAGACTCCTGTATAAACAATTGATTCAATTTTATTGAATTGTAAATTCATTTAATTCAATTATACAGAATACAATACCTCCTCTACAATGATACATATCAGATCTTATTATTTTTCAGACGCAAATGAACTGGATGGAGAAGGAGCGAATTTACATGGATTTACATCAAAAAGTAGCATTGGTTACAGGTGGAGGTACAGGAATTGGGAGAGCCGTGTGTATGGCCTTGGCAGATCGAAAAGCTACGGTAGTCGTAAACTATTCCCGCTCTAAAAACGATGCAGAGGAAACTGTACGTATGATCCTTGAAAAGGGCGGACGTGCTATCGCATTACAGGCAGATGTTTCCCGAGATCAGGAAGTTCGAACTATGGTTGACCAGATTGTCCAGCAATTCGGTACGATTAATATACTCGTGAATAACGCTAGCATTACACATCACATTCCGATGGATGATCTGGAGGCAGCCACGGAAGAGGTATGGGATGATCTATTTGATGTAAATGTAAAAGGCATGTTTTACTGTGCCAGAGCCGTAGCTCCTTTTATGAAGCGTAGTAAACAAGGAGCTATCGTCAATCTGGGAAGTATAGCAGGGCAAACAGGGCTAGGTTCTTCGCTTCCCTATGCGGTATCCAAAGCGGCCGTCCACGGGCTGACCAAATCTTTAGCACGGGCACTTGCGCCGGATATTCGCGTCAATTGCATCGTGCCGGGAGCTGTAGCGACAAGATGGTGGTCAGGCAGGGAAGAGCAAATGAAAACATTGGCTCCTCATTTACTCCTACAGCGCATTTCCACGCCCGAAGATATCGCCAGCATGATCTGCTCTGCTTTGGAACAGGAAGCCATGACAGGCCAGATTATTACGGTAGACAGCGGACAAACACTGTAAAGATATTGGGACTTCTGAGTAAAAACAAGCCGCCTTCTCAGACAGAAGGCGGCTTTTGAGCTATCGTATACCGTCGTTAAACTACGTTTTAGCTTAAAGATACCGCAATTCGTGTACCTTTCACGAATTTAGCAAATAAGTACCGAACAAGCGGCCCTACAATTAAGAGCTGCAGAGGGAAAGCAAAAATAAAATTCTTAAAAACTAAAGATAAGTAATTTTTAAATAATGAATCTCCCGAAAGACCATTAAAAAAGTAAGCTGTCCCCAATCCATAAAGTGACATACAGAGAACCATTCCAATGACCATACAGCATGAAAGGGACAGAATCACAAATACCTTTTTGGATTTATCGTATGGTAATGAGAAGGCTATTTTCTTTGCTAATGGACCGACAATAAATAGTTCCAATACGAAAGCAATGATAAAACATAAAATAAATTGAAAAACCATTACTTTTAGAGAGATTGTGCCAATCAAGTCATTTGTATATAGATTATAAAATGTCATGAATACGACCATCCCCAAGCACATCATGAAACCAAAGTAAAAATCTTCTTTCTTCGTCGTTGGCAATTCCATCATCCCTTCTGTGTACCTTGGTAATTATATAAATAGTCGAAACCTCCACATAAGTGAACTTTCTGTGAACTTTTTGGCAAACGTTTTCTTTTTTAGAATATAAGAAATAGGCATCGTTCAGCTCAACGATACCTTGGAATGTTGCAGTTCATATCCCTCAATGATCTGCTTTTAAATCTAAGCCAAATCTCTTCAGCTCAATAAAAACACCTTCAAGTCGCTTCCCTTTTTCCGTTAACGAATATTCAACACGCGGGGGAACCTCGGCATATACCTTTCTCTCTAACAGACCGTTATCTTCAAGCTCTTTCAGGCGTAGGGAAAGCGTTTTGGGACTAATCCCCTTCATGGACTTCTGAAGTTGGCTGAATCTCAGTGTTCCTTCGATAAGCAGGTCACGGATGATTAAAAAAGTCCATTTCGTTCCGATCAAATCAAGTGTTTGGGCAATAGGGCACGGCTTGCCGGGTATTCCTTTGGTCAATTCAATAGGTTCTTGGTCGTGCATAGGAACTCCCCCAAAAATTATCTGTTAAATCCAATGATATCACAATAGTTCCTTTAGGGAAACTATATGAATTAAATATCACTACTTCCCTAAATAAACTTACTACATATACAATATCGCTGTAGCAACTAACGTTTTCTCTAATACAAGGAGGTGAAGAGATGAAAAATATACTAATCATTAACGGTCATCAAAAATATGATTCGTCTGAAGGGAAATTGAACCAAACATTGATAGACAATATGGTGCGTCTCTTAAGTGAAGAGAACAAAATCAAAATAACGTCTGTTCAAGACGGCTATACCCTCAGCGAAGAACAAGAAAAATTTTTATGGGCGGATGTAGTCATTTACCAAACCCCCATCTACTGGTTCAGCGTTCCTGGATTATTAAAGACTTATATGGATGAAGTCTATGCTTACGGTATATTCTTCACGGGTGCTCATGAATATGGGAGCGGAGATTTATTAACCGACAAGAAATATATGTTCTCCACAACTTGGAATGCTCCGGAAAAAGCCTTTAATGATCCAACTCAATTTTTTAATGGGGCTAGTCTAGAAGCTGCACTCCGTCATTTGCATTCTGCGCATACATTTCTCGGTATGAAGCCCTTGAAAAGCTTTGCATGCTACGATGTTATTAAAAATCCAAATATACCCAAATTTATTGCTGATCTTGATACACATCTACAAGCCGTATTACATGATTAACAAATCCAGATGAATACTAGGAGGGAATCCATTTGCAAAACCAAAAGATTGTCATTATTGGTGGAAGCTCAGGTATTGGTTTAGAAACAGCTAAGCAAGTCATTTCGCTTGGAGCGGAAGTGGTAATCGCCAGCCGCTCGGAGGATAAATTGCACAAGGCCAAGGAAATGCTGGGCCCTCGTGCTGTAATACATGTGCTGGACACGTCAGATGAGCAGCAGGTAAAATCTTTCTTCGAAAAAGTCGGCCCCTATGATCATCTTATCGTTAGCGCGGCAGAAACATCAGGTGGGTCATTCCTTCAGTCGGAGACAGATCAAGCCCGCAAGCTATTCGAAAACAAATTTTGGGGACAGTATTATGCAGCTAAATACGGGGCTTCCCAACTCTCAGCCGAGGGTTCCATTACCTTATTTTCAGGAGTGGTGGCTTACAAGCCGATGATCGGCTCCTCTGCGCTCGGTGCTGTGAATGCAGCCGTTGCGAATCTTGGTCAAACCTTGGCGTTAGAGCTTGCTCCCATCCGCGTGAATGTCGTCTCACCCGGCATTATTGACACACCTTCCCGTAGCAAAATGCCTGAAAATACACGCAATCAATTCTATGATACGGTCGCGCATAAGCTCCCTGTGAAGCGAGTTGGACTTGCGGAGGATGTTGCACGAGGCGTACTTTATTTGATTCAAAATCAGTTTGTGACCGGAACAGTCCTTCATGTGGATGGCGGACACATTTTAACATAAAAGCTTCGTCCTAAATCTGTCAGTCATTTACCAAAAAAAACGGAGAACGCTCCCGCACCTTGGCTTGGGCGTTCTCCTCCTTTTCTTATCCATGAATGATTTCACAAACTTTATCCTAATGATGTATACGACGTTTGTTTCTCAAGATGTTGCGAATCATCTTGTGATTGGGGAGCTGCCTGAACAACATATGTCCGGGATGCGGATTGGCCTCGATAATCCAAATTTGGCCGCTCTTCTCAATAGCAAGATCGATGCCCAACTCGCGAACCGGATGATTTTTATCTATCGTGTCGGCAATGATTCTAGAAAGCTCGGTGACCTGGTCCAGAATCTCTTTCATTTTTGTTCTGTCATTTTTAAAGACCCTTAAAAGCACTTTGGACAACGGCGCCGCATGTCCTCCCTTCCGATAGTTGGTAACGACTTTTCGAGGTGCAGCGACACGGCCGGTTATTCCTGAAATGACCCATTCCGATTCCGGCTTCTGCATATACACTCTGGCATCAAAAATCGAACCTTTGTACTTGGCTAACTTAAGTCCTTGCTGTACCAAATAACGGCGATGAGGTCTTCGATAGGTTCTAACTGCTCTTCTTACGGCGTGAGATCTAACGATTCTGCGACTGGAGCCACAACGAACCTCATATTTCCTCCCCAGCTTTTTCGCACGTATGATGCCAGTCCCTCCACTCCCATAATTAGGCTTGATGAAGACTGTGCGATAGGTATCCAGCATCCGTAAAGTCCTTGCATTACTGATCCAGCGGGTTTCGGGCAAGTGAGAACGTAAAATGGGATGTTGTCGCATTTCCTTGTATTGAATCATCTTTCCAATGGGCACGAATATCCCTCGATTCTGTTGGGTTTTTGCACACACTACATGAATATGCATCTATATTCTATCTTGGTAACGGCGAATGCCACAGTTTGCTATGAAGAGGCAAATCTCCCACTTTCTCAAGTCGAGTCTTCTTTGGTTTCAAGAGAGAGATGGACAATGTGTCTTTACATGACAAGATTATTGCAAATACCTATAAGGTTGATTCCAATAATATATTAGACCAATAACAATTCTGGATATATGATGTATTAAAAAATAACGTGAGGAGGAACGTTAACATGTCTATTTATGATTTTCAAGCAACCTCAATTAATGGGGAACCGATTGAACTCTCAGACTATAGAGGTAAGATTCTCCTTATTGTAAACACTGCCAGCATGTGTAGCTTCTCCAGTCAATTCACTGATCTGCAAAAGCTCTACGAAAAACGGAGGGAACAAGGTTTTGAAATCCTTGCATTTCCTTGTAACCAATTCAATAAAAAAGAGCCGGGTAGCCATTCGGAGGTTCAGGGAATTTGCCAAATTAACCATGGAGTAACCTTCCCACTATTTGAGAAGACGGATGTAAGAGGCTTATCTCTTCATCCTTTATTTCAATATCTGACCCAACAGGCACCGTTTCAAGGCTTCGATATCCAGACCAAAGACGGTCAATGGATGGAGGATTTCCTGCGGGATAAGTATCCGGATATATACGCTGGCGACGGTATCAAGTGGAATTTTTCTAAATTCTTGGTCGATCGCGATGGCCATGTGCAAGGGAGATTTGAAGTAACAACGGAGCCCTGGGCCATTGATCCCGTCATCGAATCGTTATTGTAGTATTTCTGTTCACTTCTTTGGATTCTTTAAAAAAAGGGTATCAAATGACAAAAACGTATATTTGTCATTTGATACCCTTTATGTTATTCTGACTTTAAGGAGGTGACTCACACGGCACTTGACCGTGTCTCTATGGAAAAATCCTCAGATGTGCTAACCAAGGAACAGATTCTTATCGCTACAGAAGACACACTTAGGCGTTTTGGTATAGCCAAAACCTCCGTGACCGATGTTGCCAAAGTATTGGGAGTAAGTCATGGCACCATTTACCGACACTTTAAAAGTAAAGCCGAGCTTCTTGAAGGTGTGACCGAAAAATGGCTGAATGAAAAGATTATCGGCCCATTAACGGAGGTCTGTCAGAATTCATCTATACTGGGAACGCCACATTTAAAACGATATATACAGACCTTGGTCGAACTTAAGCAGTATTATGCCCGCGACGACGAGGAAATGTTTGAGATGTATACGAGGGTCACCGAGCAAGCGGCTGACTTAATCGACCAGCATATCGCCCACATTGTGGATCAGCTCGCTGATATCATTATACGCGGAGACATCACATCGGATCAGCCAGCCCAACTGGCGCGTACCCTTTTCTATGCCACAGCCCGTTTTCATCATCCCGCTCATGCTTACGAATGGAAGAATCCCGTGATTAATCGGGAGTTTTCGGATGTGTGGATGCTTTTAGAAAAAGGAATCACTTAAAATAGATATGGAAGGAAGGTCCAAACACATATGAAGCATTTGGACGGAAAAACAGCAATTATCACCGGGTCCTCTAGAGGAATTGGACGTGCCATTGCCGAGCAACTGGCTGATCTGGGCGCTAATGTAGTCATCAATTATGCCAGCAGTCCGGACAAAGCTCAAAAAGTCGTGGAGAGGATTATTCAAAAAGGCGGCAAAGCCATAGCACTTCACGCTGATCTGGGCAAAATGAGTGATATTGAAGCATTATTTACAAATACGATTTCTGAATTCGGTAAAGTGGATATTCTGGTTAACAACGCTGGGCTGATGATCACCCAACCTCTGGCTGAGGTAACCGAAGCTGATTTTGACAAACAATTCGCACTGAATGTAAAGGGCACCTTCTTTGCCTGTCAGCAAGCCATGAAATATATGGAGAATTACGGAAGAATCGTGAACCTGTCCACATCCGTGATCGGACAAATGTTCCCGACCTATAGCGTATACGCAGGTACCAAGGGCGCAGTGGAGCAATTTACCCGTCAGCTAGCCAAGGAATTCGGAAGCAAACAAATTACGATCAACGCCGTGGCTCCCGGTCCTGTGAACACCGAGCTTTTCCAAGCTGGAAAAACCGAGCAGCAAATCGAAGGCATGAAAAAAATGAATGCTATGGGTCGGCTCGGCGAACCGGAAGATATCGCTGATGTGATTGAGTTTCTGGTCAGCGCCAAATCACAGTGGGTTACCGGGCAGACAATCCGCGTCAATGGCGGGTTCATCTAAAAAGCTGGAATACATGGAATGGAGGTTATTACGTTCATGATGTTACACAAAGGTGAGACCTTATTTCGACAAGGAGAATCTGGCCCTTTATATCACCTCAAGAGCGGCTTGTTAAAAATTGTCCGAGTCCATGAAGACGGCTCGCAAATTTTAGTTAATGTGATTGTGCCCGATGAAATCATCCCGCACCACTCCCTGATCAGCCCCAATCCTTATTATGGTACAGCAGTCGCGCTGGTAACCTCTGAGGTTGAGGTTCTGTCACAAAAAGAATGGTATCAGGCGCTGGAGCAAGACCCGACTCAATGTCGGGCTATCGCTTTACAGCTACAGGATAAGTTGCGCATGATGCAGCAACGAATTGACCAGCTCACCGAGGTGTCACCTGCCGAAAAGCTTCGGAAGCTTCAACGCTGGTTCCACTCCTACATCGCACCCGCCACGTTAACGGACGTGCTGACGCAGGAGGAAATCGGCCAGTTTATCGGGCTACGCCGGGAGACGATTAATCGGCTATTGCGTGCTTCAAGCGCTCCTTCTGCAAAAGATGATGACGATAATGCATCTCGATGAGCGAAAACCACTCTCCAGCATTCAACGCGCCGAATCTGGGATGAGAGACGGTAGAAAGCCCTGTTGATTTCCCAACGATCGGCTCAATCTCTCTCATTTTACGGATCACAGCATTTAAACCCTCCACAATTTCTTCTTTGCTCGTCGGTTGTGGGGGAGTATACTGCGGAGATGGTGGAACTTGGATACGTATGGGCGGAAACCCTCCTAGATTAAAAACGGCCGTACCCGCCTCCGTTTTAACCCCTGTCTCCCCATTAGGCTGTAGACAAACATCAATGTTCTTCAGGTGCATATACAGAGCAGAGTTCACCAAATGAAGATACATTTGTCCAAGCGACCATTGGTCCTCCTGCGGTGTGTACTGCAATTGCTCCAAGCTAAAGCTGTCCAATTCAAGAAGATAGTGTTGTGCCGTTTCTTCAAAACGCTGCAATGTTTCGGTTGTATTCATATATTAGTGACTGCCCCTCTCTATTAAAGTAGCTTTACTATACAAAAATGCTACTGACAGCATTATGTCAGTAGCATTTCAACATTTTTTCCACTTCCGCACGTATCAGCTCCCGGAGCGACTCAGGCTCCAGCACAACCATATCCGCGCCCCATCCAAGTATCCATTGCAGTAATTCCTCCGGCTGTCTAACGCGGAAAAGTATATGCAATCCATCTGCACGCTCCTCTATAGCCTCCATATAAAAGTTGTTCGCTTCCTTCACCTTATCTGCGATATCGGAGCGTGCTAGTATGCGAACAGTCACATGACGGTCATCGGTTTGCTTATAATCCTGCAAATGAAAATCGACAGGCAAATGAAACCTGTCCTCCAGTACCATAAGCTCGTCCATACGTGACAGACGGAAATGGCGAAGCTGCTGCCGCAATTCACATTGCCCGATTAATACCCACGAACCACGAAGCAATACCAGACCATAGGGAGCGACCACACGCACACTTTGACGATTCCCGTCAGCCTCTGGCATTCTTTTGGAGTAACCAAACCGTACCATTCGTTTTTCCAATACAGCAAGACGCAGCGTTTCCAAGTAGGTTTTCTCTCTATGGTTTGCCCCTTCACCCACAGCGAGTAATCTCATGGTTGTACGCACCCGGGAAACTTCCCTGCGGACGCTCTCTGGTAAAATGGCTTCAATTTTCCTGCGGGAGGTTTGCGCCTTGATACCGTAGTCTGTATCAAATTTTTGTTCGATAAAATCCGTCCCGATTAGCAACGCCACAGCCTCTT
Source organism: Paenibacillus sp. FSL L8-0644 (assembly GCF_038008165.1). Lineage (NCBI taxonomy): Bacteria > Bacillati > Bacillota > Bacilli > Caryophanales > Paenibacillaceae > Paenibacillus > Paenibacillus sp. FSL L8-0644. The sequence goes on from NZ_JBBOYN010000001.1 coordinate 5,394,681, forward strand.
CTGCGGTAAAGCTCACTGGGGGCAGGAAATACCCCTCCATCAAGGAATATCCAATGCCCGGTGCTCCTACAATCGGTACGCCCGATTCGCTTAGAGCCTGAATATCCCGATAGATGGTTCTCACACTCGTTTCGAATATAGCTGCCAAATCCTCAGCTCGTAAAATATCCTTACGCTGCAACTCTAGCAAGATCGCTAGCAAACGATCTGTTTTGTTCATACCATGGCCCCTCTCTGGAAGGATCTAAAATGCAGAAATACAAAAAAGCAATAAGGGCAGTACAGTCACTGCGACTTATTGCTCTTTTTTTCATACGGAAGTTACTCCATTACTTAAAAAATACTTTTTCAACGTTATATTTAGCCTTTTGTGAATTGATAATGTAGGTTTCATAAATTTCTCGCTCTACCGCATCTTCTACAATACAAACCTCGATAATCGCAACCTCATTCCGCTTGTCCTTGATCGGCGATACGTTATCTTCAAAATGCTTTTTGATTCTTGGTCTTAGCTTTCTTGCTTTACCAACGAACAGCAGTTCCTCCTGCGCATTGTAAAACATAAAGATACCCGCCTTATCTCTAGGGATCAGGTGAAAGTCGGTAAACCCGTAAATATGGCTGAGCTCAGGGTTAACCTGTTTGGTAATCGTGATATCCGGAGTTGGAATTGTTATATTAATCACTATGTCACTTCCTCATTCTATATAGGTGTAAATATTATCACAAATCCTGCGGTAACACCATTCAAGATAATCAGGGAGTGTCCCCTGGAACAGGCTTCGTCGTTTTCTCAACGATTCTTTCCAGTACCCAGACAAGTACCCCCACTGCAAGGCTGGCGATGACCGCCATAATCGCCGATCCGCCAGCATGTAGCAGCAACACGGGAACCCAAAGCAATCCGAGCAAACGATGTACGGTCCGCATCCACTTGTTACGAACTTTGTTAATGAAGAAGCCATACCCGGCGATCGCCAGCAGAATGACAAATCCCGCAATCCCGGTATAGGTTTTGTTATCTTGAAGCTTGGTTATCAAAAAATAAATACCATGAGCGGCAATCAGGATCAAGGTCGCCCAACCCAGAAGTTTATGGAGGGAATGTAACAACCGCCCGGCTCTTCTAACCAACATTGATGGCGATCTTAGCTTCTTCTTAAACCAGAACCAAGAGAAAGCGGCCGCACCAAGAAATACGGAAATCGTACCCAAAGTCTTGAATATTTCCCCGTTGCCCCCACGCCCTTCTCCACGAGGATGTACGCCCACAGGCCCTGTAGACCCACCTTCTGATAGCCGTGGGCCAGGTCCACCGCCGGAGAGCGATGACATGTAGTAATAGTAGATGACGAGTAGAACTGCTACCGTAACTGCAATCATAGCTGGAATCCAAACGGCCCTTTTCGTCTTCATTTGTTATACATCCTTCCTAGGAAAATTGCCTTGAGTGTACCTGGTCAAGCTTAAAACAAGATTAAAGCAAGCTGAAAGTATTCCTTTTACCTCAGTCAGTATCGAGGATGGTCGTAATAACGTTAATACAGGCACCGTAATAGATAGAAATCTATGAATTCCCTACTATGCGAGCACGCCGGTTTCCGTTACAATATGTCAGTGTGATTCTGGCATCGGCAGATTGACGCGTATTTGAACATTATTGGAGGCTTCTATTTTTTCATGCAAAATGAATCTCATGCTAACGTAAAAATCATAACGGCCGATCCGAGTGCGATCGGCCTGTTTGGCTTGGCTATTGTAACACTTGTAGCTTCATCCCAAAAGCTTGGTCTCACTGAAGGCTTGAGCTTTATTATCCCTTGGGCTATTTTCCTTGGTGCCTTTGCACAGCTGTTTGCCTGCATTCAGGATGCAAAGCATAACAATACCTTTGGCATGACGGCATTTGGTGCTTACGCCTTCTTCTGGTTAGCCGTAGCTAGTAGCTGGATGATTAAAATGGGCGTATTCGGCTCAGAGCTGGCATCTGCTGTAGATGGCAAACAGCTCGGCTTTGCCTTTGCCGGCTATCTCATCTTCACGCTCTTCATGACCATTGGAGCCATGGAGACGCACAAGGTCCTATTTTTTATTTTTGTGTTGATTGATTTTCTATTCCTCGGCCTTAGCTTCGATGCATTCGGCATCGCCCCAGAGGTGTTCCATACCATCGCCGCTTATGCTGAAATGGGCATTGGTCTACTCTCGCTGTACGGTACAGGAGCTGCCGTTCTGAATGCACATTTTGGCCGAACATTTCTGCCCGTAGGACGTCCTTTCGGCATTTTTAAACCACGTCCTTAGCTGCATATTTAAACCCACAAAGCCTCCTTTCGCGCCGATCCGCGTTAAGGACGGCTTTGTTTCCTTTCCATCACTCCCTCCTGTATCAAAAAAATACTAAAGAGAGTCGTTTAGTGAATATAAAACCCCACAATGATAACAATATACATAAATTGTATTCAAAGGGGTTTTTGTAAAAATGACACAAAGCAAATCTCGTATCGCATTTCCGCAATTTCCCGAATCGTATTGGTTAGCTTCCACTGACATCCCTAACTTCCCCAAACTTAGTGAGGATATTCAGGTGGATGTTGCCATTGTAGGTGCGGGGATTACCGGTATTACCACTGCTTATTTACTTTCTAAAAAAGGATTAAACGTCGCCGTCGTCGACGCAGGGCGGATACTTCATGGGACAACCGGTCATACTACCGCCAAAATTACCGCACAGCATGATTTGATCTACAGCGAGTTTATTTCCCATTTTGGCAAGGAAAAAACCCGGCTCTATTACGAAGCCAACCACAACGCTCTTCAATTTATCAAACAAACGGTAGAAGAGTTTAATATTGATTGTCAATTTACAGAAGAAGATGCCTACGTTTATACATGTGAAGATACGTACGTTGGAAAAATCGACGACGAATATAAAGCTTACGAGCAACTTGGCATCCCGGGAAGTTATGTCGAACAAACGCCTCTGCCGTTTTCAACTAAAGCAGCTATTAAGATGAAAAACCAGGCCCAGTTTAATCCTGTACCTTTCTTAAGATATTTGGCAAACCAAGTCATCCGTCAGGGCGGGGAAATTTATGAGCAAACCACCGTTGTAGATGTGGAAAAAGGAAACCCTGCCATCATTACAACCAGCGACGGAAAGAAAATTACCTGCAACCATGTCGTATCCTCCTCACATTTTCCATTCAATGATCCCAACGGTCTTTATTTTGCGCGATTGCATGCCGAGCGGTCTTATGTACTCGCGGTCAAAACCGATAAAATCTATCCAGGTGGTATGTATCTAAGTGCAGAAACCCCAAAACGTTCACTTCGCTCCGTAATGGTAAACGGAGAACCAATGGTTATCGTCGGTGGGGAAGGTCACAAAACAGGACAAGGAATCTGTACTTTCCAGTACTATGAAGCTTTACAAAAGTTCGCGGAGCAAACATTTGGATTAAAGGAGATCGTTTATCGCTGGTCGGCCCAAGACTTGTATACGCTAGACAAGCTCCCTTATATTGGGCAGGAACTATCCAACACCTCTAACATCCTCGTTGCTACGGGTTATAGAAAATGGGGGATGACCACAAGTGTAGCGGCAGCCTTATTAAATACGAATCTGATTACCAGAGAGGAAAGCCCCTACCAGGATCTTTTCTCCCCTTCAAGGTTTCATATGGACCCCGACATTAAAACATTTGTAACTCAAAATGCAAATGTGGCTAAACATTTGATTGCTGGAAAGTTAGACATCAGCTACAAAAAAGCCGAAGAACTGGAACACGACGAAGGGTCGGTCATCCGGGTAAACGGCAAAAGAGCAGGCGCATACCGAGACCCACAAGGAGCATTGCACCTAGTGGACACGACATGCACCCATATGGGTTGCGAAGTCGAGTGGAATGAAGCGGAAAGAACATGGGATTGCCCTTGTCATGGCTCTCGCTTTTCATATCAAGGCGAAGTCATTGAAGGACCGGCCAAAAAAGCACTTGGCAAGGTTGAAGCCGAATAGCACGATCCTTTCGAATAAACCTAGTTAGGCTGGATAACATACCTTTGAGAAACATAAAAGAAAGGTGATCCGATGATAAACCAACAGTCTACATTAGCGGCGCATGAGTCCTTAGAAATCCACGAAGCGCTTAATTTTAAAACGTTATGCTTAGCCAAGTCCAAATTAATGCAGGGCTTGGTATTCGATCAAGAGCTAAAGGATTTAATGGAAAAAGATGTTCAGCAATCTATACAAGCTATTGCCGATTTGCAAGCATTGTATGTTAAAGCACCGTTTCAGGCACCTGTTCCAGAATTCCGACCAACACCAATCTTAAATTGAGGTGAATGATGTGACATTAGATCAGACCCAGTCCGCTAAAATGGATTATGTGGATCCAAAAAACTCATTAAACATGCCAGAAATGGCAGACACGACCTTAGCGATGGATTTTCTGATTCGCGTCAAGGAAGGAGTTCGAAATACAGCCGTAGCCTTGACGGAAACCGTCTCTCCAGATGCCAGAACTCTGTTGCGCAATCAACTGCATCAAGGCATCGCTCTTCATCAGGAAATTACTGATCTTATGGTACGAAAAAAATGGTTTCATCCCTATGATCTGCAAAAGCAGTATCAATTGGATCAACTATCAGCCAACAAGACGGTGGACATCAGTAAAATGAAACTGTTCCCAGACGATACCACCCGCAAGGGTATGTTTGATCGCACGCCGGACGAACATATGGGAGGAAACCAGGCATGAAAGCAGTGACCTACCAAGGTATCAAAAACGTTGTGGTTAAAGAGGTTCCGGACCCAAGTATTCAAAAAGCCGACGATGCGATTGTCAGACTGACGACAACCGCTATTTGTGGTTCAGATCTGCATCTCATTCATGGAATGATTCCGAATCTACAGGAAGATTATGTAATTGGTCATGAGCCGATGGGGGTTGTAGAGGAAGTTGGCAGCGGCGTAACCAACTTAAAAAAGGGAGACCGCGTGATCATTCCGTTCAACATAGCGTGCGGTGAATGCTTTTATTGTAAAAACCAATTGGAAAGTCAATGTGATCATTCTAATGAGCATGGAGAAATGGGCGGTTTTTTCGGCTATTCAGGAACAACTGGTGGATATCCGGGTGGACAAGCTGAATATTTACGTGTGCCTTTTGCCAACTTCACTCACTTCAAAATTCCGGAGAGTTGTGAACATCCTGACGAGAAGCTTTGCCTGATTGCTGATGCCATGACTACTGCATTTTGGAGCGTCGATAATGCCGGAGTAAAGAAGGGGGATACTGTCATTGTTATTGGCTGTGGACCGGTAGGTCTGCTAGCCCAGAAGTTCGCCTGGTTCAAAGGGGCAAAACGAGTCATTGCGGCAGACTACCTGGATTATCGTCTGCAACATGCGAAGCGTACAAATCATGTGGAAATTGTTAATGTAGAATCGCAAGAAAACGTCGGCAACTACCTCAAAGAGATAACCAAAGGAGGCGCAGACGTAGTTATTGACTGCTCCGGCATGAGCGGTAAAATGTCTCCGCTGGAATCTCTCGCTTCCGGTCTCAAGCTTCACGGCGGAGCTTTAGGAGGACTAGTCATAGCTACACAGGCTGTGCGCAAAGGTGGCACCATTCAAGTTACCGGAGTCTACGGCGGACGATATAACGGTTTTCCTTTGGGAGACATTTTTCAGCGAAATGTTAATTTACGTACGGGACAGGCTCCCGTTATTCACTATATGCCATATATGTATGAGCTGATTGATACGGGAAAGGTGGACCCAGGAGACGTTGTTACACACGTCATTCCGTTAAGCGACGCCAAACGTGGATATGAAATTTTTGATACCAGACAGGACAATTGCATCAAAGTTGTACTTAAACCTTAACTATATATTGGAGCATTGGAGGTAAACGTCATATGGTGTATGGCCTGCACGAAACACTTGAAGTCCATGAATTGTCAGCGTTCAAAACAGTGTGTCTTACCAAGTCTAAAACCATGCAAGCATTAATCTCTGATCCAACTCTCAAAGCTATATTACAGCAGGATGTTGACTTATCGACCCGCCAATTACAAGAACTCGGTACCCTCTTAGATCAAGCCATCTCACAGGAGGTTAAGCCATGAATACACTGTTGGAGCATTTGACCGGACTGCATACCTTAACGGACCAAGTCATTGCAGCCGATTTTCTGAACGCGGCCAAAAGCGGTGTGAGAAATTACGCTATGGCCGTAACAGAAGCGGGAACTCCAGAAATTAAGGCAATTCTTACGAAGCAACTGGATGAGGCTATTGATATGCATGAGCAGATTTCAACATACATGATCGAACGTGGCTGGTATCACCCATGGAACGTAAAAGAGCAGCTTACGATGGATCTACAAAATATCAATACTGCATTGCAAGCCCCTGTTTTATAAAGATAGGACGCTCACTTCGGTCGTACATTCCTGACCGTAGGACGTCCCTTGGGAATTTTAAAAGCACATCCTTAGCAGTATATGTAAACCCACAAAGCCGCCTTTCACGTCGATACGCGTTAAGGGCGGCTTTTGGGATTAACATGTTATCTTAATTATTCGGCTTGCCAATTCGGCATCCGTTCTGCAGGATAACGAAGACCCGCTGCCATTCCTTTTGGAATAATTGCGTTAATAGCTTCCATTTCCTGTGCGGATAAAACAACATCGACGGATCCTGCATTTTCCTCTAAATACGTAACCCGCTTGGTTCCTGGAATCGGTACAATTCCCTCTTGCGCAAGCAGCCATGCCAACGCCAGTTGAGAAGGTTTGACCCCTTTTTGGGCGGCAAGGTCCTTAACATGCTGCACGAGATCCAGATTTTTCTGGAAATTCTCAGGTTGAAAACGTGGCACAGAGCGACGGAAATCATCTTCTGCAAAATCATCAAACTTCTGGATTTGTCCGCTCAAAAAGCCGCGTCCAAGTGGACTGTAGGCCACAAACTCGATGCCTAGTTCCTTACACGCCGGTATAACTTCATCTTCTGCTTCTCGGCTCCATAAGGAGTATTCCGTTTGCAGCGCTGTAATCGGATGTACCTTGTGAGCGCGTCGAATGAGCCCAGGAGAAGCTTCGGACAGCCCCAAATAGCGGACTTTTCCCGCTTGAACCAAGTCACTCATCGCACCAACTGTTTCCTCGATAGGCACATTCGGATCAACACGATGCTGGTAGTACAGATCAATCACATCTACACCCAGTCTTTGCAGGCTGCGATCACATGCCTCTTTTACGTATTCGGGACGGCCACTTACACCCATAAATGCGCCATCTTCCCCACGCATAATGGAAAATTTAGTGGCTAATACGACTTCGTCGCGGCGGCTCCGCAGGACTTGGCTAATCAGTTTTTCATTTTCCCCCACACCATAGACATCGGCAGTATCCCAAAAGTTTATCCCTAGCTCCAGCGCACGATGAAGTGTTTTGATCGACTCCTGCTCATTCAACTCACCGTAATATTCGGACATTCCCATGCAGCCCAGACCCAGTGCAGATACTTGAAGGTCACTGTTACCCAGTTGTTTCTTTTTCAATTTCTATCACTCCTAAATTGTCAGAATAGTCATCGTATTTCCTAAGCACCACGTCACATTCCGTATGTTACTACTTAAAGTTAACTTGAAGTCAAGCATTGTCTCGTTTTGAAACGAGAATTATTATGTATGAACAGAAGCGGTCGGTAGCTTCTGGACGGTAGGGAGATTCACTTACAGAGCTAAAGCCTCTTCCGTAATCTTCTTGATATCAATGGATGAAGGCGTTTCTTCCTTGACCATATCGGGCAGGATATTTTCCAAAAAATACTCAACGCAGTGTAATTGAATATTCTTGATTTTTACAAGTGCATTACGGTACATGACTATAAATTCTTTTTCCGTATTTCCCCGCTGAAGTTCTGCAAATGCTTCGTATACCTGATCCATCTTGTCCGCAACTTCAAGGATTAAACCTTCTACAGAATCATCTTTACCTTCCCTTAGCTGTTTGCGAAAAATAGCCTTAAAATCCTCGGGAATATTCTCTTCAATAAAATACTCAATCATACCCTCTTCGACCTGTTGGATTAATAATCGTAGTTCCTTAGAGGAGTGCTTAACTGGCGTTTTGATGTCTCCAATAAAAATCTCCCCGTAATCGTGACTGCTCGTAATCTCGTATAGCTTTTTCCAGTCAATACGGACACCATTTCTCTCTTCAATATCAGCCAGCGTTTTGGCGTATTGTACGACTTTCCAAGAATGTGCCGATACGCTGTGTTCCTCGAATTTAAACTTACCCGGACAACGGATGATTCTTTCCAGCTCATTTAGCGACCGAAAATACGTGTGAATCCCCATCATTGCATCCATCCTTTAATATATATATGAGATAGTTAATCTAAATCCCACTATAAACCTCAACTATTAACAGCAGATTATCGCAATATCAAGTGGAATTCACACATGTAGCATATACACAATTTTTGCTATACACTTTATAAAAGAGGAATTTGCAAAATCCTGAAAAAAATATAAAGTGGTGAATTCGTTGTTCAAAATCTTATTAATTGAAGATGATGAAACTTTGTTCCATGAAATGAAGGATCGGTTAACTCAATGGAACTATGATGTGTATGGCATCCAGGACTTTAATAAAGTCATTCAGGAATTCACAACGATAAAGCCTGATCTGGTCGTGATAGATATTCAATTGCCGAAATTTGATGGGTTTCATTGGTGTCGAATGATTCGATCCCACTCTAACGTCCCCATCCTCTTCTTATCTTCACGGGATCATCCTACGGATATGGTGATGTCGATGCAGCTTGGAGCGGATGATTTTATCCAAAAACCGTTTCATTTTGATGTACTCATTGCCAAATTACAGGCGACACTCCGCCGCGTATATAATTACAATACAGAACCTGTCTCCCTTAAAACATGGTGTGGCGCAACGGTCGACTATGAAAAAAATGTAGTAGCCAATGAGACTGGCTCCATCGAATTAACCAAGAACGAGATTTTTATTTTGAAGCTGCTGATCGAACAAAAAAATAAAATTGTTGCACGTGAGGAATTAATTAAAAGCCTCTGGGATGATGAACGTTTTGTCAGCGACAATACCCTGACCGTCAACTTGAACCGCCTGCGCAAAAAATTGGACGAGCTGGATTTGGGCCGTTTCATTGAAACGAAAGTCGGGCAAGGCTACATGGCTACAGAAGAGGCACCTGCCTATGATTAAAAAATACCTTATAGAGAGGCGGAGCTGGATTCTACTGTTTGTGTGTCAGCAATTCCTGATCCTGTTCATTGCTTATGTGGATGCAGCAATTCCGTTAATGCCGATTCTTTATATCGTCTTCTTATCTATGATGATTTTCTTGGTTTTTTTAATCATTCGTTATCCCAAGGAAACCAAGTTCTATACCACACTAGAAAAATGGGAGAGTTCTCTTGAACTAACGGGTATAGGCGAACCGGAGAGTCCGTTTGAGCAAATCATTGAACAAAAAATCACGGGCCAGAACGAACGGTTACAACAGATCATCTCGCAAAATCAATTGACACTTGAACATGAAAAAGATGAACTATTATCCTGGATTCATGAGGTAAAAACACCTTTGACCACCATGCATTTGATGATTGAGCGGTTGGACGACAAGTCCCTAAAAGCTCAGTTAACCTATGAATGGCTACGAATTCACTTACTGCTGGATCAGCAGCTCCATCACAAACGAATATCTTTTATTGAAAATGATCTGTATGTCGAGCAAGTGGATTTAAAATCTCTGGTTTTTAAAGAGATCAAAGCATTACAGTCATGGTGCATCCAAAAGGGGATCGGTTTTGACATCCAACTTGAGCACATGGAAGTGCTGAGTGATGCCAAATGGCTGGCTTTTATCATCAGACAGCTCTTAACCAATGCCATCAAATATAGCGATGCCAGTGATATTATCATTCACAGCTATGAACAAAGGGATCGAATACAGCTTGAGGTTCAAGACTTTGGACGCGGTATTGATCCGAAGGATATACCGCGTATCTTCGAGAAAGGTTTTACCTCCACAACCCAACATTCTGATCACACTTCAACGGGTATGGGGTTATATTTAACGAAAAAGGCAGCACAAACCTTGCTCATACATATAGATGTGCACTCCAAACCGAACGTAGGTACAACCTTCACTTTAATTTTTCCCAAACGAAATGATTTCGTGAGTGTGGTAAGCATGTGACAGAGATGTCACATGCTTTTATGTATTGTTCGCCCAATCAAAGGAAAAACATCGGCTCTATTTTTATAATAAGGCTACAAGAACAATAAGGAGTGCATCGAAGTGAACATTTTAGAAGCTCATAAAATCCGTAAAAGCTACGGTAATAAGTTCAATATGCAGGAGGTTTTGAAGGGAATAGATATCCTTATTGAAGAAGGGGAATTTGTCAGTATTATGGGAGCCTCCGGTTCAGGTAAAACCACATTGCTGAATGTTCTTTCCTCTATTGATAAAGTGAGCCAAGGTTCCATTAGAATCAATGATATCGAAATGACGAAAATGAAGGAAAAGCAACTGGCTGAATTTCGAAAAGAGCATTTAGGCTTTATTTTTCAGGAGTATAATCTGCTGGATACGCTAACGGTGAAGGAGAACATCCTCTTACCGTTATCCATCACCAAAACGCCTAAGAAAGAAGCCAACCGAAGATTTCAGGAAGTGGCTACAGAATTGGGGATTTATGAGTTGAAAGATAAGTATCCCAATGAAATTTCGGGTGGACAGAAACAGCGTACATCAGCGGCCAGAGCGTTTATTCATGAGCCCAGTATTATTTTTGCCGATGAACCTACGGGTGCACTGGATTCCAAGTCGGCTTCCGATTTATTAAACAAGCTGGGCCAGTTGAACCAAAAACGCAAAGCAACCATTATTATGGTCACGCATGATCCTGTCGCTGCCAGCCATTGCAGTCGGGTTATTTTTATTAAGGATGGGCAAATGTATACGCAGCTTCACAAAGGCGAGCAGGAAAGACAAAGCTTCTTCCAGGATATCATGAAAACCCAAGGGGTCTTAGGCGGGGTCCAATATGAACATTAATCTGCTCATTCTAAAAAATTTGAAAAAAAACCTGAAAAATTATTACCTTTATGTTTTTGCCCTCATTTTCAGTGTTGCACTCTATTTCGCTTTTGTCACACTACAGTACGATCCCTCCATGGACGAAGTGAAGGGGTCTGTTAAAGGTGCAGCTTCCATACGGGCAGCTTCCATTTTACTGGTCGCTATTGTCTGCATTTTTCTTATGTATGCCAATAATATTTTTATAAAAAGGCGAAGCAAAGAAATTGGCCTATTTCAATTGATCGGAATGACTAAAAGTAAAATTTTTCGCATCCTGAGTGCTGAAAACCTAATTTTATACTTTAGTTCCCTCTTCATTGGGATTGGGGTTGGATTCTCCTTTTCCAAATTAGTGATTATGATTTTATTTAAGACGACGGGCGTCGAAGCCATTGCCACTCTATATTTCTCTAACCAAGCACTGACTCAAACACTCATCGTTTTTGTTGTCATCTACCTGCTGATCATGCTCATGAATTATTCTTTTATCAAAAGACAAAGTATTTTGTCCTTGTTCAGAGTGACCTCAACCACCGAAGGGAAAATCAAGAAAATATCGATCTTTGAGATGATCATCGGGATCATTGGCATCTCTCTCATCGCTTTAGGTTACTATGTTTCCTCCAAATTATTTGGTGGAGACTTTACATCCATAAATGAATTGTTTATGGCTATGGTGTTTATTTTGGGCACTGTCATCATCGGAACACTCCTTTTTTATAAAGGATCTATCCGCTTTATTTCCAATATCATCAGAAAGAGTAAAGGCGGATATTTAAACATCCATGAGGTGCTGTCCCTCTCGTCCATTATGTTCCGCATGAAGTCCAATGCTTTGTTGTTGACCATTATTACGACAGTATCGGCACTTGCCATCGGTTTACTATCCTTAAGCTATATCGCCTATTATTCTGCGGATCAAGCAGCTGAGGACAATGTACCTTCCCATTTTGCCATGACGAATGTACCGGATGCGGAGAAATTCAAAGCGTTACTTCATGAGCATGATATAAAGTATCGTGAAAAGAAAATTGAAGTGATTCAAGTCAGTGTGAAGACAGCGCAAATTATGGAGACTCCTATGGAACAATTAAATGATGGTACGGATTCCATGACACTGCCTGTCGTAAGCGACCAATCTGTGGAGGGTACGGATGTAACTCCAGGCCAAGCGGTTTTAACGGGCTATAATGATATGTTACAGAAATTCATGTCCTTGAAAGACTTTGGCCCCTTGGATTTGGAGGGGAAAACAGAAGTCATACCTCAACAATATGTGGGTCTAAAAAAGGATTATGTCATTCCCTACTATTTTGCAGCCGGGGGAGTACCTACTGTCATTGTAGACGAAACCATCTTTGAGCGGTTAAAGAAAGATGTAAATCCTGAGATTCAAAAGAAATCATCCTTATATATTGGAATTGATATGATAAATGCAGAACAGATTGAAGAAGCCAATCGTCTCTTTGCAGCTGCGAATTTTAATGATCAACAAACATCCCGCCTTGAAATGAGCAGCAATCAGAAGCGGAACATGGGAGTGATCATGTTTGTAGTTGGCTTTTTGGGACTCACCTTTCTCATTACATCAGGCTGTATCCTTTACTTTAAGCAAATGGATGAGAGCGAAGATGAAAAAGCCAATTATACGGTGTTAAGAAAGTTAGGGTTCACCCAAAGTGACCTGCTTCGAGGCATTAAAATAAAACAGCTCTTTAACTTCGGCATTCCATTAGTGATTGGCCTATCACACAGCTATTTCGCCGTTCAATCCGGCTGGTTCTTGTTTGGAACCGAAATTTGGATGCCTATGATCATCGTTATGGTGCTGTACACCGCCTTATATTCCATTTTCGGGATACTATCCATCCTGTATTATAAAAAGGTCATTAAATCAGCATTATAATCGGCAAAAAGCAAAAAAGCCCCAGGCGAAAGTGCTGGGGCTTTTCCAAATATTTGAGCATTTTCGTTCCTACATGTACAATAAAATAACTATCATCGTAACCCCAAAGGGGGAGAGCTTATTTTATTATTAATCATCAATGGCATCGGCATCGTGGCCAATATCATACTCGGTTCCTTTATAGGCGCAGCTATTTTTATGGGAATCGTTTTTTTCCTGATTGGCTTGCCTGAGTTTAAAAAATCGCCGAAACTTACGAAAAAGGCTAAAAAAGATATCGCCTATATTATGTCCACATTGTTAACCCTTGTTGTATTCATGGTTATCGTTTTCTGGAATATCCGTGCCTCAGGTGATTTGATGCTAGCAGGTCCGCTAACACCGCAAATGAAGTTTCACTGGGGACAAAAGGTGTTGATGCTAGGGTTACTGGAGGGCTTATGGTCTGTCATCACCCTAAAATGGCTATTACCCATCTTTTTTGATCCGCTGGATCTCAGTAAGAAGCAAATCCTCGTTCTAGTGAGCGGGATTGTATTTAGTGTGGGTTCAGGAATTTATGCCATACTTGGAGCTAGTTAATGGTTCGCCTCTACAGAGGCTCGTGTGAATGCTTAACGCAAAGGTTCAAAACCCTCTGCTTGCTTAAGAATCCGCTCAATTTCCGCGCATGTCTCCGGTTGCAGCGTCACTTCGACTGCTTTTACATTTTCCTCAATTTGTGCCGGTTTAGTAGCCCCAATAAGTGCAGCGCTGATACCCGGTTCTCTCAGAATCCAAGCAAGCGCGAGCTGTGACAGGGTAACACCCAAATTCTTCGCCAGCTTATCCAGCTCCTGGACACAGTTCAGAACGGTATCGTTCATGTAACTGCTGATGACATTATTGACAGAGGCATCAGCCCCGCGGCTACCCGTCGGTAAAGGTTGTCCAGGCTTGTATTTCCCCGTGAGGACCCCTTGGGCCAGAGGCGAAAATACAATTTGGCCGATGCCTACCTGCCCGGATACCGGAAGTACCTCATGCTCGATGTAACGTTCGAACATATTATAGATCGGCTGATTGGCAATCAGCGGGCGCAGATTCAGCCTTTTTCCAATCCCATAAGCATCCATGAGCTGGGCAGCACTCCATTCGCTGACAGCAGCGTACAGAATCTTACCCTGAGCCTGAAGGTCATCGAGCGCTCGCAGCGTCTCTTCCAAAGGAGTGTCCGGATCATAACGATGACAAAAGTACATGTCGATATAATCCGTACCCAGACGCTTCAGACTCGCTTCACATTGCTCCATAATGTGCTTGCGTGACAGTCCCCTGTCATTGGGACCGGAATCCATAGGGAAGTACACCTTAGTAGATAATACATAGCTATCTCTTCGATAAGACTTCAAGGCAGCTCCCATAGCCTTTTCGCCTTCTCCCCGGTTATACGCGTTCGCGGTATCAAAGAAATTAATCCCGAGTTCAAAGGCTTTGGCAATACAGGTATGAGCTGCTTCCTGCTCGGCGGCTGTACCGTACGTCAACCAGCTCCCCAAGCCGATTTCACTAATTTTAAGACCACTGTTGCCTACATTTCTATATTTCATATCTACTCCTTCTTTCATAAGAGAATTATATTTTTATATTTTAACATGTAAACCCTTTCATTAAAATCATTGATAAAGGATTCATGGAGTTACATGAAGGATATCTACCACCCTGACTGTTAGGGTGGTAGATGCTTTAGTTTCACAATTTCAAATCATGTCTACTTGCTTCCTACAGGAAAAAGCGCATCATATGCAGGACAAGGCAGTTTGTCGAGAAACTCCTGAAGCTGCTTCGGTTTATTTTTGTAAATATCCTTTAAGGATGTTCCATCATAAATATTGCCGATGACCACAGGATGGCATAGCTCACAGATCAGAATGTCCCCGTTCCCGTGCAGATGGAGCTGTTTTTTACCATCAACACAATTGGAAAAATACACACCCGGCTGTTCCTTGAAACCCAGTGCTTCTGCGAAACGGTCCATACAGGTGAAATACAATACAGTATCATCTTTTTTATGTGCAATCAGGTCATGAACGGAACGGACGAGCGCTTCCTTGGTGGAAATAGCGTTCCAGTTGGTATGATCCATCACAATGCTGTTTTGGATTTCATGGATGCGCACACCGAGATCATATACCATTTCGCTAATAGCTGGCATGTTGTTTTGTGTCTCCGCAAACAGCAACGTCTCCAACACCGTTTCCAGCTTGGCCTCGGTACATAACCGGATATTTTGAACAATTTTCTCATACATGCGAGGATGAACATGATAATATGCTGCATATTTATCAGCATCCGTGAAGTTGAAGGAGATATGAATGTTGGAAAGACCTGCATCACGCAGTTTCTCAATTCGTTCAGGGCTGAGCAAGCTGGCATTGGTGTTGAGCTGGGTAGCGATTCCTTTGCTCGAACAGTGAGCCACAATGTCCAGACAATCCTCATACTTCAGGGTCACTTCTCCCCCGGACAGTCGCACACGTTTTAACGTTGGAATGTCATCAATAATATCAATGACCTCTTTGCTGCTAATGCATTGCCCATCGTTCCGCTGATATGCGCAGCAGTAATCACACTTGAAGTTGCAATTAGAGGTGACCCCGACTTCCAGTCCCTCCAGCTCGTAGATGCCCGGCTTTTCCAGTTCAAGTGCTTTATATTTGTTCTCTATACTCACTTTCTCATGATCCTCCCGATCTCAGGCTTGTGTCTTGAATTCCCCTTGAGATTATACAGAATGGGACGGTTTGTAGATATGACATTGGTAACGGCGAACCGTTGCATAAGTAGCGTCATGTTTTGGGTAGGGAACTGCAGAAAAAGCGCAGAAAAGGATTGGCAGCATATTGTTAAATAGTAAAAAACTCAATGTTAGAGGGTTACAACCGCCTAGCCTATGGAAACAGTAACTTATACTATTCCCCGTTTTTTTTCTTCCCTCAATACATATACTATATCTCAAAATTGTATTCTTAGGGGGAGAGATGCGAAGATGAAAAGGTTAGTTTATGCATGCATGCTTTCTTTACTTCTTATGACTCCGATACAAATCGTGGGAGCAGCTATAAATACAGCGGAAGCTAGACCAGTTAAACCAGAGTTACTAAGTTCTCTTCGTCAGGGTGGATACATTCTGTTCGTTAGGCACGGTGAAGCAACGCTAGGAGAAGATCAACCTAATCTCGTCTTCGGCGATTGCTCACTCCAAAGGAATCTTTCCGAGGAAGGTAAAAGACAAGCCTTACTTTTTGGGGAAAGGATAAAGAGCTTACAAATCCCCATTCAAACCCCAGTTATAGCAAGTCCCTTTTGTCGAACAAGGGAAACGGCAGAATTAGCTTTTGGAGCAGAAAATGTTCATGTAGATCCCTTCTGGGTTAGAATTTACAATCTAAGTGGTGATGTAACCGCAGCAGAGAAGGAAAGTACATTAGCCGAACTGACTTCTGTGATAGAGAAAGTTCCACCTTCTGGGACCAACAAAGTTATCATTGCTCACAGTTTCCCTCAAGGCATTGGTTTGGGCGAGATTCCGAACTTGGGTACTGTAGTTGTGAAGCCAAAAGGACAGGGAAACGGTTTTGATATTGTAGACAGGATATCTTTTGCTGAGTTGTCGAGTGTGCCGTGAGAAAAATTTGCGGCTTCAGACAACACAGTGAACCATGCATAGTTTTCATTCCCAAATCCATACTGAATATATCTGTTGGTAATGGAGGCGGGAATTGTGGATAAAAGAATGAATCTGCTTATGTTCAGCGGCGATTATGATAAGGCAATGGCTGGACTGATTCTGGCAAATACAGCGCGGGAATTGGATGTGGATGTGACGATGTTTTTTGCGTTCTGGGGATTATCACTGGTTCGTGATCCCGAGAAGATGACGCTTGAGGATAAGACGATTTACGAGAAACTCATGGACTTGATGACGCCCAAAGGGCCTGAATCCTTACCGCTGTCCCATATGAATTTTAGTGGTCTGGGCAAACTGATGCTAACGGAAATGTTGGAAGACAATGAAGCCCCAAAGCTGATCCACTTCCTAAAAGGTGCCCGGAAGAAAAACGTCAAATTTTATGCCTGTAAGCTATCGGTGGATATTATGGGTTTTAAACCGGAAGAATTTATACCTGAACTGGAAATTATCGAGGCCAAAACGTATCTAAAAGATGCGCTCGAATCCGATATGCAGTTGTTTATATAGCATAGACTTGCGCCTTATCCGGCTGTTGGATGAGGCTTTTATTGTGACTAAATGATGACACTCGCCTATTTTTTTTAACCCATTCGGACCTACTTACGTACCCTAAGAAGACAGAACGACTTGGGAGGCGCCGTATGCTCATGGCTCGAATTGGAAGCAGTAATTGTAGGTATCAGCCTTCTAACGAGGCTTATTTCCAAAGGTATCGTGAAAGTACAATCGGATATCACCAGACCTTTGAATCTCCATATGGACAAAAAAAGCTGATTTATGCGGATTGGGCAGCCAGTGGCCGTCTGTATGGACCCATCGAGTCGAAAATAGCTCATGAATTAGGCCCTTTTGTGGCGAATACGCATACGGAGTCTAATTTGACAGGAACTCTGATGACCCAAGCCTATGAAGAAGCGAAACAAATCATTAAGGGCCACGTTCATGCCAATGAACATGATATCATCCTGTTCGCCGGGTCAGGTATGACAGGTGCAGTGAATAAGCTTCAGCGGCTATTAGGATTGAAAATACATGAAAAATTAAAGCCCCTCTACCCCATCGCCAAAAAAGAGCGCCCCGTTATTTTCGTTACACATATGGAGCATCATTCCAATCATATTTCCTGGGCAGAAACCGTTGGAGACGTTGTATGTCTTCCTCCGGGTCCCGGCGGGATTGTCGATCCAACTCATCTCGAACGACTGCTGCTTCAATTCCGGCATCGCCCTGTCAAAATCGGCGCCTTTACCGCCTGCTCTAATGTTACAGGGTTCGAAGTACCGATTTACCAGCTATCTCGCAAAATGCACGAACATGGCGGCGTTTGTTTCATTGATTTTTCAGCAAGCGCACCTTATGCCGAGATTAACATGCACCCCACAGATCCTCTCGAGAAACTGGACGGGATTGTATTTTCACCCCACAAATTTCTTGGGGGTCCCGGTACAAGCGGCGTTTTAATTATGGATTCGAGACTATGCCTTAGTTGTGCTCCGGATCAGCCCGGAGGGGGTACAGTTAGCTGGACCAATCCTTGGGGTGGATACGAGTATAAAGATAATACTGAAGCCCGTGAGGATGGAGGAACCCCTGCCTTTCTACAGGCCGTTCGAACGGCGCTCTGCATTCGGCTGAAAGAACAAATGGGATACAACCGCATGTTGGAGCGAAAAAAGGAACTGACATCATTATTACTAAAAAGCTTGAGTACCATACCAGGACTACACATTTTAGGAGGAAGCAGCCAAGAACGAATGGGAATCGTTTCTTTTGTTGTCGGTCCTATTCACTATAACCTGATCGTAAAACTATTGAATGATCGGTTTGGCATTCAGGTCCGGGGCGGCTGCTCTTGTGCAGGCCCCTACGGACATTATTTGCTGGGCATTGACCCACAAACATCCAAACAAATGACAGACCTGATCCATGCGGGAGACTTATCTCGAAAACCGGGCTGGGTGCGTCTGTCGCTCCATCCCATGATGACGAATCAGGAAGTCTCCTATATCGCCTCTTCCATACGGGCAATCGTGGAAAACATCGTGACCTGGCAAAAAGATTATACCTATCAACCAGAATCAAACGAATGGAGATCTATAAATGAACATAACAAAATAGACATCAGCAAATGGTTCAATTTTAGCGATTAAGAGACTCGTGTCCGTTCCCTTCTTTCAAAACTCTCATAGAATACTCTGTAGGATTACTATATGAGGAAAGAAGTGACGACAAATGGGTCTCAATTTTCGCAACAGTACCAATGCGGCTATCTTTGTGGTCTTTGCCTATCCGGACTTCAGCTGTACTCCTGTTAACTATTCTAAAGCAGGCTGGTACCGTGTTAACCCTGGACAGACTATTCAGGTTTGGAGCGGCTTCGCAGGAGGGAATACGTTCTTTTATTACGCTGAAGATGATTTTGGACGCGAATGGCGGGGTTCATATTTCACTCAAGTTCCTGAGAATGCCTTCAATTGGTGCTGGGATACAGGTTGTACCACTTGTAGAAGCGTGGGACTGCGGAGAATCGCAGTTAGTCCATTCGTCTTGGACTACACCATCAACTTTGTAACAAGCAGCAGTCAAAGAAAACCTGCATCATCCACACTCCGCATGACATTGCCTTCCAAGGCAATCCAAGAGAAACCTATCCTGCGCAGAGTCCCTGCTAAACCTAAGAGACTAAAACAAGGTAAAACCCTGTTGCAAAAGCGCATCACGCATAAAAAACGGACAAAATAAAAAATGATCTGATCAGCTCATATATAGATTATTTTAGAGTTAAGAAAGGAGCGGCCATATCGCTCATGGTCTGCCCCTTTCTCCTTTGTCTACTGAGATCAATCCACCTATTTACTCTCGGATTCCCACTTGGATATCTCTTCACGAACCCGTGGTGCTACCTCTGTTCCCAATAGCTCAATAGCTCTCATGACATCGTCATGCGGCATCGTACCGACGGGCACGTGCAACAGAAAACGTGTAATGCCTACCTGTTTACGGAGATGAATGATTTTCTTGGCAACCGTGTCTGAATCACCTACATATAACGCTCCTTCAAAGCTGCGTGCGGCATCGAAGCTGGAGCGAGTGTAAGGGCCCCAACCGCGTTCACGCCCAAGCACATTCATGCTCTGCTGAGTGGAAGGGAAGAACTTATCCGCTGCCAGCTCAGTAGTCTCTGCGATAAAACCATGTGAGTGTGATGCAACCGGAAGCAGCGATGCATCATGACCGGCATGCCTCGCGGCTTTTTTATATAGTTCCACCAACGGGGCAAACTGTACAGGGCTACCCCCGATAATCGCCAGAACCAATGGCAAACCGAGCAATCCTGCACGAACCACAGATTCCTGATTCCCCCCACTCCCAATCCATACGGGCAACGGATTTTGAACTGGACGCGGATACACGCCCAAATTGTGAATTGCAGGCCGATGTCCGCCCTTCCAGGTGACTTTCTCGGATTCTCGGATTTTCAATAACAGCTCCAGTTTTTCATCAAATAACTCATCGTAGTTATCCAAATCATACCCAAATAACGGGAACGATTCGATAAAAGAGCCCCGGCCTGCCATAATCTCAGCTCGTCCATTCGAAATGCCGTCCAGTGTAGCAAAATCCTGAAACACACGTACGGGATCATCCGATGAAAGTACCGTAACTGCACTGGTTAACCGAATCCGTTGGGTCTGTGCAGCAGCAGCAGCGAGGATAACAGCAGGTGCAGATGCTGCATAATCTTTACGATGATGCTCCCCGACGCCGTACACATCCAGCCCTACCTGATCTGCAAGCACAATCTCCTCGACCACTTCACGTATTCGTTGTGCGTGACTGATAACCTCCCCCGTTTGGGGATCCGGCGTTGTTTCTACAAACGTGCTTATCCCTATCTCCACTTGCTCTACCCCCTATTTTCATGTTTCATTCTCATTCGGCTGCTTTCGAAGCCAATCATTTTAAAAACCGATATCTTTATATTGAACCTTTTTCGCATCTTTTTCAAGCTCTCCTTTTTGGAGTCTGAAAATCAGCCAAGGGAAGTGTCAAGATTCGCCGCAGGAAAAGAAGTCTCTTTGTCGAATATTGTATGGAACAAAGAAGTTTCCCATCCCCACACCATGAATACAACAAGGAGGCACTTACATTTATGGCTTTTGTTATTAATAATTTAAAGGATAACAGCAATGTTGCTATCACTGACCAATTAGGCGGATTTACGGTACTGGAATACATAACAGATTTGAGCTGCACCTCGGTTGCGGCTGCGCAAGACAATTACTATATGAGCAAAAGTAACATGCGCCGCAAGCAACTCATGATCGAAATCAACAATAGTGAGATTATGATGAAGGCGGGAGCCATGCAATATACTGTGGGTAGCATGGAAATGACTACCGGTGTAAAAGGCGTGGGAGGCTTAATGCGAAACTTGGTGTCCGGCGCTGTAACAGGGACAGGTGCCATTAAACCGCACTATAAAGGCACGGGTACCATTATGCTGGAGCCTACCTACCAATATATTTGGCTTATTGATGTCGACAATGATGATATTGCCATCGAAGACGGCTTGTTTTTGGCTTGTGACACGACGCTGGACATATCCGTCGTTGCACGTAGTAATCTTTCCTCTGCCGCACTGGGTGGAGAAGGGTTATTTAATTTAAGCGCCCGCGGAAAAGGAGTTCTGGCACTTCAAGCGCCAATCCCTTCCGAGGAAGCGGTCGTTATAGAATTGCAAAATGATGTGCTGAAGGTGGATGGTAACTTTGCCCTCATGTGGTCCAATACCTTACAGTTCACCGTCGAAAAATCTGGAAAAACCAAAATGGGCTCGGCTGCTTCCGGCGAAGGGCTGGTAAATGTGTACAGGGGAACAGGAACCGTATGGTTAGCGCCCTTATAAACAAAAAAAGGAGAAGCCCTCGGCTTCTCCTTTCTTACATTTTAATTCTTTTTTACAAACTCCGATTTTAGCTTCATTGCTCCAAAACCATCAATTTTGCAGTCAATATCGTGATCGCCATCCACCAGACGGATGTTTTTTACTTTGGTGCCGATTTTTAAGACGGATGAGCTTCCCTTCACTTTAAGGTCTTTAATGACAGTTACAGAGTCACCATCCTGCAGAATGTTACCATTCGCATCTTTGACGATCTTAATGTCTTCACTGCTTACCGCTTCTGACTCGGTAGACCACTCATGAGCGCATTCCGGACAAATGAAAAGACTGCGATCCTCATAAGTGTACTCTGAATTACATTCAGGACAATTTGGTAAATTAGACATGGTATTATGTACTCCATTCATTTTCAAATTCTACTGCTGTGCTAAGCTTCCCTGGATAGACCAAGCTTGCTCCAAGTCTTCCTTGGAGTTCCCTACAAGTATATTGGATAATCCGTCACG
This sequence comes from Paenibacillus sp. FSL L8-0644, assembly GCF_038008165.1. Classification (NCBI taxonomy): domain Bacteria; kingdom Bacillati; phylum Bacillota; class Bacilli; order Caryophanales; family Paenibacillaceae; genus Paenibacillus; species Paenibacillus sp. FSL L8-0644. The sequence continues at coordinate 5,416,886 of NZ_JBBOYN010000001.1, forward strand.
ATTCCACTCATGGATGAAACTAATCTGAGTATTGTTGCACCTCATATGTAAGCGTTCTGTCTGCTGAAAATGTCCATAGGTGAACATATAACTAAAAACGGATGTTGCCTAGGTAGGCAGCATCCGTTTTACGGCACGTTTATTATGCTTGGATTTGCTTGATTAGTTCACTAATTCCTTGGCTAAGCGGTGTAAGGGGGCGTTTCAACAGCTTCTCAAAATCGCTGCTTACGACATCCAAGGCTCCTTCACGAATCGCTTGTTGAATACCAACCACAATAGGGATTGCTCCTTCTGGGACTCCCGCACCGAGCATAACCTCGGCATACGTAGCATCATCCACCTGCTGGACAGGAACGTTTTTGCCCAGAACCTCAGCAAGTACCGCTGCAAACTCTTCTTGGGTAATCGGCTTACCGGAGAGCTCGTATATTGTATTCTCATGTCCTTCACCAGACAAAACATTTGCAGCTGCTTGCGCATAATCTGCGCGGGTAGCCCAACCTACTTTACCGGACCCTGCCGAGGTTAGCCAAGGAGCACCCGCGAGTACGGATCGGATCGTGCCTGTCTCATTCTCCAGATACCAATTATTACGCAAGAAGGAATAAGGAATACCTGACTCGCGAATGAACTCCTCCGTAATGCGATGTACGGGCGCAAGAAATAGAGTGCTGTCAGCGGCATTGGCAGCGCTAGTATAAGCGATGAAGCCTACTCCAGCACGCACAGCAGCATCAACAGCCGCTTTATGCTGACGAATTCTAGTATCATTATCCCCGTCTGCGGATATAATCAGCAGTCGATCTACTCCAGCAAACGCTTGATCCAGCGTCTCCGGTTTATCAAAATCACCGTGACGAACGTCAACGCCACGAGACCGTAAGTTCTCTGCTTTTTCTGGATTTCTTACGCTAACAATAAGATCGTTTGCGGAGACAGATGTAAGCAACGTATCTACCACGATGGAACCCAGTTGCCCTGTTGCTCCTGTTAATGCGATTTTCATATGAAATCCTCCATTCAGATTTTATTTACTTTTATATAGTAACTAAAAATATAACACATGTCTAATCTAGAGTCTAAAGGTCTGCTTTGCGGGTAAGAGTGGGTAACCCAAACTTTCCCCTAGAGAAAGGAACATGTATATGAAGAAAGCTATGATCATTGTAAATCCCTCTTCCGGCAAAGAGGAATCCCTCCAACATGTCAGAAACGTAGAAGAAACTCTACGTGATCAAGGATACGTTGTTACGGTTAAAGAGACAGAGAAGGAACTGGACGCCACCCGTTTTTGCGTTAATGCGTGTGAGGAAGCTTGTGACCTAGTCGTTTCCATCGGTGGAGATGGCACACTTCACGAAACCATCAACGGTTTCATGGATCAAGACCACCGTCCAAGACTGGGGATTATCCCCCTTGGGACAGTCAATGATTTTGCCCGTGCCTTGCAAATTCCGCTAAGTCCCGAGCTGGCGATCCGTACACTGACTTCTGCCCGCGTGAAAAACGTAGATATGGGCCTCTTAAACGGCCGAATGTTTGCCAATGTTGTTGCTACAGGTTCGCTTGCTGAATCGCTATCAGCTGTATCGTCAGACGATAAATCCATGTTTGGCACATTTGCCTACTTCAAAGAAGGCATGAAAGAGCTTATCAGCCATCCAGCCCACTCACTTATCGTCCGCTATGATGACAAGACCTGGGAAGGAAAGTCCCCACTCTTTTTGGCCACGTTAACCAATTCAGTTGGCGGATTCGAGAAACTGGCACCCGATGCGACTGTTGACGATGGTCTGCTTCACTGCTTTATTTTTAAAAACCTCAATATATTGAACACCGTGACGGCCAGCATATCCTTATTTTTAGGCAACCTGAAGGATCATAGTGATATCGTTTACTTTACTGCAAAGCATGTAAGTGTCAGCTCCGCAGAACCGGTCAGTACGAATGTAGATGGTGAGGAAGGGCCGTCTTTGCCTATCGAGCTTGGTATTTTACCGCGTCATATCGAGGTAATTGTGCCGGAAGGGGTCTAGGTCATGCGGTGCTGGTCCTCAAGCTTGAGGATCATACTCGCTCAATTTCCCCTCGTAGATCAAATGGAATCGATCACTTTGCCGAAAATCGTCTGGCGTAACAAGAGCGGGCAGTTTGTTCCATATTTTTATGCCGGATCGCTGTAAAATTTCCGCGACGAATTGCGAACAAAAATAAGAATTGCTGAACTCGACTGGTTCTTTGAGTGCAATACCAATCAAACCCAGTAAGTTATACATATATTTTTGACGACTTCGGATAAATACATGTAAAACTCGCTTCATTTTTTCAACTTCACGGTCGGTTACTTGAAGCTGGTAGATAACACATGTTGTATTCGGAAATCTGCTGTATGTACCTGTCTTAATATCCTCTTTCACGAAACCACCATCCAGAGGGTTATTAGGGGTCTTTCTGCCGAAGCTGTATAACTCCGAAAGTTCCCGGTTGAAGGAAATGGAGGCGTGATTGTATGGCGCTCTCGTATAGCTTTTAATGACTCTCGTAAGAAACGTTCCCGTATTCGTAAGCAAGATAAAGACGGATTGATCTGCTACCATTTACGAAATTTCCCCTTATCAAGTTGGAATTATTCCTTCATAATAACATAGGAATCCTAATGGAACCCTATTTCGCGATAAGTTGGTGAGTGGTAATGGACAGTTCGATATTAACGTTAATCCTTATTTTTACAGCCTTATTGGTCATCCATCTGATTTACATAGTAGTAGTCAAAACACAGCCAGACAAAGACTATGCAGGGATTGGGCTTCGCATCAAGACATGGTGGGGTATGTTCTTTATCTTTTGCTTGGCAACTCTTTTCAATCCGATTGTTTCACTGCTTTCCCTGATGGCACTCACCTTTTTTGCGCTAAAAGAATACTTTTCCATGATTAGATCCAGAAAAGCTGATCGCAGATTGTTTCTATGGGCGTACTTGGCGATTCCCGTACAATTTTATTGGATTTATATCGGGTGGTACGGAATGTTTATTGTTTTTATTCCTATCTATGTATTCTTACTGCTACCGCTCCCACGATTGATCAACAAAGGAACGGTTGGTTTTCTGCGCAGTGTCAGCTCGACCCAGTGGGGACTCATGCTGATGGTTTTCGGGTTGAGTCATCTGGCCTATTTTCAGTTTGCTACGCCACAATACGGAGCGAAACTTGTACTTTTTCTAGTGGTACTGACGCAGCTCAATGATGTCGTACACTATCTAGCATCACTCTATTTCGGAAAACGGAAAATCGTCCCGACATCCAATCCCAATATAACTTGGGAAGGCTTTGCATTCGCTTTTCCCGTAACTATAGCAGCTTCCTATTTCATCTATCCCTATCTGACGCCGTTTGACCTGAAATTTGGGATTATTTTCGGCATGCTGATCAGCTTGAGCGGTTTCTTCGGCAGCTTAACGGTTTCCGTGCTGAAGCGGGATTTATTAATCGGCGATGATGATAAGTTCGATGCTTTGAAAAAAAGCTATTTAAGCCGGGTGGATAGTTTGACCTACACCTCACCCGTCTTTTTCCACGTAATTCGTTATTTTTTTGACTTTATGTAGCGATTACCTCCGCAATACTCCGCTTCTCATCGGTTTCATTTTGGTTAGCCGGGGTAAGTACTACCGTACCGTAAGCAGTCCTTATCCTAGAAAACGATCTTGAGGAGGCATTAGAAATGGCAGAACACAATCATGTTGTGAATAAGGAAGGCGAAGTGGCCTTGAACAAGGTAGATGACGTATTAAATCGGATAGACGACAGCAAAAAGGATGACATTCTGGGCAGCTTTGATTCATTCAAAAGTTATTTGAGCGACAAGATTGAAATGGCTCAAAAAATCGGTTTGAATGAAGAATTGATCGCAAAAGCAGCTGAGAAGATAGCTGGATATCTGGCAGCCAAAGAAGAACCGCGAAATCGCGAGGAGAAGCTCCTCCAGGAGCTGTGGAAAGCGGGGGACAAGGAGCAGCAGCATGCGCTTGCCCATATGCTAGTACGCGTGGCTCAAACCTCGTATGAATAGTGATCATGGAACACAATATCTTGCTATGAAAAGGGCAGCCTATCCTCACCTAAGGATAGGCTGCTTTCGCGTTTACTACCGTTGCAGTGCGTTCCTGATTCTGCGAACCCCTTCACGAATTTCATTTTCCTTTAGATGCCCATAGCCCATGAGCAGCCGGTTCCCTTCAAGCTGTGCCGCAAATACATTTTGACTATGGAGACATTTCGGCAAATCCTCTCGGAACGGGAACTGAAACTCTGCTACCAAATGTAAACCCGCCGATCGGCCACACACCCGATATTGCCCTGTAAAATGCTGCTCAAGGCTATCAAGCAGGACTTGACGACGCTTGGCATACACTTTCTTCATCTTATGTACATGTTTATGAAGGAGTCGCTTCCTGATATACCTACTCAACACAATTTGCTCCAGGCTCGCCGTCTGGTAATCCGCCAGTTGCTTTAAACGGATAAAATCAGCGACTCGTGACGAGGGAAGAACGATATAGCCGATCCGCAGCGCGGGGAATAATATTTTGCTAAACGTCCCGACATATAGCACCCGTTCTGGGTCCAGACTCTGCAAGGAGTGGACGGGCGCCCCGTCATACCGGAACTCACTGTCATAATCATCTTCGAGCAGAAGACATCCTGTCCGGGCTGCATACTGAATTAGCTCGATCCGCCTTTGGATCGGCAAGATACCCCCCAGCGGGAACTGGTGCGAGGGTGTCAGATATGCCAGTTTGGGGTGTTTCTTTTGCGGCAGATCGGCTGTTATAACTCCCGAATCATCAACAGTCATACTCCGAAGTGTGGCTCCTGTGGCCGCCAGAATGCTTTTTAAATCTTCATTTGTCGGTTCCTCTACCAGGGCTTCATCTCCAGCTGACAGTAACAGACGGGTGACAAGCTGAATCGCTTGTACTGCTCCGCTAGTGATTACAATATGTTCCGGGCTGACTTTCACTCCTCTGGTGTGACTCAAATAGTCGGCTAGCTCCCTGCGTAACTCAGGCTCTCCAGCAGGATCGCCATAACCTAGTGCCAGATCAGGAGCCTCTTTGCATACGCTCTGAAGCAAGTCAGCCCATGATTTGCGCGGAAATAATTCCAATGCAGGAAGGCCTGTCCGGAAGGAAATTACCGACATCTCATTTGAATATGCAGATTCCACTGCAGACGCAGACGCCTCGATAGGCGGTGCGGATACATAACCTGGAAGGACGGCCCCTTCGGCTACATAGGTTCCTGAACCTGAGCGCGCAATGGCTAAGCCTTCGGCTAGCAGCATTTCATAAGCTTCGAGGATAACATTCCGGGAAACGTTCAACTGTAAGGCCAGCACCCGGGTCGAAGGAAGTTTATACCCTGCATTCAGTTCTCCAGCTAAAATACGGTCCCGTATTGCTTGATATACCTGACGCAGCATCGGAACTGTCACATTCTTATCGATAGATAACCACATAGCTACCCCCCAAGCGGTACTGTCGAAAACCTCTTCAACTGGATCTACAAGTGCCCAGTTTCTATTGCTACAGTATATATCAATATCTGTACAAGAGGTGAGATAAAATGAACAAACCAACCTTTTCGACTTACATGGAATTAGTGATCGCCACTTCCATTGTCGGCAGTTCTGTGGTAGTCGGCAAACTGGTCGTGATGCAGCTGCCTGTTTTTTTATCGCAATCTGCCAGTCTGGCTGTTGCCCTTCTGTTCTTGGTACCCATTGTATTCATCAAGAAGTATTCATTAAGGATCAGCAAACGGGATGCCTTAATCCTGTTCATTCAAGCACTGGTCGGCATGTTTCTCTTCCGTGTCCTAATGCTGTACGGGCTGGCCTACGCCTCTGCTTCTGAAAGCGGAATTTTAACTAGCTTAACCCCAGCTATTGTTGCACTTCTTTCGTATGTGCTGCTGAGAGAAAAGATTACGCTCCGCCCCGGACTAGGGATTGCCTGTTCACTGCTCGGTGTTTTGGCACTACAAGTACCTCACATATCGGCGCTCTGGTTCAATGCTCCTAACGCAACCTCGTTCATTGGCCCGCTGCTTGTTCTGTCTGCTGTGTTCGGAGAAGCGGCACTGACAGTGTTACGCAAGATGCTATCCAGCCATGTCTCTTCCCTGCTTGGAACCATGTATATAACACTCTTTTCATTCCTCATGTTCCTGGCTTGTTCCTTTGTGGAGGCCCAACAGTTCAACTTTAACCACGTTGGTGTAGGGGAGATTGGGCTAGTCTTATATTATGGTATCTTTGTCACCGCATTAGGCTACGTATTATGGTTTAGGGGTGTATCAAGAGTACCGGCTAGTACAGCAGCTGTATACACGGGTTGTATTCCCGTCAGCACACTGCTGCTGTCCTATATCATCCTCCGTGAATCCTTCTCATTTGCTCATCTGGCTGGTGCAGGCTTTGTATTTCTCGGCATCATACTTATATCACGCGGTGAACGCCGCTGACTCATGCAAAGACCTTCTCAAAAAAGAGGCTCCCGACTGAAACTTCGGGAGCCTCTTTTCTTTAATTTAGGTTCTTATCGCATTGAATTAATGCACCTGATCCAGCAATTGATATGCTTCTTCCTTCGTTTTAACCGCCAGGAGCGCCTCTCGGAAGTGATCGTCCATCAGCTTACGCGATAACATTTGCAGCACTTTTAGATGTGTATTTTCCTTGCTGTTGCGCGGTACGGCAATCATAAAGATCAGTTTTGCTTCACTTCCGTCTGCACTATTCCAGTCAACACCGCCTTGCTTGATGCCAAAGACCACGCTTGGCTTCAGGACAGCTTCCGATTTGCCATGAGGAATGGCAATATTCATTCCAATGCCTGTGGAGCCTTCTTCCTCTCTGGCTAATATCGCCTGTTTGAAATCACTGGCAGAGCTTACGGCTCCAGTTCTCTCAAGTGCTCCGATCATTTCATCAACCACAGCATCTCGTGTCGTTCCTTCCAGATCCAAATTAATCAGATCCATCGTTACAATATCCGTCAGTTTCTCAATGTGCATGGCTTGCGAAGACACTGCTGGCCCGTTATTTGTGACAGTTGTTGATGCAGATGACTCCGCCGCAGCAGTCGTTGTAGTAATCGCAGATTGCCCAGCTCCTGCGGTAGAATGTCCAGGCATCGCTTCCCCAGCAGCATCCGGAGTTACAGTTGCTGCAATATCTTTTTTCAGCAAGCTCACCAGGACAACCGATACGGCTACGCCGACAATAACGGCAATGAAGAACATAAGCACATGGTCCACTGCACCAAGTACAGCTACAATCGGTCCACCGTGAGCTACCTTATCACCTACATTTCCCAACATGGCGATGACAGAACCGACCATGGACCCTACCATAATACTGGGAATAACACGCAGTGGATCTTGCGCCGCGAATGGAATCGCACCTTCGGTAATCCCGAACAACCCCATCGTGAATGTTGCCTTCCCGGCCTCGCGTTCCGCAGGTGCAAATTTACGTTTGTTGATCATCGCTGCAAGTCCCATCCCAATCGGCGGAATACAAATCGCAACGGCGATTGGCCCCATAATTTCATAATTCCCTTCGCCGATCATGGCCGAACCGAATAAGAATGCGACTTTGTTCACAGGACCGCCCATATCAAAGGAGATCATCGCACCTAGAATCAATGCCAGTAGAATTGAACTTGTACCTTGCATGCCTGCAAGCCAACCCGTTAAAGCTTCAAACAATTGTGCGACTGGAGCACCGATCACAAAGACAAAGATTAGTCCAACAATTAAAGATGCCAATACAGGGATAATAATAATAGGCATGATCGGCTGTAACGCTCGGCCAACTTTAATTTTCCGAATCCCAAGTGCAACATAACCCGCCAGGAAACCGGCGATAATGCCGCCGATAAATCCAGCCCCCGCCTCACTTCCATAAAAGCTGCCGTTCGCAGCAATGAATCCGCCAACCATACCCGGTGCAAGCCCCGGTCTATCCGCAATACTCATCGCGATAAATCCGGCGAGGATCGGTATCATAAAAGTAAACGAAGCCGAGCCGATATTCTGAACCGTCTTCCAGAATGAGCCGTCCGGTATAACCAGACCGCCTGGTGTCTTCTCACCGCCAATCGTCAACGCAATAGCAATGAGCAATCCTCCAATGACGATAAAGGGTACCATATAGGATACACCGTTCATCAAGTGTCGGTAGATGGGATTTTGTTTCGGTTTGTTCTCCTGTGAGCTACCCTCGGCAGAACGTGACTCTGCTTGGTACACAGGTACATTCCCCTTCATCACCCGCTGGATCAATTCTTCCGGACGGCGAATGCCATCCTGTACGCCTACGACCAGCAGTTTCTTACCGACGAAACGGTCTTTAACCACCGTTTTATCCGCTGCAATAATAATGCCATCTGCCTCACGGATCTCCTGCTCGGTCAGTTGATTTTCGACTCCAATGGAACCTTGTGTCTCAACTTTCATCTCAATGCCCAGCTTTGCTGCTGCCTTTTGCAGATTCTCAGCTGCCATATACGTATGTGCAATTCCGTTAGGACATGAGGTAATCGCCAATATCTTCATGTTCATTCCCCTTCTCTCTGGTGTTTCCGCTTACATTGATAGTATAAACGCCTATCTTGCTGTTATCGGACGAACTTTTTACCGGAACTTTCGGAAAAACGGAATTATACCGACAAAAAACAGGACTTAACTATAAGTCCTGCTCCAGAGCACAGCTTTTTGATTTTAGTTTATCCCTTCATTCTCCCTAATAATCTCATCGCATCGGTCTCCTTAGATAAGGCATGAACTAAAGCAGGTTGCTCACTGATCAGGGACAATTCCTTGAATAACTGGCGCATCTCTTCCCGCCCATCTTGTTTAACCGCAAGCAAGAACACAAGCTCTACTTTCTCGGTCCCCCAGGTAAGCGGCTGCTTCAAGGTAGCGATTACAATAGAGGACTGCCTTATCCATTCAGAACTGCCATGCGGGATAGCTATGCCTCCTCCAATCGTCGTAGCCGACATTTTCTCACGCGCCAGTACGCTGTCCACATAACCGGGCTCCACATATCCTTTGTCCTCCAGTATTTGCGCCAGCTTGGAGATCAATTGTTCCGGATGCTGCACTTCCTGCTGGGGAAAGACCAAAAAAGGTGTTGTATATTTAAAAAATACCGATTCTTCTGCTGCCCTATGTTCCGGCTCATCCAGTCGTCGGATCACTTGCTCCAGTCGACGTTCGTCCTTGGCATCCAGCAAGGGAGAGACGAGAATGTGCGGAATGTTCATCTCTGGGAGATCTACAGTGGTAATGACGAGATCCACCTCCTGGGCTGCCAGATAGTCCTGGACTTCTGCTTTGGAAAGGGTGGTCTCCACATGTACAGCCGGAAATTTACGTTCCACCTTGGTGCGCAGCAGTTGGGACATACCGATGCCCATGTGACACACGATAATGGCTCTCTGGGGATGACTCTCTTTCCGGTGCAATCGCTCCACAGAAGCCTGAAAATGCAGCGTTAAATACGCCGCTTCCTCCTCGGGGAATGATAGCCGGACCCATCTCCCCACCTCTTCCAGCGTAATAATAACTCGGTCGAACATGTAGGGGTACATCTTCTTGATCTCGGCCAGCATAGGATTGGACACGGTCAACCCATATTGAAGACGGTTCAGGGTCGTATATAAATGGACATTCAACCCTTTCAGCAACATCTTGTCCTTGGAAAAGGCAATCATATTCAGCTCGGACATCCGCCGGACTAACTGCTCAATCAACTCAGGCAAAAGCGGGTGGCTATCTGCCAGCTCACCTTGTTTTCCTGTTCTTTCCTCCTGCTGGTAACGGAACTTCCCGCTAAGCAGGTGCAGAGTTAAATACGCTGTCTCTTCCTTGGAAAAAGGCACGGCAAACAACTTTTGCAACTGCTGCAAAAAAGACATAGCCCATGTAAATTCGCGTCTCTCCTGCAAAAAGGCAATGTCCTGCTTGGAGAGGGAAATGGGTTGTCCCATCTTGGTTCGTTTGACCATTAAGAGGATATGCAGCATTAGAGCTTCGAAAGCTTCGTCAGTAAAGCTGAGCTCATTGCGTTTTTGCAATGCTTTTAATTCATGATTTATGGTTGTAATCTCGTGCGATTCAAACTGTTTGCGCATCAACTGTCCTGTTAACTCAGGACTGTCAATCAGCTGGTTCATCCGCGCCAAAGCGATGCGCTTATTTTTCTCAGAGCCTAGGATGGTCAAGCCTACGCGCTGCTTGGTAATTAAGGCCAGATCAAAGCTGTGTAGCCAGCCATCAATCTTCTCCATATCTCTACGAATTACCGTCTTGTTCACATAATACTGTGAAGCTAGATCCTGGATGGTCACAGGCTTGGCATTCATCAAGAGCCGATAGGCGAGATGCAGTACCCTTTCCTCATCTGACTCATGTTGGGCCGTACTCTCGTCCGCATACAGTCGATGGAATAATTCATTCTGATCCGCTTCACCCATCTCCAGATAAATGCCGCGTCCCGGCCTTCTCACCAGATTGGCATCAGAATGCTTGACGATATAATCTTCAATTACTTTCAGATCGTTGCGGATCGTCTTTTCAGAGCAGTCGGTCAGATCCGCCAGATCCTGCGCTAACCACAACCGGTCCGGTTCAGTTAACAACATGCGTAAAATTTCCATTTGCCTTTTATTCATTCCATTCTCCCATCTTCCAAGTTAAAGAATGTCCAGGGCATTTCGAGCTATATTTTTGCTGGTTTTGTGTTGACTTTAAGTATACTCCAAGTAGTACATTTAAAGCATGGTGGCCGCCAAATTCAAGAATAATGAAAAGAGGAATCACTCATGACCATTGGAAAAACAGTTCTTATTACTGGGGCCAACAAAGGCATCGGGTATGAAACAGCCAGACAATTGGGCGGTATGGGTTTTACAATCCTGGTTGGCTCACGGAATGAGCAGAGCGGCCGGGAAGCGGTGGCTAAGTTGGCTAATGAGGGAGTAAAAGCCCGATTGATTTTGTTAGACGTGACGAATCACAGTACGATTGATTCCGCAGCCCATCAGATCAAACAAGAATCCGGTTCCCTTGATGTACTCATCAACAATGCCGGCATATCTTTGGGAGGAGCCACTCCTCCAAGTCAGTTTTCTTTGGACGATTTAAGAGAAACGTATGAAACAAACTTTTTCGGTTTGGTCGCCGTGACGCAAGCCATGCTGCCTTTATTGCAAGAATCTCCATGCGGTAGAATCGTTAACTTGTCGAGTGGCCTTGGTTCATTAACCTATAATAGCGATCCTGAACATGAGCATGCCCAATTTAATTTGCTTGCCTACAATAGCAGCAAAGCAGCGGTTAATATGTTCACCGTCACCCTTGCCAAGGAACTCAAAGACTCACCTCTCAAAGTTAATTCGGCTGATCCTGGCTTTACCGCCACTGACTTAAATGGCTTTACAGGACCGGGTTCGGTACAACAAGCTGCTGCTGTCGTTGTTCGTTTAGCAACTTTAAATAATGACGGGCCGTCAGGAGGGTTTTTCGACGCGAATGGAGAAGTGCCTTGGTAATCGTTACAATTAAGGAGTGGGATACTTTGCAGGAAATTCCGGAGACCATAACCTCTATTCGTCAAGCGGCAGAACTAACAGGTTTAACAGAGGATACCATACGCTATTATGAGCGAATTGGCTTGCTGCCTTATGCAGAACGAAAGGCTAACGGACACAGGTTCTACAGTAGAGATCAGATTCTGGGGATTATCTTTTTAACCCGATTAAAAGCCACTGGAATGACCATAGAGGAAATGAAGCATTATCGAGAACTTTCGATGCAAGGCAACAGCACCATTCCGATTAGACACTCCTTACTTGAAAAACATAATCAGAAGATTCAACAAGAAATCTCCAGACTGATGGAGACCCAAAAAATTATTAAATATAAGCTCAGCCATTATCGCGACCTCTCTACCAATCCTGATCTTAGCGACACGAATTGTAACCCTACAACACCCAGCACCAATCCCCTTCTTTAAGGGGTTTTTTATTGCTTTATCCAAAAAGAAGGTCGATCATGTTGTACAATGATCAACCTTCTTCCTATCCATGCTCCCCTGCTTGATTTACCTACATCTATCATTACTGAGAACGATTGATATACTCTGATTTGACCAACGCGCACATGTAAAGATCATCATATTTCCCGGACGTAAATTCATATTGGGAGAGGAGCCCTTCCTGCCGAAAGCCTGCTTTTTCGAGCAAACGCAAGGATTGTGCATTCTCTGGCTCTACTAGCGCCTGAATGCGGTTCAATGAGAGGGTATTAAACCCATAGTCGATTACAGCTGCAAGTACCTCCAACATTAACCCTTGGCCCCAATAGTCTCTGGACAATTCATAGCCCATTTCTGCCCGGTGATGACGTTGGTCCCAGTTATGAAACCCGCAAGAACCGACGATTTTACCTTCATTCGTTTGAAGAGCCCAGCGTATTCCCTGATCTGTCTCAAAAATCCGATCATACCAACTGATCTCATCCAGTACATCCTGTTCAGACTCAAACGGGCTCAGTCCATAAAACTTCATAACCTGCTCATCTGAAAAGTATTCCAACATGTCCTTGCTGTCCGTCGCTACCATTTTTCGTAATACGAGACGTTCGGTCGTTATAACCGGAAACTCACCTTTCACATTCTCACCTCTTGCTGCCTTGTTCGCTTTTGCCAGCTCTTCTTGCATACCCATACCTCCCGAGTCTATCGTTACTTTCTTCTTCCAATTATAGAGTAAATGAGAGGAAGGGATATTTATAATAATTTCTTTGTTTATAGAATGTTTTCCTAAACATGGATTGTAAAATGACCGTTAATATAAGGAGTGTGTTTTTAATTATTAAGAAGAGGTGTATTTTTTGGACGAACAGCACGTACCACACAACCCGCAGGAATCTTCAAGACAGATGTACATTCGGCATGGTCAAAATTATGGGGTAGATCCAAACAGGATGGCGGCGTTATCAAAAACATACGGGAACTCTACTCTGTTTAGACGGTGGGGAGCAACAGTTTTTGATTGCATATTTTTTTATCTTGGGTATATTTGTTTCTTTATTTCTGTCATTCAAATAACGGATAGATGGTTTTGGCCTTTAGCGATTGCATCCCGTTGTATTCTGCTTATTGCTTTCTTCAGCTATTATTTGCTTTTGGAAGGTTACACAGGCTATACGCTGGGTAAGTTCGTCTTTCGTATTAAGGTGGTTAACGGGGAAGGTAAGCCTCCTGGTTTTCTTAAATCACTCATTCGTACGCTGCTCAGGCTAATCGATACCAATCCGTTGCTAATGGGTGGGATACCTGCTGGTATCAGCGTGTTAGTAACTGCATCTAGACAACGAATTGGTGATTTAGCTGCAGGTACATATGTTGTAAAGGTACGGGATTTAGAGCCGATTAGCAAAAAGACAATGAAACGTTCGCTGTTTATATTTTTTACCGCCATAGTGATCTTGGGAGCCTCGTTTGTAAATGCTATTTTTATACTGGCAAATAGTTACGTGCCTCCTGAAGCTCCAGTGAGCAAGAAAGAGCAAAGCTATGTGAGTAAAGATGGACGATTTCAAATCACAGCCCCACTGGACTGGTCAACAGATCCGGACCGTGAAGGAAAAGCAGAGATTGCGATATTTAATCCGTACATTCAAAAGTCCGTTGTGGTACTATCCCACTCGAAAAAGCAATTGGGCAATATAACTCTCCAACAGTATGGTAAGAAAGCTGAAAATAACTTAACCAAAGAGTGGAACCTGTCCAGTGTAGGACCTGTCTCTAATACAACCATTCATGGATATCCTGCCCTTGAGTTCGCGATTAAAGGTAAAAAAGATGTGGATAAATATATCACCCACGTAGCGATTATAGAGACCGAAAAGGATTACTACCAGGTGCTAGGATATGCCCCAGCGTCTAAAGACGGCCGTTTAAAGAAAGAACTGCACGACATTATCTATAGCTTCCGCGAGGTTCGTCATTAGTCAGCGTGGCTGGCAATAAAAAGGATAGACACAAAAAGCAGGTGCTCCTTAGAGCCCTGTTTTTTTGCGTACAACGATTCTTCACATCTATGATAAAATGGACTGACATGCTCGGCGACCTGCCTTATCATATTGTTCAGATGCACAATAAATTGGAAACCCTTTCATAAAGGTAATACATTAAGGTACACTATATCACGATAGATAAAGGGGGAATCCGGATTTGTTTCAGCTCTCCGAAAAACAAGCCCAAGACATCGTAGACAAAATGATGAAGGATATTCCATACAATATCAATATTATGAATGAACGAGGCATCATCATTGGCAGCGGCGAGAGTGAACGAATCGGAACCATTCACCAAGGAGCTGTTCAGGCGCTCGAAACCGGGAAAATGATTGAAGTGTGGCAGGACGGCCACTATGAGAAAAAGGGAACCAACGAACCGATTGTCATTCATCATGAGTTAGTTGGCGTGATTGGTATTTCAGGCAATCCTGATGAAGTGCGTCCTTTTTGCAATATTGTTAAAACTACAGTATCTCTCCTGATCGAACAGCGCATCTCATTGGAGCATCTGGCCTATGAAGCCAATCGCAAAAAATCTGTGCTGGAAATGTTATTGAATCATCAGGGAGCCTATACGCAAAAAATAAAAAAAGAAGCAGCTCAATATCACATTGATTTGCTTCTAAAAACTTCGGCTGTATATGTAAAGTATCTGCCTGCTGATCCAGCTCATTTAGCCGAGTTGTCCAATATATTCATGCAGCATCCATCCTTTCGTATGGAGGAAGATTGTTATCTCGTCCTAATACAAAATCAGGAACCGACAGACAAACTGCTAGAGCCACTTGTGCGCAGCCATCCCGATGTGCTGATTACGGTCAGCAGACAAGAGCACAACATTGCGGATGTTTATATGCAAGCCAAGTCAGCTATGAATGTTTTACTGGCTTTGCGCCCGCCTGTGCAAAAAATTTCTTTTGCGGAAGTCGAATTTCTGGTCAAATTGAGTCAAACGAACCTGACGAACACGATCTATCTGGTGAGCAAGCTGGAGGATACCGTGGATTTGCTGGATACGCTGCGAAGCTTTATTAACCATAACGGCAGTGTCTCCTTTACGGCAGATGAATTAAACATTCACCGAAATACGCTGCAATACCGCCTGAAGCGCATCCATACCTTAACTGGTAAAGATCCCCGGAATCTCCTTCAGCTTTTTGAGCTTACGCACGGCTTATTGGCACTGTATCAATGAACAGCTGTTTCACGCCCCTGACCATACGCCAGAAATATCATGTATCCGCTCGCCGCACTCCCAATTTCTCAGTCAATCCGGCTTTAGCTAAGCTCGGGATTACAGGCGAGCGCTCGTATTATTCGGTTCACTTCTCGCTGAATTGAAGTACTCTTGCGATATTCTCGCACGTACGCTCTACGTTTTGCGGCCCTTCGGCCAGCAGATTACCGAGCTCCGAGGCTCCCGGTACGATGCCGAACACCGCATCTATTCCTTCCTTGTACAACGTGTCGATCCCTTCCCCGATATAACCTGCAACCGCAATAACCTTTTTGCCAGACTGTTTGGCCGCCTGAGCTACTCCATAAGGAGTTTTACCGAATTTAGTCTGAAAATCAATACCGCCTTCCCCCGTCAAAACGATATCGGCCGTGGCAAGCTTTTGTTTTAAACCGGTGTATTCAATCACAATTTCAATGCCTTTTTGCAGCGCCGCTTGAGTGAAAATCAATAAGCCCGCACCCAATCCACCTGCTGCGCCTGCGCCTGGGAGATCGCGCACATCCTTGCCTAGTTGCTGCTTCACCACATCGGCGTAATGGGCAAGATTGGCATCCAATTGCTGCACCATCTCCGGGGTTGCCCCTTTTTGTGGCCCGAATACTTGAGAGGCCCCATGCTCTCCGCACAGCGGATTTGTCACATCACAGGCTACAATCAGTTGTACCTGCTGCAACCGGCCATCCAGTGATGAAATATCGACACTGGCCAGCTCGCCCAGACTACCGCCACCGCGCGGAAGAGTATTGCCTGTTGCATCCAGAAATCTGGCGCCCAGTGCTTCCGCCATGCCTGTACCGCCATCATTCGTCGCGCTTCCGCCAATGCCGATGATAATTCTTCGAATTCCCTGGTTCAGACATTCACGGATTAACTCCCCTGTACCGTAGGTGGTTGTCTTTAACGGGTTCTTGTTATCCTTGTTAACCAGATGGATTCCACTGGCGGATGCCATCTCGATTGCCGCCGTGGTGCCGTCTCCCAGCAAGCCGTATGCAGCAGTTACAGGTTCTCCAAGTGGTCCTGTCACCTCAATATAACGAACCTGTCCGCCTGTCGCATCCACCAGTGACTGCACCGTTCCTTCACCGCCGTCCGCCATCGGTACGTGGACGTAATTCGCTGCTGGATAGACCTTGCGCAGTCCTTTCTCCATCGCGATACACACTTCTTTAGCCGTCATGCTTTCTTTAAAAGAATCTGGTGCCAGCACAAATGTTTTCTCTCTCATCTTCTCACCCCATTGTAAATATTAAAGTAAAAATCCATACATGAGTGTCGCTACAATTGCCATCGTCCCACCCACAATAGCTTCGTAAGGAATCAATCCCATCCGTTGTTTAATGCTCATTTTCATGCTGTCTGCCGTGACGTGAAAATAGTTGCCCTGCGGCAAGGAATCAATGACTGTAGCTCCTGTATGCACCATCACAGCTGCGGCGAGCGGGGCCGTTCCCATGTTCAGAATGGCTTCCCCAAACGAGCCTGTCGCCAAAATAACTCCCGTCGAGGTGGACGCCGTGGCGGCTGCCATCAGAATACCTGCAAGCGGTGCCAAAAATGTACCGGAAACTCCCGAAGCTTCAATCAGGCCAACCACCTGTGCAGACAAGTTGGAGGCAGAGATCAGACCGGCAATCCCGCCTGCACCGATCAAAATCAGCACAGTCGCTGTCATTTTATTTAAACCGGAGGCCGAATACTTCAGGATATTGCGCCCTTGTCCCATGGCCAGCATACCCACAATCCCGGCGATCGGCAAAATGTACATCGCATCCACCTTGAAACTCGAAAGTGCTTCAATGCCGGAGATGGAACCAATCGGGTTAATCATCAGCAAAATAACAGCTACCAGCGGGGCTACAATCGCCCGTCCCAACGCTGGATATTTCGATGTATCGACATCACTGTCCATAATATCCTGGTCGGACACCTTCACACCTTTGGTTTTCAACATAGATGCCACCAATACAGTCATGATTAAACCGCATATCGCAGGAACCACGCCCGCCAACATCACGTGGCTTAAATCCAGATTAAATCCGCGCGCCGCCGCAATCGTATTAGGATTGGGAGAGATGATGTTCCCCGCTTTTCCGCCTCCAGACAAAGCCAACAGGAGCGCCAGCTTGGAAATCCCCATTTTGTTACCGACCGACAATGCAATAGGTGCCACAATCAGCACGGCAACGGGAATAAATACACCTACCGCCGTAATAATCATCGTCGCTAAGGCTAGTGCGAGTATCGCTTTACTACCGCCAAATTTCTTTACAATAGCCTGCGCAATCGTCTCCGCCGCCCCGGATTCCATCATTACGCCTGCCAATACACCTGCGGCAAGCACACGAATGACCGTCCCCATCACACTTTGCGTACCGCTTATTAACACGCTGATCGTCTGCTCCAGATTGGCTCCGCCCAATAAAGCGCCTACAATAGCTCCCAAAAATAAAGCATAAACCGGATTCAGCTTTCTTAATATCAGAATAATTGCAATAGCCAGCCCTGCCAGAGCCCCTATCCAACTGATCGTCAATCCTTCCATCTGTCTAACCCCCCGGGCAATTTTTGATTACGCTTTCATTATATCGATTGCTGTATGTGAAAAATATTGAAGAACAGACGAAATTGATTGTGCATTTGCACAAAAAAGTCCGAACAGGCTTACAAAACAAATTTAATGAATACGCTTGCAAATTTAAAATTTAAGATTATAATACCTGTATACAAGTATACTTGATTAATTGAGAAGGTGAAATGATGGTCGAATCAGAATTCCTATATCCCTCCAAATGGCTTTTAAAAGCCTCAGCTGGTGATCGCGTAACTTCCGAGCTTAGAATGCGCATTATTTCTGGCGGGATTGAAAGCGGTACCATATTATCTGAAAATAAACTAGCTGCTGATTTCACTGTAAGTCGCTCACCCATTCGTGAAGCGTTAAAAATACTGGCATCCGAAAATATCATTCGATTAGAAAGAATGGGAGCCGTTGTTATTGGTTTATCAGAAAAAGAAATAGAAGAAATTTATGATGTCCGTCTGCTCATAGAATCCTTCGTATTTGAACGTCTTGTAAAGATGGACACTGATGATTTGGCGAAGGAACTTAGTAAAATACTCGAAATGATGAAAGTCGCCATTAAATATGGTGATGCTGATGAGTTTTCATATCAAGATGTCTTATTCCATGAAACGATTATTCGTGCAGTCAATCATTCTCATATTCTGATGATTTGGAATAATCTAAAGCCTGTTATGGAAAGTCTCATTCTTTTGTCGATGCGTATGCGTTTCAAAGAAAAGTATGAAGATTTTACACGGATTATAAACAATCACGAACTTTATATTGAAGCAATCAAAGCAAAAGATAGAGACCTCATGATCAAGTCTTTACATGAAAACTTTGATGATGTTCAAGGTAAAGTAGAAGACCTATGGATGTCACAACAAATGCTATCTAAAGGAGTCGTGCAACCAAATGACTAACTATATGTTGGGTGTAGATATCGGGACCACAAGTACGAAAGCCGTTCTATTTAGCGAAAAGGGCGAAGTCATCCAACAAGAGAATATTGGATACCCGCTTTATACACCGGACATAGCGACAGCTGAACAAAATCCAGAAGAGATATTTCAGGCTGTCCTACAGGCCATTTCGAATATCATGAAACATCACTCACAAAAAAAGCTATCGTTTGTTTCATTTAGCAGTGCCATGCATAGTGTCATTGCGATGGATGAACATGACCTCCCACTTACGTCTTGTATCACTTGGGCAGATAATCGAAGTGAAGCATGGGCACATAAAATAAAAGATGAGCTGAATGGCCATGAAGTCTATAAACGAACAGGAACACCCATTCACCCCATGTCACCCTTAACAAAAATAGCTTGGATTGTGAATGATCTTTCTGAAACCGCTGTCAAGGTTAAAAAGTATATCGGAATTAAAGAATATATTTTCAAAAAGTTCTTTGATCAATATGTAGTGGATTATTCCCTAGCTTCTGCCATGGGCATGATGAATCTAGAAAAATTAGATTGGGATGAAGAAGCATTAAAAATTGCGGGTATAACCCCTTCTCAATTATCTGAGCTCGTGCCAACAACCCAGATATTTACCAACTGTGATTCAGATTTAGCAAAAAAGATGGGGATCGATCCACAAACATCGTTTGTTATTGGAGCTAGCGATGGAGTCCTTTCTAATCTAGGTGTAAATGCGATACGAAAAGGCGAGGTTGCCGTCACAATTGGGACAAGCGGTGCCATTCGAACCATTATAGACAAGCCTCAAACAGACGAAAAGGGAAGAATATTTTGTTATGCCTTAACAGAAAAGCACTGGGTTATTGGGGGGCCGGTGAACAATGGCGGGATGGTCCTTCGCTGGATCCGTGACGAACTTGCCTCATCAGAAGTAGAAACAGCGAAAAGACTAGGAATTGATCCATATGATGTACTAACCAAGATTGCTGAACGTGTAAGACCAGGATCTGACGGATTGTTATTCCATCCATACCTGGCTGGTGAACGTGCGCCATTATGGAATCCAGATGTACGTGGCTCATTCTTCGGTTTGACGATGTCACACAAGAAAGAACATATGATTCGCGCAGCCCTAGAAGGAGTCATTTACAATTTGTACACCGTATTTTTGGCATTAACTGAATGCATGGACGGTCCCGTGACCCGAATTCAAGCTACTGGAGGCTTCGCGAGGTCAGATGTTTGGCGGCAAATGATGTCCGATATATTCGCATCTGAAGTCGTCGTTCCAGAAAGCTACGAAAGTTCTTGTCTAGGAGCTTGTATTTTAGGCTTGTATGCCACCGGAAAAATCCAGTCCTTTGAAGTCGTCTCTGAAATGGTTGGCAGTACCAACAAACATACACCAAAAGAAGAAGCAACCAAGGAATACAGGAAATTGCTGCCGATTTTCATTAACCTATCCAGAGTATTAGAAGACGATTATACACGGATTTCCAATTATCAAAGAAGCTTAATTAAACACTAAAAAGATAAAAAGCAGGGGGTAATTACAATGCCATTAGTTATCGTAGCGATTGGAATTTTAGCATTACTCGTTTTAATCATGGGCTTCAAATTGAACACCTTTATTTCATTAATCATTGTATCGTTCGGCGTCGCTTTAGCACTTGGAATGCCTTTAGAAGAAATTGTTAAAACCATCGAAGCCGGATTAGGCGGAACCCTTGGTCACTTAGCGTTAATCTTTGGACTTGGAGCGATGTTAGGTAAGTTGATCGCTGATTCTGGTGGTGCTCAACGAATTGCCATGACCCTCGTAGACAAATTTGGTGAAAAAAATATTCAATGGGCGGTCGTAGCTGCTTCATTCATTATCGGTGTGGCGCTATTTTTTGAGGTAGGATTAGTATTGTTAATTCCAATCGTATTTGCCATTTCAAAACAATTAAAGGTTTCTATCTTACATCTCGGTATTCCGATGATTGCAGCTTTATCCGTAACACACGGTTTCTTACCTCCACACCCAGGGCCGACAGTTATTGCCCGTGAATATGGCGCGAACCTTGGTGAGGTTTTACTTTACGGTTTCATTATTGCCATTCCAACCGTTATCTTAGCTGGACCTGTATTTACGAAGCTTGCCAAAAAACTCGTACCTGCATCATTTACGAAAACTGGTAATATTGCCTCTTTAGGTGAACAAAAAGTATTTAAGTCCGAGGAAACTCCTGGATTTGGAATCAGTGTATTTACTGCAATGCTTCCTGTCATTTTAATGTCTATTGCTACGATTATAACTTTGCTTCAAAAAACAATGGGATTTGAAGATAATAGTTTACTAGCAGCGATCCGTTTTATTGGTGATGCATCAACTTCCATGTTAATTTCCTTACTGGTAGCTGTCTACACCATGGGAATAGCAAGAAAAATCCCAATCAAAAATGTAATGGCATCTTGTACAACGGCTATTACTCATATTGGGATGATGCTCTTAATCATTGGGGGCGGCGGAGCCTTCAAACAAGTACTGATTAATGGCGGCGTAGGCGACTATGTAGCTGAATTATTCAATGGAACTACATTATCACCCATTTTACTTGCCTGGATCATCGCTGCAATCTTACGTATTTCCTTAGGTTCTGCAACTGTTGCAGCTTTAACAACCGCTGGTTTAGTTATACCGATGTTAGGACAATCCGACGTTAATCTTGCTTTAGTTGTGCTCGCCACGGGAGCGGGTAGTTTAATAGCTTCACATGTTAACGATGCTGGTTTCTGGATGTTTAAAGAGTATTTTGGTTTAAGCATGAAAGAAACATTTGCAACATGGACATTGCTTGAGACCATCATTTCGGTAGCCGGATTAGGATTTATTTTAGTACTAAGTTTATTCGTATAAACCACGATTCCCGGGCGGTAGATCCCCCACTTATTTTTCTTAGAATCTTCTAAGTTTATAAGTGAGGATCTACGGCCTATTCATTTCAAACAAAAGGAGCAGAAAAAATGTCCAACACAATGGGTGTCATTGGTTTAGGGGTAATGGGCCGTAATATCGCCTTAAACATGGCTGGTAAAGGCGAGCAAGTCGCTGTCTATAATTATACGAGGGATTTAACGGACGATCTTGTCAAAAAAAGTGAAGGTCACTCCATCCATCCCTACTACGAAATTCAAGATTTTGTCTGCTCCTTAAAAACTCCAAGGAAAATTTTCCTTATGGTAACAGCGGGCAAACCGGTTGATTCGGTAATAGGTACATTAGTACCCTTCCTTGAAGCAGGCGATGTGATCATGGACGGTGGTAACTCCCATTACAAAGATACGGAACGTAGATATGATGAATTGAAGTCAAAAGGAATCGGTTATTTAGGAATCGGTATTTCCGGCGGCGAAGTTGGGGCTTTACATGGACCTTCGATCATGCCTGGTGGAGATAAAGACGTATATGAAAAAGCATCTCCTATTCTAACAAAAATAGCAGCCCAAGTAGACGGAGACCCTTGCTGTGTTTATATGGGTCCAAAAGGATCCGGTCACTTTGTAAAAATGGTACATAACGGAATTGAGTACGCAGATATGCAATTAATCGCAGAAGTCTATACATTTTTAAGAAAGAGGCTATGTTTATCTGTTAATGAAATTGCCGACATCTTTGAAACATGGAATCAAGGGGAACTGAAAAGTTATTTAATCGAAATTACCGCAGAGATTTTACGAAAAAAAGATGAAATAACAGGCTTACCTCTGATCGATGTGATTCTGGATAAAACAGGGCAAAAGGGCACAGGTAAATGGACAAGTATTCAAGCAATTGATCATGGAATCCCATCATCCATTATTACAGAGTCATTGTTTGCCCGTTACATCTCCTCTTTAAAAGAAGAACGAGTTTATGCAGAAAATATCCTGACAGGCCCAGAGATTGATCAGCGAAGTTTAGATAAAAATGTGTGGATTGAGTACATTAGACAAGCTTTTTATATGGGTAAAATTTGTGCCTACGCGCAAGGATTTATACAATATAAAATGACTTCTGAGCTTTACGGATGGAATTTACCTTTACAGGATATTGCCCTTATTTTCCGTGGTGGTTGCATCATTCGTGCCAAATTCTTAAATGTAATAAGCGAAACATATCAAGAACAGCCGAATTTGGCTAATCTCTTAATCGCCCCGTATTTTGCTGAAAAGGTTAAAGAGTATCAATTGGGATTGCGAAAAGTAGTCTGTGAGGGTATTAATTCTGGTATTTCGTTTCCATGTTTAAGTGCTTCACTTACTTATTTCGATAGTTACCGGACAGGCATTTCAAATGCTAACCTTTTGCAAGCACAAAGGGATTATTTTGGTGCCCATACTTATGAACGAAGTGATGCAGCAGGGTCCTTTCATACAAACTGGCAGTGATCGATAGTGGTAGTAAATCTCCAGTGCCCTAATGAAGTGGTTCCTTCCCTTCATTAGGGCACTCCTCGTTTAAGCTAAATAAAAAGAAGCCTTGGGCGTATAACATTTCAGCCAAGACTTCTTCAAATAAACATCTACCCAGCCCAGACATTTGGCAAAAGTTTGCATCTGTTGGGGTTTAAGTGCCACCCATAGCTTATCTTTGCAGATATTGTCTCAGCCATTGGAGCGCGGGACGTTCCGTGCCGTTAGAGTTCAGCAGATGTGTGTTCGGCTTCCAAGTTTGTCCCTGGATATACCCCCAGAGCGTAACTCCCTTCACCGCAGAATGCTTCCATAATACCGGAAATTTCTCCTTGTATCTGGCAAGCTGGGTGTTGTCGTCGCCAGTTATATCCAGCTCCGACACATAGATTGGCAATCCTGTTGCCGCCAGCTTGTTCAGTACAGTGTTCATCGTATTAACTGAAACAGTGTCCATGCTAAACTGGTGGCATTGGATACCAATTCCGTCAATCAGGCCTCTGCTCTTGAGCTGATTAATAATATTGACATATTGGTCGGTTAACGAAGGATCATTGATAATTCCATATTCATTGATCAGCAGCTTAGCATTGGGGAAGGCTTGTCTGGCCTGTTGGAACGACCATATGACCCAATCCCATCCGGTCGACCCGTCACCACCAATGGCATTGCGATAGGACGGCTTCTGATGCAGCGGCTCATTCACCACATCTACAAACTCCGCATTCGGATAGCGTTGACCTGCTGCTTTAATCCACTGAGTCACTTCCGCTTTCTGATCAGCAGCCGACAGCCCCCTAACCCAACCTGGCTCCTGGGCACCCCATACCAACGTATGGAACTTGAACGGGAAGCCATTGCTACGGGCATAATTGTAGGCGGTATCGGCCTGTGACCAGTTCATGTTGTTACGGTTGCCTTCAACCGATTCCCACTTAGTCGAGTTTTCCGGCGTCACTTGATTCCAGTATGTCCCGTAACTAGGAGGGACACTGCCCGCAATGACATTCCCCAGGAATTTGCCACCGTTCGCCATACTGGCACTAGCCGGGTTTATCAGAACTGATGATAACAACACACCCGCCAACGCCAAGCCGCTTACCAACTTGCCCACTTTAAATTTCGACATACAATCTCCTCCTCATACGTATAGTTTTTTAATATTCCTACTCTTAAATAAATCGCTTACATTTCCAATTATAAGAATGTAAGGTTATTATCTGCTACATGTAAAAGTAAAGATTTTATCCGAAAAACTTTACATCATTGCGGGGCGACTGAAAACCTGGTGCTCCTTTATCCCAAACAACTCCGAAATGACAAAAAAAGGTTGATGCAAAAAGTGATATGCTCCCCTTACAGTAGCAAGTTTTAACCTGCCTACTCTTTTGGGAACATATCACTTTGGAGACTGCCTATTTAATAGTTTAAGGATTAAGGGCTCTTGCAATTGCGTCTACATAACTTTGGCTAGCACGTTGGCTTACTTCTGCTTGTGGAACTATTCCCTCAAAATTGTGGAATGTGCCGGGATACAGATGGAATTCGACGTCCACCCCCGCTTGGGCAAGGCGTCCCACATATTCGATCGTCTCATCTCGGAATAGATCGAGCTGGCCTACGCACGTATAAGCCGGCGGCAGCCCAGCCAAGCTTTCTGCTCTCGACGGCACCGCATATGGGGACACCTCGCTATCTTCGGTACGATTGCCTAAGTACATGTTCCAGGCCGCCAAGTTGTTCTTCCGGTTCCATGGTGCGTTATCGGCCGTAATTTCATGACTTGACGCCGTAATACTGCGGTCATCGATCATCGGATACAGCGGCATTTGGAAAATGAGGGCTGGCCCACCTTTGTCACGAGCCATTAAAGCAAGTGCTGCGGTCAGCCCGCCGCCCCCACTTGCTCCTGCAATGGCGACCCGATCTAAGTCAATGCCCAGCAGCTCCGCTTCGTCGGTCATCCACGTCAAAGCGGCATAACAGTCATCGATGGCAGCCGGGTAGGGATGCTCAGGAGCAAGTCGGTAATCGACCGATACGACGACGCATTTGGCCGCCTGCACGAAGCGTTCGCACAAAGCATCGTCCATATCAGGATGCCCCATCACATAGCCTCCCCCGTGAATCCACAGCATGGCCGGTAGCCTAACGTCAGTTCGCTGAGCAGGTTCGTAGATTTTGACTAATATCTCGCCTGCTACACTCGGAATCATCCGGCTTGTCGTGCGTACGTGCTCCGACTGCTCAATAGGAGGACTAGACAAATAGCTTCTGCTCAGCTCTAAATTCTCTTCCAGTTGAAAACCAGGAAATTGTGCGATTACTGACCTTAATTCTGGTAATAAACGATTTTCAAAATCCATGCAAGTCACTCCTATGTTTGGTTTTTACAATCTTTTCTCCGTCTCCGCTTCCCACTTGGCTATTTCCTTCCGAACTCGGGGTGCTACCTCTGTTCCTAGCAGCTCAATGGCTCTCATCACTTCGGCATGCGGCATCGTGCTTAACGGAACATACAGCATAAAGCGAGTAACACCTACATGTTTGCGAAGGTGAATGATCTTCTGGGCAACAGTCTCTGGATCGCCGACATACAGCGCACCTTCAAAGCTGCGCGCGGCATCGTAGCTAGAACGATCATAATGTGCCCAGCCCCGCTCCCTGCCCAATCTATTCATACCTGCCATCGTAGAAGGGAAATATGTATCTGCAGCTTGCTCATTATTCTCTCCGACAAATCCTATCGAGTGCGACCCAACCCTAAGCTTTGATTCATCATGACCGGCGTGCGCTGCTGCCTTCTTATAAAGCTGGACAAGTGGTGCAAAATTTACCGGATTCCCGCCAATGATCGCCAGTATCAAGGGCAGTCCTAACAGACCTGCCCGGATAGCAGAATCCTGCCTGCCCCCGCTGCCAACCCATATGGGTAAAGGATTCTGAACCGGCCGTGGATACACACCCAAATTGTTAATTGCTGGCCGATGTCCGCCTTTCCAGGTTACTTTTTCGGACTCCCGTATTTTAAGGAGCAATTCCAAATGTTGTTCAAACAGCTCATCATAGTCTTCCAAGTCATAGCCGAACAGTGGAAAAGATTCAATAAAGGAACCTCGACCCGCCATAATCTCCGCACGTCCATTCGAAATACCATCCAGCGTAGCAAAATCCTGAAAAACGCGAACGGGATCAGCTGAAGAAAGCACTGTCACTGCACTGGTCAGCCGAATCCGTTTCGTCTGCGCTGCAGCCGCTGACAGCACAACTGCTGGTGAAGATGCAGAATAATCCTTCCGATGATGCTCACCTACACCAAACACATCAAGCCCCACTTGATCAGCAAGGATAATTTCCTCGACAACTTCGCGCAATCGCTGTGCGTGACTTATCACTTCACCTGTCTGAACGTCGGGCTTTGTTTCTACAAACGAAGTAATACCTATCTCCATCGTCCATCTCTCCTATTCTAATAGCTTTCTTTGTATGTTAATTAAATATCGGTAAAATATCATACCGATCGGTAAAATATTTTTCCCAGTAAATATAACTCATTAAAAAGAGTACTGTCAATAAATATAGTAAAAATCTTTGATTTATCCTCATACTGATATCTCCTTGGTGCGATAAACCAATCTGCATTTGACAATATAACGGGCTAATTATAAGATAATAACATACTAACTGGTACGCAAATAAAGACCCCTAACAATTATGATCAGAGTCATGGAATTAAGAATAAAATTACGAACAATGAGAGGTATTGATTATGGGACGAATCCGCGAATTTGACGAAGATAAAGTATTAGATGCAGCTATGCAAATATTTTGGGAGAAGGGATATGAAGCTACCTCATTGAGTGATTTAACTTCCAGAATGGAAATTCAACGACCCAGTATATATTCCACTTTTGGAGGCAAAAAAGAATTGTTCGAAGCTGCGCTGCGCAAATACATGATGTCCCGTGCTTCTCTGATCCGAACCAAACTTCAAAGCAATCCATCTGTAAAAGAAGCATTTCGGACTTTCTTTGAAAGTGTGGTCGATGAGGAATATGCGGAAAATCCTAGAAAAGGATGCTTTTGCATTAATACAATGGTTGAACTTGCGCCCCATGATGAGAAGTTTGAAATTCTTACAAGGGAGCATCAAATGTACCTAGCGGTTATATTTCAAGAAACCATTGAAAGAGGTATACAATCAGGTGAGCTTGAGATCGGGCTCAATGCGAAGGCTGTATCACAGGCGCTAGTCGTATCGTTAATTGGACTGACCGTAATGATAAAGTCTCGTCCAGAACGATCATTTATTGATAACACGATAGAGGTGACACTTACACTTCTTAAGTAATTCGGAATGAATTCAGTTTTGAATATATATTCTTTATTATGTATAATAATTCAAAACTAATAAAAAAGGGAGTGCATCTAATGTCATTTTTAATAAGGAACGCTAAGCCTGATGATTTAAACAGTTTAACCGAGTTAATGTATGAATACATCGTTGGTTTTTATCAAAACCCTAGGCCACCTATCGAAAAAATCCATAATTTGATACACACCCTTTTTGAGCAGCAAAGCGGTATACAATTTGTGGCGGAACAAAATGGAGAATTAATCGGCTTTGCTACATTATTCTTTACCTTTAGCACGATGAAAGCAGACAAAGTCACTGTTATGAACGATCTATTTGTATTGGAACCATTTAGAGATACAGAAGTAGAAACACAGCTTTTTTTAGAATGTCAAAAATACTCACGAAATCAAGGCTATGCTCATATGGCCTGGATAACTTCTACCGAGAATAAACGCGCTCAAATTTTCTTTAAAAAGATGGATGCTGTCCAAGGGAGAGATTGGGTTCACTTTTCATCGTAACAATACTTTTGATACGATTTTCCGCGCTAACGGCAGTTCAAAGGGCACCCGATTGGGTGCCCTTTGTTCGTAACACATGTTTTCACGCATGCGGATATGGAAACATGCTGATACCCGTGCCTTCATGGCCTCCCTTTGCTGTCTGGATATAGAGTATACTAGATGAGTATAAGTTCGGTACACGATGACATGATATATGTAATGGTACTTAAATACAGCACAGAAGAGGTTGAAAATGAGTCAGAAGCATTTTACAGATTACGCATTAAGTGAAGAAATTGTAAGAGCGCTGAATAGCTTGGGCTATGAGACGCCAACAGAGATTCAGACGGAAGTCATTCCAGTGGCGCTTGAAAAGAAGGATCTTGTCGCCAAATCGCAAACAGGTAGCGGCAAAACAGCGGCCTACGGCATTCCAATCTGTGAGCTAGTAGATTGGAATGAGAATAAGCCCCAAGCTTTAATCCTGACGCCAACCCGTGAACTCGCGTTACAGGTCACCGAAGACATCACGAATATTGGACGCTTTAAGCGGATCAAAGCAACACCCCTTTATGGGAAACATCCTTTTCATATCCAAAAGGCTGAGTTAAAACAAAGGACGCATGTGGCTGTAGGTACGCCAGGACGTGTACTGGATCATATTGAACGAGGGACGTTACCGTTAGATCGGATTGCCTATCTCGTGATTGATGAAGCTGATGAGATGCTGAATATGGGCTTTATCGAGCAAGTTCAGTCGATTATTCAAGCGCTGCCTAGTGATCGGGTTACCATGTTATTCTCCGCTACCTTCCCTGAGGACGTAGCCACACTGTCACGTAAATATATGAAAGATCCTGTTAGAATTGAGATTAAAGCGACTGGTATAACGACCGCTACAATTGATCACTCTCTTATTCAGGTGAAGGAGTCAGACAAGCTGGCACTACTGCAAGATCTGCTCATTGTTGAGAATCCTGACAGCTGCATTATTTTCTGTCGTACGCAGGAGAATGTAGATACATTATTCAGGGCATTGGCTGATCTTGAATATCCATGTGATCGCATTCATGGTGGCATGGAGCAAGACGAGCGATTTGAGGTAATGAATGCATTCAGAAGGGGTCAATTTCGTTACTTGATTGCAACAGATGTTGCCGCACGAGGAATTGATATCACGAATATCACCCATGTCATTAACTACGATATTCCCCTTGAGAAGGAAAGCTATGTTCACCGCACAGGACGTACGGGACGTGCTGGCAAAACGGGGAAGGCCATTTCCCTCATCACTCCTAAGGATGGCCGAAGATTAGCTGATATCGAAGCATATATTGGATTCGCGATTCCGCAGGTAAAGGCTCCCTCAGAAGAGGCTGTTGACCTCCGTAGAGAAGATTTTGAGCAAAAACTGCATGTAAAAACCGCACTCAAAAAAGATAAGCGCGAGCAATTAAACCAACAGATTATGAAGCTGAACTTTAACGGCGGTAAGAAGAAAAAACTTAGAGCTGTCGACTTCGTGGGGACCATCGCTAAGCTTGACGGAGTCAACGCAGATGATATCGGGATCATTACGATTCTAGATAATGTGACAGATGTCGAGATTCTGAATGGCAAGGGTCCATTGGTGCTTGAGATTATGAAGAATACAACCGTAAAGGGTAAGCTGTTAAAGGTACGCAAAGGGAATAATAAGTAGATGTATGCTGCATAAAAGAAGGTGAGGCAACCCCGCCCGTACAGCCGATAGTTTTCGTTAGCTAACGGGCGGGATTGCCGAGTTTACCTCTTGATCGTTTAATTCATCTTTCCATTTTGAATTTGCAAGAAAATTGTGTGCTCTCTTGGATAAAACCAATAGTCATCTTCACCTTATCAATGACTTAACTTAACTTAATTTTATTTTATCTCTCATTCCTTCCACTTTACCTAATCCATAGGTTGTTTTGGAAAAGCACTCCTGAATCGTTTCAGAGATTACTTACTATTACGACGTCTAAACTTATTAAAAATGTAATGTCTAAATAGAACAATTGAAATTTCGGGTAGCAATACAGCAAATATGTATAACAATATAATGAATGGTAATGACGAAATGAAAATTTCAGCGCCCTGGTCTGTTTTCACACGTTCAACTAGCAGCCACCACATAGGTACTGATACAATCCACATCAAGGCATTAGAGATGATTACATAAAGAGTATTTTTCCATAACAGACAAAACAAAATTGCAATAATGGCCGGGATAGTCCATGAACCTATCCTATGACTATTACTTAATATAACAAATGCTATAACAGGATATAAAAGTGCAACCACCATCTGGACTCCCCTATTATCATAAACCCTCATTTCTTATCTCCTTTTTATATTTTTACAATCTCTTTTCAAATTTTTGATAGGTATACTTCATCATTCTATTTATTTCCACAATAAAAATCCAAGCCCTATGAAATCAACACCGTTGGTGATAATTGTTCTGCTTTATCGTACTCTCTTAGAGAGTAGATTTAATACTAAAAAAATTTAGAAAAGGTGTCCCTTTCGGTCATCTTCATTTGTTATACAGATATAATTTTCTTTTTGATCAGAGGAGGTGCCTAAATTTTTGAATGAGGAAATCGAATACAAAATCAAACGAGTTCAGGCTGGCGAAATCCAGGATTACGCCTACATTGTGAAGGAGTATCAGCGTCAGATATTTGTGTATTGCTGGCGGCTATTAGGAAGTGAGCATGAGGCAGAAGAAGCCGTACAGGATATTTTGGTCAAAGCTTTTGAAAAAATTAACATGTACAAACTGACAATGGGCTTCTCCTCCTGGCTGTATAAAATGGCCTATCATCACTGCCTGAACTTGATTCGCAGGAAGAATCTACAGCGCAAATTTAAGATTACCCTGTTCACCTCAACTAATATGACTTCAGACAGTGCTGCGCAGGTTTTGGAACGTCAGCTTTTCAGTGAACCGCTGAGCCGGGCATTAGACCAACTGAATGCAGAAGAACGAAACCTATTGGTGCTGCGCATTTTTGAAGAAAAAACGTTTGGAGAAATCGGGGAAATTATGAACAAGAGCGAGGAAGCTATCAAGAAAAAATACGGCAGAACAAAAACAAAGCTCAAAAAAATGATGGAACCCATAAAGGAGGACCCGAAATGCGTGAATTACAAGGCAGAAATCAGGAACAAAATCTGAAATACACCGATCCAAAAGACAAAGACTTAAAAAACATGGACAAGCTGACAGAACCAGAAAGTGTCCTAAAAATCCAAGCTTTTGACGTTTCTGACAAAGTGATGGAACAGGTCTACCAAAAGGTGACGCCCAAAAAGGGGTTCATTGTAAAAATGCGTCTTCAACCGCGCATTACCGCTCCCATTATGATCTTACTTTTTGTGTTAGGGGCTTCTGTGACCGGATACGCCGCTTCGCAATATCTTGAATTCCGCAACAGTAAGGGCGACGTTGTATTAAATACCGCCAAAACACCTGCCGAAACGGACGCCTCGAAAACGTATACCTCCACCTACGCACAGTGGAACGAAAAAGTGAAAGATCGCTTGCAGCCCGGAGAGTATGCTGCCTATTACGTCAAGGACGATTCTATGAATCAGAACAACCTATCTAATCCGGCCCTGTTTGCGTACAAGCCAGCTGAACTTTCAAGTTTCAACAGCTTACAAGATGAAATCAAGCGAACTGAGGCTCCATTATTCAGCAACCCCACTCATCTACCAGATGGCTATCAGTTTGAATTCGGATACGTCTATCCAAGCGCTGCATATCCTAGGATGATGGATAAAAAGGAATATCGAGCTTTAACCGATAAACTGATGCAACAGGCCAAAGCTGCACCGGAGGGTGAACATCTGTTTATTCAAAAGCTGAGCTGGGACAAGTCAGACACCTCCTTTGCCCGGTATGCGAGAGGAAACGACTATGTAAACATTACCGTCACCAAATACACTCCTGAAGTCACAAAGACAACCATCATGCAAAATGAACAGGATTCGGCTGAGCAACTGACAATTAAAGGAACCAAGGCCTATTACATCAGGGCAAGCAAAACAAGCAATCCCTTGGAGGCCGGAAAAAACCGACTGGGCTGGCTTGATGAAAAAAGACGGTTACACTTCAACATATCTGATAACCAGGACAGTCCACTGACCAAGGAAGACCTGGTAAAAATAGCCGAGGATTTGCTTAACGGTTCACCGCAATAGCTATAAAAGAAAAGCTTTGAAGAGAGACCATCCTTTTTTAGGGGTGGTCTCTTTTTGGAGAATAGTCCTTATACCTTTTCCTCACAAACTATTACGGCATGTTCCACAATCTTTTCACCTCAACTAATTCTTGATCATTGAATTCCATTCTGTATACGTCTGGCTTGGATGTGTGTAGTAAAAAATCCAAATCGTACTGCTTGTCATAATACCCCATCATTAAAGTCATTACAGCTCCATGAGTGCCTAATGCGACTTTCCGTCCTCGGTAGATTTTTAGCAATTCCTTTAAGACTGTTATACTTCGATTCTGACAAACTGCATTAGACTCTCCTCCCGTTAAAGCAAAGTTGGGATCAGAAAATGACTTATCTAACAAAGGGAATAATTCATCATCAGGCATTCGGTTGTCTTCATTCAAAAAAATTCTTTCTTTAAGATCCTCGAGTATTAAAACTTCTTGTCCTGAGCATTGAGCTAATTCTTGAATGGTTAGGATTGCCCGTTGATATGGACTTGAAACGAAAACCTCGATCCCCTCTCCTCTCAATAACTCAGTTATTTGAAAAGCATCTGACTTACCTTTATCAGTCAAACCTCTTGTTCTTTCATTTCCTTCCGTCTTTGGTGATTCGCCATGTCTCACCATGTAAATGAAAGTTTTCATATTAACCTCCACGGATCACCCGATAAACTTCTCAATCAACTGAGACACTAAGAGAATTACGCAAATGTTTAACATCACTCATCGGTGGCCGTCCAAACATGCGTCCATATTCTCGGCTGAACTGCGAAGGACTCTCATAGCCAACGCGAAAGCCTACAGTGGCGGCCTCCAATCCCTCCGAGAGCAGTAAGCGGCGTGCAGCCTGCAGTCGAATGGCCTTCTGATACTGCAGAGGACTTATAGCCGTTACCTTTTTAAAGTGCTTGTGTAAGGAAGAAGGGCTCATGTTTACTTCCTTCGCCAATTCCTCGATCACAAGAGGCTTAGAGTAATCGCGGGTAATCAGATGGATCGCTTTGGAGATGCTATGTGCATAGCTGCCAACTACGGCAAATTGCCTGATTAAAGCTCCCTGCTCACCTTGTAATACACGATAAAGGATCTCGTGCGTGATAAGCGGCGCAAGAAACTGAATATCCGCAGGCGTATCCGAAAGTCTGACAAGCCGAAGCAGCGCATCAAGCAGCAGAGGGTCAAATTGGCTCACCAGTATGCCGCGTCCAGTCTTAACGTTACATGGAGGAGGACTCTTCTTGATAATGTCCAGGATGGCGTCTGGACTAATGGATAATTGAAGACTGAGATAAGGAAGCTCCGACGAGGCTTGAGTTATTTTACCAGTTACGGGAAGTTGAACTGATGTGACCATGTAGGTTGTTGGATCGTACACATAGTTTTCTCCAGCCAGCATTGCTGTCTTTGAGCCTTGCGCAACCACGTACAGGGAGGGCATATGGACCGTATGATTCAGCTCGGACACATGGCTTGCACGTCTGAAATAAAGTCCTGGCACAGACGAAACAAACGTACCGTCCGAAGACGCGCGTTGATCAATCAGACGAATCAGTTCTTGTAGATTCGTAGAAATATCAGAGGGGGGAGGAGACGAAACCATTCATGCTTCACCTTCCTTTCCGTTGAACGCTAATATTGATGTGCTAATTATATGCACGCCGAATAGGATTAGGCAAGAATTGGACT
This sequence comes from Paenibacillus sp. FSL L8-0644, assembly GCF_038008165.1. NCBI lineage: Bacteria > Bacillati > Bacillota > Bacilli > Caryophanales > Paenibacillaceae > Paenibacillus > Paenibacillus sp. FSL L8-0644. Next base: position 5,451,015 of record NZ_JBBOYN010000001.1, read on the forward strand.
TGATCGGTCTACCTGTCTCAACTGAATTCTACTTAAAATTTACTTGCAAGGCCAACAAAGGGCCTAAGGCAAATAGATCAAAGAAAGAAGGATGGGGCTATGAGTTTGGAAGGAAGAATAGAGAACAAAGTCGTCGTGATTACAGGTGCAAGCAGCGGAATTGGAGAAGCAACAGCACTGTTGCTTGCCGAGCGTGGAGCAAAAGTCGTGCTTGGGGCGCGCGGGGTGGACCGCCTTGAAGCACTGGCGACACGTATTACGAATAGGGGTGGCGAAGCTGTCTATGCACGCACTGACGTTAGACGGCGCGAGGATCTGTGCAACCTCGTTACTTTGGCTTGCGAACGATACGGGAAGCTGGATGTTCTCGTCAGCAACGCTGGCGTTATGCCTATATCCCCTCTCGATGATCTGCGCGTGGAAGATTGGGAGCACATGATTGACGTCAACATTAAAGGCGTTTTGTATGGCATTGCTGCAGCGTTGCCTGTCTTTCGCAAACAGGGTTTCGGACATTTCGTGAACACTGCTTCTACAGCAGGACACAAGACCGTTCCGAACCAGTCGGTCTACTCTGGTACGAAGTTCGCCGTACGCGCCATCTCAGAGGGGTTGCGCCAGGAGGCTGGTGATAAACTGCGCGTAACCATCATTTCGCCAGGTATTGTGCAGACAAATTTCACCGAAAGTTTAACAGACCCGGCTATAAGAGATCAACTCGCCGTCATCCGGGATAAACTAGCCATGACACCAGACGCGGTAGCCCGCGCAATTGGATTCGCAATTGAACAACCGGCTGACATTGATGTGAACGAAATCGTGATCCGTCCAACCGCACAAATATAACATAAATAGATAGGGGCACCTCCTCTTGTGAGTGCGCCCCTATCTATTCATACATAAAGCTTTACCATGGAAGCTGTTCATCCATGTGACATCGAAAATGCAGAAGGATTGCAAAACTTTGTTTTGTTAAACAAACATTTTTAGCGGTGGGGATTTTCTTCCCACCGCTTGGTGTTGTTGCTTATTGGACTCTAAAATATATCGTAAGATTACTGTGCTTTTTATTAAAAATATTTGGATGATCGAGTTACTAGCCATGTAAAAATTAACGATGAAGCGGTTCCCTTTCGCCCAGACCGAGCACCTCCGTTGTGGAGTCATAAATTTCTTGGTAAAGCTCTGGGTTTTCCGCTAGTGACACCCCATAAGAAGGAATCATTTCTTTTATTTTTGGTTCCCACTCTTCCATATGTTGTGGGAAGCATTTTTCCAATACTTCCAGCATAACGTGAACAGCAGTAGAAGCACCCGGAGAAGCGCCGAGCAGTGCAGCTATCGAACCATCAGCGGCACTAACCACTTCTGTACCAAATTGAAGTGTTCCTTTACCGCCCTCCGTATCTTTGATCACCTGCACACGTTGACCCGCTACCACGATCCCCCAGTCCTCGATTTTGGCGTTCGGAATAAACTCGCGTAATTCTTCCAGACGCTTTTCATTCGATAACATCACTTGCTGAATCAGGTATTTGGTCAATGCCATCTCTTTTGCGCCTGCCGCCAACATCGTGATGAGATTATTGGGTTTTACAGATCCGATCAAATCCAAATTTGAGCCCGTTTTCAAGAACTTCGGTGAGAAGCCGGCAAACGGTCCAAATAGCAGTGCTTTTTGGTTACCGATATATCTTGTATCCAGATGCGGAACAGACATGGGAGGAGCACCAACCTTAGCTTTACCGTATACTTTCGCATGATGCTGGGCGACAACCTTAGGATTGTTACATACCATAAATAGTCCACTTACCGGGAATCCCCCGATATATTTGGACTCAGGAATACCGGTTCTTTGTAGCAAAGGTAGACTTCCACCCCCACCACCGATAAAGACAAATTTGGCAGTATGGTATTCGATTTTACCGTTATCCAGATTATGGACTTTGACTTTCCACGAGCCGTCGCTCGCACGTTTAATATCCTTTACACTATGCTTGTAATTGATCTCAACGTTTTTACTTTTTAAATGCTCAAACAACATGCGTGTTAAAGCACCAAAGTTGACATCTGTTCCAGAGTCGATTTTGGTTGCCGCGATTGGTTCATTCAATGTACGGCCTTCCATAATTAGCGGAATCCATTCCTTCAGCTTTTCAGGGTCGTCGGAAAATTCCATGCCTTGAAATAGAGAAATAGTTGAAAGCGCTTTAAACCTTTTTTTCAAAAAAGATACATTTTTCTCTCCTGTTACCAAACTCATATGAGGTATTGGCTTGATAAAGTCCTGAGGATTACGAATCAAATGGCTGTTTACAAGAAAAGACCAAAACTGTCTTGAAAGCTGAAACTGCTCATTAATGTCTACAGCTTTACGAATATCTATAGACCCATCAGCTTTTTCGGATGTATAGTTCAGTTCGCACAGTGCAGCATGGCCTGTACCTGCATTATTCCATTCGTTAGAGCTTTCTTCTCCTGCGTTTGCGAGTTTCTCAAACACTTTAATTTCCCATTCTGGTGCTAACTCTTTTAGCAATGATCCCAGAGTCGCGCTCATGACTCCGGCACCAATTAAGATAACGTCTGTATTTTTCTGAATGCTATTCATAAAAACCTTCCTTATCTCTTATATTTGCAAAAAAGAGCAGGCCCTCCTGCTTAGGTGATACAAGAAGCAAGGCTCCACTCAGGAACATATCTTTTCTGTCTCTATTATAACTAAAATATAATCTTTTAAAAATTATATTGTCTATTATCTGATAATTATAAATCATTTCTGCTAAAAAGTGAGAATTTTCTTTGCAAAATAATAAGAATGGATCTCAACACGCTGTATTATTGGGGCTTCACTTACTAGCAGTAATAACAGACACTGACAATTCTTCGGTAAACACACCCGTGGAGTCCATATCTAGTAGAACAGATGTTAAATCATTTTCAAATCGTACTAAATTATCACCAAAAAGGCGTCTTGAAGCAAATGATGTAGAGTACAGATTTCCAATGATCGAATCAACAGTCCATGTATATGAATAACTCGGTAAAATATGTCTTTGGACATTTTTGAATCCAGATTTTCTTACAATATCCTCATACCTCTCCTTTGGGGGAGTGTAAGTGCTATTACCAGCTCTTCTTGCGTCTCCTAGCCAACGTCTCACTACTTCGTTGACCTTGAGTTGCCAAAGTAAGGGTTCCTGCTTCCCAGTATTATCAATAATAGCTACGCCACCATTAGTATCAGAACTGTTATACAGAATGTCAAGAATGGACTCTCTATCCATCCAATGAAATGCTTTCGCAATTATAACGAGGCGAAAGACACCCCAGTCACATACGCGCTCTTCCGCCCTTCCTTGTACCCATTTAACATTGTCCAACCTTTTATCACTGGACAAACGGTTTGCTTCATCTAGCATTTCTGATTCAGTATCTACACCTACTATTTCTTCAAACCAATCACTAAATCTTAGAGCTAGCTGACCCGTTCCACATCCTAAGTCAAGCAAGCGACCTTCCCCATTCAGAGAAAACTTGTTAACTAAAAACCGAATAAGCGACGAAGGATAAGGAGGTCGATACCTAGAGTAGTACCAAGCGGTACCTTTAAATAGATCTGGACCATAATCACTCATAGCTTATAACCTTCTCTCTACTGAACTTTTAAAACATGAGAGTCACAGGGCTGCCTGTAACGGCAAGTTTTTGGGCCAATCTTTACGGGACAGGCCCTTTCTAATTGCACTAACGTTTCCTCGAATGAGCTTCATGGTTTATAAATACTTCATCATGATATTCGAAACAGTCTGTTGTTGATTCACCCAATCATAATCGGAGTTATCCATAACAAACGATTGAAAAGGAAGTTGCTCAATAATTTGTAATTCTAGCTCTCGTCGATATTCAAGGAACTGAATATATCCCTCGTACCCATGAAGCCCCTTCTTCTTTCCATAATCTTGCTCTGTATGGTACCAAATCGTGAAATCTAACCATTCTTGAGATCTCATCGTTTTTACTCGCTCAATCGTCTCACGCACATCAGGTTGCTTCAAATAGAACAAAATTGGATTTAACTCCTGAATTTGCTCCGCAATCTGTAATACATGCCGAACAAATCGATCATTTCCAGCATCATGCCGGGCGAGTAATGCACACCCTGGGTTCTGTAAAAAACAGCATTCGAGTATGATTAGCTTTTCCTTTTCTCGCTGATCTTTAACAAAAGACTTCCAACGTTGGATCATCAATTCGCAGTACTTTTCCACGGGTACTCCATCGTAGATTTCATAACGCTGGATTTCCTCATACAAACTAGAAGGAATTTTATTTTGGGCTGATTGCTGCGCAAGCGCATATGCGATTAAAGAGTCGTTGCCATTCAAAGATACGAACGGATCAATGTAATGAAACACCTCGGAATAGATTGATCGGAGCCGATCAAGTTCTTCGTTCGGCATACATGCAACCGATTCATAATCAGCGGGATGCCGTAAATTTCCTTCTAAAAATAGTTCCGATTCTATTTGATGTGTATTTAACATGTCATGTATGTATCTAGATAATGTGGATTTGCCAGAGCCAGGTATGCCTTCGACGATAACCAATTTCGTTTTCGTAGCTGGTACATTCGCCATAGTATCACATCCTTATGAATTAAATGATTACCTTAAGGAGAATCCAATTATCTCGTTATATCGCCAGATAGCTTAGGAACCTTTCCTTTATCTCGACATCCTTAGAAAACCAATAAAAAGCATTGGATCCTAAGGACTGACCCAATGCTTTTATAGATGGCTATCTTCTAGTTATTTAATAATTACGTATTCCAGGTTAACCAGTTTTGCATAAGTCACAATTTGGTCTGTGGTTAGATTCAAGGAAACCACAGTATGGTGACCGCCACCGTTCTCAATCCATGCCTTAACTCCATCCTGGAAGTTAGGCTTCACGTTCCACAGTACACGGGCTACCGGAAGATTTGGAGCAGGAACTGTCGGTTCAAATGCCGTAACCTCATTGATCAGCAGTTTATAATGAGTGCCAAAGTCAGCCATAGAAACAACCACACCGTCTCCTGCCTTGCCGTCAAATACCAGACGGGCTGGATCTTCACGATCGCCGATACCTAACGGAGAAACGATGACTTTAGGCTTGTTGCTCGCCAATGTTGGGTCAACTTCAAGCATATGGGATTGAAGGATCGATTCCTGACCAGCCGCTAATTCATAGGTGTAGTCTTCCATAAAGCCAGTGGATTGGTTATGGCTCATGACTTTAAGCAGGCGATCGAGCGCTGCAGTCTTCCAGTCTCCTTCACCAGCAAATCCGTATCCTTGTGCCATCAAACGTTGAACGGCAAGACCAGGGAGCTGTTTCATACCATAGAGGTCTTCGAAGTTCGTAGTGAAGGCAGTATAGCCGCCATGATCCAGGAATCGTTTAATAGCAATTTCATAGCTTGCTTGCACTCTTACACTGGCTTCCCAAGCTTCCTTGCTATAAGTACCATAATCGAATTCATAAAGTTCAGAGTATTCCGCAAACAAAGCATCAATCTCTTCTTCTTTCACAGCATTGACGTACTGAACGAGGTCGCCAATTCCGAAGTAGTCAACAGTCCATCCAAATTGAATTTGGGCTTCGACCTTATCACCTTCCGTAACGCCAACATTACGCATATTGTCGCCAAAGCGGGCGACTTTGATATTGAAGCTTTCGTTATAAGCAACCGCTACATCCATCCACTCTGCGATTTGTTTTTGCACTTCTGCACGTTCCCAGTAACCTACAACCACTTTATTCTGTTTCTTCAAGCGGGCGTTGATAAACCCATATTCACGGTCACCATGAGCTGCCTGATTGAGGTTCATGAAGTCCATGTCAATTGTAGCCCAAGGAATGCTTTCATTGTACTGTGTGGCCAAATGAAGTAGCGGCTTTTGCAGCAATTTAGTACCGCGAATCCACATTTTTGCAGGTGAGAAAGTATGCATCCAAGTGATGACACCAGCAACCTCATCACGATAGTTGACTTCTTTCATAAGGCTGGTGATTTTGTCTGCACTAACCGCCAGATCTTGCAATACAAGCGGATAAGGCAGAACGCCGCTCTTATTTAGGGCATCGGTCATTTCTTGTGCGTGTGCTTTGACTTCTGCTAATGCTTCTTCTCCATACAGATGTTGTGAACCTACGACAAACCAGAACTGTTTTGTACCTACTGTTGACATAACATTCATCCTCTTTTCTTCGTTTTTAGTTTAGTTGGTCTTACTTTTGCCCGTAGTAGGCGTCTTTCCCATGTTTGCGCAAATAGTGTTTATCTAGAATCCGCTGCGGCAATTCTTCGGCAAAATGATTCAATTCCCGTGCGAATAAATTCATTTTCGAAACTTCTTCCAACACGACGCTATTCATAACTGCGGATTTCGCATCTTTCCCCCAAGTAAAGGGAGCGTGACCCTTAAGCAGGACACCTGGCACTGCTAAAATATCCAGCCCGCGCTGCTCAAAAGTTTCGATGATGACACGGCCGGTTTCCGCTTCGTAACCACGGTCGATCTCCTCTTGTGTCAGGAAACGAGCACAGGGAACAGAACCATAGAAGGTGTCTGCATGAGTAGTCCCCATTACAGGTACATCCAGGCCTGCTTGAGCCCAAATCGTCGCCCAAGTCGAATGCGTATGCACAATACCGCCGATCTCTGCGTAGTGCTTGTAAAGTACGGCATGAGTCGGTGTATCCGATGAAGGTCTCATCTCTCCTTCAACAACATTGCCGTCAAAATCAACAACCACCATATCACTAGGTTTCATCGTGTCATAACTAACACCACTCGGTTTGATAACGAATAAGCCACGTTCACGATCAACAGCGCTTACGTTACCCCAGGTGTATTTCACGAGTCCATGTTTAGGCAAATCGAGATTGGCTTGAAATACTTCTTCTTTCAGCTGCTCTAACACGTCAATTCCTCCAGTTTTCCACTAGATTATCTACAGCAGCCTGCTCAATCGCCAGGCCTTGTGTGTAGCGTTCTAAGAATGTTTCGAACCCCTTAACATCGGAACCGTCAGGATGAATTTCTTGTCCCTCAACATCTCTAAATACTTTTTGGTCGAGGAAGTCTTCCAGACTTTCTTGTTGATCCTTGTTCATCATGTAAGAAGCCAGAATAGCCATACCCCACGCTCCGCCTTCTCCAGCTGTTGACATCACGGATACCGGGACATTCATAGCAGCCGCAACAATTTTTTGTCCGACGATAGGGGTTTTAAATAAACCACCGTGAGCCAGAATGCTGTCAATTGCGACGTATTCTTTCTTCGTCAAAATATCCATTCCGATTTTCAAAGCAGCAAATGCAGTGAACAGATGAGTCCGCATGAAATTGGCCAAATTGAAACGGCTCTCAGGAGAGCGGACAAACAACGGTCTGCCTTTCTCTATTCCGGTGATATTCTCCCCTGACAAATAGCCATAGCTGAGTAAACCACCGCCATCTGGATCCGCTTCCAAAGCCTTATTCAGCAACACACTGAACAATTGATTCGGATCCGCCTTGTGCCCCATGGCCTCATAGAATTCACGGAACAAGCCCAGCCAAGCATTGAGATCACTTGAACAGTTGTTGGCATGAACCATGCCGACCGGATTACCATTCGGTGTGGTCACCAGATCAATTTCCGGATATACCGCTGAAAGGTCTTTCTCTAATACAATCATGGCAAAAACCGAGGTTCCCACAGACACGTTGCCAGTACGTTTTCTCACACTATTCGTAGCGACCATCCCTGTTCCCGCATCACCTTCTGGAGGACAAAGCGAAATACCAGGTTGTAAATCTCCGGATTTATCTAAGATTTTCGCTCCCGCTGCGGTTAGTACACCTGCCTGCTCGCCTGAGATATGAACTTTAGGAATAATATCTTGTAACTTCCAATCGTAGCCTTTGGCTGCAATGAGTTCATCAAACTGCTTAACCATCGACTCGTTATAATCATGTGTAGTCTCATCAATTGGGAAAATCCCCGACGCGTCTCCGATACCAATTGCCTTATCGCCAGTCAGCAGCCAGTGGATATATCCAGCCAACGTCGTCATAAAATCAATATGAGGGACATGTTGCTCTTCGTTCAATATCGCTTGATACAAGTGAGCAATACTCCATCGCTCAGGAATGTTGAATTGAAATTTATCAGTTAAAGCTTTTGCTGCAACCCCGGTTGTCGCATTCCGCCAAGTCCGGAACGGAACAAGCAACTCACCCTTGCTGTCAAAAGCCATATAGCCGTGCATCATTGCAGAGAATCCTATAGAACCAACCGTACGAAGGGTGACTCCATATTTTTGCTCAACCTCTTGCTTCATTTCACGATAAGCCTCTTGCAGGCCCATAATAATACTCTCTAAGTTGTACGTCCAATATCCATCTACCAGGAGGTTTTCCCACTCATAGCTTCCAGATGCGATGGTTTCAAAACGATGATCAATCAGCACTGCCTTGATACGTGTGGATCCAAATTCGATACCAAGTGAGGTTTCTCCCTTAGTAATCGCTTGTTTAATGTCTTGATCCATGCTCACGTTACTCCTCTCTCTGAACAACTGTTATAATCGCATTAATTGAAAGAAGGCGCTTTCTTTTGTTTACAGCCTTAGTATATTTTTTGTGCGTACATTTGTCAACACAAAACCGTAGTTATACTTACAAATAATTTGACAAACCGAGTGTTTTTCTAGTTTTAACTTTAGTATTTATACAGATAGGACAATAGATTATAATAAACTCATAATTATGCTAAAATATGTACATACAAATATTATAGATGCATTAATTAGTATTAGAACAACTTGGAAAGAAGGAATAAAGTGAAACCAAAGTATCAGGTCATCCTTGAGGATATAAAAAGCAATATTCTTTCAGGGGCATACAGCGTAGGAGAACAAATTCCAACGGAATTCGCTTTGCAGGATAAGTATAAAGTTAGTCGTCAGACGGTTCGGAAGGCTATTTTGGAACTATCCAACGAAGGTTTCTTAAGAAGTGAAAAAGGATCTGGCACCTATGTCAGTAACCAATTCCGCTCAAAGACTGGTGGGAACTCCAGTAATAAAACCATCGGAGTCATCACGACCTACATCTCTGATTACATCTTCCCCTCGATAATTCGCGGGATTGAAGCCAGATTAAATGAAGATAATTATTCATTACTATTAGCGAGTACCAATAATGATGTCGCCCAGGAAAAGAAAGCCTTGGAGATGATGCTGTCCTTTGGTGTGGATGGTTTGATCATTGAGCCTACGAAGAGCAATCTATATAATCCCAATATCGCTTATTATCTGACGTTCAAGGAACAGGATGTTCCCTTCATCATGATTAATGCCTATTATGAAGAGTTGGAAGTTCCTTACTTCTGCCTCGATGACGTACAATCCAGCTATCTGGCAACCAAAGAATTGATCGCTAACGGACACACACAGATTGGTATCATTGCCAAAATGGACGATTTACAAGGAAAGTATCGAATGAAAGGCTATATCAAAGCGCTTGGAGAAGCCAAATTACGGTTTCACCCCGAGCAAGTGCTCTCATTCTATACTGAAACGAAGCAGGATTTGTCCACCAATTTGAGGAAATTTCTGACCGAACAAAGAGACGAGTTAAGCGCAATTGTCTGCTATAACGACGAGGTAGGATTAGAAGTTGTACATGTATGCAGACAACTTGGGATATTGGTGCCCGAAGACTTATCCATTATTGGTCAAGATAATTCCTATATTTCCAAGAATGCAAACATCAAACTAACGACATTAACGCACCCCCAGGAACAAATGGGACGTGATGCCGCCGATTGGGTTATTAAGAAACTTCAAGGGAAAAAGGATCTACGTAACCACACCTATTATCAGCCTGTGTTAATTGAAGGAGAGACGGTTAAGAAGAAACTGAAGTGAAAAAGGATATGTAACTGTGGTGAATTTCCGTTTTTTCTGAATGAACCATCGCCCTTTAAACCTAGTGCCTAATTGTCATATGACACTTTGGAGTGACTTGGTATGGTGGGTGGCGAAATGTAACTTGTTGGTATGACAAGTCCTTTGCCATACTTGGTTTTGCCGGACGCTATAAGGCAAAAATACATTTCAAGGAGAAATCATTCATGAAAAAAATGATTCACACCAGTCTCGCGGTTCTACTATTATCTGCTACGGTAACTACCGCGTGTATGGCACCCAACGGCGCATCAGTTGCCGCACCCGTTAACGTACCAGTTGCATCTGAGAAGGCTAGCTTGGAGGGACCGCGAGATGCTAAGGAACTAGAAGCTTTTGCAGATGGCGTTTTTGCGGACAAGATGAAGAAGTATAATACAGTTGGTTCTAATTTTGTGGTCGTTGCAGGTGGGAAAGTGATGCTAAGCAAAGGTTACGGGTATGCCGACAAGGGCAAAAAAATTCCTGTTGATAAAAATACCGTTTTCCAAATCGGCTCTGTTACAAAGTCATTCACTGCATTGGCAGCTATGCAGTTGGTCGATAAGGGGAAAATGGATTTAAAACGCGATATCCAAGAGTATTTAGGAGGAATAAAGGTTCCGAATAAAACAGGAAAAAAACTGACGATGTTTGATCTACTTACATATTCAAGTGGATTTGATGAACCAGACATTTCCATGGAAATGCATCCAGAATACGCGGACAAATATTTTCCGATGAAGAAGTTCATTGCATCAAATATGCCAACTGTTGTCAGGACTCCAGGAGAAGCGTACACTTATGACAATTTTGGTTTCATGCTAGCGGGATATGCTGTAGCAAACGTAACGGGTATGTCATATTCCAAATATATGGAAAAGAATATTTTCAAACCGTTAGGCATGAATTCGACGAATGTGCGGTTTACCCCCCAATTGTTAAGCAGAATGGCTGCTCACTATGGACCAACAGGCGAACTGATACCCTTGGACGGGTTTAAACCAACGGAAAAACCTGAAGGCGGTATCGTCTCAACAGCAGATGACATGGCGAAGTACCTTATTATGCACCTGAACAAAGGCAAGTACAAAGGTAAAGAAGTAGTGAGTCCAAAGAGCATAGAGCAAATGCACACATACCAATTATTCCCTGATAAGGAGTTCCCGGTCACAACAATTGGATTCGAAGGCTACTTCAAAGAGAAGATGAATAATCAGCATGTGATTCTAAAGGGAGGAAATGTTACAGGGCATTCTTCCTTGATTGTTATTCTGCCTGAGAAGAATACAGCAATGTACATGTCCTACAATAACGACTCCATGATGAGTCTTGACGTGTATGAAGAATTTATGAATCATTATTATCCGAGAAAATCAGAACTTCCAAAGTCAACCTACGCGACAATAAGTGAGCAGCAGGCCCAAGACTACGTGGGATTATACCAAAACACGCGTATCGCTGCCTTAAGGACGAAGGTTTCGTATTCGGACGGGAAATTAATAATGGAGACAGGAACATCAGGCAAACATACACTAAAAATGATCCACCCTTTATTATTTGAAGATGAATCAGGTAATAAATTGACGTTTAATAAAAATCAAGCAGGCCATATTGCATATTTGTATTACATGCAACTCCCAGACCTCGTTGCTTATGCGCAAAAAATAAACATTGATTCACCATTTTCTGATGTACCTGCGGATAGTAAATATATTCCATATATAAACAACCTTAATGCTTTGAAAGTCATGAGCGGAAAATCAGCCCACCTCTTCGATCCGAAAGGAACGATGACTCAGAGAGAATTCTCAGAAGTGCTGCTGCGCGCCCACGGGTGGTATAAACAACCTTTCATGATTGAACCGAATACAAAACAGATGATGGCCGGACTACGTAATTATCAGCCTAATTCTCCTATCACTAGACAAATGGCGGCGGTAATGATCCAGAACCTGAAACAGGTTGAGCCTGGAATTAAGGTTAAATTGGGTGGCGAAACGGATGCTTGGGCAGTTAAAGCCATCACAGCTCTTGTTTCCCAAGGTATCATGGACCCGAATACCAAGATCAATTTAGACGGCTCCATAGACTTCCGCTCCAAACAGCTTTTGAAGCGTCAAGAAGCCAGTGCCTTGTTGGATCAAGCATTTAATTACTATACGTTGCCAATCAGTCACTAATTCAAAAGGATTAAGTAAATTTTCTACCGTAAAGGACAGTGCTTACTTCGGGATTAACGAAAAAAAGCGCGAGTGCAGGGGGGATTTCCCCATGACTCGCGCTTTTTGGCTCATCTCGCCCATTCGAGGATGTTATGGGCAAGCAAAAGCCAACCGATAAGGGCACGGTACTAGCAGGCACCTAAGGAGGCGTACCGAAAGTTATTCCATAAGCCCTGCCTCCCGGGCCTTTTGCACTGCTTCCTCTCGGTTGCGAACCCCCAGCTTCAGATAGACCGATGACGCATAGTTTCTAACCGTACCATCGGATAAATACAATTTGGAAGCAATGGTTTTATATCGCAGTCCTTTCGACACGAACTGTAAAATTTCAAGCTCCCGTGAAGTTAAATCATAGGTCGCAGCCACTTTGGTTGTCGACGGAACGTCTCCGCTCTTGGCGGCTTCCAGCTGAGCAAACAATTTGTGCGACATCTCCTGATCGATCAGCGTGCCTCCGCGATAGACCGTACGTATTGTTTCGGCAAGCTCTACCGGCTTCATCGACTTCAATAGGTATCCGTCCGCTCCGCTTCGCAGTGCTTCCAGAGCCTGTCCAGTATCTTCGAACGTGGTGAGAATCAAGATGCGGATGTGGGGCCACGTTTGTTTTATGGTACGGGATGCGGAGATTCCGTCCAGGTTCGGCATGTCCAAATCCATGAGCACCAGCTGAGGCTGAACCTGTCTGCACAGTTCGATGGCTTGCTCGCCATCTTCTGCCACCCCTACGACTTGCAAATCTTGCTGCTCCTCGAGAAGAATCCGTAGACTTTCACGGATAAAAGGCTGGTCATCGACGACCAACAGACGGATGACATCATCCTTAAGCTCCGTTTGTCGTGGCAGGGTGCAGGTAACGAGGGTGCCTTCGCCCGGTTGGGTATAGACGCCAACATGACCTTGCAAATTCATCGCTCGCTCTTTCATGGCGTTCAAGCCGAAACCATCCCGTCCATGTTCCATCCCACGGCCGTTATCTTGAATTTCCAGCCTCGTCTGCTGAGGCTCGAATTGCACTGAAACCGTAATCTCCGTCGAGTGTCCATGACGCACGGCATTCGTCAATGATTCTTGCAAGCAGCGATACAGCGCTATCTTCGCTTGCTTCGTTACAGGGTATTCCTCCCCGAAGGCCTGGAAACGAACCGACACCTTAGCATGCTCCTGAAACTCCTCTGCCAGCTTCCGCAAAGACTGAAGCAGTGGGAGTTCTTCATGCGGCGATTCGATTTGATGCACATAGCCTCTCACTTCATCCATATTTTCCCGGGCCAGGTTCAATAGGGAATCGAGCCGTTTCGTTCCTGTATCCGTCTCTAGCTCAGGGCGCAAGGTTTCCAACCCCATAATGAGGGAAGTGTACGCATGACCGACGGTATCATGGAGCTCTTTGGAGAGCCGATTCCGCTCTTCGGCCAGCGTGATGCGCTCGATTTGGGACAAGTACTGCTCCAGCACCGCATTTTGCTCGCGTATAATTTCACTTTGACGATGATTGACCATCAATAAATGGAAGGAAAATCCGAATGCATAAGCCGTCCCGAATTGAATGGTCATAATCCAAAAATCAATCTGCTCTGCAAGCAGCTTAATTATAGCGGGTAGGAGCAATATCGATAAAGGACCTGACCAAAGATATGTTCTTTGTTTGCTATTAGAGGCAATCAAAAATGCATATACCAGGAATGTGAGGTAGGCTTCTGGAAAGAACAAAACTAAATACAGGCAGAGCCCGCCCGGGATCACAATCTCGGTAAGCAGGTAGTATCTATAATTGAGCTGCAAGCACAGCCAGGGAACGGAAAAAGCAATAAGCTGCCAAAACACAAGAACCCAAAGCGGCAGCGTGAAATGAGCTTGCCGCTCTATGATAGTGAGCAGGAGAGAAGTACTGCAAATCAGGCGGATCATAAGCATGAACCAGTCGTACCAGAACCACTGCTTTACCATATCGAACAAAACCATCAACCCCTAAGAACTATCAGTATGACATTACGTAACTATTATAGAGCAGATCATTATCCAACAATACTTTTAAATCCAGACCGGGACATTCCGGCTACCGGTTCACACTCTTGATCATACGACGGGTGTAGCCTCCTAGCATGCGCGTGAAGCTGTTCGCAAGCCTGTAGCTCACCATAGTGAATATGACTCCTGAGGCCGAAACCAGTACGGATTTTATCACAGTATCTATAGGTACACCCATAAAATAATAATTAAATAGCGGAAAGAGGAGCGGGGTCGCAATCATTGCGAGTGGAGTTATATAAAGCAAGGCTGCACTAATGAGGCTTAAAATCCCCACCGGAAGCTTCAGCATCAGCCAGCCGATAGCGATCCAGTTGCGCCGATTTAGCAGCTCCTTCCTTGCTTGAAGCCAGATAGAGGCATCGGTGTTTATTGGTTTAACGTAAAGCTCTGTGGTAATATCCGTATAGATCTTGGTCTGTGTGCGTTCAAATTGCAGGAAGGTGTTTGTAGTTCGCAAAATGCGAGTAATCAGAGGAACGCCCGCGACGGTAAACGAAAGACTCAAGCCTAATGTAAGAGCGACCAGATAAAAGCAAAAGTAAAACAATCCGGTAGCGAAAGTAAGCAGTAGGAAATAGCCATTTTGAATAAAGCTGACGACGGTTCTTGTCATCAAAGAGCCCACATCCTTTACAAGTAGTCATCGTATCCTACGGCTCTTGATGTCAAATCCGCCAGTGCCATAATGTCATATGACACAAAGCGAAAGCGGTCTGCGAACCTAATGGGGAAAAACAACAGTAGTTACTGTGTGTACGGCAATTTTCGATCGCACGGCTAAACAAAAACTGCCCACCAAAAACTTAGAAGCTTGAAATTTACACTATCCATATATTGAGCTTGTCATTATAAATTGAATAACATTTAGAGATACGTAGAAACCTTATCTCTTGACATTTTATGGAGAATACTATATATATTCAAAGCCAATACGAAAGACAGGAAGGGAGGATCTGCACGCACAGAGTGATCAAAATCAAATTTACGCTCTTTTACGGTGAAGTTCCTGAAGCAAAATTTATGGGTACTTGGAGTTGAATCAGGATGGCAATATGATCGCGCTCTACAATAGGTACGGTGAGGAAATAGACATGTATGGCGGACATGAATTTGTTAGGGTAAGGACACTTGGCAAATTTGATGACCAAGACCGTGATAATTTTTATTCTTTGTTAGAAAGTGATGGTGTAGGATAATCTGCACGATAGGCTGACGATTCCAGTGCCAAGGCACTACGAAAAGTCAGCCTTTTTGATTTTATTTGCCTTATAGAGTTGACCGGCACGTTATCATAATCCCCTAACCTCATCTTGTCAAGAAATAATGCGCGAATGAGCGACACCGTGGTGGAGCCCCCCTTATGCTTTCGAAATATGAATGAATTTCCGAGTATGATGGGCAATTTCACTTTTTCCAATTCATCCCACTTCACGTAAAATGATCTTCAAGGCGTTGCGGGTTAAGCGATATACAAACAATGGACGGAACGTAATGAACAATCGGGAGGTAGAAGATGGACAATCAGGATCAAGATGCAAGAGGAATGAAGAGAGGGGCAATATTAACCGCTCTACTCATCGGTACATTTGTCGCGTTTCTTAACGAAAATTTACTTACCAATGCGTTTCCTGCGTTGATGAGAGAATTTAGCGTTGCTGCTTCGACCATACAATGGTTATCGACGGGATATATGCTCGTGATCGGCGTACTGGTGCCGGTGACCGCATTACTACAGCAATGGTTCACGACTCGCCAGATGTTTATGTCTGCGATGGCGTTATTTTTGGCCGGTACCTGCTTGTGTGCAGTATCCCCGGGATTCGGAATCTTGCTGATGGGCAGGGTTGTTCAGGCTTGCGGGACAGGATTATTGATCCCGTCGATGATGAATACGATTCTCGCTCTCTATCCTCCAGAACGTCGGGGTGCCGCCATGGGTCTCATGGGGCTGGTCATCATGGTCGCCCCTGTCATCGGGCCGGCTTTGTCTGGCTTAATTATCGATACCTTTCAATGGCGATGGCTGTTCTACATGGTGATTCCTGTCGCACTGTTTTCGATGATTTATGCATTCGTGTACTTAAAGAACGTGACAGAACTGACCAAGCCAAGGGTCGATCTTGTATCCATTGTGATGTCAACCGTCGGTTTCGGCTGCGTCACCTATGGCTTCAGCCAAACAAGTGTCTCTCTTGAGCCAGAAGGTTACGGATCGATTGCAATAGGTAGCCTTTTCTTGCTCTTGCTTGTATGGCGCCAGCTTAAGATCAAAGAGCCGTTGATCAATCTTTCCGTATTCCGGCATTCCACTTTTTCTCTGGTTGCGGTATTGATTGTAATTCTGACGATGGTTCTATTCGCCACAACAACTTTGCTGCCGTTCTATATGCAGGATGTGATGAAGTTGACAGCATTCGCGACAGGCTTACTTCTAATGCCGGGTAGCATTTTGAACGGAATGCTGATGCCGGTATCGGGGAAATTACTCGGTAAATTCGGGCCGAGACTCGTCATTGTGCCCGGGCTATTCCTGATCGTTCGCCATATCGTTGTGGCTGTTTACCGGCATCGACAGTGATACAACACAAGGCTCCGTTCTGTTCAATCATATCCTGTTATTCTTAGGCATGTCATTCGTCGTCATGCCGGCTCAGACGACAGGATTGAATCAACTTCCACGTCACCTGGTTCCTCATGGTACAGCCATATATAATACGCTCCAACAGATTGCAGGGGGAATTGGCATCGCATTGTTCGTCGGCATCATGTCGTCTGGAGCCAATCGTTATCTTCACCATTCGCTCAATCCCACTGCGATGCATGAGAAGACACAAAGCATGGTTTCCGGTCTACAAACGGTTTTTTGGATTGAATTTATTCTGGCAATACTTATTCTGGCGCTGGGTTGGTTTATAAAAAGCCACCTGAACATAATTAATTCATTACTAGGCACAGATTGAATCATAAGTTTAAAACCGTACAAGAAGCATGGGCTGTCTCATAAGGGGCGGCCTTTTATTTCGTTGTACCTTAGAACCGCTAACTATAAGGAGAGCTTGATTTCTGCCTAAAAGTTTATTTTCGAGAATCAAGAATAAACATAGATGCATCTTGTCCCATGAATATTTTACTTGCATTATAAAAAGTTTTGGACTGAATATCTCTATATCCTATTTTAGTCATAATGTCAGTCAGCTCTTCTTGATGAAATCCGTTATGAACTATATCTGAAACTACTTTTTCATTTTTATTAAAATCTACGATTAGTAAATGTCCTCCTTCATTTAGAACATCAAATAGCCTTGATAAAACGATTTCAACATCATGAATATGGAGTAGAACCTGAGCCATAAAAATATAGTCCGCATGTAAATCCGTTAGACCTTCCTTTTCAAAGTCAAAACATAATGTATCTGCATTCTGAATGTGAAGATCAGTAATTTTTTGCTTTATTTGATTAATCATGTTTTGTGAAGTATCCAGAAAAAGCATAGAATTAAAATCATTTAACAAGCTCATTCCGACAAGACCTGTTCCACACCCAAAATCAATAGCATTCTTACTATTAGCGTCAACTACATACTCACGAATGGCATCAGATGATGCCTTTGCAATTTGAATTCTTTCAGAAGTGTCATATATATTAGCTATCATTTCAAACTTATCCGTATTTCCCATGATTACCTCCCCAATCCGCCTTAATAAAAAACACAACAATATAGAATGATATTCTATCGAAGCATTAGCATTTAGTCCACATTCTTATTAGTAAGCTCTTAGTCTTGGTCCGTTTCTGTACAATTATGCTTCAAAATTTCCGCCCTTATTTGTGATACGGTTCACCACCCTACCTGTAACGGCAAGTTTAAAGACCACCCCGCTAAAAGGATGGCCTTTAGGACTGCTATTCTATTCTAATTGCCTCGATATAAAGCTCGATTCTCACTTCATTTCCGACGATAACCCCGCCTTTTTCCAGAGGCGAGTTGAATGTCAAGCCAAATTCATTGCGGTCAATACTGGCTGTTGAATGAAATCCTACACGTTCCCGGCCGCGAGGGTCTTTGTTTAGTCCTTCAAAAAAGGTATGAAAAGTGATGGGTTTGGTTACTCCATGCAGAGTTAGATTGCCCGTAAGTTCATATTGCCTTTCGCCAGCAAGGACGCAGCTGGTGCTTTGAAACGTAATGGTTGGATACTTGGCTGCATGAAGGAAGTCGTCACTCTTCAGGTGTTCATCTCGTTGCGATTGGCGAGTTGTAATACTATTTGCATCTATGGAAGCCTGAATACCCATGGTTTTTAAATTGTTGGGGTCAAAACTCAAGATCGCTTGGAAATGCTCGAATACTCCTTTAATTCTACTAATCATTAAATGCGTCACCGAAAACTCGACGGAGCTGTGGTCCGGATCCACTTCCCAATTGATATCTTTCATAAATAAATTCCACCTCTATAATAAGATTTTGAGAAAGGTCGCCCCCTCTCAAAGCACTGCGATATTCGCATACACTTAATATACAAAAACGCTACTGACAACGGGATGTCAGTAGCGTTTTAGCATTTTTTCGGCTTCCTCGTAAATCCGATTTTGGAATACTCAGGCTCCGCCACGTCATAATTAAATCCAAGGTAAGCCCACAGGTGCCCATCATCTGGAGGATGATACTCTGAACCTTATTGGTTCGTATTTTATGGATAATTCATGTACGCCTTCATTACGATTCGTCTTTGTCGAAATAATCATCTGGCAAATGCAGTTCTCGCAAACAACCGATAAATTTTTCTCTGAAATTCGGATTGCTTTTGTATTTCGGCCATACCTCCTTATAGTAAGACAGCAGCTTCTCATGTGGAATAATGCCCCAGTATAAAATCAAGTTATTCAGAACCTGCGGGCCGCCCCCCATCAACATCTGTTCAATGATCTGCCAGCTTCCCAGCTTGTTTTCGCAACTGCGCGCGGCATAGATGGCAGTGGTATGCATTTTCGGGTCGGCGTGACACAAGAAAGGTGCAAAGTTCTGGAGCGTAATCGCACCGTACTCTTCCAAGATATACCCTGCATAACGCAACGTTTCCGGGTCGTGAATCCGGTCAAGCCTTTGCAAGATCACTGGAATAAACTCCGTTAAATCCTCAGTTTTACTGGTAGCGTGCAGAATCTGTAAAGCTTGCAGAAAATCCCCGTGTTCATCCGATTGCAACAGCCCCAGAAGATATTTTCTACCCGTGTCAAAA
Source organism: Paenibacillus sp. FSL L8-0644 (assembly GCF_038008165.1). Classification (NCBI taxonomy): domain Bacteria; kingdom Bacillati; phylum Bacillota; class Bacilli; order Caryophanales; family Paenibacillaceae; genus Paenibacillus; species Paenibacillus sp. FSL L8-0644. Next base: position 5,470,500 of record NZ_JBBOYN010000001.1, read on the forward strand.
GAAGTTTGGCAGATGAGCCAAATGGCTGTGGTCCGATTTTTGGGGCTTTGCTCCGCAATTTTTTTCAAAAAAGCAAGGGTTAGCTGAGAGACTTTCTTAAACTTGAACATTCCATCAAGCGCTTTGGCTTGGATTTCTTCGTTTGGAGCGCTCTGATAAATCTGGATCAGCGCATTCTCATCACCCGGCATTCGACTGCCAAACCACCCGATATCATAATCCAGAATAATTTCATCCAGCCAGCGCTCGTACCAGTCCAGAAAGCTGTCTTCATAGACAAAGAAAAAAGGATGATCAGGATGAAAATCGGAGGTGTACACAATTCTCCCCCTATATTTCCCCTCAAGTACGAGATACATGTCGTATTCGCAGCCTTGGGTGCCTATGCACAACATGCCGCCCAACACCTTATTACAGGTGTCGTCGTATTCCTCATCGGGAATGTCCTCGTCCTTGGTCAGGGGCTCAATTAGACGGTTCCATTCCTCTTTGGTCATCCCGGGGTACAGAACGGATTTTGCAAGGAGCGCTTGGCGCTCGGTGTAGGAAGTTGCCTTTTCAATTGAATATATTCCATAATAGGGTCCGGCGCCTCCATTGCCGATGTTCGTTAAAAACAGCGCATAAGGCTCAGGAAGTGTGACCTGATTGTGGGCTTGCCAGTCCGCCAGCTCTTTTGCTGTAAGCTTCTCTTTAACCCTATATTGATGTGAGGATGATCCAAACACTGAGAAACCCGCGTCTTTGCGCATAGCTTGGCTCAGTTTGTTTTTTATTCGATCCAGTTGCGTTTCTTTCTTGCCAAACCACATATTTGAACCCTCCTGTTGACCATAGCCAGGTTTCCTTTGTTTGCTTATCCAGCAATTTTATTATTTTTTCTATGGGACGTACCTCTTTAAAGTGTTATGTATCTAGAGACTCATCAAACGCAGCTCATTTTAAACAACATATCGTGAGGGAGAAAGTAATGAAAAGCCAATTAAGAAATATTACGGTCGACGGTTATGCCTTCGTTTATTGGTACTCAGGCGGGTCTCGCTTCATCCTAAACCTATCTCCGAAAGAGAATAAAAACATCAAAATCACGCTCATCTTTCAGGCGAATCCTCCTGAAGAAGAGCCTCATACTTTTTGGTCCTTTTATGACATTTCAGCCCAAAATAATGAAATAGAAACTGTCATCCATCTAGGTAAACCCAAACATATTGCTGAAATCATCTCTTACTTGATGGCAAAACGACAAGAACTTTGGGTCCAGGGGAAGCCTCACGTTCTGGATCATGCCTGGGATTTACTAAAGGAAATGGGCTATTCCGAGTTAAAACCGATTTGGATTAGACAGTGGTAGTGATAATGGTTTGTGGACTAGCCCCCTTTGACCACTCAAAGGGAGCTTAAAGTTCACAGATATACGATTATTCGTTATCCGGCGTAGCCGGACTGGCCGGGGGCATCAAGCCTTTAACGGCGCCGAGAAACGGGCGAATGGACTTGATCATGCCGTAGCCCATCTTCACGACCGGGAGAAATTTCTGGATCATGCCGAACAGCCGCAAGCCGCCGCCGAGCATACCGCCAAGTCCTCCTGCGCCTGCAGTGGAGCCGCCAAGGCCGCCTAACAGCGAGCCCATCATCGGCAGGAATGCCGACACCTTGGCGTCCGGCTTGCGGGAGCGCGAACGGCCAGACGGTTTACGTGCGCCGCTTTTCCGGTTGCCGAGACGGACGCCCGGGGCATGCGAACTGGCTCTGCGTTTGAGAGATTGGGAATTTTGCCTCCCGGAAGAAGCGCGTGGAGGAGCCCCAGCACTGGCAAGTATCAACCCGCCGCGATTAACGTCGGTGATGTAGCCGACGTAGGTCTCTCCGCTGTGCAGGGTGACACAGACCGGACGGCCTTGAAATTTCTTAGCCCGTGCACGCATCTCCTTCGATTGTGCCATGGAAGTTCACCTCGCTCACTGATTATAATTCAGTTTACGCCAGGGGCGGGCTGCCTGCTTGTGCGAATAGGACATACGCACGCCAAAAATCGTTTGGCGGGCTCACCGCCGTTCAAGTCCGCCCAAGATTCCCACGCTAAATCAAGAGAATTGCCAAAAACCTGCTGCTGGATGTTGTATCTCAGTCGTCCCTATTTTGGCGAAAATATATAGTGACCCAAAACCAAAAGGATAATTGTAATCCTCTTGCAGCAACGTTTCGGGATAACCATCTTCATCTACCTGAAATAAAAAAGAGAATGACTCCTCTTTCAGCTTCGTAAAATAATAGTCTTCATTTTGAATAAGTCTCGGGTTTCCGCCTACTTTGATCAAAAAAGGTTGATCCATCGACTTTTCGTCACGGCTTAGTTTTCCGTCTGAGATTGCATGCTTTATAAGACTCGGGTTAGTAAACATATCTTTGACGCTTTCAGTCGAGATGGGATGCTCCATCACCTTAATCGAGCAATTAGGATAAATGTTGTTTTCCAAATACTCCTCACAGTTTTCAGGGATGAAGATCGAAATCATGCACTCCGGTTTAAAGGGATGGACGAGGCTCAAGTAAAAAACATATTTTGGGTTACCTTTGTGGATGAGGTCTGATTGATCATCAAAGAATTTAGGTGCATTCCCGCCGATCCAGCCTGCACTATGCTCTTTCGATAGGTCAGATTCGGCATAATAAAGAATACAATTTGCTCTCTCAACTAAAATATTCATTTGATTTTCATTAGGCATTTTACAACTCTCCCTCAAGAAACGCGAATACTCTTACTCCGCTGCCTCCGCCAGCCATGCTTGCATAGCCGGAGACTCCGCCCGGTTCAAACGCAGGGCGATTTCGGTATTGATCTCATCCGGCGGCATGACCTCGACAAGGACGCATACAGCCTCTCGCGGTTGATTCAAGGCAAACACGCCTTCATCATCGAGCATTTTCATCGCCAGCTCCATGGCCTTCAGCCTCGAATCAAATTCACAATTCCATTCGTCAGCTTCAAGCTCCGCAATGGAAGGACGCTCCATAAACAATTGTTTAACATCATCGAACTCCTCATCCCTGAAACAACAATAGGGTGAATCGGCATAGGACCATTTGATGAGTTCCGCAATCGTTGATCCCGGCGTGTCGCTTTCGTCTCCTTGCCTGGCCGCTTCCCTCTCCAAGGCCTCCCATGACCAGGCGGAAATGCTTGGCGCATGTCCCTCTCCAGTAGTAAATAGCGCGCAGTAATAGTAACGTTCGCCGTTTTCAAAAAGAGTGCGAAAGGATGTCCTAGCCACATCGGCAATTTCTGCCGCCAGCGCCTCTATTCCTTGCGTCAGTTTCACGACAATCGCCCCTTAGCCCTATAAAATATACATCTTGTTTCCATTACAAGGATTGTTCGTCCTAAATCTTCCTACTATTCACCTGAATCCTGGAAATATGTGCGATTAGGGTTCTAATTCAAGGTGCATCTTGGCTTCCGCCTCATCCCATGGCACCGAGTAACCCGCCCCTTTGGCGCAAAAGATAGAGGAGGATGTATACAGTGGGTCTGCCTCTTTGCGGTAGCCCATCCGCTCTATGACTTCCTCCGTATTATGGCAGCGGTCGTAGCCGCTGAACACGCAGCGGATACTGCCTCGTCCATGCGTAAAGGATGCGAATTCGGCACTGTAGTTCATGAAAGTCGATACAGGCACCCTGCCCGTGACCACCGCTTGCGTTCCGGTTGTCTGCGGCGGATTAAAAGTACCTGAAGCACGCTGAATATCGGACAGCACCCTGCCCATTTCATCGATAGCGACCTTGATTTTAAAATCGTAAAAGGGCTCCAGCAGCACGTTGTCCGCCTTCTCCAGACCCTGCCGTAGTGCTCGAAAGGCAGCCTCACGAAAATCGCCGCCATGGGTATGTTCTTTGTGCGCGCGGCCCCTCAGCAGCGTAATGTTCACGTCGGTGACCGGCATGCCGGTCAGCAGTCCGTGATGCTCCCGTTCATAGAGGTGATTCCGAATCAAATTCTGATAGCTGACATTCAGATCATCGGCATGACATCTGCTATCGAACATGATGCCGTTGCCCCTTGCTCCCGGTTCAATCAGCAAATGCACTTCTGCATAATGCCTGAGCGGTTCGAAGTGGCCGTACCCTTTCACAGCCGATTGAATCGTTTCCTTATACAAGATTTCCGGTTGTCCAAAAGAGATAGCAAAGCCAAAGCGCTCTCTAACAAGCTGCTCCAGCACTTCCAGCTGAATCAATCCCATGACGCGGATAGAAATCTCCTGCAATTTCTCATCCCAAACGACGTTCAGAGACGGCTCCTCCGCCTCCAGCGTGCGAAAAGCACCGAGCACTTTTTGTACATGTATCGAATTGTCGAATACTACCCTCGATTGTAACGTCGGCTCCGAATCGTAAGCTAACTTGTCTGATATCGACCCCAGGCCTTGTCCGGCCTCGGCGGCGGACAAGCCGGCAACCGCAAACAAATCGCCAGCTTCCACTTGTTCCACCGGCTGCGATTTAAGGCCGTTAAACAAGAAGAGCCGCGTAACTTTTTCGTCATATTGAACCCCGCCGCTCTCGTAACTAAGCTGTTCTCTCACCTTCAGCCGACCACCCAACGCCTTAATGAACGTGAGTCTCGCTCCGCCTGCATCGTGCCGAATTTTATAAACCCGCCCCTGGAACGAAGCATTCTCGTCATAAGTGGTTGTCGTCAGCAGATGCAGCTGATTCAGAAATTCAATGACGCCTGTATCCTGAAGCGCAGAGCCGTAAGCACAGGGGAAGAGAAGACCCGCCGCTATCATCCTCTGCAGGGCCTCCAGCCAGAAGCCGGAATCCTCTCTCCCCTCTAGGAACGCTTCCAGCAAGGCTTCGTCCCGCTCCGCCATGCACTCCCGCAGCGGCTCGCCAACTATGCCGTCAGCGAAGCTCTGTGTAATGCAGCATACTTCCCCCGTCAACTGCTGACGGATATCCGCCTCGGTTCTGCCTGCATCCGCACCGATCCGATCCGTCTTGTTGATAAAGAAGAACGTCGGAATCCGATGCTTACGCAGCAGCTGCCAGACCGTTTCCGTATGGCCCTGGACACCTTCAACTGCGCTTACAATCAGGATGGCATAATCAATGACCTGAATCGCCCGCTCCATCTCCGGGGAGAAATCGACGTGTCCGGGCGTGTCTATTATGTAATAGCTATCTCCCTTATATTCTATTACCGCCTGATCTGCGAACACCGTAATGCCCCTTGCCCGCTCGATGTCGTGGCTGTCCAGAAACGCATCCTGATGATCCACCCGCCCCCGCGACCGGATACTGTTCGTATGGTACAGCAGCTGTTCCGCAAAAGTTGTCTTACCTGCATCCACATGGGCGAACAGGCCAATCGTTAGTCGCTTCATAGAATCCCACTTTCAACGCTTCTTGTTAATACTGCTCATTTTATTAAAGCATAGAAATCGGGAGAGTGGGTAGGAGTTGGTTTTGAGTGAGGGTCTTTTTTATAAACAGAGGATAAATTTAACGAGTTACATTTATATTGAGTGATTTCTCCAGATTAAAATATAATTAATATACTATTAAATCTCCCCTTCGAATCTACTCCAACTTGGAGAACTTCGCCTAACCATCATTCCCGACCTCATTATTGTTATAGTCGTCAATAATTGACATCGTTTTACTTGCCACTTCACTACCGAGTGAGGCATACAATTTCTTATCGCCAATCACATAAAATTCTTCTTTAGCTCGCGTCGCTGCAACATTCATCATATTGGGATCAGAGACAGCCCATCTTGCTGCCCCACTGCTATCAGAGTCCGCTCCAAGAACAAAGTAGACGACTTTGGCTTCTTTCCCTTGAAAAGTATGAACTGTACCAATATTCGTTGTCTTCCCGTTTTCTCGTTTTGTGAATTTAATTTCATCTAAAACCTGGGCAAGCTTATAAGCCACATTTCTAAATGGGGTGATCACATAGATTTCATCCGCTAAATCCGGATCTTCCTGCAAACGTTTATCAATCATTCTTTTCAATAAGTCAGCTTGTTCCTTAACAAATTTGTCATTTGCTTTACCGGTTGAATCATACCATTGTGATTTCCCTCGTGCCTCATCTGCTGATTTACCTTGTACCATCAACCCCTCATACGAAATTTCATTTGAAATCGTAAACATCGGATAGTTCGAGCGTCTGTGTACCCAAAGGGGTATGCCAATCCATTCATCCTCATTTTTTTGGAAACCATACTGACTTGTGGCATCCACAATGGTTTGAGTAGAAGCATCAGCAGAAACAAATTTCTCATCGACTTCATAGTGTCTTCCAATTAAGGTTAAAACATTTGAACCTAGCGTCATTACGGGTTTTATTTGTGATGGATCCCCAACGACCATAACCTTTTTACTTCTAAAAATGGCACCAACACTAGCTTGTGGCAGTGCTTGGCCCGCCTCGTCTATAAACAGATTACCTATTGAATCTTCATTAAGATTTTTAAACATTCGACCAAAACTAGCAAAAGTAGTGCTGACAACGGGGATCGCGAAATTCAACCAACTCCATGATTCTGAAATTAGCTGCTGTCCATTCTCTTTTCTCAAGTATTCAGACTGCTTATTCCAAATATTTATCGCGGCTTTTAAATTGCTTTTGTTTTCATACAGGAATTGCTTTCTAACTTTTAAGGCTAGAATAAATAGCTCTGATTGTAATTTACGGAATTTCACTGTAAACCATGGATTAGACTTTTGCAGCTCATCATACGATTGTGAAAAATCTGGTTCCTTAATGCCACTTTGATACTTGAGTTTTTCTAACAATACAATTTCTTGTTCCACTTTTTTAAAACCATTTTGTTGTTTGACCATCCATCGATCGAAGTTAGCTCTTGTGTCCTGAGTTTGTTTTTGGACATACTCACTTTTCGCAACATTTTCCCTTAACCTATTTTCGAGTCGCCTACGGTCATTTAACCATTTCGTTTTTTGTTTAGATAGATCATTTAAATGATCGTTCACATTATTCAGATCTTTGAAGTACTGCTCAACTTTTGCCTTATTAAATATTTTCTGAAGCCACAAAAAACTTGGCTTTTGAGAAGTAACTACGTCATAATTCCTTTTAGCTTGAGCTTGTAGATCAATTAGGTTTTCTATTTCAACAGAAGCATTTGACCAATCCTCTTGGAGATTTTCAATTTCTTGTCCCAGTCTTTCTAGTTCACGTCTCGCTTCTTCTTCCTGTGAGATTAAATCTGTTCGTTTCTTTTTTTCTTCTTGTTCAAATGCAAACATTTGCTCTTTATGCTTGGTTTTTAATTTTCGAAGAGCATACATATTCTCGCTATAGTCTTGCATTTTATCTCTTTCGATTTTTAATTCAGCATACAGACGGGAGAATTCTTGATATACACTTTCACCTGTATTCGCTTGATCATGATCCTCTAAATCTTTTTCGATTGCTTCAATAGTTAAAAGTAACTTGTTCATGTTTGTTGACGCGCCGCCCTCTAACGAGAACACACCCCAATTTTCCTCATGTAAAAACTCACTTTTAATCTCGCGATTCTGTCCAAAACCTTCACCGGTTAATTTAGAATTGGAAACCTCTTTAAAATAATCTGCTTCATCTAGTAGCTTTTGAAAATCGCCCGCAATCGTTTCTTTCTTTGGTAACTCCCTAACAATATTTTGGACCGCCCCATTGTTTGAACTTGCAACAACAATGTTTTTATCTGAAATGGAATGTGGTAAAACACCAAGCTTAAAATCTTTCCAATAAACCAGACTCCCTTTAATCCTTTTATCAGAAAGCTGCACAATTTCCGCTGTCTGTTGTACGACTAAATCAGCAAAAATATCTTTTAACAGTGTTGTTTTCCCTGTTCCTGGCGGGCCATTGACACTACGAATATCATTTTTATCATTTAAAGCTAGATTCACCGCAACCTGCTGCATAAAGGAAAGCGCGAAACCGGGATTACTTGGGAACCGCCCGAGCGGATAGAACTTAGGTTGTAAAATAGTTGTCTCGAAAATTCGGGGGTTAAAATGAACGGACTCTTTATTGCCATCCAGATTGTGCCTATGTCCCGGAAAGCCATTAAAATATCGATCCAAATTTTTATTAGTGATTGTCTTTGCTTTGTTCAGATCTTCAATAAAGAACGAATGTAGATTTACATCTCCGTTATCCAGGTTTTTCACAAATGCATAGCGGAAATTTTCTGCGGAAATTTGATATTTATGAAAAAGCTCAGAGATGGTGGTATGAAAACCTTCTTCAAATTTGCTGTTCAAATCTTCTCTAAATATGTTTTCAACTTTCAAAAAATCTTTCGGTAATTCACCATGTTGGCGGATATAACCACTCATTGTATAAAACAATTTGTCTGCTAGAAAATTCAATTCGTTATCAAAATAGATAGAGAAGGTGAATTTGTCAGATTTACTAACTTCCTCGTAGGTTTTAGCAATCTTGTATTTCTCCCTCAATAGTTCAACAACTTCTTGAAAATCGAAAATATCGAAATATAATGCTAAGCCCGATTTCTTAAAGAACTTATCTGATACATCTTGTTGTTTTTTTTGCTTCATTAAAAAGTCTGAAAAAAACTGATTCCAATCCTCTTCCATTGTATGTATGAGCTTTAGCGATTTGTCTTTTTTATTAATAGAACCTTCGGATAACTGCTCGATCGTAATCCAAGCATTTAAGATATCTTGCCGTTTATTCATGAGTCTCCCCCCATTATCATCTGTAATTACTATTATAAAGCTCTCACCCTGTCATCTAAAGACAAAAAGAAAAGCTCCCCAACTTAGAGAGCTTATCAATGTACCATTCAATTATATAAGATTTCACTGCTTTTAACAGTGTATTGTATTCCACTCTTATTCCAGCTCTGTCTTTGAGTTAATCTTAATGACATTGTGCATGTGCAGGTTTACTAAATGCTTGTCATTTCCTGTTGTTATTATTTTTCAGAACGCCCAACGAAGCGCTGAATATCTTCCCCAATCAAGGCCAGCGCATCTCTCCAGAACTCTGGTGAACGCACATCGATACCCATTAACTGCCCGGCATCTGCAACCATGGTGGTGCTGCTGGCGGCCAGGAAGGCTTGAAATTGCTCGGCGAATCCGCCTTCACGTTTCTTATACTGCGCGAATAGCCCTTTAGAGAACAACAGCCCGAACGAATACGGGAAATTCAGAAACTCATTGCCTGTCATATAATAACCAGCCTTGCTAACCCACTGGTAAGAATGAATAGAATCGGGGTCAATACTGCTTCCATAGGCCGCAGACATGGCATCCTGCATCAGGCTGTTCAGTTCTTCCACCGTTAGCGAGCCTGATTTCCTATGCTCATAAAGCTGGCTTTCAAACAGATAACGGGCATAGAAATCAATGATATAATAACCGGCATCCGAGAGGCTCCGCTCCAGGATCGGCAAGACTTCTCCTTCCGATGCACTCAGCAGTAACTCTTGATTAATCAGACCCTCACAAAAGATCGACGCCGTCTCGGCAATCGGAATCGGATAATCTATATTGACCATAGTCTTTCCGGCAAGACAGCTGCTATGGTAGGCATGACCAATCTCATGCGCCAGTATACCAACATCCATATAGCTCCCGGTGAAGCTGGTTATAATCCGGCTCTCTTGGATTGGTGCGATATCAATGCACATGCCAAAGTTCCCTTTTCCTGCCCGTGACTCCGCATCGATCCATCTGGAGATGAACACCTTGCGGGCGAACGCACCCAGTTCTGTACTGAACGAGTTAAACCCGGCAACAATAAGCTCTTGTGCCTCCGGGTAGCTAATTTTGACGGAAGAATCCTCGCCAACCGGAGCAAAGATATCATGGAAAGGGAGCGGTCCTGCGTGGCCCAGAAGCTTTGCTTTGTGAAGATAATACTGATGAAAGGCAGGCAGGCTCTCCTTAATCGCTTGCAGCATTGCTTCCAGCGTCTCCTGATCCATACGTGAGGTCTCCAGTACTTTATGCAGCGGCGATTTGTACCCTCTTAGCTCATAGATTCCTATCGCCTCTCCACACACCGCATTAAGACAAGCTGCACTCTGTTCGGCAACACTGCGGCAAGCCTTGGCTTCCGCTTCATATGCCGCCTGCCTAACCTGAGAATCATGGTCGTACACCAGATTGCGCAGCTCCGTCAAAGACAGCTGATGCGCTGCCCCTTTCATCTCCACCTCTACACGCAAGGTAGACTGTATCTTCATGTACAGCCTCTCCCACGCTTTGGCGCCGGTAAGCTGCATCCGGGCAATGACTGCCTCGGCTTCTTCACTGAGCAAATACCTTGACTGCTGCTGCAGCTGACGCAAATAAAAAGCATGCCGACCCACATACTCACCCGAGCCAATAATAGTATCAAGCTCTTCCCCACTCATGCTTGCCAGCCATTTGCTGAAACTTGCTAGAGCTTCTTCGGAACCCGCGGCCATTTCTTCCAATACATCCATCTGATTTGCTGCTTCTGTATTCCCGTTGTCAATGCTGAATACCAGTTCTGCATAGCTGAATAAGCACAGATACACGCTCCTGAATGCATTATATTGCCTAAGAAAATCTTCCGTTAGAATCTTAGCCTTCTCTTGAGTGTGTAAATGAAGCTTTGCCATCGCACCAAGTTCATCTGCAAGCTCTGCTGCATGTTTATAATCCTTTTGATATTTCTCCGACTGGAATGAGGAATACAGGCTCTTCAAGTCCCATGTTAAGTTCATCGCCGTTAATCTCCTTATCGTAAACACAAGCGATGCTATACGTATCCCGGCAACCGGCCATATCGAACGTATAGCAAGCTGCGTTATATTTTATTGGGATAATTCGAATATTGTATTCTGCGGCTAAGACTTACATGTTTCCACCTCTTCCGGTACTATGTTAAGCAAAGTTAATGTCAAGTATAACACGCCCACTTATTCCCTAATATGTGATAAGTCGCTGACCAATCTTCTTCTTCACTCACACCAAAAAGCCCCGCATCCGCAGGACTCGTCTCATTTTATCTTATTCATACCCTACAGATTGGTTGTAAAATCTATTTCCGACGATCCTCCACGGGCACTCTCGAAATCAATAATGCCAGCAACCTCGTTACCATTCACCAATATATTACCTGGTCTAAAATCCATGTGAACAATGCATGGTCCGTCAGGATCCGGTAAAGCAGAGAAAACTCCATCAAAGTGAAGAATACATCTTTCATACTAACTTAAAACCATCAGTTACATGGTAACCATATCCAGCGGTTTTAACCTCGTGGAGCATAGCATGATACACGCCAATTTGAAAAGAGAGTTTCTCATCAATGTCTCCTGTACAAGGCATACCTTGAATTGCTGAAAGAAGCAATGCTCCAGTAGTACTTTCATCCCCGTACCAAATGTCCAATACCCTAGGAACAGGTATTATACCCTTCAATGTTTCGAGTATCTGAAATTCACGGAATAGTTTATCCTTGTTAATGACTCTGGGACATCTTCAATATTCAAGACGTTCAACTTTAGCTTTTCTATAACTTTTAGAATAGAACTCATATGTAACCTCCTGTTTTGGAGCGATTCTTCCGGTTTGTTTCTCTGAAACCGAATCAAATCCGACTACTTTTTCTCTTCTTCTTGTAAGGTGGCTGCCCCGCCTATTAAACAGGGGATCTCAATATCATCAATGTCCATCATCTTATCCTTCTCTGCATCATAATACTCCCCGAATAAAAACAATGACTCATTTTTCCTGTTCAATAAATAGGGGATAATTTTTTCACAAAATTCTGTAACACTTTTAAACATACACTCTGGGGCAATCCCCGATTCATCGATAACCAACAATTCCTTGTGTTCAATACGAGCAGGGTTGCGATTTAAATGATACAGCTGAAAAGAAGTACCCTCACGATACGCTTTATAAATTGGAACTTCTATGGTTTCGATGAAATCTCCATCCGTATAATTCAAAGTAAACTTTACGGTCATCTCTATTCTCCTTTCAACAAACCTCATCATTGTTATAGTCGTCGCTGCTTTTCAACTTCTTGGACTCAGCTTATCGAAGATTTCGTGATTCATAAAAACGATCTATCATTTGCTTTATTTTCATCGGAGTTCTCAACGAAACTTGCTTTCCATCTTCATCAAAGATCAAATGCCCCTTAAATGCTTCTGGCATATCCTGATATTGTTTCTGGACTTGTTGATATACCTTTTCAAAACAGGAATACCCGTATTTTTTAATTAGAAGAGGAAACCCGAAAGCAGACCTTAGAAACTCATATTCATAGTAGTTATAAGGAGTTGTCTCTGCTCTTTTTATTAAGAGCTTTAAGAAATGATTGATGACCTTGTCGATCTCTTGTTCGGTAGCATATTGGGCCAGTCCATGGATCGTGAGTAGTTTCATATCTAAGTATCGTTCTTTTTTATAAGCTTTCTGAGAAAAATCTTTCAACTCTAATTCCTTGCATTGGATGAGACCTCTCAGAATTTTACTTCGCCATGCGGCATTCCTAGATTTAAAATACAAGATTTCTATTAAGTCTGCCTCTTCTTTTGTTAAAAACTCATAGACTACATCATCTAATGCGCTCATAAACCTAGGATCATTTTCGCGAATCGGCGCAGTTGTGAGGTACTTAATCAATTCCTTGTGAAGCTCTTGATTATTTAAAGACATAGCGCATGCCCCTTTATAAACTTATTCAACATGAATGCTACATTTAGATACAAATCCATTAAGACAATAACAGATTGTAGAGTTAGCTTCAGCAAATCACTGTGACGGCCAATTTTGCCTCTGAAGCTACAAATCATATTTCCTCTAAACCTAACGTTATTCAGGAACTTTATATTTCTATAAGCATACGCTATAAAAATTTCGCCCTACTTATGATACGGTTCACCGTATCGGGTCTATCGGCGAATTTTTCTGGTAATTTCAAAAAAAGCAGGTCACAGTAGCTAAGTGACCTGCTTCTTCGTCCGATGATTTGGCGAATAATCACGCCCACTAACAGAACGACTATAACTATGCCTATTGCAAGTAATACTGCGTCTATAAAGATTTACTCCCCTACTTCACGCAGACTCATATATATTTCATCAGTGAATATACCAAGCATTTGTTTCTTGATTTCATCGTTATCCAGCAACAACGAGAAGAAGTCCTTGTTTTGCTCAAGCCCCTCAATAAGCGCATCGTCAATGCTGTCTAAATAAGAAAACTCGAAGTCTTTAATCGTGTTGTTTTTTGCGGTTGTTTTCAGTTTAGAGGATTTCAGCAAAATATCCCTAATCTGTAACATTGCTTTCACGGCTACATCGTTATCGTAGTTTTTGCCTGTGCGTGAGTTAATTTCGGCGATAATCTGCGAAAGCCGCTCCTCCTTGGCTTCGGTCAAGCCGAACTTATCTGCCACAGGCAGTTTTACTATAGGCTGCGCCACGAGGTTAGGGGTCTGGTGTTCCTCCGCTTTTTTCTGTACGAAGTTAGTCGCTTTAATCTTACCGTCAAGGTCAAAACCGCCGCCGGGGTGTTTAATATTGATATACGACAGCAAGTAAGTGATGAAGTTATACTTCTTATGTAAGTCCACATCTTCGAAAGAGGACACTTGAATTAAGAATTCATAAAACCGATTGAAATTCCGCATAAGTGAAACTATCTGAGTTTGCTCCATAAGATCGTAGTTTTCAATTTGTTTCTTTGCTTTCGAGAAATAGAAAGTCAGCTTTTTCTTATCCCTGGCATCAATGATGCTTTTGTAAAGCAGATCATTGGCAGCATCAATGTCGGAGGGGTCAAGTACATAATAAGCATCAATCTGTGCTTCCAAATCATAGATGGCCGTAGGAGTTACAGAATTGGAAAGCAACGTGGTCGTAAAGTACGGAGCAAACGCCGCCTTTATATCCTCGTAGCTGTTGGAAAAGTCCAGTATAAAAGATTTCTTTTCAAACGGCGGGCAGATACGGTTAAGCCTTGAGAGTGTTTGAACCGCAGTCACACCTTTCAGTGTTTTCAGAACATACATAGCGCAGAGTTTGGGTTGGTCAAAACCCGTCTGGTACTTATTCGCCACAAGCAGTACATTGTAATCATCTTTATCAAACTGCTTTGCAAGTTTATCTTCCGAAAACCCATTCATACCCGCTTCGGAATACTCTTTTTCTTCTTTATTGCCGTTTTCATCTTTGATTTTAACTTTAACCTTGCCGGAAAAAGCCACTAGAGCGTGAATGTCGGTATAGCCTTTCTTGGTGATGTAATCTTCCAGAGCCTTGCGATATTTTACAGCTGCTTCACGGGAGGCGGTTACCACCATAGACTTTGCCATACCGCCGAGTTCTGACATTACGCTTGTGCGAAAATGCTCGACTATAACCTCAATGCGTTGCCCGATGTTCGTTTCGTGTAGCTCGACAAAGCGGGCGATTTGCCTTTTAGCATCGTTTGTTTTGCAACGAGGGTCATCCTCGACTTCTTTGTTAATCTGGTAGAACGTGTTGTACGTCGTATAGTTTTGAAGTACATCGAGAATAAAGCCTTCTTCGATTGCCTGTTTCATCGAATAAATATGGAATGCCTCACGCTGTCCTTTGTAGTTCAGCTTACCGAACAGTTGTAGAGTAGTCGGCTTAGGAGTAGCGGTAAAGGCAAATATAGACACATTTTCCTGTTTGCCGTTGCGAGCGATTTCGTCAACAATCTCGTCCTGAATGTCATCGTATTCTTGCTCACCCGCACCGAGCGATTTTGTAACCGCCGCCATATCTTTGCCGGCTGTTGAGGAATGCGCTTCGTCAATAATCACGGCGAAATGCTTATCTTTCAGTCCCTTAACAGAATCCACTATGTAAGGGAACTTTTGAATTGTCGTAGCTATAATTTTAGTATTGCTTGCAAGGGCTTTAGCAAGGTCGGCGGAGTTGCACTTATCGTCCATAACCTTAATAAGTCCGCTTTTATGCTCAAGCCCCATAACCGCCGCTTGTAATTGACGGTCAACAATAACACGGTCGGTGACAATAATGATGTTATCAAAGATGATTCTGTTATCTGCATCGTGGAGTGAGGTCAGCCTATGAGCAAGCCAAGCGATAGAATTGGTTTTGCCGGAACCTGCACTATGCTGAATCAGATAATTCTGAGAGGTTAAGTTTTCGTAAACATCACCGAGAATCTTGCGGATAACATCAAGCTGATGGTAGCGAGGGAAGATAACATTCTCGCTCTTCTTCTTCTTACCAGTGAGTTCATCTTCCTTTTCTTTCGTCTCGATAAAGATAAACTTCGTGATAAGGTTGATGATGGTATCCTTTTTTAGAATATCATTCCACATATACGACACGCTATAGTCGCTGTTTTCGTCTCTGCGTGGCGGGTTACCCTTGCCGGCATTCACGCCTGTACCGTTACCAGTATTAAACGGCAAAAAGAACGTATCGCTGCCGGACAGCTTTGTGGTCATATAGACTTCTTCCAAGTCCATAGCAAAATTGACGAGAACCCCCGCCTTAAAGCGGAACAGTCTCGTCTTGGGGTTACGTTCGGCACGATACTGATAGATTGCATCTCCATAGGATTGCCCTGCCATATTGCATTTGAGTTCAAAACTCATAATAGCGAGACCATTTAGGAAGATAACAAGGTCGATGCGCTCGGAGTCGCTTGCCCAGACTTCTTCCATAACAGAGAAGATATTTTTCTCATAGTTAGCCAGTAACTCTTTATTAAAGTCAGTGGCGGGTTTGTTGTACATCAGTTTCAACGGCATATTTGAGATTTCAATGCCGTTCTTTAAGACATTAAGTAAGCTGCCGCCGCTCTTTGTGGTTTCGGTGTTTATGAAGTTGATGATGGTTTCTTCTAAGTTATCTTTGTAAATATTGGCAATAGCATCCATCATCTCCTTTTGCGTATCGTTAAGAAACTGAAAAAGCAGTTCACGATCAAGGCCAAAGAGGCGGTCAAAATTAGTGGCTTTGCGCGGCTCAAGATAGCCGTTGTCTTTATGCAACCGCTCCATTATAAATGCTTGGTATTCTTTTTCGCTCAGTATCATATTCATACTGTGACCTCCTTTTTGCCTGTAACATATTCGTATATGAGGGACTTCTTGCACTCGTCAAGAATGCTTATTTGAGATTTTTTGAATGCAACAACAGCATCTATGTCTTCACATTTATTATCTAAAAACTCCACAATAGCATCCTGTTCCTTTTGGGGTGGTACTAAAATAGTAAATCTCCCCAGACTGCTGAAATTGCGAAAATCACTTGACCTTACCCGAACCCCGTTAGCATAGAACCAAAGTACATCATTTTTTGCCATGCTTCGCAAACAGTACATAAAATATCTATTGTTTCCACTTGTTTTACAGACATGGACAACAGGGGAACATTTTCCTCGACTGTCAGAGCATCCAATAGCCCCGGCAAAAGTATCCATTCCATGAATGACCAAGTCCCCCTCATTAACACCTTGATATCCATTTTCAGTATACGATACCGTAAAACCGTCTTCTCGTCTGTTTTTTCTTAGTGTGACTTGTCCATCTCTAAAGCACGTAATGACTTCGTCATCATTTTCGACATTTCTATTTAGTGGTATAATTTCGTATTTTATTTTGCTCATTCGCCAACCACGAGGTATACCAGAAATCCAAGGAACCTCATGCGAAACTGTCATAGGGTGTCCATCGATTCCCTTAGATATGGATTCGGTAATTAATGATTGCTTATACTGTTCAAGCAAATCAATTTGAGATTGAATTTCAAAGGTTACTGAATCAATTTCCGAACATTTTTCCGCAAGATAATTCGAGATGCGTTCTTGTTCTTCTAACGACGGATATGGTATAGGTCTTTTAAGTATCCCATCTGCCGAAACACGTAGGCGAATTTCAAGAATTCCATTTGCATATTTTCTTAATTCTTTCTGAAACCCCACGGTTTGAAAAACATAGTTAATAAACTCAATGCTTTCTTTTGCTAGAGGTTTAAAAACGTAATAAACAGGGCTAACACAGCCAAAATAGTTAGAAATTCCAACCGAACCAATAATTACATTCATGCTATTTGCAACTATTGTGTTGGGGTAAGCCAATTTATACTCTGAATAGTTTTCCTTTGACTTATTGCCCTGATTGCCTTTCTCTTCATAAGGTATTACACCGAGTTTATTTGTAAGAGAAAGAATCTGTTCAGTCTTTATGGGGTTATTGGAAATATTCACTTCATTCAAATGCCATTGCAATCTCTCTAAGTGCCAATCTTTGGGGATCGAACCCAACCATTCAATCCCGCTGTCTTTCATCTCTCTCATCATTTCACCCCGCTAAACAGCTTCTTAATTCGCGCAGAAACGGCAGACTCCAATTCCAAGAATCTGGCTTCCAGCTCCTCGCTTGGCGTCGGTTGTTGGTATTCATAGAAGTAGCGGGTAAACGGTATCTGCGCGCCGGTCTTGATTACGGGCTTCTTCTTGGATAGGTCTTCCTCAAAGAACGCCTTTGCATCCGGAATATGCGGATAGACCTCTCGCGCCATATAGGTTTCGATATCCTCTTCGTACTTGACGATTTCGGTATCCTTGGTTTCCTTGTCGTATATAATCTCGCCTTTTTTGTCGCGCTGACTCTCTGCGGTTTTGTCCATCACGGAAAGCCCGTCGGCTATTTTGTTCAGTAGCTTCTTGTCGGCGGTGTGAAGCAACAACATGTCTGCCAATACAGGCTCAAACGCCTTCGGCGAGAGATACACTTTGTCAGATATAGCCGCTTCAAGCGCAGCGACAATGCTGTCATACAAAGGCTTTTTCTCTTGGTAACCTTCAAGTTTCTTTTGGTCTTTACCGCCCAGTTCCTCAGCGCTTTCCAGTTCGGCGACTTTCGCCTCGTCATAGAGAGATGAGAGTGCACCCTTGGAAAGCATAGCGGTTATCCGCTCTGCGGTTATGGCGTAGCTGCGCTGCAACGGCTGCATTACCGTATATTCACGATAGAGAAACTCTTCATTCTTGAATATTTTGCAAAGTTCGTTTTCCTCAAAATCCGCGTAAAGCTTTGTGATGACAGAGCGGTCTTCGGGACTGATTTCATTCTTCTTATCGCCGAGGGATTTGCGAAGTTTATGGTAAATGCCCGTGGCGTTTATAAGCTGAATCTTGCCTTGGCGCTCTTTGCGTTTATTTTTTGAAAGCACCCACACGTAGGTGGCAATGCCTGTGTTGTAGAAAAGGTCGGTCGGCAGAGCGATAATCGCCTCTATTAAGTCTTCCTCAATAAGCCAACGGCGGATTTGACTCTCACCCGATGACGTGCCGCCGGAAAACAGCGGACTGCCGTTTTGGATAATAGCACATCGTCCAAGTTTATCATCCAGCTTATTTACAGCAGACTGTACGAACAGCATTTGTGCATCAGCGGAGCTGGGCAATCCCGCTCCCCAACGTCCGTCAAAGCCTTTTAAGCTTTCTTTCCTAACAGCATCTTCCATGCCCTCCGGCGCATCTTTGCCGCCCCACGGCGTTCCGAACGGAGGATTTTCAAGTACAAACCGCATTTTAGTGTCTCGGAAGCAATCTTCCTCCATCGTGTTACGGTAGCGAATATTTTCGGCGTTTTGCCCTTTGATAAGCATTTCCGCTAGGCACATTGCATATGATTCAGGGTTTACTTCTTGCCCGAACAGCCGCACATCGGCGGTCGGATTATAACGCTTAATGAAGTTTAGTCCAGTCGTGAGCATGCCACCCGTTCCACAGGCTTGGTCTAATATAGTGATGATTTTACCGTCATCGAAGATGTCTTCGCAGCCTTCCGCAAGCAGAATGTTTACCATCGTCTTAACAATGTCCCTACCTGTGTAGTGGTCGCCTGCCTCGGCATTTTCTGAGAACTTTTTTATTAGTTCCTCGAATATATACCCCATCTTCACATTGTCTATGGTCTGTGGATTCAAGTCGAGTTCAGAGAACGCTTTTATGACGGACAAGAGCCGGTTACTCTTATCCATCTTATCTATTTGAGTCTTAAAATCTAAGCCTTTGTCGTTGGAGAGGATAATCTCCTGCACGTTTGCCGAGAAACCTTGAATGTAGCTTTTGAAGTTAGCGGCAAGATTCTCGGAATCGTTAATGAGTTCTGCAAGGTCATATTCGCTCGTGTTGTAAAACTGAAAGCCGGATACACGGTACATAGCCTTAGCCGGATAGTTCGGGTTTGCTTTATGCTGGGCAACAACCGCATTTTTGGTCGGTTCAAGAGCGCACTCAAAACGGCGAATAATCGTCATCGGGATGATGACATCTTTATATTTATCACTTTGATAGGGTCCGCGCAGTTTGTTTGCGATAGACCATATAAAATTCACTTCTGCGGATACATCTATGGGTGCATCATCCCACATCGCATCGATTACAAGTTTAGTCGCCATTGGGTGACTCCTCCTATGATTTTCTTCATCACTTTCCTATTTACACCAATAGTCAGCGATGGAAGTCTTGAATTATATTGTTTTCCTGCATAGTAGTAAGGGATAGTTCCTTTTAGCTACATACATATAGTATGAAACTTGAATAATTTGAATCACAAAATACATCTTACAATCAAAGTTTTATATATTTTGTCATATAATGCTTGGATCTACTTACAGAAAATTCTGACTTAAAAATAAAAAGGCAGCTATCGGAATCTCTGATTGAACGCACCAACCTCAGTCCAGACACGACATTAAAATACACCAAATTAAACTTTAAACTCCCCAATCAACTATATCATAGAATATTCTAAGAAATCGTTACATTCACTTGTAATGCACTCAAGAGAATTATTGACAAATCAAATTTCTATTTCTGTCACTTTGCAATTTTCGCCCTACTTATGATACGGTTCACCGCGATTAATCTTCACCGCCCGATAAATCTGCTCCACCAGCACCAATCGCATCAGCTGATGTGGCAAAGTCATTCTTCCGAAGCTCAGCTTCTGCTGGGCACGACGGAGTACTTCGTCAGAAAGACCGTGGCTACCGCCAATGACGAAGACAACATGGCTTGTACCGTAGGTTCCAAGCTTGTCCAGTTCCTCTGCGAGTTCTTCCGAGCTCCACAGTTTGCCGTCGATGGCGAGTACAATGACGTGTGCTTCGCTTTTCACATGAGCAAGGATACGCTCTCCTTCCCGCTCCTTGACCTGTCGGACTTCCGCTTCGCTCAGTGTGTCAGGAGCCTTTTCATCGGCTACTTCGATCATTTGAAACTTAATGTACGGGCCCAGCCGTTTAGCGTATTCCTGAATTCCCATGACCAAATACTTCTCTTTTAACTTGCCAACACCTATAAGCTGAATAAACAAATTCCATACCCCTATCTATGTCGAATAATAATGTAAAATCGTATTTACGTTCCCTAACATGAAAAGATGCCTTTAATATAGTTATTTTAGCATCTGAAACGTCTCTTACCTATCTATTTCCTCTCCATTACAAGCCCATCCCCTGTTCAGGTTATACCGGATCATTCATTTACGCTCTTCACAATGAAATGCCTATCCGTTTCGTATCATCAAGACACTGCATTAGCATCTGTCGATATTGGCTGATTTGTTCTGCTGTCGCTGACTCCCGTAATGTTTCAAACAATGCTGTGCATTTCTTGAAATTACGATCATTACCCGACTGATCAGCTAGTTGCATCGCTCGCACAGTAAGTATCACTGCATCCTGTAATCTGCCACACTTTCGATAGTACAAAGCCAAATGATAGCAGTAGCTATAATAGTAAGATACGTTCTCTGCGTCTTCATAACTCCCGAATTCATCAATCTGCTCTGCAAACGTATGTAAAATATCCCCTACATCCAAATGATACATAAGCGCTGCCTGTAAAATGGTATTCAGTCCCGGTAATATTTCCTCTAGATTATCCTGCAAAAAGGCTACGTATTCCTCGATCAGCTCTATATTTCCAGACAAAATATCTACTGCATATAAATTAGTTTTGGCTAAAAACCTGAACTCCTCGACAACCTGAATGTCTTCTTCCTTTAGATCCTCCATCCACCCCAGCTCAGCATACTTATAGATACACTCCCTTGCCTGCTCATATGTACCCTGGTTCTGGTGAGCCATTCCACACATCAGGTGACTGAGCCCGAAATAATATACCAACGGACGTTCTAAATGGACATGCGGGATGGGTAATTTCATTGCTTTATGATACTGCCGTTCTTCATAGATACGCTGTACACATTGGTACAAAATATCCGCCGTCTCCAT
The DNA here is from genome assembly GCF_038008165.1 of Paenibacillus sp. FSL L8-0644. Classification (NCBI taxonomy): domain Bacteria; kingdom Bacillati; phylum Bacillota; class Bacilli; order Caryophanales; family Paenibacillaceae; genus Paenibacillus; species Paenibacillus sp. FSL L8-0644. The sequence goes on from NZ_JBBOYN010000001.1 coordinate 5,491,805, forward strand.
CACCTTTTTCCAGTTTTCAAAAGCCACAGCCATCTCTAACATTTCAACAATGATGTCCGGTTTGAGTGATTTCAGGATAGAAGTTCGCAAAGAGGGTTCCTCCTTTAAAATGACTAGGATAAAAAGCACTCGCTCTTAATATATTCCTTTGTGAAACTCCAAATAAGTAGTACAATAAATTAACTATAGTACTTAATCGCAGTTTTTTCAATAAATTTTACCGCCTTTATGTCTCTGCTAATTACATCGATACTCTCCTAACCTTTAGGAGAGGTGGCTAATATGACAAAATTACGGAATTCGGTTGGGGAAAGAATTAGAACGATTCGGAAAGCTAAGGGATTAACACAGCAACAACTTGCGGAACTTTCAGGATTAGATGATGCATATATCGGATCGGTAGAGCGTGGCGAAAGGAACTTTTCGATTGATACCTTGGAGAAAGTGTTAACTGCCTTAAACGTGTCTATCAGTGAATTAATGTTTTCCAAAGAACATATGACTAAAGACGAAACGATTCGGCAAGAGGCAATAGATGAGTTTGTCGCGTTGACCAGCAGATTGAATGAGGAGCAAATCGGCATTCTCAGACGAGTTAGTAAAGAAGTTTCACGTGCGTTCAAGTAAGTCATGCCATCCTATAAAGGCCTTAAATAATACAAAAAAAGAGCACCGCACAGGTGCCCTCCAAACGTTTTATAAAAGATACTCAAGCATACAACATAAAAAAGCTCACTTCATGTCCCAGTTGCTTCAGATAATTATAAATCTGCGAACGATGATGGAATACGTGGGTCAAGATCTCAATCTGCCATTGAACCTGCAAATGTCCATGCTCCATATAGAAAGCTTTCGTCGAACGGTTCAGATAATCGTCTTCGCTGAGTGAAAGAATGTAAGCCTTATAAGCCTCAAAATTCTGCCTGAAAGTCACAGCCAAGCGCTCGGGATCTTCCACCCCGGACAGGCTGCTTTCAATGCTTCCCACTTCACCCTCAGACTTCTCCTGCATGATCGCAAGATCCGAAGCTGGGATAAGTACAAAGTGATGTACTAACTCCAGCAGCGAGCGGAAATTTTCCTGTGGACGAAAGTTCCAATCCTCTGGGCGTATTTTACGGATCAAGGCTTCCCCCGTCCGTACTCCGGTTTCCAGCTCATTCAGCAAATGATCTCGAACTTGCAGCGTTCCACTCATATTTTCATCTCTCCTTTGCATTCTTGTTCATATTTTGAGTATAGCCGAAGCCTCTGGGCGTGTATTGTAAAAATCGGACAACTTCCGTAAATCCTTAGCCGCGGTAAGCGGAGAATCTCCATAAAACCTGCGAAAATCGCGAATTAAATGCGCCTGGTCGAAAAAGCTGTGCTTCAATGCCAGCTCCGTCCAATCCAGACCCCCGCCGCTTTGGATGCTGTGCAGAACGCTCTGGAAGCGGACGACTTCACTGAACTTTTTGGGGCTGATTCCGATCCATTGTCCAAACTTACGGTTAAGCTGCCTTTCACTGATCGCCTCGCGCTCCGCGAGCTCCTTAACCCCCACACTCCCACCGCTCACAAAGATGCGATGCAGCAGATTTTTCATCAGGTCACAACCGTTCGTGCGTTGGCGCAGCAGAAGCTGGTTAAGATACTCATCCATTATGCGCACCCGTTCATTGAAATTCTGTGCTTCCATAATGCGCTCACCTATGATGGTGATGCTTTCGGGCCAGAGATCTTCCAAGCGATAATTACCGCCTGTAAACAAGTGAGTCGGCATCCCGTGAAAATAATGTGCCCCGCCCGGAAAAAATCGCACCGCAAAAATACGTGTCTCGGACCCTGCTTGTCTGGCAGATACAAATGGTTGCGTAAATGTCCCACAGTACGAGAGTTCCTGACGCTTATTCACCGGATCGTATTCTAATAGAATATCCGTACAACCATCAGGTAATACCCGATCCACTTCCTCTTCTTCCTCCAGCCAGCCTAATGAAGCTGCGTCTCTACCCGATAATGCCATATCCCCTTCAGAAACTTCTCTAGCAGTCGGACCAGACTCCCAATAGCAAGCTACATAAGCTCTCAGCGCAGCAGACGGCTTTTGTTCGATATAATACGTGGACAGATCACTTCCATTGACTTGAAGGGGACGAAATAGTGAATGCAGCAAAGGGTCCATCCATCGTTCACTCCTGTCTCAGCACGTGGTGGGAATAAATATAGCTCTATGTATGGGGTGTTTTTGCAATAAATCCTGGTATACAAAAAGGACGTTTCTGCCCGAAACGCCCGTGCTTGTTTTTTTAGACGACCAAAAACTCGGCTTTCTTCTCACATTCCTTGCACTTCACTGGAGGGTCCCAATCCGAAAATTTCGTTTCCTTGAGATCGACGACATCCGGTGCATCCTCGTATTCATCGACGAACATATCAATTGCCAGTTCCACATGCTCTTTACATACCACGTACATTCCAGTTGCATCCCTTTCCGTTTGAAGCTCTTCCTGTTGTAAGTGTGTCAAAACTGCCTTCTTTTGTTCTACCACACTTGACGCGGAAAGGAAAGGGCTTGCCCACTATCCCTGACGTTTGGTCTTAAAAATGAGAAAATTACTGAGGTTCAGGTCTTCACGGAAATGGGGATATTTCTCCAGCATGTCAGCAGACGGCTTCGGTTCGATCATCCCATCCAACAACAAACCCGCCTCAACAATGGTCTGTACATAGCTGCTCAGCGTACGGTGAAAATACAAAAGCTTTTCCTCCTGATCATAAGGAATCGCTTGCTCCAATGGGCCTTCATTGAAATATTGATCCACTTTCCAATACAGCTTTTTTCCTGTCTCATCCTTCACCCATCCACTCTGCGGCGTCAGAAAGCACGGATGCAGAATAGAAAAAATAAAGCTACCTCCTGGAACTAATAACCGCTGCATTTCGGCAATCGCCTGTTCATATTGAGCCAAGTCCTGTATGACCATATTGGACACGATCAGATCAAAACTCTGGTCCCCGAACATCTCCAGCTTTTCCAGATTGCCATGGTGATATGTAATTCCCAACGTTGACGGCGTTCGCTCTTTGGCTAGCCTCAGCATCTCTGTCGAGTAATCGACAGCCTCTACCAAAGCACCCGCCTTGGCCATTTTCCGGCTTAGATAACCTTCGCCACAGCCGGCATCCAGCACTTTTTTGCCCTCAAGGGGCCCCATACAGGCTTGCAATGCCGGATTCAGCAGGACTTCGCGAGATCGATCCCCTTCCTCAGTGTACTTGGCCGTAAAGTTTTCTGCATGCATATCCCAGCGTCGAATGGCCTCTTCCGTGTCCCACTTATTCATATTCATCTCCTTCTTTCTTTTGTATTTGAGGATTTTGTAGGGTCATAGATTCTACACTCATTTCTGTATTTTTTCAATAATAACGCTTACAAATTTAAAATATCTAATAAACACATGATTTTTACATGAATTATACAGGTATTCCATATTCAAATAGTATGGTAGTGTTTTATTAGAAAGCGCTTTCAAAAATAACTTTGTAAAGGGGCCTGTTATGTTAAAACGAAGACCCGTTTCATTGCTGTCGTTGACGCTTGCCATCACTCTATTGTTATCTACGTTCGCATCCGTCGCCGCTGCTGCCGAATCTGACGAACAAGCACCACAAGCTGCGGCTGCGAGCAGCATGCAATCGTATGTAGAAGCCATGCAGCCTGGATGGAATTTAGGAAATTCTCTGGATGCTGTCGGCGCGGATGAGACAGCCTGGGGCAATCCGCGCATTACCCAGGCGTTGATTCAGCAAATTGCTGCCCAAGGGTACAAAAGCATACGCATCCCGGTCACCTGGGATAAACACATTGGAGCAGCACCGAACTATACCGTTGAGTCTGCCTACATGAACCGTGTGGAAGAGGTTGTTCGCTGGGCACTAGATGCCAATCTGTACGTCATGATCAATGTCCATCATGATTCATGGACGTGGGTAAGCAGTATGGAGCCCAAACATGATGAGGTGCTAGCTCGCTATAACGCATTATGGACACAAATTGCCCCGCGCTTTAAAGACCAGCCTAACAAGCTGATGTTCGAAAGTATTAACGAACCCCGTTTCTCCGAAGGAGGGACTACGGATGAAGCGAAAATGAACCAGATGCTCCAGGAACTGAATATATCCTTCCACAAAATTGTCCGTGCTTCTGGCGGTAAAAATGCCACTCGTCCCCTTGTTCTGCCTGGCTTGGACACCGCACCTGCCCAGGCCAAAATCAACGAGCTGTACAACACGATAACCAAGCTGAACGATCCCAATCTGATTGCCACCGTCCACTATTATGGTTATTGGCCCTTCAGTGTAAATATTGCGGGCCATACTACTTTTGATAAAGATACTAAAAACGATATCATCCAAACCTTTGATAACGTCTATAACACCTTTGTAGCCAAGGGGATTCCGGTCATTGTCGGTGAATATGGCCTGCTCGGCTTCGATAAACATACAGGCGTGATTGAACAGGGCGAAAAGCTAAAATTCTTCGAGTTTTTGACCTATTATATGAAGGAGAAGAAAATAACAGGCATACTCTGGGATAACGGCCAGCATTTTAATCGCACAACGTACAAATGGTCTGACCCTGAACTCTTTAATGTCATTAAGTCCAGCCTAAAAGGACGCTCCTCCAATGCAGACTGTGACCTCATTCACTTGAAGAAAGGCACCTCTGCTCAGGACACCAAGGTCACCTTAAACCTGAACGGCAATCAGCTGAACACACTCAGTGCTAACAGCAAGCAACTAACACAGGGCACCGACTATACGCTGAGCGGAGACATATTAACCTTCAAAGCCAGCTTGCTCACCAGCCTGACCACTTCCGGTAAATATGGGGAGAATGCCGCCATTACCGCTAAGTTTAACAAGGGGGCAGACTGGAATTTTAGAGTCGTCGTGTATGATACCCCAAAATTAAGTGCTGTCGAAGGGACTACTCAAGCCTTTACCATTCCAACAGACTTCCGTGGTAGCCAGCTTGCCACGATGGAAGCCGTGTATACGAATGGTGGTAATGCCGGTCCACAGGATTGGACACCTTATAAAGAATTTGGCAATACCTTTTCCCCTGCCTATGATGCCAATGGGATCAAGCTATTGCCTGAATTTTTTAATAGTGTAAAAGATGGTGAAGTCACGCTGAAGTTCCACTTCTGGAGCGGCGATGTGGTGACATACAAGATCACTAAGAGCGGAACCCGTGTAACGGGAACGACATCTTAATCTAAGGCGCAGCAGAAGATCGAAAAAGGCGTTCCCGGAACTAAGCCGGTGAACGCCTTTTTATAGTTAAGCCTATAATCATACCTTAGCCTTCCGGCTTATCTGTTAATTTTAACGTCATCGTTTCTTCCTTGCCTGCCCGGTAAAAAGTAACTTTCAGCTCATCGCCAATTTTCTTGTTATCGTACAAGTAGCGACGCAAATCAAGCGTAGAGTTAATCGGTTCGCTATCAAACGCTGTAATGACATCGTTCAGCTTCAAGCCAGCCTCTTTGGCAGGACCGTGGGCTTCCAGAACGACTGCTCCATTCTTCACGCTGTCCGGCAGCTTGAGCTCCTTGCGCTGAGTTTCATCCAGCGGTGCATATTCATTATTGAGATCGACCGTGTATACCCCCAGATAAGGGCGGGTGATCTTGCCGTCCTCAACCAGTTCATTCACCGTTTTCATTACCTCATTGGCGGGAATAGCGAAACCAAGTCCCTCAACACCAGTATCAGCGATTTTCATCGTATTGATGCCAATCACACGTCCGTCCAGATCGACCAGCGCGCCGCCGCTGTTTCCCTCATTAATCGCCGCATCGGTCTGGATGACATGCTGCTCCCAGTCATATACCCCATCCTGATTAATGGAAATCGGAATGATGCGATTCGTATAGCTTACTATACCGGAGGTAAGCGTATCTCCCAAGCCAAGCGGGTTGCCAATAGCAATGACCGTTTCACCCAGACGAAGTTTGCTGGAGTCGCCGATATCCGCTACTGTGCTAATGCCTTTATCGTCAACTGCCAGTACCGCGATATCACTAATGCGATCCTTCCCGATCAGCTTTGCCTCTTTTCTGACACCGTCTACCGTTACAATATCCAGATCATCTGATCCTTCGACCACATGGTTATTCGTCATAATGAAGGCTTTGCCCGAACTCACTCGGAAAATGACACCCGATCCAAGCGCGGATTGTTCCGTACTTTTACCCTCTTCATCTTTCAGATTCACGATGCTAACGACGGCTGGGCGCACCTTGGCTGCCGCCTGCACAATCCGGTCATACGGGTCACCCGCTGCTTGCCGCAAGGGATAGTGACTGGCTCCGCTTACCGCTGTAGTGGAGGGCAGACCTGTAATAAAACTGAACAGAAGCACGGCAATCACTGCACTGACTGCACCGCTAATGACAGCAGCTTGCACCGGACTTACTCCACGCTTCCTGTGTGGCCAACGTCCCCGTCCTCCACGGCGTGCCTTAAATGCCATTTTTTTAGCCGCACGTGTGGATACCTTCGTTGAATAAAAATCGTCCTCAAACAAGCCCATGCTAATCCTCTCCCCTTCGTTGTCATGCACCGACACTCACTAAAAAATTAGGGCTATTCGGGCTTGCGCCAACCTATGCTACAGAGAACCTGCTCCGTTGAACATCTCAAATGGATTGAATATCCCTTATCATCGGAATCCAGCAACCAATCGTTCTGGCCTACTTATTAATCACCACAAATGGTGCCTTCCTAAGCAACCGAATCTCATAAATTAGCATACACGCCGAATCTGACTCCGAATAGAGGAAAAAAGAGGAATGATTTCCAAACCAATGGACTACAATAGTAACAAGTCTTCTATTCTATTACAAAATGATCGTCTCATAGAGACGTTCTGGCCTGTTCCCGTCCGCTTAAAGCTGCCTATACTTTCGATGAGAGCCTTCCTTCAGAAAGCTTTCCGTTGTTAGCTTTATTGTATCACAGCACTTAGCAAAACCACAGGCAGAACCAAGCTCATTGCACGCCATTTCTAAAATATTTTTTAGGAGGAATATATGATGAATTCACATCGTTCGGCTATGGATGAAGTTCGCATGGCTGCCAAGCTGGCGGATTTGAAAGACGAGCATTACCGCAATACACTGGCGCTAAGTACATTGATTGAACTACTGGTGGACAAAGGCGTAGTGACCCGTGAAGAGGTAGAACGCAAAGCCGCCGAGCTGGACAGCTTTATGGCTCACTTACCTTATCCCAAGGTGTAGGACGATCATAGTACGTATCACATAATCGAAACTCACTATCCTTGTAAAAACAGCCGCGGTCTTCCATCGCCCCACGCACAGTCAGCTTCGCAAGTTCCATCATATTGTGGTCGCGGCTCAAATGTGCCAAATACGTTCGCTTCGTCCGTCCTGTCAGCAGCTCGCTAAGAATCGCGCCCGCCATCTCATTAGATAAATGACCGATATCGCTGAGAATACGGCGCTTGATGTTCCACGGATAACGACCCATACGCAGCATTTCCACATCATGATTAGACTCCAGCACCAATACATCCGCATCTGATATCGCCTGTTTCACTTTGTCGCTGACATAGCCAAGATCGGTCGCTACACTCAGCTTCTCCGCCCCATCATAAAAGCTATATCCTACAGGCTCGGCCGCATCATGGGATATACCAAAAGACTCCACGCGTAATGATTCAAATTCCCGCGTTGCGCCTGTCTCCAATATTCTACGGTTATCATCTGCAATTTGCCCAACAGCATTGCTGATGGCAAACCATGTCTTCTCGTTAGCATATATAGGTAAATTATATTTACGCGCCATGGCGCCTAGTCCTTTAACATGATCGGAATGCTCATGCGTGACCAAAATACCATCCAACTCTTCTCCACTCAGCTCGCGTTCTTTCAGCAATTCGTCAATACGCTTCGCGCTGAGACCTGCGTCGATGAGCAATGTCGTGTCTTCGTTCCGCACTACGGTAGCGTTGCCGGTCGAACCGCTCGACAGCACGGTAAATGAAATCCCCATATCTGTTCAAGACCCTTCTGTATGTTCTGTCTTTGGACTAATGACATCTCCGTTCATCTGCACATAATACACACCTTTCCCGTTATCCAGCATAAACCGCCACACGGGGGCAGCCACCTGGCTATCGGAGTTAAAGGTCTGTCCGTAATAACCGAGCCGGATATCCTTCACAATCGTATCACGCGGCAAATAGCCGTCGATCAGCCTTGCCAGTGCTTTGGACGCAGGCAGCATTTTCTTTGCCTCATCCGAAGGCTGGAGCTCGACCTTAATTTTGCGATACCCTGTAATCTTTTGATTGCTGTAAAACAGAGCCAGCTTCACATTAAATAGCGGCCATTTGCCCTGAACCAGCGGATGAAGTACAAAAGCATCTGCTTGTCCGGATGCCAATTCCTCCTGAACATCCAGCGGATCGTACTGAAAGTTATCGATATCCTTGATTTGTGGCTCCAATGCCTCCACTAGCGCATCATGGGTGAATACCAGTTTGCTATCCACTGGCTTCACCAGCTGCACACGATCATCCTTTTCTCCACTATGAACGTATGTGTAAGAGAGTTTAGGCAGCTGCGGGGTATCGCCGGGAATCGGAGCCAGCACCTGAATGCTTTTCTCTTCCATTAAACGCTGCGTATTTTCATCCAATGAAGTAAAATCCAGACTCGGCCCTGCCGTTTCCTGCGCATCATGCCACAATTGGTAACCCAATACCACATTGAGCAGCAAAAATGTACAGATCAATACGTTTTTGGCGCGGCTCCAATCCATTCCCGTTCCCCCTTCCTGTCACCTCTTTGTCTCCCGGTCTGGCTTCGTTTGTGTTGTGTTGGATGCTGTCGTTACAGGAACAGCAAGAATTTCTGCAACAGAACCGTCACCGAACGTAACGCGCCATTCAGGAGCAAGCTTCAATCCATCATTGGTCAGCTCCGGTTGATATACGGGAGTCAGATCTCGAATCGTCTTCCCTTTGCCTACAGTCTCCAGTTGCTTCTTCAAAGGCTCGCCGCCCGGCAGCATAACCTTCTTCGAGGATTGCTCTCCTCCCTTGAGATACAGCAACGAACGTTCATAGACAGAAGCCGTTTCCTGCTGGATTTGCAGCGAAATCGTACCAAAGCGGAACGATGGTGTGTCGAGCACTGGATAAGCACCATAATACTGCTGAAACATCACAGATGTACGATTTTCATCACTGCTTCTCAATTTCAGCTGATACGAAGCATCCCAACCGCCATGCTGATTCACGAAATCAACTGCGGCCAGCACATCCCTAATCGGGCTGCTTCCACCCGCTCCTGGCGCACTCGGATCGGTATAGCTCATCCAACGTTGCTCCTGCTTGATTTGCAGACTACGTTTGCTATCCGTATAAATTTGGGAGCCGTCCTTCTCCTGAATATTACGCGTAATCCCCGGATCGAAAAACAAATTCCGCTGCATTTGCTCTGTCGTAAACAATCCAGCATACACTACAGGCTGCGTAGTTTCCAGATCATCCACGGGAATGTAGTACTGATTATTCACCAACTCGTACAACGGGGCATTTTTACCGAAATTCACATGCTGGCGGATGTCCTCTACCGTCATATCGAACTGGTTCGCCTCATACACCACATCGCCTCTGGCACTGAAAAAGAGCGCATGTGGCTTGGCATTCTTTTCGTCTATATAGATCCAAATGCGGTTAATCGTCTCTCCCTGAAACACCGAATCCGGCGTCAGACGCATAACCCGCTCCAGTAATGAAACCGGGACTCCGCCTGAAAAGGATAATTCGATGCCTTCATTTTCGCTGCGAATCTGTGCCCAGTCCGCCGATTGAATACTTCGACGTTGAAAGTTGTTAAAGCTTCGGCTTTCTAGCCGTGTATAAATTAAATCGTAAAAAGTAACACCCGGATAAAAAACGGTATGCTTCTTCTCACCTTGGTGAATTAGCATCTTATCAGGAAACACGAGGTTCTCAATCTTTTCCTCCTGCCCCATGCTTTCGGTTTTGACATAGTTCGTTTCTGAAGTGAGTACAGAATCACTGCCTGGAAGGCGGTAAATCAAAAAATAAGTCTGTACCAGGCTGGAAGCAACCAGCAAAATAAGCGTCCAGGACTTCAAACGTTCCTTCACTGTGCTTCCCTCCCTTCACTCGACATGGGTAGCGTAAAGGTCGTGCAGGTTCCCTGACCGTATTCCGACTCCAGAAAAATCTGGCCCCCATGTGCCTTTACAATTTCCCGGGCAATCGACAATCCCAGTCCCGTGCCGCCCATATTGCGCGATCTCGCCTTGTCTACACGATAAAACCGTTCAAAAATCCGGTCCAAGTCTTTTTTGGGAATACCAATTCCGGTGTCTTGTACCGAAATGGACAGCATTCCCTCACTGTTGCGGCGAGCTTCGATCCGAATACTTCCGCCATCTGGCGTATATTTCAGCGCATTGGACATCAGGTTGTCCAGCACCTGCTCAATTTGGTCCCGGTCGATCACGACTTTACCGATTCCCTGCTCTACGAACATCCCTGAGCGAATGTGTTTTTGCTTCATTTGAAAAGAAAACCGATCTGCGACTTCGTCCAGCATCTCCATCACATCCGCTGGTTGCATCCGCAATGGCGCCTCATTGGAATCAAGCCGTGACAGATGCAGCAAATCCGTAACCAACCGGATCATACGCTCTGTCTCGTTGCGGATCACGCCCACAAAACGCTCTGCGAGCTGCGGTTCAGCCATCGCGCCGTCATCCAGCGCTTCAGCGTAGCTGCGGATGGTCGTCAACGGAGTGCGCAGCTCATGGGATACATTCGCTACGAATTCCCGCCGTGTCGTCTCCATCTCCTCCTGCTCCGTCACGTCCTGGAGCACGGCAATCGTCCCCGTAATGCCAATTTCCCGCCGATGAATCGGCGTGAATGTCACACGGATGACGATGGGTTCATCCTGACCAGCTGGCTCCAGCTGCAAGAGCGTGGAGGCCGAAGAACCGCTATACAGGGCCTCGGTTTCCTCCGGGTCGATCCCCAGCAGTACCGCGATATGCCTGCCGGTCATTTCGTTCTCGTTCATGCCCAGCATGGCGCTGGCCCGACGGTTGACCAGAATGACCCGGCCATTGTCATCAGTAGCGACCACACCGTCGCTCATATTGGTCAAGATGGAGGAGAGCTTCTCCTTCTCCTCTTCATTTTGGGACAGTGCCTCACGCAGACGGCCTGTCATATAGTTAAAGGCCACGCTGAGCCTACCGATCTCATCTTCACCAAATACAGGCATCTGCTGGTCGAATTTGCCCTCGGCAACCTCCGTTGCATGGCGTGTCATTACCTTGATCGGGTGCGTAATCGTATGGGCCAATACCACGCCCAGCACAGCCGTCAACGCGAGCGCAATGAGCATACCTGAGAGAAACACATTGTTAATGCGTTTCATCGTATCGTAGAGCTCGGTCATTGAAGCGGCGATGTATACCGCGCCGACAATCTTGCCTTGGCTGATAACGGGCTTGGCGACGACCTTCTTGCGGACATTATCTTCGTCCACCATGTATTCCTCGTTATCTCGGATTCCTTGGAGTGCGCGGCTGACTACTGTCTGCGTATTTTTGCGTCCGACATAATCGGCGTGTGAACCTTGGGAAGTAATTAATACTTTCCCGCTGGCATCCAGCACCTGAATTTCCGCGCCGCTGAAATCGAATAAATTATTCACGCGTGCACGTAGACTTTCCACGCTGTCCTCTTCCATTTTGCCGTCGCTGCCACTCAGATCCTGCTCCGCCAGCACGGACAGCATCTCCGCCCGTGCTTGCAAATCCTGCGTAAAATTACTCGTGAGGGAGTTCTTCATCGAGCTGACAAAATAAACCCCTATCAGCTGCATAGCCACCAAAATAAGTAGCACATAAATAATAATCAGCTTTGCATGAATGGTACGAAAGAAAGACAGCCATTTCATGCCCGCAGGCCACCTTTGCCCCCGCTCACGATATATCCAAGGCCACGGCGTGTCAGGATGGTCTCCGGCTTGCTCGGATTCTCCTCAATCTTCTCGCGCAACCTCCGAATGGTCACATCCACTGTCCGCACATCCCCGTAGTATTCGAAGCCCCACACCGCCTGGAGTAAATGCTCTCGCGTCATGACCTTTCCAGCATTCTTCGCCATATAGTGCAATAGCTCATATTCGCGGTGCGTCAGGTCAAGCGGTGTTCCGTTTTTGTAAGCTGTATACATATCCGTATCAAAAAAGAGGTCGCCCACACGCAGCCCCTGCTTATCTTCCTGCGGTCGGCTTTCCGACGCGCCTGCCCCGCCGCGTTGCTGTCTGCGCATCTGTGCCTTCACTCGTGCCAGCAATTCCCGCGTGCTGAACGGCTTTGTTACATAATCGTCCGCGCCCAGCTCCAGCCCCAGCACTTTGTCGATTTCGCCGTCCTTAGCGGTCAGCATAATAATCGGCGTCTGGAGCTGATGCCCGCGCACCTCGCGGCATACGTCCATGCCGTCCATGCCCGGCAACATCAGGTCCAGCAGGATCAGGTCAGGCTGCTGCTTGACTGCAATATCCACCGCGCTGATTCCATCGAAGGCGCAAATCACCTGGTAGCCCTCTTTTTCTAAATTAAATTTCAAAATATCAGCGATGGGCTGTTCATCATCCACTACCAGAATCGTTCCTTGCATACAGCGTTCACCTCTTTTCACGGATCATAATCTATAATAACTTTCGTTTGTCAGTACCTATAAGATGCTTATTCTATTCTATCATACCCGTGCGCCATTCCATTACTTCTTCAGACCCTTTTCTTTACGCAGAAAAAAACCATGCCTGCACCTACTGTTAAGCATGCAGAAAAACATGGCCTTTCTCATTGATCCTCATAAATCATGTAACTCTCGTTATAAACATCCAACCTATCTTAAATACGTCATTGGGTTGCGTGGCGTATTATCTTTACGAATTTCAAAATGCAGATGCGTTCCGGTCGAGCGTCCTGTGTTCCCCATGACCCCGATCGACTCGCCTTGCTGAACCACCTGTCCTACATGAACGCCAATGCTGCTCAAATGCCCGTACACGGTTTGGTAGCCGTTGCCATGATCGATCATAATGACATTGCCGTATCCATTCTGCTGACCTGCAAATGATACCACGCCTTCATCTGATGCGTGAATGTCAGCACTACCGACCAAGTCGACACCCTCATGCATACGTCCCCAACGTGCGCCAAAGCTACTCGACATCGATGCGCCGGACACCGGCCAAGCAAACTGTCCTGAGCCTTCTCCTACAACCTTCGTTCCTCTAAGAACCACCTCAGTAATAGACGGCTGCAGCACCTTTTGACCGAGCCATTCCTCTTGCACGACCTCACCGTTCTCCTTGGTCAAACGATAGTCCATCTCTTTAAGACCTGCTTGTCCCGGTCTGACCACTTTGGTAACTCCTGCCTTCAGTTCATCGCTCTGACGAATCTCAACCTCAGGCTCGATGGCAATCTGTTCGACGACCTTCTCTACTGTTCGCACCGTAACCGGAACCTTCGGAGCAGTAAGCTTCAATTCGTCCCCAATTTGCAAATACAGCTCACGCAAGCCGGGATTGTTCTGCTTAATCTCCCAAGCGGTCATATTAAATTTAGTTGCAATCGACGACAGAGAATCGCCTTCTTGCACTGTATACGTGATAGGAGCCTCACGCCCCTCAGTCAACACTTTGACTGCTTCTGCCTCCGTCAGCACCTTGTTCGGGTCTGCTTTCACAGGCTCGTACGCGATTTTCTCACGGATACTGGCAGACTCCAGCCATGCTTTGGGGGTTTTAGTACTAGCACTCGCATGGCTGCTGCCCACGGATGTTTTGCGAACCAGCCCCTTGATGCCTGAAGATGTACCCTCACCCACAGGTGTGTACTTCTTCTGCACTTGCTTTAAAGCCGCCTGTGCAGTCGCCTTGTCCTTTACAATGCCAACCGTCTGTCCGTTGACCTTCACTTCTACCCCTTTGGCATACGCTGTCAGCATACCATCCAGCTTCTTCAGCGTAGCTGCGCTGTCAATATCTGCTTTATATGCCTTCTCAATATCTGTCGTTACCGCGTTCGTATTGAGCACCATATCCACGCCGGGATACTTATCCTTATACTGTTTGCTCTTCGTTGCGTATAGCTGTTTAAGTTGTTGCTCATTCAAGATATTTCCGACCTCGACGCCCTTTACATACACTTTATAATAAGGAACTGTGTTAGCCCCGACATACTGATTACTTGCAAAAATAAGACTGCCTGCAATCACCACACCGCCTGCCGTCCAGCTCAGCCATTTTCTTCGACCGTTCCACCACTTTGCTAATTTCCCCGTTTCTACAGCAGACTTGTCTGCAACGTTGGAAGCTGCATTCCTGCTGTCTGGTGAATCCTGCTCCTTCAAAACCTTCATGACTCTCTCCTTTTCAGCATATCTTATCTCTATATAAATGCGTTCATTATTGGTCTTTCACACTATGAATCTAGCCTGTATTCACAAGCATCTATGATATTAGTCGCTATCTACCATTGCATAGTTGCGTAAAAGGTTTCAAAAATTTAACCTTTTCACAACACTGTTTACTTTAACATAGCCTTTACAAAGAATTCAACTACACCCCAATTACTTCCTGACACGCAAAAAAATCCGCGCATGGCGCGGATTCTACAGTCCTATTTTGAGCATAAGCATTGCCCATGAATTCATCTAGACAAACTAACCCATTTCGCTCTATATCTTGTTCATTGGAAGTCGCTTATTGGATTTTTGTAAAATACTTATTTAAGCAAAGCCATCAGCTTGTTATATTCCTCTTTGGTCAAATACTTCGCAAGCACCTGCTGAATATCCTGAAGCTCCTGCTCAGTGAGACCGCCTTCCATCGCGGCTGATATTTTCTGCATCTCCTCCGGCGGCAGCTTATTCATCAGAATTGCAAAAATTTCCTGTTTCTGTGCAGCCGGTAAGTTGTTCTTCTTCTCTGTCAAATGGTCGGGCGTAATCACTAAATCATGGCCTTCAATACTCGTTTCGGGTGTAGTTGTACCTTCTGCCTGCTTCCGTGACTCGTTGCCTGATGTTCCGGCCGACACAGCCCCCTTCTGAGATACCTTGCCATTGGCTGCGCCACCTGCCTCACTTCCGCTTTCTTCTAAGCCCTGTCCCATGACAGGCAACGCATCATCAGGCGGTGTTACACTTCCCGAGCCACTTCCTGTCGTCTTGTTCTTCCCCGTGTCTGTGCTTGGGTCAGTGCCCGCGCTGCCTTTTAGCCAACCCAATCCCCATATGGGCTGTTGATCAAGCTGAATGTTAAACTGCCGTAGCAGCGATTGAACATAAGCATTAACGACTACACCTGTCACTGCCAGCGTTAGTGCGCTAACCAACACGACCGTCATTCCTTTTTTGAGCAGCCATCCAAGCCACCTCATATCCCGTTACCTCCTTATACGCATCCTGCCATGTGTGTATCATCATGAAGTGCATATAGATCAGTATTGACGAGATATGACGATTTTTAACCCATGAAATATGTAAAACTAGCACCATTCAATAGGAGATGCCACATTCTAATTGAATTAGCGTGTACGACGCACCCAGAAACGAAAAATGTCACTGCGGACATAATCGAGGGAATACAGCACCTGCCTGTTCATTTCATCATAGTGAAGCTGCTTCAATAGTAATACCGTAGCCTGCGGATGCTTCAGCAGACGTGTCATATGTGCGTCGTCATAGTTTGGAACGGTAAGCTCGGAATAGGCTCCAACAATTCGTACCCCCGCCTTGAACTCAAGACTCTGAAAAAGCGAGCCTGAAAAAGAGTCATCTTCCAAAATGGGAGCGGCTAATTTCTCTGGCATCCAGTTTATAGAGTGGGCTACAGCCTCTCCGTTGGCAGTACGTGTACGCTCTAGAGCAATCATGGGCTCATGCTCGGAAAATCTCATCTGTTCGGCAATATCAGGAGGACAAACCGAAATTCTCTGAATGGATTCCAGCTGCTCGTCTTCCCGTAGCCCTGCCGAACGAATCATGTCCCCGATGCTGTACAGGCGGTCCAGCGAGCTTGGAATACTCGGTAGCGGGCAAGTCGCAAACGTGCCACTCCCGTGTTTTACTAGTAACTTACCTTCCGATTCCAGTTGGCGAATAGCTCCCCGTAGCGTCGTACGCGAGACACGAAACGATTGGGAAAGTGCAGTTTCCGACGGCAGCCGATCCCCCGGACCCATTTGATTAACCTTCATATATTCTTCTATACGCCGCTTTATGTTCTCTTGTTTTGTTGACACCGTCCGAAGCCCAGCCTTTCTATTGTGTTAAGCCATATAAATCGGATTCGTAAAAGCAATCATCATCACGCAGTCTTCCATGCAGCCGTAAAGCTCCGCTCGTATCCAGCCCTTTCCTAGCGGGTCTTGCAATGACAGCGTATATTCTCCTGTTTGGGCAGGGATCTGAATCTCCGAGCATATGCCTTGACTACTTGTCAGCAGAAGACGAAGATTCTGAGGCTTGAGATTATAATGGGCTGCTCTTGCTTCTACATCCAATTGAACCGTCACAGATAGTGGATCCTCTACAGTCAGCTCTATACATTCGCCGATGTGATAACGATGTTCTCTGCCCTTAATCTGCGCCCACATCGTCAGTAGCGGTCCCATCGTAACTGACACTGAACCGTGGCGAATCGCCTCAACTGCCCGGCCTTCTAAACCTTCTCGCTCTTCTGCTTCATCATGAACCCCCAGATATGTAACAGCCGGAAGTGAATCATCCGGTTTAGATACATGCCAGTCCCGACCGCTTACGGCAGTGATGCGATACCCCTGATTCAACAAATCGGTCCACATGGCAAACGCCCGCTGGCTATCCCGCTTAATAGATGGCATCAGCGTTGACCAGACCTCTATATAATCCACCTCGTGCCAATCCTGAATCGTGTACTCCCAAAAGCACCCCGTACAGATCGGACTTCCGATCCTGAACGGATGGGCAATCCCTGCAATGCCTCCCTGCTCATGCACCTGCCGAATCCCCTCATGAATGTCATCTGGCCCCAGCACACGCCAGTCGATAAAGCGGTCAACCCCAAGCGTCAGCATATGCCCGTAAAAGGTCGTCCACTCCATCCCTGAAATGATCGGGAGACCGAACTGCCGCTGAACCCCTTCCTGATCCGCAAGTGCCGATTGCGTGTTGTGATCCGTCATAGCGATGCATTCAAGTCTCAGATCCACTGCGCTTTGAACAAGCTCCTCCAGCGTGTGCTTGCCGTCGCTGTGAAGCGTATGGGTGTGAAGCTCAGCTGGAATCCATTTAAGCATATGCTGCTTCCTCCCCCAATACATGAATTTGGTAGGCAAGCGTCTCGGTCACAACGGCATGCAGACTGACCGTAATCCGCCACATGCCCGCCGGATGATCTCCTGCAAGGAACCCCGGCGAAGCCGCAGACGAACCGAGCCAATGCTCCTGCTGCATCTCGGGACGGTGCGCATTTCCCCGGTGACGGACAGGATCATCGACAGACAGCGTTAATAAATTTTGCAGCGGTATATACTTCTTCCATAGATCGGATGAATGCCCCGGCTCGTCGTATCCGTATTTGCACATGCTTTCCTCAATGATTCCTCGTGCTTGCTCTTGATCCTCCAATAACTTGGGCGTGTAAGAGAAGTGAATACGAATCGTTTCAGTCGGCTGCGGAATATGGAAGGAGTACGTAATATGGCTCTGGGTGCAGGTTCTATCGACCGTTCCCTCCACATACAGCAGCCTGCTCATGACTGCCCATCCTGGCTGGACGGTTCATCCACAACTTGCTTCACCATATCATTCACAGGATGTCCTTCATCACCCGACACGTCTTTGTCGGCTGTCCATAAAACACCTACGGGTTGAAGCCGCGTCAGCTCAATCACCCGGTCTGTATGAATACCTGGAAACTGCGGGAGATTATCCTCGTTTAACGTAAAGGCACACAGTCCAGCCACTTCCATGCTGTCCGCACCGCCTTCCAGCAATACGGCTCTAATTTCAGCTATATCCTCAAGCACAGCCTCTCCAGATAGCTTGACCGTGGTAGAAAAATGTGACTCTGCCCCCTCATAAGCGGCTCTAAACTCCCCGAGTCTCAGATCATGATGGCACGATGAATACCACTGTTCCGAGCCGTGAAGGCGAAGCTGGACATCGACACAGGCATCTTCCTCACGCCGATTGAAGCCAGGTCTGAATCCTGGAGACGATTCTCTGCCTGAATCCCGTAAGGGACGTTTGGAAGTCTGGATAAACACATAGCTACGCTGGTGTGCAAGTGCAATGGAAGACGCTTGTGACGGCATTTCCAGCTCCTGCTGACGTTCCATCTCCCACCCCGTGACCTGATAGGCAAAAGGAAAACGGCTCATGACCGCCTCACGCGGCTCTTCCTCTGGTTTCCACTGGAAAGCAGGCGGCAGCATAAAACGATAGTCCGATGAAATGTCATCCTTAAAGTTTCCATTGGTTGTTGCGGATTGGAGAACAGGATGGCCACCCAGATCATAACTGCCATGAAACGCAGTCGTAATATGATGTGCCCCCTGGAAAACAGCTTCCAGAACATTGCCCCCTGCATCTAGCTCGACGCGGTACATCCATTCGATATCAGTGGTTCTTCCCCATTTGCTCATAAGCAGCGGCGCGGGCGTTCCCTCATCTTCATGGCTGAACATCATCTGGTATTCGATGACCGTCTTCCCCTCGTTCACTTCTATGGAATAGAACAAAACAAGTGGTGTATCCGTAAAGCGATTCTCATAGGGATGTGACAGATTGCGGCCATATAAAAGCGGGGTATGGCGATAAATCAGCGCTCTTGGAGAGGAATCAGCCACGCAGCGCATTTCAACCCCATCAATCCATGCTCGAGATACAAACGGAGCCGATTCCAGTTCGCGAAATTCGGCATAGACCTCATAATCGCCTTCTTTTAGATATCCCAACAAACGGGTATACACTCCCTGACTGCTGCCATAGTACAAAATGACATCTTGATTATAGGCTTCATTCAGATAGAGACGTACGAAGGCAGATTCTCGATCTGCCGCAGCCCAGTCACTGTCTGATCTGGCGAACAGATCAAGCTCCGCGTATCCGTCTTCTGGCATGGAGAATCTAAACCGGAATCCGTTTCCCGGACTGAGTTCAACCTCAGCCTTGTGTAAGGCGATTCGATAACCGCAATCCAGCAAATCCTTTTCCCACACTCGCCCACTAAACCCGGTAATTTGCACCTCTGCTTGGCTGTTCATCCCTGTAACCTCCTTAGTGTATAACGACGGTCTAGCTGGCATCCGCATCCTTCACCATTGTTCGAATATAAAAGTAGCCCATAAAGGAACACAGTAAAAACATAAACACTGCCATTGCGCTGGCCGTATGCGTCTCCTGATAGCTGGAAAACACCTGCTGCATCGCAACACCCAGCACTTGTGGCGAGTTGGCACCGATCAGGAAAGGAGCCGTAAAGCTGCCCATGATTCCCATAAAAATGAAGGTCACCGCAACCCACATCGTTTTGTAGGAAAGGGGTAAAATAAAGCGACCAAACAGCTGCATCGTGCTGGCCCCAGCATCTCTGGCACTTTCGACGACAGCGTTTGGAATGCTGGCAAGTGCCGAGCTGAGCAGCATGGTTGCGAACGGAATATTGAACCACAAATTAGCCAGCACTAGCCCTTTGTAGTCATAAATAATCCTCGGAATCGTTTCAATGCCGAGCGGCAGCAAAAGACGTGCAGCCCAACCGTGATTACCATACATGGTAATGATCGCATACGTTGCAATTACACCGGGAACAAACATCGGAATAAAATACAACCGGCCTATCCACTTCACGACAACCCCTTTGCCGAATCTTAGATAAATCGCCAAAGCATAGCTGATGACCAGAGTAAGGGCCGTCGAGACTAACGTGACATTAATCGTATACATGATATTTCTACGCATGGCAGGTTCCGTGAACAGCCGAATATAATTGGCCAACCCGTAGCCCGTTCCATACTGATCAATCAAACTTTCCTTCACGGCATAGAGAATCGGAATAATAACGACGACCAGCAAAATGAGAAAAGACGGGATGACCAGGGCAAGCCCCAGCATCCCCCTTCTTGACAATGAACTCATGATCAACCGCCCGCTACTTCACTTTGCCAGCGTTTGTAGATTTCCTGCTGAAGCTCTCCGCTGTTAAAGCTGCGGTATCCAGAAGATACACTGTTGAATTTCTCCTGCAGCTCCGTTGGCATCAGATTCCACTTAATCCCCGGGTAGCCGTACATTTTATTAATAACCACCGTTTGCGCTTCAGGCGTCAGTATATAATTCAAGAATTCCTGAGTGGCTTCTTTTTTGGAGGAGAGCGAAGGAACCATCAGATAAGAGGGTCCCCCTGTAAAAGCAGGATCGATCTGTGTCAGCTTCACCGTGTCCGGAAGCAGCCCTTTAGCCAGCTGCTCGAGTGCCATATCAGACCAGGCTGGAACCATATCAACCTCTCCACTCGCCAAAATATCAAGCGTGCCTTGGTTCTTCTTAGGATAGACTCCTTTTTGGTACATTGAAGGGCCCAGCTCCTTAAGCAGTGAGAAGCCTTGATCCCATTTCTTCATATTTGCCGGATCATCACTGTTCATCGCCTCTGGCGGAAGGAAATTATAGATCACCGTGTTCACAAACGAGCTGCCTGACCCACCCGTAGACGGATCGTTATAAGCAAACTTGCCTGGATGCTGGCGAATCCACGTGTACAGCTCGTCGGCTGTTTTCGGAGGCGTCGCTACTTTTGCACTGTTATAGGCAAGGACAACCGAAGAGGCACGATATGGAATGGCCTGATTGTTGACTTGCTTGAGATATGTTTCATCAACATTCTTTAAATTTGGAACCTTGGCAGCGTCAACCGTTTCCCACAGTTTCTCGCCTACCCCCTTGGTGATGTCATCCAGACTGCCTTCGTACAGGTCGATATCTGTATCGGTTTGCCCGCTTTTCTTGGCTGCAATCAGGCGATCCAGTGTAGATGCGCCTCCGGTCCCTGCTGGCAAATACACCAGTTTGACCTTAACGTGATCATTTTTAGCTTCAAAGTCCTTGATTAACGTTTCCCACAGCTCTTTGACGTTCAGAGACCCTCCAGTGTACAAGGAAATTTCCGTCGTTCCCGTAGCGGCCCCCGCTTTTGTAGACTTGGCTTCCCCTGTAGCCGTGGCGGCATTACCGCCGTTACCACAACCAGCCAACAACGATAAACTAAGTACCCCTGCCAAAACCAGACCCATATTCTTTTTCCCAAACACGTTGTTGCCTCCTTTAGATAGTTGCACAAGTTCGCAGCATCATCAGATGATGCGTTCGTGACGGACATTGATGCGATATAGAGGTTGATCGTGAATCTTCACTGTGCTGCTGGAAAAGTAACTATTTTACTGAAGCTGAATCTGATGTGCTCTCCACTGCGCAGCTCGGCCGCTCGTTCACGCGGCACAAACATTTTCAGATGATGGGTACCGCTATCCAGCGAAACTTCCGCATAATGCCCTAGAATCATCACTTGTCTGATTGTTCCGGCTAGAGAACCATTTTCTTCCGTCGTCAGAACAATATCCTCTGGTCTTACACCAACCATGGATTCACCTGTGTATTCATGCTCTTGTGCAAACGGTATTCCGCTCACAGAGACACTGCGACCTGTGCTCACCCCCTTTAATAAATTGATACGGCCAATAAAACCCGCTACAAAAAGGGACTGTGGCTTGTCATAAATCTCCTGCGGCGAAGAAAGTTGCTCAATCCGGCCCGCATTCATAACGACGATTCGGTCGGAAATGGACAGCGCCTCCTCCTGATCATGGGTGACGAACACCATCGTCATTCCTGTCTGGGTCTGAATATCACGCAGCTCCTCTCTCATCTCCATGCGCAATTTGGCATCAAGCGCGGAAAAAGGCTCGTCCAGCAGCAATACATCAGGCTTTAGCAGCAAAGCCCGAGCGAGTGCTACCCGCTGCTGCTGACCTCCCGAGAGCTGTCCCGGCGTTTTACGCTCTGCGCTCTCTAGCCGAACCAGCGCTAGCGCTTCCTTCACCTGACGGTCAATTTCTGTCTTCTTCACCTTTCGAATCTTCAACCCGAAAGCCAGGTTGTCATACACGGTCATATGCGGCCACAAATTATAGCTTTGGAACACCATAGCCGTCGGACGTTTTTCGGGCGGCAGCTTGAGTACGCTTTTACCCTGAATCTGAATGTCGCCACTGTCCGGGTCCAAAAAACCGCCAATGGAGCGAAGCACGGTTGTTTTACCACAGCCGGAAGGTCCCAGCAGTGTCACCAGCTCTCCCTTCATCACGTCAAGTGAAATGCCTTTGACTCCGTCTCCTGTCTTGAAGCGCTTGGTTAACTCTTGAATGGATAATTGAATGGGCATTAGCTTAGGCTCCTTTTTCAGGATTTTGCAAACTCCTCTTTTGACCAATTACGTTATTTCACCTGAAATCCGCCTGCCAGTACATCGGCACTTACAAAACGCTTGGCTGCCAATAGCAGAATGATCGTTGGCAGGGTTAGAATGACTGAGAAAACAGCACCTGTTGTGCTCGGATAATCAGCAATGATGGAATACATGATGACTGGCATTGTTTTATAGTCCGGCGTTCCGACAAGGAGTGTCCCTTGTGCTTCATCCAGTGAAGCAAGAAAAGTAAAGATGGAGGCGACCACAATGCCGGGCAGCGCCATAGGAAAGGTGATTTTCCAAAACACCCGAAAGGGTCCGGCTCCAGCATCCCGCGCCGACTCCTCCTGTGCGCGATGTACGCTGCGGAAGGCAGAGGATGGAATCCAGGTCATATACATGAGTGTGTTTACCATATGGATGAGCACAATGCCTGCAAAAGTGTTCATCAAACCGAATTGGTAGAATAGCACGGCAATGGACACATACAAACCCATTTTCGGAAAAGCATGCGTAAGCAGGAATGAGAAAAGGAACCACTTACTGAGCGGGAAAGAAATTCGTGCAAAGGCATAAGCAGCAGGAATACATACGATAATGGAGCAGACCGTAACGGTAATCGCAATCAGGAAGGATAGGGAAATCGAGCTGACTACATCATCCTGGGTAAGTACGAACTTCCACCATTCCAGTGACAAGCTCTGCGGGAGCGGCGCAGGATACTGCCATTTTCCCGAAACCGCCAAGAGGAGGAGATTGGTCAGAGGTCCCAGGAAAAAGATGACGAAAATGACAAGCACGATGAATTCAACAATTTTGCGTGTGCCGAGTGAGCGAAGATACCAGTTCATAATTCATCCCTCTCAAGACGTCTAGACGTCCAAATCTCTTTTCTATTTGGATTATAGAGAGGGTTTGTTATCACAAATCGACAAGGAAGATAAGATTATGTAAAGGGAAAGATACCATTTAACACTTCACAGAATAAAAAAAGAGAGAGGCTGCTAACAGCCTCTCTCTTTGAACATGTATTAATAGCTATATCATTCTTGTCCTACAAATAAATCGGAAGCACCTGATTCGTTTGATCACGATTACGCCCAACCGAGAAAATAGCAATTGGGATACCTGTCAGATCAGACACGCGTTGTACGTAATTGCGTGTAGTCTCAGGCAGTTCCTCCAGCGTTTTCACGCCAGTGATGTCTTCGCTCCAACCTGGCATTTCTTCATATACCGCTTCGCACTCCGCCAGCATTTTCAGGCTAGCCGGATAATGCGTAATCACCTCACCGCGGTACTTGTAACCTGTGCAAATTTTCACCGTTTTCAGGCCAGTCAATACGTCCAGCGAGTTCAGGGAAAGACCCGTTAATCCACTGACACGACGGGCATGGCGCACAACGACGCTGTCAAACCAGCCTACACGACGAGCACGACCTGTAACCGTACCGTACTCATGACCTGTTTCACGAATGTAATCGCCGACTTCATCGTTCAGCTCAGTTGGGAAGGGTCCATCGCCAACACGAGTTGTATACGATTTAGCTACACCGATGACTTGTTGAATCTTGGATGGTCCCACACCGGAACCAATACATACGCCGCCAGCCGACGGGTTGGAGGACGTAACGTAAGGATACGTACCTTGGTCGATATCAAGCATAACGCCTTGCGCACCTTCAAACAGTACCTTTTGATTTGCGTCAATTGCATCATTCAACACGACAGATGTATCTCCTACATAAGGACGGATAAATTCAGCATATTCCAGATACTGTTTTAGTATTGCTTCTACATCCAATGGCTCGCCGCCATATACTTGTTCAATCACTTGATTTTTTTCTTTCGTTTGATGGCGCAGCTTCTTTTCGAATTCCTCTGCATCCAGCAAATCAGCAATACGAATACCGTTACGTGCAGCTTTATCCATATAAGCAGGGCCGATCCCTTTACGGGTAGTACCAATTTTGTTAGGACCTTTGCGGTCTTCTTCCAGCACATCCAGCGTCATATGGTACGGCATAATCACATGTGCGCGGTCACTAATGACCAGATTTTTTGTGGAAAAGCCATTATCATGAATGTAAGTAATTTCTTCAATAAGAGCGGCTGGATTTACGACCATGCCGTTGCCAATAACACACTTTTTATCTTCATAAAAAACGCCGGATGGAATCAGGCTCAGCTTGTACTTTTTACCGTCAATGAGAATCGTATGACCAGCATTGTTTCCGCCTTGGTAACGGGCCACTACTTCAGCGCTTTCCGCCAGATAGTCCGTGATTTTACCTTTGCCTTCGTCTCCCCATTGTGTTCCCACAACGACTACAGTTGACATGTTTCATTCCTCCGTGGAGTGCCCACAGACACTCTGATTTTGAGCTGACACACTACGCATATCCGACTTCAACCGCCTGAGCGAGCAGATATGGAGCGCTCTCGGACAGCAGGAAAAAACGTCCGTCGCAGACATTCCGTAGGTTCGGAAAGCCCCGGGCGTAATGTTCTCCCCACTGCGTTGAAGCAGCACTATAAGTGTAACAGCACCATTTTTTAAAGTCAAATAAAAAGCGAACATTATATTACATGAAAATAGTATTGTTCGTAATTGAGAGTTTCATTCCTTATATGAAAATATGTGAATTCTATAAAAAAGGACCCCTTCGAGATCGCGAAATCCGCGTCGAAAGAGCCTTTTTTAATGATACTAATATGTTATCCGGCGAACGCATCCGAATGGGCACGCTCGTAATTAGCGAATTTATTATAATTTTTGAGAAAGACCAACTCTACCGTACCGACCGGGCCGTTACGCTGCTTGGCAATGATAATCTCAATAATATTCTTCTTTTCTGTTTCCTGATTATAGTAATCATCCCGGTACAGAAACGCCACGATATCAGCATCCTGCTCGATAGAACCCGATTCCCGCAAGTCACTCATCATCGGCCGCTTGTCTTGACGCTGCTCCACACCCCGGCTCAGCTGGGAGAGGGCAATTACAGGCACTTCAAGTTCACGAGCGATTTGCTTCAATGTCCGTGAGATTTCAGATACCTCCTGCTGCCGGTTCTCGCCTGCTTTGCCTCGTCCGTGAATAAGCTGCAAGTAGTCGATTACGATCATACCCAGTCCCTTTTCCGCCTTGAGACGGCGGCATTTGGCACGGATATCCGCCACAGTGATGCCGGGTGTATCATCGATATAGATTTCCGCCTCTGACAAGGCTGCAATGCCCATCGTCAGCTTCGCCCAATCGTCGTCGCCTTTAAACTCACCTGTCCGCATGACGTTCGCGTCCAGATTGGCCTCGGCACAAATCATCCGCTGCACGAGCTGAGCGGCCGACATCTCCAGACTGAAGATGGCTACTGTCTCCTTTGCCCGAACCGCAACATTTTGCGCAATATTCAGAGCAAACGCTGTTTTACCTACGGATGGACGGGCGGCCACAATGATCAAGTCATTGCGCTGGAACCCCGCCGTCATCTTGTCCAAATCAACAAACCCGGACGGAATCCCAGTCGTATTGCCCTTGTTCTGATGCAGCAATTCAACGCGGTCAAACACTTCCATCACGACATCGCGGATGGCAATAAAACCACTACCTGAGCGCCCGTTAGATATCTCCATAATCTTGCGCTCAGCATCGCTCAGCATACCAGCGACATCCTCGCCACTGCTATAGCCTTCGCTCACAATCTGCGTAGCTGCACGAATCAAGCGACGAAGCATCGCTTTTTCTTCAATGATCTGGGCATAGTAATCTACGTTAGCCGCTGTTGGCACCCCGTGAGCCAGCTTCGCCAGATAACTGACACCACCGATATCCTCTAGCTGTCCCTTGTCCTGAATTTTCGAGGTCAGCGTAACCAAGTCAATCGGCTGTCCGGATTCACCCAGCTCAATCATTGCTTCGTAAATCATCTGATGAGCCTTATCATAAAAGTCCTCGGTCTGCACCCGCTCCATTGCGGTAATCAGTGCTTCAGACTGGAGCAAAATAGACCCGATAACCGCCTGTTCAGCCTCCAGATTTTGCGGAGGAATCCGATCAAAAAATTCGCCGCCCATAATTATTCTTCAGTCACCTGTACTTTCAGCGTAGCTTTGACCTCAGGATGAAGCTTAACGGTCATTTGAGTCACGCCCAACGTACGAATCGGTTCTTCCAGCTCAATTTTGCGTTTGTCCAGCTTGATACCAGTTTTAGCTACTGCCTCCGCGATTTGCTTGCTTGTAATCGCGCCGAACAGTCGTCCACCTTCACCAGCCTTCGCCTTGAGCTGAACCGTTGTCTCTTCCAGCTTTTTGCCGAGCGCTTGCGCCTCTTCCTTTTCCTCTTGCTTGCGCTTTTCCTCAGCAGCATTCTGGTTTTCCAGCGTCTTCATATTTCCTTCTGTCGCTGGACGGGCAACACCACGCGGCAACAGGAAATTCGCTGCATAACCGTCCGACACTTCCTTAATTTGCCCCTTCTTGCCTTGGCCCTTCATATCTTTAATGAATATCACTTTCATTCAAATAACCCCTCTTCCCCATCAATTTCGGCCAGCACGTCGACCACTCTGCGCTTAGCTTCCTCCAGCGGGCAATCCAGCTGAACCGCCGCATTCGTCAGATGTCCTCCGCCGCCTAGCCGTTCCATGACGACCTGTACGTTCATGCGTCCGAGTGAACGGGCGCTGATCCCCACCAGGCCGTCAGGACGTTCACTGACCACAAAGGAGGCCAGTACATCCGTCATATTGAGTAATGAATCCGCCACCTGAGCAATCAGGAGCTGCGGTATTTTCTGTCCGGGCTCAGTTACCGCAATTGCGATATGCCCATATATCATTTTAGCATGCTTAATAATTTCCGCCTTAGCAATATATTCATCCAAGTCCTCTTTTAACATGCGCTGGATCATAACTGTATCTGCTCCGCTACGCCGTAAAAAGCCGGCTGCCTCGAATGTACGCGAGCCTGTATGCAGGGAAAAATGCTTGGTATCCACCGTAATCCCTGCCAGCAGTGATGTTGCCTCCAGCGGTGTCAGTTGGACCTTCTCATGAATATATTGCAGCAGCTCGGTCACCAGCTCACAGGCCGATGACGCATAGGGCTCCAAGTAGATCAGAACCGAATCGTTAATAAATTCCTCGCCCCGACGATGATGGTCAACAACAACCACCCGACTAGCTGTCTGCACCAGACGCGGCTCAATCGTCATGGAGGCCTTGTGCGTGTCCACCACGACCAGCAGACTGTGCTCAGTCATCAGCTGGAGCGACTGCTCTGGTGTCATGAGCGCTTGCGATAGATTCTCATCCTTGTTTACCTGCTCCATCATTCGGTCGATAGACGGATTGGATTTATCGAGTACGATATGTGCCTCTACATTGTAAAGTGCCGCAGCCTTCCACACACCGATGGCAGCTCCCACCGCATCCATGTCCGGTATTTTGTGTCCCATGATCAGCACGCGGTCGCTCTCCTGCATCAGATCACGCAACGCATGTGCAATCACTCGGGCACGTACTCTGGTACGCTTCTCGACAGCATTGGACTTGCCTCCGTAAAAGGACAGGCGTTGTCCCGCCTTCACTGCTGCCTGATCGCCCCCACGTCCAAGCGCCATATCCAGACTGGATTGGGCCAGCTCGCCTAGCTCCTTGATGCTCTCTGCACCGAAGGACAAGCCAATACTCAGTGTCATCGGTACTTTCAAATCCGCCGTCATTTCCCTTACGGTATCCAGAATGACGAATCGACTCTGCTCCAGCTCCTGAAGTGCTTTATGGTTTAGCATAATGAGATAACGCTCAGAAGATAATCGACGCAAATAAATATTGTACTGATTAGCCCAGGATGTAATCTCACTTGACACCTTCGCAATAAGCGCTGTGCGTTGCTGATCGTCCATCCCCTGAGCAGCCTCGTCCATATTATCGAGCATGACGATACCGAGCGCCAATCGCTCGTTTTCATACTGCTTGCGTAGCACCGCCAAATCCGTTACTTCATACAAATATATCAGACGCTCATCGGGCACGATCAGAAACTGATAATGACGCTCATCATGCTGTAGCTCCACCTTCAGCTCACGAGCAGGCTCCTTTGTTTCCTTTTTGGTGCTTAGGGCACCTGCGAGTTGAGGAAACAAATCATGAAGAGACTCACCAATCAGCGATTGCTCCTCAAACATCTCCCCGGCAAACCGATTGTGCCATTCTACCGTTCGATTTTCACTGTATAAAATGATGCCGAACGGCAATGTGCTAATCGCTTCCCCTTCCACCCGCTTGATCCGGAAGGAAAGACCGCTGATATATTGATTCAGTTCCCGACGAAAATCCAATTCCGTCTTCAGCATCAGCCCGCCGAGCAAGAATGACAGCAACAGTCCTATCACACCCAGTTCCCAGTTGTACATGGAAATACATATGACAAGGACCAGCAGCAGCAAAAACGCCCAGACCGTCTGATAGCCGTGCCAGCGTTTTTGTAGAAATTTAGGCATGACTGTTCACCCTATTTCTTTGATCTTGTAATAGCTTCACGCAGCGGAAAGGCCAAATCAATAATACCTATAATGCGGAGCGGCTGGAACACCAGAACGACGAGCGACAGCAGCAACGCAATCACCGGGCTCATTTTACGGCTATGCGTCCAGAAGTATACAAAACCAATTGTCTGGATAATAAAACATGCATGAATCAGCGGCAGCATACTAATGGAGACCATTTGAATCCAGCCGCTATCGGAAGACCCTGCTATCCATTCAATTACAATTGCCAGCAGATAATACCAGATCAGCGCGCGCGGTAGCCTCCACTCGCGGGCAGGCTTCATTTTGCGTACTGGTACATCGAGACTGCTCAATGCCGGACGTGCCAAAGCATGCGTAATCACTGCCAATATGAACGAGGTCACGATCAGCACATACGGAATTTTTCCAATCAGCATTGTGCCGAGTTTCTGCGTATCCTCTGCCGTCCAATTCATGTTTGAAAACATCGGATTAGCACTCAAAACCTGCTGTACAATACTTGCCGATATCGCAGCCTGATCACGAAGATACTGTGCAAGATCAAACCCAAAGGAATACGTGGCGATAAACAGAACAACCAACAACTCGGCTAAAATAATGCCCATTCCGGTCATCAACGCCTGAAAAGCAGGTCCTCCCTTTTTATATATCCGTCCCATCATGATTGAAGGAATCAGAAAATAAATCGCAGGGAGCAGCGAATACACATCGAGTAGCGCTATAATGAGCAGCACCGGTATGACGTGGACCAGAAATCCTTTGAAAGGCAGCGATGAAAACAATACAGCGCCAGGCACAATCAGCAAAAATACGGTAATGATTCTTAATGGTGTCAATAGAGTCAGCAGCAGAAGCAAATAAATGACGCTCCATGCTACAGTTGCCAAGCGGAATTTCAACGTTTTCACCTCTTACGCATATGTTCTTCCAGTGCGGAAATGTCCTGATACCAATCCTCCAGCTGGTGTCCTTCTTTTCTGTGCTTTCTTAGCTTGTCGATGAGTAGATCATCCAATTCACGGTAAGACACTCCAAGGCGCCTCCCCAAAATATAACTGCTCATCACTAAGCTCGCCAAGCAATCACCAATGCGGGCTGTACTGCCTTCCCACATTGCCTTAAACAAACGGGAGACTTGGTCCAGCACCTCTGTTTTAAGCCATTCAATAACCTTGGCTCGTTTAACTACATCCATTTCTTTAGGCATATGATGAAGAGTCACACCCCTCTGAAAAAGCTTTATTCTCCATTATAGCATATCCTATTCTGAAAATAACTGTAGGGTAAATTGTTATTTTCGGAGCAGCTTTGTTGCTTATTTTAGCTTGAAGTATTAAGCGATTCCCTGGATACAAATTTTTCACAATACTCAATAATCTGGCTCCGACGTACAATGCCAATAAACCGTTCCATATCATCTACAACGGGCACAAAGTTCTGTACCTTAGCCAAATTGATTAAATCCTCCATGTTAGCATCAATGGACACGGGCTTCATCGTAACCCGCAACGGAACGTCCTTAAGCATAAACTTAGAAGCGTTTTCAAAGGTGATTTTTCCCTCGGACTCTTTCATATGCCACAACAGATCACCTTCTGTAACCGTACCTGTATATCTACCTTCCTTATCTAAAATAGGAACCGCTGTAAAACGGTGATATTCCATCCGTTCCAACGTTTGCCGTAAAGTAGCATCCGCCGTTACACAAGCAACTTCCTGTTTGGGAAGCAAGAAAAAAGCGATATTCATGAGAAACGAATCCCCCTCAAAATCAAATATAAATCAATTGATTATTCACTGAATGTCCTGCTTGTCGGGAAGCCTCAGCGTCTGCGGGGTTGTATCGGAATCTAGCCAGTTGGCAATTATGAGTCTGGCATATTCAAGTTCCTGTTCATTAGCCCGGTCATAATACAGGCCCTTCTTCTTGAACCCTTCCCCCGTAATCGTAAAACTTGAAATTTGCGGATTCCCCTGTGAAATAGCCTGCTTGCCAAGCCCAGTAATAAAAGTAGGTTCCATGTCGGTTTTGAAATTGGCTCCCATAATATCGAGCAACTCTGGAATCTTGGTAATTCCGTTGATATTCAGCAGCTTATCCGCCATAGCGTTCAGGAAAATTTGCTGCCGTTTGGTACGGTTGAAGTCGCTATCTTCCCGATATCTAACATAATACATGGCTTCCTCACCATTATAAAGCGGCTTGCCCGCCTCAATACGGAACTTGATATGCAGCGGATTCTTATTCTCAATGGGCTTGTCGATTGGAAGCACAACTCCACCCACTGCATTCACCGCATCCTGAATACCCTGGAAATTAATCGTAGCATAATAATCGGCCTTATGCTCCATCAACTTCTCTACTGTAGCCATGGACATATCTTCGCCTCCGAACGCATAAGCATGCCCCAACTTATCAAAATCATCCTCGCCATCGCGATTCGAATCATGTCCGGCAATCTGTACGTACGTATCCCTTGGAATGGAAACCAAAAGCACACGCGATTCCGCGGGCCGTACTACCGCATACATAACCGTATCCGAGCGACCACGCGCCTTTTCATTGGGCCTTTGATCCGTACCCAATAACAGCACCGAAAAAGGTTCCTTACGGTAAGCTACTGTCTCTTGCTGCTGCTGTTCCCCGGATTGTCGGGGCTGATAGGATTTCTCCAGCTTGCTTTCCAACGTCGGTGATACAAACCAGTCAAAAGCCACCAGTGTCAGCTGTTTGCGGAACAGGTAGCCTCCCAATGCAATCAAAAGTAAAACAATACATGAAATATATAGAGCGGTAAACCTCTTTTTCTTTTTGGTCTTTCCACGGGTCCTTCTCCTATGTCTTCTCTCCATAACCGGTACCTTCCTTCTTTCCGTCACAAATCCCATCTCTTCATTAAACCAAATTGGTCCCACATGAAGCTGAAACTTCCCCTCAAAGCATAAAAGGTCTACTACCTTGTTGTCAAAAGTGTCATGGCGTGGTCAGCTCCTCGAATTCATACCAAAAAAGGCTTCGACCTCACGGTCAAAGCCCCAATTCATGTTTATATCCGTATCCTATGTAGCTTTCAAAGTCATTTTTTGCCTTAATGTGGAGCCAGTTTCACTAAATTTTGCAGTCTCACCGGGAAAGAAGTCGACAGGGAAAAACCATAATCGAACAACTTCCGTGTCTGCTCAAAACGCTCTTCCTTGCTCGGTGCACCCAGCACCACAGCAACTAGCCGTCTTCCATGCTGCTCAGCGGTACCCGTGAAGCAGTATCCAGCATCGCTTGTGTACCCTGCTTTCAGTCCGTCCGTTCCTGCATAAGAGTACGGTCCAGCCAAGGAAGGCAGCATCCAGTTCGTATTACTAATGTAGATGCCTTTATCCTTCAACTCCATCTGCGTACGACTGGACGTTCTCAAAATCTCCGGGTGTGACGTAATCAAATAGGAGGCCAACTTCGCCGTGTCGCTTGCTGTCATTTTCGTCTCTCCCTGAATATCCTCAGGGTGATTCGGCCCCAATTCACTCTGACCTGCACCAGAGGCATTGCTGAAGCGACTATCGGATGACAACCCAATTTGAGCAGCTTTTCCATTCATACGCTTCACAAAAGCTGATTCATTCCCTGCTGAACGCTCCGCTAACGCGACAGCGGCATCATTCGCTGAATACACAACCATACTCTGGAACAATTCGGATACGGTCATCCTTTCACCATACCGGAGGGACAAATTCACACCGCCCACCGTACTCGCGTAACGGCTAATTCGCACTTCATCATTCCAGCCTAACCGTCCGGCCCGAATATCCTCCAGCACCAATAGCTCAGTCATGAGCTTGGACATATTTGCGGAAGGCATAGGCGTATCACCGTTCACATCCATCAGTAATTCCCCAGTATGCATGTCCATCAGCACCGCGGCCTCTGCATCCACATTCGGCTTTCCGATCAACAGGCGGGGTCCAAGCGTAATAAAAATCAATATAATAAGTAACGGGACGACAATAGCCCAACGTATCCAGTGTTTTTTCATCATCGTAATAACCTCCATACTCTATTAGACGATGAAAAATCCATTTTGTCTGCAATTTTTCGAAAAAAAGATACAATTTTTTTACCTTTTTTATTCCACGCCAAAATATCCGTCAATCCTGCTTTCAGGATGACGGATATTTTGCCTCCTAATTATATATTTTAGGCAAAGTGACAGGCTACGAAATGGTGATCGCCCGCATCTCGATATACTGGAGTCTCTGTTTTACAACGCGCTTCTGCCATAGGACAACGTGTATGAAACTTGCATCCTGAAGGCGGATTGGCCGGAGATGGGATGTCTCCTTTCAACACAATCCGTTGTCTCTTAATTGTGGGATCAGGAATTGGTACTGCCGATAGCAGTGCCTTCGTGTACGGATGCAGCGGATTACTGAACAGTTCCTCCTTGGAGGAAAGCTCTACCATTGAACCCAGATACATCACACCAATCCGGCTACACAGATGCTCGACTACACTTAGATCATGCGAGATGAACAGATAGGTCAATTGGCGTTCCTGCTGCAAATCACTTAACAAGTTAATGATCTGGGCCTGAATAGACACATCCAGAGCAGATACCGGCTCGTCAGCCACAATAAAATCAGGATTCAAAATCAAAGCCCGTGCAATCCCGATCCGCTGACGCTGACCGCCAGAGAACTCATGCGGATACCGATCATAGTGATACGAGGACAGCCCGCAAATGTTCAGCGTTTCATTGACCTTCTTCCGCAGCTCACTACGATCAATCAACCCGTGATCCAGCAACGCCTCTCCAATGGCTTCACCGACCTTAATTCTCGGATTCAGTGAGCTAAAAGGGTCCTGAAAGACGATTTGCAGCTTCGGACGAAGTACACGAATCTGCTCTTTGTTTAACGCATGCAAGTCTTCGCCTTTATATCGTACCGATCCCTCTGTCTTATCCATCAATCTGAGAATTGTTCGTCCAATCGTACTTTTGCCGCAACCCGATTCTCCTACCAGACCGAAGGATTCACCCTTATGAATGTTAAAGGATACATCATCGACCGCTTTCACATGTCCGACAGTACGCTGAAAAATCCCGCCTGTGATCGGGAAATACTTTTTCAGCCCTTCCACTTGAATCAAAGGCTCGCTCATATCCGTTGCCCTCCTTCTTTCTCATATAGCCAGCAGGCAACCTTATGACCATTCTCCTTTTCATTCAAAGGA
This sequence comes from Paenibacillus sp. FSL L8-0644, assembly GCF_038008165.1. Lineage (NCBI taxonomy): Bacteria > Bacillati > Bacillota > Bacilli > Caryophanales > Paenibacillaceae > Paenibacillus > Paenibacillus sp. FSL L8-0644. The sequence continues at coordinate 5,526,174 of NZ_JBBOYN010000001.1, forward strand.
GGAGCCTGATCCTTGCAAATTTGCATACAATGGGAGCACCGATCATGAAAATGACAATTTTCTCCCAGCTCAATCGGGTTTGGAACCTGTCCTGGAATGGAATACAGTCGATCCATTTTCTGATTAATGACGGGCTTCGCTTTTAATAAGCCTTGAGTATATGGATGTTGTGGATTTTTAAATAGCTCAATAACAGGAGCCTCTTCAATAACGTTTCCAGCATACATAACAACCACATAATCAGCCATTTCTGCCACGACGCCCAAGTCGTGCGTGATGAGCATAATGGACGTTTTAAGCTTATCCTTCAAATCCCGCATTAAATCCAGAATCTGAGCCTGAATCGTAACATCCAGTGCCGTTGTCGGTTCATCGGCAATCAATAGCTTCGGATTACAGCTTAATGCGATGGCAATCATGATCCGCTGGCGCATACCGCCACTCAACTCATGAGGATAGGAATGAAATATTTCCTTCGAACGTGAAATCCCCACCAGGTTAATCAGCTCAATTGCCCGAGCATGTGCTTCTTTTTTACTCATTAATGTATGCATCAGCAACGGCTCCGTGATCTGTTCCCCAATCGTAAGTACGGGATTCAGAGAAGACATGGGCTCCTGAAAAATAATCGAGATGTCATTACCGCGAATCTGCTGCATTTGACCTTTATTGAGTTTTAGGAGGTCCTTGCCCTCAAACCAGATTTGTCCGTCTGAGGTGTGGGGAGAATCAATCAACCGCATCATCGTCATCGCTGTTACACTCTTACCGCAGCCAGATTCCCCTACCACACAGAGCGTTTCACCCTCACGAATTTTAAAACTGACGTCATTGACCGCTTTGACAGTTCCGCTAGAGGTATGAAAGTGGGTTTTCAGGTTACGAAATTCAATCAAAGCATTTTTCATAAACGTTCGTCTCCTACTTCTTCATTTTAGGGTCCAGTGCGTCACGCAAACCGTCGCCAATCAGGTTAATCGCTACAACTGTAATGAGAATACACATTCCCGGTGGAACCCATATCCAAGGCCGTTTGCGGAAGTCAATTAGGTTATTCGCAGCCGATATCATATTCCCCCACGAAGGTGTGGGCGGCACAACACCGATTCCCAAGTAGCTGAGCGCAGATTCTGTAATAATCGCACCCGCTACTCCAAGCGTAGCCGTAACAATAATGGTAGGAATCGTGTTCGGCAGCAAATGCCGGAATATTTTGCGACGGTCTCTCAAGCCTAGCGCTTCCGTCGCCTGCATGAACTCCTGTTCACGCAGCGTAAGAATCTGCCCTCTGACCAGACGGGACAAGCTAGTCCAGCTCAGGACCCCGATAATGAGCATCAGAAAATAAATGCGATTCGACGGATCGACCTTCAAATCCGACAGAACAGCACCTAAAATAATAAGCAGCGGTAATGTAGGGAGTGCCATGAAAATATCGGCAATCCGCATAATAACCGTATCCACGCCTTTACGATAAAACCCTGCCAGCGCACCCAGCGTTGCGCCGATCATGACCGAAATAAACGTGGCGACCAGCCCTACCGTCAAGGAAATACGGCCAGCCAGCATTGTTCGCAGCAAAATATCTCTACCAAACTTATCCGTACCGAGCCAGTACTTAGCATTAGGCGATAAGTTTTTGTCAGCTAGCCTGTAATCATCTAAATGATAAGGTGAAATCATCGGTCCAAAACTACAAATGACAACCATCAGAATTAATATAACGAGACCAGCCAAAGCCAGACGGTTTTGGTTAAAACGGCGAACGGCGATTCTCCATGGAGACGCTTCAGGACGGATCGCCGCCTTTTGATTCGTTTCAATCGTGACTGTTTCTGCGGACAATAGTATCCCTCCTACTTCAAGCGAATTCTTGGATCTGCCATGCCATACAATACATCAGAGAGCAAATTACCGATAAGCGTAAGTAACGCTAAGAAAATCGTGAAGCCCAACATAAACGGATAATCCCGCATACTAATCGACTCCAGATAAACCTGACCCACACCCGGCCACACAAATACCTTCTCCAGAATCATCGCTCCACCAAATAAGGCCGGAAGCTCGAAGCCGAGTAGTGTGATGGCTGGAATCAGTGCATTGCGCAGTGCGTGCTTGAAAATAACTGTCCGTTCCTTCAAGCCTTTGGCGCGTGCGGTACGAATATAATCCTGACGAATGACCTCCAACATGCCTGTACGGAAATACCGGGTCAGGCTTCCTGTGCTCAGCATCGTAAGTACGAGTGTCGGCAGGAACATATGCTTGAGAACATCCACCATATAAGCCCATGAGCCTGGCTCCATCCCTGCTGTGGTCATGCCCCCAACCGGGAGAATTCCCCACTCCAGGGCAAATATTTTGATGACCAATAGACCAATAAAAAATGAAGGCAGCGACATACACAAGAAAATGAATAATGTGACAAACTTATCGAATAACGAATATTGGAACTTGGCTGAAAATACCCCTGCAATAACCGCAATCAACCAGCTAAAAATAAGACTAAAAAAAGCGATAATAAATGAGTTCCATACATAATTGCCAATGACCTTCGTTACCGGCTGCTTATGCTGTAATGAATCCCCCATATTCCCCTTTAACATATTACCGGCCCATATAAAATAGCGTTGGTATTCCGGTTTATCCAGCCCGTAGATATGTCGTAGCTGCTGCGCCTTTTCGGCGGTCATATTTGGGTTCTGCTTGGCTGTAATATAATCACCCGGCACCATGGCTGAAATCGCAAATACGATAATAGATATGCCAATAAGTGTGGGGATGAGTTGCAGCAGTCTTCGAATAATGTACTGCTTCATATTCATTCCTCCAGACGAATAAAGTGATATGCCCAGCTCGTGAGAGCTGAGCATACGTTTGGCAACCCTTATTGAGCGATCTGAGCGTTATGCAGAGTGAACTCAAAATCTTTGTATGGCGTAATTTCTAAGCCAGATACACGTCCATTAACTGGCCACATATCTCTGCGTTGGTACATAAAAATAGTTGGCAAATCTTTGTTCAATTCTTGATAGAGCTGTTTGTAAATCTGTTTCCGTTTCTCTTGATCCAGCTCATGCTTACCAGCAAGCGTTAGTTCATCGACCTTCTTATTGGAATAGCCGATATCATTTTGTGCACCATTCGTAATAAAAGTTGTTGTATCCGGGTCTGGAGTTAAGCCCCAAGCCGCGAAGAACATATCGAACTTGCCCGTATCCTTCTTATCCATAATGGCGTTAAAATCTAAAGTTTCGGAAGTCAGCTTGATGCCTAGCTCCTTATAGTTATTGGACATTATCGGTAGCAAGGCCTCTACAACTGGATTATCAGCAGTCGCAGAGAAGTTAATGGTCAGCTTTTCTCCGCCCTTTTCGCGAATTCCGTCAGCACCAACCTTCCAGCCTGCCTCATCCAGCAAAGCCTTCGCCTTAGCTGTATCAAATTCATATTTGTTGATACCTTCATCCGTATAAGACCAAGATTCTGTAGATTGTGGAATGTTAATAACATTCGCATATGGACCATACACACCCTGCACAATCTCTTTGCGGTTCAAACCAATCGTTAGAGCTTGACGTACTTTAGGGTCCTGAAATTTCTTTTCCTTGTGATTAAACGCTATATATCCATAGCCATTTGTCGGCATAATATTCACGTCCAAGAAGCCTAGAGCCTTTAATTCCTCTACATTGTCTTCCGTAACTGTGATGTTGTCCATGTCCGTTTCGCCCGTTTGCAGCATAGACAGGTTCGTTTCTTCTGTTGTTGTTTTAAAAATAACTGATTTCACCTTTGGTGCGCCCTTGAAGTAGTTTGGATTCGCTTCAAGAACGACTTGCTGACCCGGAGAGAAGCTTTTCAGCACATACTGCCCGGAACCGATTGGTTTATTATTAAGCGCCTTGATGCTGTCCAGGTTACCCTTTTTGAATCCTTTTCCATAATAAGCTTCTGGCATAAAGTATTGCTCACCCAGAAAATCCTTTGTATACGCTGTTGCTTCTGTAACCGTTACCTCTACCGTGTTATCATCAATGACCTTGATACCCGAGATATCATTCGCCTTGCCATCGTGATATTCTTTACCGCCTTTAATCTTAAAAGATAAAACATCCGTTTCTCCATCATAATTCGGATCATGCAGTACCTTGAGGACAAAAGCATAATCCTTCACGGTTACTGGCGTGCCATCACTATACTTCACACCTGGTTTCAGATGGAATGTATATTTTAGACCATCCGGCGATACATCAACCTTGTCAGCCAAACTATTTTCATATGTACCATCTGCCTTCACCTGTAAGAAGGAATCAAATACTGTTCTGACCACATATAAATCATAAGTTGTTTGCCAGAATAGCGGGTTGAATACCCCTTTAGGTGATGTCATACCTACTACAATGTTATCTTTCCGATTCGTCGCTCCCGGAGGATTTTGCGACAGATCAGTTGCTTTAATAACGCCCTCTGTAACAGGTGCACTTGCTTCATTTCCCTCTGTTTTATTGCCCGCATTGCCTTCCTGTGGCTGTGCCTCATTGGCACCTCCGCTACATCCTGCAAACAGAACACCAACGATCGTAAGCATCATAAGCAAAGAAACCCATTTCTTCGTCTGCATCATCCTGTTAATCCCCCTTAGTCGGTTCTTTATTTAACAGCCTGTCTCATTCCTGCGGTGATTCGTTAAAGCTTGAGGTTTGAAAATGAAGTTGCACATCCTCCTTACTGTCCTAATAACGTAAACGCGTGTTTTAGACCTCTGGTCAATTTTGTGTACTAACAACCATTACATTTTTATTAAGGTTTATCTTAAGTGTAAAATAATATCACGTCAATATCTTTTTTTATGTAATATACAAATGCAAAACATCTATTTATGTAAAGTTTATGAATTTTACTTGTGGAAAATGACAAAAAACAGGACTCTATGTAATATAAAATAACATTTCAGAATGCCGAAATATTTACTCTGGCGAGTTGGGGAGCTTGCAATTTCACAAGCCATTAAAAGGTATACTATCGTTTATGGGTAAACATGGATTGTATTATTAGTAAGTTACAATAGATGGGACTTGTTGTCAATATAAAAAATCACGAAAAAAGACGCTCCCGGGATCGGGAACGTCTTTTTTTCCACCCACTACTATTCAGTAGTGTAAGGAAGCAATGCGATTTGACGGGAACGTTTAACAGCGATTGTCAACATACGTTGATATTTCGCACTTGTTCCAGTCACACGACGAGGAAGAATTTTTCCACGTTCGCTGATGAATTTTTTAAGCAGGTCTGTATCTTTATAGTCAATGTGAGTAATTTTGTTCACAGTGAAGAAACATACTTTACGACGTTTGTTGCGACCACCACGACGAGCTGGTCTTTTGTTATCGTCTCCGCCTTCTCTTTGTCTGAAGCCCATTCTTTGTCAGTCCTTTCCCAGTTAAAATGGTAAATCATCATCCGAAATATCGATCGGTTTTCCGTCATCGGAAAAAGGATCCTGATTGTTTCGCGAGTTATTATTCCCGCGTCCACTATTGCTGTTACCGCCTCCGAAAGGAGACTCCTCACGCGCAGCTCCACCGCTATTGCCGCCACCGTTACCGCCATCGCGGTTAGATTCCAAGAAACGCACATTATCAGCTACAATTTCAGTCACGTATACACGTTTTCCTTCATTGTTCTCATAATTACGCACCTGAACACGGCCTTCAACAGCCGTTAAACGACCTTTGCGAAGATAGTTAGCGCATGTTTCAGCAAGCTGACGCCAGGTTACGATCGGCAAGAAATCCGCTTCCCGTTCGCCGCCTTGACTCGTAAACGGACGGTCTACAGCCAGGGTGAACTGGGTTACTGCTACACCAGACGGTGTATAGCGCAGCTCTGGATCTTTGGTCAAACGACCGATCAGAATGACACGGTTCAACAATCCAATCCCCTCCTTTGAGCGTTGTTCATTACATAATCACGTACAATAATTAAGCTACGTCGTTCGTAATGAGATAACGAATTACTTCGTCAGAAATTTTCATGATACGCTCAAGCTCAGTAACAACAGCAGGTTCTGCTGTGAAGTTTACCAGAACGAAAGAACCATCACGGAATTTCTTGATCTCATACGCAAGACGGCGTTTAGTTACATCGTGACTCGTAATTTCGCCACCGCCGTTAGAGATGATACCTTGGAATTTATCGACTGTCGCTTGAACAGCTTCTTGTTCAATGTCAGGACGAATAATATACATCGCTTCATATTTGCGCATTCTTTACACCTCCTTATGGACATAAGGCCCTCAATCTCAGTTGAGAGCAAGGAACGAGCCTAAACTCGCACTAAAACAGTTTACCAAATCCAACAACTGAATGCAACCTACAAATTCGAAACATAAGCCTAAAACAGCTAAATATACTGCATATCATTAGCTTTATACAATTTTATATAACATCAAAAATTTCGCATATATAAAGGAAATCATTTGATTCACTCACTATCTGTATACCCGGTTTCGCATGTTTCTGTTCAAGACAGCGCACAATAACCGTTGCAGTCCAAATTCATTTATCTAAGGAGGTGCCACCATATGGGTGAAAAGACTGAGTTCGAACCAGGGGATAACGTCCCAAACGACGGCGTATATATGGAGGTCGGAGAAAAAAGCTTCCATACTGAAATTCAAAACCCGCAACAAGTAACGCTGGAAAGAGGCGACTCTTTTCCGGAGACCACCAACCATAATCGCAAATGGAAGAAAAAAACGAAAGCTCGTGTCCACTAATGTATATTTCTTAGGAGTTCTGGCCATATTATGATTAGGCGATACAACAGAGAGGTGTGGTTCCGTTGGACGACGTAGCCGGACAAACTGTTAGGAGATCCATTCCGGGCATTAGAAGCGTTAGGTTTGTGTAAAAGGACACTGTCTTTTCGACACGGTATTGCTGGTCAGTACACCGAGTTTCATGATGTGATTGGACAGATCGTATCCTGTTAAAAATGTATCGCCTACGATGGAGGACCTTTGTGGTCCTCCTTTGTTGCATTATCGGACTTTTTGCATATCCTGGTAAAATGCAGATTAATTGAGCTCCTTCTGCTAGAATATATCCAAGTACAAAGACCTACTATCTACGGAGGTTTAAAGATGAGCTATTCTCGAATATTAAAGTGGATATCAGGTATATTCGAATTGGTGCTTGCCGTACCAATTGTGGGGGGAGCTATTGTCATGGGGACCGGCTACTCGGCTCTGGGATTTATGCTTATCCTGCATGCAGTAACACTTATCCTATCGTTACGCAATCAGGAGGCGATCTACGGCTCTGTATGGGGAGTACTCACTTCTTTGCTGGCCTGGATACCCTTTGTGGGCTGGGCTCTCCATTTGATTGCGGCGATCCTTCTGATGATCTCTGGCTCAAAAAAAACAAAACGTTATCATTACCCGCCTAACCAGCTATAACAAAAGAGTGCTCCTAACGGCAATAATTTCTCCGCTGTCAGGAGCATTTTTTTGTTATAACGCCTTATTCATCCCAATAGATTTGTAATCGTTTCTTCCTTTACCCTCATGGTTTATCTTAGTGCTTTTCACTTTATCACAATCTGTTGACCTTTTATTCCACAAACAAAAAATCCCCTACGTCACAGACGTAAGAGATTGGTTTATTTAATGAAGTTAGTGGCGGAAAGAGTGGGAGTCGAACCCACGCACGCCTTGCGACGCCTAACTGATTTCGAGTCAGCCCCCTTAGACCTCTTGGGTACCTTTCCGCAGCAAGGATAATTATATCATCATTGCAACTGTGACGCAAGCTGATTCTGGTTCATCGCCATTCATCTTTCTTGGCTCAATTTGCTTCTGTGTTTTGCTCGTCGGCGTTAGCCTTTGATCGCAGCACTTTCTTCATGTTTTTTTCGAACTTGGCACGCGGAATCAGCACACTATGCTGGCAACCGACACATTTGATTCGAATATCCATCCCCATGCGGATAATTTCCATTTCATTCGTTCCACACGGATGGGGCTTCTTCATCTGTACAATGTCCCCTAGTTCAAATGACTTACGCTCCACCCTTCTCTCCCCCTTTTCTTCCTTGTTCGTCTTCTTTTTCTAGGGTTACCGCCGTCTCCAATGCTGCCTGACGATGTTCCTCATCCTCCAGAGCCTTCTTGATGTTATTCTGAATATCACGCTCTACCACTGCCCCTGTATTCGGCATACATTCTGCCACAACACGCACAATATACTCTGAGGTGGTCATGGACTGAACCCCTAACACATCCGGTATATTAAGTATCTGTACATTGGATTCTTCAATGCCTTGGATTGCCTGTTTTACCAAGCCAACTGCTTCCTCCAGGCTACGCTCGGCCTTCATTGGCACATCCACTACCGCCAACGCGTTGGACATGGAGAAGTTTGTTACCGTTGTAATTGAGCCATTCGGTAAAATATACACCTCACCTTTCCAGCTCACCAGTCTGGTTGTACGCAGCCCGATCATTTCCACTGTACCCTTGAAAGTACCTGTCTGAATGACGTCTCCTACGGCAAATTGATCCTCAAAAATAATGAAAAATCCGGTAATTACATCCTTAACCAAACTCTGTGCCCCAAAACCAACAGCCAATCCAAGCACTCCAGCTCCAGCAATCAGAGGGCCGAGATTAATGCCCATTTGCGATAGTACCAGCATAATTAAAATGAAATTAAATACAATATTGGTTACGTTTTTCAGCAATTCCCCAACAGTGGTTAACCGCCTTGTGTTCAATCGAAACCTGCCGTTGTCTCCTTTTTGTTGCATCGACTTATCTATAATTTTATTAATAACTCGAATAAAGATACGTGTGATGATAAAAATAATCGCGATTTTCAAAATCACAAACAAAAGGGTCGACCACATCGTACTATCGGTAAGCCATTTCCATACAGCATCCTTCCAGTGAATCGCATCTTTCACTACGTCATCCGTACCTACATTACCGGCTAACCAATGTATAAAAGTCATGCTGTACTCCTCCTTAAACAAGGGAACTACTCTTCCTGCTTCCCGAATTCTATTTTGCAAAATCCTCACTATATAAGCTTATCTACCGACTTCAAACATATGGCTATGAATATTCTACTTCCTGTGAGTATAAAAGCATAAGTTTATCCATATACTAGCTACTATCTTGAGCATAAATGTTACCCGCAGGCTAATTGTTATCTCAAGGTACTGCGAGCGCAACCTTCACACTCCACTACAGAGCGAAAGGAAGATTCCATGACTCATCCATCTGACTTCATTCCGGGGCAAGAACCCCTAAGTTTAAAAATACCACACACAGATCCCGGGATCCAATCAGCCATCATCCATCGTCTACTGTTCCATCTCCATCAGGCACCGAGTCTGCAAAATATCGTCATTATTTGCATCGGCACTGACCGTTCTACTGGAGATTGTCTGGGTCCGCTCGTAGGTACGCATTTATCACGCTACAAAAGCCCTCTGTTTAACCTATACGGTACATTAGAAGAGCCTGTACATGCCATGAACCTGCAAACGACACTGAACGGCATACAAGCCCGATATGAACAGCCTTATATCATTGGTATAGATGCATGTCTTGGACAAACCTCCAGCGTTGGATGCATTCAGGTTTCAGATGGTCCTCTCAAGCCTGGAGCAGGTGTAAATAAAGAATTACCGCCGGTCGGCGATATCCATTTGACTGGTATCGTTAACGTCGGCGGTTTCATGGAATACTTCGTGCTGCAAAATACAAGACTAAATTTGGTAATGAAATTATCAGATATCATTGCTGGCAGCCTATACTCCGCGATTAAGGAGTGGCACTACCGTTCTGTCCTGCTTGCTGCGCAAGAGTGACGGCTTCTTTTTCTTCAGGTGATAAGGAATAGGTGGATTGTCCCGCTTCTAGAGGCTTGGCATACACATATGAGCCATCTCGGTTATAAATGCCGGTTAATACCATACCATCCTGATTGTCGTCTACAATAGCCAGAGAGAAGCTTAAATCGCTTCCTCTCTCACCAAAGGCATTATAGCGTTTGATGCCTATATGTCCCTTCAAGCCTGTCAGTTTACTACGTAGTGATTTCATACTTGCACGATGGGTTTCCTGCTCATCCTCAATCGTATCCATCTGTACCTTCAAATCAATCAACAGTGTTTCCAAATTCTCGACACCACTGCCTGCCATCATGGTTTCATACTTTCGCCGCATCTTCTTTAGCTTTGCACCCTGCACAATAATAACAATCAACAGGATGAGCAAAATAAGCACGATCCCTGCAACGATTCCGGCAAGCTGTTCCATGATTAGTCCATTCAATTCAGCCATATGCTTGCTTCTACTCCTCTACCCCAAAAATCATATTACTGCATACTTATATTTTATACGTTTGAGAACAGCGAAACAAATAACACAAGGCTATTAGTTTATCCATCAAAACCATTCTAATTCCTGCAATTCCAGACAAAGCAAAGACATATCTCACTTTCCATTTTGCTCAAGGAGACATGTCCATATTTCAACAAACTACTGTAATAGCTCCAGTAATCTTTCCAAATCCTGCTGACTGTAATAATTCAATTCAATTTTGCCTTTATCTTTATTGTGCTTGATCTTCACAGTTGTTTTAAAGCGTTCACGCAAGGACTCTTCCATATGGTCAATATAGGGGTCCTTTTTTCGTACCTTTGCTTTGGCTTTCGCCTCACCAGGCTTATGATCCAACTGCTGTACGGCTTCCTCCAGCTCGCGAACACTCCACTGCTGTTCAATACATTGTTGTGCTAACTGTTTCACCATGTCTGGATCTTTGAGGCCAACAATAGCTCTAGCATGTCCCATAGACAATGTTCCACGTGAAACATGATCTTTAACTTCTTCAGGTAATGCGAGCAAGCGAAGGAAATTGGCAATATGAGAGCGTGATTTCCCCACTTTCATGGACAACTCTTCCTGAGTTAAAGAAAACTGATCCATTAATCCCTGATAAGCTACTGCTACTTCCATAGCATTCAAATTCTCACGCTGCAAATTCTCAATCAGAGCAATCTCCATCACCTGCTGATCCGTAAAATTACGAACAACCACAGGTATCGTCGGATTCCCACAAAATTGAGATGCCCGAAATCGTCTTTCCCCGGCTATGATTTCATATCCTCGCAATACACTACGTGCAATAATAGGTTGGATAACACCGTGCTGACGAATGGACTCGGCTAATTCCTTAATGGACTCTTCATCAAACGTTTTGCGAGGCTGGTACGGGTTCGCACGCAACTGGCTCAGCGGAATGTCAACAACCTTATCCTCTTCATTGACCGTAAGGGAGGGAATGAGTGCATCAAGTCCTTTTCCCAACCGTTTACTCATAAGATACCACTTCCTTTGCCAACTCAATATATACCTCTGCCCCACGGGAACGGGGATCATACGTAATAATGGACTGGCCATGTGAAGGTGCTTCGCTGAGTCTCACATTGCGTGGAATAATCGTCTGATAAACCTTGCTTTGAAAATATTTTTTCACTTCTTCAATCACCTGTATACCCAAGTTCGTGCGAGCATCAAACATGGTTAACAACACACCTTCAATTTGCAATGAGGTGTTCAGATGTTTTTGCACTAATCGCACGGTATTCAACAATTGACTTAATCCTTCCAATGCGTAATATTCACACTGGATTGGGATAATGACTGAATCGGAAGCCGTCAATGAATTGAGCGTCAAAATACCCAGCGATGGTGGGCAATCAATTAGTATATAATCATAATTATGCTTAACGAGTTGAAGCGATCTTTTTAATCTCAACTCACGAGAAATAGTCGGCACCAGTTCAATTTCCGCGCCTGCTAACTGAATGGTTGCCGGAATTATATCTAATCCCTCAACCTGTGTACTGACAATAGCTTCGCTAGGATCAACCTCGTTAATGAGTACATCATAAATACAATTTGCCACATCCGCCTTATTGATACCCACACCGCTGGTTGTATTACCTTGCGGGTCGATATCCACGAGCAATACCCTTTTGCCGAGGGAAGCAAGTCCGGCGCCCAAATTAACGGAAGTAGTTGTTTTGCCTACTCCGCCCTTTTGATTGGCTACGGCTATTATTTTTGACACTTCATTCACCTCATAATTTAATCGGAATCCTGCTACACTCCATACCTGCAAAACGCTCTATGGAGACGTTACTTAGTCCTTATCTTAGGGATAACGGCAATTTCAGAATAGAATTGAGTATGCTGCGGTTTTATTCGGCGTTAGACAGAAAAAGCGGCAATTGCTGCCGCCTGTACGCTTCATCCCTTACTTACGTTTGGGAATTTGAATGACAATCTCATAGTGATCCTCATGATCAGATTCCTTGGTCTTGATATCCAAGCCTGAGCCAGACACCATATCAATGGATTGACGAATTGTATTCAGCGCAAGCCGGACATCCTTGGTAAAGGAAATCCGCTTCGATTTCTTATTAGTGGATACTTGTTTATAAAAGGCAACTCGTGCCTCTGTCTGCTTCACATTGAGTTCCTTGGCAATGACTTCATCTAAAACCTTGTACTGTAGTTCTTCAGTCTCTAATGACAATAATGCACGAGCATGACGCTCGGATACCTTCCGTTCCATTAGAGCCTCTTTCACTCTCTCCGGTAGATGAAGCAGCCGTATCTTGTTAGCAATAGTGGATTGGCTTTTGCCAAGTCGTTGAGCGAGGCTTTCCTGGGTGAGCTGATGTAGATCAATCAGCTTTTGGTAAGCTACAGCCTCTTCAATCGCAGTTAACCCTTCCCGTTGAAGATTTTCAATCAACGCGATGGATGCAGCTTGTGAATCATTAAACTCACGAACAATAGCTGGAATAGATTCCATACCCAGCTTGGTGACAGCTCTCCAACGACGTTCCCCTGCTATAATCTCATATTGCCCATTACGGAAACGAACGACAATCGGTTGAATTACACCATGCGTCTTAATGGTCTGGCATAGCTCATCAATCTTCTCGTCGTCAAATATGGTACGGGGCTGATAAGGACTGCTGACAATATCCCGAACTGGAATTTGTTTTATTTCGTCCCCAGTAGATCGCTCCGTCAAACCAAATAGCTTGGAAAATTGTTCTTTCATTCCGTATAATACCACCTAATTTCATAATAGCACCATACTAACAGCGCTTCGTGAAAAACAGTTCCTTACGCGGATCGTAGACCCTTCTATATGAAACAGCGCCGTAAGCGGGTACACTCCACGTACTCACCCGACATTTGTTGTCCCACTCCCCTATATGTATATCTGAATTCATGGGTATAGGAGCAGTCAACTTACATTAAAACGATTATCTCTATTCTATCACTTTTCCAGCCATAATCCTATCGTCTCTACCAGCTTTTCGGAAGGATCAGAGAATAAATTATGCATCCTCTTTGATCCCCAAATGTAAACAAGAACGCATGTTAGCAAAGAGGCTTTTATGTAAAGAGTCTATCAGCCATAAAAAAAGTGAATGTTTCACGTGAAACATTCACTTTCTTTCAAACATTTACACTAACGGCGCCTTCAAAGGAGTACCCGGCTTACGCGGATATTTCCGTGGTGTCGCCGCTCTTTTCTCAATAATAATCATATGTCTGGCTGCATCTTCAACAGGTAACTGGAAGGCCTGAACATGTTTGATTTTTCCCTTTAGCTCTTTCAAACTGTAAGAAGCTTCCTTGATTTCCTCGGTAGGATCATTGCCCTTCATCGCGGCAAAGTGTCCTCCTTCACGGACAAACGGCAAACAAAATTCATTCAATACGGCGAGACGAGCAACCGCTCTGGCTGTCACTAGATCATAGCTATCACGGTATCCTGGTTTACGCCCCAATTCCTCTGCCCTGCTGTGAACCAGTTCAACATTTTCCAAACCCAACTGCTCTACTACATGGGCCAAGAACTGTATACGTTTGTTCAACGAATCTACAATAGTCAACTGAATCTGCGGAAAGCATATTTTCAAAGGAATACCTGGAAAACCTGCACCTGACCCAATATCGGCCAGGCTTTCCACATCTTTTAACGGAACATAAAAAGCCAGGGAAAGAGAATCATAAAAATGCTTGGTGTACACTGCATCGCGCTCAGTAATACCCGTCAGGTTCATTTTTTCATTCCACTCAACCAGCACACGGTAATATGCTTCAAACTGCTCTAACTGACTGTCATTAATCACAATACTATGCTCTGCCAGCCGCTGCTTAAATTGCTGTTGTATCGCGTCCATTATGATCCCCTTGCTGCTGTTACGCGGTTATAATGCTCCAGATAAACCAGCAAAATGGAAATATCCGCAGGGGTTACACCCGAAATACGGGATGCCTGACCAATCGACATCGGACGGATCTTTTCAAGTTTCTGCTTGGCTTCAATGGCCAGTCCTTGAACTTCATTGTATACAATATCCTCTGGAAGCTTCTTCTTCTCCATCTTTTGCAGACGCTCCACATGCATCAATTGCTTTTCAATGTAGCCCGCATACTTAATTTGGATTTCCACCTGCTCCTGTTCTTCCTCAGTAAGAGCTATAGGTGAAGGTGAGATTTGTGCTACTTGCGCATAACTGATCTCTGGTCGACGTAGCACCGTTAACAAATTACTGCCATCCTGTATCGGTGCAGATCCGCCTTGCTCCAGCATCTCATTGATATCAACTGGACGAACCTTCGCCAAGCGCAAGCGTTCAATCTCTTGATCTACCTTTTGCTTTTTATCCAAAAAGCGCTCGTATCGTTCATCCGTAATTAGGCCAATATCATGCCCAATCGGAGTCAATCGCAGATCAGCGTTATCATGACGCAACAACAGACGATATTCTGCACGTGACGTCAGCAAGCGGTATGGCTCATTCGTCCCCTTCGTCACCAGATCGTCAATCAGGACCCCGATGTAGCCTTGCGAACGGTCCAATACGACAGGCTCTTTGCCCTGCACCTTACGAGCTGCGTTAATCCCTGCCATAATTCCTTGACCCGCAGCTTCTTCGTAACCGGAAGTACCGTTAATCTGACCTGCTGTGAACAAGCCTGGGACTTTCTTCGTTTCCAAAGTAGGCCATAACTGCGTAGGTACCATTGCATCATATTCAATAGCATAGCCGTTACGCATCATCTCTACCTTTTCCATCCCCGGAATCGAACGCAGTACAGCTAATTGTACATCCTCTGGCAAGCTGGTCGACAAGCCCTGAACATAGTATTCAGATGTGTTTTTACCTTCAGGCTCCAAAAAGATTTGGTGCTTAGGCTTATCACTGAAGCGTACCACTTTATCTTCAATAGATGGGCAATATCGTGGTCCCGTTCCTTCAATCAGACCAGAGAACATAGGCGCACGGTGCAAATTATCATTAATAATCTGATGTGTTTCTACTGAAGTATATGTCAGCCAGCAAGGAAGCTGTTCATTATCCGAAGACTTCGTTTCATAGGAAAAGAACTTCGGTTGATCATCACCCGGTTGTATTTCCGTTTTGCTAAAATCAATCGTGTCCTTATGCACACGTGGTGGCGTTCCTGTCTTAAATCGAACCAGATCAAAACCCAGCTCTCTCAAATGCTCAGACAATCTCAACGAAGGCTGTTGATTGTTCGGACCACTCTCATACATTAGCTCGCCCATAATGATTTTCCCGCGCAGATAAGTGCCTGTGGTCAGGACAACTGCTTTACTTCGATACTCTGTGCCCGTCTTCGTGATTACACCTACGCAATGACCATCTTCCATAATCAGTTCTTCAACCATACCTTGGCGTAAGGTCAAATTTGGTTCCTTTTCCATCGTTTCCTTCATCGCATGCTGATAAGAGAACTTGTCTGCTTGTGCACGCAATGCATGAACCGCCGGACCTTTACCAGTATTTAACATTCTCATTTGGATAAATGTCTTGTCTATATTCCGACCCATTTCGCCGCCCAGTGCATCAATTTCTCGCACCACATGCCCTTTTGCAGGACCGCCAATAGACGGGTTGCAGGGCATGAACGCGACCATATCCAGGTTAATTGTGATCATCAACGTGCGACAGCCCATCCGTGCTGCTGCCAAGGCCGATTCTACACCTGCATGGCCCGCGCCTACGACAATCACGTCATAGTCGCCTCCTTGGTAACCCATACCTTTCTTACCTCCTTATACATTTCGGTCTTCACGCCGAATATGCTCTTGTATATCTATAACGATAGCAGGCTTATATCAGCCATGCTTAAATGTTCTATTTGCCTAGACAAAATTGTGAAAATATTTGGTCTATTAGCGCATCATGCGCAGTATCGCCTACAATCTCACCCAAATGCTCCCATGCCAGCCTTACATCAATCTGGATCATGTCGATCGGAACAAACTGATCAGCAGCTTCATAGGCATCTACCAGCGATTGGCGCGCCTTCTTCAACAAAGCAATATGCCGTACGTTGCTGACATATGTCATATCCGCTGATTCCAGCTTGCCGCTAAAGAATAACTTGGATATAGCCTGCTCCAGTCGGTCCGCTCCCTCATTTTCCTTCACAGACATCGGTACGATAAGCTCTTCAGGAACATAACGCAGCAACAAATCCCGGTCTACCTGGGCCGGTAAGTCCATTTTATTCATAATGACAATCGCTTGTCTACCGCGGATTTGTTCCATTAATGCCATTTCATCCTCATGCAGTGGTTCGTTGGCGTTAATGACGATGAGTAGCAGATCTGCTTCACTAACCGCCGTTCTCGAACGTTCTACTCCAATCCGTTCCACAACATCCATCGTTTCACGAATCCCAGCTGTATCCAGCAACTTGAGTGGAATATTATTAATCGTCACATATTCCTCAATAACGTCACGGGTTGTGCCCGGAATATCGGTCACAATGGCCCGCTCGCCCTGAGCCAATGTGTTCAGCAGTGATGATTTCCCCACATTTGGTCTTCCAACAATCGCTGTGGTCAACCCTTCACGCAAAATCTTTCCCTGCTCCGCCATATGCAGCAGCCGATCAATTTCCATCATGACCTGACTGCTTTTATCCTTGATTAAATCAGATGTAAAAGATTCAACATCATGCTCAGGATAATCAATGTTCACTTCAATATGAGCAAGTGTCTCCACCAAAACATGACGCAAGCGACGAATATTCTGGGACAGCTGTCCATCTACCTGCTTCAAAGCCACCGAAAAAGCTTTATCTGATTTGGAGCGAATTAAGTCAATGACACCCTCCGCCTGACTTAGGTCAATACGACCATTCAGAAAAGCACGTTTCGTAAATTCCCCTGGCTCAGCCAGACGTATATTTTGCAGCAATAGTAAATCCATCACCCGTTTGACGGCTACGACCCCGCCATGAGTGCTGATTTCTACGACATCTTCTGTCGTAAAAGAGCGTGGCGCCCGCATTACTGTAACTAAAACTTCCTCCACCTTTTCCTGGCTTTGGGGATCTATAATATGTCCATAATGTACCGTGTGAGTTTGAGCTTTGCTTAGAGGCGTTTTACTACGAAACAAAGCCTCCACTTCCGTGACCGCATCTGGCCCGCTGACCCGTACAACCGCAATACCGCCCTCGCCGACAGCCGTTGCAATGGCAGCTATAGTATCGCTCAGCATAAAGTTTCTACCTCCTATCAAGTAGAAACGACATTGCCGTCCTTCATCAAGGACGGCAGCCGTTTCAGCGAGAAATATAAGAAAAAAAGCAATGGCTTCTGCATCTTGCAGAGAGCCATTGCGTCGGATTATTTTTTAGCAATGACGACGCGCCGATTGGGCTCGTCCCCCTTGCTGTATGTTCTAACCAGCGCATGCTGTTGGAGCTTGGCGTGAATCAGCTTCCGCTCCTGTGACGGCATTGGCTCCAGCACCACTTCCTTGCCATAACGAATAGCCTGGTTCGCCAACCGATCTGCCAAATCCTCCAGCGTTTTTTGCCGACGTGCACGAAATTGCTCGGCATCCAGCACAATTCGGATGAATTTGTCAGAATGACGGTTGGCAACGATATTCGTCAGGTACTGCAATGCATCCAATGTCTGTCCTCTGCGGCCGATCAACATACCGAGCGACGGACCGGAGATATCCAGTGTACTTTCATCCTTGCGGTGGCGGACATCAACTTTAACGTCCAATCCCATTCCTGCTGCTGTTTCACGGATGAAACGCACCGCCTCTTCATAAGGATCTACATGTCCCGAAGGTGCTTCTGTGTTCATCTGTGCTTCCTGTGCAACAGGCCCAGTTTCTTCTGATAAAGCCTGTCCCACGCTAGAAGGTGCTTGAGCCGATACATGAAATTCAGCCGCGTGTGTGGTTTCAGGAGACGGCTCAGAGAGCAACGTAAGCTCCACCTTCGCCTTCTTGACCCCGAGCCACCCCAGGAATCCTTTTGACGGCTGTTCCAACACGCTTACGGTTACCCGTTCACGGCTTACTCCCAGTTGGGAGAGTCCTTGTCTTACAGCATCTTCAACGGTTTTTCCTGATGTCACGACTTTGGTCATCTCGACTTTTTAGCCCCCTTCGTGTTTTTGCCGCCTTTTTTCTTACTATTGGAGGAACCCGTTTTCGCGAGACTGGCTGTTTTCACATTTGCCAGTGCTGCTTCTTTATCCTTATTCCGATAAAGGAAATAGTTTTGAATGATCGTGTAAATATTACTGTAGAACCAGTATAACGGCAAAGCGGATGGGAAGTTGTACGACATGAACAGAATCAGCACCGGATAGACGTACAGCAAAAATTGCATCGGTCCTTGCTGCGGCGTCGGATTCATTTTCATCATCATCCAAGTTTGGACAAATGTCGTAATCGCCGCCAAAATCGGCAAGATAAACAAGTGATCCGGTTTACCTAACTGGAGCCACAAGAAGTCATGATCCCGCAATGCCGAGTTATAATAAATGGCATTATAAAGCGCGATGAAAATGGGCATCTGTACTACCAAAGGAAGACAGCCAGCCATCGGGTTGACCTTGTTTTCCTGGAACAACTTCATCGTCTCTTGCTGGACTTTCTCAGGCGTATCCTTGTACTTCGCTTGAATTTCTTTTAATTGCGGCTGAATGGCCTGCATAGCTTTGGAACTACGTACTTGCTTGAGTGTAAGCGGCAAAATAATGGTTCGCACGATAATCACCAGAACCAGTACGGCCAGGCCATACTCTCCAGAGAACCATTGGGCAAATGTATCTAGCGCATACGAAAACCAGTAAACGACATATCTTTGCCAAACTGATCCATTGGCCAAGTCTGCCGTCGTGTAAGAATTGTGGGCCGTCTGGGCACATCCGGACAGCACAGCAACAAGTGCCAATAAGGCAATCAGGAGGAACCATTTTCCCCGTTGAGTCTTCAAACGCGACACTTCATAACCCCTTTCTTAACCAATCCATTCCAACGTAAATCATACCATATCCTGTAGGACAAAGATACTGACTATCGGCGTGAAGACTTGAGCAGCGAGGCTTTGCGTAGAACGTGCAGCACGCTTTTCTCCAGCTCTTGATACGACTTAGTAACTGCACCCTTACGAACGATAAAAATCAGATCAATCTGCTCCACCAATTCATGCTCATGATGGCGCACAATTTCCTTAACGATTCTGCGCATCCGGTTGCGAACTACTGCATTGCCGATCTTCTTGCTGGCCGAAATTCCGACGCGGAACTGCTCTACCTCTCTGCGGCGGAACCAGTACACCACAAACTGATGGTTGGCAAAAGATTTGCCATGGCGGTATACGCGCCCAAAGTCCGCCCGGTTTCGTAGACGCAATTTTTTTTGCACGGCGCTTCTCCTTGCTCATCTCTTTTACACATGTCGGTAAGCTAACCTTTACCTTTTATATAGTAAGAAGTATGGACAACATTCCAACATGGTAATCTCGCTTATTTTATATCCGTTTTCAAAAGCTTCATCTAATATAGGACAGGATGCTGGGCTTCTCCCTCTTCTTTCACTACATTTTTACAACAAAAGAAGAAGGGATCGCATCCCTGAATACCTCAATTATGAAAAAAAAGACCACCGTAGTGGTCTTTATGCACGCATTACGCACTCAATACTTTTCTACCTTTTTGGCGACGAGCTGCCAAAACTTTACGGCCATTCTTCGTGCTCATTCTTTTACGGAAGCCGTGAACTTTTTTACGTTTGCTGACATTCGGTCTGAAAGTCGGTCTCATTGTGCTGCACCTCCTTACAAGGAATACGTTTTATATGGAATATACCTAACATAGCAATCTCCACAAAAAACACCTTTGTACATTTAACCACAAATAGCGGTCAAAGTCAATGTACTTATAAACCCTCTTCCTCTTTTTCCCCTTCAGGAAGCCTCCTCCTCTTTACCCCGCTGACTCACTTCACTCTTTTATTCCCTTATTTCATAAAATTCCTTTCGTCTTTCCTCCATTATCAGCATTCTATTGTAGTTTTCACTCCTCCAAAACTGTCCTTTTTACATTTATTCATTCTGTAACTTGAATCCATCCTATTTTCAGATCGACGTTATCAGGTTCGTTCAAAAATATTGTCGGAAACGTTACCGGAAATTTTCAACAGAAAAATAAGCCTCTGTGACCAAAAGGCAACAGCAATTATACACAGATTCACAAAAAGAACTGAATTGTGATTTAAATGGTCATAACCTGTGCATAACATTTTAGAGCGAAAAAGAGTTATTGTCGAAAACTGAACAAATTATAAACAATATCTTGTGTTGTGAATAAAAATTGTACACAACAGATTGAATTTGTGGATAAATAACCACGAGTCATTGAAATACAAGGCTTCTTTTGCTATGATGATATTACTTTTGAATGTGAATATGTTGTTTTACCCTCCATATTATCAACACCCTGTGGATAAAGTTGTGAACAAGTTCAATTTATCCATCTTTTTATTTTTGTGCGGATTCGGGATTCTGGGGATATATTCTACATTTTTCATTTGATTTCGACATATTGCAGTCCCGTTTTGGCCTGCGGGATCAAGAGAACGGATCGTGCCGCACATTCCCTCCTGAGAAATATCGCCTTTCTTCTGCTGGTCAGCAGCGGAATTTCCATTAGCTATTTTTCAGGGTCATTTTGTGCTGCGTTCTCTCACCACACTGCCGCATGTTTTAGGCGGCGGTATGTCTTTTTATGGCCTTCAACAACATTTTTGTGATTTTAGGCGTTTTGCCGAAGCGCCGAGAGCAGCTCTCTGCAGCTTAATTCGGTAAAATGTCAGGATTTAAAAGGAGTGACGTCT
>NZ_JBBOYN010000002.1:0-262500 GCF_038008165.1 Paenibacillus sp. FSL L8-0644
TAAAAAACATCTCTTGTTTGCTTCCATTTTATACAGCCTGGAAGGCATGTACCAAAATTTCAGCGTTGGATTTTGCAAGCAAAATCCGTACTCACTCGTTGTTCAGTTTTCAAAGATCAAGTCAACAGCCGTTTAACTGGCTGGATATATAATTTATCACGTGTATACCTATCAGGCAAGTTGTAATATTTCCCAATTTACTAGTTTGTATTTCTACACGGTGATTTACCTGGAACAACTGAGACTCTCTTATCTCCTACTTAAAGCGCAAATTTGATCAGGTATAAACATCATAAATCAGAAAAGCAGAAGCTCTTTATGTATTGGAGGAGCCGCTACTTCCGCTTATTTAGATAAAATCCTGAAAGTTAGCTTAGCTTAAAGCTGTAGCTAAATCCTGTATCAGAAGTTCAGCAGGCTCATGCCCTACAGCTAGGCGGATAAGCGATTCGGGCATGTGTTGTTTTTTTAGACTCTGCTTATTGAAGCCGTAGTTTGGTGAGATCACTTGGCTCTCCATAGACCCCCAAGATACACCAATCCGAATCAGTCGCAGTTTATTGATCACTCTGCATATATCCTCATAACCCAAATCTTTTAGTTCAAAACTGAATAATCCGGCATACCCTTTGAGCTGCCTACATGCCAGCTCATGTTGTGGGTGAGAAGGAAGTCCGGGATGATTCACTTTTGAAATGGCCGGATGATCTGATAGAAAACGAGCAACCGACAGAGCATTTCTCTGATGGGCTTCCATTCGGAGAGGGAGTGTTCTTAGCCCCCGAATGAGTAGCCAGGCTTCAAAAGGGGCCAACGAGCCGCCAATCAACTCATACTCTTCAGCATACATACGATTTATTATCTCTTTAGAAGCGATCACTGCCCCTGCAATTAAATCATTATGACCACCCAAGTACTTGGATGCGGAGTGAACAACGATATCTACGCCCCATTCTAATGGTTTTTGAAAAAGGGGTGTAGCCCATGAATTATCTATGATTGTGCGGATGCCCTTCGCTTTGGAAAGCGAAGCTACCTCCTGAATATTTACCATATCGAATGTGAATGAGGTAGGAGACTCCATAAGAATAGCACGGGTCTGCGGTTTGATGGCATCAGCAACTGCTTCCGTAGAAGTGGAATGTACAATTGTATAATTTATATTGAACTTCGATAAGTATTTAGCTAGGCTGACGGAGGTTTCGTATATGTGTCCGACCAGAATCAGATGGTCCCCGGCGGATAAACTACACATTAGAGCCGCACTGATAGCAGCCATTCCGGAAGCAAAGCACTTGCAGTCCGCCCCACCTTCCAGTGCAGCAATCATTTGCTCTGCAATCTGAACGGTAGGATTGGTTCCCCTCGAATAGACATAATGCTCCTTTTCATTATTAGCCGCTTCAGCATAATCTTCGTAAGTATCAAAGAAAAATGGAGCAGTCTCATAAATAGGAGGAGCAGCAGCCTTAGCAAAACACCCTAGTTCGTCCTCAAATCGGAGACAGATAAGCTGATCATCCGAGAAACTCAAATCTGATCACCACTTTCTGAAAAATTTCAAACTCATGAGGTAGTCTCCTCAATCCGGGACTCAAATATTCTATAGGGTTATTTCAAAAATCTTTTAAAGAACTGCTGGGATCTAAAAATGATAATTAAATGCATGAAATAAATATGGAGCAGTGAATGGAAGCAATGAGTAAAAATATACTCCGGGTATCAGAGTTGATCATCTGTATTTCATTGTTTGAGCTGGGAAGTACAACCCTGACTGTTCACCTTGCTCCTCTTTCTTGGCTTAATTATCAAAATGGTCTTATTTTTAATGCTTTTTCTATTTCATTGGCACGATATGAAGTGTTCCATCCTCGCTTAACTCTGCATAGGCAATCTCATCGATACTATCATATCCCTGCTCTCGCACCTTAGCCTTAATCTCTCCAATATCAATTGTTTTCCCACGCATAGATTCATTTAGCAACCTTCCCTTATCAATGACAGTAACAGAAAAAAGATCAGGCTGTGCATCTATTCCCATATCCTGAGCGGCGGGTGGCTCGTATTCAGGTTTGCGCATGACTGACAAGGAGCCGTTCGTCTCTAACGTAGCGTACCAGACCTCACGCAGAGAAAAAATATTTTGCTGGCGTAGCATGGAGAGTAGCTGTGTAAATTCTATATCATATTTCTCCAGCATTTCTTGATTTACCTGCCCTTTATCCACGAGCAGCACTGTTCGACCTTCTGCCATATATCCAAATTTCACAAAATGGGTCGTGGCTTTTTCAAAAAAGTAGGCCAGCGCGCACCATAGTGCCAAAGCAAACAAAAGCTGCCCAATGGTCACCTTATCGTCATATAACGTATTTCCCACAATTTCGCTTAACACCAATGATGTTAGGAAATCGAGTGGTGTTAACTGACTGAGTGTTTTCCGACCTGTAATAAAAGTAATGATCCACAAGCCAAAAAAGCTGATGATCAATTTGACACCAATCGAAACAAATACCTCCATAAATAGGCCTCCCGGAAGAAGTTGTTTTGTTATGTGTTATTTACACCGGCCTACCTCAGCATAAACAGAGGGTTATTCCTGGAATGTCCGATTAAAAAAGCCCGCTACCAACTAGAGGCAGCGAACTTTTTAATTACGGCTAGTATATAATCTTAATCAAAGGCAATATGCCAGCTCCCGTAATTTTGTGCATAGTGACATCATTGCCCGCTAGCTTGGACTCCGGAGTCAGATTATCTACTTTTCACAAGAAGCTGAATCGCTTCTTTAACCAGCTTATCCGTGTCTCCTCCAGCCTCTTGCTCTTCCAATATACATCGTTGCAGATTCTCTGCTACAATTTGGGCAATCGCTTTATCTGATGCGTTACGTACGGCAGATAACTGGCTAACGACGTCTTTGCACGATTTTCCTTCATCCATTAAACGAAGTACCCCACGCACCTGTCCCTCAATCCTCCTCAGGCGCGTTTTCAGTTCATCACTGTAATTGTAATCCATAAGTAATGCACTCCTTTTTCGACTTACCATATACACGTATAGGTATATTATAAACCAAAAAAATAAATAGGATACCCTAAATAAATAGATTCACCTTGCCCTGGGAAGCATCCCCCAAGTAGGCGGCTACCCCAGCATATTCCAAACCGTCGATTAGCTCTTCTTGCTGCAGCCCTAACAAATCCATGGTCATGGTACAGGCGACGAGCTTGATCCCCTGCTCTCGTGCCAACTCTATAAGCTGCGGCAAGGAAAGCGCATTGTGTTTTTTCATGACATGCTTGATCATCTGTGGACCGAGTCCGGCAAAATTCATTTTGGATAGTGCCAGCTTTTTGGGTCCACGAGGCATGATCCAACCAAAGGCTTTTTCGAGTATTCCCTTATTAGTGCTCACGATTTCATCCTTGCGTAACGTATTTAACCCCCAAAAAGTAAAGAAAATAGTTACTTCGTGATCATATGCTGCCGCTCCATTCGCAATAATGAATGCAGCAATCGCCTTATCCAGCTCCCCGCTGAATAATACAATCGTTGTTTTGGGTGTGCTCATATGGATTCGCTTCCTTTAGTCTCTCCAGCCCATTCGGATATGCCTGAAAGCACAGATTTGACTTTTTTAGCGCCTTTGGCAACTAATAACTGACAAGCCATTTCACTGCGTGCTCCAGCTTGGCAAATCACTGCGATCTCTTCTTCCAAGTTCAGTTCAGAAAGTCTGTTCTCCAGTTCGCCAAGAGGGATGTGCTTAGATCCAGGGATATGTTTAAGCGTAAATTCAGCGGGTTCACGAACATCGAGTAAAATGAAGTTCTCTTTGCCAGAATATTTTGCTTGTAGCTCTTCATGGCTTATCGTAGAAGAAAATACTTGCTCCTTCTTCACTTCAGCTAGATTTGCTTTTTGTAGATAATGTCGCATTACATCTCCTTCTTGGAGAGTGCCCAAATATTGATGTCCGGTGTTTTTGGCCCAGCTCTGAAAATCGACTAATGAACCTTTGTCAGTCGCCTGAATCTCCATAATCTTTCCAGGAACGAGCTCATTCATAGCCTTTCTTGCTTTTACAATAGGCATAGGACAAGCTAGCCCTTTACAATCAAGAATATGATCTGCTTGGATATTGTTAGTTGATGACATTCTATAACCTCCGCCTGTTTTTTGAGGGGCTTAGCTTAGTTAAATCTTTTATACATATACCCCTATAGGTATTAGGATAATGATACTCACTTCTCTTGTCAACTTATTTGGCCGTTTCTTCTCAGAAGCAAACAAAATCATGTCTTAAACAAATAAAATTAAAAGCAAAAAAAGCCGCGCAAAAACGCGACTCTATTGCATAAACATAAACCAAAATTAATCGCCTTTTTTCATCAGTTCTGGCAAATCCAGCGACATTGAAATATTACACAGCATACCTCTAGCGAGAAAAAGCATCGTTCTTTCCATTGCTTGTTCAATACCTGCCCGTCGGAAAGCATCATACACCGTCGTATGAATTTCACGTAACCCTTGCTGCATCACGCTTACAACCTCATCCTCGCGGATCGTCTGCGCCTGCATTTGCAAAAGTGTTTCATTACGGTATTCCGTCATAATTTGCGAATAGGCTGCAATTAGCTCTTGCTCAAGCTGCTCAGATGAGGCCGAATGAATGACGCTGTGAAAAGAATCTATGATACGTGTAAATGAAACCTTCAGGGCTTCAACAAGCAATGCTTCCTTGGTAGCGAAAAAACGAAAGACATAGGGTTGAGAAATATTGGCCCGTTCTGCAACTTTGGCTGTTGTAGCTCGGTAGTAGCCCATCTCAGCAAACACTTCAATGGCAGCAGATATGATTTCCTTTTGGCGATTTATAGATGTTGACGTAGCTTTAGTCATGTTTTTTCATCCTTTTATTTAACACAGTTTTCTGATTAGTGATTAATCAATTACAAAATAGTATAAACGACATACCCTAAAAATGCAATGAGCTTGAACAAAGTCGCCTCCGCAATTCTAACGGAAACGACTCTGTTATATGCATCCAATTATGGCGTTTTAGAGTTAAAATATAATCGGATATAATTGACCTTTTGCGTTTTGGTTTGATAGGAAAATACTAAATTATAACTAAGTCCTGATGTGTTATTGATCGTATAATTAGCTTCTGCTGTGTCAGGTATGTCTCTAGAGGTATCAACGGTTTCCGTAGGTTGGCCTAAATCGTCAACAATTTGTTTGATAAGCAACTTTTTATATTCTGGATCGGAAGATGTAATTTCTGTAACTTTATCGCTTCCATCCAGCATGATGTCTGTATGATACTTAGCGTAGCTTCTCATAGGGCCAGTAGAACCAGACTCGGATTTCCCCCACAGCTCAAATAAAAGAGCGCTGCTAGTTCCCAAGCCAAGACCTTTAGGCAAATTCGGTAAGGTTCCCTGCTTGGCTGCGCTAAATATAGCGGCTGCAGGGCTGTGTTTACTGTGAGGTGTAGCTGTACTATTGGCAGGTTCTTGATGGGTCGAGGTTGAGGTTGAGGTTGAGCCTTGCCCATTAGTATTGAGATCCGTGTTTTGATCTGTAGAACTAGCAGGCGATGTGACTGTTTCTGCTTTAGTAGGAGCAGTTGATTTTGCTTCCCCGCTATTGCTGCATCCTGTCATCACAGCAAAACCTATCGCCAATAAAGCACTAGTGGTGATTAGCTTGTAAGCCAACTTTTTACGATCATAAAATTGATGTGTATGCTTCATTATAAGATCACTCTTTCCTTGTTCATGGGTACAAACCAAGTGTAACCGAACCTCGTTTCCAGAATACCTCTACTTGTTTCCAACTTGTAAACAAGGACATTAATGATTTTCTAATATACACTATTTACGACCATAAGATCCCAGCTGTTGTTTAGAAAAGGAGTAAGGAGAGTCACTCTTCTTCAACCATATATTCCCTTTAATGATGAAGATGTATACAGCAAAAACAAAGTAGATCGTACCCGCAATCCAGTCTATTGCCGTTGGGATGTCTCGCTGTACTATTGCATGTATATACCAAATTCCGACTGGAACATGCATGAGAAGTGCCGTAAACAAGCCAGGATTATATAGGGTTTTTGCTTTAATATTTACGACGATACCGTGCCAGACGACCTGAAAAAATCCCATAAAAACGGGTGCGAGTCCAAGCCAGATTACTTGCGGAAACCATACGGGGAGCAGGTAAAACACATAGGCAATTGCAACATTGATAATCATCGCTGATTGAGTGTTTAAGGGGTAATGATCGGGTGCTTCACTTTTAAACATAACGTTGTTAAATAAACCAGCAAAATATCCAGGCCAGCGGTACTCCTCAAATTGATGAAACAATATAGCTACAAAACTCAACCATAACATGCCTGTTATATCCGAAAGGATAGCTTGATTCATAAGCAAAACAACACATACGACCACACCGATTATAGCCCCTGCATCTTGCCAATATTTTCTCAAATAATTCATATTAGTCACTCCTATGCTTTATTTTTGATCAAAATATCTTTCAAACAGCAGATTTAATTGTTCCTCTATTGAAGGTATTTTCACAACTGCCCCTGATTCAAGAATCGGACTCATCAGTGCGGGCAGAAAAATAGCTCCGAATATTTGCAGCATCATCGCTAACAAGCGCTCCGGCTGTTGCTCGCCTGTCAGCTCCTTGATCGTGTTCTGAACCTTTGGAAATCCCATTATGTTTAAAAACCTTCCGTATTCCTGTTGAGATGTGAAGGGCGTGCTACCCATGGCAATAATTCGCGAAAGAAGCTCTGGATATTGACGAATCACCTGTAAATAGTTATGTAAAAATTGTTTCAGTCTATCTTGGGGGGGGATCGCTGTATTATCCAAAATAGAAAAGGTGTGTTGAAAGCCATTTAATATCACTTCAATAGCTTCACTGAGCAAATTTTCCTTGGAGCCAAAATAATAATTAACTAATGAAATATTAGTAGCAGACAGATCGGCAATTTTTCGGATTGTAACCGCCTCAAAACCTTCCTTTTGAATAAATTCCAGCGTAGCGTCTAAGATTTTTTCTTTGGTTTGTTGTTTTTTGTCTGGGTGATTCATGTTTTTCCTCCTCCTGTTTCGTTCAATCATAACGGACAAATGAAACGGACAACTTTATATAAGCAACTTTTCAAACAACAATTAAAACATTGTTTAAATTTTTGTTTGAACTCAGTTTAGCACTTTATATTTCACAAAACAAGGAGTGATTTGAGATTTAGGGAATAGAAAAACCCGCATACGAATGAGATCGTTTGCGGGTTGATTGAATTGAGGTTGAGAAAAGGACTAAATAGCCCAATTTCCTTTGCGGAACACGGCTTCTTTACTTCCATCTTGCAGTTCGCCATCAATATCCAGCTCAGCTGAGCCGATCATGAAGTCAACATGAGTCAGACTGACATTGGCACCGTTCTGGAGCAGCTCCTCCCGGTTCATTTGTGTCCCATTTTCCATATTAAATGGATACGCACTGCCTAGGGCCAAGTGACAGGAGGCATTTTCGTCGATACCTGTATTGTAAAAAATACGATTGAGATTGGAGATCGGTGAATCGTGCGGCACCAGCGCAACTTCTCCCAAATAGCTGGCCCCTTCATCCGTAGCGAGCAAATGAGTCAGATGCTGCTCGCCGGATTCTGCTGTATATTCAGTGACTTTACCGTCCTTAAAGGTAAACGTTATGCGATCCACCAGTTGTCCATTTAAATTGAGTGGCATGGTACTTGTGACATGACCATTCACACCTGTACGCTTAGGCATCGTGAACACTTCTTCTGTCGGCATATTCGCGACAAAGTAATCTCCGCGCTCGTTCTCCCCACCGCCGCTGCGCCAAATATGCCCGTCAGCCAGTTCAATTCGCAAATCTGTTCCTGGTGCACGATAGTGGAGACTTTTATACTTTTTATGATTCAGCTTGTCTTGTACCTGTTCAAGGTTTTTCAAATGTTTCTGCCAATTCTGAATAGGATCAGAGCCATCTACACGGTTCATTTGGAAGATTGTATCCCACATGACACGTATACGATCCTCTTCTGCTACATCTGCAAATACTTTATCGGCCCAAGCCTTCGTCGGCGCTTTAATTAAACACCAGCTAATTTTATGATTTCGGGTATATTTGGAAAAACTTTCTCTCGCCGTAGCTGCCGCCTTAGTCGCACGAGATACCTTTTGTGGATCAATGCCTTGATATAAATCGGGGTTCGGCACTTTAATCGTTAGTGTGGCTCCACCCTCTTCGGCAAATTTCTCCATCATTTCTGCCTTCCAAGCAGGGTAGTAATCGAAGCTAGCTTCGTCACCATGTTCAAAACGACTACGTGTAATGGAATCATCCTCAAACTCTACCTGTACATATTTAGCGCCTGCTTCATAGGCTTTGCTGACAATCAGGCGTGTAAACTCAACAGTTTCCAGTGGTGCAGTTACCAAAAACACCTGTCCAGGCTGAATGTTAACCCCTACTCTTACAACCAGTTCTGCGTATTGCTCCAACAATGATTCAAATGTACTCATTTTTCCACGCTCCTGTTCCGTTTTGATTATATTGAATAATTTCATCATTACAGTACGGATTGCTTCTCCAGTTCACGCAGCTCCACTCTTCGTATTTTGCCTGAGCTGGTTTTAGGGAGTTCTTTAATAAACTCTATTTTTCGTGGGTATTTATAAGGCGCCGTCCATGTTTTCACATGATGTTGCAGTTCCTTCACTAACGCCGGTGATCCTTCTACCCCAGCTTTGAGTACGACAAAAGCCTTTACAACATGTCCACGGATCTCGTCAGGGCTGGCTACGGCAGCACATTCCTGCACGGAGTCATGCTTCATAAGCGCTTCCTCTACTTCAAAAGGACCAATGGTATAGCCAGAACTGATAATGATATCATCCCCACGTCCTTCGAACCAGAAATATCCATCCTCATCTTTGCGAGCCCGGTCTCCCGTAACAAAATAATCTCCGTGGACACTAGTTAATTTGCGTTCTGGATCATGGTAATACGTTTGGAATAATGCCGGCAGATCAGCGCGTACCGCAATATCGCCCACTTGCCCCGGAGCCAGCGGAATGCCATCCTCGTCTACGACCTCAACGAGTCCCGGTGCAATAGATTTGCCCATCGAGCCTGTACGCAGAGGTGCATCCTTTAAATTACCAATAATTAATGTGCTCTCCGTTTGACCATAGCCGTCACGAATCGTAATGTTGAACTGCTCCTGAAACTTATTAATGACCTCCTGATTGAGAGGCTCTCCCGCAGAAACTGCGCTGCGCAATTGGGATAGATCATATTGATCCAAACCATCCGTTTTCGCCATAATCCGATATTCTGTCGGCGTACAGCACAACACTTGGATTCCGTACTGCTGCATGAACTGCAAATAGCGACCCGGACGAAACGGACCATTATATACGAATCCGGTCGCTCCATTCCCCAGTACAGATAAAAACGGACTCCAAATCCACTTTTGCCATCCTGGTGCAGCTGTAGCCCATACTACGTCTGAAGCTCGAATATCCAACCATGGTGATGTTATCCGCAGATGAGCATATCCCCAGCCATGGCTATGTACAACACCTTTAGGATTTCCCGTGGTGCCCGAAGTATAGGCCAGAATGGCCATGTCGTCACGGTGCGTCTTCACAGCTTCAAAAGTATCTTCCTGTCCATCCATCAGCTCATTCAGCACGAGCCAGCCAGATACATCTGGCGTGTCGTCCCCGGAGACCACGATACGATAATCCAGAGTAGGCAAATCATCGCTTATTTTGTCCACTTCACCTGTTACTCCGTTCCAGGCAATGACTGCGCGTGCTTCAGAATGGCGAAGACGATATGCAATATCCTTGGCACGCAGCATTTCTGAAGATGGAATGACAGCAAGCCCCAGCTTCAAGCAGGCTATATAAATTACATACGCAATAATACGCCGTGGTACTACGACCAGAACTCTGTCACCTTTGTTAAATCCCAGACTTGCGAGTCCTCCAGCCAGTCGGTTAGCCTTTTTCAACAGCTCTCCATAGGTGATTTCTTCGTATTCTCCTGTCTCACTCAGCCACTTAAGTGCTGTTTTATCAGCCTCATGGTGTTCCATTTCCGAAGTCATATTGTAATATTCAGGCGCAAGCCATTGTTGTTGATCTGTCAAATTATACCTTCCCCTTTATACATAAGATGAGATCCACTTTCTTACTGTAGTATAACACGTCTTAGTACCAGGTTCTAATACCAGAATCATTTTTTTTGGAAAAAAAATGAATTGGGTAAAAACAACCACAAAAAGAAAGAGCCTGATTTCAGACTCTTTCTCTTCACTGCAATCTTGATCTACAACTGGAGTTCTACCACTGTATAAGCCGCTTCCTGACCATTTACGAGCAACGCAATCCGATGCGTTCCCGCATAATGGCGACGAGTTGTCAGGTCTGCAAAACGGTGTGTCCGTGTACCTGTAAGATGGGTTCCTCCGGGGACCGTTTTGTCAGATAGCAAAAACAGTTTACGTGAAACCTGTCCTCTCGCCTTTACAAAGTCAATGCCGTACTCGATGCGGACTCGTACCGGGTCACCTTCACGAAGCTGAAGCGCGTAGCTCAACTCACAGCTATCACCAAGCTTTAGCATGGCAGGGTCTGTGGTGAAAGAGGCACCCGTGACCAACGGTCCCCCGTCTGTTTCATCCGCATAGCCGAACATTGCCATCACTTCGGGGATAGATTTGCGAATCAGGGTCCGGCAGCCATGACGCACAATCCAGTCGGTGTCAGGATGTGTCCCTTTCCACCGTTGAGCCGTAGCAATGACCACATCAGGATGATCCTTGGCAATATCGTTCAGGTTGTTGGCTACACTTTTACGTACATATAGTGATGGATCGGCTTTCAGTAATTCCAATACAGCCAATACTGGAGCAGGATCGCGCTTAAACACAGGCAACGCCTGTCCCCAGGGTAGCCGTGGACGGCAGCCTTCGCTGGCAAGACGACGAACGTGCTCACTTTGATGTCCCGCCCAGGTCGTCATTTGCTGCATCATCCGTTCCGGTTCACGCAGGAGGAAGGGTCTTACGGCGAACTCCGCAGAGGACCTAGATGTGAATCGCTCCAGCGCCTTCATGGACAGGTCCCAATCCCCTTCTCCCTGCCCATACACCTCCACAAAATCGGGGAAAAACAAGTACGGAAAACCACTGCAATGCTCATCTATATTAAAAAGAATACCCAGAGCTTCTTCATAATTACTGGGCAAAAATGCCCCTAATGTTAACGAAATACGCCGTATTCGTTCTTTCAGCTCCAGCTCATCCCATTTTTCATCCATCACTTGATGGATAAATCCGATGGTATCGAACGGCCTGTATGCAGACTGTACTTTTTCACCGAATTGTTGAAGAAAATTCTCCGTGTACATATTTTTTAAGGGCTCGGCCATTATATATCTCCTTTTGAATGAGGTTGAGAGAATTGTAGCAAGGCATACTAAAAATGCCAAGTCCTATGATGAGGACCTGACATTTTTACATCAACACAAGAAATCGATTTAACTTATAATTCGTGTTGGGCAAACCAATTGGTAATGCGTTGCAGTCGTTCCACGCGAAGCTGCGGGTGCCCTTTTCGTGAAAGCTCGTGACTTGAAGCTGGAAAACGGACAAATTGCGTAGGTTTCCCCAAGCGACGCAATGCTGTAAACAGCTGTTCTCCCTGCTCTATAGGGCATCGCAGATCCTGCTCCCCATGTAATATGAGCAGCGGTGTGTTAATTTGCTGCACATAAGCCAGTGGAGATTGCCTCCACAAGAGCTCGCAATCCTCCCACGGATTCCCGCCGACTTCATCTTCAGTAAACGAGTACCCTATGTCGCTCACTCCATACATTGACAGCCAATTAGATATGGAGCGCTGGGTTACAGCTGCGCGGAAACGATCGGTATGGCCAACAATCCAGTTTGTCATAAAGCCACCATAGCTGCCCCCTGTTACACCCAGCCTTTCCGGATCAATGAATGGGAACTGGCGTATAGCCTCGTCCACTGCGCTCAGTAGATCAGTGTAATCGCGTCCGCCGTAATCTCTAAGGACGACATTGGTAAAAGACTGTCCGTACCCTCGGCTTCCTCCGGGATTCGTGTAGATGACTGTATATCCCTGAGCGGCCAGCAACTGAAATTCATGAAAAAAAGAATTGGAATACATGGCATGAGGGCCACCGTGTATCTCCAAAATGGCAGGATAGGATACTCCCTCCTTAAACCCAGCAGGCTTCATTACCCATCCCTGCACCCGTCGGCCATCCTCAACCTCCGTCCAAAAGCACTCAGGCACACTAATCTCAATCTCATCAAGCAAAGAATCATTTACTCGTGTCAGCCGTTCCTCAGTTCCTGAATGAATCGCAATCCGGAACAAATCGCCTGGTAAAGTTACATCGGTGGAAGCGGCAATGATATGCTGCTCATCCGATGTAAGCTCGAATTGGTAAATTTCTCGTTCTCCTTGCGTTAAAATTTTAAAAGTTCCATCAAGAGCAAACTGATATACGTGCACATTTCCTTCACGTGTAACCAGCGTGTACAGGGATTGACCGTCGGCACTAAAGCGTGGTGGTCCTATATGAAGATGTGAACGCATGTCGCTCATACCCGCATTACCAAGGTGAGCGTCAAGCATCTCACTAACGCATACTGCCGTCCCCCCACTGGAAGGAACCGTGTACAGTCGGGTCTGAGTAGCGCCTTTGGCATGTCGATCATGGCCGTAAAAGGCAATCGTTGAACCGTCGGGAGAATAAGCAGCACTCTCGATGTGCAGTTCAGTATAGGTCAGCTTAAGCGGTGCTGCGGCATCATCATTTGAAATCGCAGGAGTTATCGTAAACAAATCATTTAGTTCACGTAAATCCGTATCCTCTTTCGAATGTTCTGCTATTCTGGCGACGAATAAAATACGTTGAGCATCCGGTGACCACACAGGCTCTGCCGCATCATAAGCGCCGGAAGTCAGTTGAACTGTGTGCCCCGAAGTCACATCCGTTACATACAAGTGATCACGAGTATCATCCCACAGTCCATAGCCGTCGGATTTAGCTTTCGTTCGATTAACAACTCGTCCCTTAAGTTGCGCCTCCTGAGTTCCTTCATCGGATATCGGGCTTGACGGGTTCTCGGCCGTTTTAGCTACAA
Organism: Paenibacillus sp. FSL L8-0644; assembly: GCF_038008165.1. Classification (NCBI taxonomy): domain Bacteria; kingdom Bacillati; phylum Bacillota; class Bacilli; order Caryophanales; family Paenibacillaceae; genus Paenibacillus; species Paenibacillus sp. FSL L8-0644. Next base: position 13,247 of record NZ_JBBOYN010000002.1, read on the forward strand.
ACGATATGCAGGTCCCATTAGGAGACCAGGCTAATGAACGAACGTTGTTCTCTACGTATGTAAGCTGTCGTGCCTCTCCCCCGCGTTCTGGAATAATCCATACCTGGCGCTTGCCGTCTGTTGTACGGAGAAAAGCTAGTTGTGATCCGTCGGGTGACCAGACAGGCATTTCATCTTTCGGTCCGTATGTAAAGGGTAATGCGCTAGCGCCATCGGACGATAATAGCCAAATTCCTGAGTTATAATCTGTCCGTTCTTTATTAATATACTGTTCTACGTAAGCGATTTCACCACTAATAGGATGAATAACTGGATCGCTAACCCAGTGAAGTCGATATAAATCCTCGGCTGTTATACAGCGCTTGGTCGTGCTAAATTGCGAGTCGCCCAAAAAAATCCCTCCTTATATCATCAGATTCCACATTTTCAAATTTTAATTAATCCGATTAATTTTATGTGATTATAATAATTATACAATTACGTTACTCTTTTAATTTATTTCTGTCAATTTGTCCAAAATTAAAAAGCCCCTCTCTCAGTCGCTATCGACCAGAAAACACCGTTATTTCGGTTAATTTCATGAGAGAGGGTAACGTTATTCATCAATCATAACTGAAAATTCATTCGCTCCAAGCCCCTTTCAGCGAACGAATCGGCTTCGTCTGTTCCGGTTGATCGGGTCTAATTTTGGTTGGCTGTCTCGGCTTCATTTTTTTCACGAATGTAAGTGGAGAATAATTCAGGATTCACCACTTTACGCAGTAAATGCATCGTCCCGTCCCCTGTTCCATGGTCAAAAGCATGGATACGTTCATATCCCCAACGCTCGTACATGGATAGCAAATAGGGATGCTTTTCTGCAGTCGCCAGTGTTACTGCAGGAGCTCCCACCTGATCACGTATAATCGTTTGCTCTACCCAATTCAACAATTTTTTCCCATATCCTTTGCCCTGGGTAGCCGGGTCTACAGCAAACCACATCACAAACGGTAGATCGGTTATAAAATTAAGGGCTCTATTTTTGAGATGGCTAACGGTAGCCTGAATGACACCGTCTACTTCCAGCACATAGCAATCATTATTTTTAATATTTTCTTGAATGAGAGCAACGTCTGCCTGAGCGGCAGGCCATCGAAGCCCCAACTGCCGAATTGTTTCATACGCCTCATACGTCACATACTGCAATCTTTCTGCGTCCTCTTGGAGTGCCAGACGATAGATTTCACTCATACTAACCCGCCTCCTTATAGTGTTTTTATAAAACGCGTGAACCACTATATAATTATTCCTATCTATTTAATCAGATATAAAAGTTAACATAACTGTAGCATGCTCACCATCCAGCGACAAATTAATTTTTTCTATAACTCCATTTAAAATAACAATATCCCCTCGAAAGAGGGGCATTCGGTAAATCAAAGTCAACGCAAAAAAGCCCGAAAGCCGGGCTCCTTTACTTTCTTGACGAATAAAATGCTGTCCATGCCTCAGGCATTTTCAAACACAACATGTTTGCAGTGTTACTCCGCAGGGGCAGTAAAGCTGCGTTTGGCAAACTCGCTGTCCAGCATATAAAAGGCGTTGCTGTCTCTTTCAATGCGTTTAAGCTTCTGGATAACACTGTCGAACAGCGCTTCTTCCTCGACTTGCTCATCAATAAACCATTTCAAGAAATGGATCGTTGCATGCTCACGTGCATCGAGGGCCAAGTCAGCCAAATGATAAAATTTTTGCGTGTTTTGCTGCTCATGCTTGTAGCCATGCTCAAATACGTCCAGCATGGAATCGTAGCTGTTCTTGGGCTCTGGTAATGCAGCCAATGTAGCACGTCCTTTACGGTCATTAATGTATTTATACAGTTTCATGGCATGAAACCGTTCCTCCTCAGCTTGTACTAGGAAGAAGTTTGCAAACCCATCCAGACTTTCACTGGAGCAATAAGCAGCCATCGCCAGATATACGTGAGCGGAGTAAAATTCAAAGTTCATTTGCTCATTCAGAGCCTGTGCCAAATTGTCATTCATGTCTCAGGTCACCTCGGTCATGTATGTAATGATGTAACGATCATAGTGTACCACGAATCCGATCACAAAAAAACGGACGGAAATGAATCCAGTTCAGTGCTCTCACATTCCGCCCGCGATTTCCACAATCAGTTCGCAATCAAGGCTCCAGGCCCCAGACACGTTTGTCGTTTATATACAAAGGTGCTTTGTCCCAATCCGTATAAGAGGTCTTGGTAGAATCATAGGAAAAATCATCACTTTCGTTATAGTCGCTCCAGTCCGTCTTGTTCATGCGAATTTGAATATCTCCTGTATTTTCCCCTACTGCCAGACTTCCCGCACCAGCTCCAAAGGAGATCTCCAGATAATAATCTGCACCTGTAACGGCCTTATCCAGTTTCACAAAACGTCCCTGAACGTTACTACTACCCAACTGTGCATAGTCACAATGGAATTCCTGTGACTTGTCGCCATCTACGGTATAGTAGTATCTCAGCTTAACATTTTTCAGTTCGACAGCCTCTTTACCCTTGTTTACAACACGGAACAGTGGCCGAATCTGGTTATCTCCCGGATTAGTGTCGCCCACGCGGTATTGGGCAATCACGTCTCCCGTTGCTGGAATGGGAGCTGCCGTAGGCTTAGCACTGACCTCGACAGAATCCGGGCTGGTTCCTAAAGAATTTGTTGCATTTGCTACATAATAATAAGTGGTTTCATTCAGCACTCCTGTATCCTTGTAAGTGCTGTCTGTTACCGTTGCTACTGTGGTATAAGGACCACCACTGGTTGTCGAGCGCTTGACCGTATAGCTATCGGCACCCGTCGCTTTGCTCCAAATGAGTGTAACCTGAGCATCCCCTGCGTTTGCCTTCACATTTGCCGGAGCTTTGGGAGCTGTCGGCTCGGTTGGTCCACTACCGTTAATGAGACGGTCATACTCAGCATAAGCCGTTGCCATATCGACTTGGGACCAGAAACGGTGATACGTAAATTCTGGAGCACCTTTATCCCATTTTTTGGTCTGATTGTTCCAAGAAGTCGTGTATTTATCTTTAAGATAGGACCATTGCGGATCTTTAGTGATATTAGGCCGGATATCGCTATAGCTGGAATAGGTACCATTGCCGCCCTTGGACGGGTCAGAAGCGGTAGCGTCTGTGCCAGGGATCGTGTTGCCTTGTCCAGTCTTACCACTCCAGCCGTTCGGGATATACACTTCTTTAGTAAAATAACGATAATAATCCTCGCGAGCTTCCTTCGTTGTAATACCTATACCATCGTTATAACCCCATGCAGCATCAAGCAAAGCTTTAGACAGATCCTTAGCTTCCTTGCCTAACTCGGAATAGTCTCCTTTTTCAGCTTTCGTTCCAGCAGCAAAGAAAGTAAGTGCTTTAACATAGCTGCCCAGTACTCCGGCATCCTGCCCCGGATTCTTTGTTACCACATGGAGATTGGTATTCCCTTTATGATTGGCAAATCCGCTCCAGGTTTCAGGCTTTCCACTCCACTCCAGATTGCTCGGCAGCCAGAATTCGCCTTTAGCTGCTGTAGTAGCCACTTTCGGATTTTTGCCACCCAGAATACGCTTGCCTTGTGCATCCAAATAATATCCCTGCACGTCAGTCACAGGCCGTTCGTTGGCAAATACATAGTTCTTGGACCACGCGATCCAGTTTTCCGTCACTTGTTTAGCCATTTTAAACTGCTCGGACGAAGTATCCCCTTTCTTGGCTAAAATGTAGTACAGCTCGGCAACTCGCTCGACAGGCCAAGCCTGCATCCCGAACCAGTTGTTCGACGGTGGATCGTTATATACAGGAGCCCCTGTATAAGCCATGCCATAAAAGGTACTTGTGCCAGATGGATAAGCCTTGTAGGCACCATCCCAGCTATTCGTCGCTCCGCCTGCAATGGCCCCCTCATCGGATTGCAGCCAAGTATAAAACTCCAGTTGGCGCTTCAGCGAGGTCGCCCAATCCTGTCCCGCCGTTGGTGAATTCGGTATTAATCCACCATCTTGGTTGGACAACGCATATGCTGCGACGACATTTTGGTAGCCCTGATGTGCATGGCTGGCACCAATACGCCAAGCCCAGTTGCCGCTTTGGCCAAGTCCGCCGCCCCAGGATGTATACCATGCCATCAGATAAAGACTGGCATCCTTGCCCGTACCAGCAATTGGACTTCCATTGGAAGCGCTTCCGGTTTTCTGGAAGTATTTATCGTACATGCCGTAACGCAAAAAGTCTCCCATCTTTTTGGCTTTATCCAAATATACGGAGTTGTCATATCCCAATTCCTTAGCCCAGTACATCGCTTGAACTGCCCGTGCATCTGCATCGGTGGCATTCGTGTAACGCCATTGCTGAGCCGGGGCATTATTTTCCTTGGTGAACAGGCTCATAAAGCCTTCATTAGGCTTGCCAAACTTTTGATTGTCTTGCGATGGATGTGGTACAACCTCCCAGACCGATTCCTGTTCCCCGCGCTGGAAGGTGTTTACATAGGCTGCTGTATGCGACGGATTCAGAAGATTTCCGAAACCGTACCAATTATCCACGTCCAACAACCAGTGCATCAGATAAGTCTGGTTGTTGCCATAGGTTGCCTTCAGCTCAGAGTCCAGTGGATCCTTGCCAGCACCATACTGACCACTTAGGCGGCTTGGGTACTGATCCGGCTGCGAATATTCTGCTGCATAAGTGGCGGGGCTGTTCGGGTTATAGTTACTCATTGTCGGTTGCTCTTCCTTACCGTCGCCTTCATTAACAGGAATGATATATTTCTCCATGTTGTCCCACGCGGATTCCAAATGCCCCCAATCCCCGGTATAATGACCATACAGTACTTCCAGCCACATCCAGTAGCTGTACGCTTCCGAAGTCGTTAAGTGTCCGTAATCCGGAGCCTCGCTCATGAGCGTTTCAACGGAATGATAAGGTATGCCTTCTTTTGAAAAGTATCCGCCAGCCGGATCCTTCAGCTGTTTATACAATTGTAGAAAGCGTGTCGATTCCGGTGTTGTAGCTGATGCACGGTCGGGTTCTGCCTGAAATAAGCCCAAGGTTAACGGAAGTACCAAAATAGCTGACATGACCATAGAGACAGATTTCCTGAACACGGATTTTCTGCTGATCACTTTGCATTCATCCTCTCCATTATCAATTTTGACTTTACACAAGATTTTATTCCGAAAAATGACAGCACAAAAAGACAGCACCATCACCTCACTTTCCCATAAAAAAGGTGGAGGACACGCTGTCTATTGCTCCAAATGCTTCGCATTGGCCCTGGAAAAAATATACCACACTAGGCGCCAAATGAGAGTCGAAAAATTATATATGTTTAGAGTTTCACAAGGAAAATTGACGAAATCAATTGGAATCGGTACTATTTCACAGGGAGGCGTTAAAACATGAAAATTTTGCTATTGCTTGGTTGTATCGTGATGTTTTTAGCCGTAGCGCTTGGAGCGTTCGGCGCACACGCATTGAAAAAGAGACTTTCCGCAGACATGATGAGCATATTCCAGACAGGAATTCAATATCAAATCGCTCATGGACTGGGTTTGCTGCTGCTTGGAGTTCTTGCTGACAGACTTGTCCATTCTTCTCTCATCGTAACCGCAGGCTGGGTTATGCTGGTGGGTATTCTCCTGTTTTCCGGCAGTCTGTATGCCCTTAGTGTATCCGGTGTGAAAAAGCTTGGAGCAATCACCCCATTTGGCGGGTTGGCTTTTTTGGCAAGCTGGGTCATTGTGATCGTGGCGGTTGTGCAGGGTTAAACAAGGGTAAAGAAACAGAGACTTGGAAAAGGAGGCGCTTCCAAGTCTCTCGAATTATTAACGTAGCATTCCTGAGTATTATGAAAGAATACATTATTTCGTCTGCACTTGTTTCGCTTTCTGAGCGGCTATCCGGTGTCCTTCGATATAACGTCTGGATTCAGCCATCTCATGCTCCTGAGCAGCTTCCATAATAATATGAACCCCCGGCTTGTACTGCTCCAGCAGTTCCATGTAGAGGCCATAGTTCATGTCTCCAAAACCCGGCGGCACCGTCTCAATTTCACCCGACGATGACAAACGCCGGTCTTTGGCATGCGCAGCGATAATCCGGGGGCCCAGCAGTTGGAAAGCTTCCCGAATGATCTCATCCTGCTGCGCCATATTTTCCGTTTTCAGCAGATTACCAGGATCAATCACAACACCGATGTGTGAAGAGGGCACTTCCTCCAGAAAGGTAGCCAACTCTACGGCAGTTCCTACCAAGTGATCGTTTGCAGCTTCCAATCCTACGAATACGCCCCACTTCTCCGCTTCATCTGCTAATTCACGCACTACTTCCCTTACAACTCTCCAGTCACGTTCCGTATAGGCGGTACCATCCTCATTACGTCCCACTTCAGCTGCAACCATGGGTGCTCCTAACAGACCCGCATATCGGATCAGCTCTTTAAAGCGCTCTACATTTTCACGCAGCAATTCCTCATCCTGTACAAAAAAATGCAAATAGCACCCGAGCACCGATATGGAAACACCATGCTTACGAAATTCTTCTGCGATAGACAGTGCCAATCCCGGATTGAACTTACCCGATTTATTAAAATCCACATCACTGATCGCTCTCCACGGAGCCAGCTGAACATGAGTAAAGCCCGCTGCGCCTACCTTTGCAGCCAATTCGCGATAAGGCAACTTGCCAAACAAATGTGCCAATACACCTACTGTCACTAAAATTCACCTCTTATTTTTATTTTTGTATGCTACTTGTTACCGTACTCTGCTCCAAGGTCTCATTGATGATGTGCGTAATCCGCTCCACTTCATCATGAATAAAAAAGTGTCCTCCCTCAAAGGTAAACATACGAAATTGCTGATCCGTATGCTGTGCCCATGCCTCCGCATCTTGTAAGGTCACCGTGTTATCGGTCATTCCCGTCAAAGCGGTGATAGGACAATGTAAAAGTGCGGCTTTAGCCGTGTACTTATACAACTCAACAGCTTTGAAATCCGCTCTTAACACGGGCATAAAATAGTCGTATAATTCCTGATTGTCAAAAATCGCTTCCGAAAGCTGACCGTACCGCTGCAAATGCGTCCTGAACTGATCTGCGGGCAGATCGTGTAACCACGGGGAATTTCTTGGGACATGCGGTGCCCGTCCACCCGAAACGAACAGATGAGCAGGCTTGCCATATCCACCGGCCACCAGCTTGTAGTACAGCTCGAATGAGATCATCGTCCCCATACTGTGGCCGTATATGGCATAAGGATTGCCGGGGGCTATCTCTTCGCTGATCTTGTGCATCAGATCCTCGCTCATCTCCTCAATGCTTTCCTTTAGCGGTTCCCCAGAACGAATACCCCTGCCCGCTAATTCCAGTGGAACAAGCTTAATCTGCGGAAGTAGCGACTTTTTCCATTTGAAGCTGACCGACGCCGATCCGCCTGCATATGGGATGAAAAATAATGTGATAGGTGCCATTCTTGCAACCTCCTGCCTTGCTAAGTTCTAACTTTTTCATTTTAGCATAAAAAGGTATATTTACCCATTTCAAATATTTTGCAAATCCCAGAAGAAAGGTTGAGAAAATCAAGCGCATTTTACATAAAGAGGGGAATATCTTCCTAAAGGAAGAACGGCTTCATGTTTGAATATAATCATGTATTGGGCCTTTTATTTTTTCAAATCGAGAGGAGTTCTGCGCCATGAAGTATGGTTTCTTCGATGATGTCAATCAAGAATATGTCATCCACACCCCTCAAACCCCTTATCCTTGGATTAATTATTTAGGTAATGAACGATTTTTTGGACTGATTTCCAATACAAGTGGCGGCTATGCATTTTACCGGGATGCTCGCTTACGTCGCTTAACACGTTACCGTTACAATAATATTCCTGTCGATAACGGTGGTCGTTATTTTTATATTTATGATGATGGGGATTATTGGACTCCAGGCTGGATGCCGGTCAAACGGGAGCTGGAGCAGTATGAATGCCGCCATGGACTTGGTTATACCTCAATTATGGGAGAACGCAACGGTATTCGAGCCACTCAGCTGGCTTTTGTACCCCTATCCTTTGACGGCGAGGTCCATCAGGTTAAGCTTCAGAACACATCGTTACAAACCAAAAAGATCAAACTCTTTTCGTTCGTGGAATTTTGTCTGTGGAACGCCTATGACGATATGACCAACTACCAGCGCAACTTGAACACGGGCGAGGTTGAGATACAGGACTCTGTCATTTATCACAAAACGGAATACCGTGAACGCCGCAATCACTATGCTTTTTTCTCTGCTAATCGTCCGCTAGCGGGTTATGATACAGATCGTGAAGCTTTTCTGGGACTCTACAACGGATTAGATCAGCCTCAAACGGTCGCCGCTGGGCAAGCCTCGAACTCTATTGCCAGCGGATGGTCCCCTGTCGGATCACATTGCATTGAGATCACGCTGGAGCCAGGCAAAGAAACAAGCTGTAACTTTATACTCGGTTATGTGGAAAATCCCGAGGAAGAGAAATGGGAGTCCCACGGTGTTATTAATAAAAAACAGGCACATGCCATGATTGCGCAGTTTGCGGATGAAGCCGATGTAAAGCAAGCTTTGAGTGAACTCCGAGCCTATTGGAACAATCTGCTGTCCAAGTACACCCTTCAAAGCCACGACGACAAGCTGAACCGAATGGTAAACATATGGAACCCGTATCAATGCATGGTTACATTCAATATGTCACGTTCAGCTTCGTATTTTGAATCTGGTATCGGACGTGGTATGGGCTTCCGGGATTCAAATCAAGATTTGCTCGGCTTCGTCCACCAAATACCGGAGCGGGCACGGGAACGGATTATCGACATTGCCTCTACTCAATTTGAAAACGGCGGAGCTTATCATCAGTACCAACCGTTAACCAAAAAAGGAAACCACGAGGTTGGCGGTGGCTTTAACGACGATCCGTTGTGGCTTATTGTCGGTACCGCAGCGTATATCAAAGAAACGGGAGACTTTGGCATACTGGACGAACAAGTGCCCTTTGACGGAAATGTAGAGCGTACGGCTACGCTGTTTGAACATTTGAAGCGTTCTTTTTACCATGTAATAGATAATCTTGGTCCGCATGGTCTTCCACTCATTGGCCGAGCTGACTGGAACGATTGTCTGAATCTCAATTGTTTTTCCGCTACACCCGATGAGTCCTATCAGACAACACAAAATTTGGAGGGCCGAGTAGCTGAATCCGTGTTTATCGCCGGACTATTCGTATATACGGGACCGGATTTTATTGAGCTTTGCAAGCGCAGAGGTTTGGATGAAGAAGCATCCACAGCTCAAGCCCATGTGGATCGTATGCGAGCAGCTACATTGGAGCATGGTTTTGACGGGGAATGGTTCTTACGTGCGTATGACCATTATGGAGACAAAATCGGAAGCAAGGATTGTGAGGAAGGTCAAATTTTCATTGAACCTCAAGGTTTCTGTGTCATGGCAGGAATTGGTGTTGAAGAAGGCTTGGCACATAAAGCTCTCGATTCTACACGTGATCGACTGGAAACTCCCTACGGCATCGTGCTGCAACATCCATCTTATTCCCGTTACCACATCAATCTGGGCGAAATCTCATCTTACCCTCCCGGGTATAAGGAAAATGCCGGTATTTTCTGCCACAATAACCCGTGGATTATGATGGCGGAAGCCGTAATAGGACGTGGAGATCGCGCTTTTGAGCTATATAGCAAAATTGCACCTGCCTATCTGGAGGACATCAGCGACATTCACCGCACCGAGCCGTATGTGTATGCTCAAATGATTGCGGGCAAGGATGCTGTTCGTGAAGGCGAAGCCAAAAATTCCTGGCTGACGGGTACAGCGGCGTGGAATTTTATAGCTATTACTCAATCCATCCTCGGTATCCAGCCGGAATGGGACGGTCTGCGTATTGACCCGTGCATTCCTACAGCCTGGGACGAATTCATAGTCACCCGCGTCTTCCGTGGCGATACCTACGTGATCCATATCACGAATCCACAGCATGTCTCCAAGGGTGTAGCTACGGTTACTGTAGACGGTACCCTCCTAACGAATAATATTCTGCCGGTTGCAGCGGATGGGGCTATCCACCAAGTAAAAGTGTTACTAGGTTAACAAGTTCATGGCCTTCAAAAAAATTAGCTTCAACTTCATCACATAGTATCTTATAATACGAGAATGGCTAAAGATACATTAAGTGTGGTGACATCATGAACAAGACAAAACGGCTTACTCAAACCATGGATTACAAAACAAAGCAAGCCCACTGGGTACGCAAAATGTTATTACTGTATTGGATGATTATAGCTGTACATTTTATCGTCCAGCTGGGCAGCTACTTATTTCTTGATTACGCCGCTTCGCCTTATGAATTTTACGTCGGAACCCTGATTGTTCCTACGCTAATCATGAGTGGTTCCAACTTACTGGCAGAGTTGGCTCATTTTAAATTTAACAGGTATTCTTTTGCGATCCTGTTTATGGCAAGCACCGTCATTTGCTGGATGATTATTCGTCTAAATTATGATATCCGGATTATTCCTGCGCTATGTTTGTTGCCTATTTTCTCTTCTATTCTGTTCTTCAATCGTCGCTTAATATGGCTTTCCTTTGTATTGCAAGTGGTCGTCTTTTTTCTGTTGCTGGCAGCAGATGGATCATTCCGCAGCTATTTGTCAGACTTTGATATTGTGGCGATTCCAACCTTTTTGATTATGTCCACCTTTCTTGCTCTCATTATTCAGGCCAGCGGCCGCGATTTGTTAGTGGATTTGTATAAAACAAAGCGTGCCCAACAGGAATTAATGATCAGTAATGCGATTATCAGCAAAATGTCAATGACTGATGGTTTGACAAAGCTGTACAATCATTTGTCCTTTCAAAACTTTTATGAAAAAGCACTCGAATATGCCGAACAAGGAGCGATCATCCATCTGGCGTTAGTGGATATTGATAATTTCAAGAAAATCAATGACAATTACGGACATCAGTTCGGTGATAAAATTTTGGAAGGCATCTCGCAAATCATTACAGAGCAAATTACAGCGAATGACATTCCGGCCCGCTATGGCGGTGAAGAATTTGCTATTTTGATGTTTGAGCATACTTCTGAGGAAGCCTATCAGATCGTTGAGAATATCCGGCGTGAAGTAGAGAATATGACCTTTCAGGAGAAAATGCAAATCGTTTCCGTAACCGTTAGCATTGGATTAAAAGGCTATACCGAGGATATGAACAAAGACAAAGATGTATTTTTCCAGGAGACAGACAACTATTTATATCAAGCCAAGCGCTCCGGGAAAAACAAAATTGTTGCTCTTAATCATACCGCTTAATGTAAAAACGCTTCATTTGATGAGACTCCGGCTTGCCGGAGTTTTTTGTATATAGAGCTTAAAATTTAATAGAGTTGACAACTCCATAAGTTGAAACTAAAATAGTTACATATGTATTGGTTATTTACTTACTAAAAATAAGTCTAAGGAGATGATTCTTGTATGTCAACCCTCGTTATTGTCGTTCACCCTGATCTTGCGGAATCTCGCATTAACAAAAGATGGGTGCAAGAACTCAAGAAACAATCCGGCGTGACCGTTCACAACCTGTATGAAGTATATCCGGATGAGCAAATCAATGTCACCCAGGAGCAGGAACTGCTAGAGCAGCATGACCGTATCGTTCTGCAATTTCCTTTTTACTGGTACAGCACTCCTTCCCTACTGAAAAAATGGCTGGATAAGGTTCTAACCTACGGCTGGGCTTATGGGAGCGAAGGTGGCAAGCTACAGGGCAAAGAGTTGTTGATTGCCTTGTCTGCTGCCAGTGTTGAGGAAAACTATCAACATGACGGACGGAATAGGTATACGATCGAAGAGCTACTGAGACCTCTGGAAGCTACAGGCCATATGATTGGTGTCAAATTGCTCCCTTATTTCGTACAATATGGTGCTGCAGTATTGACCGATGAGCAACTAGACCAATCCGCACAAAAATACGCGCAAACAGTTATTTCTTAACTTTTTACTAGAAAGCCCCTTGGACGGCGCCTGTCATACCTGCTTTACAGCAGACGGCAGCTCCAACCAAGGGGCTTTAGTGATTGATTACATCGTAACCAAGGTACTGGTTACTTGGGCCATACTTTCTTTAATAATGTCGCAGCCCTTACGCAAGTTTTCCAGACTTATCGTTAACGCAGGCATAATTTTAATTACCGTATCGTTACGTCCAGCACGCTCAATAATGAGTCCTCTACTAAAGCAGAGAGTCGCTACCTCCTTGGCGAACGCTTCTCCCAGATGGGATACATCAATGCCCCAGATCAGTCCCAAGCCACGAATTTCAATAAGAGGATCTATCGATTGGATATGTTCACGCAAGAACTGCTGAACAAAAGCCTCTTTTTCCTTCACTTGTGCTTCCAGCTCTACCGTATCTCTGAACTCCAGCGCAGCCTTTGCCCCGACAAAAGCAAGCTGATTTCCACGGAAAGTGCCGTTATGCTCACCCGGACTCCATATATCCAATTCTGGCTTGAGTAGCAACAGAGACATTGGCAAGCCGTATCCACTGATCGATTTGGACAAAACAACCATATCAGGAACGATTCCCGCCCGCTCGAATGAGAAGAACGAACCAACTCGACCGCAACCGACTTGAATATCGTCCACAATAAGCAAAATATCATGATCATCGCACAACTGTCGCAAATCACGCAGCCATTCGGTATCTGCAATATGAATGCCGCCTTCAGCCTGTACCGTTTCCAAAATGATCGCGGCAGGCTTTTCCACACCTGAATGGGTGTCTGTTAAAAGCTGCTCCATATACAAAATGGTATCCATTCCGTTAAATGTGCTGTTATAAGGTATAAAGGTAACATTGTTCAGGGGAACCCCTGCGCTCTCTCGCATGGAGGTGTTGCTGGTAATCGATAAACTACCCAGCGACATTCCGTGGAACGCACCCATAAAGGCAAAAATACCATTTCTGTTTTTCACCTTGCGTGCAAGTTTCAGTGCTGCTTCCACCGCATTGGTTCCGGTCGGTCCGCAAAATTGCAGCTTATAATTCAAGCCCTTGGGCTGGAGAATACGCTCTGAAAAAGACTCCATAAACTCTTGCTTGGCCGTCGTGTACATATCCAGACCATGCATAATCCGATCGGATGTTAAATAATCCAATAACCGGTTTTTCATAAAATCATTATTATGCCCATAGTTCAAAGCCCCTGCCCCGGCAAAAAAGTCAATGTAACCCTTGCCTGTCTCCGTGTACAGTACATCGTTTTTAGCTTTGTTGAATACAACTGGAAAACTTCTGCAATAGGATCTTACATTGGACTCCAGCGCTTCGAATGTGTTCATGATCTCTCGTCCTCCCGCTGACCTGATTTTAAAAACATACAAGCATGGAAAGCAAAAAAAGTGTAAATATGTAATCTAAATGAGAAGACAGTCTGAATTCACGATGGGATATCCACACCAAAGAATCATGAGTACGATTACAAGAACAATTAAAGTACTAAAATTAAATACAGAGATAGCACATGAGAGTAGATTAGTAGAAGATTAAATAGTGGGTTTTTCTAAGAGGCCTATCAGAGGATGTCAACTCCTATGTAATAAAATACCATAATTTTCATTTAAGTCAATGCATGTTTCTGAGGTGTTTTGTTAAATTTTTGTAATTTATCATCAGCGGCTTGTAGTATATTGTTAAAACAAAACGAAAAATGTCGTATTATAGTGATAAATCTCAAAAATAGTACATTTCCATATCAAATAGATATACATCTGGACTAATTGTCCACAGGATTGTCACAACAAACCTGATCTTTTGACAGACTGTCCAAAGGAGTTTACTCTATCAACAGAACCTGTCAAAACTTGTTGTAAACATTGCAGTTATCCTAACTATTTGGCTCGAATTTGATAGAAAGATAAGGAAATATGATCATGTCTAATGTTTTGATTATTGAAGATGACAATATGCTGGGAGATACCCTTTCCTTGTATTTAACAGGAGAAGACTACAACGTTACTCGAGTGGAACAAGCGTCTGAGGGTATTGCAAGGCTTAAGGTCGTACAGCCCGATATTATTTTGCTGGATCTGCTGCTTCCAGATTTGGATGGCGTGAATCCCTGCCCACTGATACGCAAGCATACGGACGTCCCCATCATCGTGATTTCTACAGAAAACAACATATCAGAGCGCATTCGTACACTTACGTTGGGAGCAGATGATTATATTTGCAAGCCTTTTAGTATGCAAGAGCTAAAAGCACGGATGGAGGCTCTTTTTCGTCGTATTGAAATCACGCGCTTACAAGGAAGTGGCAGAGCACCTGAACCTGAAACGGGCATTACTTTGGATCTAGCGAGAAGAATGATTACCGTTAACGGACAAAATGTGGAGACAACATATTCAGAATTTGAGCTTATGAAGCTTTTTTATTTGAACCGAGGAATTGTATTCAGCAGGTATGCTTTAATTCAGGCTCTCCGTGGCACAGACTCCTTTATTAACGAGAGGGCCGTGGACGTACATATTAACCATTTACGCAGAAAAATTGAAAAAGACCCTAAGAAACCGCAATTGATTAAGACCATCTGGGGAATCGGCTACAAATTTATGCAATAACACGGTCAGCTCCAAGGAAGTGATGACTTGATTTGGTTAATATCCTTCTGAACCGTGCTCAGATGCTCTTTCCAGTCTGGATACAGTTCTCCTGTTGAGGTTTCATTGCTGCGCTTCAATGCCTTTTCCAGCTCTATAACCTTTGCCAGCAACTCAGGCGCGCACAGGTTCCCCGTTCCTCCTTTAAGCGAGTGGATTAATCGAAGAGCAGAAGATAACTGTCCATTGTCCATTTTTCTCACAACTCTTTTATCGAGATACTGGTATTCCTGTATCCATTTGTAAAGGGCAAATTGAAAAATATACACCTTGCCATCCATACCTGCTATCGACTGCTCAGCGTGAATACCATGTAAATCTTGCAGCCACGCTAAATTAATCCAGCTAGTTAACACTCTAGCAGCGGTCAGTTCATGGACAGGCTTGAGCAACACGGCATTAATACCGGCACGAAGACAAACTTCCTGTTCATGCTGCACAGCATCAGCGGTAAAAGCGATAATGGGAAGCCTGTTAAAAGCTTTGTTTCTCCGAATATGTCTCGCCGTCTCAAAACCATCCATCTCTGGCATATGCAAATCAAGCAGCACCATATCCCAGTAACGCAGTTCAAGTAACGCTATTAGTTCCCTTCCGTTTGTGACCATCGTTACCTCAAAGTTACGCTCTGCTAAAAACTCGGTAATCACCACCTGGTTAATTTCGTTATCCTCTGCTATGAGAATTTGATACTTTTGTGTTGTATCCCCTATCTCATTGCGGGAACTCATCGTCGCATGAGTCTCCAGAGTATTACCATCTGCAGGCACTGAATCTTCCTTCTTCCAGCAGAGAACCTCCAGCAGAGCGTTCCGGGTAACGGGCTTGGACAAAAAGGCATCCACACTATGATCCATGTCCCCTGCAGCTATTTTTTCCATCTGAAACACGGTTGTAAGTCCAATGATCTGAGTTATCTGCTTATCCAGCATTTGAAGCCACTGCCTCCGGGAGTCCAGTTCTCTCAAACCTTCCATCCCCATATCAATGATAACATAATCAAAATGCTCACCCTTTTGAAAAGCATCCACACTTTCTTGGAAGGATGAAATAGTGAAAGGTTTTAATCCCAAGTCTTGCAGTAGTTCGTTCAAGCTGTATCTCACCAGTTCATGCTGCGCAACAATTAAGGCTTTGCCTTTGATTTGTTTTTCTATTCGTGTACTTCCTGCATTCAATTCCCCAGTTTCCAGCTCGACATTAAAGTGAAATTGACTGTACTCTCCTAATCGGCTTTTCACCTCTACTTTCCCCCCCATAGCTTCAGCCAAATGCTTGCTAATGGCCAAACCCAGCCCAGAGCCCCCATATCTGCGGCTGGTTGATGTACTCGCCTGGATAAAAGGGACGAATAGCTTGTCCATACACGTCTCGGAAATTCCTATGCCCGTATCTTCTACCATAAAAGAAACGCCTACTCGCCCTTCCTGCTGACTTAGCATTTTTACCTGTAACAATACATGTCCCTGATCCGTAAACTTGATGGCGTTGGTCAGAAGATTTGAAAGCACCTGCTCCATTCGAAGCGGGTCTCCCTTAAAGCTTTTCGGTAACGCCGGGTCCGTTATAAATACGACCTCTATTTCCTTATCTTCTAGCAAAGTTCCAACGGTATCTGCGAGATGCCGAAGCATTTTTTCCGGCTCGAATTCTACCTTTTCCAGTTCCAGACTGCCGGCTTCCATTTTGGAAAAGTCCAATACGTTACTGAGCATGGATGAAAGGGTACGAGAGGAAGCGAGAAGCTTGTGGAGGTAATCTCTTTGAACGGCAGTCAGTTCAGTCTTATTTAACAGCTTTGACAGACCGATGATTCCATTCAGCGGGGTGCGGATTTCGTGACTCATATGAGCCAAAAAAATGCTTTTCGCACGGTTAGCCTCGTCCACTTCCTTTCTCTTCTGCTCTGAGGCTTTACACTCCGTAATATCCAATGCGTGACCGATAACAGAGCTAGTAACCCCGTCCTCCATAACCGGATGTAAGGTAATGAGAGCCGAATATTCCCAAAACTCCAATTCAAATACGGTCCGATCACCGAACCAGGCCTGTTTGTAGTATTGGCAAAGCTGCTCCATCGTTTCAGAGGAAAGCTCCAAAATGTCCCCAAGACGCTTCACATGCTCCCTTTTATTGTAGTTGACTTGCATATTCAGACCCACGCGCTCCAGCAATTCACCTTCAAGCAGCCTATAATAAAATTCATTACCGCTTTTCTCCAGCTTGAAGGTAAAGCCAGGTTGAACACCTAGTAAATTCAGCAGATCACGGTCTTTGTTTAACAAACGTTGTCCATATGTATACTTAGCGGTGGTTAAAGTGTGCACAAACAGAGTCATGAACATTAGACCCATCCCTAACTCTAGCACGCAGGTCAACGGTGTTTTATCGCTTATGCCAAAACATAAGAACAAAATTCCCGCTCCTCCATAAAATACACCTGTGATCGCCTGACGAACAAGTTGACGCTGAAAAACCAAAACTAACAATAAAATCACGATAGCACATAGCACTAAATCTCGAACCAAGTGTTCACCACTCCTATAATCTTCCATTTTTAGAATATATCAAAAATACAAAAAAAACTCAGGACAGATTCCTTATGCCATAAGGCTTAAAGAACTGTCCCGAGCATTCATTGTACTATAGATTCCATAAGGTTCAAGCTCGTTTTAATATTTGAAACGACTGATCATCATCTTCAAATCAGCAGCCATCGTCGAAAGCAACTGTGCTGAAGCTGATATTTCCTCCATGGAAGCCAGTTGCTCTTGTGAGGAGGCAGCAACTTCCTCAGATGTGGCGGCATTACCGGTTGCAATCGTCGCCAGCTCGTTGGCTGTCGCTGCGATTTCTTGTACACTGGCTGATATTTGCTCTGCAATCGCAGCGACCTCCTCTACCTGAGGTGTTGTCTCTCGAATGCCTTCCATCGCATAACCCAGCTTGACAATGGTTGCTTTGGAAATCTGTAGTCCATCCTGCACCTCAGTCGTGACCCTGTCCATCGTCTTCACTGTTGTTTCGGTTTCATGCTGAATTTCGGCAATCAAGGTGGCAATCTGTGTGGCGGATGTCTGAGACTGCTCTGCCAGCTTACGCACCTCATCAGCAACGACGGCAAAGCCTTTTCCATGATCGCCCGCTCTGGCTGCCTCAATAGCTGCATTCAATGCCAACAGGTTTGTCTGATTGGAGATATCGCCGATAACCTTCGTAATTTCACCGATTTCATGAGAGCGGGCTTGCAAGGTTTGAATCATCTGGTTGGAACGCTCTACTGATTGATGAATGGAATTCATTTGCTCGCCTGTCTGCTCAACAGACTTTCGTCCTTCCTCGGCTTGCAAGGCAGATCGTTTGGCCAAATCAGCTACCGAAATCGATCGTTCAGCAATTTGGGTGATCCCTTGTGCAATTTCATCCAGGGCCACCGAATTATTTTCCAGCCCTGTAGTCTGCTTCTCTGCACCACTGGCAATTTCTTGTACAGCCTGAGACACCTGCTCACTTGCAGCACTGGTTTGTTCCGCGCTTATTGTCAGTTCATTGGAAGAAATTGTGACATGATCTGCACTGTTCCCTACGTTCTGAATGACAGATCGCAAGTTATTCTGCATATTTTGAAAAGCCACTCCTAATTCTCCGATCTCGTCCTCGCTCTTTACTTGAATGTCCTGTGTGAGATCTCCGGCGCTCACATTTACCGCTTGTTCTTTTAACTTTAAAATCGGTTTGATGATGGAACGGATCAGGAAATAAACAATGATAATACCAATCACAAGACAACCGACAATGGTTAGTAAAGTGCTGATCAAAATCGGTCCTGCTGCATCATCGACTTCAGACAAATACAGCGTTCCGCCTATCTTCCAGCCAGTCAGCTTGTTAGTCGCATAGTTCATATATTTGAGCTGGCCCTCATACTCATACTCGTATTCACCAGTATCACTCTGAAACATGCGTGATTCAATATCTGTAATTTTGGTACCTGGTTCCTTCGTCGGATGAACAATGTAAGTATGGTTGTTGTCCAGCAATATGGCATAACCCTCATGACCTACTTTAATATTGTTCAACGTCTCTTTAATACCACTCATTTTCAGGTCAATGCCAATAACACCCGATCCATCTGACGTTGCCTTGGACACAGTAACCGTCATTTGCTTCGAGCTTGCCGAAAGATAAGGAGAACTAATTGCTGCCTTCGCTTGTTCCTTTATCGCTTTATCGTACCAAGGTCTGACTCGTGGATCATAATTATCTGGTAATTGCTTCTGTGGGTAGGTTGTAAATTTGCCGTCCTTCGTACCATAATAAATGGATTCTGTTTCAGGATGGAGTGCAATATATTGCTTAAAGAATTCTTCCAAATTCGCCGCTTGTTCCTCCGTCTCTACCCGATTGCCTTTTAGTCTTTCTGCAAAATAGTCTGCGTCATGTACCTTGGGTTCAATAGTACTATCAATAATAAAATTAGTGCGGACAATAGCCTGCTCGGCACTTTCTTCAATCTGGTTTCGAATCTGCTGACTCGCGCTTATAAACGACAAAGCCCCCACGATCATGGACGGTAAAATCAAAAATGCAATAAAGGCGACCATTAGCTTCGTTTTAAAATTTTTGCTGAGCTTCCTTGCGACTAGCCACTTTTTCCCCGATAACTTCTTCATTAATAAACATCTCCATTTCATTACCTGTATTTCCCAACCTATAGCGAACCTCTTCGTCTTGCCGATGACGACAATCACCCGACAGACTCTCTTTCACATTTTTCACATCTGCTGCTAAAACGCTTGGACATAAAAGATATAAACACGCTAGTTAAATAGGTATATGTACTTATTTTCGAAAACAGCAAGGCTGGTCGGAACCGGTTCTTTGATATAATATACCTAAAAAATATTAAAAAAAATGCAGTATAGATGTTAAGAAAGTGTTAGTTTCATCTCACTATACCTACCACTTAACATGAAAATAATCCCCCTGAAGGTAGCAAACATAGGGTCATTTTTGAAAATCGCCATATATTTTCTACTCCCAAGGGGATTAGGTTCGATCGCTTTATTCAGTTCTAATCCAACAACACCTTCAGATCTTCGAGCCTGGTAACAGGTGCCTGACAGGTAAAATGCTCACACACATATACGGCTGATTTGCCTTCCACAAGATCATAATCACGGATATAAGGAGCCGTCTCTGCAATCTCCGACTGTCCTTCATCCTTCAAAATAACGACCGTATTCGGCCTGAACCCAGCTCGAACCGCCTGAATGAACTGTACGGTCTGCGGATCATCCCTGTGACCCACAATCACAATCTCCTTCGTCGTTCCCGTCGCATACAACAACGCGCTGAGCAACGCGGAGTGGCCTGACGGGTAATGAGCAACCATACCGCCAAAAGCCTTAAACTGCTTGGCTGCATAGTTCTCCAATCCAGATTCACCCGTTAGCCGCGCAAGCCGCACAAAATTATAGGCCGCAATGCTGTTACCTGACGGAATGGCTCCGTCATCAATTTCTTTAGGCTTGGCAATGAGCTGCTCACTATCTGACCCATAAAAGAATAATCCGTCCCGTTCCTCATCCCAGAACAAATCGATCATATTTTGATTGAGCGTCAATGCCCGTTGCAGATATTGTACATCGAAGGTCGCCTGATATAGCTCGATCAAGCCCCACACATAAAAAGCATAATCATCCACATAACCGGGATAAGCTGCCTCGCCGTCCCGATAACGCGCCAACAGCCGTCCGTCCTCCTGTCTCAAATGGTTCCACAAAAACGTCTCCGCTTTCTGAGCTTGCTCTGTATATCTCGTGTCTCCAAAAGCTTGTCCTGCCTTCGCCAGTGCAGCAATCATCAATCCGTTCCACGAGGTCAAAATCTTGTCATCTTTGTGAGGATGAACCCGTTGTTCTCTGGCAGCAAACAGCTTGGCCCGTAGCTCACTAACCCGCTGCTCCAGTTCCTGCTCAGTCAAGTCATGCTTGATCCTATAGGCTTCCAGATTGATATCAATCAGGTTTGGAATGTTGTGACCTTCAAAATTGCCGTAAGGTGTAATCCCATACAAATCGTTGAAAAAGGCGGCATCCTTATCGCCTAGTACAGCCTTTACCTCAGAGTCGTCCCAGACATAGAATCTCCCCTCTTCTCCTTCGGAATCCGCATCCTCCGCCGAATAAAAGGCACCACCTGCATCCGTCATGTCCCTTGCGATATATGTAAAGATTTGTTCTGTAATCCGTCGGTACAGTTCCTTGCCTGTCACCTGCCAAGCCTCTGTATACGCGATGGCCAACAGAGCATTGTCATATAGCATTTTTTCAAAATGCGGCACCAACCACTTCTCATCGACGGAGTATCGTGAGAACCCCATGCCTATATGGTCGTAGATTCCGCCCCGGGACATCGCATCCAGCGTCTTCTCTGCCATTTCCAGTGCCTGTTGATTCCCCGTATGCTGTGCATATCGCAGCAAAAAAGACAGGTTATGCGGAGAAGGAAACTTGGGTGCTTCCCCGAAGCCGCCATATTCCTTATCGAAGGTGTGGCTGTATTCATGGAAAGCTTTAGTCAAGCTCTGTTCATCCAGTTCACCCCGATAACCCGCAAGCAAGTCCTGCCGCTCATGCTCGATCAGTACCTGCTCACTCAACTCCACCAGCTCTTCCGGCTGTTCTTTCCACCGGGTACCCACCTTGCCAAGCAGCTCCAACAGTCCGACACGGCCAAACTTCTGCTCCTTGGGCAAATACGTCCCCGCAAAAAAAGGTTTCTGATCCGGCGTCATCAATATCGTCAGTGGCCAGCCTCCATGCCCCGTCATCGTCTGGCAGATGGACATATAGATATGATCCACATCTGGACGTTCTTCACGATCCACCTTAATGGATACATAATCCCGGTTTAATACCTCAGCCACTTCTTCATCCTCGAAAGATTCTCTCCCCATTACATGGCACCAATGGCAAGTGGAATAGCCAACAGATAGGAAAATAGGCTTGTTATCACGTTTAGCCATTTCAAAAGCCTCATCTGACCAAGGGAACCAATTTACCGGATTGTGAGCATGCTGTAGCAAATACGGTGATTTTTCCTTGGATAGTCTATTCGGTTTGCTGCTCGTTGTCATGGGACATCACCACTTCCGTAGTTGAATTTTATACTTGGTACTATTTTACCCTAAATGGGTGGTAAAAGTCGGAAGAGATGAAAAAAGATAATGAATCTCAAGCATTATACTCATTAGAATTTATATCAAAGATCTCGAGAGCTTTCAGTAAGGCGTATTCACTTGTTCTGGCCCCTTCTTTTGAAAAATGTGCATCCGGAAACGCGGGCGACATATGATGGTACCCGGGATAGACATGTAATTCCACTAAGACTCCATCAAAGGCCAATTGTTTTGCAAAAAACAAGGATTCATCAATGAATAAATCAATGGTACCTATATTTATATAAGTCGGTGGTAATCCGGCCAATAACTTAGCACGAGCCGGCACATAATACTCACTTACCTCCTCCTGACCCGGTTCATCCCCCAATACAGATTTCCAGCCAAAATAATTACTTTGTTTTGTCCAAATAAACTCTCCTGCGTATGGGTGCTCTGGTGCGGTACTTGTGCGATCATCTAGCATTGGCCTCATTAATCTTAGATGATGGATTTCGAATTCCTTCTGATCACGAATGTACAAGGCTAGGCCAGCCGCCAAACCGCCGCCAGCGCTGCTGCCCCCTACGGCAACTTTCTGAGTATCTATCCCTAACTCTTCCGCATGTTCAATGCACCATTTTAGGCCCGAATAACAATCCTGTAACTGACTTGGCTGTACATGCTCTGGTGCTAGGCGATAGTACACGGATACGCAACAGAAACCATGTTGTGCCGCAAGAGATGCATTAGCAGGACGATCCACGACTGGACTTCCTAAGACCATCCCGCCTCCGTGTATCGAATAATATAGAGGCATCTTATGATGCTTTGATTGTTTGGGCTTAATGATTTCGATTTGAATATCTGGACCATTAAAATAACTTGGCACAATCTTTTTTTCTAATGTAATGGGGAACATCTGCGTTACATCTATTTGTTGCATCATTTGAGATTGATTTTTACGTGCTTCCCTTAGTGTAGATTCGGTAAGATCGGTTGTTGGTATTAAATCAACTGCACTGATAATTTCTGGATCAATCAAATGTCTACTTCTACTTTTTTGTTCCCTCATAGTAATCTTTTCCTCACTTTCTTGTTTTAAAGACAATGAATCAATACATATTTCCCTTCAATTGTTGTTGTCGTTTATATTTATATTTTAAGTTTAAAATCAGCTTTATAAATGAAAACAACGAGTTAGAATCATTTTTGACATAAAAATTATGAAAAAAAATAAAATGCCAAAAAAGTATTTCGGAATCTGGCTGTGGGAATGCGAAGGCACATCAAACCTTTTACCAAACAAAAAGACGCGACCGGATTGGTCGTTCATAGCGATTATCCGGTCGCGTCTTAAGCTATCACGTTATGTCCATCTACTTTTTATGTGAATAAACAATTTTCTTAATGGTTTCGGTAGAGAGGAAAAACTCATTAGCTAATTGCTCGATACTGCTTCTATTTTGAAAAGCATTTCTGATTGCGGCATTTCGCTGTTCTAGCAACCATCTCCCGCCACTCAAGCTTCCCCAATCCATATATTCCGTTTTTGGCTTAGGAATATACAGAGTCTCTCCTTGAACATATTTTTGGATTTCTATAATTAATTCTTGAGGTAAAACTTTGGAAGCATTCGTATATCTCAATTTTACTCGCCCCTTATTTTGATTTTTTAAAATAAGGTGCAAAGCCAAAAATATTAAAAAGCTTATTCAGCGTTAAAAATTGTTTCGCCCCATACAAAGTAACGCTTTCTTAATAATTGGCTTTGCATGAGTGTAAGAAGTCACAGACAATCCTAACAGATTCTCCATCAGTAGGCACCCCCTTTTACCTCGCAAGTATAGCATAACTTCTGCTCACCTGGGACCAGCTAAATGATATCAGCAAAAAGCAAGCGATTAAAAATTGAGCTGTTAGATAGCTGATTTTAAATACTAACCATGAATACGAACCACATAAATCCGTAGATTAATGCCACTAGCCCTACAATGCCCAACAAGCAGAAAAGTAAAAGCATAAGAACAAATTTTTTACCATCCATAACCGACTCCCCAATACTTTTTCCAGAGTGTGAGACACACTTTCTAACTTAGCTTCCGAATAAAAATTTGAAATTAAGTGCATTTATCCAGCTGAACAGGAGTCCCCGTTATCCTAAGAGCGGCTTCTAGATGTTACGGATTTACACTTTCTGCTTGGCTAGCCTGTCTTGCGTTTATTTTTTTCATTGCAAATCTTGCTATTGGCTGAGCATGGTAGGCTACACGAGTCGTGCCAATAATGATAATGTATAATCAAGCATAAGACTCATAAAGGAGCATATGAACCAGATGAACAATTTTTTGAATGAATTTGAGGAAAGATTTAGGGCAGGATTTTTGGATGATCTTAAAAGCACACTGAAAGAAGTGAAGAATGAGAAGGTTTACGCCTGTGCTTTTGGCACAGACAGCGATTTTGTCACCTTGTTTCTAGCTGTTAATACAGAAGAATCCCTTGTTAGACATATCACAAACATGAAAGCCGAAGGCCTGTGCGACAGCAAGGAAGATGAAAATTATTATAGATGGGGATTTTGCGAATATCAATTTGGCGATGCAACACACTTGAATCATATGAGCAAATTTCTATATGCAACCGAAAATGTGTTTGATTATAAAGATGAGATGATAAAAATTATGGCCAAGGTAGTTAAGGAAACAGACGACGTGCTTTTCAATCAATTTGGTCAAGCCAAAGAAGATATTATTTTTTTCGTGTCCATGACGGATGATGATATGGCCGAGGAACTCGAAGATCGGTCTGTAATTCAGATGACAAACGCCAAACTAGTTAATGGCTTCTTGCATCGTTATCAATAGAAATACAGTTTGAAATATTACACTCATTTCGTTCAGGTAGTTGCTTTAATTCGCAATGTGCTTGTCCCATGCATCTATTGATTACGTATCCTTTTCATTTGGTTTATCTCCATTAGATACGAATAAACCTATTTCTCCTCATGGTTCGAGTTGAAATAAGTTTATTTAAAGCTTTCATCCAGATGAACAGGAATTCTTACCATTCAACTTCTTCAAATAATCGGAAAACCATCTTTTTTTCAAATTCATCTAAAGTTCTAAATCCAGATATTTCTTCTTTCTTTTCTCCAAGTTTTATCAAAGTCGCTATTGCTAGGTCTCCCACCTTATAATAACCTAATAGTTTATCTTGGGGTTCCCTTTTTAATGATAATTCACTTAATTTTTTTATCATTTTCTCTGTACGGAAGCCTTCTTTTCCTATCTGTGTCATTGCATGATATAAGACTATGGGGTTATTATCTTCTAACAAATTTTCTAATTCACCTATTTGAACCTTCCCCTTCCGCTATCTTCTTTAATATACTTCATTTTAATCCCAGCTAAGAGCTATAAATTGGAATGACCGGGAAAATGTTTTATCAGAAATAACCACTATGATGAGTTCCACATTTCTCTTCGCAAACTACGCCGCTATCATACTCATGGTATGGGAATCCGTTTGTTTTACTGAAGCGAGACTCCGGTGCAGCTTATGATTAACGATTCCGATTACCACGTCCGGCTCCATTACATCCTGATGGGAGAGCGTAACCAATGTTGCAATATCCCCCCTATGATATGCCGCTGTCAACGCTCTCAGAAAAGTTTTCGAGTTTTCACTTTCCGGTAAGGATAACTCTCCTTTGAGGAGATCCTCCTTGACTGCTTCAAGCGATTTTCGTGCCCGGTGGAGTGCAACTTTTACCGCTCCCTCCGTTGTTTTGAGCATGTCGGATGTCTCACGAATCGAATATCCAAACACATCTCGTAGCAAAAAAACTGTTCTCTGAAGCGGAGATAAATGATTCATTAAGGACTGTAACACTATCTCGATTTCAAAAGATCCATGATCCGGCACAGTTACTTTCGCTTGTTCTCTATTCAATACCCGACTGTAGACTGCTTCTCTCCGTATCTCATCAATCCAGGTGTTCTTCGCAATCCGCAGCAAAAGCGCTTTGGGGTTTGTATGTTCGAGATTGTTTAACTTTCCTAATGCTTTTACCCAAGTATCCTGAGCCAATTCTTCCGCATCCCAATTTGATTTCGTAAGCGACAGACAGTAACGCTTCAGGACTGCCTGTAATTCCTCCAAGTTCTCGATGTTTATTGTATTATCTGTCATTTGTATAGAATCATCTATGCGCATAGGTCCTCTCCTCCACGGTCTTATTCTGCCCTTTCCTAGAGCAAAGCCTTTTGTTACCTCCAATGTAAACGAACAAGGGGGTGTAAAAGTTACACCATTTACGCAAATCGTTTTCCCATTGAAACCTCCGTATCTTTTTACGGCCTCGGTTCGTTTACAAGGAGAAATCAACTGAAAACAGGAAATTGGGGGTATCAAAATGAGTGTTTATGTTCCTTATGTTGTTGAGCAAACTGCTCAAGGTGAAAGATCGTACGATATCTATTCCAGACTATTAAAGGATCGTATTGTGTTTGTCGGGGCAGCCATCGATGATCATTTGGCTAACAGTATTATTGCTCAATTATTGTTCCTGGCGGCAGAAGATCCGGAAAAAGAAATTTACATGTATATCAACAGCCCGGGTGGCTCTACTTCCGCAGGATTTGCCATTTATGATACGATGCAGTACATCAAACCTGATGTACACACGATATGTACGGGATTCGCTGCTTCGTTTGGCGCGATCCTGTTGCTAGCGGGCGCCAAAGGGAAACGTTCGGCGTTGCCGAACAGTGAAATCATGATCCATCAGCCGCACGGCGGCGCACAAGGTCAGGCCAGCGATATTGCGATCAGCGCAAAACGAATTTTATGGACTCGTGAAAAGGCAACCCGTATCACAGCTGAACGGACCGGACAATCTTTTGAAAAAGTCGAAAAAGATATGGACCGGGATTTTTACATGTCCGCTCAGGAGGCACTGGAATATGGTGTTATTGATCAGGTGATCACTTCTTTATAGAGTATGCTCAAACCCTAATGATCCGCAAGAAACTTTAAGAAAATATGAGGTGATATCATGTTAGCAAGTTTACAAGGTAAGGAAGTAACTATTCATTTTATAGATGGGGCAAATGTATGCGACGGGATATTGGATCAGATTGACGACAAGTTCGTTAAATATCTTACGCAATATCAAACGCTTGTTATTCCTATCACATCTATTCGCACCGTATCCATTGACATTAAGGAACGGCAGCGCCATAGAGTTGGATTCGCCCCTTGAACCTATTTTAGTATGGGTGTCAATTACATTGTACGGAGGCCCTATATTATGTAAATTTTACATGGAGTAGAAATGCTTCAGCTAAGACGTGTCGTTCGACAAACTAAAAGCTGTGATTTTGACGCATCATGATGTCGATCATATAGGTTGTCTTCCTGAGATTTTGCAGGAGTGTGGCGATCATATTAAAGTCTATGCACACGAACTGGATAAGCCGTATATTCAAGGGGAGATCCCACTTTTAAAAGATAGTCACCTTGTGCATCGCCCGAAGGGCAAAGTGGACGATACCTTAATAGATGGTCAGGAACTGCCGTTTTGCGGCAGGATTCACGTCATCCATACGCCTGGGCATACACCTGGTCATATCAGTCTTTATTTAAGGCAAAGTAAGACTCTTATAGCCGGGGATTCGATGTACAGTGTAAGCGGGGTTCTCGGGGGAATTCATGTTCCGACCACACCGGATATGGATGCAGCTCGTCTTTCATTGAAAAAGTATTTAGATCTCGATATTGCATCCGTAGTTTGTTATCACGGGGGATTAAGTAATGTACATGTGAATGATCAGATATTAGGACTTAGTGGCGAGTTAATTTATAGCGAATTGAAGCAACCCCGTAAATGACCGGGGTTGCTTTTATAATGTTCATATGAATTGTATCTAATGCCCACACTTTATTGATAGACACGCACGTAATCGACTAGCATTTGGGACGGGAACTGCGTCGAGTTATTGGGAGCACCAGGCCAGTTTCCGCCGACCGCTAGGTTCAGGAGAATAAAGAACGGCTGCTGAAATTCTTCGGTGTTCCCGGTTCCGTTCTCTATATAAAATTCATTGAACTGCTGTCCGTCGACAAACCAGCGGATATACTTGGAGTCCCACTCGATGCTATACACATGGTATTGGGAAAAATCCAGATTGCCCGATACCCGCCCAAAGTCAGCGTGGCCTCCCGCATCCCAATGCACAGTACCGTTCACAGAAGGATTGTTGTTTACACGTTCCATAATGTCGATTTCTCCGCATTTCGGCCAACCTACCGAGCTGATGTTGCTGCCTAACATCCAGAAAGCTGGCCATATCCCTTGACCGGACGGTAACTTGATGCGCGCTTCTACTTTCCCATAAGTAAATTTTTTCAAGTCTTGAGTTTTGATCCGGGCAGAGGTGTAATTCATTCCGCCATAAGCTTCTTTTTGTGCCGTAATCACCAGATTGCCTCCGGTAACCTGCAAATTCTGCGTACGGTTGGTATAGTACTGCAGTTCATTGTTTCCCCATCCGCCGCTTCCGGTACCGATTTCAGGGGTCCAATTGGACCGGTTTAACGAAGTTCCATTAAATTCGTCGCTCCACACAAGATTCGAGTTCGGTGCTGCGCTTGTATGCATTTCTGGAAGCAGAACGATTAGGAGACTGAGCAGCGCAACCGCACATAATCCTTTTCTTAGCATTAGTTCCCTCCTCAATAATAATAATCCAGGTTCTTAGACACTTCAGAAAAATAAGCCTTCAAGCGGTATTGACCATTGAAACGGGGATCACCTCTCTTTATATTTTTCTTCTTGGACAGCTCATAAGTTAGAATCGTAGATAGACGATTGAAAAAATATACCGCTCAAGCAGGAGTATAATGGAAACAAAATCCATATTCAACCTATATTTAAGTTTTTTTCACAAAAATTACTTCCCCATCTAGATAAAGTCGGTCTTTATAAATCAATAAGAAATTTAACAGCCATTAAAACAAACGTAGTAGCACGTATCGCACCGGACACGGTGTAGCGCTGGCGGTCATCTACGATTACCAGAAGACACGTGGCGGCGAGCATCCACAAATCTTCTTATCCGGAGGAAACCTTCCCCCTCAATTCCGTACAACTCATAGCGATGTCGCCACTTCACTAAGGTGGTAACGCTGTGTTATGTTTTTTTGCTACTTCCACACGGCTGCTCTGTCCTGCTTTTAACTCCTGTATGATGGCTAGTTTCTCAATCGCATTGTATTCGTTTTTCTTAGACAAAATAAAACTCCCCTTCAAGCAGCGGTTTATTTATTAAACCTGTCTACTTGAAGGGGAGCATATCAAAATCGGTACTCTGTTCCGTAATTTATAATAGCGAGGTTACGAACTTCACCTCCGGAAAGCGGTTATCCGGTCCTTTCATTAAGATTCCGCCTTGATTTTTCAGATACATATCGAAGAAATCCAGCATATAGGCATTGATAACGGAGTTCGCTCTTTCGGGCGCAATCTTTCCTGTAATGCCCAGCATTTTGAAAATCGGAGAAATGAACTGTACGTCGGTAAAATTCAAATGCTCCGTATTTTCGATATAGAGGACTTGTCCTCCTTCGTCGACCGTTTCGCGCATCCGTTCAAGCTCCAACTTTTTATCTTCCGTTACTTGATCCTCCCACTCTCTTGTTGATCCCATACGGTTAAGCTCTGCATCCGTGTAGACCCGGTTATCCATCACCATTTTCAATTTTTCGAAATAGCTTTCCGAGTTGATGAACAAAAACGGCTTTCGTAGACCCTCTCTGTCACGCAGTCGATAAAGCCCTCCATCAAGGTCTATTCCAGCCGTGATTCGCGGATCATAAGAAGCGTCATAGGCCGTCGCTCCGCCGATGGAATGACCGAACGTCCCGACATGACCGAGATCAATCCTCCCTTTTAGATGACTTGGAATCAACCCCGATTGGATGAGCTCGAATTGGTCCAACGCAAACGCCACATCGCCGGTTAAAACTTTTCCCAACTTGTCGCGATTTCCTCTACTCGTCTGGTAATCATGGTCGGGCGAGAATAAGTCGTTGGTTGTGCTGGTCGTGATTCGCCCGTCCGGAAACTCGGTTGCAAATGTATTGTAGGTATGGTCGATCACTGCCACGATATATCCATGACTCGCGAGATTTTCGGCTTGCGACGTGTGAAGAAACCTGGAAGAGCCGTTGCCGGGATTCGCAAGGATCAGCGGGTATGAAGTCTGTGCCGAAGAGACTTCGGCCCCCGAATAAGCATGACTGGATACGTACTTCAGGTGTTGAAACGTAAACTCGGGAAGGCCATAGTTCGCGGCCATATAACGTAAAATCTGGGTATCGGGAATAAAGGGAGCGTACTTGCCGGTGCTAGCTTGAGCCGGATACCAGACCTGAACCATCAATTCTCTCTTACCCTCTCTGGCTTCGTCGAAAATCTCTTCCCTATTTGTATCCACGAAATGAAAAGTTTGCGTTCCTACCTTAAATTCGCCTGTCGGTTCAGGTAGTTTAAATACAGGAAAAGCATACATGAGACCCGCTGTTGCGACCAGCATTATTGCTATAGCGGTATAAGCTGAACCCAACATGAATCGTGGGATTTTTTTGGGACCGTTTTTTTTAAAATAGCTATAACTTGAAATGGCTAAAAAAATGATCGTTATGCAATATGGGAATAATAGCTGAACTCTGTATCCTTCCACCGTCCAATGAATGACCAGTAAAAGTGTGGCAATCCCGCTTGCAACGAATACTGGAATTCTACGCCGTCCTTTTTTTAATTGTACGGTTAATACAAATAAGCCGATGTTTGACAATAAAAGCAACAGTTCAAACAGCCTCATCTCGATTCTCCTTTCAAAAAATTTCTATTTTCGTTTGTTCTAATCTTATCCTGCCAGGCTGGCCTAAGCTATCGATTTGCCTTACATCAACCTAACAATTTTGTAATTCGATCTTGCGGTATTGGAAGACTCGTAAAACCAAGGATGAATCAGGAAATACCAATAAGTATGTGGTTAATACATCACAGACTTATAACGACTATGGTAGTATCACAAGCGCTGTTGACGTGTTGGGTGTACCAACATGATGCAACGTCGCATTTACTTGTTGGTGGCTCGAAACCAATTTCTGCGACTCAAACACAATATACGGAATATGTACGTGATGCAGTTCACGGCAATGTGACAAAAATTCGTGTTCGTGAAGTCCGATATTATGGAAATTTCACAAGAAGTAGAAAATGCTTCAGCTAAGACGTGTCGTTCGACAAACTAAAAGCTGTGATTTTGACGCATCAAGATGTGGATCTTATAGGAAGTCTTCCTGAGATTTTGCAGGAGTGTGGCAATCATATTAAAGTCTATGCACACGAACTGGATAAGCCGTATATTCAAGGGGAGATCCCACTTTTAAAAGATAGTCACCTTGGGATCCCCCCGAAGGGCAAAGTGGACGATACCTTAATAGATGGTCAGGAACTGCCGTTTTGCGGCAGAATTCCAGCATCCATACGCCCGGTCATACTCCTGGTCATAACAGTCTTTATTTAAGGCAAAGTAAGACTCTTATTGCCGGGGATTCGATGTACAGTGTAAACGGGATTCTGGTGGGGGATTCATGTCCCGACCACACCGGATATGGGTGCAGCTCGTCTCTCATTAGATCTCGACATTGCATCCGTAGTTTGTTATCACGGGGGATTAAGTAATGTACATGTGAATGATCAGATATTAGGACTTACCAAAGGATTATTGTCTTTGGTGGGTATGATTCTTACATGGAAGAGATGCTTAAAATGATGAAATTCATGAGGATTCGATCGTTCTCCAGTCCTTCAGCTCCTTTAAAATACCCGATTGGACAACCAACCAGCCTAGGTTATAACCAAGTTTCTGAAAATCCCGATCTCAAAAGTACAAAAAAAACGCTTGAAAACCCAAGCGCTAGGTGTTATTCATGATAAAATGGCGGCGAAATCCCTTTAAGCACTCAGTTCCAGAAATACTGCATCCGCGTATACCCGACATCCCATGCTTTCATGTCGCCCTTAATCGTGATCTTCAGCTCATCCCCCGGCTCAAGCGGAATCTTGAATAGCGAAGGGAACAGATCAGGATTAGTACGCTGAAGTTCTCCAGAATTGCTCATGATCTCCTTGCCATCCCGAGTAACACTGATACTACCGGAATAATCCGTTGGTTCGGGGCATCCGTAATCGAAGGAGAAAATCGTCTGTCCCTCAGACTTGTACGTGAACGTTCTGGAATCTCCGCCTTCAGCGCTATATAGGTTATAGCGGAGCGGTATCTTCTGTCCGTTGATTTGAATACGGTCCGGTTTGTCTCCGATGGATGAATTGCCCGAGTTGTCCGTCCATTCAGTGATCGCCACAAACGGACCTTCTACTTTAGTTGTTATTTTGTCTACCGCCACCCCTAATCCCCATAAAGCTATAAAAAGAACCATACCCGATATAGCCGTTGCCACCAGATTGCGCCCGAGACTCCGGTAACGGAAACCAAGCTTGTACGCCCCAAAACCGAGGGCTGCTCCAATCGAATTCTGAAGAGCGTCGTTGATATCGAAGCTGCCCAGGAATGTAAGGGCCTGGATCGTTTCCAGCACAAGAATCGCGATGAAGAATAAGGTGATGAACCGGACGAAGCTGACCTGGTACAGCCATGGAATCAATATACCGAAAGGAATAAACGCAATAGTGTTCCCGAAAGCCACCATACTCATTAGGCTGGGATGCAGGAGATCAGCTGGAGACGGCAAACTAATGAAGTTCTCGGGCATAAAAATAAAGGTGTAGCTGGAAATTTGTTCCGAAGCCTCTCCTCTGCCGAAAGCGAAGAACATAAAATAAAGTACAATAATGGTATAGACTATAGTTGCGGTTAGTAAAATCTTGCGTTGTTTGACCATACTTAACTCCTCCACTCTATTTTTCCATCTATCACTATAACCTACTTACCTGTTTCATGAACCCCCCACCCCTTAGCTTGATTAACTTTACTTGCCCAAAATCAGTTCTATGAAATGTAAAAAGAGACACCCTTGACTCTCTGCGTAAAATAGAAGTACCACCAACCACTCCACGCAGAGGAGAACAAGATATGTCTCATACGTATACTTTATCACAACAAAATCATTGGAACAATCGGTCGGAACAATGGAAACTTCCGCTGTATTTCTCAAAACTGGTGCTTCATCACATCAAGCACTTCGTAGACGGTATGCTTTCGACCGGATTTTCAGGTACCTTAACGGATATTCACCGAGAAAGTTTACAGGATCGAGACCGCAGAACCTTGATTCATTTCTTAACTCACGGAAACTGGAACGCGTCTTACCTGAAACGTATTATTCAACATGTCGCTTTCCAGCAGATGAGGGAAATCGCTCAACGGGTCATGGCCCCTTTTTTGTCATCCTTGACGATACCGTATGTGAAAAACCAAGCCTTCGTCACAGGCTACGCATAGGATTCAAGGGGCTTCGTTTCAACATTCTCATCTCAAAGGTCAGTCCGTCTACGGGCATGTTGTTGTCCAAGCCTTGCTTCGTTCGGGTGACCGGGTTTTCCCCTTTGCCTCAGAACGTTACGATCCGGAAGCAAAAGCAAAATCGATTTGGCTTGTGAAATGATTCGGTCTGTTCCGATGTCGACGTGCCGAACTTACGTTCTAATGGACTCCTGGTATCCGTCTGCTTCAGTACTTCAAACGAGCGCGGAACGTGGCTTTCATGTGATTAGTGGTTTGAAAACGAACCGTATCTTCTACCCTCAAGGCATCTGGCAATCGCTCAAAAACTTTGCTTCCTATATCTCGAAATCGGATACCGTTCTGGTGACGATCGGCTCCTCCGCTTACCGAGTATATCGCTATGAAGGGAAGCTCAATCTCTTGGAAAATGCCGCCCTGCTCCTATGTTGGAAAGATGGAGATGGCTTTGAACCTAAGCAGATGAAGGCCTTTCTGAGCACGGATATTTCACTGAGCAATGAAGAGATTCTATGCTATTACAGCAAACGTTGGGACATTGAAGCGTATTTTCGAACTGCGAAAGTACAACTGGCCATGGATCGTTACCAGGTTCGATCTACTCAGGCGATTGACCGTTACTTGACCCTGCTCATGTTTTCTGCGTTGTATTGCCAGTATGACAGCCAAGGAAGTTTAAACGATGGTTACATCACTACCGTATCCAGAAAAAGCATGACATGATTGATTATATTTACAACCAAGCCAAAAGCGGGGCAACATTAGACCAAATTAAAACATGGCTAAGCGTTGCATAGGGATACTGTCAGCTCTTAAAACTTACAAATTATTGAAGCGATTATTGGCAAGTACAGTTATTTAGCTATGCGTGCAGCAGCCTTCGAAAAGTGAATCGATAAAGTAGTTGCTTTTAACATTTTCTATTGTGGTTTAGATGCCTTAAAAATGGGAATGCCAGAAGAAACTTACCAGAGCATAGTGCAGTTAGTCGATTGTAATAAAGTAGATCAAGTGAATTCATTATTCGAACAGATGATGACTCACAATATTGATTTGCATTGGAAGATTACCAAAGGGATGGAAAACACCGGTGAAGCAACGCCTTTTGATCTCATTAAAAATTTCGAAAAGCACACGATGTAAGGCATTGGGGCGTTCATTAATCAAGATGTTCTTTTACTAGCTGGAGAAGATGATCAATACGTACCCATTAGCCGACTCGCTCAAATCCAACAAGAATTAATCAACGCTGCTTCCATTACAACCAAAGTATTTACTAAAGAAACGGGGGGTGAGCAACACTGCCAAGCAGGTTACAGGGAGTTAGCATTTAATTAATGAAATGAGGAAATTCCTATAACAAAGAGGAATGAATACTATAATTTCTCGCATAAAAAAATTCAGATGGTTTCCCCTTTTGGGGGAACCACCTTTTTAAAGCATTTTATTTGACAGCAACAAATCTCATTTTGTCTACAATATATTAATTATTCTTCTATACTGTAAATACTTGCCCCAACTTGAACAAGATCAGGAGATGATAACTTGCCAATGCATATTCCAATATTTTTCCTTTCAGCCATTGAGGTTGAAATTTGAACAGAGCTAACGCTTAATACCGTCTCAATTTGATCTGCATTTTTAATAAGAATTTTATCACCTATGATTTTTTTTATTTCTGGGTAGGTTAAATGGTCTAATCCTTTGTTTGTTCCTACTAAAATTGTACCTTCATCTTTTGACTCAAAAGTTATACTAACATCCATTATTTTTTCCATTTTAAACGCTGCCCCTTTATCGTTCTTCAATATAAAGTTCTCCCTTAACATCACGTATACGCAAATCAGCGCTTTTTAATTAGGTTATGGCATCCCTCAGTAGGTCATCCTTTCTATTGATGTTAAATCGGTATCGAACCTTGCGGCTCTTATACTAGAGTATGTCTTCAAACTATAAAACTATGATTTCAGTCAAGGTGATGGTAAAATTTATTTTCAAATGAAAAGACGAAACGATTGTCTCATCCGATCCGCTAAATTAGCGGCTTTTTTATTTTAAAAGTGCTGGTGCGTCAGTCCGTTTTCATAAAACTTCAACACGGTTTCCATTTATATCAATACCCAGAAATGTATGGTATGATGAAGGACGATTTAAAGAAATCGTATTGTAGTGAAGGGATGATTTATATTGATAGATCACGATAATCTTGAAGAGTATCGAGACCCGATTAATTATGATCTTGAATTTGGCGACGAGATTAATAAATATAATTTCTATCTTGATATTGCTAGATTGAACCCAGGCGAAGTTTTGGAACTTGCATGTGGTACAGGATTGACAACCATTCATTTATCAAAATCGGGGATACATATAACAGGTGTTGATATTTCTTCATCGATGCTTGAATATGCGCGAGTTAAAGCTCAAGGTTTGCCTGTGGATTTTATTGAAGCTGATGCTCGTACATTCGAATCCGAAAAGCGTTTTTCCATGATTTATCTGACAGGAAATGCATTCCAGGCATTTTTGAGCGACGAGGATCAACGAGCCTTACTCGAAACTGTCTACAAGCACCTAGAGCCAAATGGGGTGTTTGTTTTTGAAACACGAAACCCCTTTGGAACCGATTTATCCAACCAAGAGGAAAGCATCTGGGGAAAATTTATCGATAAGGATGGAATTAAAGTCAAGGTATCTGGGACACAGTCGTATGATTCAAGTAGCCAGATCATGCACTGGGTCACGTTCCGTGATTGGGGATCGGAGAAAACAACTTCTCGAATTGCATGTCGCTTTACTGATAATGACACGCTTCAGCGTTTATTAACGAGCCGCGGCTTTTTTTTCGAAAATCAATATTCGGACTGGGATAAAACACCGTTCACTCCTTTATCTCCTTCCATCATTAGTGTTTGTCGAAAAAAACATGGAGCCTAATACGATTGACGACCGCGCGTAAGATATCCATGCCATTCGCATGTTTTTGAAGGAACAACAGGCTATTCCAGTGATTCCCGAAAAAAATCGCCGAGTCATCCTAAAATATGATAAGATCGTTTACAAAAAAACGTTATTTGGTGGAATGCTCTTTAATAAAGTAAAGAATTTATCGTCGTCTGGCGACTCACTATGTAAAATGGCGTGTACATTCAAGTCTTTTTTTGCCTTGGCAACCATTATTGTTTGGCTTGCCTGAGTTTGAAGACACGCCCTAATTCATAAAAAATTCTATTGTTTTCTGCCAAGAATCTGATTGACCAAAAGAATTTCCTTTTAAAGTACCACCACAAGTAAAAACGCCTCCACCCATTTTTAAGTTCAATGTTTCGCTTAAAGGTATAATAAATGGTATTGGTAATGAGTGACCTAAATCCTTATAGTCTAAAAGATTGTATTTGTATTTATAATTGTTTTTTTTCAAAATACTCATTATTTCTACACATGCCTCGTGAGTATTCCAAATATTATCTTGATGACCTGCAATTAGCAATAAATTCGCATTTGCATTCTCTATTTTTATTCGAGCCTCCTCTTTATTTCTTGCCCTTTCCACACTTTTTTTATATGTAGTAGTAAAACCAAAAGGTATATTTTTTTCTAAGCAATGACGCTGATGGTCGTAAAAAATTTCATTATCAACTGGTATAAATGGTAATGATCTCCCTTCATACGACCATGATGAAACATTTTTACCACTCATCAAACCATCCAACGCTTGAAAACAATATGCATGAGGTGCAGAAGCCACAACTTTAGAAATGAATTTATATCGTGACGCCAAAAGTAACGCCAATTCTCCACCTTTAGATGTACCATGTACATATATTTCATTAGTACGTGTTAATGAATTCTTTTTAAGCCAAGAGAACACTTTTTCAAAATATTCAAGGGGAATTTCCTCAAGCTTTTTAGGCAATCCCTTTTCATTGAAATATCCAACGGTTAAAACATTAAAACCTCTAGATGCCAATGGTCCTGACAAAATCGAAAGACCACTTAGTTCACCATCAGACCCACCCAATACTACAATCGTTTTATAATTTGAGTTTTCAGTGTAAAACAACTCTCCCACGAATGCATCAGTAATCTGATGTCTTTTCACTTCCGGTAACTTAAACATACGCTCTAGACTTATGCATTCCCGATCTTGTCCATTTTCACATACTATGTCAATAAATAGACTACCATCTATTGAAATATTATGAGCGATATTTCCTCCCTCACTATTAATCTTCTGTAAAGAAGCAATAAGGCCCATACTATCTATATAATCATAAGTTCCAGAATCAGGTTTCTGTTTCGATAAATCAACACTACCGTTTGAATCCGCAGTAAACCAAGCAAATGATTGATACTTTTCACTAACTGCCCAAGGAAAATGCATGGATGCAGTTATTTTTATTTTGTCCTCTGGTGGTAACCCGGTGACACAAAAATCGATTTTTTCATCAATTATTGCAATTCTCGGTTGTACTTGTAATTTCATCTCGCGACCTCCAAAAGTAGCAATGAATTTTGATGGAAAAATGTTTCCCATTATTTAAAAATGCTTTCTCCGTAAAATAAAGCTATCTAAAGCTCGAATTTGTGCTTCTTGAAACCCTTCCAAGTCTTCAAATTTATAATTTACATCTTCCTCAAAACCAACGTACTCTTCGTTGTGAGCACCATATATTCTTTTCAATAAACTCCATAACACTTCTAATTCTTCAGTTGTGAATCCATTAAAAATATCTGCCATTAGGCATATTGTTTTCTCACCACATTCCAGCATGACTCTTTTCCCTAATTCCGTGATTTCCACGTTAATTGCACGTTTGTCCCGTTTGCTTGGCGTCGTAATTAGGTATCCTTTATTCTCTAAATTGACTATAAGCTTTTGTGCGCTTTGTTTGCTTGTTTCTAACTTTCTTGCAATATTAACAAGTGTTGTTTCATCCTCTGGCAAATGAGCTATTGCCAGCATGATCATGTACTGTCGTGATGTTAATTTCTCAAAATAGTTGTCGCCTTGTATTTGCAACTTATTAGTAACGGAAAAAAAAGTAGCGTAAGTTTGTTGCATTATATATAACTCTCTAAGCGCTTTAGAATATTCCATAAATATATCCTTTTCTTTTTATTGTCACCATACTGACTATAATTACAATAACAGCATTTTGTATTATCGTCAACATGGTGACAATAATACCATTTGTAAATTGCATACATTAAATAAATAATTGTTATTGTGTATCTGGAATTCCTAGTCGTTATGAATGATCAGCCCGGTCACGTCTTTTGCCTTGCGGAAGTGAAGTTGTTTGCTAAGCCAGGAGAAGGAGCGATTATATCAACACGTACGACGAATAACTAAAAAGGGTGGAGTTGATATAGTTTATCAACTCCACCCTTTTTCTGTGTGTGACGAGTTCAGTCTCTTTTCTTGGTACCGCTTTTTACTGTAAAAAACAACAATGATAAAAAGAATAGAGCCTGTGAAGTTTTAACCATCAACCTGATTCCTTCACCGGAATCTTTTATATCAAACAAAATATCAGCTATGGATACCAAACCTGTAGTAATAAGTATAATCAATGCGAGTATGTACACGTTTAGTCCCCCTTTTTTCCGATTTTACAGCAAGAAGAAGACAATAGCTCTGGATGCGGGTTCGGCCAACCACGCAGGCAACCCAACATATTTTAAGGCGTAAGCAAGACCGTCCTCTGCTGTGCCTGTGAAATCTACCATGATATCCAAAGCTTGCATTATTACTTGATAACCAAGATAATATTTCAAAGTTTCTTTTGCACCGTCGGTCAAAAGTGGTATCTTATCTACATAAATTTTTATCTGTTCATTCCAAGCACATGATCCAATATTTTTCAGTTTAGAAATTAATTCTAACGCTACTTCCTTTGCGAACTTTGATCTCCAGCCTTGTGTACTTACTTCCCCAGATGGACGTTGAGTATCGACCATTCCAAGATTAGTGCCTACAGTTTTGAAAAGGTCATCATAATCAACTTGTCTTAATTCTTGCTCTACTCTTTCATCAACAATTCCATTTTCCAAGTCTATCTTAGTCTCTGAAGTTATAGAAGATTCTACGTTGTTTACAGCTTGAGCATTAGCGAAAGCAGGAAGTGTAAACGATGATAACATAAGAGCTGATAATGACGCGATACCCAATTGCTTAAACTTTTGCATAAAATCAATTCTATCTTCATATATTTGGTATTTTCATCAATATACTAACATGAATTATATATACTTGTAAAATAGAGGGATATAGTAGTTGTTTTTTCCTGTAATAATATCTATTCATAGTATTTGGACAATAAATGGTTATTATAACCTGTGAAAAGAGACTGTTTATTAAATAACTTTTGACCGAATGATGGCCGTTCGTTAGACTTTTAGCATGATATATTTATATCATGGAAAATTAAATAAGGAACACCCCGCCGCTTTCGAGCCTCGGTGAACCAGGTCGGCCAATGTGCCGGCCTTTTGATTTTTCAACAAACCAAATTAGGGAACATAAATCATGTCTACAGAAGCAAGCGCAGTAAGAAACGGTGGGTGGGCATATTTGGTAAAAATATTGAGTCTCAAAATCATATACTTCAAACAATAAATGGATGCACATACGTTTGTTCCCTTCATGCTCTAAACCTAAATGAAATCCTCTGACTAAATAGCGAAATATTCGCTAAAAATAAAAAGCGATTATTTCGCTGGGATATTCTAGGTTTGGAGGTGAGAAGATGTACCAAAGGATCCGAGATTTGCGTGAAGATAGAGATTTGACTCAATCCCAAATGGCTGAATATTTGAATTGCAGTCAACGAATTTATAGCAATTACGAACGCGGCGATGTTGATATTCCTACAAGGATTCTAATCAAACTAGCTGATTTCCATAACACAAGCACAGACTACTTGTTAAACAGAACGAAACAAAAAAAACCTTATCCCGCAGGCTAGCTACTTTTAGAAATAAAAAAGGTAACTCCTCATAAAGGAGCTACCTTTCAAATTTTTTTATAATCGCCCCCTACAATCTTCTGAACTACCTATTTCAACTCTTCTTTCCCGTCAAATACTTCAATCATTATTAGTGCCCCCATTTTATAATCCTCAATATAAGCCGAAGCGGACAATAAGGAAATTAAAACATCTTGTAAATCCGAAAGCTCTTCAATTAATTTGTAATCTTGTTCTGGCAATTTTGTTTTGAGGGCTTCCTCAGCATCGGCTATTCTCTGAGAGACCAGTTCAAACTCAGTGTCTTTCGATTTGATTCGTTCACTTGGGTTACATTTTCCGTAATAAAAGTTCTCCAAGATACTCATGTTCTACTCCTTCATGATATGTATTATTAACCCTCTGACTAATTTTAGCGAATTATTCGCTAAAAATAGATAGCGATTATTTCGCTAAGATATTCTTAGTTCGAGGTGAATATGATGTATCAACGGATTCGAGATTTACGTGAAGATAAGGATTTGACTCAAACTCAAATGGCTGATTATCTGAATTGTAGCCAGCGGATATACAGCAATTATGAACGTGGGGAAATAGACATTCCAACGGAGATTTTAATTAGACTAGCTAATTTCCACCATACAAGCACAGACTATTTACTAAATAGAACAAACCAAATAAAGCCCTACCCGGCGGGATAACATTTCTAAGAAATAAATATTAGTCTTAATCTAATTGTGCATTATTTCAATAAATGTTTTTCAACCAACGTAAAATTCTCTTTTATTGTAGATTTCCCATCCACCGTAATCAGTTTTACACCAAGAGTATGGGTCATTTTATTGGCTTTACGAAGGAGCGCGGAGGGACCATCATAATATATCTATGTACCTACCCAACTTTCCTTAGGCGACAAGCCGTTCGCAGACACAGAGCATCATTTGCTCCTAGTTCTGAAGGATGGTGAAGTCGAACTTACAGGCTACCAGTCTGGTGCGGAATGCACTTCATTTTTATCGTATGTTCGAATGCAAACACAAGGAGCATTGCCCTGTCGACAACATCGGCTTGGACAATGCGCTTTATTTTATAGCAACTGCCCTTGGGACAGCATCTTCTGTGCATTAAAGTTAGAAGTCATAACAAGAAAATTTTTAAAAAAACCTTCACTAATTACTAGGTTAGTGTGGAGGGAACGAATACTTTTTGCCACCCCAAGCCACGAGAAGCGCAAGGAATAAGAGTATGAATAATGCCCATGAAAATGATCCCGCACCAAAAGTTTCGAGTAAAATACCCCCAGCCATCCCGCCGCCGGCGATAGCCAGATTCCATACGGTCGTGTTAATCGGCATAACCATATCCACTTTGCCCTCCCCTGCAGCCTGAGCAAGCGCCGTTTGCAACAGCGTTGCTGCGCCACCGAAAGTTAAACCCCATACCGTAACAATGATATAGATCATAAGGGCATTGGAGTTGCTAAAGCTCATGGCAATAGAAATTAAGACGAAGGAAATAAGACTAATCAAGACAAGCTTACGCAGCCAACGGTCGATGAATACGCCAGTTATCCATATACCTATGAGAGCAGCAATGCCAAAGAAAGCCAGCGCCAGCCCCACTCTCTCCCCCATCCCATTGGCCGCAAGAAATGGAGCAATATAAGTGTAAAGAATATTATGGGCTGTCATCCAGGTCAGTACAACCAATAGTATGGGCCGAATCCCCGGTGTAAGGAAGACTGCATAGATCGAAGCTTGCTTATCGGAGGACTGTCCCGGATAGTCCGG
Organism: Paenibacillus sp. FSL L8-0644; assembly: GCF_038008165.1. Lineage (NCBI taxonomy): Bacteria > Bacillati > Bacillota > Bacilli > Caryophanales > Paenibacillaceae > Paenibacillus > Paenibacillus sp. FSL L8-0644. The sequence continues at coordinate 55,454 of NZ_JBBOYN010000002.1, forward strand.
CACCTTCCAAAGCACCCACGCGATCAGTATAACTGTCAGTAGTGACATAATTCCAAAAACAGAACGCCAACCCATAAGGTTCCCCAGAAACGTCCCCGCTGGGACACCAATAGCCAAGGCGATCGGCGTTCCAACCATGGCAACGGCCATCCCCCTCCCCTTCAATGTAGCAGATACCATGCGGAGAGCGTAACCGCCGATCATCCCCCATAGAACTCCAGCCGAAACTCCTGCCAGTAGACGGGCAGCCAGCGTCAGTATGTAGCTGGAAGAAATCGCGGTGACACTATTAAAAACCAGGAACCCGCAAATAGCCAGAAGTAACAGCGGACGCCTCCGCCATTGGCGGGTAACTATAGCTACAGGGATGGCAGCCACTAGGGAACCGATGGCATAGACAGTGACCAGTTGACCCGCCATTGCCTCTGAAATATAAAGTCCCTTGCTTATTTGCGGAAGCAAACCAGCCGGAATCGTTTCCGTCATAATACAGATGAATCCTGTCATAGCCAAAGCAAGCAGACCAAGCCAGGGAAAGCGCTCAGAGGAGGCGGAAGAAGCAATCTTTACAGTAGTAGAAGAGTTATTGCTGGACATTAGCGCAGCTCCTTAAAATCGATTTCAAAACAAGTTCAAGCGAAAAATCAAGCATATATGCCAATGATTTGCTCTCCTTTTATTTTACTTATGGATCGATCAATCCACATTTTAAAGATACCTCTCTGTCTTGTCAATTACTTTTGGATCGATTAGTATATAAGTACAAGATATAAGGAGGCGACTCCATGGTTAGAACCGGAAGACCACGTAAATTCTGTCGCGACGAAGCGATCTCCCAAGCTATGATGTTGTTTTGGGAGCATGGATTTGAATCAACCTCTTTGGCTCAACTCAAAAAGGCGATGGGCGGCATCTCCTCAGCCAGCTTTTATGCAGCTTTTGAATCAAAAGACGCATTATTCAAAGAAGCGCTGGACCGGTATTTGGCTACATACGGACAAGTATCGACAAGCCTTACAAACTATTCACTTTCATCGCGCACAGCTATTGAATTAGCCTTAAGAAGTTCAGCAATCATGCAGACTGAGCAGACCCATCCCTTGGGTTGTTTAGTCATATTCTCTGCAAATACATGTTCCCCAGAAAACACTCATATTCGAGAACTATTGATCAGGCAAAGAGCAGTGACTAGGAACAAGTTCTATGCTCGTATTGAGCGAGCTACCAAGAATGGAGAACTTCAAGAATCCACAAATGTTAGCATCTTAACCACACTATTCGTTACCTTTCTGGAAGGTATATCTACGGAAGCCAGAGATGGTGTGTCCCTAGACAACATTGATGCAGCCATTACTAAATTGATGGAGCTTTGGGATACTTGTGCCTGAGACTTGAGACTTGAGACTTGAGACTTGAGACTTGAGACTTGCCCAGTCTTCATGAAAATAAGGGCATACAAATAGCAAAAGGCAATCCCCTTAAAAAAGGAGATTGCCTTTTTATTCAGGAAGATTGCTTCTCTCGTAAACGGCTTTATTCAGCTATCCTACACATCAGCTGACCTAATTGAGTATCGAAGTGTGTTTTGAGATAGAATCGATTATTAAATCCCAGTCGTCATAGTGAAGCTCATGCCCGGCACCTTCCAATGTCAGTAAAACCGCACGCGGAATTGCGTTAGCAAGATTTATTCCGTGTTCATAAGGGATAATCGAATCTTCAGTACCGTGTATAACCAGTGTAGGAACGTTTATTTCCCCTGTTCTAGCCAAATAGGATTCTCCGCCTGACAGCATAGCGTGATTATTCATACTGGCCATATTGTTGCTTCTTTTCCATTCTTCTTTTGCTAATTGATAAACCTTTTTCTCATTGAAAGGATGCTTTGAACCGACTAAAATTCTTGATCTACCCACCACAAAATCGACCACCGATTGTTCGTTCGACCAATCTATTGCTCCCATATTCGAGAAATAGTCCATAACCTTTTTCTCCATCGGTGGAAGATCGGAAGCAAAATTTGACGTTGCTAAAAGAGTCACGGTTAATACTCTGTCTGGATGTCGTAGAGCTATCAACTGAGTCAGCATACCGCCCATAGACATCCCTACGATATGCGCTTGCTCAATCTTATAAGCATCTAATACTCGAATCGCATCATCTGCCATGTCTTCGAAGGTATAGTCCGGTTGACCAGGTTCATAGGTTGTAGAACGTCCAACATCTCGGTTATCATAGCGAATGACAAAGCGACCTGTCTCAGCTAAACGCTGACAAAATTCTTGCTCCCACCAGACCAATGAGGATTGAGCCCCCATAATCAGTAATATTGCCGGGTTAACTTGCTCGCCGAAACTCTCACTACAGATTTCTATTCCATCGCTTTTTATGAGTTGTTCGTTCATGTAGAATTCCTCCCCTCAATGATATATAACAAAAAAACACCGAATATTACCTTCATCACTTATCCCCATAAAGTACTTACGGTGCCCCGCCTTAGGCAGACAGAAATTACCGATCTACTCGGTCGCTAGTTTAAATTATTTTGTTGCAAGAAATTCAGAAAATCTCTTTGCATAGAGCCAAGAGTAAGAATTTTTTTGATTATCCTAAACCTACAATGCTGGCCTTTGATTTTAAATGACCATATTGCAGAAGACAGGTGTCCAGAATGATATTTTTGTTCTTGTAAATCAGCAACTTCATATTCAACTTTTTGTACTACTTTTGTGGAAAATAGATTGAGGAAAAGGATAATAATCCTATCATTATTTAAGAGTAATATGGCTCGACTTGTATATGCCGAAAAGCTTTGTGGAGTTGAATAGCAGATAAGCATGTCAGATTCTCTATAAGGTTCTGCTAGCTTATTGATCGTTTTTTTTGTAATGAATAGCATGATCAACTACCTCTCTATTTGGATGTTTAAATGAATTGATAGAATATCCTTCAAAAATATTATACTACACAAGTAAACTATTCCAAAAAAGGATAGTCATCTGTAGCCTATTTAAACATACTCCCTCCTCCTCACTTTAGATGTGACATATACTCAAATGCTCCAAACGTATATTTCATTGCCTTTTTTGCTCCAAAATGATGCACTGTGGATAATATGACGATATTGGTAGGGCCTGGTGTGAAGGTAGCAATAAAACAATAAATTAAAACTGATGTAATATTCATAAGGAAAACTCCTTTTAGCGTATTCTCATGAAATATTACATCTTAAGATAAATAGCATATAGTATGTTATTGCAGATATTGTATCCTTCGTAGTCACGTTATCCCATCATTTTTGCTTTTCCTCATCATACCAAGCCTTCAAAGAAAGAGAATAGCCTTTATCCTCCACCGTTGAAGATGTCATTGACCTTACCGACAACAACGCAATTATGGATTATTGTGGTATTATTTTGGATTATTGTTAATACTACGTATCTGAGGAGGGTGAAAATGAAGTTACATACCAAATTTTCAAGACAATTATGCCAGAATATTGATCTCATTTGTGACTTCATGGGAAACAGTTCGGATTTTGTTGTTCGTGAGATCACGACTGGCCATAAACACGCTGCTCTTTTTTATTTGGACGGCATGACTGACATGCAAAAGGTACAGGATAACGTGATCCGTCCGTTGCATGATCGTGTCTCCTCTGACGAGATCACTTTACCGTTATTGAAAAACGCAATTTTGGACATTGGTGAAGCAAACTTTACTCAAAACTTTGAAGATGCCTTGGAACAGATCCTCTCCGGTGGTCTTCTCCTACTCCTGAACGATATGGATGAAGGATTGATCATTTCTTTGCCTGGATGGGAAGAACGCAGCATTTCGGACTCGAAGACACAGCCAGTGGTCAGAGGTCCGCAAGAAGCGTTTACAGAAACTTTACGTACGAATACGACTATGGTTCGTCGAAGGGTGAAGGATACAAGAGTACGTCTAACTACCCTAAAAGTTGGCAAAAAAACTAAGACCGATATATCGGTCATGTATTTACATGGGATCGCTGACCCAAAAAAGGTGCAGGACATGATATCCAAGTTAAAGAACATGCATGTGGAAGGCGTGCTTGAAAGCGAATATTTGGAAGAATGTCTCCATGAAGATAAACAATTCACGATATTTCCGCTCTTTTATAATTCTGATCGCCCAGACTCTATTGCAGCAGGAATTATGGAGGGGAAAATAGCGATATTTGTGGATGGATCTCCCTTCGCCATCCTTGCACCTGCGGTGTTTGCAGATTTCCTTCAATCCGCAGAAGACTATTATCAATCCTTTGTTTACAGTAGTATCATTCGAATATTAAGGTACATTTGCCTGGCAATCTGTATGTTGGCTCCGGCCATTTATGTCGCATTAACGACATTCCATCAGGATATGATTCCAACCGTTTTGTTATTAAGCTTATCCGCGCAACGTGAAGGAGTACCGTTTCCAGCATTTATTGAGGCGATGATCATGGAAGTGGTTTTTGAAATTCTGAGGGAGGCAGGTCTTCGTATGCCACGGACGGTCGGTCAAGCCGTTTCTATTGTCGGGTCAATAGTGATCGGCCAAGCAGCTGTAGAAGCAAACATCGTTTCGGCTGTTATGGTCATTGTTGTTGCAATAACTGCCATTTCGAGCTTTGTCATTCCCTCGTACACTTTTGCTATTCCAATCCGGATATTACGTTTCGCTTTCATAGGCATAGCCGCTATGTTTGGTGTGTACGGATTGACTGTTGGTATTCTCATGCTCTTTGTACATCTGAATGGGCTTCATTCATTCGGTGTACCGTATTTGAGCCCCTTTGCCAATTACAAATCGTCGGAGCAGAGGGACGCCATATTGCGTTTTCCATATAGAACTAAAAAACATCGTAAAAACTAAAGGAGTAAACCATCATGAACTCGTATCGATCCACCATTTTATTACTGTTTATGTGCATCTGGCTAATGGTGTTTCTTACGGGTTGCTGGAACAGTAAGGAATTGAGTGCAATTTCCGTCGTGATGGCTCTGGGCATTGATGCCGTTGATGACCAATATGAAGTCAGTTTACAAGTGGTTGACCCATCGAAAATGTCGCAGAATTCCCCCATGGAACGGACGCCAACGATCGTTTTTTCCAAGCGCGCCGATACCATATTTGAAGCTATTCGAAAATTAACAACGGAATCGTCCCGAAAAATGTATATGTCTCACTTAAAGTTTGTCATTTTTGATGAGAAAACGGCAAAAAAAGGAATCAAGGAGCCGCTGGACTTTCTGTTCCGTGATCATGAAGTTCGACCTGATTTCTATTTGGCCGTTGTCAGAGGAAACTCGGCAAAGGAGGCCGTTACTTTTGTAGCTCCAACCGAGATCTTGCCTGCAATGGATATGTATAAGGCATTAAGGCTTTCTGAAAAAGCATGGGCTCCAACTTCCGCGGTCAATGTGAAAGATATTTTAGAGAAATTTACAGAGGATGGCATTGAACCGGTTCTCACCGGTATTCGACTGACAAACGTAGAAAAAGGTCTAACTATTGATAATGTGACAAAGTCGCCCCAACATGTTAAATATTTTTTTACTGGAGTTGGTGTTTTCAAGGGCGACCGACTTATCAATTGGATGGATGATTCACAAAGTAAAGCCTTTACATATATATCCAACCGTGTTTCCAGCACCGTAGCTTCCATCGATTGTCCGAATTCCAAAGGGAAATTTGTTGTTGAAGTAATCCGTTCCAAAGTAAAGATGCGTCCAGAAATAATAGACCATGAGCCGCACATTTCTCTTATTGTGGATACAGAATCCAATATCGGAACGATCTCGTGCAATGCCAACCCTAAGAATGAAGAGACATTTAGAGATCTTCAAGAATCAGCTAAAGAGCATCTGCAACAGTCTTTGAAGAAAGGCATTTCGCACGCACAACAAATCGGTTCCGATATATTCGGGTTTGGAGAAGCTTTTCACCGCAAGTTCCCACGTGAATGGCATAGATGGAAAGAGGATTGGCCACAAAAATTTCAAACGCTTAAAGTGGATATTCAGCTCAACTATCGTTTAGTCCGGTTCGGAGACATTACCAGTCCAATTGATATGGGAATACACAATCAGGAGTGAATGCATATGCTTTATGTGATTCTCGTAACTTCCATTTTAACATCGTTGTATGAGTTTAAAAAATTTAAGGCGAAACAATATGTGCGTGAAATTGTATTCAGCTCGATATTGTTGATTATAGGCGTTATATTGATTATCCTACGGATCGCCAATATTAAACTGCCGACTCCACTGACGGGCATCCAAATCCTATTTCAACCGATAAGCCGGTTACTTACTGAAATATTATCTTAAGGAGGCATTGGGATGAATTCCAACCTGACCGTTCGACAAGCTATTATGTGGTTTGCATTATATCAAATAGGAAGCGCATATCTGGTACTCCCAGCGGCAATTACCGCTGTCGCTAAACAAGATGCCTGGCTCTCCATTCCAGTCTCCTTAGGTTTCCATCTGTTATTGATACCTTTATATGCCTCCATCGCTAGGCAAATACAGGGGAAATCTTTTGTAGAGCATCTCCGTTGCCTCTTCGGTCCCTTGGGCGGGACGATCAGCATCGTTTTCATTTTTTTGTTTCCCTTTCTTGTGTTCATTATGACACTTCGAAATCTGGGCGACTTTATCACGATAGCTATTATGCCGGAAACTCCCTCCGAAGCGATATATTTCATCATGCTAATAGTCATTTATTTCGCCGTTCGATCAGGCCCTGCTGTAATTGGCCGTTGCGCGGAAATCCTGTTTTTCTTCCTTCTTGCTCTGTATCTTTTGGTCAGGATTACCCTCCTTCCTGATACCAACATAGATAATGTGCTCCCTATTTTCGAGTATGGTTTGAACCCTATCGTTCTCGCTTCGTTCAATTTGTTTGCCTTTCCCTACCTTGAAGCAATTCTGTATCTTTTTTTTGCACAGTACATCCCCGATCCAAAAAAGTGGAGAAAGACAGTGATTACCTCTGCATTGATTAGCGGCGGCATGTATTTTTTCATGGTTCTACAAATAATCGCCGTGATGAGTGAAGGTGTTGTATCTAATTTGACATTTCCCACTTATTTTATTAGCCGAACAATCAGTAACGGGGAGTTTCTTCAACGGTTTGAAATTGTTGTTGCAGTGTTCTGGTTTGTCACCATATTTTTTCGACTCGCACTACTTTTATATGTTTCAGCGCAAGGGCTTGCAGATGCTTTTCGTCTTCGAAGCGCTAACTCTCTCTTAGTTCCTCTGATCCTAATCGCATTGGCAATGGTTCACTCTATTTGGCCAAATATGCAATTTTTAACCAAGTTTTTTTCAGTATGGCCTTTTTACGCCATGATTTTCGGTATCGTGTTTCCTATTGTGCTATGGCTGGTGGGTAAGGTAGGCGGCTCGCTAAAATTTCGTAAAAAGTATCACTAAAGTTGCGTTGGCCGTATGAACATACTGTCCTTCAAATAAACTTTTGTTGTACTCATTATTGCAATTTAGCAAGAAGCAACTCCAGTTCCTCCCTCTCAAGATGTCTCCATTGCCCACGTTCCAGATGATCCAAGGTAATATTCATAATTCGAACACGTTCCAACTTGAGCACCCTGTACCCCAAGGCCTTACACATTCTGCGAATTTGCAAGTTCAGACCCTGCGTCAAAATAATGCGGAACTCGTATTCGCTTGTACGATCAACCTTGCACGGTTTGGTAATAACGTTCAATATTTCAACGCCACAAGACATAGCCTGCGTAAACTCGTTTGTAACAGGTTTGTCTACAGTTACTACATATTCCTTCTCATGACCATGCTCGGAACGCATCATTTGATTGACAATGCTTCCATCGTTGGTTAATAGAATGAGTCCCTCTGACGCTTTGTCCAGCCTGCCAATGGCAAAAATCCGCGAAGGGTAGTTAACATAACTAATAATATTACCAGCAACCTGTTCTGCTGCGGTACAAACAATGCCTATAGGCTTATTCAGAGCCAAATATACAGGTTCACTGGAATTATACGGAATAACTTCCCCATCAATCAGCACGATATCCTGTGGCTCTACTTCCGCGCCCGCTTCACAGACAATGCCATTAATCGTAATTCGTCCTGCTGCAATCAGTCTGTTGGTTTCCCGACGTGAGCAGAATCCTGTCTCACTGATGTACTTGTTAATTCTCACGATTCACCTGCTTCTGATTATAATATGTGAGTTTAAATAAAATAATTAAAAAAACACCTGATTGTTCTTGCTTAATCAGATGTTCGCCGTTTACGACAACTTATACTTTCCCGGCTTATTTGCTACTGTTGCCGCCGTTTTTATTCCTTGTTGGTTTGGCAGTGCCGCCTTTTGTGCCACCTGCCGCTTTGCTTCCCGGTGCGCTTGTAGAAGCGCTTTTTGTCCTTACTGGCTTCGCAGTTTTGTTCCAGCGTGTCCATCCCTTACTACCTGTGCCTCTGCCGGTCCCGCCGCCCTTGCTTTTTCCACCCATATGATCACTCCATTACTAGTCGTTCAGATTTAACTAAGCTATCATACCATTACTTTGAATATAATGCCCATTTGTTTTAAAAATTGAACATGTTAAGCCGCAAATACTTTCGCAAAACGGATCTTACTGTATTTTTGTTAGTTTACAGGTTAATAATGAGATAAGGCCATATAGTATGGAAAAATAATGATTCTTAAAGGAGTGAAACACATGTCTGTTGATGTTTATCTTAACTTTAATGGAAACTGTCGTGAAGCAGCGGAGTTTTACGCAGAGGCATTTGGGACTGAGAAACCACAAATTATGACGTTCGGTGAAGCACCGCCCAATCCTGATTATCCTCTACAAGAAGAAGCCAAAAATCTGGTCATGCACACGCGGCTTCAAATTGATGGTAGTAATGTCATGTTTTCAGACGTTTTTCCTGGTATGCCATTCGTAGCCGGAAACAACATCAGCCTCGCCATCGTCAATAAGGACGAAGAGAAAATTCGATCGTACTTTCATAAATTAAAAGAAGGAGGAACCGTAAACATGGAACTTCAAGAAACATTCTGGAGCAAATGTTACGGTAGCCTTAAAGATAAGTTCGGAATTGAATGGCAATTAAGTTATGATAACGGAATGACCGACAGTTAGTCTGTTATATTACCCTGCGATAGTTAAGCCCTCGCAAGCTATTCTAATTGAATACTTTGTGAGGGCTTAATATCAGCTTAAAGTTACTCTATACAGCAGCCTTAGAATTCTTCCAAAACCTTGAATTTGTCTCCATGAATCTTATCCAGGTGATCCTCTCCCCAGTAGCATAAATGGTCTAGCGCGGGTTTTAATCCCCAGCCGTAGTCCGTTAACTCATACTCTACTTTAGGAGGGATTTCATTATAAACCTTTCGTGTAACGATCTCATCCTTTTCTAGGCCTCTGAGCTGAGTGGTCAGCATTTTTTGTGTAATGCCGGGTATTAACCGACGAAACTCAGACGTTCGTTTCCGTCCTGTCATCAGATGGTAGATAATTAAAGGCTTCCATTTCCCTCCCATCACCTCTAAAGCCGCTTCCACTCCAACTTGATACTTCTTTTGAACCCTATTTTTTGTCTGTTCAGTCATTTCTTAATCCTCCTTTAGAAGGCTTCGTTTGCTCAGAACAACCCATCACTTCAATTCATTACTCAGATCAGTTTCTAGGGAATCTACCTAGGGCACTTCCATGTTCCTATGGCACCTGTATCATCCTATAGAACTTAGAAGTGCGTACTTCCAGATTATTTTCCTACTGTATATAATAGCATCAAGCATTGAGCATTCCTAGAAGTAAGCTATTGAGAAAGGTAGTGAAGAAGCATGAAAGTATTAACCGTTGTTTCACACCCGAGAAAAGATTCCTTGACCTTTAAGGTTGCTGATCGTTTCGTACAGGGTCTTGCCGATGCAGGCCACGATTATGAGATATTAGATTTGCATGGGATTGGTTTTGATCCTATTTTAAAAGGAGTAGATGAACCGGATTTGACAGTTGCGGAACAGTCCTTTTCCCCTGAAGTAGAAATGGAAATAAGGCGGATGAAGGAGCATGATGCATTGGCATTTATTTTTCCACTTTGGTGGTGGAATTTGCCAGCTATGCTGAAGGGTTATATTGACCGTGTATGGAACAACGGGTTTGCGTACGGTTCGAATCACCTGCATCATCAGCATATCTTGTGGCTTGGCTTGGCCGGCGTTTCGAAAGAACAGTTGAAAAAGCGTAACTATGATGAAATGATTACTCATTTGCTGAATGTGGGAATTGCAGATTATTGCGGAGTTTCCAATTCCAAGGTTGAATTCTTAGATGAGACCCTGAGTTCAAATTCCGGTCATTTTGTAATGCTGCTGGATCAAGCTTATCACTTTGGTTTGAATTATGGCAAGGATTAGGCTTTATTTACAATCCCCTCCGACACGAAGGCCGGAAATCCTAACAGAATGCGAGAAAGAATTATCTTTCCGCAAGGAGACCTAAGTAGTAACGCGAAAAAAGACGTTAACCCAGCCATATTTTGCATGGACAGGGGTTAGCGTCTTTTCATTATTCTGCATTTAACTAGCTTTCGACAGCAAGTAAAGGAAATAAGGGGTAACCAGTATGGTGATAATAATTCCGGTTGGAATATCTGCACCAAAGCTTATCGTCCGAGTAAGTGTGTCAGCAATCAAAATGACGAGTGCACCAACTAATGCTGTCGTAGGTAGCAATAGCTTATGATTGGGCCCTACTAGCTTGCGCGCTAGATGGGGACTGACCATGCCTACAAAAAAGAAATTCCCTCCAAGTGCCACGCTACCAGAAGCGAGCGCAACGGCAGCAATCGTCAAGCCGATAAACTCCCTTTTAATTGCTACACCGAGGCCCGATGCTGTCTGATTCCCCAAATTCAACGTATTGAGTGTGTTAGACCTGTAAAAAACGTAAAAACAGATGATAAACACCCACGGGAGCAGCACCATAATATAGCTCCAGTCGTCCCCCCACAGGTCTCCAGCCTGCCATCTCAGAGCAAAGTCATACTGTTGCTTGTCTAGCCGGAGTGTCAACATCAGAGATAATGCGCTGTAGCCACTCCCCATAGCGACACCGGTTAAAATTAGGCCTGTAGGCGAGATGTCTCTTCCCCGCCTGAAAGCAAACATAAAAATCAAGAAAGCTGCCGTGAGGCCGCCTGCAAAAGCTAACCCTGGAAGAAGAATCGGCGATAGCAATCCTTCACTAGCGAACAACGTAATATACATAAGTACAAATAGCCCCGAGCCTGAGCTGATGCCGAGTGTCCCGGGACTGGCCATGTCGTTTTTGAGCAAGCTTTGCATGATACAGCCTGATATCCCCATGCCAATACCTACCAATATAGAAAGCACAATACGTGGCAGTCGAAAGTCAAACACGATCAGGTTCTGTTTGCTCGTTCCTTCGCCCATGATGACCTTGAAAACTTCGAGTGGAGAAAGGTTCATTTTCCCAACATTCATACTGAGTATAGCCACTAACAGCGTCAGCACTACTAACAGTAAAATAATGCTAATACCCCTGCTATTGCGGGACAGCTTCAACTAAACTCCCTCCTTTGCTTGCGCACAAGGTAGAGAAAATAGGGTACGCCCACCAAGGCAAAAATAATGCCAAGGGGTGTTTCGTGAGGGCGATTGATCAGTCGTCCAAGTAAATCCGCTGCCAACAGAAAGACTGCTCCATACAAAGCTGAGGCCGGGATAATATACCGATAATCCGTTCCGACCAGATGGCGCATAATGTGTGGCACGATCAAACCCACGAAGCCAACAGGACCGACCACAATTACCGATAATCCTGTTAGAATTAATACAATTAGGGTTGAAAACAACTTAATCCTATTGGCACGAATACCCAAGCCTGATGCTACATCCTCCCCGAAGCTCAAAATCGTAATTGAGGGAGAAAGCGCGATGGCACAGACCAAACCCACTACAAACAGTGGAGCAATGAAAGCTAGTTCACCCCACTTGGCACTGGCTGTACCACCAGCAGACCAGTAATCAAGGGCTTGGCCAATCTCATACTTAATAGCGATAAACGTACTAAATGCACCAAAAAGCATGGAGATGGACATTCCTGCCAGTACCAGTCGCTGAGGCGTCATGCCTCGCTTGCCTATAGATGCGATGTAATACGTAATGCCCGTAGTGATTGCTGCACCTAGGCAAGAATACAGCATGGTTTCTCCGTAGGTGCGACCAGGCAAAAAGGCCATACATAACGCAATAGCAAATGTCGAGCCTGAGCTTATGCCAATGAGTCCCGAATCCGCTAGTGGATTACGAGTGGTTCCCTGCATAATCGCCCCACACACAGCCAAGCTACACCCTACCATGATATCTGCCACGGTGCGTGGAAACCGCAAGGTGTGAATAATCTGATGTTCCGTAATGTAGGGATCAAACTGAAATATAGCCCCCCACGCCAGCTTCAAGCTCATTTCAGCAGCACCAAAGGTAATGGATGCTGCGGTAACCACCAGAAGCAGGAACACGCCCACGATCATGCAGCCTATAAAATGAAATATTCCTTTTTTATTTGGTTCTTTGTGAGTAGACATCGATTACACCCTTAGTTGGTCAATTATGCATCATTACTTCGTCTGTTCCAGCAATTTGCTAATCATATAATCTAGCTGTCCCGTCATACTAGCAACGTCCGAATAATAGAACAGTCCTGCATATTTCGCTGGAATTTCGATGATATGTCCGTTTTTAACGGCTGGAATGCTGCTCCAGATTTTTGTCTTCGCATATTCGGATTCCTTGCCTTCCTGCTTAAACCAAAGGACATAATCTCCAAAGTATTCAGCAGCTACCTCGTAGGATAAAGAACCACGATTCTCTCCGGAGTTTTTAACCAATGTGTTGAGCTTTTCCGGTTTGTGAAGTCCAAGATAATTGTAAAGCAACGTTCCTCCGCGTGAGCCTGTTTCATAATAAATTCCGTAGGAGCCACTGCCCCAGTCCTCGAAAATGCTAAACGTTTTGTCCTTGAATATGTCGGAATTTAGTTTTTCTTTGGCCTGACTCAGCTTGCTTTCAAACAGTGAAATCACTTTGTCCGCTTCTGCTTCATGTCCTGTGGCCTGACCAAGAAATTTCAAACGTTCTAGGGAGGTCATTTTATCCTCAGGTATCACAAGAACAGGCGCAATTTTAGACAGCTTATCATAATCCTTTGTATCATATGTAATGATAAGATCAGGATCATACTTCATAATTTCCTCAGTTTCCCACTTTTCAATATTGGGGACGTCGTTAAACTTATCGTAAAAAGGCATCGTTTCTTGTTTCCACCCCATGACTGCGGCCGGCTTAATCCCTAGTGTAAATACATCACCAACATACCAGTTCACGACTACCCGTTGAGGATTAGCGGGCACCTTCACATCTCCTTTTACCGTAGAGACTGTACGTGTATCAGAATCACTGCTTACCTCTTCCTTCGTGGACGACGCGGATTTAGCAGATGAATCAGACGAGCTGCCAGCATTCCCACAACCTGAAATAACGAAAATCACTACGAATAGTGCACATAAAATCATGTGAAACTTCTTGTTCATCATACGATGCATGTTGCAAATCTCCTTTGAAATATAGTAAGTGCAAAGCATACTTAAAATTAATGATATTGATAATCATTATCACTAATATAAAATTGTAAATTTCACCTCACTGATTGTCAACTGTTTCTTGTTTTGTTTTACTTTAATGGGTTCTCCAGTGTTGCTCTTCTATTCGCTTCATGCCATTCCTGATAGATTCCTCCAATTTCATAAAATGCTTTGTTCATTGAAGTTGTCAGCTCCTTCATGATCTCCTTTGTATATTTTAAATGAGTATTTATGTTATCCACTTTATATTTGCGAAGCAGATTCAGATGGGCAATGATGTGAATTGTATCTTCGATGATCCAATAAATCACATCCTCTTCCTCTTTCGTAAGCTTGTTCAGCATCTGTATGCCTCTTTCATACATTTGGAGCGTATAACCCCGCTTGCTCACTTGCACATACGGACTCAGATCATCATAAAAATCCGTACAGAAAGGTCGTCTTACATATTGCTCATACTGCTCTTCATATATTGAAGTTTGTTCAAGCAGTTTAATCGTCATATCTATGAGTTCTTGTTCGCTATATATTTTTTTCATCAGATTTTCCCTTCCCTCTCTCTACTAAATAAATTCAAGTCATATGGACGAAAGCATCGGCTATTCTATGGGTAGTGGTATCCCTGATGTTCAATGGAACGTACGCGCTCGCAGCTTCAGCAACATCAACGTTTATCGTTACGTTTCAACAAGCAACCTTGGTATACAACGATCACGTAGGCACGATTAGGCCATTGCTGTCCAGGTGGCAGGTCAATCCATTAGTGAAGGTAACAGCGTAAAGGCCTCCTCCGTTTCTGCCAAAGGTTCTACCGTTAAGCTAAAAGTGACGATAATAGAATGCTAAAAATAGACCGTCACTCCCAGGAGCAGCGGTCTTCATATTTACAAGTCGCGGTAACTGGGCAGGTACCATTTCGGTATATAGGATTGAAAGTCATCATATGCCTCCAATACCTCTTCAGCTCGTTGCACCATATCGTCTACCTCTTCTTTGCCAAATGGAATGGCCCAGTGGATCGATGAAAGCTGATTGCTTGCAATATACAGAGCCATTAATCTAAAAAATAAATCAGGTACATTGTTATTAAAATAACCGTGGATTCGGCCCGAAGCGAATAAAGGACTTAATGCTGCACACCAGGTAATTCTATTGAATTCTTCCCAAGGATCACCATAGTCCATTCTATTAAAATCGATGATACCCAGTTCACCAGATGGGGTAACCACCATATTGCCCACATGATAATCCCCATGCTGAAATGTTTGAGGACGATTTTCTAATAGATGACGGTTTTGCTCAATAAAGCTTATGGCTTGATCTGCTCCCTTTAAGAAAATACCGCATGACTTATAGTTTGTAATATACCTGTTGATTTTGCCATTATAATGCTCAGCCCATGGGGCTCGATCTGGCTCTGCATGAATCTCATGCATTTTTTTCAATGCATCTCCCGCTTGAACTCCAAGTTGATACTGTTGTGCTGCAGCTAACGTGGGGATCATCTCTTCAGCATCTTTCCCTTCGATCCAGGTGAACAAGGAATATACAGATTGACCCTCATTACAAAACCCAAATTCAAGCGGCCGGGACATGAACAGATTCTCCACGTGATTCAGTTTTTTTACAGCTTCAAACTCGCGTTTCTTTTTATCATAATGAACCATATCCGCCATTCTTAGCAGCAAGTCTCTACCATCAGTGGTTCGAATATAATATTTTTTGTCACTGGACCAGCCTCTATGAATCTCTTCCACGTTGCTCCACTTGCTGGCACCCGGTATTTCACTAAAGAGTTGATTCACGCTCATCCCCCCACGTTAAAATAGCCTTACTTACTAACTTACTATATGCTTTCCATAGTTTACCTTTGAAATGACAGAGGAATCAATCTTCTTCCAGAAAAAACTCAAATAAAAAAGGCTGAAAAGACAAGCTGTCTCTTCAACCTCAATATTCACTGAGTTGCCATCGTGAACACCCATCACTTATATTATAAAATCAGTAAGAATACGAAAACTCATGTTTAAATTCGTCTACCCGTTGAATGGTTTTGAGAATATTGCGACCTTCACGTGTACCATCAATAATACGACGAGCTTGTTTACTATCCCCAATATTAATAACTTCTACTTGATGTTTTTTACCATATT
Organism: Paenibacillus sp. FSL L8-0644; assembly: GCF_038008165.1. Classification (NCBI taxonomy): domain Bacteria; kingdom Bacillati; phylum Bacillota; class Bacilli; order Caryophanales; family Paenibacillaceae; genus Paenibacillus; species Paenibacillus sp. FSL L8-0644. The sequence continues at coordinate 71,292 of NZ_JBBOYN010000002.1, forward strand.
CGAGCAAGCTGTCCATCAGCGGACTGTATGAACGCATACCCAAGCATACGAATCCAAGATCAAAAGGAATCTCAAACTCCTGTTCTCCATGCTTTACTTTGAAACGGTCGCTACACACTTCTGTCAAAGCTGTTTCCGTATGGACGTTCACTTCCCGCTCCTCTACCATTTTCATCATGGAGATTCGGGTAATCATATCCAGATCTTTACCGAGTAGCGGCATCATCTCAATAATGGAAACCTCTTGTGCTCCACGCTCTGCGTAATATTCGACGACATCCAGTCCCACAGCCCCGCCACCAACTACAGCAATGCGTTTACCTTCAAACTCCTGGAATTTCTCCATGTTGTGCAAAAGATCAAAGATGGAGAACACTTTTGTCCCCGGTTTGCCCAGTTGCTCATGCAAACCTGCAATAGGCGGAAGAAGTGGTATGGCCCCCGTCGCATTGACAATAATATCAGGATTCAGGGCACTAATCATCGCCAAATCGGCTCGGCTCCCTGTTACAATGTTCAGATTGGTTAACTGTTTGGTGCGTTGAATCAGATAATCAGGGAAATCATTGATGCGTGTTTTGTCTGGCAAGCGGGCAATATCACGGGCCAAACCGCCCAACTCTGGTTTCTCCTCAAAGAGGGTTACTTTGCAGCCTACTTCGGCTGCCGTACATGCTGCTTCCATCCCAGCGGTACCCCCACCGATCACAACAACCTGAACATTGTTTTTAACACGTTGTTTCCGGTATTCAGCTTCCTTGAACAGATCCGGATTTACCGTACAGCAAATCGGTTTACTTTTGGAGATACGATGATCGGCACAACCAATGTTGCAAGAGATACATTTTCTAAGCAAATGTTCGTAGCCGTTTTGCACTTTAAGCACCCAGTTCGGTTCTGCAATCAAGCCTCTACCCATTGCCAGAAGATCCGCGTCACCTCTCACCAAAATATCCTGCGCAGCCTGTGGGCTCCGAATATTACCTGAGGTCATCGTTACCTTCCCGAATTTTTCTTTTACCGCTTTGGCCATATATGAGCGCCAACCATCTGGCAGGTTCATCCCGTCAATCTGGAACTGGATGGAATCATTCAGAGCAGCAGAAACATTCAAAATATCTACCTCATCATTAAGATACTCCAATAACTCGAGTGTATCTTCCAGTGTGTTTCCACCTTCTGTGAACTCTTCCGCGCTAAAACGTAAGCAAATAGGGAAGAATGGGCCTACCACTGAACGAATTTCATCAATGACTAATCTGGCAAAACGGGTACGGTTTTCTGCACTGCCGCCAAATTCATCCGTGCGTTTATTATACATCGGCGAAAGAAACTGACTCAGCAAGTAGGAGTGTCCCGCATGAATTTCAACACAGTCAAATCCTGCTCGTTGCGCTCTTCCCGCTGCTTCTCCGTATTTGCGCACAATGGCGTAAATTTCTTCTTTTTGCAAAGGTCTTGGAATCGCTCCGCCCTTTTTAGAAGGAATATTGGAAGAAGATACAGGCTGAATTCCGTTCAGTCGTCCCGCATAAGCTGAAGCACCCGCATGGTTAATTTGTACAGAAACACAAGCTCCATAAGAGTGTAGGGCTTCTGTTAATCTAAACAGTCCGGGAATAAACTGATCGTTATCCATACGCAGCTGGGTTGTTCCGTTTGTACCCATTGGGAAATCCAGACAAACATTTTCTACTGTTATCAAGCCGGTACCACCTTTGGCCCGTTGCACGTAATAGTCAATATGATCCTGAACAAAGCTTCCGTCCATGGCAGCAAAGTTAGTTCCCATTGGGGGCATAACAATCCGATTTTTCAAGGTCATGCGTCGTATGGTTAGAGGTTCAAAGATAGCAGGATAGTGGTTCATTGTTCTTCCTCCTTGCGAGTGTACAAATTTCATGTTCAAGCTTCCATTAAAGCATTCTCATATGTGATTTATTTCACTTTTGGGAATATCGAGATGTTATTGAGTACGATCATTCCTTATGACTTGATTTTATATCATCTAATCCATAAATTCTAATGCTATTTTATGTACTAAATCATAGTTTCAATCTATAGATTAACTGGAGTTATAAATAAAATAAAAAAGGAACAATCCTGTGAGGAATGTCCCTTTGGTGTGGAAAAATCATGCTTATATTCTGGTATCCATCTACCGAGCTGTTCTTTTAAAACCGTTGGGTACACGTACCAAAATCCCTTCCCTAACGTATCTGTCCAGCAGTCCACACATTGTGGTATATCCATTTACTTCGAATAAAGGTGCGTAGGCTGAGGCTTTAGGAGAGGTATTCAGATATTTAAGGAAAAATCCTTCGTCGATGACCTGGGTATCGTAAATATAAGCCTCAATAGATGTATGCCGTTCTGGGTGATGCTCCCCAATATTCATAAACAGACAATGATCACCATGCAAATCAGCTGACCATATTCCATCAATAATCAAGTCTGTTTCTTTCTGTTCCAGCCATTCAAACTGAGTTGGGAACGGGTCGAACTCAGAAGGTCTGAATTGGTGGGTTTCGGTAGCCATTCGTTCACATAAACGCTGAGCAGATAGTGTGTATTCGTCCCACAAGCCCAGAATAGCCATATCTCTTTCATTCGAGTATTCCCACTCTTGATCCTCTTCTGTCGAAGTTGAGAACTGTGCGAGTGATTGGTCTATCCCCTTATGTCTCATTGCTGTTTTCTTTCCTCCTATCCATCACTAGAAGTGCTCCATTCAGAAACCAAAAATCCCCTGCCCGAAAAGCCGGGTGAGTCCAATGAAAGGAAACACCCCGGCTTGACGTCAAGGGAGACTTGTCTATCCGTATCAAGATTATACTTTTAAATCACCATCATAGGTGGCAATCATATTGTACAGTTCAGGACGACGGTCACGGAAAATGCCCCATTCAATCCGTCCTACTTCCAGCTCATCCAGGTCAAATTCAGCAGTAAGCACTTCTTCATCGGTACGACCCGCTTCTGCGATCTTGTTACCTTGATGTCCGGCAATAAAGGATGAACCGTAGAATGTAATACTAGAGTCTTCGTCCGTTTCAGTTCCGATCCGATTGGAAGCTATGACTGGAATCAGGTTGGAAGCCGCATGACCCAGCATGCAAGTCTGCCAGTGATCCTTGGAATCAATGGCAGAATCCTGCGGTTCCGAGCCAATAGCTGTCGGATAGAACAAAAGTTCTGCGCCCATGAGCGCCATACAGCGGGCCGCCTCAGGATACCATTGGTCCCAGCACACGCCTACCCCAATTTTGGCATAACGTGTATTCCATACTTTAAAACCGGTATCGCCCGGATTAAAATAAAATTTTTCCTCATACCCAGGACCGTCCGGGATGTGGCTTTTGCGGTATTTACCTAACACTTCACCGTCTGCGTCAATGACGGCAAGACTGTTGTAGCGCGCGTAGTTTTTCTTTTCATAGAAGCTGATTGGCAGCACAACCTGTAATTCTTTGGCGATTTTCCTAAAATGGTTAACCGCTTTGTTGTGCTCCAGCTCAGTGGCATATGAATAATAATCAGACTTTTCCTTCTGGCAGAAATATGGAGTCTCGAACAACTCCTGTAGCAAAATAATTTGTGCGCCCTGCGCAGCCGCTTCACGTACTAACTTCTCTGCTTTACTAATATTTTCTTCGATATTGGTAGAACAGCTCATTTGAGTTGCTGCAACTTTTACTTTTCTCACTTTAGTCCTCCTTTTAGATGTTGTATCGTTCAACGCTTTACAGCAGGCATCTGCTGGGTCGTACAGTGCACGTTACCGCCTTCACGGATGACCGCCATACCGTCTACAGTACGAATGGTGCGATCTGGAAATACATTTGCCAGCACTTGCTCAGCTGCAAGATCACTCTCAGCGGCAGTGCCGCCGAACACTGGCAAAATAATACCGCCATTCACAAAATAGAAGTTAATATAACTCAGTGTCAATCGGCTGTCTTCATAATCCACACGCGGCGGCTGACCGATTCGAATCACTTCCAGCTTACGGCCTTTGGCATCCGTTGCTTGCTCCAGAATGCGCAGGTTTTCCTGCGTGATTTCGTAATTTTCATCCTCAGGATCATCACACACTTGCATAATGACCTTGCCAGGAGCTGCAAAACAAGCAATATTGTCCACATGACCGTCTGTTTCGTCGCCACTAAGACCACGTTTTAGCCATATTATCTTCTCGGCACCTGTATACTCACATACATGCCGTTCAATTTCTTCTCTGCTTAATTCCGGATTTCGGTTGGAATTGAGCAAACACTCTTCGGTTGTAATCAGTGTGCCTTCGCCATCTACGTGCAGTGAGCCGCCTTCCATCACAACCGGTGCATCAAACCGTGGAACTCCAAGTTTGTCCAAAATTTGCGGTGCAACCTGGTCATCCAGGTCCCATGGGGCGTATTTGCCACCCCAGGCGTTAAACTTCCAGTTAACACCTGCCAACTGACCATGCTCGTCTGTGAGAAAAGTAGGGCCGTTATCACGCAGCCACGCATCGCTGTGCTCAATCGACAGCAGTTCTACCCGTTCCCCAAGTTCAAGCGCCTTAACGCTCTCCAAATCTTCCGGATTTACGACCACAGTAACTGGTTCAAATTCCGCCATGGCGCGTACAATTCCGGCATAGCCCTTGCATACATCAGCATGCATATCCGGGTAAACCATTGAAGATTTTACAGGCCAAGAAATATACGTGCGTTCATGTGGCGCCCATTCAGGCGGCATCTTATAATGTGAATCCTTAATTTGCATGTATTGAAGCTCTCTTTCTTTTTCATAATGTAGACTCCGCTCCTATCATACAATAATATGATCTTTGTCTCAATCGAAGCGGAAAACTTTCAATAATTTACATTCACATTGGAGTAAATTACTTTGAAAATGTGATTGCTTTCACTGTATTCCCATCAAAATCCTTCACAGTGAATTGTGCCCCCTCCAACACACCGTAAGAGGATGGATAGTTTTCTTTTGGCAGCGAGATCGAACCGGGGTTCAGTATAAAGATCCCATTTTCCACATCCGCTACCGGAATATGAGTATGTCCCTGGATAAACACATCTCCCGCTTCTAGTGGTGGTAAATTTCCGATACTAAAGCCATGTCCGTGCGTGACATAGATTCTCCGTCCTTCATGGTATAGCAAAGCATAATCACCCATCATAGGAAACTCCAGCAGCATCTGATCCACCTCTGCATCGCAATTTCCGCGCACAGAAACCGCAATATGGGACTTGTGCTTATTCAGCAGTGCGGCGACTTCTGCCGGATTATACCCTTCTGGTAACGGATTACGTGGTCCGTGGTACATATAATCTCCGAGCAGGACAAGACGATCGGCTTTCTCCTCCCTGAACTTTTCCAGTGCCAATTGCAACCAATGCAGTGAGCCGTGAATATCTGATATAAACATCAATTTCATAATTATTCTTTCCTTTCTGAATAGGCTGAAAATATTCCACTTAAGCACATTATTGCATTATTCCCTAAACAAATCTGTGCAAAAATGTTCTTTCGTTTGGTCATACTCTTTTTAAGACAATAAACTACAGCTCCGAGTGAGCTGTAGTTTATTGTTATTCCTTTTATATTTGTACTTATCATCTTCGGTGATTTTACGGGTGACCTTGCAAGGGTTTTCAACCGCAATCACACCAGAAGGCACATTACCACCGATCCATCCTCGCTTCGCTTATTTAGATACAGAAGTCAGATTTCTTTTAAAGCTTCATTGTAGGATTCCACATGCTCACTCTTCAGAACTGAAAAGCTACTCACATTGAAATTTCCACTAAATTACCTTCTGGATCTTTAATTACGCTTTCATAATAGCCGTCACCTGTCAATCTTGGCTGACCCACTACTTCATATCCTGCAAGCATGAGCTGCTCTGTCTTTTCATTCACCAGTGCTTTACTTCCAACGGAAAATGCCACATGAGCCCAGCCCGTAATATTGATCTGTGGAGAATGATCTACTCCCGTTTTGCGCATAACTTCTAACCTTGCTCCATCCTCAAAAGTGATAAAATAGGACTCAAACCCTTTTGTCGCATTATAATATTTATCATTAGATTTCCCATCAAAGTATTGCTCGTAAAAACTCTTCATCTTTTCTAAGTCTCTCACCCAGATCGCTACATGCTCAATCTTCATTATTTTCCTCCTTCTGTAGCCCTCATCATTAAAAATCATTAATTTATACTGGACTCTATTTTCTGTATAGTTATTATTATCGTTTTAATAAGTCTTAATATATATTAGTAATTAATTTTTGTCCAATTCTAACACCCCTAAAAAATTAGCAACCGCTTCGTAAAAGAAAAAAAGCGGTCGCTATCTATAAGCCTTCATTTATATATAATTAATCACTGGATTATTTATAAATTAACGTTTCAAGCTTTCACCATTCGTAGCAATAACTTCTTTATACCAATGGAACGATTTCTTCGGATATCTTTCAAGTGTACCGCTGCCATCATCGTGACGATCTACGTAAATGTAGCCATAACGTTTCTTAAGCTGAGCGGTCGATGCGCTGACAAGGTCAATACATCCCCAAGACGTATAGCCCAAAACCTCTACTCCGTCCTCAATAGCTTCTCCAACTTGAACCAAATGATCATTCAGGTAGTTGATCCGGTAGTCATCTTCAACCGTTTTTTCGCCTTTTTCATTTGTAATCAGTTCATCAACGGCGCCCAGACCATTTTCAACGATGAATAGTGGTTTTTGGAAGCGATCATAGAACGTGTTCAGGACATAACGTAAACCTTGCGGATCAATTTGCCAGCCCCACTCACTTGCCTCAAGATGCGGATTGATGACACCACCAAGGATATTACCTTCACCTTTGACTTTTTTAGCTTCGTCAGCTGTCTCACAAGTACTCATATAATAGCTGAACGAGATAAAATCAACGGTATGTTTCAAATCTTCGGCATCACTTGGTTCAAAGTGAATAGTAATTCCGTTTTCTTTAAAGAAACGTTTCATGTAACCTGGGTATTGACCTCTTGCGTGAATATCGGCAAATGCCATGTTTCTGTGATCAAATTCCATCGCAGCAATGACATCGTCTGGATTTGGTGTCAGCGGATAAGTAGGCATACTCAGCACCATACAGCCAATTTTGAAATCAGGGTTGATCTGATGACCGATTTTTACCGCTCTTGCACTCGCTACAAGCTCATGGTGAATAGCTTGATAAAGATCTTGCTCACTAAGTTGATCTTTTGGTGTGCTAATTCCTCCACTCATGAATGGTGCTTCAAGAATGGAGTTGATTTCATTGAAAGTCAACCAGTATTTAACTTTATCTTTGTAGCGATTAAATACAGTTGTAGCATAGCGCTCATAAAAATCAACAAGCTTACGGTTTACCCAACCATCGTATTCTCTGGACAAATGTAAAGGTGTTTCATAGTGAGATAGTGTAACGAGTGGCTCAATTCCATATTTGTGAAGTTCATCAAACAAATCATCATAAAATTGCAAGCCTTTTTCGTTAGGCTCCAGTTCGTCACCTTTAGGGAAAATACGTGACCATGCGATAGAAGTACGGAATACTTTGAAACCCATTTCCGCGAAGAGTTTGATATCTTCTTTATAATGATGATAAAAATCAATACCGATCAATTTCATGTTATCTTCTGTGGGTACATCCGTAACGGGCCCCCAACCACCACGAGGAGTTACATCCTGAATGGACCAGCCTTTTCCATCTTCTTGATAAGCGCCTTCGAGCTGATTAGCAGCAACTGCTCCGCCCCACAGGAAATCTTTTGGAAACTGTGTACTCATATTTTCTCCGCCTTTGCTGATGTTTTTATTAACTAGGATAGAAACACGTTACCTCTATGCTAATGTGTTATAAAGTACTTCTAATTGAATCTTAAGGTTTGTAACGCGTTTCATGTCAAGTTTTATTTTAAAAACATCCAGAGCTTATCATAGTATTATCTCCAATAATTACTCCCATATTTATAACTCTTCTATATATTGAGTAAAATGACTATTCTTCAAATGGCGGATCTACATGAATATCTCTATCTGGTTCAGTACTTACCCAGCGTGTAAAGATAACCTGAAATCCGGCTCGAGTCGGCGCGCAGGCAAAAGGACCTGCCTGTTGTCCCGTTTCATAAGGAAAACGTGCTACACGTACAGTGCGCCAGCTTTGATTTTCGGTTCGGGCTCTAATGATAACCGCATCCTGTAGTTGTGAAGCACGGATCGTGACATTTTTCCCTACCCAATCGGGTACAGGAGCTAATGACCAATCGGAATAGCCATCTGTGACTACGACTGCCAGCTGAGGAATTCCGTCATTTAATTCGATTCCGGCTTTAATCCACTTTTGTTGTCCTTGATACAGCATTATACCGGCCTGATCGTAAAGCTCCGTAAATGAGCCTAATTGAAACGTGACTTCGATGGCAGAGCCTTCTTCCCAGTCTGTAAGCAGGGAATGTCCGCTACTGCGTTCAAACCCATACAAAGTTTTTTCCCAGTAGTCGCTTCCTTCTCTGGTTTCAACTTTAAGGAACTGGTCTTCTTCTATGGATGATACAGGATGATTAGTCCATGTCCCTGTAGTCCATGCAATCGATTTTTGATTCATTAATCTCATCCTCTCATGCTTTATTGAACGATGCCCTATTTCCTTTTCTCCACCAATTGCAAATTGTACGTCAGACTTTCAAGGGTCACTGAAATCAACCCAAACATGTATTCATCATGAGTATCGTTTTTCACAAAAATTTCGGGCATATGTTCTTTGGGTACATCTTTTAGACAGCCGTTATAAATATCGTCCAACAGATTCGGCTTGGATAACTCTCCAGTCAAAGCGATAGATACAGGGTCTATAATTGCAATAATGGAAGTTATCGTTTGGATCGCCAGAGGAACAAATCCCTCTGTGCTATTTAACTGTTTAAGCTGTTCCTCTCTTGTTAAATCAAAAGGTAAGAAGGAAACTTCCCCCGCAAATTTGGTATTTCCTTTTAACAAATGTCCATCGACAATAAAACCCGCTCCGGGGAAATTGTCTTTTGGAAACGTAACAATAGCAAAGGTTTTATCCTCATCATAATTCTGCATGTTATAAAATCCGTAGACTGTTAAATGCATATCATTTTCAATGGTAACTTCTAATCCGTATTTATCTTGAAGCTGTGGACCTACAGGGACTCCTATGAGCAGGTCGAGATCACAAACATCGATAATTCCTTGATGAACAACCCCGGGGATGCCAATTCCAATGGCTTTGACGTTTCCATAGTTATTAATCAGCTCTCCAATTTTGGTTTCTATGACCTCATAATCAATATGAGGCACAATGGAAGTATTCTCGATGATGATATCACCAAGCAAATTAGCAACAGCATAAGTAAGAGAATGTATACCGCCTTCCGTTTTCACATTTAAACAGATAATATAAGAATAATCAGCGTTATATTTGTAACGTCTAGCCGGACGTCCGCCGTTCGACTCTTCCAATTCCGTCTCTAATACTTCCCCGGTTTGAAGAAGCTCATTCAGAATATTTCCGCAGGTTGCCACACTAAGACCTGTGATACTGGCTATCGATGACTTGGTTGCATATTCCTTGGATTTCAGTGTGTTTTTAACTAACTCTACATTAATTTGTTTAACCCGAATGGTGTTATTGGAGACTGGTTGTATTTGAATACACTCCTTTTCCAGTATTTATTAAAAGGTTTATAATAAGTTGTAATATAACGCTCTGCCTGTAAAAAGTCAATTTGTACGCCTTTTCCTCTTCTCCTCTATCATCATGCTATACTATAAATAAGAAATAAATTTTTAGTGCAGCATTTCTGCGTTGAAAGTCACTTAAATAGGGGGGAATTCTGTTGTCAGCTATTGAGTATATAGCAATCATCGCATTGCTCCTCTCCGTCATACTTTTAATTAAGGTCTACAGCCTTCAATCTCGGCTTAATGACTTGAAATCCGACGTGGAGCGTCTAGAAAATCGTTCAGGAATACAAGGAACATCGCTGTCAGGCACCATCCCTGCCTCTCCTCCACATATTCTAGATGCAGGAGCTTCAGAAGATATCAATGAAAGGTTGCTCCTGCTCATTAGGGAAGGAAAAAAGATTCAAGCCATAAAAGAACTGAGAACGGCTAAGGATCTTTCCCTTAAGGATGCAAAGGATTATGTGGATCACTTGGAAAAACTCTAAAGAAAGGAAGAAATAAGATGAGTGCCAGCAAAACAAACGCCATGCGCATATTGGACGGGCAACATATACAATACAATATTTTGAGTTATGATCATCAAGATGGAAAAATAGACGGTATGAATGTGGCTGAGAAAATCGATAGAGCCCCGGAGATAGTTTTCAAAACTTTGGTTGCACACAGCAAACAAAATCTGTTTGTTTTTGTAATTCCTGTACATAAAGAGCTTGATCTCAAAAAAGCAGCCAAATCCGCGGGAGAGAAAAAAATTGAAATGCTTCCAGTTAAGGATTTGCAAAAGTTTACGGGATATATTCGCGGTGGCTGCTCCCCCATTGGAATGAAAAAGCTCTACCCCACTTTTATCGACCAGCCTGCATTGGAACTGGAAGCCATCGTTGTAAGCGGTGGGAAAATTGGGACCCAACTGGAGTTAAGTCCGCACGATTTAGCTCAAATCATTCAGGCTCAGTTTACAGATCTAACGCATACAGCATAAAACTCACTACATGATCATAAAATCTTTATGCGTATTTTCTTATCCCATACTTCATCAAGCTTCAACCTGGAGAGGAAGATTTAATGATGCATAATGATTGCCCTAAAAATGCAAGAATCCCCCAACCCATCAGATGTGATGGTGCTGGGGGCATCGACAAGGGTCCACGTGATGTGATGAGGGATCTACAGAATCCCGATATGCTGGTTCCCCCCGTAACGGACAATGGTCTCATTCCAAATATGAGATTTTCTTTTTCTGATGCCCATATGCAGCTTAATCACGGTGGGTGGTCAAGAGAAGTAACGGTAAGGGAATTACCTATTGCTACAACCCTTGCCGGGGTGAATATGAGTTTGACACCGGGTGGTGTACGTGAGCTTCACTGGCATCAGCAAGCGGAATGGTCATATATGCTGTTGGGAAGTGCTCGCATTACAGCAGTAGACCAAAATGGACGTAATTTTATTGCTGATGTGGGTCCCGGAGATCTCTGGTATTTCCCTCCTGGCATTCCGCACTCTATACAGGGACTTGAGGATGGGTGCGAATTTTTGCTGGTTTTTGATGATGGTAGTTTCTCCGATCTGAACACCCTATCCATCTCCGATTGGTTCGCACATACTCCCAAAGACGTACTTTCTGCAAATTTTGGTGTACCAGAAGCTGATTTTGCAGCAATTCCTCAAGACCAAGTATATATCTATCAGGATTCCGTTCCCGGTTCTCTTCAAAGCCAAGCGGTTTCCTCTCCCTATGGTACGATACCTCAGTCCTTCAAGCATGAATTACTAGCCCAGCCCCCAATCAAAACGCCGGGCGGAAGCGTACGAATCGTCGACTCCTCCAATTTTCCGATTTCCAAAACCATTGCAGCTGCTCTTGTTGAGATTGAGCCCGGCGCCATGCGAGAAATGCACTGGCATCCTAATAATGACGAATGGCAATACTATCTTGCCGGGCAAGGACGGATGACTGTCTTTGGCGGTAATGGTGCAGCCCGTACGTTTGATTTTAGAGCCGGAGATGTTGGATATGTGCCTTTTGCTTACGGTCATTACATTCAAAATACAGGCTCCAGCACACTTTGGTTTCTTGAAATGTTTAAAAGTGACCGTTTTGCAGATGTTTCCTTGAATCAATGGATGGCCCTTACGCCTACAGAACTGATTCAGAGTAATTTACATGTAGGTACTGATGTGATCTCAAATTTACGAAAGGTAAAATGGCCCGTTGTCAAATATCCCAGTTATTCTTATGACCCTAAAAAGAAATAACCATAAGAGGTCCGATGATTACTATACAAAAAAACACCGTATCTAAATACGGTGTTTTTACAAACTAATTAACAAAGACTATTCCTCAGAGTCTACATTGTGGTAAACCTGCTGAACATCCTCCAAATCTTCTAATGCATCAATCAGTTTATCGAATTGAACCTGTGCATCTTCTGGAAGAGAAATATCATTTTGGGCAAGCATGGTGAGCTCCGCAACGGTAAACTCAGTTACTCCTGCTTGTTTGAAAGCTTCCTGCACAGCATGGAATTGATCAGGCTCTGCATATACGATGACGGCTTCATCTTCTTCAATGATGTCACGTACCTCTACATCTGCCTCCATCAGTAGCTCCAGCACTTCATCTGCGGTTTTACCCACCAGACCAATAACTGCTGTTGAATCAAACATGTAGGCTACAGATCCGCTCACACCCAGGCTACCACCATTTTTAGTAAAAGCAGAACGCACATCCGATGCTGTACGGTTAACGTTATTGGTCAGCGCATCTACAATGACCATGGAACCGTTCGGTCCGAAACCTTCATAACGAAGCTCTACGTAGTTTTCATCGCCAGCACCTTTTGCTTTTTCAATAGCACGGTCAATGATTGCTTTGGGTACATTGTACGTTTTTGCACGTTCTAGAACTACTCTTAGTACCCGATTGGATTCAGGATCAGGTTCGCCTTGTTTGGCTGCCACATAAATTTCCACGCCAAATTTAGCATATATACGACTCGTATTAGCATCCTTGGATGCCTTCTTTTCTTTAATGTTATTCCACTTACGTCCCATAATATCCCGCTCTCTTCCTGTATGAATATACACAACGAACTTCATTATATCCTTGTATATTATATCTCCTAAAGGACATACGAACAAGTTTAAACAACTCTGTTATGGAAAAATAAACAATTCTACCTAATTAGGGATGCTTGAAAATGTGTACTTTCATTTCTCCTCATCTATGGACAATCTCCCTATCCATGTCTAAGATGAAGAGGAAGTCTGACTTGAAGGAGATCATTCACTTGGATGTCTTGTACAAAAAGTTGAGCCATAATCATGAAATCACAGTATACGAAACCACCGAGCTGTATGGTGAAAAGGGATTATTTCGGGTGATGCAGTTTTCAAATACAGCCGTCCAAGGCGCGGTGGACTTGAATCATCCACAACGCATTTTGTTCGAATATCCGAGAGCAATTATCCATCTTATGGAGCTGAACGATCCATCATTTGAAGATGTATTTGTTATCGGGCACGGTATAGGTACAATAGCGGGTCATTTTACAGATAAACGTTTTAAGATTGCCGAGCTGGATGCACAAGTTGTAGAGTTCAGCCGAACATTCTTTGGATACGATCAGGATAATGTGACTGTTGGCGATGGACGACGCCTTCTGGAGAAGGAAGCGCCGGATGCTTATGACTATGTTATTTTGGACGCCTTCACGGAGCTGGGTACGCCCTTGCATTTAGTATCCTGGGAATTTTTCAAGATGGCCAAAGAAAAGCTGGATTCCGAAGGCTCCCTGATCATGAATTTAATGGGCAAAAGTGAACACGACCATTTGATCAATGCCATTCATACAACGTTGCGTGAAGAATTTGCCTATGTCTCAACTTTCTCGCTCCCCTCGGAAGGCGCTGCCGACGTTCAAAATATCATTATGATAGGTCGGGACAAGCCAATCCGGTTTCAGGCACGTCAGATGGCGGACTTTCATGAGATTACACTCGGAGAAGGCCATATTCTACGGGATATAGATGCTTAGTGTAGTTCCAATATTCGTCTCTCTACATCTTCAATACGAATCGTCTCTTTGTTGCAGCTTTTTCGTTCCACTAACTCTACTTTCCCGTGTTCGGCATCTTTACCTACGATGATGCGCACGGGAATACCTACTAAATCGGAGTCTTTGAATTTAACCCCAGGCCGTTCCTCACGATCATCCAGCAGCACCTCCACACCGCGATCCTGCAGCTGGTTGTGTAATTTCTCGGCTATTTGCATCTGAAGCCTGTCTTTCACAGAAATCGGAATAATATGAACTTGAAACGGGGCTAGTGCATAAGGCCATATCATTCCGTTCTGATCGTGATTTTGCTCTACAATGGCAGAAAGGATCCGGGATAAGCCAATGCCATAGCAGCCCATAATCATCGCTTGCTCAGCTCCAGACGCATCCAGAAAGGTCGCACCCAGCTTCTCACTATATTTGGTGCCCAATTTAAATACGTGTCCGATCTCAATTCCACGATGAAGTTTCAATTCCCCTTCGTCACATCGAGGACATCTATCCCCTTCTATGACATTGCGCAAGTCAGCCACATGCCGAAGATCTATATCGCGCCTTGGGTTCACATGTCGATAATGGTAATCCAGCTCGTTCGCGCCTGCGATACCGCTGGACATTTGGACAACGGCGTAATCCACCCACACAGGGATTGTCAATCCGCATGGGCCTATGAACCCCGAGGGGGTTCCAGTCGCCTTTGACACGATGTTTGTACTTGCTATTTCGAATTTTTCACTACCTAAAATATGTTTAATTTTCACTTCGTTAACCTCATGATCCCCCCTAACAACTACAGCAATAGGTTGATCGTCAGCCATATAAATCAGTGTTTTGATGATTTCTTTGGGCTCTATGTGAAGCGATTCAACCAGTTGATCTATTGTACACAGGCCTGGAGTATGGAATTTTTCCATTTTAGCTGTATCAAAAGAAGGAGGGCTGACTTGTTCATTTTTATATGAGACAGGAGATATTTCTATTTTTCCCGTCGATCGCGCCACGGCTTTTTCAAGATTAGCTGCATATTCACAGCAGGTACATGCTACAATGGTGTCCTCTCCAATATCAGCTAGAGCCATAAATTCATGGGTTTCACCTTCGCCACCAATGGCACCCGCATCTGCTTCTACTGCACGAAAGTTTAGACCACAGCGAGTGAAAATGCGATGATATGCCTGGAACATGGTCGAATAGGTATGATCTAGTCCTTCCCAATGTGCATCAAACGAATAGGCATCCTTCATCAAAAATTCTCTACTGCGAAGCAGGCCAAATCGCGGACGTCGTTCATCCCGAAATTTGGTTTGAATTTGATACAACGTTACAGGCAATTTGCGATAAGAATTCACTTCATTTCGTATTAAAGACGTAATGACCTCTTCATGTGTAGGCCCCAAAGCAAACTCCCGACCATGCCGATCTTGCAAACGCATCAACTCAGGACCATAAACATCGTATCTTCCTGATTCTTGCCACAGCTCCGTTGGCTGCAATACAGGCATCAGCAGCTCCCCAGCCCCTACGCGATCCATTTCATCCCGTACGATTTGCTCTACTTTTCTGAGCACCCGTCTGCCCAGGGGCATATAGGTGTACATTCCAGCCGCCAGTTGGCGGATAAATCCTCCCCGCAGCATAAGCTGATGACTGATCACTTCAGCTTCTGCGGGTGCTTCACGCAAGGTTGTCAGTAATAATTGGCTTTGGCGCATGTGTAGCTTCCTCCTTGTTGGACGATAAAATGTACGCAAAAAGACACATCCGTCAGGGACGAATGTGTCGTGGTACCACCCTTCATTTGACCGTAGCCATACACGGAACGGTCCTTCATTAGATAACGGCGTCTAGCCGGTAACGGTTTATCATACAAACCGCTACAGCTCGCAAGGCAGGGAAACGTTCATTCGCGGCGAGAAACCTTTCAGCCCATGAGTTTCTTCTCTGTATAGCGAGTATTGAACCTTTGATCCTTGGTCTACACTATTCCTATATATTACAATTTTCACCACTTTACACGAAATGTAATTTCTAGTCAAGGAGATAATCTTCTGCTACACAGCAAGAAACTCGTTACCCTGCTCTGCCTGTAAGGGCCGCATAGAATAGATCAGTCTGTCCATCATACAACATGCTCCTTTTACAAATTCAATAATTGAGGCCATTACATACGTGAAGCTCCAAATATGCGCTGTTGTAGGTTAGAGTTCTCTTGATTAATTATGTATCATTCTTTTTAAAATACACGCCCTTGAAAAACACAAAATTTTGCGTATGTGTGCCATACAGCTCCTGAAACCTAGAATGAAGTTTATTCATAGAAAGAGTCTCTGAGACCGTCCGATCCGTTTGCAGGGTCAAGTCGACACAGCTAATTCCAAATTGGCACACTTGCTCCATAGGATAACCTTGGGTAATTCCATATATCATCCCGGCAATAAAAGCATCATCTGCGCCTGTGACATCAATGACCTCTTGAACGGGATGAATGGGAATTTGGCCATGAGTTCCATCCTGAGAGGCGTACAAAACACGATCAGCACCGCAGATAAAAATGACATTCTGAACTCCAAGTTTGTGAAAAATTCGGGTGGCATCCAACATATGCTGATCATCTGTAAGTTCTAGCTCCAAATAGGCTTCAGCCTCCACCGGTTTACATACCAGCCACTCCACTCCATGCAAATTTCGGGGAAGCTTTCTCATCTTCGAGGCCGATACCGAAGAAACGACAATCGGAATCCGATGCTCATGACAGACATGTATGGTGGCTGCAATTACGTTCATAGAGAAATTAGTGTCCAGCAGAACGAGTCGGGATGAGGCAATTAAAGGAGCATTTTCAAAAATTACTGAAGGACGAATCTGATCATAAATCTCCATTTCTGCTGTCGCTACAATCAGTTCACCACGCTCGTTCAGCAAGGCAGTATAAACCCCAGTTGACGGTTCACCTTGGACTTGCAGAGGAACCACGTGCATGTAACGGCTGGACTGTTCGATAATAAATTCACCTTCCGCATCGTCCCCAACTGCGGTCAGCAGGCTGACCCGCTGGCTCAACCTCCCTAAATTTTCGGCTACATTTCGTGCTACCCCACCGCAAGATTGCAGTCTTGTACTGCTCGGATTGGAGGTATGAAGCTGAAATGTACCTTTAATCATGATTTTACGATCCAAATTGGCCCCCCCGATACATAGTATTGGTTTGCTAGAGGGCCAAGGCTCGTCCTGTTCATTTTGGTGGATTTTTTTTAATTTCATCATTTGACTCCTTTCTCGAGTCTATTCGTTAAAATGATTTAAATTTGTACAGAAATAGGCACTATATAAAATTAACACGTTCCAAATGTCATATTCCCAAGAATAATGTCGAGTTCGTTAAAATATCCTAAAGTTACACATGCAAAAAAACACCCTATTGTAAAGATATCTTTCACTTTTACGATAGGGTGATTGGGTTGGAACTACAGCATAGTTCTTCCTTACATTATGTTATTCAGGATTTTTGCAAAATCCTCTATTTCAAAATAAATAGAGCTGCTCCGTGAGGAGGTAAATCTGTGGACAGCTCTTGTGCTAAAACACCTAAATCTACATGGTTCCATAAATCTCTGGCATTTGCCTGACCTTCAATACCAAGGTCTTTTAAGGATACACGCACCTTTGAAGATTCATCCCCAGCATTAAACAAAGCTGCATATACATGCCCTTTCCCGTTATGTGAAGTCCAAACGATATGTTCATCCTTTCTATACACCTGCCGTGCATTCAAACCGTTGCGATGAGCATTTAACACTTCTTCATTAGTCAGCAAAGAAAGAGTCCATGCATCATTATCCCGCAGTTCGCCCCCGAACATCAGGGGAGACCGGAAAATGCTCCACAAGGTCATCATCGTTAGCTGCTCATCCTTAGTAAAGCGTGTCCATCTGTCATGGCTGCCGGAATCTACCGAATCTACCGAACGAATACCCAGATGACCCAGTGGCAGCATGTCGCAATCCGGCCAGTGACCTGGACCTACATGTTCTGCCCATTTCTCGCAGCGCTCAAACATACCATACAGTAAAGGCCATACATCCCAGAAGTCATCAGTCATACGCCACATATTCGCGTTTGCGATTAAATCAGATGCATACTCCAGCGGTGCAGGACCAGGCGATAGACTCAACACCATCGGACGTCCGCATTGGGCGATAGCCCGCCTAATCAATTCAATTTCCGCCAAATGAATACCATAGAGACGTGATGCAGCAATGTCATCTACTTTGACAAAATCCACACCCCATTCCGCATACAGATCAAACAACGAATTATAGTACTCCTGTGCGCCTTCCTTGGATGCATCTACCCCATACATATCTGTGTTCCAGGGACAAATAGAGTTGGGATGCGCAATTTGTCTCGCCGTGGCTGTGGTTCCCAAAATCGGGGTATCCTGATGCACCGCCTGGCGGGAGATGCCTCTCATAATATGTATACCAAATTTCAATCCCAGACCGTGTACATATTCCGCAAGAGCTTGGAAGCCTCGTCCATCTGCTGCCGAAGGAAACCGATTCACCGCTGGAATAAGACGTGAAAATGAATCTATTGCCAATGGGACAAACGGGCGATACTGTGAAGATACTGCTCCTGACTCATACCACTGAATATCTACCACGACATATTCCCAACCATATTCCTTCAGATGCTCCGCCATATATTGAGCATTTCCCCGTACTTCCTCTTCCCGTACTGCTGCACCGTAGCAATCCCAGCTATTCCACCCCATAGGTGGTGTATGCGCTGTCAAATGATGCTTCATTTCATTCATCCTTTCATCCAGTAGATCTCATCCTGCTACCAAAAATCCCCTCATCAGTACGTAACTATTATAATGTAAACCCTTACTTTTGTCGCTCGTCTCCTTTTTCATTTCCACTTTTTATACATTTAAGTTGACTAACTAAAAGAATGTGGTACATTTAAAATTGCTTTTAAAAAACTTTGACTTGAATCAGAGGGTGATTTTACATGTGTGAACATACTTATCGAATTTTGTTGTTTTACAAATATGTCAACATTGAAGATCCTGCCACCTTTACGGCAGAGCATCTGGCTTACTGCAAGGAGCTGGGCGTCAAGGGAAGAATCTTGATTGCTGCGGAAGGAATCAACGGAACACTGTCTGGTACAGTAGAGCAAACGGAGCAATATATGCGTGATTTGCGCGCCAATCCGAAATTCCACGATATCGTTATTAAAATAGATGAGTCTGACGGTCATGCGTTCAAGAAAATATTTGTACGCCATCGTCAGGAGCTTGTTACGCTGCGTCATGAAGATGAGCTGGACCCTAATGAAATTAGCGGTAAGCGTCTGTCACCAAAGGAGTTTTATGAACAGCTTCAAGATGAAGATGTAGTTGTTCTGGACGGACGTAATGACTATGAATATGACATCGGTCATTTCCGCGGGGCTATTCGCCCCGAAGTCGAATCGTTCCGTGAATTTCCACAATGGATTCGCAACAATATGACTCAGTTCAAAGACAAGAAAATTCTGACGTACTGCACCGGAGGTATCCGTTGCGAAAAGTTATCGGGTCTTCTTATCAAAGAAGGATTTAACGATGTAGGCCAGTTGGATGGCGGCATTGTGACTTACAGCAAGGACCCGGAAGTACAAGGACGTTTGTTTGACGGTAAATGCTACGTATTTGACGAACGAATCTCGATTCCGATCAATCATACGGATGAGGACGTCATTGTCGGCAAGTGCTTCCATTGTGAAACGCCGAGCGATCATTATATCAACTGCCCAGTGTGCAATCTCCAGCATATTGCATGTCCGGATTGCGAAGAACAGCATCAGCACTATTGCTCTGACGATTGCCGAACCAAAGCGGAAACCGTAGCTACTGCATAAATTGGCAGTATCATTGGTTCATTATAATAAAAGGGATGCCCTATTAGCCGTTCATCATGGCTGTGGGCATCCCTTTTATTGTTTTCACAATAAGTGTCGTAGGCTTCATAGTATATACCTATGGCCTTGATTGTATTTTCATCTTGGACGGGCTCGAAAGTAGCGTCTTATAATGGAAAATGTCATTACAGAAAGGATGGGTGGAATTCATGATTCAAATCGTACTTTCAACTCTATTATCGGTTATCGTTCCGCTGTCCATTCCGGTGATCGCCGGATTTTTACTTGGAAAATTCATGAAGCTGGAAACGAAACCGCTCTCGACTTTGTATTTATATTTTTTAAGCCCCGCCATGATTCTGGACACGCTACTCAAAGCACAGCTTACCTGGCATGATGTGGCGCAGACTGCCGCTTTTTCAATATTAAACCTGCTGCTGTTGTGGGGAATTGCACAATTAGCAGGGAAAATCTTTAGACTGAGCACTCCGGAAACGGCTGGACTTACCTTAATCTCCACACTCACCAATAGTGCAAATTATGGCCTGCCCCTAATTTTACTTGCCTTTGGGCAGCTCGGTCTGGATAAAGCCTCCGTGTATGTCGTCATCCAGATAATTATAGTCAATACCATTGGCGTTTATTTTGCAGCCCGCTCTGAATTTTCTGTTCAAAGTGCTGTTAAGTCGGTGTTTTCACTTCCTGCGATCTATGCAGCTCTACTCGCCATGGGACTGCGGCTACTGGACTGGCATCTTCCCTCAGGGATTCAATCAGGCGTCTCGATGATTGCTGCTGCCTATTCTCCGGTCGTGCTGGCGATTCTGGGTACCCAGATGGCTTATGTAAAAATATTTAAGTTGGAGTCGTCTATTAAAAAAGCCAGCTACGCCGGACTAACAATTCGGCTTCTACTCTCCCCGCTTGCGGCTTGTCTTGCTATGCTGATACTGGGAATTTCAGGTCTTTTGTTCTCCGTTCTCTTCATTCTCGCCTCAATGCCGGTTGCTGTAAATGCTGTCATTTTAGCAGAAAAATTTAACGCATCGCCAAAACTGGTTTCCACCTGCATCCTGTGGAGCACGCTTGCCTCATTCCTGATATTGCCTATTCTGATTATGTTGGTAGCAGGTTAGCGAGAAAAAAAAGACTCTCTACACCATAGAGAGCCATGCGCGATTCTGTCTCCATTCTACTTGCACAGGCGTTTCAAAAAAAGCACTAAGCGTTTCACTGCTTAGAATATCAGTCGTTTTACCTTTAGCAAATACCGTGCCCCGGCGGATTAAAATCGTATGCGTGTACATCGGTAGAATTTCTTCGATATGATGTGTAACATACAGTAAATTCGGCGAAGCCGGCGACTCCGATAACTGGCGAATGCTATCCAGCAATGCTTCCCGGGAAAAAAAGTCCAAACCATTACACGCCTCGTCCAAAATCAGTAGCTTGGGCGAGGCCATTAATGCGCGGGCGATAAGCACTTTCTGCTTTTCTCCCTGTGAGCATCCCTGATACAACCGATCCACGAGATGAGCACACCCCAGTTGCGTCATAAGCTGAACGGCCTGTTCATAATCTGTATCCGTCGTCTGATCATAAAGTCCAATGGAGGCAAATTTGCCACTAATAACAACATCCTGCGTACGCTGACTCCCATTAATTCTTTCCTGTAAAGAGGAACTGACCCAACCAATAGATTTGCGCAGCTCCCTCAGATCCACATCCCCAAAGGTATGGCCCAATACACCAACACTACCTGTGGTTGGCCATATGTAACCGTTAATCATATTGAGCATCGTTGTTTTACCTGACCCATTCAAGCCGAGTACAGCCCAGTGCTCTCCCTCAGCTACCTGCCAGTTGATTTGATCCAGTATGGTGCGGTTATCTCTCTTCCAGCTTACATTGTTAAGTTCAATGACAGAATTCATGGCTGCACATCCTTTCTATTCATCGTATCATCTGATGTTTATACGCATAGTAAAGATCATCGTTCGTACGTCTAGCTTCTCTTTCATGTAAGCATAGCACAGGGTCACAGGTTGTTCAATTTTAAATTGCCCACTCCATTGTTCATATAGGAGTGGGCTGGCAATGTAGTAATCTACTGGTCAAGATATTTTTTCTTTTTTAGGATCTTTAACTACTTTCTTATCTTTATTTTTATTTTTATCTTTGCTTGGGACGGTGACTTTCCTTTTTTCATTAGCCAGCCGCCAATAGCTTAATACTTTACGGTACATCGACTTATCTGATAATTGGTTAAAAATATATGGGTCTGGCTTCGTATTCACCTCAATAATCCATGGGGTAAAGCGATGATCCAGTCCAATATCCACACCAATTTGCCGGAAATTTGGATATGTTTTTTGCAGTTGCTTGGCGATGGTAAGACCCAGTTCATTTAGTTTCTTGACCAGCTCCGCCTGTTTGCTTTGCGATAAATGGGATTTTAGTAACTGCTCCAAGGCCATCGGCTTACCACCACTATGATAGTTAGTCACGATTTTACGGGGATGACCCAGACGTCCAATAATTCCAGTAGACTCCCATAGCCCTTTTTCATTACGCTGCACCATGACCCGAATATCAAAATAACGCATTTGATGGCGTAGTAAATGGATTCCCTTTTGAATAAGATAACTTTTCTTCCCCGTATGTTTCGATAGGCTGGTATATAGTGCATCCAAATGTTTAAATTCTTGACGCGTTTCCTCATATTGATAGGCGAAACGCTGGCCAGCCTCCTGCTCTACTCTCATTACACCTTTACCAAAGGTACCTCGCTCGGGTTTTACATAGACCATACCGTATTTCTCCAGCATTGACTTCAAATTTGCTTTGTTATATTTGCGAGTTTCTGGTACATAAGGTTTGATGCTTCCATTCTGAAGCAACAATTGGGTTTTATGCCATTTGCTGCGCGACGCCTGCGCTTGTGAAGAATTCACTTGCCCCTCTCCTCTCTACTCTCAGGTAGAACGCTCTTGTTAAAAAAGATCAATCTATCGTATGCGCTAACTCCCCATTCGAAGCTTCATCAGCCCTGTCCTGCATAGAAATGGACGTTTGACCTTGCCCGGTCGAAAGCGCCTGTCCAAGCATACGATATTGGGAGACGCTGGGAGCGTATATTTGCACATATAGGGAGTGAATAACATGTCAGCGCAATCGGATGGTCCACGGAAGGGTTCCCTTACAATCGATGTTCTGATTCCCGCAATTGATAAAGATATTGCCACACTACCGCTGGTAATTGACAGTCTGCGCCGTCACGTGCAGCACCGAATTGGAAATATTTATATCGTTTCACCGCAAAGCACCGGGATTCGCCGTCTGTGCGTAAACAAGAAATGTACATTTATAGACGAAAAAACGGTGCTGCCCATTACCAAAAAACATATCCATTACGGAACAACGCGCTGGGACCGTTCAGGCTGGCTGTATCAACAATTGCTCAAAATGAATGGCGACAAAATCAGTAAAGCCTCTTTTTTCCTCGTCATTGACGCGGACACGGTTTTGATTCGTCCACATACGTTCCGTAAAGACGGAAAAACGATTTTTTACTACCGCAGCTGGAGCCAGCCTGAGTATTTTCGCACCCATCACAAGCTGATGGGCGTTAAAGCTCCCTCACCAAAGTCCTTTGTTACTCATTATATGCTTTTTGAAAAAGCGCGGCTTTCCCAGCTCAAGCAAGTTATCGAGGCCCGTCATGGAAAACCTTGGTACAACGCAATTATCCACAGTATAGACCGGACAAAACAGTTTGGGTTTTCCGAATATGAAACGTATGCCAACTATTTATACAGTAATCAGCCCTCTCGGATGATTTTGCGCAAGTCATTGAATAAAGCGCTTCATCGTCGGGCTTCTTCCCTGTCGCAAAAACAATTGGATGTCTTGGCTAAGAGCTATCGCTCCTTATCTTTTCATCAACGCAAGGTGTACCAGCTTACTCCAAAAACAAAGATTGAATCATCGCTAAAATAGTTTTTAAAATCCTGCAAAATGATGCAGTCCAAAATAGATCTGCATTGAAGGAGGAAACGTCCGTGCGCATCGTATTATTATGCGGTGGTGCCGGAAAACGGCTATGGCCACTATCCAACGAAATCCGGTCGAAGCTGTTTCTCCGGTTGTTGTCCGCTCCTGACGGGCATAAGGAATCTATGCTCGGTCGGGTGTACCGTCAGCTTACCTTAACCGGGCTGGATTCCTCTGCCCTGCTTCTGGCTCATCGGAGTCAAGTAAATCTAGCCTTTCGCCATACAGAAGGTCGTCTGCCCGTTCTGGGCGAGCCTGCCAAACGTGGAACCTTCACCGCTGCTGCACTGGCAGCTGCTTATTTTCACACCAGAGGCACAGGGCTGGATGAAGTTCTCTGCATTGCCCCAGCGGACATGTTTGCAGGAGAGGATTTCTTCCATAGCATAGCAGCGCTCTCCGGCATATTGTTTGAGAGCGGAGCCGATCTGGCTATGCTTGGGACAAGGCCCACTCATCCCTCCGACCAATACGGCTACGTCGTTCCGGGTCTGCAAATGATACGGGAAGGGAAAACTTCCTATGCGCAAGTTGCTCGCTTCACAGAAAAGCCGGATCTCCCCGGAGCACAACAGCTTATTCATCAGGGCGCGCTCTGGAACTGTGGTGTTTACGCTTTTACATTACGGTATATGTTGTCCTGTATGGAGCGAAGTGATCTGCCGCTGAACGATAAAGCATTATGCGCGATGTATGATAGCCTCCCCGTTCGCAGTTTCGACGAAGAGATTGCAGAGCGTGCCGAACATGCCATCGTCCTGCCCTACGATGGCGAGTGGCACGACATCGGCAACTGGCAGGCCCTAACAGAGCAGCTAAACAGTCAAGTAATCGGGCGTGGACAGATTAGTGGGCAGACTCACGGCACGCATATCGTTAATGAGCTGCCCTATCCACTTCATGTCATTGGTGTGGAAGATATTATTGCTGCCGCGAGTCCCGATGGCATTCTCATTGCGTCCAAGAGCCATGCCCACGTAATCAAGGAGCAGCTAGGTAAACTTCAACTTCACCCCATGCATGGTGAAACCTCTTGGGGCAGTTACCGAGTGCTGGACGAATTTGATCATCGGAGTCTGAGCGATATACTGGCCATACGGCTGACGGTACTGCCAGATCAACGTTTGAATGGCCGTATTCACGGCAGTGGACTTAAAGTATGGACGATCGTGTCCGGCCGGGGAGAGGTCATGCTGAACGGAGAACGTTTTGCTGCGGCAAGCGGTTCTGTATTTAGCATTCCGGTCGATACGCATCACACAATCCGTGCCGATCTGGATACACCACTGGAGCTAATTGAGGTACGTCTGGGAAACAGCTTGGTGAACGCCTTCTATAAATCCGAGTCCTGACAACACATAGATCAGGATTTTGCAAAATTTGATTTCAGTCGCTCCAAAGTGCAATATATAGACGAACTAGACCATTTCGATCTATATATTGTTCATTGGAAGTCGCTTATTGGATTTTTGCAAAATCCTCAGATATAATGCACGCTACGGATTCTGAACGAAGGTCGCAGGTCGCACATAAAAAATCGCTCCTGAGCAAGGTGAAAAAGTCCTTGCTCCAGAAGCGATTTTATTTTGTGATGCAGTTACCTTTGACTATTCCGGCTTCTTTTAAAAAATGCTGAACGATCTCCAACTGATAGTGTATGCGTACTTTCTTGGGCAGGCTCCAACCCGTTTCCACGGTAACCGCGCGTGCACCTAAAATACGGGCTACAGCGGTGCGGGAGGAACCTGGAAGCTCATGCAGCCGAAGGTTGAAATGTCGGTCGCTCACCTGTATGGAGCGATTCATTCGCTTAATAACCCGACGAACCGCAGGAACCACCGGGTTGGCCTTGTTGGAGATTAGCGTTTGACCAAGCACCTCGGCATCCTTTTGTGACAATCCATTGGCCTCATGCAAGTCAAGATACCATTCAGGTTGATGCTTTTGTGTTAATTTGAATAGAGCAGCGGAAAGTGGTTGTGTTGCCAGCTGCTTTTTTTTGCGCGGAAAGGTTCGATTAAGATCAGGTATTCCTCTAATCCGTTTGCGGTAAGCCTTTTGGTTTACAATCGGTACAATTATAAGCTTACCCTGGCTAATTCGCAGTTTTTGCTGATTCAAAAGCTTCACCAGTTTCTCAGCAGCTCGTATGCTAGCTATTTCATTACCATGTATCCCCGCGACCACCATCACACACGGACCTTTCTGCCCCCCTGTGACTATATAATAAGGAGTTGCCCAAGAGCCATTTCCGAGCATATATCGTTTGACCTGCATCCCCTTCACCTCCGTATAGGCTGTCGTTGTCCTCTCTTCTGTTCTCGCCGACGGATGATTTCACGGTATAGTCTTAAGTAGTTACTGGTCATCTGTTTGTTGGTAAATCTTTGGTTGACATATGAACGAAGCTGCGCTGGTGACGGATAATTTTTTTGCTGTGCCTTTCCTGCCATTTGGCTAACTGATTTGCAAATCAACTGTGGAAAGCCCAAGAGTACCTCGGGAACGGAGCCGTTTTTCAATGCCAGCACCGGTGTTCCACAAGCCATGGCCTCGACCATTACGAGTCCGAATGGCTCTTCCCACAGTGTCGGAAACAGCAGACACTCTGCATGTTTCAGCAGCTTCTGTTTCTGAGCGCCTCCAACTGCACCTACATAGCGTATATTCGGATTACGCTGAATTCGTTTCTGAATCTCTTTACGGAAAAATTCTGGAGCTTTGATAGGACCTGCAATAAGCAGTTTTTTTCCTGTTCGTTCTGCAACCTGAATGGCCTGCAATACACCTTTATCTCGTATGATTCTGCCCATAAACAGCAAGTAGCCACGCTTCTCACTGCTGAACTCGTATTCATGGGTGTTGATACCATTATAGATATAAAAACCTTTGCCCCTGCCCATCAGCTGACGCGCTCGTTTACTGACATATACCGGGTTTTTACCGTGTCTCTTCACTGGAAGATGAACGGTGCATACTGATGGACAAGGCAGCTTCCTACGTCCCACAGAAGAACGAAAAGTATGATCATGAATGATATGTGTGTTGGAAGGCATATGCCGGAGTACATATTGGGGGATCTGACTTTGTTTCAAACCCTTGGGGTAGGTAATCAACCGCGCACTGCTCCTGCTCCCACGGGCGGCAAACAGCGATACATGATGCCCTCGTCTCACCAATTCCTCAGTTAATTCATGCACGACCTTTTCCGTTCCGCCTTTGTTAGAGGGTACCGGCTGTGCATCGGGATAGTTGGAAATGACCTGAACAATGGTTAGACGCCGTTTTTTGAGTGCTTTATTCTGCCTTGAAGCCATACGAATTCCCCTTCCTGACCGGAAATACGGTGTGATCCTTACGATGTCAACGGGAATCAGAGCATACTCCCGTACAAGTTATAAATTGTAGTATATAGGTATGTATATTTTGCGTGATTGCTTGTGCCAATCGTCTGCAAGTCGTTTTTTGCCATACGAGCCTATCTATAAGGGGAGTCTATACAATTTGTCAAGCTAAAATTAAGGAGAAAATTCTCATCGTTTTCTAATAAATGAGGACAAAGCGTTGGGGTAACAGGTTTTTAACCATGAGTGGTAAATTCCGGACATTTTATTTGTGTTATTGTCATTTCAGGACATCAACACAATACGAATAACGGAGGAATTTATATATGAAACGTACTTCAAAAAAATTGTGGATGGGTATTTGCTTTACTATGACTTTGGCATTGAGCGCAGGGAGCTTCGTCGTTGGGCCAGCCACCACTCATGCCGCTTCGGCAAGTAAAGCTGATCAGATTATTTCAAAAGGTTCCCAGTTTATGGGTGTGCGTTATGAGCATGGAGCCCCAGCAGGCAATACAAGATCTTTTGACTGCTCTTCGTTCACTCAATATGTATTTGCACAAAATGGCATCAAGCTTCCACGTTCGTCCAGACAGCAATCAACTGTTGGCACTTTCGTACCGCGTAGTCAGCTGAAAAAAGGCGATTTGGTCTTTTTCTATGCGCCAATTCATCATGTAGCCATTTACATGGGGAACGGCAAAATTCTGCATACGTATGGTAAAGGCGGCGTAACGGTTACAGATCTAAATTCGGGCTGGTGGAGCCGCAATTACACAACAGCACGTCGTGTCCTCTAGGATAAATTTTAGTTGATTCCCATCCACCGAATGCTTAACTTACAAATAACAATAAAAAGGGCTGTTCCGCGAGTAGATATTTCTACTGGAGGGACAGCCTTTCCTTTTGTCTTTGGGGCAGCGTGACGATGACTACCGTTCCTTCTCCTTCTACGCTCTCCATACGTATCGTACCCTGATGAGCATCTGTAATTGCCTTGGCAATCGGCAACCCCAGCCCGGTCCCTCCAGTTTTACGATGCCTGGAGCTATCTACCCGATAAAATCGTTCGAAGACCCGCTTGATCTCGCCCTCAGGTATTCCGATCCCATAATCCTTAACCCGGATATAGACATCCTTTTTATCTTTAGATAACCCTATTTCAATCTCATCCGAGCTGTATTTTAATGCATTATCCAGTAGGATCACTAGCAATTGCTTCATTTTTGTCAGGTTGGCATCCAGCCAAATTTCTTTCTCTTCGGTTAAAATAGAAATTTGACGATCATGTACAGGCTTGAGATGCGCTACTACCTGTTGACAACAACCGATCATTTCTATCCGCTCATGCGGCTCAGGGTCTTTCTGCTGTGAGGAGGCAAGAGTCAGCAACTGCTGTGTCATCGTACGCATTCGCTGAGTTTCTTCATAGATCGATTCAATGGATTCCTTATGAATGTCCTCATCACGCGTGCCCCACCGCCGCAGCATGTTGGCATAGCCCTCAATAATCATAAGTGTGGTATTCAGTTCATGTGAGGCATCTGAAACAAACTGCTGCTGGCTCTGAAAGCTTTCTTCTAATCTCTCCATCATTCGGTTAAAAGTAGCGGTCATTTGGGACAATTCATCTTGATTATGACTGCCAGCGGGGATTTTTTTAAATTTTAAGCTTCTCTCAATTTCCTGCATCGTTTGAATACTACTGGAAATCGGCAGCAATATGGCATTCGCCAAAATCGTGCTCCCTACCAAACTTAGCATCATTGCTCCTACAGTCGAAGTGATGAGAATCGTATTTAAAATATCGAGATTGGTTTCGAGTGCATCCCATTTTTCCACGATCTCCAGCGTTCCCTTCTGATTGCCCTCCGGAGAAAGCACGGGGAGATGGATTACCAGAATTTTATGACCCTGTACATCAGTCAATTGAGAGCTTTGAGAAGTGTTAAAACGAATATCGCCCAGCTTAAAGCGTGACTGGCGACTTACTTCATACAGAAGTCGGGATTGCTGATCAAACACCCTCAGAATAGTATCTCCGGAAAGCTCATCTTTCAATTTTGGACTCCATGCATTCTTCAGAATCATGGTATGTCCGGTTTCGGCAATGATTTCAGTCCACTTATTTTGCAGCACTTCTCTTTCATTTCGCGTAGCGATTTTGACGAACAACAAATGAACCGTGACATCCACAAACAGGAGTATTATCATCACTAAAATAGAACTGAGCAGGGTGATTTTGGTCCGCAGCTTCAATGTTCTTCCTCCCTGATGCAGTACCCCACACCACGTACGGTTTTAATTAATTTCTTTTTGTATCCATGATCAATTTTTTTGCGAACATACCGGATATACACATCTACGACATTCGTATCACCAACAAAATCAAACCCCCACACGTTCTGAATCATTTGATCCCGCTGCAATACCTGATTTTTGTGTTCCATCAGATAGAGAAGCAGATCATATTCTTTGGGAGTCAATTCGATTCGGTTTCCTTCCCGCACCACTGACCTAGTCTTGCGTTCCAACACCAAGCTATCCACTTGGAGCCTGGACGGTGGCTTGTCCTCTTCTTGTAAAGCAGTAGCTGTTGGCTCCATTTGATACCTCATACTGGCCCGCATCCGCGCTAATAACTCCTCGATCTCAAAAGGCTTCGTAATGTAATCATTGGCACCTTCATCCAGACCTGAAACCTTATCAGGAGTCGTGTTACGTGCAGTGACCATAATAACTGGTGTATGATTGTCCACTTTTCGAATCTGCTTTAGCACCTCGACCCCGTTCATCTCCGGCAGCATGACATCCAGAATGATGATATCCCATTTACCAGCTAGGGCTTTTTCCAATCCTTCTCTGCCTGTCTGTGCGATTTCAACTGCATATCCTTCATGGGACAACTCCAACTGAAGCAATCTGGATATCTTCTCTTCATCATCAATAACCAGCACCGACTTTTCCATCGCAAAACCACCTATTTTCTATAGAAAAAACAAATGAGTAATGGAAATGACATTCATTTTTTATTTGATTTTAAGCTTTTATCCGTGTAGTCGCTCTATAATATAACTTTGTTATTCAATTTTTTGATGTTAAGGAGTAATTTATTCATGTTAATTAATGTAGACTATGCTTTATTTCACTGGATCAATGAACTGGCTAATTCCCTCGCCTTTTTGAATGGAACCATGCTTTTCTTGGCGCAATATGTACCGTATTTATTCGGAGTGGCTTTGCTAATTTACTGGTTCACTTTTAAAATGCCGCATCGGATGATGGTTTTAGAAGCCGTCATAACGGTTTGTATCGGCTTTGTAATGAGTTGGGGCCTTGGACATTTGTTTTACAGAGATCGG
Organism: Paenibacillus sp. FSL L8-0644; assembly: GCF_038008165.1. Lineage (NCBI taxonomy): Bacteria > Bacillati > Bacillota > Bacilli > Caryophanales > Paenibacillaceae > Paenibacillus > Paenibacillus sp. FSL L8-0644. The sequence continues at coordinate 101,771 of NZ_JBBOYN010000002.1, forward strand.
CCTTTTGTCGGACATTCAGTCATTCAGCTTATTCATCATGATCCTAATGCTTCATTCCCGAGTAACCATGCACTTGGAGCTTTTGCACTGGCTGCTATTTTATGGCTTCATCATCAAAAATTTCGTGTCCTCTGGGTTATCTTGGCTGTACTCATCGCAGTATCCCGCGTGTGGACCGGAGTGCATTATCCCTCGGATATTTTGGCAGGTGCGCTTATTGGTGCAGGTTGTGCCGTCGGCGTTCATCAATTCATTCGAAGCCGGAAGCTTCCTGGCATCTTCATGCAGGCGGCTATTATATTTTATGAAAAATGGGAGCAGAAGCTGGGGCTCAAGCCTGGTGAACAGGCCAGAACCAAGATGACTGAACACACTTCCTCTGTCCAAATGAAAAGCAGACGCTAAAGCGTCTGCTTTTTTTAGAAACTTCATTATTTATGCAACCCGTTATGCTGTCGATTTGGAGCGAAGTAACAGCATTCGTCGTTCTTCGTACCGTTGATAAAACCAAATACAAGCTGCCATCCAGCAGCCACTCATAAAATAGCCACCCACAACGTCGCTAGGATAATGTACACCCAAATAAATGCGGCTCGTCCCGATTGCTACAATCAGCAGGCTGCTGAGCACAATGAGAAGGATACGCCCCAGCCTAGAAGGAACATGCTTCCACACTAAAAATGTCAGCGCCGCGTACATGCTGAAAGCTGTCATGGAATGTCCGCTTGGAAAGCTGTATCCATTCTCTTCAATAATACGGTTAATCTCCGGTCTCGCACGCTGAAAAAGCACTTTCAGTATCGTATTCAGCATTACCGATCCCAATACACCAGCCGCCAAAAAAAGCAGTTCTCTGCGGTGTCCCAATACTCTATAGAGCACGAACATGGTCGTTAAAATGATGATCACAACTGGAATCCCGCTGCCGATCATGGTGAAAAATTTCATTACACGGGTCATGGCGGGCGACTCCAGTTGTCCAATAACCGAAATAATTTCATGGTCAAAATGCCGAACTTGATGGTCACTCACCCATAATGCGATTAAGCCAAAACCCAATGCACATACTATACATGTGAGCAGAGCCAAGGAAATGGGCAGCTTTGTTGCTGTTTGCTTCATTTTCTATAGTTCCTCCATAATTTCATTGCGTGATAAAATAAAGTGCAGCATTAGCTTACAATAGGTCTTACTTTGTCCACTTTTCCCTTATCATTTCATTAAAACAATTAGTTGCTCCTCCAAATGATGAAACCCGTTTTCAAAAAATATCACTATCAGAATCATTTTATTATATAAGAATTTCATATTGACTACAAAATCGCAAGCGGAATGTAGCGAAAAAAGCAGCAACAAAAAAGGACGCCATTCAAGCCTTATAAACGGCTCGAATGACATCCTATGATTACACGTGGCATACTACAAACGTAATTCCCAAGTTAAACAAGCATCATCTACTAATTAGGTTGGTGTGACTTCTCCAAGTTTAACCTTACTCTCTGCTTCCTCTATTGGATAGCGTCTGCGGAACCACAGCGACTGAAGCAGCAAGAAGGTGCCGCTTACTGTCCAATATAATGGCATGGCAGCAGGAGCATTGAAGGAAAAGACCGCCATCATAATCGGTGAAAGATAGCCCATGATCGCAAATTGCTTGCGCTGGTCAGGCGTCATCTGAAACTGAGAAAGCTTGGCCTGTGCCAAGTATACAATTGCGACGACGATTGACAAAATCCAGTCCGGCTGTCCGAGCCGGAACCATAGGAAAGAGTGAGATGCGAGCTCCGGGGTTAAGCGGATTGCTGTATACATACCGCTCAAGATCGGGAACTGAATGAGAATAGGCAGACAACCGATATTAAGCGGATTGAATTGATGTTCTTTGTAAAGCGACATCATTTCCTGCTGCATACTCTGCTGGCTGGTGGTATCTTTCTTGTTTTCATACTTCTTCTTAATTCGGTCCAAGTCGGGCTGCATAGCGCTCATCTTGCGCTTCATACCCTGCTGGGCACGCGTTTGACGCATCATAAGAGGCAGTAAGGCCAGACGGACAATGAATGTCAATGTCATAATCGCCAGCCCAAAGCTTCCACCAAACCATTGCGCCAATTGCTGAATAAGCCAAGAAAGCGGGAACACCACGTAATGATTAAAAAATCCGGGTGTCTGTGCATTTATCTCCGCAGCATTCGCACCACAACCAGACAGTAGCATGACCACCGCCAACGCTACCATTAATCCAAATATCCGTTCTTTTTTACCCCAAAAGGTGAATCCCTTGAATCGTTTCATATGTTCCTCCTCGTTGATTGGCTGTGCCATCGTTCAACGAGGGAGAACAATCGGATGCATCTTCATCCGGCGCTTCTTTACGCCGGATATGTCGGGCTAGCCGGACAGGCATGTCCTGTCCACGGGCAGACATCGGCATCTGCGGAGAGGCATGAGACCTCACGGGCCCACCTTCGACCCAGCATTCGGGTACATTGCCGTGCAAATGAGCGAGATACGTATAAGTCACTGTGCACAGCAAGCCGATTGTAAATAAATAAGGGAGTAGGTCTTGAAGCTCAAACAAGGGATTCACCTCCTTCGGTTTGTTGCTACAATTATAGCACGAAACCGGACAAGCGACTAATCTTTAATTAGAGATACGGGTTGGATCACAAGCAACTGAAATAATTATTTCTGCTCCTTCGGTCTAATGCTCAAATCCGGTGGAAGGACGCTCTATATTACGGTAAAAACTTAACGGATAGCAAGCATACGATTCAATGCTAGTACAGCATCCTGTCTTATCTGAGCATCCACACGAATCACACCCACAGGCTCACCCCGGTCAAACTGTTCCATTGCCCACAGCAAATGGGGAAGATCGATCCGGTTCATGGTCAGGCAGGGACACATATCTGGATTGAGCGATTCAATGTGCTGTTTAGGGTACTGCTGCTTGATTCGTTGCACGAGATTCATTTCTGTGCCAACAGCCCATTGGGTCCCTGGCTCTGCCGCACGGATGGTATCGATGATGAATTTTGTGGAGCCCGCGCAATCTGCGAGCTGTACGACTTCATAAGAGCATTCGGGGTGAACGATGACCCGGACGTTCTTATCACGCTCGCGAACGTTGCGAATATGATCTACTGTAAACTTTTCATGAACAGAGCAATGCCCTTTCCATAAAATAATTTTTACGGTTGCTGGGTCCTGTTCAGTCTCAAGCTGATCTGCCAGCGGATTCCACACGGCCATTTCATTTAGCGGAATTCCAAGATCGTAAGCTGTATTGCGACCTAAATGCTGATCCGGCAAAAACAAAATACGTTCCTTTTGCTTCAGCGCCCACTCCAGCACTTGCTTAGCATTCGAAGAAGTCACGGTAGCCCCACCATGCCGTCCTACAAAGGCTTTGATCTCTGCTGTGGAATTTACATACGTTAACGGAATGATCGTATCTCCTACCAACTCCTGTAAATGCTTCCATGCTCGTTCTGTCTGTTCCACATTCGCCATATCTGCCATCGAGCAACCTGCACGCATATCCGGCAGGACAACAGTCTGTCGATCGGTAGTTAGCATATCCGCTGTCTCCGCCATAAAATGGACCCCACAAAATACAATGAACTCCGCTTCCTGATTTTGTGCAGCCATTTGAGCAAGCTGTAGAGAATCTCCTGTTATATCAGCAAACTGAATAACCTCGTCCTTCTGATAGTGGTGGCCCGGTATAAGCAGCTTGGGTCCCCATTTTTGTTTCAGTTCGGCCACTCGCTGCTCCATTTCAGCAACCGTCAGTGTCTTATAATGCTCTGGCATAAGCCCTCGATTTCCTTGTAAAACGTCAAGCATAGACATTAGAATCCCTCCATATCGATGCGGCTGATCGTTCCGCTCTCAGCGAACAGATAACCGCTTTGTGTACATCCATATTTACAAGTGTCTTGACACTTATATTTACACATGCCTACAATAATCTCAAGAGTTTTTGAATGGAATTATTTTTAAGCTGGGAGGATTTGGTGTGATTTATCTCGACTATGCCGCTTCTACACCCATGTGTGGTGAAGCTTTAAATATGTATAACGTATTAAATAAGGAAATGTTCGGAAATGCCAGCAGCCTTCATGATGCGGGCGGTCAAGCAGCCTACACGCTGGATTACAGCAGGCAACGAATAGCAAATATGATTGGCGGGCAAAAGGAAGGCATCTATTTTACAACAGGGGGAACAGAATCCAATATGTTGATTGTGCAATCGATCCTGAACGGGTTGCCGCAGCATAAAAAGCATTGGATCATGAGCGCTTTGGAGCATCACTCGATGTACAATCTTGCTACTTTGCTGGAACGTCAGGGCTATGAACTGACCATTGTGCAACCGGATCGGGAAGGACGAATGTCTCGCGAAGCTCTTTTACCTCACCTGAGAGAAAACACCGGACTTGTCTCCGTACAACACGCCAATTCGGAAACGGGACTAGTTCAGGACCTTGCTGCCTTATCTCCCCTGCTACGCGAACGGGGTATTTTGCTGCACAGTGATGCGGTACAGACATTTGGGAATATTCTCGTAGATGTAGAAGCCATGGGAGTAGATGCACTCTCTGTATCGAGCCATAAAGTGTATGGCCCCAAAGGCGTCGGTGCTGCATATCTCAAACCCGGAACCCCATGGCGTCCCGTGTACCCTGATACACTACATGAAAACGGATTTCGTCCTGGAACGGTTAATGTTCCCGGGATTGCAGCCTTTGTCGCGGCGGCAGAAATGATGACCGAACAGATGGAGTCGCATCAGGAGCGATATGCTACCCTGAGAAGACACTTTATTACGAAAATTCAGGAAAGATCCATTCCGTTACGTTGGGTGGTACAGGAAAGCGAGAATAAAGCAGCGCTTCATCATATAGTAGGCTGTTTTTTTTACGGTTACGAGGGACAATATGTTATGCTGGAATGTAATCGCAGAGGTGTCTGTATATCCACTGGAAGCGCATGTGCTGCCGGACACCACGATCCTTCGCCTGCCTTACAGGCGCTTGGAGCATCCGGCCGTGAAGCGTTACAATTTATCCGTATTTCTTTCGGAAGAACGACCACCATCGAGGAATTGAATGTATTGGTAGATATTTTGACAGACCTGACGCATCGAAAAGAAAGGAGCTTATCCCGTTGACTGAATCTTTAAAACGGTCAGGTACGGATCGCCGCGAACAGCTACTATTGTGGCTCAAGAGCGAATCACCACTGACCGGGAGCGAACTGGCGCGCAGATCCTCCGTCTCACGACAAGTAATTGTACAGGATATTTCCCTGTTAAAAGCAAGCCAAGAGCCTATCCTTGCAACGAGTCAAGGATACATTTATATGGAGCCTGCGGGTCAGGCAACTCCCTTAGCCTCACGTATTATTGTGTGTAAACATCGACCTGAACAGACAGAAGAGGAACTAAAGCTGATTGTGGACTACGGTGTAAGTGTGCAGGATGTTATTGTTGAGCATCCGGTATACGGGGATCTGACTGCTCCGATACGGGTTGGAACTCGCAAGGAAGTGGACGATTTTATCCGTAAAATCAGCTCCACCCAGGCCACTTATTTGTCCCAGCTGACGGGAGGCATCCACCTGCACACCTTGAATGCCTCGGATGAAGATAAAATTAATGATGCCTGCGCTGCATTGGAGCAAGCAGGCTTCCTAATGACGGACTAACTTAGTGCGCTTAGCGGAGTAAAGAAAATCCTGTCCAGTGTATGTGGAGTGCAACTGTGCTCCACATGGACGGTATGTAAGCAGCGAGAAATAAAAAAATCCCGGCCCCCTCATATAAGGGAATCGGGAATGAACTATGTGAGCTTAATTTCAAGCAGCTCATATTTAATTACAGCCATGGGTGCATCCACATGAATGATACTGCCCACTTCTTTTCCCAAAAGTGCCTTGCCTAAAGGACTCTCATAGGAAATTTTGTTATCAAGAACATCCGCCTCAGCAGGACTTACAATTTTGTATTCCATCTTTTCTGAAAATTCGATGTCATTCAAAATGACAGTCGATCCAATACTAACGGTTCTAAGGTCTAAATTACTCTCATCCACGACCCGGGCTTTGGTCAGCATCTTCTCCAATATGAGAATGCGGGTTTCCATAAACGCTTGGTCGTCCTTGGCTGAGTGATACTCACTATTTTCTTTCAAATCGCCGTAGCTGATAGCCAACTTAAGGCGTTCGGCTAGCTCCTTGCGTTTTACGGTCTTCAGTTCCTTTAGCTCATCCTCCAGCTTGGCCAATCCCTCTTTAGTTAACAATACTTCTTCATTCGACATATTTTATCTACAACTCCTATTTCAGCATTTTGCTTAATTCCAATTCAACGCTCAAAATACAATAAACGAACTAAACCGTTTTAGTCTAAACATTGCTGATTGAAAACGCTCTGGGATTTATGCAATTGATCATTTGGCTTGCTTTATTGTAGTTTACTCTAAATCGGACCAACATGCGAAATAAATTACTGGATAACAGTAGCCAACTGCCTTCAGCCAGGGTGATTCTTATAGTAACCAATGCTCTCTTATTCGCATATCGTATGATCATAACGTATTTTGATGAGCACTGTAGTGCCGCTGTCCTTGTCCCGAATTTTCATAAAAACCAGGCAAGAACAGTATATGGCGGGAGGAAGATTCAATGGCTTCCTTAGGAAAGAACGGCAATGGGAATGGCAATGGAAACGGGAATCGTAAATCCAAATCCCCACCTAACGGTCAAAAGAAAAATGGATTAAACAGTAATTCGGCTATCTTTTCCGCGCTTCAAGGAAAAAATGTGGAGGTCCTTGTGGCAGCCCTCCTACTAACAGGAAAACTAAACGTCGATTCGGTGACTTTATACAGACAAGCAACATTGTTTTTAGGACTCACAGGAAAATACAAAACACTAGCATCCACTCCATCCAATGTCGATAATATGGTGAAATTTTTAAATGATAACGGGAATATGACACTGGACCAGGTGATACAAGCCTTTTCACAGAAAATAAATAATTAACAAGTGGCGAAAGGAGACTTATGTGGTGAGTGAGTTTGATGGAGAATATTTTGCAGAGGTTGTCATTATTGTGATTCTAGTTGCCATGTTCTTCTATGGCTCCTCAGATATAGAGGGACTTTCCGCTTCGCCAACCCAATCCTAAAATGATAATTCCCGCTTCGTAAAAAATAAAAAAGCATCTATAGACTCTCACGAGGTCAATAGATGCTCTTACTTTTTAACGGCCCATCATTTCTACTTCATGGCCCTTTACTTCTACACTTATCGTTTGACTAGAAACTTCTCCTGAAGCATTGACTAACTCGGCCCGGTACTCATATGTACCCGGCTTTTGATTTTGGATGCTGGTCACTGCACTTTGGGCCTGCGGACTTTGGCTCAGCAGATCCTGCGCGTCGATCAGCTTTCCGTTTTCATACAAGTTGTATTTCGTCGCATTTGTGCCCCACCACATGTTCATAGCGAGAGTATAGGCACCATCACCATCCCAATTGTCATGAGACAGCACTGGAATGCCAGGAGAAGCATCGGTCACTTCGACAGTTAACGGGTCGCTGGTCGTTTTACCAGAAGCGTTGATCAGTTCTGCAGTATACGTGTAGGTACCGTTGGTCTTACCTGTAACAGGAATGACTGCATGCTGTGCTCCAGGAGAAGCCGCTTGCAACGATTGAGTGCCAATCAGCTTGTCATTTTCGTACAACTTGAGTTCATCACCATTCGTACCCCACCACAGATCCATAGTGATGTTGTAATTGCCATCCTTCAGCCCAGTGTCCTGCCCGTTATCATGCGACAGCACAGGTTTACTCGGCACTTCACCTACACCAGTCTTTTCGACTCTAACAGTTACAGGATTGGATACGACCGTTTTACCATCCAAGGTAACGCTGGCTGTAATCTCCGCGCTCCCCTCTTTTAGGGCCTTAAGTTCTCCATACGTATCCAGCGAAACGGATTCATGACTGCTGACATACTGAACAGAAGCGCGGTTTAAATCTGCTTCGCTGCCATCTGTCAGCGTACCCTTGAGATGTGTCACTGCCGTATCCCCAATGTTGAGGGTCGTTTGATCCAGTGAAAGCTCTACTTCTTGCAACTCTGCACCTGCCTGAGCTGAAAAATCATCCAGTCCACGCGGTTTCAACTGATAATTCCCTTTGAAAATCGCCGAAATTCCTTTTAGCTTCACGTGCTGTCCTTCTTGATATGGAAAAGTTGTCCGTGTTAAGCCTGTACGTGCATCGACACGCACATGGTGACTTACTTCACCTGATACTGCATCAAATTCAAACGAACCTACGGGAGTCGCGTCTATCACATTACGAATCATTGCCGTAGGAAGCTCAACCAACTGTCCTTGGCTCGCATCACTGAGTTGGGTGACTTGTACAGCTTCTGGAAGTTGTCCTTCTCCCGTTTTTTCAATTGCCACTGGATCGGTTAACTCTAGCTCACTATTAAACAGTGCCAAGCTTGCTGTAAGCTTTACTCGATCCCCTTGGTGAAAGCCGCTTTGGTTCTGATATACATAAATACCGCCACTTTCATCCTGCATGTAAAAGGCTTGACCACCGAATACACCTGGTTCTGTCGTCACAACACCCTCTAAGGTCACGACTTTACCAGCCGGGAGACTCCGTGCTTCTGCGACACTGATACGAGCTGGAACCGTATTGCCTTCCTCAGGCAACGGCTGGGCCGGGACATCAGCCAACACGACGGATTGAGTCAGCAGATTGCTGCCGTTTTGCCTCAGTCTAAGATTAGCTGAACCACTGGTTCCCGGCTTGATTCGCACCGTCAAGTCCTTATAGGCATGCCCTTTGCCGTTGGACTCCAGACTAAATGTTCCGCTATAGCCGTAAGAGGTTGGCCAGCTTCCATCCGGATTTTGAATCTGGGCTACTTGATTGCCGCCCTCTACATAAATACCTGTGCTGAATCCGCTAATCGTACTATTGGGAGCCAGTTGGTCGGCAGTAATCCGAATTTGAAAAGGCTGTGCATTGGGCAGCTGCTCTTGACGAACGATGCTGTACACTGGTTGCGCACTGGCTGTAGATCCGCCATAGGACCCTGCTTTGAAGGTTCGCTGATCCCACCATTTGTAGCCAGCTGCGGGAGCGGACCAAGGCTCGGCTTGTGGTTCCGTGGAAGCCTGTGGCTCTTCAAAAGGCAGTAATGCCGTCGGCTGGTCCAGCTGTAAGCTTTTCACTTCCGTCAGGCTGGTATACTCCTCCTTCTTGGACAACCAGTCTACGATATTGACCAGTAACTCGGCGTCATCCTGCTCCTTAAAGCCGTCATACGTTGTCTTCTTGGTTCCTGTCTCTTCGCGCAAATATTTTGGCGTTGCATCTTCGACAGGAGACGAGTCCCCAATGAAAGCAGCTTTGCCTAGTCCTACTTTCGATACAGCTGCATAAGGTCCTTCCGGAATGCCGCCTCCGTTATACACGCCCTGATCTACCGCGTTGCCCCAAGCCTGATTGGTTTTAGGAAGATATACGATTCCCTTGGCTTTCGCTGGGTCGATAATTGCGAGTGTTGATCCTGCATGCATTGCCACATTACTCACTCCAGCTGTAATGCCGAACGCCTGTGCTGGCTCGACAATCTGATTGGCCGTGATATCGCCTAATGCATTGTAGCGAAAGCGCACACCAAACTGGCTGCCCAGCCAATCTGAGCTGACTACGCCCTGCATTGCTACCGAGCTTTTTTCTTCCGCACTCATTCCCTTCGCAGGGTCTTCCCATGCACCACGACGATAGCCATTAATGCTCTCCGATCCGTCCCAGCGATTCTTGTTGCGGTCCGCGTTATAATGATCTCCAATGAAAAAAATACTATTGCCTGCTTTTACATACTGCTCCATTGCAGCCTGTTCGCTCTGTTTAAAAGGAATATTCGGCTCTGCTGTAACAAATACATCATAATTCTTTAGATCATTGTAAGTAATGGGCGTAGATTGGCGAAGCTCGTGTACATCATAGCCATTGCTCGCGAGGGCTTGGCCGAAGTCTGAAAATCCACCATCAATCACCCAATCTGCTGCGCCAGCTGTCTGTCCATGAGTATTATCAAACAGCACTTTTTTACCAGCGTTCTCATTGACCACTTTCGCTGCAATGAAGGGGGCTGGGTCCGCCGGACCTTCTGCCCGTACCGGTTGCATGCTGCCCGCAACACCAGCATACAACGATAAAGTGAAAACCATAGCAGTTGCATATTTGAAGCTACGGGATGTAAAACGACGAAAGATTCCCATTCTTTCCCTCCTGTTTGTTGGTTTAAAGCCCTTCTGGGGGGCATCAGATACAAATTTTAGCATTCATTTATGTTCGAATATGCATTGTTTTGTAAATCTTTAGGAATAATGGATAGGAAGGAAATTCCAATAAAAGAGATACACTGTATGCAGCAATGTGAGCACCGCAAATAGGATTTTCCCGGCAGCCCGGGTTCTTCTTTCCCCTGTAATCAGCTTTGCGCCATTCACGATCAATACCCACACGGCAATGAGTGCTGAAATGAGTGGCAGTGTGCAAATTCCCCAGATATACCACGCGGAATAGCCATACACGATCTGATTGTTACCATAGACGACCTGCACTCCGAGAAAAATCGTGTTTAGTGACGCAATGAATGCAAGGTTGGACGAAATGTGATTATTCGTTTTACGGATAGCTTTGATCACATATCTTACGATCCAAATCAGCAAGGTTGTGATGAAAAATAAGGAGGCGGCTGCATAGCTGACAAGCAGAGTCCAGGTGCGGTGCCAAAGTGTCGTTTGCTTCATGGTTTTACTATCCGGGGCAACCATCATCCACGTACCGTTTTCCTGATACAGCAAAATTTTAAGCTGGCCCTCCTTTTCCACAAACAATCCATCGCCTGCTGCTTGAAAAACTTTGTCTGTTGCTTCATTCTCATTTGGGTATTTTCCTTTAACAATTAACGTATGATCATCTTGAATTCGCACGGTGTATGTAATGTTTCCCAGTATTCGAATCCATTTTCCCCACCCATGAACAGGATTAGAATCCACCTGATATACGCCCTCAATCTCTGGCGAAAGCTTCACTTGCGTGGTAGAACGAGCCAGTGACTGAGAAGCGGCCTGCGGATTTGCGGGCAGCATTTGGGCTATCGCATCGATGACTTTTCCATGAAGCAGAGTGTCCGTGTCAGCTGAATTAATGATCACAAAAATACCGATCTTTTGTGACGGAATCAGTACCATTTCGGAAATAAAATCATCAATTTCCCCGGTAGCCCACAGCATAGGTACTCCTGTCTCCAAATGACCACGAAAAAATCCGTAGCCCACGCCATCCAGGCGTGCATCGACTGCAAATTGCTGCGCATGCATCACTTTTACCGTATGTGGCTGGAGCACCACTTTGCCCTCATACTTGCCTTGGTTTAAATGAGTGATCAAGTAATGGGAAAACTCGTTGGGTGTGACGTTCAACGCTCCTGCTCCGGGCAGATTGATATACGACAAAGGCTGTTTCAAATACGCTCCATCCTTCCACTGATACGACTGGGCCTGTGCAGGATGATTTAACGGCAATTCCAGTGTCGCGCTGGGCATATTCATCGGCTGGAACAGATGTGTACGAAGGTAATCATTCAGTCCCTGACCGCTTACTTGCTCCACGATATTACCGATCAGACCGAAGGCGACATTACTGTATTCATACTGAATTCCAGGTTTGCGGATAGGTGGCTGATTTTGAAAATACGTGCTGAGATACTGTTCTGTGGGTAAAACGCCTGCCCGAGTCGAGCTGTTAATGTCGTACAGCGCTTCATCCAATCCTGAGGTATGTGTCAAAAGCTGATGCAAATTGAAAGGCTGATTCTGGTATTGCGTAGCTTTATAGCTGTGGAGATAGTTATTCACGTCTTCATTCAAATCAAGCTTGTTTTGCTCAACCAGCTGCATCGTGGCGCTTGCACTAAATGATTTGGTTAGAGAGCCGACACGAACAATGGTCTTTGCTGGATCGAATGCCATTTTCCGCTCCAGATCTGCATATCCGTAGCCTTTACTAAAAAGAATTTGGGTTCCCTGAGTCACGACGACCGCAGCCCCCGGAATATGCAATTTTTCCAATTTTGTAACCATGATATCGTCCACTTTTTTTTCCAATGAATTAGGTGTTATGCTGTCTATTGCCCATGCCGGAGCAATGAGCAGGTTCCAGAGAAACAACGCTGCTAAAAATGCGGATAGGTAGCAAATGCCTTTATTCTTCATATTGAAGTACCATCCTTACGTATGGAGTTGATTTAATGATTTGAACCGTGCGGTGATTGCATAGCGAGCAGATATTTATACTCCGTATGGAAGCCATCAGCATGGCGCTATGGAATCATCGCACTTCCCATCGCGGGAGTGCACATAATAAAGCGAATCCTGATCGAGTCGTGTAAGCAGACGGCATCTTACCTGTCGATCAGGATTCATGTGTTACAGATTAAAAAATTAGTGATTCAGTTCTTAAAATCATCAACCGTAGATTTTCAAGATTTATGATGTGCTAAATCTTGTGTCATGTCTTTGTCCGTGTTCCGAGTTATCTTTTGTATTGCGGCACGGATACTGTTTACATTTTTCTCGATAAATCCGGGTTCCAGTAGTTCATAATGATTACCAATCAAGCTATGCTCTTCATAGCTACCTTGTGTAGCGTCTTTCCATAAAAGTCGATTATCTCCTGTACCCCTCACCGTTTCCGATCCAACGGCGACAAAGCCGTGAATATTCGCCTGAACGCTCTCTGTATTCACAAGCTGGTTGCCATACACCGCGTAAGCGATCATTTTACGTTGGTACGTTTCATTCAACAGCTCACGGTAGGAGTCGGGAACCTGTTCCAGCATGTCATGAATTTCATGCTCTGTTTCTTCAGCTGTGAAGGGCAGGGCTTCCGCCCTTTTGACCGAATCGAGCATAAAAATATCTGATACGGTATGACCTTGACGTTCCAGTGTGTCAGCAACCTTATGCGCCAGATTACCACCTATGGAATAACCAAGCAGTACATACGGACCTTGCGCTTGCGTGCTGACGATCAAATCAACGTAACGTGCCAGCATGGCCTGCTCATCGGCAGCATCATCCACGAACTCCAATCCATACACGACTGCGTCCTGATCCAGTTGTTTGGCCAGCTCCGCGAACGACAGCCCGTATCCAAGCATAGGAGGAAAGCAGAAGATGGAGATCGGACCGTGTTCATTCAACCGTATGATTGGACTATCGGCCTTGTATTCCAGATCCGCTTTCAATAATGTGAGCGCCTGCTCTTCTATAGTCGGGAAGTCCATAACACTACGGATGGGGAGCTCAATGTCTGTGGCAAGGTGAACTTTGCGTATAAGCTCCAGTACTTTCAAGGAATGTCCACCCAACGTGAAAAAGTCATCATGGATACCCACTTGTGGAATTTCAAGCACTTCCTGCCAAATGGATGCCAGCAACTGCTCCACATCGGTTCGCGGGGCGACATATTCTATACCCGTGTGCAGCCCTTTGTCCGGCACAGGTAAAGCTTTGCGATCGATTTTGCCGTTTGTCGTCAGCGGAAGCCGATCCAGTTGTACAAATGCGGATGGAATCATATAGCTCGGCAGACTGGCCGACATCGCAGCTCGAATCTCACGGACGGTCAGCTGTTCATCGGCAGTGAAGTAAGCACATAATTGCTGTTGACCCGTTCCATCCCGCAAAGCGATAACGACGCTATCCCGCACGGACGGTACACTTGCCAGCCGCGCCTCCACTTCGCCCAGCTCAATCCGGTAACCGCGAATTTTAACCTGTTGATCAATCCGTCCGGCGTATTCCAATATGCCGTCTTCACGCCAGCGAACAAGATCTCCTGTACAGTACAGGCGATCTCCGTCCACCCACGGGTTAGCAAGAAATCTCTCAGCCGTCAGCTCAGAACGATTTAAATAACCACGTGCAACTCCGTCTCCGCCGACAACCAGCTCACCCCAGGCTCCGACCGGTTGCAGGTTAAATGACGAATCCACAACATACGCCGTCGAATTGCAGATGGGACGTCCGATCGGCACAGAATCCAGCTGTTCTTCCGTAATGTGATACGTCGTCGAAAAGGTTGTATTTTCCGTTGGTCCATAGCCGTTAATGATGTTCATGTCCGGATTATCACGCAGAACCCGGTTAATATGGGGTGCAGACAAAACATCACCACCAACCAGCAAATACTTCACATCGCCGAAAAGTTTACTATCCTGCTGTGAAAGCTGATTAAATAACGGTGTGGTCAGCCACATCATGGTGATGCTATGATCCCGTATCGTCTCTTTAAGCTTGGCCGCGTCCAATAGATCATCCTTATGCACAAGAACAAGCTGACCGCCGTTCAGCAGCGCGCCCCAAATTTCAAACGTAGATACATCAAATACAAACGCGCAAGTCTGCAGCATTCGAGTCGATTCATCAAATGGCACATAATCGGTATTGCGGACAAGGCGCACGACACTTTGATGCTCAACAACGACACCCTTAGGCTTACCTGTTGAGCCTGAGGTATAAATAACATAAGCAGCATGATTACCCGCTCCATCTATACCCAGATTGGAAGCATCTGCACTGTAGGACGTATCCTCATTCAGATTAACAATCTGTCCGTCAAAATAGCAACGATCCAGCAAATCTTGTTGAGCCAGCAGCAGTTTGGCTCCCGAGTCCTCCAGCATATAACGGATACGGTCCTCCGGATATTGTGGATCTACCGGCACATACGCGCCACCAGCCTTCAAAATAGCGAGTGTTCCCGTAATCATATCCAGCGAGCGCTCCGTCAAAATGCCAACAGGTTCATCGGGTTTCACCCCTGCATCACACAGCGTATGCGCTAATCGGTTGGCTGTCTCATTGAGCTCCCGGTAGGTCAATGATTGATGACCCAAAGCGACGGCAATATGATCCGGCGTACGCTCTGCCTGCTCCTCAAACAATTTTTGGATCGTGTGATTGCTTGGATATGCAGAGGCAGTGTTATTAAACTCTCCTGTAATTTGTTGTTTTTCCGCCGCTGTAACCAGTTCCAGCTCTTCTATGCAAACATTCGGGTTAAGCAAAACTTGCTCCAACAGATTCACAAAATGTCCATGCAGACGCTTAATGCCTGTTTGATCATAACTTAACGCATTATACATAAAACGAATCTTGATGCATTCTCCTGGCATAACGACTAAGCTCAGATCATAGTTAGTCTGCTCTGCAGCCACCACGTTGGAAATCGGGAATAGTTCCTGCCCGTCACTTCCCAGTTCTTCGACCTGCTCATCTACCGGATAATTTTCAAATACCATAATATGGTTAATTAAATCCTGTTTCTGATCGGTCAATGCCTGAATCTCAAACAGTGGATACGTATCATACGCATGAGAAGCCAGAGCCTGCTCCTGCGTTTTCTTCATAACTTCTGCAAAAGATTCCCCTGCCTCACTAAGGATGCGAACAGGAATGGTATTAATGAACAAGCCGATAATATCCTCTACCCCGATAATATCCGATGGACGGCCTGAGACGACACTGCCAAATACGACGTCACTGTGGTTGTTATATTTTTGCAGCACAATCCCCCAGACGGTTTGTAATAACGTATTCATGGTCACTTGATATCGCTTAGCCGTCTCCTCCACCCGGAGGGTCAACTCACGTTCCAAAACCGTCACCCAATCACTAGCCGTGTTGCCTCCACTCTTGCGACCGGATTTTACAGCTGGTAATGCTGTTTGCTGCTCATATCCGGATAAATAGCTGCTCCAGTAGTCGGTTGCCGCCTTGCGATCCTGTGCTTCGAGCCATTCAATAAAGCGGCTGTACGGCACTGCGGGTGCTAGCTCTGGTACTCTGCCCTCCTGAAGTGCTGCATAGCTTTCAAACACTTCTTTATTTATAAGGGACAGACACCAGCCGTCCATGACGATATGATGGAAGCTCCATACAAAATGATAGCTGTCTTCTCCGGTACGTAAAATCGCTACACGCAGCAGAACATCCCTACGCAGATCAAAGCCTCGTGCTTTATCTTGTAGCTTGAAATTTTTCACCCGGGTATCTATTTCATCCTTCTCCAGATGGTGTAAATCTTCATATTGAAAGCCGCAATCCTGATTTCGATACACCACCTGCAACGGTTCCGTATCTCTGCCAAAATAAAAATGTGTACGCAGCGCCTCATGTCGCCGAACCAGAATATTCAGGCTTTCTGCAAAAGCCCGAATGTCCATCTGACCTCGCATATCATAAGAAACCTGCTCAAAATACGCGTCATTCGCGGCTGCTTGACTATCTAGCTGGCTGTGAAACAGCATCCCTTTCTGCATCGGGGTCAGTGCATATACATTGTCGATCTCACCTGCAGCACCCATTTCAGATAAGAGGCTGTCCAAGCCCTCCACACTCATTCCTTTATAGGAAATATCACTTGGGGTAAGCTCCGGGTGTTCTTTATGGATGCAATGCACCAAAATTTCGCGCAGGCTCGATTCCAGTAATTTCGCCAATCGCTCGATCGTCTCCGGTCTATAGCTGGTACGGCTATAGCTAATCGTCAGACCCAGTTGACCTCCCGAAATGATGCCACCAAAATCCAGCGTATACGTTCGAGCCATGGTCGGGCTCAGCGGCATCCCACCCTCATATGAGGATGATTGCAAGTCGTTCCCTTTCATATCCTGATCGAACTGTCCCAAATAGTTAAAGCTGATTTCGGGGTCTGTCGTAAATAGGGCTGGAGATGCCTCCGGTGCCTGTGTCTGATGATCGGCTAAGTATTTCAGTACACCGTAGCCAATCCCTTTTTGCGGGATGCCGCGCAGTCCTTCCTTCACCCGCTTAATCCGTTGCGAAAGTGCCAGTTCTTCAGGCATATCGAGCAAAACAGGATATTGGCTTGTAAACCACCCTATCGTCCGGGTAATGTCCACCTCTGGTAAAATGGCTTCACGTCCATGTCCCTCCAGATTAATCAGGAACCGATCATTTCCACTCCATGCTTGCAATGCCATTCCTACCGCCGTTAGCAACAGGTCATTAATTTCTGTACGGTAGGCACGATTGGCCTGTTTGAGCAGCTGCTCTGTCTCTGCGTGTGTCCACAAAGCAGTAACCGATTCACTATCGCCAATCAATGGCTTTTCGTGCTCATTATACCCGTAATCCTGCGGCAAAGGAGTCCGTTCCGCTTGTGCAAGTTTCCCCCAATACGCTTGCTCACGTTCCATAGCTGGGCTGTTGGCATAAGCGTGCAGCTGCTCGGCCCATGTTTGGAACGAATCTGTTTTATGAGGCAGCTGAATCACCTGTTCACCCTTGGAAGCTTGATCATAGGCAGTCGCCAAATCCTCGAATAAAATGCGCCAAGATACCCCGTCCACCGCCAAATGATGAATCACGACCAGCAGATGATCTCCATCCGGGCAACGGAACAGCCCCAGTCTCATCAGCGGACCTTCACTTAGAGAAATACCAGATTGAATTTCATTGCACTTCGCTTCAATTATCTTCGCCAAATCTTGCTGGTTTACATCGCTGTCATTATAATCAAAGCACTCTAGATGGTACGGTTCGCCTTCCTCTACACTGCGGTTCCATGCTGTACATCCGTTCTCCGACAAACTAAAAACCATACGCAGTGCATCATGGTGCGATGTAATCTGATGGAGCGCCCGCCGTAGTGCCTGTTCGTCATAGCCTTCCTGACGATAGAGCATGACAGATTGGTTAAAATAGTGTGGTTCTCCCGTTGGCTGTTCAAAAAACCAGCGCTGAATCGGTGTAAGCACTACATTTCCTGTAACCTCGCCCTGCTCGGCTATTCGGTTAACAGGCTGAATATATGTGCTTAGTCCTGCAATTGTCGGGTATTTGAACAAGTCCTTCATTTCCAGCTTGTATCCAGCCTGAAATAAGCGGGACGATACTTGAATGGCCTTGATGGAGTCACCACCCAAATGGAAAAAGTTATCCTGTATTCCGACTTTCGGGATACCAAGAATGGCTCCCCAAGCTGTAGCCAGTGCCTGTTGGACATCCGTCTCGGGTGCCACATAGTCCATACCTGTATCGAGATTGTGCTCAGGTGCGGGCAGTGCCCTGCGGTCTACTTTGCCATTCAGCGTCAAAGGCAGTCTGGAGAGCTGCACAAAGTAGGACGGCACCATATAGCCAGGCAGATCCTGCGACAAAATGTTACGTAAGTCGCTGGCGCTCAGTTCGCTATCTGTTACAAAATAGGCACATAGCTGTTTTTGTCCGTGATCGTCCTGCCGCACGGTAACAACTGATTCCTTCACACCTGGAATCGTGGACAAACGGGTTTCAATTTCACCCAGTTCAATGCGGTAGCCGCGAATTTTGACCTGTTCATCCATTCTTCCCTTGTACTCCAGTACACCATCAGCACGCCAACGCACTAAGTCCCCTGTACGATAGCAATATTCTCCAGACCGGAATGGACTTTCAATAAATTTTTCCGCCGTAAGCTCGGGCCGATTCAGATATCCACGCCCAACACCATCACCACCGACGATCAGTTCCCCCCAGGCCCCGATAGGTTGCAGCTTCAACGAACGATTGACCACATAAGCGGTCGAGTGATCAATTGGACGTCCAATGGGAATAGCCTGGGTTTGCGGTTCTGTAATGTCATAGATGGTGGAAAAGGTGGTGTTCTCAGTCGGCCCATAAATATTGGCTAGGCGAAGCTGCGAGTACTCCTTCAACACACGATTGACGTGCGGTACAGACAACACATCACCACCCACGAGCAACTCCTTCAAGGACGCAAACACTCCGATTTCTTGCTGCGAATATTGATTGAATAAAGCCGTGGTCATGAACATCGTGTTAACACGATACTTGTCAATTGCCTGTTTGAGCTTGGAGGCATCCAGAATAGTGTCATGACTTACCACATACAGTTGTCCCCCGTTCAGCAGCGTTCCCCAGATTTCAAATGTGGAGGCATCGAACACAACTGCGCCCAATTGCAGCATACGTGTATTTTCATCAAGCGTGGCATAGCTTTTGTTTTTCACTAGGCGCACGACATTACGGTGCTCAATCATCACGCCCTTCGGCTTGCCTGTCGTACCAGAGGTGTAGATCACATACGCAAGATCCGAGGAAGATCCCCCTGTTGTAATCGGAAGTGTTCCATCCGTATGAGCGTCAAATTCAGATTTGGTACTCCATCGTTGTTCATCACTCAAATCGATGACCGGAATGCCTGGTTCAAAAGGCATCTGCTCACGTCGTTGTAACAGTAACAGCCCCGCACCGGAATCCTCCAGTAAATAACGGATACGCTCTTCAGGATAATCAGGATCAATGGGAACGTAAGCCCCTCCGACCTTCAAAATCGCCAGCATACCGACGACCATTTCAATGGAGCGTTCAGCCATAATTGCTACTCGCTGTGTCTCTGGCTCGGACCCGCGCCGTATCCCATGGGAAGCGAGAATGCGTGCCAGACGGTCGGCACGTTCATTCAGCTCACGGTAGGTAAGCTGCATGTCCGCAAAGGTGATGGCCAGCCGATCAGGTGATTGTGCTACCTGTTCCTCGAACAGCACATGCAGTGCTTGATCTCGTGGATACGGATAGTCTGCTACCGTATCATTGAATCTCTGCACAAGCAGCTCTTTTTCTTGGGCCGAAACCATTTCTATAGCCGAAAGAGCGATATCCGGCTGTTGAGTAACCGCATTGATAAGCTGCTGCAAATGTTCAGTCAGTCGTTCAATGGTTTCTCGTTTGTACAGCCGAGTTCCGTATTGAAGAGCACAGGAAATTTGTTCTCCATCCTCCACTGCGAACAGACTCAAATCAAATTTGGCCGTCGTTTGCTCACTTGGATAAGATGCCAATTGCAGCCCCGCCAGCTGCTGCTCTTTTTGCTCTATGTTTTGTAGTGCAAACATGGTATCAAATAACGGATTACGGCTTAAATCTCGATCCACGCCCAGCTTCTCCACTAGCTCTTCAAACGGATAATCCTGATGTTCAAAAGCCTTTAACGCGTTTTCCTTGACCTCCAACACATAATCGCGGAACGTTTTCCCGCCTTCTGGATAATTACGGATTGCCAGTGTATTCACGAACATCCCGATCAGACTGCCAAGATCCGCATGGGGCCGCCCTGCAATTGGCGAACCGACAATAATATCCTCCTGCCCGCTATAGTGGCTAAGCAAAGCCGAATAGGCTGCCAACAGCACCATATATAATGTCGATTCCGTCTGCACCGCAATGCTTTTTAAGCCTGCGCTTTGTCGTTGGTCAAGCGTAAATTCCAGCACATCTCCTTCAAAGCTTCTCACCGCTGGCCGTGGATAATCAGTCGGTAGATCAAGCACTGGTAGCTCTCCTGCGAAGGTATTGAGCCAGTAGTTTTCCTGTTCCCGGTAGCGTTCACTTTGCTGCTGCTTCTGTTGCCAAGCGGCGTAGTCTTTATACTGAATGCGTAACGAGGGCAGCGTGTCGCCTGCATATAAATGAATGAAGTCCTGAATTAGTACATTTATAGAGGTGCCGTCCGAAATGATATGATGCATATCCATGAGCAAAATATGATGCTCTGGGTCTGTTTCAATCAAACCAACTCGGAATAACGGAGCCTGCCCCAGATCGAATGGTTGGACAAAGTTACGTACCAGCTCATCCGTTTCCTTTGGGGTAGCTCCGTGAGCATTAGTCAATTCCATGCAAAAAGGAACCTCGTCATGTACTCGCTGGACAGGTTCACCGTTCATGGTCTCAAAACTTGTGCGCAATGTTTCATGACGGTCAATAAGCTGACGGAACGCGCTATCCAGTGCCTTGTGATTAAGTGAACCGGTCAGAGTCAGGACACCAGGTATGTTATAGCTAATTCCCGCTCCATCAAGCTGATTGAGGATATACATCCGTTTTTGAGCCGAAGAGACCGCATAAAATGGCTTATTCTCCGTAACAGGGATGGATTCATAAGTGGTTTGCTCCAGTGCTTCAATAACTTGCGCCAGCTGTTCAATGGTCGGATGCTGGAACAGATCCTTTAGCTGCACATTTCTATGCAATTCTTTATAGATGAGTGATATGACATGTGTCGCCCGCAGGGAATGTCCTCCTGCCTCAAAAAAGTTATCCTTAATGCCAATGCGCTCAAGCTCAAGCACATCTTTCCAGATGCTAGCCAGTTGTGCTTGTAATTGATTTTGAGGAGGTACATATTCTGCGCCTGAGCCTACACCTCCCTCTGGCTGTGGCAACGCTCGGCGATCCACCTTGCCGTTGGGCGTCAGTGGCAATTGCTCTAGCTGTACAAAATACGACGGTACCATGTAGCCCGGCAGCTCCTGACTCAAAGCGCTACGCAGCTCACTTGTCGCTACTTCCGCATGGGTGACCACATATGCGCAGAGCAGCTTTTGCCCCTGTTCATCTTCATGTGCAATTACAACAGCTTCTCGGACTGCCTCCAGCTTCAACAGCTGTGCTTCCACCTCGCCCAGCTCGATCCGGTAGCCCCGGATTTTTACCTGCGCGTCGATCCGTCCCTTATATTCCAGCGTCCCGTCCGCATTCCAACGCACCAGGTCCCCTGTTCGATAGCAGCGTTCGCCACCACGGAACGGGCTGTCAATGAACTTTTCGGTCGTCAGTTCTGGGCGGTTGCGGTATCCGCGAGCCACCCCGTCACCGCCGACAATCAGTTCCCCCCACGCTCCAACAGGCTGGAGCTGCATCGAACCGTCCACGACATATGCCGTCGAGTTATAGATCGGGCTACCAATGGGCACAGATCCCGATTGAACGCCAGTAATGGCTTGTGTGGTAGAAAAAGTCGTATTTTCCGTCGGACCGTAGCCGTTAATAATATGTAGATTCGGATGGGCCTCCAATACCCGATTAATATGCGGTACGGACAGCACATCACCACCGACCAATAGCTCCCGCATCCCCTCAAATAGTTCCAAGTCCTGCTGGGATAGCTGATTAAAGAGTGGTGCGGTCAGCCACATCGTGGTAATGCCGTGATTGCGGACAACTTCCTTGAGCTTGGGCGCGTCCAAAATAACATCCTGACTCACCAGCACCAGCTGTCCACCGTTCAATAGCGCACCCCAAACTTCGAAGGTGGACGCGTCAAAGACAACAGACCCGGTCTGCAAAATGCGTGTGTCGGCATTCAAGCGTGCATAGTTTGTGTTTGTCACCAAACGCACGACATTACGGTGCTCCACCATAACCCCTTTGGGCTGGCCTGTAGTCCCTGAGGTGTACATAATATAGGCCAAGCGACCAGCTGCGCTCGCCTGTGGTTGTTCTTTAGCTGCATAAGTCTGCTGTATTTGTTCTGGTTCTGCTTGTTCTGATTGCGTAGCTTTTGGTTGCATGATTTCTGGTTGTATGGTTGTCGTAGAAGCAAGTTCGGGACTGGCGGAAATGGAGTAGAACGGATCTAGGCAGTCCACGTATCCCGAATCAGTATTCGTCCCGTGCTCATTCGACAAAATGGGATCGTAACGATCAGCATCATCCGTTCCATAAATTGCGGCATCGCTAAGGTCAAGCACCATTCCCTTAAAATCAGTGGGCCGATGTTCCATTCGCTGCACGAGCAGTATGTCCGCACCGGAATCCTTCAGCAAATAGCGTACACGCTCATCCGGGTAATCAGAATCAATGGGTACATACGCTCCACCTGCTTTGAGAATTCCGAGCATACCGACAATCATCTCAATCGAGCGTTCAGCTACAATGCCGACCGTCTGCTCGGTGCGGATTCCCTGCTTACGTAAAGAATGAGCCAGTCGGTTGGCCTTTTCATTCAATTCTGCATAGGTTAGGCTATCTTGCCCACACACTACCGCCACCTGCTGTGGTGTCTGCTTCGCCTGTTTCTCGAACAATTCATGAATAGACGCATGACGTGGATAATCCACATTTGTATCGTTGAAGGTATGGAGCAGCTGCTCTATTTCTTGCTCTGACAGCACTTGTGCTGTGGAAATCGCCAACTCTGGCTGCTGCAAAACAATAGTGTACAGCCGCAGAAGCTGCTCAACAAAGTGCTCAATCGTCGTCTCGCTATAACGGTCGCTACTATACTTTACGTTTAGGGAAACCGCTTCATGTTCCCATTGAAACTGGAAATCTAGTTCAGATTGTACGTGATCCAAAAAATCAGAAATATGAATATTTCGCAAGGATACTGTGGTGTGAATAAGAGGCTTTCCATCCTCATTACGTTGAATGTCAAGTAATTCAGAATAGTTCCAAAAAGGAATGTTTTGATGTTCAATAGCTTCGCCGACAGAGGTTTTGATTTGAGACAGCAAGGCTTTGAAGGTTGTGCTGGAATCCAGCGTATTTTTCAATAAAAGTAGATGGTTGATCGGCTTTGTAGCACCGTTGCTAGACTTGGCTACCGGAATGCCCAGCAGCACACGTTCCTCAGCTGTGTATTTATGCAATAAGCTCTCTACTCCAGCAAGCAGGACCATAAACACGGCCCATGGAGCGCCACCTGTTATAGATGATATTCTTTGGGAAATTTCAGTTGGAAATGTGAGCGTGTACGTATGGGAATTTAAACTCGTTACAGTTGTACTTCTGGACACATGGTTAGTGTATGGTAGGCAGATGGTATGATCCTCAGATTCCAGTTTATGACTCCAGTAATTTTTTTCCTTCTCAAATAAGGCTTTCAATGACATCCCTCCTGCTTCTCGGGGCCTGTTCCCCGGTTGGATGGTGCGTTGTTACGTACATGAGCGTTGTGTCAGAAAAAGAATACTTTGCAGGCAAGGGCAGTCGGACAAGCCGCCGCCCTCTGCACACGCAAAGTGAATTCATTGCATTTTAGAAAACGGATTTAAAAAACAAAGTCGATGGAATCCGGTGAGAAGCCTTCCGGCTGCTCGTCCGAGTTCACCTGGATATCGCCTAACAGCAAATCTGGATCGATTCCAATCTGGGACAGGATCGCTATCAAATCTCTGGTTAATCTCTCAATAGCGTCGGCTCCAAACAGCTTCGTGCAATATTCAAACGAACCCTTGATTTCCCCGTCTTCATCACTCATAGACAAGGTCAAATCGAATTTGGAGATGCTGTGCTCCTGAACATATGGACTGAAGGACAGCGTTTCTAGCTTCGTTTCCTGCGACTCTGTATTTTGCAGTACAAACATGGTGTCAAACAACGGGTTACGGCTTGCATCCCGTGCTACATCCAGCTTTTCCACCAACTCTTCCAGTGGATAATCCTGATGCTCAAAGGCTTGCAGCGTACGATCTCTGGCTTCCTGCAAGTAGCTGTGGAACGTTTGGTTGCCCTTCGGCTGATGCCGGATGGCTAGCGTATTGACGAACATTCCGATCAGTGGCTCCAGCTCAGGCAACAAGCGGCCTGCTACTGGCGTACCGATGATCAAATCGTCCTGACCGCTGTATTTGGACAGCAGAACGGTGTAGGCGCTCAACAGCACCATGTACAGTGTACTTCCGGTTTGTGTCGCAATTCGGTGCAGTTGCTCGGATACATTCGCGTCCACTGTAAATTCATACATCGCACCTTCGAAGCTGCGAACAGCAGGTCTAGGATAAGCAATTGGCAAATTCAGTACCGGCAACTCTCCAGCTAAATGCTCCAGCCAGAAGTGTTCCCGGCGTTGGTATGATTCACGCTGCATCTCCTGCTGCTGCCACACGGCGTAGTCTTTGTACTGAATTTGCAGCGGCTCCAATGCCTGTCCTTCGTACAGTTGTACCAACTCCTGCACGATATTGTTCGACGATACACCGTCTGAAATAATATGGTGCATGTCGTACATCAGGAGATGGCGCTCTGGTCCGGTTTGAATAAGACGGACACGCAGCAGTGGTGCCTGGCGAAGGTCAAAGCTGCGTACAAAGGACTCGATATAGGCATCGGCTTCGGACTCCCTGGCTTGCAGGTGCTCTACTGCAAACTCCACTTGATCGTACACCCGCTGTACGACCTCGCCTTCCAGCATTTCAAAGGAAGTCCGCAGCGTTTCATGGCGAGCTATTAACTGACGGAACGCATCCTCCAGCCGATCGGCCTGAAGCGGTCCCTCCACGGTTAATACACCCGGCATATTGTAGCTGAGATCCCCACCTTCCAGATGGCTCAAAATGTACAGTCGTTTTTGAGCCGAGGAAACCGGGTAGTATGCCTGTTGCGCCGCCGCAGGAATCACCGTATAGGTGTCTGTGCCGTGCGTTGCGATGAGCTGGGCTTGCTGCTCAATCGTAAAGTGTTGGAACACCTCACGCAGCGTAATCCGGCTGTCCAGTTCCTGATGGATTTTGGCCACCAGCGTCGTTGCCCGCAGGGAGTGCCCACCCACGTCAAAGAATGAGTCGGTGACTCCTACGCTGGACAGCTTCAAGACATCCTGCCAGATTTGGGCTAGCTTGGCTTCCAGCGGCGTCCGCGGTGCAACGTACTCCAGGCCTCCTTCGAGGCGTGCTTCCGGCGCCGGCAGTGCCTTGCGGTCGATTTTCCCGTTCGGTGTCAGCGGGAAACGATCCAGTTGTACCACATACGTCGGGATCATGTAATCGGGCAGCTTCGGCTGCAGCGCATTCCGTAGCTCCGGCAAACTCAGGGACGCTGAAGCTATGATGTAGGCACACAGGTCCTTGTGTCCGTCTTCGTTTTCCCATGCTGTGACCACGGCTTTCTGAATGCCATCCACGGTCAGCAGCTGCGCTTCCACCTCACCCAGCTCGATCCGGTAACCCCGGATTTTCACCTGGTGGTCGATCCGGCCCAAATACTCAATACTGCCGTCTGGCATCCACCGTGCCAAGTCGCCCGTGCGGTACATCCGGTTTGCGTGAGTGCTGTCCGCTGGATCGGTTGCTGCCGCATCAGCGAACGGATTCAGGACGAACTTCTCTGCCGTCAGCTCCGGCAGGTTCAGGTATCCTCGTCCGACACCTGCACCCCCGATATAAAGCTCACCTGCGATACCGATCGGCACCAGCTGTTGCTGGCTGTTCAAGATGTACACCGACTGGTTCGCGATCGGCGTTCCGATGGATACCGTATGCTCCCCTTTTTCCAGCAGTGCGTTCAGGGACTCCACATCTTCAATCGTATAAGCGGTCGCATCTACCGTCGTTTCGGTCGGACCGTACACGTTCGTAATCACCGGACGATACCCGGACCACTTGTGCAGGAACACTTGTACCAGCTGCACGGATAATGCTTCGCCACCAATCAGGTAATGCTTCACTTCCGGCGCTTCCGTCACACTGACGCTTTCGTTCAAAATATGCAGATGCGCAGGTGTGCCGTCCGACAGATCAATCCGGTGCGTGCGGTAGTAGGCGATCAAATGCTCTCCGCTCAGGCTGACGTCACGGGACACCACATGCAGAGTGTGGCCTAACAGCAAGCTGGCAAAGATTTGCTTCACCGAAGCATCAAATACAAATGCTGACAGCCATGCGACATGAAGCGGCTGTTCGTAACGGCTGTATACTCGTTTCCATAAAGCATCTACCAGATTGCTAACACTGCCCTGCTCGATCATGACCCCTTTCGGCTGACCGGTGGTGCCTGACGTGTAAATCATATAGGCCAGGTTATGCGGGCCGGCGACAGGGATCAGGTTGCTCGCATCCTGTGCTCCCAGTTGAGCTTGAACGTCCTCGTCATCCAAGACTACAGCTCGAACTGTGGATGGCAAGCTGAGCGACAGGTTGGCAACTCTACTTGTAATCACGACCTTGGCCCCACTGTCTTGGAGCATGTAGTCGATGCGCTCCTGTGGATACATCGTATCCATCGGCACATACGCGCCTCCGGCCTTCAGTACCCCCAGAATGCTCACCAGAATATCCGCAGAACGTTCCAGCAATACGCCAACCGGTTGATCTGCTTCGACCCCTTCCGCTCGTAACACACGAGCCAATTGGTTCGCACGCTCATTTAGCTCAGTGTAGGTCAGCGCGGTGGCCCCAGACACAACGGCTATCCGCTCAGGGTTGCGCTTCGCTTGCTCTTCAAAGCGTTCGCTGAGCGAATGGCCTTGTAATGCTCCAAGCACGCTATGCGCATTCGGATCATTGAATACCTTCAGAATCTGCTCGGTTTCTTCTGTTGTAATCAACTCCAGCTCACCCAGCTTCGCATCCGGGTTCACCGCCACAGCTTTGGCCAAGCGAACAAAGTGACGCGTCATCCGTTCTACCGTTTCACGCTCGTACAACGCAGTTGCATACTGCAATCCGAACTGGATACCCGCCTCTTCCTCTCTGGCTTCCAGCGTCAAATCAAACTTCGCTGGCGTTTGTTCCAAGCCGTATGGACGGAAGCTCAGATCTGCCAGTTGCAGTTCGCCTTCCTCAGTGGTTTGCAGGGTAAACATCGTATCGAACAGCGGATGGTGGCTCATATCCCGCTTCACATTTAGCTTTTCCACCAGCTCCTCAAATGGGTAGTCCTGATGTTCATAGGCTTGCAGTGCACAAACTTTCACTTCTTCCACGTAGCTGCGGAAGGTATGTTCCGCTGTCGGATAGTTTCGCAATGCCAGCGTTCCGACGAACATCCCAATCATCGGCTCCAGATCGGCATGCGGTCGTCCGGCAATCGGTGTGCCGACTACGATGTCCTCTTGCCCGCTGTATTGGTGTAAGAGCGCGGTGTACGCCGCCAGCAGCACCATATACAGCGTGGAGCCTGTGTACGCCGCCAGTTCTTTCAGCCGCTCGCTGACTTCACGTTCCAGTCCGAACACCACCGTATCGCCTGCGGTACTTCGCACCGCCGGACGGGCAAAGTCCGTAGGTAGATCCAGTACAGGCAGTTCCCCCCGGAAGGTGTCGAGCCAGTACGCTTCCTGACGTTGCATCCACTCCTGATGGGCTTCGCTTTGCTGCCATACCGCATAATCCTTGTACTGTATACGCAATGGCGAAAGCTCTTCACCGTCGTATAAGCGGACAAATTCATCGGTCAGTACTCCCATGGACACGCCATCCGAGACGATGTGGTGCATATCGAGCATGAGTAAATGCTGCGATTCCTGCTCGGTTCCTTGTACGCCCAAATCTACCAAGCCTACCCGCAGCAGCGGAGCGGCTTTCAGATCGAACGGACGTACAAACTGCCGCACCCGTTCTTGTGCTTCCTGGCTGACCATCGTGTCCGTATCCGTGGTTGTATCCTGATCTGTATCCGTAGTCGCACCCTCTACCTGTACCTTTGTATACTCCACCTCGAACGGCACGGTGTCCTCAATCCATTGCACCGGCTCACTGTCCACCAGCTCAAAGCGGGTACGCAAAGTTGCATGGCGGGCGACCAGTTGACGGAACACGTCCTCCACTCGCTTCACGTCCAGCGGACCACTCACTTGCAGCACTGACGGCATGTTGTAGTTCACATCATTCGGGTCGAACTGATGCAGCACAAACAGTCGTTTTTGCGCCGAGGAAAGCGGGTAGAAGCTGCGTTCTTCCGTTACCGGAATGGACGCATACGCCACTTGATCCAGACCTTCCATGACCGTTGCCAGTTGTTCAATCGTTGGCGCTTCAAAAATACTGCGCAGTGGAAGCGGCTTGTTCAGCTCCTTGTGAATTTTCGAGGCCAGCGTCGTCGCCCGCAGCGAGTGTCCGCCAATCTCGAAGAAGTTTTCCTTCACACCGACCTGCGCCAGACCCAGCACATCCTGCCAAATTTGCGCCAGCTTCACTTCTACCCACGTCCGCGGTGCGACATAATCAGCTCCGCTTTGCAGGTTGCCTTCCGGTGTTGGCAGTGCCTTGCGGTCGATTTTACCGTTCGGTGTCAACGGCATCTGCTCCAGCTGTACCAAATACGAAGGCACCATGTAGTTTGGAAGCTCCTCGCCCAGTAAGCTGCGCAGCTCACCAGCGCTCACTTCCCTTTCAGCAACATAGTACGCCACCAATTGGTTTTGCCCCTGTTCGTCCGCCTGGGCCAGTACGATGACCTCTTGTACATCCTCCACTTTCAAAATTTGTGCCTCGACTTCGCCCAGCTCGATCCGGTAACCCCGGATTTTCACCTGATGGTCGATCCGGCCCAAATATTCAATGTTGCCGTCTGGCATCCATCTGGCCAAGTCACCCGTACGGTACATTCGTTCGTAGCCGGCTTCACCAGCTGCAAACGGATTTGGTATAAATTTCTCAGCCGTCAGCTCTGGGCGATCCAGATAACCACGGGCCAGACCCGGACCGGACACGCACAGTTCACCCGCTACGCCTACCGGAGCCAAATGTCCATGCACATCCACCATGTACACCCGATGATTCGGTATAGGGCGTCCGATGGAAATGAGTTGTCCTGCTCTCTCGTCCTCGGATACCGGCCAGACGGACGTCGCCACCGAGTTTTCGGTTGGACCGTAGCCGTTGTAGTACGCCACCTGATCCTTCCACTTGTATACCAATTCTGTTGAGGATGCTGAACCCGCAGTGAACAGAACACGCAGGTATGGCATCCGCTCCGGCTCCAGATACACCGCATAGGTCGGTGGTAACGTCGCCACCGTAATCTGATGTTCTGTCATATAATGTTCGAATCTCTCATAGTCCAAAATCGTCTCTGACGTTGGTACATACAACGTGGCTCCGCAGAACAGCGCCTGGAAGATTTCCCAGCAAGCCGCATCAAACGAATAGCTAGCAAACAGCAACGTATGATCCGACGTGCGGATCTTGAGCGTCTGATCAAAATACGTTTTCAGATTGCATAGACCGCGATGCTCCAACATAACACCCTTCGGCTGACCCGTCGTACCTGACGTATAAATGACATAGGCCAGATCGTTCGGACCAGACAACGGCTCCAGATTGGAACCATCCTCGTGATACACACCCTGTGCCCCATTCAGCACCAGCACGCTACCGTCGAAAGCCACTTTATCAACCAGATGGTTTTGCGTTAACAACAGCTTCGCACCCGAGTCGTCCAGCATGTAGCGGATACGCTCCTCTGGATAGGTCGGATCGATGGGCACATATGCGCCCCCGGCTTTTAAAATCCCGAAGATGCCCACGATCATGTCCACCGAACGCTCGGTCATCAGACCCACCAGTCGATCCTTCGTCACGCCTTGACTACGCAAGGTGCGCGCCAGACGATTCGCACGTTCATTCAGCTCGCGATAGGTCAGCTGTTCTCCTTCAAAGAACAATGCTGGCTGTTCCGGTGTGTGTGCCGTTTGTGTCTCGAACAGGCCATGGATCGTTTGCTCGCTCGGATACTCGGCGGCTGTATTGCCCCATACGCGGAGAATTTGCTCGCGCTCCTGCGTACTTACCATATCCAGCTCCTGCACCCGAGTGTCCGGCTTCGCTACCACCTGCTCCAATAGCTGTATCAGATGGCCCTGAGTCCGCTTCACGGCTTCACGATCATATAACTTCGCATTGTATTCAAATCGGATTTTCATCGCTTCCTGCGGCATGACAACCAGATTGAAATCATAGTTGGTTTGTTCAATCATGCCGGCATTGCGAATTTCAAAGTCCGACGCTGCCCCTTCGCCAAGTTGCTCGACCTGCTCCTCCACCGGATAGTTTTCAAACACGATAATGTGGTTGATCAGGTCTTGCTTTTGCTCGGTCAAGGCTTGAATTTCATACGGCGGATACGTTTTCATAATCTTGAGAAGTCAGCGCCTGTTTCTGATTCGTTCTGATCAGGTCGGCAAAGGTATCGTCAACCACTGCGGATACGTATTGGAATGGTGTTAATGAACAAGCCCACCATGTTTCGATCCCCGAAATATCCGCTGGACGACCCGACACTACACCGCCAAAAACAGCGTCGTCACTACCGTTGTACTTTTGAAGCAGTAAGCCCCAGGCGGTTTGCAGCAATGTATTCAGGGTCACGTGGTGCTGCTTGGCCACCATTTCCATACGTCAGTCAAGTCCTTGCCCAGATCGCACAGGATATGCTCAAATTGTGCATCGCCCGCTTTCACGCCTACTTTTCCGGTCGGAATCGAAGTTTGCTGATCATGGCGGCAAATAATCCTTCCAGTAGGAAGCTGCTGCTTCTTCATCCTGTGCTTCAAGCCACTCAATATACTGACTGTATGGAGTCACGGGGGCAAGCTTCGGCTGTCTATGCTCCACGGCTGCAAAATAAGCCTCAAACACCTCATCCGTGACCTAACGCCACACACCAGCCATCCATCAAGATGTGATGAAGCTCCACACAAAATAATAATCCTCATCACCTGTTCGTAAAATCGCCACGCGCATCAACGCATCCCGGGACAAATCGAATCCGGCTGCCTTGTCCTTGCGAATAAATTCCTGCACATACGCGTCACGTTCCTGCTCATTCAGATGACGCAAATCTTCACATCGAAACCAACCTCCTTGCGGCGGAAAATCACCTGCACAGGCTCATCCTGCCAACCGCTGATGAAATTAACTCTAAAGATCTCATGCCGCTGCATAAAATGATTCAAGCTATCCTGGAAAATATCCGCTTGGAAACGTCCGTGCAAATCAAAGGTCGTTTGTTCAAAATAAGCCCCGGATGCTGCATCCATCAGACTATGGAACAACATGCCTTTTTGCATCGGCGTCAACGCATAGACATTTCCCGGTTCCCCGATATCCTGAAGTCCGTTCTACCGAATTGATCCAGCTCGGCCATCGTTACATGTTTTAAAGCGACATCGCCCAGCGTCGAAGTTCTTGCTGTTTGCGGCCTGTGCAATGCGCCAAGCTGATTTCCTGCAAGCTGGTTCTGAACTGTTCAGCTAACTACTCCATCGTTTCACGACGATATTCCTGCTTGCTGTAGCCGTTATCAGTGCAGCTTACCTTCCGAAATCAGTCCGTTCATATCCAGCGTGTGCGTTCTGGCTGCATGGGCGCTAAGCTCTGCACCGCTAGAGTAAGGAGATACGCCAAAGGACTGACTTTGCGTATCTTGATCAAATTGTCCCAAATAGTTAAAGCTGATTTCAGGTTCGGTCACAAAACGCTCTGGCTACATGCTGCGGACAGGTATCTCAACATCCCGTAGCCAATGCCCTTTTGCGGAATGCGGCGGAGTCCTTCTTTCACCTGTTTGATGCGCTGTGAAAGGTCTGCCCCACGCTCATATCCAGCACCACCGGGAACAAAGTTCGTAAACCAGCCCACGGTGCGCGTAATATCCAGTTCTGGCAGAATGGATTCCCGCCCATGGCCTTCCGAACACGAGCACTCGTTCCAGGCCCGCCCAGCGATGAATCGTCAGTCCCAATGCGGTAAGCAGCAAATCATTCATCTCCGTGTTGTAGGCACGATGCGCCTGTTTTAACAACTGTATCCCGTTTCCTGAGCTGTCCACGTAACTGTCATGTTCTCGCTGTCCCTATTCAAGGAATGAGAAGGGCTCGTCTTTTGGAAGCGGCTGATATACGCCATGTTCCATTTCCTTCCAGAATCAAGGACTTCTGCTGCCATCCATAGCCGGACTATTCACATATTGAGACTGCCCATCCGCCCAGGTGCGGAACGAATCCGTTTTGTGCGGAAGGCGAGCCGTTTGTCCGTTCAATGCCTGCTCGTGAGCGGTTGTAATATCCTCGAACAAAATGCGCCAAGATACGGTATCCACCACCAAGTGATGAATCGCCATCAGCAAATGATCACCATCTGGGCAATGGAACAGCCCCAGTTTCACCAGCGGTCCTTCGCTTAACTGAATACCCGCCTGAATTTCATTCACTTTAGCCTCGATCGCCGCTGACACCTCAGTCTCATGGCTGAGGTCTATACGTTCCAGCGTATACAGCTCGCCCTCCCCAATTGCGCGATTCAGGCTTCATATCCGTGCTCCGTAGGACGGAAAACGATCCGCAGTGTGTCGTGATGGCTAACGATTTGATCCATCGCCGTGCGCAGGCCGGTTCATCAAAACGCATCCTTGCTATGCAGCATGATGGACTGGTTATGATGATGAGCATCCGTCAGGTTTTGCTCAAAAGAACCAGTGTTGAACAGGTGTCAGCTTCACAGCGCCCACCACTTCGCTTTGATCCGCCAATCGGGTCACCGATTGAACTTTCAGTGCCAAGGCAGACACGGTTGGATGACGAACGGGTCTTTTTCATCTCCAGTCGATAACCTGCTTGCAGCAATCGGGAGGATACTTGCAAGGCCTTAATCGAATCGCCACCCAGCTCAAAGAAGTTATCCTGCGCACCTACCGCTTCCACGCCGAGCACCCCGGCCCATACCGCAGCCAGTACTTGCTCCACCGTGGTACGCGGTGCCACATAGGCTGCACCCGTATGGATGCTTCCTTCCGGTTCCGGCAAGGCCTTACGGTCGATTTTACCGTTGCTGGTCAGCGGGATCGTCTCCAGTCGCATCAAACGTGCAGGCACCATGTGCGCTGGCAGTCCGGCCTTCCAGTTCGGCCTGTACCTCCTCGATCCGCAGCTCAGCTTCTCCTGTGATGTATCCGCACAAGTACTTGTGTCCACGCTCATCCGTCCGGTCGATGACTACCGCTTGACGTACACCCGGCACCCGCTGGATCGCCGTTTCGATCTCGCCCAGCTCGATCCGATAGCCCCAGTTTTCACTTGATAGTCCATCCGGCCGATAAAGTCCACATTGCCGTCCGGCATCCATCGCGCCAAGTCACCTGTGCGGTATAATCGTTCACCTGGCACGAACGGATTGGCTACGGAATTTCTCGGCCGTCAGGTCCGCACGGTTCAGGTAGCCTCGTGCTACCCCAGCTCCGCCAATGCACAGCTCACCCAGTACGATCGGCACCGGATTCAGCTGGCTGTCCACGATGTAAACGTGCGTTCAGCCATGCCTGTCCAATCGGCACATTACCGCTGCTTGGCAGCTTCGACAGTTCTTCGTCGTAGAAGCTGGAGTCGATCGCCGCTTCCGTAACACCATAGCTGTTCATAATGCGAATATCTGCGCCAAATCGTTCTTGCAACGCGATAATCCGTCACGCTGCGCAGCTATCCGAGCTGGTAATCAGCAATTCCAAACTGCTCATGTCCAGTCCTGCTCATATACATGCTGCATAAACGGTACGATCAAGGCTGGTGTGGATTCAGACACCGTAATCTGATAGTCGTGAATCCAGCCATACAGACGGCTCGGATCAATGCGGTCGTCTTTCGGACAGATAACCATCGTGCCGCCGTTATAAAGCGTCCGCGCGATATCACCGACGAACACGTCGAAGGAGAAGCTCGCCAGCTGCAGCAAACGTACCGGGAACTGGTTCAGGCGATAATCCGACGATACGCCGCGGCGGTATTCACCAAGCTGCGATGCTCGATCATGACGCCTTCGGACGTCCCGTTGTCCCTGAGGAACAGCCAGATCACATACGCCAAGATCCTGCGGTTCGTTGATGTGATTGACGTCTGTGGTATCTCCGGTGTACAGCGACTCATCGTCCAGTGCCAGTACGGTGTGCAGACGCAGCCCTGTTGCGGGTTCGGATGTAGGTTGGCTTTCCTCGAGCCATGCCTGTGCACGCTCCTGCAAGCCGATTTGGGTCAGCAATACCGTCGCACCACTGTCCTCCAGCATGAAACGAATACGTTCGGACGGATAATCTGCATCCAGCGGCACATAGGCGCCTCCTGCCTTCCACACCGCCAGTACGCCAACCAGCATGTCGACCGAACGTTCACTCAAAATGCCAACAATCGACTCGCGTCCAATGCCTTCATTTCACCAGTCTACGGGCTAATTGGTTCGCACGCTCGTTCAGTGTGCGGTACGTCAGTTGTTGTTCCTCGTACACCACCGCCACATGATCTGGTATAAGCTAGGTCTGTTCTTCCACATAAGTATGGAATAAGCCTCCTGCTTCAGCAGTAACATCGATACTCCCACATCTCCAAAACCGTAGATGATTTGTGCCTTCTCCTCGACAGTTACCATATCCAAAGCTGCCAGTGGCTGCTGCGGATGAAGAGTAATCGCACGTACAAGTTCGGTAAAATGCTGTGCCAATCGCGCGATGGTCTCCAGGCTTGTACAGCGCCGTGCTGTATTCCAGACTGCACAGAATGCCTTCCGGCTGCTCCACGGCATCCAGTCAGATCAAATTGGCCGTATAACGGTGTCTGTCGGATACGTTTTAAAGGTCAGACCTTCCAGCTCGAACTCCTGCTGCTCAAATGTTTTCAACTCAAACATCGTGTCAAACAGCGCGACCAGCGCCATCCCGCGTTAAATTCAGCTTTTCAACCAGCTCTTCAAAAAGGATATTCCTGATGTTCGCTGGCACTGAGCGCATGCTCTTTGACCTCTTGCAAGTAATCTAGGAACGTTTGTCACCAGCCGGATAATTGCGGATCGCCAGCGTGTTGAGGAATACGCCTACCAAGCCCTCCAGCTCCGCATGCGGTCTTCCGGCAATCGGCGTGCCGACGATAATGTCTTCCTGTCCCGAATATTTATGCAAAAGCGTGCTATACGCGGCCAGCAATACCATGTACAGGTGGAGCCGGTTTGCGCGGACAGCTGTTTCAACTGTTCGCTGTCCTCCAGGCTGATCGCAAATTCCAATCGCGCTCCTTCCAGACGCTGTACGACTGGTCTTGCAAAATCCGTAGGCATATCCAGCACCGGAATGTCACCAGCCATCGTGTTCAGCCAGTAGCTTTCCTGCTCACGGACCGCTCACTTTGCATATCTGCATGCTGCCAAACCGCATAGTCCTTGTACTGAATACGGAGTGGCGGCAGTTCCTTGCCTTCATACAATTGAGAGAACTCCTGCACGATAATTCCTTCCGTGACGCCATCCGAAATAATATGGTGCATGTCATAGAGCATGACGTGACGCTCCGGTCCGGTTTCCACCAGCTGAACCCGTAGCGGTGCTTGTGCGAGATCAAATGCGCGTACAAAGTCTTGGGCATACTGCTGGGTCTCTTCTTCGCTTGCCTGCACATGCTCCACGCTGAATGCGACGCCCGATTCAATCCGTTGAATCACCTCACCATCCACCATCTCGAATCGGGTTCGCGGGGCTTCATGACGGGCAATCAGCTGGCGGAAGGCTTGTTCCAGTCGCATTTTATCCAAGGAACCTTCGATAATCAACGCTCCTGGCATGTTGTAGCTAACCTCTCCACCTTCCAGGTGACTCAGCACGTATACATCCGTTTTTGCGCCGAGGAAACAGGATGCTCTTCACGCTCCTCCGCCAGAGGAATAGATACATACGTTTGCTGGGTCTGATCTTCACCCATCACCTGCACCAGTTGCTCAATCGTCGGATATTGGAAAATATCTCGCAGCGCCAGCGTAATTCAGCTCCTGATGGATTTTCGCCATCAGTGTTGTCGCGCGCAAAGAATGTCCTCCGACTTCAAAGAAATGGTCCATAATACCGATCTGCGGATGATTCAGAACACTTTGCCAAATACGTACCAACTGCTCTTCCAGCGGTGTGCGCGGTGCCACGTACGCCGTGCCTCCTTCGAGGCGCGCTTCCTGGCGCAGGCAACGCTTTGCGGTCAATTTTTCCGTTCGGTGTCGGCGAAACGATCCAGTTGTACGACATAGGTCAGGATCATATAGCCCGGCAGTTTGGGCTGGAGTGTGCTGCGCAGATCCGGCAAATTCAGCGCCTCCGAGGCTACGACATACGCACACAGATCCTTGTCTCCGTCTTCGTTTTTTCCCAGACGGTAGCGATGGCTTCTGAATGCCGTCCAGTCGCTGCTTCTGCTTCCACCTCGCCCAGTTCAATCCGGAAGCCCCGGATTTTGACGATCATCCATCCGGCGGTAGATCTACATTGCCGTCAGCATCCATCGCGCCAAATCGCCTGTACGGTACAACCGTTCACCTGGTACATACGGATTCGCTACGAATTTCTCGGCTGTCAGGTCTGCACGATTCGGGTAGCCTCGTGCCACCCCGGCTCCGCCAATGCACAGCTCACCCAGTACGCCGATCGGCACCGGATTCAGCTGGCTGTCCACAATGTAGAAGCGTGCGTTCAGCCACGCCTGACCAATCGGCACATGGCCGCTGCTTGGCAGCTTCGACAGCTCTTCGTCGTAGAAGCTGGAGTCAATCGCCGCTTCGGTGACGCCGTAGCTGTTCATAATGCGGATATCCGCACCAAAGCCGTTCTTGCAGCACCCGGTAGTCCGTCACACTGCAGCTGTCCGAACTGGTGATTAGTAGTTCCAGACTGTTCATGTCCAGCCCCTGTTCATGCATGCTGCATAAACGGTACGATCAGGGCTGGAGTCGATTCGAACACGGTTATCTGGACATCGCGAATCCAGCCATACAAACGGCTAAAATCAATCCGGTCGTCTTTCGGACAAATGACCATCGTGCCGCCGTTATAGAGCGTCCGTGCAATGTCCCCGACGAACACGTCGAAGGGAGAAGCTCGCCAGTTGCAGCAGTCGGACTGGGAATTGGTTCAGGCGATAATCCCGGCATTGCGCCGCAGCCGTATTCACCAGGCTGCGATGCTCGATCATGACGCCCTTCGGCCGTCCGGTTGTCCCGGATGTATAGATCACATACGCCAAATCGTGCGGTTCGTTGATGTGATCGACGTCTGTCATATCTCCAGTGTACAGTGACTCATCGTCCAATGCCAATACGGTATGCAGACGCAGCCCTGTTGCCGGTTCGGATGCTGCTTCGCTGTCAGACTTCGGAAATCTGATTTTGAGCCTAAGTTTTCATTTAGGCTGTCTCTTTCCATCGTTTCAGCACCAGCCGCTGTTTCAACTCACCCTCAGTCTGCCCTCCGGCCTGAGCCTGTCGGCTTTCCCCAAGCCATATCTGTGCTTGCTCCTGTAAGCCGATTTGGGTCAACAATACCGTCGCACCACTGTCCTCCAGCATGAAACGAATCCGTTCAGACGGATAGTCTGCATCCAGCGGCACATAGGCGCCTCCCGCCTTCCACACCGCCAGTACGCCGACCAGCATGTCTACCGAGCGTTCACTCAAAATGCCGACAATCGACTCGCGTCCAACGCCTTCATTCCGCAATCTCCGCGCCAATTGGTTCGCGCGCTCGTTCAGTTTCCAGTAGGCGAGCTGCTTTCCTCCTCGTACACCACCGCCACATGATCTGGTACAAGCTGTGCCTGTGCTTCCACATAGGTATGGAACAGGGCTCCTGCTTCAACTGCAGCACCATCCGTTACTCCCACTTCTCCAAAACCGTAGATGAGTTGCTCCTTTTCCTCAACGGTTACCATATTCAAAGTTGCCAGGGGCTGTTGTGGATGGTATGCAATAGCTCGAACGATTTCCGCAAAATGCTGTGCCAATCGCGTCATGGTCTCAGGCTTGTACAACGCCGTGCTATATTCCAGACTGCACAGAATGCCTTCTGGCTGCTCCTGCATCTAAAGTCAGATCAAACTTGGCCGTATGATTTTCCAGTGGAAAGGAGCTCAAGGTCAAACCTTCCAGCAGTAGCTCCTGTTGCTCCAAGGTTTTCAACTCAAACATCGTGTCAAACAGCGCATTTCGGCTCGTATCTCTCGTCAAATTCAGCTGTTCAACCAGTTCTTCAAAAGGATAGTCCTGATGCTCATAAGCACTGAGCGCATGCTCCTTCCTCTTACAGATAATCCAAACGTTTTGTCGCTGGACGGATAATTGCGAATCGCCAGCGTGTTAATGAAGACACCCACCAGATTACTGAGCTCCGCATGCGGTCGTCCTGCAATCGGCGTGCCGACGACAATGTCCTCTTGGCCCGTGTATTTGTGCAAGAGCGTAGTGTACACCGCCAGCAGCACCATGTATAGGGTAGCGCCTGTTTGCGAAGCCAGTTCTTTCAGGCGTTCACTAACCTCACGCTCCAATGCAAATTCGATCGTATCCCCTGCCATGCTCTGCACCGCCGGACGGGCAAAGTCGGTTGACAGATCCAGTACAGGCACTCCCGCCCCGGGTGCCCAGCCAGTACGCTTCCTGACGCTGCATCCACTCCTGATGGGTTTCACTTTGCTGCCATACGGCATAGTCTTTGTACTGAATCCGCAATGGCGACAGTTCTTCACCGCCATACAAGCGGACAAACTCATCGGTCAGTACCTCCATCGACACGCCATCGAAACGATATGGTGCATGTCGAGCATGAGTAAATGCTGGGATTCTTGCCCTACTCCTTGGACACCCAGATCCGCAAGCCTACCCGCAGCAGCGGTGCGAGCTTTTAGATCAAACGGACGGATAAACTGCCGTACCCGTTCTTGTGCTTCCTCGCTAATCCTCGTGTACGTAGCCGTAGTCGTACTCTCTACCTGTACCTTCGTATATTCCACCTCGAATGGCACGGTATCCTCAATCCATTGCATCGGCTCATTGTCTACCAGCTCAAAGCGGGTACGCAGGTTGCATGACGATCAATTAGTTGACGGAACACGTCTTCTACTCGTTTCACATCCAGCGGACCGCTCACTTGCAGCACTGACGGCATGTTGTAGTTCACATCACTTGGATCAAACTGATGCAGTACATACAGTCGTTTTTGTGCTGAAGATAACAGGTAGAAGCTGCGTTCTTCTGTTACCGGAATGGATGCGTACACCACTTGATCCAGACCTTCCAGAACGGCTGCCAGTTGTTCAATCGTGGGTGCTTCAAAAATACTGCGCAGAAACTGGCTTGTTCAACTCCTTGTGAATCTTCGAGGCCAGTGTCGTCGCCCGCAGCGAGTGTCCGCCAATCTCAGAAAGTTTTCCTTCACACCGACCTGCGTGAGGCCCAGCACCTCCTGCCAAATGTGTGCTAGTTTCACTTCCACCCACGTTCGCGGTGCGACATAATCGGCTCCGCTTTGCAGGCTGCCTTCCGGTGCTGGTAGGGCCTTGCGGTCAATTTTTCCATTTGGACTCAGCGGCATTTGCTCCAGTTGTACAAAGTAGGACGGCACCATGTAGCTTGGCAGTTCCAACCCAGCTCACTTCTCAGCTCGCTGGCTCCTAGCTCTTGCCCCGCGACATAGTAGGCCACCATGTGTTTTTGGCCCGTTTCGTCTGCACGAGCTATGACAACCGCTTCTCGCACGGACGCTACTTGGAGCAGCTGCGTTTCGACCTCGCCCAGCTCAATCCGGTACCCCCGGATTTTCGCCTGATGGTCGATCCGGCCCAAATATTCAATGTTGCCGTCCGGCATCCATCTCGCCAAATCGCCGGTGCGGTACATCCGCTCGCCTGCTTCCCCGCCTGCAAACGGGTCTTTCACAAATTTCTCGGCCGTCAGCTCTGGACGGTTCAGATAGCCTCGGGCTACGCCGACACCGCCGATACACAGCTCACCCGCAACCCCAATCGGCTGCAATTGCTCCGTGCCTTCCTTCACAATGTACAGACGAATATTTTGAATCGGTTTCCCGATTGGAATGACCGCATAGGCTTCATTCGGCTCGCAATCGAAGTACGATACGTCCACCGTCGCTTCGGTTGGACCGTACAGGTTGATCAGCTTCGCTCCGGCCAGGCTCGACATAAGCCGCTGGAACCGGGCCACATGCTGCGTTGGCAATGCTTCACCACTGGCAAAGACATGGCGCAGCGTGCCCAGCTTCGCTTGCATCACTTCTCGTGGCTGCTGCTCTACATATTCCAGGAACGCATGCAGCATCGCCGGTACAAAGTGCATTGTGCTCACGCCATCGCGGGCAATCGTGTCGACGATGTCTTCCGGGTTCTTTTCCCCGCCGACCGACAGCAAGCTCACCTTCGAGCCGACCATCGACCACCAGAACAGCTCCCACACCGACACGTCAAAGGTGAAGGCGGTCTTTTGCAGGATCGTATCTTCTGCACTCAAACCGTACCGATCATGCATCCACAAAATCCGGTTCAGCACGGAATGGTGCTCCACCATCACACCCTTCGGTCTTCCCGTGGAGCCAGAGGTATAGATGACATAGGCGACATGGTGTGGCCCAGTCAGTGGCTCCAGATTTGAACCGTCTTCGTGATAAATATTCTTGCCATCCTGCTCCTGACAATCCAACACCAGCACCTGACCATCGAAGTTTAGCGATGCTTGCTCCGCCAGATGCGATTGCGTCAGCATCAGCTTCGCGCCCGAGTCCTCCAGCATAAAGCGGATGCGGTCCGCTGGATATTCCGGGTCAATCGGCACGTAGGCTCCGCCTGCCTTGAGGATCGCATAGATGCCTACGATCATGTCTAGCGAACGGTGAACCAGTATGCCTACAGGCTGATCCGGCTGAACCCCTTGCGCACGCAAGGTGCGTGCGAGACGGTTGGCTCGTTCGTTCAGTTCCGCGTAGGTCAACGACTCCGCTCCGCACAGCACCGCTACTTGCTCCGGTGTATTCGCTGCCTGCTGCTCGAACAGTGCACTTAGCGTCTGATCCTGTGGATAGGCTACCGCCGTATCCCCCCAAACCTGAACGATCTGTGCCTGTTCTTCTGGTGTTACCAATTCCAGCTCATTCACACGGATATTCGGATTGTCCACAATTTGCCTGATGACATGGTCGATATGGCCCTGGATACGCTCCATAGCAGACCGGTTATACACCAGAGCATTGTATTCAAGCAGGATAGAGATATCCTCGTCAGGCACGACAATCAGGTTAAAATCGTAGTTGGTTTGCTCGGCAAGTGCCACATTGGCAATCGAGAAGCCTGTTTGTGCCTTGGTCTCGCCGGAAGCGCCCATCTGCTTCATCTGCTGCCCGATGGGGTAGTTTTCAAAGACCATGATGTGATTGATCAGGTCTTGTTTTTGTTCAGTCCGTGCCTGAATGTCGTAGAGCGGGAATGTGTCATAGACACCGGAGGCCAAAGCCTGTTCCTGTGTGCGCTGCAATACTTCAGCAAATGTAGCATTCCGTTCACTTTGAATCCGAACCGGTATGGTATTGATAAACAACCCGATCATGTTCTCCACACCCGGAATGTCTGCTGGACGACCGGATACCACACCACCAAACACGACATCCTGATGATTATTGTATTGCTGTAAAATAACGCCCCACACACTTTGCAGCAAGGTGTTAATCGTGACATGTTGTTGCTTGGCCATTTGGTTTAATGCGGCACTCCGTTCTTTACCCAACATAAATGGCAGCTTTTCCGAAACATAGCCAGAATTTGAACTTCCACCACTTCCGTCTGGTTCTTCATCCCGTGCGGCTACAGAAGCTTGCGCATTCTCACCAGGCAACAAGGTTTGCTGCTCAAAGCCTGCCAAATAGTCACTCCAATAACGGGTCGCTTCCTGTGCATCCTGATCTTGCAACCATTCGATATAGTCACTATACGGCTTGACAGGTTCGAGCTCTGGCTGCTTGTTCTCCAGCAAGGCAAAATATGCACCAAATACTTCGTCCGTCATCAGGGACAGGCACCAGCCGTCCATTACGATATGATGGAAGCTCCATACAAAACGGTATGAGCTATCATCCGTGCGGAAGACGGTTACGCGCATGAGCGCATCCTTGCTTAAATCAAAGTTTTGAGCTTTATCCTGGGACACAAATTCAGCTACAGCCTGTTCACGCCCTCTGACATCT
The DNA here is from genome assembly GCF_038008165.1 of Paenibacillus sp. FSL L8-0644. Lineage (NCBI taxonomy): Bacteria > Bacillati > Bacillota > Bacilli > Caryophanales > Paenibacillaceae > Paenibacillus > Paenibacillus sp. FSL L8-0644. Next base: position 144,452 of record NZ_JBBOYN010000002.1, read on the forward strand.
TCATAACGGAAGCTTGGATTTTTATGACGATAGACAATCTGCAATGGTTGTCCATGCCAGCCGCTGTAGAAATTCGTCCGCAATATAGCATGTCGACTAACCAGCAGCTTCAAGCTTTCCTCGAATATAGATGGATCAAAGTGGCCCTCCAGATCAAAGGTTGCCTGCTCAAAATACACGCCTGTTTCTGCATTCATCAAACTATGGAACAGCATCCCCTTTTGCATGGGGGTTAACGGATATACATTTTCCAATTCCCCAACCGTCTGGGTCTGCTCCTTAATCGTATCTAATTGCTCCATTGTCAGGCCTTTAAACAGCACATCACTTGGAGTCAATTCGGTCCGCTCCCGTGTCACACAGTGCTCGATAATCTCAAGCAGATTGGATTTCAACAGATTAGCCAGCATTTGGACGGTGTCCTTACGGAAGGCTTTGCTGTTATACCGAATGTCCAGTTCCAGGATGCCGTTCGTTACGATCCCGCTCACATCGAGCGCATATTTCATCTTCGTCCGGTCACTAACGACCGATCCCATCGAGTAAGGAGACATACGAATATCGCTGTTTTGCAAGTCCTGATCCAGCTGTCCGAGATAGTTAAAGCTCACTTGTGGCTCGGCAAAAGCTTGATGTTGACCAAGATGCAGTGCATCTGCTTGCTGAGCCATGGCTTGGCCGGATTCACTCAAATATCTCCAGATTCCGTAGCCCATTCCTTGATTCGGAATATGACGCAGACTTTCTTTTACCTGTTTGATGCATCCCGACAAAGCCTGATCACGACCGATGTCTAGCCATACCGGATATGGTCTCGTAAACCAGCCTACCGTACGAGAAATGTCCGTATCCGGCAAAATGTTCTCACGTCCGTGTCCCTCTAAATGAATCAGACTGCGTTCATGACCCGTCCACGTATACAGCATCATGCCCAAAGCCGTCAGCAACAGATCGTTCACTTCCGTGTTGTACGCGCGGTGTGCTTGCTTCAACAGCCGTTCAGTCTCTTCTTCCGTAAGCTGGAAGGCCACTGAATCCGTGTCAGCTAGGGTAAATGGCTCAGCCTGCGCTTGATCCTCAGGCAAACGTACTTGGTCAGCCAAAGCGGCAGCGTTCCATTGCTCCCAGTAGGCGTGTTCACTGTCCATGTCTGTGCTATTCGCATAGGAGGAAAGTTGCCTAGCCCAGGAACGGAAGGAATCCGTTTTGTCCGGCAGCTGAAGCACTTCTTCATGGATGGCCTGTTCATAGGCAGTAGTCAAATCCTCAAACAAAATACGCCAGGATACCCCGTCCACCACCAAATGGTGAATCACCATCAGCAAATGATCGCCATCTACACAGTGGAACAAACCTGCTTTCAACAGCGGCCCTTCTTGCAGTTGGATACTGCTTTGAATTTCGGTAGCTTTCGCCTCCATTGCCACGCTGAGCATGGCTTCATCCGTTATATCCCTAAAGTCCAGCACGTCCAGCTGATACAGCTCGCCTTCCTGTATTCCACGGTTCCATGCTTTATAGCCTTGCTCGGTCTTGCTGAACACCATTCGCAAAGCATCATGATGCTTTGTCAGCTTGCCAAGCGCCTGACGCAGAGCCGACTCGTCAAACCCCTGCTCCCGGTGCAGCATAACCGCCTGATTAAAGTGATGCACGTCTACTTGCTCCTGCGCAAAGAACTCGTGCTGGATCGGAAGCAACGCCGTTTCTCCGCTTACTTCTCCCTGATCTACCATACGACTGACCTCATGCATATGCGGTGCCAGCGTTGCGACGGTTGGGTAGCGGAACAAATCTTTCATGTCCAGCTTGTAGCCGGCCTGGAACGCACGCGATACGATTTGAATCGCCTTGATCGAATCGCCGCCCAGATCAAAGAAATTGTCCAAAATCCCGACAGTTGGCACGCCCAGAATGGACTGCCAGATCGCTACGAATGCTCGTTCTGCTACCGTACGTGGCGCTGCATACTCTGCACCGCTGTGCAGACTGCCTTTCGGTGCTGGCAGGGACTTGCGGTCGATTTTGCCGTTCGGTGTCAGTGGCATCTGCTCCAACCAGATGAAATACGACGGCATCATATAGCTTGGCAGTTCTTGTCCCAGCTCATGTCTCAGCTCACCGGCTCCCAGTTCTTGACTCGCCACATAGTACGCCACGAGCTGTGTTTGACCCGTTTCGTCCGTGCGTGCCATGATGACCGCTTCTTGCACCGACTCCACCTGCAACAGCTGCGATTCGATCTCGCCCAGTTCGATTCGGTAGCCCCGAATTTTCACCTGATGGTCCATCCGCCCCAAATATTCAATGTTGCCGTCCGGCGTCCATCTCGCCAAATCGCCTGTATGGTACATCCGCTCATGGCCTGCCTTACCCCCAGCAAACGGATTAATCACAAATTTCTCGGCCGTCAGTTCTTCACGTTTCCAATACCCACGGGCCAATCCTTCCCCGGCAATACATAACTCGCCCGGCACACCGACGGGCTGCAATTCTCCACTCGCATTCATGATATAGATTTGGGTATTCGCGATAGGACGTCCGATATTAATCTCTTGAGCATGGGTCAGTTCCTGCACGGCCGACCACACCGTCGTTTCTGTAGGTCCGTACATGTTATAAATACGGGGACCGTTTATTGCTTGCAGTGCCGCGAGCAGCTTGGACGGAAGGGCTTCGCCCCCGACCATAATTGCCTTCACGCTTTGCAGCGCGCGCGAGCCTGCTTCATGACCCAACAGCATTTGTAACCGGGATGGGGTCATTTGCAACATCTCAATATGATGATGAGCAATCAATTCACCCAGCGCCTGAGGATTCACCTGATGCTGGTTGTCGCCAAGCACAACCGTCATTCCACCCAACAGGGGGAGAATGGTTTCCAATACGAAAATATCGAATGAAATGGTCGTGAGTGACAACATGGTTTGGCTCGCTTCAAAATCAATGACTTCGCGCATCCCAGTAATAAAGTTGAGGACCGAGCGATGCTGGAGCATAACTCCTTTCGGATTTCCAGTCGAACCCGACGTATAGATGACATAAGCCAAATGCTCTGGGCGGGCAATCGTCTCCAGGTTGCTGCTCTCTCCCTGATACAATGCGGCATCCTCAAGAAACAGGGTATTGGCATGGCAATGGTGCTCTTCTGCCAGATCACGACGGGTTAGAAGCACTGCAGCCTCGCTGTCTTCCAGCATGTATGCAATACGAGAGGATGGAAATTCGGGATCAATCGGCACATAAGCACCGCCTGCTTTTAGCACGGCCAGCAGACCTACGATCATTTCCACGGAGCGCTGTACCATCAGACCGACCAGCTTGTCTGTTCCTACTCCCTGTGCTCGAAGCATTCGTGCCAATGAATTGGCACGTTCATTCAGCTCCCGATACGTCAGACGCTGATGTCCAAACACCAATGCTACCTGATCCGGCGTACACTCCACCTGCTCCTCGAACAGCTGATGGATCGTCTGATGGGACGGAAATGCACAAGCGGTATCATTAAAGGCCGCTGTAATCTGTTGTTTTTCCGCTGCTGTGAGTAGTTCCAGCTCTTCCACCCGAACATGCGGGTTGAGCGAAATTTGCTCCAACAAACGTGCAAAATGTCCATACAAACGCTCAATGCCTGCTTGATCAAAGCTGAGCGTGTTATACATAAAACGAATCTTGATGCCTTCACCCGGCATCACGACGACGTTCAGATCATAGTTGGTTGCCTCTGTAGACACCACGTTCGAAATCGTAAATTTATCCTGCCCATCGCTGCCTAACTTTTCTACCTGCTGCTCCACCGGATAATTTTCAAAAATCATAATATGATTGATTAAATCCTGCTTCTGTTCGGTCAGTGCTTGAATTTCATACAGCGGGAACGCATCGTAAGCATTGGAAGCCAGCGCCTGCCGCTGTGTTCGTTTCATCAGCTCGACAAAGGTTTCACCTGGTTCAGACTGCACGCGCACTGGAATCGTGTTAATAAATAGCCCGATCATGTGTTCCACGCCTGGAATATCCCCCGGGCGACCGGATACAACGCTGCCGAACACGACATCCGTACTGTTGTTATATTTTTGCAACAGAACGCCCCATACGGTTTGAATTAGCGTATTGATCGTGACCTGATTTTGTTTTGCCATCCGTTCGATCTGCGCAACCAACTCTGGCTGGAATTCGCAATCCAGATCTTCAGCGACATATTCCCCGGTGTGCATCGATTTCGGCTGTGCTTTTTGCTGTGGAAGCGTAATTTGCTGCTCATAGTCCGCCAGATACCCACGCCAGTATTGCAAGGCTGCCTCACGGTCTTGACGTTCCAGCCATTCAATAAATCGACTGAACGGCGTGACAGGCTCCAGTGCTGGCTCATGACCCGCGCGCAGTGCCAGATAGCTGCCAAATACCTCCTGTGTCATAAAGGACAAACACCAGCCATCCATCAAAATGTGATGGAAGCTCCAAATAAAGTGATACGTTTCATCCCCGGTTTGTAGGATCGAGATACGAATGAGCGCGTCCTCCGCCAGGCGGAATCCTTTGGCTTTATCTGCAAGGGTAAAAGCTTCCACACGCGCTTTACGTTCTTCTTTTTTCAGTCCGCGCAGGTCTTCATAGTACAACTCTCCGCTGCGGTTGCGGAAAACGACCTGTACAGGCTCATCCTTCCATGAACTGATAAAGTTCGTCCGCAATGCCTCATGACGCTGTACGAGCAGATCCAAGCTCTTGCCGAAAGTAACCACATCAAAACGCCCGTTCAATTCAAAGGTGGCCTGCTCAAAATACGCCGCCGAATTCTCATCCATCAGGCTGAAGAAGAGCATGCCCTTTTGCATCGGTGTCAAAGCATACACATTTTCCAGTTCACCCATATCTCGCGTATCCTTCACCAATTGCTCCAGCTCGTCCAGCGTTACATGGTTTAACAGCACATCACTTGGGGTCAAAACCGTTCTCTCTTGGGCGACACAATGATGAATGACTTCACGCAAGCTGGATGCCAGCAGCTCTCCAAGCCGTGCAATCGTTTCTTGGCGGAATTGCGTTGTACCGTAGCGAATCGTGAAAATCAGTTCTCCATCCTCGATGACTCCATTGATATCCAGTGCAAAATCCATAGCCGCATTCGTGCTGACAGGCACACCGATGGAATAGGAGGAAGGCTCCAGATCATTGCCTTTATAATCCTGATCGAATTGGCCCAAATAGTTAAAACTGATCTCAGGCTGAGCCTTTAACTGCACGCCTGCTTTCTCCAGAACATTCGTATCCGACAGGTATCGTAAAATACCATAGCCGATGCCTTTCTGCGGAATATGACGCAGCCCTTCCTTGACCCGTTTGACCAGACGAGCCGTATTCCTCCCTTGTCCCAGACTTCCATCCAGTACAACCGGGAACTGGCTCGTAAACCAACCGACTGTCCGCGTAATATCCACATCCGGTACAATAGCTTCCCGTCCATGGCCCTCCAGGTTGACCAGCACCCGTTCAGAACCAGACCAGTCATATACGGCTTTTCCGAGCGCAGCCAGCAGCAGGTCATTCATTTCCGTGTTGTATGCGCGATGAGCTTGTTTGAGCAACTGCTCGGTTTCCTGCTTCGTCCAGCGGACCGTCACAACCTCACTGTCTCCAAGCAATGCATTGTCATTCGCAAAATCCTTTGGCAAAGGCTTCGCCAGACTCGCTTCTGCTTGTTCGATATGCTGCCAGTAGGCTAGCTCACGCTCCATCGTCGCCCGATTCGCATAGGCTGACAGTTGTTTGGCCCATACCTGGAACGAATCTGTTTTATGCGGCAGTCGAATAGCTGTGCCTGTTTTACCTGCAACAGCCTGCTCATAACCGGATGCCAAGTCCTCCAGCAAAATACGCCACGATACGCCGTCCACAACCAAATGATGAATGACCATTAATAAATGGTCGCCCTCAGCGCAATGGAACAGACCGAGCTTCACAAGCGGACCCTCGCTCAAATGAATGCCTGCTTGAACTTCACTCGCCTTGGCTTCGACAGCGGCAGATTCGTTCTCCATTCCTCTAAAATCTACGATGTCCAGTGTGTATAGCTCGCCTTCCTCTACACTGCGGTTCCAAGCGGCATAGCCCTGCTCCCTCTCACGGAATACCGTGCGCAATGCGTCATGATGCTGGACAATACGGTCCATTGTACGGCGTAGCGCGTCGACGTCAAAGCGCCCAGCTCGGTACAGCATCATCGCCTGATTGCTGTGGTGCAGATCAGCAGGCTGCTGCTCGAAAAACCACCGCTGAATAGGTGTCAGTTCCACCTGGCCTACGACCTCTTCCTGACTGGCCATCTTGCCATCTGTACGAAGCAACGGACTGAGTGCCGCTACTGTCGGATTGCTGAACAGGTCTTTCATCTCCAGTCGATAGCCTGCTTGCAGCAAGCGGGACGATACTTGCAGTGCTTTGATCGAATCGCCACCCAGTTCAAAGAAGTTATCCTGCGTGCCTACCGTTTCGACACCAAGCACTCCCGCCCACACTGAAGCTAATACCTGTTCTACCGCAGTACGTGGAGCCACATAGGCTGCGCCGGTATGGATGCTTCCTTCGGGCTCCGGCAAGGCCTTACGGTCGATTTTTCCATTGTGGGTCAGTGGCAAGGTCTCCAGACGCATCAAACGTGCAGGTACCATATGTGCTGGCAGTCCTGCTTCTAGCTCGGCCTGTACTTCCTCGATCCGCAGCTCGGTTTCTCCTGTGATGTATCCGCACAAGTACTTGTGTCCACGCTCATCCGTCCGGTCGATGACTACCGCTTGACGCACACCCGGCACCCGCTGGATTGCCGTTTCAATCTCGCCCAGCTCAATCCGGTAGCCCCGGATTTTGACCTGATAGTCCATCCGGCCGATAAAGTCCACATTGCCGTCTGGCATCCACCGCGCCAGGTCACCTGTGCGGTACAATCGTTCACCGGCTACATACGGATTCGCTACGAACTTCTCGGCCGTCAGGTCTGCACGGTTCAGGTAGCCTCGTGCCACGCCAGCACCGCCAATGCACAGCTCACCCAGCACACCGATCGGCACCGGATTCAGCTGGCTGTCCACGATGTAGAAGCGTGCGTTCAGCCATGCCTGACCAATCGGCACACTGCCGCTACTTGGCAGCTTTGACAGTTCTTCGTCGTAGAAGCTGGAGTCAATCGCCGCTTCCGTGACGCCATAGCTGTTCATAATGCGAATATCTGCGCCAAACCGTTCTTGCAGCACCCGATAATCCGTCACGCTGCAGCTATCCGAGCTGGTGATCAGCAGTTCCAGACTGCTCATGTCAAGGCCCTGTTCATGCACATGCTGCATAAACGGTACGATTAAAGCCGGTGTGGATTCGAACACCGTAATTTGGTAATCGTGAATCCAGCCGTACAGACGGCTCGGATCAATCCGGTCGTCTTTTGGACAGATAACCATCGTGCCACCGTTATAAAGTGCCCGCGCGATATCGCCGACGAATACGTCGAAGGAGAAACTTGCCAGTTGTAACAGGCGTACCGGGAACTGATTTAGACGGTAATCCCGGCGGTATGCCGCGGCTGTGTTTACCAAACTGTGATGCTCGATCATGACACCCTTCGGACGTCCCGTTGTACCGGAGGTGTAGATCACATACGCCAGATCCTGCGGCTCGTTGATATGTTCCACATCCGTGGCATCCCCGGTGTACAGCGACTCATCGTCCAGTGCCAGTACAGTATGCAGACGCAAGTCCGCTGCGGATTCGGATGCTGCTTCGCTGTCAGACTCCGAATTTGATTTCAAGCTTAATTCTTCATTCAGGCTGTCTCTTTCCATCGTTTCAGCGCCAGCCGCTGTCTCCAACTCTCCCTCAGATTGCCCTCCGACCAAGGCCTGTCGGCTTTCCTCCAGCCATGCCTGCGCGCGCTCCTGCAAACCTGTTTGCGTTAGCAGCACTGTCGCACCGCTGTCCTCGAGCATAAAGCGGATACGTTCTGAAGGATAATCTGCATCCAGTGGCACGTATGCACCGCCGGCCTTCCACACCGCCAGTACGCCGACCATCATGTCCACCGAGCGCTCGCTCAAAATACCAACAATGGATTCACGCCCAATGCCTTCATTCCGCAATCTACGAGCAAGTTGATTCCCACGCTCGTTCAGCTCGCGGTACGTAAGCTGCCGCTCCTCGTATATCACTGCCACATGATCCGGCACAAGCTGCGCTTGTTCTTCCACATAGGCATGGAACAACAATTCAGATTCTTTTTCGTCACTCCATGCAGATACGCCCACGGATCCAAAACCATCGATGATTTTTGCTTTTTCCGCAGCAGTCACCAGCTCTAACTCATCTACCAGCGCATCTGGTCTGTTAATCGCTTCTTCAATCATATGCAGCAAATGCTCGCGGATTTGCTCGACAGCTGCACGTTCAAACACCAGCGCGTTGAATTCCAAATGAATGTCTATTTCATCGCCTGGCACAACCGTAATGTTAAAATCATAGTTCGTTTGCTCTGACATTGAAGCATTAACAATCGTAAAACCGTTCGTGTCACGGCTCCCCATGTGCTCCATACGCTGTTCCACCGGATAGTTTTCAAACACCATAATATGGTTCACCAGGTCCTGTTTCTGCTCAGTCAGGGCCTGAATTTCATACAGCGGATAGGTTTCATAGGCACGGGAAGCCAGTGCCTGCTCTTGGATCTGCTTCATTAACGCAGCAAACGTCATATCTTTGTCACTGTGAACTCGTACAGGAACCGTATTAATGAACAAACCAATCATTTTATCGATGCCCGGAATATCCGCTGATCTGCCGGATACGACACTGCCAAATACAACATCCCGACTGTTGTTATACCGTTGCAGCACAACGCCCCACGCTGCTTGCAGAAGGGTATTGACCGTTACTTGCTTCTGCTTAACCAGCTTGTTCATCCGTTCCGTCACTTCGTGGCCCAGTGTAAACGAAAGCTTGTCCGCTTCATATTCTTTAGCGTGACTGTCCAGCTGTTTTACCTGCGGTAATACGGTCTGCTGCTCAAAGCCAGCAAAATAATCACTCCAGAACCGTTCAGCCTCCACGTTGTCCTGCCGATCCAGCCATTCAATGTATTCGCTGTATGGTGTTACCGGAGCGAGCTCCGGCTTGCGGTCTTCGAGGATGGCAAAGTACGTATTAAATGCTTCCCCTACAACAAGGAACAAGCACCAACCGTCCATCAAAATATGATGGAAGCTCCACACAAAACGATACGACTCCTCGCCTGTACGTAAAATAGACACCCGCATCAGCTCGCCTGAGCTGAAATGAAAGCCTTCGGCTTTGTCGCGCTCAGCAAAATCAGCAATGTATGCGTCCTGCTCACCTTGTTCCATCGAACGTACATCTTCAAAACGGAACCCGGCGTGCTTGTGACGGTACACCACCTGTAAAGGCTGCTCATTCCATCCGCTATAAAAATTCGTTCTGAATATTTGATGGCGATCTACTAGTTGATTTAAGCTTTCGGCAAAAGCCTCCACTTGAAAGCTGCCTTGCAGATCAAATGTCGCCTGCTCAAAGTACGCCCCGGATTTCGGCTCCATTAGGCCGTGGAACAGAATGCCTTTTTGCATGGGTGTGAGCGAATAAATGTTTTCCAGTTCTCCCGCATTAGCCGTCTGCTCTACAATATGATCCAGCTCTCCAGCCGTCAGTCCTTGGAAGGACAAGTCGCTTGGCGTCAGCTCTGGCAACTCTTTATCCACACAGTGAGCCAATACCTCACGTAAGCCCTCCTGCAACAGATCAGCCAGCTTTTTGATTGATTTTTTCATAAACATTTTGTTGCTGTAGCTGATCGTCAGTTCCAGTGCACCGTCAGTGATCATGCCGTTGATATCCAGAGCATACCGCTTGGTCAACGTGTCACTCATGGAAGCTCCGATGGAATAAGGAGACATGCGAAAGGCATTATTCTTTAAATCCTGATCGAATTGTCCGAGATAGTTAAAGCTGATTTCTGGCTCGGCAACAAAAGCTGCTTCTCCTTCACCGCTAGCAAGATATCTCAAAATCCCGTATCCAATCCCTTTATGCGGCAAACGGCGCAGCCCTTCTTTGACGTTCTTGACACGCCGTCCTACATTCCGGTCCTCGTCCATATCAAGTACAACCGGGAATTGGCTGGTAAACCAACCGACCGTGCGCGTAATATCCATATCCGGCAAAATCGCTTCCCGTCCGTGACCCTCCAGATTTACAAGTACCTGACGGATGCCTGCCCACTCATAAATCGCAGTGCCCAGAGCTGTCAGCAGCAGGTCGTTTGCTTCTGTATTGTAGGCCCGATGAGCTTGTTTCAAGAATTGTTCCGTTTCTTCGACCGTCCACGCTACGGTCAGTGTTCGATCATCGCGAAGCTGTGGCTTGGCCTGAGATTTACGAGTGTAATCTTTTGGCAAGGATGCCTGGCTCTTCCCTACTTGCTCAATTTGCTCCCAATACGCACGCTCCTTCTCCAACGCTGCACTGCTCACATAAGCGGATAGCTGGTCTGCCCACAGACGGAAGGAATCCGTCTTATTCGGCAACCGGACAGACTCGCCCCGTAAAGCCTGCTCATAGCCGGTTGCCAAATCCTCCAGCAAAATACGCCAAGACACATCATCAACCACCAAATGGTGGATCGCCACCAGCAAATGGTCTCCATCGTTGCAACGGAACAGACCCAGCTTTACCAGCGGTCCTTCGGATAGATTCATTTTGTTTTGAATTTCAGTTGCTTTCGCCTCAATCGTCGCGCTCAGAATGGCTTCATCCGTCAAAGCCCTAAAGTCTAGCACGTCCAGATGATACAGCTCGCCTTCCTGTATTCCGCGGTTCCACGCTTGGTAGCCTTGCTCGGTCTTCCTGAATACCATCCGTAGTGCATCGTGATGCTCGGTCAACTGGATTAGCGCCTGATGCAAAGCAGCTTCGTCAAAGCCCTGCTCCCGGTGCAGCATAACCGCCTGATTAAAGTGATGCGCGTCTACATGCTCCTGTTCAAAGAACCAATGATGGATCGGAAGCAATGCCGTTTCCCCGCTCACTTCTCCCTGATCTGCCATACGACTTACCATAAACGGTGCCAATGCTGCGATGGTTGGACAGCGAAGCAGATCCTTCATATCCAGCTTGTAGCCTGCCTGGAACGCACGGGATACGATTTGAATCGCCTTGATGGAATCGCCGCCCAGATCAAAGAAATTGTCCAAAATACCTACAGTTGGCACGCCCAAGGCAGACTGCCAGATCGCCACGAGTGCCCGTTCCGGCGCGGTATGGGGCGCTTCATAATCCGCTCCGCTTTGCTGACTGCCTTCCGGTGCTGGCAGGGACTTGCGGTCGATTTTACCGTTCGGTGTCAACGGCATCTGCTCTAACTGAATGAAATACGACGGCACCATATAGCTTGGTAGCTCCCGCCCCAGCTCACTTCTCAGTTCACTGGCTTCCATTTCTTGACTGGCCACATAGTACGCCACCATTTGTTTTTGACCCGTTGTTTCGTCCGCACGGGCCACGACAGCCGCTTCTCGTACCGACTCCACCTGCAATAGCTGCGATTCGATCTCGCCCAGTTCGATCCGGTAGCCACGGATTTTAACCTGGTGATCCATTCGTCCCAAATATTCAATATTGCCATCCAGTGTCCATCTCGCTAAATCGCCTGTACGGTACATCCGTTCATAGCCCTCTTTGCCTCCGGCAAACGGATTTTCCACAAATTTCTCTGCCGTCAGATCTTCGAGATTCCAATACCCACGGGCCAATCCTTCCCCCGCAATACATAACTCGCCCGGCATACCGACTGGCTGCAATTCCCCGCTCGCATTCATGATATAGATTTGGGTATTCGCGATCGGACGTCCTATATTAATTTCTTGAGCATGGGTCAGTTCCTGCACGGCCGACCACACCGTCGTTTCTGTAGGTCCGTACATGTTATAAATACGGGGACCGTTTATCTCTTGCAGTGCTGCGAGCAGCTTGGACGGAAGAGCTTCACCTCCCACCATGATTTCCTTCACGCCTCGCAGCGCGTGGGAACCAGCTTCATGATCCAGCAGCATCTGTAGCCGGGATGGTGTCATTTGCAACATGTCTATAGAATGATGAGCAATCAACTCACCCAGCGCCTGAGGGTCCACCTGATGCTGATGGTCGCCAAGCACAACCGTCATTCCAGCCAACAGTGGCAAGATGGTTTCCAAGACGAAAATATCGAATGAAATGGTCGTGAGTGACAAAATGGTTTTGCCAGCTTCAAAGTCAATGATTTCATGCATCCCGGTAATAAAGTTCAGTACCGAACGATGCTGGAGCATAACTCCTTTTGGATTTCCGGTCGATCCAGAGGTATAGATGACGTAAGCCAAATGCTCTGGGCGAGCAATCGTCTCCAGGTTGTTGCTTTCTCCCTGATACAATGCTGCATCCTCAAGAAATATTGCATTGGCATTGCAATGATGCTCTTCCAACAGATCACGACTGGTCAGAAGCACTGCAGCCTTGCTGTCTTCAAGCATGTATTGAATACGAGATGACGGAAATTCAGGATCGATCGGCACATAAGCACCGCCTGCTTTTAGAACAGCCAGCAGGCCTACGATCATTTCCACGGAGCGCTGCATCATCAGGCCGACCAGCTTGTCAGGTCCTACTCCCTGTGCTTGAAGCATTCGTGCCAATGAGTTCGACCGTTCATTCAGTTCCCGATAAGTCAGACTCTGACTTCCAAACATAACCGCTGTCTGATCTGGTGTACATTCTGCCTGTTTCTCGAATAACTCATGAATCCCCACATCGTCTGGAAAGGGAACTGTGGTCGCATTAAATACATTCATAATTTGTGCCCGCTCTTTGTCACTCATCAGTGACAACTCCTGAATCCGCTGCTGTGGCCCTTTCACCATATGCTCAACCACACTCAAGAATTGACGAATAATTCGGGCGATTTCCTGCTCGCTGAACAGCTCGATCCGATAATCCAGTTGCAATACAAGTTTATCGTCATCCAGCATATCAATCATGGCAATATCAAAGTCACTCACTGTATCTCCGCAGAAATCGGTATGCACCTGCTGAACAGCTTCATCAAAACGAGAGAAGCTCAGCGTACGGTACTGAATGGTAACGCCAAACAGGCGGCCAATATCCGTGCCGCTTTGTTGTTCACGCAAATCCTGTATGATTTTGTTATACGGATAACGCTGATGCCGCAAAATGGACGACTGCTCCTTGCCAACACCCTGTAGGAAAGTAAGCAGCTCGGATTCCGGCTCAACTTGCAAACGTGTAGCCACAGTGCTGACGAACATGCCCATTGTATTTTTTTCCTTCTTCAACGTACGGTTAGCATACAATGTACCAACCGTTAAATCTTGTTCACCTGTCGTTTTATGTAAATAAATATACAGAGCAGCCAGGAAAAATGTAAAAATACTGATGTTATGCGCCTCGCAAAAAGCCGTGACACCACGATATAATTCGTGCTCCAGTGTATAGGTCTCCCGGCGTGCAGCCGTGCTTACTGTGAGCGGATTGTACGATTTTAAACCTGTAACCTCCGGCAAATTGGCAAATTTCTCCGTCCAGTACATCTTATCCTTTTGATAGCGGTCCGATTGCTCATAGCTTTGCTCCGTCTGAATAAAATCGAGATATGAGTTCGCTGGGGCCGGCGCATCTGAACCTGTACCATGCACAATATTCATATAATTCCCCGTAATTTCATTAATGGCCTGCTCCATGGTAACGCCATCCGAAATAATATGATGCATCTTGAAACTAAACCAGGTGTCTTCTGCCCCCAGCTGCAAAATAGTAAACCGATACAGCTGCGAATCCAGTAAGGGGAACGGCTGTGCGTTGTGATGGCTGACCCATAGCTCAGCTTCCTCCGGGGTAACCTGAAGCGTTTCTATGCTTTGAGCAGCAAACGGCTCAACATATTGATAGGGGATGCCATCCCGAGCCGTGATTTTGATACGAAAAGAATCGTTTTGTGCAATCACCCGGTTCATTGCCTGCTGCAATGCATTTATTCGAACCGTTCCCTTGATTTTAACAGTGGTAATAATCGTGGACGTGTTGCGATTGGGATACACAAGCTCCGTGTACCAAATACGTTGCTGTGGTTGGCTTAATGCAAACAGTTGAACATTGTGCTGAGTCATACGTATCTCTCCTCGCGAAATAGATAGAGGTAAAGTAACTCCTCATAAATGACCGCCCTTGTCAAGGAACTAGTCATGCGTGTCTTTTCTCCGGCATTAAATTGCCAATGGTAGTCGGCAAAAGCGATCACTCCTGATATACCATTGAGATATGGGTGCCTTCAAAGAGCTGAATTTGAATCGAAACAAGCGCATCTTCTTTTTCATCGCTCACACTTTCGCAGTGCAAGCTTTTTTAGTTGTGCGGACATAGCAAATAACTCTGACTCTGGATGTATGAAAATGTGCATGGAATGAGAATATTTTTGAATTATGCTGAGAGTACATCTTGGTGGTGGGTTGTAGAATGGTTGCCACAATATTAACAACGTAGTGTATCATGATGTGTGCTGTCGAATCTTGGCTGGAGGGTATCGATGCTGTGAGATACATGAGCTGCTGCAGCGTGGTTAGGAGCGTGATTCACGACTGCGCTTATGACTTCCTGATTTTGTACATGGATGAAAAATGATGGTCATCGGACGGGCCAACGGGGTTCCCAGGCTGCTAAGGATACGTTTCACATACCTTAAAAATAATGAAGTTGTCTTTTGCAATACGGGAGATGTGGGACGGATTTACTGGATATGATGCTATGGACAGGGAATCTTACAGTTTGGCCTATACAACTGCCATGCTGTTTCAATTACAATCAGTGCCCCCATACATTGTCTAAAAAAGAGAACAGCTTATGTACTTATGAAGCCATTTCGGGAAGCAGTGAGGGCATGTTGTCCTGCTTGATGTCCATGGAGCTTCTGTTGAACAACTTCTATGTTCTGCAAGCCATTAAGCAAAGTCCTCATATCGGGCGAAAATAACTGGATCTTCTCAGTCAGATAGATCACGATTTTTAAAAACTAAGACATGATCGGAGTCGCCATATAAATTTCTCAAATCCTCTTATTGCCCAAAATTTCACAATAAATCCTTATATCCCTTTTTTCCTCCCAATACTTTCTAGCTATTTTAAATATACAAACTTTAAAACCGATTAGCATGGGACAAAAGTTCCAAATTGATAGATTTCATGAAATCCATAAATAACCCATATTATTCTATTATTTTTATATCTTCAAATACAAGAATTTCACTTTTTTATTAAATTGAATACCGATCATGACCCGTTAACGTGATTTAAGACAAAATTTTTGATTTTATAAATTGATAAAATCAAAATGACGTAGACTTGCAAAAAAGTCCAAAACCCTTGTATCAAAACAAATTTTACGTTACACATCATTAACACAAATGTAACAAATCAATTCTGACATCATCCGACAAATTTCAACTTTTTCAGCAATATTCTTTAATCACCTATATAATGGAATTTATTCACATCAAGCTGAAGTGATTCAAAATTAATAACTCTTCATTTTTTAAATAGATAGTGACTTTTCATAGCTCTTTTGAACTAATTCACATGCAAAATTTTCTTTAATTTTCTTCTGAAATTTCAGTTCAGATTAAATTTTTCTCTAATTTTAGCTAGAAACTTTGCTTTTTATTTAATAGAAACGTTTTGATCTTCCTTTAAAAGTATAAATTTTTAGAAAAATCATAACTATGGAACTATTTTTTTCGCAAAATTCAATGAACCGAAAACATAAAAATAGCAAGCCTCCATGTTGCAAGAGACTTGCTATTTTTATGTTTTGGCGACTTGACCCTTAAGAATGAAGTGAATACTGCCACAGCGAACGTACCAGAAACATTTGTTGTGTGATGTATACTGTGTACGAATCGAATCGTTTTTGTTGCCGAGCGCATCACAACCGATTGAGCTTCTGCCCTGTGATCAGACATGGAACAAATCCTTTGCAACCACTCACCAGATATCCAGACAAACAATCGTATATCGCGTCTTTTAGATGACAAGGGATTCCCGCGGCTGTCCACATTAACCGATTCAAACTGGTGCGAGAACTGAACCGGATAATCAGAGCTTGGCTTCTACGCCTACTTTGCTGCAATAAGAATCGTTCTTCACCCATCCACTACATCTGCTTGTAAATCTGTTGCAATTTCAATCATCTTAGGCACGACAGCCTCATTGGAAATAGCCACGTACACATCCCCCATGTAATGACGAAAAGGTATTTCTACGTCAGCATACTTCCACATGAAAAAATCTCCCTCGATCGACATGGTGCTCTCAGCACCTTGTATGATAAGCTCCCGTGAATACGAAAAGTCTGGCTGGGATGCAAAGTAATCTTTGCACTCCTCCAGGGAAATGGATTGCTCCACAGGATTTTCCTGCATGGAACGGGTGATTCGAAAACGCTGGTTCATTGATCTGCCTCCACAATTATGATTAAGAAATTCTGGCTCTTATACCTTATAATGTCCACATGATGATGTTAATTAAGTTGGAACTATATGGATATTCATTATACTTTCAAGCAGTTACTTTTTAGGACGCATGTTCAAACTGACTGTTGTATAGATCGGCATAGAAGCCGCCTTTTGCTAGCAATTCCTCATGGTTACCCATTTCGATAATGTCACCGTCCTTCATGACCAGAATCAGATCCGCATTCTTGATCGTCGAAAGTCGGTGAGCAATCACAAAGGAGGTTTTCCCCACAGTCAGCTGATCCATCGCTTGTTGAATCAGCAATTCCGTACGCGTATCGACCGAGCTTGTGGCCTCATCCAGAATGAGCATAGGTGAATCTTCAATCATCGCCCTTGCAATGGTAATCAATTGCTTTTGACCCGCAGAGAGATTGGCTTTGTCATCCAGAACTGTATCATATCCCTGCGGCAGTGTTTTAATGAAACTGTGCAGTCCCACCGCTCTACATGCAGCTTCTACCTGCTCATCAGTAACATGATCTTTGGAAAAGACGATATTGTCACGAATCGTTCCTTCGAACAGCCAGGTATCCTGAAGCACCATACAGAATAATTCATGAATATTCTCACGCGTTAATTGGCTGATCGGGGTTCCGTCAATGTAGATTTCTCCATCGTTCAGCTCATAAAACCGCATGAGTAAATTCACGAGCGTGGTCTTACCAGCGCCTGTCGGACCGACAATGGCGACTTTCTGACCAGCTTCAGCTTTCATAGAGAAGTCTTTGATAATCATATGGTCTTCGTTATAACCGAAACGAACATGTTTGAATTCAACATCCCCTTTGGCGTTATCCAGCTTCATAGTCTTGTCACTTTCATCCGCCAATTCTTCTTCACCCAAAAATTCGAATACACGTTCACTGGCAGCAGCAGCCGATTGCAAATTGGTTGCTGCCTGCGCCAACTGTGACAAGGGCTGTGTAAATAGACGAATATACACCATGAAGGCGACAATAGTTCCGATGGTTATAGTCTGTTGGTTGACCAGCAAAGCTCCCACAACACAGACCGCGACATAACCAAAATTTCCAATGAACATCATGACTGGCATCATCAGACCAGACATGAACTGGGACTTCCATGCATTTGTATATAAGCGGCTGTTAATGCCATGAAACACCTCCTTGGCTGCTTGTTCCCCGTTATAGACCTTGACTACGTTATGACCAGCATAGGTTTCTTCGATATGACCGTTGATCTGGCCAAGCTCCGCTTGCTGTGCTACAAAGTATTTCTGTGAATGCTTCATAATCACGCTCATCAGGCTAAAGCCGATCAGCGTAGCTACAATTCCGGTAACGGTCATGATCCAGTTCGTATAAAGCATCATAATCAAGGCTCCCACGAAAGTGGCCAGCGCACTAACAAGCGTGCCGAGACTGTTGTTTAGCGTTTGTCCGATGGTATCGACATCGTTGGTTACGCGGCTAAGCACATTACCGTAACTCGTAGAGTCAAAATACTTCAAAGGCATATGATCGATTTTTCGAGACAGCTCTGTTCGCATCTTCTTTGTAAGACGCTGTGAGACGGTTGCTGTAATGAAGCCCTGAAAATAGTTAAAAATAAGACCAAATCCATATAAAAGCGCTAATACAAAAACAATCTTCTGAACAGCACTTACATCAATCCCGGTTACGATTCCTTCCTGAATCAGGTTGGCAATATCACTGAGCTTATCTGGGCCAATCACGTTGAGGGTAGAGCCGACCAGGGCCAGTACCATAGCGAGTATAATCATAGGCACATAGGCCTTGCTGTAGGATGCAAGCTGGCTGATGGTCTTTTTAAAATTATTTGCTTTTTCACCACCACCCCTGCCCCCCGCGGGACCTTTGCCCATGGGACCTGGCTGATTCATTTTCATTTGCTGGCTGTCGACGGTGTGTTCATTCTTATCCATGTATGAGTTCCTCCTTCGAAAGCTGCGAATATGCGATCTCCTGATAGGTGCTGCAGTTCGTCATCAGCTCTTCATGCGTGCCACTCCCTACAATCTCCCCCTGGTCCAGCACGATAATTCGGTCAGCGTCTTTGATAGTGCCTATGCGCTGACCAACAATAAGTGTCGTAGCGTGGCCGGTTTCTTTTTTGAGAGCGGAGCGCAGAATCCGATCTGTTCTGTAATCTAGTGCCGAGAAGGAATCATCGAAAATATAAATTTCCGGCTGTCGGTAGATGGCACGCGCAATCGACAGCCGTTGCTTTTGACCACCGGACACGTTCGCTCCACCTTGCGAAATTCTACCCTGATACTGACCATCCATTTTTTCAACAAACTCCGTTCCTTGAGCAATACCAACGGCTTCTTTGACGAGTTTCTCTGAAGCTCCTGCTCTTCCGTTAACACCATACGAAACGTTGGATACCACCGTACCGTTGAACAGTACAGCTCTCTGGGGAACATATCCGATTTTGTTATGGAGTGCCTGCTGATTATAGTTCCTGACATTCACACCGTCCACGAGTACCTCTCCCTCGGTCACATCATAGAAGCGGGGAATTAGATTGATCACGCTGGTTTTGCCGCTGCCTGTAGCGCCAATAAAGGCAACCGTCTCGCCTCGTTTCGCCGTAAAGCTAATATTGCGAAGCACGGCCTCCTCCGCGTCCGGATATTTGAAGCTGACATTACGGAATTCCACTTGCCCCATAACGCTTTCTTCTCCAGTCGTCTCATGCCCGTTAACGATACTGGATTCGGTATTCAAAACCTCCATGATCCGTTTGGCAGAAATCGAAGCTCGAGGCATCAGGAAGAAAATCATACTTACCATCATAAAGGCCATGACCACCTGCACCGCATAAGAGGAGAATACGACCATATTAGAGAATAGCGTAATGCGGTCCGGCACGGCCGCTCCGTTAATCAGGTAAGTGCCAACCCAATAGATCGAGACACTCAGACCCGACATAATAAAGGTCATACCCGGGCCAACCATTGCCATTAACCGGTTCGCAAACAGGTTTGTATTCGTCAATTCGGCATTAGCCTGCCCGAACTTCTCCTCCTGATACTGATCTGCATTATAAGCGCGCACCACCCGAAGCCCGGTCAGATGCTCACGTGTTACTCTGTTCAGATTATCGGTGAGACGTTGGATTTTTTGGAAACTCGGAAGAGCGAAAATAACAATGACACTCAGCATCAGGATCAGGACAGCCACAGCCACTCCTGTAGAGGCGGTCCACTGCCAGTTTTTATCCGCAATTTTTGCAATGGCCCACACGGCCAGAATCGGCGCCTTGATGATCACCTGCAGCCCCAGCGCAACCACCGTTTGAATTTGGGTAACATCGTTCGTGGAGCGGGTGATAAGGCTGGCTGTTGAAAAGTTGTTCATCTCTTCCATGGAAAAAGATAAGGCCTTGTCAAAGACCATCGCACGCAGACGCATGGCCAGCCCTGCCGCGACCTTTGCCGCAAAATAGCCGACAATAATAGATGCAATCATACTGCCGACGGCACAAAACAACATGTAACTGCCGGGAATCAGCAGTTCGGACATAGGTGTTCCTTCTGTTTGCAGCTTGGTCGTAATTTCCGCCATATAATCAGGTAGCTTCAGATCAAGCCATACCTGCACAACGATGAAAGCCAGGCTGCAAAGCACGAGCATCCATTCATTTTTTTTGAGATATTTGAATATCTTTAGCATTCCGTTGCTCTCCTTTTATCTGATAGTCTTTGATGTCTGGTGAAGTATGGTGCTCCTGCGTCTGCATAGAAATTCAGCTTCTAGAGACAATAAGCTTAATGAGCCGGATCAGTTCTTTGGCATCCTGTTCGTCTAACTTTCGAAGAACATTCTCGGTCCATGCGATTCCTTCCTTATGCCTATCAATCATAAATTGCTTACCTGTATCCGTAATGAATACAATCACCTTACGTTTGTCATTGACATCAGTACGTCGTACAACTAGTCCTTTCTTCTCTAGGCTCTTCAGTGCCGTTGCTACCCGTCCCGTACTGACGGACAAATATTCGCTCAAGTGGCCAGAGGTAACTCCGTCCTTATTGAAATTCAGACAAATGAGAATCCCCATTTCGCCACGTGAGAAGTGCCCTCGTTCCTCTAATGCTGGTTTCCGCGATTTGACGATATACTCGAATAGTTCTGTCGCTAATGCTTTATAATCCAATGGTCACAACACCTTCTCGCTAATACCTTATAGTATGAGATAATTAATCTTATAGTATAAGATAATAATAATATCGGGCTACAAAGTCAATTAGAGAAAATATGGAATACAAAAAAACGTCCGTAACCAGCTTGTATTTTCACCAAATTTTCCACACAAAAAGTTCAATGGACATGCCAAAAACTCGAGGAGTGGTTTGCAAGGCTTTTACCAACCTTCACTTCTAACATTGGAAGCTACATTGCTTTGTAACGTCCATGGTATGAATAACCATCTTATAGTGCCACATATCACAACACCTAAGAGCTAAAACCGAGTCTCATCTTATGTATCTTCCTCTGACATGCTCTCTGTGGTCGCATAGTTCATTGAATTAGACCTTCTGTAGAGTACCTTGATAGAGTACTTTACAGAAGGTCTAAAGGACGTACTTTTTTCGCTTAATCGACCATTTCAAAGTCTTTTATCGTTGCATTCGGTCTTAAAATCTTTTCCTGGTCAAATATAGCTAACGGTTCATCACCATTTTAACTTTGACAGGCCAATTATGATTAGCAAGAGCTCAGTCTTAGAACCCTGTAGTATACTGTGTAGGGATTGCAGTTTCTTTTTTCAATTTTGATGCGGCTTCCAGTGACCAATAAGGATTTCTCAACATCCCTCTACCCACAGCAACCAGATCGGCCTCTTCATTTCCGATAACTGCATTCGCCAATATTGGATCTTCTAGTCTTCCAACGGCCATCACCGGAATATCCAAAGCTTCTTTGATCTCTTTTGCTAAGGGGACTTGATACGCTGCGTGAGTTCCTGGTCTGCCCCATGCAGCTATAGGTCCCTCACCGCCAGATGAAATATCAAACATATCTACTCCTGCCTTTTGATATTCCTTGGCAAAAGCAATGCTTTCCTTAATACCATATCCACCTTCTACGTATTCTTTGGCAGAAATACGCATCAAGAGCGGCATATCTTCTGGCATTTCACCCTTCGCTGCCTGGATGATTTCCCGACCAAAAAGGGTAAGGTCTTTACCATATTCATCTTCCCGTTTGTTCGTAAGCGGCGAATGAAATTGATGAATCAAATAGCCATGTGCACCATGAATTTCAATGCTGTCGAATCCAGCCTTGACAGCGCGAGCTACAGCAGCACGAAATTTCTCAACCAGGCCTTTAACCTCTTTTGTTGTAAGCGCGCGAGGTTGTTTTGAATTTTCATCAAATGCAATAGCAGATGGTGCTACAGGAACTTCAGCATCTTCCGCCTTGCGTCCGGCATGCGCGATCTGGATTCCCACTTTGGCACCGTAGCTATGACAAGCATCTACAATCCGTTTGAGAGCAGGAATCTGCTCATCTGACCATAAACCAAGATCAAAATCGGAGATACGACCATCCGGCTCTACATCTGTCATTTCAATTATGATAAAACCAGCTCCGCCTACTGCACGGCTAACGTAGTGCATATAATGCCAATCTGTGGCAACCCCGTCCTTTTGGTCAACCGAGTATTGGCACATTGGAGGCATAACTACGCGATTTTTCAATTCCAAACCTTTAATTGTATAGGGACTAAATAAATCTTTCATGTGAGAAAGACTCCTCTCTGAGTTATATTAGGAAATACAACAACAAAATGCATGCACACGCATATATACTAACATGTTTGTTTCATTTGTCAACTCTAAGCATGATTTCAGACTCTTCAAAGTAAGATTACGTCATTTACTCGTTTGTTATAGTAAGCTACTTCTTCGTCTATATCGTAAAACCGGCATTGCCTGACCACGTAGTCATCGGAGCCATACGCTATTCTTCATAGTGATCCCGCTTTTCAAATTAATTAATGCACATTTTGATTGCTTATTTTTCAAAAAAATACGTGGATGATTTGAATAAACTGTGAGCGCTTCTGGTTTCCACTAGGAAGCGCTCGTACTGTATATTAATTTTTGATGTGGAGGAAAATCTACATTCTCATGCTCTCCATAAAAAAGCTCAATGCGTTGGACACCCACTTCTTGGGATGAAGAACAAGCTGAATTTCCAGCTTGAACTCGGCATGCTCAAAGGGTAACACCTTCAGCTCTTCCCGTTCAATCTCCTCCAGCGCAGCCATTAGAGGTAGAATGGATATACCCTCTCCAGTCTTGATGCTCCGTTTGATCGCTTCCGGATTACCCAGCTCTAGGCTTACGCGATAGGTGATTCCATTTGCTCGAAGCACTCTCTCCAGCAGTTGTCTGTAGTTGCACGTATGCTCGGGCATAATCCACTCCGCATCCACCAGATCATCCAGGCCGATTCGCTCTTTAGCGATAAGCGGATGGTTCGGATGGACAATCAGCACAAGCGGTTCTTCTCGAATCGTAATCCACTGCAAGGCCGGATTGCTTGAATCGTCCGCGAGGATCAGTCCAACATCGGCCTCCCCTTCCCTGACCTGGTGCAAAATCATCTCTTCGCGATCCGTATGCAATCGTATGTTCAGATCAGGGTATTCTTTGCGAGTCGCCTGCATAAACGGCGGCAGAAAATACGAAGCGATGGAATCCATAGTACCGATCGTCATAGAGCCGCCGCCCTGCTTGGCCAATTTTTCTTTCGATTGCTCGAAAAGCTCCAGCATTTGTCCAGCAAGCTTGAACAGTTCTTCCCCGGCAGAGGTAAGACGAATCTTGTTGTTGCTGTAGCGTTCGAACAATTTGACTTGATACGTTTTCTCCAGCTTCTGAATCTGGGTCGTGACGCTGGATTGTGCGTAACCGAGCACTTCTGCTGCTCTCGTAAAGCTTTCACGAATAGCAACTTCCCGAAATGTCTGAAGATAAATGAAATCCATTCTGGCCACCCCATCAAAAATTTTGATTAGAATCATCGCTTATTATAGATAACTCCGATGCTGTCTCCTATGTTACATTAGATTTAATTCAACGGGAAGGGATAACTGATGATGATGATGAACGAACAACATATTCATGGGATTTTCATACCGCTGATTACACCTTTTACGCGTGACTATAAGTTGGACATCAATTCGTACCGGAAGTATGTTACCTATCTTGCAGGTCATGACATTCAGGGACTGGTTGTTAACGGTACGACAGGAGAGTCGCCAACCGTATCCTGGGATGAAGTGAAGCAAATGGTACAGGTGACGCAGGATGTTCTGAAGAGCATGAACAAAACCATTCCGATCGTCATTGGCACGGGAACGAACGATACCTATTCAACGGTGCATCGGACGGAAATGGCGGCTGAATTAGGAGCGGATGCAGCCATGGTGGTCACTCCGTATTACAACCGACCGACGCAGGAAGGGATCTTGGAGCATTTCCGTGTCGTATCTCGTGTAGGCCTGCCTGTGCTTGTATATGAGATTCCGGTTCGCACGGGCAGTCGCATGACAATAGATACCATACGCAAGGTGCTGGACCTGGATGGCGTAATTGGGCTCAAGGACAGCACGGGCGGTCTTGATCTGCTCTTAAAATTGACCCAGTACGAGACCAAGCCTGTCCTCTGCGGAGAGGATGCCTATTTCCATGCCATGCTATGTCAGGGAGCTGCCGGCGGTATGCTTGCATCCGCTCATCTCAATATCCAGAAGTATGTGGATACGTACCAACGTTTTGTAGCTGGCGACATGAACGGATCGCGAGACAGTTTTAAGCTACTGGAACCGCTGATCCAGCATGTATTTGCAGAACCAGCCCCGGCCGCGATCAAGTGGTGGCTTACCCAGCAAGAGATTATTGCCGCAGAGCAATTGCGCCTGCCACTCATGCCACTGTCAGAACAGGTGAAGCAGGGTCTCCTGAATTCAATCGTATCCTGATAATCAGCTTATCTCAGACTACCCAATTATAACGTAGAAGAAGCATCTCCTAGTCAGGAGATGCTTCATTTTTTAGCCGGAACTGACACCCTTCTGAAAAACGAATTTAAGAAGATACTCTCTATACTAGAACGCTATAAGTTACTGGTCTAAAATTAGTGAAGATGAATGTGACACATAGCAATTTGATGATTGAAGACGTGTCTTCTATTGAGCTTAAAATGTCCGAAAGATCATTGCGTTGCTTGATCCCCAACCAATCCTAACTGTCTGTCATCAAGATACATTTTTTGCAAGTCCCTCAATCTGAAAAGCTTACAAGCAATAGCTGGATGGTTCCTAGTAAATCCAGTTGCAGCATTAAGGGAATTCTTTGTGTAAGCGAAATTATTGCAAAAAGAAGCTGCCGATGAATTTCATCGACAGCTCTTCTCTTTTACGCAGTATACTCCTCAATCCTATTCGCTGGACAACTCCTTGAGCGATTTGACTTTACCATGGGGATGCTGTTCTTGCTTTCGTGACTTCCAGGCTGCTTCTTTCCTTTTCTTCTGGTGAGCCATAACAGATATCCTCCTTTGGAAATTGTGATGTATACTACTTTCTTAAGTTGTCATTTCTCAGCTCTGTTCATTCATAAAACTAAATTCGTTGGATTTTTGTAATAACTCAGGGTGCAATCTGGATAAGCCAACTAGCCTTCTTGGAGGCGAGAAATGTAGCTGCATGTGGAATCGGCCTTTACCTTGCGATAAGAGGATTTAGTACATATAACTGCGCCCGCAAGATTGGAAGGAGCGGAAGAAGGCTATTTGTCGGCTGAACCGCTATAAACTGTGCTTAATTTCGATGTCGCCCTAATACCATTGGGACCTTCAATAATAATACGACCTTGTTCCGTAAAACTTGTTCCTTCCCAGTCAGTAGCCATATCCAAATAATCGAGACCCGCGCTGTTTCCTTTCCAAGACCATGCTAGATAACCTACTCCCTTTTGCTCAGCGTAACTCATAATGGTAGCCTCATCAACATCACCGCTCGTATGCTTGATGCCGAATTCGCCAATCACGAGAGCCAGATTTTTATTCAGTACATTATCCATGTTGCTTTTTACTGTAGCAGCATTTCCACCGGCATATTCATACATATGAATAGAGAACATCGTATTTTTTAGCGGATCTGCATTAAAGACTTCTGTTCCGTAGTCAAAAATAGATTGCGGATACTGTCCCCATCCTGCTCCGTCAACCATGATTGTGTTTTTGATGCCGGCATTTCTAAGCTTGGGTATAACAGACTTATAGCCTTGCGCCCAGCCTCCGCCATCCCATGTTCCATACCATTCGTTCGCAATATTGAGGATAACGGTGCTTTCTTTTCCAATGAGTGCACCTTTCATTTCAATCCAGTAATTCGCAATATTATTCAATACAGTAGCGCTATCAGACCCTGTACCATCATGTACTTCAAGGACAACAACCAATTTGTTTTGCTCTGATAAAGTGATTAAATTCTGTAGCTCAGACAGATTGTCTTTTGTCCATTGCTGACCATCCGACAGTACGATTCTGATGGTGTTCGCTCCCGTTCTCGCAATGGCAGGGATCGCTGCTGACTCTTGACCCTTATACCATGTATAAGCGTGATTGATTCCTCTCATTACGAACGGATTTCCGTTGGCATCGTACAGCGTTGTTCCGTTAATATAAAAGCCTGTATTCTCAGAGGTAGCATTTGTCGTCACATTTGTGATATTGCTTGTTGTTGAAACATTCCCTGCCGTATCCCTGGCTTTTACTGTGAAGCTATACGTTGTATTGGCGGTAAGTCCTGTCACCGTATAACTTGTCGTGTCGGTTGAATCGACTAATGTTGTTCCATTATACACATCGTAGCTGGTAACCCCTACATCGTCTGTTGAAGCATCCCATATAAGACTTACCGAAGTGTTTGTTTTGGAAAAGCTTTTCAGGTTCGCTGGTGCCGTTGGTGCTGTCGTATCAGCGGTGGATTCGACAAGCGTAAACTTCCATTTCTGCTGATCATTTCCGTTATCCACCCATTGCTGTACATTTGCCCCATCATTAGTATAACCCCCGATTACATCCAGCGCTTTACCGCTAGATTTAACGAGCAACTTATAATATCCGCCGCCGACGCTAATAATCTTCCACTTTTGATTAGATAAGTCGTTGTCTGTCCATTGCTGCACATTAGCACCATCTTCGAGAGAACCTCCAGCTACTGTTAATGCTTTACCGCTGGATTGCACAATCAGTTTATAGTATCCATCGCCAACGTCGATCACTTTCCATTTCTGCTGGGGTCTGCCGCTGTCCGTCCACTGCTGCACCTTGGCTCCATCGGCAGTGGAGTTTCCTGCTACCTCTAGGTTTTTTCCGCTATGTTGTGCTGTTAGTTTATAAATTTCACCTGAAACAATACTTGTGTCGGATGCGCTAGTGTTCACATCAATCACATTGCTTGCAGCCGACGCGTTCCCAGCAGCATCTCTGGCTTTCACATAAAAGCTGTACGCCATGTTAGCTGTTAAGCCGGTAACGATAAAGGACGTAGACGCACTGGAGCCTATGAGGTTTGATCCGTTGTAGATGTCGTATTCGGCAACCCCTACATTGTCTGTAGATTCCGTCCACTCTAAGCTTACCGTCGTATCAGATATAGAGGAACTAGTCAGGCCGGAGGGCGCTGTTGGAGGTGTGTTATCCCCCGGTTCGTCGGCTGAATGCACTTCGAATTCCCAGAGGGAATATCCGTAGCCAGTAGCCCTTTCGATGCCGTTCATTCTTACATACCTTGCGTTTGTTGCTTCGAAAGATATCTTCTCGATTCCTCCCTCTCCAGTCGTAGTGGAATAGACGGTAGCCCAATGATCATTATCCGTTGATGTTTGAACTTGGAAGGACTTCGCATAAGCCGCTTCCCAGTTAAGCGTAACCCCATTGATTTCGGTAGTATTGCCGAGATCTACACTTATCCACTGTGGATCTGAATATTGTGAAGACCATCTAGTTAGCGAATTCCCGTCAATCGCAAAATCAGCCGCCTTACTCGAATCTTCGACGGAGCTTGCAGTTGCCGATTTGGTGAGAACAAGGCTTTCGGAAGCGCTCACATTTTTGATCGGCAACAGACTAATAAGCAGACCAAACAAAATCAAACATGTTATGGTTTTTTTCATCTCAAAACCTCCAATTCATATAAATAAACAACTGCTTGATTAGTCCTGTATTATTCATCTTGAAGTTCACTAATTTACCTAAATTGTCTTTTCTAGGTCGACCCTCCCTTCATAGTTTTCTATTCAAATCTTCATCCCAAAGGCTTAATAAAGGCTCCTCCTTTAACCGCTTTCATTTAGAGTTGCATCACTTATTTCGCTTCGATTGATTTTCTATATCGTCCTCCAGAGATAAAATTCATCAAAGCGACCTAAAGCATATATATTTTTGTCCTCCAGCACTATTCCTTGATTAATAAAAAGTTTTAAAATCTATTTGAAAAACTCATAACAATGCGCCTGAATCATGCAAATTATTTAATAGCTGTTATTGTAACTCCCTAAAAGAAACGTTTTTTAAAGAGACTATGAGCTAATGATCAATTATTCAGCAAATGAAGCAAGTGAACCGCCTTCCCACATTTCCCACTAATTCAGTGTCAAACCATCATTATAAAGATTATAGGCACCTTTGAAGGCTTACTATAAATTTTATCCAAAACAAAAAAAGCCGCCAAAATGGCGACTTTATTGGGTAACCGATTTCAACGTACTTTTACATAATAAGACGCTTCTGTAATTAGTTTTAAGATCCATTATAGGGGATATTCGCCTAATGTGCAGCTTCCGAAAAGTACAAGCGGAGTAGAACCAGACAAACTGTAAGCAGATCATTGTTCTCTTATAATCCGTGTATGAACTTAGTTATTTAATATAGGTATCTCTCCAAGCAGATTTTTTAAATTAATAGAATCCCACGGCATATGCTCCGTTATACCTAAGCCAACTACATCTGTTTCTTCAGATAGTTCTCTAATCAGATTAAGTAGTTGGGGCATTTGCATTGTTCCCGCAGGAGAATAATTATAAGGTGCTTCAGGGTTGGCGAATAATAAAGAACGAAATGCTTTTGGGTCAAGCACATCTAAATCAAGGTGAATAGCCAGATGCTTAATGCCACTTTCTTTAATCCACTCTTTTATAGATTCAGTACTGTTTGTTAACTCTTGAGCTTCTGCAGTTCTAATCCCTAGTCTTTGAATCACTTCTGTATCTGGTTCTGTTGGTGCTATACCTAGTCTTTGAAACGCTTCTGAAATCACTTCTATTTCTTGCTCTGTAGGAGTTGCTAATCCTGCGATAAAAACATTTTCTGGTTTTAGAGGGATTTTCACATGCTTTGCGAATTCCTCATCTCCTTCTCCCAACAGATTTCCGAGCGGTAATGTATGTCCGTTATCATAGCCTACATATCTAACTAAATCACTGTGAGCATCGATCCAAATTAAACCTAATTCCCCACCATATCGTTCGTTTAAATAGGCAAATGGAGCTTGTTCCACTAAGCAGTCACCACCAAACATTACAATGCGATCTGGCTTATGAGCATCAATGATATGCTGAGCAGCCTCTAATTGTTCAAGTAGCTGTGTTCTCCCATTCATACCGTTTTCGTTTTCAAGTGGAGTTCCATCATAAGCTTGAACTGGAACATGAATAAGGGGTTGATCATTATCCGGAGCTAGCCAAGCAAGCAGTTCGGCTCCAAAAGAATAATTAGGATTGTTTCCCCCTTGCCATTGTGGCATTAACAGGCGTATTGTTTTTTTAGTCATGTTATTCTCTCCTTTACTTCAAAAGTAAGGTTAGTATAAACTGAACACAAATAAAAACGTAGTACGCACTATTTTGATAGGTACTACCCGAAAGGATATTGTAACCATGAGTATGGCTGAATTTAAAGGTAAAGTTAAAAATATTCAAGATACACCTTTTGGTTATACAGTTTCATTGATTGGTGGTAAATGGAAAATGGTTATTATTTATCTCCTAGCCGAAAACCGGACCGTTCGCTTTAATGATCTGAAAAGACAGATAGGGGCTATTACTTATAAAACATTGAGTTCACAACTAAAAGAATTGGAAGCGGATGGTCTGGTAAATCGAAAAGAATATCCTCAAATTCCTCCTAAAGTCGAGTACAGTCTCACAGATAAAGCAGAAACGCTATTACCTGTTTTGGAAGGGTTATGTGAGTGGGGAACAAAAAATCAAAATAGTTAAATCCAGTTTTCTACTAAAAAGCCTATATGCGAAAAGTATGCTGAAGATGCCGTATTCCTTATTCTCCAACGGAAGAGACAGCATACAGCCGTTCTGCAAATTCTATTATCTTAATTATCGCTTCAAGCCAGATTTATTTCCCGAATCACTTCAAGCGGAACCTTCGGTTTTCGGTTTTCGGTCTTCCGTCAACAACCCGTTGACTTCCTGCTGTACATCGGTTACCTGTGTATAGCAATAGCCCGAGAGATAGGGGGGCGCTTTAATTGCTCCGGTGATTGCACGGAAACGTTCGATAAAAGCTTCGACTGAATAAAGGAAATGCTGTTGTTTACGATGCTTTCCTTTTCCTGATATCGCCCCAAAAACTCTTCGCCCGTTTCCACATAATCATGAAGAGTTAAAAATATCCGAGACCCTATGCTCCCATCCGTCATTGGTAACCACCGGACGATACGGATCAATCGTCTTCGTCAGATGATAAATGGTTTGCGTGAACTGCTGCTGCCTTACATCATGTTCAATGGTCGATATGCCACACGATTCATTGAACGGGACCCAAGTTATGATACTTGGATGATTGTACTGCTGCGGTACGATTTCCAGCCATTCCTTCGTAAAGCGGCTAACCGCCTGATCATTGAACTCAAAGGTCGACGCCATTTCCGACCAGACGAGCATGCCTTTCACATCACACCAATATAAAAAGCGTCAATAATATTGTATTAAATTATTAATTTTGTATTAAATACCGATCATGTTCGATTTCTCTGGTTCAAGAACCCATAGGAAAGACAGCGATTATTGAGCCGAACCTTGTACACAAAAACAACATGTTATTCCCTTGCTTAATACAATAAAAAGCCACTGATCTTCGGATTAAGATCAGCGGCTGATGCTCTTTTTATTTTAAACTTTCTTTAATACCCATACTCCATACGGTTCCAATGGTACGGTACCAGTAAGCTTGCTACCGGAAAGGAGATCTTCCGTCTCCACACTCAGTTTAACCTGAGCCGTTTCTCCGCTGTAATTCAATAGAAATACCAGCTCTTCTTGTACATCCGCACGAATAGCAACTTCTACCGTCGAAGGAGCTTGGCACCACCCCGCAAGCGGAGATGCCACCGGCAGCTGTCTTAGAAGCTCAGCCGCTATCGGTAAGTCAAAAGCTGCGCCCCAATAGTAGACCAGTCCCTCGCCAACACGATTGACGGTCAAGGCCGGTTTTCCTTCATAGTAGCTTGATGCGTACTCTGCAAGTACTTCTACCGTATCAGCATGAACATTCAAAATGTCGTTGAAGTCTGGAGCCCAAAAATCAAGGGCTTGTTCCTTAAACCGCACCGATACAGGTGATGCCGTCCCATTTACCATCGTAAAGTCCTCTACATGAACGCCACTCATTTCGGCTGCAGGCCCTGGGAGTAGCTGCATACGGCAGTGACCAAACTCGTTCTTATAACCGGTGCGGCAACCGAAGATCAGGATGCCCCCATCCTCTACATACTTCTGCAACATAGCTGCTGTACTGTCTCTTAGGATCGCCGGATGCGTGTATACCAACACCTTGTAATTTCCCAGTTCCCGCAGCTGCTCTGATTCCATACCCGGACGGATTGTAACCATATCCGAAGGTATATGTCCATACTGCAGTGCCTTGTACCAGCCGAGCTCACTTTGCTTTGTCAAGGGACCATACCATTTATCCAACTCGCCATCCCACTCGTTATCATAATCGCGAAGTAGAGCAACTTCTGCCACGTAGCGTTTGCCAAGAATCCGTCCTCCAACCTTTTGCAGCTCCTTTCCGACGCGGCCTGCTTCTGCGACCCGACGATTCGGCTGATTGTGATAATCATTAATTCCATGCCAGTACATTTCTGTACCAAACGTTGCCGTTCTCCAGCGGAAATACAAAATCATGTCTGCCCCGTGAGCAATGCTTTGGTAGGTCCACAATCGCATCTGCCCCGGACGCGGGGATGGCATCTCCATCCTGTTCACCCATCCTCCCGGACCGGATTGCTGCTCCATCACGCAGAAATTTGGTGACATCCCTCTGACGTTACTTAAAGAAAGCCCCCACTTGCGATCCAGCAATGGCATCTCCCCTTGGTCCGGATAAATGGTACTGAATTGAGGGTAAGAATCGTACGAGAAAAAATCAAGTAATTGATCCGTCATCCTATGACTATCCAAATGCCCGAATACACCGTTGGTTGTCACCCACTGATTAGGCGCCACTGACCGAAGGATGTCCACTTGTAGTTTGGCAAACGAAATGGTGTTATCGGATATAAACCGTTTCTCGTCCAAAGACTGATGAGGGTTCGTTGACCCGGATACGGTTGGACGAGTTAGATGAACCTGCTTCCAGCTGTCATAAGTTTGATTCCAGAATACAGTACCCCAGGTCTTATTGAGTTGCTCCAACGTACCGTATTTTTCCTCTAGCCAGCATCGGAAGGCCTGATGATCTGCCTCGGCATAAAAAACATTTATCTCGCAGTTCAGCTCATTATCAATTTGCCACCCAATGATGGCCGGATGATCTTTGTAATGTTGTGCCATCTCTCTTGTAATACGTGCACAAAGCTCCAAATAAATGGGACTGCTATAGTTATAATGCCGACGCTGACCATGTTGGAACGTGACCCCCTCCATGGATACGTTCAGCACCTCGGGATACTTATAAGTAAGCCATGCTGGTGGCGTAGCTGTTGGTGTGCCCATGATCACTTGAATTCCGTTCGCGTCTGCCTGCTCCAAGAAACGGTCAAACAGCGTGAATTCGAACTTTCCTTCCTCCGGCTCGAAGATCGACCAAGCAAATTCTCCAATCCGAATGATGCTGAAGCCCAGTTCCTTCATTCTTATGAGATCGTCCGACCACAACGATTCGTCCCAGTGTTCAGGATAATAACAAGCTCCCAAATGAAAGCGATCTAAAGATAAGGATTTCGGCATGCTCCAATTCTCCTTCAGTAGAAGTAATAGTACAAAAATGTTATTCTCTGATAATCGTATCTATTGTAATATAGGAAAAAATGGATTAGAATAACTCGATTTTGCTAATTGAATTACTTTTTTGCTAACTTAGTCAAGGAGATGGATACATGATTAAAATAGATTGTTATCTTCCTTCGCCCATTCTAAATAAAGGTATGCTGTTTCCCGAATCGCTAGGGCATTACAAGAACTTTCCCAATCATGGGGAGCGAAGGAATGCAGGATTACTGAAAGAATACAATTTACATATCATTTTTGAAGGCAAAGGCGTTATTGTGCATGATGGGAAGGAAATCGAGCTTTCCCCTGGCATGGGCTTCCTTTTTGGAAAGCATACGACGCAGCAATATCGAACTAAACCCGAGGATCCCTGGGATGTCCGATGGATTCATTTTGACGGGCAGGATGTAGATTCGCTATTACAAGGTCGAAGTATGCACGAACCGTATCTGTTTTCACTCCACCGGCAAGAACGTTTAAAACCGCTGATGGAAGAAATGTTGCAACTTGCTCAAGCTTACCGTCACGACTATGATGTACGGATCTCTTCCCTGCTTTATGAAATTCTTCTGGAGATCGTCCACCATTCCAACCAAATTTTCGGCACCTCTCCCGGCGGTACCGTCCACGAGAGGATTCGTCATACGGCGGAATATATTCGTATGCATTGTCAGAACTTGCTCGATTTGAAGACAATGGCTGCGACGTCAGGTTATAGCTCCTTTCATTTTAGCCGGCTCTTCCATCAGATCATGGGCAGCACCCCAGCTCAATATTTGCTTCAATGCCGAATAACGCTGGCTAAACAGCTCCTTGTATCCACGGCACTCACTGTAAAGCAGATTGCACTGGAAACTGGCTTTCATCAAAGCAGCTATTTTATCAAGAGGTTTCGGGAGCAAACAGGTATCACACCGGAGCAGTTTCGTCAGCTAAGAAGGATGGGTTAGTACAATCCCAAAACTTCTTCAATAGCTGGGCGTGTGTGTATGGTAGCATACAAATTGAAATTACAAATTTGACAGTTGAATAAAAGAATAAGCGGCCGCTTAGGACGTTTGGTTAACATGTCCTACGCTACCGCTTCTGTTAATGTTTTTATTTCGCTTATATTTGGGATTAAATTGTCTGTTTGGATATCGCTCCGAAATATTCTACAACTACCTCACGGAATTCCAGAGCAGCCCGCGAAATATACCGACTCCTATGCCATAATAAAGCGATCTCCCGTACCAATTCGTGATTTTCTACTTGGAGATATCTAAGATGTTCCCGTGAATTCCTTGCCGTGCTTGGTATGAAGGCTATGCCAATTTCAGCTTCCACAAGCGTACTGAGCCTTGCAGGTTCATCCCCCTCATACACATATTTAGGTACAAATCCTTCCGATTTGCATACTGAGTCCACTAAATCGCGAGTACCGTAGCCTCTCTTCACACCAACAAACCATTCATCCCTTAGATCTGTCAATGTTACACTGCTTCGATCTGCCAGCCGATGCCCCTTTGGAACAGCTACAAGGATTGGGTCGATAAACACGATCTGGCATTCGATGTTATCCCCCTCTATTGGAGGTGAGGACAAGCAAAAATCGACCTCGCCTCTATGAAGAAGCGTTACCATTTCCTGTGTGGTCAGCATTTGCACATGAAAATGAATATAAGGTCGCTTTTTCCGAAACTCTCGCAGGATATTGGGTAATGTGCTTGCGGTGGTCACCGCCAATTCGAGAGTGCCATATTCCGGGCTGGATAAATCGCTAAGCTCCTGCTTCCCCTGCTCCAATTCAAATAAAGCCCTCTCTGCACGGTGAAGGAATCTGCTTCCGAACTCATTCAATCGCAGTTTCCTCCCTGTTCGATCGAATAGAGGAACCCCCAGATCTTCCTCCAGACGCTGAATCGTTTTGCTCAGCGACGATTGAGTAACGTGCAGACTTCGTGCAGCTTCGGTCACATGTTCCAAACGAGCTACCGTCAGAAAATATTGCAGTTGAAGAAGTTCCATTATGCCCTCCATTCATTCCCTCAAGTCAATGAGATTATAACATCAAATGCGTTGGAATAAATAATCGATTTCAAGTACGATGACATTAATTCGCTATGGGGGGACCAGAAATGAGCGTTCGCAGCTGGTGGTTAATGATTTCAGTTGGTCTAGGGATACTATTGAACCCATTAAATTCTTCGATGGTTTCAGTTGCTATTCCAAGTCTACAAAATGTGTTCCATCTTGACTTTACAGGTGTTTCCTGGATTGTTTTTTCTTTCTACATTGCAAGTAGCACCGCTCAACCTGTCATGGGTAAGGCCAGCGATTTATTTGGTCGTAGGAAGATATTCCTTACCGGGCTTGTTGTAGCCTTCATTGCATCATTATTAGCTCCATTATCACTAAATTTCGGGTGGCTCATCATGTTCCGCATTGTGCAATCCATCGGAACAAGCATGATGGTTGGAGTTGGAATGGCTATTGTTCGAATTCATATTACAGAGAAACAAGCAACTGCGTTGTCTGTTTTGTCCATATTCCTATCTGGAGCAGCAGCAATTGGCCCCTTTATTGGCGGGGTCTTGATTCATTGGTGGAATTGGCCTGCTATCTTTTTCATCAATATTCCGTTTGTGGTGGCCAGCTTTGTATTGGCTTGGAGGAATATTCCTAAGGACGAACTGCCAACATCCGTAGCACGCAACATGTCTTTTCGTAAATGGTTTGATTTGATTGATGCAACAGGGATTCTGCTCTTCACATTGGGTCTGGTTGCCCTGCTAGTTGGGTTACTCTCGGCAAAATCATCTGGGCATATCTCATTAGGAAATGTCATTGTCGGGCTGATAGGCTTCATTGCGCTGGGGGCATTCGTACGACATGAGTTAAAAGCGACATCACCCTTTATTCCTTTACGCACATTCGCCAGTTACCCTGCGATGATTTGGATTAATGTCGAATTCATGCTCGTTAACGTACTATATTACTCGCTCTTTTTCGGGCTTCCGTCCTACTTGCAAATGGTACGTCATGTCAGCGAGTTCCAAACAGGCATTCTCATGCTAAGCTTAGGCTTGTGCTCGCTAATTACTTCTCCCATTGCAGGACAATGGATCGATAAATCAGGACCCAGACCGGCATTGCTGGTATCCGCAATTCTGATGACATTGGGGTCAGTGTGGCTCGTGACATTGAATCCAAATTCACCGGTTATCAGCGTGTGTTTGGCTCTAGCTGCATTCGGTATTAGCAATGGTTTGAACAATGTAGGTATGCAAGCAGCCCTGTTCCAAAGTTCTCCAAAAGAAATAATCGGTGTAGCATCCGGATTATTTAGCACATCAAGATATCTGGGAACCATTATCTCTTCATTATTGATAGCTATCGTAATGGGAGGTACATTTAGCTTCAAGGGATTTCAAATGCTTGGGATTATCCTCACGGTAATTGCATTGTCTTTGGTATTCATAAGTCGGCGGCACCAGAAGTCAGCGCAATTGCATGAGTCATAGGTTCACCAAGTTCATAATTCAAACCACAAAAGCCGTAAATCTCCTGGGTTATTGGAGACTTGCGGCTTTTGTGGTTTGTTTAGATTGCCCCAAAGCCATTTGAAAGCTTCGGGGCAGTTTCCCTATTTTGAACTCGGAGCTTGTTTTTAATGCCTACAGTGAGAATCAGGTGAACATTATTCCACTTCCGTCTGTTACTAGTAAGTTCGCTAGCTCAGTTTCCAACATCGCTTTAACGGTTTCTGGATTTTCTTCAAAAGGAAGTTCAAGTGATATTTGCAGTACGTTCTCTAGATGCTGAACAGTGAAGAAAATGATCGAATCCCGATGAAAGTCCCTCTCTTCTGGCAGCACATTTTTAAACAGTTGATATGTTTCCGACGCTTCGCCAAGGTAATTGAAGACAATAGGCAGTTTATTCAGGCTATGCTTTAGATACCGATTGGACTGCGGATACAACGATGTCATTTCGCCATTGTATATGAGATTTAAAAAATTCAGATTATGGGACACGGCCAACTGTATAGTTTTCCTGATCTCATCCCCCTGTTCATCCGCATCTGTAAGCAGTACTGGAATTTGGTCAATAAATTCACCTATAATATCAAAATATTGCTTGTCCTCATATGCCCGGCCATAATTGACGAGAAGAACAGGAACTTCGTTCACTTGCAAATATCTGCGGAAAAAGCGATTGGCCAGTCGTATAGCCAAGTCCCACATGTATTCGACCGCGTCGGAATCATTCCAATTCGCAAGTTCAACTGTCACATCTGTGCCCGTTGTGTAGCTGCGCCCATCGACTGCGAGGAATATAGCATCCGAAGCAGTAGCGAATGCGGACAAGCGAAATTTGTCGACAATCTCTTGATCGCCCATGCCCTGAGGTCCTTTGCGGACCTGACTCACATAATCACGGTAGCTTCCTGCTAGCTGCCCTTTTACATTGCTTATGTTATCAAATGCACGGTACAGCTCACTCTTAACGACCTCTCCGCTCATGTTATCATAGATGAGATGTGAACAAGGGAGCAGCAGCAAATGATCCCGTAAATTGAGGCGAACAAGCGCAATACGATATAACAAGTCTCCGGTTGTTTCATAAGGGTTCATAAAGAATGCAGGCAATATATGTGAGAGTATACGATTTTGCATCTCTGCATCGTAGTTCGATAAATCTATCATTGGAATGTCCATGCGCTCCTTCATGGACAACGTTTCCCATTCACATCCGATATCCGTTTGGACCAACACACTTCTAAAGAGTTCATGGCGCTCTATCAGGCGTTGCATGACTGCAGATAACCGTTCTACATCCAGCAGGTAACTATCAAAAGGAACGACACCTCCTGAGGGTTGCGGATGCTCCAAATGATAATGTTGAGCGGGAGCAAGCGCATAGCGTTGTAAAGGCTCTCCTGCTAGCATAGTGCTGTTCCATTGGTCATTCATCCGCAGCAGATGTTCCAGCCATTCCTCAGCATGCAGCTTCACTGCTTCATCGTCTACCATCGTATCTGTGTACAGCTTTTCACAGCCAAGTACTTGGACAGCTTCTTCAAAAGGAAGCAAATGATGTGGATGAAGGTCAGGATGAAGGCGTGACAAAATGACTTTTTTCAGGGCCTCTGCTTGTACAGAATCGAAAGGATCTATGTGCAAAGTTAATTGATCTCGTCCTTCAACGGTTGTTGATTGGAAATGAGCATATACGTCATAAGCCTTTTCGATGATGTCTATTGCCTCGGCAATATCACGTGTTAGTATATCCGGCATCGAAGTGTCTGCTCGCATATACTCTGACATTTGGCGAATAGTCTGATATTGAAACACCTGATTAATTCCTATTTCAATGCCAACAGCCTTAGCCTGTGAAACCAATTGAATGGCTTTTAGGGAGTGTCCGCCTAAATTAAAATAGTTATCATCAATGCCAACAATACTGACACCCAAATTCTGCTTCCAAATATCTACCATATGTCGTTCCATGTCGGTTCGCGGGGCTGCATATTCAACACCTGTTTGAATGTCTCCATCCGGCGCAGGCAACGCTTTGCGGTCAATTTTCCCGTTTGGTGTCAGCGGGAAATGATCCAGTTGTACGACATAAGTCGGGATCATATAACCCGGCAGCTTGGGCTGCAACAGGTTGCGCAGCTCTGGCAAATTCAGCGCCTCCGAGGCTACGACATACGCACACAAATCCTTGTCTCCGTCTTCGTCTTCCCAGGCGGTGACGATGGCTTTCTGAATGCCGTCCACGGTCAGCAGCTGTGCTTCCACCTCGCCCAATTCAATCCGGAAGCCCCGGATTTTGACCTGATCATCCATCCGGCCGATAAAGTCCACATTGCCATCCGGCATCCACCGCGCCAAATCGCCTGTGCGGTACAATCGTTCACCCGGTACATATGGGTTCGCTACGAATTTCTCGGCTGTCAGGTCTGCACGATTCAGGTAGCCTCGTGCCACCCCGGCTCCGCCAATGCACAGCTCACCCAGTACGCCGATCGGCACCGGATTCAGCTGGCTGTCCACGATATAGAAACGTGCGTTCAGCCACGCCTGACCAATCGGCACATTGCCGCTGCTTGGTAGCTTCGACAGCTCTTCGTCGTAGAAGCTAGAGTCGATTGCCGCTTCTGTGACACCATAGCTGTTCATAATGCGGATATCCGCGCCAAACCATTCTTGCAGCACCCGGTAATCTGTCACGCTACAGCTATCCGAGCTGGTGATCAGCAATTCCAGACTGCTCATGTCCAGTCCCTGTTCATGCACATGTTGCATAAACGGTACGATCAGGGCCGGGGTCGATTCGAATACGGTAATCTGGTAATCGCGAATCCAGCCATACAAACGGCTAAAATCAATCCGGTCGTCTTTCGGACAAATGACCATCGTTCCCCCGTTATAGAGCGTCCGCGCGATATCTCCGACGAATACGTCGAACGAGAAGCTCGCCAGCTGCAGCAGTCGTACCGGGAACTCGCTCAGACGGTAATCTCGGCGATACGCCGCAGCCGTATTCACTAAGCTGCGATGCTCAATCACGACCCCTTTTGGACGTCCCGTTGTACCGGACGTGTAGATCATATACGCCAGATCGTGTGGTTCGTTGATGTGATCGACGTCTGTGGTATCTCCGATGTACAGCGACTCATCATCCAACGCCAGCATAGTCTGCAGACGTAGTCTCGTTGCCAGTTCGGATGCTACTTCGCTATCAGGTGACGAAGTTGCTGTTCCATTCAGGGTTCCATGGAGAGTACCTGATTCCATCGTTTCAGCGCCAGCCGCTGTTTCTAACTCGGCTTCAGATTGCCCTCCGGCCAAGGCCTGTCGGCTTTCCTCCAGCCATGCCTGCGCACGGTCCTGCAAGCCCGTCTGGGTCAACAGTACCGTCGCACCGCTGTCCTCCAGCATGAAATGAATACGTTCTGATGGATAGTCTGCATCCAGCGGCACATATGCGCCTCCAGCTTTCCACACCGCCAAAACGCCGACCAGCATGTCCACCGAACGTTCACTTAAAATGCCGACAATCGACTCGCGTCCAATGCCTTCATTCCGCAATCTACGCGCCAATTGGTTCGCACGCTCGTTCAGTTTCCGGTACGTAAGCTGCTGCTCCTCGTACACCACCGCCACGTGATCCGGCACAAGCTGTGCCTGTTCTTCCACAAAGGTATGGAAGAAGGCTTCTACTTCAACTACAGCAACATCCGATACCCCCACATTTCCAAATCCATGGATGATTTGTGCTTTTTCCTCGGCAGGTACCATCTCCAAAGCTGCCAGTGGCTGCTGCGGATGAAGGGTAATTGCACGTACAAGTTCGGTAAAATGCTGTGCCAAGCGCGTGATGGTCTCAGGCTTGTACAGCGCCGTGCTGTATTCCAGACTGCAAACTATACCATCCGGCTGCTCCACTGCATCCAGAGTCAGATCAAATTTGGCCGTATTATTTTCCACCGGATATGAATGTAAGGTCAGACCTTCCAGACGGAACTCCTGTTGCTCCAATGTTTTCAACTCAAACATCGTGTCAAACAACGCATTTCGGCTCGTATCCCGCGTTAAATTCAGCTTTTCAACCAGCTCTTCAAAAGGATAGTCCTGATGCTCATAAGCACTAAGCGCATGCTCTTTAACCTCTTGCAGATAATCAAGGAACGTTTTGTCGCCAGACGGATAATTGCGGATCGCCAGCGTGTTGATGAAAACACCTACGAGGCTCTCCAGTTCCGCATGCGGTCTTCCAGCAATCGGCGTTCCGACTACGATATCTTCTTGGCCTGTGTATTTATGCAAGAGCGTGGTGTATGCCGCCAGGAGCACTATATACAGGGTTGCGCCTGTTTGTGCCGCCAGTTCTTTCAGGCGTTCGCTAACTTCACGCTCCAGTCCGAATTCGATCGTATCCCCTGCCGTACTCTGCACTGCCGGACGGGCAAAGTCGGTTGACAGATCCAGCGCAGGTACTCCGCCCCGGAAGGTGTCGAGCCAGTACGCTTCCTGACGCTGCATCCACTCCTGATGGGCTTCGCTTTGCTGCCATACCGCATAGTCTTTGTACTGAATCCGCAATGGTAATAGCTCTTCACCGCTATACAACCGGACAAATTCATCGGTCAGTACCTCCATCGACACACCATCCGAAACGATATGGTGCATGTCGAGCATGAGCAGATGCTGAGATTCCTGCTCTACTCCTTGTACGCCCAAGTCCACCAAGCCTACCCGCAGCAGTGGCACAGCTTTTAGATCAAACGGACGGACAAACTGCTGCACAAGCTCTTGTGCTTCCTGGCTGACTGTCGTGTCCGTAGCTGTAGCTGTGTCCTGATCTGTATCCGTAGTCGCACGCTCTGCCTGTACCTTCGTATATTCCACCTCAAACGACACCGTATCCTCAACCCATTGCATCGGCTCATTGTCCACCAGCTCAAAGCGGGTACGCAACGTCGCATGACGGGTGATTAATTGACGGAACGCGTCTTCTACCTGTTTCACATCCAGCGGTCCGCTCATTTGCAGCACCGACGGCATGTTGTAGTTCACATCATTCGGGTCGAACTGATGCAGCACATACAGTCGTTTTTGCGCCGAGGAAAGCGGGTAGAAGCTGCGTTCTTCCGTCACCGGAATGGACGCATACGCTACTTGATCCAGACCTTCTATGATCACTGCCAGTTGTTCAATCGTTGGCGCTTCAAAAATACTGCGTAGTGGGAGCAGCTTGTTCAGCTCCTTGTGAATTTTTGAGGCCAGCGTCGTCGCCCGCAGCGAGTGTCCGCCAATCTCAAAAAAGTTTTCCTTCACACCGACCTGCTCCAGACCCAGCACATCCTGCCAAATTTGTGCCAGCTTCACTTCCACCCATGTCCGCGGTGCGACATAATCAGCTCTGCTTTGCAGACTGTCTTCCGGTGCCGGCAGTGCCTTGCGATCAATTTTTCCGTTCGGTGTCAGCGGCATGTTCTGCAGTTGTATAAAATACGACGGTACCATATAGTTCGGCAATTTCTCATTCAGCAAATTCAATATCATACTGCCGCTGATTTCTTTTTCAGCTACGTAGTAAGCGGCCAAATGATAGTCTCCCTGCTGATCTGCACGAGCCATGACAATAGATTCCTTAACACCGTCCACCTTGATAATTTGCGCTTCAATCTCACCGAGTTCAATCCGATACCCGCGGATTTTGACCTGATGGTCAATCCTACCCAAATATTCAATGTTCCCATCTGGCAACCATCGTGCCAAGTCACCTGTACGGTACATTCGCTCATAGCCAACTTCCTCTGCTGCAAACAGATTGGCTACGAATTTTTCTTTTGTCAGCTCTGGACGGTGCAGATAGCCGCGTGCCAGCCCCGGACCGGATACACACAGCTCACCAGGGACTCCTCCAGGTGAAAGATTTCCGTGTGTATCCACTATATACACGCGGTGATTAGATACTGGCCGTCCAATGGATATGATTCCACCTAACTCAGAATTTCCTTCCGATACCGGCCAAAGAGACGTTGCAACGGAATTTTCGGTAGGACCATACGCATTGTAATAAACCACCCGATCCTTCCATTCGGACACCAGTTCTGCGGTAGAGGCCGATCCTGCTGTAAGCAGAACACGCAAATCAGGCATGCGATCCGGGTTCAGGTATACAGCATAGTTTGGCGGCAGCGTTGCAATTGTAATTCTGCAGGCAGCCATGTATTGCTCAAAACGTTCATAATTTAAAATAGTCTCGGAGGAAGGTATATACAATGTCGCTCCGCATAGTAAAGACTGGATTATTTCCGAGCATGATGTATCAAACGAATAACTGGCAAACATGACAACCCGATCGGACAAGCCAATACTCAATTTTTGCTCGAAGTAGGTTTTAAGATTACTAAGACCGTGATGCTCAAGCATTACTCCCTTAGGCTGACCCGTCGTTCCGGACGTATAGATGACATATGCCAGATCGTTTGGACCCGATACAGCCTCCAGATTCGAACCGTTCTGATGATATACGGACAGCATTTCCCCGCGTTCATCCGCTTTTCTTGTATCGGAAGCGACTCCGTCCTGTTCACCGTCAAGCACCAACACCTTGCCTCCAAACAGCACCTTTTCCGTCAAGTGCTGTTGCGTTAACAACAGTTCCGTACCTGAGTCGTCCAGCATGTAGCGGATGCGTTCCTCCGGATAGGTTGGGTCTATCGGGATATATGCTCCTCCCGCCTTCAAAATTCCTAATATGCCCACAATCATATCTACGGAACGCTCTGTCATCAGACTAACCAGACTATCGGCTTTAACGCCATAGCTGCGTAAAGTACGGGCCAACCGGTTAGCGCGCTCGTTCAATTCATGGTAGGTCAATTGTTGGCCTTCAAAATATACAGCTGTCTGATCCGAAGTCTGCAAAACCTGTTCCTCGAACAGTCCGTGAATTGTTTGTTCACGCTGGTACTCTGCCGCGGTATTTCCCCACACATGGATGATGTGCTCCCGCTCCTGCTTAGTCAGCAGATCCATTTCCCTAATTAAACTATCCGGATTCGCTATAATTTGATCCAGCAACCGCAGTAGATGTCCTTGAATCTGCGACACACTCTGAAGATCATATGCCTGGGCATTGTAGGCAAAATCAATTCGTAGTGTATCTCCCTGAAATACTATGATGCTTAAATCGTAGCTTTCTTGCTCAGTATTGGCATCCTCCAAAGTAGTCTCAAAAACCATTCTGTGACCAAAAAGTGCCAGCTGTTTCACTTTCGTTGTAACTATTTCGGACATTGGCAAATGTCCATATACCGCAGATTCATCGGTTTGCTGCTGCACTTTTCTCATCAACCCGCTAAAGTTCGCTCCTGCTTCAGTTCGAATGCGAACTGGCAAGGTGTGGTTACCCAGTCCAGATGAATGCCTCGGTTCCAACATATCTGTCAAAGGACTTGATATGGAGCAAGCGAACGCCACATCATCTGTACCGTTATACTTTTGCAATAAAATTCCCCAGGCTGTCTGCAGCAGCGTATTTGTCGTCACCTGCTCATTCAGTGCAATTCGCTGCAGTGCCACCGTACGTTCAACATCCAAATTAATCTCCAGATGCTCTGTCTGATATGGACTGCGCCCCATCAGATTGGCATATGGCAATTGAGGTGCTTCTTCATAACCTTCGAGCAGAGTACTCCAGTAGCGAGAAGTCTTTAGGGTGTCCCTATGTTTTTTTAGAATCCCTTTGTCTTCTTCCGAAATCAGCGTCAATTCGCCCAGCTTAGCATTGGGATCGGCTACAACGGTTTTGACCAACTGTACAAAATGCCTTGCCATGCTTTCTACCGTTTCCCGTTTAAACAAAGATGTAGCGTACAGAAATTGGAGCTGGATAGATGCTTCCTCCTCACTGACTTCAAGCGTCAGGTCGAATTTCGCAGAAACCTGATCTATCCCAAAAGAGCGGAAGAACAACTTGTCCAACTTCATTTCCTTTTTCTCCACATTCTGCAATACAAACATCGTGTCGAAC
Organism: Paenibacillus sp. FSL L8-0644; assembly: GCF_038008165.1. NCBI lineage: Bacteria > Bacillati > Bacillota > Bacilli > Caryophanales > Paenibacillaceae > Paenibacillus > Paenibacillus sp. FSL L8-0644. The sequence goes on from NZ_JBBOYN010000002.1 coordinate 188,900, forward strand.
AACGGATTACGGCTCATATCTCGTTTCAGGTCGAGCTTTTCCACCAGCTCCTCAAACGGATAATCCTGATGCGCATATGCTTGCAGTGCACACGTCTTGGCGTCCTCAATACAGTTATAAAACGTTTGTTCAGCGTGAGGATGATTACGTAATGCGAGCGTGCCGACAAACATACCGAGTATAGGCTCCAGGTCAGCATGTGGTCTACCTGCAATCGGAGTACCCACAATGATGTCTTCCTGCCCTGTGTAATAATGCAGCAATGCTGTGTATGCAGCCATAAGTACCATGTACAGCGTAGAATCCGTATGCACCGCCAGTTCTTTTAAACACTGAGTCAATTCCTGTCCCATTTCAAATTCAACAGCGTCACCTTCCGTACATCGTATTGCCGGACGCTCAAAATCAGTTGGCAAATCCAGTTGAGGCAAATCGCCACTAAATCTATTCAGCCAGTACTCTCCCTGACTCTTTATTCGCTCCTGCTGAGTTTTGCTATGCTGCCACACAGCATAGTCTGTATATTGAATACGCAGCGGAGATAATACTTCACCGCTATATAAGCGGGCAAAATCACCAGCCAATATTTCAATGGATACCCCGTCTGAAACGATGTGGTGCATATCAAGCATCAATAAGTGCTGCGGCTCCTGTCCTTCTTCGTCCAATCCCAATTTGACCAGCTTTACACGTAGTAACGGAGCGATCTTCAAGTCAAATGGACGAACAAAGGAACGGGCATGTTCTTCTGCTAAATTCTCAAGCATAAGTTCATTGGATTCTGTCCGCAGTTCTGATATTGTGTCATATTCCAACTCAAAGTGAATCGTTTCGTGAACCCGCTGCATCGGCACACCATTTACCAGTTCAAAGCTTGTCCGGAGGGCTACGTGACGTGAAATTAATTGATGGAATGCCTCTTCCACCTGCTTCACATCTATCGGACCGATTATTCTCAGTGCTGATGTAGTGTTATAGCTTATTCCATCCGGATCCAGCTGGTGAAGCACATACATCCGTGTCTGTGCGAAAGAAAGCGGGTAAGTGTCACGTTCTTCTGCCACCGGTATGGATGCATATGTGATTTGATCCTGTTCTTCAAGCAAGGCCGCCAATTGCTCGATCGTCGGTGCATCAAATATGTTTTGCAGATCCATCGGTTTGTTTAAATCTTTGCGAACTCTAGAAGTCAGTGTCGTTGCCCTCAGCGAATGACCGCCAATTTCAAAGAAATTTTCGTCGATGCCTATTTGTGGTAGTCCCAGTACATCCTGCCAGATATCTGCCAATTTTATTTCCATCCATGTTCGCGGTGCAACATGATCGGTCAAACGACCTTCTGGCATCGGCAGCGCCTTACGATCAATTTTACCGTTTGGTGTAAGAGGTACGTTCTGCAATTGAATGAAATGTGAAGGGACCATATAATTCGGGAGTTCTTCATTTAACATCTTGCGAAGCTCGCTCCCCGTCACTTCCCGTTCCGCTACATAATAAGCAACGAGTTCATGTTGGTTTTGGCTATTTGCATGTGCCAGTACGATGACCTCTTGCATGCGATCTGCCTTCAGCATAGCCGCCTCAACTTCGCCCAGCTCAATCCGGTAACCACGAATTTTGACCTGCTGGTCGATCCGTCCCAGGTACTCAATGTTACCGTCCGGCATCCATCTCGCCAGGTCGCCTGTCCGATACATGCGTTCATAGCCCGCTTCCCCATCTGCAAACGGATTGGTCACAAATTGGTCTGCCGTTAATTCCGGACGGTGCAGATAACCGCGTGCCAGTCCTGGGCCGGATACGCACAGTTCACCAGGGATTCCTGACGGTGAAAGCTGTCCATGTGCATCGACCATATACACACGGTGATTCGGTACAGGACGTCCGATTGAGATACACATTCCTGCTTCGGGAACTTCCGGTGAGAGCCAAATAGACGTTGTTATGGAATTTTCCGTTGGACCGTAAGCATTGTAGTATGTCACATGATCCTTCCATTTGGATACCAATTCTGGTGAGGCAGCCGAACCGCCTGTAAACAGGATGCGCAGATCCGGCATTCGTTCCGGATTCAAGTATACAGCATAGGTCGGCGGCAATATCGTAATTGTAATTCGATGATCCGCCATATACTGCTCAAACTTGTCATAGCTGAGAATGGTTTCTGATGTCGGAATGCATAAAGTGGCCCCGTTGAAGAGCGCCTGAAGCATTTCCCAGATCGAAGCATCAAAGGAATAGCTGGCAAATGATACGACACGATCCGAGCCGCTGATCCGCAGCGTCTCCCTGAAGTACGTATGCAGATTGCAGAGTCCACGATGCTCAAGCATTACTCCCTTAGGCTGGCCTGTCGTTCCGGACGTATAAATCACATACGCTAGGTTATGAGGACCGGATATGGCCTCCAAATTCGTACCATCCCTGTGATATACGGACACAGGGTTCCCTTTTGCTTCAGCCGAACTTGCATCCACAGTGGCTTCGTCCATTTCTGCGTCCAACAGCAGTACCTTGCCCCTAAATTCCACTTTTTCCACCAAATGCTGCTGCGTTAACAGCAGTTCCGTGCCTGAATCGTCCAGCATATAGCGGATGCGGTTCTCCGGATAAGTCGGATCGACCGGAATGTAGGCGCCCCCTGCCTTAAAAATACCCAAGATGCCGACAATCATGTCAATCGATCGCTCTGTCATCAGGCCGACCAGACCGTCTGCCATCACACCGTTGCTGCGTAAAGTACGCGCCAAACGGTTCGCCCGCTCATTTAATTCACGGTAGGTCACTTGCGCTCCTTCAAAATATACTGCTGCCTGCTCCGGTGTCTGCATGACCTGCTCCTCAAACAATCCGTGAATCGTCTGCTCACGTGGATATGCTGCTGTCGTGTCACACCAAGCACCCAGCATTTGCTCGCGTTCTTGCGCGGTTAATATATCCAGCTCGCAAATCCGGCCAGCTGGATTTACCTTGATTTGCTCCAGCAGTTGCAGCAGATGCCCCTGAATCTGTTCTACCCTTTCGTAATCATATACCTGGGCATTGTAACCGAAATGAACCCGTAGCGTCTCTCCCGGTAACACCACGATGTTAAAATCATAATTCGTCTGCTCAACTGCATCTACTCCGGTTATTTTAAAATCAGCTTCTTCCCTTTCACCTAATTGCTCAATTTGTTCATCTATCGGATAGTTCTCAAATACCATAATATGATTAATCAGTTCCACTTTTTGCTCAGCCTGTGCCTGAATCTCATAGAGTGGGAACGTTTCGTATGTTCCTGAAGCAAGCGCCTGTCGCTGAGTTTGCTTCATCAGCTCTGTAAATGCAGTTGCTTGTCCGCCTTGAATACGGACGGGGACCGTGTTAATGAATAGTCCAATCATCTGCTCTACTCCGGCAATGTCCGCTGGGCGTCCAGAAACCACGCTCCCGAAAACAACATCCTCTGTGCGATTATACTTTTGTAATAAAACACCCCAGGCCGTTTGCAGCAGCGTATTTATCGTTACCTGTTCTTGCTTTGCTAGTTGCAGCAAGGTCCTTGTCAGGTCTATACCTAAATCAAATTCCAGATATTCGGCCTCATATCCCTGGGTCTTCCCTGTTTTGGCCTGCGGCAAGACCGCCGTTTCCTCATAGCCCCACAGGTAACCGCTCCAATACTCCGCTGCTTCCTGACGGTTCTGCCCCTCCAGCCATTCGATGTATCGACTGTATGGTGTTACCACCGGCAATTGCGGTGGCTTCCCCTCTGTAAGAGCGGTATATCCTCCAAAGACCTCATTGGTGACCAGTGACAAGCACCAGCCGTCCATGATGATGTGGTGGAAACTCCATACAAAATGGTATGAATCGTCTGATGTACGCAAGATAGATACACGCATCAGTGCATCCTTTGCCAGATCAAAGCCTCTCTGCTGATCTCGACGCGTGAACTCCTCAATATACTGCTCTTGCGCCGTCTTCTCCTTCTCACGTATATCCTCTACGTACAGTTCTCCGCGTTTATTCCGGTACACCACTTGCAACGGCTGGTCCTGCAAATCGCTCCGGAAGTTGGTCCGCAGTGCTGAATGACGCTTTACCAGCAAGTCCAGACTGGCAGCGAATGCAGTGAGATCCAGCGTTCCCTTTAGTTCAAAGGTGGACTGCTCCACATAGGCGCTCGATTGGAAATCCAGCATGTTGTGAAACAGCATGCCTTTTTGCATCGGCGTCATGGGGTACATATTCTCAAGCTCTTCGTCAGACTGAATCTGCTCCACCATCCGGTTCAGTTCTTCAAGGCTTAAGTCTGAAAGCAGCACATCACTTGGTGTCAATTCGGATTGCTCCCGAGATGCACAATGCTGAACTACTTCCAGCACGTTCTGCTTGAATTGCTCTGCTAGTTGCTCAGCAGCATTTTGTTGGAGTGCCTTATTGTTGTATTGAATGCTTAGTTCCAGCATGCCATCTGTAACGAGTCCTCCCACGTCCATAATACAGGACATTTGGGTCAGTTCATGAGTATTAGCTCCGCTGGAATATGGAGAAAAATGCATGCCGCTATGCTGCAATGTCTGATCAAATTCGCCTAAATAATTAAAGCTGATCTGTGGCTCGGCATATGTTGCCCGGGACGGTCCATTCTGGCTGAGATATCTCCAGATGCCGTATCCAATTCCTTTATGTGGAATGTTGCGCAGCATCTCCTTCATCCGTTTAATGTGCCCGGAGATATCTTCTTCCTGGTTAATCCGCAGTAGCACTGGGTATTGGCTTGTAAACCAGCCGACCGTTCGTGATATATCCGTATCCTTCATGATATCTTCCCGGCCATGGCCTTCGAGAAGAATCGCAACCTGCTCACTGCCAGTCCAAGCGCTTAGCGTCTTGCCGAGTGCCGTCAACAACAGATCATTCACTTCTGTGTTGTACGCGCGGTGGGCTTGCTTCAGTAGTTGATCAGTCTCTTCCTTCGTAAGCCTCACATTTACGATACCCATGTCTTGCTGCATAGACCTACCACTATGCTCTTGGGACGCTGGAAGTTGGGACGAATCGTATGCCGCCGATTCGTTCACTTGCTTCCAGTATGCGTGCTCACTTTCCATCTCAGGGCTGTCGGCATAGGCTGACAACCGCTCCGACCACACCCGGAAGGAGTCTGTTTTGGCCGGGAGCTGTATGACTTCTCCACGTACAGCCTGCTCATAGGCATTCGACAAATCTTCCAACAGTACCCGCCACGATACGCCATCTACCACCATATGATGAATAGCCAGTAGCAGATGGTCCCCATCAGCGCAGTGGAACAGACCCACTTTCAGCAAAGGTCCTTCATCCAGTCGGATGCTACTCTGAATAGTGTTGGCACTGGCTTCTATAGCTTGACCCAATGTGGGACCGATTGGCACGTCTTTGAACTCGACCACTTCTAGATCATACAGCTTCCCTTCCTTCACTCCGCGGTTCCACGCTTTCCAGCCTTGATCCGTCTGGCGGAACACCATCCGCAACGCATCATGGTGCACCACCAACTGCGTCAATGCCTGGCGTAGCGACTCTTCCTCGAATCCTTGCTCCCGCTGAAGCATAACTGCCTGATTAAAGTGGTCCGGCACAGGCTGCCCTTGTTCCACAAACCACTCCTGAATCGGTGTCAGCACCACGGCTCCGCTGACCTCTTCCTGATCAGCTAATTGGCTATCCGACACACGCAGATGCGTCGCTAGCTCAGCAACCTCAGGATACTTAAACAAGTCTTTGATATCCAACTTGTATCCTGCCTGCAGTAGGCGTGAGGATACCTGAATCGCCTTGATCGAGTCCCCGCCCCGATCAAAAAATTGATCCGTCAGTCCGACCGGACCGCCGCCCAGCACAGCCTCCCATACACTGGCCAGAGCCTGCTCCGCTGCTGTCTGCGGAGCACTATATTCCTGCGTGGAGCGGGAAATCTGCTCCGGTGCCGGCAAAGCCTTACGGTCGATTTTGCCGTTGGGTGTGAGCGGCATTTGCTGCATCTGAACAAAGTACGAGGGAACCATATAATTCGGGAGTTCTTCACTCAGCAGCTTGCGAAGCTCACTCCCCGTCACTTCCCGTTCTGCCACATAATAGGCAACCAGTTCGTGTTGGTTTTGGCTGTTTGCATGTGCCAGTACGATGACCTCTTGCATGCGATCTGCCTTCAGCATAGCCGACTCGACCTCGCCCAGCTCAATTCGGTAGCCGCGAATTTTAACTTGTTGATCCATCCGTCCAGCGTATTCTAATGTACCGTCTTCACGCCAGCGAACAAGGTCTCCCGTGCAGTACAGGCGATCTCCGTCCACCCACGGATTGGCAAGGAATCTCTCAGCCGTCAAATCAGGACGGTTCAGGTAACCGCGTGCGACTCCGTCTCCGCCAACAACCAGCTCACCCCATGCTCCAATCGGCTGCAGGTTAAACGCCGAATCGACCACATACGCCGTCGAGTTGCGGATAGGGCGCCCGATCGGCACAGAATCAAGCTGTTCTTCCTTAATATGATAAGTCGTCGAAAAAGTAGTATTTTCCGTTGGTCCATAGCCGTTAATGATATTCATGTCCGGATTATCACGCAGCACCCGATTGATATGCGGTGCAGACAGCACATCGCCTCCGACCAGCAAATACTTCACATCTCCGAACAATTTACTGTCCTGCTGCGAAAGCTGATTAAATAGCGGTGTAGTCAGCCACATCATAGTAATGCGATGGTCCCGTATAGTCTCCTTGAGCTTAGCTACGTCCAAAAGATCATCCTTATGCACGAGTACAAGCTCACCGCCGTTCAGTAGCGCCCCCCAAATTTCAAACGTAGACACATCAAATACAAACGCGCCAGTCTGCAACATTCGGATCGATTCATCGAACGGCACATAATCCGTATTACGCACCAAGCGCACGACACTTTGATGCTCAACAACGACGCCCTTAGGCTTGCCTGTTGATCCCGAGGTATAGATGACATAAGCAGCATGTTCGCCTGATCCATCTATTCCTAAATTGGAAGTATCCGGACTGTGGGACGTATTCTCATTCAGATTGACAATCTGTCCATCAAAATAGCAACGTTCCAGTAAATCTTGTTGAGTCAGCAGCAGTTTAGCTCCCGAGTCCTCCAGCATATAGCGGATACGTTCCTCCGGATATTGAGGATCTATCGGCACATACGCGCCTCCAGCCTTCAAAATAGCCAACGTTCCGCTAATCATATCCAACGAACGCTCCGTTAGAATGCCGACAGGCTCATTGGCCTTCACTCCAGCAGTCTGTAGTGTATGCGCTATGCGGTTAGCCTTCTCATTCAGTTCCCGATAGGTTAGAGATTGATGCCCCAAAGCTACAGCAATATGATCAGGCGTACGCGCAGCCTGCTCCTCAAACAGCTTTTGGATCGTCTGATTGCGCGGATATACAGAAGCCGTGTCGTTAAACTCGCCTGTAATCTGTTGTCTTTCCGCCGTTGTCACCAATTCCAGTTCTTCAACGCGAACATGCGGGTTGAACGAAATTTGCTCCAGCAGACGAGCAAAATGACCATGCAGACGCTCAATGCCGGTTTGATCAAAGCTCAATGCGTTATACATAAAACGAATATTTATGCCTTCTCCCGGCATCACGACGACGTTCAGATCGTAGTTGGTTTGCTCTGTAGCCACCGCGTTTAAAATTGTGAATGCATTCTGCCCATCACTTCCCAGCTGCTCTACCTGCTGCTCCACCGGATAATTTTCGAATATCATAATGTGCTTGATTAGATCCTGCTTCTGCTCGGTCAGTGCCTGAATTTCATACAGCGGGAACGTGTCATAGACATTGGCAGAAAGCGCCTGTCGCTGAGTTTCCTTCATTAATTCAGTAAATGCAGTTGTTGGTTTACCTTGAACACGGACTGGGATGGTATTAATGAAAAGTCCGATCATTTGCTCTACTCCCGCAATGTTCGTTGGACGGCCCGACACCACACTACCGAAAACGACATCCTCTGTGCGGTTATATTTTTGCAGCAAAACACCCCAGGCCGTTTGCATCAGCGTATTTATCGTTACCTGTTCTTGCTTTGCCAGCCGCAGAAGTTCCGCCGTCAAATCTATACCTAAATCAAATTCCAGATATTCGGCCTCATATCCCTTCACCTTCCCTGTTTGGGCCTGAGGCAAGACCGCCGTCTCCTCATAGCCCCGCAGGTAACCGCTCCAATACTCCGCTGCTTCCTGACGATTCTGCCCCTCCAGCCATTCGATGTATCGGCTGTATGGTGTTACCACAGGTAATTGCGGTGGCTTCCCTTCTGTAAGGGCGGTATATCCTTCAAAGACCTCATTGGTGACCAGTGACAAACACCAACCATCCATAATGATGTGATGGAAGCTCCATACAAAATGGTATGAATCGTCTGATGTACGCAAGATAGATACCCGCATCAGTGTATCCTTGGCCAGATCAAAGCCCCTCTGCTGATCCCGACGCGCGAACTCCTCGATATATTGCTCCTGCGCCACCCTCTCCTTCTCACGTATATCCTCCACGTACAGCTCTCCGCGTTTATTCCGGTACACCACTTGCAAGGGCTCATCCTGCAAATCGCTCCGGAAGTTGGTCCGCAGTGCTGAGTGACGTTGCACCAGCAAGTCCAGACTGGCGGAGAATGCAGCAAGATCCAGCGTTCCCTTCAGTTCAAAGGTGGACTGCTCCACATACGCGCTGGACCGGGAATCCAGCATATTGTGGAACAGCATGCCTTTTTGCATCGGCGTCATGGGGTATATATTCTCAAGCTCTCCGTCAGGCTGAATCTGCTCCACCATCCGGTCCAATGCTTCCAGGCTTAGACCCGGAAGCAGCACATCACTCGGCGTCAATTCAGAACGCTCCCGTGATATACAGTGGCGGATCACTTCCAGCACGTTCTGCTTGAGTTCCCTGGCTAGTTTTATTACATTATCTCCCTGTAATACTTTTGTGTTATAACGAATATCCAGCTCAAGCATTTCATCTGTTACAATGCCCCCCACATCCAGGGAACACGGCATTCTCGTCTGTTCGTTAACATCTGCTCCACTGGAGTACGGTGACATGCGCGTTTCGCTGTGCCGCAGCGTCTGATCAAATTCGCCCAAATAATTAAAGCTAATCTGTGGCTCGGCGTATGCCCCTCTAGATACTACGTTCTGGCTGAGATACCTCCAGATGCCGTACCCAATTCCTTTATGTGGAATGCTGCGCAACATCTCCTTCATCCGTTTGATGTGTCCGGATATATGATCTTTCCCGTTAATCCGCAGCAGTACCGGATATTGGCTCGTGAACCAGCCAACTGTTCGTGAAATATCCGTATCCTTCATGATATCTTCACGGCCATGGCCTTCCAGAAGAATTGCAACCTGCTCACTGCCAGTCCAAGTGCTTAACGTCATGCCGAGCGCCGTCAGCAGCAGATCGTTCACTTCTGTGTTGTACGCGCGATGGGCCTGCTTTAGCAGTTGATCAGTCTCTTCTTTCGTGAATTTCAAGCTCAAAGTAGCTGTGTTATTTATGGTCAATGGTTTTTTAGAATCCAGCAATTCTGTAAGCCTTAAAGACTCGTATACTTCCAATTCATTCAATTGCTCCCAGTATGCGTACTCACTTTCCATCTCAGGACTGTCGGCATAGGCTGACAACCGCTCCGACCAGACCCGGAAGGAGTCTGTTTTGGCCGGGAGCTGTATGACTTCTCCACGTACAGCCTGCTCATAGGCATTCGACAAATCCTCCAACAGTATCCGCCACGATACGCCGTCTACCACCATATGATGAATAGCCAGTAGCAGATGGTCCCCATCAGCGCAGTGGAACAGGCCCACTTTCAGCAGAGGTCCTTCATCCAGTCGGATGCTACTCTGAATAGAGCTGGCTTGGGCTTCTATAGCTTGACCCAATGTGGGACCGATCGGCACGTCTTTGAAATCGGCCACTTCCAGATCATACAGCTTCCCTTCCTTCACTCTACGGTTCCACGCTTCCCATCCTTGCTCCGCCTTGCGGAACACCATCCGCAACGCATCATGATGCACCACCAACTGCGTCAGTGCCTGACGTAGCGGCTCTTCCTCGAATCCCTGCTCCCGGTGAAGCATAACCGCCTGATTAAAGTGGTCCGGCACAGGCTGTCCTTGCTCCACAAACCACTGCTGAATCGGCGTCAGCAGCACAGCTCCGCTAACCTCTTCCTGATCAGCTAATTGGGTATCCGACACACGCAGGTGCGTAGCTAGCTCGGCAACCTCAGGGTACTTAAACAAGTCTTTAATATCCAGCTTATACCCTGCCTGCAGCAGGCGTGAGGATACCTGAATTGCCTTGATCGAATCCCCGCCCCGATCAAAAAATTGATCCGTCAGTCCGACTGGTCCGCCGCCCAGCACAGCCTCCCATACACTAGCCAGAGCCTGCTCCGCTGCTGTCCGCGGAGCCCTATATTCCTGCGTGGAACGGGAAATCTGTTCTGGTGCAGGCAATGCCTTACGGTCGATTTTGCCGTTGGGTGTGAGCGGCATTTTCTCCATCTGAACAAAGTGAGAGGGAACCATATAATTCGGGAGTTCTTCACTCAGCTGCTTGCGAAGCTCGCTCCCCGTCACTTCGCGTTCCGCCACGTAGTAGGCAACCAGCTCGTGTTGGTTTTGGCGGTTTGCATGTGCCAGTACGATGACCTCTTGCATGCGATCTGCCTTCAGCATAGCCGCCTCAACTTCGCCCAGTTCAATCCGGTAACCGCGAATTTTGACCTGCTGGTCGATCCGGCCTAGGTACTCAATGTTGCCGTCCGGCATCCATCTTGCCAGGTCACCTGTCCGATACATGCGTTCATAGCCCGCTTCCCCGCCTGCAAACGGATTGTTCACAAATTGTTCAGCCGTTAAATCCGGGCGGTGCAGATAACCGCGAGCCAATCCTGGGCCGGATACACATAACTCTCCTGCTATTCCAGCAGGTAAAAGATGACCAAAAGCATCGATCATGTACACCCGGTGGTTGGGCACGGGACGTCCTATGGAAACGGTATCGATTGCTCCGGGGTGTTCCGACACTGGCCAAATGGACGTTGCTACCGAGTTTTCTGTCGGTCCATAGCCATTAAAATAGGTGACCTGATCCTTCCATTTGGTTACGAGCTCCATCGAGGAAGCCGAACCAGCGGTGAACAGAATACGCAGATCCGGCATTCGTTCTGGATTTAGATACACGGCATAGGTAGGAGGTAATGCCGCCACCGTAATTTTATGATCCGCCATATACTGTTCAAACTGGTTGTAGTTCAGTATGATTTCCGAAGTAGGCACGTAAAGTGTCGCGCCACAAAATAGCGCCTGAAATATTTCCCAGCAAGCAGCATCGAATGCGTAGCTCGCAAACAGTAGGGCATGATCTGACGGACTTATCTGCAATGTTTCATCAAAATACGTTTTTAGGTTACACAATCCATGGTGCTCCAGCATTACACCTTTAGGCTGTCCTGTCGTACCTGAAGTATATATGACGTAGGCTAAATCATTCGCTCCTGATACGGCCTCTAGATTTGATCCTTCCATGTGATACACAGTTGAATCTTCATCCAATACTAGGACTTTTCCTCCAAAGGCGGCCTCTTTGACCTTTTCCACAAGATGGCTTTGCGTCAAAAGCAGGTCTGCACCGGAATCATCCAATATATAACGGATACGTTCCTCTGGATATGACGGATCAATGGGTACATATGCCCCTCCTGCTTTAAGAATAGCGAGGATGCCGACCACCATATCTATAGAACGATCAGTCATGAGTCCAACCAGCCGATCAGTTGTGGTGCCGTAACTACGCAGGGTACGAGCCAATCGGTTAGCACGTTCATTCAGCCCAGCATAAGTCAGACTGGAGTTCTCACAGACAACTGCTGTTGTCTTCGGTGTCTTTTCTACTTGTTTTTCAAAACAAAGATGGATGGTATCACTAGAAGGATATGAGATCTGTACTCCGCTAAATTCGGATAAAACCTGACTTTTCTCTTCTGTCGTCAGAAATTCCAAATCGGAAATCAGTAGATCCGGCTGTTGAACAATCTGCTCCAGTCCCCGTTTAAGATGAGCTGCAATTAGCTTAATCCAATTTTCATCGTAAACCAGACGATTGTAACTAAATGTAACTTCATACTGTGATCCAGGAACGACAATCACATTAAAATCATAGTTGGTCTGTACAATATCCTCTACGTCGGTAACCTGAAGTGTATCAGGCCCTTTTTCCGCATGAATAAGCTCCTCTGAATAAGGATAGTTCTCAAAAACAACAATATGACGGACTAAATTTTGTTTCAAATCCGTGTGATTCTGAATATCTGCTAGGGAAGAATAAGAGTACTGAGCAGACTCGATGTGGGAGTTCTGCACAGATATAAGCAGATTCGAAAAACTCTGGTCCGCATAACTGGTTATGCGTGTTGGTATTGTGTTAATGAACAATCCAACCATATTTTCAATTCCCGGAACTTCATCTGGTCTGCCGGATACTACAGACCCGAACACAACATCCCGGCTGTTGTTGTACATTTGAAGCAATAATCCCCATACCGTTTGAAATACAGTGCTGACTGTCGTGTGGTAGTGTTTAGATATTCTCTCCATTCCTTGAGTTAGTTCTTTTCCCAGCTTGCATGTGTAACGGTCTGCCTCGAAGATTGGATTCAATGGACGGTTATAGCCCGGTAAAATCGTTTCATTTTCCAGCCCATTTAAATACCCCTGCCAATAGGCTGTCGCTTCTCCCTTGTCCTGTTGCTCCAGCCACTGAATAAAACTGCTGTACGGATATACCGTATCCAATTGCGCAGGCACTCCAGACCGAAGGGAAGTATACATAGTAAAAAATTCCTGGGCCACCGTTCCCATGCACCAACCATCCATTATAATGTGATGAACACTCCAGACAAGTCTGGAAGACTCATCATCCCATTCAAACAGGGCAAGCCGAATCGGAACATCTTTTTCCAAATCGAAACCAGCTTGGCGCTCTGCCTTTAAAAAGGCCGTAAAATGCTCCCTTTTCTCAGCTGCGGGAAAAGCACTGATATTCTCGAAATGAACAGGCAACGCATCACGTTCCTCCAGGACAATTTGAAGCGGACGTTCTGTTTCTTTATACATAAAAATGGTACGGAATATGTCATATCGATTCATGAGCTGCTGCAAGCTTTGCTGAACCAGATGAACATCCAGCACTTCATTAAAGGTAATAACGGTCTGCTCAAAGTAAGCTTCTGATTTTGCGTCGAGGATGGAATGAAACAACATTCCCTCCTGCATCGGGGACAGTGGATAGATATCTTTAATATTTACCTGTGTCAAATCATTCACCTTTCCTTTATCCATGCAGAATTGAGTTTCAACTTGCGGATATCCTTTATTTCAACAGATTTCCCAGCTTATCCGATAATCGGCTCGATATGTGTTCAAATTGCCCCATAGACAATTGATTATATGTAAAATCCGTAGGGCTGCGCTCCGCCTGATCCTTAGTGCAACAATGATGGATAAGATTTAATAGATGTTTTTTAAAGCCGATCGTTAATCGCTCTACCGTTGCTGCACCATATTCAAGCCCGTTATATTCAAATCCAAACCGAAGGATTCCGTTCGTTATCATGCCGTTAATGTCAAATGTATTCGTCTTTTCCGCACGCGGGCTTCTCTCACCATTGGCTAAGTCTGCTAATCTGGAAATACGCCAAAGCATGTCTGCGCTGTTTTCTTCGTCGAATTGCCCCAAATAATTGAAGCTAATTTCCGGGAATGGTGCTGCGACTAGAGAAGCGGATTTAGTCTGGTCTTTGGTCAAATAACGTAAAATACCATAAGCGATGCCCTTATTAGGCACCCGCCGCAGCTTATCTTTAACCATTTTGATCTGATAGGCCAAATTTTCGGGTCTGTTGACCTCGATTACAAAAGGATACAGGGAGGTAAACCAGCCGACTGTACGAGAGATGTCTAAATCTTTAATGATCTCCTCCCTACCGTGCCCCTCCAGCAAAATCGGGATTTCGTTATAACCGCTCCAATCATAAAAAGCCAGACCCAAGGCTGTAAGTAACAGATCATTCATTTCCGTATGATAGGCATGATGTACATGCTTCAACAGCTTTTCCGTCTCATCCCTGCTGAGTACCACCTCCGCTAGGCGTCGATCCTGTATCAGGCTAACCGCGATTTCATGATCCCTTGGCAATCGACGTATCCTGCGTGAGTCTACATTGTTCCAGTAGCTGATTTCTTGGCGTACCTGTACACTTTCGGCGTAAGTGGTCACTCCTGAAGCCCACTCTTTGTAAGCATCAGTCTTGGCAGGCAAATTCGGCATCTCACCCCGAGCTACCTGATCATAGGCGGTGCCCAAATCTTCCAGCAAAATTCTCCAAGACACACCGTCTACAATAAGATGGTGGATAACGATCATCAGATGATCTTCACCGGATAAATGGAATAAAGCTAAACGTATGAGAGGACCTCGTTGCAGATCCAAACTGCTTTGCAGCTCATCACCAATGTGTCGGATTTCTTCTTCAGGCTGGCTTGATTGTGTCAAATCATAGCTCGTTAATGTAAAGAACTCACCTTCGTTCACTCCCCTGTTATAGGCGGAGGCTCCCTTTTCCTCTTCCACAAAAATGAGCCGTAATGCATCGTGATGGGCTACCAGCTTGTCCATGGCGTTTTTCAGCCATAATTCATTCCAACCTTCATCATTTTGCAGCATGACCGCCTGATTATAATGGTGACGATCTCTCCGATGATGCTGAAAAAAATCGAGTTGAATGGGTGTCAATTCTACCTCCCCCTCTACAATCCCTTGGGGAATGATACGGGTGATTTTTTTTATAAACGGCGCTATCAGGTGAATTTCAGGGTAACGGAATAAGTCCTTTACTTCCATTTTCAGGCCTTTGGCATTTAAGCGGATTGCAATTTGCAATGCTTTAATCGAGTCCCCACCAAGCTCGAAAAAGTTGTTGTGTAATCCAATTGGTTTAACACCAATCACTTCTTCCCAGATCAAAGCAATTGTTTTTTCCAATTCATCCTGTGGTGCTTCATATACGGTATCCAACGGTGCTATTTCATCCGGTTCGGGCAGATTGGATCGGTCTATTTTCCCGTTATGGGTCAATGGCAACTGTTCCAATACAATGATTTGGGCTGGAACCATGTAGACTGGTAACTGCCGAGCCAGTTTATCCCGCAGCATGTCTTTCTCAGCTGCACCTGCAACATAGGCACATAAATACTTTTGTCCCGCTGTGTCCAGTCGATCAACAACAACCGCCTGGCGTACTCCTTCCGTTTCGAGCAAAATAGATTCGATTTCTCCAGGCTCAATCCGGTATCCGCGAATTTTATATTGGTAGTCAGCTCTCCCGATAAAATCAATATTCCCATCTGGCTGCCAGCGTGCTAGATCCCCCGTACGATACAAGCGTCCACCGGGCAAGAACGGATCAGACACGAATTTCTCAGCCGAAAGCTCCGGCCTGTTCAGATATCCCCGCGCTACAGAAGCTCCACCAATACACAGCTCGCCCGTTACACCGACAGGGACCGGACGCATCCTCTCATCAACAATATATAACTTATGATTCGGTAGAGCTCTGCCGATAGGGACAATACCGGACAGAGGCAATTTTTCCAGCTCGTCCTCATAAAAGCTAGATTCGATTGCGGCTTCGGTAACTCCATACGTATTAATAATCCGCATCTTGCTGCCAAAACGGGTCAACATCTTACGGTAATCTGCAACAGCCAAGCTATCTGCTCCAGTAGTAAGCAGCTTTAGGGAACTGATATTTGTATCATGCTCATAGATGTAATTCAATAGCAGAGCTAAAAGCACAGGCGGCGTCTCAAACGTAGTAATCTCCTGCTGCTCCAACAGTGTAGCCAAGGCAGCTGGATCATTTCTCACGTTTTCAGGACAAATGACTAAGGTACCACCATTGACAAATGCCTTGGCCAAATCGCATGCAAACACATCAAACGACATGCTGGCAATTTGCAGTAGCTTAATAGGGAAATCTTTAAATCCTTGGCTGTGTCTGTAACCAAGTGCGGTGTTGACATATTGTTGATGTTCAACCATAACGCCTTTGGGCTTACCTGTGGTACCCGATGTATAAATGACATACGCCAAAGAGCTGGGCTCATATGTGGAGATATACTGCTTGTTCGAATCCATCTCGGACTGGAGTGGCAAGGTAGCGAGATCGACTACCTCGCCCATAAAATCCATTGTTTTCAGCCAGCCCTTCAGGTGAGATTGCGTAAGCACAATCGTCGTTCCGCAGTCACGCAGCATATATTCAATACGTTCTTCTGGATACACGGGATCTACTGGCACATAGGCAGCTCCGGCTTTCATAATGCCCAGCACCGCCACTATCATTTCAACAGACCTGTCAACCATGACAGCGACCAGACTCTCCCGTGTAATTCCACGCTTCTGCAAAAGATGGGCAAGAGCGTCTGCTCTATCATTAAGTTGTCTGTAAGTGAGCATCGTATCTTCATATATGACGGCCGCTTGTTCTGGTGTACGCTCCGTCTGCGCTTCGAATATCCCGTGAAAAGTAAGTGCAGGAAACTGGACAACGGGTCCGCTCCATAATTTCGTCATATTAGCCTCTTCTTCGGTTGTTAACAGCCGAACGTCACGGAGGCAAACATCTGCATTACTGGCAATTTGCAGGAAGACATGCTTCAAATGATGGGCCAGATGCTTCATCGCTTCACTGCTATAGACCTTGCCGTTATAGGACAATATGAAACTCATTGCCTTCTTATCTTCAACCTCAATATTAAAGTCATACGGTATTTCTTCGAATAACCGAGCGTCCTCAATAATGAATCCGAGTTTGTCTTGCCAGTCCCGTCTCCCGATCATGTTTTCCAGCGGATAGTTCTCGAATACAACGATATGATCAAGCAAGCGTTGCTTGAGTGCAGATTGCGACTGGATTTCAGCAAGTGAACAGTATCCGTTCCTCCTTCCTTGGACAGAGGCTCTCTGGACATCGCGCAATAATTCAACAAAACTCTTTTCTTCATTTAATCTAATTCGTAATGGAATGGTATTAATGAACAATCCGACAATTCGCTCTACTTCATCCAATTCCGACGGCCGGCCAGATACCACCGTGCCAAAAACTACGTCTTTGCTTCCGTTGTAACGACCAAGTACAATTCCCCAGGCGGCCAGAAAAAGACTGCTGAACGTGGTCCCATTGCATTCAGCAATCGCCCGCAAAGTGCTGGTCTCTGTTTCCGTCAGCGTCGTTCTATATTCCTGCAGCAGATAGCCGCCTTTTTCAGGAGTTGTAGCTGGAGTTTTTAGCATCGGAAGTCCAGCCGTTTGTTCGTAACCTTGTAATTCAGAACTCCAGTAGCCCTTGGCCGCCTCCTGATCCTGTTCTTCAAGCCAGTCGGCATACCCGGTGTAAGGTCGTGGTTCAGGCAATTGAACGGGACGGCCTGTACGATAAGCCTCATAGGCCGTTAACAACTCGTCCATTATGATGCCAAGACACCAGCCGTCCATAATAATATGGTGAAAACTTACAAGTAACGTATAAGCATCTTTATCCGTTTGAAGTACAGCCATCCGGATGAGCATATCCCTGCTCAAATCGTAATGGGTGTTACGGTCCACATCCATAAATCTACGAATAGCATCGGCTTGCTCCTTTCCGGTCAGCTCAATCATATTTTCGTAAGTAATCGCCGTGTTTCGCTTCTTAAAGACAATCAGCCGCGAACGAGAAGCGGATTTATGATAAATGTTCGAGCGCAGTGTTTCATGACGCTGAACCAGTAGCTGAAAGCTTTCTTGCAGGGCATTCCAATCCAGATCTCCCCGAATAGAAATACGTAATTGCTCGTAATAAGCCTGTGATTCTGGTTCCATCAGCGCATGAACGAGCATTCCTTCCTGTAAGGGAGTCAAGTTGACCACTTTTTCAATTTCAAGTCCTTCGATCATGGATATCCTCCTCGTACGAATCGTTATAGATTCTCATAAAACTGCTTCATGTCTTCAAACTCATCCAGATCCAAACCACGTGCTCCCACATCCGATGGTGTTAGTTGCCGTCCGGATTGGTCCAGACAATGCTGAATAATGCCCGACAAATGATGTTCAAAACGCAACTGAAGCATTCGGATAGTATCTGCTTCAAACGCGTGACGGTTATAAAGCATGCAGATGGAAAGCTTACCGTCTTTCAGCCGCCCATCCAGATAGAGGGGATAGGCTAAATCAGAAACGCTACAATTCTGGCCGGACCATAATTCAGCATCCATAGGCGAAGTATGAAAGTGAGAGGAACTGACCGGTTCAGAATGAATCAAGCGGAAGCCAATTTCCGGGTAATACTGAGCATTAAATTCTGATCTGCCAGAGGATGCAGCTCCATATTTTAGTAATCCATATCCTAAACCCTGGTTGGGTACTTGCCGGACCGTCTCCTTTACGTTTCTGAGCAAAAGAGAACTGTCTTCTCCAGGCTCCATATCCAGAACAAGCGGATATATGGAACCGAATTGACCTACGGTTCTTGAAAGGTCCGGTTTGTCCGAAGTCACAGTTTGTTGATCCCGATCATAATGCTCAAATCCAATGGCAATCTTAGACTGTCCAGACCATTCCACTAAAGTCAGTCCCAATGCAGCAAGCAGTAACTCAGCGGTCACCGTATTATAGGTTTGGTTAGCCCGTGTTAACAGCTGGCTTGTTTTCTCGTCCGAAAGCTGTATGATGCAATGCTCTACTGGACGAAGTGCTTCTGAATGTGCAGGTGCCTTATGATCCTTCGGTATAAATTCGCCATCGAAATTAACTTTATCCAGCCAGTAGAGTTTCTCTTTGGCCAGCTTTTTGCTGTCTGCATAGTCTTCTAGCCACCGCATCCAGGAGCGGTAAGAATCTGTTTTGTCAGGAAGCACTATCAGCTCCCCGTGAAGAGCTTGTTCATAGGCAGTTGTGAAATCCTCAAGCAGGATACGCCAAGATGTGGGATCAGCCACTAGCGGATCTACAGAAAGGAAGAACTGGTCGGAGCCCGACATCCGGAATAAGCCTGCGCGTACTCGGGGTCCCTCAAACATTCCATAACTATTTTGAATTCGGAAGCATTCGCTCTGTAATTGCTTGCTAGCCTCATGGTCATCATCTACAAGTGAAAACACATCAAGCGTGAACAATTCTTCATTTTCATCTCGGTATACAAGGGCAGACGGTTCGTCGATCGACGCCAGGCCAAGTCGTAATCCCTCATGATGAGTAGTTAATGTTTGCAGCACAGACCGTAATAGAGCCTCATCGAAATGCGGGTTGCCTGCAAATAGCATGGATGTTGCCGTCCGTAAGGTGTAAAATGTACCCAGTTCATGCATCTGCCGTTGAATCGATGTTATTGGAATCTCTCCATGTATTGAATTCTGGTCTGTGTAGCGGAATAAAGTTGTCACAAGCTTGCTGAGATCCTCAATGAACGGGTGCTCCATCAAGAGAGAAATGTCAAGGGAATAACCATGCTGACGCAGACGTGAGGCAACCTGAAGGGCCTTAATAGAATCGCCGCCAAGCAGAAAAAAATGATCTCGAACGCCTATATGATCACTTCCCAAAACGTCTTGCCATACCACGACCAGCGCCCTTTCCACATCTGTTCTCGGAGCAACATAATCCGTCTGTAAAGAGTCATGTCGGTCCGGCTCAGGTAAAGCTTTTCGGTCCGTTTTTCCATTGGCCGTAAGGGGAAGCTGCTGCATAGGCACCACATATGCTGGAATCATATAAAACGGTAGCTTCTGCTTGAGCGCATTCTGCACGTTCAGCGGACTTAATGGCTCAGAAGCCACAAAGTATGCACACAAATCCTTGTAGCCGTCTTTGTTCTCCCGTGCTATGACTACTGCTGACTGGATTCCGTCTACAGACAGCAACTGCGCTTCAATCTCGCCCAGTTCAATACGATATCCTCTTACTTTAACCTGTTGATCGATCCGCCCCAAATATTCAATGTTGCCGTCAGGCATCCAACGCGCCAAATCTCCTGTGCGGTACATCCGCTCATAACCCTCCGCTCCGCTGTTAAACGGATTAGTAACGAACTTCTCCTTGGTCAATTCCGGTCGATTAAGATAGCCACGGGCTACTCCTATACCACTGATACAAAGTTCTCCCGCCACTCCAATCGGCTGCAATCGCTCCGTACCTTCCTGTACAACATACAAATGAATATTGTCAATCGGTTTACCGATCGGGATCACCGAGTGCTCTTCCACAGGCTCGCATTCAAAGAATGAAACGTCTACAGTAGCTTCTGTTGGACCATATAAGTTAATTAGTTTTGCGCTTCCAATCCCTGACATAATTCGATAGAAACGCGCCACCTGCTGAGGAGGCAATGCTTCACCGCTGGCAAATATATGTTTTAACGTTTTCAATTTTGCTTGCACTGTTTCCCTTGGCTGCTGCTCCAGATATTCCAGAAAAATATGCAGCATCGCGGGTACAAAATGAAGGGTGCTTACCTTGTCTTCATTAATCGTGTTCAAGATCTGTTCGGGAGACTTTTCTCCGCCGATTGGCAATAAGCTTACTTTAGAGCCTACCATCGACCACCAGAACAACTCCCATACGGATACGTCAAAAGTAAAGGCAGTTTTTTGCAAAATCGTATCTTCTGCGCTTAGGCCGTATCTATTGTGCATCCAGCAGAGCCGATTCACGACTGAGCGGTGTTCAACAATAACCCCTTTCGGTTTCCCTGTAGAACCGGATGTATAAATGATATAGGCCGCATGGTTGGGTTCTGCTATAGGTTCAAGGTTGGAGGCATCTTCATGCCAGCTACTCATGCAGTCGGTCGTAGGCTCCGTCGACCTGGATGCTTGCAAAGCCATGATCGTGGAAGCATAATCCAACACCATTACCTTGCAGTCCGCATATTGCTCCAGCTCTTCTGCAAACTGTGGTTGTGTCAGCACCAGTTGTGTTTTCGAATCTTCAAGCATATATTGAATTCTTTCCTGTGGATATCCCGGGTCAATGGGTACATAAGCTCCACCTGCTTTTAGAATTGCATAGATGCCAATCATCATCTCAGGTGAACGCTGAGCGATAATCCCTACCGGCTGATCCGGTCCCACTCCTTCCGCCCGCAACGTTCGCGCTAAACGATTCGCCAGCTCATTCAACTCTTGGTAAGTCATACACTTATCTCCAAATATGATTGCCATGTCATTTGGAGTCCTGCTAACCTGCTGCTCAAACCTTCCGTGAATCGTTGCATCCCGCGGAAAATAGGCGGAGGTGTTGTTGAACTCATATAGTAATAAGTGCTTATCTTCTTCTGTCAGCATATCCATGTCAGCCAAGCGAATTCCGACATCTTGAGTTACGATTTCCAACACTTTTATATAATGGAGGGCAAATCGCTCAATTGTCTCCAGCTTAAACAGGCTGGTAGCATACTCCCAGGTGAAAGTTAACTGGTCTTGAGTTTCCGTTACATGTAATGAAAGATCGAACTTGGATACACCTGCATTAAACTCATTCGGTTGCAAACGAAGTCCGCTGAGTTCAATGACCTCTGTTCCCTTATTTTGCAGACTGAACATCGTATCAAAGATGGGATTGCGGCTTACATCGCGTACTCGATCCAGTTTGTCGACCAGTTGGTCAAATGGATATTCCTGGTGCTCCAACGCAAGCAGAGTGTTATGTTTTACGTCCTCCAGAAAAGCACTGAATGGCTGAGACGCCAGCGGTCGATTACGGAGAACTAAAGTATTCACAAATATGCCGATCATCGCTTCCGTATCCGCATGCCCTCTACCCGCTGCCGGTGTACCTACGAGGAAGTCCTCTTGCCCGGAGTATTTGCTTAACAGCACATTATAAGCTGCCAAAAGCACCATAAAGAGCGTTGCTCCCGTGTCTCTTGCCAATTGATTAAGTCTATCCGTCAGCTTGGATTGCACAATGAAGGTAAGGCTGTCCCCTGCGAAGCTCTGACTTGACGGACGAGCAAAGTCAGTTGGCAGGTCTAATACAGGGAGCTCGCCGTCCAACGTGTCTAACCAAAATGCTTCATCCTTTGCTTGGCTGTCTCCGGCATAATGTTGTTTTTGCCAAACGACATAGTCTTTGTAGTGAACGTCAATGGGGGCAAGTGGCATACCCTGATACCGCGTACTGATCTCATCCATTAATACTGCCATTGAGAAGCCGTCTGAAATGATATGGTGCATATCGATCAGCAACATAAATTGGTCACGATGGATTGCGAACAGCTCAGCACGAATTAAAGGAGCCTTACTGAGGTCAAATGGCTGAATAAACAGTTCACGGGCGTGATTAGCATCCTCTTCGGAAATTGGAGTAACAGGAATGTCCAGTAAAAGCACATCCTGTACCTTCTGCACGGTTTCCCCGTCTACTATCTCAAAATACGTCCGAAAGGATTCATGCCGTGAAAAAACCTCCTTCACTGCATCAATGAACCTGGAAACGTGTAACTCTCCCTCTATATGCAGTTGACCCGATACATGATACGCTGCACCTCCACCCAGTTGATCCAGCACATACATTCTTTTTTGAGCGGGAGATACCGGATAAAAGGGCTGTAAATCTGCCGGAACAAGCGGCTCAAACTTTCGCTTTTGTCCTCCTTTTACATGTGCCGCCAGTTGTGCAATCGTTTGCAAATGTAAAATTTGTACCAGCGGAATATATACTTCGAATTCCTTGTTAATTCTGCTTAGAAGAACAGTCGCTTTTAAGGAGTCTCCACCCATTTGAAAAAAATTATCATTGTATCTGATATCAGATACATTCAAAACTTCCTTACATATGGATATCAGTTTGTCCTCAGTCATATTGCTGTCAGAAACCTGCTTCTGCGAGTCCTCTATCCTGATATCTTCTGGTTTCGGCAATAATTGAAAATCCGGCTTCCCATCAGCCAAAAGAGGGATACTATCCATCAGAACCCAAAAGCGAGGTTGCCCATAATCAGGAAGTATTGAGCTAACACTCTCTTTCAGCTTCGCTATATCCCACGAATTAGAATTATTGTCCACTATATAAGCCACTAGATACGAAGAGTTACTGCTCTCACCGTCTTTCCGTGCCGTCAAAACACAGGCATCCAAATCCAGTGCTCGCAAAAGATGTTTCTCTATCTGCTCAAGATTCACTTGATGACCGCGAATAAGAACATCTCGGTTGGCTGCACCGAGATGTCGAATTCTCCCTCCAACCTCGATATAAGCCCATTCCAGCGTCGTTCCCAGTAAACCAGCGGATGTGGCCAAATATACTTGTCCGATGGTACCCGTAGGAGACGGATGTTTATATTTGTCAAGGACACAAGGATAATTCCCTTTAGAATCCGCGTATGTCCCCCACACTTCCAAAAGCCGCTCCCTTTCCGTACTTCGAAGCAAAGACAGCGCAGATATCCGCATTCCGTCTTCCTGCACAACCGAGCTCAGCAGATGTAAAAAGTATTGCGCCCATACTTCCAGAGTGTCTTGTTGAAAAAGACTCGCAGCATAGTCGAAATCAAGCCGCAACTGCTGACCAGACTCCGTAACATTCAGAAACAACTCATATTGAGTGGACAATATTTCATGCTCCAACAATTCTGTTTCCAGTCCGTAATAGTGAAACTCTGGAATGGGCCTATCCATATTAAACAACACGTTAAGGACGGGCAAATGCCTTAATCCTATCTGGGCAAGTCCGGCAAAGCTGTATTTCTGATAAGCATCCAGCGTATGCATTACTCGCTTGACCGTCTGTGTGAATTCCGTGAACGTTGCTCCAGAGTCTACCTCACAAATCACTGGGAGCAAGTTAACGCAGTTGCCAATTAGCGGGGACACACCCATATGAGATTGCCCTGCGGTTGGAATACCTACCATGATTTGATTTTGGCCTGTCACTCTGTGTAAAAAAAGCTGGAAAACAGATAATAAAGTCACAAACATGCTGTTGCCAAGCCGAATACTGACTGATTTCAGTTGCTTCACCAGAGGTGCATCCACCACAATGGTGTGCCGTGCTCCGCGCGAAGAAGGAGAGCTGATGTTGCGTTGGAGAGACGGCAAGTCAAGGGCGGGCAATGGCTTCGCAAGTACATCTGACCAAAAAGCAAGGGCAGTCGCTCCACCTGCCTCTAACTGGTTTTGCTGCCATGCTGCGAAATCTCGAAACGGAACAGGGTCGGGAAGCGTGCAGTGTTCCCCCTGTACACAAGCGGAATAAAATTGTTCCAATTCATGGAAAAACACTCCGATGGACCAGCCATCTGCAATCAGATGATGAAATGTAAATGCAGCGATGTGCTTCTCATTCGACGTTTTTAAAAGCCGGATACGGAATAAAGGTTCGCCCGTACTTATTGGGAATACGGTCTCCCTATCCTTCTCCATCCAAGCACGAATATCGTGTTTCTGCTCCTCTACAGAAAGACTGCTGATATCATGCAGCGGAATGCTGAGGGTCATTGCCGGGGCGATGATCTGCGTTTCTCCATCATCTCCCATGAAGGTGCGTAAGGCTTCGTGACGTTTAACAATGCGATGGACAGCTTCATTAAATTCCTTAAGATGTAGCGGACCCCGGTAACGCAGTAAAACAGTCTCATGAAGCGACTGCGATTCCTTTGAATCCGAGACCGAGGCGAACCATAACTGCTTCTGATCCGGAGTCAGCATAATCGTCGATTCCTTAAGGTCTGCAGTTGCAGTTTCAGGAATAAAAGGCTTGTTTAGATGGTTTTCATGAGGGTACAGATCCGGCAGAAATCCTCCTTTGCGCAGCTCATTAACACTCTCTTTAATTGCCTGTACAATCCGCTCTATATCTTCCGTAGTATGAGCCGTTGACAAAAAACAGTTCCGGCCTTCCCATATATAAATTCCTTTATCCAGCATGTGATAGAAGAATAGTTCCAAGTCACCTTTAAGGATGAAACGGAACAAGGAACCGAAGTAAACGACCTTTATAGGTATCTGTTCCTCCATAAAATAGTGATTCAGTTCTACTGCGAACGCCTTCGTACGACTATTCAGCTCGTTATGCAATTGCCCCCTGTCCTTCTCCAACTGCTCTAGTACGGCCAGGGAAGCTGCCATAGCCAGGGGGTGATGGCAAAAAGTTCCCGCTACAAACGTCCGCTGTTGCTCATGCGGTGGATAAGAGTCATCTCCGAAGCTCCACAATCCTCCATCAATTCCATCCATGAACGATGCTTTCCCTGCCACGATACCGATGGGAAGCCCGCCCCCAATGATTTTACCGTAAGTTACAAGGTCGGCTTCAATCCCGTACCACGCTTGCGCGCCCCCCGGCTGAATACGGAAGCCTGTAATTACCTCATCAAAAATGAACGCGGTCCCGGATTGCTCCGTAATCTGTCGTACTTCCTTCAGAAAAGCTGCGGGCTGGAAATCAGGGCGACGACTCTGCACGGGCTCTATGAGAACAGCAGCCAGTTCATGGGCATGGGAGCGGATATATTGGAGTGACTCGTCCGTTCCATAACTGAGCACAACGACATCGTCCACCATGTGCTGTAGTACACCAGGTGCCAGGGGAGTGGAATGTTGTTCCCTGTCATCCGTTGTCCCCCCCAATGCCAATATTCCATCAAAAGTACCGTGATAGGAACCAGAAAAAATCACCACTTTATCCCGCCCGGTGGCAGCCCGAGCTAACCGAAGAGCCACCATAATCGCCTCTGTCCCCGAGTTATATAGCGCCATTCGTTCCATGCCTGTCATCTTGCAAATCTTTTCGGCAATCTGCCCGGCCATATTGGACATCGGTCCAAGGCACATTCCGTTATGTATTTCCTTTTCTATCGATTCACGAATAAAGGATGGGTTGTGACCAAACAAATTGACCCCAAACCCCATCGTCAAATCAATATATTCATTACCGTCCAAGTCCCAAATTTTAGAACCCTCTGCACGCTGAGATATAATCTGATACACCATTTCCTTGAGAGCAGGCCTAAATCCGGCCACATTCCGGTTATTGGCGTATACAGACCTGTATTGCTGAGTATACTCTTTGGTCTTTCGTGTGCGCATCGTATAATGTTCAATCAGCTTTTGCAGATGCTTTTCCTGCCTAAGTGAAAGTGAATTATGGGCTTGCACATTTATTTTTTGATAGGGAACAAATGCTTTCGATTCTTTTCCGTCTGGCAAAACAGTTGACACGGAAGCCTGTACGGGGGAAACAGAAGTAACTGTGGCAGCTATCTCCTTCATCGCGGATGTCTGAGGCTCGACAGCAGTTTGTAGTGAAAGCGATTCAAGCATTGCCACTGGTGTAAGCCGAGATTGACACAGTATTTCCATTTGCTGCGACATAAGTTGAAGTTGCATTTCTAAAATTCGTTCTCTCCCCGCAAATATATCCTCATTTGATAGCTTGCTTTCATGGGATGCGGGATCTTCTATAGGGGTAGTGGATTTTTGACTCCAGCCCGGCAAGACGGAAGGCACCGAAGAGGTGACACTGGACGACGCAGTCAACTGAAGCTCCTCCGAATTCCGGGTCAATTCTTCAGAGGTCGAGGCTACCCTATCAGCAATATAGTTTGTCAGCAACTCCAGCGTAGTCAGTGATTCAAAAAACTCGTTCATCGGGATATCCAAGCCAAACGTACTTTTAATGCTGTGTCTCACCTGAGACAGAAGAATAGAGTCTAAACCCAGTTCTAAAAAATGTTTTTGCGGCTCTAATTCGTCTGGACTGAGTTGGGATACACTTTCGATTATTTTTGACAGTTTATTAGTAATCGTAGATTTTTGCGGATTGGAAGCAGATTCCGTCGAAAAATACTCATTCACCATCTTTTCAGACTCCTTTACTATGGGGTATTCAAGGAATTAATTTTATCCTTTCCAACTATGGGCTAGCCTAAAAAACACGATATAACCTAGCTAGGGGTACAAGATAAAGTTCTCATAAGAAGGTAAATATGAACGGTCCACTGTATAAAGAAACCATCCTCATACTAATAAAATATAATTATCCATCTGGTAAAGCGAGGATCTAATTTGTTTTATTAAACCATCAATGGCTAAATGCGCTTATCTAACTTATTATGCAGGATATAGTTTTTTCCAGTAATGATCCCAAAAAAACCAAATATTTTCGTTTACTCATTGACATGCGTCAATTTATGACAATTGAATTCGATGACATAACTGATGCCCATACTGGGTGTACTACTAAAAATGTCAAGTCCAAAGAATAGAACCTGACATTTTATCAAACTTGGAGCGTAAAGACGCCAAGGTGCACTTTACCCGATTTTTCAGCAAAATAAATGCGGGATTGGACAGTTTGCTTAACGTCTCACCTTAACGTCTCACCTTAACGTCTCACATTAATGTGTTCGCGTGTCAGAACGGGAGTCACTTCGTTTCTTGGCATTAAGCGAACCAGAACTGCTTTTGATCCGGGGTTAGTGGGATGACCATTTCATCCGCGTCCCTTGTCGATGCTTCTGAAGGGTCGGATATAGGCAATCTTTGCTTACCTGTACCTGGGCCTTTCCCGTTTGGGGTCAGATCGGGCAAGAAGCCCCCTTTACGCAGTTCATCTACACTGTCCTTGACAGCTTGTATGATCAACGCAATATCTTCCTCCGTATGAGCGGTTGACAAGAAGCAGTTCCGCCCTTCCCAGATGTAAATACCCTTTTCCAGCATGTGATAGAAGAAAAGCTCCAGATCACCCTTGAGTACGAAGCGAAATAGTGAGCCAAAGTGAACAATTTTTATGGGTATCTGCTCATCGGTAAAGTAACTATTTAACTCTGCTGCCAAAGCCATCTCGTTAGTCTCCATTCAAAATCGACTTACACGCCAGATGTATCGCCACGAGTGACGAGGAGCATGCCGTATCAATGGTCAGTGCTGGGCCTTTTAAATCAAGCAAATACGCAATCCGGCTGGAAATAATGGACGATAAATTACCAATGGCAAAGTTCGGCAGCGCGCCTGGTTCCACCTCGGACAACAAACGCTCATATTCAAAGCTGGTTTTGGAAAAACCGACATACACACCGACCTTTTTGCCAGCCAGCTGCTTCCCTCCATACCCCGCATCCTCAATCGTACTCCAGGCTGTTTGTAGAAATAAACGTTGATTCGGATCCATGAGTGAGGCTTCCCGTGGAGTCAACTTAAAGAAGGAGTAATCAAACTTGTCTACTTCATCCAGATAACCGCCTTCTGCGATTTGCGTATTCCTTCCTTCCGTATTCAGACGGGAAATGAAATCTTCGGCATCTTTTCTTCTTTCGTCGCTGTACGGGCCGATATTGTCAACGCCTGATGCCACATTCGTCCAAAACTGCTCCAATGTTTCCGCTTGAGGAAACTTACCTGACATACCGATGATGGCGATATCCCGGTCCTCCGACTCCTCTTTGGATCCCAGTTGCGGTGCTGTAATCACCTTATGACCTAAATTCTGACTGGATATATATCCAGCTAGCTTGGCGATAGTCGGATAAGAGAAGAAGTCCGTTACCTAAATATGAATCCCGAGTTGTTCCTCTAATTGGTCCACGATCTGAACGAGTTGTAAGGAAGTTACGCCGATATCAAAGTAGCTGTCTTCCTTCCCAATTGATTGTACATTTAAAATAGCTTGGCAAATCCCAATCAGTTTTTGCTCGATTTCACCCTGAGGCACAGGGGCATAGTTGGCTTCCTGTATATTTCGAGCGGCCTCGGTCAGGGATGCCAAAACTACATCAAATTCTCCCTGCTCGTAGCTCTGAGCCAGCTTGTAGCGCTGAACCTTTCCACTAGTAGTTTTGGGAATACGGCGGATTGGAACTACATCTTGAATATGCCATCCTCCCCGATAATTCAAATGGCTTTTCAGCCTTTGGACTAGTGGCAAAAATAACTCTATTTTTTTCGTGTGCATCACAAAAACAACAATACGATCCTGTCTAGTTTGTGCATCATGTACACCGCAGACGGCTACTTTCCCTAGATCCAAGATCCACCCCGTCCAGTTCCTCCGCAATCCTTTCGATATCATGCGGATAAATGTTCTGGCCGTTCACGAAAATAATATCCTTGGCTCTGCCTGTAATCACCAATCGTCCGTTTCTCATAAAACCCAAATCTCCGGTAATGAGCCAGCCATCTTCTGTCTTGACCTTTGCGGTAGCCTCGGGATTGTTATAGTACCCGGCAGTCACATTTTTGCCGCTAATTTGGGTGTATCCGATTACATCATCCTTTAGCACCTGATTTTGCTCATCACAAATACGAACAGAGGTGCTGGCCATGGGGTAGCCCAAATCCGCAAATGTAAGACAACGTTTATCGGATGAATCTACTTCTTCTATAGGTTCACCTACATGCAGTTGCTGCCGATTTAAATGAATAGTAACAAAATTATCTTTATCCAAAGGTGGAGTAGAAACACCTACGCTTGCCTCTGCCAAGCCGTATACAGGATACATGATATTTTTTTTTAATCCATGTGCACTCATGGCTTCCATAAACACATGGCAAAGCTCCACCGATATGGGCTCAGCCCCATTTAAAATCATGCGAACACTTGACAAATCCCAGTTATCCGCCGTTTTAGATTTATATTGATCCAGGAAAAATTTAAAGCCAAAGTTAGGAGAGCAGATTTGAGTCACCTTATGTTCCGACACCTTTTTTAGCCATAAAGACGGACGTCTTATAAAAAGTGCTGTCGGCATAATAAGCTGCTTAGCATGAGCAATGACACAGGTTAAATGGAAAGCGATCAATCCCAAATCATGTGTGAGCGGCATCCAGCCTAGATACGCGTCACTTGAAGTCATTCCCGTTTGACTGGCGATATCCCGAATATTGTATACGAGATTCTCATGCGTCAGCATGACTCCCTTGGGATCACCTGTCGAACCAGAGGAAAATTGAATAAACGCCAAATCCTCCGGTCTGGATTCATGTATGGTCCCTTTGTTCTGATCGGAATAATTAAAATCATGACTAGAAAAGGTCGCTTTTTTTACAGAATCAAAGAAATCCAGCATCTCATGCTGGTGAGAATACTTTTCTAGCTGCTCTAATACTTTATGATCCGCAATCATGTAAGGACAAGTAAGGGTACTCCAGATTTTAAACAGCTTCATTTTATGTTCATCATTATTTCCGATACTTACAGGTACGGGGACGATTCCCCCGAGCAGACAGCCCCAAAACACATTCACAAAGGTATGATTGTCTTCAATTTGCATAATTAGCTTATTACCAGGCTGTACTCCTTTTTCCTGCAATTGATGAAGCACCTGCAGTGCTTGCTCCAGAAGCTGACTGTAGCTTACATACTCCTCCTGTGTATCACCTGAAATGAAAATAATCCCATTTTCAGCTCTACTGGCTCGGTCCTGAATGATTTCAATTAAAGTTTGAAACTGTTCCATCCTGATCCCTCCTCAAAAGGTCTAAAACTTGCTCCTGTTCTCCTGCAGATACTTGTTTGGTTTGCAATATCAGGCGAATACACTCCAGCGCTTCGCGTCTTAGTTTATAAGCAGACGAAGATCTGCCCGATTCTATGCTTTTGAGTAACTCCTCCAACCTGCGAATAGGTAAAATAACCCCATTATGATACTCATCCTCATTCCAATTGGCATTGGGTGTAGACACCGCCACCGCCAGTGGTTTGACCAACCAATCACGGAGCGAAAAACGACGTTCCAGTTCAATCCGATCCAAGTCTCTGTCCAAGGAAAGAACTTCAAAAGCGATGTTGGTTTCCTTCGCCAAGTTTTTCAGCACCGTTCGCGGTCCTAATTCAATTCCCTGCTTCACCCCATGTTTCTCCATATACTGCATCGTTTGTATCCAACGCACTGGATGGATCATTTGCAAATGCAAACCTTGATGAATGCTGTTGGCATCCGTATATGGCATTGCTGTAACATTAGAAATGACAGGCCACAGCGGTTCATGAAACGTATATTTTTGCAGTTCCAATGCTAATCGATCAGCAGCATGCTGCATAAGCGGGCTGTGAAAAGGGCCGCTTACCTGCAAACGGGTAATTTGGAACCCACGTTGCTCTAATTGTCCTGCCACCGTAGCAACAGAGTCATGATGACCAGAAACGACGTATTGATAAGTAGAGTTATAACAAGCGATGGTAATAGGATGACTGGTTACTGCATAGTGATCGCACAGATCTTCTAACAGCTTTAAATTAGCTCCCCGAACAGCAATCATGCAACCCACTCCGGCCTCTGAGGCTTCTTCCATAAAGCGCCCCCGTTCTTGTACCACCCGCAAAGCATCGCCAAACGACAAGACTCCGCTGCTTACCAATGCAGAATACTCACCCAAACTATGCCCTGCCGAAAATTCGGGAATAATCCCAACATCGTGCATGTAACGTCTGAATGCGATTACACTGATCGTGAGTAGTGCAGGCTGGGTGTAGGATGTTCTTGATAATTGAGAGATGGGTCCTTCCATACATAAAGTTTTCAAATCATATCCCAAAATGTCAGCAGCTTCTTCAAAGATGAGATCTGCCTCTGAAAAACCTCTTTGCCATGCCGCTCCCATCCCGACATACTGAGACCCTTGTCCCGAAAAAAGCAAAGTCATGCTACTCATGTCTAACCCCTTTCCTCAACATAAAAGGCGGTAAAACAAAAATGTTTTTGGGGGTTCAGATGTTCACATTCCTATGTATTTAAGATAGATACAGCAAAACAGTAATCGACATGTAAAAGTGAATCGTTTTTGAGTTTCAAGATGTAGTTAGAAATAAAAGTGTGTTTGTAGTCTGGGAAGTGTAAAAAAACTGGAGTGTGCTGGAAGTTCAGACTTGATACTTAGAAACTTCAGCATCATAGATGAGTGTAGTAAAATATAGATTAAGGCTATTAATTTAATATAAACATTAAAATGAATTAAAGTACAGTGATATATAATACATATATTTTATAAACGCAAGTAATAGATTGTGAATTATATTTCTTGCTTGGCAACCAACTTGTAATGCGTTGCAGTCATTCCGCGCGAAACTGCGGATGCTTTTTGCGTGAAAGCTAATAACTGGCATCTGTCGTTAAAATAAAAAAGCCGCCAATTTGGCGACTTCATATACATAGTTATTGTCCTTCGACAGTAATCGACGTTTAGGCATCGTCATAGATACGTAGCTAAATAAGTAGAAAACTGCAAAGCCGTTTATCTCCTTATGTAGTTTCCTTAATGACTACAATGCGCAAGCGAGTAGTGTCGATCATCCACAGACCTCCTTGGTTAAGATTTGGCTTAACCTTTGCCTCAATAGCGGGTAGATGGACTCTTTGTAAGCAGATGTGACATCCAAGAGCATCCTTGATCCAGTGCAAGGTGCATTGGAGAACACAGCGTCAAACTGAACATCTGTCCGAAAATGACAAGCCTCTTGCAGGTAGATATTCAGTTCAGATTTGTTCAGATCAGCGGTTTGAAATCTCAATTTTCCCACATATTCATCAACATACTTTTAGATTTGTTTATTTTCTGAATTCGGCTTATCAAAACCTAACAGCACTACCCTTTGAGGTGTAAATGAAGCCATTTGTTGAATCTTTTTTTGCTTTTATCTGATCATCATTGATCTAAAAATCACTTCGTTGTGGCCTCGTACAAACGCTGTAAAATGGTAACAGCTTCAGCCCGTGTGACTAGCGCTTTTGGGTGAAGGTATCCTTCATTAGCGGTAAGGACCCCCATCTTGGTTAGGGTGTAGAATGCTTCTGCCTTTTGATCCTGGGAATCTCCATCATAGGAGTACTCTTCTCCAGTCTTGTCGATGTACAGCACCGGATAGTAGGCCGAGAAATTATCATTGTAATTGGCTTGACGAACTTTCATATCCTTGTACTGCGCAGCTGCGGAGATCACTTCCTCAATCTCAGGATGAAGCGTCTGATTGGTATAATTCGTCCGAAGAGAGGCAATCATCATCACATCCCAGCGGGTCAGTGGTTTGTCAGGCTTGACATAGAATTGATAGTTTGGATATTTCCCCCCAACACTTTCAGCATACGGCCAAACATAGTCCCCGTTGAATATTGCTGCAAAATCTTTATTCGCCCAGTGTTTACGCGCATCCACAAAATCGGAAGATTCGCCGGAAGAACGATCAATTTCTAGAAAAAGCTTGTGAAACATATGTACAAATTCCGCTTTCGTTATGGTTTTGCTTGGCTTGAAGGTCCCATCTTCATAGCCCTTGACAATGCCCTTATCGACCATGGAACGAATTGATTCGGCAGCCCATTCATATTTTGTTCCTTCCACATCAGAAAACGTGTTTGCCGCGAAGGCAGATTGACCGAAAAACAGTGTCGTCGCAACCAACGGGGCGATAAGCCATTTCTTTTTCAACATCTCTTTCCACTTCCTTTAGGTAAAATTTATGTATAAAATAGTTCTCTAGACTCAATTTTATATCGGCATTTCAAAAGAAAATGATGATATTAATGAGAAAATAGCGTTGAACTATCGTTCTCAGTTACTTTAGCGAACTTCACCCTCCAGTATTCGCATTCTTTTCTGCTAAACCCCTCCTACTTTCTTCATTTGATATTTCCAATAAAGCAATTCTTCATCCTTGTGACAAATTTGAAATCCTAACTTCAATAACAAATTCTTAGAGCTGATATTGTCAGGTACGCATCTTGCCGTTATGATTTGGACTTCTTCATGATTTAATGACCACTCTATTATTTTTTGAGCGACTTCATAGCAATAGCCTTTGCGGCGATGGCTTTCATTCGTTGCAAAACCGATCTCAATCATACCGTTCTGGTCAGGATCTCCTAAAAAACCAATCCCTCCAACAATTTCTTGGTTATCCTTATCTACAATGATCCAAGAATCAAAACCTCTAGTGCCATTATTTTTATCAGGCCCCGGCCATTCATCACTGGTTTTATAACCCAAAGCTTCAATAGCACCTATATCACGTCGGGCTGCTGCTTCGATTAAATTAAGATCAAGTGTTTTTAATAAGAGCCGATTCGTTTGAAGTTCATATATTGTCCACCTTTCTATTTACTTAGATTGAATCTTTCATTCAAGAAATCTGGTTGTATTTGATCCCATTGGAGTAATTCCCTTCTATCCCACTTTGCTAAAAATTGGAAAAGGGCAGGAATGAACATACGTCATTCCTACCCTCATATCAACTGCTATTTGGGCCACAAAAAAATCCGCGCTGAAACAACACGGATTGGACTCATTATAACAGGTATCCCTAAGGATCTGGTAATATCCGTTGTTCTTAACTAATTCCGAAGCTTTCAAATCCCACCCGTAATACAAAAATTGGGCAGAGGAATAGTAGGTGCATGAAAACCTCTTTTTATGGAATTGGATTAGTAAAGAACAGCTCTAGACAATAAAATCTCTCCTTAGTGAATTACCCTTATTATACCAGGGCCAATTTTATCTGCCAACCTTTCACTTGTTACAAAAGCGTTTTCCCAGGTCCTCCGATTTTGACTATATTTTGATACCATTCATCCGGAAAGTAACCATCTGGGACTGCACATCGAATGTAACCTCTGACCTTGAAATATCTAAAGCATAACTTTGCTGCTTGAACTCCTGCGTAATATGCAACAATAATTTTCATTAATGTGATTAGAATACTCGTTATTGAGTGATAACCCTACAGGCCTTTTCCGCCTAGGGCACGCAGTTTAATAGGCTCCGCTCCGACAATCAACGGTCGGCCGCGTTGTATCGACGCCAGTACCTCTTCGTTCTTAAGACTGGCTGCATGAGCATCTGCATCTTTCCACACTTCGGTCACATACACCGCATTCGGGTCGTCGTCTGACACATTGACTATATACAAATAGTAGTCAGTATTCGACTTCAACAGATCGGCCGCTTCTAGCAAGATGCCTGCAAGAGCATCCCTTTGCCCTGGAAGTGCCATCAACTTTCCATACATAGCAAAATGGTTCATGATCCTCATCCTACCCTCGAGTGAAATTTGACTTCATCTTATCATAATGTTCCGCAATGTCAGCGTAATTTCAGCAAGTTTCTCCACAAACGCTAAAAAATAGTCGGTACCATTCCTCCATCCATACGGATTGGAGAACCTTTAAATGCAGATGCATAAGGGCTACATACAAATGTAGCTAGTCTTCCTATTTCAATAGGCTTGATAAATCGCTGTATTTCAGATTGAGGCAGGTTTGTAACCATAAAATCTTTCTCTTTTTCTGAAAAAGTCATATCTTCATGAGGATACATACTCTCAATTATTTGGTGCACATTCTCAGAGAGCGTTGGTCCCGGCATGATCGTATTGACTGTAACTTCTGTTCCTATTGTTAATTTAGATAAGCTTTTTGACAATGACAACAACATAGATTTTGTCATACCATACTGAGGCATTTGTCCTGAAGGCATAATTGCTTCTTCACTCGCAATAAAAATAAGGCGACCATAATCATTTTTCAACATTTTAGGTAAATAAAATTTTGATAATCCATTTGCAGCAAGAACGTTAGTGCGGAAGTATTTTTCCCATACTTCATCGTCTACGTCCACATATTGCATAATTTCATAAATACCCATATTGTTAACTAAAATATCAATTTCGGGGCATTTTTCAAATAAGGCTTCTCTTTGTCCAATATCCACAATATCGGCTGTAGCATTTTGAGGGGAGGTAGCTGGGAAATCTGACTTAATTTCATTTACAGTTCGTTCTACCTCTTCATAATTTCGTCCATTAATTAGTACATTAACACCTTCTTTGGCTAGTTCAATGGCAATTGCTTTACCTATGCCTTTCGTTGATCCTGTAACTAAAGCTGTTTTATATTTTAATCCCATATCCATAATACACTTCTCCTTTTTTAAAACAATTGTGCTCCGGATAGTGATTATATTATCTTGTCTGGATTGTCCAGTAACTAGCATATTGCGCCAAAGTTCTTGTTTAACACGCCAAATGACAAAACTCATTAGGCAGTCCTAGCGTGCTCCGGATATCGAGTTTGTACCTAAATGTTCAGTCCGCCAATTTGAAGGCGTATCCCCCTCCCATTGGCGGAAGGCGCGGTAAAACGAGTTTTGATCTTCGTACCCAATCAGGAATGCTACCTCTTTAATATCGAGCGAGGGGTCTGCCAAGTACTCTCGTGCCTGCTCATGTCTAGCTTTTGTCAATAGAATCTTGAAGCTCGTATTTTCGTCAGTAAGACGGCGCTGCAAGGTACGATCGCTCATACTGAGCTCCTTCGCCACAGCCTGAATGTCGGGGCGCCCTCTTGTAAGGCTGCGTTTCATGATCCATTTGACCATCTCGGTAATTGAACGGCTGCGCTGCTGTTCATCCAACGATCGGTCCAGAACAGGAGTCAAGATTTCCAGCAACTCTTCGTTGTACGAGACAAAGGGGCGGTCCAGGTCTCTTCGATGTAGCGTCAATCGGTTACATTTTGCACCAATCCGGATACGACAGCCGAAATAAGCTTCAAGGGCTTGTATATCGCCCATGTAGTGCGAAAATTCAACAAGCTGCGCTTTCAAAGGTTGACCTGTGCCCCGGCGCCCAATCTCCAGAAGACAAGCCAGCGTGCTACCAACCAGCATCGGCGGACCAGACTGCTCGGGAGATAGCCACTCCAGATCAATTGTACAGTGCTCGCCCTCCTCCGTGATATGTAGGTTTTCCGGGGGGCACAGTTGTTTGTACCGAGCCATTCGGTTTAGAGCGTCGCGATAGTCCCGAGCGTGGTAAGTCGCTAAGACAGTCGGTGGGTACTTTGCTGTATCAAAGACGGTCACAAGCCTGATGATTCCTTGGGCTGTGTCACCAATGAGATCAGAATATGCCTGCCAGATCGCGAAATATTGGGCGGTGGTGACTACTGGTTCAGTAATAATGGTGATCGGCAGTCGTGCTTTGCGTGCTACGTCGTGGGCGCCAAACCCTAACTGACATAATCCTGCCCACAATCCTGGCGGGAATTTAATACGCTCAGAGGTATGAGACTTCATATATATGGGCCTCCTTTATATACTTACATATTCATTGGTTTTGGTTGCGATGAGGTCCCTCTTAAGTACACATAAGAATACTCTTAAGTACGTTAAGGTGTCTACATTAATGTAATAAGCTGTGGAAAATGTTACATCATATTGTTATCTGGGCTACTTTCAATCAATGATGAGTGATTTGGCGAATTACTTAATCATGATAAAATTCTGTTAATGCATGAACGACTCATTCTCAACACCAAA
The DNA here is from genome assembly GCF_038008165.1 of Paenibacillus sp. FSL L8-0644. Classification (NCBI taxonomy): domain Bacteria; kingdom Bacillati; phylum Bacillota; class Bacilli; order Caryophanales; family Paenibacillaceae; genus Paenibacillus; species Paenibacillus sp. FSL L8-0644. Next base: position 226,309 of record NZ_JBBOYN010000002.1, read on the forward strand.
AAACACACCCATATGTTTATGAGTGTGTTTTTAAAACCCCAAATCACCGACACTCCTAGGAATGTCATTCCCTTAATACTGATTATTCTAGCTCTTTCATGGATTATTTTATGTTTTCATGGAAGATTTAGAGTGAAATGTGTTGATTTAAGGAGGAAATAGCGGATTTAATTTTTATGTAAAAACATCTTCTTCTCTTTACGTGTAAATTAAACCTATTCGAAATCTCAGCAACTTAAAAATGATCAAGCCATAGAATTCGGTTGTGGAGCGATACCCGCTTGAGTTTTATGGTGGGCAAAACTATTTTGCTCACCATTTCAAAGGTTTACTGATTACTTAAATGCATCCCAAAATTTCATTAAATAAATCTGTTTGTTTCTCTCCAGATTCCTATATATCTCTCTTATGATGGATCGAAAAATAGAGCAGATCTAAATAGTTCTTCGAATCACGCTTTTGGTTGCTGCCGCCTCAAAAATCGTCTCAATCAGCACCAATACACGGTGTACTTCTTCATTTTTGATTGCAATCTCCGCTTTTCCTTCGATGGTGGAGACAAAATTCTCATAAAAGCTTTCTGCAGCAGCAGGTATTTTCTCAATCGGGAACTTAAGGGTGGATTCCTCAGACGGCGGCGCCATCGTTTTCGTCAATCCTTGACCTGCTTGAATCGGCTTGGGTTCCACGTGAGCAACATCTGGATTTCGGGTGACGATCTCTCCGCTCAAATCCCAATCTCGAATCACTGCGGTTCCTTCGGTTCCTTTAATATACCAGCGTGGCAGCTTTACGTAATTGGTTGTACCCACTTCAATGACTGCTGTCAGGCCGTCCTTGAACTCAATAAAGCTGGCAAAGCCGTCATCCACTTCAGTCCCCAAAATATAGCTTAGGGTAGCAGCTACGCTTTCTATTTTGCTGTCCGTAATCTGAAGCAGCTGGTCCAACAGATGTACTCCCCAATCCAGTAGCATTCCTCCGCCATACGCCTTTAGTTGCCGCCAGTCACCTGGAATGCCATTAGCTCCCTGAACTCGCGATTCCAGCTGGAAAAGCTCGCCCACGGTCTTATTGCCAATTATATCTTTGATAATTCGGAAGTCTTCATCCCATCGACGGTTCTGATGTACCGTAAACACACGATTTTCTTTCTTTGCCACCTCAACAATATCCAAGAAATCCGCGCTCGTTATCGTAACCGGTTTTTCGCAAATGACATGCTTTCCGGCTTGTAGCGCCTGAATCGCGATTTCCTTATGAACATCATTTGGTGTTGCTATCAAAACAATATCCACGGCCTCATCGGCCAGAACGGCATCCAGGCTAGCGTAGGTTTTATAGCCGGCAGCCGCAGCCAGTTCCATCCGGTAATCGACAATATCATATACACCGCCAACGGCAAGTTGCTGATTAGATTCGATCAATTGAACATGGTAGCTTCCCATGCCTCCATAACCGATGATGACTACATTGTATATACGATTGTCCATTTTCATCTTCCTCCACTCCTGATTTAAGCCCACCGCATATCAATCGGTTGCTCACGTATCCATAAATCTTAATGTCTTCGTAACTCACCCTTCACTTCGTCGGATAGCTCTATCATACAAATCTCATGAAAAGCTTTCCTCCTCATTTCTTGCTGTTTTATTCCCGAATATTGTCCTGCGGTATTTCAATGGTGATGTTCCTGTCGCTTCCTTAAAGAGATGATGAAACGTCTTTACACTACTGAACCCTGCCGCCTCTGCGACCTCAGTAATCGGATTGTTTTCATTCAACAAGATCCATTTTGCCTTATTTAGTCTGTAATCATTCAAAAATGCTACAAAGGTCATCCCCGTATTCTTCTTAAACAGCCTGGCGAAATAATAAGGACTGAACCCCATATAATCAGCGACATTCTTCAGCGAGATGGTTTCATGATAATGACATTCCACATACTCAAAAATACGTTCCAGTTTATAAAGAGTGTCCTTGGATTGTGTTAAGGTTCTTTCTGAGAGTTCAGGAAGCCTTGGGGTTATGCTTCTCGGCACTTCACGCATAATAAGAGTCAACATCTCAAACACCTTGGCTTTGATCATATAAGCATGGCCTTCGTGTCGGTTGACGTTCTCATCATAAATGCTTTGAATCAGAGGAAGCATTTTAGCTGCTGTTTCTTCTGGCCAGTTCCAGCTTGATTGCTCCATCTCCGTAAATATATATCTTAGAGGGCGTTTCTGATCACTTAATGTGGAAACCTCTTGAAAAAAGCTCAGATCAAATTGAATAACCACCCGTTCGCTGTCGGGAGAGGCCAAGAAATAATGAACATCACCCCCATTTATAAACTGAACTTCACCTTGTTTCATGCGTATCGAAATATCGTTAATTCCCAGATCCAAGGTTCCCTGGGTCACATAAATAATTTCAATTTCTTTATGCCAATGAGGATAGCAAAGCACGTCGCCTTTATTAATAAAACTCCGGAAAGGAAAATGTCGGTCAAGCTCCGGGATTTCTAAATAAAAATTCATTTTGGTAGACTCCTTTTGCAGTAAAGTTCAAAAAGCCGTGCACATGACTAATGATAATTATGCTGCACTGCATTCCTTTCTTCCCTTCTTCATGCTTCTCCTTCTCAACTAGCGAATAAAATTCCCTCTCCCTTTTGAATTGTAAGCGTTTAACATTCGTTTTTCTACCCTATCAATCATAGTTGCTATGAAGTAAAGCAACTGTTAGGCATCTTTACTAGGTATCCTTACTAACATTATTGCAAACTCAAAGTTATGACTTAATTATGAGCCGTTTGGCGTTCGAGAACAATTTGGACTGATCTTATTCCCTCCTGCCGCTTGCAGTTTCTTTAGATAAAGGTTTCACCTTAACTGGATTAAACATAATTGAAGTTAAATACGTGTAAAATTGTCAAATTAATTTTTTACATTTTCTATATAAAAATATATATACATTTCCAATGTGATGGTATATTCTAGTAAAAAAAATACTCATATAAAAAATATGACCTACTGGAGGGACAGGCCTTGAAGAGACTATTCGCTTTAAGTTGTGCTTTCTATCTGTTAATCGGCGTCACCAGTGTGGTGCTTGGGGCATTACTGCCGACTTTACTATCTCACTATGGACGGGGGTACAGCGATGGTGGATTACTGCTGTTCCTGCAGTTTTTCGGATTTCTTGTCGGTGTTCTGCTCACCCCCTTCATGGCTCTGCATCTGGGTCGCAAGTCCATGTTATCCATAGCCCTGGGTAGTATCGTGGCAGCGTGCATTATCTTGGGTGTACTACCCTCATGGAATTGGGTCATCGCAATGGCCATCTGGGTTGGTTTCGGCTCAGGCATCATTGAATCGTCCATCGGAGCGTTTACCATTGAGTTCACGGAGGAGCAAAAAGCCGTGGCCATGTCTAAGCTGGATGTCTATTTTGCACTTGGTGCACTGCTTATTCCGGCGATCGTTAGCCTGTATATCTGGCTTGGAATGTGGAATCTAACCTTTTACACCATCTCCCTTCTCACTTTTGTCTTAGCGCTGTTGTGGCTTACCATGCCTACATCCGCCTCCTCTCACCTTACCCAAGCAGACATCCGAACTACTGAACGTTCAGTTGAACAAGCCCGTTACTCTGGACAGCATCGTGTATTGCTAGGAATCTTCATTATATTCTTCTTTGTTTATATGGGTCTTGAACTGGGGCTCATGAACTTCCTACCTTCTATTCTGACAGAGACGCTACATCTTCAAGGATCCGTAGCCTCGCTGGGTGTCAGCGTGCTTTGGATTGCAATGATCATTGGTCGTATGTTCTCAGGAAGGATTGCAGAGTCAGCAGGATATATTCCTTACCTGCTGTGGAGTGCAATCGGTACTTTCTGTTTCCTAGTTGCCATGGTGTTTATATCCAGCCAATGGGCTACATACCTTATAATTTTCGGTGCAGGTCTATTCATGTCTGGACTCTTCTGTATCGCGCTTGTCTATGCCAACGTGCTGATTCCAGGAATGACCGAGCGGACGACCAGCATTCTGATTGCGTCGGGCGGAATTGGCGGCTCGGTGCTTCAATATGTAATTGGCTGGAGCATGAGCGAATGGCCAGTGGCGGCTAGCCTCTGGATTTTAGGAGGGTTTACTCTGATTTTGCTGCTGGCACTTATTCTCACGCATCTGTGGAATGATCGGGGCAGCCGAGTCGTTGACTCTCTTGCCCATCAGGGCAAGGAAGGATGATATTGTTTTAGTTCTTAGGGGAGGTGAGGCCTATCGCAGAAGCACCGGATTATGCTCCGTTGTCCATGAGGGCAAGGAAGGTGGATTTCTTATTTTGGGGAGGTGAGTTCAGCCTCGTTATGCTCTGATAGGGTGGTAGACTTTATAAAGATGACTTAATAAGAATGTATATTCTGATATGGAGGGGAAATATCGTGCATACGTTGACCAAAGAACGTTTCAGATATGGTAAAGGCATTACTCTAATTGACGATTCGGGTAAGGAGTATTTGGATGGCGTATCCGGCACCTTCAACTTGTCGCTCGGTTATAACCACCCTCATGTCGTAAGCAAAGTACAGGAGCAAGTCGGCAATCTTGCACACATGTCTTCTACTTTTACAGAGCCTTATGTCGAAGAAGTCCTAGATCATCTAATCCAGTATGCCCCGAACGGCATAGACGCCGGATGGATGAGAGATATTACCGGCTCCACAGCGAACGAATGTGCTGTGAAGCTGGCCCAAAAATACACCGGAGCAACCGATATCATCAGTCTGCATCTGTCACATCATGGACAAACCCAGTTTGCAACAGGCATTTCCGGTAATGCCTTTCGTCGCAAGAATTTCCCTAACTCAGTTGCAGCAAATTCTCTGCATGTGCCTGCCCCCTACTGTTATCGCTGTCCTTTTAATTCTTCACCAGACAAGTGTGGTCATCATTGTATTGACGCTATATCGGACGCCATTGAGTATGGAAGCTCAGGGTCTGTGGCCTGCATGATTATTGAACCCATTCTGGGCAACGGAGGTAATATCATCCCGCCTGCAGGATATTTCAAGCGCCTCCGTCAGCTATGCGACGAGCATGGGATGATTCTGATTGCAGACGAAGTGCAGACCGGAATCGGGCGGACAGGTTACATGTTCGCAAGTGAACTGTTTGACATCCAACCGGATATTATTACTCTCGCTAAGGGTCTGGGTGGTATTGGAGTCCCGGTTGCGGCGGTATTGATGCAGTCTCGTCTCGATGTCCTGGAGAAGCACGAACATTCCTTTACTTCGGGCAGCAATCTGATCTCGGTCACGGCAGCCAAATCCACATTGGAGGTTGTAACCGAGCCCGGTTTTCTGGAAGCCGTCCGGTCCAAAGGAAGCCTGCTCGGATCCCTACTGACGGAGATGGCCGACAAGTATGATTGCATTGGTGAGGCTCGTGGCGTCGGACTGATGTGGGGACTGGAAATTGTAGACGAGGACGATGCCCCGGATGCAGTGAAAAGCAACGGGATTATCGATCGCGCATTTGAGGAACAACAATTAATTCTGAGAGGTTCCCGTTACGGTTATGGGAATGTGGTCAAAGTCAGACCTTCCCTCACGGCTACCGAAGATGAGATTGCCGAAATTGTTAAACGGCTTGACGCCGTTCTTGCTACCCTTCACTAACGATCTGCCCAATAAGCAAAAGGAGGAATTATACATGCTCGCACTTGTATATAAATCAGCTTGGGATGTCGCACTTGAGGAAAGACCTATCCCGGAGATAAAAAAAGATAACGATGTACTCGTCCGGATTCGGGCGACTGGCGTATGCGGTACGGATCTAGGTATCATCAGTGGCAAATATCATGCCGTGCCTTCTACGATTTTGGGGCACGAATCAGCGGGGGATGTGATCGCTGTAGGACCAGCCGTCAGTTCACTGCAGCCTGGAGACCGAGTGGTGATTGATCCAACTTACTACTGCGGCCAATGCGAAATGTGCCGGACAGGAAGACAAAATCATTGCACACACAAATCCGTAACAGAGACCGGAGTCAGCGCAGACGGTACGTTCACCGATTATTATGTGACTGAGGACCGTTTTTTGTACAAGTTGAAGGACCATATCAGCTACGAAGAAGCGACGCTGACCGAGCCGCTGAGCTGTATGCTGACCGGAATCAACCAGATTAACCTGCTGCCGAACTTCACAACCGTTATTATAGGCGCAGGTCCGATCGGGATTCTGTACAGCTATGCTCTTGCTTCGAAAGGCGTAACTGGTTGCCTTGTTGACATCTCGGAGGAACGGCTCGCCATAGCGGATTCTATTGCCCCCGAACGGTGGTCCGCGCACGCCACACTGGAATCGGCCATTCATAAGCTGGCTCCGTTAAAAAATCAGGTGGACATGATTGTGGACACCACAGGAGTGGTCGGCACTGAGGTACTAAGCCAGCTTGCGAGCGGCGGGTATTTGATGCTGGTGGGGCTGAGAGATGGGATAAGCTCGTTTAATCCGAAAGAGGTAGTTGACCGTAGCCTTAAAATCATCGGTTCGATTGATTCTCTGGGCACGTTCTCCACGGCGCATTACCTGATTGAGCAGCAAATCATTCCCGCCAAAAAAATCATTACCCACTCGTATCCGCTGGATGACTACCATGAAGCCTTTAAGACGCTTGGATGCAATATCAGCGAGCGGACACTTCAGCCCTCGTCTCAGGCGATCAAGATTGTGCTGCAATCTAGTGGCTCCGACAACTAAATTTAGCTACTAACAAGGGGGAGAATGGACATGACGAGCATCCATCATGTTACACCGACGAATAATGAATGTACAGGAGACCTATCCGCGTCCGTTCCAGTCAAAGCGGTCATTTTCGACATGGACGGGGTGTTAGTAGACAGCGAACCGATCTACTTTGAGGTCGAACGCAGCTCCTTTGCCCATTTCGGTGCGCCCATGACGGAAGAAGAGCATCACACCTATGTCGGAGTGACACTCGAATCCATGTGGCGTCAAGTGCTGGACAGGCATCAGCTCACCAATACGGTGGAAGAGGCCTTGTCCTATCACCGAAAAAATGTGATGCAGACAATGATTGCACACGAGGGCCTTGCGGCGATCGATGGACTGGAGCGGTGGCTGGACTGGCTGCAAGAGAAAGGGATTCCGGTCGCGGTGGCCTCTTCCTCTCCGCGGGCGCTGATTGATCTCATTATGGAAAAGACAGGACTTGGCCGTTACTTTGACATTCGAATCACCGGTGAAGAGGTACTGCAGGGTAAGCCGGCACCGGACATCTTCTTATACGCCGCCGAGCAGCTAGGCATTGCACCGGCCCATTGCATCGTTATTGAGGATTCACATAACGGGGTCCAGGCAGCCAAAAGTGCAGGAATGTACTGTATCGGCTTCCATAACCCCGGCTCCGGCCGGCAGGATCTGTCCAGAGCTGATCGCTGTATTCTCAGCTATGACGATCTGTGGGCGATCAAAGAGAATTTGCCGTTTGATGAGCAGTTGCTTGCCAAGAGCAAGAGTCGAAACATACCGGAAGGCATACCCCCTTTATAATCATATGGAATCGTCCGATCTTTACTATGATTGAGGGTATTAAATAATGCCCCTTGGAATATACACTGGAGAATGTCATTTTTCCTTCCCTGTGTGTACTCTAAGGGGCGTGCTTTACGTCAAATCGGTATAGTTAGAACACGTACGTTTCCGGTTCAATAGAAAAAAGGGGTGCTGTTAACACCCCAAACTGGATTCAACGATATATGCCCTGCTTCATCTGAACGGTAATTTTGCGTATATTCAGCTCTTTCTGTCTTCTTCGGTAATCAGAGAACTGTAAGCCGGAATTTTAACTGTTCCTTTCTTCACCTTCACATCCTTTGAGGTGGAGAAGACCACTTTCCATTTACCCTTATCGGAATCTTTCATCTGCAAGGTAACCGGCTCTCCAGACAGGTTATGATATACATACAGTGCTTCTTTGCCTGAAGTACGTTTAAATGCGGTCACGCTGGCAGAGCCTGCTTGTATAGGTTGCAGACTGTCGCTGCGTAAAGCTTCATGTTTTTCCCTCAGACGGATGAGTGTGCGATAGCTTTCCAGCAGGGAATCATCGTCTCTCAGCTGCGCTTCCACTGATACCTCGCCTTTGTTGTATTTGGGTTTCTCCCATGTCGTTTGACCAGGGCCCTCTCCCTTGTACCAGCGCATAGGCTCACGAAGAAACTCATCAGGCTTCTCTCCCTTCATACCAATTTCTTCGCCATAATAGAGGAACGGCTGACCCGGAAGCGTTAAAAGAATGGAAGCGGCCAGCTTGGCTTTTCGCACATCCCCGCCTAGCTCGCTCATGACACGAGTCTGGTCATGGTTGCTCAGGAACGGAGCATCGAGTGCCGCCTTATTATATGATTTGTACAGTTGCAGCGTTTTCTCGGCGAATGCCGCGATACCCTGATCTCGGCCGTTTTTCACGGACTTCAAAATCGTTCCGCCCAGGTCAAAATTAAACAAGGAGTGGAGCTGTCCGTAATAAGGAGCTATGGTCTCCGGTTTGTCCCATACCTCTCCTGCCAGATATACATTTGGATTTACCTTCTCCATCTCGGAACGAAATTCACTCCACCAGGCAATGTTCTTATCCGCACCATCTTTCGTCTGTCCTCTAAAAATATGCATCGCCGCGTCAAGTCGGAACCCGTCTGCACCTTGCTGCAGCCAATACTTGCCGACTTTGATCATTTCTTTGCGGACTTCGGGATTGTCAAAGTTCAGATCCGGCATGCCCGACCAGAACGTACTGTAGAAATACCCTTCGCCATTCGGATTCTTATGCCATACCTGCTGACCCCACGAGCCCTTTTCTTCCAAATCTGTGTTCTCATCCGCCCATACGTAATAGTCGTGGAATTTGCTTTGCGGGTTGGCACTGGCCTCCTTGAACCATGGATGCTCGCTGCTTGAATGATTGATAACAAGGTCCATGATCACCTTAACGCCCTTTCGGTCCGCTGCTTTCATCAAGGTGCGGAAATCATTTAGACTCCCATACTGTGGGTCCACCTGATAGTAATCAGTTGCATCATATTTATGGTAGCTTGGAGATGGATTTAGGGGCATAAGCCAGAGGCCGCTGACCTGCAAATCCCTACCCGAATGGGGTTTTCCATCGTTTAAGTAATCAAGCTTTTGTGTGATTCCTTTCAAATCACCATGTCCGTCTCCATTCGAATCATAAAAAGAATTGATATAAATTTCATAAAATACGCCGCTTCCAGTAGAAACCGGAGGCTTATGTCCGTTCGATTCCTGCTCTGCCATTGCGCTTGAAGCGAACATCGTGAGCATAGGCACCGTTAACATGGCGGTGGACAATCTTCTTAAGCGTTTGTTACGTGTCAAAACAAATCAGCTCCTTTGATTGTTATGGGTGCGCTTTCATTATAAATAGAAACAATCCAAAAAAAGGGGATATTTATTATCTATTATGGTGGAAAATATCGATCTTATTGTTTTATCTCTGTATTGAGCGAAAAGAGGAGCAGACTCTATGTCTACTCCTCTTTTCATCCAATCAGTTCAAGAAATATATCTCAATTTAATACGTTGGGAAGCTCTGTGAAGCGAAGACTTCACTGCATTCTCACTCTTGTTTAAAATTCTAGCCGTTTCCTTTATGGAGTATCCTTGGACTAATCGCAATTCAAGTACCGTTCTTTGCTCGGTATTACTTGCCATCAAGAGAATTTGATTGACCTCCTCCTGAATTTCAAAATCAAGGATATCCCAGTGATAGTGGAGCAGCCCCTTACGTAAAATGTATTCCTCCATCTTTTTTCGTTTTCTGATTAAATCTATAGCTAAATTTTTGGCAATTCTCAAAAGGTAAAACCGAATACGATCTTGGGGCAAGTCAGGCGAAGCTCTTATAAACCGAATAAAACACTCATGCAACAAATCTTCAGCATCCTGTTTGTTATGCAATATCCTCAATAGATAGCCAAAGAGGTCTGATTTGCAAGATAAATATAGATCCTCCAGATCTTTAACATCCATATTATTGCGTATCCCTTCTGCTTTGATTGAAATCGGTACGTTACTTGATAGTCTTAAATTCATATCCCTGCTTTTTTAAATATCTTATGATTTCAGGCAAGGCTTTGGCTGTTTCTTCCTTCCCATAAGTGTCATGCATGAGTACCACTGCTTTTTCTCTAGTCCCAATATTTCTCATGAATTCACTAATTAATTGCTCAGCATTCTTACGTGCACCCTCTGCATCTTTAGGTAACACATTCCAGTCAATCTGATGGTAATCCTTATCCTGTAGTGCTTTGTCCAGTACTTCCATACCATCGGGATCATTTCTCTGCCATGTCATGTGGCCGCCTGGAAATCGAATCGCTCTTGTGGAAAAATTCTGCCCCAATATTTGCTTTAAAACTTGATTTGTTTTTTCAATATCATTCATAAAACTGCTCGAATTCACAGTCTGATTCGGATACAAATAACTGTAGTCATGTGAGTAGGTATGATTTCCGATCGCATGTCCTTCCTTAACCAATCTTTTTGTTATTTTTTTAGTCACTTCATTTTCCTCTACTGCTTTTCCTACCACAAAAAACGTTGCTTTCACACTTTCTTTTTTAAGAATATCTAATATTTTAGGCGTTACGGTAACCGATGGACCATCATCAAAAGATAAATAGACTACTTTTTTACCGTCAATCCCCTCAGGTCGCTGCCCTTGCATTTGCTGATTTAAGTACTTTTCAACAAATGCTGCATCTTCAACACCCGAAACATTTTGTAGAGAAGATTCCCTCCCTTTGGATTTGTTATTTAGTTTGTCGGTTGATACTGATTCTATTTTTTCTGCATATTCAATCGTTTTTACTGGCTGTGGTTTACTACTGAAGATGTCAAAGAGTTTTATAATCATTAGAACCATACAAATGAGAATAATAAACAGTAGTCTTCTTCTCTTCCTCTTCATTCGATGAGCTCTGGTTCTATTTTGCACATAGCTTTTTTCCATAGTATATATTCCTCCAAAAATCTAGAAGCAGTTCACGTTTTATGTTGCGACCATGTGCCCATTCAATTATTCGTATCTCAATGCATCTATTGGTTTTAATCTTGCTGCTTTATAAGCCGGATATACCCCAAATAGAATGCCTGTACCTGCAGAGCTAAGAAACGAATATAGGATCGGCGAGATTGTAAATTCAATGGTCATGTGTGCTGTTGCTTCGATTATTTTGGAGGCGCCTACGCCTGTAACAACCCCGAGCATCCCCCCTAGCAGACCAAAAATGACCGCTTCGGACAGGAATTGAATCATAATATCTCTTGGCTTGGCACCAATAGCTTTTCGAATACCAATTTCTTTCGTGCGCTCTATAACCGACACCATCATAATATTCATAATTCCGATTCCCCCTACCACAAGTGAGATCGCAGCTACACCTCCCAGCAAGCTGGTCATGATATTATCTACACCGGATGCTGCACCTGCTGCTTCGGACAGACTCATTACTTGAAATTGATCCGGTTCCGAAGGTTTTAGCTGATGCGTCACACGCAAGCTTTCCAATATGTCTGATTGAGCCTGACCCATCAAGCCTGGTGACTTGGCGGATACCTCCAGACCAGTAATGTTTTTCTCACCCAGACGGTTCATCATGGTTGTAGCCGGGATGTAGATTTGATCATTTGTACTGTAGCTTAAATTCGTAACAGGCTGAGAATTCAATACTCCGATTACTTTGAAAGGGATCTGTTTGATTTGAAACGTTCGTCCCAATACGCCTTTGGTATCTCCACCAAAAAGACGCACAACCGCTTGGCTTTCCAGAATGGCAACATTCCTACGTTTATCCATCTCATCGTTGGTAAATGTTCTGCCCTCGGCAAAGGAAAACTTTTTGGCCTTATAAAATGAAGCAGATGTCCCTACAATGGTTGCATTATAGTTATATCGCCCCCATGCAGCTTTTGAACTGCTTGAAATACGGGGCATCATTGCTGCAATCGAACTCTTTTGTTCCAATGCCTCGACATCTGTCCACGTAAATGAGGGCAAGGTATCCTGATTTATTTCTTCCTCAGTCATTGGCATGACGGGAGCAACCAAAAGTACGTTATTTCCTAACTTATTGATTTCCTCCTTAATACTGGCCTTTGAGCCATTCCCGATGGCCATAATGGCAATCACCGCTGCCACCCCGATAATAATACCGAGTATCGTTAAAAATGAGCGCATCTTGTTGGTAGTTAAGCTGTTCATCGATACACGGATCGTTTCCATCAGATTCATAGACTTACCACCCTTGATGAAATTCGTCTATTTGCAATAGGCTCATCTCGCTCAATGTTACCATCCCGAAAGCTGATCAATCGTTTGGCATATTCCGCTACTTCCAGTTCATGAGTAACCAGGACAATGGTTTTTCCTTGCTCATTCAAGCCTTGGAACAGCTCCATAATCTCGATGCTCGTCTTCGTGTCCAGTGCACCCGTAGGCTCATCTGCCAGCAGAATGACCGGATGATTCACCAAAGCTCGGGCGATGGAAACCCGCTGCTGCTGACCGCCAGAAAGCTCGTTAGGCTTGTTATACATCCGTTCTGCAAGACCCACCATCCGAAGCGCCTCTATAGCTCTTTCCCGACGCTCCTTGGCAGGAACACCTGCATACATCATAGGCAGCTCCACATTTGCTAAAGCTGTAGTACGAGGCAGGAGATAGAATTTCTGAAACACAAATCCCAGCTTCTGATTTCTAATCTCTGAAAGTTCGTTCTCACGAGCATCCAATATGGAGTAACCATCCAGATAGTATTTACCGGTATCCGGATGATCCAGGCAACCAATAACATTCATCATGGTGGACTTGCCTGAACCAGAGGGCCCCATGATAGCAACAAACTCCCCTTCGTTAATAGATAAGTTCACACTGCGTAGAGCCTGAATCTCCTGACCGCCTACTTCATACCTTTTTTTCAGCTCTTTAATTTCAATAACGGTGTTATTGGATTGAGTTTCACTCATTGTGTCTGCCCCCCTCCACTGCCATTCGGGTCAGCACTGCTGTTCTGAGGAGGAATCACAATGGTTTCACCTTCCTTGACACCGGACTTGATTTCGGCCTGATCCGCTGTATACACACCCAGTTTCACCGGTCTAAACTCATAATCCGCCGGATTCGCCGCGTTCTTCGCTACATATACTCCATCCACACCACCTTCAGACCTCAAGGCAAACAATGGCACAGACAGCGTATTTTTGTGTTCGGCTAACAGTAGGGATACATCCATGTTCATCCCCGGTTGCAGTCTTATGTTTTGGCTATCCAAAGACAATTCAATTTTGTATGTAGTCACATTGGATTCCGTCACCGGCTCTGGAGAAACAAAACGTACTTCGCCTTTAAATGGTTTGTCCGGGAATGAATTCGGTAGCATTGTCGCCTGAAGTCCAGTCTTCAATTTAGCAATATCACTTTCATTAACCTTGGCAAGAACCTTCATAACCCCTGTGTTGGAGTTATTCATGACAATAAAGGGTGCAGTAGGACTAGTCCCCACATCGCCATTGACTTTCAAAATGATCCCATCCCACGGCGCCGTAACCTGTAATTTACTCAGAACACTTTTCTTCTGCTCTAATGCCGTCTCAGCCTGTAATAAAGAAGCTTGTGCAGATTGGATGTTGGAAGCTTCAGGCGGGGACTGTGCAGCCTTTAATTGTATTAATGCTGTTTTATAGCCCATTTCCGCCTCTTCGATCGCCTCAGTTTGCTTGGTCTTTGCCTTCTTGTACTGCAGCTCCGCATTACTCATGTCCAGTTTTGCCTTATCCAGATTTTGCTTGGCTGTCGCCAGGTCACTTTCTGCTGCCGCATCATTCTGAACCAGAAAAGCCTGGTCATCATAATCCTTCTGGGCTTTATCCAAAGTCACCTTGGCTGCCTCCTTTTGAGCAGCAGCTTCCTCTAATTCCATCCCGTTTTTGGCTGTTTTAATCGCCATCTGTGCCTTTAAGACATTTGCTTTCTGGAGCTCGATATCATTCGTTTTGGGTCCGCGCTTGGCTTCTTCCAGCTTGGCTCTTGCAATCGCGACATTGGATTCGGCATCCTTAATTTGCAGCCTAGCGTCCGAATCATCTAATCGTGCTAGAACCTGACCTGCTTTGACGCTATCTCCTGCTTTAACATTGACAGCGACGAGCTTGGCACCCTCGACATTTGTAAAATTAATATTTACTTCCTTGGAAGCCTGAACGGTTCCAGTCACGCTAAGCGACTCAGTTATGTTAGCTTTCTGTACCTGTATCACCTGGTTCGCCGGAGCCTCCACAGACTTTTCCTGACCCCTTTTCATGTAGAGCGTACCACTAATCCCTACAATAATAAGCAAGGCCAGAATACCTATGCTCCTTTTCACTTTTCTTTTTTTTCTTAATACTTGTAGTGAATCTTTATCTTTCTTTTCTGTTTCCGACAATGTTATATCCCCTTAAATTGTATTTTTGCTAAATCCTATACGCTCCACGGCTTGTTTAAAGCATGTTGCAGCAGCGTCATTTGGACAACGAGCTCATCCATATTCCGTTCAATTTGCTTTACTTTCAACTGATTTGTAGCGACCTCCGTGCCCGTAGCAAATCCACGTTCCTTTCTTTTGCGAGAAATGTCCAACACTTTATTAAGGTTCTGTAGATTACTTCGCATTTGCTCGTATTGTTCTTCATTTTGCTGTAAGTTAAAGTACATACTCTTCAGTGTTTCTGCTAGTTGATCCTTGGTATTTTCCAGTCCACCTTCTGCTGAATCTACATCAATCTGCTTAATTTCATAGTCATCCGTTCCCGAATTCCATGTGTAATATTTAATTTCCATTTTTGCTAGCTTGACTGCCTCTTCCTGTCTCCATACTGAAGGACTCGCCGAGATGGCACGCGTCACCAGCGTATCCAGATTCGTGTTATCCATCTTCCGGTAAACGGGTCGGTCCACCAGTTCATATAAATTTCCTTGGGACTGCCCCATTTGTGTATTAAGCGAATCTAGCGCTTTTTGCAGCGCAGCTTTTGCAATGTCTACATTTTTTTGAGCCTCTATACGAGTCTGAATAATCGTACTTCGATCACCTGGAGAAATTTTCCCACGGTTAGCCTTCGCTTCAGCAGCTTTTTCCTCCAATTGCGCGAGCAAAAGTGCATCCTCACTACTCTTGACTTTGTTATCAGCCAGAAGTACGTCATAGTAATTCTTCATTGCAGTGTAGTCTGCCTGATCTTGGGCAAGCTCGATTTGCTTTTTGGATTCCAAATAAGAAACTGTCGATGAAGCATACCCCTTCCATGCTGAACTACTAGCCACATCTTCTTCGCCGTTGCCTTGACCTGCAGGAATGAAATCCAGATTCTTGCCTGCATTTTTCAGCATAATTCGGTTACGATCTATCGTTTGCTGGGCTTCCTTCAAGCTAAAGCTATTGGATCGTGCCCATTGCTGAGCTTGACTCAGTGTTAGTTTCACACTTGCTTTGGTAACCTGCTGCTGCGCCTCCTCTGCTTGAACAAAGGACTCTAATAAAGAACTGGCCGACAAGGCGAGCAGCAATAAAATGAACATACGTTTTTTCATAGATATCCCCACTTTAAAAATATGGTATCGATTTAAATATAGTTTTATAATTACGTTGTTATACGAATTATGTGTTTTCTTCTGTATCCCACTTGAGACTTTATCTTCTTTTCAGTGCAAAATTCCAGAAAGGAGGAACTTCATCCTACCCTTCTGCAAATTTTTACACACAACTTATCCTTCCTTACAATATCTTTAAATCTAATTGACGGAGATACAGTGAACGTACAATAAGAAAGGAAAGGAATTGGATGGCCCAGAAGCACAGCATAATCTGAATCAGCGTAAGGTGAACGGGTACTCCATATATTCCAGATGGTTCTGAAATCACTAAACAAAGCACCATTCCTATAGACGATACGACTAATGGCAGAAGAAATATGAATGCAATTTGTCTGGAAGCCGATTGTCTCATTTCCCTTGAGTTTAGTCCGATTTTCGATAAAGCTCGGTATATTTCTTCATCTCGCTGAAGATCTACATACAATCTGAAATACTGCAGACTTACTGTACTTGCCAACATAATAATGGCGATAAATCCGCCAATAAATTCACTAATAACTAGATCCATCTCCGATGTCAAATAGTCTACTGCCCTAGAGTTAAGCACCCCTTTATTCACCTTATTGGCCAACACGGAATACAACCATACCTCTTGTTGAGTTTCAGAAGTTTCTAAGGAAAGTTGGCCATTTTTCCATTTTGGCACAAAATAATAAGTAGATTTATATGCCAATGGATCATTGAAATACCGTTGTTCAATTAAATAGTCGTAAGTTCGATCAGAAACAACAAGTAGCCTTCCTAGTTCAGAGACGATATTTCCATCAAACTTCAGGTTATGATCTATCATCTTAGTATCCATAATCTGAAGATTCATCATATGAGATTTCCCTTGCTTGTAAGTTAGCTTTTTTTCAAAAAAGGTTTTCTTTTCTTCGAGAGACATCTCGTTTGGATCGATAATGAAAAAACCTTGATTCTCCCGAAGCGCAGGTATCTGCTTCAGCTTCTTAAACTTGGAAGCAAGTGCTTCATAGTTGGAATGTTTCATCACTGGCGCGAGTTGTTCACGAAAGGGAAAGATCAACACTTCACCTTTCGCATAATCCACCCCAGCCGTATACAGATTTTGGTCAATCTCTTTTTCAAGCTCGTTAGAACTTACAACATCAGAAGTAAATGCAAATGAATAAGATTGCTCCTTAAGAAATCTTTTTTGCTGCTGCATGGAGTCAAAAGTTGATGCGGCTCCTACACAGGAAATGATAGAAATGAGGGTAATCAATGAAAAAAGCCCGGCATTATTCCTCATTTTATATGTGATCTCAGATAACCATAACAAACGCGATCCGCTCCAAGACCATTTCCTGTTAGCTCTAAGCAATTGAATGAATAGTACACATGATTGATTATAAAATAAGTAAATACCCAGAGATCCCATTATAATTGTATATTTAAAGGTGTCTCCGACCGAATAGTGCAATATATAAAAAGAAAGGGTCCCTAAACGATACGGTGCCAGATAAATGTATGGTGAAAAATCAAGCTTCATTAAATATACAGCTGCTCCGATTAATACTATGGCAAGAATGGACAGACTCCATAAAGCTTTAGGTTCTTTGTTAAGCTGAGGAACCTTGCTAAAAAGCTGCTGTAGTTTAAAACGTCGGATAAAGAAAACAGACACAAGTGAGATCAATATAAACAAAAACATAAAGCCGATTCCTGTAAAAGCCAGTGCTTTCCAGGGAAAATAAAATCTTAAATAAATTCCTGTGACATGGGAACCCATAAGCAGGAAAAACTTCGCTGAAACAAATCCTCCGATCATCCCGGTCACCAATGATAAAAAGCCTATAATTAGATTTTCAAAAGCTACCAAAAAACAAATTTGCCTATGACTCGCTCCTAAAATGGTGAGTATACCAAATTCTTTCTTACGTGCAGCAACAAAGATATTGTTTGTGTATAATACGAAAAAAAAGGAAAATATAAAGATTAACAGATCCGCAACCTGTAATCCCTTTTTTACGTTAGCTGCTGTGATTACATTCGAGACATCCGGGTGAAAAATAAATACCGCATATACGAAAAAAATCGTAATCATCAAGGAGCTGCTTAAATAATAAGGAACGTAAGCACGCGCATTGCGTTTGAGATTATTCCATGCTAACAGACGAAAGCTCATGTGCATGTCTACTTCCCCCCAAAAAGGAGAGCATATCTATGATTTCCTGAAAAAATATTTGCTGACTATGACTACGACGGATTTCATTATATAACTCACCATCTTTAATAAAAATGACCCGATCGCAATAGCTAGCTTCCAAGGCGCCGTGTGTTACCAGCACAATTGTAGAATAGTCTACACGGTGAACAAGGCTCAGCATTTCCATTACAACACGCGAAGACTTGGAATCGAGATTTCCGGTTGGTTCATCTGCAAGCAGGAGCGAAGGAGAATGAATCATAGCCCTGCCTATGGCTGCACGTTGTTTTTGTCCCCCCGATACCTCATAAGGCCGTTTGTCCAAAACATCTGAAATATCCAGTTTTTTCGCTACTTCTTCCAGTTTGTGCTCCATTTCCTTTAACCCTTTTTTATTCAGCATCAGAGGAAACAGTATGTTTTCTCCCAAAGTGAGGGTTTCCAGCAAATTATAATCTTGAAATACAAGCCCCAGTTCTTTGCGGCGAAATAAAGCCAGCTTATCCTTCTTGAGCAGATGTGGATTTTCCCCTTTAATGCTAACCTCGCCAGAAGTCGGCATATCAATGGTCGAAATCATATTTAATAATGTTGTCTTCCCACTACCAGACGGCCCCATAATACCAACAAACTCGCCTTGTTTGATCGTTAAATGGATATTGTTAAGAGCTCGGTAGGGAACCTTGCCATAGTATATTTTGGTAACTTGATCCATTTGTACAATCTCCATCGTTCATTCCTTTCTTTTTCCTATGTCATGATCATAATCCATCCAGATAAGTGAAGCGACCGATTAACATTACAAAAACCTTAAATGTGTTGTAAGGTTTCTCATTTGCCAATGGAAAACAGGATTTG
Source organism: Paenibacillus sp. FSL L8-0644 (assembly GCF_038008165.1). Taxonomy (NCBI): domain Bacteria; kingdom Bacillati; phylum Bacillota; class Bacilli; order Caryophanales; family Paenibacillaceae; genus Paenibacillus; species Paenibacillus sp. FSL L8-0644. The sequence continues at coordinate 245,051 of NZ_JBBOYN010000002.1, forward strand.
AACCGTCGTCCCTTTACCAACCGTCGATTTCAATTGAATATCATGATTCAGTCTTTTGCAGATTTCAGACACCAAATAGAGTCCCATCCCGGTTGATTCACGATACTTCCGCCCATTTTCACCTGTGTAATAAGCCTCAAATACCCGTTCTATGTCTTTTTTAGGGATACCAATCCCCTCATCCTGTACTTCCAACACAATGACATCCTCTCTTACGTCAGACATCAGCTTCAGACTGCGGGCATGACCTGAAGAGTACTTTACCGCATTGGTCACCAATTGGTTAATGATAAACCCTAGCCATTTGGCATCGGTAATCACACTCAACTGCTCGTCCACTTCATTGGAAGGATAAATTTCGTTGCGGATCAATAATCTTTTGTTATCATAAATCACATCACTAACTAGCTTTCGTAATACAACAGGCTCCACATGAAAATCTGGTTCAAAGGATTCCAATCGTGACATATACAAAATCATGTCCAGTCCTTTGCCCATTCGATCAATCTCATCGTGAATCTGATCCGATTCGGGGTCTATTCTTCCTTTGAGGATTAAATGAATAACAGAAAGAGGAGTTTTCATCTGGTGAACCCACTGATTGATAAACGTAATATGATCGCGCTGCTGATGCTCTAACTGATGTATTCGGGACTGATATAATCGATAATATTGTAAAAGCAAATGTTGTAAAGAAGAGGCTAGCGGATTAAGTACCTTCATTTGAATAAGCTCATCTAAATCTCTAATGTTTGTAGCGGATAATATGCGATATAAGCCAGAATACATAACGTATCGGAACAGCAAATAGACTACCAATAGGATGGACCCAAAAAAGACGGAATATAGGGCCGTCGACCAGTTACGATAACCATCCATCCAATAGATACTTAACACAAGAAAAAGTTGGATGATATTAAAAATGACCAGCGAAAAATGGTCGCGCCAAAAAAGCTTCACCGTTCTTCCTCCTCACTCAAGTGAAGGCGATAGCCAGACCCTCGAACCGTCTCTATAATATCCCCCAGTCCCAACTCGCTGAGCTTTTTGCGTAACCGAGTGACATAAACATTCAGTGTGTTTTCGCCCACATATTGGTGATCGTCCCATAAAGCCTCTAAAAGATGAACTCTACCCACAACCTGCTTAGGATACGTCATCAATAGCTCTAGCAGTGCTGCTTCTTTCTGGCTCATCTCTGCCTGCTTGTCCTGGAACTCAAGTTCCATAATATCGGGATATAGCGTCAAACCTGACACTTTTAAAGAACGTGATTTTGGAGCAACGGCATAAGAACCATAGGCACGTCGCAGATTGCTTTCTACTTTGGCTAACATTACTTCGGGATAAAATGGTTTCGTAATGTAATCATCTGCTCCGTTTTGCAAAGCAATGACCTGATCCATTTTATCATCGCGTGCAGACACAAAAAGGATGGGGCACGTAGACTGAGTCCGTATTTGCCTGCACCAATAAAATCCATCAAAACGAGGTAGATTCACATCAAGTAGTACCAAATCAGGTTTTACCTCTTGAAAAATAACCAGAACTTGATCGAAATTTGAAACAATAATTCCTTGATAACCATATTTCTCAAGATAGGATTGGAGCAAGGAGCTAATTTGAGGATCATCCTCTACTATTAATATCTTCTGCATCGTGTTTTCTACCTTCTTAGTGCTTGAATTTTTAACAACTGATTTCTCTATATAATGCCTTTATTTGATCGTTCAAGCAATAACAACAATCTAACCCCCATTGGTTGTAGATGATTAGGAGTTTTTCATGGTGGTATATATTGAATCCCGAATTATATGCATGGTGCCGAGCACGAGAGTGATTAACAATATAATTATAATAACGATAACTGTGACTGTTATAATAGTTCTTTTACGATTTTTTAATGTTTCATGGAAACTTTGCTTTGGATCTTTCAAAGTCTGCTTCACTTCTTTCCTTGCCTGCTGTTTACCAGCATAACAGCTTCTACACAACGAACAACAGTTTAAACTTACAAAACCCTTTATTTTGCTGTAAGGTTTCTGATTAGCCACAAACCATCGTCGGATTGAACTAACGTATGTACATATCAAAAATGCCCGGCTAGAGAATCTTTTCTGATTCTCTAACCGGGCATTTTATCCTTTCTACCCTTTTACAGCAGAACCTACCGTCATCGCCCGCTCCACTTGTTCACTCAAGAACAGGTAGACAAGTACCATCGGTAAGGAGGCCATAGTCATAACAGCTCCCATGGCTCCCCAATCCGTACTGTAGGAACCCTGGAAGAAAAGTAAGCCTAGAGGCAATGTTTTCATATTTTCATCTGAAATTAGAATATAGGCCAAAGTGAACTCATTCCAGTTGTTCAAGAATTGAAAAATGGCTACCGTCGCAATTGCAGGCAATGCAAGTGGCATAATGATTTTTAGGAACAGTCTATAAATATTAGCTCCATCCATGCATGCCGCCTCTTCAATCTCCTTAGGAATTGCTGTTAGGAATCCATAGAAAATCATTGACGAGAAAGGAAGCCCAATTGCGATATAAGGAAGAATAAGAGCTCCGTACGTATTCGTAAGATGAAAATCGCGAACCAAAATCGCCAGCGGTATCATGATAACCTGCAGTGGCATAAACATTCCTATGATCATATAAGTCCGGACAGCTGAACGAAACCTCCATCTCATACGAGCCACTGCGAAGGCAAACATCAGAGCCAGCAAAAGGATGAACAAAGTCGAAATCGTTGATACGACCAGACTGTTCAGAAAGTAACGGGGAATATTAAATTGCGTCCACGCATTGATGTAATTTTCGTAACGAAAATGCGTTGGCAGTCCAAATGGGTTAGAGACAAAGATCTCATCGTTGTTCTTGAACGAGTAGGAAACCATCCAGAACAACGGGTAGACCGAAACAATAAAATACAACCACAGCGGTATCTGCAGAACAGCTTGTCTGAACTTGCTCAAAGCAGTTTTACTCATTTCGTTCTCCTTTTCAATACACGCCTTATCAGGCGGTTTGTCCGCGGTCGAACAGCTTATTGATAACTACAGTTGCCAGTAGTGAGATTAGTACAAGCAGCACGGATACAGCACACGCATACCCATAATTGCTTTCCATAAAAGCATAGCGGTAAATCATGAATGTCAATGTATAGTTTGTAGTACCGGGCCCTCCGTTTGTCATAATCAGCATCTGCACAAAGGCCCCTATTCCAGAGGTAATCGCAATAATGAAGCAGAATTTGTACGTTTCCCTCATCAGTGGAAGCGTGACATGCCAGTGCGCTCTCCATTTGGTGCAACCGTCAATCGTGGCGGCTTCAAAGTAGTCTTCGGGTATTGACTTAACTCCCGCATATAACAACGCAAATTGATAACCCATAAACTGCCAGGCATTAACGAAGGCAATGGCAATAATCGATGCTGTCGGGGAGCTCAGCCAATTTTGCTGGTACGGGATGTTCAAGAGATCAAACAGTCGGTTGATCAATCCGTTAGTTGGGTCATAGATTGCGATCCACAGCTGGCACACCACGGTTACCGATAGGACAACTGGGATAAAATAAGACGTTTTCAGTATTTTTCGCCCGCGTGTGCGCGGGTCAGCACAGATTAGCGCTAATAGTGTTCCCAGTCCGATCTGAAAGACCGCCAGAACAATGGCAAATATTAATCCGTTCTTAAGCGAAGTAGCAAGTAGAGGATCGGAGAACAGTTCCCGATAATTACTCAGTCCCGAAAAGGTCAGCGTACTCAGGCCATCCCAATCATAAAAGCTGCGAAGAACGGTTTGCAGAACGGGATATATCAAAATTACGCTATACAGTATCAAAGCAGGGAGGAGAAACAGCGCGAGTGCCGGTTTGTTCCCCAAATATTTATTCATGTCTTGCTTCCACCCCTTATCTTCGGAACAGCATCCCCTAGCGACTTATGCCGCCAAGGGCAGCCGAGTTCCTGAATTCTCAGTTTTCTTTATCCAATGTGCTATTCAGATTGTTCACAAAATCGTTTTCAGAAAAGTTGTCTACCATCAAATTCTGAGTATTGTCATTAATAGTGTTCTGAATTTTTGTACTACTCAGAAGTTGAGCATATTCCTGCGCATTTGGCAGCAACTCTTTGACAACTCGCTGCATCATTGCTGGAACATTGGAGGCGATTGGCTTATCCACTTTCTGCGAAACAATTGGGCTTCCAAGTTGAGTGTATCTGTATTCGGCTGACTTTGTGGCAAGGAACGCCGCTACCTTTACGGCTGTTTCCTTATTTTTGCTACTTGATGATACTGCGTAGCCCTGCGGAGAACCTGAGCCGTCAATGAAATATTTGGATTTCTCGTAGGTTGCTTCATCCTTTGCAGGCCAGTACATCCAGTCGACCTGGTCGCCCAGCTTTTCCTGTGAGCTGTAAATTTCCCATTGTCCATTCACGAACATGGCAGCTTTGCCCTGATAAAACAGGGACGAAGCCTGATCATAATTGGTGTTCGTCGCGTTTGCATCGAATAATCCGGCTGCTTGCAGTTGCTTCATCTGCTGTGCCGCTGTTACGAATGCTTCCGGCAATGCTTTTACACCCTTCTCATCAAGTGCTCCGAACCCACGCGGCTGCTCCCTTGTAACCAGCCCATTATAGAAAGCGGTCGTAATCCATTTTTCTTTGGCAAAGATTGACATAGGTACGTAACCAGCAGCTTTCAACTTTTTCGCTGCATCGGCCATCTGGTCAATCGTCTTAAGCGGTGTTTTAATTCCTACCTTCTCGAAAATCGACTTGTTGTAATAGATCATTTGGAATTCAATGCCGGTTTCGGGATAAGCATATACATGATTGTCTGGAGCTACCAAACGCGATTCAACACCCGGATTAAGATTCTTCTTGAATTCGGCCGTTGTGTCATAGTTGTCCAGCACCTCAACATTTTTCGATTTTGCGAAAGTTTGCAGGACAGCCCAATCCGCTAAATAGACATCCGGCATATTGCCCGTTGCCGCATAGGTTTTAAGCTTCTGTCCTCCGTCCTGTACGGCAGGATCCAGTTCAATTTCTACGTTTGGCATCTTCTTTTTAAGCTCTTCCACCGCATAATCGAACGGCTTTATGGTATCGTCATCAAAATGTTGTGCATACACCTTTAATTTGATCGTACCGTCCCCTGCCTCGCTCTTGGAAGAGGTCGAGTTATCTTCCCCACAAGCAATCAATCCAATCGACATAGTGAGCACTAGCAAAGCTGCACTCCAACTTTTGTAAGTTTTTTTCATTTGCTTAATCCCCCTCATGCAGTGTGTTTTATGTTTGCGCTTTCATTTGCATGACTACAGTATACTGCCGCTTCTATTCTTGATTAAGGAATAAAACGGGCATAACCAGTAAAAAACGGGACAAATAGAGCAGCGGTTCTCCGTATATAGGAAAACCGCCAGGCTTAAATCGAAGTTGTCCTGCCTCGCAGGACAGGCGCTACCTTTTTTTGAGTTGCTCATATTCAGTGGGTGTCATGCCAAAGCGTTTCTTGAAGCATTTGCCAAAATAATTGGGGTCACTGTATCCTACACTTTCAGCGATTTCTGACAGCTTCCGATTTCCTTTCAGCAAAAGCTCCTTAGCCTTCTTCATTCGGATGTGTGTAATATGATCCACTATGGAAAAGCCAGACTCCTTGCGAAATACGCGGCGCAGGTAGCTGGGATCGACGAATACTCCGCACGAAACCTGCTCAGCAGACAGCTCTGAGTCTGCATAATGTTCCTCAATATAGTTGATCGCCGCCACAAATAAATTGGAAGCCTTCGTAGGACGCATATTCTCCATCAGTTGGATCAGCTTGCGGTATAGAGCGAGCATCCAACCTTCAGCAGCCTCCCAGGAATCTAACTCTCGCAGCCGTTCGTAAGGAGAATTGTCTCCTCCATTTTCCCATAGCCGGTCATAAGGAATGCCTCGTTCACTGGCAAAGGAAAGGGCTAAAGATACGATTCCCATAAGCATCGCATCTGCGTATTCGTCTCCCCATTTATATTTACTAAGCTGACGGATTGCCTTACGGACCTCCTCTAGCGTTTCACTGTCTTTCATTCGGAGGTCAAGCACAACCGCATCGCGTAGATGGCCCAAATCAGGCATACCTGCTCTGCTATGCAACACTTCGCCGCCCTGTCCCCTTAACTCTGCACTTTCGCTCTCCTGTGGAAGCACCGGTAGCTTCGGCTTAATGCGTTCCAACATCGTGAGCATTTCTTCTGCATTGAACGGCTTCAACAAATAATCCTGTACTCCGGTTCGAACCGCCTTCTGTAGGTATTCAAATTCGTTATTCGTTATGTCCAGATATGAATACAATAACGATGCGTTCGAACTTGACTTTCAATCTCTTGGCTAATTCAATTCCGTCAATGAAGGGCATATTGATATCTACGAGGGCGAGATGTGGCTGATGCCGCTCGGCTTCCTGAAGTGCTTCCTGTCCGTTCCTTGCTTCGCAGCAAACCCGAAAACCATGAATTTCCCAATCTATCTTCATACGCAGAAAGTCTCGGAACAGCGGTTCATCATCGACAATCATCACTTTATACATTTTGGTGTTCACTCCCCTTTGGCAGCATCGGCAGCGACAGGTCAACAGTTGTTCCCTTCGTGAGCACACTTTGCACGGATATCCCATACTCCTCGCCAAAATACAGGCTCAGCCGCTGCTGAACGCTGTAGGTGCCGATTGATCGTATTCCTTCTTCCGGCAAATGTCTGGACATAATGGTCTGAACCTGTATTTTGTTCATCCCCACGCCGTTGTCCTCCACTCTAACGACCACCTTATCGCCCTGTCTAAAGGCAAAAATGCGGATAAAACCTTTTGTTCCTTTCTTCTTAAGGCCATGGTAAATCGAATTCTCGACAAGCGGCTGAAGCGAGAGCTTCGGGATCGGTGTACCTTCAAACTCGGGAGGAATATCCACTTCATAGCGAAACACATCGGGATAACGGATTTGCAGAATCGTCAGGTAATCATCAGTAATCTGAGCTTCCTTTTCTAAAGTGATTAGTTCCCGTCCCTTGTTCAGCACCATTCGATAAAAATCTGCCAGCGCTTTTGTAGTATCTCTAGCCTCCTCATTACGATCTAACTCATTGAGTGCATAAATGGTATCTAAAGTGTTGTACAGAAAATGCGGTTTAATTTGGGCGCTTATCAGTGCAAGCTCATATTCACGCTTACGGTTCTGTTCCTGCCTTACCTCATCCAGCAGCTCCCGAACCCGTCTTACCATAAAGTTAAACGCCTCTGCAATGGTACCGATTTCATCTTCAGTACGGACTGTTGCAACAGGTTGCAAATCACCAGTTACTACTTTTCGCATGGCCTTAGTCAATTGTTCGAGAGGACTAACGACCATTCTGGACAGAAAGCTAGCACCCAGCCAGGAAAAAACAAGGCATAACACACCGATTAATAGCGACAATCTAACATTTTGCCGGACATCAGCTGTAAGCAGGCTAAGAGAAACAATATTGACCAACTTCCATTCCATTCGGTTATAATCAGTGACCGTTATCAGGTTGCCCTCATACTCGAATGAGCACGTTCCATGGGATGCATTAGGGGCACAACGTTGGATGGCCTCACCCAGCTGTGGATTCACCGGATTCATCAGCATCTCATTGTCTTCTGCCACAGCCACGCGCATTTCGTTATCTAAAAAATAATAAGATTTGGGTGCATCTGGATCGCTGGAACGAAAGTAATCGGACAAACCTTCTTCCTTCACTAACAGAAAAAGCGTTCCATAGGGTTCGCCGGTGTCTATATTAATGACCGTCTTCCCCAGTGTCAAAACGGGAGAGCTCGGATCTGGAGTTAGGAAATCCCTCTTCTCCATATCAAACCAGAGGGCCTGTCCATAACTTTCAGATTCCCTTACCCGCTTAAGCATGCTATAGATCTTGCGATCATCCCCGCTTTCGGTATAAGAGGCGAAAATCTTCCCTTCGTTATCAATGAAGACAGCGGCATCCACCTCACGAAAGATTGACAAATCAATGGATAGGCGGCTCTGCATCAAGTTTCCAAACTGAATAGGCTCCATGGCAGTATCAGGTTTGGCACCGTATGAATCATACATCCGGTTAATATTCGTGACCATAATATTGGCCGCCGTCTCCACACTCCTGAATATGTAATCGGTCCTAGACAAGATAAGCTGAGACTCATCGACCACATTGCTGGTAGTTTGGTCTATCAAAGAACGGCTGAAAAGTTGGTTGGACAATAGTCCAAGAATAAGCAGAGAAACAATAATTAGCGGAAGAAATACCGCTATAACCTTGCTTTTAAAGCGAAGTCGACCAAACCACTTACGAGCTAGTGACAGAATATTCACCTAGAACCCCTCCGTCATCAAGAGAATATCCATCATGTTAACACAAACAATCTCTACAGTAGTAGATCAAAAATAAAGTTCAAAAAATTCAACCGTCCATCTTGAAAGTACTTTAGAGATGTGTTAGGATAAAGTCGATTTTTAGTAAAATTATTAACTAAAAAGGTGTGAGCTCTTTTGGCAACCATTAAAGACATTGCCCGCGAAGCGGGTGTGTCTGCCGCAACCGTTTCAAGGGTTTTAAATAACGATCTGTCACTGTCCGTAAGCTCAGACACCAAAAACAGAATTTTTTTGGTTGCCGAGCAACTCGGGTATAAGCCTACCCGGCTGAGGCAATTAAAGCAGAATACGGAACGGGCCGGGAAAACGGTCTCCCTCCTGCTGTGGTGTTCTATTGAGGAGGAAAGAGACGATCCTTATTACGCCTCGATCCGCCGTGGAATCGAACTGCGCTGTGAAGAGCTTGGCCTGACGTTGGGACAGACCTTGCGAGGCCGCTCGTCCATCGGCACCTTACAGAAGGCGGATGGTCTGATTGTTGTGGGCGGCGTTGATCCTGAAGAGGTATTCAAGCTTCATCCTGACAAGAACACCATTGTCCTTGTCGACCAGTACCATGAACAGTTAGAGTATGATTCTGTACGACTTCATTTCAGACAAGCTGTTGATCAGGCACTCGGACATCTACTTGAGCTTGGCCATCGACAAATCGGATTTATCGGCGGTAAGAGCGACGGTGAGCGAAGGGCGCATTATTTTGAACGATTCATGCGGGAACAAGGGTTGTACAATCCTCAATTCGTCCGTATAGGTTCCTGGAGTACCGCGGATGGTTATCTCATGATGAACGAACTCCTAGCCCAACAGGAACGACCGACAGCCTGCTTCGTCGCAAGCGATCCGCTCGCTATTGGTGCCCTCCGCGCCCTTCATGGACTTGGAGTCAAGGTACCAGAGGATATGGCTGTTGTTGGCTTCGACGACATTGAGATGGCAGCCTTCGTGCAGCCTCCGCTAACCACTATCCGTGCATATCCCGAACAGATGGGAAAGGCTGCCGTGCAACTGCTCTCTGAACGGTTTGAGGGGCGTGAACCACCTGCGTATAGCGTGATCGGGACTAAGCTTGTCATTCGAGAAAGCTCATGCAAAAAAGGCTAAAATTAGTACTTGAGAGTCTTATTGTCATTGATTAATATCCTTTCGTAAAACAATCAATATGATAACCCCTGAGGAGTGAATATCATGAACATTCATGTTAACGAAGCGCTTGGTTTGTTTCATTTGCAGTCCAAGGATTGCAGCTATATTATCCAGCTAGTAGAAGGATATCCCGCACATGTCTATTGGGGAGCTCAACTTCATCATGACCAAAGTCTCGCAAGTATATTGGAACTTAGGGAGCGTTGCTCCTTCTCTCCCACTCCCGTTTCTTCCAGTCGTATAATTTCTTTGGACACGCTTCCTCAGGAATACCCCCAGTATGGAACAAGCGACTTTCGTCAACCGGCTTACCAGGTTGCACTTGCGGACGGAACTCGAACTACTGAGCTAAAATATAGTGGTTACCGTATTGAACCGGGTAAACCCAAGCTCGAGGGACTTCCTTCCGTCTATGCCGAATCGGATGATGAAGCCACAACCCTCTATTTGATCCTTGAGGATCAATACTCGGGGCTTAAGACTACACTGCTCTATACTGTATTTGCGAACCACAGTGCCATTGCTAGATCTACTCTTTTTGAACAAAAGGGAAGCGCTACCATGAATATTGAACACGCCATGAGCGCCTCTGTCGACTTCGCCGATTCCAACTACCAAGCCCTCTACTTACCTGGAGCCTGGGTTCGGGAAAGACATATCCAACGCCGCGACCTCGGACCTGGCTCCATTCGGCTCGAGAGTAGACGGGGCTCCAGCAGTCACCAAATGAATCCCTTTCTGGCACTGCTTCGGCCTGATGTGACTGAAGATCGTGGGGATGTGTACGGTTTCAGTCTAATCTACAGCAGCAACTTCGTCGCACAGGCAGAAGTAGAGCAGTTCAGTCAGACTCGTGTAAGTATCGGAATCAATCCCTTTGACTTCTCCTGGCGGCTTGAGCCGGGTCAGTCATTCCAGACTCCTGAAGCCGTATTGGTCTTTTCCGAAAAAGGTCTTGGGGGCATGTCACGCACCTATCACCGACTCTATCGCACACGTCTGTGCCGAGGGGCTTACCGTGACAAAGAACGTCCGATTCTCGTGAACAATTGGGAAGCCACATATTTCGACTTCGACGCCGATAAAATCGAGGCGATTGCCAAAGAAGCGGGGCCTCTTGGAATTGAGCTGTTTGTTCTTGATGACGGTTGGTTTGGTAAGCGAGACAACGACAACAGTTCGCTTGGGGACTGGTTCGAAGACCGCCACAAGTTGCCCGGCGGTCTTACTGACCTGGCCAAACGGGTTAATGAACAAGGATTACAGTTTGGTTTGTGGGTTGAGCCGGAAATGGTATCACCTGATAGTGAACTGTACCGCAACCATCCCGACTGGTGCCTGCATGCGGAAGGTCGGCGGCGGACGGAAGGCCGATCCCAACTGGTGCTCGATCTCTCCCGCAAGGAAGTATGCGACTACTTGTACGAGACGCTTAGCTCCGTATTTTCGATCGCTCCAATCACTTATGTCAAGTGGGACATGAACCGTAACATGACGGAGATTGCTTCGGCTACAGCCCCTAGCGAACGACAAAAGGAAACTGCGCACCGTTATATGCTCGGACTTTACGATCTGTTGGAACGTCTGACCTCCCAGTTCCCGGACATCTTGTTCGAAAGCTGTTCTGGAGGCGGTGGGCGATTTGATCCCGGAATGCTCTACTATATGCCGCAGACATGGACCAGTGATGATACCGATGCCATTGAAAGATTGGCTATCCAGTATGGAACAAGCATCGTGTACCCGGCCAGTACCATGGGCGCACATGTATCGAACGTGCCGAACCACCAGGTGGGACGAAACACCTCCCTCGCCATACGCGGCGACGTGGCAATGAGCGGGAATTTTGGCTACGAACTCGACCTTACTGCATTTACGAATGAAGAAAAAGAACTCGCTGCCAAACAAATTGCCCAGTATAAAGAAATCCGTTCCCTTGTACAGCAGGGAGATATGTATCGACTGCTTAGTCCGTTTGAAGGCCGAGGCGACACGGCCTGGATGTTTGTTAGCGAGGACCAATCCGAAGCGTTTGTCGCTTACTTCCGCGTACTTGCTGAACCAAATGGGCCCATCCGGCGACTAACTCTAAAAGGACTTGACCCAGATAAAAAGTATATAATCGAACACGGGGCGACAGGCAGCACTGCAGTCCATACGGGTAATACCTTAGTGGAAGATGGCGGTTCTCCCTTCCGCGTAGCATTTGATGGCGAAATTTTTGGAGGCGACCGCCTAATGAAAATTGGGCTTGTTGTCTCGGATCTCTCTGGAGACTTCACCAGCTCTACTTTCCGCCTTAAAGCTATTTCCTGCTAATTGTGAATCTGGCCAGTGACGATAAAAAAATCAAAACAAGGCAGACCGATTTTCCGGCCTGCCTTGTTTAATCACTTTGGTGCCCGTGTTGCTAACCGTGACTCTCCATGTCACTTACCAAATACGCTCGCTTAGTCTCAATTTCGTCCTCTATATCTTCCAGCATATGACCAATGCCTTCTTAAGTGAACGTGTCTGTAATCACAACTCTAAACAATTCATTCAACTTTTCGGTGTCTTTAACTTCCGTCTTCTGATTTCGACATTATTCATCCTGATTTCCAATTTCTCATTCATCTAGATTTCCGCCGATGTACGATTCAGGATGGGACGCTTTGAAAGCACACGATTCGATAACTCCATCAGGCTTTTTATTTCATAAGTAGGTTGAATGCCAGACGCGTTTGTTTTCCCAGCAGGGTTGAACCAACAGGTATCCATTCCGTATTTGTTGCCTCCTTGAATATCGGAGGTCAAAGAATCACCAACCATGAGAACCTTACTCTTATCTGAAATGTCTAGCTTAGTAAATGCGTAATCGAAAATACCAGCTTGTGGCTTTTGGCAACCCACTTCCTCTGAAATAATTATCTGTTCAAATACATCACGCAGCGGTGAAAGCTGAATTCTGGAGGTTTGCACCTCTTTGATTCCATTCGTAATGATCGCCAAGCGACAATCAGACAGCATATCACATAATTCAACCGCTCCGTCCATTAAAAAAGCACCTTCACCCAAATAACGTAAATATGCAGCACTAAAAGCATCTGGATTAAAGTCTAGATCATGAAAAGTAAATAATCGCTTAAACCGCTCCACACGCAGTTGCACTGAGGTAATATGTCCTTCCTCTGCCTCTCGCCACAATACGCTGTTGATTTCATCATAACTAGCTTTATACTCCGTGGCCCCTTGTGGCAAGCCAAATTGGGTAAACGTATTATGTAGCGCATAACTCTCTGCCTTTTTAAAATCAAACAGCGTGTCATCGACATCAAATAAAATAATTTCGTATTTCATAACAGCCTCCATATCATTGCTTCACGACTATTGTTCAGTTCCATGAGTCTTAGATTGTTCCTGATAGTAGTACAACGAAAAACTAACAATACATTATTACCTTTCGGTTATTATACAGAACCTAGTTAAACCGTCAAGTCACTAATAACAAAGTCATAGTATTTTGTCATCGGAGCAAAAGGTAAATAACGCTCAATAAGAATGCCCGTAAAATGAAGGTGATTCTCATTTTACGGGCTTCTGAGCATCTAAGAGATGATTTAGCAAAAATCCTAGTGATCTTCATTAATCCATTTAGCTAATGTTTGATCAAAACAATGAGGTTCTTCAAACATTGGGTTATGCCCACTATATTCAAAAATCACTTTTTTCACGTTCTCGTAGGTGTCATCGACCCTATCCCATAAAGAAACTGGCGCAACTAAAAAATCATACCTTCCCAAACCAATATATACAGGTTTATGGATATCCGCCAAGGATTGTATTAAATTCATGTTACCGAAAGCTTCTCCCCATAAATAATCAATGATAGGCATATTCGTGTATACATCCTTCCACATATAAGCCGCATCGTAAGCATAATCATAAAAGGTTTGGGCTCCCATTCGTATACACATGTGAACAAATCTTCTATCTGGGTCTCTTTTGATATCTTCCTCTAATAAAACAATGTCCTTTTCAAAACGTTCCTTTCTTTCTGGGCTGGCCGTTTCATAAAAGAATGAAGAGCTTTGCCGCTGTCTTTCTTGGCTGTTCGTAGGTGCTGAATTTAATAGCACCACTTTTTGAACATAATCCGGGTATTGTTTAGCATATTCCAAAGCCATAAAGGCATGCCCGGAATGTCCTAATATGATAAATTCATTTAGATGAAGGCATTGTCTTGCTGTTTCTATATCATTAATAACTTTATCCAAAGTATAGTCTTCTGGTTTTAAAGCTCGAGTCGGTTTTGCAAATCCTCGATGATCCAGAAAAATAAACTGAAACTTTTTATATAAATGGTCTGAAAATAAACGAGGATAATATACACTACTGCCGATCACCAATATCGGCCTTCCGTTACCTCTTATAGCATATTTCAGCTCAAATCCATCACTAATAACTGTTTGATAAGTGCTCATTTATAATCACCTTTTCTTTTTTCAAATCACTCCCTTTCCTTTGTGTAATTCCCTTGTATTCTCCATAGAACGTTCCAACACTTCAACTCACCTCAGAAAGTACATTTATTTTTATGAGAAAAGTTTAACATGTTTTTTTCAAAAACAAAACGGGTTTACTTTTGTCTTACTTGTCTTGACTTATGGCATTCATACAGGATTTTTGACAAACACATCTTTTTGGAAACAAAAAAACCGCGATAATCGCGGTTTTTTATATAGAGGTCATACTTTTATCGTGCTTGGCGACGTCCTACTCTCCCAGGACCCTGCGGTCCAAGTACCATCGGCGCTGGAGGGCTTAACGGTCGTGTTCGGGATGGGTACGTGTGGAACCCCTCCGCTATCGCCACCAAACATGAATTTGCTACGCAAATTCTTTTTCAGGAATCAACATCGCCAAATGCTGTGTGCTTGCTTGTTCCATATAAGCCACTTAAGCTTATACAATACAAAGCTTACACCCTGAAAACTGGATCCGAAACTCATTTACGTTTTATCTTTAGGATAAGCCCTCGACCGATTAGTATTGGTCAGCTCCATGCATTACTGCACTTCCACCCCCAACCTATCTACCTCGTCGTCTTCAAGGGGTCTTACATACTGGGAAATCTCATCTTGAGGGGGGCTTCACGCTTAGATGCTTTCAGCGCTTATCCCTTCCGTACATAGCTACCCAGCGGTGCTCCTGGCGGAACAACTGGTACACCAGCGGTACGTCCATCCCGGTCCTCTCGTACTAAGGACAGCTCCTCTCAAATTTCCTACGCCCACGACAGATAGGGACCGAACTGTCTCACGACGTTCTGAACCCAGCTCGCGTACCGCTTTAATGGGCGAACAGCCCAACCCTTGGGACCTACTTCAGCCCCAGGATGCGATGAGCCGACATCGAGGTGCCAAACCTCCCCGTCGATGTGGACTCTTGGGGGAGATAAGCCTGTTATCCCCAGGGTAGCTTTTATCCGTTGAGCGATGGCCCTTCCATGCGGTACCACCGGATCACTAAGCCCGACTTTCGTCCCTGCTCGACTTGTAGGTCTCGCAGTCAAGCTCCCTTCTGCCTTTGCACTCTTCGAATGATTTCCAACCATTCTGAGGGAACCTTGGGGCGCCTCCGTTACTCTTTAGGAGGCGACCGCCCCAGTCAAACTGCCCACCTGACACTGTCCTCGCACCGGTTCACGGTACCAAGTTAGAACCTAGATACGATCAGGGTGGTATCCCAAGGATGCCTCCCCTCAAGCTGGCGCTCAAAGTTCGACGGCTCCCACCTATCCTGTACAGATCGTACCCAAATTCAATATCAAGCTGCAGTAAAGCTCCATGGGGTCTTTCCGTCTTGTCGCGGGTAACCTGCATCTTCACAGGTATTAAAATTTCACCGGATCTCTCGTTGAGACAGCGCCCAAGTCGTTACGCCATTCGTGCGGGTCAGAATTTACCTGACAAGGAATTTCGCTACCTTAGGACCGTTATAGTTACGGCCGCCGTTTACTGGGGCTTCGGTTCATAGCTTCGCTCTTGCGAGCTTACCACTCCCCTTAACCTTCCAGCACCGGGCAGGCGTCAGCCCGTATACTTCGCCTTGCGGCTTCGCACAGACCTGTGTTTTTGCTAAACAGTCGCTTGGGCCTTTTCACTGCGGCCCCCTCGGGCTATTCACCCTACCGAGGCACCCCTTCTCCCGAAGTTACGGGGTCATTTTGCCGAGTTCCTTAACGAGAGTTCTTCCGCGCGCCTTAGAATTCTCTTCTCGCCTACCTGTGTCGGTTTGCGGTACGGGCACCTTCTCCTGGCTAGAGGCTTTTCTTGGCAGTCTGAGATCATGACCTTCGCTACTATAATTTTCGCTCCCCATCACAGCCCAGCCTTAATGATGTGCGGATTTGCCTACACATCAGCCTCACTGCTTAGACGGACATCCATCCGTCCGCGTCACTACCCTACTGCGTCACCCCATTGCTCATAACGGATTACGGTGGTACAGGAATTTCGACCTGTTGTCCTTCGACTACGCCTATCGGCCTCGCCTTAGGTCCCGACTTACCCTGAGCGGACGAACCTTCCTCAGGAACCCTTAGGCTTTCGGCGGATCTGATTCTCACAGATCTTTTCGTTACTCATACCGGCATTCTCACTTGAATGCAGTCCAGCGCTCCTTACGGTACACCTTCAACCCGCATTCAACGCTCCCCTACCCCTGATGCAAGCATCAAGCCATAGCTTCGGTGGTGTGTTTAGCCCCGTTACATTTTCGGCGCAGAGTCACTCGACCAGTGAGCTATTACGCACTCTTTCAATGGTGGCTGCTTCTAAGCCAACATCCTGGTTGTCTGTGCAACTCCACATCCTTTCCCACTTAACACACACTTGGGGACCTTAGCTGATGGTCTGGGCTGTTTCCCTTTCGACAATGGATCTTAGCACTCACTGTCTGACTCCCGGAACTAAATCTATGGCATTCGGAGTTTGACTGAGCTTGGTAACCCTTGCGGGCCCCGCACCCAATCAGTGCTCTACCTCCACGATTCTGTTTTCCGAGGCTAGCCCTAAAGCTATTTCGGGGAGAACCAGCTATCTCCGGGTTCGATTGGAATTTCTCCGCTACCCCCACCTCATCCCCGCATTTTTCAACATGCGTGGGTTCGGGCCTCCAGTGCGTGTTACCGCACCTTCACCCTGGACAGGGGTAGATCACCCGGTTTCGGGTCTACGTCCACGTACTCAAGTCGCCCTATTCAGACTCGCTTTCGCTGCGGCTTCAGCTCTTCACCTTAACCTTGCACGGGAACGTAACTCGCCGGTTCATTCTACAAAAGGCACGCCATCACCCATAGATCGGGCTCTGACTTCTTGTAAGCACACGGTTTCAGGATCTATTTCACTCCCCTTCCGGGGTGCTTTTCACCTTTCCCTCACGGTACTGCTTCACTATCGGTCGCCAGGGAGTATTTAGCCTTGGCAGATGGTCCTGCCGGATTCATACGGGGTTTCACGTGCCCCGCACTACTCGGGATCCGTCTCGGAGGGAACAAGTTTTGAACTACAGGGCTTTTACCTTCTCTGGCGGGCCTTTCCAGACCTCTTCATCTAACCGGTTCCTTTGTAACTCCATGTGAGACGTCCCACAACCCCAAGGAGCAAGCTCCTTGGTTTGGGCTAATCCGCGTTCGCTCGCCGCTACTGACGGAATCACTATTGTTTTCTCTTCCTCAGGGTACTTAGATGTTTCAGTTCCCCTGGTCTGCCTCTATTCTGCCTATGTATTCAGCAGAAAGTGACTGTCGATGAAGACAGCCGGGTTTCCCCATTCGGACATCCCCGGATCAAAGCTTGCTTACAGCTCC
>NZ_JBBOYN010000002.1:265000-295000 GCF_038008165.1 Paenibacillus sp. FSL L8-0644
GAAAGAGCGAAGAAAATTCGCTGTGTACATATTTTTTCAAAGGCTGAGCCATCTTGTATCTCCTTTGGAGTCCAAAAGTAACGATAGTTTTACCTTTGTCTATGATAAAGCCTTATCATGGCGAGGCCAGACATACTAAAAATGCCAGGTTCTATGATGAGAACCTGGCATTGGCATGGATGGCTTAGGAATTGTGGGAAGGGGCAACTCCTCCAATCTCTCCAGAAGGAATCTGATACTGGCGAATATCCTTAACCAGAAACATAATCAATCCGCATAGTACAGTAATCAGTCCACTGAAAAAAAGAACCTCACTCAGAGAAAACCGTAAAGCTAGCGCCCCTCCAATCACGGCCCCTAATGGCAGAGCCGCATTCGACAAGGTGTTTAAAAAGGCTGTAACACGTCCCAGTAACGGCAGCGGTGTAATAATTTGAATCAAAGACGTTTGCAGCACATTGATGATGCCAGTAAAAATGCCTAATAACAGAGCTGCCAGCAGCTTCATCCACATCTCGGGTACAAGGGAAAAAACATAGATTGCCAGTCCCATGGCTACCCAGGAAACCGCGATGGTAATGCCGTTCTTTTTCAATACACTGACCAGAAAGGAACCGATGAAAATACCGATAAAGTAGGCTACATACAGCAAGCTGTAATAGATTGGCGAGCCATAGGATACTGCGATAGAAGGCATGGCAATGACCAAGATCGCCATCGAAAAGTTTGTCAGCGCAAAGAACGGAAGCATAATTCTCAGGAAGGTGTGCCGTTTTACAAAAAGATACCCTTCTTTCAATTCGTTCAAATAGTACACGAGCTTTAGCGAACTCCTTCCGTTCGTGTCTTCCACCGGAGGAGCATCAATTTGCTTGTTGAGCCTGACATATACAAAGCCTGCCAGAAACAGCATCGCGCCGGCTAGAAAAAACGTGTTTTTCATCCCCATTGCGATGATGAGCGAGGCTCCAGCCAGATATCCGACAATATTAATAACCTGATCCGTCGACAAAATCATGGAATTCGCCCGGACAATCAAATCCGGCGAGCCTATCAATTGCGGCAGCATTTTACTATTGGCCGGATAAAACAGTGTGGAGAAGCAGGATGCAATGAAGACAATAACAAGGATAGCGACCAGATTGACCATCCCGTCCTGAATGAGAAATGGGACGACCAAAATTAGCACAGCCTGCGTAAACAAGGCGATACTGGCTAACAAAGGCGGTGAATAACGGTCCACCACAGGACCCACGAGAAAGCTGAAAATCGACGCCGCAGATACGGCCGTATACGTGAAGCTGGTCATCGCCACCGACTGTGTCGATTGCTGAACAAAATACAGCAGGACGATAGAATAAATGCTGTCTGCGATATTGGCAGAAGTACGAGATGCAAAAAATCGGATAAAACGGCTATCCTTAAACAATGGATTCACATCTTCATCTCCTTACTGCAAAATGGTCAAAGCATTCAAGAGCCTGTCACTAGCAGTCTGGAAGATTTGATGGATATACTGGTCGTTCTCATGATATGGAATGGTAAGTGAGATTTTCAGAATATCCCCCACATGCTCTGACTCAAAGAAAATAACCTTGTTGACATTGGCCTTTGTGCCTTCGGTATGCAGATTGTCGAGCAATTCTGCATCCTCTCGTCCCTCACCCAAATAGTTGAATACGATAGGCAGCTGTTCAAGTCCTTTTATCAAAATGCTGCTAGATATCGGGTAAGCTTTCTCCATTTCAGCATTGAAGATCAGATTGAAAAAGTTCAAATGATAGCGTGAAGCAAAGTCCAGGTGGGTATGGATACTCTTTTCATAGGATTCAGAGTCATCTTCCTGCAGCACAACGGGTATATGATCAATACACTCGCCTACGGTTCCAAAATAGTTTCGGTCGCCATATTGTCTTCCATAATTAGTAATCCAAAGCGGAACATCAGAGAGTTGGAAATAGCTGCTGAAAAAACTTACAGCCATTTGAAGCGAAATATCCCACATATTCGCAGCGCCGTGCTGCTCTGAAATGTCGCTTAAATTCAGCTCCCAACGATATCTGGTAGTGTCCGCATAGTTGCGTTCTTCGGTCAGCACATGGATACGATCATTATTCTCACCAAACGTTTGGAGTTTGAATTGCTCGCTGATTTCCTGATCCCCGATTCCTTGAGGGCCTTGGCGGATATGGTTTACATATTCCCGGTATTGCACCTCTTCTGTCGCATGTGCCGTCTGCTGCGGACGATGATATTCATCAAGGAGTTGTCTGCGCAGGATGTCGCTGCTCGTAGCATCAAAAATGATGTGCGAGCAAGGGAGCAATAGCAGATGTTCCCGCAAATTTAAGCGAATCAGGACGATCCGGTACTGCAGCGACTGTGTAAGTTTATAAGGTTCTAAAAATAACTTAGAAGCAATGGAAGAAAGAAGCCTGCGTTGTGCTTGTACCGGCTGACCGGAGAGATCAACAGTCGGTAAAGAAAAATGCTCTGGAACTGGACGCAACTCCCATTCCCATGCTCCGGATGATTGAACAAGTACGCTTCTTAGCAATTCATGGCGTTCAATAAGCCGCTGAATCGTTACGGTCAAACGCTCGGTGTTCAAGTAGCTATCTAACTGCACAGCCATACCCGAGCCTGTAAAATGTTGCAAATGGTAATGCTGAGCTGGTGCAAGCGGATAGCGCCCAATAGCATTCAGACTTAGTATATTGGTATTCCACTCAGTATTTAACTCAGCAATGCTGGCAAGCCATACATCGGCCTGTTGTTTAAGTAAGGTTTCTTGTTCTTCGTTTGTCGGTATAGCTCCGAGAATTCTATCTGGTTCGTCGGTTCCCCAGCGGACGATATAATGCGGGTGCAGGTCTGGATGGATATGAGATTGGATAAATTCTGAGATTGCCTGAACTTGTTCTACGTGAAAAGGCTCCACTTGCAGGAACAAATAGTTTTGATTATCGGTGGAAACAGTCTGAAGAAAGACCTGTACACCAAACGCTTCTGTAATAGCCCGCTCAACCTCCTGAGCTTTCGCAATGAGCGTATCCGCGTTCACTCCGCCCTCTTCAACACGTTGTAAAAGATCAGACAAACTTCTTATTGTCTGATATTGAAGCAATTGATGTATATCCAGCGGAATGTTCGATTCATGTACTTTCGATACCAGTTGAATGGCCTTCAATGAATGACCTCCAAGCTCGAAAAAGCCGTCGTCAATGCCGACCTTTTCAACGCCAAGCACCGCTTGCCACAGGCTCGCCAACTGTTGTTCCACTTCATTTCTTGGAGCAACGTATTCCATATCGGAACCGCTGGTCATTTCTGGCTCAGGCAATGCTTGGCGGTCGATTTTACCGTTCGTTGTCAGGGGAAACGCCGGCAGGAACACATACTGGGCAGGAATCATATAATCCGGCAACTGGCCAATCAAATGGGTCTTCATATCACTCTTGGATAGCGGTACGTCGGTTGAGATATAAGCACAGAGCGTTTTTTGACCATCCTTCGTGCTTTTTACCGCTACGTGCGCCTCCCGAACTGCATCATGTTTCATGAGCTGGGTTTCAATTTCGCCGGGTTCAATACGATATCCGCGGATTTTAACCTGCTGGTCTATCCGTCCGAGATACTCCAGATTGCCGTCCGGTAGCCATCTGCCCAAATCACCTGTCCGATATATTTTTTCGCCCAGAATGAATGGATTAGGGACAAAATTTAGCTGGGTCAGATCATCCCTGTTTAGATAGCCGCGCGCCAGACCATCCCCACCAACACAAATTTCCCCTTGAGCACCAATAGGCAGCAGCCTGCTTGAAGAGTCCAAAATATAAACAGTTGAATTGCCAATTGGGCGACCAATAGGAATGCGGTTATATTCCTTATCAATCGGGAAATAAGTAGAGAATGTTGTGTTTTCTGTGGGGCCATAGACGTTGATAACGTTCAGTCCCGGAGAATGTGCTCTAACCGTATTAATGATCCCAGGTAAAAGCACATCCCCGCCCACCAGCAAGTGCTTTAGAGAAGCAAAGAGATCTGGTTTATGCTGTGTGAGTTGGTTAAACAAGGGCGATGTCAGCCACATCGTTGTAATATGATATCGATCCAGCGCTTCACCAAGCTGAACAGCATCCAAGATTATGGATTCCGGTACAATGTACAAACGCAATCCGTTCAGCAATGCTCCCCAAATTTCAAAGGTACAGGCATCGAACACGAGCGCCCCGGTCAGCAAAATGCGTTCGTTCTCGGCAAATGGTACGTAATTGGTGTTCTTCACCAGCCGTATGACATTCCGATGTTCAATCATGACACCTTTGGGACGTCCAGTTGAGCCAGATGTATACATGACATAGGCCAGATCGTCTGCCGTTGTCGATTCGGAAAAAATGAAGTCGTCGGAGTCGTCGGAGCTGATGTCGGCCAGATCCAGAACTGTACCGGAAAAATCGAAAGTGTGCATCTGTTTTCCCTTGTCGGATAGGGTTAGCAGAATTTCGCTACCGCTATCCTGAAGCATAAACATAATCCGTTCCTGCGGATAAGAAGGCTCCAATGGCAAGTAGGCTCCACCCGCCTTCAAAATACCAAGAATACCGATAATCATTTCTGGTGAACGTTTAGTCAAAATGCCTACGATGGTATCCGGCGCAACACCCAGTTTCTGCAGCTTCGAGGCCAGCTGATTAGCTTTTTTATTTAATTCGCGGTATGTTAGCTCACGATTTTCAAATACAATAGCTACTGCATCCGGTGTTTTCTCAGCCTGTTCTTCAAATACGTGATGTATGGTGTGGTCCGATGGATACGGTCTCCGTGTATCGTTAAAATCAAATAAGAGCTGCTGTTTTTCCTCCGCTGTCAATAGATCAATCTCCGAAACCCGGATATTTGGGTTTTGAATAACTTGCTCCATCATTTGGATGAGGTGAGCAGCCAATTGTTTGATCGCATTTTTGTTATACGTCAGCGCGTTATAGCTAAATTTGATTTCCAGCTCGCGCCCAGGCATGACGATTACATTCAAATCATAATTCGTCTGTTCAATATCCTCTACTTCACCAACACGGAGTGCTTTGGTTTTTTTTTCTAATCCAGTAAGTTCTTCCGAAACGGGAAAGTTTTCAAAGGCGACAATATGCTGGATCAGGTTTTGTTTTAGTACACTATGGGCTTGAATATCAGCCAAGGAAAAATAGGAATACCGATTGGACTCCATTAAGGAATCCTGTATAGACGTAAGCAAGTCGGAAAACCGCAGTTCAGCGGAGCTTTTAATACGTACGGGTATGGTATTAATGAATAATCCGACCATATTTTCAATACCGGGGATTTCATCAGGTCTGCCCGACACAACAGACCCGAAAATGACGTCCTTACTGTTGTTGTACGTTTGTAGTAATAAGCCCCAAACGGTTTGAAATAAGGTGCTGACGGTGACACGGTTTTGCTTGGCGATTTGTTCCATGCCTTGGGTCAGCTGCTCTCCCCATGTGCATATGAGTTGCTCTACCTGAAATGAAGGATCGACGGATTGAGTATAGCCGGGCACGACAGTTTCATTTTCAAAATCAGCCACATATTGTTTCCAGTATGCTGCTGCTTCCTCTTTATTTTGTCTTTCCAACCACTGAATAAAGCTGCTAAATGGCTGGACAGGCTCTAATTTTAAAGGAGTATCGTCCCGAAGCGATGTGTAAATATCAAAAAAATCTTTGGCTACCACCCTCAGACACCAGCCGTCCATAATAATATGATGAGAGATCCAGATGAGCTTTGAGGTGTCCTCATCCCACTGTACAAGCGCTAACCGGATGAGAACCTCCTTTTCCAGATCAAAACCTCTCTGCCGCTCTTCCTGTAAAATGGCTTGAAGTCGTCTGTGCTTTTCCGCATCCGGTAAACTACGCACATCTTGGGTATGGACAGGAGCAGCTAATCGTTCCCCCAGTACAACCTGAAGCGGACGATCCGCCTCCTTATACATGAATACCGTACGGAAAATATCATATCGGTCAATCAGCTTTTGTAAGCTTCGGCTGATTAGGTTGGTATCCATAGCTTCATGAATGGTAATGATCGTTTGTTCGAAATAAGCCTCTGACTCTTCATCAAGTATGGAATGAAATAGCATTCCCTCCTGCATCGGGGATAGCGGATAGAGATCTTTAATTTTCACTTGGTGGTTTAACAGCTTATTTGACAAGCGATTTGCAATATTTTCAAACTGGTCCAGAGACAATTGCCCATATGTAAAATCCGTCGGGCTTTGTTCTGCTGTATCCTTGGCACAGCAATGGCGAATAAGTTCGATCAGATGATTCTTAAAGCTGGCTGTAAGTCGCTCCACCGTCGATGCTTCATATTCACGTGCGTTGTATTCGAATACAATGCGGAGTCTTTCGTCAGCCACCGCACCATGAATATCAAAGCTGGGCGCTTTTTTAGTCAGAGGGTTGATTTCAGTACCGGCAAACGTGGATAGTGGCGAGGTACGCCATGTCGTACCTTCTCTGGCTTCTCCGTCAAAGCTAAAGTTTATCTCAGGTGGCTTGGCAGAAAAAAAGGTTACCCTATTCTGCTGCTCCCTGTCGGTCAAGTAGCGTAAAATGCCATAGCCGAAACCCTTGTTGGGTACGCGTCGCAAATTGTCCTTAACCAGCTTGATTTGATGGGCCAAATCTTCGGGTTTGCTCACATTTACCACCAACGGATACACGGACGTAAACCTGCCAACTGTACGTGATACGTCAATGTCTTTAATCAATTCCGTCCTGCTATGACTTTCCACCTGGACTGCAATTTCAGCATGTCCGCTCCATTCCCGGTAAGCCAGTCCTAGCGCCGTCAGTAAAATATCATTTGTTTCTGTATTGTAAGCATGGTGCGCATGTTTTAGCAGGTTTTCGCTTTCTTCCCGGCTGAGTGTCACTTCGGATTTGCGCACGTCACGGATCAAGCTATCTGGAACCTCATGATCTTTTGGCAGCGGAAGTATTTCACGAGCTTCTACCGTATTCCAATAGCTGATTTCCTGACGCGCCAGCTCGCTTTGTGCATACTTGGACAAACGTGCTGCCCATTCTTTGTAGGAATCGGTCTTGGCGGGTAACTGTAGCTTTTCACCGTTAGCTAACTGTTGGTAGGTTGTTTCCAAGTCTTCCAGCAGGATTCTCCACGACACACTGTCTACGACAAGATGATGAATGACGATTAACAAATGATCGGATTCCTGCAGCCGAATTAAAGCCAAACGTACAAGCGGGCCGTTACGCAAATTAAAACTGCTTTGTAACGCGTCAGTGAGCTGCGCGATTTCTTCCTCAGGCTGGTCAGCATGTGAAAAATCGTAGCTTTCCAATGTAAAGTGTTCACCTTCGGCTGTGCCTCTGTTATAGGCGACAGGTTCTTTTTCACGTTCATCAAAGGTAATGCGCAAGGCATCATGGTGCATGGTCAGCTTGTCCACGGCGCTTCGCAGCCAGGTTTCGTTCCATCTTTCGGGGTTCTGGAGCATGACAGCCTGACTGTAATGATGACGTTCTATACGATGATGCTCAAAAAATTCCCATTGGATCGGTGTCAACTCCACTGTACCTTGTACCGCCCCCTGCGGGATGGTCCGAATTACCTTTTTTATATAAGGAGCAATCAAATCAATCTGCGGATGGCGGAACAAATCCTTCATGTCCATTTTGAGGCCCTTCGCGTTTAATCGGGCTGCGATTTGCAACGCTTTGATAGAATCGCCACCAAGCTCGAAAAAGTTGTTGCGCAGACCAATCGGCTTAACGCCAATGACTTCCTCCCAGATGGAAGCGAGTGTTTGCTCCAGTTCGCTCTGCGGCGCTTCATACTCGACGTCGGTCAACACAAAATCTTCGGGTTCTGGAAGCGCACGTCGATCAATTTTACCGTTATGGGTCAAAGGTAATTGATCCAGCACGATAATATGTGCGGGCACCATATAGCTTGGCAACTGCTTGGCAAGCTCTGTCCGCAAGAAGGATTTGTCGGTTGTACCTGCTACGTAGGCGCACAAATACTTTTGTCCGGTTTTATCCGTTCTATCCGTGACCACCGCTTGGCGTACCTCATCCAATTGGAGTAAGGCCGACTCAATTTCACCAGGTTCGATGCGGTAGCCACGAATTTTCACCTGAAAGTCAATCCGACCGATGAAATCAATGTTGCCATCCGGCAGCCAGCGTGCCAGATCTCCGGTGCGGTACAGACGCTCTCCCTTTACAAAAGGATTCGGTACAAATTTCTCCGCCGTCAGGTCAGGACGGTTCAAATAACCGCGGGCCACAGAAGCGCCGCCCAAACACAACTCCCCGGCTACGCCGACAGGGAGCGGACGAAAAGCCTCATCCACGATATATACTTTATGATTCGGCAGTGCCTTTCCAATCGGGACGATACCTGATGGAGGCAAACGTTCAGCTGTTTCTTCATAAAAGCTGGAATCAATAGCCGCTTCGGTTACACCGTAGGTATTCATGATGCGCATCGTATCGCCGAAGCGATTCAAAAGCGTCCGATAGTTTTCAACGCCAAAGCTGTCCGCGCCTGTAGTAAGCAGCTTCATGGCGCTGACATCTGTACCGTGTTCATATACATAGTCCATAAGCAGCGTCAACAAGGCTGGTGGAACTTCAAACGTCGTAATTTCGTGCTGTTCGAGAACCTGGGCCAAAGCTGGAGGATCGTTGCGCACATCCTGTGGGCAAATGACCATGGTGCCTCCGTTCACGAATGTCTTGGCCAGATCACCGGCAAAGACATCGAACGACATACTGGCAATCTGAAGGAGCTTGACGGGAAACTCTTTTAACTGGTGAGCTTCTCTATAGCCCCACGCCGTATTTACGTAATGGCGATGCTCGATCATCACGCCTTTGGCGTTGCCCGTCGTTCCCGATGTGTAAATGACGTAGGCCAAAGCCTCGGGATCATGAATAGGTGCGTAGATAGGCGCTTGTTGATGGGAATGCTCCGCTTGTGAAGCCTGTTGAAGTAACGCTGGCAAGTCCAGCACTTCCCCCGCAAAATCCACATCGGCTAATAGTTCAGTCAAGGAAGACTGCGTGAGCATAATCGTAGCTCCGCTGTCCTGAAGCATGTAAGCAATTCTTTCTTTCGGGTAGGTCGGATCGACAGGTACGTAGGCAGCTCCCGCCTTCATAATCCCTAACACAGCGATAATCATGTCTGCTGAACGCTCAAGCATCACGGCGACGAGATGCTCACGCTTGCCCCCACGGTTTTGCAGTGCTTGAGCAAGCAGATTAGCCTTCTCATTCAGCTCATGATAGGTAAGTGCGGTGTCTTCGTAGATGACGGCGGTCTGTTCCGGGATACGTTCTGCCTGCGCCTCAAATATTCCATGAAACGTTCCAGCAGGATAGTCGGTAATCGGCCCGCTCCATACATTGGTGAGTTCCATCTCTTCTGTAGCGGTCAGCAGACGAATGTTCCCCAGCAGGAGTTCTGGTGTACGTGCAATTTGGACGAGAACATGCTCCAAATGCCCAGCTAACCGTGTCATCGCTTCATCGCTGTAAACATAGTTGTTGTAGGACAGCATAAAGCTCAGCGCTTTTCCGTCTTCTACTTCGATGTTGAAGTGGTAAGGTGTTTCTTCGGACAGCTGAGCGTCCTCCACGACGAATCCAAGTCGTTCCTTTAGATCAGGCCGGCCAACCATATCCTGCAGCGGGTAGTTTTCAAATACAACAAAATGGTCCATGAGTTGCTGCTTGAGTGCTGACTGGGACTGTATTTCAGCGAGTGAAAAATAGTCATATGCCCGTGATTGAATCGCGCTGCGCTGCGCTTCGCGAAGCAGACCTGAGAATGGCAGATCTGCATCCAATTTGATTCGTACCGGTATGGTGTTAATGAAAAGTCCCAACATCTGTTCAACACCTTCAAGCTCCGGCGGTCGACCGGAAACAACGGTGCCGAAGACGACGTCTTCACTTTGGTTGTATCCTCCAAGCACCACTCCCCATGCAGCCAGAAACAGACTGCTAAGGGTTGTTCCGTTGCGTTCAGCCACCGTCCGTAATTGACGGGTTGTTTCATCCGTGAGTGTTATTTTATGCTCATGCAGCAAGTACCCGGTATCTGGCTGGAGCGGATGGGCTACAGGTAGGGTAGGCAGCACAGCTGGCTGATCATAGTCGTTCAGGATGGACCGCCAGTATTCCTTCGCCGCCTCCTTATCCTGCTTATCCAGCCAGCGGGCATAGCCAGTATAGGGCTGCGGTGTCGGCAGTTGTACGGGCTTCCCCGCTTTCAGTGCTTCATAAGCCGCGAACAGCTCGTCCATAACGATGCCGAGGCACCAGCCGTCCATAATAATATGATGAAAGCTTAAAAGCAGCGTGTATGCGTTCGTTTGGGTTTGAAGCACAGCCAGACGAATGAGCAAATCCTTGCTCAGATCGTAACGATGGTTTCGGTCTGCGTCTGCGTAGCTGCGAATGGCCTCTGCTTGCTCTGCCTCGGGAATATTCGTCAGATTCTCATAACGAAGCGTTGGATTTCGCTCCTTAAACACGATGAGCCGCGAACGGGAAGCACTTTTATGATAAATATTCGAACGAAGCGTTTCGTGACGCTGCACCAGAGTCTCGAAGCTCTTTTGCAGAGCCTCCAGGTTCAGTTCACCCCGGATGGTCATTCGTACTTGCTCATAGTACGCCTGTGATTCCGGCTCCATCACTGTATGAAAGAGCATCCCCTCCTGCAAAGGCGTTAAATTGGCCACTTTTTCGATTTCAAGCCTTTTACTCATCGGATTTCCCCCTCAATCGAATATTTATAGGCTTTCATAAAAATGCTTCATCTCTTCGAACTCTTCCAAATCCAGATCATCTGCCCCTACGTCTGTTGGTGTCAGTTCCTGACCGGACTGATCAAGGCAATGACGAATGGTATTCAACAGGTGTGTTTCGAAGCGGGAGAAAAGTTGTTTAACCGTGCGCTCTTCATATGCATTCCTGTCATAGGATATACGGATACTTAATTTTCCGTCCTCCAACCGGCTATCCATATAAAGAGCATAAGATGAACCATTAATCACATCCTTGGTACCTGGTCCAATTTCAGCTTGCAGCGGCGATATTGAAAAATAAACCGATTCCGGGTGTGGGGAGTCTATATAACGGAAACCAATTTCCGGATGACGAAAACGTTTAGAATCCGTTGGATTGCTGGCTTCGGTCAGATATCTCAATGCACCGTAGCCCAATCCGTGATTTGGAACCTGCCGAACCGTTTCCTTCACACGCTTGAGCAACAGCGCTATATCATCCGCAGATTTGATGTCCAGTACAACTGGATACACGGACGTAAACTGTCCTACCGTTCTGGAGATATCCAGCGAATTTGTTTCAGCCTGCTCTCGGCCAGGGTTCTCCACGTAGAGTGCAATCCGTTCTTGTCCTGACCATTCGGACACTGTTTGCCCCAGTACGGACAGCAGTACTTCCTCCGGCACGGTATTATAGGCATGATTGACCTGTGTCATCAGATGCTGGGTTTCGTCAGTTGATAATTGCAGGTGGAGCTGATGTGTTTGTCTCTCCGATCCAGAATCCGTAATGACTTCATGGTCTTTGGGAAGCGTTCTCCACTCTGACAACTCTATCTTGTTCCAATAGTCCTGCTCCTTGAGCAGCTCTTTACTATTCGCATAGTGCTCAAGATGCTCTGCCCACGTTTGGTAAGCGTTCGTTTTGTCCGGTAAAACAATCGTTTCCCCATCCAGAGCTTGTCCGTAGCCTGTTGCCAGATCTTCGAGCAAAATATTCCATGAAATGGCGTCAGCCACTAGTGGGTCTACAGCAAGGAAAAGATGATCTCCGCTATCCAGACGGAAAAGCCCTGCCCGAACTCGTGGTCCTTCAAACAGCCGCAGGCTGCTTTGAATCCGTTGACATTCAGCTTCCATCTGGCTGCGTGCTTCGCTTTCCGTTCCCGTAAGCGACAGTACCTCCAGCGTGATTAGCTGTTCATGCAGTCCTTTGTGAGCTTGCGTAACCGACTCGTCAGCCTGTTGTAATAAGCCAAGGCGCAGAGCATCGTGGTGCTCTACGATTTTCTTCAATGCGGCTCGCAATGGCTGCTCGTCAAAGCCCGACTTTGCCAACAGCAGTACCGACATTGCGGCAGGAAGTGCCTCGGATGCTGGATGCCGTTCAAACCCATCGAGTAGATGTCGTTGTATCGGTGTCAGTGGTACTTCTCCATCTATCGGACCTTGCTCTATCGGACGGGACAATGTTTCTGCATAGCCGCTCAGGATTTCAATGGACGGATGCTCCAGTACGTGTCGGATATCCAGCAAATACCCGTGGAGACGCATGCGTGCGATGACTTGAACTGCTTTAATCGAGTCGCCTCCGAGCAGAAAAAAGTTATCCTGAATGCCCACCTGATCGCGTCCCAAAACATCTTGCCATACGGCGGCCAAAGCTTCTTCCACATCATTTCGCGGCGCTACATAGGCCACATCCGGTCGGAATAGCTTTTCAGGCTCCGGCAATGCTTTTCGGTCGGTTTTTCCGTTCGGTGTCAACGGTATCCGATCCAGAAACACGAAGTAAGACGGAACCGAATAATACGGGAGCAACTTGGCGGCATGTTCATGAATGACCGTTAAGCTTGGTGTTTCTTCTGTATGCAATACAATGTAGGCACACAAGACGGATTCTTGCTCTTTGTTTTGATATACAGTGACGACAGCCTCTTGAATTGCAGAATGGCTCATCAAAGCATTTTCAACCTCACCCAGTTCGATCCGGAATCCACGTACTTTCACCTGATGGTCGATTCGGCCGATAAACTCCAGATTTCCATCTGCTTTCCAGCGAACGAGGTCACCCGTTCTGTACATTCGTGTCCCTATTGAAAATGGATTATCCACAAATTTTTCTGCCGTCAAATCCTCGCGGTTCCAATAGCCACGCGCCAGCCCTTCTCCTGCAATGCATAGCTCACCCGGTATACCGATTGGCTGTAATCTGTCCTGCGCATCCATGACGTAAATTTGCGTATTCGCAATGGGGCGTCCAATGTCAATCTGATTGGCATGGGTAAGTTCCTGCACTGCCGACCAAACCGTCGTTTCCGTAGGTCCGTACATGTTATAAATACGGGGGCCATTCAATTTCTGCAATGCCTCCAGCAGCCTGGGTGGAAGCGCTTCTCCCCCAACCATAATTTCCTGTACACCTTGCAGCGCACGGGAGCCTTCCTCATGACTCAGCAGCATGTGCAGCCGCGATGGCGTCATTTGCAGCATGTCAATATGATGTGCAGTAATCAGTTCGCCAAGTGCCTGAGGATCGACCTGATGATGGCGGTCGCCTAGCACGACGGTCATTCCGCCTAGCAGCGGCAGAATCGCTTCCAAAACGAAAATATCGAACGAAATAGTGGTTAGCGATAAAATCGTTTTGTTCGCTGCAAAGTCGATCACTTCACGCATTCCTGTAATAAAATTCAGCACCGAGCGATGCTGGAGCATAACTCCTTTCGGATTTCCGGTTGAGCCAGAAGTATAGATGACGTAAGCCAGATGCTCCGGCTGAGCAGTGGCTTCCAGATTGGTCCTTTCTCCTTGATATACTTCCTCATCTTCGATAAACAGGGTGTTGGCGCTGTAATGGTGTTCTCCTACCAGATCGCGACTGGTCAGGAGCACGGCAGCCTCACTGTCACTCAGCATATACTCAATACGGGCTGACGGATATTCAGGATCGATAGGCACATAAGCGCCACCCGCTTTTAGCACGGCGAGCAGACCGATAATCATTTCCGCCGAACGCTGCACCATCAGGCCGACTAGCTTATCGGGTCCTACACCATGCGCTTGAAGTATCCGTGCCAGTGAGTTAGCACGTTCGTTCAAGTCCCGGTAGGTCAGACGCTGATTTCCGAACACCAATGCTATATGACCCGGCGTCTGTACGACCTGCTTTTCAAACTGCCCGTGAACTGTCTCATAGTGCGGGAAAGGTACGACGGTATGATTAAATTCGGTTAGCAGTAATTGCTTCTCTTCATCAGATACGATCGTAATATCGGCCAACCGCACCCCGACATCCTGCGTCACCGTTTCCAAAATTCGCACAAAATGCTCTCCCATCCGTCGGATGGTCTCCGGTTTAAACAGCTTTGTGCCATACTCCAAAGTGAAGGACAAACATTCTTTTTCCTCGGTCACATGCAATGAAAAATCCACCTTGGATATACCCGCGTTGAATTCTTCCGGTTTAAAACGAATGCCTCCTGTTTCCAAAACATCTGTGCCGACATTTTGCAAACTGAACATCGTATCGAACACCGGGTTTCGACTTAGGTCGCGCACCAGTTCCAGCCTGTCTACAAGCTCATCAAACGGGTATTCTTGATGCTCCAGTGCCAGCAGCGAGTTTTGCTTAACCTCCTGCAAAAAGGATTGGAACGTTAAAGAAGATCGCGGCTGATTGCGAAGAACCAGCGTATTGACGAACATGCCAATCATCGCTTGCGTATCCACATGCCGTCTTCCGGCAACAGGTGTACCCACGATAATGTCCTCTTGGCCAGTATATTTGCCCAGCAGGATATTATAAGCCGACAAAAGTATCATAAAGATCGTAGATTCGGTATCTTGGGCCAATTTGTAGAGTGTGTTAGTAAGTTTGGATTCCAAGGTGACGGTCAAGCTGTCACCTTCAAAGCTTTGTGCTTGTGGACGCGAAAAGTCCGTAGGCATATTTAGTACAGGAAGCTCGCCCTTCAAGGTCTGGAGCCAATATGATTCATGCGCTTGCAATGCGTCGTCAGTGATCTGCTGCTTCTGCCAAGCAACAAAGTCTTTGTAATGAAGCTGAATGTTCGCAAGCTGTCTGCCCTGATACCGTTGAATGATTTCATCTAGCAGCACGGCCATGGAGAAACCATCGGACACGATGTGATGCATATCCACTAGCAGATTGAAGCCACCTTCGATAAATTCGTACAGTTCGGCGCGGAATAAAGGAGCTGTTCCCAGATGAAAAGGCTGAACAAACAAGGTCCGAGCCTGTTTTGCTTCTTCCTTGGAAATACGGGTATATGGAATGTCGAATGGAATCGTGTCCCGAACTTTTTGTACCACTTCCCCGTCTTCCAGATCGAAATACGTCCGAAAGGATTCATGACGCAAAATAACTTCCCTAACGGCTTCAATGAAGCGGGGAACCTCCAGATCTCCCTCTATGAAAAGCTGACCGGGTACATGATAGGCCTTTCCACCTCCCAGCTGATCCAGCACGTACATTCTCTTTTGGGAAGAAGATACCGGATAGAAGGCTTGCGATTTCACAGATACAATCGGTTCGTAGTTCTTCTTTGTTCCACCCGCAATATATGTAGCCAGCTCAGCAATCGTTTGCAGCTCAAAAATGTGGCTGAGTGGAATGTGTACACCCAATTCCTTATTGACTCTCGACAGAATGACCGTCGCTTTTAGTGAATCACCACCCAGTTGAAAAAAGTTATCGTCATCGCTGATATCTGTTACATTCAGAACGTCCATCCAAATGTTCACGAGTTGATCTTCTACGCTGTGGTTCTCAGGAGCGGTGTCTGTTTTAGTCAATACACTTGCTTGTCCCGGCTCTGGCAAAGCCTGTAGATCAGGCTGACCATCCGGCAGAAGAGGAATATGATCCATAGGAATCCAAAAACGGGGCTGCGTATAATCTGGAAGAATTTCGATTGCAGCCTTTTTCAGTGCGTCTTCTTCCCATGGCTTCGATGCGTTTGCGACCACATAGGCGGTTATATATGAGACTTTTCCAGCTTCGTCCGTTTGCGATGTAATGACGCAGGACTCCAATCGGAAAGTTTGCAGCAGGTGTTTCTCCAACTGCCCCAAATTAACCCGATGTCCGCGAATGTGGATAGTCCGATTCAAATTGCCAATATGTCGCAGCTTGCCATCGTTTTCTACGTAAGCCCATTCTCGGGTCGTTCCCAACAGGCCTGCTCCTGAGGCTTGATACACCTCCCCTGCTGTCCCAACAGGTGCCAAATGCTTGTAGGCATCGAGGACGCAAAGATAGTTTCCGTTGGCGTCGGTATTTGCTGCCCATGCAGTTCGAAGTTGTTCGTTCTCCGACGCACGGAGTAAAGTCAGCGCGGAAACGCGGGCCCCTTCTTCCTCTACAATGGAATACAGCAGATTCAGGAAATATCCTGACCAGGCTTCGATAATGTTTGGCTGAAAAAGATCCGAATTGTAGTCGAAATCAAGACGTAATTGTTGCTGCGCCTCTGTCACGTTCAAAAACAACTCGTATTTGCTGAATGATACCTCATTCTCAATGAGTTCTACTTCCAGTTCATGGAATTGAAAACGCGGAATCGGTCGATCCATATTGAATACAGCGTTAATGACTGGCAAATGCCTCAGCCCCAGCTGAGCAAGTCCGGCAAAGCTGTACTTTTGGAAGCTATCCAGTTCATTCATGCGCTTTTTGACTGTTTGGACATGCTCCGTAAAAGTAGCATCAGGACGCACTTCGCTGATCATCGGAAGCAAGTTGACACAGTTGCCGATCAGAGAGAAGGCGTCCATATGGGATTGTCCTGCGGTGGGAACCCCCACCGTTACTTCCTGCTGCCCTGTCAGCCGATGTAGAAAAATCTGAAAGGCGGATAGCAGCGTTATAAAAAGACTGCTGCCTAGCTTTATGCTGGCGGATCTCAATTGTTTAACGAGCGGCGCTTCGAGCATTACGGTATGTCTGCTTCCTCTGGAAGACGGAATCTGTATTCCCCTCACCGGAGATGGCAAATGGAGGACAGGCTGCTGCTTTTCTAGCACTGCCGACCAAAAAGCAAGGGCCTCTTTTTTCCCTGCTTTCAATTGATCCTGCTGCCAAACAACGTAATTCCGAAAAGGTACTGGATCGGGAAGGTTGTAGGCAGCATGTCGAACTAGCGCAGAATAGATGTGTTCCAGTTCCTGAATGAATACACTGATTGACCAGCCATCAGCGATAAAATGATGAAACGTAAAAACACCCAGATGCTCTTCATTCGATATTTTCAGCAGATGAATCCGGAATAATGGCTCGTCTGGCGTCATGGCAAATGGGGTTTCACTGTCCTTGATCATCCATGCCCGGATATGTTGTTCCTGTTCATCTGGGTGATAACTGGTAAAATCATGAAGCGGGATTTCCGCTTTCACCACAGGAGCGAACACCTGAGTTTCCCCATCGCCGCTCATAAAGATATGTAAGGCTTCATGACGGTTTACAATGGTCTGGATAGCTTGGTTGAACGCCTGCTGCTGAAGTGGACCACGAAACCGCAACAAGGCGGTTTCGTGTAAAGATTGAGAGTCACTTCGATCTGAAACAGAAGCGAACCAAAGCTGCTTTTGCTCTGGAGTTAACGCAATAACAGTTTCTGCTGCTTCAGCCTCTGGAGGTACGGTTACAGGTACAGGTTGCTTTCCCGGCCCCGGGCCGTTTCCATTCGGGGGCGGGTCCGGTAAAAATCCCCCTTTACGCAGCTCGTTCACGCTATCCTTGACCGCTTGTACGATTCGCGCAATATCTTCCTCGGTATGGGCCGTGGACAAGAAGCAGTTTCGTCCCTCCCAGATATAGATGCCTTTGTCCAGCATGTGATAGAAGAACAGCTCCAGATCGCCTTTGAGCACGAAGCGGAATAGGGAGCCAAAGTGAACGACCTTCATAGGTACGCGTTCGTCAGTGAAATAGCTGTTCAGCTCCGCTGCTAACGCCGAGGTGCGGCTGTTCAAGCGATTTTGCAGTTGCTCGCCATGCTTCTCCAAATGATCCAGCACCGCTAAGGATGCAGCCATTGCCAGCGGATGATGGCAGAAGGTTCCTGCCACAAAGGTTCGCTGCTGCTCATGCTGCGGATAGGAATCATCCCCGAAGCTCCACGTGCCTCCGTCGATCCCGTTCATAAAGGCGGCTTTTCCGGCTACGATGCCGATGGGCAGCCCGCCGCCAATGATTTTACCGTAGGTCACGAGGTCGGCTTGTACCCCAAACCACGCTTGGGCTCCTCCGGGCTGAATCCGGAAGCCTGTGATGACTTCATCAAAAATGAAGGCAGTACCCGACTGCTCCGTTATCTGGCGAATTTCCTGCAAAAAGGCTTTAGGCTGAAAATCTGGTCGGCGGCTTTGTACCGGCTCCACGATAACCGCGGCCAGTTCATGCGCATGGGTGCGGATATAATCCAGAGAATCGTCCGCCCCATAATGAAGCACGACGACATCGTCCACCATATGCTGCAAGATACCTGGAGCTAGAGGTGTCGAATGCTCCTTGTCATCACCCGCGCTCCCCAGTGCCAGCACCCCGTCGAATGTACCGTGATACGAGCCAGCAAAAATGACGACTTTAGCTCGTCCAGTGGCAGCACGTGCCAAACGGAGCGCGACCATGACGGCTTCCGTGCCGGAATTATACAGGGCAATCCGTTCCACGCCGGTCATCTTGCATATTCGCTCGGCGACCTGTCCGGCCATGTTGGACATGGGGCCGACACACATGCCGTTCTTCAGCTCTTCTTCAATTTCTTCACGAATAAAGGCTGGATTGTGTCCGAACAGATTCACACCAAAGCCCATCGTCAAGTCGACATATTCATTGCCGTCCAGATCCCAAATTTTTGAACCATCGGCGCGTTGGGATACAATTTGATACACCATTTCCTTCAAAACAGGCCGGAAACCAGCCACATTGCGGTTATTGGCGTATACGGAGCGATACTGCTGGGTGTACTGTTTGGTGCTACCCGTACGGGCCGTGTAGCGTTCAATCAGTTCTTGCAGGTGTTGTTCCTGACGGAGCGAAAGCAATTCACGTGCTTTAACATCCAGCTTTTTATAAGGCGTATACGGCTTGACTTCATTGCCTGTCTGCTTGAAAACAGCCTTTACGGATGGTGCTGGTGCTAATGCAGCCGCGACTTTCTGCTTGGATTCGGTACGGATGATCTGCGCACTTTCACTACTTGCCGGTAGCAAAACGCCCGTTTCCGGGTTAAATGGCTCGGAAGCTATTACGGATGCAGATGGCTGATGCCGGAGAACATCGAGCTGCTGTGACATCAGATGTAGCTGTTGCTCCAAAATTCGCTCTACAGCCGCAGGAGCTGTAGCGATTGGAAAGCTTTGAGCCCGTGTTTGTCCAGCCGTGTCTATGGCATAAACGGATGCCGCAGCCGGAACAGCGGATTCATGAGACGGTTGGGTTAGCGGGAAAGCTGCGTGATCAACCTGATTCAGAGTTGTTTCTGGACGATTTTCCACAGATTGAACCGGGGTTTCAGCAGAAGTGAAAATGCTGACCCGCTCGGCTACGTAGCTGGCCAACAGCTCCAGCGTGGTCAACGATTCGAAAAATTCGTTCATTGGAATGTCCAGTCCGAAGGTATCCTTGATACTGTGGCGAACCTGGGACAAATTAATGGAATCCAGCCCAAGCTCCAGAAAATGTGTTTGTGGCTCCAGTTCCTCCAGACTGAGTTGGGACACGTTACCGATCATTTTCGCTAACTTTTGAAGAATAGATGATTTGTGCTGATCGGTAGTAGATGCTGGCGCTGAATACTCGTTCCCCATAATTCCAGACTCCTTTGCTTTTGAGTTTTCATGAACTGGTACCTTCTGTTCCGTTCGAACCTGTTCGGGTACGTTAATCCAGCATCTTTTCCGTTCGAATGGATACGTAGGCAGAGAAACCTTTTTATAGTGCTTACCTGCATAGAGGGCATTCCAATCGATCTGCGCTCCTTGCACATACTTGGCAGCCAGTTGCTCCAGTGATTGCAACGTGTCCAAGCTTCCAGTGACCATCTCTGCGCCACCTGTGCTATCCGCTTTCCCGGTGTATACACCTTCGACGACTCTACCTTGTTCGTGTAACTGAAGCACCTTCGCCTTCAACGCATCCGCCCCTGCGGCAGTAACAGCAATCCGGTGATTCAGGTGACTTCTGCCTGTGTTAGCCGTATAGCATACCTCCTGCATCACGAGTTCTTCCGCACATCCGAACCGTTCTGCGTACCGCCCGACCAGCTCGTGCAAAGCGGATTCACTCCGCGCTGACAGGGTCAGCAGCAGTGGTGATGATCTATTATTGCTGTCCGTTGAGGCTTGGTCTGATTCTGCCCTCGCTATATATTCCTCCAGCACCACATGGCAGTTTGTCCCGCTGAATCCAAAGGAACTCAGGCCGCTTCTTCTGGGGAAACCGTCCGTCTTCCATTCCCTAAGCCTCGTATTGGCATATACCGGGGATTCCTCAAAATGGATCTTTTGGTTTGGTGTGCGAAAATGAACGAGCGGCGCAATCCGTTGGTGCTTCATGGACAATACGGATTTGATCAAGCCCGCAATCCCGGCGGCTTCGTATAAATGACCGATATTCGTTTTGACCGTGCTGATCGCCACAAACTGCTTACGCTGTGTATGCTTGCGGAAAGCCTTGGTAATGCCGTCAATCTCAACCGGATCACCCAGCTTGGTGCCGGTGCCATGTGCTTCGATATAACTTATCGTTTCAGGATCAATCCGTGCATCACGCCACGCCTGCGAAATCACTTCTGCCTGAGCGAGGGCATTCGGCGCGGAAATACCAATCGTGCTGCCGTCCTGATTGATGGCACTTCCCTTGATCACGGCTAAAATGTTGTCACCGTCTTGTTCCGCTTTGCGCAGCGGCTTCAGTAAAACGGCTCCAACTCCTTCACCCCAGCCCGTTCCGTCCGACTGGTCGTCGAAGGCGCGTGCTCGATCATCGGAGGATTCCATGCCAATGCCCGCTTTCAGCGGCAGTAAAATCGTTTTCACTCCTCCTGCCAAGGCCATGTCGCAGTCTCCGCTAAGGATGGACTTGCAGGCCAAATGCACTGCCACGAGGGATGAAGAGCATGCTGTATCAATGGTTAGCGCCGGACCTTTTAGATCGAGCAAATATGCAATCCTGCTGGAAATAATGGATGATAAATTACCAATGGCAAAGTTCGGCAGCGCTCCCGGTTCCACCTCAGACAACAAACGCTCGTATTCGAAGCTGGTTTTGGAGAAGCCGACATACACGCCGACCTTTCGGCCTGCCAGTTGCTTACCCCCATACCCCGCATCCTCAATCGTGCTCCAGGCTGTTTGTAGAAATAACCGTTGATTCGGGTCCATGAGTGAGGCTTCCCGTGGAGTCAGCTTAAAGAAGGAGTAATCGAACTTGTCTACTTCATCCAGATAGCCGCCTTCTGCAATTTGCATATTCCGTCCTTCCGTATTCAAACGGGAAATGAAATCTTCGGCATCTTTTCTTCTTTCATCGCTGTACGGGCCGATATTGTCAGCCCCTGATGCCACATTCGCCCAAAACTGCTCTAATGTTTCCGCTTGAGGAAACTTGCCTGACATGCCGATGATGGCGATATCCCGGACATTTGCTTCCTCCTTGGTCTCGGACTGTGCTGTTGCAGCCGGGTCGCTGCTCATGCCCTGACTAGAGATATATGCAGCAAGCTTGGCGATGGTCGGATAGGAAAAGAAGTCCGTCACCTCAATATGAATCCCTAATTGATCCTCCAACAGGTCCACAATTTGAACGAGCTGCAAGGAAGTCACTCCGATATCAAAGTAGCTGTCGTCCGTCCCGATCGACTTTACATTTAAAATATCCTGGCAGATTCCAATCAGCTTCTGTTCTATCTCTCCTTGAGGTAAGACTACACGCTCAGCTGCTTGCATGACTCGAGTAGCCTCGGCCAGTGCTGTCAATATTTCATCAAATTCGCCCTGCTCATAACTCTGGGCTAATTTGAAGCGCTGAACCTTTCCACTGGTTGTTTTAGGAATACGCCGGATCGGAACCACATCCTGAATATGCCAACCTCCCCGGTAATTTAGATGACTTTTCAGCTTTTGGACAAGCGGTACAAAATGCTCTATCTTTTTCGTGTGCATCACAAAGGCAATAATACGATCCTGCCTCGTTTGCGTATCATGTACACCGCACACGGCTACTTTTCCGAGATCCACACCATCCAGTTCCTCGGCAATCCTCTCGATGTCATGCGGGTAGACATTCTGTCCGTTCACGAAAATGATATCCTTGGCTCTACCAGTAATAGTCAGGCGACCGTTCCGCATAAACCCTAAATCGCCAGTGATAAGCCAGCCATCCTCTGTTTTGACCTTCGCGGTAGCCTCTGGATTGTTATAGTATCCGGATGTCACATTTTTGCCGCGGATCTGTGTGTGTCCAATCACCCCATCTTCAAGCACCTGATTTTTTTCATCGCAAATGCGGACAGAGGTACTGGCCAACGGATACCCCAAATCCACAAAAGTAAGACACCGCTTGTCGGACTTGTCCACTTCTTCTATGGGTTCACCCACGTGTAACTGCTGCCGGTTCAAATGAATGGGTATAAAGGTGCTTTTGTCCAGAGGTGGAGAGGAAACTCCCACACTCGCCTCTGCCAATCCGTAGACAGGAAACATCGCATTTTTATTCAAACCGTGAACACTCATTGCATCCATAAACACATCACAAAGCTCCACAGATACGGGCTCCGCTCCATTTAAGATCATACGGACACTTGACAAATCCCAGTTAGCTGCTGTTTCGGGTTTATACTGATCGAGAAAAAATTTATATCCAAAATTGGGAGAGCATATTTGAGTCACCTTATGCTCCGATACTTTTTTTAGCCATAAAGACGGGCGTCTGATAAAAAGTGCCGTTGGCATAATCAACTGCTTGGCATTAGCGATCACGCAGGTTAAATGAAATGCGATCAATCCCAGGTCATGCGTAAGCGGCATCCAGCCCAAATAAGCATCCTTGGAGCTCATGCCCGTTTGATTTGCGACATCCCGAATATTGTAAACCAAATTTTCATGCGTCAGCATGACTCCTTTGGGATCACCTGTAGAACCTGAGGAAAATTGGATAAAAGCTAAATCCTCCGGTTTGGGTATATGGGCAACACCTTTACTCTGATTGGAATAATCGAATATATGGCTTGAAAAAGTCGCTTTTTTAACGGGCTCAAAGGAATCCAGCAGTTCGTGCTGGTGCGAGTATTTTTCTAACTGTTCCAATACCTTGTCATCTGCAATCATATAAGGGTGGGAAAGTGTATTCCAGATTTTAAACAATTTCATTTTATGCTCATCATTATTCCCTATGCTTATAGGAACAGGAACGATTCCACCGAGTAGGCAACCCCAAAATACATTTACAAAGGTATGATTGTCGTCGATCTGCATGATCAGCTCATCGCCAGGTTGTATCCCTTTTTCCTGTAATTCATAAAGTACCTGTGATGCTTGCTCCAGAAGTTTACAGTAGGATACGTATTCCTCTTGTTTATCACCAGAAATAAAGGTGATTCCGTTCTCATCCCGGCTTGCACGGTCTTGAATGATTTCAATTAAAGTTTGAAACTGTTCCATCCTGATCCCTCCTCAATTGCTCTAGCATTACTTTCTGCTCTCCTTCGGAGACCTGTTTGGTTTGCAACACCAGGCGAATACACTCCAAAATCTCCTGTCTTTGCTCAAAAGCAGGAGGTGAACCGCTCCCTGATTCAGAGCTTCGAAGTAATTCTTCCAGTCTTCGAACAGGTAAAATAACACCCTTTCGATAATCATCTTCATTCCAATTGGCATTGGGGGTAGATACCGCCAATGAAAGGGAACGAGCAACCCAATCACGGATTGAGAAGCGGCGTTCCAGTTCAACGCGATCCAATTCTCTATCCACGGACAGCAATTCAATGGTAGTGTTTATTTCCTTCGCCAAATTTTTCAGCACCGTTCGTGGACCTAACTCGATGCCTTGTTTTACGCCATGATTCTCCATATACTGCATGGTCTGAATCCATCGAACCGGGTGAGTCATTTGCAAAATCAATCCTTGACGGATGCTGTCAACATCGGGGTATGGCAGAGCGGTCACATTGGAGATCACGGGCCACTGCGCTTCATGGAAAGTGTATTTTTGCAGCTCGATGGTCAGCCTGTCCGCAGCATGCTGCATAAGCGGACTATGAAAAGGGCCGCTGACCTGCAAGCGAGTAATTTGAGCCCCCCGCTGTTCTAACTTGTCAGCTACCATAGCTATCGATGTATGATGACCAGAGATGACATACTGATTAGGCGAATTGTAACAAGCAATAACAGCAGGCTGATCGATTGGGGAGTGCAGACGACAGAATTCTTCCACAGCGCCTGGCTCAGCTCCGCGAATGGCAATCATGCTGCCCAGACCGGCCTCTGCGGCTTCTTCCATGATGCGTCCTCGCTTTTGAACCAGTCGTAAAGCGTCGCTAAAGGATAGAACACCGCTACTTACCAGAGCTGAATATTCACCCAGGCTATGACCTGCTGAAAATTCAGGGATAATTCCGATTTCATGCATATAACGCCGGAATGCAATGACACTGATCGTGAGAAGTGCGGGCTGAGTATAGAATGTTCTGGATAGCTGGGTCATCGGACCTGCCATGCATAAAGCTTTCAGATCATATCCCAAAATATCAGCAGCCTCTTCAAACAAACGATCCGCTTCATTAAAATCGCTATGCCATGCCGCTCCCATTCCTACATACTGAGAACCTTGTCCTGGAAAAACCAAAGCCATGCGATTCATACCAAACCCCTTTCCTCCCCACAAAGATGTGGCAAAGCAAAAATGTTTTTACGATTCAGGTGTTAATGTACATATGTATGAAGACAATAGCTGTAGAGATAGATGTAGCAAAAAGCAACAAAACCGATTGTCAAAAAACAGTAATCGACATGTAAAAATGAGTTGGTTATGGAGTTTCCATTCGTGGTGTGATTGAGATCAAAAGTCAGATGTGTGAGTAGACTTGGAAGTGTAAAAAAACTTGAGGTATACTGGAATTCCAGGCTTGGAACCTAAAATTCAGTATCATAGATGAATGTGATGAGAAATTGTTGAGGTCATACAGGATGTTTTTCGATGTTAAGTATTAAATGAGAAATATTTTATTTATATAATAGATATGGACTCGAAAAATGTCAATATCTTTTTTAAATTCCTTTAATAAGGAAAAAATGCGATATATGAATGATTTTGTTTCAATATAAATATAAAAGTAAATTAAAGTATGTCGATATAATATATAAGTATATTATACACACAAACAATGCCCTCTTTTGTCTAAAAATCAGGCATTGTTTGTAATTTCTAATGAATTTTTGTAAAATTTCTGTGTAGTAAGTGCAAGAAACAGATTTTGTGTTATATCTGGTGCTTGACAAACCAAATTGTAATGCGTTGCAGTCGTTCCAAACGAAGCTGCGCATGTCCTTTTCATGAAAGTTCGTGGCTTTATCCAACCCCCTTTCGGCGAACAAATCGGCTTCGTCCGTTCTTGGTGATCGAGATACGTTCATATTCCCAACGCTCGTACATGGATAGCAGATATGGATGCTTCTCCGCTGTCGCCAGTGTCACCGCAGGGGCACCCAACTGATCACGAATAATCGTGTGTTCTACTCAATTCGTTTTCTCCCGTACCCTTGGCCTGTGCAGCCGGGTCTACAGCGAACCACATCACAAACGGCAAGTCGATTATATAATCAAGGGCTTATTTTTCGAATGGCTAACAGTAGCCTGAATGACCCCGTTAATTTCCAGCACATAGCAATAGCAATCATTGTGTTTAATGTTCTCCCGAATGAGAGCAACGTCTGCCTGAGTGACAGGCCACTGGAGTCCCAACTGCCGGATCATTTCGTACGCTTCGTAGGTCACATACTGTTCATCTGCACTAAGTTATCTGAATGTTCAGGTAAAATCAATATCTATGTCATCAATTTTAACAACAGTCATTCCTTGATAAGGGGGTTTACGCTCCAAAAAAGTAACAGGAACGTAAAAGTCCGAATTATCTTCTTTCTTTATACCCAAATGAATGTATCTGCCACTAAAAATGTTATACAACATAAACTCAGCATCAATCATGCTTTGGGCTAACTGAGGATTAAAAATAATAAAGCTAGGTTGATGTAGTAATTTATGAAGAAATGGGAAATGTCATATACGATAAATGGTTCTCTCATATCCGCCTAAGTTGGCTTTTTTCAGCATT
The DNA here is from genome assembly GCF_038008165.1 of Paenibacillus sp. FSL L8-0644. NCBI lineage: Bacteria > Bacillati > Bacillota > Bacilli > Caryophanales > Paenibacillaceae > Paenibacillus > Paenibacillus sp. FSL L8-0644. The sequence goes on from NZ_JBBOYN010000002.1 coordinate 291,188, forward strand.
TCTAAAGTCAGTGTTCCTTGTCTTAATTTTGGAAACCCTTTTTTTCCACGATATGAAGACCCAGTTTTCATTTTATGTATGCAAAGTAAATGAAGAAGATCAAAAGTTCTAAAATGCAACCTGATGCCACGCTTTTTATGACGAATTTTATAATGAAAAATTAAGTTACAAAGGTGCTCCTCATAAAAGATACTTCACTTATCGTCGCTTTAGCAAGCTGATTTCTCACTTTGTCCTTGTTAGCACCCATAAAATAAATGTCTTAAAACCTTTCAGATACATATCTTTAGGAACAAGCATAATAATCCAGTATTCTGCTATTCTTACTTTTATTTGATATGGACGTAATACATATCCATGCTCATACATATAATAGCACTCTTTAGGCTAACAGTTCACTTTGAGTTCAGAGGAATTTCTTCAATTAAACTTGCGTCTGTATGGCGAACATTCCCTACAGCTTTAGAAACGGGATACGAGTTCATTAATCCAGCAGGGTATGACCAAGGCATTTTTATACATGTTCCATTTTTGTTATTTCAATGTAAGAACTACGTCACCCTACTCTTCGTCAGGACTAGGTTACTTCTATGTTATTCCTTCTTAGTTTCCATATCCTTTCATTAAACTGTTTAAATATCTAATTCCGAAAAGATAAAAGAGAGCACAGCCCATTATGGCTGTGCTCTCTTTTATCGTGCTTGGCGACGTCCTACTCTCCCAGGACCCTGCAGTCCAAGTACCATCGGCGCTGGAGGGCTTAACGGTCGTGTTCGGGATGGGTACGTGTGGAACCCCTCCGCTATCGCCACCAAACATGAATTTGCTACGCAAATTCTTCCGTACGGTTATTCGGTTCACCACATATCGTGTGAATGAATAGCCATGCGCTTGTCGTATGTCACTTGTACATACCTTCAAGGTTACACCCTGAAAACTGGATCCGAAACTCATTTGCGTTTTATTCTTAGGATAAGCCCTCGACCGATTAGTATTGGTCAGCTCCATGCATTACTGCACTTCCACCCCCAACCTATCTACCTCGTCGTCTTCAAGGGGTCTTACATACTGGGAAATCTCATCTTGAGGGGGGCTTCACGCTTAGATGCTTTCAGCGCTTATCCCTTCCGTACATAGCTACCCAGCGGTGCTCCTGGCGGAACAACTGGTACACCAGCGGTACGTCCATCCCGGTCCTCTCGTACTAAGGACAGCTCCTCTCAAATTTCCTACGCCCACGACAGATAGGGACCGAACTGTCTCACGACGTTCTGAACCCAGCTCGCGTACCGCTTTAATGGGCGAACAGCCCAACCCTTGGGACCTACTTCAGCCCCAGGATGCGATGAGCCGACATCGAGGTGCCAAACCTCCCCGTCGATGTGGACTCTTGGGGGAGATAAGCCTGTTATCCCCAGGGTAGCTTTTATCCGTTGAGCGATGGCCCTTCCATGCGGTACCACCGGATCACTAAGCCCGACTTTCGTCCCTGCTCGACTTGTAGGTCTCGCAGTCAAGCTCCCTTCTGCCTTTGCACTCTTCGAATGATTTCCAACCATTCTGAGGGAACCTTGGGGCGCCTCCGTTACTCTTTAGGAGGCGACCGCCCCAGTCAAACTGCCCACCTGACACTGTCCTCGCACCGGTTTACGGTACCAAGTTAGAACCTAGATACGATCAGGGTGGTATCCCAAGGATGCCTCCCTTCAAGCTGGCGCTCAAAGTTCGACGGCTCCCACCTATCCTGTACAGATCGTACCCAAATTCAATATCAAGCTGCAGTAAAGCTCCATGGGGTCTTTCCGTCTTGTCGCGGGTAACCTGCATCTTCACAGGTATTAAAATTTCACCGGATCTCTCGTTGAGACAGCGCCCAAGTCGTTACGCCATTCGTGCGGGTCAGAATTTACCTGACAAGGAATTTCGCTACCTTAGGACCGTTATAGTTACGGCCGCCGTTTACTGGGGCTTCGGTTCATAGCTTCGCTCTTGCGAGCTTACCACTCCCCTTAACCTTCCAGCACCGGGCAGGCGTCAGCCCGTATACTTCGCCTTGCGGCTTCGCACAGACCTGTGTTTTTGCTAAACAGTCGCTTGGGCCTTTTCACTGCGGCCCCCTCGGGCTATTCACCCTACCGAGGCACCCCTTCTCCCGAAGTTACGGGGTCATTTTGCCGAGTTCCTTAACGAGAGTTCTTCCGCGCGCCTTAGAATTCTCTTCTCGCCTACCTGTGTCGGTTTGCGGTACGGGCACCTTCTCCTGGCTAGAGGCTTTTCTTGGCAGTCTGAGATCATGACCTTCGCTACTATAATTTTCGCTCCCCATCACAGCCCAGCCTTACGATGTGCGGATTTGCCTACACACCAGCCTCACTGCTTAGACGGACATCCATCCGTCCGCGTCACTACCCTACTGCGTCACCCCATCGCTCATAACGGATTACGGTGGTACAGGAATTTCGACCTGTTGTCCTTCGACTACGCCTATCGGCCTCGCCTTAGGTCCCGACTTACCCTGAGCGGACGAACCTTCCTCAGGAACCCTTAGGCTTTCGGCGGATCTGATTCTCACAGATCTTTTCGTTACTCATACCGGCATTCTCACTTGAATGCAGTCCAGCGCTCCTTACGGTACACCTTCAACCCGCATTCAACGCTCCCCTACCCCTGATGCAAGCATCAAGCCATAGCTTCGGTGGTGTGTTTAGCCCCGTTACATTTTCGGCGCAGAGTCACTCGACCAGTGAGCTATTACGCACTCTTTCAATGGTGGCTGCTTCTAAGCCAACATCCTGGTTGTCTGTGCAACTCCACATCCTTTCCCACTTAACACACACTTGGGGACCTTAGCTGATGGTCTGGGCTGTTTCCCTTTCGACAATGGATCTTAGCACTCACTGTCTGACTCCCGGAACTAAATCTATGGCATTCGGAGTTTGACTGAGCTTGGTAACCCTTGCGGGCCCCGCACCCAATCAGTGCTCTACCTCCACGATTCTTCTTTCCGAGGCTAGCCCTAAAGCTATTTCGGGGAGAACCAGCTATCTCCGGGTTCGATTGGAATTTCTCCGCTACCCCCACCTCATCCCCGCATTTTTCAACATGCGTGGGTTCGGGCCTCCAGTGCGTGTTACCGCACCTTCACCCTGGACAGGGGTAGATCACCCGGTTTCGGGTCTACGTCCACGTACTCAATTCGCCCTATTCAGACTCGCTTTCGCTGCGGCTTCAGCTCTTCACCTTAACCTTGCATGGGAACGTAACTCGCCGGTTCATTCTACAAAAGGCACGCCATCACCCGTGATTTTTCCAAAGGAAAATATCATAGGGCTCTGACTTCTTGTAAGCACACGGTTTCAGGATCTATTTCACTCCCCTTCCGGGGTGCTTTTCACCTTTCCCTCACGGTACTGCTTCACTATCGGTCGCCAGGGAGTATTTAGCCTTGGCAGATGGTCCTGCCGGATTCATACGGGGTTTCACGTGCCCCGCACTACTCGGGATCCGTCTCGGAGAGAACAAGTTTTGAACTACAGGGCTTTTACCTTCTCTGGCGGGCCTTTCCAGACCTCTTCATCTAACCGGTTCCTTTGTAACTCCATGTGAGACGTCCCACAACCCCAAGGAGCAAGCTCCTTGGTTTGGGCTAATCCGCGTTCGCTCGCCGCTACTGACGGAATCACTATTGTTTTCTCTTCCTCAGGGTACTTAGATGTTTCAGTTCCCCTGGTCTGCCTCTATTCTGCCTATGTATTCAGCAGAAAGTGACTGTCGATGAAGACAGCCGGGTTTCCCCATTCGGACATCCCCGGA
>NZ_JBBOYN010000003.1:0-7959 GCF_038008165.1 Paenibacillus sp. FSL L8-0644
CGCAGCTGCGGCTTCCGGGATCGGTGACCAGGTAAATGGTGTGCTGGAGGAAGTGCGTCAAGCTCAAGATCGTGCGGATCAGCAGCTCACAGAAATTGCCGGGGCTGTTTCACGGCTTGAGTTGCACGGCCGACGCAAACGATTCTTTGGGTTGTTCTGATAGATGAAAGGGGAATTTACTTGGACTTTTTAATCTTAGTGCCACAGTTTTTGATTCAGGTGTTTACCATTCTCGTCGCTTTAGTGCTGTACGATAGATTTTTCAAAAGAAGATGATCCTCCAATAAATCATCCAGAATAGCTCTATTTTCGGAAATGGACAGGGGCGAAAAACGGAGCAATCGCGAGAAAAGCAGAGATCGGCCAGATGGCCAAATCTCTGCTTTTTTGTATTGTTCCACGGCAGGCTAATCGGCGCTGAAGACCAAAAACGGCCGTTTTTGCGGATCGGAGGGCTGGACATGTGCACAAAATTCAGGATTTTGAACATATGTCTGGAGGATCGTTCGGATTTTTGGCACAAGATGGGATAAAAACTATTATTATCCGCCTTTTTCTGTACGCCTAATAGATTCGATAGCTTGTGATAGTTGCTTTAAAGATGCATCTAGTTGATCTAACTTTTCACCTATTGTTCCTAGTACATAGCGTATCAAAATAAAGCAAAGCGTGACTGGAAACCCGACATTAGTGACAAGTGTGATCATATCCGCAACCTGCATAATTGCACATCCCCTTTCCTAAATATTTTATAAAATTAGGGAAATCTCCTACCTTATTGCACAACCAAACTAAAAAAATAGTACAATATTATGGGAACATTAGTTCTCGTGGTTGTGAAAACATCCTTACTTTTTCCCTATACATATACAGAGAATACAAGCTTTTACAGAGAGGGTGATTGTATTTTGAAAAAACAAGTGACAGCTTACGAAAGGTGCCGGACTGAAATTTATCGTATTGGGTGGAGGATACAATACCGAGCTAAAAAAATGAGGAGTAGTGAGCTTTCCTTTTTTGAAATTAAGCCCAATATGTTTGCTTCTACCGTATTGACTGAAAATAAAATTTTGATACAACAACTTTTGAACTCCTTGCCGCCTCAAGGGAGATCTATTATTTATAAGCTTTACATTGAAGATTTAACTGAATCTCAAGTAGCTCAGCAATTACACATTAGTCAACAGGCGGTGAGCAAATGGAAGAAGAAAATGCTCCAGAAATTATCTCAGACAGTGAACTTTTAAGATTAATAAACATAGTTCAGGAAAAGGATAGCCAAGCTATGCTACAGCTCATTGATCTCTTTAAAAATGATATTTTGCATGTAAGTAAATTTATTCACTTGCCACAGGAAGATGCCATTTCCCAGATTATCGTTGAATTTTTAGAGTATATTCAGTTAAACGAGCTGGAATAGAAACTTTTTAAATAAAAAAAGTATGAATGAGTTGTAAAAATGCCTCTTTTTTTTCCCTATATAACGAGAAGCAAATAAAGCGCGCAGCTCTCAAGTCTGATTAGACAAAAAAACTTTAATTAAAAGGAGATAATTAATTATGGCATTTACAAGAGAATACACAGCTAATCTTGTTTTGAATTTGGATCAGGTCAGACAACTGCAAAGAGCACAACGAAATGTTTATGATAAGGGGCTTGTAGAGCAGAATACTAATGCTTTGGCCACCGCATTAAGTACTTCGCTTTCTATCTTGGGAGCTGTATTTTTTAAATATACTGCACCTAGTTTGGCAGCAGGCATAGCCTCTCTCCTAGTGGGTATGATTCCTAGTGAAAAAGAAGCCCTCAAAAATTTGGTTATTACTGGTTACTGGGAAATGGGGTATCTTCAAGACTTTTTGGAGGACAATCAAGGGAGATATGATTTAATTGATGTTAAATTCCCATTTATTGAATACGAAACACAGGGAATCAGATTCATTACCGGTAAAGGTGTAGTGACGCGAGTACATTCCACCAGTGGTGGATGGATGCTTATGTAATAGTAATAGTTATAGAAAAAATAACCGCTTGTCTTTAACTAAGACAAGCGGTTATTTTTTCCCCAAATCCAAATTTATTCGAAAAAATTGGGTATTATATTTCCATTATACCCACTAATAATCTCATAAGAAACAAAGCTATTTTTAGGGGCGGTCGAATTGTATTTATAAACTACCAAATTTTTTTCTCCCAATATGGTTAATCCAAGTTTCCTTTCTTGTTTTGATTTTATAGTGATCCAGTACGAGTCAGATGAATGAGTACCTGAATTGGATTTTTTTAGCTGTAATTGTGAAAATACATTTATTATTTGATTAATTGCTTTAGGGTCTGACAGAGTTATTTTTTTTTCATTTGCAGAATTATCATCTGATTTAATAATTTCAATTGTGTCAATTTCTTCTAAATTTACTTGCCCCAAAGCTGCTTCTTTAAAAGATATAGTCGTTTTAGATGTAAAAATGACTCCTGCAACGACTATTACTATAAAAATTATTATGAAACTTAGGGCGTATTTTTTTTGTATTTTCATAAAGTCCTCCTTATAAATCATATGCACATAATATACCATTAGTATCAAAAAAATTACCATAACCCTATACTATATTTTTATCATATCAAGAAATTTAAAAAAATGTATTTATGTAAAAATATTACCATAGGTAAATGAATGTATATATTTATAATAGACATTCTAAGTTGGAAGTATTTTCAATGGGTTATTTACAAAAAGAGAGGTGATTTCATTTTATGGGCAATAAAGTTAGAAAAAAAGACTATATCATTATCTTTTTAGTTGTGTCGCTAGGATTAGTTCTGAATATCATCGACTCATCAGAAGCTATGTATATGGCCATAATTAAGATATTACTAATTGCTCTTCTAGCTAGTTGTGTACTGGGATCAATTACAAATTTACTCTTCAAGAAAAAGAGTAAGTGATCATGTGCTGAAAGCTTCAGGCCCTTTTCATCCGGCCTGAAGCTTTCTTTATTTCATTTATCAACTCACTTTTCACTTTGAAATTACTGAATTGGCGAAAAATAAGCCCATTTCTATATCGTTGTGTGGAGCTTGGCCGGTTGGATTGTATAAAAAGAGTTGTAAGTCTGTTGTTAGATACTCCTATCTACATCCAGGTACTGTTTGAAATGGCTGAGGACTTGTTCCAAAAAGAGTACCTGGACGCAGCGGACTGCCTTTATGACCGGAAGATTGGCTCGCCAGAAATAAGTAGCTCATGCAACGCGTCTGCAGGAGCAACTTATTTGCTATTCTGATTGGCTTGTCCGGAAAAACTTGCTAATTTGTTTGGATATATCTACAATGATAACAATACGAAAAAATCTATTAATTGTCTCTGTGGCATGCGCTAACGGAGAATAGGATCAGCTCTACTAGAGAGCTGCATGAATTATTATTTGGAGAACGAAAAGCTACCGAATTACCAGATTGGGAAGTCACAGGTACTTTATTTTCTTTGCCGACCTTGGGATCAGCGCGAAGAACAGGATTTTACTGAATTAAGCACAAGTCTATTTTTGCATGCCCTATTTAGGCATGTTCAAAAGGGCTTTTTTTATTGCTTACAGCCGATTGTAGAAGGCATTTTATGCCACTATAATCGGCTTTTTTAATATACAGATTAGGGTGTTGTTCTCTACAGCAAACCAGTCATTAAGTGTGACTGCAGTTGCTAAGAGAAAATTGTGGAAGTTTTAGAAAAATGAATCCTGTTTTTTGTTTAGGTATGACTGTTGAAGTGGCCAACCGGCTTTTTTGATTGACCATATAATTTATGACCAAGACCATAGCTCCACCACAAAGTCGCTTGCGACTATGATGGTTGAAAAAGTGGAGCACGAATTAGCGCATCGCCGGGCGTTGATTGTAGTTTTTCAATCGGCACGAAAGTGATCTGATCCGAAGGATCGGCCGCGTTACGGCAAGCTGTTAGTCGCTGGATCGCTGGGAGTCGAATGCGAAGCATTCACCCGTTAGGGCAGCACTCCAACAAACATTACTCATAGCACACAGCCAAATATGATGGGTCAGCATTAGCCAAACTTTATGGCTCGAATGCGCGTCTTTCTCTCTGCTATTTCATTAGAAATAGCAGAGAGAAAGACGCGCAGCGCAAACCACGAGCTTCACAGCCACAACGGGTTAGATTCGTTTTTCCGTTTCCTCGTTTACGAGGAAACGGCGAAGACAGAAGCTTTTGCCACTGGGTGAAATCTGTCTGCAGGTGGAGCTGCAGATTCCCGTAAGGGCGCACTTATACATTGCTTCGCAATGTGTGCTTACGCGCTGCGCGCGAAACCTGTTCAGACACTCGGAACAAGTTCCTCGGTCTTCACAGGTCTTTAAAAAGGAGGATACCCGGATGGGGAAAACGACTGTAGAAGTTCAAGTAGAAAAAATCTTTAAACATACACGACAAGGCAGCTACGCTACGAGGGATCGTTATAAGGATAGTTGCTTGATGTTTGTACGGTTTTGCGCGTCCAGTTTCAAAATGCAAAACATACGTAACTTGAGTGACAAGCACATCGTGGCGTTTGTCCAATCTCGGCAGCGTGCCGGTAGCTCGGCCAAGACGATCAAGAATGATCTTACTGCGCTGCGGTACCTGCATGATCAGATTCAGCAGCCGCGTTACGTGCTGTCCGATAATAAGGAGCTGCAGAAGCAGCACGGTATAGAGCTGACAAAAACGCCACAGGTCAACGGCAATCGAGCCTGGACGGAAGAAGAGTACCAGGGCATGATCCAGATCGCAAAGGAGCTGCAGCAGGAAAATGTAGCGGATTGCCTGACGCTGGCCCGCACGATGGGTCTGCGTGTGACCGAAGCTGCGGCAGTCAGCCGCGCACAAGCTGAACATGCGCTGCGTACAGGCGTGTACCAGGTGAAGGGGGAGGCCAAGAACGGAAAGCACCGAGAAGTTCCATTAAGCGCGGCAGGGAGGATCATTTTCGAGCGTCGGCTGCGGTATACTGAACGCGGTAACCGGCTTTTCATCGCTGCTGGAGAAAAAACGCACCAGGTAGTGAACCGGATGGAGAAGTTTGTACAACATCATCGGGATAAGGTGCAGACCACGCAAGGCGTGGAACAGCGAATCGATAAACGGGATGGAAGTTCACGGAGCCTTACTTTTCATGGCTTGCGGTACAGCTATGTACAGGAGCGTATGCAGCAGGAAATAGAGAAGGGATACAGCCGAGATAACGCAGCATCAATTGTGAGCCGAGAAGTTGGCCATGAACGGATCGATGTGATCAAGATTTATGAGGGATAGCAAAAAAAACGAAACTAATATGACATCAAGCGCATTCTGTACTATAAATTAAATCAAAAACGAATTAGGAGAAGTGACAATGAAATTTGAAATTACTGCTGAAATGGAAAAGAAGATCAAGGAATGGGATTCTTGTAAGCCGGTTGATGTAGCAGGAGCCAAGCTTTCCTATACGTTTATTCCAACAGGTCTTGGTACGATTATTCATGTTCATTGCGATGTCTGTAATAGAAAATTGGATCTTACAGAGGACTTCTTTTGATCTTTCGTTCCAACATTCACACCAAAAAGCCACCAGAAATCCCTGATGGATTTTTAATCGCTGTTTTACCCTTTTTGGTACTTAAGTAAGGTCAAGTTCCGAAACAGGTCTTAAAATTCAATTTTGTGCGTCTGAATTAGTGAAGATCACAATTAACGGGATAAATAGCATGAAATAAAAATATTCATGGGGCGAATTGACCATACCAGATCGAATCCCAAATAACGTACCCAATAGTATCCCTATTAGTATACTAATTCGTATACCAGTGGGTTTCTGTTAAAGTTAAGTAAGTAAAGGGCTATAAAAAAGACTTGGGCGTATACGCCCAAGTCTTTTTTATAGTTCCCGATTATGGTTCCCACGAAAAAGGGGGACACCACTTTTTCTATGAATGGCTCAACCATGCGTTTTTTTTAAAAAGAGCCATCTTCTTTTTCTTGGGAACCATAATCGGGAACTAAAAACGGGAACCAAAGAATACACGATCTAAGAGGGGGAATACCCTAATTCTTGGCGAGCTTATCCAGGGTCCGTCTATATTTGTCTATGCCTTTCTGTGCGATCGGCATTACCTGTTCGTTACTGGCCGGCTGGATCTGGTCCTCAGGACAATGCTGCACGTTGGCTGCTTGATCTTTATTTGAATATTTCATGGGGTGAACCTCCTTATAGTTAATGATCAGGCCAACTTCTGTTGGTTGTCTATTTTCTTGGTCGTCAGACGCTCTCAGAAGCCGCAGGATGGATTATATGTTGTTTTGCTCACTTAAGTAAAGGAGTGAATATAAAACCTCTTAGAATAGACAATAGAAGGATTAAAATGGATAGGTACTCAAAAGGCTCTAAGTGCAAAAGATTTAGTATGTGAAATAGGGAGTTAGTAGGCAAATGAAAAAAGTCTAGCATGTTTTGCTAGACTCGTGGTAAGCTTTTCCTAGAAAAGCTTTAAAGCCAGTTTCACGGCAACTTTGGGTCGCCAAACCCTAGGCTGCTGTCTACCGATCTTGTACATCGGCGAAACAGGACGCGAAAACATGACTTGTATACTTATTTGAATCGTTGAACGATTAGGTTCATTGTACTGTGTTTTGCCAGTAGATTCAATAAGTTTTTGAGATAATATGTTGAAGCCCCTGATCCGTGAGATGTGCGGATCAGGGGCTTTTTTGGTTTGCTGATTCAGCATAGTGCCAGCAGTGGCGCGGTGTTTGATCATACATAAAAATCTCATATGTTTCGGCGCTCGAACCATTTTTTTTGAAAAAATGATGTTCGAGGGCTTGATTTCCTATTGTCTTTTTTAGGTAATCGGGTTTTGAACGCCAAACGTGCCTAGCTGCCCAGCACGTAAAAATACGGGTACGGTAAGCTGAGCCGAAGCAGAGAATCAGCGTCAACTCCATTCAACGCCTACCCATGCCCAGGCGGGAGCCAGCCAGAGATTGGGAGGACGCTGATAATCGGTCTGGAGGTAGCCAGGATTCCGCAAGGAATGGTGATCGGTGCACATGCGCGTTGCGCGCTCGTAGGATTGGCTTTACGAGTGAAAAGGCACTGACGGTATAACCGTAATCGGGCATGGATGAGAGGAACCCTCGACAGCCGTACACGGCGTGACATTATCGCTTACTAGTGCAGCCATGTTTTTGTTTTTTTATGGCTGCACAGTAGGTGATAATCTATGCGCATTTCCTGACAAACCATGCCAGCGTGCCGATTAAGATCCTCGCAGTCAAGTTCTTTTTTAGCTTGAAAGATAGCGAAGCGTTGGAGAGTGGTGGTGGCCTTGTAGGTGGTTCACACCGCCGTGATTCGAACCGAGGCATTGTGGTCAACGTGGTTTTCGTTGTCCACGATGATCGAGGTGAGAGTCACGGAACCGGAGCGAAGTGACGGCGATTCATAAAAGCGACTAAAGTAGCTGATAAGACAAGGGTTTTCGGTGATTCTATAGAAGATAAATAGCGAGGTGATTGAACGTGAATAGCACACCATTGAATTTCATATATAGTACAGTTCAAGTCGCAAAATTATTGGATATAGGTCGCTCTACAGTCAACAAGTATGCAAGAAGTCTTGAAAATGCTGGCTATGTGTTTACTAAGGATGATAAAGACCATCGAGCCTTTACAGATCACGACATTATTGCGTTTAAGGCTTTATTGGATCTTTTAGCTCGGGGAGCAGAATATGAGAGCGCGGTAAATGCAACGGTAGAGAGGTATTCAAGGGTTTACAATAGCGATTCTGTGTCCCTGGTCGCTACGCCAGATAGCAGTACAGAAGTCGCTATGCTTAACGCTAAGGTAGATGATTTAATTTCTGCAGTAGCTGCGCTGTCGAACCGCATAGACGAGATTGTAGATGAGAAGGTACGGCTGCAAGT
>NZ_JBBOYN010000004.1:0-3252 GCF_038008165.1 Paenibacillus sp. FSL L8-0644
AGGAGCCGCTTCCGGCTGCGCCGGGTTGAACGCGCCGATAATTTGTTCTTTTTCCTCTGCCGTCAGCAAGTCCAGCTCGGCAATCTTCGCATCTGGACGGCTTACGATCGTTTCGAGCAGCTGCTCGTAATGTTTCGCCAGCCGTTCGATCGTCTCCCTTTTGTAGAGAGCCGTCGCATATTCGAAGCTGTAATCCAAGCCGCCGTTCTCCTCGCCCACATCCAAGCTGATATCAAACTTCGCGGTATCTAATACGCTCGGATAAGGAATCAGGCGAAGCCCTTCCAGCTCAAATTCCTCGTTTTCCGTATTCTGCATCGTAAACAGCGTGTCGAAGAGCGGATTGCGGCTTAAATCACGGGTGACTTGCACCTTGTCCACCAATTCTTCGAACGGATAGTTTTGATGCTCGAAGGCATGGAGGGTCGTTTCTTTGACTTCGTTCAGGTATGACAGGAATGTCTTTTCCGAAGCCGGATAACTGCGGATAGCCAGCGTGTTTAAGAAAATCCCGATCAACGGCTGCACATCTCCATGATTCCTTCCGGCAATCGGCGTACCGACGATCACGTCTTCCTGACCTGAATATTTATGCAGAAGGACGTTATACGCCGCAAGCAGCACCATAAACAGCGTCGTGCCCGTTTCCGAGGCCAGCTGCTTCAGGCCGTCGGTTTTCGAAGCGTCGAAGGAAAACTCCAGCGTTTGGCCTTCGTAGCTCTGCACGGCCGGACGCGGATAGTCGGCCGGCATTTCCAGCACCGGCAGCTCGCCTTGGAACATGTCCAGCCAGTACGCCTCCTGACGCTGAAGCCGTTCTTTCTGCTCCTGCGAATGCTGCCAAACGGTGTAGTCTTTGTACTGAATGCGCAGAGGCTCCAATTGCTCGCCGCCGTACAAGCGGACGAATTCTTCAACAAAGATTTCCATCGAGACGCCATCGGAAATAATATGATGCATGTCGTACATTAGAATATGACGTTCCGGAGCCAGCTCGACAAGGCCTACCCTCAGCAGCGGAGGCTTCGCCAAGTCAAACGGACGGACGAAACGGCGAACCATCTCTTCGGCCTCTTGCTCATCCACTCGATAGAACTCCACGGCAAAATTCACGTCCTGGTAAATCCGCTGCGATGCTTCGCCATCCACCATTTCGAACCCGGTGCGCAGCGTTTCATGCCGCGCCACGAGCTTACGGAACGCTTCTTCGAACCTTGCCCGGTCCAAAGCCCCCTCCAGCAGCATCGCTTCCGGCATGTTGTAGCTAAGCTCCGCGCCTTCCAGTTGATTCAGGATAAAGAGACGTTTTTGAGCAAAAGATTGCGGGTACACCTCTCGGTCATCCGCCACCGGAATGGCAACGAATGTCTGCTCATCCAGCCGGGAAATGGCGGCGGCCATGCTCTCAATGGTGGAATGGCGGAACACGTCGCGCAGCGGCAGATCCACGCTCAATTCTTTATGAATCTTGCTGACCAGCGTCGTCGCCCGCAGGGAGTGACCACCGATGTCGAAGAAGTTGTCGTGAACGCCAATCTCCTTCGCAAGCCCCAGCACCTCCTGCCAAATCGCCGCCAGCTTTGTTTCCAGCTCATTGCGCGGTGCGACGTACTCCGTTCCGCTTCCCGCTTCCCCTTCCGGCGCCGGCAGCGCCTTCCGGTCAATTTTTCCGTTCGGCGTCAGAGGCAGGCGCTCCATCTCCACGAAGTACGACGGGATCATGTAGCCCGGCAGCTCCTGCGCCAGCGCGCCGCGCAGATCGTTCACTGCCAGCTCCGCTCCGGTATCCGGTGTGTAATACGCGCATAGCGCCTTCTGCCCGTTCGCGTCACTTCGAACCAGCACCACCGCTTCGCGCACGCCTTCCACCCGCAGCAGCTGCGACTCGATCTCGCCCGTCTCGATCCGGTACCCCCGAATTTTCGCCTGGTTGTCGATCCGGCCGATGAAGTCCACGTTGCCGTCCTCCATCCACCGCGCCAAGTCTCCCGTGCGGTACAACCGCTCGCCCGCGGCGAACGGGCTGTCTACGAACTTCTCTTCTGTCAGCCCCGGACGGTTCAAGTACCCGCGCGCCACTCCGACTCCGCCGATAACCAGCTCGCCCAGCACCCCGACCGGCACCGGATTCAGGTGCGCATCCACGATGTAGAATTTCGCATTCAGCCACGCTCTGCCGATCGGCACATGGCCTGTCTGCGGCAGCTTCGCCAATTCCTCGTCGTAGAAGCTGGAGTCGATCGCCGCTTCCGTCACGCCGTAAGCATTGATGATCCGGAACAACGAGCCGAAGCGTTCCTGCAAGATCCGGTAATCCGCCACACTGCAGCTGTCCGAGCTCGTGATCAACAGCTCCATCCAGCTCATATCCAGTTGCTGCTCGTGCACGTACTCCAGGAACGGCACGATCAGCGCCGGCGTCGATTCGAAGATGGTGACCCGTTCCCGCTCCATCCAGTGGTGCAGACGAGACGGATCGATCCGGTCGTCCTTCGGCACAATCACCATCGTGCCTCCGTTGTACAGCGTCCGCGCGATATCTCCCACGAACACGTCGAACGAGAAGCTTGCGAACTGCAGCAGCCGCACCGGGAACTGATCCAACCGGTATTCCCGCTGGTAGCCCGCCGCCGTGTTCACCAGGCTGCGGTGCTCGATCATCACGCCCTTCGGCTTGCCCGTCGTTCCCGACGTATAGATCACGTACGCCAGATCCTCCGGACGGGCTTCATGGAAGCTGTCGGTGCCAACATTCTGATGGCTCTCATCGCCGTCGTCCACAGTATCCGTCAGCTTGCCGGAGACTATGCCCGAGCCAATCGGCGCATTCGCCCGCTCCTCGCTGTACGACGCTTCGTCGTCCAGGTACAGCACCGCCGCCAGCGCCAGCTCCTCTTCGTCAAGCCAGGCTTCAGCACGCTCTCGCAGCGCCGTTTGCGTCAGCAGCACCTTCGCTCCGCTGTCTTCGAGCATGAACCGCACGCGCTCCGCCGGATAATCCGGGTCGAGCGGCACATACGCCCCGCCCGCTTTCCAGACGGCCAGCACGGCCACCAGCACGGCCACCGAACGCTCGGCGAGAATGCCGACGATCGTCTCCCGGCCGATGCCGTTTGCGCGCAGCGTAGCCGCCAAGCGGTTCGCCCGCTCGTTCAGCTCCGCATACGTCAGCCGGTCGTTCTCGTACACGACGGCCGCCTCTTCCGGCGTGCGCTCCGCCTGTTCCTCAAACAGCCGGTGGAACGCGGCCGC